>NZ_LMOB01000001.1 GCF_001423185.1 Plantibacter sp. Leaf314 | reverse complement strand
CGGGCACCGCGCCAGCACCAGCAGCACCTCAGACAAAGGAGCACACCAGTGAGCGACTACGCCGTCGTCAACCCCGCGACCGGAGAGACCCTCCGCGACTACCCGACGATCACGGACGAGGAGCTGCAGCAGGCGATCACCGCMGCRTCCGCCGCYCACGAGGAGTGGTCRCGCAAGGCTCCCGTCGCCGACCGTGCAGCACTCATCGCCCGCGTCGCCGCCCTCCACACCGAGCGCCGCGAACAGCTCGCCGAGATCGCCGTGCGCGAGATGGGCAAGACCTACGAGCAGGCGCTCGGCGAGGTCGACTTCGCCGCCGCGATCTACCAGTACTACGCCGACAACGGTGAAGCCTTCTCCGCCGACGAGCCCATCGAACTCTCCGACGGCACCGGGTCGGCGTTCATCCGCCGCGCCCCGCTCGGAGTGCTGCTGGGCATCATGCCGTGGAACTTCCCGTACTACCAGGTGGCCCGGTTCGTCGGCCCGAACGTCGTCAACGGGAACACGATCCTCCTCAAGCACGCCCCGCAGTGCCCCGAATCGGCGCTCGCGATCGCGCAGATCTTCGACGACGCCGAAGCCGAGCTCGGCGCCCACGACTCCGTGTACGTGAACATCTTCGCSACSAACGAGCAGATCGCGACCGTCATCGCCGACCCRCGCGTGCAGGGYGTYTCCGTCACCGGTTCCGAGCGTGCCGGTTCCGCCGTCGCCGAGCTCGCCGGCAAGCACCTCAAGAAGGTCGTGCTGGAACTCGGCGGGTCCGACCCGTTCATCCTGCTGTCGACCGACGACCTCGACGCCGCCGTCCAGGACGCCGTGAACGCGCGCATCGACAACAACGGACAGTCCTGCAACGCCGCCAAGCGGTTCATCATCATCGAYGAGCTGTTCGACGACTTCGCCGCGAAGTTCACCACCGTGTTCACCGGCAACGCACCGGCCGACCCGATGGCGGAGAGCACCCAGCTCGGCCCACTGTCGTCGACGGCCGCGACCGAGCGCCTCAGCGAGCAGCTCGGCCGCGCGAAGGCGCAGGGCGCGACGATCCTGGCCTCGGGCGAGCCGGACGGGAACTTCTTCCCGCCCGCCGTGCTCACCGATGTGACGCCCGAGATGGACGCGTTCCACGAGGAGTTCTTCGGCCCCGTCGCCGCGCTCTACCGCGTCGCGTCGGAGGAGGAGGCCGTGCGCCTCGCGAACGACACCCCGTTCGGCCTCGGCTCCTACGTCTACACSACCGACCAGGAGCAGGCRCTGCGCGTGGCGGACGGGATCGACGCCGGCATGGTGTGGATCAACCTCGTCCTCGGCGACGCCGCAGAACTCCCCTTCGGCGGCGTGAAGCGCTCCGGCACCGGCCGTGAAATGGGCAAGCCCGCCATGGACGAGTTCGTCAACAAGAAACTCATCCGCATCGCGTAATCGGTCACTGAGCGCCCCGGNTGGATCAACCTCGTCCTCGGCGACGCCGCAGAACTCCCCTTCGGCGGCGTGAAGCGCTCCGGCACCGGCCGTGAAATGGGCAAGCCCGCCATGGACGAGTTCGTCAACAAGAAGCTCATCCGCATCGCGTAATCGGTCACTGAGCGCCCCGGTCACTGAGCTTGTCGACGTGCGGCCCGTCCTCGGTGCTGCCCTTCGACAAGCTCAGGGACCGGATTGGTGGGGCTCAGGGACCGGGTTGGTGGGGCTCAGCGGCCGGGAACCGGTCTCGACACCCGACCATCTCCGGTCCCTGAGCCTGTCGAAGGGCGGCGTCAGCGCTCGGCGAGCTGCAGGGCACTCCACAGCTCCGTGCGGTCGGCGAAGCGCGAGAGATCGAGGTCGAGTAGCCGTTCGAGCGTCGCGATGCGTGCACGCAGGGTCTGCCGGTGGACGCCCAGGCGGCCGGCGGCCTGGTCGGTCACGCAGTTCGCCTCCAACCACACGCGTGCCGTCTCGAGGTGCGTCGCGCGCGCGTCCTCGCCCAGCCGCCCGAGCGGTTCGAGCAACCGGTTCGCGAGCACCGAACCACCCGAGGCACTGAGCAGTCCGAGCAACCCCTGCTCCGCGAGCGCCTCGTACCGCACGAGCCGCGGCGTCTCCCCGGCCGAGGCGCGAGCGCGGGTCGCCTCGGCGAGCCCGTCGCTCACCGCCGCCCACGTGGTCACCGCAGACACCCCGCCGGCGAGTCCGTGCCGGCCGACGACCCCGCTCCACAGCCCGGTGTCCGCGTCGCTCGACACGATGACGATGTGTGCGTCCTGCTCGGCGAAGAACAGCTTGCCCCCGTGCGCGGCGGCCTGGACGTCGAGTTCAGAGAGGAACCCCAGCTCCCCCGGTGGGATGTCGACGACCGCGACGCGGATCGGATCGGGCGGGAGCGGCCCCCAGAGCCGCGCGGCCGTGCGCTCGGCGACGGCGTGGTCGCCGGACAGCAGCAGTTCGAGCAGCCCGGAGCGCAGCTGACGACGGGCGAGGTCGAGGGCGCTGTGCTGTTCCAGCGCGATGCTCGCCAAGCCGATGACGCTCGACACGAGGTCGTGCTCGGCGTTGTCGAGCGGCACCCGGGAGCCGACGGCGAGGATACCCCGCAGCTCGCCGCGTCGGCCGAGCGTGAGCAGGGTCGCGCCGTCCGCGCCCTCGCCGAGGTGTAAGCCCGCGCGCGAGCCGCGTCGGAGCACGTCCGCCACCGCGGCCTCGACGCCCTCGGGCACCGGCTCCCGCGTCTTCGTCACCACCCGGTTGCCGAGCGCGTCGTAGAGGGCGACCCAGCAGTCGAGCTGCTGCCCGAGCTCCTCCAGGATCGCGGTGAGCCCGTCGGGCCGGAGCGCCGCCCGCGCGACCGCACGCTGCGCGGCGAGCGACCACTCCAGCGACGCCACCCGGGCGGCCGCGACCGCATCGGCGACGAAGCGGATGATCCCGATGAACGGCGTCCGCTCGCCCACCTCCAGCAGCGTGAACCGGTGTCGGGTGCAGGCGTCGATGAGGCGCTGCGGGACGTCGGCGTGGATGATCCCCGTCGCGAAGCCGAGCGCGACGATCCCTCTGGCGGCCAGGCGACGGACGTACTCGTCGGTGCGGCGGTCGGCCAGCTCCTCGCTCATCGAGCCGGCGAACTGGGCGCCGTCGGTGAGCAGGAGTTGTTCGGCCTCGAGCCACGGGGTCGGGTCGCCGAGGTCGGAGTTGTGGACCCAGGCGATCTCGCGGTCGAGGTCGGCGGCGTCGCCCTCGACGAGCAGCGTGAGCTTGAACACCGGCTGGGCCATGAGGGTGCGCAGCGTGACGCCGGTGTGGACGCGACCGACCTCGCCGCCGATCACGGGTTGCGTGGACATGAGCCGAACCTATCACTGGATCCGATATGTACACGGGCGTCGCCGGTTGCCAGGCTGCAGGGGTGATCAACGACTTCCTCGCAGGCCTCGACAACGCCACCGTGCGCGACGCCGACACCCAGCGCGTCCTCCACTCCTGGTCCGCCCAGAGCACGCTCAACCCGCTCCCCATCGCGGGCGGGCTCGGCAGCACCGTCTGGGACCACGACGGCCGACGGTACCTCGACTTCTCCAGCCAGCTCGTCAACGTGAACCTCGGCTACCAGCACCCGAAGGTGGTCGCGGCCATCCAGGAGCAGGCCGCCCAGCTCACGACGATCGCCCCAGCGGCCGCCAACGCGACGCGGGCCGAGGCCGCTCGACTCATCCTCGACCGGGCACCCGACGGCTTCGAGAAGGTCTTCTTCACCAACGGCGGCGCCGACGCCAACGAGAACGCGATCCGCATGGCCCGCATCGCCACCGGTCGCGACAAGGTCATCTCGACCTACCGCTCGTACCACGGCAACACGGGCGCGGCCATCGTCGCGACGGGCGACTGGCGCCGCATCCCCAACGAGTACGCACGCGGTCACGTGCACGTGTTCGGCCCGTACCTCTACCGCACCGAGTTCTGGGCGACGACGCCGGAGGAGGAGTCGGAGCGCGCGCTGCGTCACCTCGAGCGCACGGTGCAGGCCGAGGGCCCCGGCTCGATCGCCGCGATCCTGCTCGAGACGATCCCCGGCACCGCCGGTGTCCTGACCCCGCCGCCCGGCTACCTCGCGGGCATCCGTGCGATCGCCGACCGCTACGGCATCATGCTCATCCTCGACGAGGTGATGGCCGGCTTCGCCCGCACCGGTGAGTGGTTCGCGTTCGACGCCTTCGACGTGCGACCGGACCTCATCACCTTCGCGAAGGGCGTCAACTCCGGCTACGTCCCGCTCGGCGGCGTCATCGTGTCGGCGGAGATCGCGCACCGCTTCGACGACCAGGTGTTCCCCGGTGGCCTCACCTACTCCGGCCACCCGCTCGCGTCGGCCAGTGTCGTCGCCACGCTCACGGCGATGGCCGAGGAGGGCGTCGTCGAGCACGCGAGGGCGATCGGCACCGATCACCTCGGGCCCGCCTTGCACGCCCTCGCCGAGCGACACGACGTCATCGGCGAGGTCCGCGGCAGCGGCGTGTTCTGGGCGGTGGAGCTCGTCGAGGACCCCGAGACGCGCGCCCCGCTCGCCGCCTCCGACATGGGCCGGTTCAAGTCCTCCCTCATGGAGGCGGGTCTCCTGCCGTTCATCAGCGAGAACCGGATCCACGTCGTGCCGCCCGCGGTCGTGACCCCGGACGAGGTCGCCACCGGCGTCGCGATCATCGACAGCGCACTCACGGAGCTGCGCGCGTGACCGGCGAGCCGGAACCGTTCTGGGACCAGGTGTCGGGACTCCCCGCGCCGACGCCCGTCCCCCTCGACACCCCCACCGCTGCAGCCGACGATCTTCAGGAGCACTCCGCATGACCACCACCGAGACCACGACCACCGAGTCCGGCTCGCTGCCGGTCGTCCCGCACTGGATCGACGGCGCCGAGGCCCCGTCCGACTCGGGCCGCACCGCCCCCGTCTACGACCCGGCGCTCGGTGTCGCCACCAAGCACGTCGCGCTCGCGAACCAGGCGGAGATCGACCGCGCGGTCGCGTCCGCCGCCGCCGCCTTCCCTGCCTGGCGTGACCTGCCGCTCGCGAAGCGTCAGCAGATCGTGTTCAAGTTCCGTGAGCTGCTGGACGCGAAGAAGGGCGAGCTGGCGGACATCATCACCGAAGAGCACGGCAAGGTCGTTTCGGACGCGCTGGGCGAGATCACGCGCGGGCAGGAGGTCGTGGAGTTCGCGACCGGCCTCGCCCACCACTTGAAGGGCGAGTTCTCCGAGCAGGTGTCGACCGGCGTCGACGTGTACTCCACGAAGCAGCCGCTCGGGGTCGTCGGCATCATCTCGCCGTTCAACTTCCCGGCGATGGTGCCGATGTGGTTCTTCCCGATCGCGATCGCGGCCGGCAACACGGTCGTGCTGAAGCCGAGCGAGAAGGACCCGTCCGCGGCGATCTGGCTCGCGAAGCTCTGGAAGGAGGCCGGGCTCCCCGACGGCGTGTTCACGGTGCTGAACGGCGACAAGGAGGCCGTCGACGGGCTCCTCACCCACCCGGAGGTCCGGGCGATCTCCTTCGTCGGGTCGACGCCGATCGCGAAGTACGTGTACGAGACCGGCACTGCGCACGGCAAGCGGGTCCAGGCCCTCGGCGGGGCGAAGAACCACATGCTCGTCCTGCCGGACGCGGACCTCGACCTCGTCGCCGACTCCGCCATCAACGCCGGCTTCGGCTCCGCGGGCGAGCGGTGCATGGCCATCTCGGTGGTCGTGGCTGTGGANGACCGGCACTGCGCACGGCAAGCGGGTCCAGGCCCTCGGCGGGGCGAAGAATCACATGCTCGTCCTGCCGGACGCGGACCTCGACCTCGTCGCCGACTCCGCCATCAACGCCGGCTTCGGCTCCGCGGGCGAGCGGTGCATGGCCATCTCGGTGGTCGTGGCTGTGGAACCGGTCGCGGACGAACTCATCGGGAAGATCGCCGAGCGCGCCGCGACGCTGCGGATCGGTGACGGGCGCCGGAACTGCGACATGGGACCGCTGGTGACGAAGGTGCACCGCGACAAGGTCGCTTCCTACCTCGACATCGCCGAGGCCGACGGTGCGACGATCGTCGTGGACGGCCGCAACACCCCCATCGACGGCGACCCGAACGGGTTCTGGCTCGGCCCCACCCTCATCGACCACGTGCCCACGACCTCGAAGGTCTACACGGAGGAGATCTTCGGACCCGTCCTTGCCGTCGTGCGCGTGCAGTCCTACGAGGAAGGCGTCGCGCTCATCAACGGTGGCGCGTTCGGCAACGGGACCGCGATCTTCACCAACGACGGCGGTGCCGCACGCCGGTTCCAGAACGAGATCCAGGTCGGCATGATCGGCATCAACGTGCCCATCCCCGTCCCGGTCGCCACGTTCTCCTTCGGCGGCTGGAAGGACTCCCTGTTCGGCGACACCAAGGCCCACGGCGCCGAGGGTGTGCGGTTCTTCACCCAGCAGAAGGCCATCACCGCCCGCTGGCTCGACCCCTCCCACGGCGGCATCAACCTCGGCTTCCCCCAGAACTGAGGCACCCCGGCCCNTTCTTCACCCAGCAGAAGGCCATCACCGCCCGCTGGCTCGACCCCTCCCACGGCGGCATCAACCTCGGCTTCCCCCAGAACTGAGGCACCCCGGCCCGACCGCCCGTCGACAAGCGGTTCCTGAGCCTGTCGACGGGCAGGGACCGGTGGTCGGGCCGAGGTGCACCGCAGCCGCCGGCTGAGCTAACACCAGGAGATCCGCGTGACAGCAGGAGATCCTGAGGGAGGACATCCTGCTGCCGCGCGGATCTCTGGTGATCAGTTGCCGGTGACCCGCCCGATGAGGTCCTGGATGAAGGGGACGATGTCGGACGCCTGATCGACGCCGGCGATCGCGACCGCGAGCAGCGGCCACAGCGACACGAGCAGCGCCGAGATGACCGCTGCGACCGCCAGCACCCACGACAGTGCACCGTTGCGACTGCGGACACAGCCAAGGAGCAGCAGCAGCGCGAGGAGGTAGCCGACGAGGAGCGCGGCGATGATGCTCCCGACGGGGACGTTGAGCGCCCCGACCGTCGCACCGTCGGCAGCGCCGATGAGGCCGAGGATCGGGATGAGTACCCCGACGACCACGAGCACGACGAGGACGACACCGGTGATCGCGGCAGCCCAGACGGCACGCGGTCGCGGACGGCTGGCCCCGTAGGACCGGGTTCGACTGAAGAGGGGCATGACGGTTCTCCGTTCGCTGGTACCGGTCAGTGCTTGGGGGAACGGGAGGGCTGCTCAGGATCCGTCGTCGACGCGGCTTCAGGGGCGGCGGCGGGAGCCGTCGCGCCCGCGTCGGTTCCTGAGTCGGCGTCCGCATCGGCGGGGCTCGGGTCGACGCCGCGCGTCACCTCCTCGGCCACCTCCGCGAGCGCGTCGGCGGCCTCCGCGAGCTTCTGGGCTGCTTCGGAGAGGTCCTCCGGCAGATCGCCGTGGGTCGCCGGTTCCACCTGGTCGGTGGCAGCCGGCGCGTCCGCGATGTTCGCGTCGTCCGCTGCGGGTGCGTCCGCGACCGGAACGGCGACCACGGTGGTGTCGGTCGGTGCATCGGCGACCGGAACCTCGCCGTCCGACACGGACACCGCGGCATCGTCAGCGGACTCCGGCCGCTGCTTCGACAGCCCTTCGAGCGCGTCGCCAGCTGCATCGGCCACGTTCGCGGCACCGGCGCGGGCGGCGTCGGCAGCATCGGAGGCCGTGGCCTTCGCCGAGTCGAGCGCCTTCCCGGCGGCGTCGCCAGCGGCACCGATCGCTTCGCCCGTCTTCGCCTTCGCGTCGTCGATGGCGGCGGTCGCGCCGTCGATCAGCTCGCCCGGGTCCGGGTCGGCCGGGTCGAACGGGCCGTGTACGTCGGTGACGGTGATGTCGATGTCGACCGGCCCCGAGTGACGCGCTTCCAGCACCGAGGCGATGTCGGCGCGAACGGTGTCCGCGACCTCCTCGACGCTCGCCGGGTACTCGGCGACCAACGAGACCTCGACGTTCAGCACGTCGTCGTCGGCGAGCACGTTGACCCCCGGGACGGAGGTGCGGCCGAGCAGCCGGGTCCTGGCGCTGTCGACGGCACGAGCCGACGGGGAGCCGAGCGCGTGGACACCGGGGACCGTCTCAGCGGTGGCGGCGATGACCTGCGCGAGCTCGTCCTGCTCCTGCTCACGTCGGCGACCGGAGTCGATCTCGACGACCGGTGCACTCGGCTCGGCCGGCTCGGCCACGTCGATCGGTGTGGCCGGCTCGGCCACCTCGTCCGGAGCGACCGGCTCGGCCGTGGGCTCCACCGCGGGGACCGCCGCCGAGGTCGATGCGGGCTCCGCCGCCGCCGGATGCTCACCGTCGTGCGACTCGATGCGGCGCACCTCGTCGTCACCGTGGGCGGGCACGAGCACCGTCGGGTGCTCGGCGCGGACCTCGGCCGGCGTGGGGATGTGCTGCTGATCCGGGTGCTTCGTGTCGTCGCTCATGCGATCCTCCTCGCGCCGCGTCGGCGGCGCATCGGTCCTTCGGTCATGCTGCTGTCGGTTCGGGCTGCCACGGCGGTGCCGCGGAGCGGTGGGTCAGACGACCCGGTTGGTGCTCGCGAGGCGGGTGCGGAGTCCGCTGACGATCTGGACGACCACCGGGGTGGACGTCCCGAGGGCACCGTCCCACTCGTGGATGGTGGCCTCGATGTCGCGGCGCAGCTCCATCGGCGAAGCACCACGGCGGGCGTGGGCGGTGAGCCGCAGGGCGGTCTGCTTGCGGATCCGGAAGCCGGTCACGTCCACCGCGACGACGTCGGGGTTGCGCCCGATGGCCTCCTCGAGGACCTGCTCGGCGAGCTTCACGTCGAGGATGACGCGACCGCCCGTCGGGGTGCCCTTGGTGGGCTGCTCGTCGACCTGCAGCAGCGTCCCGGTGTGGCCGCGCCCCTGACGGAGCACGAACCACAGCAGGATGACGATGAGGAGCACGGCGGCTGCAGCGGCGACCCAGAGGATCCACGGCTGGGCGTCCATCGTGTCGGTGGTCGGGCCGACGGCGCGCTCGGCGTTCTCGCTGATCGTGCGCTGCACGTCGGGCAGGAGCGCGCCCACGGAGAGCGCTGCACCCGCCGCCAGGACGACGAGTCCGACGACGAGGATGAAGAAGCGGTTGAGGAATCGGTTCGTCGAGTTCATCAGGCCACCGTTCCCTGTTCGTTGAGCTTGACCTTCACCCGGAGTGCGGGCCGGAAGTCATAGGACGCGACCTCCGCGTCCACCGCCTGCTGGATCTCGCGCTGGTCGACACGGCGACCGCTCGTCGGGGTCACGTCGACACGGGCGCTGCGGGCACCGACGCTGACGTTGACCTGCGAGGGGTCGATGTCGCCGGCGTACGAGGCGGCGCGGGCGAGCGACTGGGCGATCACCCGGTCGTCCACGACGGTCGCGGTGCGGTCGGCGATCGATCCACGGCGACCCTGGCGGGCGGGTGCCAGCGACAGGACGATCAGGATGAACCCGACGATCGCCGCGACGACACCGATGGCGACGAGCAGCGGGGCCGGAGCCGTCGCCGCCGTCAACACCGCGGTGACGATGTCCTTCGGTGCGACGAGGAGCGGCTGCTGCCCGATCGCGGCCAGCACCGACTCCGTGCCGAGCCAGGCGAGGACGAGCGCGAGCACGATGGCGATCGTGATCGCGAGGGCGGACCGCGGCGAGTGCGTCTCACGACGCACCGCACGGCGGTACAGGGCTTGGGTGCTCACAACACCCTCCTTCGTTCTTCGAGCTTCGCGCCCGTGATGTGGAGATCGACGCGTCCGATGGTCGATCCGGTCAGACTCAGGCACCGCTCACGGATGCTGGTCTGTGCGCGTGCCAGGCGTTCGAGCACCGTTCCCGAGGTGCGGGCGTCGGTGCCGAGCGGCGACACGTGGATGGGCGTGCTCGCGGTGACCGTGAGGGCCCCGTGGGCGTCGGAGAGCTCGACCGAGACCTCCGACGCCCGCACACCGAGTTCCTCCGCGGTGACGGCAGACACGACGCGACGCACGGCGCGGGAGCTGATCGTGTTGCGACCATGCACGGCCTGTTCGGCCGCCACCGCCGCGGTCACGACGACCGCCGCCCGCGGAGCGCGTCGGCGACGCCGCGCAGGTCCAGCTTGCCCTCGAGCACGCGTCCGATGCCGAACCCGATCAGCATGAACAGGGCGACGAGGATCATCGCCCAGAAGCCGAAGGCGACGGCTGCGAGCGCGAGGACGGCACCGACGAGGATGCCACGGTCGGTCGTGCTCACTGGACGCGGCTCTCGTCAGCGTCGTTGTCGTCGTCGGACGGGATGTGGACGTCGGAAACGGTCACGTTGACCTCGGTGACGTCCATGCCCACGACGTTGGCGATCGCGTCGGTGACGCTGCGACGGACGTCGTCGGCGACACGCTGGAGGTCGACGGGGTACTCGGCGACGATCACGATGTCGGCAGCGACCTGCTTCTCGCCGACCTCGACGTTGACGCCCTGGCCGCGGTCCTGCGCGTTGATCGCGTTGCGGATCGCACCGATGGCACGGGCCGCTCCGCCACCGAGGTCGTGCACACCGGGGACCTCACGGGCGGCGATGCCGGCGACCTTCTGGACGACGCCGTCGGCGATGACGTTCTTGCCGGTGGAGGTGGTGGCGGCGTGGGTGGCGGTGTCGGTGGTGTTCGACATGGTGTTGCTCCTTCGAGGATGGTGGTGCGGTTTCGCGGTCCGGGGGTCCGGCCGCGGTGCCCGTGTGCCGGGCGACATCAATGAGACAGTCCGTCACGCCCGAACCTCACGGTCGCGGACGATTTCCGAGCGAAGCACTCATTTTCTGGATATTCGGGCGGCGAGGCCCTCGCTCAGCCGCGGAGGGTCTGGCTCGGGCTCTCGCCGAAGCGCGTCCGGTAGGCCGAAGAGAAGCGTCCGAGGTGGGAGAAACCCCACTTCCGGGCCACCTCGCCGACGGTCGTCTCCTGCGGGGCGCTCGCGGCCAGCTCGCTCCTCGTCCGGCCGAGCCGGATGTCCCGCAGGTAGGCGGTCGGCGACATCCCGAGTTCGCGGCGGCAGTGCAGTTGCAGGGTGCGGGTGTGGAGGCCCGCGGCCCTCGCGGCGTCGGCGGGCGTGATCGGTTCCGCCGCGTGGTGGTGCAGGTATTCGACCGCGAGGCGGGTGCGGGCCATGGAGGGTTCGCGGAGCGTCTCAGGCAGGTCGAACACCGCCCACGGGGCGAGCTGCAGGAGGGCGAGCGCAAGGGGTCGCTGAGCGTTCATCCGCAGCAACGGCGGGGCGGCCTCGTCGGTGAGCACCGGGGTGGAGGCGTTCAGCGCGGTCCGCCAGCGTTCGATCGCCGCAGTGGTCGGCGTCGCCTCGAGGTCGAAGGAGAGCTGCTGACTCGGGCCGGCGTGGATCTCCGTCGCGAGGTCCTCGAGATAGGCGGGTGCGAAGACCACGGAGTTCTGCCGGTGCGGGGTGAGGTGCACCGTGTACGGCCGGTGGAACGGCAGGACGAACGGGGATCGCGGGATCTCCATCCGCTGCCCGTCACGTCGCACGATCCATCCGCCGCCGGTCTGCACCCAGGAGACCACGTAGTCCGTCAACCCAGGGGTCTCCCCGGTGACGTGACCATTCATCGTGGCCGTGCGGAGCGAGACACGGTCGTCGCCGATCGACACCCACTGGAACGAGAACGGCTCGGTACCGCGGGTGACGGTGAAGCGACTGCCGTCGTAGGCGCGCTCGTAGTTCTGACGTGCGGTCGCGGGGTCGTCGCCGCTGACGGTGACCTTGCGGATCGGCACCGTCGACACCGAGCTGCTCGTGCTGCCGAGCATGGTGCCGGTGATGTCGGATTCGCGCTCCGGGTCTGCTTCTGGTGCGAGGAAGGAGTGCTGCATGGTCGTCCTTGTGCGTGATGGGGATCTCTTCGCCGCGGGACGGGCCCCAAGGCCCCGCCGGTGTTCCGCGTCATTGGAGAGACGGACCGTGAGGAGGGAATCTCACGGTTCACACAGCTGTTCGTCAGACAACGCTGTTGCGGATGCCCTGCAGGACGTGTTCTGGCGAAAAATCAGTAGTCGAGATCTCCCGGTGACAACGCGAATCCGCCCTCCGGCGCGGTGGCCGGAGGGCGGATCGGGTGTACGGGCGGCGGACCGCTCAGGAGCGGTCGGAGCCTGGGCGCCTACGCGGCGTCGAGGTAGCCGTTCGGGTTGAGCACGTACTTCTGGGCCGCTCCCGCGTCGAACTCCGCGTACCCGCGCGGGGCTTCTTCGAGGGTGATCGCGGTGGCGTTCACGTTCTTCGCGATGTGGACCTTGTCGTGGAGGATCGCCATCATGAGGCCGTGGTTGTACTTCATGACCGGGCACTGGCCGGTGGTGAACGACAGTGACTTCGCCCAACCCGTGCCGAGGCTCAGGGAGAGTGCGCCCTTCTTCGCGGCCTCGTCGATGCCGCCCGGGTCACCCGTCACGTAGAGCCCGGGGATGCCGAGGGCTCCACCGGCCGCCGTGATGTCCATGAGCGAGTTCAGTACGGTCGCCGGGGCTTCGTGGCCTGCGTCACCGCCGTGGCCGCGAGCCTCGAAGCCGACGGCGTCGACCGCACAGTCGACCTCGGGGACACCGAGGATCTGTTCGATCTGCTCCCCCGGTTCGCCCTTGGTGAGGTCGACGGTCTCGCAGCCGAAGCTCCGGGCCTGGGCCAGCCGGTCGGCGTTCATGTCGCCGACGATGACGGCTGCGGCACCGAGCAGCATCGCGCCGGTCGCCGCGGCAAGTCCGACGGGGCCGGCACCCGCGACGTAGACGGTCGATCCGACGCCGACGCCTGCCGTGACGGCACCGTGGAAGCCGGTCGGGAAGATGTCGGACAGCATGGTGAGGTCCATGATCTTCTCGAGCGCCTGGTCGCGGTCGGGGAACTTCAGGAGGTTCCAGTCGGCGTAGGGCACGAGCACGAACTCGGCCTGCCCGCCCACCCAACCACCCATGTCGACGTAGCCGTAGGCGCTGCCGGGGCGGTCCGGGTTCACGTTGAGGCAGATGCCGGTCTTGCGTTCCTTGCAGTTGCGACAGCGTCCGCAGGCGATGTTGAACGGGACGGAGACGATGTCGCCGACCTTGATGAACTCGACGTCGGGCCCGACCTCGACCACTTCACCGGTGATCTCGTGTCCGAGGACCAGGTTCGGCGGTGCGGTGGTGCGACCGCGGACCATGTGTTGGTCGGAGCCGCAGATGTTCGTCGCGACCGTTCGCAGGATCGCACCGTGAGGGACCTTCCGACCGACGTTGGCCGGGTTCACCCCCGGTCCGTCCTTCAGTTCGAAGGTGGGGTAGTCGATGTCGATGACCTCGACGACTCCGGCTGCTTTGTAGGCGACGGCTCTGTTACCTGACACGTGATCCTCCTTGATCGCGGGCGCCCGGTGTGGGGCACCCTGTGTCTGCATGACCCTATCCCGCTCTCGTCCGCAGCGGCAGGCCCCGTGGTCCCTGAGCTTGTCGAAGGGCGCGACCCCGGTCCCTGAGCCTGTCGAAGGGCGCCCACCTATCCATGTCAGCACCCACCTCTACGCTGAGAAGGCGCAACCCCGAGGAGAACACCCAGCATGAAGAAGACTCCTGTGGCGTTGCTCGTCGCCCTGCTGGCGGCCGTCGTGGTCCTCGTCGCCACGCAGCTCGGCGGCGGGACGGTGTTCGGCGGTGTCCTGTCGCCATCGCCGTCGTTGTCGTCCGCGGCGCCGGTCCCCGCGCCGGTCAGCCCGAGCGCCCGTGCCTCCCTCGAGGCGGCCGGGTTCGCGGTCGTCGACGCATCCGGGCAGCTGGTCGTCTCGGGGTCGGCGGTCGAGGACGCGCTCGCCGACGTCGACACCGCCTCCCGGGTGGCGACCGGTTACGACCGGGAGCTGTTCGGTCAGCGCTGGGCCGACGTCGATCGCAACGGCTGCGACACCCGAAACGACGTCCTCGCGCGCGACCTCGTCGGGGTCACCTTCAAGCCGGGCACCCGCGACTGTGTCGTCCTCACGGGTGTGCTGCACGACCTCTACACGGGGACGACGATCGATTTCCAGCGTGGCGAGCGGTCGAGCCAGCTGGTGCAGATCGACCACGTCGTGCCGTTGGCGTGGGGCTGGCGGCATGGCGGGAACGCGTGGACGCCGGAGCAGCGGGAGCAGTTCGCGAACGATCCGATCAACCTGCAGGCCGTCGACGGTGCCACGAACTCGTCGAAGTCGGACTCCGGTCCCGGCGACTGGATGCCGCCGGCCGCCGCCTCGCACTGCGAGTATGCGGCCAGGTTCGTGCTCGTGCTGATGGCCTACGACCTCACGCTCGACGACGCCGATCGCCAGGAGCTGACCAGCACGCTGGGCACCTGCGGCGCGTAGCCGCACCCGCCCACAGCACGAGAACAGGACGAACGCACGAGAGCAGGACGCTTCGCGTGATTCCGTCCGGTTCTCGCGCAGATGTCCTGCTGTCACGCGGCACGAAAAAAGCGGCCCACCGAAGTGGACCGCTTTCCGTACTGTGCGCCCGAAGGGATTCGAACCCCCAACCTTCTGATCCGTAGTCAGATGCTCTATCCGTTGAGCTACGGGCGCATTGCTTGCTGAGAGAAGAGAACTTCGGCTCGGCAGGCCGAAGTAGAGCCTACAACACGGAGGCTCCAGACGCCAATCGAGCCTCGGCGGGGGCAGGGAGCTGGGGTGGGCTGCCCTTCGACAGGCTCAGGGACCGGAGTGATCGGGTGCGGCGTCCGGCTCACGGTTGGAGGCGGGTGGCCCTTCGACAGGCTCAGGGACCGGGGACAAGCTCAGGGACCGGAGACAACTTCAGGGGCCCGGGCGTCGCGCTCGACAGGAACGACACCGACATGGAACAGTCGATGCGACCACCCGCTGGAGGAGACACGTGCACGCAGCATCAGGACCGACCGTCGACGGCTACACGATGATCGGCCGTCCTCCGGTCCGGTCGAACCTCGTCCTCATCCTGGTCCTGTCCGGCATCCTCGCCGCCGTCCTCGGCTGGATCACCGGGAGCGTCGTCGACAGCATCTTCGACATCGCACCCACGGCACTCGTCACCATTCCGGTCTTCTTCCTCATCACCGCCGGCATCTGCCTGCTCCACCTCGCGAGCGCCTTCCGCCCGGTCGGCGTCGACGCCGTCCGCGGCACCGCGCTCCTCGGCGGCCAGGCGGTCCCGCTCCGGTCGATCGTAAGCGGCGAACTCCTCACCCGCAGTCCCGCCGCGACCACCCCGGTCCTCAGTCTCCGCATCACGACCGACACCGGCGCGCGGGCACGCATCATCATGAACGGCGGTTGGCTCCGCAGCCTCCCCACCTCCGACCTCGTGCCACTCGTCGCACTCATCGCCGGCAGCGGCATCCCCGACGACACCGGCCAGGATCCGCTCGACGTCGGCCGAGAACGCATCTCCCGCTCACTCGCCGGGAAGGGCTCGAACGTCACGATCGGTCGACGCGGGTTCATCGCCGACTGCATCACGGCAGCGGAGGCTTCGGGCGACGTGAAGCTGCTGGACGCCGTGGTGCAGGCCGCCGGGCCGCTCGGCCGGAGTGTCCGGGAGGAAGCGACGCGGATCGCGCAGGGCACGGCGCCCGACCCCACGCACCGTGCCGCGGATGCACCGCCGGCGACGCCCGACGCCCCGGACTCGGACCCGACCCCGTTCGTCCCACCCGCACCGCAATACGGGTCGGTCGTCGAAGACGAGTCCGACCCGCTGGAGGCCGAGGACGACACCAGCGACGACGACCGGTTCCGACGACCGGACGACCCCGCCCGACTGGCCGCGGAACAGGTCGTCGACCAGGTGCACCTCGACAAGCTCGGCGACCGGAACGGATCGCTCGGCAACCGGGACGCGGAACGCGTCGACCCGGACGACGAGCGCGAGCTCCCGTCGTGGGTCCCACCGCAGGACCGGGGCCGGATGCGGTCGTGGCTCGCCGACGATGACGACGTCGTCCACCTCCAGCCCATCCCGGCGACGATCGGCGCGCGCACCCTCCGGAAGATCTGCGACCGGATCCTCTTCGGCCTCGCCGGTGTCGCCCTGCTCGCGATCTTCGGGGCGGCCATCGCCGAAGGCGTCCTCGACCGCCTGCCGAGCGACGCCAACGCCTTCGTCGCGGTCGCGGTGGTCGGGTCGGCGCTGCTCGCGTTCGTCGCGTGGATCGTCGGCGGTATCGCTCGCGCCCGCGAGATCAGCATCGCCCAGCGCTTCTCCCTCGACTGGCTCGACAGCCGCGGACCGGAACAACGCCGCAGAGGCCTCCCACCCGTCCTCCTGCAGCACTTCCTCGGACCGATCCCCGCGTCACGCCTGTTCGCGGCCGGAGCGTACGCCGGCACCTGCCTCGGCGGGGTCGGGATCCTCGCGGGCGCGCTGCTGTCCGTCGACCCGGAGGAGCTCGGGGCCACCGGACCGATCATGCTCGGCGTCAGCGTCGTGCTCGCGGCCGTCGGCACGGTCCTGTTCATCGTGCGATGGCGGCGCGTGAAGCGGCAGCGGGCGCTCGCGATCGAGCTCGGCGGCGAGCGCCTGGCGTACCTCGGGAACCTGTAGCAAGCCCGAACAAGCCCTTCGACAGGCTCAGGGACCGGGACCAGAAGACTCCGCCCTTCGACAAGCTCAGGGACCGGAGGGGCACCGGACCGCCCTTCGACAGGCTCGGGGACCGGGGTCAGGCTCAGCGACCGGAGGCTACCGCGCGACGACCTTCTCGAGCACCCAGTGCGCGCGGTCGAGGCTGTTGGCGGGCGCCGGCTGGTAGCGGAAGGCACGCGCACCACGCTGGACGGAGACACCCTGCGCCGTGGCGGCCGCCTCCAGCTGAGCGGCGAACTTCTGCCACCCGTCGAGGCCCTGCGGGAACCCGAAGTTCTCCTCGAGCGAGGTGACGAGCACCTCGGATCCGGAGCCCGCCGGCCACACCTCGATGACGGCGTCCTCCTTCGAGATCTGGTTCAGTCCCCACACCCCCGGACGCAGCGACTTCAACCGGCTCTTCGGCAGGCCCTCGACGAGTGCGACGGCCCTCGCAGCGTCGGTGCCGAGGATGACGGAGCGGCCGAACTCCTGCAGGGTCGCGGGGATTCTGGCCTGCTTGCTCTCGCCGGCCTCGCGGATCTTCCGACGCCCGAGCCCCTTCAACACCCCCAACCCGACGATGGCGAGCAGGACGAGCATGGCGATGATCGCGAGCGTGTTGCTGTCCACAGGAGCCCCCCAAGGCTGTCGGTTGCGGGCTGTTCCACCCACGACGAGGATGGCGCAGACCGGCCACCGACTCAATGGGGAGCGGTCCCCACCCCGCCCGACCGCGCTCAGGCAGGCCGCACGACGTCCCGCCACATCGCGGCCGGCACCACGCCCGGGATGCCCGCGATCGACGCGATACTCCGGAACCCGCTCCGCCGATACAGGGCGCGGTTGCGCTCGTTCGACGACTCCAGGTACGCGGGGAGCGCATCGGCGTCGATGGCACGCAGCCGCGATTCGAGCAGCGCACCCCCGACACCGGCTCCGCGAGCGCCGTCGCCCACACCGATCTGTGCGAGGTACCAGTGCGGTTCGGCCGGGCGGTGCTGTGCGAGCGTCCGCTGCAGGCGCATGGCTCGGGGAAGTCCGCGCAGGCCGAGTGCACGGACGAACATCGGCAACTGCCGCGCCTGGTCGAGCAGGGAGTGACGTGCGTCCGGCGTCTCCCAGACGGCGACACCGAGGACGACGCCGTCCGTGTCACGTCGGGCCAGGTCGACGCGACTGCTCGACGCCGCACTCGAACGCAGCATCGCTTCGAACAGGAGGGCGAGCCGGCGGCCACGGTCAGCACCGGAGACGAGCGTCGAGGTGACCGTGTCCTCTCGGAAGGCGGCCGCGAGCACGGCCGCGGCGTCCTCCAGGTCGGCGGGCGAGGCGGGGGCGATGGTGAACATGGGACTCCGTTCGGGTGGGAGGGGGTGTGGTGACGAGCGGTGCGGGTCAGTGCGCCTGCGAGCCGAGTTCGATCACGAGCACGCCGACGGCGATCAAGCCGATGCCGACGATCATGCGCGGGGTGAGTTTTTCCTTGAACAGCACGCGCGCACCGATCGCCGTGAGCGCGACACCGCAGGCGGCCCAGATGCCGTAGGCGATCCCGACGGGCATCCCGTTCGCGAGGGCGATCGTGAGGAGCCCGAAGGCCGCGAGGTAGGAGACGACGACGGGCGCGATCCAGCGCTTCTTCCGCAAGCCCTCGGAGGCGCGGAGGGAGAGCGTCGCGGTGACCTCGGTGACGATGGCACCGGCCAGGAGCAACCAGATCATGCGCCGACCTCCTCGGTCGATGCGGCGGGTTTCGCCCCGTCGGGCCCGTGGCCGGTCTCGACGAGCACGACCCCGGCGATCACGATCGCGATGCCGATCCCGATCGGGAGGGTGAACTGCTCACCGAACACGACGGAGGCGAGCACCGCGGTGAGCGCGACGCCGGCGGCCGCCCAGATGCCGTACACGACACCGATCGGCACGCCCATCCGGAGCAGCAGGGACAGCGCGACGAAGGAACCCGAGTAGCCGACCACCGCGAGGATCACCCACCGTGGATCCTCGATCGCGCCACGGAGCGAGAGCGTCGCCGTGACCTCCAGCAGGATGGCTGCGGAGAGGATGAGCCACTTCCTCATCGGGAACCACCTCCGGCGAGCGCGAGCAGCCGTGCGACGAGCTCGGCGCGCTGCTCGCGTCCGACGTCGATGATGCCGGTCGCCTCGGCGATCCAGAGGCCGTTCGCGGCCAGCCAGACGAGGAGCAGGGTGGTGGCGTCGGCGTCCTCGCCGAAGCCGAACCAGGTGCGCAGGTATTCGAGCCAGGGAGCCGCGAGCTCGGGGCGGCGGACCGCCTCCGCGAACACGACGAACTCGCCCTGGCTCGCGCCACCGTCACCGGCGAAGGTGACGAAGGCCCGCACCCGCTCCTCGAGGGTGGACTCCTCGAGCGGCCCACCCAGTTCCTCGACGAGCTCACGCTGCCAGCGGCCGACGACGTGCTCGATGACCGCGATCATCATCGCGTCGCGCGAGGGGAAGTGATACCGCAGCCCGGCCTTCGTCAGGCCGACCTCCTGGGCGACCGCTTCGTAGGTGATGTTCGCCTCGCCTGAGGCGTCGACGACGCGGACGGCCGCGTCGAGGATCTCGTTCCGTGCACTGGGTCTCATGCGAGTTACTTTAGCTTACGTAAGGTAAAGTAATGCTGAGAAGCAGCCGGGCGTCGGGGCGGTTCCGACGCACCATGTGACGCTCTGTTTCGGGGCCCTCGCGAGCTTCGGAGCCCGCGAGTACCGTCGTGCTGGACGGCGCCGTGACCGGCCGCCGGCCCCAGCCTCGACGAGACGACCCGGTGGTATCCCTGTGAGCAAGCGCATCATCCTCAACGCGTTCGACATGAGCTGCGTCACCCATCAGGCTCCCGGCCTGTGGAAGCACCCGGCCAACGAAGCCCACCGGTACAACGACATCGATTACTGGATCGACCTCGCCAAGCTCCTCGAGCGCGGCACCTTCGACGCCCTGTTCATCGCCGACGTCGTGGGCATCTACGACGTCTACCGGCACTCCTCGGCACCCGCGCTCATCGACTCCGCCCAGCTCCCCGTCGGCGACCCGGTCATCCAGGTGTCCGCCATGGCGAAGGCGACCGAGCACCTCGGCTTCGGCGTCACCGTCGCGTCCACCTACGAACTGCCCTACGCGCTCGCCCGCCGGTTCTCGACGCTCGACCACTTCACGAAGGGGCGCATCGGCTGGAACGTCGTCACCTCCTACCTCGACTCGGCGGCCCGCAACCTCGGACTGACCCAGCAGATCGGGCACGACGACCGCTATGGCATCGGCGAGGAGTTCCTCGACGTCACCTACAAGCTGTGGGAGGGGTCGTGGGAGGACGGCGCCGTCGTCATCGACCGCGAGAACGGCGTCTACACCGACCCGACGAAGGTCCACCCCATCGACCACCACGGCGAGCACTTCCAGGTGCCCGGCATCCACCTCTCGGAGCCGTCACCGCAGCGCACGCCCGTCATCTTCCAGGCCGGCGCCTCCGCCCGCGGCCGCCAGTTCGCCGCGACCCACGGCGAGGCCGTCTTCATCAACGGACTCGTCCCCGAGCTGACCCGCAAGACGACCGACGACATCCGCGACCGCGCCGAAGCCCTCGGGCGCCCTCGCGACAGCGTCAAGATCCTCACGCTCGCCACCGCGATCGTCGCCGAGACCGACGAGGAGGCGCAGGCGAAGTACGAGGAGTACCAGCAGTACGTCTCACTCGACGGCGCACTCACCCTCTACGGCGGCTGGTCCGGCCTCGACCTCTCCTCCTTCGACCCGGACAAACCGCTCAAGTACGTCGACACCGACGCCGCCCGGTCCGCGCTCGCGATCTTCACGCTCGCCGACCCGGACCGCGAGTGGACGCCGCGCGACATCGCCCACTACATCGGCATCGGCGGGATCGGCCCGGTGTTCGTCGGCAGCGCGGCGACGGTCGCCGACGAGATCGAACGCTGGATCGACGTGGCCGGCACCGACGGGTTCAACCTCGCCTACGTCATCACGCCGGGCACGTTCGAGGCCGTCGTCGACCTCCTCGTGCCGGAACTCCGCCGCCGCGGCCGGGTGTGGGATGAGTACCCGGAGGGCACCCTCCGTGGGCGCCTCAATGGCACCGGCTCGCCAGTGATCCCCGAGTGGCACCCCGCCCACCGGTACCGCGGCGCCTACGCGGGGCGGCCGAGTGCCGCCGACGACACCGCGCCGTCCCTGTTCGACACCGAGACCGCGACCGCCCACGCGGCCGACGACACCGCATACGCCACCGAAGGAGCTTCAGCATGAGCATCGACACGATCAGCACTTCGACAGGCTCAGTGACCGGGCGGCAGGTCCCCGAAGGACGCACGTACTGGTCGGGCAACGCCGACGAGGCCGAGCTCGCGCACTGGGACGCCGTCGCCACCGAGGTCGCGACCCGGCTCGCCGTCGACGTCCTCGAGCGCGACCGCGCCAACCTCGACCCCACGAACGAACTCGACCTCCTCCGCGACGCCGGGCTCGTCAACCTCCTCGACCCGGCCGAGTTCGGCGGCGGAGGCGGGCACTGGGAGAGCGCCTTCCGGGTCATCCGCATCCTGTCGCGCGTCGACGCCTCCATCGGCCAGCTCCTCGCGTACCACTACATCAACGCGGGCAACATCGGCTTCACCGCGGAACCGGCCACCCAGGCCGACTGGCACCGGAAGACGGTGGCGGGCCGCTGGATCTGGGGCGACTCCGTCAACCCGACCGACCCCGACCTCTCGCTCACGCAGGACGGCGACGCCTTCCGCCTCAACGGCCTCAAGCGCTTCTCCACGGGCGCCTCGGCGGGCGACGTCATCCTCGTCAACGCCGTGGTCCGCGGTGGCGACCACGACGGCACGATCTTCCAGTTCGTCCTCGACCACGACCGCGACGGCATCGCCTACCTCGGCGACTGGGACGCACTCGGGCAGCGACTGTCGGCTTCCGGCTCGGTGCGCTTCGAGGACGTCCTCGTCGAGCAGGCCGACATCCTCGGCACCGTCGGCGACGAACCGTTCTCCTCGCTCGTGACGCCCGGCATCCAGCTCGCCTTCGGCAACCTCTACCTCGGCATCGCGGAGGGGGCACTGGCGCAGGGCACGGAGCTCGTCCGCGCCCGCAAGAACGCCTGGTTCCTCAGCCACGCCGAGACCTACCGCGACGACCCGTTCGTGCAGCGCGTCGTCGGCGAGTTCGTCTCGTCGATCGCCGCCGTCGAAGCGCTCGCGGACCGCACCAACGCCCGGTTCGACCGCATCATCGCCCGCGGTGCCGAGGTGACGGCGGCGGACCGCGGCGCGGTCGCCATCGAGATCGCGAAGCTCAAGGTCGTGTCGACCGAGCTCGGCATCGAGGTCTCGAACCGGATCTTCGAGGTCACCGGTTCCAGTTCGGCGAAGGCGTCCGTGGGCCTCGACCTGTTCTGGCGCAACGTGCGCACGCACTCCCTCCACGACCCGGTCGACTACAAGAAGCTCGAGGTCGGGGCCAACCACCTGAACGGCGAGCTGCAGCCCATCTCGCTGTACACCTAGGCCACCCGCCCCTGCCCCGCCCTTCGACAGGCTCAGGGACCGGACGACCGCCGGTCCCTGAGCACCCCATCACCGGTCCCTGAGCTTGTCGAAGGGCCCCAGCCGCCAACGGAACGGAACCAGATGTCCTCCGCACCCACCACCTCCACCGCCCGTCCGGTCGGCTTCGCGGCCGCCCGCGAGCGCCTCCTCCCGCTGTTCGCGGAGATCCAGGCCGGCGCCGTCGAGCGTGAGCTCGAGCACCGGCTCCCGCGCGAGGAGGTGCGGCAGCTCGCCGCCGCCGGTTTCGGCGCCCTCCGCGTCCCCACTGAGTTCGGTGGCTCGGGCCTCACCTTCCCTGAGTTCACCGAGCTCCTCATCGAGCTCGCGGCCGCGGACTCGAACCTGCCGCAGATCTTCCGCGGCCACATCGCCCTCGTCGAGGACCAGCTTGTCGCAGCGCCGAGCGACCGCCGCACGGCGTGGCTCGAACGCTTCGTCGCCGGTGAGATCGTCGGGAACGCCTGGAGCGAGGTCGGTTCCGGCGCGCTGGGCGTGTCCGGCACGGTCGTCACCGAGCGCGACGGCGGCTACGTCGTGAACGGCCGCAAGTTCTACACGACGGGCAGCATCTACGCCGATTGGACCGATGCGACCGCGCGCCTCGTCGTCGAGGGGCAGCCCGACACCGAGGTCACCGTCCTGGTGCGCACCGAGCAGCCGGGCGTTTCGATCGCCGACGACTGGGACGGCTTCGGCCAGCAGCTCACCGGCACCGGCACGATCGTGTTCGAGGACGCCGTCGTCGACGCCGACCAGGTGCACGCGTTCAGCGACCGCTTCCGGTACCAGACGGCGCTGTACCAGCACGTGCTCATCGCGGTGCACGCGGGCATCGCGGCCGCGGTGGAGCGCGAGGCCGGCGAGCAGATCCGCGCCCGCACCCGCGTCTACAGTCACGGGCTCGCGCCGCTCGTGAAGGACGATGGCCAGATCCAGGCGGTCGTCGGCGAGATCTCGTCGATCGCGTTCGTCGCGAAGCAGGCGGTCCTCGGGGTCGCCGCGGCCATCGAGCGGGCATCGATCACGGCCGCCGACCGTGACTCCGCGGACGACCTGCACGCGAACATCGAGGCCGAGATCCGTTCGGCTCAGGCGCAGGTGGTGCTGTCGGAGCTCGTTCCGCGATCGGCGACGCTGCTCTTCAACACGCTGGGGGCCTCAGCGGTCAGTCGGACGAACGCGCTCGACCGGCACTGGCGGAACGCGCGCACGGTCGCTTCCCACAACCCGGTGATCTACAAGACGCGGATCGTCGGCGACTGGTCGATCAACGGCACCCCGCCGCCCTTCGTCTGGGCCGTCGGTACGGCGAAGCCGGAGTAGCCCACCGCGGCCGCCGACCTCAGCGACCGGCGAACGCCCCGCGGTACGCGCGCAGCGGGTGCGTCTCCGGCAGCGTCGGCTCGGCGCCGAACAGCTTCTCCCGGAGCGTGCCCGGTGCGTACTCGCGCTGCGCGAGCCCACGCTCCTGCAGCACCGGCATGACCTCGTCGACGAAGACCTCGTAGCTCGACGGGATCATCCAGTTGGCGACGTTGATGCCGTCGATCCCCGCGGCCCGCCACTCGGCGAGGTGGTCGGCGATCTGCTCGGGCGTCCCCACGACGCGGCCGCGGAGCTTCGCCGTGAGCTTCGCGAGGTCGCGCACCGTCGGCTCGCGATCGGGTGACAGGGCCTTGAGGGCCTCGAGCATGCTGTGGCCGCCCTGCGTCTCGACGTCCTTGAGCGGCGTCTCGGGGTCGATCGGCTTCCCGGTCGCCTGGTCCGTCCCGAGGTTGGAGTGCGCGAGGAACGCGTCGGCGGAGAGGTACTCGTCGTACTCGGCCTCGATGCGCTTCGCCTCCTCCTCGGTGCTGCCGACGATGAACGACATCGCCTGCCAGAACTTCACGTCGCGTGGGTCGCGACCGGTCGATGCGACGAGGGCGCGCGTGGACTCCGCCGACGCCCTGGCTGCCTCGATGCTCGGCGCCATCATGAACTGCACCTCGGCCACCTTCGCTGCGAACGCCTTGCCGGCACCCGATGAACCCGCCTGGAACAGCAACGGCGAGCGCTGCGGCGACGGCGACGACAGGTGCGGACCCTCGACGCGGTACCGCTCGCCGACGTGGTCGATGCGGTGCACCTTCGACGGGTCGGCGAAGACGCCGCTGGCCTTGTCGGCGAGGAGTGCGCCGTCGTCCCAGGAGCCCTCCCACAGTTTGCCGACGACCTCGACGTACTCCTCCGCCCACGCGTACCGCTCGTCGTGCTCGACGAGGCGGTCGAGGCCGTAGTTGCGTGCCGCGTTCTCGAGGAAGCTCGTGACGATGTTCCAGCCGACCCGGCCACCCGAGGCGTGGTCGATCGTCGAGATCTTGCGCGCGAAGGTGAACGGGTGCTCCTGCAGGATCGACGAGGTGAAGGCGAGTCCGAGGTGCTCGGTGCTGATGGCGAGCGCCGACAGCAGCATCGAGGGGTCGTTGCTCGGCAGCTGCATGCCCTCACGGGCGTTCACGTCGAACGACGCACCGGCGCCGCCGTAGACCCCGACGACGTCGGCGAAGAAGATCGTGTCGAAGCGTCCGCGCTCGAGCGTCTTCGCGAGGTCGACCCAGAGCTGCACGTCGTCGAAGGTGTGCTGCCGGGCGTCCGGGTGCCGCCAGAGTCCGTGCTGCATGTGCGACCCCGTGTCCATCACGAAGGCGC
Source organism: Plantibacter sp. Leaf314 (assembly GCF_001423185.1). Taxonomy (NCBI): domain Bacteria; kingdom Bacillati; phylum Actinomycetota; class Actinomycetes; order Micrococcales; family Microbacteriaceae; genus Plantibacter; species Plantibacter sp. Leaf314. Next base: position 2,787,516 of record NZ_LMOB01000001.1, on the reverse strand, counting down.
CGAACTGGAGACGGGTGGGCTGCTCGGAGGTCATCCCCTCACGCTACCGGCAGGCCGTCAGCCGAAGGTGCCCTCGAGGTCCTGGTCGGGGCCGGAGGTGCTGATCGAGTAATCGACCGGGTAGCCAGACGGGCTCGTTCCGGCGAGCGCCGGGTTCTGCAGGATGGCGACGATCGCCGCGCCCTGCTCGGGCGTGACGTCGGTGATCCACAGCTTCGGTTGCGTCGTCACCTCGATCTCGACGCCCGGGTAGGCCTCGACGACGGCGAGGATCGCGTCGACCATCGCCGGGCTCAGCTCACTCGGATCGTCCACCATCGAGAAGCGGTCCTGCACGCTGTAGGACGCGCCGTCCGGATACAGCTCCCGGAGTTCGCGCACCGCGGCCGGCAAGGCCTGCATGGAGAAGACGGTGACGCGCGGCGTCCCATCGGCAGCGTCGACGTCGATGTCGACCTGCAACCGTTCCGTCAGCATCAACCGTTGCAGCTGGTCGGCGATCTCATCGATGCTGCGGTCGCTCGGTACGAGCTGCACGCGCCAAGGACCGCGCGGCGGGTCCTGTTGCTGGGCCGGCGAGGTCGGGTCGGGCTCGCGCTGGATGACGACGATGGCGATGCCCTGGAGGTCGTCGCCGACCCGCTTCGCCGCGCTGGCGGCAGCCAGCACCTGGCCGACTCCGGCGTCGAGCGACATCGTGACGGTCGCGCCGTGACCGTCGACGTCAATGTCGGCGACTCCGTCGACGTCGGCGAGGGCATCGGTGAAGCCGTCGATGGCCTCCGTACGTTGTGCCGCGGCAACGGCCTGGGCGGGCGGTGGGCGGAACGCTCCGGTCGACGCCACGATGACGGCGACGACGACCAGAAGGGCAAGCACCCTGGTCACGATCCGCACCCTTCGGCGACCGATCACGAACGTCAGGAGCACGATGACGGCGGCGACGATCAGGACGGGGATGCCGTAGACGACGAGGCCGAACACGAGGAACACGAACGCGGACCCGGAGGTGTTCGGCACACTTCCCGTCACCACCATCCAGGGCAGGTTCCCGAGCATCGCCAGCACGCCGAACCCGACCCCCGCGACAGCGACCGCAGCCACCGCAGCAAGCACGGCGAGTCCGCGCGACGGCGTCGCCCGACGGACCGCCTCCATCACCGGTTGGACGAGCAGCAGCATGACCCCGACGGCGACGAGGATCCAGCCGCCGAGCGAACCGAGCATCTGGTACCAGAGCTCCGCCTCGGACGGCCCGTTCGCCACGATGGGCGCTTCCAGCCCATACGAGCCGGTGGCCTGATCGGCTGGGATCGCCGTTCCGATGATGGAGATGAGCGTCGTGACGACGCCGGCGACGGCGACGATCAGGACGGCCGACACCGCGAGGTCGAGCGAGCGGGAGAGGTAGCGGAGCAGAAAGGAGCGGCGGGACGGGCGACGGGCGGACTCCTGCGGACGGCCAGGCTCCGTCAACGACGTACTCGACGTCGCAACGTCGGTTCCGGCGACGCTCGGCTCGTCGCCCGTCGCTCCTCGGTCGTCCATGGTCCCCGCTTTCAACGCGCCGCAGTGGCGCTCCCCTGGCGGTCAGTCTGGCATGCCGTTACCGGCAGGCCGTCAGCCGAAGGTGCCCTCGAGGTATATGTCGCCGTCGGGGCCGATCGTGTGGATCTGGTACTCGGCGGGGTACCCGGAGGGGCTCGTCCCGGCGAGCGCCGGGTCCCGGAGGATCGCGTCGATCGCGGCCGCGGCCTCGGGGGTCACGTGGTTCACGTAGAGCTTCGGCTGCGCGGTGAGCTCGAACTCGGCGTTCGGGTTCGCGACGACGACACCGACGATCGCGTCGACCATCGCCGGGCTCAGGTCGAGCGGGTCGAAGACCATCGAGAACCGTTCGGGGACCGAGACGTAGGCTCCGTCGGGGGCGATCTCGGCCAAGGCCGCGACGACGCCCGGCAACGCGGCGATCGAGGGGACCGTGATCGCCGGCCGATCGCCCGTGATGACCATCTGGATGCCGAGCGCCTCCGCCCGCAGCAACCGATCCACCTGGGTGGGCAGGGTGTCCGCCGGGAACTCGGAGGGGACGAGCTGCAGCCGCCAGGGCGCCGATTGCGGGTCGTCGGCGGCCTGATCGGTGCCGCTCGACTCGCGGGCCAGGACGACCATGACGATGGCGGGTTGGACCCTGGCGTCCTGAGCTGCGGCGGCCTGCTCCTCCGAGACCTGACGCGCGGCCAGGGCGGCGGCGAGCACCTCGTCGGCGCCGGCGTCGGCGTCCATGAGGACCGTGGCCCCCGCACCGAGGACGTCGACGGACGCCACGCCGTCGAGCGGTTCCAGGGCCTGCGTGAACGCCGCGGCCTCCCCACCGAGGGGCGGACCGGCCGCCGGCTCGAGCGGTGGCGGGCGGAAGAGCCCGAGCGATCCGGCGAGGACCGCGACCGCGAGGACGGCACCGAGGACGAGCAGGAACCGACGCCGTCTCCCGCGGTCGGCGAGCCTCGCGAGGCCGACGATCGCCGCGACGACAAGCAGGATCGGCAGCCCGTAGACCACCGCCAACCACACGACGGTCCCGAAGGAGGTCCAACCCACGAGCCAACCGGGCGAATTGCTCCCGTCGATCCTGACCGCTGCGATGACGCAGATCGCGAGGCCGACGACGGCCACCGGGACGAGTCCGAAGAACGCACCGAATCCGCGGGACCTGGCCCATCGTCCGCCGAGCTCGGTCGCCGGTTGCACGAGCAGGAGCACGACCGCGAGGGCGAACCAGAGGTACGTTCCGATGGTGCCGAGGACGCTGTACCACTCGCCCGCGGGTGAGAAGGAGACGGCGTCGGACCAGGTCGCCGGGTTGCCACCTCCGGTGATCCGGTACCCGTCGCCGTCGCGGTACTCCATCTGCCGGTCGAGGATCCCCAACGCGGCGATGACACCGACGACTCCGGAGACCACGACGATCGTCGCTGCGGCGAGCACGGCGCTGCGTCGCAGGTAGGCGCTCATGCGCGAGAGCCACACGGCGAGGCTTCCGGCTCCGGCTCGACCGGCCGGCGTCAGACTCCCGGACGGCACCGCGTCGGGCTCGGGATCGGCGATCCGCGTCCCGGATCCGTCGTCGCTCACAGCTCCCCGTCCTCGAACCGCAGCGCACGGCTCCCCCGGTCGTCAGTCTGGCATGGTGCCGTCCGTGGGGCGAGGTCTCCGCCGTCAGCGGGCGTCGAGCGCGCGCAGCTGCCGCTTGAGGGCGACCTGGCGATACGAGGTGTCGATGAGTTCGGCGATGAGCTCCCAGTCGACGTCGTCCAGCGTGCGCCCGTCGTCACCGTCGAGTCCGGCGTCGAACGCGAGCTTCCCCGAGGGCCCGTCGTACTTCGGCGACCAGAACCGCTCGTCCTCGAGCCAAGCTCCGCGCTCCTCCTCAGCCGGGGTGAACGTGATGCTGTGCGGGACGCGCATCTCCGACCCGACGGTCACGAAGACCCGCTTCCCCGCCTTGAAGCTCGGGCGGCCATGGCCGAACGTCTCGACGGCCTCCGGGTAGGCGAGGCACACCTGCCGGACCCGTTCGACGAAGGGATCGTCGGCGTCGTGCACGATCGGATGCTCCATGCGCCGACGCTACTCCTCACGGACGTCAAGCGGCAGCGGTCATCGGATGCCGTGGCCGGGGTGCGCCGCGTCGTACGCCGCGCGGGACGCCGTGATCGCCGGCCGCTGCTCGAGGGACCAGTCGGCGAGCGTCTTGACGAGGTGGGAGAGGGCTGCGCCAGAGGAGGTGAGCGCGTAGGACACCTGCGCCGGCACGGTCGGGAACACGGTCCGCTCGACGAGGCCGTCCCGTTCGAGTCGACGAAGGGTCAGCGTCAGCATGCGCTGGGAGATCCCGTCGATCGCGCGCTGCAGCTCACGGAACCGCCGCTCACCCGACGCGAGTTCCACGACGACGAGCACCGACCACGTGTCGCCGATGCGGTCGAGGACGTCGCGGATGCCGCAATCCGGGTGCCCCTCCTTGCCGCAGGGTTCGAGGTCGGCGGTTACCGCGGTGTGCGTGAGTGACATGCAAGTGCCTTCTTGTGGGTGTTCGGCGGGGGTCGCAGACTCGTCCGAGTCATCATCCTGAACACCGAAAGGCCCTGAAATGATCCTCGTCACCGGAACCACCGGCCAACTCGGCAGCGCCATCCTCGACGCACTCACCGCTCGGGGCGCCGCACCCCTGGCGAGCAACCGCAGCGGGCAGGACGGCGCCCGTCGGATCGACTTCGACGACCCCGGCAGCGTCTCCTTCCTCGGCGTCGACACGCTGGTCCTCGTCTCGGCCGGCGAAGCCGAGGACGACGTCGTGATCGCCCGCCATGAGACGGCGATCGCCGCGGCCGAACGCGACGGGGTCCGGCACGTCGTCTACACGAGCCTCGCGACGGCCGGCGACCACCTCGCGTTCGCGCTCGCACACCGGTGGACGGAGCGGCGGCTGGAACGCAGCCCGCTGTCCTGGACGATCCTCCGGAACGGCCTGTACGCGGAGCTCTTCGGTTCGTTGCTGGAGTGGTCCGGTGGATCACTCCACTCGGCCTTCGGCGACGGGGCGCTCGCCGCCGTCACCCGAGCCGACCTCGCCGAGGCCGCCGCCGTCGTCGCGATGGCGCCGGGCACCCACGTCGGACGCCGGTACGACCTCGTCGGCGAGCCGATCACGGCGAGGCAGGTGGCCGATCGCCTGGGCGTCGGGCTCCACTCGACGTCACTCGCCGAACGCCGGGAGGCGCTCATGCACGCTCAGCTCAAACCGTTCCAGCCACCGATGCTGCTGTCGATCTTCAGTGCGGTCCGCCACGGATTCCTTGCCGGCACGGGCGACGATCTCCGTGACCTCCTCGGTCGCGAACCCGCCGACGCCGTGGCCATGGCGGCGTCTGCCGTCGCGGCGCCCTCGCCGTGATCGTCGGTCCCCTGCGCGCCCGAGCCGGGCTGGGCCTCAGGCGAGCGCGGGCTTCCGGAACGGGACCACGCGACGCCAGGTCGCCATCCGCCAGAGCCATTCGATCGGACCGTACTGGAATCGGCGCAGCCAGAGGCGGCTGAGCACCGACTGGATCGCGATGAGGACGAGCGCGCCGAGGCTGACGAGCGCGAGGTCGTCGAACTCGCGGAAGGGCACGACCAGTGCGACGAGGGCGAGGACGACGGAGGCACCGAGGTAGTTGCTGAGTGCCATCCGCCCGAGCGGTTCGAAGACGAGGGCGAGTGCCCGACGGACCGGCGTCTGCCAGAGCAGGGCGAAGCCCGTGACGTACACGATGGCGAGGACGCCGCCCGCGATGCCACCGGCGGTCGTGAAGCGGGGGTCTCCGGGCTCCGTCGTCTGCCACCAGAGCGCGGGGACGGCGAGCACCACCGCGCCGGCGAAGGCGATCCACACCGGGCGTCCGCCAGCGTCGAGCACCTTGGGCAGCCCGTAGGCGGCCGCTCCGGCTCCGGCGAGGAGGAGACCGGGGAGCGTGGCGAGCCCACCCCCGGTGAGGGCGTAGGCGGCGACCGTGAGGGTGACGCCGAGGCCGAGCGTCACCCAGCGCGGCGCCCACAGCACGATCGGCAGCATGAGGAGGCCGCAGATCGCGTACTCGCGGAGGATCTCGCCCGGGTAGAGGAAGGCGTGGGCGAAGCCGATCACGAACAGCGCGAGGTAGCGCAGCAGCATCGGCAGGAGCGGGTGCACACCGCGTCGGCGCGCACCCTCGATGACGAACATGGCGCTCATGCCGAAGAGGAAGGCGAAGATCGGGACGAACCGAGTTTGCACGGCGAACTCGAGGACGAGGTCCATCGTGCTCACGTGCCGCTCGTCGAAGGGGATGTCCTGACCGAGTCGGGTGATGTCGGGGACGTTGACGAAGAGGATGCCGGCGAGCGCGAAGCCGCGGAGGGCGTCGATGAGCTGCCACCGACGAGCAGGCGAGGCCGTCGGGGACGCGGAGGGACTGGGCATGGCGGGGCTACTGGTCGACGCATGAGACATATCAGTAGTACAGCAGCTCGCCGCGGGAGGCGCATGCACCCAGAGGATGATCTCGATCCACCTGCGGGCGCCGGGCGTCAGACGTCAGGCGGCGGGCGCCTTCGGGCAGTGCAGTTGCGTGCGCGGGCCGGTCGTGCGGTCGACGATGTGTTCCGACATGGCGTGACCACAGATCGGACACCCCGACTGAGCCGACGGCGGCAGGGGCTCCTCGTTGTACGGACCGAGCGGCGGTGGCCCGAGCACCTTCCACATCCGCCCGTTCACCCAGCCGTACAGGCCGCCCGCCTCTCGGACGGACTCCCGGAAGGATCGCTTCTCACTCATATTGATGAGTGTACTAATCATTTGGGTACGATGGGACCGTGACCGCCAACGAATCCACCACCGTCGCCACGGCCGACGACCTCCTCCAGCTGGAGAACCAGGTCTGCTTCGCCCTCGCCGTCGCGTCACGAAGCGTCATCTCGCTCTACCGCCCGATCCTCGAACCCCTCGGGCTCACCCATCCGCAGTACCTCGTGATGCTCGCGCTGTGGCAGCACAGCCCACGGTCGGTCAAAGACCTCGGTGGTGCGCTGCAGCTCGAGCCGGCCACGCTGTCGCCGCTCCTCAAGCGGCTCGAGGCGGCCGGGCTCGTCCGGCGCGACCGCAGCCGGTTGGACGAGCGCGTCCTGGACGTCTCCCTCACGACCGCCGGCCGCGAGCTCCGCACACAGGCGGAGGCCATCCCTCACCGGGTCATGCAGGAACTGCGCATGGACGCCGACCATCTGACACAGCTCCGCGAGATGCTCCACGCGGTCATCGGTGCGGCGACCACGGCCCCGGCCGTCACGGGCACCACCGTCGAACCGAGCTGACCGACGCGACGAGCGGTCGGAGCGGGTCAGGCAGCGGGCGCCGGCGCCGGTTCCGCCGCGGCCTTGGGGTTCCGGATCCCGACGAACGAGACCAGGCCGCCCACGAACATGAACACCGCCGTGGCCAGCACCACCCGCGAGAATCCCCCGACGCCGAGCGCACCACCGGCGATGATGCCGACGAGCGCGATCGTCACGAGTCCGGCCACCCGCGACACCGCGTTGTTCACGGCCGAACCGATGCCCGCATGGGCCGGGTCGATCGACCCGAGGATGCCGGCGGTGAGCGGCGCGACCGTGATCGCGAGCCCCAGACCGACGAGGAGGATGCCCGGGAACAACTGGAGCCAGTAGTCGAGGTCCTGCTGGGCACCCATCATCAGGAGGAAGCCGACACCCGCGACGATGGGCCCGAGGGTCATGAACAACCGCGGCCCGTGCGTGCCGGCGAGCTTCCCGAACCAGGACGACAACGCGAGCATGACGAGCGTCGGCGGGAGCGTCGCGATTCCCGCGAGGGTCGCGCTGAAGCCGGCCGTCTGCTGGATGAACACGGCGATCGCGAAGAACCCGAGCGACAACGCACCGTAGATGAAGACCGTCGCGATGTTGCCGAACCCGAAGTTGCGCACGCGGAACAACGACAGCGGCAGCATCGGATCGGGGTGCCGGCGCTCCCACCACAGGAAGGCGATGAAGGAGAGGACACCGACGATGAGCGGCACGAGGAGCATGGGGCTGTCCCAGCTGTAGCGCTCCTGCTCGATGAGGGCGAACACCGGACCACCGAGCCCGACCGCCCCGAGCACGGCGCCGACGACGTCGATGCGCGGACGGTGCTCGGGCTCCGGCACCCGGTCGGCACGCATCATGAGGAACAGCGTGACGAGGATCGGGATGATGTTGATCGCGAAGATGAGCCGCCACGACAGGGTGTCGACGAGCACCCCGCCGAGCAGCGGACCGGTGATGCCGGCGGCCCCGGTCCACGCCGTCCAGGTGCCGATCGCCTTGCCCTGCGCGGCGCCGCTGAAGGTGGAGATGATGATGGCGAGCGAGCTCGGCACGAGCAGGGCCGCCGCACCGCCCTGGAGGAGGCGGGCGATGATGAGCACCTCGGCGGACGGCGCGACCGCACAGAGGATCGACGTCACGCCGAAGCCGATGAGCCCGATGCGGAGGATGCGGATGCGCCCGAACGCGTCGGACAGGGACCCCGCGAGCAGGATCAGCGAACCGAGGGTGATGAGGTAGGCGTCGACGACCCACTGCTGCACGATGAGGCCACCGCCGAGCTCCTTCGTCATCGCCGGCAGCGCGACGTTCACGACCGAGCCGTCGAGGAACGCGACGAACGACGAGAGGATCGCGATCGTGAGCACGAGGCGCTGCTGGCGGGTCATGGCCTCAGCGTAGACCCGGGTTCCGACGCTCCAGGCGCCAGCGCGAGGAAGCTCGACAGGCGTCGGAACGACCCGCTCGGCCCGCCGTCCGCCGCACCCCCTCCCAGCCCATCCTCCGCCCCGCGTTCGTACACTGGAGACCATGGTCGACCTGTGGTGGCTCCCTTCGCTGATCGTCTTCGGCGGCGCCGGCATCATCGTCTGGCTCCTCCTCGCGTTCCTGCGCCGACGCACCCCGAAGACCCCGATCGCGTCGATCGACGACCTCCACCGTCGCGCCGGCATCGCGCTCGTCCGCACCGACGACGCGGTCCGTGAGGCCGAGGACGAGGTCGGGTTCGCCGAAGCCGAGTTCGGACGCGAGGCCGCACGCGGATACGCCGCCGACGTCGCCGCGGCACGAGCCGCACTCGGCGAGGCCTTCCGACTGCGCCAGGCCCTCGAGGACGAGGTCGCCGACACCGAGCGGCAGCGACGCGAGTGGAACGAACGCATCGTCCACCTCTGCGAGGACGTCGAGCGCACCCTCACCGCCCGGTTGCGCGGCTTCGCCGAACGGCGTGGTGCCGAGCGCTCCGCCCCCGACCTCCTCGGAGACCTCGAGCGACGCATCGACCGGGCGCGCGACCGACTGACCACGACCGGGCTCGCGATCGCGTCGGCCGCCGAACGGTACGCGGCAAGCGCCGTCGAGGACGCCCGAGTGCTCCGTCGCACCGCGCAGACGACGGTCGACCAGGCGGTGGAGGACGCGCGGCACGCGGCCGAGCGGATCGCCGACGGACGCCCGACCGCTGCGGCACTCCACGGCCTCGGTCGGGAGCTGCAGCAGGCGGAGGACCGGCTCGACGCCGTCGAACGTTCGCTTGCGGGCATCGGTGCCGCGGAGGCCGAGCTCGCTGCGGCGGCTCGGGAACTCCGGACGGTCGTCGTCGAAGCGGCTGAGCTCCGCGAGTCGGCAGAGCGACCGGAGACGGCCGATGTGATCGCCGGAGCGATCGACCGCGCGAACCGCGCCCTCCTGCTGGCCGAGTCCGCGACCTCGCCGGACGGCGAGCGCATCCTGCCGGATCCCGCTCGACGCCTCGAGTCGGTGCGCGCCGCCGACATCGAGCTGGACGCCGCCCTCGCGACGGCTCGGAGTGAACGGAGGCGCCTCGACAACGCCCGTGAGGCGATGCGAGGGGCGATGTTCACGGCCGACAGCAACCTGCGCATCGCGGCTGACGTCATCTCCGCGCACCGAGACCGGGTGGGTGCCGACGCCAGGACCCGGCTGGCCGAGGCGAAGCGCCAACTCGCCCTGGCCGAGGCGGCTGCGGCGGCCGATCCGGTCGAGGCGCTCGACGCCGCTCGCCGGGCGTCGCGGATCGCCCAGGACGCGGACGCCCTCGCACGGTACGACCTCGGCTGAGTGCGGCCTCCGCCGACGGGTCCGGGTCGCCGGAGGCCCGCGGGCGTCGGGCTCGTCGTCGTGCCGCAGTGTAGGTCGTTCCGCCGCCGAGCGCCCGGCGTTTACGTTTCATCTCGAACTGTGACCCGCCCTCGGTAACGTGACGAGCGTCGTCTCGAACTCCTGTGGAGACTGTCCCCGTGCACGCACCAGTGCACCCACAGACAGATTCGAGGACCACTCATGACCGAGCAGACCGGACCAGGACCGAGCGAGTTGCGCGAGTCGATCGCCGCCGGCAAACGGAAGCGTCGAACCATCCTGATCGGCGGGATCGCGGCCGTCGCCGTCGCCGCCATCGCGATCGCCGTGTCGGTCGTCGTCGGCGGCCAGAACGGCGCCGCCGACGCCGCGACCGGATCCGGCGCACCCGCCGAACGGCTCAGCGTCAAGATCGCCGTGTCCGAGGACACGCAGTTCCAGGACGCCGTGAAGGAGGTCGCCGCCGAGAAGGGCCTCGACGTCGAGTGGGTCAACGTGAAGGACTGGGTGCTCCCGAACACCGAGCTCGTCGCCGGCACCGTCGACGCGAACGCGTTCCAGCACATCCTCTACCTCTCCGCCTTCAACGCGGAGAACGACGCCGACCTCACGCCGGTGTTCTCGACCGTGATCACGCAGTGGGGCATCTTCTCGAAGACGCTCGGTGACGTGCAGGACCTCGCCGACGGCGCCCGTGTCGCGATCCCCGACGACCCGTCGAACGGTGGTCGCGCGCTGAACATCCTCGCCGCGGCCGGCCTCATCGAGATCGCCGCGGACGCCGGCAACTTCCCGACCGTCGAGGACGTCACCGCGAACGAGCGGAACCTCCAGTTCGTGCCGCTGCCGGCGACGAGCATCCCGCAGCAGTTCGACGACCCGTCGCTCGCCGCCGTCGTCGTCGGCACCTCGTACTTCGACCCGAGTCAGAACATCACCAAGGACGACGCCCTCTTCCTCGACGACTCACTCTCCGAGAAGAACCTGCCCTACGTCAACGTCGTCGCCACCCGTGAGGACGACAAGGACAACCCGGCCTGGAAGATCCTCGAGGAGACCTACGCCGACCCGCGCGTCGCCGAGGCCCTCGACGACGAGTTCGCCGGGAACTCGATCCTCGTCCAGGTGCCGGTGAAGGAGCTCCGCGACAAGCTCGCCGAGCTCCAGACCGAAGCCGGATAGGACGACCACGCAGTGGCCGCCCGGGAGCTCCCGGGCGGCCGTCCCGCGAGAGGAGCAGCTATGAGTACCGCGATCACCTTCGAGGACGTCAGCAAGACGTTCGAGGTGCAGGGCCGCGCCTTCGAGGCGCTTCGGAACGTCGACCTGACGGTCGAGCGAGGTGAGATCTTCGGCATCGTCGGCTACTCCGGCGCCGGTAAGTCGACGCTCCTGCGCACCGTCAACGCGCTCGAGCGCCCGACGACCGGACGGGTGATCGTCGAAGGACTCGAGATCTCGGCGCTCTCGGGATCAGCGCTGTACACGGCACGCCAACGGATCGGCATGATCTTCCAGCAGTTCAACCTCCTGGAGTCACGCACCGTCTACAAGAACATCGCCTACCCGCTGAAGCTCGCGAAGGTGCCGGACGCCGAGATCCTCGACCGCGTGGAGGAACTCCTCGCGTTCGTCGGATTGAGCGACAAAGCGCTCGCCTACCCCTCGCAGCTCTCGGGTGGACAGAAGCAGCGCGTCGGCATCGCACGAGCCCTCGCCACACGCCCGGAGATCCTCATCTCCGACGAGGCGACCAGCGCCCTCGACCCGCAGACGACCGGCGAGGTCCTCGAACTCCTCCGTCGGGTGAACGCCGAGTACGGGGTGACGATCCTGCTGGTGACGCACGAGATCGACGTCATCCGCGAGCTCGCCGACCGGGTCGCCGTCATGGAGGACGGCGAGGTGGTGGAGCAGGGCAGCGTCTACGAGGTGTTCTCCGCGCCTCGCACGGCGACCGCGCGCCGCTTCGTCTCCTCCGTCCTGCACCACATCCCCTCCGAGGAGGTGCTCACGAAGATCCGGGCCGTGCACCACGGGCGGCTCGTGCAGCTGCACGTCGAGGATCGCGACACCAACCACCCGTTCCTCTCGCGGGTCGCCCGCGACAACGACATCGACTTCAACGTCGTGTTCGGTGGGGTCGACGAGCTCCAGGGCCGCCTGTTCGGCAGTCTCACGGTCGAACTCCTCGGCCCGGACGACCGCGTCGACGCCGCCATCGACGGCCTCCGTGCCACGGCGACCGTCACCGCCATCGACCCGGGGCCGACGCCGCACTCCACGGTCCCTGACGCCCACCCCTCGGTCCCTGAGCCTGTCGAAGGGCATGCACCGAGCGCCCAAGACCCCTCGGCCCCAGACGCCCACACCTCTGTCCCTGACGCCCACGCCTCGGTCCCTGAGCCTGTCGAAGGGCGACCACGCGCCGAGGACCCCACCATCCTGAAGGAGCACACCCATGCGTGACTTCGACCCGGAGGCGTTCTTCCCCCGTCTCCTCAAGGCCATCGGCGAGACGGGGTTGATGGTCTCCGTCGCCTTCGCCGTCGCGACCGTCATCGGGATCCTGCTGGGCCTGCTCCTCTACGCGAGCCGTCCCGGCAACCTCCTGCAGAACCGCCTCGTGTTCGGTGTCCTCAACTTCATCATCAACGTGATCCGGCCGGTGCCGTTCCTCATCGTCGCGATCGCGCTCATCCCGCTCACGCGGCTCGTGTTCGGTACCGGGCTCGGACCGCTGCCCGCGACGATCCCGCTCATCCTCGTCGCGAGCGTCGCGATCGGGCGCGTCTCCGAGTCGAACCTCGTCGCCGTCTCGCCGGGCGCGATCGAGGCCGGCGCCGCCATGGGGGCGAGCCCCGCGCGGGTGCTCTTCACGATCGTCGTCCCTGAGGCGCTCGGGCCGCTCATCCTCGGGCTGACGTACATCCTCGTCGCCCTCGTCGACGCCACCGCCGTGGCCGGCGTACTCGGTGGCGGTGGGCTCGGCGACCTCGCCATGACCTACGGCTACCAGCGGTTCGATTGGATCGTCGTCGGCCTCGTCGTCATCACCCTCGTCGTCCTCGTGCAGCTCGCGCAACTACTGGGCAACGTCCTCGCGAAGCGGGTGCTGCACCGATGAACGACACCGACTTCGACGCGTTCCTCGCCCGACTCCGCGGCGGCGCCGTGGCGCGAGAGACCGACCGACGCCTCCTGTTCGACGAGGTCGCCGAGCTCCGGCGGCTCGGCTTCGCCGCCGCCCGGGTCCCACGGGAGTCCGGTGGCGCGGGGCTCACCCTGGAGCAGCTCTTCACCCGGCTCATCGCGCTGTCCGCCGCGGATTCGAGCCTCGGGCACGTTTGGCGCGGGCACATCCTGTTCGTCGAGTCTTTGCTCGCCTCGCCCGACGCCGCCTACCGCGAGCTCTGGTTCGCCCGGCTGCGCGACGGCGACCTCGTCGGGAACGCGCAGTCCGAACGCCACGCGACGGCCCACCTCGAGACCGTCCTCGACCGCGACGGCGAGACGCTGACGATCACGGGCACCAAGTACTACACGACCGGCAGCATCTACGCCGACTGGATCCACCTGTCGGCCCTCGACGGCACGGATCGGGTCGCCGCGACGGTCTCGGCGCACGACCCAGGAACCCGCTCGGTGGACGACTGGGACGGCTTCGGCCAACCGCTGACCGGGAGCGGCACGACGACGTTCGACCGGGTGCCGGTGGACCCTCGCGACCTCGTCGTCCACCGCGGCGACGCGGCGGCATGGCACCGCACCGGCGCCCTGCAGCAGCTCATCCTGCTCGGCGTGGTCGCCGGGATCGCGCAGCGCGCGCTCGAGGACACCGTCGACTACGTGCGGGCGCGACGTCGCACGGTCGGCCACGCGGGCGAGCATCTGCCCAGCCAGGATCCGCTCGTGCAGGCGATCGTCGGACAGCTGAGCAGCGTCGTCCACACCGCCCGCGCGCTCGTCCTCGCCGCCGCCCGGACCCTGGGCGAGTCGGGCAACGGTCCCGACACCGCCCGCGAGACGCTGTTGGAGGTCTTCCGCGTCCAGCAGGTCGTCCTCCCGCTCGTCCTCGACGCGCTCAGCCGGCTCTTCGAAGTCGGTGGGGCCTCCGCCGTCGGTCGGGCGTCCGCGCTCGACCGACACTGGCGGAACGTCCGCACGATCGCCTCGCACAACCCGGCCGTCCAACGTGCGGCGGCCCTCGGGCAGTTCGAACTGCTCGGCACCCTGCCCGAGTGGGAGGCGCCTGGCGCGCGGCCGGACGCGGAACCGGCGACGACGGCCCCGGTGCCGGCTTCGGCGACCGCTTCGGCGGCGGTCACGGTGGATGGCGAGGCGTCATGAGCGCGACGACCGTCGACCGGGATCTGGTCGCGCGCTTCGCTCCGCTCTTCGACGAACTCGGGCGGGGCGCCGTCGAGCGGGAGCGCGAGCGCCGCCTGCCGTATGCCGAGGTCGAAGCGCTTCGCGAGGCCGGCTTCACCCGGGTGACCCTGCCTCGCGAACACGGCGGCGATGCGGCCACGCACGGCGAGTTCTTCGAGTTGCTCGCGGAACTCGCCAGACGCGACCCCAACCTCGCGCAGCTGTTCCGCTCCCACTTCTCCTACCTCGACCGCACCCTGCACGCGCCGGCGTCCGCTGACCGGGAGGCACACCTCGCCCGGCTCGCCGACGGCGCCGTCGTCGGGAACGCGAGCCACGAACGCTCGACCGCCAAGGTGGGCTCGCTCGCCACCCGCCTCACCGAGACGCCCGAGGGGCTGCGGTTGAACGGGACGAAGTTCTACAGCACGGGCACGCTGTTCGCCGACCTCGTCGGGGTCGCGGCCGAGCAGGACGGCGAGTTCGTCTCGGTGCTCGTGGACACGGGCGCCCCCGGCGTCGATCGGATCGACGACTGGACCGGGTTCGGGCAGCGCTTGACCGGCAGCGGCACGACGGTGTTCACCGATGTCGCGGTCGACCCGTCGACGGTGGTGCGACGCGAACCTGACCGGCCGTCACATGGTGGCGCGTTCGTGCAGCTGGTCCTGCTCGCCGCGGTCACCGGCATCGGGCGGGCGATCGTCGACGACGCCGCCGGGTTCGTCCGCGCGCGGACGAGGACGTACAGCCATGGCGCGGCCGCCACCGCTCAGGGTGACCCGATCGTGCAGGAGGTCGTCGGCGAGCTGTCGGCGAAGTCCTTCGCGGCCGACGCGGCGCTGGCCGCGGCGTCGGCCGCGCTCGAGCGTTCGAGCAGCGCGATCCTCGGTGGCGATCCCGAACGCATCCGGGCACAGCTCGCCGCCGTCGAGCTCGCCACGGCCCGGGCACAGCTCGTGATCCTGCCCGCGGTGCTGGACGCGGCGACCGCCCTGTTCGACGTAGGCGGTGCCAGCGCCGTCGAGACGCATCTCGCGCTCGATCGGCACTGGCGGAACGCCCGCACGATCGCCTCGCACAACCCGGCCCGCTTCAAGGCGAGGGCGATCGGCGACCACCTCGTCAACGGCACGCCGATCGTCTCCTGGTGGAGCACCGGCGAGGCCTGACGCCCTACTTCAGCCCGGAGAACGCGAGCCCGTCGATCACCCGGCGTTGCAGCACGATGAACAGGATCAACACGGGCGCCATGGCGAGGATCGACGCCGCCATCATCACCGGGTAGTCCGTGGTCTTGTCGCTCGAGAGCGTCGCGAGCCCGGCGGCGAGCGGCATGGAGTTCGCGTAGGTCGAGACCACGAGCGGCCAGAGGAGTTCGTTCCACGACCACAGCACCGTCGTGATGGCGAGCACACTGATGCTCGGCTTCGCGAGCGGGAGCATGATCTTCCAGAAGATCTGGAACGGTCCGGCCCCGTCGATACGGGCGGCCTCCTCGAGTTCCGTCGGGAGGTTCAGGAACGCCGTCCGCATGAGGAACGTGCCGAACGCGCTGAACAGGCCCGGTGCCACGATGCCGAGCGTGGTGTTCAACCAGCCGAAGCCCTGCACGATCTGGTACTGCGAGATGAGGTACGCCTGCGACGGCACCATGAGGATCGAGAGCGTCACGGCGAGCAGGATCGTGCGTCCCCGGAACCGCATGCGGGCGAACGCGTACCCCGCCATGGTGCAGAGGACGATCTGCGCGACGGTCCGGATGACCGTGATGAGGATCGAGGTGCGGAGCTGGTCGAGGAACGGGAGCCGTTCGAACACGGCGGCGTAGTTCTGCCACTGCAGTTCCGCCGGCCAGAACGTGGGGACCACGCTCTGCACCTCCGCGTTCGTCGACAGCGACATGATGATCTGCCAGATGAACGGGAACGCCATGATGAGGCCGCCGACACCGAGCACGATGTGGGCGACGACGTGGGACCCGCGCCGTTGGCCGGGGCGACCGGCGTCGCGGCGGCGAGCGGAGGCGGCCGTCGGGCGGCCGGATCCCGGGACGGTGACGGCGCGGGTGGTGAGCGGCGCCGTCGCGGTGAGTTGCTCAGTCATGGTTCACCCATCGTTTCTGGAGCCGGAACTGCAGGAGCGTGACCAGTCCGATGATCAGGAAGATCACGATCGCGATGGCCGACGCGTAGCCCTTGTCGTTCTGGACGAAGCCCTGGTCGTAGAAGAAGTAGACGAGCGACATGCTCTTCGGGAGCACGGGGTTCGTGCTGCCGAGGATCGCGTACAGCAGGTCGAAGAGCTGGAAGCTCGAGATGACCGTGATGATCGTGACGAAGAAGATGCTCGGGGTGAGCAGCGGCACCGTGATGGAGCGGAACTGACGCCACCGGGTCGCCCCGTCGAGCTCGGCGGCCTCGTACAGCTCGGGCGCGATGTTCTTGAGCCCGGAGGCCAGGATGATCATCGAGAAGCCGAGCGAGGACCACAGACCGACGATGGCCACGGCGAACATCGCGGTCCCCGGCGTGCTGATCCAGTACGGACCGTCGATGCCCACGAGCGACAGCGTGTAGTTGAGGATGCCGAAGTCGCCGTTGAAGATGATGCGCCACACGATCGCGACGGCGGTCGGCATCGCCACGTACGGCAGGAAGAAGAGCACCCGGTAGAAGCTCGCGAAGCGGAGGCCCGGGAGGTTCAGCAGGCTGGCGAGGTACACGGCGATCGGGATGCCGAGGAGGACGACGGCCGTGTAGATGAGGGTGTTGCCGAGCGAGGCGTAGAGCCGCGGGTCGGCGAACAGTCGCACGTAGTTCTCGACACCCGTGAAGGTGGTTCCGCCGAAGACGCCCCACTCGGTGAACGAGTAGTAGGCGGTCTGGATCATCGGCCAGATGAAGAAGACGCCGATGCCGGTGAGGAGCGGGAGGACGAACGCCCACGGCCAGGCACCGTCGCCGCGGGCGGCACCCCGCCGTGCCGCCCTCGATGAGGAGAGCGGCGCCGACGGGGTGCGCGTCACGGTCTGACCGGTCACTTCTTGGCCAGGGCGGCGTTCATCTGCTCGGCGATCTCCTTCGCCACGTCGGAGACGGGCTTGTCGCCGCTGAACGCGTCGGGCAGGAGTTCGACCTCGAGCGCGTTCCATGCCGCGGTGTTCTCCGAGACCGGCAGCGGCTTGGCGTAGTCGAGGGCGTCGAGGAAGACCTGCAGGTTCATCGTCGGGTAGGAGTCGACGAAGGACTGCTGGGTGCCGTTGAACGCGGGGATGACGGCACCGAGGTCGCCCTGCTGCTGCTGCGCCTCCTCGCTCGCGAGGAAGACCTGCAACGCTTGGGCTGCCTGCTTGTTCTTGCTCGCGGACGCCACGACGTTGGAGACGCCGTGGATGACCGTCGCCTGCTCCTTGCCGATCGGCAGCGGGAAGGCCTGCGTGGTGGCGGCGACGTCGGACTCACCGACGAGGGGTCGCAGCCAGCTGCCGCCCCAGTACATGGCGACCTTGCCCGAGGTGAACCACTGGTCGGCCGGGGTGTCCGTCAGCTGCTGCATGTTGGGCGAGGAACCGTTCGCGATGAGGTCCGTCCAGAACTGGAGCCCTTCCTGTGCCTCGGGGCTGTCGTACTCGGACTCGGTCTGGTCGGCGTTGATGACCTCGCCGCCCGCCTGCAGGATCGTGTTGTAGTACGTGGTCTGGCCGTCCATACCGCCGGCGGCCCCGTAGACGCCCTGGTCCTTGAGATTCGTCGAGATCGTCTGCGCTGCGGTGTCGAAGTCGTCCCAGGTCCAGTCGTCGGCGGGCAGGGCCACACCGGCCTGCTCGAACAGGGCCGTGTTGACCCAGACACCCACGGTGTCGAAGTCCTTCGGAACGCCGTACTGCGTGTCCTCGAGCGAGTACAGCTCGTTCAGGGCCTCGGGGTAGTTCTTCGGGTCGATGTCGCCCGCCTTCACGGCGCCGGTGATCGGTTCGATCTTGCCGTTGGCCGCGTAGACCTGGAAGTTCGGGCCGTTCAACCAGAAGAGGTCGGGGAGGGTGTCGCTCGACGCCTGCGTCTGCAGCTTCGACCAGTAGGACGCCCACGGCGTGACGTTCACGTTGACGGTGATGTCGGGGTAGACCTCGTTGAACGCCTCGATGTTGGCGTCGATCGCCGCGACCTGGGCCTGGTCCCACACGCCGTAGGTGATCTCGGCCTTGAGGTCCTTCGGGGCTGCGGCGTACTCGCCGCCGGTCGCGCCGCCGCCGCCACCGGTGCTGCAACCGGCGGTGAGGGCTGCGGCGGCCAGCAGGCCGATGCCGCTGAGGACGGCACGGCGACGGGCGCGGCCACCTGGTGATGAGGTGTGGTTCGTGAAGAACGAAGGCATGACGGGAGTCCTTTCGAGGTGCGCTACCGGGCGGTGGCGTCGAGGGAATGCGGTGCAGTGCTGGAAGGCGTCGCGGTACTGGTGGTGAGGGAGGAGAAGTACTCGACGAGCGTCGGGTCGAGGGGAGGCACGTCGAGCGGGATCGAGCCGTTCCGGAGCGAGTGCGCGGCGAGCGCACCGGCGGCGACCGCCTGCCGTGCGGCGACCGGGGACAGCGTGGTCGGGGTCCCGTCGGCCACGAAGGCGAGGAACTCGTTCATGGTGTCGACGTCGGCGTCGGCGTGCCCTTCCTCGACGCCCGCGATCGGGTACTCGGCGTCGCCCTCGGTGCTCCAGGTGCGTCGGCGGTTCCAGACCTTGACCGTCCCGCCGGCGGTGTCGCCGATGTTTTCGAGCCGGCCGTGGGTGCCGATGACGGTGTAGTTCCGCCAGTAGTCGGGCGTGAAGTGGCACTGCTCGTAACTCGCGGTGATCCCGCCCTCGAGGGTCATGAGCATCATCGAGACGTCCTCGACGTCGACCACCGGGTTGAGTCCGCGCTGTGCCTCGGGCGGCCAGTTGTCGTAGGAGAACCAGTCGGCCATCGTCTGACCGCTGCGGTCCTCGCGGTCCTCGACCTCGCCGTACACCGCGAGGTCGCCCATCGCGACGACGCGCCGGGTGTAGGCACCCGCGAGGAAGTGGACCACGTCGATGTCGTGGCTCGCCTTCTGCAGGAGGAGGGTGTTCACGCGCGAACGGTCGGCGTGCCAGTCCTTGAAGTAGTAGTCGCCGCCGTTGCCGACGAAGTGACGCACCCAGACGGACCTGACCGCGCCGATCTCGCCCCGCTCGATGACCTCGTGCATGAGCCGGACGACGGCGGCGTGGCGGAAGTTGTGTCCGACGTAGAGCGGCGTCCGCGACTCGTAGGCGGCCTGGAGCACGGCATCGGCGTCGTCCAGCGTGATCGCGAGCGGCTTCTCGAGGTACACGGCGATGCCGGCACGCAGCAGGTCGACCGCGATCTCCTTGTGGGTCCAGTCCGGCGTCGTGACGATCGCGGCGTCGACACCGCCCTGGGCGATGAGCGCCTGGTGGGAGTCGAAGACGTCGAGGTCGTCGCCGAACATCTGCCGCGCGCGGCTGCGACCGATCTCGGTGGTGTCGACCGCCGCGACGATCGCCGACGGCGTCGGGCTCGCGGCCACGTGCTCCGCGATGTACGCGCGCTGACCGGTGCCGATGACGGCGACCCGGAGCCCGGTGGGGGTGGTGGCTGGTGCGTTGCTCACTCGATCACATCCGCTTCCTTGCGTGAAGTTGATTCATATGATGCCAAAACGATCATGAAATGACAATAGGCGATCACGGCGATCACGCAAGGGGCTCGGCAGATGCGGTGCAGAGGTTTTACCGCGCCGAAACATGTGGAGCGGGGTCGCACTTCGACAGGCTCAGTGACCGGGGGGATGGCTCAGTGACCCGGAGGGAGGCTCGGCGACCAGAGGGACCCGGGACGTCGCAGGGCCCCGGAACGGGCGGACCGGCCGCGGTCAGTCGGCGATGATGAGTTCGACGCCTGCCGTGGCCAGGGCCTCGGCCAGGGCAGGATCCACCGCCGCGTCGGTGACGAGCACGTCGATGCGGTCGAGCGGGCAGATGCGGGCGAAGGTCGCCTTGGTCATCTTCGTGCTGTCGGCGACCACGATGACCCGCTTCGCCACCTTCACGAACTCCTGGCTCACAGCGGCCTCACCCTCGTGCAGGGTGGTGGCGCCGAACTGCGCACTCAGCCCGTCGACGCCGAGGATCGCCACGTCCAGGGCGATCTCAGCGAGCGCGCCGGCGACGAGCGAGCCCACGAGTTCGTACGACTGCCGACGGGCGACGCCGCCGGTCACGACGATCTTCACGTGCGACCGCACCGAGAGCTCGTAGGCGATGTTCAGCGCGTTCGTGACGATCGTGACGGAGGCGTCCCCGTCGGAGCGGACGAGGTGCTCGCTCCGACCGATCACCCGCGCGACCTCGCTCGTCGTGGTGCCACCGTTCAGTCCCACGGCGTCGCCCACGTTGATGAGCGTGGCCGCCGCCTTCGCGATGGCCCGCTTGGCGTCGGCCTGGCGCGCGATCTTGTACTGCAGCGGCAGTTCGTAGCCGGTGCCGAGCGCCGCGGCACCGCCGTGGGTCCGGGTGACGAGACGCTGTTCGGCGAGTGCCGTGAGGTCGCGTCTCGCGGTCGCGGCGGAGATGCCGAGTGCTTCGCCGATCTCGGCGATCGTCACGTTGCCGCGTTCGCTCACGAGCTCGAGCAGGGCGTTGAGTCGCTGTTGTTGCGTCATCTGTCCTGCATTCCGGATCGAGTCGGGCGTACTGTGACCATCATATGGGCGCTCGGCGAGCGTCAGTATGATCGATTCTGATGATTTGCTCTGGTATCGATCAGATTCGATCCGGTATGGTTGCTCCCAACGCATCGCCCCGTCGCGATCGCGTCCCTCCACGCGAAAGGCACTTCATGCCCGCCACCTTCGTCGCCGCCGAATTGGCGTCGCAGCCCGCTTCCTGGCGCACCGCAGCCGCCCTCGTCCCGGAGTTCTCCCCCGTGCTGCCGCAGCCGGGCGAGCGCGTCGCGGTCGTCGGGTGCGGCACGAGCTGGTTCATCGCGATGAGCTACGCCGTCCTCCGCGAACAGGCCGGGTTCGGCATCACCGACGCGTTCGCCGGTTCCGAGTTCCCGGGTGTCCGCGACTACGACCGCATCGTCGCGATCTCGCGCTCCGGCACGACGACGGAGATCGTGCAGCTGCTCGAGGCCGTCGGCGAGTCGGTGACCACGGTCCTCATCACGGCCGTCGAGGACTCGCCGGCGACGGTCCCGGCGGCCCACGTGGTCGCGCTCCCCTTCGCCGACGAGCGCTCGGTCGTGCAGACCCGCTTCGCCACCACGACGCTCGCGCTCCTCCGCGGCTCGCTCGGTCACGACGTCGAGGCCCTCGCCGTCGAGGCCGAACAGGCCCTGACCATCCCGATCGACGACCACCTCTCGGCCGACCAGGTGTCGTTCATCGGGCTCGGGCACGCCGTCGGCCTCACCTTCGAAGCCGCACTCAAGACGCGCGAGGCGGCCCAGTTCTGGGCGGAGTCCTACCCGGCCATGGACTACCGCCACGGCCCCATCGCCATCGCGCAGCCCGGCCGGCTCGTCTGGTCACTCGGGCCCACGCCTGCCGGTCTGCCCGACGACGTCGCGGCCACCGGCGCGACGTTCGTCCAGCACGACCTCGACCCCATCGCGGGACTCGTCGTCGCCCAGCGGTTCGCGATCGCCCTGGCGGAGGCCCGCGGCCTCGACGCCGACCACCCCCGGTCGCTCACGCGCTCCGTCATCCTGACGCCGTGACCGCCGGAGCGGTCCTCGGGGTCGACGTCGGCGGGACGGGCGTCAAAGCCGCACTGACGACGGCCGACGGCACGGTCCTCGGGCGCTGGCGCGAGGCGACCCCGGTCGACGACCCGTCCGGCAGCCGGACGAGGGACGTCGTCCTCCGCCTCGTCGAGACCGCGCACGCCGTCTCGCCACCGGTCGCGGTCGGCGTGGTCGTCCCCGGCGTGGTCGACGAGGAACAGGGCGTCTGCATCCACGCCGTCAACCTGGGCTGGCGCGACCTGGCCTTCCCGGAACTGCTCCGCCCCTCGCTCGACGTCCCGCTCGCATTCGGTCAGGACGTCCGCGCCGGCGCCCTCGCCGAGGCGGTGTCCCTGGCCACGGCGGGGATCCACGGCACCATCGCGTTCGTCCCCGTCGGCACCGGCCTGGCCTCGGCGCTCGTCATCGGGGGCGTCCCCTTCGCCGGGGGCGGCTGGGCGGGCGAGATCGGGCAGCGCGTGATCCAGGACGGACCGCACCGCGGACTCCGCGTCGAGGAGCTCGCGTCGGCCGGCGGTATCGCGAGGCGCGCCGGCACCCGTGACGCCAAGACCGTCGCCGATGCGGCCGCTCGTGGTGAGGCTCCGGCCGTCGCGATCTGGAACGACGCGATCGGCGCGCTCGCGGAGGCCTTGGCGGGCATCACCGTCGTCGCCGCACCGGCCGCCATCGTCGTCGGCGGCGGACTCGCCCTCGCCGGCCCAGCCCTCTTCGAACCACTCGAACGCGCCCTGCGGGAACGGCTCTCGATCGTGCGTGTGCCGGCGATCCTGCCCGCCCGTCACGGCGACGAGGCAGCAACGGTCGGTGCGGGCATCCTCGCCCGACGTCTGGTCACGGCACGATGACCACGCCGAGCCTCGACGGCGGCCAGGTCGTCATCGTGACGCCGAACCCCGCCGTGGACATCACCTACGAGGTCGCCGAGCAGCAGATCGGCGTGACGCAGCGCGTCGGTTCCATCGTCCGACGCGCCGGCGGGAAAGGCGTCAACGTCGCCCGCGTCCTCGCGATGTTGGGCATCCCCACCGTGCAGGTACTCCCCCTCGGCGGCTCCTCCGGCTCGTGGCTCCGGACCGCCCTCGAGTCGGACGGACTCGCCACCCGCGTGGTCTCCCTCGCCGACGAGACGCGTTCGACGGTCGCGGTGGTCGACGGCCACCACCACCCCACCCTGTTCGCGGAGGCCGGGCCGGCGGTGACGCCCGAGGAATGGGCCGCGGTGACGACCGAACTCGCGATCGCGGTCCAGGGCGCGAGCATGCTCGTCCTCTCCGGCTCCCTGCCGCCGAACACCCCCGACACCGTCGTCGCCTCCATCCTGCGAGTGGGCGTCGACGCGGGTGTCCCGGTCGTCGTCGACGTCAGCGGGCCGGCGTTGCTCGCCGCCGCGAGAGCCGGGGCGACGATCCTCAAACCCAACCTCGAAGAGGCCCTTGAGGCGACCGGTACCTCCACGCTCACCGCCGCCCGTGCAGCCCTCCTCGCGCTCGGCGCCGGCACCGTGGTCATCTCGCGCGGCGCCGACGGACTCACCGCCGGAGACGCGGCGGGCGAGTACGAGGTGCCGGCCGTCCCCGGCGTGCGCGGCAACCCGACCGGGGCCGGCGATGCCGCGACCGCCGGACTCGTCGCAGCCCTCCTCGCCGGAGACACCCTCCCCGAGGCGCTGCGGACTGCCGCCGCCGCCGGAGCAGCGGCCGTGCTGGAGCCCGTCGCCGGATCGATCGACCTCGACGCGTTCCGCAGCTTCATCGCCCCAAACATCCGTTCCACCACCGGACCATCCGCGGTGCCGACACCGTCGTCCACCACACCGTCCGAATCCGCCGCAGATCACCCGGGAGTGACCCCATGACCACCGCCATCGACTTCACCACCCTCCTCGGCCACGCATCGACGTCGAACGCGGGGATCGCCGCGTGCAACGTCGTCCTGCTCGAGCACGCCGAGGCCATCGTCGCCGGTGCCGAGGAAGCGGGACTGCCGGTCATCCTGCAGATCAGCGAGAACTGCGTGCGGTACCACGGCTCGCTCGCCCCCATCACGCTCGCCTCGCTGGCCATCGCCCGGGCGGCGACCGTGCCGGTCCTCGTGCACCTCGACCACGTCGAGTCGGCGGAGCTCATCCGCGAAGGGGTCGAGCTCGGGGTCGACAGCGTCATGTTCGATGCCTCGACCCTCCCCTACGAGGACAACGTGCGCGCCACCAAGGAGATGGTCGACTTCTGCCACGAGCGTGGCGTCGCCGTCGAGGCCGAGCTCGGTGAGGTGGGCGGGAAGGACGGTGTCCACGCGCCAGGAGCCCGCACCGTGCCTGCCGAGGCGACCGCGTTCGTGGCCGCGACCGGCGTCGACGCACTCGCCGTGGCCGTCGGGACCTCGCACGCCATGACGAGCCGAGAAGCGGCCGTCGACCACGACCTCATCCGACGACTCCGTGAGTCGGTCGCCGTACCGCTCGTCCTGCACGGATCCTCCGGCCTCCCTGATGACGAGCTCCGCGCGGCCGTCCGGTCGGGGATGACGAAGATCAATCTGTCCACGCACCTGAACGGCCTGTTCACCCGGGCCGTCCGGGGTGTCCTCGACGAACGCCCCGAGCTGGTCGACCCCCGCACCTACGTCCGCGCCGGTCGACAGGCGGTCGCGGACGAGACCGCTCGGATCCTGCGCCTCCTCGCGACCGACTGAGCTTCACAGGCGACGCTCAGCAACGTCGCTCGCTGAGCTGTTAATATATCTGCTGTCGGAGTTTTTCCGACAGGACCACCGGTAACCGATCGACCCCCGCGATCGCCCTCCGGCCTCCCGAGCTCGATACCCCTTCGAGCGCGCGGGAGATAGGGTCACCCCTTCCCCTAGGTTCGGTGACCCGAAGCTCCGCGACACCGTCGGTCGCCTGTCGATGCCCGGGTCCGGGCTCGGGCATCGACACCGGCAGCCTCCCAGACATCGACACTCACAGGTTCTTCTCAGCTTCGCAACGTACTGTTTCTCCCTGAGTGCCGATGTCACAACCGGCTTCCGTGTGCAGAGTCCACACCTCCACGGATCCGCCGATGCTCCCGACATCTACACCACCTGCCGCTTCCCAGAACGGCGAACAACGATCCACCGGACGGCCCCAGCCGACCAGCACGGCCGCATGACGGCCCAGCTGCACTCCGGTCGGTCTCGTCGCTTCATCCATGCGACCAGCCGCGATCGTCGTCGCATTCCCCTTCTGGATCCGGCTCATCCATCATCCGCAACATCAGAATCGAGATCCATCATGTCCATCACCCAGACTCGGACCCCAGCGTCCTCCAACCGTTCCTCGGGCACCGTCGTCCACGGCCGCGGTCACTCGACCGACAAGCTCACCTTCCGCTTCGGCCTGCGCACGCCCGAGACAGGCTCCACGTCGCGCACCTCGAACAGCGCTTCGAACCGCCGCGGCTGAGTCGCCGCACCGCTCCATCCGACGCCCCCGCACGGCTTGACCGTGCGGGGGCGTCGTCATGCGCCGACCGGCATCACCGATACCAGCACGGGCACCGGTACGAGTCCGGACGATCGGACGGGTCCTGACGCTCCGGCAGGTGGGACAATCCCCACATGGATCCGGTCGCCCTCATCTCATGGATCGTCGTCTTCGTCGTCGTCACCGTCACGGTGTCGGGTCTGTCCGGCCGAGCCGGCGTCTCCGCCCCGGTCGCCCTGGTGCTCGTCGGCGGTGTCGCGTCGTTCATCCCCGCCGTCCCGACCGTCGAGATCGAACCGGACCTCATCCTCTACGGCCTGCTGCCCCCGCTCCTGTTCGCCTCCGCGATCCGCATCTCCCTCATCGACATCCGCGCCCGTAACGACGGCATCATCCTGCTCTCCGTCGGCGCCGTCGCGTTCACCGTCGTCTCGGTGGGGTTCGCGAGCTGGCTGCTCATCCCCTCGATCACCCTGGCCGCCGCCTTCGCCTTCGCGGCGGTCATCGCCCCGACCGACGCCGTCGCCGTGAGCGCGATCGCCGGCCGTCTCGGACT
Organism: Plantibacter sp. Leaf314; assembly: GCF_001423185.1. Lineage (NCBI taxonomy): Bacteria > Bacillati > Actinomycetota > Actinomycetes > Micrococcales > Microbacteriaceae > Plantibacter > Plantibacter sp. Leaf314. Next base: position 2,761,599 of record NZ_LMOB01000001.1, on the reverse strand, counting down.
CCCCCGGCGGGTGCTCACCATCCTCGAGGGCGAGAGCCTGTTGAACGACGCCACCGCGCTCGTCGCACTCAACGCCTCGATCCTCGCCATCACGAGCGTCGTCAACCCGGTGATGATCGCCGGTGAGTTCGTCATCGAGGTCGTCGCCGGTGTCGGCGTCGGTCTCGCGGTCGGCTGGATCCTCTCGGAGGTCCGCCGACGCCTGCGCGCACCAGTGCTCGACACCTGCCTGTCGCTGATCACCCCGTTCCTCGCGTTCCTCCTGGCGCAGGCGATCCACGGTTCCGGCGTGCTGGCCGTCGTCTCGGCCGGCCTGCTGCTCGGCTACCGGGCGCCCATCGTGCAATCGGCCGAGGCACGCATCGCGGAGTCGCTCAACTGGCGCACCATCCAGTTCCTGCTCGAGAACGCCGTCTTCCTGTTCATCGGCCTCAACCTGGCAGGCATCCTCGAGGGAGCGATCCAGACCGGACCGGGGCTCTGGCCGACCGTGTTCATCAGTGTCGGGGTGCTCGCGGCGCTCATCGTCTCGCGCTTCGTCTGGGAGATGACGGTCACGGCGATCTACCGCCTCGGGCCCAGACGACTCCGTGAACGCAGTTGGTCGTGGGGGAACGGGATCGCCGTCTCCGCAGCCGGTGTCCGCGGCGTGGTCACCCTTGCCGCCGTGTTCCTGCTCCCGGAGGACACCCCCTCCCGCGAGTTCCTGCAGTTCCTGGCGTTCGTCGTGGTCGTCGGCACCCTCCTCTCGGGGCTCGCGCTGCCGGCGATCATCCGCGCACTCCACCTCCCGCCGCCGAACCACAGCCAGGAGCGCGTCGAGCAGCTGATGCTGATGGCGGAGGTCCAGACGGCCGGCCTGTCCCGCCTCGACGAGCTGACGACGGACGCCGACGAGGAACAGGTGCTCACCCGCCTGCGGACCAATGCGAGCTTCGTGGCCAATGCGCTCGAGCAGTACACCGGGGACGGTTCGGAACTCCGCACCATCGCGTTCGCCCGCCTGCGCCGACAGATGATCGCCGCGGAACGGGAGGCGCTCCTCGCCGCGCGCGCGGAGGGCCGTTACCAGGAGCCGGCCGTCGCCGCGGTCCTGGCCGCCATCGACGCCGAGGAGGCGACCCTCAAGGCGATGACGCCGAAACCACCGCGATCGTAGCGGTCGACGCGATCCGAGGCGGAGGATCGGGCCGGGACGGACCGTCGGGCAGGATGAGGACATGATCATGTTGCTCCCGGCCGTCGTCTTCGCCGTGCTGTACCTCGCGAGTCGACGCCGCGACGCACGCCGCCTACGCAACGGTGTCTTCCTCGTCGCAGCCATCGCCTGCGGGCTTGTCGCCCTCCTCACGGAGGCCTCCCGCACGACGCCGTTCACGGTGCTGCTGGCGGCGTTCGGCGCGGTCCTGCTCGTCGGCGTGCTCGCCGTGCTCCTCATCGGGAACGGCATCACCATGATCCGGCTCGAGGGACGGAGCCTGGGCAACCTCCTCTCGCTCTTCGCGGGGGTCGCGATCCTCGTCCTCCCGGTGCTCGCCGTCCTCCTCGTGCTCGGACTCGACCTGAGCTCGCTCCCGTCCTGGGCCGCGATCCTCCTCGTCGCCGTGGGGGTCCTCCTCGGATTCGCGTGCTTCTACGCGGCGGCGACCTTCGCGGCGTTCGGCGTCTACTCCCTGGTCTACAGCCGCTTCCGGCACACCGTCACGCCCGACGTGGTCGTCATCCTCGGCTCAGGTCTGATCGACGGCGAAGTCCCTCCCCTGCTGCGCAGCCGCCTGGACCTCGCGCTCCGCATCCATCGCGCCGCACGTCCGGGCACGCGCCGGCCGCTCCTGATCCCCTCTGGCGGCCAGGGGGAGGACGAGCCGAGACCCGAGGGCGTCGCCATGGCGGAGTACCTCATCGCGAACGGCGCCGAACCGGCGGACGTGCTCCCCGAGACCGAATCGACGAGCACGCGCGAGAACCTGCTCCGCTCGCGCGAGCTGCAGGAGTCGAGCGGCCGGGACGGTGACACCCTCGTCGTCACGAACAACTACCACGTCCTCCGCGCCGCCCTCCTCGCGCGGTCCATCGGCAGCGACGCGCAGGTGATCGGTTCGCCGACGGCCGCGTACTACGTGCCGAGCGCGTTCCTCCGCGAGTACGTCGCGATCATGGTGGAGCACCGCGCACTCAACGGCCTGGCGATCGCCGGGGCGGCCGCCCTCGTCGCGCTCGCCGTCGTCTGGTCGCTGCTCCCGATCTGAACGGGGCCTCCTCGGGGATCGTCCTCGCACGCAGCACCGGCCGCCCCCGCGAGGAACTCCCGACACGACACGACGGGCCGCCGTCGTGCAGGTGCACGAGGACGGCCCGTCGGGCGTCGTTCCGGTGATCGCTCAGTCGGGAGCGGTGTCGTAGACCTCACGTGCGTCATCGGTGACCTCGGAGGCGGGCCCCGAGTCGGGCTGGTGGTCGGTCGAACCGTCGGCGTCGGCGTCGCCCAGCGGCTCGTCGAGCTCGGTCGACGGCGCCGGGGTCTCGACGGCCTCTTCGGTCGCCTGCTCCTCGGCGGGAGCGGCGTCCTCGGAGCCCGTGCCGTCGACGGTCTGGCTCGAGCCGTCCGAGCCCGAGCCGGCGGTCGTCTGGTCGGAGCTCACGAGCTCGGCCGTGTCGATGTCGGCGCCTTCCCAGGCCTCCTGGTCGGCTCCGGCCTCACCGGTCGCGAGGTCGTCGCCTGAACGCTGGTCCTGCTGATCCGTCATGATGCACTCCTCTCCGCGGAGCGCGTCGCGCCCCGTGTCCCGTGACTCTACGGGGGACCTTCCACGGTTTCCCGGGGTTGACAGTGGACTCCGGGCATCAGAGGCGCTCGCGCTAGCGTGGAGACATGACCCTCCCCACCGCGGACACGCGCGTCACCTACCCCGCAGGAGCCCTCGTCTCGACGGGCACGGTGCTGCACGTCGAGACCGTCGGCGACCGCGTCGCCGTCGTGCTCGACGAGACGGCCTGCCACCCCGTCGACGCCGCGTGGCCCGACCAGCCCGCCGATCAGGCGACCATCCGGTTCGGCGACGGTGACGACGGCCGGGAGGTCGCGGTGCTCGACTGTGTCGTGGGCGCGACGGACGGCACCGAGCTGTACCTCGGCGACGCCGTCCCGGTGAAGAAGGGCACCGAGGGCTGGGCCTTCCTCGTCGTCCACCTCATTGCGCGCGACGCGACGACCGCAGCCGGAGCGATCGAGGGCGCGACGGCGCGCATCGAGGTCGACGCCGCCACCCGTCACGCGTTGTCGGCCGGACACACCGGCTGCCACCTCGCCTCCCTCGCCCTGAACGCCGCACTCGCAGACGCCTGGCGGAAGGAGGTCGTCCTCGACACCCTGGGCGCACCGGACTTCGACGCGCTCGCCTGCGAGTCCTCCAGGATCGCGCCGCACGCGTCGACCGACCGCTACCGCATCGGCAAGTCACTCCGGCGGAAGGGCTTCGACCCGGCCGCCCTCGACGACCTCGAGGCGCTCGGCGCACGCATCCGCGAGACCCTCGACGGCTGGCTGGACAGCGGTGCAGCGGTCCGGATCGACCGTGACGGCGACGAGCTCACGGATCGCCGCCGGTGGCACTGCGAGCTGCCGGGCGGGCCGGCGGTCCTCGCGTGCGGCGGGACGCACGCCGCCTCGCTCACCGAGTTCTCGAGCATCGCGGTCTGGCTCGAACGCGAAGAGGTCGACGGCGCCGTGGTGCTCTCGATGGTCAGCACGGTCGTCCCCGCCGGCTGACCGGGTCGCCGACCGGACCGGTCCCGCTAGGCGCTGATGCCGGTCGAGGCCGCGCCGCCGACGCCGGCGAGCAGGCCGCCGATGACGAACACCCAGAGCACGACGAGCGCCGCCCACCCGAGGAGGAACAGTCCGTTGAGGACGACGCCCGTGATCGCCATGGCCCGACCGGTCGGCTCCCGCTTGAGCGCCATGAGTCCGAGCACGAAGCCGACGATCGGGAGCAGGAAGGTGAACCCGAAGAACAGGGAGACCAGGCCGATCACCATGCTGGAGATGCTCAGTCCACGCGGCGGTGACTGGGGGTAGGGGTAGGGGGCCGGATACATCGGCTGCGCGTACGGCTGCTGCGCGTACGGCTGCTGCGCGTAGGGCTGCACGGGGTACTGCTGTACCGGGTACTGCTGCGCGTACGGCTGCGCCGGATACGGCTGGACGTACGGCTGCACGGCCCCGGATTGCGGCGGAGTGGGCTGCTGCGGGTACGCCTCCTGCGGTGCAGGGGGTTGCGGCTTCCATCCGTCCGGTGCGCTCATGCCCGCCAGCCTATCGATCAGCCGCGATCCGGTGCCGATCCCGGGGCCACGCGCACCCACCAGCTCTCTGGGAGCTTCGCCTCCAGGGACGGTGAGGCGCTGGAAAGCGACTACCGTATTCGTGCGGTCCTCGCAGGGAACCCGGAACACGGACCGCGCCACACCCAGAAGGAGCACCGTGCAGAACGACGCGATCGCCGAGGAACAGGACCACCTCGACCGGCTGCACGACGTGATCCGGACGCAGTCGGACCTCGAGGAACGACGCTCCGAGCTCGCCCTCCGGGCCTTCGACGGCGACGACGACTCCAGCTTCTCGGAACGTGACGCCCTGGTCGCCCATCACCGTCAGCGGATGGTCGAGCTGCGGTCGTCCAGCTACGGTCTGCTGTTCGGCCTGCTCGAGCGCGAGACCGAGGAACGTCACCACATCGGACGCATCGGCCTGCGCGACCCGGAGAGCGGTGACCAGCTGCTGCTCGACTGGCGCGCCCCGGCCTCGCGCCCGTTCTACACCGCGACGCCGCTGCGCCCCGAGGGGCTGCGCCTCCGTCGGCGCATCGGGACGGCCGGCCGCCGTGTCACCGAGGTGCACGACGAGGTCCTCGACACCACGCTGCTCAGCGAGGACGAGCCGAGCGGCATCGGCGAGTCCGGCGCGTTGCTCGCCGCTCTCGGTCGCGCACGGACCAAGCACATGGCCGACATCGTCGACACCATCCAGGCCGAGCAGGACGCGATCATCCGCGCACCCCTGCCCGGCACCCTCCTCGTGCAGGGCGGGCCGGGCACGGGCAAGACCGCCGTCGCCCTCCACCGCGCCGCCTATCTCCTCTACGAGCACCGCGAGCGCCTCATGCGGAGCGTCGTGCTCATCGTCGGGCCGAACTCGACCTTCCTCGACTACATCAGCCGGGTGCTGCCCTCGCTCGGCGAGACGGCCGTCGTGCTCGTCACGCCGGCGACGCTCGTCCCCGGCCTCGACGCGCACGCCGAGGACTCGCTCGACGTCGCGGAGCTCAAGGGGCAGCTGCGCATGGCCGACGTGGTCGCCCGCGCCGTCCGCGAACGACAGGTGCCGCTCGACGAAGCGGTGACGATCCGCATCGCCGGCGACGGCCCCCTGCGGGTGACCCCGGGGGTCCTGCGCCGGATCAAGGCCGGCATCGAACGCTCCGGCACCCCCCACAACGAAGCGAAGCTGCGATTCGACCGGGCCGTCCTGACGCACCTCATCGGCCTCGAGGCGAAGCGCGACGGCTTCGAGCCCCGCACGGGCGAGGACGCCGACGAACGCCGGCAAGAGCTGAGCGAGGAGCCCGAGGTCGAGGAGCTGCTCGACACGATGTGGCCGATCCTCGACCCGGCCGAGATCATCGACCGCCTCTTCACCGATGCCGAGCTGCTGGCGCGCGTGACGCCGGACCACACGGACGAGGAGCGTCGACTCCTGCTCCGTGCGCCCGCCGACCCCGACAGCACCGGCGACACCGCCTGGGCCGACCGCCTCACCCCTGGCGACATCGCCCTCGTCGACGAAGCGGCCGAACTCATCGGGGAAGACCAGCGGCCCGAGCTGGAACGCCAGCGTCGAGCCGCCTACGAGCGCCGCCACGACGTGGAGTATGCACGCAGCGTGCTCGAGATGATCGGCGACATCAGCATCGACGACGAGGCCCAGGACGACGACTACCTGCGTTCCGCGCAGGACCTCGCCGACCGGCAGACCATCGAAGACGACCGGAGCCCGGCGGAGCGCGCGGCCTCCGACCGCACCTGGGTCTACGGCCACGTCATCATCGACGAGGCGCAGGAACTGACCCCGATGCTCCTACGCGCGATCCTGCGCCGCGGACCGAACCGGTCCATGACGCTCGTCGGCGACATCAACCAGCAGAGCACCTCGGCCACGCGTTCCAGCTGGCAGGAGCTGCTCGGCCCGCAGCTCCCCCGGTGGACGCAGGAGCTCCTCACCGTCAACTACCGGACGCCCGAGCAGATCATGGACCTCGCCGACCCGGTCCGCCTCGAACTCGACCCGGAGTCCCCTGCGCCCGTGTCGATCCGTCGCGGCGAGGAGGAGCCCGTGCAGCTCTCCGTCGGCCCCGGGGAGCTCGCAGCGACGGCCGTGCGGGCGGCGATCGAAGCGATCACCGCACACGTCGGGATTGCCGGCGTCATCGCGCCCCGCCCACTGCTGGCGGACATCGACGCGCTGCTCGCCGATGCGGGAGCCGACCGCACCAGGGTGTGGAGCGGGACCGCGCGCGAGAGCAAGGGGCTCGAGTTCGACAGCGTCGTCCTCGTCCAGCCGGAGCAGTTGGGCGGCTCGGGCCGGTCGGCGTTGTCGCTCCGCTACGTCGCGCTCACCCGTGCCACCCAGCGACTCACGGTCGTCGACACCCGTTCCTGACCGCCCTCGTCCGGCGACGCACCGTCGTCCGGGCCCGTCCAGAGCATCCGACGGCGGTGAGGACCGTAGTCTTGAGCTCTGCCAACAGAATGTGAGGCTGGGATGAAGGTCATCAGCTACAACCTCCGCAAGAACAAGGCCAGCGGCGAACTCGTCGCGCTCACCGAAGAGTTCGGGCCGGACGTCCTCGCGTTGCAGGAGGCGGACACCCTGCAGCTCCCTGCCGAGCTCGGCAGCCTGCACCTCGCGGACAGCACCCACCGCAACCGCCTGGGTCTCGCGATCTACTACCGCCGCGACCGGTTCACCGCCGAGTCGACGCAGACCTTCGCGCTGAAGAAGTCGCTCCACGACATGGTGCTGGCACCCGCGCACGAGCGGCTCATCGGCACGCGCCTCACCGATGTCGAGGCCGGCCGCGAACTCATCGTCGCCTCCTTCCACGCCGCGCCCCTCACCGCACTCAACTCGCTGCGTCGCCACCAGATCAAGGCGGCGCACGAGCAGCTGCACGCCATGGGTGACGTCCCGACGCTGATGGTCGGCGACTACAACTACCCCCTCTTCCAGAAGGGGCTCGGCACGAAGATGCAGGAGAGCGGCTACGACCTCAGCCTGAGCGACCGCAGCACCTACACGCGCTACAAGATGTTCCGCGGGCACTTCGACTTCGCGACGTCCGTCGGCCTGAAGATCGACCGCGTGCAGACGCTGCGTCGCGGGATCTCCGACCACCTGCCGATCCTCGTCGACGCGAGCTACGGCTTCGCCGTGCCCGAGGACGACGGCGCACCGGAGTCCGCCGCTCGCTGACCTGATTCGTTCGCCCATTCTTGGGCGAACGGGTGTCCCCTCGCCCAAGAATGGGCGAACGAACGGGGCACCGGGTGATCAGATCAGGCTGCGGAGGAACTCTTGGACGCTCGTGCCGGCCTCGCGGGCGCGGCGGACGAGACGCTCGTGCTCGTCGGACGTGAGGTCGAGGGTGAGCTGGTGCCACGTCGGTTCGACGTCGAGTGAGAACAGCGCGCCGTCGTCCTCTGCGTCGAACACGGGAGCGGTGCGTTCCTCCTCCACCTCGAGGTCGGCGAACAGCTCCGGCTCGGTCGTCTCGGAGGCGGCGTCAGCGACGGCGCCGGCCTCGGGGATCGACGGGGCCTCCGCAGCTCCGGCACCGGTCCAGCCTGGTCCCTCCGGCACCGGCGTCTTGCGCTGGTAGGCCTCGGCGGCAGTGCGGGCACGGATGTCGGCGGCCTCGTTGAGCCGGTGACCGACGTGTCCCTTGACCCACTCGAACCGGTACCGACGGCCGGCGATGGCGGCGTCGATCTCCTGCATGAGCTCGAGGTTCATGACCGGCTTGCCGTCGCCCTTCTTCCAGCCCTTCTTCTTCCAGCCCGGCATCCACTTCGTGATCGAGTCGATGACGTATTTGCTGTCGCAGAGGATGTGGAGGTCGTCGTCCACGTGCTCGGTCGCGCGGAACAGTTCGAGGACGGCGCGCAGCTCACCCATGTTGTTCGTGCCGTGCGGCCATCCGCCGGCCGCCCAGCAGTCGTCGTCGACATACCAGGCCCAGCCTGCGGGTCCGGGGTTGCCGAGGGCGGAGCCGTCTGCGGCAGCGGTGATCGTCATGAGCGCCTTTCGATGAGTGCCCTCCATCGTATCGACGCACCACCGACGGCCCGGCCGACGGCCTCTGCCATCCATCGCCGCGGCTGCGGTCAGGCTGGAGCGAAGACGCTCACGGTGACAGCGACGGTGACGCGGGTGAATCCGGGCAGGTCGGCGATGGCCTGCTCGAAGACGTCGTCGTCGAGGTGGTGGGCGCTCGGGCCCATCTGGACCTCGTCGCGCACCTCTTCCGGCATGAGCTCGACGGAGTAGTCCAGGGTCTCGCGGGAGCGCAGCTCGAAGCCCTCCAGCTGGGCGTCGAGACGGGCGTCCTTGCGCTCGGCGATCCCGATCATGCCGAGCCGGTCGCGCAGTTCGGCGAGGTGACCGGGCTGCGGGGTCACGACGGTGAGCAGTCCGTCGGGCCGCAGCACGCGGCGCATCTCGGCGCCGTTGCGCGGACCGAAGATGCTGAGCAGGTGGTCGACCGACGCCGTCTGCAGAGGGAACGGAGCCCACGCATCCGCCGTCGCGGCGGCGGCCCGGCCGTGAGCGCGCGCGGCCCGGCGAGCGGCGAGAGGCGAGAGGTCGAAGCCGAACCCGCGCCAGGCGGGCCGGGCATCGAGGATGCGGCCGAGGTAGTAGCCGGTCCCTCCGGCGATGTCCACGACGAGCGGGGCGCTGTCGTCGTCGACTGAGCCGTCCGGGAGGAAGCGGGCGAGCGGCAGCGTCCTGGCGACGTGACCGGCGATCGGCTCGTAGTGCTCCGCCTCCAGGAAGGCCGCGCGGGCGGCGACCATCTCCTGCGTGTCGCCGGTCTTGGGCGTCCGACCACCGACGACGAGCGACGCATACCCCTGGCGCGCGATGTCGAAACTGTGCCCGGCCGGGCACCGCAGCACCCGGTCGCCGAGCACGAGCGCGGCGGAGCAGATCGTGCACGCGAGATCCGGTGCGACGAGGGTCAGGCGATCGTGCTGCTGCACGTCCCCGAGCACCGGCATCCGCTCGGAACGCTCCGCTTCCAACTGCTGTGTCCCTTGCTGCCAGACTGCTTCCGGTTGTCGCACTTCACCCACACGGTGAGTCTAGGCGCGTGCCGGGTGTCCGTGGTCGCCGGGATGTCGCGGTGCGCGAGCCGCTTCCCGGCGGACCACTGGGCATCGGCCGACCGGAGCCCGGCGGGGTCACTCGTCGAGTGCGGCGCGGAGGCGGCCCGTCTCCTCGCGGGCCGCATCCAGGGAACGCTGCGCGCGATCGGCCTCACGCTGTCGGCGAGCCAGTTCGCGAGCGGCGTCGGTGAGCTCGGCATCCAGCTCGTCCAGCCGGCGGGCGAGGTCTTCGCGATCGCGGAGCAGGTCGGCGCGGCGAACTGCGGCGTCGTCGAGGAGCGAGTTCGCCTCCTCGCTCGCGCCCTCCGCGAGCTCCGCCTCGTGTTCGGCCGCGTCGAGCCGTTCGAGGAGCCGTCGGCGGCGATCATCGGCGTCCGGAGCGTCACCCTGCGTCTGGCGACCGCGCTCCTCCGAGACCTCGGCGTCGTCGTCGCGTCGCGCGCCGGGGCCGCCGACGACGCCACCCCACCCCGAACCGCTCGAGGTCGGAGCGTCGGTCAGCCGTCCGGTCGAGAGCTGCGCGACCAACTCAGCATCGGCGCTCGCGGCCTGCAGGCTCTGGCGCACCGTCTCGACGACCGTCGACGAGAGCGTCGCGCCCTCCTCAGCGGCCGCCGCGACGGTGGTGTCGACGAGCCGCGCGACAAGGGCGCGCCGGTCGGCGCCGAGCGAACGGAGTACTGCTGCGTCGCCTGCGCCCTGGGCCGTGGCGAGCTCCGCGCCGAGGTGCTCGAGCTCGTCCAGGGCTGTCGGCTGGTGGGCGGCCAGCACGTTGAGCGCCCAGGCGGCGACCGACGGTTTCCGGAGCGCGAGGATCGCGGTGGCGAGATCGGTGTCACCGTGCTCGCGCGCTGTGGTGGCGAGCCGCTTCCGTTCGGTGACGAAGGTCGGCAGCGGACGGCTCAGGAGGGCGACCGCGGCGGCGGCGAGGTCGGTCGGCGGCGGCGTGTCGTCGCGATCCTCAGGCATGGCGCGGCTCCCTCGCATCATTTCACGTCAGGCTAGCGTCCTCTCGCGCCAGAACCGAGCCGTGCTGTCGCCTTTTCGGGGGGCCGTACCGACAATGTGGACATGGAAGCCAGACCTCACCCAGCCGCGGCGGAACCACCGGCGACCGCTGCCTGCACCGACCTCAAGAGCCTCCTCAGGACCGTGGAGTTCCCCCTCTCCCGTCGTGAGCTGCAGGCCGTCGCCGTCCGCTCCGGCCTCGACCGAGGGACGATCGCCGCACTCGGCACGCTCACCGAGGAGCGATACGCCGGATCGTTCGCGATCCTCCGTGAACTCCGCCACCACGGCGAGCTCCGCCACACCGCCTGACCCACCCCCACCCGACACCTGCCGGGTTGCCCAACGCGGTGCGCTGACGTGAGCGCGGGTCACACTCGCGAGCGCGGGTCTCCGGAGGGGTGCGCTCACGCACCAGGGGCGCGGTGACGTCGGCGCACCGCGCTGGCACCTCCGACAAGCGTCGTGTAACGCAGAAACCCCCGCCGAGGCGAGGGTTTCGAGCTGAAGATCCAGTGCGGAGACGGCGGGATTTGAACCCGCGGTCCCCTTACGGGGACTCCACCTTAGCAGGGTGGTGCACTAGGCCGAACTATGCGACGTCTCCATGTGCGCTCGCGAACGGACGCACGACGACCAGCATAACCGGAGATGGGCGTGGAGACGAATCCCCCGGCCCGATCGGCTGCGCGACGGCACGCATGCCGGTTCCTGAGCCTGTCGAAGGACAGGGACCGGCGCTGAGGACTACTGGTCCTCGAGGGTCCGGCCCCGGGAGCAGGTCCGCTGGTCGGCGGTCTGGCCCTGCACGGACGAGGGCAGGACGACGGCACCGGCCGAGGTGTCGGTCGCATCCGCGGGCGGAGCCGTCGCCGCCGGGTCGGCGCCGGCATCGGCACCCTCCGCCGGGTCTGCGGGAGCAGGGTCGGCCGGGTTCGCGACCGCACCGGCACCCGTGGCACCTGTGAGCTGGATGGGCTGATCGTTCGCGAGTGCCGCGAACAGGGCGGTCGCGGCGTCGTCGATCGGCTCGACACCACCCTCGACGGCCTCGTTCGGGTACTGCACGAACGCGATGTTCGACAGGTCGACCTCGCGCAGCGTCATGGCGATCGCGATCATCGTGTCGAGACTCGTCAGGCTGTCGGACAGCTGCATGTTCTGCGCCGCCGCCTTCGCCAGCGAATAGAGGATGGCGGGGTTCGTCAGCGTCTCGGCGCTCTTCACCTGCTGCATCATCGCCGACAGGAACACCTGCTGGTTGCTGATCCGGCTGAGATCGCTGCCGTCGCCGACGCCGTGACGGGTGCGGAGGAACTGGAGCGCCTCGTACCCTTCGAGCGTGTGCTCGCCAGCTGACAGGAAGGTGTTCGTGTACTCGTCCTCGATGGGGTCTGCGACGCACACCGTCACCCCGCCGAGCGCGGTCGACATCGCCATCACCCCACTGAACTGCACCTCGGCGGCGAACGGGATCTCGAGGCCGGTGAGCTGCGACACCGTCAGCGCGGTGCAGGCGAGGCCGCCGTAGCTGAGCGAGGTGTTGATCTTCTGCCGACTCATCGAGTCGAACGAGCCCCCGGTCGGGTCGGGGCAGGAGGGGATGGAGACGAACATGTCGCGAGGGAAGCTGACGACCGTCGCGTTGCTGTGGTCCTCGGAGATGTGCACGAGCATGGTGACGTCGTTGAGGTTGCCCGTCGCCTCGACCTCAGGATCGATGAACCGTTCATCCTGGCCCTCGCGGGAGTCGCTGCCGACGATGAGGAGGTTCACGCCGCCCGGGTAGGCGCCGATCGCGGGGAGGTCGGTGACCGTCTCACCCTGCGCGTCGACGAGCGCGACACCGGGTTTCACCGTCGCGGCGACGTCCCACAGCGCGATACCGGCGACGATGCCACCGCTCACGAGGGCGACGGCGAGGGTCGAGGCGAGGATCTTCAGGCCCGTCGCCACCGGGCTCGAACGCTTCAGACGGCCGTGTCTGGCGATGGTCGCGAGCTTCTTCGGGCGTGGCCCACGGTCTGCCGTGCGTCGAGCCGCGGGGTCGCCGGCGGGCTCGTCGATGTCGGGCGAATGCGGGGGCATTCGTCGATTCAACCACGGGAGCATGTGCAGCGCACAGCCGGATACCCCGGAGCCGACGGCGAGGCCAACCGATCCGGGTGTGGAGAACAGTGCGAAACGGTGTGGCGAAGGAGTGCGGAGGGCGTGGGATTCGAACCCACGAGACATTTCTGCCCACCAGTTTTCAAGACTGGCTCCATCGGCCGCTCGGACAGCCCTCCTGATGGTCGATCGCCCGCCATGACGCTGCGGCCGACCAGGATCGAGTGTATCGGATGGGGCCAGCGGCGAAGCGGCCCCATCCGATCACCCGGTGACTACTGGTCTTCCTCGGGACGACCGGCCGTGCAGGTGTTCTGTGCCGCGTTCTGGCCCGTGATCGTGTCGGGCAGCGCCACCGGACCTGCAGCCGCCGGGTCGACCGGCGCAGCGGGATCGGCAGCCGCATCGGTCGCCGCAGGATCGGGCGTGACGGGGGCGTTCGGGTCGGTGACGACGTACTTGCCGGTCGCCGACAGCGCGACCGCCTGGTCGCTCTGCAAGGCCGTCCACAGGACGTCGGCATCGGAGGTCGCCTCGACGCCGCCCTCGACCGTGGCGGTCGGCGTCTGGACGAACGCCACCCGGTCGAGCGGGATGTCCTTCAGCGCTGCTGCGATCGACACCATCGTGTCGATGTTGTTCAGGCTGTTCGACAGGGTCACGTTCTTCAACGCGGCCCGGGCGATCGAGTAGAGCTTGATCGGGTCGGACAGCGTCTCGCTGCTCTTCAGCGTGCGGACGAGCGAGGACAGGAAGACCTGCTGGTTCGAGATGCGCGACAGGTCGCTGCCGTCGCCGACGCCATGGCGCGAGCGGAGGAAGGCGAGCGCGGACGCGCCGGAGAGGTCGTGGGTGCCGACGTCGAGGTTGATGCCGCTCCAGGCGTCGTTCAGCGGTTCGGTGACGCACACCGGGACACCGCCGACGGCGTTCGACATCGAGATGACGCCGTCGAAGCCGATCTGCGCGGCGAAGGGGATGGAGAGGCCGGTGATGCCCTCGACGGTGGACACGGCGCAGGCCAGCCCGCCGTCGGCACCGCCGTACATGAGGGCCGTGTTCATCTTGTCGCGGCCGTTGCCGCCGTTCGCGCAGTCGCCGATGGGCACGTACATGTCGCGCGGGAAGCTGACGACCGTCGCGCTCGAGTGGTCGGCGGAGATGTGCATGAGGATCGTGACGTCGTTGAGGTTCTCGTCGCGTTCGCCGTACGCCTCGTTGCCGTCACCCGAGTCGCTGCCGACGAGGAGGAGGTTGACGCCACCCTCGATCGCGCCGATGTTGGGCGGCGGAGCGCCGGGCGTCTCGTTGTCGAGGTGCGCGACCGGCTTCACGCTGTTGGCGAGGTCGAGCGCGGCCACACCGGCGACCGCGATGCCGCTCACACCCACGACGGCGGCCGTCGCGGCGATCACCTTCGCGACGGTGGCGAACGGGTTCGACTTGCGGAGCCTGCCGTGACGGACGGCGGCGCGCGCTTTGGACGCGTCGGCGTGGCGGGTCATGGATCTCGCTCTCATCTCAGGAACAGGGCTGGCTCCAACCCGGGCGGACCGGGCTGCAGCGACGCGGGAGGAGACCGGTGGAACCGGCACGCCCCGACGCCCCGTGCGCACCGGAAACGACGTGCAGGCACAGAGCTTTGGACGATGTTAACCCGAAATGCTCCTCAGGAGCTGAGAGAGACCGTCGTCGGTCACGGTGCCGGTGACCTCGGATGCGACGGCGAGCACTTCCTCGGGTGCCTGACCCATGGCGACACCACGGCCGCCGTCGGCCGCCCAGCCGAGCATGTCGACGTCGTTGCGGCCGTCGCCGACCGCGACCATCTGCGAACGCTCGAAGCCCAGCCACTGCCGGACCCGCTCGAGCGCGGTCGCCTTGTTGACGCCCTTCGGGGCGATGTCGAGCCAGGCCGTCCACCCGATCGCATAGCTCACCTGGCTGAGGCCGATGCGGTCGACGATGCGGAGGAACTCCTCCTCGTCGTGACTCGGCGACACCACGACGACGCGGGTGACCGGACTCGTGACGAGCTCCTCGAACGGCACCTCGACGGCGTTCTCGAGGTTCCAGTCCTCCATGCCGACCGTGTACTTGCGGAAGCCGTCGGGGTACTCGACCATGTAGCTGCCCTCGGACAGGTGCGGCTGGATGAGGCCGAGCACCTCCGTCGGGTCGAAGGTCTCCATGAAGAAGCGCTCGTAGGCGTCGGGCTTCGACTCGTCGCGCTTCATGATGAGCGCACCGTTCGCGCAGACGACGTACTGCGGCGTCAACTCGAGGTCTTCGAGGACGGGACGGGTGCTCTCCCAGCTCCGACCGGTGGCGAGGGTGACGACGTGGCCGAGGGCGACCACGCGGCGGACCTCGTCGGCGACGGACAGGCTGAGCGAGCCGTCCTCGTGCAGGACGGTGCCGTCGATGTCGAGCGCGACGAGCAGCCGGGGCGAGGTCGCGGCCGGCTGCGCGGGCGTCGTCTCGGACGTCATCGGATCGGCCGCGCCACGTCGAGCCCGCCCAGGTAGGGCCGGAGCACCTCCGGGATGACGACGCTGCCGTCCTCCTGCTGGTGCGTCTCGAGGATCGCGACGATCCACCGGGTCGTCGCGAGCGTGCCGTTGAGCGTCGCGACCGGCGTGGTCTTGCCCGACTCCGTGCGGTACCGGGTGTCGAGGCGGCGAGCCTGGTACGTGGTGCAGTTGGAGGTGCTGGTGAGCTCGCGGAACGCATCCTGCGTCGGCACCCAGGCCTCGACGTCGAACTTGCGGGCGGCGCTCGAACCGAGGTCGCCGGCCGCCGTGTCGATGACCCGGTAGCTGAGGCCGAGCGACTGCAGCATGGCCTCCTGGTAGGACAGCAGGCGCTCGTGCTCCGCCGCAGCGTCCTCCGGCTTGGTGTAGACGAACATCTCCAGCTTGTTGAACTGGTGCACGCGGATGATGCCGCGGGTGTCGCGGCCGTACGAGCCGGCCTCCTTGCGGTAGCAGGTGGACCAGCCGGCGTAGCGGAGCGCACCCTGCTCGAGGTCGAGGATCTCGTCGGAGTGGTAGCCGGCGAGCGCCACCTCGCTCGTGCCGGTGAGGAAGAGGTCTTCGCCGGCGATCTGGTACACCTCGTCGGCGTGCTCGCCGAGGAAGCCGGTGCCCTTCATGATCTCGGGGCGCACGAGCGTCGGGGTGATGAGGGGGACGAAGCCGGCCTCGAGCGCGCGGTCGAGCGCGAGGTTCATGAGGGCGATCTCGAGACGCGCGCCGATACCGCGGAGGAAGTAGAAGCGCGAGCCGCTGACCTTGGTGCCGCGCTGCATGTCGATGGCGCCGAGGAGCTCGCCGAGCTCGAGGTGGTCGCGCGGGGTGAAGTCGAAGGTGGGGCGTTCACCGACCTCGCGGAGCGTGATGAAGTCGGCCTCGCCACCGGCGGGCACGCCGTCGAGGACGGGGTTCTGGATCTGTCCGGCGATGTCGGCGAAGTAGGCCTCGGCCTCCGTCGCGACCTGCTGGGCCTCCTTCACGCGGGCGGAGAGCTGCTGCGCCTGGGCGACGAGTGCAGCCTTCTCCTCCTTGGGGGCCTTGGCGACCTGCTTGCCGAAGGCGTTCTGCTCGGCGCGGAGCTCCTCGAACCCGGTGATGGCGGAGCGGCGTGCGGTGTCGGCGTCGATCGCCTGGTCGACGAGGTCGACGGAGGACCCTCGCTTCAGCTGCGACGCTCGGAGGACTTCTGGCTGTTCGCGGAGGAGTACGGGATCGATCACCCGGCAAGTCTAGCGATCGAGGTCGGCGCCAGAGCCCCGGGACAGTACCGTTGGGCCATGCCGACTCCCCCGCACGCAGCGCTCGTGTACAACCCGGTGAAGGTCGACGCCACCCGGTTGCGGAGCGCCCTCGAGGCCCGCTCGCAGGAGGCGGGGTGGGCGGCACCGCACCTCTACGAGACGAGTGTCGAGGATCCCGGTGTCGGGCAGGCGCGACGTGCGGTCCTCGACGGCGCACGGGTCGTGCTCGCGGCCGGTGGCGACGGGACGGTGCGCGCCGTCGCGGAGGGACTGCGCGGGAGCGGGGTGCCGCTGACCCTCATACCCTCGGGCACCGGCAACCTGTTGGCGCGGAACCTGAAGCTGCCGCTCGGCGACCAGACGGCCGCGATCGCGACGGCCTTCACGGGCGAGACGCGGGCCATCGACATCGGCGTGGCCATGATCACGCGCCCCGACGGCTCCGAGGAGGAGCACGCCTTCGTCGTGATGGCCGGCATGGGGATCGACGCGATGATGATCTCCACCGCCAACCCGGATCTGAAGAAGTCGCTCGGCTGGCTCGCGTATGTCGAGTCGGGCCTCCGCTCGATCATCACGGCGGCACCGTTCCGCATCCACTACCAGCTGCGCGGGCACCGGCAGCATGCGGCGACGGTGAGTTCCGTGCTCGTCGGCAACTGCGGCACGCTGCAGGGCGGGGTGCAGCTCATGCCGGACGCCGAGCTCGACGACGGCTTCCTCGACGTGGCGGTGCTGCAGCCGAGGGGCGCGTTCGGCTGGTTGCTCGTGTGGCGGAAGGTGACGTGGGAGAACCGGGTGCTGCGACGGACGGCGGTCGGTCGTCGGATGATCCGGTTCACCGAGGGTCGCGGCGCGAACACGGTGACGAACCTGCGGGCGGAGGCGCTGACGGTCCGGGTGGAGGAGGCGCAGGACCTCGAACTCGACGGAGACGCGTTCGGCATGGCGACGACGGTCGCGTTCGACGCGCACCGCGGCGGCTTGCTCGTCACCCTCCCGTAGCGGCCAGGGCTCCCTGGTCCTCGACGGCTCGATGTCTGGGGGACCAGACACCAGGTGATCGACAGCACTCGCCGGGCGACCCCCGGCGGAGTGGACTGAGCGCATGACCGACTCGGCACACGCTCCCCGGACCATCCGCGCCGCTCGCGGCACCACCCTCACCGCCAAGAGCTGGCAGACCGAGGGCCCGCTCCGGATGCTCATGAACAACCTCGACCCCGAGGTCGCCGAGCACCCGGAGGACCTCGTCGTCTACGGCGGCACCGGCAAGGCGGCCCGCAACTGGGAGGCGTACGACGCGATCGTCCGCACCCTCGAAGGCCTGGAGGCCGACGCGACCCTGCTCGTGCAGTCCGGCAAGCCCGTCGGCGTCTTCCGCACGCACGAGTGGGCACCGCGCGTCCTCATCGCGAACTCCAACCTCGTCGGCGACTGGGCGACGTGGCCCGAGTTCCGCAAGCTCGAGGCCGAGGGCCTCACGATGTACGGACAGATGACCGCCGGCTCGTGGATCTACATCGGCACGCAGGGCATCCTCCAGGGCACCTACGAGACCTTCGCCGCGATCGCCGACAAGCGCTTCGGCGGGACCCTCGCCGGCACCCTCACCCTCACGGGCGGCGCCGGCGGCATGGGTGGCGCACAGCCGCTCGCCGTCACCCTGAACGAGGGCGTCGTCCTCATCGTCGACGTCGACCCGTCCCGGTTGCAGCGTCGCGTCGAACACCGCTACCTCGACGAGATGACCGACGACCTTGACGACGCCGTCGCCCGGGTGCTCGCCGCCAAGGCCGAACGCCGTGCGCTGTCCGTCGGCCTCGTCGGCAACGCGGCGACCGTCTTCCCCGAACTGCTGCGGCGCGGTGTCGCGATCGACATCGTCACCGACCAGACGAGCGCGCACGACCCGCTCGCCTACCTCCCGGAGGACACGGCGCTCGCCGATTGGCAGAGCGAGTCCACCACCGACGCCGCCGACTTCACGACCCGGTCGCGCCTCGCCATGGCGAAGCAGGTCGAGGCGATGGTCGGCTTCCAGGACGCCGGTGCCGAGGTCTTCGACTACGGCAACTCGATCCGCGCGGAGGCGAAGCTCGGCGGCTACGCGCGCGCCTTCGACTTCCCCGGCTTCGTCCCGGCGTACATCCGGCCCCTCTTCGCCGAGGGCAAGGGGCCCTTCCGCTGGGCCGCGCTCTCCGGCGACCCGGCCGACATCGCCGCGACCGACCGCGCCATCCTCGAGCTGTTCCCCGAGGACGAGAAGCTGCGCCGCTGGATCACCTCCGCCGGCGAGAAGATCGCCTTCGAGGGTCTGCCGGCACGCATCTGCTGGCTCGGCTACCAGGAGCGCCACCTCGCCGGCCTGAAGTTCAACGAGATGGTCGCCTCGGGTGAACTGAGCGCGCCCGTCGTCATCGGCCGCGACCACCTCGACTCCGGTTCCGTCGCCTCGCCCTACCGGGAGACGGAGGCGATGGCCGACGGTTCGGACGCCATCGCCGACTGGCCGCTGCTCAACGCCCTGCTCAACACGGCGTCCGGCGCGACCTGGGTGTCGATCCACCACGGCGGCGGCGTCGGCATCGGCCGCTCCATCCACGCCGGTCAGGTGATCGTCGCCGACGGGACGCCGCTCGCCGCCGAGAAGATCGCGCGCGTGCTGGTGAACGACCCGGGCACCGGCGTCATGCGGCACGTCGACGCCGGCTACGAGCGGGCGGCAGAGGTCGCCCGCGAACGCGGCCTGCGGGTGCCGATGTGGGAGGGCGAGTGACCGACGGCCTGCTCGCCCACGGCCGCCTGGCGGGACTCGACGAGATCGCCGGTGTCGGGGTCGACCCGGCACGCGGTGGGTACTCCCGGCACGTCTGGACACCGGCCGAGTTCGAGCTGCGCGAGTGGTTCACGGCCCGCGCCGCCCGGCTCGGTCTGGACGTCGAGACGGACCGGAACGGCAACCTCTGGGCGTGGTGGGGCACGCCGGGGCCTGACGCGGTCGTCACCGGCAGCCACCTCGACTCCGTCCCGGGCGGCGGCGCCTTCGACGGGCCGCTCGGCGTCGTCTCCGCCCTGGACGCCGTGGCACGCCTGCAGGCCACCGGCTTCCAGCCGTCCCGTCCCGTCGCCGTCGTGGTGTTCGCCGAGGAGGAGGGGTCGCGGTTCGGGGTCGCCTGCCTCGGATCCCGGCTCCTGTCCGGGGCGATCACCGCGGACGCCGCCCGGGCGCTGACGGACGCCGACGGGATCACGGTGGCCGAGGCCGCAGCCGCAGCCGGGCTCGCCCCCGAGCACCTCGGCCGCGACGACGAGGCCCTCGCCCGCATCGGACTCTTCATCGAGCTGCACGTGGAACAGGGGCGCGGCCTCATCGACCTGGACTCGCCCACGGCCGTCGCGTCGTCGATCCTCGCCCACGGCCGGTGGCGGCTCCGCGTGAGCGGCCAGGGCAACCACGCCGGCGCCACGGGCATGCGCGAGCGCCGTGATCCGGTGGTCGCCGCAGCCCGCGCGATCCTCGCGGTCGAGCAGGCCGCCCTCGCGACGGACGACGCCCGCGCCACCGTGGGCCGCAT
The DNA here is from genome assembly GCF_001423185.1 of Plantibacter sp. Leaf314. Lineage (NCBI taxonomy): Bacteria > Bacillati > Actinomycetota > Actinomycetes > Micrococcales > Microbacteriaceae > Plantibacter > Plantibacter sp. Leaf314. The sequence goes on along the minus strand of NZ_LMOB01000001.1, from coordinate 2,741,685 downwards.
GCGCATCGTGCCCGGCGGTACCAACGTCATCGCCTCGGAGGTCGACGCCTGGGTGGACGCCCGCGCGGCCACCGACACCGAGACGCGCGCCCTCGTCGCGGACATCGGCGCCCGCGTGCAGGAGGCCGTCGCCGATTCCGGATGTGCGGCGGAGCTGATCGAGGAGTCGTGGTCGGGCGTCGTCGAGTTCGACCCCGAGCTCGCCGCGCGGCTCGCCGGCACGCTCGGCGGGGTCCCCCTGCTGCCGACGGGAGCCGGGCATGACGCGGGTGTCCTGAACGGTGCGGTGCCGACGGCGATGGTCTTCGTCCGGAACCCGACGGGCGTCTCGCATTCGCCGGAGGAGTTCGCCGAGACGGCCGACTGCGTCGCCGGGGTCGAAGCGCTCGAGACCCTGCTGCGGAGCGTCCTGTGAGCGTCGCGAGCACCGCCGCCGTCTCCTCGGACGACCGACCGCCCACCTGGGCGGCGACTGCGATCATCGACGGCCGACCGATCGACCGCGTCCGGTTCACCGCCGACGACGAAGGACGCATCGCCACCGTCGAGCGGGGCGTCGACCCGCAGGCGGACGACCGACGCCTCGGAACCGTGGTCCCCGGCATGGGCAACGCCCACTCCCACGCGTTCCACCGGCTGCTCCGCGGGCGCACCCACGCCGACGGCGGCGACTTCTGGCAGTGGCGTGAGGCGATGTACGCGGCGGCCGCGAGTCTCGACCCGGAGCACTACGGCCGGGTCGCCCGCGCCGTGTTCGGCGAGATGCTCGTGTGCGGCTGGACGGCGGTCGGCGAGTTCCACTACGTGCACCACCAGGCCGACGGCACCCCGTACCCGAGCGCACACGCGATGGAACTCGCGGTCGCCGAGGCCGCCGCCGAGATCGGCATCCGGCTCACCCTCCTCGACACGGCCTACCTCGCGAGCGGTCTCGGACCCGCCGGTGGTCCGGCCGCGCCGCTCCTCGTGGAACAGCGCGCGTTCGGCGACGGCGACGCGGCCGGCTGGCTCGACCGCTGGCACGGACTCCGCACGGCGCTCTCTGCCTCGCACGACGCGGCCGGACTGGTGACCCTCGGTGCCGCACTGCACTCGGTGCGCGCCGTGCCCGTCGAGGCCATGCGCACCATCCTCACCGGACTGCCGGAGGACGTCGCCCTGCACGTCCACCTCTCGGAGCAACCGCAGGAGAACCTCGACACCCTCGCGAAGACGGGTAGGACACCGACGGGTGTGCTGGCCGCGCTCGGAGCGCTCGACCCGCGCATCAGCCTCGTCCACGCGACGCATCTGACCGACGCCGACATCACGGCGATCGGACGCTCGGGCGCGACCGTCGTGATGTGTCCGACGACCGAGGCCGACCTCGGCGACGGCATCGGACCGGCACGCCGCCTCGCGGACGCCGGCGCGCGGATCGCCGTGGGATCCGACCAGAACGCCGTCGTCGACCCCCTGCTCGAACTGCGCGGCCTCGAGGCCGGTGAACGGCTCGCCTCCGGCCGACGCGGTCGGTTCTCGCCCGCGGAACTCCTCGAGGCCGGGACCGCCGGCGGCTATCGCTCGCTCGGACTCGGGCGCCACACGCTCGCCGTCGGCGACCCGCTCGACCTCGTCGAGGTGTCGACGTCGAGTCTGCGGACCACCGGCGCCGACCCGGCCCAGCTCGCCCTCGTCGCGACCGCGTCCGACGTCGAACGGGTGATCGTCGGCGGGCGACTCGTGGCCGAACGCGGCCGCCTGCTCGCGACTCCACAGCAGACCACGCCGGAACAGCTCCTCACGGCGGCGCTCGCCGAGCTGGCAGCATCGACAGGGACGCCCCGAGCCGCCACCTCGTCCCCGACACCTGATCACCCCTCGCAGGAGATGCAGCCATGACGACCGAACTCATCACCGGCATCGCCGAACTCACGACCAACGCGGGCTCCGGGCCGGGCGACACCGACGGCAACCGGATCACCGACGCGGCGCTCGTCATCGAGGACGGTCGGATCGCCTGGCTGGGCTCGGCGTCCGATGCCCCCGCCGCCGACGCGCGGACCGACGTGGGCGGACGCGCCGTGCTGCCCGGGTGGGTCGACACCCACACGCACCTCGTGTTCGCGGGCGACCGCTCTGCGGAGTTCGAGGCGCGGATGGCCGGCGGCCGGTACGCGGCGGGCGGGATCGCCACGACCGTCGCCGCCACCCGCGCCGCTTCGGAGGAGCAGCTCGTCGCGGGCGCGAAGCGGTTGCGGGCGGAGGCGCTCGCCCAGGGGACGACCTTCCTGGAGGCGAAGACGGGGTACGCGCTGGATGTCGAGGGCGAGGCGCGGTCCGCTCGAGCGGCGGCCGAGGTCGCCGACGTCGTCACCTTCCTCGGCGCCCACCTCGTGCCGGCCGGCGTCGACCGCCGCGACTACCTCGACCTCGTCACGGGCCCGATGCTCGACGCCGTCGCGCCGTTCGCGTCGTACATCGACGCGTTCTGCGAGGTCGGTGCGTTCGACGTCGAGGAGTCGCGGGAGGTGCTCCTCGCCGGTCGCGCCGCGGGGCTCGGGGTCCGCGTGCACGGCAACCAGCTCGGCGAGAGCGGCGGGGTGCGGCTCGCGGTCGAATTGGGTGCCGCGAGCGTCGACCATTGCAACCACCTGGCCGACGCCGACGTCGACCTCCTGGCCGGCTCGTCGACGGTGGCGACCCTGCTGCCCGCCTGCGACCTGTCGACCCGTGAACCGTTCCCTCCGGCACGCGCCCTCGTCGACGCCGGCGCCGCGATCGCCCTCGCCACCAACTGCAACCCGGGTACCTCGTACACGACGTCGATGGCGTACTGCGTGGCGACCGCCGTGCTGCAGATGCGGCTCACGATCGCCGAGGCGGTCTGGGCGGCGACGCGCGGGGCCGCGGTGGCGGTCGGGCGCGAGCACGGTGTCGACGCCGTCGGATCGCTCCGCGTGGGCGGTCTCGCCGATCTGCAGGTGCTCGACGCCCCCTCGGTCTCGCACCTCGCCTACCGCCCCGGGGTGCCGCTGACGGTCGGCGTGTGGCAGCGCGGTGAGCGCGTCACGTCGGGTACCCGACCGTGAGCGATCTCGCCGAGGCACCGGGTGTCGTGCTGCTGCCGGCCGCGGGGCATCGGAGCTATCGCTGGCGGAACGGGCTCGGTACCGCGACGGAGATCGCCGCCGAGCCCGTCCGGCGCCAGACCGAGGGCGACCTCGACGTGCCGGACGGCCCGGGCTGGACGCTGAGCATCGCGACGGTCGAGTCGGACGTCGCCTTCTCCGCATTCCCGGGCGTCGACCGACAGCTGATGGCGCTGTCGGCCGGCGGCCTCGGGCTCGTGATCGACGGCGAGCCGGTCGAGTTGGACCGATGGCAGGTCGCCGCCTTCGACGGGGCTGCGGCCGTGGCGTCGAGGGGAGTGGTCGGTCCGACCCTCGATCTCAACCTCATGGTGTCGCGGGACCGGTTCCGTGGATCGCTCGAGGTCGCCGTCGTCGACGGTTCGAGGCTGGTGACGACGACGCTGGGAACCACCACGTTCGTCGTGTTCCTCGATGGGTTGCTGTCGGCGGAGGGTCACGGCTCACTCGACGTGCACGACACCCTGCGACTCGATGCGGGCACCCTGCTTCTGACCGGCGACGCCACGATCGCGATCGCGAGAATCTTCCCCGGTTCGTGAGGGATGCCAGCGCGGTGCGCTGACGCGAGCGCACCCCACAGCCGCGAGCGCGGGTCTCCGGAGGGGCGCGCTCACCTCACAGACCCGCGCTCAAGCCGATGCGACAGGTCTCGCGTCAGCGCACCGCGCTGGCATGAGACCTCGCCACGGGGTGCCAGCGCGGTGCGTCCGCGTGAGCGACGCACACCCGGCGCGAGCGCACCCCACAGCCGCGAGCGCGGGTCTCCGGAGGGGCGCGCTCACCTCACAGACCCGCGCTCGCGTCAGCGCACCGCGCTGACGCACACCCCAGCTGGCGGACTACTTCGTGCGGTCGAGGACGGCGAAGCGGAAGACGTAGGTCGCGTCGAGCGTCTCCTCGAGCCCCGTCACGTTCTTCTGCGCGATGACCGTCTCCGTGCCCTGCAGCAGCGGGATGATCGGTGCCGCCTCCGCGGTGAGCGCCTGGATCTGCTCGATCGCGGCGATGCGCGCCGCCGGGTCCGTCGCCGTCGCCTCGGTGTCGATGAGCGCGTCGACGGCCGGGTCGGAGTACCCGTTGGCGACGGACGCGCCGGTCGTCGAGTAGGCCGAGCGGATGAAGTTGTCGGGGTCCGGGTAGTCGGGGAAGAACCCGAGCTGGTAGGCGGGGTAGCCGGACTCCGGGTTGAGCTCCTTCACGTAGCTCGTCCATTCGGTCGACTGCAGGTCGACGGAGAACAGACCCGACTCCTCCAGCTGCGACTTGATGAGCGCGTACTCCTGATCGGAGTCGGGGCCGTAGTGGTCGCTCGTGTACTGGATCGGCAGGGCGACCGGGGTGCTGACCCCGGCGGCGGCGAGGATGGCAGCGGCCTTCGACCGGTCCGGGGCGTCGCCGTACGCGGTCTGGAACGCGGGCGTCGCGCCCGTCTGGCCGTCGAGCACCACCGAGTAGGCGGGCGCGTAGGTGCCCTTGTAGACCTGGTCGGCGATCTCCTTCCGGTCGACGAGCGAGGCGACCGCCTGCCGGATCGCGAGCTTCTGCGCGTCGTTCGCACCCGGCTGGGTGTTCAGGTTGAAGGTGAGGAAGCGCACCGAACCGCCAGGACCGTCGACGACCTGCAGCTCGGAATCACCGCGGAGGTCGGCGACGTCCGTCGCGGTCAACGAGCGGTAGGCGATGTCGATGTCGCCCTTCTCCAGGTCGAGCCGCAGGTTCGACGCCGTCGTGTACGGCTTGAGCACCACGTGCTGCGTCTTCGCCCGGGTCCCGGAGTAGCGCGAGTTCGCTTCGAGGGAGAGCAGCCCGCCCGACTGGTAGCTGTCGACCTCGTAGGGCCCGGAGCCGATCACGTCGTCATCGCTCAGCAGCTTGTCCGCGGGGAAGACCTCCTCGTCGACGATCGGTCCGGCCATGCTCGTGAGGACGTACGGCCAGGTCTGGTCGTTCGAGACCTTGAGCGTGAAGACCACCTGGTCGTCGTCACCCTCCTCGACGCTCTCCAGGTTCGCGAGCAGTGGCGACGGGCCGTTGTCGGCGGCGATCTCCCGGACGCGGGTGAAGGAGAAGACGACGTCGGAGGCCGTGAGCGCGTGCCCGTTGGAGAAGGTCAAGCCTTCCTTGACGGTGCAGACGTAGGTGGTCGCGCCGGTGAAGTCGCAGGACTCCGCGGCGTCGGGCGCGGGCACCACGTCGCCCTCGTCGTAGCTCAGGAGGTGCTGGTAGATCTGGTTCTGGGGGGTGAAGGATCCGCGGTCCCAGGCGCCGGCGGGGTCGAGGGAGACGATCTGGTCGGTCGTCCCGATGACGAGCGCGGTCGTGGTCGTCGTGCCGCCCTGGGCCGTACAACCGGCGAGGGCTGCGACGACGCCGAGGCTCACGGCGACGGCCGCGAAACGGGTGGATCGGTTCATGGGGAGGGTCCTTCGGGTGACTGCGGGTGCGGGTGGGTGGCGCCGGGTGCTGTGGCGCTGGGCGGGAGGTCCGCCCGAGGGAGGCGGCGTTACGCGGGTGGGGTGTGGGCTGCGAGGGCGAACCGCGGGTGCGGGGCGTCGCCGTCGACGAGATCGGTGACGAGCCGCCCGAGCACGGGTCCGAACTTGAACCCGTGACCGGAGAATCCCGTCGTGACGATGATCCTGTCGATCCGGTCGATCACGAAATCCTCGCTCGGGCTCAGGTCGTAGAGGCAACTGATGGTATGTGGCGCCGACGCGTCGACCCCGGGCACCCACTCGGCGACGTACGCGGTGAGGCGCGCGAGCTCCTCCGGTTCGGCCAGGCCGTCGCGCTCGTCGGGGTGCACGTGCACCGCGCCGCCGTGCAGGCCGACCTTCACGCCCTCGCCGGGGGTGAGGAGACCGTAGACGCTCGAGCCGTCGTCCGGGTAGTGGACGAAGCTCGGCCAGGCGTCCGCGGCCACCGCGGTCGGGAAGTGGGCGGGCTGCACCTGCGTGACGACGATCTCGGGGAGCGGACGGCCGACGCTCGCCGCGAGCTCGCCGACGAGGTCCGGCGTCCACGATCCGGCGGCGACGACGACGTGGTCGGCTGTGACGTCACCCAGCTCGGTGCGGACCACGGCACCGGCAGCGGTCGTCCCGGTCGCCGGGATCGGTTCGACCGCCGTCACCCGGACGCCGAACCGGAGCGTCGCCCCGGCCACCACGGCGAGGTCGAGGAACGCCTCGATCGCCTCCGCGGACGACAGTCGCCCGCCGGTCGCGTGATGGAGGACCTCCTGCTCGAATCGGAGACCGGGCCACCGCTCCGCGGCCTGTTCCGGGGAGAGCCGTTCCGAGGCGATCCCGCCTCGCGTCATCGCGGCCTCGATCCCGCGGAGCATCTCCGGGCGGCCGTGGTCCAGTGCGCCGGTGAGTTCGAGCAGGGTCCGGCCGCTCCGTTCCTCGAGCTCGCGCCAGCCGGCGAGCGCCTCCGAGGTGAGGGCCACGTAGTCGTCGACGTCGTAGCCCTGGCGGAAGATGCGGGTCGCGCCGTGGGAGGAGCCGTGTTCGTGGCCGCGCTCGAAGCGTTCGACGAGCAGCACGCTCCGGCCGCGCTCGGCGAGCGTCCGCGCGGCGGCAGCTCCGACGACGCCGGCTCCGATGACGACGACCTCGACCCGCTCGGGCAGGGGTGCCGGTCCAGCCGTCGGCGAGGGGGCGCTCATCGGGCCTGCTCCACTCGGGCTCGGGCGTCGACTTCCCGGCGTGCGGGCATGGCGGCGGCCACCGCAGCCTCGTCGGCGAACGGTCGGGCCGGGAAGCGATCGGGCGCGTATCGCGACGGGTCGACGAAGGGGCTCTCGCCGGTGACGATGAGTTCGGCGAGCATGCGGCCGAGGCCGGGACCGTGGGTGACGCCCGACTCGTTGTCTCCGGCGACGACGTACAGCCCGGCGAGTTCCGGGATCGGCCCGGCGATGAACCGGCGGTCGGCCGTGTACGACACGACGCCCTGGACGGCCTCCGCGGCGTCGAGCACGGGGGCGGCGGCGGGGATGAGTTCCGTGACGATCGGGGTCAGGTGGTCGCGCATCGCCTCGACGAGGTCGGGACGGTCGGGGCGGCGCTCGGCCGGGCTGTCGCGGACCGCGAGCGCCTCGTAGCCGACGCCGTTGCCGTAGGTGAGGCCACCGAGGTGCTCCCTGATCCAGAGGCCGCCGAGCTCCGGGATCATCAGCGTCGGCAGTTCGCCGAGCCCGAACGGTGCAGTGGTGAGTCGGCTCGCGATCACGCGGGCGAACGGCAGCTCGCGCCCGGTCGTGCTGAGGAGCTCGTTCGTCCAGGAGCCTGCGGCCAGGACGACCTCGTCGCCGAGCACCCGATCGCCCGCTGCGGTCAGCACGCCGACCGCCCGGCCGTCCTCGGTGAGGAGCTCGACGACCGGCGTGTGCTCGACGATCTCGACGCCCTCCACTCGGGCGAGGTCCGCGAGCGCGAGCCCGGCGTCCGGCGCGCTGATCTGGATGCCGTCCGGGTGGATGAACGCACCGACGATCGCCTCCGGGTCGAGTCCTGGCACGAGTTCGGCGGTCTCCACGGCGGTGAGGAGGCGGGCGTCCTCTGGACGGAGCGGGTGCTCGGCGAACGGCAGCAGGTGGTCGAGCACGGCCTGTTCGGTGAGGGCGAGCCAGACGTTGCCGGTGTCGCGGAGGGCGATGTCGTACCCGGCGGCGTCGAGGCCGCGGTAGAAGTCGATGCCGGCCTGCTCGAGCGCCAGTTCCGACGCGTTCCAATACCAGGCGTACCCGGCCGCCCAGAGTCCGACGAAGCCGGCTCCCGCGGCGGTGGTGGCGTCGGCAGCCGCGCCCGATTCGAGGACCGTCACGCGTCGTCCGGCACGGGCGAGGTGGACGGCGGTCGACAGGCCGAACAGGCCGGCACCGACGATGACGGTGGTCGCAGGACGGGAGTCGGTCATCATTCGAGGCTACTCACTCCTCACCCGCGGACCGACCACGCCGTCGTTTTCCGACACCCGCGGACCGGACGCCGGGCTACAGGTGGTCGTGCTCGGCCGCCTCGCTCGGGATGATCGGGATCGCGACCGCCGGCAGCACCGCGACGATCAGGAAGGCGACGGGATAGCCGACGAAGCCGATGAGCGCGCCCACCGCCGGACCGACGACGGACGCGGCGATGAACTGTCCGGTGTTCTGCGCCCCGAGCGCACGGCCCGCCCAGGCGGGACCAGCCATCTCCGCGACGGAGGTGAAGGCGAGCCCGTTGTCGGCGACCGTCACCGTACTGGCCACCACGAGCGCCACGGCGACCACGACCGGCCACTGCAGGAACCCGGCCCCGGCGAGGAGCAGCATGACGACGACCGCGGACACGGCGACCCAGCGGAGCGGACGCACCCGGCTGCCGACCCGGTCGCTGAGCACGCCGACACCGATCCGACCGACGGCCCCGACGAACTGCGAGACGCCGACGAGGACGCCCGCGGCGAGCGCGTTCCACCCCTGGTCGGACACCAACCACACGAGGGCGAAGGTCGTGAGGGTGAACTGCGGCACGACGAGCAGGATCGACACGGCGTGGATGCGCCAGAGGAAGGCGTCGCCGCGATACGGGTTGCGTGGGCGGGCGGCGGTCGGGTTCGGCGTCGTCACCGTCGGCACCGGCGTCGGAACGACGGTTCGTGGCGGGTTGCGGAGCCCGATGACGCAGGCCACCGCGAGGACACCCGTCGCGACGAGCGAGATCGTGAGCGCCGCGGAGATGCCGGACGCCGCCGCGACCGAGGGCACCGTCACCGCGGCGGCCGTGACGCCGAGCGGCTGCGACATCTGGCGGATCCCCATCGCGAGCCCGCGACGGTCCTTCGGGAACCAGCCGACGACGATCCGACCGCTCGCCGAGTTCGTGCTCGCTGACGCCGCTCCGCCGAGGAGCAGCAGGATCCCGAGCGGCCCGTAGCCGAGCGAGGGGATGAGTCCGTCCGCCGCGATCGCTCCGGCGGCCGCCAGGGCGGTGAGGGCGAGGCCGCCCGCGATGACGATCCGTTCTCCGATGCGGTCGGCCAGCCAGCCCCAGGCGATGAGCGTCAGCACCATGCCGAGGGTGGGCGCTGCGGCGAGGACGCCAGCCTCGGCGAGCGACATGCCGCGTTCGGCGTGCAGGAGCGGGATGAGGAACGCCGGGGTACTGACGAAGAGCGTCCCGGCGGTCTGGGCGGCAACACCGAGCCCGAGGACCGTCCAAGCGCGGCCGGCGTTCGGCATCGGCGGGCGGCCTCCGCGGGTGACCGCGGGGGCCGTCGTGGGCGGGGTCGTCCCGGTCATCGAACCGCTTCCTGCTGCCGGTCGATCCGACTGCTAGCATGACGGTACACCATCTTGGTATACCAAGACCACCGACGAGAACCGAGCACGGATGAGCACCCCGACGCAGACGACGCAGCTCTACGACCGCCTCCGAGCCGCCATCCTCACCCTCGACCTCGCGCCCGGTCGGTCCCTCACCGAGCGAGGGTTGGAACAGCGGTTCGCCGCCTCACGGACGCCGGTGCGGGCGGCACTCACCCGGCTCGAGTCCGAGGGGCTCGCGAAGCGCGACGGCCGCGGCTGGATCGTCGCCCCGATCGACCTCGAGGAGATCGGCCTCATCGCCGAGTACCGCGAAGCCCTCGAGACCGCGACGGTGCGACTCGCGACCGAACGCGCCACCGAGGCACAGCTCGCCGCCGTCCGCGCCCTTCTCGACGAACCGCGTCCCGACGACGAGCGCACCGTGCTGCGAGTCGGCGGCGACTTTCACGAGGAGCTCGCGGCACTCTCCGGGAACCGACTCCTCGCCGAGGGCGTGCACGGGGCGATGGTCAGACTCGCCCGCACCCGCTGGCTCGAGGTCCGCACCCCGGAGGCCCGCGACCAGGCCTCCCGGGAGCACCACGCCATCCTCGACGCGGTCGTGGTCGGCGACGCGACGCGGGCGGCCGAGCTCGTCGCAGACCACATCCGCGGCACCAACGGACGACTCATCGCCTCGCTCACCGCCGAGCAGCGTCGCCTGCGCGGTCACGGCGTCGACATCGTCGCCTGAGCGACCGCCGCCGTTCAGTCCTCGAGCGGCTCCGCCGAGAGCAGCCCGCGCAGCCAGTCGCGCGCCTCGATGAACACCTCGTCGTTGTACCGCGAGTGGTAGTCGACGGCGGTGCGGTCGGCGCTCGGGTAGGAGCCCAGGAAGATCACGTTCGGGCTGAACCGACGGAGCCCGAGCAGCGCGTCGGCCATCCGTTCGTCCTCGATGTGTCCGAGGGCGTCGATCACGAAGCGGTAGCGCCCGAGGGCGTCGCCGATGGGTCGCGACTCGATGAGGCTCAGGTTCACGCCGCGGGTGGAGAACTGCTCCAGCATGTCGAGGAGTGAGCCGGCCTGGTCGTTCGGGAGCTCCACGATGAGGCTCGTCTTGTCGGCACCGGTACGAGCCGGGATCTCGCGGGAGCGGCTGACGACGACGAAGCGGGTCACGGCGTTCGGGTTGTCGCCGATGTTCTCCGCGAGGACGTCGAGCTCGTAGTGGTCGACGATGCCGGGCGGGGCGACGGCGGCGTCCGCGGTGGAGGTACCGTCGAGCAAGGACGCGGCAGCAGCCACGTTGCTCGACGCCGGGATGTGCCCGTGCGAGGGCAGCTTCGCATCGAGCCACAGGTGGCACTGCCCGTAGGCGACGGGGTGCGCGTTCACGATCGCGACGTCCTCGAGGCGGGTTCCGGGTCGGGCGACGAGGAAGAAGTTGACGGGGACGAGCACCTCGCCGACGATGCGCAGACCGGGCATCGTGGCCAGTGCATCCTGCGCCACGGACACCCCGCCGTCGACCGAGTTCTCGATGGCGATGACGGCGGCCGTACTGCGCCCGGCGAGCACGTCGCCGAGTGCTTCACCGACGTTGCTGACCGGCTTCCAGATCTGCCCTCTGGCCTCCTCGACCTGACCGAGGGCGACCTCGGTGAAGGTCCCGCTCGGACCGAGAAAACTGTAGCTCCGGCGGGCGTCCTCGGGGGGTGCGGCAGACATGCATCCGAGCGTACCGTGTGGCCTGCGACACGCCCCCGACGCCCCGTTGACTCCCATCCAGGTCACATCCGGCTGATATTCAGGAAAAACGGGCCGTTTCGGCCCAGATACCCCCCGTTTTGAGCTATTCAAAACACGCCAATACCCGTCACAATGGATACAAGGGTGTATTGGGCGCTGCCGCTCGTCTCGGGATGCGAGTTCACGGCCGTTCGTCTCCCCGATCTCGATGCGTGATCCGACGTCGCGCGAGGCTCCACCCGATGGCCCGAGACGACGAACAGGAGTGACGTGACGAGTGTCTTCACCGACGCCGCCTCGCGGACCACTCCTCGACTGAACCTCGCGGCGGGCGGCGAGGCCGCGTTCGACGTAGCGTCCTCCTGGACCCTGCCCACCTGGCGGCTCCCGTCGTGGGTCGGTCGACCGCTCTCCGCCGCCCGCGCCACGCTCGTCAAGTCGGTCGTCATGACCGTCGCCATCGCCGCGATCCTCGCCGGCGTCGTCACCGTGACGCAGACGTCGACCGCCGGGGCGAGCGCGATCGCCGCCACCGATTTCGCGCCGGCGGCGTCGACGGTCCCCACCATGAGTGCCGCGGCCTTCACCGCCACCTACGTCGGCGACCTCGCCGCTGCGGCGTCCGCGCTCACGACGATGTCGTCGATCCAGGTCGCCCAGCTCTGGACCGCCTTCCCACCCGGATACCGCGCGCTGCTCATGACCGGCTACCCGGCGATCATCGGCAACCTCGAGGGCGTCACCTACACGGACCGCGCGACGGCCAACGTGTCCCGCCTCGCCGGACTCCTCACCGACACCGAGGCGAGCTACCGCGCGATGATGGCGGGCTCCGACCAGGTCGACGGCGAGGCGGCCTCGACGGCCCTCGCGACGACCGTGTCGCGACTCGACGCGATCAAGCTGCTCGTCGACCGGTACGCCCCGGAGGCGGTCGCCGCCAGACTCCAGCCCGAGTACCTCATCACGTTGCAGTCGGCCGGGTCCGGCCCTCCTCGCGTCGCGGTCGCGGTCGGCGACGTCGACATCGCCACCTACGTCACCGTGTTCGTCCCGGGGATGAACAGCAGCGCGCTCGAGCTCGACGACTACCTGCGCGGGGCCAAGCGCATCCAGGCGGCTGCGGCGGACAGCGCCGTGATCCTCTGGATCGGCGGCCACAGCCCGACCGCCCTCGAGGTGCCCTCCAACGACCGCGCCATCGAGGGGGCACCCCTGCTCGCCGGCGTGCTGGCCGGCTACGACGCGTACCGGACGACGCACGGTGTCGCGTCGCAGCTGAGCGTCGTGGCGCACTCCTACGGCACGGCGACGGCCTCGCTCGCCCTGGCCTCCGGCGATTACCACGTCGACGACTTCGTCATGCTCGGCTCCGCGGGCATCCCGTCCGAGATCGCGATCACCGACCTCCACGTCCCCGCCAGTCGCGTATACGCCTCGCAGGCGAGTGCCGACACGCTCGCGGGGCTCGGGCAGATCCTGTCCGGGCGGGCGAACCCGACCGGTGGATCCTGGGGAGCCACCGTGTTCGGCTCGAACGGCCTGACGCTCGGCGACGGCGACCGCCTCGGCGCCGTCGACGGCCACAACGCGGTCGGCTCGAGCAACGCCGACGACCGGGGCAAGTACCTCGGGCCGGCCACCGAGAGCCTCTACGCGATCCAGCGCATCGTGACCGGCAAGGCGTACGCGCTGCCCGACCTCACGACTCCCGGCGGCACGCGGCACACCGGTGCGACCGCCGCCGCGGGAACGACCGACCCGGCGACCACCGCATCCGCCTCGGCGAGCGCCGCCGCGGTCCTCGCCACCCGCTGACCGTCCCCGATCGTCGGGTGCCCGACATCCGGAGGTCAAGCGCCTTCCTGACCCGATCGGTTGCTGCCAGACTGGGGCGATGAACGATCGCGCTGGGACCCCCGCCACCGAAGCCGACCTGATCGACGTGCCGTCGCTCATCGACGCGTACTACACGCTCAAGCCGGACGTCTCGATCCCGGAGCAGCGGGTCGTGTTCGGCACGTCCGGACACCGCGGCTCCTCGCTGAACACGGCGTTCAACCAGGACCACATCGCCGCCACCACGCAGGCGATCGTCGAGTACCGCGCCGGCCAGGGCATCACCGGTCCGCTCTTCATCGGTTCCGACACGCACGCGCTCAGCGGCCCGGCCCAGACGACGGCGCTCGAGGTCCTCGTCGCCAACGGGGTGCGGGTGCTCGTCGACGAGTTCGACGACTTCGTCCCGACGCCGGCGCTCAGCCACGCCATCCTCAAGTACAACGCGGAGGGCAACGGCGACCAGGCCGACGGCATCGTCGTCACGCCGAGCCACAACCCGCCGGCCGACGGCGGCTTCAAGTACAACCCGCCGCACGGTGGTCCGGCCGACTCCGACGCCACCTCGTGGATCGCGAACCGCGCCAACGAGCTCATCGCCGGTGGCCTGCACGACGTGAAGATGGCCGAGCCCTCGGCCGTCGAGACGTACGACTTCCGCGGCAACTACGTCGACGACCTGAAGCACATCATCAACCTCGACGCCATCAAGCGCAGCGGCATCCGCATCGGCGCCGACCCCTTGGGCGGCGCGAGCGTGCACTACTGGCAGGCGATCGCCGACCGGTACGAGATCGACCTCACGGTCGTGAACCCGCACGTGGACCCGGCGTGGGCGTTCATGACGCTCGACTGGGACGGCAAGATCCGGATGGACCCGTCGTCGCCGTCGGCCATGGCGGCGCTCGTCGCCCGTCGTGACGAGTTCGACCTCCTCACCGGCAACGACGCGGACGCCGACCGCCACGGCATCGTCACCCCCGACGCCGGGCTCATGAACCCCAACCACTACCTCGCCGTCGCGATCGACTACCTGTACGCGAACCGGCCCGGTTGGCGCGAGGACGCCGCTGTCGGCAAGACCCTCGTGTCGTCGTCGGTGGTCGACCGCGTGGCCGAGTCCCTCGGGCGTCGCCTGTGGGAGGTCCCGGTCGGGTTCAAGTGGTTCGTCCCCGGCCTCGTCGACGGCTCCGTCGGCTTCGGTGGCGAGGAGAGTGCGGGCGCGAGCTTCCTGCGCTTCGACGGCTCCGTGTGGACGACCGACAAGGACGGCATCCTCCTGTGCCTGCTCGCCGCGGAGATCCTCGCGGTGACCGGCAAGACCCCGTCGGTGCTGTACCGCGAACTCACGGAGCGCTTCGGCGACCCGGTGTACGAGCGCGTGGACGCCGCGGCCTCGAAGGAGCAGAAGGCGCGCCTCGGCAAGCTCGACGGCGACGCGATCACGGCGACGGAACTCGCCGGCGACCCGATCGTCGCGAAGCTCAGCCACGCTCCGGGCAACGACGCCGCCATCGGTGGGGTCAAGGTCGTGACCGAGCACGCGTGGTTCGCGGCCCGACCCTCCGGCACCGAGGACGTCTACAAGATCTACGCCGAGTCCTTCAAGGGTGCCGAGCACCTCAAGCTCGTGCAGGCCGAGGCGAAGCGGATCGTCGACGACGCCCTCGGCGCCTAGGCGCCGGCCGGTCCGTCCCGGTACCTGAGCCGTACCCCCGGTCCCTGAGCCGTACCCCGGTCCCTGAGCGTGTCGAAGGGCTAGTTCAGGTATCCGGGGGCGGCCGGGAGTCCGAAGAACTCCTCGAGTGTCGTGACGCCCGTGTTGTGCATCTCGGTCGCGAGCGACACCCCGATGTAGCGGTAGTGCCACGGTTCGAAGGAGAAGCCGGTGACGTCGACCTTGTCGGCCGGGTAGCGCAGCAGGAAGCCGAAGCGGTACGCGTTCGCCGCCAACCATTGTCCTTCGGTCGTGTCGCCGAAGCAGGTGTTGAGCGAGCAGTTCCCGCTCGCGGCGCCGATGTCCATCGTCCAGCCGGTCTGGTGTTCGCTGTAGCCGGGTCGCGCGGTCGTCGCGTCGTCCGGCTCGCTGTCGTACACGGACACCTGGCTCGAGTAGCTGCGGTACGCGCTGTTCGACGCGAGTGACAGGCCGGCCTCGGCCGAGGCTGCGTCGAACATCTGGACGATCGCCGCGGCGGCCTCGGCGCGCAGCAGCGGGTCCCAGGTGTGGGCGACGGGTACGGCGACGAGGTCCGGCGGGGTGTAGTCGACGGGGTTGAGCGGCCGGGTCTTGTTGACGACCACCCAGGGGCTCAGCGGGTCGTCGATCGAGAAGGCGGCCTTGTCGAACGCGGGCGGCGCCGGTGGGGCGACCGGGGTGGTCTCGGTCGGGGTGGGCGTCGCGGTGGGGGTCGGGGTCGGGGTGGCCGTCGGCGTGGCGCTCGGCGTCTTCGTTGCGGCGACCGGGGTGGGCGTCGCTCCCCCGGCGATGTTGACGACGAGCACCACCAGCAGGATCGCGAGCGCCGCCGCGAGCACCCCGAAGGCGATCACGCGGTTGCGACGCACGCGCGGCGAGACCGGGCGTCGGTGGGAGGGCTGGTGGGCTGCGGTCACCCGTCGAGCCTAACCGTGACACGCCGAGTCCGCCTCTGCCACACTGTCGACAGGCACGCACACCGGACGAGGGGCCCGACGATGACCGCAGCGACGCCAGCACACCACGCGCCCACGCACCGCAGGCGTCCGCGCTTCCGTCGGCTGCTGACCGCGGTCGCCGTCGTGGTCGGCCTGGGCCTCGTGGTCGCGATCGTCGCGGCGATCACCCCGTGGCCGTCCGCCCTGCTCATCCGCTCGGTCTTCGAGCGCGGAGGCGCCGCGACGGTCGCCGAGATGGAGCCGTACGTCCCGGACACGAAGCTCTCCGAGTACCGCGACGTCGCCTATGCCGCGCCGAGTGGCGGGCGCCCCCAGGTCGACACGACCCTCGACGTCTTCACTCCCGCCGACGGCACGGAGCCGCTGACCACCATCGTGTGGATCCACGGCGGGGCCTGGATCTCCGGCGAGAAGGGCAACGTCGAACCGTACCTGCGGATCCTCGCCGCCGAGGGCTACACGACGATCGCCGTGAACTACACGATCGCCCCGGAAGCGATCTACCCGACGGCCGTCGACCAGTTGAACGATGCGCTCGCGTACATCTCCGAGCACGCGTCGGAGTGGAACGGGAACCCGGACCGCATCGTCCTGGCCGGCGACTCGGCCGGATCACAGCTCGCGAGCCAATTGGCCGTGCTCACGACGAACCCCGACTACGCCGCCCTCAGCGGTATGACCCCCGGCATCCGCGCGGATCAGCTCGTCGGCGCGATCCTCAACTGCGGCGTCTACGACATGACGGCGATGGCGGAGCTCGACGGCATCGGCGCCTGGGGACTGCAGACCGCGCTCTGGGCCTATGCGGGCACGAAGGACTGGTCGGAGACGTCGACCGGTGCGCTCATGTCCACCATCGACTTCGTCACCGCGGACTTCCCGCCCACCTTCATCACCGGCGGCAACGGCGACGCCCTCACCTGGTTGCAGTCCGTACCGATGAGTCAGGCCCTCGAAGCCGCCGAGGTCCCCGTCACGAAGCTGTTCTGGGCCGCCGACCACGAGCCCGCGCTGCCGCACGAGTACCAGTTCCACCTCGACCTGGACGACGCGCACGTGGCGCTCACCGCCACCCTCGACTACCTCTCGGCGCTCGACGCGGAGCTCGACGCCGCAGCGAGCGCGACACCCTGACCGGGTCGGTTGCCGCGGAACTTGCGCCGGGTGTAAGTTTGCACACTACGCAAAATCCCCAACGTCGGTGCGCCTGTGAACCGGCGCGCCCAGAGTCGAACGAGACCGCATGTCATCCAGCTCCCCCGCCTCGACCGAGCGACCGGGATCCACGCCCGTCCTCAGTCACCGGCAGATCCTCTTCATCATCTTCGGCCTCATGGCCGGCATGTTCCTCTCCGCCCTCGACCAGACCATCGTCGGCACCTCGATGCGCACCATCGCGGACGACCTCGACGGCATGGCCCTGCAGGCCTGGGTCACGACGGCGTACCTGATCACGTCGACGGTCTCCACGCCGATCTACGGCAAGCTGTCCGACATCTTCGGTCGTCGACCGCTGTTCATCATCGCGATCTCGATCTTCCTGATCGGCTCGCTGCTCGCCGGCATGTCCGGCTCGATGTACGAGCTCGCGATCTTCCGCGCCATCCAGGGGCTCGGTGCCGGTGGGCTCATGGCCCTGCCGCTGACGATCATGGGCGACATGCTCGCTCCTCGTGAGCGCGCGAAGTACCAGGGGTACTTCCTCGCCGTCTTCGGCGTCTCGAGCGTCATCGGCCCGCTGATCGGCGGCCTGTTCGCCGGTGCACCCGAGTTGCTGTTCATCACCGGTTGGCGCTGGGTGTTCCTCATCAACCTGCCGATCGGCGTCATCGCGCTCGCGATCGTGCTGCGCTTCCTGCACATCCCGCACACGCGTCACAGCGTCCGCATCGACTGGTGGGGTGCCGCCACGGTCGTGCTGGCCGTCGTCCCGCTCCTCCTCGTCGCCGAACAGGGCCGCATCTGGGGCTGGGCTTCGGCCGGCTCCATCGCCTGCTACGCGATCGGCGTCGCCGGCATCGTCGGGTTCATCCTCGTCGAGCGGGCGATGGGCGACGACGCGCTCATCCCGCTGAAGCTCTTCAAGAACTCGACCTTCCGGGTCGCCACGATCCTCGGTGTCCTCGTTGGCTTCGGCATGTTCGGCGCGATGATGACGGTGCCGCTGTTCCTCCAGCTGGTGGAGGGCGCGACGCCGACCGAGTCGGGTCTGCTCATGCTGCCGATGATCCTCGGCCTCATGATCTCCTCCATCGCGAGCGGCCAGATCATCGCGCGGACGGGCAAGTACAAGGCGTTCCCGATCGTCGGCACCTTCCTGCTGCTGAGCGGCTTCTTCTACTTCAGCTTCGCGACGGCCGACAAGCCGGTCTGGTGGATGATGGGCGGCATGCTGCTCGTGGGCCTCGGCCTCGGTCAGCTCATGCAGACGCTGACGATCGCGAGCCAGAACGCCGTCGAGGCGCGCGACATCGGTGTGGCGACGAGCTCGTCGACGTTCTTCCGTCAGATCGGTGGAACGTTGGGCACGGCGGTCATCTTCTCGGTGCTCTACACGCGCATCCCGACGACGATCGCGGCGGCCTTCGCCGACCCGACGCTCAGCGAGCGCGTCCGGGCCGCGGCGCAGGATCCGGCCGTGCTGTCCGATCCCGCGAACGAGGGCATCCTCAAGGTGCTGCAGCGGGCGCAGGAGAACAGCGGCTCGGCGGGTACCGCGCTCGATGGCGACACCTCGTTCCTCCTCGGGGCGAACCACGACCTGGCCGCGCCGTTCCTCACCGGCTTCGCCGATGCGACCGTCACGGTCTTCTGGGTGAGCTTCGCGGTGGTCGCCGTCGCGTTCGTCCTGAGCTGGTTCCTGAAGGCGCCGCCGCTGCGGGCGAAGTCGGCCCTGCAGGAGCGGACCGACGCGCAGGCCGCCGTGGATGCGGAGGACGAGCTGTCGCTCTCCGCGCAGCGGGCCGCCGAGCTGGCCGGGTCGCAGTTGTCGCCCGACACCGCGAGCAACCGCGTCGTCGACCCGAGTACCAGGCGCTGACCGTCGTTCCTCGGTTCGCCAGCGCACCGCGCTGACGTGACCGTGGGGTGTTCGGCGCCGGCGCACCGCGCTGACGTGAGCGCCGTCGATTCGGCCCGACCGCGGCCCCAGCACGTGAGCGCGCCCCTCCGGAGGGGCGCGCTCACGTGTGTGCACCGCGCTCACGTCAGCGCACCGCGCCGGCCCCATACCCCACCCGTGCATGAGAGCGCTCTCAGCAGGCGATAGCATGGCCTAGCACCCAGCCACGAGGAGCTCCGATGACGCACGCCCCCCAGCCCACCAGCCGCCCGGCCCTGATCCTGCCGCCGTTCCTCTGGGGTTCGGCCACCGCCGCCGCCCAGGTCGAGGGTGCCGCCCATGAGGACGGCAAGGAGGACTCCATCTGGGACGCCTTCGCGCGCGTGCCGGGAGCGATCGCGAACGGCGACGACCTCGAGGTCGCCGTCGACCACTACCACCGCAGCGCTGCCGACGTCGCGATCATGAGCGAGCTGGGCCTCGACGCCTACCGGTTCTCGACGAGCTGGGCGCGCATCAAGCCGGGCGACCGCGAGGTCAACCCCGCCGGCCTCGACTTCTACAGCCGTCTCGTCGACGAGTTGCTCGAGGCGGGGATCCTCCCCTGGCTGACGCTCTACCACTGGGACCTCCCGCAGGCCCTCGAGGAGCAGGGCGGATGGACCAATCGGGACACGGCCCTCCGCTTCGTCGACTACGCCGAGGCCACCTACGACGTCCTCGGCGACCGCGTCCAGCACTGGACGACGTTCAACGAGCCGTTCTGCTCGGCCCTCCTCGGCTACGCGGTCGGCGTGCACGCCCCCGGCCGTCGCGACGAGGCAGCCGCCCTCGCCGCCATCCACCACCAGCACCTCGCGCACGGGCTGGCGACCACCCGCCTCCGCGAGCTGGGCGCCGAGCAGATCGGCATCACCCTCAACCTCACGAACGCGATCCCGGCCGACCCGACGGACCCGGCAGACGTCGACGCCGCGCGCCGCGTCGACGGCATCATGAACCGCATCTTCCTCGAACCGATCGCCCTCGGCGCCTACCCGGCCGACGTCACCGAGGACCTCGCCGGCCTCGGCCTCGAGGAACTCGTCCACGACGGCGACCTCGAGGCCATCTCCGCGCCCATCGACTTCCTCGGCGTGAACCACTACCACGACGACCTCGTCTCGGGTCACCCCGACGACTCCGGTGCCGACGGCGGCCACTCGGGCGCGACCGAACGCGAGGTCGGCTCCCCCTGGCTCGCCTCCACCGGGATCTCCTTCCCGAGCCGCGGCCTGCCGCGCACCGCGATGGACTGGGAGGTGCACCCCGCCGGGCTCCGCACCCTCCTCGTCCGGCTCGGCCGCGAGTACCCGACGCTGCCGCCGCTGTACGTGACCGAGAACGGTGCGGCGTACGACGACGTCGTCGCCGAGGACGGTCGCATCCACGACGTCGACCGCGACGCCTTCATCCAGGACCACATCGACCAGGTGGAGCTGGCGATCGCCGACGGCGCCGACGTGCGGGGGTACTTCGTCTGGTCGCTGCTCGACAACTTCGAGTGGGCGTACGGCTACGACAAGCGCTTCGGGATCGTGCGGGTCGACTACGACACCCAGGTGCGCACGATCAAGGACAGCGGACTCGCCTACGCGCGTCGCATCGCCGCCTCGCGCACGGCACCCGCCGTCGCCGAACCGTCCTGACGCAGGAGCGACCCGGCGTGTCGCGCCCGCGAGGTCGCGACACGCCGGTCACCTCCTGAGAACGGTCACCGGCCGCTGCCGTCCAGACGGGCGGCGATACACTGCACTCGGCCACGCACACCCGCTCGGAAGGGGACGATGATGCTGTCCGGTCAAGGAGCCCCCACGCTCGAGATGGTCGCCGCCCGCGCGGGTGTCTCGCGCGCCACGGTCTCCCGGGTGGTCAACGGTTCCTCGAAGGTCACGCCGGAGGTCGTCGCCGTCGTGAACGAGGCCATCGCGGCGCTCGACTACGTGCCGAACCGCGCCGCCCGATCGCTGGCCTCGCGCCGGACGCAGGTCATCGCGCTCGTCGTCCCGGAGTCGACCGCCCGCGTGTTCTCGGACCCGTTCTTCGCCTCCGTCGTGCAGGGGGTCGCCCTCGAGCTCGCCGAGACCGACTACACGCTGAACCTCCTCATCGCCTCCGAGGCGAACTCCGAGAAGACCCGTCGCTACCTGCTCGGCGGCAACGTCGACGGGGCGCTCGTCGTCTCCCATCACAGCGGCGACCACTCGTACACGCGACTCGGCCGGGAGCTGCCGATCGTGTTCGGCGGTCGCCCCATGGGCGCCGACGTCGTCGACAGCACCTACGTCGACGTCGACAACGTGGCGGGTGCGCGGAGTGCGGCGCGCTGCCTGATCGACGCGGGTCGCACGCACATCGCGACGATCGCCGGTCGGCAGGACATGCCAGGCGGGGTGGACCGCCTCGCCGGATGGCGCGCTGAACTGACCGAGGCCGGCCTGTCCGCCGACCTCATCGAGGTGGGCGACTTCTCCCCCGCCGACGGCGCCGCCGCCATGCGTCGCCTGCTCGCGCGCGGGGTGCCGATCGACGGGCTCTTCGCGGCGAACGACCAGATGGCCGCCGGCGCTTACTCCGTCATCCGCGAGGCCGGACTGACGATCCCCGGTGACATCGCCGTGGTCGGCTACGACGACGACCGCTACGGCGAGACGGCAGCGCCGCCGCTCACGACCATCGCGCAGTCGCCCGTCGATCTGGGCACCGAGATGGCCCGGGTACTGGTGCGACGCCTCGCGGGTGAGCCGGTCGAGCGCGTCACCGTCATGCCGACCCGGCTCGTGTCGCGCGCCTCGGTGTAGCCCTACCGGGCCAGCCGGGCCCGGATGATCTCGAGCGCCTGCGGGTTCTCGTCGACGAGCACGTACCGACGTCCGAGCGCCTTCGCCACCGCGCCCGTCGTGCCGCTGCCGGCGAAGAAGTCGAGCACCCAGTCGCCCTCGCGGGAGGAGGCCTGCACGATCCGGCGGAGGATCCCCTCCGGCTTCTGCGTCGGGTAGCCGGTCTTCTCGCGGCCGGTCGGCGACACGATCGTGTGCCACCAGACGTCCGTCGGCAGCTTGCCGCGTGCGGCCTTCTCCGCGGTGACGAGACCGGGCGCCATGTAGGGCTCGCGGTCCACGGTCGCGTTGTCGAAGTGGTACCCCTTCGGGTCCTTCACGTAGACGAGGATCGTGTCGTGCTTCGTCGGCCAGCGGCTCTGCGCCTTCGCGCCGTAGTCGTACGCCCAGATGATCTCGTTGAGGAAGCACTCGCGGCCGAAGAGGGCGTCGAGCAGCACCTTGGCGTAGTGGGCCTCGCGGTAGTCGAGGTGGAGGTAGAGCGTGCCGTCGGCGGCGAGGACCCGCCAGGCCTCGACGAGTCGTGGTTCGAGGAAGCCCCAATAGTCGTCGAAGGCGTCGTCGAACCGTCGGAGGTCGCCGCGGATGCGCTCGTACGCCTGCCCCTTGAACCCCGCGAACCGGTTCACGCCCGTCTCGGCCGTGCGCACCGAGGTCGAGGAGTGGCGGCGCTGCACCCGGCCCGTGTTGAACGGCGGGTCGAGGTAGATGAGCGTGAACGCCTCGTCGGGCAGCTGCGCCACGACGTCGAGGTTGTCGCCTTCGAGCACGAGGTCCGGGCCGTCGTGCGTCCACAGCGGCGGCCCGTCGGGAGCTGCTGCGGCGAGGGACATGTGCCCATTCTGGCAGTCCGGCCCCGCCCCGGCGGGAAGGAACGACCCGGCCCGCGCGTTGCACCCGGTATGACCACCGAGTTTGCCAACGAGACCGACGCCCAGCGATACACCATGCACGTCGACGGCCAGCTGGTGAGCGTCGTCGACTACCGGATCTCCGGCGACTCGATCTCGTTCCCCCGCACCTTCACGACGCCGCCGTTCCGCGGCAAGGGGTACGCGGGCGAACTCGTCGCCTACGCGGTCGACGACGTCGAGCAGCACAGCGACCGTCGGATCGTCCCGATGTGCTGGTACGTCGGCGAGTGGTTCGACGCCCACCCGGAGCGCCAGGACCTCCTCACCCGCTCCGCGAGCTGACGGGACCCCGACGCGTCATCCGCCGTCCACCTCACGGTTACGCACGGGGACTAGCGTCCCGACCATGCAGCAACTCGTCTCGCACTACGCTCCGCCGCCCCCGCTCGACCGGATGGACGGCTACCAGGTGGTCGACGTCGACGACGACGACCCGATCCTGCTCGACGCCGCCGGCTCCCACATCGACACGTGGCGCGAGGGCTACCCGTACGCGGAGCGCATGTCGCGCGAGCAGTACGAGAGCGACAAGCGGCTGCTCCAGATCGAGCTGTTGAAGCTGCAGAACTGGATCAAGGCGAACGACCGGCGCCTCGTCGTCGTGTTCGAGGGGCGTGACGCCGCCGGTAAGGGCGGGACGATCAAGCGGTTCACCGAGCACCTCAACCCGCGCGGTGCCCGTGTCGTCGCGCTCGAGAAGCCGACGGCCCGTGAGTCCACCCAGTGGTACTTCCAGCGGTACGTGCAGCACCTGCCGGCCGCCGGCGAGATCGTGCTGTTCGACCGCTCCTGGTACAACCGCGCCGGCGTCGAACGGGTCATGGGGTTCTGCACACCCGCGCAGTACGACGAGTTCATGCGCCAGGCCCCGCTGTTCGAGCAGATGCTCGTCGGCGACGGGGTCGACCTCGTGAAGTTCTGGTTCTCCGTCTCCGCGGACGAGCAGCGCACCCGCTTCGCGATCCGCCAGGTGGACCCGGTCCGGCAGTGGAAGCTGTCGCCGATGGACCTCGCCTCGCTCGACAAGTGGGGTGACTACACCCGGGCGAAGGAGGCGATGCTCGAAGCGACCGACACCCCCGACGCCCCGTGGACCATCGTGAAGAGCAACGACAAGAAGCGCGCCCGAGTGGAGGCGATGCGGCACGTGCTGCACCGCTTCGACTATGCGAACAAGGACCACGAGGTGGTGGGGACCCCGGACACGAACATCGTCGGACCCGCGGCCTCGGTCTACGAGCGCGGCGAGCGGAGCGACGCGGTCTGATCCCGGCCGTCGCCGGAAGCCGGACGCGGTGCCGCCCGGCCCGCTATCCTCTGGATCATGCAGCCGAACTCGTCACCGTTGCGTCGCCTCACGTCGTCGAGTGCGATCTACGGCACCATCGTGTACGCCGGCCTCGTCGGCGCGTCGAGCGTGTATGAGGAGGACGACGTCGAGCAGGTGCTCTTCACGAGCGCGATCACCCTCGTCGTGTTCTGGTTGGCGCACGTCTACTCGGCGGCGCTCGCCCACCACGGTGACGACCGACACGAGGGCACCGTCACCCTCGGTGCGTCGATCCGGCACGGCTTCGAGGAGTCGTTCGGCATGCTGCTCTCCGCCGTGCTGCCCACCATCCCGCTCATCGTGGGCGTCGCGGGCGGCCTCGCCCATGAGCAGGCGGTCAACCTCGCACTGCAGGTGTCGACGCTGATGCTGTTCGTGCTCGGGTGCGCGGCCTTCGTGGTGCGCGGCTCGCGCTGGTGGTGGTGCCTCCTCGGCGGTGTGGCGACCGCCCTGTTCGGCGTCGTCATCATCGTGCTGGAGGCGGCGACCCACTAGCGCCATCTGTCGGCGCGGCGCGACGGTGGCTCAGCTGCGGGCGCTGAGCGCCTTCGCCGACTGCTGGGCGGCGCGACGGACCTCGCGGTCGGGATCGCGGAGGAGACCTTCGAGGAGCGGCTTGGCCTCGTCGCCCCCGACGGCGGCGAGCGCCCTGGCACCACCCGCGCGGACGCGGGCGTGGTCGTCGTTGAGCAGCGGGGCGATCGTGGCGACGTCACCGACGCGACGCTCGGCGCACACCCGTGCGGCCATCTCGCGGACGCGCCAGGCCTGGTTGCCGAGTGCGGCGACGACGGCCGAGGTCGCCGAGTCGTCCCAGACGTGGAGCAGGGCGCGGGTGCCCCAGAGTTCCGGCCAGTACAACGCGGGCGCGCCACCGAGGATGCCCTCGGCGTGGTGGCCACCGACGACGCGGAGGAAGTCCTCGCCCTCGTACCGGCCGGCGAGGAGCGAGACGCAGCGCTCGACGACGCGGGGCTCGCTCTCGGCGGCGACCGCGTCGGCGAGTCGTTGCTCGAGGGAGGCCTGCGTGGCGGGGACCGGGGTGTCGGGTGTCTCGTTCTGCGCTGTCATCGTTCCCCCACCCTAGTCCGCGGGCTCCGGCGTGCGCTGGTCGCGTGGCGACCGACGCAGGGCCGGGTCAGGGGACGCGGGTGAGCCAGGCGTCGGTGTCGAACTTCGATTCGACGAGCGACTCGGCCGCCGCCAGCTCCGCCTCCGTCACGTGGCCCGGGGTTGCGCCGGTGATCTCCACGAAGGTGTCCTTCATACGGTCGATGATCTCGGCGCGCGAGAGGCCCGTCTGGCTGCGGAGCGGGTCGACCCGCTTGGCCGCCGAGGTCGTCCCCTTGTCGCTGAGCTTCTCGCGCCCGATGCGCAGCACCTGCGTCATGAGCTCGCCGTCCATGTCGTAGCTCATCGTGACGTGGTGCAGCACCGCGCCGTTCCCGAGGCGCTTCTGCGCCGCCCCGCCGATCTTGCCGGATGGGCTCGTGATGTCGTTGAGCGGCTGGTACGTCGCCTCGATGCCGAGCGAGCGGAGGGCGACGAGCACCCAGTCGTCGAGGTAGGCGTAGGAGTCGGCGAAGGTCATGCCGTTCACGAGTTCCGCCGGCACGTAGAGCGAGTAGGTGATGATCCCGCCGCGCTGCATCATCATGGCGCCGCCACCGGAGACCCGGCGGACGACCTCGAAGCCGTTCGCCTTCGCGTTGTCGAGGTCGACCTCGTTCTTGAGCGACTGGAAGCTGCCGATGACGACGGCCGACTGGTCCCACTCCCAGATGCGCAGCGTCGGACCGCGGCGGCCCTCACCGACCTCGTTGGTGAGCACCTCGTCGAGCGCCAGGTGCAGCTGGGGGGAGACCGAGCCGTCGTGGATGAGCTGCCAGTCGTAGTCGCCCCAGCCGGTGGCCTTCGCGAGCGAGCGGCGGATGGCGGTGGCGACGGCCTCCGGGGTGAAGCCGAGGAGCACGGCGTTCTCCGGGAGCGCCCCGCGGATGGCGGCGGCGAGCCCGGCGGCGTCGGTGGTGGCCGGCAGGCCGGTGACCGCGCGGTCGATCAGCGCCAGCGCGTCGTCCGGTTCGAGGAAGAAGTCGCCCGCCAGGCGGAAGTCGGCGATCCGACCGTCGACCACGTCGAGATCGACGACGACGAGCTTGCCACCCGGGACCTTGTACTCACCATGCATGCCCCCAGCCTATTCCTGGACGGCGTCCGGATTCCCCGGAAGCGGTGCCGATCGGCTCAGGAGTCGAACCCGATGCCGAAGCGGTCCATGACCTTCAGGAGCAGGCCGTCGCGGCCCTCGTTCGCGTCGGAACGGGCGACGGCGCGGCGGACCGTCTGGATGGCGGGGTTCGCGATGGGCTCGGGTGGGATGGGGATCGGCTTGGACCGCACCATCCGCAGCCGGGTCAGCTCCGTCGACTCGCCACTCAGCAGGTCGAGCATGACCTTCGCCCCGAAGCGCGTCGCCCCGACGCCGAGCCCGGTGAACCCCGCGCTGTAGGCGACACGACCGCCGAGTGCCGAGCCCTGGAAGGCCGAGAGGCGGGAGCACATGTCGATCATGCCGCCCCAGGCGTGAGTGAACCGCACGTCGAGCTGCGGGTAGGTCGTGAAGAAGTGGTCGGCGAGCGTCTCGAAGGTCTCGCGGCGCTGGTCGTGCTCGGGACGGATCCTGCCGCCACGGTGGTAGACGGCGTCGAAGCCGCCGTAGAGGATGCGGTCGTCGGCCGAGCGGCGGGAGTAGTGGAACTCGCGGCTCGAGTCGGCGATGCCGAACCGGTCCGTCCAGCCGATGCTCGCGAGCTGCTCGGCGGTGAGCGGTTCCGTCATGAGCACGTAGTCGTACACGGGGATGGTGAGCAGCTCGGTGCGCTTGAGGAGCGAGGGGAAGCCGTTGGTGGCGAGCGCGACCCGGCGGGCCTGCACGCTCCCCTGCCGCGTGGTCACCGCGACGCCCTCGCCCGAGCGCCGCAGACCGGTCGCCGGCGTGTGCTCGAACACCCGGACGCCGAGCTCGATGCAGGCGCGCTTCAATCCCCAGGCGAGCTTCGCCGGGTGGACGAGCGCGGTGCTCTTCCACTCGCGCTGACCCGCCAGGTACACCGGTGAGTGCACGAGCTCCTGGACCGCCTCGCGGTCGAGGAAGACGCCGTCGCCCGAGACCTCGCGGAGTGCGTCGACCTGGTGCGGCTCGGTCGCGACCGTGAGCACGCCCGTGTGCTCGAACTCGGCGTCGATCCCGAGGCGGTCGAGCGTGGCGACGAACCCGTCGAAGTTCTCGTCCGCGAGCCGTTCGAGTTGTGGCAGCTCCTCGGCGAAGTGGCGTTCCCCGTTGTCGTCGCCATGGGTGAGGCTCGCTTCGAAGAAGCCACCGTTGCGGCCGCTCGCCGCCCAGCCGACCTCCTTGCCCTCGATGAGGACCACGTCGCGCGAGGGGTCGGCCTCCTTCGCGATGAGCGCCGTCCAGAGCCCGGAGTAGCCGCCACCGACGACGAGCAGATCGGTGTCGACGTGGCCGACGAGGCGGGGCTCCGGCGTGGGGCGTTCCGGGGTGTCGAGCCAGTACGGGACGGTGCTCGCCCCGGCGAGGGACCGCGCGATGCGCTCGGCCGGGTTGCGCCGACGATGGCTGTAGGTGGGGCCGTCCGAGGTCACCGGGTCTCCTCCGCGTCGAGAGTGGATGCCGCGACTGTACCCCGTGGTCGCCGTACTTGTCCCGGTCCCGCGCCCTTCGACAAGCTCAGGGACCAGACGGGGTGAGCTCAGGGACCGGGCGCGGCGCCGGGAGCTGCCTCAGGTGCGCTTGTCGAGCCACTGGACGACGTCGCGCTCGACGTCCTCGCGATTCAGCTCGTTGAAGATCTCGTGCCGGGCATCGGGGTAGATGATGAGCGTCACGTCCGTGAGCTTCGAGCGCTTGACGTAGGCGTCCCGCAGGAGGGTGAGCCCGCGGACGCCGCCGAGCGCGTCGTCGGAGCCGCCGAGGATGAGCACGGGCAGCTTGCGCGGCATGTGGCGGGGTGGCCGGCCGAGGAAGGCGAACGCCTGGATCGGGTTCCACACGGGCGTGACGCCGATGTCGAAGTTGCGCTCGTCGGCGGCGAAGGCGGCCCAGGCGGCCGGATCCCGGTTCAGCCACTCGAGGCCCGTGGTTCCGGTCTTCCGCCACCGCTTGTTGAGGTCGCCGGCGTTGATGACGCCCGGCATGGCCAGCGAGGTCCCCGAGAGGATGAGGTACTCGTAGAGATCGTGGTGCGCCGCGACCTTCTGCGCCATGAGCGAGCCCCAGCTGTGGCCGAGGAGCGCCAACGCCGACTCCGGGAACCGGGTGCGCAGGTGGCGACCGACGGCCGCGAGCGAGGCGATCGCACCCCAGGTGGTGCGGGGCCCGAGCTTGCCGAGGCCCAGGTGTTCGAGGCCGGTCCGGCCGTGGCCCCGGTGGTCGTCGGCGACGACCGTATAGCCCGCATCGTTGAGTGCCGCGGCGAGGCGGCCGTAGCGGAGGGCGTGCTCGCCGGCGCCGTGCGCGATGTGCACGACGGCCTTCGGGTTCGCCACCTCCCACACGTAGAGGTAGATCGTCACGCCGTCGTCGTCCACGATCGTCTCGGTCGTGTACGGCCTCGGCTCGAACGGCCGGTTCGCGTCGTCGGCGTCGACAGGTGGCGGGATCTGCTCGCTCATCCCGCCAGCGTAGGCCTTCTGCACGCTCCACGCCTCGCCTCCTCCACACCGCGCGGCAGGTCCCGGTCAGCCCACAGATGCGGGTTTGCGGTTCGTCAGCGGCAGGCGTACGGTGATCGAGGCCCGAACGGCGGGCCGCAGGGATCGACGGAAGCGAGGTGAGCGGCCATGGCTGGTGACAGTACCCGCGCCATCGCGTCGACGAACCGCTCCGCCTCCCCCACCCGGTAGGCGCTGCCCCGCCGGCGCCGAGGCGCCCACTCACACCTCCCCGGGTGCGATCCCCCAGGATCGTCCGCACCCGCGCGGCCGCCGCACGCTCCCGTCCATCGATGGACGGAGACCTCATGGCACTCATCGACAACGGCATCTACGTGACCGGGCGACGCTCGGCGAGCCCGCGCTCCCTCGACGCGACGTACGAACTCCTGAACGAGCAGCGCGGCATGGCCTGGATCGGGCTGTACCGCCCGCAGCCGTCGGAGATCCGTTCCGTCGCGCAGGAGTTCGACCTGCATCCCCTCGCCGTGGAGGACGCCCTGAAGGGCCACCAGCGCGCCAAGCTCGAACGCTACGGCGACACCCTCTTCGTCGTCCTGCGCCCCGCCCACTACCTGGACGCCGAGGAGCGGGTCGAGTTCGGCGAGGTGCACCTGTTCGTCGGCCCCGGCTTCGTGGTCACGGTCCGGCATGCCGAGAAGCCCGACCTCGGTCAGGTCCGTCGGCGCCTCGAGGCGCGACCGGACATCCTCGCGCTCGGCCCCGACGCCGTCCTGCACGCCGTGGTCGACCAGGTCGTCGACGGGTACGGACCCGTCGTCGCCGGCTTGGAGAACGACATCGACGAGATCGAGGACGAGCTCTTCGGCGACGCCGCGGACGTCTCGCGCCGCATCTACGAACTGCTGCGACAGGTGATGGCGTTCCAGCGCGCGACCGCCCCGCTCCGCGCCGTGCTCCACGGGCTCCTGCAGGGGGCCGACAAGTACGGGCTCGACGAGGAACTGCGGAACGGGTTCCGGGACGTGCTCGACCACGTCCTCCGGATCGCCGAGCGGGTCGACTCCTTCCGTCACCTGCTCCGGAACGCGCTGACCGTGCACGCGACCCTCATGACGCAGCAGCAGAACGAGGAGATGCGCCGACTCTCCGAGGCGAGCCTCGCGCAGAACGAGGAGTCGCGGCGGATGAGTGAGACGGCGTTGGCGCAGAACGAGGAGATCAAGCGCATCTCCTCATGGGCGGCGATCCTCTTCGCACCGACACTCATCGGCACCGTCTACGGCATGAACTTCGACGCGATGCCCGAGCTGCACTGGCAGTTCGGCTACCCCGCCGCGATCGGCGCGATGCTCGCCCTCTCCGGCACGCTGTACGCGATCTTCCGGTTCCGCCGCTGGTTGTGACGGCGCTGGTCGCTGGGCGCCCTTCGACACCTCTTTACTTAGCCTCACTAATGAGCTAGGCTAAGCATTCGTGGCAGGTACAGCGGCACCGAAGACGACAGCACGGACGATCGCGGAGCAGGCCTCCGAACTCCGCATGGGCACCTTCCGATTGGCGAGGCGCCTGCGCGGCGAGAAAAGCGTCGACGACCTCAGCGATCCGCAGTTCTCCGTGCTCGGAGGGCTCTACAAAGAGGGCTCCGCGACACTCAGTGCGCTCGCCGAACGCGACCGCGTGTCCGCGCCATCGATGAACCGCACCGTCAACTGCCTCGAAGAGGCCGGGTACGTCACCCGCGAAACCGACACGGCCGACCGCCGCAAGGTCACCATCGCCCTCACCGAAGCGGGCCACACCACCGTCACCGAGACCGTCCGGAAACGCGACGCGTGGATCACCCAGCAGCTGCGCGCGCTCACCCCGGACGAACGCGACACCCTCGCCCGCGCAGCCGAGATCATGAGGAGACTCGCCACCCAGTGAGTGCAATGTTCCGTTCCCTGTCCAGCGTCAACTACCGCATCTGGTTCATCGGCGCCCTCGTGTCGAACGTCGGCGCGTGGATGCAGGCCACCACCCAGAACTGGGTCGTCCTGACCGACCTGACCGACAACGACGCCGTGGCCGTCGGCGCCACCATGGCCCTGCAGTTCGGGCCCCAGCTGGTGCTCGTGCCGATCACCGGCCTCATCGCGGACCGCTTCGACAAGCGCAAGATCCTCATCCTCACCCAGTCGAGCCTCATGCTCCTGGCGTTCGCCCTCGGCGCGCTGCTCATCTTCGGGCACGCCGAACTGTGGCACATGTACCTCTTCGCGCTCGCACTCGGCATCATCAACGCGGTCGACGGCCCGGCCCGCCAGACGTTCGTCTCGGAGCTCGTCGACGAGCACAACATGTCGAACGCGGTCGCCCTCAACTCGGCGTCATTCAACGCGGCCCGCATGGTCGGCCCGGCGATCGCCGGTCTCCTCATCGTCGCGATCGGGTCCGGGTGGGTCTTCGTCGTCAACGCCTTCACCTTCCTCGGCGTCATCGGGGCGCTGCTCGCCCTCCGCACCGGCAAGCTCCGCCGACCACCGCGGGCACCACGCGCCCGCGGGCAGTTCGTCGAGGGCTTCCACTACGTCCGCGGACGCCCCGACCTCATGGTCGTGTTCGTGATCGTGTTCATCATGGGCGCGTTCGGCATGAACTTCCCGATCTTCGCGTCGACGATGGCGGTCGAGTTCGGGAAGGGTGCCGGTGAGTACGGGATCCTCTCCTCCGTCCTCGCGATCGGTTCACTGACCGGAGCGCTGCTCGCCGCGCGGCGGGCCCAGGCGCAGATGCGCATGATCGTCGGTGCGGCCGGCCTCTTCGGTGTCGCCGCCCTGACGGCCGCGTTCATGCCGAGCTACTGGACGTTCGCCGCCGTGCTCATCCTCGTCGGCTTCTCGACCGTGACCCTGCTCACCACCGCGAACGGACTCGTCCAGACCACCACCGAGGCCGCCGTGCGCGGCCGGGTGATGGCGCTGTACATGGCGATCCTCATGGGTGGCACGCCCATCGGTGCGCCGATCGTCGGGTGGGTCGCGAACACCCTCGGGCCGCGGTGGGCACTCGGGCTCGGGGCCTTGGCGGGCTTCATCGCCTGCGCCACCGGTCTGCTCTACGGGGTCGTGCGGCACCACCTGCGCCTGCGCGTCGCCCCGGACTCCCGCTGGCGGCTGCAGTTCACCCACGACGGCGTCGTCGCACCGGTCACCCCCGAGGAGTTCTCGGAGCAGATCGCGCTCACCTCGCCGATCCCGCTGCCGAAGGCGAAGCCGCGCGTGACTGCGGCAGCCGAACCCAGGCCGGAACCGTCGCCGGTCGACGATCGCAGCCCACTCACCGGCTCCCGCCGCTAGCCGGTCCGCCCAGCAGCGGCCCGTTCGACTTGGATCACCGACGGGCGGGCACCGGGCGGAGGCTCGGCACCCAGCAGCGGAGTTCCGACCGGTACCGACGGTACGGTTCGCCGAAGCGGGCCTCGAGGTCGGCCTCCTCGACGGGCCGGACGAGGACGTTCCACACGACCGCGCCGAAGACCGCGTAGACCACCACGATCCAGGACGACAGCAGCAGGCCGACGCCGATCCCCTGGACGATGCTGCCGACCGCCATCGGGTTGCGGACGAAGCGGTAGGGTCCGGCGACGACCAGGCGGTTCGGCATCGCCGCCGGCAGCGGCGTCCCGCCTCCCGTGGTCGCCATCGCAGCCGCCGACCACAGCCCGACGATGCTGCCGAGCACCAGGACGACGACCCCGGCGATGACGGCGAACGGCTCGGCACCGGGGAGCGTGATCGCGACCTGCCACCGCAGCTCGAAGAACCGCAGCACCGCCGGGATGACCGCGAGGAAGACGCCCCAGAACGCGACGATCTCGATGGCCGTCCGCCCGAGCTGCGCCCCGGTCGACGCCGTCGGATCCGCCGGGCGGAAGGCGAACGGTCCGATCGCGATCCACGCCCTCGGGATCCCACCGGTGAGGACGAGCGCGAGTGCCGTGACCGATCCGACGGCGGCGCCGACCATCAGCAGGGCTCCGATGCCCGCCTGGCCGGTCACCGCCGCGAACACGCCGAGTGCGACGGTGACGAGCAGCGTCCATCCCGTCGCCAGGATCGCCGCCCAGCGGATCCCGATCGCGGCGAGCGCCGAGGCGACGACGAACAACGGCACGTCGAGCAGCGCCATGATCACCGGATCGAGGGACCCGAGGGTCGCGTCGCGGACGAACGGGACGAGGAACACCGACACCCACCAGGCTGCGCCGGCGACGGCCTGGACGCCGAAGTACCAGCGCCCCCAGGCGACGGCGCTCATGCGCGCATCAGTGGCGCCGGCGAGCGATGAGCCAGGCGACCAGGCGCCAGCCGAGGAGCAGGACGGCGAGGACGATGACGGTCACGATGACGAAGCTGAGCTGCACGCCCTGACCGGACACCGCTCGCAGCACCATGCCGACGACGACGGTCGACACCCAGACGATGACGCCCGCCCAGCGCACGGCGCGGGTCTCGCGCTGGCCGAGGACGAGGGCGAGCACGTGCCCGACGAGCAGGCCGACGGCGAACGGCCACAGGGTCACGAGGATGCCGAGGATCCCTTCGCCATGGCTGGCCCGGCCGATGAGGACGAACACGATGACGGCGAGGAGGTCGATGCCGACGGTCGCGGCGAATCCTGCTGGGGTCCTGCGGGGGCGTTCCATCCCCTCACCCTATTGGCGCGCCGGGCGCCCATCCTGGAGGGTCGCCGTCTGGCGCGGAACCGGGTCTGTCGCGGCGCCACCGGTGCTGGGTACGATGTCGCTGACATCCCACCGACGAAGGAGCAGTCATGTCGTTCCAGGCCTACCTCGACGCGGCGGAAGCCAAGACCGGCAAGACACCCCGCGAGCTCGTCGACGAGGCGCACACCCGTGGGTTCGACGGGTCCACGAAGGCCGGCGAGATCCTCGAGTGGTTGAAGACCGACTACGAGCTCGGCCGCGGCCATGGCATGGCGCTCGTGCACGTCATCAAGAACGGTCCCACGATCAGCGAGAAGCACGTGGGCACCGACGGCGTGCACCGCGACGAGTCGACGGAGCTCTGGCTCGACGGCAAGGCCTCGAAGCCCGCCGTCCCCTGACCCGCTCGTGTCAGTACCAGAAGATCGGGATCCAGTCGCGGTGGTGCGCGTGCACGATCGCGAGGAACACGATCGCGTCGAAGAGCAGGTGCACGGCGAGGATGTAGCCGAGTGAGCGCGTCTTCGAGAACAGGTACCCCTGGAGGAGCGCGAACGGGAACGTCAGGAGCGGACCCCACGAGCGGTAGCCGAGTTCCCAGAGGAACGAGACGAAGATGACGGCCTGCAGCAGGTTGGCCTGCCAGACCGGGAAGTGCCGTCGCAGCAGCGCGAAGCAGGTGCAGATGAAGAAGAGCTCGTCCCAGGTGCCGACTGCGTTCACCCCGACGAAGAACCGCCCGAGTTCACCGGCGTCGCTGATCACCGGCCAGTTCTCGTAGGCACCGGATCGGATGAAGTAGAACGGCAGGATCGCCCACCCGAGGAGCGGGACCGCGAACAGGTACGCGATCTCCCCCTTCGTCTTCTTCTCGCGGCTGCGCCAGGGGAAGATGATCGCCTTCCGCCGGTAGACGAAGCGGTCGATGAGGAACGGGACGCCGACCGCCAGCAGGAGGACGGTGCCGATGCGGAAGAAGCTCGGCCAGGAGACGTCAGCCTCCACCGAGGTGGTCGAGACGATGCCGATCCCGATCGCGATGAGGAACAGATCCTGCGCGAGCGCGCGATCGATGAGGATCGCAGTGACCAGCGCGGCGACGAGCAACGGGTACCCGGCGAGGGGCTGCATGAGGCCGAAGAGGCAGAACGCGGACGCCGCCAGCAGCACCGCGGGGATCAGCTTCATCGCGCGGCGGGCCGGGACGATCATCTCGGTCTGCATGCCGTCGATCCTACGGGGCGGCGTGACACCGCCCCGGGTCAGGCCTCGCGGGTGATCTCGACCTTCACGAAGAGCTTCGACCGGTACGGACCCGCGTAGACGCCACGGAGCGGCGACACGTCGCCGTAGTCACGACCACGCCCGATGAGCACGTGACGCTCGCCGACGTCGACCATGTTGGTCGGGTCGAAGCCGCGCCAGTCACCACAGAACCACTCCACCCAGGCGTGCGACTCCCCGGTGACCGTCTCACCGATCGCCGCGTGCGGCTTCGGGTGCAGGTACCCGGACACGTAGCGCGCCGGGATCCCGACGGACCGCAGCGCCCCGAGGACGATGTGCGTGATGTCCTGACAGACGCCCTTGCGGTTGGCCCACGCCTCGGCCGCCGTCGAGTACACACTCGTGACGCCCTGCACGTAGTCCATCTGCTCGCCGATCTCACGACTGATCGCCATGGCCGCCTCGCAGGGGCTCTCGTGACGGTCGGCGATGGTCCGGGCGAGCTCGACGAGATCGTCCGGCGGCGTCGTGCGGCGGGTCTGCTCCAGGTGCTCCACCCGGGTGACGGCCGCCTGCGTCGCGATGTCGAGCTGCTCCCAGCCGGTCGGGTGCGGTTCGTGCTTCCGAGGGCGGACCTCGACGAGACTCGTGGCCGTGAGCGACAGCTCGTCGTGCGGAGTGAGCACCTCGAAGGCCGACACCTTCATGCCCCAGTAGTCCGTGTACGTCGACTGCGACGCACCGGGCTGGATGTCGATGTGCGAGTACAGCACGTACTGGTCTTCCGTGGTGACGGGGAGCATGCGCGCCTCGTTGTAGGAGGCGTTCACCTTGCCGGCGTACGAGAATCCGGTGCTGTGCTTGATGTGCAGACGGGTCATGAGTTCTCTCCGATCCACGCGGGCACCGCATGCGTGGGGAAGTAGCGTTCGCGGATCGCCTCGGACACCTGGCTCGTGACGTTCTGCACGGCGTCCATCCGGCCGGGGAGGTCGCCGAGGGTGTCCTGGATGGGGCGATACTCGAGGTCGCTGCGGATCTGACCGAGCAACCGCTGGGCGGAGTCGACCGTGCCGACCCGTCCGCGCCGCGGTTCGAGGTCGCGCATGCACTCCTCGGCCCGGCTGATCGAGAACATGACGGAGCGCGGGAACAGCTGGTCGAGCAGCAGGAACTCGGCGGCGTTCTTCGCGCTCGGCATGCCGCGGTAGGTGCGCAGGTACGCCTCGTACGCGCCGCAGGAGCGGAGGATGGTCGTCCACGACGGACCACTGGCCTCGGTGAGCGACCGTGTCGCCAGCAGGCGGGCGGTCATGTCGGCGCGTTCGAGACTGCGGCCGAGGGTGAAGAACCGCCAGGCGTCGTCGCGGCTCGTGGCGGAGTCCACGATACCGACGGCGAGCGCCGAGCGTTCGCGGACCCAGCCGAAGAACTCGTGGACCTTGTCGCTCGCGACCCGTCGGGGCATCCGCGCCCGGGTGGTGTTGAGGCACTCCCACAGCTCGGTCGACACGATCTCGCGGGCACGACGGGCGTTCTCGCGAGCGGCGCCCAGGGAGTAGGCGATCGACGCCGGGTGGGTGCGGTCGACGGCGAGTTGCGCGAGGACGTCCTGGCGCGTGAGCTCCTGGTCGGCCGGTGCGTCGCTCCCCATCACGGACAGCAGCGAACGGCAGGCGGTGTCCTCGTCGATCCACGGGTCCTCCAGCAGCAACTGCAGGTGGACGTCGAGGATGCGGGCGGTGCCGTCGCTCCGCTCGATGTAGCGACCGATCCAGAACAGGCTCTCGGCGATCCGGCTCAGCATGCTGCGTCCTCCTGCCCGTCGACACGCTCAGACGGTGCGTCCGCACGCGCCTGCTGCTGCTGCTCCTGCTGGTCCTGGTTGCCCGTCGGCCGGTCCTGGGGCGAGTGCTCCGGGGTCGTGCCGTGGTCGTAGATGATCGGGATCGACGTCGTCTCCGTCGTGGCCTGCTCGGCGACGAGCCCCTGGATGTCGTGCGACGAGGCCTCGGGAGCGGCGTTCGGGTCGTAGGCACGGCCGACGACCCAGGTGTCCTTCGAGCCACCACCCTGACTGGAGTTCACGACCAGCTGACCCTCCGGCAACGCGACGCGGGTCAGGCCGCCCGGCAGGACCCACACGTCGTTGCCGTCGTTGACCGCGAAGGGCCGCAGGTCGGCGTGGCGTGGACGCATGCCGTCCTCGACGAGGGTCGGGATGGTGGACAGCATGACGACCGGCTGCGCGATCCAGCCGCGCGGGTCCTCCTGCAGCTTCGTCTTCAGGGTCGCGAGCTCCTCCTTCGAGGCGTCCGGCCCCACGACGAGCCCCTTGCCGCCCGAGCCGTCGACGGGCTTGATCACGAGCTCGTCGAGCCGGTCGAGCACCTCCTCCAGGGCGAGCGGGTCCTCGAGACGCCAGGTGTCGACGTTCGGGAGGATCGCGTCCTCGGCGAGGTAGTACTTGATGAGGTCGGGCAGGTACGTGTAGACGAGCTTGTCGTCGGCGACCCCGTTGCCGACCGCGTTCGCGATCGTCACGTTGCCGAGGCGGGCCGCGAGCATCAGGCCGGGCGAGCCGAGCATCGAGTCGGCGCGGAACGACAGCGGGTCGAGGAACTCGTCGTCGACGCGACGGTAGATGACGTCGACGCGGGTGGGGCCGGCCGTGGTGCGCATGAACACCTTGCCGCCGGAGCAGAAGAGGTCGCGGCCCTCGACCAGCTCGACACCCATGAGGCGCGCGAGCAGGGTGTGCTCGAAGTAGGCGGAGTTGTACACGCCGGGGGTGAGCACGACGACGTTCGGGTCCTCGACACCGGGTGGGGCCGAGGCACGGAGGGCCTGCAGGAGCTTGTTCGGGTAGTCGCCGACGGGGCGCACCCGCATCGAGACGAAGAGCTCCGGGAGGGTCTGCGCCATGACCCGGCGGTTCGAGATGACGTAGCTGACGCCGGACGGGACGCGCACGTTGTCCTCGAGGACGCGCATCTGGCCGTGTTCGTCGCGGATGAGGTCGATGCCGGAGACCTGGATGCGGACGCCGTTCGCCGCCTGGATCCCGTAGGCCTGCCGGTGGAAGTGGGAGGACGAGGAGATGAGTTTGGCGGGGATGACGCCGTCGCGCACCGCGAGCTGCGGGCCGTAGACGTCAGCGAGGAACGCCTCGAGCGCCTTGACCCGCTGCTTGATGCCGGCCTCGACCTGCGTCCACTCCTGCTGCTCGATCACCCGCGGGACCGCGTCGAGCGGGAACGGACGCTCCTCACCGGCGAAGTCGAAGGTGACGCCCTGCGCGAGATAGGAGCTGGCGAGGGCGTCGGTGCGCCCGCGGAGCTCCTCCTGGGTCATGCGTGCGAGGGAGGTGTAGATCTCCTGATACGCCCGTCTGGCCGTCGCGCCACCGGCGTGTTCCGCCGCCTCGCCGAACATCTCGTCGAAGGCGGGGACACCGCTCACCGTCTTGCGCGGAGCCAGTGTGCCGCCGTAGCCATTGAACAGATCGCCCATGGCCCGACTCTACTCGGCCCCATGTTGCCGGGGTGTTTCCGGCAGCTCCGACGAGCCTGGCGGGGTTCGGTCACCTGCCGCCGGTCGCCGAACCCACCGGTCACCGAGCCTGTCGAGGTGCGCCCTTCGACAGGCTCAGGGACCGGTGGAGACACACGGACCGGGGACCGACGGAGCGCGCTAGGCGACCGAGGCGGCGGTGAGCGCCGCGAGCTCGTCGGCGGAGAGCTCGAGGGTCGCGGAGGCGAGGAGGTCGGGCAGCTGCTCGACGGTGCGGGCGCTCGCGATCGGCGCGGCGACGGTCGGCTGCGAACGGAGCCACGCGAGCGAGACCGTCGCGACCGAGACACCGTGGGCGGATGCCACTTCGTCGAGCACGGGCAGGAGCGCGGCGTGGTCGGCGAGGTACGCCTGGGCACCCTCCGCGCGGACGCTGTCGACGCTCGCACCCTCGCGGTACTTCCCGGTGAGGAAGCCCTTCGCGAGCGAGAAGTAGGGCAGCACGGCGAGCTGCTCGCGCTCGGCGATGGTGCGCAGCTCCCCCTCGAACTCACGCTCGACGAGGTTGTAGTGCGGCTGGAGGGCGATCGGGCGGTGCAGCCCCTTGGCCTCGACGATCTCGAACCACTCGGCGATGCGGGCGGCGGAGTAGTTGGAGATACCGAGGTAACGGACCTTGCCCGCGTCGACGAGCGACGACAGCGCGGTCACCGTCTCCTCCAGCGGGACGGACTCGTCGTCGAAGTGCGCGTAGTAGAGGTCGATGTGGTCGGTGCGGAGGCGTTCGAGCGACGCGTCGGCGGCCTTCAGGATGTTGTCGGCGGCGAGTCCCTGGAAGTCGGGGTGCTGGCTGACCTTCGTCGCGATGACGAGCTCGTCGCGGTTGCCGCGCAGCTCCTGCCACTCGCCGATGAGGCGCTCGGAGTCGCCACCGGTGTTGCCCGGGACCCACGCGGAGTAGCCGTCGGCGGTGTCGATGAAGTTGCCGCCGCCCGCGACGAAGGCGTCGAGGATGTCGAACGAGGTCTGCCGGTCGGCGGTCCAGCCGAACACGTTGCCGCCGAGGTTCAGCGGGAAGACGGACAGGTCGGACGTTCCGAGGGTGGTGCGGGCGTGAGTCATCTGATGATCCTCCAGAGCTTCGGTTCAGGCGTGTGCCTCTCTCACGGTAAGGCGGAGGGCCGCGCGGCTATTCCACGTGTCGCCGGATGACGATCGGTCCACCGACCCCGGATCGGCACTCGGAACCCCGCTTCCCGCCGCCATACAGTGGAGCGATGGGCTACCTCGTCGACGACTCGAAGGACCGCATCGACCGCGACGCCGCGTGGGGCGCACTCCGCGAGGTCTACTGGGCGAAGTGGCGCAGCCGGGCCGAGGTCGAGGCGCAGATCGACGACGCCTGGCGGGTCATCGGCGTGTACGAGGAGGAGACCGGCGCGCAGGTCGGCTTCGCCCGTGCGGTCTCCGACGGGCTCGGCTTCGCCTACCTCGCGGACGTCGTCGTGCTCGAGGCGCACCGCGGTCGCGGTCTCGGCAAGCGCATCGTGCAGGCGATGATCGACGACGGGCCCGGCGCGCACTTCCGGTGGACGCTGTTCACGAGCGACGCACACGGGCTCTACGAGCAGTTCGGCTTCGCGGAACCCGGCCGGACCGCACTCGTCCGTCCGGCCGCCGAGCTCCCGGTGCACCCGACGCAGCGGCCGCCGGAATCCTGAACGACGGCGCACTCTCGCCCGGCCCCCAGCGATGACGGGCTACCGTTGACGCATGTGGATCTCCGATGACGGCCGGTACAACATCGTCGATGTGCCGGCGGACGCCTATCCGGGGCGCGCGTACCTCCTCGAACTCGTCGCCGGGCTCGAAGCCGACGAGCTCCACACCCTCGTCACCCGCATGCAGGCGTTCGACGACGCGATGATCGACCGGCTCGAGGGCCTGGTCGACGGCGACGCTCCCGAGGTGGCTCCGGATCCGGAGCGCGAGGCCCCGTACGTGGACGAGATGATCCCGCGGCGCGTGCTCGACTCCATCGACTGGGACGCGATCCTCACCCCGCCGTTCCGGATCGAGGCGATCGACGTCGCCGGCGACCGCTGGCGCATGGACGCGTGGGCGTTCCTCGAGTCGATCGTCGAACCGCCCGTCACGCGCCCGACCGCCCGCAACCTCGGCTCCTCCCCCATCGATCCGGCGTAAACCGGCACCTGCCGAATAGGCTGGATGTCATGACCGACGACGATGTCACGATGACCGATCCTGCACCGCTGCTCGCGGAGGGCGCCGAGCTCGAACACCTGTATACGGGTGCGATCTGGAGCGAAGGGCCCGCGTGGCTCGCGGAGACCGGCCGCCTGCGCTGGAGCGACATCCCGAACGACCGCATCCTCGAGTTCGACGCGACGAGCGGCGAGACGGCCGTGTTCCGCGACGCCGCCGAGTACACGAACGGACGCACGATCGACCGCGAGGGTCGGGTCGTGCAGTGCAGCCACGGGCGCCGCGCGGTCGAGATCGAGGGGCCGGACGGGCCGATCACCCTCGTCGCCCGGTGGGCGGGCGGACGGTTCAACTCCCCGAACGACGTCGTCGTGCACTCGGACGGTTCGATCTGGTTCACCGACCCGCCCTACGGGATCGATCCGAGCGGTCGGGAGGGTCACCCCGGCGAGCAGGAGTACGACGGTTGCTTCGTCTTCCGGTTCGAGCCGGACACCGGAGCGGTCGAGCCGGTCATCACGGCGATGGTGCACCCGAACGGGCTCGCGTTCTCCCCCGACGAGTCGATCCTCTACGTCTCCGACACCGGTGACGGAGCGCAGCGCATCGCCGCCTACGACGTCGCCGCCGACGGGGTCTCGGTGGAGCACGGCGCCACCCCCGGCCGGACCTTCGCCGCGACCGCCGTCCCGGCCTCCGACGGCTTCCGCATCGACGTCGACGGCAACGTCTGGTCGTCGGCCGGCGACGGCGTCGAGGTCTTCGACCCCACCGGCGCGACCATCCTGCGCATCCCGGTCCCGGAGCGCACGGCCAACGTCTGTTTCGGCGGCGAGGACGGCTCGACGCTCTACATCACCGCGTCGAGCTCCCTGTACCGCATCCGCACCGGCACCCGGCAGGCGCCGCGGCCCTGACGCGCACCGCTCAGACGGAGGAGGCCCGGACGACGAGCTCGGGCTGGAAGACGAGGTGGCGCGAGGACGGCGGTGGGGTCGGTGCACCCTCCGCGACGGCGAACTCGCCGAGGAGCAGCTCCACCGCGGCGACACCGAACCCCTCGTGCGGTGCGCGCACGGAGGTGAGCGGGATGATCGACGACTCGGCGAACTCGATGTCGTCGTAGCCGACGATCGCGAGGTCGTCCGGGACGCGGAGCCCGTGCTCGACGACGAGCGTCTGCATGATGCCGAGGGCGAGCAGGTCGTTCACGGCGAACACAGCGTCGGGACGTGCCTCGGGTGGGCGGGCGGCGATGGCCCGGCCGAGC
This sequence comes from Plantibacter sp. Leaf314, assembly GCF_001423185.1. Lineage (NCBI taxonomy): Bacteria > Bacillati > Actinomycetota > Actinomycetes > Micrococcales > Microbacteriaceae > Plantibacter > Plantibacter sp. Leaf314. The sequence continues at coordinate 2,700,184 of NZ_LMOB01000001.1, read as the reverse complement.
TCGCGGCCCTCGGCGATCGTGCGCTCGGTGCCCGCGATCACCTCGAGGGTCGCCCCGGGCACGGCGGCCACGGCGGCGCTCGCCCCCTCGAACCGGTCGGCGACCTGACGGATGCCGAGTGGACCACCGACGAAGGCGAGTCGCCGACGGCCGGTCGCCAGCAGGTGCTCGGCCGCGAGGAACCCACCACGCACGTCGTCGACGGACACCGAGGGCTGATCGGGCGAGGAGGCCAGCTGCCCGACGAGGACCGAGGGGATCCCCCGCTGCCGGATGCTCGTCAGCCGCTCCTCCACCGACTCGTGCGACGCGACGAGCATGCCCTGGACCCGCTGCGCCTCGAACATGCCGAGGTAGGCGTCCTCGCGCTCACGACTGCGGTTGGAGTTGGCGATGAAGACGGAGAGACCGTCCTCGGCGGCGCGCTGTTCGACCCCCTCGGCGATCGTCGCGAAGAACGGGTTGCTGACGTCGGGCGCGATGTAGGCGATGGTGCCGCTGCGGCCGAGGCGCAGCTGCCAGGCGGCGTTGTTGCGGACGAACCCGAGCTGGTCGATGGCGCGCTGGATGCGCTCCTGCTTCTCGGGCGAGACGCGGTCGGGGTGGTTGATGTAGTGGGAGACCGTGCCCATGGAGACGTCGGCGAGCGTCGCGACCTCGCGGATGCCGACTCGTCCCATGCTTCACCCCTGCCCTCGTGTCACGTGCCCCGGGAGCGTTCCCGCGGCCCGGCTCAGTCTAGATCGCCCCGTCTCGGTCAGTCCTGATCGCGGTGCGGCTCCGGCCCGAGGGGTTCGGGGATCTCCACGCCGACCTCGATGAGGGCGTCGGTGACGACCCGGATGGCGTTGAGCGCACGCGGGAACCCCGCGTACTGCACGGTGTGGATGACCGTCTCGAGGATCTCCGTGGCCGAGCACCCCACGTTGATCGCACCTCGCGTGTGCCCGCGGAGCTGCGGTTCCAGGCCGCCGAGGGCGACGAGCGCCGCCAGGGTGATGAGCTCCCGCTGCGCCAGCGTGAGGCCGGGGCGCGAGTAGATGTCCCCGAAGTTGAACTCGATCCCGAAGCGGGCGAGGTCCTGCGCGAGACCCGTCTGCATCGCGACGAGCCCCTCCGACTTCCCCTCGCCGTACACCTCGTCGAACTTGGCCTTGCCGCGCTCGAGCCGCGTCATGTCGTCTCCCGTCGTCATCGTCGTCGCCCCGTCGCCTAGATCGAGTGTCCGCCGTCGAGCGGCAGGATGAGGCCGGTGATGTTCACGGCGGCGGGTGAGGCGAGGAAGACGACGGTCTCCGCGAGGTGCTCCGGCTCGCCGAGCAGCCGCGTCGGGATCTGGGCGAGCAGGGCCTCGCGGCGTTCCGGGGTGTCGTTGTCGCGGCCGGGCGTGGCCTGCGCGCCGGGCGCGAGGGCGTTCACCGTGACGCCCTGCTCGGCGACCTCGATCGCGAGGGCCTTCGTGAGCCCGACGACACCGGCCTTGGCCGCGGCGTAGGCGGTCGCCCCTCGCACGAGGCGGCCACCGCTGACGGCGGCGATCGACGCGATGCTGATGATGCGACCGGAGCGCTGCTCGAGCATGGAGGGGAGGACGGCACGCGTCACGTTGAAGACCGAGTTGAGGTTGCGGTCGATCTGCGTCGTCCAGGTCTCGGAGGTCATCTCGTGGAAGAAGCTGACGGCACCGCCGCCGGCACCGTTCAGGAGGATGTCGACGCCACCCCATTCGGCGACGATGCCTTCGACCGCGGCTTGCACGGCGTCGAAGTCGGTCAGGTCGGCGGTGGCCGAGGCGGCGCGCACCCCGTGCGCCCGGACGAGTTCCGCGGTCTCCTCGAGGCCGGCGGCGTTGAGGTCGAGGCCGGCGACGTCGGCGCCCTCGGCGGCGAGCTTCTGGGCGATCACCCGGCCGAGCGCTCCTGCTGCTCCGGTGATGATCGCTCGCTTGCCCTGCAACCTCATGTGCGGTTCCGTTCCGTTCGTCCGGCGCGTTCAGACGCCGTGCATCGTCGTTGACTGGACCGTCCGCGCGGCATCGAGACCACGAGGCGACCGCCCCCATTGTCGCCCCAGACTTGAAACGTGTCAATGTGCATTCCCGCGCCGACTCGCCGACCCGGAACCGCCGCCGTGATTGGGACCGATCCGATGCTTGACATGCGAGCCGAGCGCGGTTAGCCTCGGCCATTGAAACGCTTCAACTTTGCTCGCGACGGTCACCGCTCGCGTCTCACCATCACTGCCACATCTTCAAGGAGGAAATGTGTCCACAGCGCACCGGGCCCCGAAACGTCGGTCGGCCACCGCCATCGCCGCACTCGGCGTCACCGCTCTCGCCCTGACCGCCTGCGCAGGGAACGGCGGCGCGACGAGCGCCACCTCGTTCGACTACCTCGCGGCCGTCGAGAACTCGATCGTCCGCGACGAACTCACCGCCCTCGGCGAGGGCGCCTGCTCCGCGAACGAGAAGGCGCTCCCGCTCAAGGTCGAGACCCTGCCCCAGGCCGACGTGCTCCAGCGCGTCACCCTGCTGGCCAGCCAGAACGCCCTGCCCACCACCTTCACCGCCCCCACCGCACCGCTGCGGCCAGGCGGCACCCTCGGCGACGACGACACCGTCCTCGACCTCGAGGACACCCTCACCGAGCTGGGCGTCATGGACGACATCCTCCCCTCGGCCGTCGCCACCGTGAAGAACATCTACGGCGACCGCTTCGTCTCGATGCCCTACCAGTACAACGTCGAGGGCTTCTTCTACAACAAGACGATGTTCACCGACCTCGGCATCGAGATCCCGCAGACCTGGGACGAGCTCCTCGACGCGGCGGACACCGTGCAGGCGTCCGGCAAGTCGGCCTTCACCGTCTCCGGCGCCCAGGGCTGGACGATCACGCGCTACATCAGCACCTACCTCTTCCGGTCGCTCGGCACCGAGGCGATGAACGACATCGCCTCCGGAGACGCCAAGCTCACCGACCCCGAGTACGTCGAGGCGATCACCGCCGTCGCGAACCTCGGCAAGTACTTCGGCGCAGGCATCACGACGATGGACATGCAGACCGCCACGAGCGAGTTCTTCACCGGCAACGCGGCCATGATGTACAACGGCACCTGGATGCTCGCCGACGTCTACAACACCGAGCTCAACCAGATCGGCGAGGACGCCGTCGGCTTCATGCCGTTCCCGACCGTCGAGGGCGGCAAGGGCTCGATCGACCAGTATCCGGCCAACACCGGTGCGGCGACCTCGTTCTCCACCAAGGGGTACGACGAGGAGAAGGTCGGCGGCTGGCTCAGCTGCATCGCCGAGAACTACGGCTCCAGCGTGCTGAAGAACCAGGGCGTCATCTCCGGCTTCAAGCTCAATGAAGAGGTCACGGACGTCCCGGCGCTCACCGCCGAGGTGCAGGGCATCATGGCCGACACCGACGAGACGGTCACCTGGTTCGAGACCTTCCTCCCCGAGAAGGCCGGCGTCGACGCGCAGACGAACGCCGCCCCGCTGCTCACCGGCGGCATCTCCCCCGAGGACTTCGCGGCGCTCGTCCAGGCCGGCGTGGACGCGGGCCTCAAGAAGTAACCGGCGATCCGGTCGCCCGGCACCCGCCAGGCGACCGGATCCGTCCGTCCGCGGACACCCACCCTGCAGCGGGTCACGCGCCCCGCCGCCCAGCCTCACGGTCCCCCGACCGACTCAGGAGCACAGCATGAAAGACGTCCTCGGCGACAGGAAGGCCATCGCCATCCTGCTGGGCCCGGCCCTGCTCATCTTCACCCTGGTGAAGCTCGTCCCGGTGATGTGGTCGTTCGGCCTCACCTTCTTCCAGGGCGACCTGCGCGGCTTCGAGTTCGTCGGCCTCGACAACTTCGCCCAGCTGTTCGCCGACCCGACCGCCCCCGAGGCGATCTTCTTCAGCATCAAGTACTCGCTCATCGCGACGGTCGCGCAGATCGCCCTCGGCTACGGGCTCTCCCTCTTCTACGTCTTCGTCCTCAAGAAGGCGTCGACGCTCGTCCGCACGCTCGTGTTCTTCCCCGTCGTGCTGCCGACCGTCGCCGTCGGTCTGCTGTTCAAGCGACTGTTCGAGGTGGCCCCGCAGACCGGGCCCGTGAACGCGATCCTGAACGGCTTCGGCATCGACTCGGTCGACTGGTTCAGCTCGCCGGACAGCGCCTTCGTCGTGATCATCATCATGGACCTCTGGCGGTCCATGGGCTTCTACGCCGTCCTGCTCTACGCCGGGCTCCTCGACATCCCCGAGGAGGTGATCGAGTCGGCCCGCATCGACGGCGCCCGCGGCCTGAAGCTCGTCCGCTACATCATCGTGCCGCTGTCGCTCCCCGTCCTGCTGTCGGCGGTGATCTTCAGCTTCAACGCGACGCTCAAAGTGTTCGACTCGGTGCTCGCCCTGACGGGCGGCGGGCCGGGGACGGCCACGACCCCACTGACGCTGTACATGTACAACACGACGTTCACGTACCAGAACTACGGCTACGGCTCGACACTCGCGTTCGTGCTCACGATCATGTGCTTCCTCGTGACGCTCCTGATCTTCAAGACCTCCCGCAGAGACCTGACGAAGGACTGACGCCATGACGACCGCCATCACCCCGGCGCCCGGCGCCACCACCCCGGCTTCGAGCGGCAGCGGCGACGGATCCGGCACCGCCGTCCGCCGGCCGAGGATGCGTCGCGCTCCACGCTCGCGCGCCTACTACCTGCGCAAGCTGCCCTCGGTCATCCTCATCGGGCTCCTGCTCGTCATCGAGATCTACCCGATCATCTGGCTGTTCCTCTCCTCGTTCAAGAACCAGCGCGAGTTCCTGCAGGAGTCCACCTTCTCCCTCCCGGAGTCGTGGAGCTTCGACAACTACGTCACCGCCTGGACGACCGGCAACATCTCGCAGAACCTGCTCAACAGCGTCATCGTGACCCTGCCGTCGCTCGTCTTCATCCTCATCTTCGGCGTCGCCGCGGCGTTCGCCCTCGAGGTGATGGTGTGGAAGCGCCGGAACCTGACCCTGCTGCTCTTCATCTCGGGCATCATGATCCCCGGCCAGATGATCCTCGTGCCGCTCTTCGTCGCCTACTTCAACCTCGGCCTGACGAACACCTACTGGCCGATGATCATCACGTACACGGCGCTCGGCATGCCGCTGACGGTGTTCATGATGACCGCCTACTTCCGTGCCGTGCCGCGCGAGGTGTTCGAGGCGTCGACGATCGACGGCGCCGGCATCATCCGGTCCTTCTGGTCGATCGGGCTGCCGATGGTGCGGAACGCGCTCTTCACGATCGGCCTCGTGCAGTTCCTGTCGATCTGGAACGACCTGCTCATCTCCCTGACCTTCACGACGAACGCGGACCTCCGCACCATCCAGGCGGGCCTGTTGAACTTCAGTGGCGAGTTCGGCCAGGTGGACTACGGGCCGCTCTTCGCGGGCATCTGCATCAACGTGTTCTCGCTGCTCGTGGTGTTCGTCTTCCTCAACCAACGGATCATGAAGGGGCTGGCGTCCGGTGCACTCAAGGGGTGACGCCGGACGACACGGCGGGCGCAGGATGGACGACATGATCAACGACGACACGACCCACTCGGACCACACCGACACCACCACCTCCGACGCTCCGGCACCGGCCGACCTCCGCCCCCTCGGCTCGACCGGCCTGCTCGCGAGCCCGGTCACGGTCGGCACCTCGGGGCTCGGCACCCCGGCGAGCGCCGACGGATCGCCCGGGCCCGGGTCGACGGCGTTCGCCACCGCGGCGCTCCGCGGACCGAACCTGCTGGTCGACACCTCGAACAACTACTCGGACGGACGCAGCGAGACCGCCCTGGGCGACGCCATCCGTGCAAGCGGCCTCCCTGCGGGGCGCGGCGTCGTGACGAAGGTGGATCAGGATCCGTCGACGGCGGTGTTCGACCGCGACCGGGTGCTCCGTTCCTTCGAGGAGAGCCTCGAGCGTCTCGGGGTGGACCGCATCCCGATCCTCCACCTGCACGACCCGTACTCGGTGTCGTTCGCGGAGGCGTCGGCACCCGGCGGGGCGATCGAGGGCATGCTGGCGCTCAAGGAGCAGGGTGTGGTCGACGCGATCGGCATCGCGGCCGGTCCGCTGAGCGTCATGCTGCCGTATGTGCTGAGCGGGGCGTTCGACGTGGTGCTGACGCACAACCGCTTCACCCTCGTCGATCGTTCGGCGACGGCGTTGCTGGAAGAGGCGCGGTCCCGCGGGATGGGCGTCTTCAACGCGGCTCCGTTCGGTGGCGGACTACTCGCCGGGCGCCGCGGTACGGACGGCAAGCCGTCGACGTACGCGTACCAGGCGGGGTCGCCGGAGCTGCTGGCCTGGGTGGCGCGCGCGGACGAGGTGGCCGCACGGCATGGGATCCCGCTCGCCGCGGCGGCGCTCGCGTTCTCGACGCGCTCGGAACTCGTCGACTCGACCGTCGTCGGGATGAACCGGCTCGAGCGCCTCGAGCAGGTCGAGGCCCTGAGGACGACGACCATCCCCGACGACTTCTGGTCGGACCTCGACGCCCTCGGCACCCCGCCGAGCACCCTCACCGACTGAGGTCACCCTCCACCCCGTTCGCAATTCAGGAGCACCCCGGTGAGTCGTCCTCCGCGCGCGGCTCGTCGCACGCGACACGCCCCGAGGCTCCTGAATTGCGAACCGGATGACCGACCCACCACCCGATCTCGAAGGTTGCATGACGATGAACGACTCAGCACGACTCGCGGCGTCGTGGGTCGAGGATCCGATGCCCGGCACCGGTCGGCGACGCCCCAGGGCCGACGAACGGAGCGACGCGCGCCGGCTGTCGCTCAACGGCGAGTGGGCGTTCACGCTCGCACCGACGGCGGACGGCACGGGCGACACGTTCGGCGATCCACACCTCGACGACTCCGGGTGGGACCGGATCCGCGTCCCGGCCCACTGGGTCCTCGAGGGCCACGGGCAGCCGCTGTACACGAACACGGCGTTCCCGATCCCGATCGATCCACCCCGGGTCCCGGAGGAGAACCCGACGGGTGACTACCGGCGCCACTTCACCCTGCCGGAGGGTTGGCGTCACGCCGACACGGTCCTCCGCTTCCAGGGCGTCGACTCCTGCGGCACGGTCTGGCTGAACGGCGTGCTCCTCGGGCACAGCAAGGGCAGTCGGCTCCCCGTCGAGTACGAGGTCGGCGAGCACCTCGTGGCCGGCGACAACGTCCTCGCCGTCCGGGTGCACCGGTGGTCGAGCGGCACCTACCTCGAAGACCAGGACATGTGGTGGCTGCCCGGGATCTTCCGTGACGTCGACCTCCTCGAACGCCCGCAGGGGTCGATCGACGACGTCCAGGTCACAGCGCGATACGACCACCGGGACGGCGTCGGCGTGCTCCGCGTCGACACCGACGTCCCCGGCCTCGTCGACGTCCCCGAGTTGGGCATCCGCGACCTCCCGACCGGCACGGCGACCGCGCTGCCCGTCGAACCGTGGAGCGCCGAGGAACCGCGCCTCTACACGGCCCTCCTCCGACCGCGGCCGACCGACGATGCGCCCGACGCCCCCGAGACCATCGAGCTGCGGATCGGCTTCCGTACGGTCGCGATCGCGGACGGCCGGCTGCTCGTGAACGGCGTGCCGATCCTGTTCCGCGGGGTGAACCGCCACGAGCACGACCAGGACCGCGGCCGCTCGCTCGACACGGAGACGATGCGGCAGGACATCCTGCTCATGAAGCGGCACAACCTCAATGCCGTGCGCACCAGCCACTACCCGCCGCACCCCGACTTCCTGCGCCTCTGCGACGAGTTGGGGCTCTGGGTGGTCGAGGAGTGCGACCTCGAGACGCACGGCTTCATCTACACCGACTGGGCCGGCAACCCGCCGACGGAGCCGGTCTGGCGCGACGCGATGCTCGACCGCGTCCAGCGGATGGTCGAGCGCGACAAGAACCACCCGTCGATCGTCGTGTGGTCGATGGCGAACGAGAGCTGGGTCGGCGAGAACTTCGACGTCCTGGAGCAGTGGATCCGCGAGCGCGACCCGTCCCGCCCCATCATGTACGAGCGCGACCCGTCGTACCGGAACTCCGATTTCTCCAGCCTCATGTACCCGGACCAGGAGCTGCTGGAGGCCATCGGTCGGCGCGAGGAGCCGACCCCCGCCGGCGTCGTCCCCGGGTCACCGGACGACGTACGCCGACGCCGCCTCCCGTTCCTCCTCTGCGAGTACGCCCACGCGATGGGCAACGGACCCGGATCGCTCGTCGACTACCAGCGCATCCTCGAGTCGTCCGACCGGTTCTGCGGCGGCTTCGTGTGGGAGTGGATGGACCACGGTTTCCGCAGCATCGACGCCGCCGGCCGCGAGTTCGTGATGCACGGCGGCGACGTGGCGTTCCGTCCGAACGGCGGGCGCTACTGCCTCGACGGGCTCGTGTTCGCCGACCGCACCCCGTCGCCCGGACTCGCCGAGCTCCATGCCGCCATCAGCCCGGTCGAGCTGCTCCCGGACGCGGCCGCCGGGACGCTGCGGGTGCGGAACAAGCACGACATGCGTTCGCTCGACCACCTGGCCCTGCGCTGGCTCGTGGAGGACGACGGTGTCGCGGTCGCGTCGGGCGAACTCCCGACACCGGCCGTCGGGGCCCGCAGCGAGGCGACCGTCGCACTTCCGGCGGACGCGCTCGTGCCCACCACAGGCGTCGATCCGGTCTCCGGTGCGCCGGTCGAGCGCTGGCTCACCGTGCGGGCGGTCCTCGCCGCCGACGAGCCGTGGGCGGCCGCAGGGCACGAGGTCGCGTTCGGGCAGGTGCTGATCCCCGGCGACCCGGCACCAGAACCACAGCGGGGCGCGGTTCCGCCGACCGGCGTTCGCCGCGTGCTCGCATCCGTCGCCCGCTCCGCGGGCTCCCGCATCACCCTCGGGTCGGCGTCCTTCGACGCGCGCACGGGTCGGCTCCGCTCCCTGGGCGCGCTCGACCTCGACGGGCCGGTCCTCGACATCATGCGGGCGCCCACCGAGAACGACCGCGGGCAGGGGCCACGGAACACGGCGGCGGCGAGCTGGAAGCTCACGGGACTCGACCGCTTCCTGCACCGGACCGACGCGGTCGAACGCGTCGAGGACGGGCTGGGCGGCACCGGACTCCGCGTGCGGGGCAGGAGCGCCCCCGCCGCGCACGGCCTCGGCCTGCGCTGGACCTTCGACTGGACCACGCTCGGCGACGCCCTGGAGCTGTCGGTCACCGTCGTGCCGGAGGGCGTCTGGGAGCACACGCCGATCGGCGACCACCTGCTGACCCTCCCACGGCTGGGCCTCCGACTCGGCCTCCCGTCCGCCTACCGCCGAGCGACGTGGTTCGGCCGTGGGCCGGGCGAGTCGTACGTCGACAGCCTCGCCGCGGCGCGCATCGGACGGTTCTCCAGCACGATCGACGCGCTGCAGACCGACTACCCGGTGCCCGAGGAGAACGGCAACCACGTCGGCACGAGCTGGCTGGAGCTGGCAGGCGACGAGCTGCCGACCCTGCGCGCCGAGCGCCTGCAGGACGCCGGCTTCGACTTCACCGCGCGACGCTGGACGAGCGAAGCGCTCGAGGAGGCCCGCCACCCGCAGGACCTCCGCGACTCCGGCCGCGTCTGGCTCAACCTCGACCACGCGCAGCAGGGGCTCGGCAGCTCCTCCTGCGGTCCGGCCCTCCCCGAGCGCTACCGCGTCCCGGTCACGGAGACGACGTTCGGCGTGCGCCTGCGGACCGTCACGCCCGACCCTGCAGGATGAGGTTCCAGTACACCCACGGCAGCAGGTAGCGGTCGGCGAGGAACGTGAAGCGTCGTTCCTTCGCGAGCCCCTTCCAGAACGGGATGGTCGGCATCGGGCGGTAGCGGTCGTCGAACTCGGCGAACACGACCGTCCCGCGCGACACCGTGAACGGACACACCGAGTACCCGTTGTAGACGTGGCTCGGCGACTTCCCCGCGCGGACGGCGGTCAGGTTCTTCACCAGGGTGAACGCCTGTTGACGGAGCGCACCGCCGGACTTGGAGCTCATGACCGCGGCGGCGTCGCCGAGGGTCCACACCTCGGGGAACCGAGGGTGCCGCAGGGTGAGGGAGTCGACCTCGACGAACCCGCCCGGGTTGCCGGGGTCGGCGAGCGCCGTGTCGGCCAACCAGTCGGGTGCGGACTGCGGCGGCACGGCGTGGAGGACGTCGTAGGCGATCTCCTCGTGCTGCCCGCCCGTCGAACCGTCCTGACCGCGATCGGGGCCGTCCTGCGGGGCGGTCTCCGCGATGGTCACGACGCGTCGCTCCGGGTCCACGGCGACGAGCTCGCGCGAGAACCGCACCTCGATGCCGTACTCGGCGACCTTGCGGTCGAGTTCGGCGTCGATCATCGGCATCCCGAACATGGTGGGCGTGGGGACGACGAGGATCACCCGGATGTCGTCGAGGACGCCCGTCTGGCGCCAGTAGTCGCACGCGAGGTACATCGGCTTCTGGGCAGCACCGGAGCACGTCGCCGGGCCGGCCGGCTGCGTGAAGACGACGGTGCCGGAGCGGACCTCGCGGAGCACGCGCGAGGCCTTCTGCGCGTACTCGAACTCGTAGTTGGAGATCCCCACGGGCGACGCCATCGCCTCGCTGAGGCCGGGCACGGCGCCCCAGTCCTTCTGGATGCCGGGGGCGACGACGAGCTGGTCGTACTCGACCCGGGTGCCGGATTCGAGCAGGACCGTCTTCGCGACGGGGTCGATCGTCTGCACCCGGTCCTGGATCCAGGTCACGCCCTTGGGCGTGACGGACGCCTGCGGGCGCGTGGCGACCGATGCGGCCGCCGTCCCGCCCGCGACGTGCGAGAACATCGGCTGGTACAGGTGGTGCTCGCGCGGTTCGATGACCGCGACGTCGTCCACGCCGTAGCGGCGGAGCCTGCCCGCGACGGAGAGACCGGCGTTGCCGCCGCCGATGACGACCACCTCATGATGGAGCGGTGCCGTGCTGTGGTCGGTCATGGCGGCGGCGGCGCTCAGGATGCGGACTGGCCGCGGCCGGTCGCGTTCTGGAGCCGGTCGATGTGCTCGGAGGCCTGCGCCTTCGTCAGGTCGGCGGGGAGCTCCTCGCCGGCCTCGCGGGCGAGCGTGTCGAGGTAGCTGCGCTGCGGTCCGGTCATCGGCTCGTCGCCGGTGACCCAGTCCTCGGGGTCCTTGCTCGCGCTGGTGGAGCTGTCGTCGCCGCGGGCTCCGAGGGTGTCCTCGGTCGCGCCGATCGTCTCGGGGGCGCCGGTGCCCGTGGTGTCGGGGGTCGCCTGGTCGGTGGATTCTGCGTCAGTCATGCGGCAACGGTACGTCGCCGGACGGCTCAGACAGGAGGGGTTGCGCGTCCCGCCCGAGCGGTGTCGGAATAGCGACGGACGACCCCCGGTTGATCCAGGCGACCGCGTGCAGTCGCACCGTTCATGAAGGAGCCTCATGTCCGACACCACCTCCGGGCCCGACCGGACCACCGACGAGCGGACCTCGGCCGAGGCGCCGACCATCGGCATCCTCGGCGCCGGCAAGGTCGGCACGGTCCTGGCACGCCTCGCGGTCGCCGCCGGATACCGCGTGCTCATCAGTGGTTCGCGCGAGGCGGCCCGGATCGCCCTCACGATCGACGTGCTCGCTCCCGGTGCCGTCGCCACGACCTCGGCGGACGCCGCAGCACGGGCCGACCTCGTGATCCTCGCCCTCCCGCTCGGCAAGTACCGGACGCTGCCGGTCGAGGAGCTGCGCGGCAAGCTCGTGCTCGACGCCATGAACTACTGGTGGGAGGTCGACGGGCACCGGACCGACCTGAGTGCACCGGCGACCTCCACGAGCGAACTGATCGCCGAGTTCCTGCCGGAGTCGCGCGTCGTGAAGGCGTTCAACCACATGGGCTACCACGACCTCGACGGCGAGCCCCGCCCGGCCGGCGCGCCGGGACGCAAGGGCATCGCCATCGCCGGCGACGCCCAGGAGGACCGGGCGGCCGTCGCCGCGGTCGTGGACGCACTCGGTTTCGACCCGGTCGAGATCGGGCCGCTCCACGCGGGCGTCGTCCTCGAGCCGGGACACGAACTCTTCGGCGCGAACATCGGTGCCGACGAGATCCGCGAGGTCGCCGAGGTGCGGGCGCTCGCGACCGCCGGCCAGGGCGTCAGCTAGGCGGTCCCGTCCGACGCGGTCGCCGACGACCCGGGACGAGCCGGACGCGGGCTGAGCGCTGCCGACCGGATCACGTCCGCGAGCTCGCCGGCACGGCTCCACATCGGCCAGTGCCCCGTGGGGAGGTCGACGACGTCGACGGACTCGAGCTCGGCCACCTCGGCGAACATCGGGTGCCCGCCCCTGGCCATGTCGAGGACCTGCGCGCTGGAGATTGAACAGCACACCAGGGTGGTCGGCACGGCGTTCCGGGCTGGGTTCGTCAGTTCGATGCGCTGACGCAGGACGGGCCCCGGCTCAGGGATCGCCCTGGCCCGGAACCGGTCGAGGACCTCGGCGCTCAGGCCGTCGAGGCTCGCCTGCTGCGAGAGGACGTCGAAGGCGGGCAGCGGGAGCTCCGTCACCTCCGGCGGAAGGTCCGGGGCGAAGGCCGTTCCGGAGGCCATCGGCCCGGAGTCGACCCACACCACCCGCCCGACGAGATCGGGGCACCGGTCGAGGACGAGGCTGACGGGTCCGTTCGCCCCACTGTGCGCGACGACGAGCGCCGGATGCTCCGCGGACACGTCGGGCCGATCGAGGGCGTCCAGGATGGCGGTGGCCTGGTCGTCGAGGGTCCTCGTCGCGCGGTCGGGATCGGCGTCGTCGAGGCCGGGCAGGGTGATCGCGAAGACGCGCGAGTGGTCGAGGTCGAGCTGCTCGACGACCTCGTCCCAGGCCCAGTCGCCCAGCCAGTGGCCGGCGATGAGGATGATGGCGGGGGTGGTGTTCGGTGTGGTCATGTCTCCACTCTCGATCCCGACCTGCGCAGCAGTGTGTCACGATTTCTGACATGAATACGAATCTCGGCGACCGATGAAACGGGCGGAGCGATTGCACGCGCTGACGGAGGCCCTGCGTCGGAGTGGATCCCGCGGGTGTTCCGCCGAGCGGCTCGCACGCGACTTCGAGGTCTCCGTGCGCACCGTCAAGCGGGACCTCCAGGCGCTCGAGCGCAGCGGTGCGCCCATCTGGTCTCGCCCGGGTCCCGGCGGCGGGTATGGCTTGGCCGTCGGCACCACGCTTCCACCGATCAGCCTCTCCCCGGTGCAGGCGGTCGCGCTCATGGCGGCAGCGGCGGCCGCACCCGACGCCCCCTACGCCGACCTGGCGACGGCCGGCGTCGCGAAGATCCTGGACGTCCTCGATCCGAGGACCCGTGCCCGAGCCGACGCCCTGGCCGACCGCATCTGGGTCGACGCCCCGCCGACCGCCTCGCGCGCCGTCCGGTCCGCGCTCGAAGAGGCGATGGCGGACCAGCGGGTCGTGCGCATCCGGTACACCTCGGGGACGGGGAGTACGACCACCCGCGACGTCGAGCCCGTGCTGTTCGCCTCGACGAACGGGCAGTGGTACCTCGTGGGGTGGTGCCGGATGCGCGACGCGATGCGGTGGTTCACCGTGTCGCGGGTCGAGCGGGCCAGCGTGACCTCGGCGAGCTGCAGCGGCCACACCGTCGCAGAGGTCGGCGAACCACCGGCGCACGCGAACCCGGTCCACGGCCGGATAAATCCGTACTGATCATCTCGAATGTCAGTGGTCCGTGATGGACTGAAGGCATGACCACCACTGAGCGCCGCGAGCACCCGAGCGACGTCTTCGCAGCGCGCCTCGCCTCGTTCTCGGACCGCTTCGCGGAGCTCGCCCGGCGACGAGCCGCGCTCGACGCCGAGGAAGTCCGACTCCTCGCGGAGGCGGCGGCGTACGCCGACGGGACCACCTCCGCAGTGATGTCATCGCGCATGTCCGAGTCGGAAGGACGCGACCTCGCACGGCGTTCGATCTGCGCATCGCTCGCCATGGCGACGCGGATGTCCGAGCCGACGCTGCAGCACCGCATCGGTGAGGCGGAGACCCTCGTCCACCAGGCGCCGTCGGTACTCCAAGCGCTGGAACGCGGCACGATCAGCGCCGGACATGCCAGGGCCGTGACCGACCAACTGCGCGACGTCCCGGCCGACGGGCGCGAGACATTCCTCCAGCAGGTGCTCCCGGTCGCCGAGCGGACGACGCCGGCGCTCCTCAAGCGACGCGCCCGGGTGCTGCGCGAACGGTTGCACCCCGAGTCGATCACCGTACGAGCGCGCCGCTCCCAAGCCGACCGCCGAGTGACGATCGAGCCCGCAGCAGACGGCATGGCCTGGCTGAACCTCATGACGACCGCGCCCATCGCGTACGCGATCATGTCCCGGCTCGACGGTGTTGCCGTGCCGGCTCGCGCCGCGGGCGACGACCGTACGCTCGCGCAGCTTCGCGCCGACGCGCTGTCCTCGCTGGCCGTGGCGGGCACCGTCAGCACCGATGACAAGGCGATCCCCGCCGACCCGGAATCCGGCGGGGAGGTGGTGTGGCTCGGAGGTTCGAGCGCCCCGAGGGACTGGTCTGCCAGATCGACTCAGCAGGTCGCGCTCATCGAACGCCCCGTCGACGTCGAGGCGCACATCCGGCCCACCGTCCAGCTCGATGTCCCCGTCCTCTCGCTCCTCGGCGTCACCGACGAGCCGAGTACCCTCGACGGCTACGGGCCGATCGACCCCGACACCGCCGCCCGGCTCGCGGTCGCAGCCCCGTCCATGACGAGAGTGCTCACCCAACCGGAGACCGGCGCCATCCTCTCCGTCGGCCACGAGCAGTACCGGGTGCCGGCCGATCTCCAGCGCGCGGTGCGTCTGCGCGACGTCACGTGTCGGGCACCGGGATGCGGCCGACAGGCACGCAATTGCGACCTCGACCACACCACGGCGTGGGAGCACGGTGGCACCACGAGTATCGACAACCTCGCCGCCCTCTGCCGACATCATCATCGACTCAAACACCTACCCAGGTGGGAGGTCGAGCATCACCCAGGCGGCACACTCCATTGGACGACACCTGACGGACGCCAACACGAAACCAGACCGGCGTTCGCCGAGACCGGATGACGCGGTGATCGCCGTGCGGCGTTCAGACGATCGTCCTGAGGTAGACGACGACGGTACCGTCCGCCATGTCGCCACGCGCAGCCTGTCCCTTCCCGAAGCGGATCGGGCCCACGCCGGCCGCTCCTTCGCGCTCGAGCTTGGTGTTCAAGCCCTCAGAGGCCGTCACTGCGGTCGCGGCCGTCGGCACCTCGGCGGCGGAGGCGAACTCGAGCCTGGCGGTATAGGTGATGGACAGGATGCCCGATCTCCGCAACTCACTGACCCGCACGTCGTCGCCCAGGTCGACACCGAACACCGTCTCGACCGACGATCGCAGCTCCACCTGGCATTCGGACTCGACGGACGCGTAACCGCACGTCTTGACCTGCCCGTCGAGAGTCGGGTAGGTGCCCTGGAATGATCCGATACCGAACCCGATCACCGCGATCACCGCGGCGACACCGGCCACGAGCATCGCGAGCGTGGTTGCGAGCCGGCGAGCAGCCTGCCTGAACGGAGTCCTCGGATACTCCCGCTCGTGGAAGAACCCATCAGCCACGGGCACGACCTCATCCGGCCCGGCTTCCCCCGGCAGCGGTTCGCTCGATGACCCGGTCATACTTCCCCCAAAGCCGCGGTCCACCCCCGGACCGCCGCCCGCTCACCCTACCTCGCACCGGATTCGAGGCCGCCGATCAGCCCCGCGCCGCCTCCTCGCGCTCGAACTCGTCCCGCCAGAGATGCTCGGGCTCGTAGCCGAGGCGCGCACGGGCCTTGTCGATGGACATGAGCGTCTCGAACTCGCCGAGCCCCTCGCGCAGCGGCACGCCGGGGAAGTGCGTCGCCGCGAGCTCCGCCGACGGCACCGTCGTCCCGGTGTCGGAGGCGCACACGTCGTACACCTCGAACCCCGGCTCCGCTCGGGCCAGCGCGAGCGCGACCGCCTGCGCACCGTCACGAGCATCGACGTAGCTGAACAGGAGATCACGCCGATATCCGGGCTCCGACGCCCGCGCGAACGTCCCGTACTCCCCCGGCGCGACCACGTTCGTGAACCGCAGCGCAGTGATCGACGTGCCCTCGGCCCACCGCACGAGCTGCGCCGCCATCGCCTCCTCGGCGACCTTCCCCAGCGCATAGGTGTTGTTGGCGCGGCTGACGGTCTCGTCGATCGGCAGGGACTCCGGCGCCTCCTCGAACGGGAAGCCCATGGCCGTGATGCTCGACGCGGTCACGATCGTCCGGATCCCCGCGCGCAACGCCCCATGCAGCACGTTGAACGACACCGTCAGGTTGTTGTGGAACGTCGCCGCGTCCGGCACGAGCCCGTTCACCGGGATGGCCGCCAGGTGCACCACGGCGTCGAGGCCGGAGAACCGGGCCGTCACGCCGAGCAGGCTGTCGATCGTCTGCCCGTAGTCGGTCAGGTCCACGCGGGTGAACCCGGGCCCGGCTGCACCCGCGAGGTCGAGCCCGTGCACCGCGTGGCCGTCCCGGCGCAGGCGTTCGACGGTGGCGGACCCGAGCTTGCCCGAACTCCCGGTGACGGCGATGCGCATACCGACGATCCTAGGCTCGGGCCGGGAAGTCGGCCGGAACCGGGAGCGCGGTCACCACGTGCCCGGCGGCGTCCGACTCGTCCGCGTGCAGATGACCGACCCGACCTCCCGTCGGCAGTCCCGTCTCGGTGAAGAACCCGCGGATCGTCTCGTACACCTCGACGATGTCATGGGTGTCGCCCGCCTGCGTCAGCACGATGTCGCCCGACTGCACATAGCGCTCCGCGCCGTCGACGAACACCTTGCCCTTGCCCTCGGCGATGAACCAGATCTCGTGGTCGTCGTGGTGGTGCCGGTCGAACCGGCCACCGTCGACCGACACCGCGAAGCGACCGATCGTGCCGATCTCGCTCCAGTCCGGCTTCGAGCCGGGATGCACCCAGGAACCCGGTTCGATCACCGGCATCAGCGGTCCTGCTTCCAGCTCGGAGCCTCGCCGGCGTCGAGGATGCGCGCGTCGGGCAGCCCGTCGAGACCCGTCTCGGCGCCACCAGGCGTGTAGACGACCGACAGCCGCAGCGGACGCCAGGTCGTGTTGTAGGTGGAGTGCACCGTGTCTTTCGGGATGTAGACGGCGTCGCCTTCGCGGATCGGGAAGGCCGGGCCGTCTCCGACCGTCTGCACCCCCTCGCCGGAGATGACCGTGATGACCTCCTCCTCGCCCGGGTGCTGGTGCGGTGCGTGCCCCTGCCCGGGGTAGACGATGACCTCGCCGACGGTGAGGCCGGCACCCTCGTCGAGGTGCGGGGTGACGAGCCACTTGATGGTGCCCCAGTCGAAGACCCGCGTGGGGACCTCGTCCGGTCGGCGACCGGCGGTGGCCGGGGTGATGGGTCGCGCAGCGGTGTTCGGGGTGTCGGTCATGGGGTGCTCCTCGTCGAGTGGGTGGTGCGGCGGGCGCCGCGGGTCGGTCAGCGGGTCGGGATGGCTTTGAAGTCCTCGATCTGACGCTTGATCGCGCGCTCGGTCGGCAGCCGCTCCGCCGAGGAAGCACCGAAGAAACCCGCGACGCCCGTCGTGTTGGCGAGGATGAAGGCCGCGTCCTCGGGTTCCGCGATCGGGCCGCCGTGGCAGAGCACGATGACGTCCGGGTTGATCGCGACGGCGGCATCCCGCATCTCCTGCACCCGGCGGGCGGACTCCTCGAGGGAGAGCGCCGTGGTCGCACCGATCGTGCCCGCGGTCGTCAGGCCCATGTGCGGGACGAGGACGTCGGCACCCGCCTCGGTCATCGCGACCGTCGACTCGACGTCGAAGACGTAAGGGGCGGTGAGGAGGTCGCGTTCGGCCGCGAGTCGGACCATGTCGACCTCGAGGTCGTAGCCCATGCCCGTCTCCTCGAGGTTCTGGCGGAACACGCCGTCGAACAGACCGACGGTCGGGAAGTTCTGGACGCCCGTGAACCCCATGGTCTTGAGCTCGTCGAGGAAGCGCTCCATGATGCGGAACGGGTCGGTGCCGTTCACGCCCGCGAGTACGGGGGTGTCTCGCACGATCGGCAGCACCTCGCGACTCATCTCGACGACGACCTGGTTGGCGTCCCCGTAGGCGAGCAGCCCCGAGAGCGAGCCTCGACCGGCCATCCGGTACCGTCCCGAGTTGTAGATGATGATGAGGTCGACGCCGCCGGCCTCCGCGGACTTCGCCGAGATGCCGGTGCCCGCTCCGGCACCGATGACGGCCTGCCCTCGCGCGACGGTGGCGCGGAGCCGTTCGAGTGCGATGGTCCTGTCCATGGTCAGTCCTCCTCCGTGGTGCTGCTGTCCTCGATGAGCGCGTGCAGGGTGTCGGCGGCGAGTCTCGCGAACGCCGGGTCGTTGAGGTGCTCCGGGCGGTCGACGACGGTGACCGCACTGCCGTCCAGGCCGGCGAGCACCGCTTCGACGAGCGCGGCGTCCGCCTCCGGGTCGTGGAAGGGCAGGCCGTCGGCGTCGAGGGCCGAGACACCACCGCGCGGGATCAGCAGCACCGTCGGGCCCGTCGCCGCAGCGAGTTTCCGGCCGATGCGGGCACCCAGCTCGCGGTTCTCGTCGACCGTGGTGCGCATGAGGGTGACGGTCGCGTTGTGGACGAAGAAGTCGCGATCGGCGAAGCGTTCCGGGACGGTGGCGCGCGGCCCGAAGTTGACCATGTCGAGTGCACCGAGACTGACGAGCTGTGGCACGCCCGCCGCGCCGGCCGCGGTGAGGCGGTCAGGACCGGCGGTCAGGACGCCGCCGACGAGATCGTCGGCGAGCTCGGTGGTCGTGAGGTCGAGCACCCCCGCGAGCATCCCGCTGCGGGCGAGCGACTCGAGCGCCTGCCCGCCCGACCCGGTGGCGTGGAAGACGAGCACCTCGTAGCCGAGCTCGTCGAGACGCTCGCGGGCCGCGTCGACCGCCGGGGTCGTCACCCCGAACATCGACGCCCCGATGAGCGGCCGGTCCATGCGCTCGGCGGAGGAGGCCAGACCGCGAGTCTTCGCGGCCGCGGCCATGCCGGCGACGGCGGCGGCCGCATTGCCCAGGACTGCGCGGGAGATCTGGTTGATCCCGGCGATGTCGACCACGCTGTACACGAGTGTCACGTCGTTCGCTCCGACGTATGGGGAGACGTCGCCGGACGCCATCGTCGAGACGAGGAGCTTCGGCGTCCCGATCGGCAGATCACGGAAGACGCGGGCGGCGATCGCCGATCCGCCGCTCCCGCCGAGCGCGAGGACGGCGTCGATGCGCCCCGAGGCGTGCAGGCGTCCGACCACGGCCGCGGCACCCTCGCCCATCGCACTCACGGCCGCGCCGCGATCCTCTGCTGCGAGCAAGGTCTTGAGATCCGTCCCGCCTGCAGCCGCCACCTCGCGGTTCGGGTGGTCGACGGCTGCCGGGTAGCCGTGGGGCTCGCGCGTCCCGGCGTCGACGACCACGACGTCGGCACCGAGTTCCCCGAGCCGCTCGGCGATCCACGCGTACTCGACCCCCTTGGTGTCGAGGGTGCCGACGAGCGCGACGGCCGGTCGTCCCGTTCCGCCCGTCTCGGTTCCGCTGGCTGCCTCGGGTGTGGTCATCGTCGCTCTCCATCGTCGTCGTCGTGAGCGCGGGACGGCCTCGATCCGGGGCCCGTCCCACCTGGCGGGTCCGCTCCGACCCTGCCAGCGCCTCCATCCTGCTCCAAGTTTTGAAACGTGTCAAGAAGTACCGTGAACCGCTGGCTTTCGCGCTTGCGTCCGTTGTACGATCAGTTTTTGAAACGTGTCAGAGTTGATCGCTCGCGAGCTGCGACGCGCCCTGCCTGACGAAAGGACCAGCAGCCACGATGGTGACCACGAGCGCTCCCCGATTCGAGCATCTCCGCGAGGCCCGCGGTATCGGTGTGGCGAAGCCCCGGCTCAGCTGGACCAACCTGGGCCCGGCCGGCTGGGAGCAGCGCGCCGCCGAGATCGAGATCACGCGAGGCGATCGGGTGACGACCACCGGACGCATCGCCACCGGCGAATCGGTCCTCGTCGCCTGGCCGGGTGAACCGCTCCGCTCACGCGAGGTCGCCTCGGTGCGTGTCCGGGTGTGGGGCGGTGGGAGCGCTGAGACCCAGACCGACGAGGTGGCGGACTGGGGACCGGCGGCGACGGTCGAGGCCGGCCTCCTCTCGCCGAACGACTGGGTCGCGAAGCCCATCGCCGCGGACTGGGACGAGGATCCCGACAGCGACACCCGCCGGCCGCCCCTCCTGCGGCGCGACTTCACCGTCGGTGCGGGCCTCGAGTCCGCCCGCCTGTACGTCACGGCGCACGGTGTCTACGAGGCGGAGATCAACGGTCGTCGAATCGGCGACGAGGCGCTCGCCCCGGGTTGGACGAGTTACGCCAGCCGACTGCGCACCGCGACGCACGATGTCACCGAGCTCCTCCACCCCGGCGACAACGCGATCGGCTCCTGGATGGGCGACGGTTGGCACCGGGGGCGCCTCGGCTGGCGCGGCGGCTTCCGCAACCTGTTCGGCTCGGACCTGTCGCTCATCGCGCAACTGGAGCTGCGGTACCACGACGGCCGTGTCGAGACGGTCGCGACCGACGAGCGGTGGCGCGCGTCCCTCGGACCCATCATCAGCTCGGGCAACTACGACGGCGAACACTACGACGCCCGCGAGGAACGGCCGGGATGGTCGTCGCCGGGCTTCGACGCGAGCGCGTGGACGGGCGTCCGCATCGGCACCCGCGACCCGTCCACCTTCGTCGCCCCCGAGGGTCCGCCGGTTCGCGCCGTCGAGGAGGTCGCACCCATCGCGGTCCTCACGAGCCCGAGCGGGAGACGCATCCTCGACCTCGGACAGAACCTCGTCGGTCGACTCAGGATCCGACTCTCGGGAACGGCCGGCGAGACGGTCGTGATCCGCACGGCCGAGGTCATGCAGGCAGGCGAGATCTACACCCGTCCGCTGCGGGAGGCGAAGGCGACCGACAGCTACACGCTCGCCGGCCGACCGACCCCGCCGGACGGTGGAGCTGCCGAAACGTGGGAACCCCGGTTCACGATCCACGGGTTCCGGTACGCGGAGATCAGCGGATGGCCGGGCGACCTCGACGCAGCCGTCGCGAACGGCGACGTCGTCGCACGCGTCTACCATTCGGACCTCGAACGCACGGGCTGGTTCGAGAGCTCCGACGAACGCGTGAACCGGCTCCACGAGAACGTGCTCTGGAGCATGCGCGGCAACTTCGTCGACCTCCCCACCGATTGCCCGCAGCGCGACGAACGCGTCGGGTGGACGGGCGACCTCCAGGTGTTCGCGCGCACCGCCTCCTTCCTCTACGACGTGTCGGGCATGCTCGGCTCCTGGCTGCGCGACGTGGCGGTCGAGCAGCACGAGGACGGCACCGTGCCCTGGTACGTGCCGTTCATCCCCGACGACGGGCAGTGGACACCGAACCGGCCCGGCGCGGTGTGGGGCGACGTCGCGGTCCTCACGCCCTGGGTGCTCTACGAGCGCTTCGGCGACCTCGGCGTCCTCGCTGCCCAGTACGACAGTGCGAAGCGGTGGGTCGACCTCGTGCACCGCCTCTCGGGCCCTGGCCACCTGTGGAACGAGGGCTTCCAGCTGGGCGACTGGCTCGATCCGGCCGCCCCGCCGGACCGGCCCGCCGAGTCGCTCACCGACCGGTACCTCGTCGCCACCGCCTACTCGGCCTGGTCCACGGCGCACCTCGCGAAGACCGCCGCCGTGCTCGGACGCTCCGCCGACGCGGAGCACTACGCCGACCTCGCCGAGGCGACCCGCCGCGCGTTCCTGGCGGAGTACGTCGGCGAGGACGGGGTCATGACGAGTGACGCCCAGACCGCGTACTCGCTCGCGATCGCCTTCGAGCTCCTGCCGGATGCGGAGGCGGTCGACCGCGCCGGCGATCGGCTGAGCGCCCTCGTCGCCGGCGCGGGCAACCGGATCGCGACGGGCTTCGTCGGCACCCCGATCGTGAGCGACGCGCTGACGTCGTCGGGCCACCTCGATCGCGCGTACGACCTGCTCCTGGAGGACGGGTGCCCGTCGTGGCTGTACGCGGTCGCGCAGGGGGCGACGACGATCTGGGAACGCTGGGACAGCATGCTGCCGGACGGCACCGTGAATCCCGGGCAGATGACCTCGTTCAACCACTACGCGCTGGGCGCGGTCGCCGACTGGCTGCACCGGGTCGTCGCTGGCATCGCGCCGGCCGCGCCCGGGTACCGGTCGATCCTGTTCAAGCCGCGGCCCGGCGGCGGGCTCAACCACGCCTCGGCGGTGCACCTGACGCCGTACGGGCGCGCGTCAATCGCCTGGACCATCGCCGACGGCGCGTTGCAGGTCGAGGTCGAGGTTCCGACGGGGACCTCGGCGGTCGTCGACCTCCCGGGTGCTGAGCCGGTGTCGGTGACGAGCGGGACGCATCGCTTCGCGGTCGGGGTCGATGCGCAGCCGTCCACCACCGGCACGACAGATCCATTCACCGGAATAGAACCGGTGCACGCGACGCTGTAGCCAGCGTGAAGAAGATCGGGTTCCTGTCCTTCGGACACTGGCAAGACGTTCCGGGCTCCAGCGTGCGCACGGGGCGCGACGCGCTCCTGCAGAGCATCGACCTCGCGGTCGCCGCGGAGGAGGTCGGCGTCGACGGCGCCTACGTGCGCGTGCACCACTTCACCCGACAGCTCGCCTCGCCGTTCCCGCTGCTCGCGGCGATGGCGGCGAAGACCTCGCGCATCGAGCTCGGCACCGGTGTCATCGACATGCGCTACGAGAACCCGCTCTACATGGCGGAGGAGGCTGCGGCCACCGACCTCATCAGTGACGGGCGACTGGAGCTCGGTGTGAGCCGGGGATCACCCGAGACGGCGCTCCGCGGTTCGGAGTCGTTCGGGTACGCACCCGGCGAGGACGAGACGGACGCCGACGTCGCCCGCGCGCACACCGAGGTGTTCCGTGCGGCGATCGCCGGAGCCGGGGTCGCCCGGGCGAACCCGCAGATGACCGGGACGAACGGCCTGCTGGCGATCCAGCCGCAGTCGCCGGGCCTCGGCGAGCGCATCTGGTGGGGTGCCGGTTCGCGGTCGACGGCCGTCTGGACGGCGGAGCAGGGCATGAACCTGATGTCGTCGACGCTCCTCACCGAGGACACGGGCGTGCCGTTCGACGAGCTGCAGGCCGAGCAGATCGCGATGTTCCGCGCGGCGTGGGCCGAAGCCGGTCACGAGTGGCAGCCGAGGGTCTCAGTGAGCCGCAGCATCCTCCCGCTCATCGACGACGAGACGCGACGTTACTTCGGCCTGCGCGCGCAGGCCGACTCGAAGGACCAGGTCGGTCATCTCGACGGCGGGCTCGCGCGCTTCGGTCGCAGCTTCATCGGCGAACCCGACGTCATCGCCGCCGAGCTCGCGGCCGATGCGGCCGTCCAGGCGGCGGACACCGTCCTCGTCACCGTGCCGAACCAGCTGGGGGTCGAATTCAACGCCCGCATCCTCGAGTCGATCGTGAAGGACATCAAGCCGGCACTCAGGTAGTCCGAGGAGGCCGACGGCCAGCTGGAGTGGTACGCTTTTCTGTACCACTCCAGGAGGCTCCCCATGTCAGCGATCACCGCGACCGACGCACGCAAGAACCTGTTCGGTCTCATCCAACAGGTGAACGACGACCACGTGCCGGTCGAGGTCGTCTCGAAGCGGGGGAACGCGGTCCTCGTCTCGAAGGACGATTACGACGCCATGGTCGAGACCGCGTACCTGCTCCGCAACGCCAAGGGTGCCGAACGCCTCCTCGCCTCGCTCGAACGCGCTCGGAACGGGGAGTTCGAGACCCACAAGCTGCTCGACGCGTGACCCGGCAGCTGGCCTTCGACCGCAGCGGCTGGGAGGACTACACCTCCTGGCAGAGCCAAGACCGCAAGACACTCAAGCGGATCAACCTGCTCATCCAGGACGTCCTCCGGGATCCGTTCGTGGGCATCGGGAAGCCCGAGCCGTTGAAGCACATCCTGTCAGGAGCCTGGTCTCGACGGATCGACGACGCGAACCGACTCGTGTACCTGGTGACCGACACCCACATCGTCATCCTGCAGGCGCGCGACCACTACTGAGCGGGTACACACCGAGCCAGGTGATGACCGCCTAGCCCATCGTCAGTCCGGCGAGCGCCGCGGGCACCTGCCAGGCGCCGGTCGCATCGCGTTCGAGCGGAAGTTCCGCGATCACCGCCGGGCCCGCGGTGGGCAGTGGGGCGAGGACGCGCGGCGCGGGCTCCCAGGTGACCTCGGCGCCTGCTGCCTGCAGTTCCTCGGCGTCCAGCACGATGAGCAGCAGTGGCAGCTGGAGCGAGCCGTAGACGCGGTCGAGCACCTCGGGCAGACCGTCGGCGGTCGTCGCGTGGACGAACCCGGCATCCACGAAGGGCACCGCCCTCGTCGACACCTCGTACTCGCCGAACGGCCTGCTGGCCTCCCAGTCGTCGACGATCGCCACGTGCAAGATCTTCGTCATCTCCACCCTTTCGCTTGAATGAGACGCTACCGTATCATTAGAGCATGGACACGAGACGAGGTCGCCCGACGGCTGCCGAACGGGACCGCCGCCGCGATGCGATCCTCGACGCGGCCATCGGACGATTCACCGCGCACGGGTACGGCGGGACGACGATCGAGGCGATCGCCGCCGACGCCGGCGTGACGAAGCGGACGATCTACAACTGGTTCGGCGATCTCGCCGGCGTGCTGTCGGCGGCCGTCGAGCGACAGCACGCCTACCTCATCGCGGTCGACGCCCCAGGGTCCGACGCCGAGTCCCTCGAAGACGCGGCGACCCGGCTGGTGTTGGCGCTGCACGCGGACGTCTCGGTCGCCCTGCACCGCCTCGTGATCGCGGAGTCTCCGCGCTTCCCCGAGGTCGCCGCCGGGTTCTACGCCGCGGGGCCGGCTCGCTCGATCGCCTTCCTGTCCGGCCACGTCGGCGAGCAGGCGGAGCAGCTCTACACCCTGCTCCTCGGCGAACCGCATCGACGCAGGCTGCTCGGCTTGTCCGCTGCGCCGACGCCGGCCGAAGCACGGGCGCATGCCCGCGCGTCCCTGGCACTGGTCGCTGACGAGGAGCTAGTCCACGAACCATCGGCCACGCAACCCGGGACGACCCTGATTCCGAGCGTGTAAGTCGTCTGACACACTTACGATCGTGAAGCGTTCCACTCTCCCCGCCCTCGCCGTCGTCCTCCTCGCCCTCGCGGGCTGTTCGGCAGGAACCCCGACGCAGACGTCCGCCCCCTCCGCGACCACCGCGGCACCGACGGCCACGCCCTCGGCAACCTCCGAGCCCATGAGCGACGCGAGCTGCGAAACCGTCCTGACGGATGAGGAGTACGCGAGCCTCGCGGAGGACGGGCTGGTCCTGGACCCCGACATCTTCGTCCTCGACGACACGATGCAGTCGATCATCGACGCCGGCGGCCTCGGTTGCTACTGGGCCCGCTCCGGCGGCGACATCCGCGTCTGGTACGCGCAGGGAGCCAAGACCAGCGCCGAGTGGGACACCCAGAAGCAGTCGCTCATCGGCGCCGGATGGACCGAGACCGACGCATCGGTCGCAGGTGCCCTCCAGGCCCCCGACGTGAACGACCCCGACTACCTGCCCGTCGTGACCTACCGGGATGGCGTCGTCTACTACGCCAGCGTCGCGAACCTGCTCCCCTCCGTGAAGGCACTCCAGGAGTAGTCACCCGGCCGCACGCTCAGCGGTCGAGCGTGACCACGTCGCTCAGGCCCGCGGTCGCGTCAGCGGCCAGGACCCCGTCACGCGCGAAGTCCGCCCACATCTGGCGCAGGAATCGACCACGACGGTCGACCTCCGACCAGCTCGACGTGCCGATGAGCGCCGTCCGGCTCCAGGCCCGCTCGGTGCCGAGCAGGAGCGGCAGATCCGTGACGTGCGAAGCGCCGTAGGGGCTGCCCGGCGGTGCCCAGCTGAGCTCGTACCGGCTCGCGCGACCGCCGGACGCCCGATGCCGTTCGACGAACGCCTTCGCATCGCGGGTGTAGGTCAGGTGCGTCGTCGCGCCGACGAGCGCCCGTCGGATCGGGACCCCGACGAGCGGCATCGCGGTGAGCCGCGCGAACACCGGGATGAGCGGCACGTAGAGACGTGTCTCCTCGGTCGTCGAACCGATGAGCACGTCGATGTGCGAGGCGGCCTCCCGCCACGCTGCGTCGCGATCGGCCTCCGCCGGGAGCGGCGCGTGCCCGTACTGGGTGCCGAACGCCATGCCACCACGCAGCCCGAAGCGCCGCGCGGCACGTTCCACCCGCTCCTCCAGAGCCATCAGTTCACCGACCGGGGTGTCGCGATCCGGCACCCCGGCCGCCCGCATCATGGCGCTCGCCATCTTCGCCCGGCCGCTGCTGATGCCGAGCGGCGCACTCTGCAGGATCACCCGGCGGAACAGCCCCGCGGTGCCGTCACTGATCATGAGGTGGGCGATGGCGTCGGCACCTGCGGACTGCCCGAACAGGGTGACCAGGCCGGGATCGCCGCCGAACGCCGCGATGTGCTCGTGGATCCAGCGGAGCGCGAGCACGAGGTCGAGGAGACCGAGGTTGGCCGGCAGCGCCTCGCCGTCGCCGAGGAACCCGAGTATGCCCAGCCGATAGGTGACCGACACGACGACGACCCGCTGCTCGACGACCAGGTTGATCGGATCGTAGACGTCGAGGTCACCGGCGCCCGTGACGTAGGCACCGCCGTGGATCCACACCATGACCGGCAGCGCCTCGCCGGGCTGCACGTCGGCGGGCATCGTGATCGAGAGCGCCTGACAGTCCTCGGAATCGACCATCCCTTCGCCTGCCCCCTCGAGGACGGCCTCGAGCACCCGTGACGGCCGCTGCGGCGAGGCGGGCGCACGACGGAGGGCGCGGTAGGGGGTCGCGGTGCCATCGGCCTCGGTCGGCAGCCCCGTCGGAACCGGCACCTCGAAGCGACCCGCGCGGGCGTAGGGGATGCCGAGCGCCCGCACGACCGGGCCGTCGACCTTCGCGAGGATGGTGCCGACGGAGGTCTCGAAGCCTCGTTCGTCCGGCGGCGACATCGGAGGCGCGGACGCCTCCGCACCTGGTGCGTCGGAGGTCGGGCTCGCGTGCAACTCGGTCATCTGTCCACGCTATCCCCGAGCGGCCTGTGCACAACTCCTGCCCGACGGGCTCACACCGAAGACACGGCAGCCCGACCCTGGCCAAGTTGCCGGCCGAGGGCGGGTCGAGCAGGAGTTGTGGACGACGGGCCCGCCTACGGGATGCGGATGTAGACCGGGTCGCCCCAGATGGTCAGGCGGTGCTGGACGTACCGACCCCAGTCGGGCGAGTCGTACATGCCACCGTTGCCGTCGTAGATCGCGATGTGCCCTTCAGGCCAGTAGAGCAGGTCGCCGGCCACGGCCTCGGACGCCGAGATCTGCACGCCGGACGCCGCCTGCGCACCGGCCCCGCGCGGCAGGGAGACACCGAAGGCCGCGAACACGTACTGGACGTAGCCGTCGCAGGCGAAGCTGTCCGACGGGTCGTTGCCGTTGCCGTAGGGCACGACACCGACGAACTGCGCCGCGTAGTTGAGGATCGCCTCGCCGGAGCGGGCGACGTTCGGTGCCGGGAAGGTGCGGCCGGACGACGCGGAGGCGGACGAGGACGCGGAGGCCGAGGCGCTCTCGGCGGCGGCGGCCTGCGCGGCGGCAGCAGCGGCAGCCGCTGCGGAGGCGTCGAGCTCCTCCTGGCTGGTCGCGCCGTACCCGTCGCGCGTGAACGGTGCGGCCGTGGCGGTCGAGGGCACCGAGTAGGACACGGACTGCATGGTCGCGGCGGACGGGATCGCACCACCGGTCGCGGCGTCGACGTCGACTCCGGCCGCGGCGGCCGGCATCGAGACCGAGACGAACAAGCCGGTGGCGAGGGTCATGACGCCGAGTGTGGCGAACGGCTTCGCGCGCCTCGCGAACGAGCCCTTGCCGCGCTTCGCGGACGGACGCTTCACGGGCACGAGGTCGACGTGGCGTCGCTCGTCCTCGGCGGACGCCGTCCAGCGGTCGTCCTCGAGCCGGGCGGCCCGACGCGCGGCGCGAGGGCTCAGGGCGACGTGACGGCCACCACCGCCGCGGGACGGCCGGGGCGTCGTCGACGCCGAAGTGGTCGGCGCGGCGCCGGAGGTCTGCGTGAGGGTGGTGGCCGGGGTGTCCACGTGCAGTCGTTCGACGGCGCGCGCGGGCGTGGTGCTGGTCATGGGTGGGGTACCGTCCTGGGTCTCGTGCGCGTCGGGGGCGCGCTCGGTTCATGCTCGGTGGGTGTCGCTGGGCCGGGGAAGCCCCTCCCTCGATGACCGCGGTCGACCGGTTGCCCGGTCCGAGGGAGACGAAACGGCCACCCTACGTGGGCTTCCCTGAGAGGAACCTCCGCTTGGAACGCCCTGTGGACGAACGATGAGCGCCGGAACGTGAGGCGTCACCGCGCTCGCGGAACCCCGCGCGTCAGTCGGACCGGACGCCGACCGTCGACTGCCGGACGACGAGTTCCGGCTGGAACACGATCTGCTCCGGCACGCCTCTCACCCCGGCTGCGGCCTCGCTGAGCAGGAGTTCGACAGCCGTGTGCCCCATGAGGGCGCTCGGCTGGCGGATCGAGGAGAGCGGCACTACGGCCGCCGAGGCGAAGTCGATGTCGTCGTATCCGATGAGTGCGATGTCCTCGGGCACCCGCACCGAGCCGAGCATGCTGAACGCCTGCAGGACGCCCATGGCGAGGAGGTCGTTCGCCGCGAACACCGCGTCCGGCCACTCGTCACGAGGACGTCCCGTGATCACCTCGCCGGCCGCCCGCCCCTGCAACACCGTGAGCGACGTGGTCTCCAGCGTCTCGAGCTGCACGTCGACGCCACCCGCCACGGCTGCCTCGACCGCCTGGGTCGCCCCCGCGAGTCGGTCGCGGACCTGCCGCAGCGAAGCGGGGCCACCGACGACGGCGATGCGACGACGACCGAGCGAGACGAGGTGCTCGACCGCGAGCCGACCGCCGGCCACGTCGTCGACGGCGACCGAGGAGAAGCTCGCGTCGTCGGTCTGACGGTCGACGAGCACCGTGGGCGTCCCGCGATCCCGGAGACGCGCGAGGCGGTCGAGGTCGTCGCCGAGCGGGGTGATGAGGACGCCGGCGACCCGCTGCTCCTCGAAGAGGTCGAGATAGGCGCGCTCACGGTCGAGGCTCTCGTCGCTGTTGCCGAGCAGGACCGACAGGCCTTCGGCGTCGGCGCGGTCCTCGGCACCGCGGGCGACGTCGGTGAAGAACGGGTTGCCGACGTCGAGCACGACGAGGCCGATGCTGCGGCTCCGACCGGCGCGGAGCTGCCTGGCGGCGTCGTTCCGCACGAAGCCGAGTTCGTCGATGGCCGCGTGCACGCGTTCGACGGTGACGGGCGACACCTTCTCGGGACGGTTCAGGACGTTGGAGACGGTTCCGACCGAGACGCCGGCCCTCGCCGCGACGTCCTTCACGCTCGCACTCACGGTTCCCCTTCGCCGGTCTGTCCCGCCAGGTGACGCCGGTCGGGCTGGCTCATTGTTGCACGCAGCGACTGCGCACGCCTGCCCGGCCTACTGCCGGCGTTCACCCCTGTCCCTTGCTCAGGAGGTCTCCGGCGCGGCGCACCCACCCGAGCCCGACACACCGACCGACTCCTGAGAACGGGCAGCGCTCACACCGGATCGGCCGGCAGGACCGGGGCGACGGGCAGGGTGACGACGACCTCCAGGCCGTGGCCGGGACGGTTCAGGAGCCGGATCGCTCCCCCGGCGTTGCGCGCGATGGCGGCGACGATCGCCAGCCCGAGCCCCGATCCGTGCCCGGAGGACCGCGTCGCGTCCGAACGACTGAACCGCTCGAGCGCCCGTGGCTCGAAGGCCGGATCGAGCCCGCCCGCGGTGTCCGACACCCGCAGGGTGAGCAGGTCGGCGGCATCGTCGAGCATGACCGACAGCCGACGTGGAGCCGTGCCGCGATCGGCGAATGCCTGCAAAGCGTTCCCCAGCAGGTTGTCGACGAGCCGGCCGAAGTCGTCGGCACGGACGGCGTACGTGGCCGCCGCATCCGGTGCCCTGTCGGCGAGCGCGCTCACGACCTCGACCTCCACCCCGGCCAGGGCGTCGTCCGAGGCGACCCGGAACCTGGCCCGCTCGACCGCTTCGAGCGTCTCGGCGTCGAGGGCGTCCGCGGTCGACCGCCCGACCGGCGCATCTGCCTCGATCCGCGAGAGTTCGAGCAGGGAGGTGACGAGCGCCGACAGCCTGGTGGCACTCCGCTCGGCGCCCTCGATGTCGGCGAGCAGCTGCTCCCGCGAGGAGTCCTCGAGCCTCGCGAGTTCCAACTGCGTCCGCAGGATCGCGAGCGGCGTCCGGAGTTCGTGGCTCGCGTCGGAGACGAGTTGTCGCTCGCGGTCGGCGGACGCCCGCAGCCGCTCGATGAGGTCGTTGAGGGTGATCGCGAGCTGCGCGATCTCGTCGTCCGCCCGCCCCACCGGCAGCAACTCCGCCGTCGAGCGACCACTCAGGCTCTGCGCGCTCACCCGTAGCCGTGTGACGGGGCGGAGCGACACGGTCGTCAGGATCCACCCCCCGGCCGCGACGCCGAGGACGAGCAGCGCGAACGAGCCGACGAGCAGGAGCCGCATCTGCACCAGCACGGTGGTCTCCTCGGCCTCGTCCCGCCCGGCGATGACGTACCAGGTGTCGCCGCCGACGGTCACGGGCTGCGACAGCAGGACGTAGGTGGCCCGGCCGGCGTCGACGATGGTGACCTCGCGGGTCGCCGCGAGTGCGGAGAGCTGCCCCGCCAAGGTCGTCGGGAGGCTGAAGACGGGGATCGAGCCGTCGGGGGCGATCACCGCGATCCGGGTGCCGAGGCCGGGACCCTGCAGGGGGTCGTCGGGCCTCGTCTGCAGGGCGAACACGTACTGCGCGCCGTCGCTGCGGAGTGCTTGGACGGTGCCGTCGCGGACGATGCGTTCCAATTGGGCGTTGATCGCCAGGCCCGCGAAGAGCGACACGACGACCGCGATGAGGAGGCTGCCGCCGGCGATCCGGGTGCGGATGCCGTGGTGCCGTCCGCGTCGGCCGCGTCCCCGTCCGCCGAGCCCATCCGTCATCGACTCACCGTTCCGCTGCGACGACGGAGAACCCCACGCCCCGGCTCGTCACGATGCGGACGCCCGCCTCCGCCAGCTCGAGCTTGCGTCGGAGCCGGCTGATGTACTGGTCGACGACGTTCGGGTCGATGTTGTCGAAGGTCTCCCAGACCTCGCGCAGCATGGCCGCTCGGGACACGACGACGCCCGGCTCGCTCGCCAGGACGCGCAGGACGTCGAACTCGGTCCCGCTGAGCGGCACGTCGCGGTCCCCCACGCGCGCCCGGTGGCGGTGCAGGTCGAGCGTCAGGCCGCCGACGTCCAGGCGCGGCTGCGAGGTGAGGGCGTCGCGTCGCCGGACGGCGCGGATGCGGGCGGCGAGTTCGGCGAAGGCGAACGGCTTGATCATGTAGTCGTCGGCTCCCGCGTCGAGGCCGCGGACCCGGTCGTCGACGGCGTCGCGGGCCGTGAGCAGGATGACCGCGAGCGTCGGGTCGAGGTCCTTGAGCTCGCGACAGACGGTGAAGCCGGAGCGCCCGGGCAGCATGACGTCGACGACGGCGACCTGGTACCCCGTCTCCCCACCCGCCGCCGGGTTCGCGGCCGCCTGCTTGGCGAGGGCGAGGGCGCTCGGGCCGTCGAACGCGGTCGTCACCTCGTGTCCGTCGGAACCGAGGCCGCGGGAGAGGAGGGCCGCCATCTCGCGTTCGTCGTCGACCACGAGGATCCGCACGGTCGTCCTCCTTCGCCATCGAGCATCCACAGCCTAGGCGAGCCGACCCCGACGGTGTTTCTGAAGGTCCTGTCAGGAACGGCCCGTGCGTCTTGCCGCTCGCGAGAACCCGGCCGTACAGTGCAGTGCTCCCGACCATGAATCGATTCATGGAGCCGGTCGGGAACGAACCCCTCACCGTGGAGGAACGGACCCTCAATGACGATCGACCCGCCAGCGCAGCCCGCGCGCTCAGCGCAGCCCGCACTCTCCCTCATCGGAGCCGCGAAGACCTTCGGCCCCGTCGTCGCACTCGCCGACGGCACCATCCGGATCGAGGCCGGGGAGATCCACGCCCTCGTCGGCGAGAACGGCGCAGGCAAGTCCACGCTCGTGAAGATCCTCGCGGGCCTCTACACACCGGACGCCGGAGACTTCACCCTCGCCGGCAAGCCCGTCGCCTTCCGCGGCGTCGCCGACAGCAAGGCCGCCGGGATCTCCGTGATCTACCAGGAGCCGACCCTCTTCCCCGACCTCACCGTCGCGGAGAACATCTTCATCGGCCGCCAGCCGAAGAACGGCCTCGGCCTCATCAGCACCGGCGCCATGCGGAAGGCCGCCAAGGCCCTCTTCGACCGCCTCGGCGTCCAGATCGACCCCGACCGGGTGGCCGAGGGCCTGTCGATCGCCGACCAGCAGATCATCGAGATCGCCAAGGCCATCTCCCTCGACGCCAAGGTCCTCATCATGGACGAGCCCACCGCGGCCCTCTCGGGTGTCGAGGTCGACCGCCTCTTCCAGGTCGCCCGCTCCCTGCGCGACGCGGGTGCCGGGATCCTGTTCATCTCCCACCGCTTCGAGGAGGTCTTCGCGCTCTGCGACCGCATCACGGTCATGCGCGACGGCCGCTACATCGCCACCCACGTCACCGCCGAGACGACCGTCGACGCGATCGTCCGCCAGATGGTCGGACGCGACATCGCCACCCTCTTCCCCAAGCAGGACGCGGAGATCGGCGACGCGGTCCTCGCCGTCGAGCACCTGTCGCGGGCCGGGGTCTTCTCCGACATCTCCTTCACCGTCCGGTCGGGCGAGATCGTCGCCCTGGCCGGGCTCGTCGGCGCGGGACGCACCGAGGTCGCCCGCGCAGTGTTCGGCATCGACCCCTACGACTCCGGCCGCGTCACGCTCGGCGGGGCACCGGTCAAGGCCGGCGACCCGCAGGCCGCGATCACCGCGGGCATGGGCTTCGTCCCGGAGGACCGCCGCAAGCAGGGCCTCGTCATGGACCTCTCCGTCGCCCGCAATGCGACCCTCACCCTCCGCCACCGGCTGGCCCGGTTCGGCCTCATCTCCGGCCGCCGGGAACGCCAGGCCGCCGAGGAGTGGTCGACCCGCCTCCAGGTGAAGACGGGCTCGCAGGAGTACGCGGTCTCCACGCTCTCCGGCGGCAACCAGCAGAAGGTCGTGCTCGCGAAATGGCTCGCCACCGAGCCGAGCTTCCTCATCGTCGACGAACCCACCCGCGGCATCGACGTCGGCACGAAGAGCGAGGTCCACCGCCTCATCTCCGAACTCGCGGGCCGCGGCATCGCGATCCTCATGATCTCCTCCGAACTGCCCGAGGTCCTCGGCATGGCCGACCGCGTGCTCGTCATGCACGAGGGCCGGATCACCGCCGAGCTCACCCGCGAAGAAGCGACCCCGGAGACCGTGATGCACGCGGCCACCGGATCCCTGGAAGGCGCACGATGACGAACACCACCACCAAGCCGGGCGGCGGCACACGACCCGGCGGCGCCCCCGTCACCGTCGCGACCGAGCGCACGACGAACCCGATCGCGTCGATCGTGCGACTCCGGGAGCTGCCGGTGACGGTCGCCCTCGTCGTCCTCGTGCTCGTGACGTACCTCGCGAACCCGCTGTTCCTGTCGGCGCAGGGGGTGAAGGACCTCCTCCTCAACGCGACGATCATGATCATCCTCGCCGTCGGCCAGGCGCTCGTGATCATCACCCGCAACGTCGACCTCTCCGTCGGATCGATCCTCGGCCTCGTCGCCTTCGCGACCGGCACCATGTTCGCGACGATGCCGCAGCTGCCGATCGTCGCCGTGTTCCTCATCGCGATGCTGCTCGGCGGGGTCCTCGGCGCGATCAACGGCGCACTCGTCACGATCGCGAAGGTGCCGGCGCTCGTCATCACGCTCGGCACGCTCTACATCTACCGCGGCCTCAACAACGCCTGGGCCGGCGGCACGCAGTACTTCGCCGACGACCGGCCCGACGCCTTCGGCAACCTCTCCGTCGACACGGTCCTCGGGTTTCCGGTCATCACCCTCATCGCGATCCTCGTCGTCGTGGTCGTCGCCGTGTTCATGGCCGGTGCCCGCTCCGGTCGTGACCTGTACGCGATCGGGTCCGACCCCGACGCCGCGAAGCTCTTCGGCATCCCCGTCGGACGCCGGGTGTTCCTCGCCTTCCTCGCCAACGGGGTGCTCGCCGGGCTCGCCGGGGTGCTCTACGCCTCCCGCTTCAACTCGGTCGGTGCGACCACGGGGTCCGGCATGGAGCTCGACGTCGTGGCCGCTGCGGTGGTCGGCGGTGTCGCCATCTTCGGCGGCAGCGGCTCTGTCGCCGGAGCAGCGATCGGCGCGATCCTCCTCACCACGATCACGAGTGCCCTCACCGCCCTGCGCGTCGACAAGTTCTGGCAGCAGGCGATCGTCGGTGTCCTCATCCTGGCCGCGATCATCATCGATCGTGTCGCCAGCCTCCGTACGGCCAAGAAACTGCGAATGAGCGAGGCACGCGATGTCTGATCTGAAGACCCCGGCACCGGCCAAGGCGCCGTTCACGAAGGGTTCCGGCCCGCTCGGCACCGACACCACCGGCGTGCTCGTCGCGGAGCCGAAGGGACGCACGGGACTCTCCCGCATCCTGCTCGGTCGCGACGCGATCATGATCTACGCCCTGCTCGTGGTCGTGATCGGGGCCTGCCTGCTCATCCCGCGCTTCGCCTCGCCCGTCACCGTCGGCTTCCTGCTCCTCGACGTCATCCCGATCCTCCTCATCGCCATGCCGATGACGCTCGTGATCATCACCGGCGAGATCGACCTGTCCGTCGCGAGCACCGCGGGCCTCACGAGCGCCGTCATCGGTGTGCTGTGGGCCGGCGGCGGGATGGACATCGGCGTGGTCCTCCTCATCGGCCTCCTCGTCGGCATCGTCGCGGGAGCGTTCAACGGCTTCCTCATCGCGGTGGTCGGGCTCCCATCGCTGGCCGTGACCATCGGTACCCTCGCCCTGTTCCGCGGGCTCGCTCTCGTCGTCATCGGCGACAACGCGGTCGCGAACTTCCCGGCGGAGCTCACCGCCTTCTTCACTTCGAAGATCGGCTCCACCGGTATCCCGGTCGTCATGGTCGGCGTGCTCCTCATCGTGATCGTCTTCGGCGTGGTCCTGCACCTCACCCCGTTCGGCCGCGGCCTCTACGCCCTCGGGTTCAGCTCGGAGGCGGCGAGCTTCGTCGGCATCAAGGTGGCCCGCTCGAAGTTCTGGCTGTACGTCGCGACCGGCGGCGTCTCCGCGCTCGCCGGGATCTTCTGGACGCTGCGCTACTCCAGCGCCCGCAGCGACAACGCCTCCGGCCTCGAACTCGCCGTCATCGCGGCGGTCCTCCTCGGCGGCGTCTCCATCTTCGGCGGCAAGGGCTCGATCCCCGGCGTCGTCGCCGGCGTCCTCCTCATCGGCACGATCAACTACGCGCTCCGACTCGGTCGCG
Source organism: Plantibacter sp. Leaf314 (assembly GCF_001423185.1). Taxonomy (NCBI): domain Bacteria; kingdom Bacillati; phylum Actinomycetota; class Actinomycetes; order Micrococcales; family Microbacteriaceae; genus Plantibacter; species Plantibacter sp. Leaf314. Next base: position 2,664,368 of record NZ_LMOB01000001.1, on the reverse strand, counting down.
TCTCCGACGTCGTGCTCATCATCGTCACCGGCACCCTGCTGATCGCCTCGGTGGTCGGCCCCAGTATCTTCGAATCCGTCAAGCAGTGGAACCACCACCGACGAATCCGACGCAGCCTGCCCCAGCACTGATCCCCGATCAGCGCGCTCCCGGGCGATCCCACGCCACAGCACCAGGCGTATCCAGAAAGGAACAGACAATGCAGTCGATTCGAAACCACGCGACAGGCCGTTCGGCCCGTCGAGCAGCGGCCCTCATCGCCGCAGCGGCATCACTCGCCCTCATCGCGACGGGGTGCGCCACCGGCGACTCCGCCGGCTCCGGTGGTGGCGCGGGCGGCGCCGAGAGCATCACGTTCATCCCGAAGCAGCTCAACAACCCCTACACGGACGTCGTGCTCGGCGGCGGTGAGGACGGCGCGAAGGCGGCCGGCTTCTCGGCCACCGAGGTCGTCGGTCCGCTCGAGGCGAGCGCGTCCAGCCAGGTGTCCTTCATCAACGCGGAGACCCAGGCCGGCACGAACGTCATCGTCATCGCGGCGAACGACCCCGACGCCGTGTGCCCCGCCCTCAAGGAGGCTCGCGAGGGCGGCGCGAAGATCGTCGCGTTCGACTCCGACACCAGCAAGGACTGCCGCGACGTCTTCATCTCGCAGGTCGTCGCCAAGGACGTCGCGCTGATCCAGACGAAGCTCATCGCGGAGCAGATCGGCGGCTCCGGCGAGATCGCGATCCTCTCGGCCACGGCCAACGCGACGAACCAGAACGAGTGGATCGCCTTCATGGAGGAGGAGCTCAAGTCGAACCCCGAGTACAAGGACATCAAGCTCGTCGCCAAGGTCTACGGCGACGACGACGACACGAAGTCCTTCCAGGAGGCCCAGGGACTGCTGCAGGCGCACCCGAACCTGAAGGGCATCATCTCGCCCACGACGGTCGGCATCGCCGCGACCGCCCGCTACCTCTCCACCTCGGAGTACAAGGGCAAGGTCGCGCTGACCGGGCTCGGCCTGCCGAACGAGATGCGTCCGTTCGTGAAGGACGGCACCGTCACCGCGTTCGCGCTGTGGGACCCGGCTCAGCTCGGCTACGTCGCCGCGTACGCCGGCAAGGCACTCGCTGAGGGCACCATCACGGGCAAGGAGGGCGACACCTTCGAGGCCGGCGACCTGGGCGAGCGCGAGGTCGGCGCCGACGGCACCGTCATCGTCGGCCCGCCGACCACCTTCACCGCGGACAACATCGACGACTACGACTTCTAAGCCGTTCGCAATTCAGGACCGCCCCGGCGCGTCGCTCTCGGAACCCCGGTTCCGGAGGCGGCGCGCCGTTCGCGTCCTGAGTTGTGGACGACGCGCGGAGTCCGGTCAGGAGCGGTCGGCGCTCGCAGCCGGGCCATCGTCGGCGGGGGGATCGGATCGCTGCATCTCGAGTTCGAGCTTGCGGATGCGCTCCGCGTCCTCGGCGGCCTGGATCTCGCGTTCGAGGGCGGCGAGCTGCTCCTCGGTGCTGCTGACGGCGCGGTCGGGCTGCGACGGCGACGGCGGCGTGGTCGACGACGACCCACGGGCCGGGCCCCACGAGCCGGGCGTCCGCGACTGCTTCCGGCCCCGGCGTTCGGGGAGCTTGATGCGACTATTCGACCAGTCCTTGCCGAGGAGGAACCACAGGCAGACGCCGATGAGGGGGATGAAGACGATGAGCAGGACCCAGACGATCTTGGGCAGGTTGCGGACGACGGGCTCCGGCTGGCCGACCACGTCGATGAGCGCGACGATCGTGAGGACGATGAGCAACAACGACAACACGAACATGCGTCAATCCTAGGCAGGCTGTCGGTCCGTTCGGCCAGGATGGGACGATGAAGACCATCCCCCTGCCCCAGACCGACCTGACCGCGTCCAGCATCGTCCTCGGCCTCATGCGCATCGAACCCCTCGACGACGAGGCCATCCGCACCCTCTTCCACACCGCACGCGACGCCGGCGTGACCGTCTTCGACCACGCCGACATCTACGGCTCGGAGCGCCACGGCTGCGAGCGCCGGTTCGGCGACGCCGTCACCCTCACCGCCGCCGAGCGCGAGCAGGTGGTCATCCAGTCGAAGGTCGGCATCCGCCCGGGCTACTTCGACTTCTCCGAGGAGCACATCCTCCGCACGGTCGACGAGTCGCTGGCCGCGCTCAAGACCGACTACCTCGACCTCCTGCTCCTCCACCGGCCCGACACCCTCGTCGAGCCCGAGGAGGTCGCGTCCGCGTTCGACACCCTGCAGGCGTCGGGCAAGGTCCGGAACTTCGGCGTCTCGAACCACACGCCGGCGCAGGTCGAGCTCCTCAAGGCCTCGGTCGAGCAGCCGCTCATCGCGAACCAGGTGCAGCTGAGCATCACGCACGCACCGATCATCGCCTCGGGCATCGCCACGAACATGGCCGGCCTCGACCAGTCGATCGACCGCGACAACGGCATCCTTGACTACAGCCGCCTCACCGGCATGACCCTGCAGGCGTGGTCGCCGTTCCAGGCCGGCTTCTTCACGGGCGTCTTCCTCGGCGACCGCGAGCACTACGCGGAGCTCAACGACGTGCTCGACGAGCTGGCCGCGACGCACGGCGTCACGCCGACGGGGATCGCCACCGCGTGGATCACCCGCCACCCCGCGAACATCCAGGTGGTGCTCGGCACCACGAAGCCCTCGCGCGTGGAGGAGGCGGCTGCGGGTTCCGACGTGACGCTGTCGCGCCAGGAGTGGTACCGCCTGTTCACCGCGGCCGGTCACACCCTGCCGTAGGCCCTCGCGGTTCGCCATCGGCGGGCTGCACCGTCCGCAACTCAGGACCGGCCCCGCGTGTCACGTCCGCCGGACCGGCTGTCGCGTCGACACGCCGCGGCCGTCCTGAGTTGTGGACGGGTACGCTCGTGGAGGGAACCGGGAGGACGGACATGGCGAAGCACGACATCGGGTTCGCCGCCGTCGCCAGGCTCGCCGGGGTCTCGAACGCGACCGTCTCGAACACGCTCAACCGCCCCGAGATCGTCGCCCCGGCCACGCGTGAACGGGTGCTCGCGGCGATCGCCGAACTCGACTTCGTGCCCAACCGCGCTGCGGCGACGCTCCGGCAGGGCACGAACCGGCTCATCGGCCTCGTGATCCCCGACATCGTGAACCCCTTCTACTCGGCGATCACCCGCGGCGTGACCGAGGCGGCCGCCGAGCACGGGTACACGGTCGCCCTCTGCGTCAGCCACGACGACCCGGACCTCGAGCTGCAGCACTTCGAGATGCTCGCCGAGCACCGGGCCGCCGGCGCCCTGGTCGCTCCGTTGACGGCCGACGCCTCGCGCCTCGCCCAGCTCCGCCGCGTCGGCAGCCGCCTCGTGCTCATGGACCGCACCGCTCCCGAGGGCACCGGGTGCTCCGTGGCGATCGACGACGTGCGCGGCGGTGAGCTGGCGGTGGCGCACCTGTTGGCGACGACCGGTGGGCGAGGACCGATCGTGCTCGTGAACGGCGACCGCGCGATCCCCCAGTGCGAGGACCGTCGCGCTGGCGCACGGAACGCCTTCGTCGCGGCGGGGATCGATTCCGACGAGCTGGTGGAGGTCACCGCCCGGGAGATGACCGTCGACGCCGGACGTGAGGCCGGCCGAGGCATCGCGACCCGCACACCGGACGCCGCCGGGGTCTTCTGCACGAACGACCAGCTCGCCCTCGGGGTCATCCGCGGGCTGAACGACGGCGGTCTCGACGTGCCGGGCGACGTGTCGGTGGTCGGCTACGGCGACCTGCCGCTCGCGGCCGACGGCAGGGTGCCGCTCACCACGGTCGAGCAGCCGAAGGACGAGCTCGGACGCGTCGCCGTGGAGATCCTCCTCGCCGAACTGCTCGCCGAACTTGGCACCGATCGCTCCTCGCACACACATGTGGCGCGCACCCTCGAACCGCGCATCGTCGTGCGCGAGTCCGCGCCGGCGACCTCGCGCGACTCGATCCCCGCTTCCTGATCCTCGACGCGGCGAGGCGGATGACGCTACAGTCGGATCACGAATTTAATCGATTAAACGGCACCGCCGCCGGACGAACAGGATCACCGATGACCCACACCCCCGCCGCACACCCGCTCCTCGCCCCGAAGGCACGTCGCAAGCCCCGCGTCGGCCTCGTCGCCGGCGGACTCGGAACGTACTGGCCACAGTTCCCCGACCTCCTCCCGCAGCTCCAGGCGTCGGCCCGCGTCGTCTCCGAGCGCTTCCGACGCATGGACGCCGACGTGGTCGACGTCGGATTCATCTCCGACGCCCAGGAGGGCGAGGTCGCCGCCGAGCGCCTCCGCCAGGGCGACTGCGACCTCATCGTCCTCTTCCTCACCACCTACCTGACCTCGTCGATGGTCCTCCCCATCGCCCAGCGCACCGGCACCCCGGTACTCGTCATCGACCTGCAGCCGACCGAGCGGATGGACCACGCGAGCTTCGACACCGGCGCCTGGCTCGCCTACTGCGGGCAGTGCCCGGTACCCGAGGTCGGCAACGTCTTCCGCCGCGCCGGCATCCCCTTCCGTTCGGTCTCGGGGTGGTTGCACCAGGAGTCGGCCTGGGAGCGCATCGGTCGGTGGATCCAGGCGGCCCATGTCCGCGCCGCTCTCCGGCACGCGCGACACGGCCTCATGGGTCACGTCTATCCGGGCATGCTCGACGTCTCGACGGACCTCACCCTGCTCCCCACCACCTTCGGATCACACGTGGAGGTGCTCGAGTTCGACGACCTCCGCGTCCTCGTCGACGAGGTCACCGACGCCCAGGTGGCCGACCGCATGGCGCTCGCCCGCGAGGTCTTCACGCTCGACGACACCGTCGTGGAGGACGACTTCGCGTGGGGGGCGAAGGTCTCGGTGGGTCTCGACCGCCTCGTCGAGGAGTTCGCGCTCGACAGCCTCGCCTATTACCACCGCGGTCGCGACGGCGAACAGCACGAACGACTCGGCGCCGGCATGATCCTCGGCGCCTCGCTGCTCACCGCTCGCGGCGTCCCGACGACCGGCGAGTACGAGCTGCGGACGACGGTCGCGCAACTCGCGACCCAGGTCGTCGGCGCCGGTGGGTCGTTCTGCGAGATCCAGGCGTTGGACTTCGAGGACGCGGTTGTCGAAATGGGCCACGACGGACCGGCGCACCTCGCCGTCAGCTCGCGAGACCCGTTGCTGCGCGGCCTCGGGGTGTACCACGGCAAGCGCGGCTGGGGCGTGAGCGTCGAGTTCGACGTGCGCCACGGTCCGGTGACGCTGCTGGGACTCGGCCAGGACCGGGACGGTTCACTGGCGTTCGTCGCGTCGGAGGGGACGGTCGTGCCCGGTCCGCTCCTCGCGATCGGCAACACGACGAGTCGCGTGGACTTCGGGCGGGACCCCGGCGTCTGGGTCGACGAATGGAGCGCGACCGGCATCGGCCACCACTGGTCGCTGTCGCTCGGGCATCGGGCGGCCGACTACCGGGCGGCGGCGAGTCTCCTCGGGATCGACTTCCGCCAGGTGTGACGCACCCGGTCCCTGAGCCTGTCGAAGGGCGCACGGACCGTGCCGTCTCAGAGCACGGCGCGCAGCCGCTCCGCCGCGGGCTCCACGACCGCGATCGGCGCCGGCCGCTGGAGCCCGTCGAGCGCGACCGACAGACGACGGGCCGCGCGATCGACGTCGCCACCGCCCGCACCCAGTTCACGGATCGGCGCGAGCAGGGCAGCCCGTCGCAACCACGGCTCGTCCTGCATCCACCGGTCGAGCACGGTCTCGGCCTTCGCCCGCGCCGTGCCGTCGAGGTGGTCGAGCAGCGGGCCGATGACGTCGGTCGCGAGCGGATCGGCCAGCTCGGCGTGACGACCGCTGCGCACGAAGCCCTCGATGCGCGTGAGATCCGTGTGTCTGAGGACGGCGACGCTCGCCTGCAGGAGGACGACCGCCGCGAGCCGTCGCTCGAAGACGGGCACGGACCAGAGCTCGGTCGCGAGGGCCGTCAGCTCGTCGTGCTCCATCCCGCGGAACTTCCGGAGGGCGTCCCGCACGGTACCCCGGACCGCTCCGACGGACGATCCGTAGGACTCGAGCCCGCCGCCGAGCCGCTCGACGACGTCCGCGGCACGGTACCCGTCGCCCTCGTACTGGAGCGCGGCGTCGATGAACTCCCCCGCAGCACCCATCCCACCATTCTCCCTCCTGGCGCCGGGTACGGTGGGGCGATGACCATCGTGATCGTAGGACTCGGACAGCTCGGCTCGGACGTCGCCGCGAGGCTCCTGGCCCGCGGCGAGGACGTGGTCGGCGTGAAGCGCACGGCCCCTACGATCGCGACCCCGGCCACCGAGACCACCCCGGGGCACTTCACCCTCCAGCTCCGCGACCTCACCACCGCGACCCCCGAGCTCCCGGCGGACACGGCTGCGATCGTGGTCGCCCTCGCTCCGCACCAGCGATCCGTCGAGGCCTACGACGCCCTCTACCGCGACGGGATCGCGCACCTGCTGGCCGCCGTCGCGGCGCTCCCCGGCACCCCACCCCGGATCCTCTTCGTCTCGTCCACCGCCGTGTGGGGCGAGGACGGCGGTGAGCGCATCGACGACACCACGCCCGCCGTCCCGACGACCGGGACCGCACGGGCACTGCTCGCCGCGGAGGAGGCTGTCAGCGACGCCGTGCCGGAGGCGAGTCTCATCCGGTTCGGCGGTCTCTACGGGCCGACGTCGACGATGTTCGTCGACCAGGTCCGCGACGGTCGCGTGACCAGGCCGTCCGGATGGACCAACCGCATCCATCGCGACGACGCCGCAGCCGTGATCGTGCACCTGCTCGACCTGCCGGCGACGGCCCTGCCTCCGGCGGTGGCGGGCATCGACGAGGAGCCGGTCCTGCTGTCGACGGCGGCCGATTTCATCGCCGAGCGGCTCGGTGTCGCCCCACCGGTCCTCGACGACGCCGGTCGCACGCCCGAGGAGGCGCATCGTGGCAAGCGCATCGTCGCCGCCGCACTCCGCGACACCGGGTTCTCCTACCGCTACCCCACGTACCGCGAGGGCTACGCGGCGCAGCTCCCCTGATCGACGCCGGTCACGCCGGTCACACCGGTCACACCGGCTTCGACACCTCCGCCATGGCGCGACGACCGGACGGCACGAGCACGGCGACCGCGAGGACGACGAACGTGAGCACGCCCGCGACCACGAGGAGCAGCTCCACCGAGACCACGTCGGCGAGCGGTCCGAAGACGATCATCCCGAGCGGCATCGACACCGCCATGACGATGCCCACGAAGCCGAACACGCGTCCCTGACGCTCCGGCTCGACGCGTTCCTGCAGCAGCGTCATGGAGGTCGTCGAGAAGAACGGCACCGCGAGGCCGAGCAGGAGCATGAAGCCGAAGAACACCCAGAGGTTCGTCGAGAGTCCCAGCCCGATCGAGAGCACCCCGAACACGACCGACGAGCCGACGAGGAGGAGCACCCGGTTCTTCGTGCCGCCCCAGATCGCGATGATCGCGCCGCCGGCGACCATGCCGACACTGAACGCCAGTTCGTTCACGGTGAGCATCCACACCTCGTCGCCGAACGAGCGCGCGATCATGAGCGGCGTCAGATACGACGGGGCGACGATCAGCAGGAACACGATCGCGAAGAGGATCAGCAACCACCGCACGAAGCCGTGTCGCCACACGTAGCGGACGCCCTCGGTGAGGTCGGCGAAGTAGCCTGGCCGTTCGCCGCTCCGGACGAGCGTCCGCACCGGGACGAGGAGCAGCAGACCGATCCCGATCGCCGCCGTGACCACGTCGACGAAGAAGATCGCGACGAGCGACGCGCTCGCGTACAGGGCGCCGGCGGCCGCGGGGGCGACGAGCATCATCGCCGACTGGATGGACCCGTTGAGACCGTTCACGCGCATGAGCTTGTCGGTCGGTGTGATCTGCGGGATGAGGGCGGACACGGCCGGCATCTGGACACCGGCGCCGACCGAACGGATCGCGAGCGTGAGGAAGATGAGCCAGAGGTCGGCGGCGCCGGTGATGAGGAAGATCGCCAGCGCGAGCGTCGTGATGGCGATGGACCCGTCGGCGACGATGATCAGCAGCTTGCGGTTCATCCGGTCGGCCCAGACGCCGCCGAAGATGGATACGACGGCCTGCGGCAGGAACCCGGCGACCGCGGCGAACGCCAGCACCACCCCGGACTTCGTCTCGAGGGTGAGGTGCCACATGATCGCGTACTGCACGAGCATCGAGCCGAACAACGAGACCGTCTGGCCGGAGAGGAAGACGGCGACGTCACGACGCCAGTGCGGGTGGTCGGCCGCGTCGAAGGCACCGACCGCGCCCTCATCGGTCGACGCGGTCGGATCCGAGGCCACGGGACCCGCGGTCGGCGGCCGGTCCGCCTGCCCATCGTCCGGAGTCATGTGGACACCGTATACATCGAGGAGGCGTGTGTCCAGGCCCAGTCCGCGCCGGCGCGCCACGGCGATGCGCCGAGTTCCGCGCCGATTGACCACCTGAAGGGACGCCGATAGCCTGGGGCGATCGCCTCTGAATCGATTCATGGCGATTCCGCGTGAACCGAAAGGTCAGCCTCGATGACGAGCACCGAGCCCCTGCACCGCGTGTGCTTCCAACTGCAGGTCAAGCCGGAGCGGCTCGCCGAGTACCGCGAGCGCCACGCGGCCGTCTGGCCCGAGATGCTGCGAGCCCTGGCCGACACCGGCTGGCGGAACTACTCGCTGTTCGTCCGGGACGACGGACTGCTCATCGGGTACTTCGAGACACCCTCGCTCGAGGCGGCCCAGGCGGGCATGGCCGACACCGAGGTGAACGCCCGCTGGCAAGCCGAGATGGGCGAGTTCTTCGTCGACCTCGACCTCCCGCCCGACCAGGGCTTCCTGCAGCTGACCGAGGTCTTCCACCTCGAGGACCAGCTCGCCGCCCTCCCCTCCACACCCGACCCCCTTCCCTAACTCAGGACTCGGGCGGCGTGTCGCCCCACGGCGACCGCGACCCGCCCAGTGCATCCTGAGAACGGGTCGAACACCGCGGCAGGGTGGCGGCGTTGAAACGATTCACGTATGCTGCAACCGACGCCATCGCGGCGCCACCGACCACCGGAACACCCACAGAGAAGTGATCATGACCCGTTTCGACACCATCACCCCCCTGCTCGAGAAGCAGGCCATCGAGCTCCCCTCCTGGGCGTTCGGCAACTCCGGCACGCGCTTCAAGGTGTTCACGACGCCCGGCACCCCGCGCACGCCCGAGGAGAAGATCGCCGACGCCGCCAAGGTGCACGAGTTCACCGCCCTCGCACCGAAGGTCGCGCTGCACATCCCGTGGGACCTCGTCGACGACTTCGGCGCCCTGCGCACGTACGCCGAGGATCACGGCGTCGCGCTCGGCACGATCAACTCGAACACCTTCCAAGACGAGGACTACAAGTTCGGCAGCCTCACGCACAGCGACCCGAAGATCCGCCAGAAGGCGATCGAACACCACTTCGCGTGCATCGACGTCATGCACGCGACGGGGTCGCAGGACCTCAAGATCTGGCTCGCCGACGGCAGCAACTACCCGGGCCAGCAGGACATCCGGGGCCGCCAGGACCGCCTCGCCGACTCCCTGCAGCAGATCTACGCACGGCTCGGTGACGAACAGCGCCTCGTGCTCGAGTACAAGTTCTTCGAGCCGGCGTTCTACCACACCGACGTCCCCGACTGGGGAACCTCCTACGCCCAGGTGGTCGAGCTCGGCGACCAGGCGCTCGTCTGCCTCGACACCGGACACCACGCGCCCGGCACGAACATCGAGTTCATCGTCGCGCAGCTGCTCCGCCTCGGGAAGCTCGGCTCCTTCGACTTCAACTCCCGGTTCTACGCCGACGACGACCTCATCGTCGGCGCGGCAGACCCGTTCCAGCTGTTCCGCATCCTCTACGAGGTCGTGCGCGGCGGTGGCCTGGACGACGACTCCCCCGTCGCGTTCATGCTCGACCAGTGCCACAACGTCGAGGACAAGATCCCCGGCCAGATCCGCTCGGTGCTGAACGTGCAGGAGATGACGGCCCGCGCGCTGCTCATCGACCGCGACGCCCTGACGACGGCGCAGGAGGCCGGCGACGTCCTCGGCGCGAACGGGATCCTCATGGACGCGTTCTACACCGACGTCCGGGGCCCGCTCGCCGCGTGGCGCGAGAGCCGCGGACTGCCGGCGGACCCGTTCGCCGCCTACCTCGCCTCGGGCTACCAGCAGCGGATCGCCGAGGAGCGCGTCGGCGGCACGCAGGCCGGCTGGGGCGCGTAGGCACCCGAGGACGACGAAGCCCCGCGACCATCCCGGTCGCGGGGCTTCATCCACATCCAGACGTTCGCAATTCAGGACGCCCGCGGCGTGTCACGCCCGGCCCGCCGGCCGAGGTCGCCGACGCGCCGGAGCGGTCCTGAATTGCGAACCGACAGTGCCGCTACTTCGCGAGGAAGGCGAGCAGCTGCTCGTTGACCTCGCGGTAGTGCGTCCACAGCATGCCGTGCGGTGCGCCTTCGATCTCGACGTACTCGGCCGACGGCAGCGCCTTCGCGAACACGCGGCCGGTCGAGTCGATCGGGAGGACGCGGTCGCCCGTGCCGTGCACGATCAGCGAGGGCACGTCGATCTTCGCGACGTCGGCCCGGAAGTCCGTCAGCCAGGTGGGCTGCGCGGCGAGCGAGGCGAACGGCGAGGCGTTGTACGCGAGCTGGGTGTTGGCCCGCAGCGCCTCCTCGCTCAGGCGGGAGCCGAGGTTCTCGTCGGTGTTGAAGAAGTTCTCGAAGAAGCTCGTGAAGAACGCGTAGCGGTCGTCGGTCGCCGCCGCGAGGAGTCCGTCGAACACGTCCTGCGGCACGCCGGTCGGGTTGTCGTCGGTCTGCAGGAGGTACGGCTCGAGCGAGCCGAGGAAGACGGCCTTCGCGATCCGCTCGGAGCCGTAGGTGCCGAGGTAGCGGCCGACCTCGCCAGTACCCATCGAGAAGCCGACGAGGACGGCGTCCTGCAGATCGAGCCCGTCGACAACGGCCTTGAGGTCGGCCGCGAAGGTGTCGTAGTCGTAGCCGACGGTGGGCTTCGAGGACTTGCCGAAGCCGCGGCGGTCGTAGGTGATGACGCGGTAGCCGGCGTCGAGGAGCGCGGCGGTCTGCTTCTCCCACGAGGAGCCGTCGAGCGGGTAGCCATGGATGAGGACGACCGGCTGGCCAGTGCCGTGGTCTTCGACGTAGAGCTCCACGGAGGTGCTGTTCTCGGTTCCGACGGTGATGAACGACATGGTTCGATTCCTTTCGTCTCGGCGCCCGAGCTGATCGCCCGGTCCCGCGCCTCGAATGAGAACGCTCGTTCTCCTCGATGGACACCAGCATAGGGAACGATCGTTCTCAATGCAAGTACACTGAGGGGATGACGACCGAACAGACGACGACCGCGGCCCGCCTGCCCGCCCCGGCCGCGACCGCGCTCGTCCGCCACACCATCGTCGATGCGGCCGACCGCCTCTACTACGCCAAGGGCATCCAGGCCGTGGGGATGGACGAGTTGCGCGCCGCAGCGGGCGTCTCGCTCAAGCGCCTGTACGCCGAGTTCCCGAGCAAGGAGGACATCGTCCTCGCCGTGATGGACCACCGGCACCACCTCTGGACCACGGGCGTGAGCGCCCTCGTCGACGACGCCGACACCCCGCGCGACCGCATCCTCGCCGTGTACGACTACCTGGCCGGCTGGTTCAGCGAGGACTCGTTCCGTGGCTGCGGCTTCATCAACACCTTCGGTGAACTCGGCGGCGTCTCGCCGGCCGTCGCGACGATCACCCGGGAACACAAGGCATCCTTCCAGGCCTACGTGGCCGACCTCGTCGCCGACGCGGGCGCTCCGGCGTCGCTCGCACCTCAACTCGCGATCCTCGCCGAGGGCGCCCAGACCACCGCGGCGATCACCGGTTCCCCCGAGGCGGCCCTGCAGGCCCGCCGTGCGGCCGAGACGCTGATCGACGCATCCACCTGACACCCGCTGTGACATCCTGTTGAGACGGACAGGAACGGACACGTGCGACACCGGCGGATAGGGGACGACATGGCAACGACGGGGACGCTCGGCGCCGAGGAGCGACGCGCCCGCCTGACCGCGATCCTCGAGCGCGACGGCAGCATCCGACTCGACGACGCGGCCACCGAGCTGGACGTCTCGTCGATGACGGTCCGCCGGGACCTCGCCGACCTCGAACAGGCCGGCATCGTCCGCCGCGTCCGCGGTGGCGCCATCCCGACCCTGCGACCGCGCACCTTCACCGAACGATCTGCGACGGGCGTCCGGGAGAAGGGCATCATCGTCGAGAAGCTCCGCGCCCTCCTCCCGACTGACGGCGCGATCGCGATCGACGCGTCGAGCACCGCCGGTGGGATCAGCCGCCTGCTCGGCGATTCGCGCCTCACGGTCGCGACGAACTCCTACCCGAACTTCCTGCTGGCCACGGCGAACCGCGACATCTCCGCGATCCTCGTCGGCGGCCAGGCCGAGTCGCGAACCGACAGCTTCATCGGACCGATCGCCTGCCAGGCGGCGTCATCCCTCCTGTACCGGCGGTTCTTCCTCTCCGCTGCGGCGGTCGATCCCGTGATCGGCAGTTCGGAGGTCACCCTCGAGGAGGCGCAGGTGAAGCAGGCCTTCGCGCGCGCCTCGGACGAGACGATCCTCGTCGCCGCCTCCGCGAAGCTCGACCAGCGGGCGATGGCGACCGGCTTCGCGCTGGCCGACGTCGACCTGCTCGTCACCGAGCTGGACCCGGCCGACCCTCGCCTCGACGCCTACCGCGACGCCGTCGACCTCCTCTGACTCCCCCGTCCACAATTCAGGACGACTGCGGCGCGCCGCACGCGACACCACGGACACCGGGGGCGACACGCCGGAGCGTTCCTGAATTGCGAACGGACTTCCGCCATTGCGTCGCCTGTCGCTTCGTGTGACACTTAACACGAATGAACATTGGGCACGGACGTGCCCCGACGAAGGAGTGCGAATGTCCGTGAACCCAACCGCTGCAGAGCTCATCGCTCGCAGCAACCGCCTCGGCAGCGACCCGAAGAACACGAACTACGCGGGCGGCAACACCTCCGCCAAGGGCACCGAGATCGACCCCGTCACGGGCGAGCCGGTCGAACTGCTCTGGGTGAAGGGCTCCGGCGGTGACCTCGGCACGCTGAAGCCCGAGGGCCTGGCCGTCCTCCGCCTCGACCGCATGCGCGCCCTCCAGGACGTCTACCCCGGCCTCGACCGCGAGGACGAGATGGTCGCAGCGTTCGACTACACCCTCCACGGCAAGGGCGGAGCAGCCCCCTCCATCGACACCGCCATGCACGGCCTCGTCGATGCGGCCCACGTCGACCACCTCCACCCCGACTCCGGCATCGCCATCGCGACCGCCGCCGACGGCCCCGAGCTCACCGCGACGATCTTCGGCGACAAGGTCGTCTGGGTCCCGTGGCGTCGCCCAGGCTTCCAGCTCGGCCTGGACATCGCGGCCATCAAGGCCGAACACCCGGAGGCGATCGGCACCATTCTCGGCGGCCACGGCATCACCGCGTGGGGCGACACCTCCGACGAGGCCGAGGCCAACTCGCTCTGGATCATCGACACCGCGGCCGCCTACATCGAGGCGAACTCGCGTCCCGAACCGTTCGGGCCGGCACTCGACGGCTACGCGGCACTCCCCGAGGCGGAGCGACGCGCGAAGGCCGCGGCCATCGCCCCCACCATCCGCGGGCTGGCCTCCACCGACCGCCCCGTCGTCGGGCACTTCACCGACAGCCCCGAGGTCCTCGACTTCCTCACCGCGGCGGAGCACCCCCGCCTCACCGCGCTCGGCACGAGCTGCCCCGACCACTTCCTCCGCACCAAGGTGAAGCCGCTCACCGTCGACCTGCCGGCCACGGCGAGCGTCGAAGAGATCGTCGAGCGACTCGGCGTGCTGCACACGGCGTACCGCGAGGACTACCAGGCGTACTACGACCGTCACGCCACGTCCGACAGCCCGGCTATCCGCGGCGCCGACCCGCTCATCGTCCTCGTCCCCGGTGTCGGCATGTTCAGCTTCGGCAAGGACAAGCAGACCGCGCGCGTCGCCGGGGAGTTCTACGTCAACGCCATCAACGTCATGCGCGGCGCGGAGGGTCTCTCCACCTACGCACCCATCGACGAGGCCGAGAAGTTCGCGATCGAGTACTGGGCACTCGAGGAGGCGAAGCTGCAGCGGATGCCGAAGCCGAAGCCGCTCGCCACCCGCATCGCGCTCGTCACCGGAGCCGCGTCCGGCATCGGCAAGGCCATCGCGACCCGCCTCGTCGCCGAGGGCGCGGTCGTCGCCATCGCCGACCTCTCCCTCGAGAAGGCCCAGGCGGCCGCGGCGGAACTCGGCACGACCGACGTCGCGATCGGGATCGCCGCCGACGTCTCGAACGAGGCCGCCGTGCAGGCCGCGATCGAGGAGACGGTCCTCGCCTTCGGCGGGCTCGACCTCGTCGTCAACAACGCCGGCCTCTCGCTCTCGAAGTCGCTGCTCGAGACCACCGAGGCCGATTGGGATCTGCAGCACAACGTCATGGCGAAGGGCTCGTTCCTCGTCTCGAAGGCGGCGGCGCGCGTCCTCATCGACCAGAAGCTCGGCGGCGACATCGTCTACATCTCGTCGAAGAACTCCGTCTTCGCCGGACCGAACAACATCGCGTACTCCGCGACGAAGGCCGACCAGGCCCACCAGGTCCGTCTCCTCGCCGCCGAGCTCGGTGAGTTCGGCGTGAAGGTGAACGGCATCAACCCCGACGGCGTCGTCCGCGGCTCCGGCATCTTCGCCTCCGGCTGGGGCGCGAACCGGGCGAAGACGTACGGCATCGAGGAGCAGGACCTCGGCAAGTTCTACGCGCAGCGCACCATCCTCAAGCGCGAGGTCGTCCCGGAGAACGTGGCGAACGCGGTCTTCGCGATCTGCACGAGCGACTTCAGCCACACGACCGGTCTGCACATCCCCGTCGACGCGGGCGTCGCCGCGGCCTTCCTGCGATGAGCGCGACGGCGACGGGTGCGGCGAGCGCCGTCGGCTCCAGCGGCACGGTCGCGGCAGTCGACCTCGGGGCGACGAGTGGCCGGGTCATGCTCGGTCACGTCGGTCCGGGCGAGCTCCGCCTCGTGCCCGTCGCCCGGTTCCCCAACACCCCGGTCCGCACGCCGGACGGCCTCCACTGGAACATCCTCGAGCTGTACCGCTCGGTCGTCGCCGGGCTGTCGGGGGCGGCGAGGCAGGAACCGCATCTGTCGAGCATCGGCATCGACTCGTGGGCGGTGGACTACGGGCTCCTGCGGCAGGGGCGGCTGCTCGGCGCTCCGTTCCACTACCGCGACGAGCGGACGGCGGCCGGGGTCGAGGCGGTGCACGCGCGTGTCCCGTTCGCCGAGCTCTACCGGGGCAACGGGCTCCAGTTCCTCCCGTTCAACACCGTCTACCAGCTGGCGACGGAGCGCGACGCCGGCATGCTCGACGTCGCCGACACCGCTCTGCTCATCCCGGACCTCATCGCGCACTGGCTGACCGGTGCGCGCGTCGCCGAGGCCACCAACGCGTCGACGACGGGGCTCGTGCGGGCCGGCGGATCGACCGACTGGGACTCGGAGTTGCTCGCCAGACTCGGCATCCCGGCCGCGATCCTGCCGCCCATCGTCCAGCCCGGCGATCGCATCGGGACGCTGCTCCCGGGCGTCGCCGTCGAGGTCGGTCTGTCGTCCTCGACGCCCGTCACGGCGATCGGTTCCCACGACACGGCGTCGGCGGTCGTCGCCGTCCCGATGACGAGCCAGGACGCCGCATACATCTCCTGCGGCACCTGGGGCCTCGTCGGCGTGGAGCTCGAACATCCCGTGCTCACCGAGGCGAGCCGGGCCGCGAACTTCACGAACGAGGGCGGTGTCGACGGCCGCACCCGGTTCCTCCACAACGTGATGGGGCTCTGGCTCCTGAGCGAGTCGGTGCGCACCTGGGAGCGGGGCGGCGAGACCATCGACCTCCCCGGGCTCATCGCCCAGGCGGCCGCCGTCGACACCGCGGTCTCCGTGTTCGATGCGAACGACCCGCGCTTCCTCGCGCCCGGCGACATGCCGGCCCGCATCGCGGAGGCCCTCGTCGAGCACGGCTCCCCGGTGCCGCGGTCGCGCGCCGAGTTCGTCCGGTGCATCGTCGAGAGCCTCGCGCAGGCGTTCGCCGACGCGGTGCACACGGCGTCCGAGCTCTCGGGCGTCCGGGTCCGCACGATCCACGT
Organism: Plantibacter sp. Leaf314; assembly: GCF_001423185.1. NCBI lineage: Bacteria > Bacillati > Actinomycetota > Actinomycetes > Micrococcales > Microbacteriaceae > Plantibacter > Plantibacter sp. Leaf314. The sequence goes on along the minus strand of NZ_LMOB01000001.1, from coordinate 2,648,026 downwards.
CGTCGGCGGCGGTTCCCAGAACGCGCTCCTCTGCCAGCTGACGGCCGACCGTGCCGGCATCCCGGTCGTCGCGGGCCCCGTCGAGGCCACCGCGCTCGGGAACGTGCTCGTGCAGGCGCGTGCCGTCGGGATCATCGACGGCGACCTCGAGACCCTGCGCGCCCTCGTCGCGCGGAGCTTCGAACCGACCCGCTACGAGCCGCGCAAGTCTTCGGGCCACGGCGCGGTCACCCGGTAGCGTCGCAGCATGACTGCTTCTCCGCTCATCGTCAGCCTGCCCGCCGAGCTCCGCGAGGAGGTGCTGTCGCAGGGTCTGGCCCCGGAGGGGGTCGAGTTCGTCGAGTGGGACCTCCGGACCGAGCCGCCGGTGGAACACATCGACCTCGTGGTGCCTGTGTACCTCGGTTCGAACAAGCCGCTCGCGAACGTGGCCGCCGTGACGCCGCAGCTCGTGCAGGTCCAGTCGATCGGCTACGACGGCCTGGAGGACCTCCTCCCCGAGGGCGTCGTGCTGGCGAACGCGGCGACCGTGCATGAGGCGTCGACGGCAGAGCTCACGGTGGCCCTGATCCTCGCCTCACAGCGGGGTCTCCCCGACTTCGTGCGCGCCGAGCGGACGGGCGAGTGGTTGCAGAGCCAGCGTCCGAGCCTCGCGGACCGTCGGGTCCTCCTCATCGGCTACGGCGGTGTCGGCGCGGCCATCGAGGCGAGGCTCCTGCCGTTCGAGGTCGAGGTGACCCGCGTCGCCTCCACGGCTCGTGAGGACGAGCGCGGCACCATCCACGGCATCGACGAGCTGCCGGAGCTCCTGCCCCAGGCGGAGATCGTCATCGTCGTCGTCCCACTCACCGACGGCACCCGCGGTCTGGTGGACGACGCGTTCCTCTCGGCGCTCCCCGACGACGCCCTCGTGGTGAACGTCGCCCGAGGACCGGTGGCCGACACCGAGGCGCTGGTCCGGCACGCGAGCAGCGGCCGGATCCGCCTCGCCCTCGACGTCACCGATCCCGAACCACTGCCGGTGGACCACCCGCTGTGGTCCTTGCCGAACGTCCTCGTCTCGCCCCACATCGGTGGAGCGACGAGCGCGATGCTCCCTCGGATGGCGCGGCTGTTGCGTCGGCAGATCGAGCACCTGCAGGCCGGCGAGGAACCCGAGAACATCGTCCTCCGCACCTGATCGGCCCGCCCGAGGGGCCCGGAGCGGAAAAGTTCGCGCCAGGGCTCGCCTTGAATCGGTTCAAGAGGTATTGTTTGTGGTCTGACCACATCGAGGTGCCGAAGGAGGACCGATGAGCGCAGCAGCACCCGCACCGACGACGGAGGCCGCACCGGGATCGACCGCACCCGCAGCACCGGCCCCCACACCCCCGCGTCCCGAGCCCCGCGCCTGGGAGGTCGTCCTCGCCCGCATCGAGTCGGACCTCCTCAGCGGCGTCCTGAAGCCCGGCGACCGACTGCCCGGCGAACGCCAGCTCGCGATCGACCTCGGCGTCGGCCGGTCGAGCGTCCGTGAGGCGATCCGCGTCCTCGAGGTCCTCGGCCTCATCCGCACGCACACCGGTTCCGGCCCCACCGCCGGCGCGATCATCGTCGCGACGCCCTCCGGCGGCATGGCGACGCTCATGCGCTTGCAGGTCGCCGCTCAGGGGTTCGCCGTGCAGGACGTCGTGGACACCCGACTCGTCATCGAGACCGCCGTCGTCCACAGCCTCGCCACGCGCGCCGGCGAACGCGCCGCGGACCTCAAGCACCCCGAGTCGCTCCTCGATGCGATGGACCAGCCGACGCTCACCGAGGCGGAGTTCCTCGCGCTCGACGCCCAGTTCCACCTGTCGCTCGCCGAGGCGGAGGGCAACCAGGTCCTCGTCGCCACGATGTCCGGTCTCCGCGACTCGATCGAACGCTACGTCCTCGCCGGTGTGCCGCAGCTGTCGTCCTGGTCCGCCACCGCCGACCGGCTCCGGGCCGAGCACCGCGGCATCGTCGAGGCGATCCGCTCCGCCGACCCCGACCTCGCCCGTCAGTCCGTGCGCTCCCACATCACCGGTTACTACGACGCCCTGAACCCCGCACCCTCCCGTGAGAAGGAAGAACAGACCCATGGTTGAACGCCGCATCCCCAAGCCCCACGACCTGCTGCCCCTCATGCAGTTCAAGAAGCCCGAGTTCAACGCGCGCCGTCGCCGTCTCGCCGCGGCGACGACCATCAGCGACCTCCGCACGATCGCGAAGAAGGTCACGCCGACGGCCCCGTTCGACTACACCGACGGCGCGGCCGAGGGCGAGATCTCGCTGGCCCGTGCCCGTCAGGCCTTCCAGGACATCGAGTTCCACCCGGCCGTCCTCAAGAACGTGGCGAACGTCGACACCGGCTGGGACGTCCTCGGCGAGCGCGTCGCGTTCCCGTTCGGCATCGCCCCGACCGGCTTCACCCGCATGATGCAGACGGAGGGCGAGCGCGCCGGTGCGTCGGCGGCCGCGGCGGCCGGCATCCCGTTCACCCTCTCCACCATGGGCACGACGTCGATCGAGGACGTGAAGGCGGCGGCTCCCGGCGGCCGCAACTGGTTCCAGCTCTACATGTGGAGCGAGCGCGAGCGGTCGATGGCCCTCGTCGACCGCGCAGCCGCGGCCGGGTACGACACGCTCGTGGTGACGGTCGACACCCCGGTGGGTGGCGCTCGCCTGCGTGACGTCCGCAACGGCATGACGATCCCGCCGTCGCTGACTCCGAAGACCATCGTCGACGCCCTGCCCCGGCCTGCCTGGTGGATCAACTTCCTCACGACCGAGCCGTTGGCGTTCGCGAGCCTCGACCGCTGGTCCGGCACGGTGGCCGCCCTCATCGACACGATGTTCGACCCGACCGTCGGGCCCGACGAGGTCAAGTACATCCGCGAGCAGTGGAAGGGCAAGCTGATCGTCAAGGGCGTCCAGTCGGTCGCCGACGCGAAGCTCGCCGTCGACCTCGGCGCCGACGCCGTGCAGCTGTCGAACCACGGCGGTCGTCAGCTCGACCGCGCACCGATCCCGTTCCACCTGCTGCCGAGCGTCGTCCGCGAGGTCGGCAAGGACGCCGAGGTGCACCTCGACACGGGCATCATGAACGGTGCCGACATCGTCGCGTCCGTCGCCCTCGGCGCCCGCTTCACCTTCATCGGCCGTGCGTACCTCTACGGGCTCATGGCGGGTGGCCGAGAGGGCGTGGACCGCGCGATCCAGATCCTCTCGGGCGAGATCGTGCGCACGATGAAGCTCCTGGGCGTCGCGTCGCTCGAGGAGCTGCAGCCGCACCACGTGACCCAGCTCTCGCGGTTCACGACGCTGCAGCCGCTCCCGGAGCAGTCGACGCTGAGCGCGTCACGGCCGGCCGCGCCCAAGGCGGCTCCGGCCCCGCGCAAGGCTCCGGCCCGCAAGCCGGCGTCCGCGGCGAAGGCCTGACCACCCGAGCGACACGAGGAAGCCCCGGACCACCACGGTCCGGGGCTTCCTCGTTCCGACGGAGGATGAACGTCCGCCACGGCGGCATGCGCATCATCGTGGTGAGGCGCTCCTGCGGCGCTGGTCACGTCTCGGGTTGTCCCCGATGCCGCACGGCGCGCTCTGGTCCACGATGGGAACGTCCCTCGGTCCGAGCCGCCCGCGTCCATCCGGGCCCGACTCCCGGAAGGAGCGCTGTGGCCCACCTCCTCGTCATCGGCGGCAGCGGACGCACCGGTCGACTCGTGATCTCCGAGGCGCTGCGCACCGGCCACTCGGTGACCGCGCTCGTCCGCGACCCCACACGGGTCGTCCCGGGCGATCGACTGACGATCACCCAGGGATCACCGTTGCGGATCGACGACGTCGAGGCGGCCATGCACGGCACCCAGGCGGTCGTGGTCGCGCTCACCAACCTCGGCACCTCCGACTGGCCGTGGGCGCGCCAGGTGAGCCCGCCGGACCTCATCACGAGCGCCATCGACACGGTCACCGCCGCCATGCGCTCGCACGGCCTCCGGCGCATCGTGCTGCTCTCCGCACTCGGCACCGGGGAGTCACGGCGGAGCGTGCCGTCCCCGCTGCGATGGACGACGCGATTCCTGCGGCTCGGCACCGTCTACGCCGATCACGAACGCGCCGACGCCTCGCTGCGGAGCTCGGCCCTCGACTGGACGATCGTGCGGCCGACCCTGCTGTCGGGGAGCGAGCGGCGCCGACCGGTCGTGACCTCGCCCGCCGGCCGTTGGCCGAGCTCCGTGCGGATCAGCCGCTCCGACGTCGCGGGGTACCTCGTCGACGCGGTCGACGACGAGACGCTCATCCGCTCGGCTCCCGTGATCTCCTCAGGCCCGAGCCGCGTCTGAGGCTCCGACTCAGGAACCGGCGGTGGCGCGTGACGCCTCGGGGTGCCGCCCGATGACCCGGTCGGTCGCCTCGCAGATCCCCCACCAGGTGACGCGCAGCATGGCCTCGACGACGATGCCACCCGTCATCTTCGAGGCTCCGAGCGCACGCTCCGTGAAGGTGATGGGCACCTCGACGATGCTGAGTCCCGCCCGGTTCGCGTGCCACAGCATGTCGACCTGGAACCCGTAGCCGTGGGAGTGGACCTCGTCCAGCTGGAGCCTGCGCAGCGCATCCGCACTGAACACGCGGTAGCCGCCGGTCACGTCGCGTGCGGGGAGCCGGAGCGCGAACCGGGCGTAGCCGCTGCCCACCCGCGAGATGGCCTCGCGGTGCTTGGGCCAGTTCACGACCGAGCCGCCCGGCACCCAGCGCGATCCGAGGACGACGTCGGCGGTCGCGGCGGCGGCCAGGAGCGACGGCAACTGCTCCGGGGCGTGCGAACCGTCGGCGTCCATCTCGACCACGCTGCCGAACCCGCGCCCGAGCGCCCAGGCGAAGCCGGCCTTGTAGGCGGCGCCGAGGCCCTCTTTGCCCGTCCGGTGGAGCACGTGCACCGCGGTGTCGGCTGCGGCGAGGCGATCGGCGATGTCGCCGGTGCCGTCGGGTGAGTTGTCGTCGACCACGAGGATCTGGACGTCGGGGGTGGCGACGCGGACGCGCGCGACGATCCGTTCCAGGTTCTCGCGTTCGTTGTAGGTGGGGATGATGACCACCGTGGAATCCATGTGCCGTCCTCGTGTCTGCTCAGTCAGCGTAGCGCGCTGGACAGGACGGTATCGGCGGTACGGGGCGGTCGATCGAACGCTCAGCCAACCATCGGCGAACGTGCGGCGGAGCGTCAGTTCCGGCTGGCGAAGTGCGCCGGCACGAAGAGTGCGAGCGCGATCATGAGGATGCCGCCGAGGAACCACACCGTCTGGAAGGCCTCGTTGCGGAACGCCTCACCGAACGACCACATGCCGCCCGCGAAGAGCGCGAGGGCGATGACGACCCAGAATCCGGTCGCGTCCCCCAGGGCGCTCGTCCGTCCCGACTTGTCTCGTTCGTGGTCACGTCGTTCTGCGGCGTCCATGGGTGCCCTCCGTCGGCGGTCGATCGTTCACAGCAGGTATACGCGGTGCCGCGCGTGACCCGCAACCCCTCGACAGCCTGGCCCTGCGCCCGACCCCGGTCCCTGAGCCCCACTCCGGTCCCTGAGCCTGTCGAAGGGCTAGCCGCGGAGCTCGAGGGTGCAGCACTTCACGCCGCCACCACCGAGCAGGAGCTCGGACAGGTCGACGCCGATCGGGCGGTAGCCGCGCTCCCGCAGCTGGCGCTCGAACCCGACGGCGCGAGCGGCGATGACGACCTCGCGACCGTTCGAGATGGAGTTGAGGCCGAGCACCGCCGCGTCCTCCGTGCTCACGTGGATCGCGTCCGGGTACCGCTCCTCGAGGATGCGGTTGCTCGCCTCGTCGAACGCGGTCGGCAGGTAGGCGATGTTCGCCGGCGAACCGTCGCTGGGGGCCACCGGGTCGAGCACGGCGATCGCGGTGTCGAGGTGGTAGAAACTCGGGTTCACGAGGTTCAGCGTGACGACCTCTCGGTCGAAGATGCGTCGCACCTCGTCGTGGCTGCGCGGGTCGGTGCGGAATCCGGTCCCCGCGAGGATCGTGTCGCCGACGAGCATGATGTCGCCCTCGCCCTCGTTCACGAACTCGGGGCGCTCGACGCGGAAGCCGTTGGCCTCGAACCAGTCCATGTAGGCGGGACCCTCGGGGATGCGCTCGTCGTAGGTGAACTTGGCACCGTAGGCGACACCGTCGAGCGTGAACCCGCCGTTCGCCGCGAACACCATGTCGGGCAGGCCGTCGATGGGGTCGATGAGGTCGATCGTGTGCCCGAGGTCGAGGTACGCCTGGTGCAGCCGCTCCCACTGCGACACGGCGAGCGAGGTGTCGGTGGGGTCGTCCGGGTTCATCCAGGGGTTGATCCGGTAGCTGACCGTGAAGCGGTCGGGGCGGCACATGAGGTACCGGCGGCGATTCGCGATGCGACCCGCAGCGGCGGAATCCTGCGGGGCGGGGGTGGGGTGGTTGAGCGTCGACGACACGTCGGCCTCCAGATACGAGCGAGGAACGGCGGACGATGTCCAGGGGCCCGAAGGCACGCCACGTTCATCATCGCACGCAGTTCGCAGCGGTTTCACGGACTTTGGCGCAGGATTGCTGCGAAATGGCAGATTCTCACGCAATGATTGCGCTTACACTGACCCTATGGACAACCTCGACCGCGGCATCATCGACCTGCTCCGGCAGAACTCTCGCGCCGGATACGGCGACATCGGCGCGGTCGTCGGCCTGTCGGCTTCCGCGGTGAAGCGACGCGTCGACCGGCTGGTGGCCGACGGCGTGATCCAGTCGTTCACGATCCAGGTCGACCCCACGGTGGACGGCATGCAGACGGAAGCCTACGTCGAACTCTTCTGCCGCGGCACGGTCTCCCCCAACGAACTACTGCGGATCCTGTCCGGGGTGCCCGAGGTCGTCGACGCCGGCACCGTGACCGGCAGTGCCGACGCGATCGTCCACATGCGCGCCCGCAACATCCCCGCCCTCGAGGACGCCCTGGAGCGGGTCCGGATCGCCCCGAACGTCGATCACACCCGCAGCGCGATCGTCCTCACCCGCCTCATCCACCGGCACGTCGACTGATGCCGTTCCGGATCGAACCGACCTCCGGGGTCGCCGTGTTCGAGCAGCTGCGGACGCAGGTGATCGACGGGGTGCGCGAAGGCTCGATGCCGACCGGGGCGAAGCTCCCGACGGTACGGGGGCTGGCCGACGAGTTGGGCATCGCACCCAATACGGTCGCGAAGGCGTACCGACTCCTGGAGGCCGACGGGGTCATCGAGACCCGAGGCCGCGCGGGCACGTTCGTGTCGGCGCACGGCGACGCGATCGAGCAGCAGGCGCAGCGTGCGGCGGCCGCGTACGCGGACCGCATCCGCGAGCTCGGGGTGCCGGCCGACGAGGCGCTCGAGCTCGTCGCCGCAGCCCTGCGGGCCTGAAGCGTTCGGTCGCTCCTCGCTCAGATGACGCCGTGGGACCACGGGTCCGGCGTGCCGAACCGGTGCGCGGTGATCGAGATCGCCTGCTCGTGCAGGAACGGCAGCAGCTCCACGCGCCCCGCCTGGGTGACCGGCCCCGCCCAGATCGCGACGTCCGGGTCGCCGCCGAGCGCCTCCGCGAGTCGCTTCGCCAACGGTTCGGAGTCCGAGGCCTCCGAGCCGGGCTCGGCTTCCGCGACGGTCTCCGGGCGTGGCACGACGATCCGCACCCGGGTCGCGAACGGGGCCTCCTGACCGGATTCACCGGTGTCGATGGAGCCGCGGGCAGCCATGCGGGTGAGCCACTGCGCATCCGTCTCGAGGGAGACCGGGATGTTCAGCTCGGACAACCAGTCGCGGACCTCACGGGGCAAGCGCCCTCCGAGGCTCACGGTGAACCGCGACCGTGACCGCACCGCCGCGATGAGCACCCGGAGCGCGTCGCCCAGGTCGGCGCCCGCCGCCACGCGCACGGAGACGGCGACCGGCCGGTATCGGAGGAGGTTCCGCTCCACGCCGAGCTGCGAGACGTCGGTGACCTCGCCGAACTCGTTCCCCCACGCCACGGCGTCGCTGAGCGCCGAGCGCCGCAGGACGTCGAAGGCCTCGTAGGTGAGGGACGGCTGCGCCGCCTCGATGAGCTTGACGATGCGGGTGTCGAGCCCGCGGAGATGCAGACTCTGGCTCGCGGAACCGGGATCGGGCTGCCAGTCGCCGAGCCCGAACAGGGCGTTCGGCCCGCCGGGCTTCGCACCGGTGCCGACGGAGGAACGCTTCCAGCCGCCGAACGGTTGCCGCTGGACGATCGCACCCGTGATCCCACGGTTGACGTAGAGGTTGCCCGCCTCGACCGTGTCGAGCCACTCGTCGAGGTCCGCGGGATCGAAGGTGTGCAGTCCGGCGGTCAAGCCGTACGGCGTCGCGTTCTGGAGGGTGATCGCCTCGCTCAGGGTCGCCGCGCGCATGACACCGAGCACCGGGCCGAAGTACTCGGTCAGGTGGAACGGCGAGCCGGGCTGGACCCCCGTGCGCACCCCCGGCGACCACAGACGCTCGCTCGGTGCGCCGAAGTTGACCGAGGAGTCGTCCAGCAGCTTCGGCTCCACGAGCCACTTCTCACCGAGGCGCAGTTCCGTGAGTCCCGAGCGGAGCTTGTCCCCCGCCGGCTCGATGATCGGACCCATCTGCGTGCGGGCGTCGGACGGCCAGCCGACGCGGAGGGAACGGACGGCGTCCTCCAGCTGCCGGAGGAAGCGGTCGGAGCGGCCGACGGACCCGACGAGGATCACGAGGGACGCGGCAGAGCACTTCTGACCGGCGTGCCCGAACGCGCTCTTCACGATGTCGGCGACCGCGAGGTCGAGGTCGGCGCTCGGCGTGACGATGATGGCGTTCTTGCCGCTCGTCTCGGCCAGGAGCGGGAGGTCCGCACGCCAGCTGCGGAACAGCCGGGCGGTCTCGTACGCCCCCGTGAGGATGACTCGGTCGACGGCCGGGTGCGAGACGAGTCGACGACCCAGCTCCCCCTCCTCGACGTCGGCGAGGACGAGCAGGTCCCGCGGGACACCGGCGTCCCAGAGGGCCTCGACGACGACCGCCGCACAACGCTTGGCCTGTGGGGCGGGCTTGATGATGACGCCACTGCCGGACGCCAGTGCCGCGAGGACACCGCCCGCCGGGATGGCGACGGGGAAGTTCCAGGGCGGCGTCACGACGGTGAGTCGGGAGGGAACGAAGCGTGCGCCGCGCACCCGCTCGAGTTCCGGCGCCGTGCTGGCGTAGTAGTGGGCGAAGTCGACCGCCTCGCTCACCTCCGGGTCTGCCTCGGCGATCGTCTTGCCCGTCTCGCTGGCCATGACCTCGATGAGCTCGGCTCGGCGGGAGGCGAGAACGCGCCCGGCAGCGTGCAGGACGGCCGCCCGCTCGGCGGCCGGACGGGCACCCCAGCGGGAACCGGCGGCCTGCACCATCGTGATCGTGCGCTCGAGGACGCGTTCGTCGGTGAGGGCCGCGGCGGCGACCGCGGTGTTCCCCAGGGTCGACGCCGGCACCCGGGCGAGGATGGCCGCACCCCAGGCGCGGTTCGCCGCGAGGGACGGGTCGGTGTCGGCGGTGTTCTCGAAACCGGGTGCGCCGTCGACGATGCCACCGCGCTCCGAGCGGGAGAAGACCGCGGTCTCGACGTAGCTCGACGACTCCGTGCGGAACCGATCCTCGCGGTCCGATCCGCGATCCAGGCCGAGGACCTGCTGGGTGAGGCCGGCGTCCGAGTCCTGGGCGGGGTCGCGGAACCGTTCATCGGGCTCGCTGTCGTCGCGGACGGGCTCGACGGCCTCCTGGGATCGGTCCTGCGTCCGGTTGGGGGTCGGCACGAGTCCGGGGGCCTCGTGCAGCGCTTCGACCGAGGCCAGGAAGCGACGACGCTCCCGCGCGAAGAGGGTCGGCTTCTCGGCGAGATCGAACACCGCCGACATGAAGTTCTCCTCGCTCGCGTTCTCCTCCAGCCGCCGGACGAGGTACGAGATCGCGACGTCGAACTCCTTCGGGTTCACGACCGGCGTGTAGAGGAGCACTGCGCCGACGTCGCGCTTGATGGCCTCGACCTGGCCGGTGGCCATCCCGAGGAGCATCTCGAAGTCGACCCGGTCGCGCACGCCGCGGTCGCCCGCCAGTAGCCAGGCGTAGGCGATGTCGAAGAGGTTGTGGCCGGCGACGCCGACCCGGACGACGTCGGTGCGCGCGGGGGTGAGCGCCCAGTCGAGGACGCGCTTGTAGTTGGTGTCGGTCTCCCGCTTGGAGGCGGTCGTCGCGAGCGGCCACCCGTGGATCGCCGCGTCGACGCGCTCCATCGCGAGGTTCGCGCCCTTCACCAGGCGGACCTTGATGGGCGCACCACCGGCGGCCACGCGCTGCTTGGACCAGGCGGTGAGCTGCATCATGGCCTCGAGGGCGTCCGGGAGGTACGCCTGGATGACGATGCCGGCCTCGAACCGGAGCAGCTGCGGGTGGTCGAGGAGACGGGTGAAGACCGCGATGGTCAGGTCGAGGTCGCGGTACTCCTCCATGTCGAGGTTGATGAAGGTGCCGGTCGCGAGGCCCTCCTCGTACAGCGGGACCAGGCGGCGGACGATGCGGTCGACGACCTGCTCGAACGACCACATGGAGAGTTGGCTGGCGATGGACGACACCTTGATCGACACGTAGTCGACGTCGGGCCGCTGCAGGAGTTCGCGGGTCCCGGCCAGTCGCCTGGCGGCCTCCCCCTCGCCGAGGACGGCTTCACCCAGGAGGTTCAGGTTGAGTCGAGAGCCGTCGGCCCGCAACTTCGCGATGGCCGCACCGAGTTCACGCGGTCGGCTGTCGACGATCAGGTGGCCGACCATGCCGCGCAGCACTCGACGGGAAGCCGGGACGACGACCCACGGCAGGACCGGCCCGACGAGGCCGCCGGTGCGGATGGCGGCCTGCTCGTACCAGGGGAGGAAGCTCGGCGTCCGGGAGGCGAGGGCCGCGAGGGCGTTACCGGCCACGAAGCCGTCCTCCGGTCGCATGACCCCGTCGACGAAGCCGACGGTGAACTCCAGTCCATTGGGATCGCGCAGCACGCCGGCGAGCCGAGCGGCCGCCGGGTCCACGGGCTCCTTCGCCCCCTCGTCCACCCACTTCGCGGCGAGGGCGACCGCACGATCCGCGAGGCCGACCGTCTCGGTGGGATCCTCGTACGCTTCGTTCGCCATGCCGCTCAGCCTATTCGCGGATCCGGCGTTCCCTCTCGAGGCTCGCGAGGGGTCGTGCGCGTGTGGCAGCCCCGGTCCCGCTCCCATCCCGGTCCCCGAGCCGGACGGAGCGACGCCCGATCGCTCAGTGTCGGCGGTGGTCCTGGATCGTGATCTTCGGCCCTCGGCGCGGCTTGTGGATCCCGCTCCGGCCGATGAGCCGGAGCACTCGCTGCCGCTGCCCGTTCCACGGCGAGAGGAGTTCGAGCATGCCGTCGTCGTCGACCGGCGCCCCGGTGAGGGCCTGACCGACGGACGCCGCCAGATGGTAGTCGCCGACGCTCACCGCGTCCGGGTCGCCGTGCGCGCGGAGGGTCACCTCTGCGGCCGTCCACACCCCGATGCCGGGGAGGCTGCGCAGCCGCCGGGAGGCGTCGTCCGGGTGCTCGTCGACCGTCCGCTCGATCGCGCTCGCGAGACGGGAAGACCGCACCACCGTTTCGGAGCGCTGCGGCCCGACCCCGGCCTCGTGCCACTCCCAGCTCGGGATCATGCGCCAGGTGTCGGCCGCCGGCGCGACGATCATGCCCTCGGGCGCCGGGCCCGGTGCGGGTTCGCCGTGCCGCCGCACGAGCTGCCGCCACGCCCGCCAGGCCTCCATCGCGGTGACCTTCTGCTCCATGATCGACGGCACGAGCATCTCGAACACGAGCCGGTTCCGGCTGAGGCGCATGCCCGGGTTCCGGCGGAGCACCTCCGTCAGCAGTGGGCTTCGGCTGACGTCGAGCCCGCTCCAGTCGTCGTCGCGACCGAGGAGCTCGGGCACGCCGTCGATCATCCACTCGGCGCCGGGTCCCCAGGCCGTCGCCTCGACCTCGCCGTCACGCATGGCCGACACGTACAGGGTCGCCCCACCCTGGGGTGTGCGCGCCGTCAACCAGACACCGCCGGGGGTCTTCCGGTAGCAGGGGCCATCGCCACCGCGGGACATCAGGCGCAGCGTCGCGTGGACATCCAGTGGCCCGGTCGGCCGGTACACCGTCCGCACGCTCGTCGACGTCGTCGCCCCCTCGCTCGGCACGCTGGCCAGCGGCGGCGCCGAGGGTCGCGGGGCCTGCTGGATGGATGGTGCGACTGCTGACATGCCGCTCACCCTACGTGGTGACCACCGACATCCGAGCGCACCGCACGACGACGCCCGGGTGGCGGACGCGGACCGAAGGGAACCGGTGCCGCGTCGCCACCCGGGCGTGAGTGGTCGACGGCTAGTGGCTGCTGCCGTGGAGGATGAAGTCGTACGCGAACTGATCGACGACCGTCCCGTTCACCGCCTGTTTGACGTGCCCGCCCGCGTACCGCCCGGGCTTGTAGTCGGTCGGCCACAGGATGCTCCAGGTCCCGTCGGGACGGACGACGTCGGAACCGAGGTCGGTGCCCCAAGCGCCCACGATCGAGATGGTCGAGCCGGGCGTCGCCGTGCCGGTGAACTCCGGCCGGGTGCCCGAGATCGTCTCGCCGACCGTCGGGGAGGTCACCACGAGCGGCTTGGCGATCGTGAAGTCGTACGTGACGCTTCCGGCCTGGACACCCTCGATGTACTGCTTGACGGTGCCACCCACGTATCGGGCGGGGAGGAGCGACTGGTCCCAGGTGATCGACCAGGTTCCGGTGCTGTCGACCCGGTCGACCGAACCGGCGACGCGTCCCCACTGGGTGCGGATCTCGACTCGCGCACCGGGCTGAGCGGTACCGGTGAACACGGGGACGGGACCGAGCAGCGCGCCACCGATCTTCGGCGAGGTCACGACGAGCGGCGCGGCTCCTGCACCGGGGCGCATGACGAAGTCGTAGGGCACTCGGGACTGCTCGACGCCCGAGATCTCCTGCACGACGCGACCGCCACGGTAGGTGCCCGGGGTGATCGACTTGTTCCACTCGACGCGCCAGGTGCCCTCCTTCGTGACGAGGCCGTTGCCGAGCTCGGAGTTCCAGGAGCCGATGACCCGCACCGTGGCGCCGGGCTCGCCACGCCCGGTGAAGACCGGGACCGGCGTGGTGATGACGGCACCGATGGCGGGCGATTCGAGGGTCACGTCGACCACCGGACCCGGTTCCGGCGTGGGTTCGCGGTAGGTGAAGCGCACCGGTGCCGTGGTGCGCTGCTGCTCGAACAGCTGCGTCGCGGTCGCGACGTAGTCGCGCTCCTCCAGGGCGCGGAGCGACTGCTGCTCCCACGTGCCGGAGCTGGTGACCGTCGTGTCGACGAGGGTGACGCCGTCACGGTCGTCGAGGATCGTGATGGCAGCGCCGGGCTCTCCGCGACCGGAGAAGATCGGGCGATCGACCTCGACCGTGCTGTCCAGCGCCGGTGACTCCACCGTGATCGCGCGGACCGCGGCGTAGGTGAGCGACCAGGGCACCGTCGTGTCGTCGGCCACCTGCCGGACAGTGCCGGCGTGCGCGCCGGCGGCCAGTGCCACCGACACCGGAGCGGTCCACGACCCCTGCGGGTTCACGACGCCGGAGGCGATGACACCGCCACGAGCCTCGATGACCTCGATCGCCGAACCAGGGTGGCCCGTGCCGGTGAACGTGGGCTGGGGGATGCGGACGGTGGAACCGACAGCCGGTGCGGTGAGGACGAGCGGTTCGAAGACGGGCTGGGGGGCGTGTCCGTCCGGAAGGATCACCGCTCCCTCCGAGGGGATGCCGATGCCGCCGACGGCCAGCATGCCGGCGAACTGTCGCAGGAACCCGCCCTGTCCGCCGCTGGACACCAGACCGGAGCCGGACAGCTCGGAGGTTTCGATGTCCTGCCATGCCCACTCCTGGGCGAGCGAACCGTTGCAGGTCGCCGGGTACACGTACTTGTACCGCTGCTCGGGGTTGGGCTCGAGGCAGCGCTCCCACCCGTTCACGACACCCCGGATCGGGCCGACGCCGTCGAGTTCGGGGAAGGTCCATTCCGTGGCAGCGGCGAGCGCTTCGCCTACGGAGGTGTGGACCGATGCCGGCGTCGGGTTCGAGGTGTTCCCGGACGAAGTCACGGCGAAGTACGCGCCGACACCGCCGGCACGCATCTGTCCGACGAACCGGCCGGAGATCGACGCGGTGACACTGCTGTCGGGTGTGGCGACGTCGGGCGTGGTCGCTGAGGCCGGGGCACCCACCAGGCCGGCGGCGAGGACACCGACGAGCCCGATGGCGGATAAGGGGGCGAGGCGTTTCATAGGCGGAGTGGACCTTTCACGGATCTGTGCATCGGCAGGGGTGCCGTCGATGCACGCAAGAGTGTTCAGCTGAACTCCGTGAGCCTACAGATATACCAGTTGGTCAGGTGTGGGGTATCTCCGATCTGTGGAAAACTCACCCCCCCAGGTACGCGACAACCGCCGATCCCCGGCGTCTGGGATCGGCGGCTGCAGTGGCGTCGGGCTATTCGGCCGCGACGAGGTTGTCCTGACCGCCGTCGGTGACGGCGGGGACAGACGGGGTGACGACCTTGTTGCCGTTGGCGCCCTCGCTGAACGTGACGTTCGCCACGTCGGCCACGGTCACGAGCGAGATGGAGCTGTTGAACGTGAGGCTCGAGACGGTCCCGGTGACGGTGACCATGCTGTTCGAGCCTTCGACGACGACGTTCTCGCAGTCGCCCTCGAGCGTGATGTTCGAGCTGTCTTCGGCGATGGTGGCGGTGCCGTCGACACAGGTGCCGTCGATCTCGGGGACCACGTAGTCGGAACCGGCTTCAGCGGAGGCGGAGGGGCTGCTCTCCGTCGGCCCGGTGGACTCGGTGGCCGTACAGCCGGCGAGGCCGAGGGCGATGAACGCCGCAGCAGCGAAGATGGGGAACTTCTTCATGAGTTGATGTCCTTTCGGGAGGTTCGGGACCCTGTCTGCCGGCCGGGGGTACCGGCCGACAGACAGGGTTGCTGCAGGGGTGGTGCTGGAGTGGTGCTACGGACTACTTCGTGAGGATGAAGTCGTAGGTGAACGAGCCGATGACCTTGCCGTTCACGGACTCCGTCACCGTGCCGCCCGAGTAGCGGGCAGGCTTGTAGTCGCTCGGCCAGGTGATCGTCCACTCACCGTGCTCGTTCGCCGCCGTGTGCCCGAGGTCGGTCCCCCACGCCCCACGGATCTGGATCTCCGCGTTCGGGATTGCGGTTCCGGTGAACACCGGACGGGTGCCCGATATCGTCTCGCCGATCTTCGGCGAGCTCACCACGAGCTGGGACGGGACGATGGTGAAGTCGTAGATGAACTTCCCGCGCTCCTCACCGTTCACGAACTGCTTCACCGTGCCGCCCGAGTAGCGGGCGGGCAACACGGTCTTGTTCCAGGTGATGCTCCACTGCCCGTTGCTCGCAACGCTCTCGACACTGCCGAGGATCGTGCCGGACGCGCCACGGATCTCGACCTTCGCCCCCGGCTGTGCCGAACCGGTGAACACCGGCGTGGTCTCGTGGGTCGTCTCGCCGACCTTCGGCGAGGTCACCAGGAGCGGTGCGACGGTCGTGTTGCCGATCGTGAAGTCGTAGACGAACTTGCCACGCTCGACACCACCGACGAACTGCTTCACCGTGCCGCCCGAGTAGTGGCCAGGCACCACCGTCTTGTTCCAGGTGATGCTCCACTGCCCGTTGCTCGCGACGCTGTCGACACTGCCGAGGAGGCTCCCCGACGCGCCACGGATCTCGACCTTCGCGCCAGGCTGCGCGGTCCCGGTGAACACCGGCTTCGTCTCCTCGATCGTCGCACCGACCTTCGGCGCCGTCACGACCAGCGGCGCGACCTCGGCGGACTCGACGGTGAAGTCGTAGACGAACTTGCCACGCTCCACACCGTCGACGAACTGCTTCACCGTGCCACCCGCGTAGCGGCCAGGCACCACCGTCTTGTTCCAGGTGATACTCCACTGACCGTTGGAGGCGACGCTGTCGACACTGCCGAGCAGGTCACCCCAGCCGCCACGGATCTCCACCCGTGCGCCAGGCTGCGCCGTCCCGGTGAACACCGGCGTGGCCTCCTCGATCGTCTCACCGATCTGCGGCGAGGTCACGACGAGTGGTGCGACCTCGGCGGCCTTGACCGTGAAGTCGTAGGGCACGCTCGTGTAGGGCTTGTCGCCGACGTACTGCCGGACGGTGCCGCCCGAGTAGTGACCCGGGGTCAGCGAGGAGCTCCACGTGAGCGACCACGTTCCATCCGACTCGACCTCGGTCTCGCCCATCAGCTGCTGCGAAGCGCTGTAGACCTGGATCTTCGCACCCGCCTGGCCGGTTCCGGAGAACACCGGAGCACCGGGCTCGAGCACGGCACCGATCTCCGGCGACACGAGCACGATCGGCTCATCGGGGATGGGCGTACTCGCCGTGATCGTGGCGGACCACGGCACGTCGACGAGGCCACCACCGGTCACGACACCGTCGAAGGTGCCCACGGCGGCGTCAGGCGCCGCCGCCAGGTGCAAGGTGATCGCCCGGTTCGCATCGGTGACCGTGCCGGTGAAGCCGTGCACACCCTCGGACCAGAAGAACCCGGCAGGAGCGTTTCCGACCGGTGAGAGTCCCTGCGGAACGATGATCCCGACCAGGCCGTTCACTCCGGCGTTGAAGGTGACCGGCACGTCGACCGATTCACCCTGCTGCACGGTGACGGACTTGATCGTCACCGCAGGATCGATCGGCGTCGCTTCGATCATCGCGGTGAAGTCCGCGATCTTCGTGTGGCCCGAACCGTAGGTGACCTTGCCGCCCGTGGCCGCACCGATCGGCGCGTCCGTGTTCGCGGTCAGGGTGAACTTCAGCGACGTCGTGCCGACTGGCAACGTCCCGCCCATGCCCAGCGCGTCGATCTTGAACGCCGAGTTCTGGACAGCCGTGATCTTCGTACCAGCGGGGTGGTAGACATCGATCCGCTTCCCACCCGCAGCAGTGTTGAACGTCGCCTCGACCTGAACCGACTGTCCCTGACGCAACGTCGGCGTCGGGATCGTCACCGCAGGCGGGATCGGGGCCGCAGTGATGGTCGCGGACCAGGGCTGCTCGAGGTGTGAACCGCGCACGACACCGTCGAAGGTGCCCACCGCGGCATCGGCAGCGGCGGTCAGGTTCATCGTGAACACCCGGTTGGCGTCCGAGACCGTTCCGCGGAAGCCGCCGATACCCGGCATCCACGTGAACCCGGTCGGCGCCGCCCCGGTCGGGGCGAGACCCTGGGGCAGGAGGATGTCGGTCAGCCCTGAAGCCGTCGCGTTGAATTCGACGTCGACACCAACCGACTGGCCCTGCTGCACAGTGACGGACTCGACCGTCACCGCAGGAGCGACCGGGGCCGCCGTGATCGTCGCGGACCAGGGCTGGTTCAGCCCAGCGCCGCGCACGACTCCGTCGAAGGTGCCCACCGCGGCATCGGCAGCGGCGGTCAGGTTCATCGTGAACGCCCGGTTGGCGTTCGTGACGGTGCCACTGAATCCGTTGATGCTCGGCAACCAGGTGAACCCGGCGGGCGCGTTGCCGGTCGGGGCGAGGCCTGCCGGTACGACGATCTCGACCTGGCCGGACACCGACGCGTTGAACTCGACGTCGACACCCACCGACTGGCCCTGCTGGACGTTAACGGACTCGATCGTCACCGCAGGAGCGACCGGGGCCGCCGTGATCGTCGCGGACCATCCCTGCTCGAGACCCGAACCGCGCACGGCACCGTTGAAGGTCCCGACCGCCGCATCGGCGGCTGCGGTCAGGTCCATCGTGAACACACGGTTGGCGTCCGTGACCGTTCCCCGGAAGCCCTTGATGCTCGGATTCCAGGCGAAGCCGGACGGCGCCGCCCCTGTCGGGGCGAGACCCTGCGGCAGGATGATGTCGACCTGACCGGACACCGACTCGTTGAACTCGACGTCGACATCGACCGAATCGCCCTGCTGCACGGTGACGGAGTCGATCTCCACCGCCGGTGCGACCGGTGGGGCTTCGATGTTGGCCGTGAAGTCGGCGAGCTTCGTGCGGTTCGCGCCGTAGGCGATCTGACCACCGAGGGCGGTGCCGATCGGCGCGTCCTGATCTGCCGTCAGCGTGAAGGTGACGGAGGTCGTGCCGCTCGGCAGCGTGCCGGTCATGCCCAGGCTGTTCAGGGTGAACGCCGAGTTGGCGACCGCGGTGATCTTCGTGCCGGCGGGGTGGTCGATGTCGATCCGCTGTCCGCCTGCGGCGGCGTTGAACGTCGCCGTGACCTGAGCAGACGCGCCAGGCTGCAGCGTCGGCGAACTGATGGACGCTGCGGGCTCCTCCACGGGAGCCATCTGACTCATGGCCAGGAGTGTTTGGGTGTGCCAGTTCTCGACCTGCTTCCACATGAAGAAGCCTTCGCCCGCCGCGTTGAACGGCACGCCTGCAGCGTTGCGGATCGTTCCGTCAGCATCCACGCTCAAACCGTCGGTCACTGCCAAGTCGCAGCTGACCAACACGACGACCTTCGTGGCGGGGCCGCCTGGCAGGCACCGGTCCGCGACCTGAATCTTTCCCGAGGTACCCACGGCCGGGATGGTCAGGGTCGCTGATCGGGCCATCGCCTCCTGGAGCGTGTAGCGGCCGGTGGCCTTCAGCGTCGAACCCGCGATCGGTTGGACCGGGCTGTAGAGGTCATTTCCGGCGTCGGCCACCGTGAACTTGCCTGTGAGCCGGGCTGCAGCGGTGTCCGCGGCGGCGACCTCGGGCGAGACCGCGCTTGCGGCGGCCGGGCCGGTGAGGACCCCCGACGCCGTGATGGCTATCAGGCCGAAGGCCGACAGCGTTTTCTTGAGCTTCATAGGGAGGAAGCTTCCTTTCGTGAGCAGGCGCTACGGCGGAGACCGACTCGATCTTCGGGTCGAGCCGGGCGTCGTAGCTGGGGAGGTGTTCGGGAGCCGAACACCTTTGATCGTAACAGATATTTTAGGATGTATAACATGAGTGTGGTATTCGGGGTGGGGTGGTCCGGCCAGCGAGCGAGGATGGCGGGGGCACTTCGACAAGCTCAGTGACCGAGATGGGGTGCTCAGTGACCGGGGTGGGGTGGGCGCACTTCGACAAGCTCAGTGACCGGGGTGGTGGGCACGCGAAACACCCCGCCGAGACGGGCTCGGCGGGGTGTGGGTGCAGCGGGTGTCAGCTGACGGGGACGTGCCGCTCGTCAGGACCGACGTACTCGGAGAGCGGGCGGATGAGCGCGTTCGACGCCAGCTGCTCGGCGATGTGCGCCGTCCAACCGACCACGCGGGCCGCGACGAAGAGCGGCGTGAACGTCTCCGTGTCGAAGCCGATCAGGTTGTAGGCCGGGCCGGACGGGTAGTCGAGGTTCGGCTTGATGTTCTTCCGCTCCACCATGTCGGACTCCAGCGCCGTGTACAGCTCGAGGACCTCCGGCTTGCCGTAGTGCTCAGCGAGCTTCTCCAACGACGCCAGCATCGTCGGCACCCGCGAGTCGCCGTTCTTGTACACGCGGTGACCGAAGCCCATGATCTTGCGCTTCTCGGCGAGCGCCGCATCGAGCCAGGCGCTGGCGCGGTCGGCCGTGCCGATCTCGTCGAACACGTGCATGACGGCCTCGTTCGCGCCGCCGTGCAGCGCTCCCTTGAGGGCACCGATCCCGCCGACGACCGCCGAGTAGAGGTCGCTGAGGGTCGAGGTGATGACGCGGGCCGTGAACGTCGAGGCGTTGAATGAGTGCTCCGCGTACAGGATCATCGACACGTCGAACGCGTCCACGACGACCGGGTCCGCTTCCTCACCGAAGGTCATGAAGAGGAAGTTCTCGCTGTACCCGAGGTCGTCGCGCGGCGGGACGAGCTCGAGGCCGTGTCGGCGACGCTGGTCGTAGGCGACGATCGCCGGCAGCTTCGCGTACAGGCTCGCCGCCTTCACCGCGTTCGCCTCCACCGTGTTGGTCTCGGCGGTCGGGTCGTTCGCGCCGATGACGCTCACCGCGGTGCGGAGCGCATCCATCGGGTGCGAGGTGGTGGGGAGGAGGTCGATCGCCGCCTTCACGTTGTCGTCGAGGGCGCGCTGCGACCGCTCCGACGACGTGAACTCGGCCAGTTCGGCCTCGCTCGGCAGCTCGCCGTTCCACAGGAGGTACGCCACCTGCTCGAAGGTGCAGTGCTCCGCGAGCTCCTGCACCGGATACCCGCGATAGAGGAGGGAGTTCGTCTCCGGGTTCACCTTCGAGACGCTCGTCACGTCGACGACGACGCCGGCGAGACCCTTCTTGATGTCGCTGGTCGCTTCGGTCATGCGGTGCTCCTTTGCGGTGGTGCAGTGGTCATGCGTGGGTCGAGCTTGGCACCCGGGTCGCCCCTCGACAAGCGCGGGGAGCGGAGACCCAGGTGGTGTTCATCGGGACGACGGAGCGAGCGGCCTACCGGTCGACGGTGAAGTTGAACACCGAGGTGTCGAACCGGTTGTAGCCCTCGTAATCGATGAGTTCGTAGAGGTCGGCTCGGTGCTGCATCTCCCCCAACTTGCCCGTGAGCGAGCCCTCCTCGTTCAGGGTGTCCAGTGCGCGACCCGCCGCGCCCATGGCGATGCGCAGGAGCGAGACCGGCCAGATGACCAGGTTCACGCCCACGTCGGCGAGCTGTTGCGAGGTGAACAGCTCACTCTTGCCGAACTCGGTCATGTTGGCGAGGATCGGCACGTCGACGGCCGCACGGACGGCGGCGAACTCCTCGAGCGACCGCATGGCCTCCGGGAAGATCGCGTCGGCTCCCGCATCGACGAGTTGCTTGGCCCGGTCGATCGCCGCGTCGAGACCGTCGACCGCCGCGATGTCGGTCCGCGCCATGATGAGCAGGTTCGGGTCGCGACGCGCGTCGACGGCGGCGCGGATGCGACCGAGCGCGGTCGAGGTGTCGACGACCTGCTTGCCGTCGAGGTGCCCGCAGCGCTTCGGGTTGACCTGGTCCTCGATGTGGAGGCCGGCGAGCCCGGCGTCCTCGATCTCCTGGACGGTGCGCGCGACGTTCATCGGCTCACCGAAACCGGTGTCGGCGTCGACGATGGCCGGCAGCTCGGTCATGCGCGCGATCTGCTTCGCCCGACCGGCGACCTCGGTGAGGGTCGTCAGGCCGATGTCGGGCAGGCCGAGGTCGGCGGAGAGGACGGCTCCGGAGATGTAGACGCCGTCGAAACCCTTCTGCTCGATGAGGCGAGCCGACAGCGGGTTGAACGCGCCGGGGAATCGGAGCAGCTCACCGGTGGCGAGCCGCTCGCGGAACGCCCGGCGCTTCTCGGCCGGCGTGGTCTGGCTGTACAACATCAGCGGTGTCCCGTCTGGTCGTCGGCCGGCATCAGAAGAGACCGGTCGGGTGCGGCGCCGAGGCGAGGACCCCGGAGGACGCTTGGATGCTCAGCTGCTTGACCTCGTCCGCATCGAGCTCGGGCAGGCGTTCGGCGAGCGCGAGGAAGCGGTCGATCTCCTCCGGGTCGAGGACGCCGGCGGCGAGGGTGCGGAACTTCTGCACGTAGTCGGCGCGCGCGAACGGTCGGGCACCGAGCGGGTGGGCGTCGGCGACGGCGATCTCGTCGACGATGGTCGAGCCGTCGGTCAGCGTGATCTCGATGCGGCCGCCGAAGGCCTGCTCTGACGGGTCCAGCGAATGGTAGCGGCGCGTCCATTCCGGATCCTCGGCCGTGGTGATCCGGTGCCACAGCTCCACCGTGTCCTCGCGCTGCGCCCGCTCCGGCCGGTAGGAGTCGACGTGGTGCCACGCGCCGTCCTGCAGGGCGACCGCGACGATGTACGGGATGGAGTGGTCGAGCGTCTCGCGCGAGGCCGTCGGGTCGTACTTCTGCGGGTCGTTCGCCCCGGAGCCGATCACGTAGTGCGTGTGGTGCGAGGTGTGGAGGACGATCCGGTCGACCGCGCCGGGGACGAGGAGCTCCGGGTGCTCGTGGTGCAGCTTGCGGGCGAGGTCGATCCAGGCCTGCGCCTGGTACTCGGCCGAGTGCTCCTTCGTGAAGGAGTCGAGGATCGCGAGCTTCGGCTCCCCCGCGCCGGGCAGGGGGATGTCGTAGGAGGCGTCCGGGCCGTCGAGTAGCCAGGCGACGACGCCGTCCTCGCCCTCGTAGATGGGGGACGGGCTGGTCTCGCCGCGCATCGCCCGGTCGACGGCTTCGACCGCGAGCTTGCCTGCGAACGCGGGGGCATGGGCCTTCCACGTGGAGATCTCGCCCTTGCGCGACTGCCGCGTCGCCGTGGTCGTGTGGAGCGCCTGGCCGATGGCCTGGTAGATGGTCGCCTGATCGAGCCCGAGCATGGTGCCGATGCCGGCGGCGGCACTCGGGCCGAGGTGCGCGACATGGTCGATCTTGTGGCGGTGCAGGCTGATCGCCTTCGCGAGGTCGATCTGGATCTCGTAGCCGGTCGCGATGCCACGCACGAGGTCGGCTCCCGTGCACCCCACGTGCTGGGCGACCGCGACGATGGGCGGGATGTTGTCGCCCGGGTGCGAGTACTCGGCAGCGAGGAAGGTGTCGTGGAAGTCGAGCTCGCGGACCGCGACGCCGTTGGCCCAGGCCGCCCACTCCGGCGAGACGCGGCGGGCGAGGTCGGGACCGAACACGGTGGCTCCGTCGCCGCCGGTGCTGATGGGGTGACTGAGCGCCTGCGCTCGCGCCGAGGAGACCGGGCGACGCGTGAGCGACGCCGCCGCGACCGCCGCGTTGTCGATGACCCGGTTGATGATCATGTCGACGACCTCTGGCGTCACCTCAACGGGATCGGTGGCGACCCGGGCGAGCTGCCAGGCGAGCTGGCCCTCGCGGGCGAGGTTCTCGTCGCTGCGGTGGACACGCAGGTGGTGCTGGATCACGGGTGTTCCTCTCAGGTGCTGCGGGCGCCGGCACCTCCTCCCAGCCTACGCCCGCCGGTCCCGCCTCCAGAGGCATGAGAACCGGCCGGGAACAGGACATTTCCGCGATGACGGCCTCCGGCGCGAGGCGAACCTCCTCCCCGCTGACATACCAGGCGTGTTCTCCAGGTCCGTTCAGCCGACGCACACCGCGCATCCGGCAGGGGCGGCCAGGCTGGCACCGGCCTGCGCGAGCCGGCCCGCGTCGAGACCGTTGCGAGGTCGACCATGCTGCACGAGACACACCCCTGAGGAGACGACCATGACCGACCAGACCGCCGACGGAGCGCGCACCCCGCAGCTGTTCGCCGAGGTGGTGCGCGCCGACGCCCTCCACTACACGACGATGTTCGCGGAGAAGCCGTTCGAACCGGCATTGCTCCTGTTCTGCGCGAACGGCGCCTACCGGATCCTGTCACCGGGCGAGGACCACCCGGGAAGCTACGTCGCCGAAGGGCCGCTCGACGCCGATCGGGTTCGGGTGGACTTCATCTCCTGGCCCTCGGAGGACTGGAACCGGAACGTCGCCTTCCACGTCCTCGACTTCGACCGGACCTCCGGGCGGTTTACCCAACAGCTCCGGCTGCCCGGCGACCCCGAGCCCAAGCACCAGGCCGGACGGCACACCGAGGTGACGGCGCTCGGGCGCTGGGACGCGGACACGACGTGGGAGTCCGCGGCTCCCCGGCTCGCCTCGGTGTTCGCGGCGCTCGCTGCCGGCTGAGCCCAGAGGCGGAGCACGCCGGCATCGGCCAGGCCGGAGCCGGGCGCTCGGGACGCGCCTCAGGCGGCGAGCAGCTGCGGGTCCGCCGGGGGACGGAGCACGGTGACGGTCGCTTCGGCGAGCGGCGCGTCGGTGAGCGGGGGTTCGACGAGCGTCGGCGCGGTCGCGGCGTCGAAGCGGTCGGCGATGTCGAACATGAGCGTGTCGAGCCCGGTGCGGAGGGCGTCGGCGATGGTCACGACGACCTCGGACGAGGCGTCCTTCCGGCCGCGTTCGATCTCCGACAGATAGGGCGTCGAGACGGCGGCGGCCAGGGCGACGTCCTGCAGGGTCCGCCCCTGTTCGAGACGGCGCGTGCGCAAGGCGGCGCCGAGGGCTTCGCGGTACAACATGGCGTCCCCTTCCGGCTCGTTGGTCTCACTGTAGGCGCGAGCCGACCGGAGGCGGGGAGCCCACGTTCTGCCGTCAGCGGACACCCCGGTCCCCGGTCCCCGGTCCCTGAGCTTGTCGAAGGGCTACAGGAAGATGTCCGGGTACAGCTCCGACTCGTCGACGCCCGGTGAGTACTTCGCGAAGTCGGTGACGCCGGCCTCGGTGAGCACGTCCTCGACGATGAGCGACCGGCCCGTGAGCTCCCGCGACGGCGAGATGAGCACCTCGTACGCCGCGTCCGCGTAGATCTCCGGGGTCCGGCTCTTCGCCAAGAGCGCCTCACCGCCGAGGATGTTGCCGACGGCCGCCGTCTTGATCGTCGTCTTCGGCCACAGCGTGTTGGCCGCGATGCCGTCCCGACCGAACTCCGCCGCGAGGCCCAGGGTCACCATCGACATGCCGTACTTCGCGAGGGTGTAGCCCGTGTGGGCGCCCAGCCACTTCGGGTCGAGGTTGAGTGGCGGCGAGAGCGAGAGGATGTGCGGGTTCTCCGCGTCGCGCAGCATCGGGATGGCCGCGCGCGACAGCATGAAGGTGCCGCGGACGTTGACGTCCTGCATGAGGTCGTAGCGCTTGGCGTCGAGGTCGAGCGTGCGCGCCAGGCTGATGACGCTGGCGTTGTTCACGACGATGTCGATGCCGCCGAACTCGCCCGCCGTCTCGAACACGGCGCGCGTGATGTCGTCGTCGTTCCGCACGTCGCCGAGGATGGGCAGCGCCCGCCCACCCGCCTCACGGATCGCCTCCGCCGCGGTGTGGATCGTGCCCTCGAGCCGCGGGTCCGGGGTGTCGGTCTTCGCCAGGATGGCCACGTTCGCGCCGTCCCGGGCGGCTCGGAGGGCGATCGCGAGGCCGATGCCACGGCTGCCGCCCGACATGAGGATGGTCTTGCCGGCGAGGGTGGTCATGCGGTGGGCTCCTTCGGGGTGGTGGCGGTTGCGCGTTTGGCTGAGGCGGCGGCGAACGCCGAGACGCGGGCGACGGACTCCGGTGTCTCGATGGCGGCGCCGATCGTGCGGGCCTCGTCGTCGAGTGCGTCCTGGTACGTCCTGCCGACGCCTGCCCGGAGCAGGCGCCTCGCCTGTCCGAACGCGGCCGTCGCGCCGGTCAACCAGAACGCGGCCACCTCGCGGGCCCGCGCGTCGAGCTGTTCGGCCGGGACGACCTCGGTGACGAGCCCCCAGTCGAGCGCCTCCTCGGCACTCAACATCCGCGGGCTCAGCGTGAGTTCGAGGGCCCGGCGCATCCCGACCGCCTCGGGCAGGAGCGTGCTCACCCCGCAATCCGGCGTGAGGCCGATGTCGGCGTACTTGCTGACGAACTTGGCGCGGTCCGAGGCGATGATGACGTCCGCGACGAGCATGAAGCCCAGCCCGCCTCCGGCGACGGCGCCCTGCACCGCGGCGACGATCGGCTTCGCGGCCTGCTGCAGCGTCCGGTGCCCCTCGTGGATGAGGTCCGCGAGCTCCGTGACGAAGGCGCCGGTCGACCCCGGACTGCCGTCGCCCATGCCCGCCATCGCGAGGACGTCACCGCCCGCGCAGAACGCCGGACCGTTGGCGTCGAACAGGACCGCCTCGACGTCCTCCCGCTCGGCGATCTCGATCGCGAGGTCGCGCCACCGCCTGGCCGCGCGGTCGTCGATCGCGTTGAGACTCTTGGGACGGTTGAGCGTGAGGTGCGCGAGGCCGTCGCTCACCTCGAAGAGGATCGTGTCGTCACTGGTCACGTGGTGCTCCCTGGTCGGTGATGGGTCGATGCGTCGATCGGTGGGCGGCCGCTCACTTGGGCGCCATCCGGATCGCGCCGTCGAGGCGGATCGTCTCGCCGTTGAGGTAGCCGTTCTCGATGATGTGGAGCGCGAGGGCGGCGTACTCGTCGGGCCGGCCGAGCCGGGCCGGATACGGGACCTGCTGCCCGAGCGACGCCTGCGCCGCTTCCGGCAGCCCCGCGAGCATGGGCGTCTCCATGATCCCCGGCGCGATCGTCACGACCCGGATCGCGTGGCGCGCCAGCTCGCGGGCGATCGGCAGGGTCATCGAGTGCACGGCACCCTTCGACGCGGCGTATGCGGGCTGGCCGATCTGGCCGTCGAACGCGGCGACCGAGGCCGTGTTGACGATGACGCCGCGATCCCCTCCACCGTCGGAGGCGTCGCCGTCCGGTTCGTTGTGCTGCATGGCGTCGGCCGTGAGTCGGATGACGTTGAACGTACCGAGGACGTTGACCCGCAGCACCCGTTCGAACGCTCCGAGGTCTGCGGGACCGTCGCGCCCCAGCACCTTCGCCGGTGGTGCGATCCCCGCGCAGTTGACGACGACCCGGAGCGGGCCGCGCGACGTCGCCGCCTCGACGGCCGCCTGCACCTGCTCACCGTCGGTCACGTCTGCCGGGACGAAGGTGGCGAAGCCGCCCAACTCCTCGGCCCGCTCCTCGCCCGCGGAACCGGGCAGGTCGACGAGCACGACGCGCGCGCCCGCTCCGGCCAGGCGGGTCGCGGTCGCGAAGCCGAGTCCTGAGGCGCCGCCGGTGACGATCGCCGAGCTTCCGGTCACATCCATGGCGGTGATCCCTTCCTCCAGTGGTGGCCCCTCGACACGTGCGAGGGACGGGGAGCGGAACGCACGGCGGTCACAGCCGCTCGATGATCGTCGCGTTGGCCATGCCGCCGCCCTCGCACATCGTCTGCAGGCCGTAGCGCCCGCCGGTCGCCTCCAGCTGACCCAGCAGGGTGGCGAGCAGCTTCGTCCCGGAGGCGCCGAGCGGATGTCCGAGGGCGATCGCCCCGCCACGCGGGTTGAGCCGCTCGTCGTCCACCCCGAACTCGCGCTGCCACGCGAGCGGCACGGAGGCGAAGGCCTCGTTGACCTCGAACGCGTCGATGTCGTCGACGTCGAGTCCGCTGCGCTCGAGGATGCGACGCGTGGCGGGGAGGATGCCGGTGAGCATCTCGATCGGATCGCTGCCGACCGCGGCGAAGGAGACGAAGCGGGCACGCGGGGTGAGCCCAAGCTCCGCCGCCCGCACCTCGCTCATGATGAGCGCGGCCGAGGCGCCGTCCGTGAGTGGCGAGGCGTTCCCCGGCGTGATCCGCCAGGCGATCTCGGGGAAACGGGCCGCCAGGCGGTCGTCGTGGAAGACGGCGGGGAGCCCCGCGAGTCCCTCGGGCGTCGTCCCGGCACGGACCGTCTCGTCGGTGGTGACGACCGAGCCGTCCGGGAGGGTGACCGCGACGACCTCACGGTCGAAGCCGCCGGACGCCCAGGTGGCCGCGGCCCGCTCGTGGGAGCGCGCGGCGAAGGCGTCGAGCTCATCCCGGCCCAGGTTCCACCGGGCGGCGATGAGCTCGGCCGAGATGCCCTGGCCCACCAGTCCGTCGGGGAACCGAGCGCGGAGCGCTGCACCGAACGGATCCGCCCCCTGCACGTTGGACCCCATGGGCGCACGACTCATCGACTCGACGCCGCAGGCGATCACGACGTCGTTCCCCGCCGCCATGACGCTCTGCGCGGCGAAGGTCGTCGCCTGCTGGCTGGAACCGCACTGGCGGTCGATCGTCGTGCCGGGGGTCTCCTGCGGGAGGCCTGCGGCGAGCGCCGCGTTCCGCGCGATGTTCTGCCCCTGCTCGCCGGACTGGGTGACGCAGCCGGCGTAGACGTCCTCGATCACGGCCGGGTCGATGCCGGTCCGCTCCACGAGCGCGCGGATCGTGCCGGCGAGGAGGTCCGTCGGATGCACCGTGTTCAGCGCTCCGCCCGGTTTGCCACGGCCGGACGGGGTCCGGATCGCGTCGACGATCACTGCTGTGCGCATAGCCATCTCCTTCGAGGTCTGCGTCCACCCTAGGCGCGCGGTGCGCGGGGGTCACGAGGCTTGTCGGCCGCACACAAGGCGGGAGGCGGATCGGGGCGGGTGCCCTTCGACAAGCTCAGGGACCGGACGGGGGACCTCCGGGATCGGACGGGGCGGGAGCTCAGGGACCGGAGCCGGGGCCGGACGCGGGAGTGGGCCGTGCATCGGCGATTACGATTGACCGGTGGCCGACCCGAAGATCCTCCTGTACTACGCGTTCGCGCCCCTCGCGGACCCGGAGGCGATCCGCTTGTGGCAGCGCGACCTCTGCGAGTCGCTCGGTCTCCGCGGCCGCATCCTCATCTCGAAGGACGGCATCAACGGCACCGTCGGCGGCGAGCTCGACGCCTGCAAGCTCTATGTCCGGAAGACGACGGAGCACCCCGCGTTCCGCGGCCTGGACGTGAAGTGGAGCGACGGTTCCGGCTTCGTCGAGGACGACACCGTCCGCACGGCAAAGCACCGGCCCGCACCGTGGCGGCGGATCAGCGACTTCCCGAAGCTCAGCGTCAAGGTGCGCGAGGAGATCGTGTCCTTCGGCGCCCCCGGCGAACTCCAGGTGGACGAACACGGCGTCACCGGCGGCGGGGTGCACCTCCAGCCCACCGAACTGCACGAGCTCGTGGCCGAACGCGGCGACGAGGTCGTCTTCTTCGACGGCCGCAACGCGTTCGAGGCGGAGATCGGCCGGTTCGCCGGCGCGGTCGTGCCCGACGTCGCGACCACGCGGGACTTCGTCGCAGAGCTGGACAGCGGCAAGTACGACCACCTCAAGGACAAGCCAGTCGTCACCTATTGCACCGGCGGCATCCGCTGTGAGGTGCTGTCGGGGCTCATGCGCTCGCGCGGCTTCGGCGAGGTCTACCAACTCGACGGCGGCATCGTCCGGTACGGCGAGCAGTTCGGCGACGACGGCCTCTGGGAGGGTTCGTTGTACGTGTTCGACAAGCGCGGTTCGCTGGACTTCAGCGACCACGCCGCCGTCATCGGGCACTGCGTCGTCTGCGACACGGCGACGAAGCACCTGCAGAACTGCGCCGACCCGTCGTGCAAGACGCAACTCGTGGTCTGCGAGGCGCATGCGGACGGCCCGACCGGTGGCCCGCGGTGCGTCGTCCACGCCGACGCAGCGCCGGCCGCGATCGCCTGAGCGAGCACCCGTGACCTCCCACTTCATCCTCCGCACCGAGCTCGACGGCACGATGGAGCAGGCGTTCGAGCTCTCGCGTTCGATCGACGCGCACCTCGGCTCGATGCAGCACACCGGCGAGCGCGCGATCGGTGGAGTGACCTCCGGCCTCATCGGCCTGGGCGAGACGGTCACCTGGCGCGCGCGGCACTTCGGCATCCCGTGGACGATGACGAGCCGGATCACCGAGTTCCAGGAACACGACCGCTTCACCGACGAGCAGGTGAGCGGCCCGTTCCGCAGCTTCCGGCACATCCACCTCTTCGAACCACTCGAGCGCCCGATGGGCACGGCGCGCACCATCATGCTCGACGACATCACCTTCTCGGCACCGCTCGGCCCCCTGGGGGTCGTCGCCGAGCACCTCGCCCTGACGAGGCATCTGCAGCGGCTCATCCGCGCACGGAACCGGTGGCTGGCGGACGCCCTTCGACACGCTCGGTGACCGGAGGGGCTCTCTGAGCCGGTCGAAGGGCGGGCGATACCTCGACATCGAGACAACCCGAGCGCTGACGGGCTCGACTCCGACCACGCACATCCGCCCCTGCCAAGATGGTGCCATGGGTGTTCGCACGAAGTCGAAACTGGCCATCATCGGGGCGGGAAGCGTCGGTTCGTCCCTCGCCTACGCCTCGCTCATCCGCGGCAGCGCCCGGCGGGTCGCGCTCTACGACATCGACGGCAAGCGTGCCTCCGCCGAAGTCCTCGACCTCGCGCACGGGACGCAGTTCACCGGGTCGAGCAGCATCACCGGTGGTGACGACATCTCCGTCGTCGCCGACGCCGACGTGGTCGTCATCACGGCCGGCGCCAAACAGGAACCCGGCCAGACCCGCCTCGACCTCGCGGGGACGAACATCCGCATCCTCGAACAGCTGCTCCCGAAACTCGTCGAGCACGCGCCCGACGCCGTCTACATGCTCGTCACGAACCCGTGCGACGTCCTCACCGCCGCCGCCCAGCAGATCACCGGCCTGCCCCGGGAGCGGGTCTTCTCCTCCGGGACCGTCCTCGACACCTCCCGCCTGCGCTGGCTCCTGGCCGAGCGCGCCGGGGTCGCGACCTCCGCCGTGCACGCGCTCATCGTCGGCGAGCACGGCGACAGCGAACTCCCCCTGTGGTCACAGGCGACCATCGGCCCCGTACCGATCCTCGACTGGGAGCTGCCCGACGGCTCACGCTTCACCGCGCAGCAGCTCGACGAGATCGCCGTCGACGTCCGCACCGCCGCCTACCGGGTCATCGAGGGCAAGGGGGCGACGAACTACGCGATCGGCCTGTCGGGGGCACGCATCGTCGAAGCCATCCTCGGCGACGAGCACGCGATCCTCCCGGTGAGCACCGTGCTCGACGGATACCACGGCGTGAGTGGCGTGGCACTGTCGGTGCCGAGCATCGTCGACCGCTCCGGGGTGCGCTCGGTGGTCGAGGTCGCCATGTCGCCGCGTGAGCAGCAGCAGTTCGCCGACTCGGCCGCGGCCGTCCGCGCATCGCTCGACTCCCTCGGGCTCTAGCGGGCCGATCGGATCTCCCCCCAGCGGCCGATGCGCGACCGGCATCGCCCCCGGTAGCGTGGACGGACGAGGTGCGGATCCGGCCGCGCCCGTGGGGAGGCACCGGATGACCGCTGGCGTGACGATCGAGTTCGACGGACTCTCGAAATCCTTCGGGGCGGTGCAAGCGGTCGATGATCTGACGTTCCACGTGGAACCGGGGAAGGTCACCGGCTTCCTCGGGCCGAACGGCGCCGGGAAGACCACCACCCTGCGCATGCTGCTCGGACTCGTGCAACCCAGCTCGGGAAGCGCGACCTTCGGTGGCGTGCCGTACGCCAAGCTCCCGGTGCCGGCGGCGACCGTCGGCGCGGCCCTCGAGGCGGCGAGCTTCGTCCCCGGGCGCACCGCCCGCAACCACCTGCGGGTGCACGCCTCGGCGGCACGGCTGCCGTCCGACCGCGTCGATGCGGTGCTCGCGCAGGTCGGACTGCTCGACGTGGCGGACCGCCGCGTCGCCGGGTACTCCCTCGGTATGCGGCAACGCCTCGGTCTCGCGACCGCGCTGCTCGGTGACCCCGGTGTGCTGGTCCTCGACGAGCCCATCAACGGCCTCGACCCCGAGGGCATCAAGTGGATCCGCGGGTTCCTGACCGCGCTCGCGGCGGAGGGCCGGACGGTCCTCATCAGCTCCCACCTGCTCAGCGAGGTGCAGCAGTCGGTCGACGAGGTCGTCATCATCGCGAAGGGACGCCTCGCGCACGTCGGCACCCTCGCGAGCCTCGACGCCGCCGACACCCTCCGGGTCGTCGTCAACTCGCCCGAGCACGAACGCCTCGCCGAGGCACTCACCGCCGCCGGCTACACCTTCGACCAGGCCCGCTCGGGGCTCGTCGTGCACGACGTCGAATCCATCGACATCGGCCGCGTCGCGCTCGCCGCAGGCATCCCGCTCAGTGCACTGTCGCGGCATCGATCGGGGCTCGAGGATTCGTTCCTCGCCCTCGTCAGCGGCGGGGAGGACCACGCATGACCTCGCTCCTGGCAGCTGTCCGTTCCGAATTCCTCAAGGTCTTCACCACCCGCGTGTGGTGGGGGCTCGCGCTCATCCTGTTCGTGTACGTCGGTTTCGCCGCGGCCGGGGCCGCGCTCCTGTTCGCCAACATCCCGGGGGCCGCGGAGTCCAGCGGCGGCGGCGCTCAGGCGACCAGCGAGATGCTCACCCAACCGAGCCTCATCTACGGTTTCGCGACGAGCATCGGATACGTGTTCCCGGTGCTGCTCGGAGCGCTCGCCACGACCGGTGAGTTCCGGCATCAGAGCCTCACGCCGACGTTCCTCGCCAACCCGAACCGCGGCCATGTGCTCGTCGGCAAGGTCCTCGCCCTCACCGGTGTGGGCGCGCTCTACGGTGTGATCGCCCTCGTGGCGTCGGTCGGTCTCGGTGGCGGGGCTCTCGCGATCAGCGGAGTCGATCCCCTGTTGACCGATCCCGACACCTGGGCGCTCATCGGCCGGGCGGTCCTCGCCATGGCGCTGTGGGGTGCGATCGGCGTCGGCCTCGGTGCCGTCCTCCCGAGCCAGGTCGGTGCGATCATCGTGGTGCTCGCGTTCACCCAGTTCGTGGAGCCGCTCCTGCGGCTGGCGTCGTCGTTCTCCGAGGTCACCGCGTCGATCGGCCGGTTCCTCCCCGGAGCCGCGACCGACGCGCTGGTCGGCCCGAGCTTCTACTCGATGATGTCCGCGCAGCAGGACGCGCTGACCTGGTGGCAGGGCGGGCTCGTGCTGCTCGGGATCGGTGTCGTCGTCGCCCTCGTCGGCTACGCCACCACCTGGCGACGCGACGTGACCTAGCCCGAGCCGGAAGCGTAGGCTCGACGAAGCCAACCACCGGCGCCAACGCCGGAGACGGGAGCACCATGGGCCGCGCATACGTCATCGAGCAGGTCGAGCACGAGGGCGGGAAGCCCACGCGGACCGTCGAGCTCCGCGATCTCGCCGACGCCGAACTCTCCGACGAGTCGGTCACCGTCGACGTCGAGTTCTCCAGCATCAACTACAAGGACGCCCTCGTCCTCACCGGGAAGCCGGGTGTCGTCCGCGAGTTCCCGATGATCGCCGGCATCGACCTCGTCGGTGTCGTCGCGGAATCGAGCGATCCCGCTTGGACGGCCGGCGACCGCGTGGCCCTGTTCGGCGACGGCCTGAGCGAGACCCGGTACGGCGGGCTCTCCGAGCGCGCCCGGGTCCGCGCCGACGCGCTCGTCCGGGTGCCCGATCACGTGACGGGCGCACAGGCCGCCGCGATCGGCACCGCCGGGTACACCGCTGCCCTCGCCGTGCTCGCGCTGGAACACGGCAGCGCGACCTCCGGCGCCGTCCGTGTCGGCGGGCTCCCCGTGCTCGTCACGGGAGCAGGCGGTGGGGTCGGGAGCATCGCGATCGCCCTGCTGGCCTCGGCCGGGTTCGAGGTCGCCGCCTCGACCGGTCGGGTCGACGAGCTGGGCGACGCCCTTCGGACGCTCGGCGCCTCCTCGATCGTCGATCGGGCGGAGTTCGCCGCAGCCGGCCGGCCGCTCGGCAGCCAACGCTGGGCGGG
This sequence comes from Plantibacter sp. Leaf314, assembly GCF_001423185.1. NCBI lineage: Bacteria > Bacillati > Actinomycetota > Actinomycetes > Micrococcales > Microbacteriaceae > Plantibacter > Plantibacter sp. Leaf314. The sequence goes on along the minus strand of NZ_LMOB01000001.1, from coordinate 2,614,648 downwards.
AGCCGTCGACTCGGTCGGTGGGCAGACGCTCGCGACGGTCCTGTCGCAGGTCGAGTACGGCGGGACGGTCGCCGCGTGCGGTCTCGCGGGTGGGTCCGACCTCCCGACGTCGGTCATGCCGTTCATCCTGCGCGGGGTCACCCTCGCCGGCGTCAACTCCGTCGAGGCACCCCTCCCCCTGCGGCAGGCGGCGTGGGAGCGGGTCACCAGCGCGCTCGACCTCGACGTCCTCGACACCCTGACCGAGACGGTCGCCCTCGCCGACGCGGTCGACGCCGCCGAGCGGGTCCTCTCCGGCTCGGTCCACGGCCGCATCGTCGTCGACGTCCGCGCCTGACCGTCGGGACTGCCCTCACTCAGGAGAACTGCGGCGCGGCGTGTCCCCACAGGGCCGACACATCCGCGAACTCCTGAGAACGGGTACCGCCGAGCTGTCCGTCCCCAACTCAGGAGAACTGCGGCGCGGCGCGTGCCCACCGGGCCGACACACCCGCGAACTCCTGAGTACGGGTACCGCCGAGCTGTCCGTCCCTAACTCAGGAGAACTGCGGCGCGGTGCGTGCCCACCCGGCCGACACACCGGCCGACTCCTGAGACAGGGCATCGGTCCAGGGGTCCGGGAACGCGACAGCGGCCGGTACCCGAAGGCACCGACCGCTGTCGACGGAACTGCTGAGACTCAGTAGCCGGCGGTCGACATGACCGAACCGAGGGCGACGAAGTAGAGGATCGAGCCGATGATGCCGAGCACGAGGAGGATGGCGCCGATGATGACACCGATCTTCGCGAGCTGGTTCGGGTAACCGGCTGCCTTGGACTGGTTCTTCGCGACGAGGCTGATGATCAGGCCGACGAGCGGCACGACGATCGCGAGGATGAGGCCGACGAGGCCGAGGGTCTTGCCCGGGTAGTCGGCGGGCAGTGCCGCGCCCTGCTGCTGGCCGGGGTTGTACTGAGGTGCGTTGGTCATGATGGTTCCTCTCGAGGATGGTTGATGCGCCAGGGGCGCGAGCCAACAGTAGTGGGTGAGATACCCGACAGGGGATGGGGACAACTCCCCAATATCCGACGGGCGTCGCGGAACTACGGGCAGGTGATGGTGGTGGTGCCGTCGGTGTGGACGCCGCTGCCGAGCGACTCGCACGCCTCGTTGAACGCCGCCGCACCGATCGCGACTGCGGCGATCGTGATGATGATGCCGAGGACGATGAAGACGATCGAGAGGATGAGGCCGACCTTCGCGAGGGTGTTCTTGACCCCGGCGTTCTTGGACTGCACGAGAGCGACGATGCTCAGGATGAGACCGATCGGCGGCGCGAGGAACGCGAGGATCAGGCCGACGATGCCGAGGGTCTTGCCCGCGGTCGCGTCGCCGGACGGAGCCGAACCGCCGGAGTAGGCCGGAGCCGAGGAGCCGTACTGATCCTTCGGCGGCTGCGGTGCCTGCGGGGCCTGCGGCGGCTGGCCGGGGTATTCACCGGGAGGAGGAGTCGACATGGGCTGTGGTCCTTTCGAACAGGCGGGTCTTCGGAGGTTCGAGCGGCCCCAGGATACCGGTCAGATGCCGTTTTGTGCCCTGTTCGAGGGAATTGGTCGCGAACGACCCTGATCAGCGTCACGGGGTGGGCGCTCCGGCTCCGAGGGTGCGGCGAGGACCGGACCGCCCACAGAGGCCTCCCGAAGATGGCCTAGTGCAGGTCGAGCGCGGCGATGAGTTCGGCGCTCCGCCGGGTCGTGATGATGAGCCGCGAGTACTCGGTGTCTTCCAGATCGATGACGACCGACGGCTTCGTGCCCTTGATGACGAGGAAGTCCTTGCCTCCGTGGAACTTCCACTGCCCGATGGCGAGGGTCAGCGGGATCGCCGTGCCGGGTGCGCGGATGCCGCGGACCCAGATCCACGGGTCGTCGGTGATGGTGGCGGAACGGATGCTCGACCGTGGCACGACGACGTTGCTCCGACGCAGGGAGAGTGCCTTGTCGTACGCGGACAGTTCGATCTCCAGTCGGTCGGGGTGCAGACGCAAGGAGGCCATGCCTCTAGTCTGCCAAGCCCCACCGACGTTCGCGTTGCCGGAAGTTCACAAAGCGGTAACGCATGACCTGTCCCCGGACCGACGACGCCCCGCCACTGCCACCCGCCTCAGCGGATGGCCGCCGCGGCCGCGCGTGCGGCAGCGGGGAGCGCGTCGACGATGCGCCCGATCGCCTCGTCGTCGTGCGCCGCGGAGACGAACCAGGCCTCGTAGACGCTCGGCGGCAGGGACACCCCGGCGTCGAGCATGCGGTGGAAGAACGCGGGGTACCGGAAGGCGTCCTGGCGGAGGACGGCCGCGTAGTCGGTCGGGGCCGTCTCGCTGAACGCGAAGGAGAACAGGTTCCCCGCATGCTGGACGGTGTGGGCGACGCCGGCCTCCGTGAGGGCGTTCGACGTGGCCTCCGAGACGATCGCGGCCGCGGTATCCACCCGACGGTAGACCTCCTGGTCGGCCAGGCGCAGCGTCTCGATGCCCGCGGCGAGGGCGACCGGGTTCCCCGAGAGGGTGCCAGCCTGGTAGACCGGGCCGAGTGGTGCGAGGAGGTCCATGAGCTCCGCCCGCCCGCCGAGCGCCGCGAGCGGCATGCCGCCGCCGATGACCTTGCCGAAGGTGAAGAGGTCGGGCTGGTACACCCCGACCGGGATGCTGATCGCACCGGTGGGGTTCGCGACCGCGTGGTTGCCGGCCTCCCAGTCCTCGGCACCGGGCGTCGGCACCGTGCCTGGCGCGACCGCGGCGAGGCCACGGTTGTCGAGTCCCCACCAACCGGCGGAGGAGACGCGGAAACCGGTGAGCACCTCGTCGATGATGACGAGGGCTCCGTGCTCGTGGGCGAGCTTGACGACCGCGGCGTTGAACCCCGGCGCGGGAGGGACGACGCCCATGTTGGCGGAGGCCGCCTCCATGATGATCGCGGCGATGTCGGCCCCGCGCTCCGCGAAGACCGTCTGGAGCGCCGCGCGGTCGTTGTACGGGACGACGATCGTCTGCGCGGCGGTCTCGGCGGTGACGCCCGCCGACCCCGGCAGGGCGAGGGTCGCGACACCCGAGCCGGCCTCGGCGAGCAGGCCGTCGGAGTGACCGTGGTAGTGCCCGGCGAACTTCACGATGAGGCTCCGGCCCGTGGCACCGCGCGCGAGACGGATCGCCGTCATGGTCGCCTCGGTTCCGGTGGAGACCATCCGCAGCTTCTCGATCGGCGCGACACCGGAGGCCTGGACGCGCTCCTTGACGAGCTCCGCGAGTTCCGTCTCGGCCGGGGTCGACGCCCCGAACGACAGCCCACGGGCGGCGGCCGCCTGGACGGCCTCGACCACCTGCGGGTGCGCGTGACCGAGCAGCGCCGGACCCCACGCGCTGACGAGGTCGACGTACTCGACGCCCTCGGAGTCGGTGATGTACGGCCCCGTGGCGGACACCATGAAGCGCGGCGTGCCACCGACCGAGCGGAAGGCGCGGACGGGCGAGTTCACGCCGCCCGGGATGGAGCGCTGGGCTCTCGCGAATGCTGCGTCGTTCATCGGGTTCCTCCCATGCGCAGGCCGCGCGACTCGTCCAGCCAGGCGGCGAGCTCGACGGCCCAGTACGTCAGCACGGCCTCGGCGCCGGCGCGCTTGATCGACAACACCGACTCCTCGATCGCCCGACGGCGGTCGATCCAGCCCTGGCGGGCGGCGGCCTCGATCATGGCGTACTCACCGGACACCTGGTACGCCCACACCGGGATCGACACGGTGTCGGCGACGTCGGCCAGCACGTCGAGGAAGCTCCCCGCGGGCTTCACCATGACGATGTCGGCACCCTCGGCCTCGTCGATGAGCGCCTCGCGGAGTCCTTCGCGACGGTTGGCGGGGTCGAGCTGGTACGTGCGGCGGTCGCCCTGGAGCTGCGAGTCGACGGCCTCGCGGAAGGGGCCGTAGAGGGCCGAGGCGAACTTGGCGGAGTACGCGAGGATGATCGTCTCGTCGAATCCGGCGGCGTCCAGCGTTTCTCGGACCGCGGCGACCTGGCCGTCCATCATGCCGGAGAGGCCGAGCAGCGCCGAACCGGCTTCGGCCTGCGCGAGCGCCATGTCGCGGTAGCGGTCGAGCGTCCGGTCGTTGTCGACGCGTCCGCGGGCGTCGAGGACGCCGCAGTGGCCGTGGTCGGTGAACTCGTCGAGGCAGAGGTCGGTCTGGACCACGAGGGCGTCGCCCACCTCGGCGACGAGCGCACGCGTCGCGACGTTGAGGATGCCCTCGGGGTCGGTCGCGCCGGAGCCGATCGCGTCGCGCTCCGACGGCACACCGAAGAGCATGACCCCGCCGATGCCGGCCTCGGCCGCCTCGACCGCCGCACGCTTGGCGCTGTCGATCGTGTGCTGCCTGACGCCCGGCATCGAGGTGATCTCGACGGACTCCGAGATGCCCTCACGGACGAACATGGGCAGGACGAGCTCCGCCGGATCCAACCGGGTCTCGCTCACGAGGCGACGGATGGCCGGCTGTTGCCGGAGACGACGGGGACGGGTCTCGGGGATACTCACCCGTCAAGCCTACGCGTCACCACCGACGCACCCTCCCGGTTCGCGCAGGGCGTGATGCCGGTCGGGGCGTGACGCCGGTCGGGGCGTGACGTCGGTCGGGGCGTGACGCCGGTCGGGGCGTGACGTCGGTCAGGCCCTGCCGCCGTCGGCGCCGTCCTCGCGGTTCCGACGGAGCGCGGCCGCCACGATCGCCTCGATGAGCGAGTCGACCGTCTGCTGCTCGGCGACGACGTCGACCCGGAGGCCGTAGCCACGGGCGTCGCGGGCCGTGCGTGGCCCGATCGCAGCGATGACGGTGCTGTCGGGGATCTCGGGGAACTGCGACCGGACCTGCTCCGCGACACTGCCCGAGGTCACGAGGATGGCACGCACGCGCCCGCTCGCGACGTCGGCCACGATCTTCTCCGCGACCGGGACGCCCACCGTGCGGTAGGCGACGACCGACTGCACGTCGTGCCCGGCCGCGATGAGGCCCTCGGTGAGCAGTGGCTTCGCGATGGCCGAACGCAGCGTCAGGATGCGCTTCGGGTGCGGTTCGAGGACGGTGAGGTCCTGCACCATGCCCTTGGCCGAGTTGTCCTTCGCCGGGACGAGGTCGACGCTGTATCCGACCGCGGTGAGCGCCGCAGCGGTCGTCTCGCCGACCGCGGCGACGCGGGTCGTCTCGGGGATGCGGATCCGCTGCGAGGACAGGACGTCGACCGTGGTCGCGCTCGTCACCGTCAGCCAGTCGAACTCCCCGGCCTCGAGCGCGGCGAGCGCGGTCGCGAGGGTCTCGGGGTCATCGGTGCTGGCGAAGTTGATCATCGGGGCGACGACCGGGGTGCCGCCCTTGCCGCGGACCGTGCCGGCGACCGAGTCGCCCCACGGCCCGCCGCGCGGCACGAGCACGCGCCACCCGCCGAGGGGTTTGGTGGGGGTGGGCACGGTGTCCGGCTTCGTCCAGTCCTTCACGCGGTGCCTCCCAGCGGAGCCAGGTCGGCTGCGCCGGCCTCGATGAGTTCGTCGGCGAGCGAGACGCCGAGCGCGTCCGCCGCCTGCAGCAGCTCCCGCCCGTGGCCCTCACCCGAGAACCCCTCGGAGCGGCTCTCCAGATGGATCATCCGTGCGCCGTCGAGCGAGTACACGGCGGCCTGCAGCACGAGGACCTCGTCGTCGAGCCATGCGGCCGCGCCGACCGGAGCGGAGCAACCCGCTTCGAGGCGTCGCAGCACGGCGCGCTCGGCGGTGGCCTGCCAGCGGCTCGGGGCGTGGTCGAGCAGGGCGATCGATCCCGCGATGGAGGACTCCTCGTCGGCGAGGCACTCGACCGCGAGCGCACCCTGCCCGGGTGCCGTCGGCCAGGTGTCGAGGTCGAAGAGACCGGTGACGGCGTCGAGTCGGCCCAGACGGGTGAGGCCGGCGGCGGCCAGGACGACCGCGTCGAGGTCGTCATCGATGCGTCGGAGACGGGTGTCGATGTTGCCGCGGATGTCGACGACGTCGAGATCGGGACGGATGCGCTTCAGCTGGGCGATGCGGCGTGGGGAGCCGGTCCCGATGCGGGCACCCTGCGGCAGATCGTCGAGCGAACGGTCGCCGGAGGCGCACAGGGCGTCGCGCGGGTCCTCACGCATCGGCATCGCGGCGATCGTGAACTCCTCCGCCTGCGCCGTCGGGAGGTCCTTCAGCGAGTGCACGACGAGGTCGCAGGCGCCGTCGAGCAGGGCGTCGCGCAGGGCGTTGACGAACACGCCGGTGCCCCCGATGGTCGCGAGCGACTCACGGCTGGTGTCGCCCTGCGTGGTGATGGTAACGATCTCCACGTCCTCGCCGGTGGCCGCCGTGAGGGCGTCCGCCACATGACCGGTCTGCGCCAGCGCGAGAGCGCTGCCGCGGGTTCCGATGCGAAGGGTCATGGGGCGATCCCGGAGAACGCCGGCTTGAAGCCCAGGCGGGCGTTCTCGCAGCACCCGGGACGGCAGACGTCGTACCACGGACCGAGGTCGGTCATGTGCGGGCGCGCCTCGACCGGGGTCCCGTCGCGACGCTCCAGGACGAGGTCGATGAGCCCCTTCACGTAGGCGGCGGACGTGCCGGGGGTCGGCACGCGGACGGCCGCGAGGTCGTGCTCACCGGCGGTCTCGATGGCCTCGTTGTCGAGGTCCCACATGACCTCCATGTGGTCGCTCACGAATCCGAGCGGCACGATGACGATGGCCTTGCGACCTGCGGCGGGGAGCTCGGCGATGGCGTCGTTGATGTCGGGCTCGAGCCACGGCATGCTCGGCGGGCCGGAGCGGGACTGGTAGACGAGCTGCCACGGCACGGAGATGCCGCTGCCGACGGCGCCACCGAGGACACCGTTCTCACGCAGCTGGTCGATCGCATTGGCCATGACGACCTCGGCCACCGCGAGGTGCTGGGCCTCGTAGGCACCGTGATCGCCGAAGTTCCGGAAGTCGGGGCCGGAGCGGGCCGCGTCGCCGGTCGGGATCGAGTGGGTCGCGAAGAGCACCTCGATCTGGGTCTCGGCGACGAGCTCGGGCTGCTCCCGCAGGTAGTCGGCGATCGCGTCGCGGACACCGTCGATGAACGGCGTCACGAAGCCCGGGTGGTCGAAGAACTGACGCACCTTGTCGATCTGGATCTCGCCCTGCAGGTTCGTCTCGTCGACCGCCATCGCGAAGTCCTCGCGGTACTGACGACAGCTGGAGTAGGACGAGTAGGCGCTCGTGGCGACGGCGATGAGCTTGGTGAAGCCACGCTCGTGCGCCTCCGTCAGCGCGTCCCGGAGGTAGGGGTCCCAGTTGCGGTTGCCCCAGAGCACGGGCAGGTCGATCCCGCGCGAGGCGAGTTCGAGCTCCATCGCGGCCTTCAGCGCACGGTTCTGATCGTTGATCGGGCTCACCCCGCCGAAGTGGCGGTAGTGGTGGGCGACCTCTTCGAGGCGCTCCTCCGGGATGCCGCGACCACGCGTGACGTTGCGCAGGAACGGGATGACGTCGTCCTGCCCTTCCGGCCCACCGAATCCGGCGAGGAGGATGGCGTCGTACTTCGTCGGCTCGGAGACGTGCTCGGGACCGGCTGCCGCGGCGTCGGTCGCTCCGCGGACGATGCGCTCCGGAGCGTCCGCCCCTGAGCTGCCCAGGTTCATCGCGGCCATCAGCGAACCACCTCCAGTGCCTCGGCGGGCGTGATGCGGCGTCCCGTGAAGAAGGGCACCTCTTCACGCACGTGGCGACGCGCCTCGGTGTTGCGGAGGTCGCGCATGAGGTCGACGAGCTCGACCACGTCGTCGGCCTCGAGCGGCAGGAGCCACTCGTAGTCGCCGAGGGCGAAGGAGGCCACCGTGTTGGCGAGCACGCCGGTGAAGGCGGCGCCCTGGCGGCCGTGCTCGGCGAGCATCTTGCGACGCTCCTCCTCGGGCAGCAGGTACCACTCGTAGCTGCGGACGAAGGGGTACAGGCAGAGCCACCCCTTCGGCTCGATGCCACGGAGGAAGCCGGGGACGTGCTGACGGTTGAACTCCGCGTCGCGGTGGACGCCCATGGCGTTCCACGTCGGGGCGAGCGAGGCGAGGATGGCCGTGCGGCGCAGCTCGCGGAGCCCCGCCTGCAGGCCTTCGGCGGTGTCGCCGTGGAGCCACAGCATGAGGTCGGCGTCGGCGCGGAGACCGGAGACGTCGTAGATGCCGCGCAGCGTCACCCCCTGGGCTTCGATGAGCGCGATGGATGCTTCGAGTTCGGAGACATGCTCTTCGCCGAGCGGCAGCGCACTCGCCGGCTCGCGGCGCAGGACAGCCCAAAGGGTGAATCCTGAGGGGCCAGTCGGGGTGGCTGAGTCGGTCGGGTGGTGCGATGCCTCGGCAGAGGCCGGGTGAGTCATAGTCCTATCCTCACCCAGTTCGGTCGAATGGGCAAAAGTGGCAGGTCACGATTGACACTGAGGTTGCCCTCACAGTCGATACAGTCAGCTGATGACCAGCTTGCACGCCCCCGTCGAGTACCACGTCGCCCACCTGGCGGAGATGGATCCCGTGACGCTCTACCAAGTGCTGAAGATCCGTGTCGACGTGTTCGTCGTGGAGCAGACGGCCCTCTTCGCCGACCTCGACGGGCGAGACCTCGAGGACGGCACCCTCATCGCGTGGGCTCAGGAGGGCACAGAGGTGCTCGCCACGATCCGCATCCTCACGGAGGCGGAGCACTCGGAGATCGGGCGCGTCGCCACCGCGTTCACCGCACGCGGTCGGGGACTGGCCGCGGAACTCATCCGCCGCGCGATCGCCGAACACGGACACCGTGAGCTCCGCATGGGGGCGCAGAAGCGACTCGCCGACTGGTACGGACGGTTCGGGTTCGTGATCAGCGGCCCGGACTACGTCGAGGACGACATCGTGCACGTGCCGATGACCCGGGCGGTGACCCCGCCCGTGTCCTGAGGCGCAGCGACCCGCGACAGAACGCCCTAGCGGGCGATCGCGCGGACGATGCCCCACACGGCCAGGCCGGCCGCGCCGGCGAGACCGGCGACACCGGCGTAGAACACCGCGGGGCGTTCGACCTTGACGGTCGCGACCCGCACGATGGCACGACGCTTGGCGCGGTGCATCTGCTTCGGGACGTTGAGCTTGTCCTCGATGGCGTTCAGCGTGGCGACGAGCTCGGCGCGAGCCTGCTCGGGCGAGGGCGTGGCCCCCGGGAACTGGTCAACGGTCATACTCGCCGAGTCCCTTCACTGCCTTGATGTCTTCCTTCACGTTGTCCATCGGGCTCGGGTCCTCGTTGATCTTCTTGAAGTACCGCAACGCGATGAGCACGAGGACGGCCGCGACCAGGACGAACAGGACGAACACGCAGAGCGCGGCGAGCCACGACGGCATGACGAGCGCGAGCGCGAGGATCAGGACCGCGATGAGCACCCCGATCGCGAAGAAGAGGAACACGGCCGCGCCGGCGACGAACGCCGCGCCGATGCCCGCGTACTTGCCCTTGTGGGCGAGCTGCGTCTTGACGTTCGCGATCTCGGCCTTGACCAGGTTCGAGACGACGCCAGGCAGCTGACCGACGAGGGTCAGCAGGGACTCGTCGCGTTTGTCGTACCGGGGTTCCGACCGGTTCCGGTCACTCATGAAGCCCATCGTCGGCGCTACTCGCCGCTCTTGGGCTTCGGAGCCGCGGGCTTCCGTGCTGCGGGCTTCGAGGCCGTCGACGTGGAGGTACCGGAGGCCGTGCGGGCGTCGGAGACGGTGTCGGCGACATCCTGAACGGTGTCCTCGGTCTTCGAGATCGCGCGGTCGAGCTTCTGGCCGGGCGTCGAGCCCTGCTGGCTGACGACCTTGGCGACGGCGCTGACGCCGCTCCACAGGGCTGCGGGGACCTCGCTGATGCGGGCCTTGGCGAAGTCCTCGACCTTGCCGCGCTGTGCGCGCACCGGCTTCGCGTTCCACAGCTTGACCCACTGGGTCTTGATCTGCTCGTAGCGTTCGCGTCCGGCGCGGGTCCCGAGCACGTAGCCCGTGAGCCCACCGACGACGAACATGACCTTGCCCTTCATGGCGCCTCCGTCTGTTCGAGTGGTGCTGGGTTGCTGCATCCAACGGGACCAGCGTAGTCGGGTGTCAGTCCGGCGCCACCATCGGGTCGGGGGTTGACAGGAAAAGATGCCGGGTCCGGCATATGGCCGACGCCCGGCCGTCTACCGCTGCAGTGCCTGGTGACGGAGCCGCGCTGCCGCCTCGTGGGCGTCCGGGACGACCGACGCCAGTCCGGTACCGGACAACCAGGCGCCGGTGACCGCGAGATCCGGGACCTCCGCGACCGCCTCGCGGATCGCGTTCGACCGCTCGCGCTGCCCACGCGCTGCGGTCGGCTGCGTCCCCGTCCAGGAGATGCGGTGGAAGCCACGGACGGTCTCCGGGGCGAGCGGGACACCGAGCATGGCCGACGCGTCGGCGAGCGCGACCGAGCGCAACTCGTCGTCGGACAACGCACTGGTCGCGTCGGCCTCCCCCTGACGACCGAACGACAGGCGGATCACGTGTCGGTGTTCCCCCTGTTCCTTCGCGCGTCCGGCGAGCCAGGCCCACTTGGCGGTCGAGTGCGTGAGCGCCTTCGCGTGGAGGGTCGAACCGGGGGCGACGAGCAGCCCGGAGCCACGGGGCGCCGCGTCCAGAGCCGGCTCGTCGAGCACGATCGTCACGAGTTCGATCGGGGCGGGGAGCAGCGGGTCGCCCGCGTCGTCGCCGGCCGCCGGCAGCTCGCGCAGGGACGGACCGACGTCTGCGAGCAGGGCACGAGCGGACGGTTCAGGTGCCGCGATGAGGATGAGGTCGGCTTCGAGGACCCGCCCGTCCGTCAACGCGACGTACCAGGGCGCGGGCCTGGCTCCGGGGTCTGCCGCACGCTCGCTCATGCGAGGGAGTCCGGCGTCGCCGAGCCCGACGCCTGGACCGTCGACGTCGATGTCGAACGGGTGCCGCGAGATCGCCGTGACGGCGACGCCCGTGATGAGTGTGGACGCCCACCGTTCGAGTTCGGCGACGAGCCCGTCGATGAGCACCGTCATGCCGCCGTCGAGCCCGCCGACCGCAGCACCCGCAGGAGCGTTCTCCCGGAGCGCAGCGACCGCGAGGGACAGCGCACCCGTGCGCGTGAGGGCCTGGTTCAGCCCAGGAGCCGCTCGGTCGACGTCGAGGTCGTCGGGAGCCGCGGAGTAGACGCCCGAGGTGACGGGGGCGACGAGGAGGTCGTGGACGGCGGTCCCCATCCGCTTCCGGACCAGCGCGCCGAGGTTGTGCTCGGCTCCGATCGTGAGCGGCGGACGGATGCGGTCGAGGTACGCGCGCAGCGCGCCCTTCCAGCCGATGACCCGCCGGACGTCGTCCGCCAGGGGGTTCGTCGGGATCCCGAGGAGACCGGCCTTGGGGAGCGGCACGCTCCGCTGGGCCTGACCCGGCTTGGCGACGTGCAACCATGCGCCGGCCCGGTTGGGTCGGACGACGCGGTCGGTCAGGCCGAGCTGCTCGATGAGTTCGGCGACCGAGCCGCCACGGGTGGCGAAGCTCTCCGCCCCGACGTCGACCCGGAGACCGGCGACATCGGCGGCCGCGAGCGCTCCCCCGAACGACTCCTGCGCCTCGACGACCGTCACCGCGATCCCGACCCTGGCGCAGTCGACCGCGCCGACGAGGCCCGCCGCGCCACCACCGATGACGACGAGACGCTTCGGTTCGAGGCTCATGCCGGCTGCCAATCGTGGGCGAGCGCGACGATGCGGGTCAGGACGTCCGGGTCCGTCTCGGGTGGGACACCGTGGCCGAGGTTGAGGACGTGGGACGGCGCCGCCGTACCGCGCTGCAGGATCTCGAGGACATGGGCCTCGAGCACCGGCCAGGGTGCGGCGAGGAGCGCCGGGTCGATGTTGCCCTGCACGGGCACGGTCCCGCCGAGGCGGCGGATGCCCTCGTCGAGCGCGAGCCGGTAGTCGATCCCGACGACGTCGGCGCCGACCCGGTGCATGGCCCCGAGCAGCTCACCCGTGCCGACACCGAAGTGCACCTTCGGCACCGGCAGGTCGGCGACGTGGGCGAGGGCCGCGCGCGAGGCCGGGGCGACATGCCGCTCGTAGTCGTCGAGCGACAGGGCGCCGGCCCAGGAGTCGAACAGCTGCGCGGCTGACGCACCGGCGAGCACCTGCGCCCGGAGGAAGCGGCCCGTGACGTCGGCGCACCACGCCATGAGCCGAGCCCAGGACTCGGGGTCGGCGTGCATGAGGGTGCGGGCGGCGAGGTGGTCCTTCGACGGGCCGCCCTCGACGAGGTAGGCGGCGAGGGTGAACGGTGCGCCGGCGAACCCGATGAGCGGCGTGGTGCCGTCGGCGATGCCGGCGAGCCCCGCCACCGTGCGCGCGACGCCGGCTCGGATGGGTTCCAGGGTGTCGTCGAGGACCGCGGGGTCGAGGGCGACGAGCGCGTCGACCTCGGCGGCCGTCCGCACGGACGAGCCCATGACCGGTCCGCGGCCCGGCACGATCTCCACGGCGACCCCGGCCTGCTTCAGGGGCACGACGATGTCGCTGAAGAAGATGGCCGCGTCCGTGCCGTGGCGACGGATCGGCTGCAGGGTGATCTCACTCGCCATCTCGGGGTCGAGGCACGCGTCGAGCATGGCCGTACCGATCCGCAGCTCGCGGTACTCGGGCAACGACCGACCGGCCTGCCGCATGAACCAGACGGGCGTCCGCTCGGGACGGGTGCCGCGGTACGCGGTGATGAGGGGCGACGCCTCGGTGGTGCCGGTGACCAGGGGATGTTCGGGTGGAAGACTCACCCCTCCATCCTCCCATCTCCCTCCTGCACGAGTGCGGCGAGCCGGCCGCTCGGTGAGGGTCACCTGGGTGGCTTCCCGGAGAGGCCGACGTGCCCGCTCGGGTACACTCGACGGGTGCTCATGTGTGTGACGGCGAGCCATAAGAACGCCACCTTCGACCTCCTCGAACGACTCTCAGTCGGCGCGGAGGGCGTTGCCGCGCGCCTGGTCGCCCACCACGAATGCGTCTCCGGGGCCGTCGTCGTGGCCACCTGCAACCGCTTCGAGGCGTACATCGACCTCGACGAGCCCGTCACCGCAGCCGCCTCCGTCGCCTTCGAGGCCGCCGCAGAGGCCGTCAGCGAGACCACCGGCATCCCCGCCGAGCAGCTGCGCGAGGTGTTCGACCTCAGCGTCGGCACCGCGGCCGCCGAGCACCTCTTCGCCGTGTCGGCCGGGCTCGAGTCCGTCGTCGTCGGTGAGGGCGAGATCGCCGGGCAGGTCAGGCGCTCGCTCGAGTCCGCTCGGGCCGGCGGCACCACCAGCTCCGAACTCGAGCGCCTCTTCCAGCGCGCCTCGCAGACCTCCCGTGGCATCAAGAACCGCACGCCGCTCGGGCGCGCGGGCCGCTCCATCGTGCGACTCGCCCTCGACCTCGCCGAGAGCCGGATCGACGACTGGGCCACGCAGCGCGTCCTGCTCGTGGGCACCGGAGCCTACGCCGGAGCGAGCCTCGCGGCCCTCCGCGACCGCGGCGTCACCGACGTGCTCGTGCACTCGCCCTCCGGCCGGGCCGAGAAGTTCGCCCGGTCCCACGAGATCGGTTGGATCGGCCAGGACGAGCTCGCTCGCACCACCGGCGAGGTCGACATCATCGTCACCTGCACCACCGCCGACGGCCACGTCGTCGACGCCGCGCTGCTCCGCGCCGGTCGCGCAGCGGTCGCAGCCGACCACCGTGCCCGCGCCGGCGCCGCGCAGGACGCACCGGTCCTCTCCCTGGTGTCGGGTGCCGCCACGCCGGCCGCCGAGGTGGAGCCCACCGGGGTCTCGGAGCTCGTCCACGACGTCATCACCGAAGCCGCAGCGGAGTGCCCCGTGCCGCACGCCTCGGCCCAGCTCGTCATCGACCTCGGCCTGCCGCGCAACGTCGACCCCGACGTCGCCACGGTCGCCGGTGTCGTCCTCCTCGACCTCGAGACCATCCGGATCCACGCGCCGCTGGAAGAGCTGCAGGCCACCGAGGTCGCCCGCTCCATCGTCAGCCGTGCGGCCCAGAAGTTCGCCGCGGTGGGCGAGGAACGCAGCCTCGAACCCGCGGTCGTCGCCCTGCGGAGCCACGTGCACGCCCTCGTCGAAGCCGAGGTCGCCCGCGCGACGGCCCGCGGCGACGACGACGGATCGACCGCCCGCGCCCTGCGTCACCTCGCCGGAGTCCTCCTCCACGAACCGACGGTCCGAGCACGCAACCTCGCCCGCAACGGCGATCAGGCCGCGTACACCACGGCACTGCAGACGCTCTTCGGTATCGAGGTCCCGCAGGCTCCTGTGGTCGTCGTGCCGGTCACCGACGCCGACTCGGCCGCCTCAGCCTCCTAGCCCGTCGACGCACGACGCCTGGGCTCGCCGAGGCGCGGACCGCGACAACGACGAACGGGCACCGGCGCGATGCCGATGCCCGTCATGATCCGCCTGCCGAGCAGGCCGTGGATCAGTAGCTGTCGTAGTCGTAGGTGGCCGCCGTGCCCATGATGCCGGCGAAGATGAGGATGTAGAAGATGATGAGGATGACGCCGGCGAGGACCGACACACCGCTCACGATCGTGCCGGCGAGCGCGAGGCCACGGCCCTGCTCACCGGTGCGCTTGATCTGACCCAGGGCGATGATGCCGAGGACGAGGCCGACGACGCCGAACCCGACGAAGGGCGCGATGAGCGAGATGATCGCCATGACGTTCGTCTTCTGGCCGGCGGGCTGCGCGTAGCCGTACGGCGCCTGTGGCTGACCGTAGGGAGCGGCGGGCTGACCGTAGGGGTTCTGCTGCTGACCATACGGAGCCTGCGGCTGGCCGTAGGGGTTCTGCTGCTGCTCACCGTAGGGCGACTGCTGCTGCCCGTACTTCGGCTGCTCGCCGTACTGCTGCGTCTGCTGCTCGCCGTAGGGCGAGGGCTGACCGTACTGCGGCGCCTGCTCCCCGTACTGCGGAGCCGGCGGGACCTGCGACTCGCCGTAGGGCGGCTGCTGGGGAGCCTGGCCCTGACCGTACGGGTCGTTCGGCTGGCCGGAGTTCGGATCAGTCATGTGGGTGCACCTCGCGCATAGGGGTTCGACGAACGGACTCATGCTTGCAGCGCGCCGTCGCCTTGTCAACACAGCGTACCCCGCGTTCCCGCAGGATCACTGGGCTCGCGCCGCCCTGGCCGAGCGCAGCGACCACGGCGCACGACGGCGGCAGCGCCGGCCGGTGGCAAGATGGACGAGGGGGTGCGGATGGACGAGGAATCGGTGGCGGATGCCGACGATGTCGCGCTCGCAGACGCCCCACCCGTGGCGGAACGTCCAGGAGCACTGAGGATCGCCGGGATCGTCGCCGTCGACTGGATCCACTCGGTGGTGTGGCACACCAGGGCCTTCTTCAGCGGCCGGATCCCGCGGGAGTACGGTCGTGGCGACACCAGCCGCCCGGTCGTCGTCCTGATCCCGGGCGTCTACGAGACGTGGGCGTTCCTCAAGCCGGTCGCCGACCATCTCAACGCCGCCGGGTACCGCATCCGCATCGCGCGCGGTCTCGGCTACAACCGCAAGCCCATCCGGGACACCGCGGCCCGCTTCGCCCGGGCGCTCGGCAGGCTGCCGAAGCCGAACGCGGGCTGCGTCATCGTCGCGCACAGCAAAGGGGGCCTCGTCGGGAAGGAACTCCTGCTGACCGATCGCGAACGTCTCGGGCTGCTCGGCGTCGTCGCGATCTGCTCGCCCTTCTCCGGGTCGGTGCTCGCCAAGTACGTCGTCGATCCGAGCCTCCGCGCGTTCCTGCCGACCGACGAGACCATCGTGGCCCTCGGTGCACCCCACGACGTGAACGCCGACATCGTCTCGATCTACAGCACCTTCGACCCGCACGTCCCGTCGAGCAGCGTGCTGCCCGGGGCGACGAACGTGCTCCTGCCCGTCCCCGGCCACTTCGTCATCCTGAGCACGAAGGAGCTCCGGGAGGCGGTGGAGCTGGCGGTCGACGGGTTCGCCGAACGGCGACGCCTACGCGCCGACTCGGACGGCGAGGTGACCCGATGAGCGACCTGACCGGAGGCGGGCGCGGACCGCTCGCCGACATCCTCGTGTCCGCCGTCGCGATCATCCGGAACCGACGGGTGCTCATGGTCACGGCCCGGGGGCGCGACGTCCTCTACATGCCGGGCGGGAAGATCGACGCGGGCGAGACGCCTGCCGAGGCCGCCGTGCGCGAAGCCCGCGAGGAGATCGCGGTCGACCTCGACCCGGCAGGCGTGACGCCGCTGTTCACCGTCCTCACGCAAGCCCACGGTGAACCGGACGGCCGACTCGTCCGGATGCACGTCTTCGCGGCGGAGACGGATGCGGTCCCACAGCCCTCGGCCGAGGTGAGCGCGGTGCACTGGGTGGGGATGGATTCGCTCCACCGCTGCCCGCCCGCCGGACGTGAGGTGCTCGAGCGCCTGGCGGCCTTGGGGCGCATCGACTGAGCCCTTCGACAAGCTCAGGGACCGGGTGGGCTCAGGGACCCGGCGGGCTCAGTGCACGTATTCGAGGAGGTCCTGGCCGAGGGTGCGGACGGCGTCGACGACGCCGAGTCGCGTTCCGAGCTCGGTGTCGTCGTAGCTCGTGCACACCGCGTAGCTCACGGCGCCGTTCGGGCCGCGCAGGATGCCCGCCTCGGCGCGCACACCCACGCCGGAACCGGTCTTGTTGAAGAGCTGGATGCCGTGGTCGGGTTCGCGATGGGCCAGCGGGTCGAGGCCGAACCCGGAGGCGACGAGGGAGAGGTCGGTGTTGAGCGACAGCCACGCGAGCACCCGACGGCTCGTGGTCGCATCGACGATCTCGCCCGTCGCGAGGGCTTGGAACAGCCAGGCGAGCTCGCGGGCGGACCCGACGGAGAGCTGGGGTGCGTGGTCGGGACCCCGGTGGTCGCGCACGATGTCGAGCAGCGCCGTCCGCTTGAGTCCGATCTCCTCGGCGCGGTGCCGGACGGCCTCGAGGCCGATGTGACGCAGGAGGACGTTCGTGGCGAGGTTGTCACTCGTGGCACCCACGAGCGCCGCCAGGTCTGCGACGGGCAGGGACGGCGCCTGCAGGTGCTGCCAGATTCCGGAGTCGGCGACCGCGTCGAGCGGCTCGCGGTCGAGGATGGTGAGACCGCTGAAGTCGGTGTCGCCGAGTCGTGCTGCGACCTCGATGAGGAGCAGGACCTTGCCGATCGAGGCGGTGGGGACGACCACGTGGTCGTCGGCCGACATGAGCATCTCGCCGGTCGTGATGTCGTTGATCCGGAGGCTGACCTGCGCACCCGAGGCGGCGAGCTCGCCGAGGGCGCTGAACCCTCTGGTGAACGGTTCGATCGGTGCTGCGGCCCGGTGGCGCCCTCGACGCGCATCGCGCGATCGGCGACGCTCGGACACTTGCACTCGTGAAGCCACGGCTGACCGAACTCCTCTGCTCCAGATGGTGATCCCGACGATGATGCGGGGTGTGGACCTGCCCCGGTCAGCCCACTCGACTGCCGTCCGACGACCCGCTCAGCGGGCCTCCGGATGTGCCGTCCACGGTATCGTAAGCGTCCTTCGGGCTGGCTGCGAATCCTCGCGCAGGAACCGTTCCCCGGGCGCGTCGACCCGACGACTGTCGCTTTCGGCGCGGCGAAATCGGCCGTGCCGATCGACCGGCGATGACCACCGGATCCGTGTGGATCAGCCGCGGGCGCGAGCCGGGAACTGGGTCGCGAACTTCCCGCCGCTGACGTCGATCAACGCTCCGGTGACGTAGCCGGCCTGGTCGCTCGCGAGGAAGCGGACGACGTTCGCCACGTCCTCCGGCTCCTCCCACCGGCGCAGCGACAGGGTGTCGAGCAAGGCGTCCTGACGATCGGCGGGCAGCTCGGCGAAGCCGTTCATCGCGGTCGGGACCATGCCGGGCGCGTAGGCGTTCACCGTGATCCCCCACGGGCCGAGTTCGCTGGCGAGGACCTTCGTCAGCTGCACCACCGCCGACTTCGACGCCGCGTACGCCGCGCTGCCGACACTCGGGATGATCGCCGCGAAGCTCGCCGCGTTGATGATCCGGCCAGAGCCCTGCTCCTTCAGATAGGGGATGACGGCCTTCGACATCCGGAAGACCCCGCCGACGTTCACGTCGAAGCACGCCGTCCAGGCGTCGTCACTCGTCTCCTCGAGCAGCGCCTCGACGTTGATGCCGGCGTTGTTGACGAGGACGTCGATCCCACCGAGGCGCACGGCGGCCTCCGTGACCGCCTCCGTCACCGAGGTCTCGGACCGCACGTTGCACGGGATGGCGGCGAGCGCGTCGCCCCATGCGCCGATGAGATCGTCGAGCGGGGTGACGTCGAGGTCGAGGACCGCGACACGCGCACCCTCGGCGAGGAACGTCTCCGCGAGCGCCCGACCGATCCCGCGTGCTCCCCCGGTCACGATGACCCGGCGGTCCGTCAGATCCAGCAACATCGTCGTCTCCGTTCCTCTGCGGCATGGACGACGGCAGCACCGTCCACGTCAGGCGATTAAAACATACGAATGGTCGACCGTGCCTACACTGGAGCCATGACGGATCGAGTGCTGTGGGTGACCGGTGGCGGAAGCGGGATGGGACGGGCCGTCGCGCTGGCCGCGGCCCGCTCCGGGCGCCGAGTGGCGGTGACCGGCCGCCGGGCGGAGGCACTCGACGAGACGGTGGCGGAGATCACCGCAGCGGGCGGAACGGCCCTCGCGGCAGCCGCCGACGCGACCGACCCCGCGGCGCTCGCACGCGCCCACGAGCGCATCCTCGCCGACTTCGGAACGGTCGACGACCTGGTGACGGCTGCGGGACTGAACTCGCCGCGGCGGCGCTGGGACGACCAGTCGATGGCCGAGTTCGCGACGATCGTCGACACGAACCTCACCTCCGTGGCGCGCGCGATCGACCTCGCACTGCCCGGCATCCGCGCGGCGCAGGGCCGCGTCGTCGTCATCTCCTCCTTCGCCGGCTGGCGCTTCTCCACCAAGGGCGGCGTCGCCTACAGCGCGAGCAAGACCGCACTGTCGTCCCTCTGCGCCACGCTGAACGAGGAGGAGGGGATCAACGGTGTCGGCGCGACGCACCTCTGCCCCGGCGACGTCGACACCCCCTTCCTCTCGATGCGCCCACAGGTGCCGGACGCCGCAGCACGGGAGACGATGTTGGCCCCGGAGGACATCGCGCGCGCGGTCACCTTCGTCCTCGACGGCCCCGCCCACGTCCGGATCGACGAGTTGGTCATCTCCCCCACCCGCCCGGCCGTCGCGCGGTGACCGCCACCGACCGACCGGGTACCTCGGCGTTCGAACGCACGCTCGACCGCATCGGCTCCGACATCGTCGAGGGACGACTGGCGTCCGGCGCCGTGTGCACGGTCGAAGGACTGACCGCTCGGACCGGGCACTCGCGGTCCGTCGTCCGCGAGGCGACCCGCGTCCTCGGCGGGCTCGGCCTCCTCGAGGGGAAGGCCCACGTCGGACACACGGTCCTGCCGTCGGAGCGGTGGGACTGGCTGCAGCCACGCGTGCTCCGCTGGTCGCTCGCGAGCGGACGACGCGACGCGACGCTGCTGGCGATCCGTGAGCTCCGGACCGCCACCGAACCCGAGTGCGCCCGGCTGGCGGCGGAGCGACGCAGTAGCGCGGCCGGGCTCGAGCTGCGGACGATCGGCGACGCACTCCTCGACGCCGCGGCAGCCCAGGACGTCGCAGCCTTCCTCGACGCCGACCTCCGGTTGCACCGACTCCTGCGGCAGGCTGCCGCGAACCCGCTCCTCGACCGCGTCGGAGACGCCATCGACGCAGCCCTCCGGGATCGGGTCGACCGCCTTCCGGCCGGTGCGATCGATCTCGACGACGCGGCGTTGCACCGGGACCTGGCGAGCGCCGTCGAGCGACGCGATGGCGACGCGGCCGCGGCGGCGATGCGCGCGATCATCGTCCGCACCGCCTGAGCGCCTCGCTGGGAGGCCGCTCGCGCGGCCCCGCACACCCCTGTCCGCTCACGGTTCTCGCAGCTTCGTGAAACACGTCCGTCACGCAGGTAACGACCGTGTTGCAGTGCTGGAAAATATTTGCAAGCTCCCTGTACTTATTGAATACTGTTTCCACACCCACTGAAAACAGCAGGGATCGACCCCACGGTCATCACGGATCCCGGGCCAACGACGGCTCGGACTCCCGATCCCAGAATCGAGGAGCAGCACCATGCGCAAGCGCACCCTTCCGCTGGCCGTCCTCGCCACCGCGGCACTCGGCCTCACCGCCTGTGCCGGTGGCGGATCCGGCTCAGGCGACGTCTCGGCCGACGGCCAGACGCTCACCGTCTGGATCATGCAGGGCACCAACCCCGACTCCGAGGCCTTCTTCAAGGAGGTCGGCTCGGCCTTCAAGAAGGAGACCGGCGCCACCCTGAAGGTCGAATACGTGCAGTGGGCCGATGCCCACGACCGCTTCGTCACCTCCATCGCCGGCAACACCACGCCGGACGTCGCCGAGACCGGCACCACCTGGACGGCCGAGTTCGCCGACGCCGGCGCGCTCGCCCCGATCGGCGACTACGTCGACAAGGCCGGCCTGAAGGACGACCTCGTCAAGGGTCTCGCCGACTCCGGCACCTACGACGGCGAGCTCTACGGCATGCCCTGGTACGCCGGCGTCCGTTCGATCGTCTACCGCACCGACGTCTTCGAGGAGCTCGGCCTCAAGGCGCCGACCACCTGGCAGGAGATCATCGACGCCGGAACCGCGATCAAGGCCGCGAAGCCCGACATGATCCCGTTCCCCGTCCCCGGTGACGCCGAGTTCACGGCCTACCCGTGGGTCTGGGGCGCCGGCGGCGAGGTCTCCGAGCTCGACGGCGACACCTGGAAGTCCCAGCTCGCGAGCGACGACTCGCGCAAGGGCATCCAGTTCTGGACCGACCTGGCCACGAAGTACGACCTCTCCTCCTCGGGTGCGACCACCTGGAAGGAGACCGACGTCCTCGACAACTTCGTGCAGGACAAGGTCGCCATGGCGATCATGGGCTCCTGGACCCCGGCCACCATCGTGCAGAAGAACCCGGAGCTCGAGGGCAAGTTCGCCGCCATCCCGATCCCGGGTGAGGACGGCGGCATGTCGCCCTCCGTGCTCGGCGGCTCGCACCTCAGCATGTTCAACACCTCGAAGAACAAGGACCTCGCGTTCCAGTTCATCGAGATGATGACGACCGGCAAGTACGCCTCCGAGTGGGCCGAGCAGACCGGGTACTTCCCCGGCCAGACCTCGCTGCTCAGCGACGCGACCGAGAGCGACGACCCGCTGGTGAAGCCCTTCGCCGAGCAGTTCGTCGACGGCGGCGCTTCCCTCCCCGTGACCCCGAAGTTCGGTGCGGTGCAGGCGAAGAAGACCACCAACGCGATGATCCAGGCCATCCTCTCCGGGAGCAAGTCGGTCGACCAGGCGACGACCGACGCCGCCACCGAGATGGACGACATCATGAACGGCAAGTAGCCGATCGTGTCGACCCTCACCCCGCCCACGGTCACCCGCGAAGCCCCCGCTTCGCGGGTGGCCGGGGGCCCCTCCCCCAAGCGGCTGCGGCTCCTCATGCGCACCCGCCCCTGGCTGCTGCTCACGCCGGCGCTCCTCATCCTCGCCGTCCTCCTGCTCTGGCCGCTCATCCGGGTCGTGCTGTTCTCCCTGCAGGACTACGGCCTCCGCGAGATCGTCTCCGGCGACACCAACTTCAACGGCGGGGCGAACTACGCCGAGGTCTTCGCAGACCCGACCCTCTGGACCGTCGTCCTTCCGAACACCGTCTTCTTCGCGGCGGCCGCCGTCATCGGCACGGTCGTCCTCGGCACCCTCGTCGCCCTCCTCATGGCGAACCTCGGTTCTTTCTGGCGCACCATCGTCGGCAGCGCCATCATGGTCGCCTGGGCGATGCCCGCCGTCACCGGCACCTACGTGTGGGTCTGGATCTTCGACGCCGACCGCGGCATCGTCAATCAGACGCTCATGGGCGCCGGGCTCATGGACGAGCCCTTCAACTGGTTCACCAACCAGTTCACGTTCTACGGCATCGCGCTGCTGAACGTCATCCACCACGGGTTCCCGTTCGTGGCCATCACCGTGCTGGCCGGCCTGCTCGGCGTCTCCAAGGAGATGCTGGAAGCCGCTGAGATGGACGGGGCCGGCGCGTTCCGCCGCTTCTTCCAGATCACCTTCCCGTCGCTGCGCCAGGTGTTCTCCGTCGTCATCATCCTGTCGACGATCTGGGACTTCAAGGTGTTCGCGCAGATCTACCTCATGCCGGGTGGTTCCGGCTCGAACCGTGAGGTGCTGAACCTCGGCGTGTGGTCCTACGTGGAGTCCTTCGGGCAGAACCGGTACGGCTTCGGCTCCGCCATCGCGGTGCTGCTGACCCTCGTGCTGCTCGGCATCACGATCGTCTACATCCGCGCCCTCATGAAGGAGGACGAACTGTGACAACCCACGCCCCCGCCCCGACCACCGCCCGTCGACAGGCTCAGGGACCGGGAACCGACGGATCCGCCAAGCCGCAGGTCCCCATGCACCGGAAGGCGAGCGGTCGGAAGATCCGCTCCAACACGGTCAAGGCGGTCCTCGTCACCCTGCTCCTCGTGTTCACACTGTTCCCGGCGTACTGGATGCTGTCGAGCGCCTTCGACGCGCAGGCGTCGAGCGGCGGCCAGTCCTTCTTCCCGAAGGAGCTGTCGCTGACGAACTTCGAGTCGGTCCTGACCGACGGCGGATTCGCCGTCTTCCTGCGCAACTCCGCGATCGTCGCCGGTGCGACGGTGCTCATCTCCGCCGCCGTCGCGCTCCTCGCCTCGGTCGCGGTCGCCCGCTTCCGGTTCAAGTTCCGCACCGCGGTCCTGCTCATGATCCTCGTCGTGCAGATGGTGCCGCTCGAGGCGCTCGTGATCCCGCTGTTCGTGCAGATCCGCGACCTGCAGCTGCTCAACACGCTGCTCGGGCTCATCATCGTCTACGTGGCCCTCGCCCTGCCGTTCGGCATCTGGATGCTCCGCGGCTTCGTCGCGGCGGTCCCGGTGGAACTCGAAGAGGCGGCGTTCCTCGACGGCGCCAGCTGGTGGCGCATGTTCCGCTCGATCATGCTCCCGCTCGTGGCCCCCGGCCTCGTCGCGACGAGCGTGTTCAGCTTCATCACCGCGTGGAACGAGTTCATCTTCGCGATGACCCTGCTCGGCGGCTCGACGGAGAACTACACGGTCGCCATCGGCCTCAAGCAGTTCTTCGGGCTGAACTCCAACGACTGGGGCTCGGTCATGGCGGCGTCGACGATCATCACGATCCCGGTCATGATCTTCTTCATCCTCGTGCAGCGACGCCTCTCCGGCGGCCTCGTCTCCGGAGCGGTGAAGGGATGACCGACCCCGACGTCGCCCGGCTGGTCCGTGGCGTCCTCTGGCCGGGGTTCCTCGGCCGGACCGCCCCGGACTGGCTGCTGCGCGAACTCGACGGCGGCCTCGCCGGTGTCGTCTACTTCGGCCAGAACCTCTCGGCCGATCCGGCGCAGGTCGAGGCCCTCTCGGCGACGCTCCGCGCGCACCGGCCGGAGATCCTCATCGGCGTCGACGAGGAGGGCGGCAACGTCTCCCGGCTCGAGGCCCTCACCGGATCGACGTTGCCGGGGCACGCCCAGCTCGGTGCGCTCGACGAGGTCGAGACCACCCGGGCCGTCGGCTCCGAACTCGCGCGCCGACTCCGCTCGGCCGGGGCGAACGTCGACCTCGGCCCCGTGGCCGATGTGAACACCAACCCGGCGAACCCCGTCATCGGCGTGCGCTCGTTCGGCACCACCGCGGCGCTCGTCTCTCGCCACGTCGCCGCCATGGTCGAGGGTCTGCAGTCGGGCGGGGTCGCCGCGTGCGTGAAGCACTATCCCGGCCACGGCGACACCGCGAGCGACTCCCACCTCGACCTCCCCCGCATCGAGCTGGAGCTGGAGGAGCTCGAGGCCGAGCACCTGCCACCGTTCGAGGCTGCCATCGGGGCCGGGGTCGCAAGCGTCATGACCGCCCACATCGTCGTCCCCGCCTTCGGTGACGCACCGGCGACCCTCAACCCGATCCCGCTCCGCCGACTTCGCGAGAGCGGCTTCGACGGCGTCATCATCTCCGACGCGCTCGACATGGCCGCGATCCGTTCCACCACCGGTTCCGGACGCGGGGCGGTCCTCGCGCTCGAGGCCGGCGTGGACCTGCTCTGCATCGGCAACCCCTCGAACCTCGGACCGAAGCAGGGCGCCACCACCGACGAGGACGACTACCTCGAGGTGTTCGAGGCGGTCTGCGCCGCGATCACCGACGGTGGTCTCGACCGCGCGATCGTCGAGCGTGCGGCCGCCCGCGTCGCGCGGCTCGCTGCGACGGTCGCCCCTTCGACAGGCTCAGGGACCGGCGACCCGGTCCCTGAGGCATCCCCGGTCCCTGAGCTGGTCGAAGGGCGCTTCGCCGACGCCATCCGCCGCATCGTCCGGGTCCGCGGTGACGTCGCCGTCGACGCCTCGGCGATCACGCTCGTCGACCTCCGCGACCGACCGACCTTCGCCGTCGCCTCGGCGCACGACCCCTTCGCCGAGTCTCTCGCCGAACGGTTCGAGGTGACGCGGCTCGAGGCCGGCCCGAGTCTGCGCACACCGGATCCCCGTGCGGAGGCGTCCACCTCGGACGAGCTGTCCCTCCTGCTCGACACGATCCCCGCCGGGCACGGCGTCGCCCTCCTGGCGGACCGCCTCGACGACGACACCCCGCAGCGGCTTGCCGTGGAGCGCATCGCGGCCATCCGGCCCGACGCGGTCGTCGTGAGCGTCGGTCTGCCGCTCGCCGACGACCTCCGGCTCACACTCCCCGTCATCGACTGCCTTGCAGCCTCACGCGCCTCGGCCGACCGGGTCACGGAGCTGCTCGCCTCGGGGACGACCGCCGCACCATCGCACCACCAGCACCACCGGAACGGATCATGACCCACCTCGCACCACCCGTCCTCGCCATCGATCTCGGGAAGACGTCCTGCCGCGCCCGCATCACGGGCGGTTCCGCCGAGGAGCCGACCGTCCTCGCCGAAGCCCACGGCCACGGTGCGCCCGGCCTCGCCGACCACGAGGGTGCCGAGCTCTCGGCTCGGGCGGTCATGGACACGGTCTCGCAGCTGCCGGCCGCGCTGCTGGCCGAGGTCCGGCACGTCGGTATCGGCGCCGCAGGGGTCGAAGCCGCCCCGCACCAGGTCGCCGCGTTCACCGCGGAGCTCCGCCTGGCGCTCGGTGCCACGATCGCCGTCGTGAACGACGCCCTCGCAGCCCACGCCGGCGCCTTCGCGGGTGGCCCGGGCACCGTGCTCATCGCCGGGACCGGTGCCGTCGTGTTCGACGTCGACGCTGCGGGTGCCGTCAGGCAGATCGACGGCTGGGGGCCCTGGCTCGGCGACGAGGGCAGCGGTCGGTGGATCGGGCAGGAGGGCCTCGAGGCGTGCATGCGCGCGTTCGACGGTCGCGGCCCGGCGACCGCGCTCCTCGCGGACGCCGAGGCACTCGCCGGCACGATCCCGGCGCTTCCGCTCTGGGTCTCCAGCACCGGAGCACCGGCCCGCCAACTCGGCACCTTCGCCCCGACGGTCATCGCCCGGGCAGAGCAGGGCGACGAGGTCGCCGCGGGCATCGTCGACGGCGCCTGTGCACACCTCGCGGCGAGCGCCGCCGCGGCCGGTAGCGGTGCCGTGTGCGTCGTCGGCGGCATCGCCTCCCAGCCCTACTTCGCCGCCCACCTCGCGACGGCCATGCGCGAGGTCGGCGTCGACCTCGTCGGACCTCGGGGCGACGCCTTGGACGGCGCCAGGCTCGTGGCCCTCGACACGGCGATCTCCTACGCCGGAAGGGTCGTGCGCGACGATGTCCACGCTGTCTGAGGGTTCCTCCGTCAGGGACTCCCTCCGCGCCGAGCTCGCGACGATGTCCACCGAGCAGGTGGGCGAACGCGTCCCCGACCTCGACGCCCTCACCACGCGTGAGCTCGTGGAGGCAATGAACGAGGAGGACCGGTCCGTCCCGGAGGCCGTCGCCGCGGTGGCCCCCGAGATCGCGGCGGCCGTCGATGCGATCGTCGACCGACTCCGGCGCGGTGGTCGGCTCATCTACCTGGGAGCCGGCACGGCGGGCCGTATGGGCATCCTCGATGCGAGCGAGGCCCCACCGACCTTCGGCACCGATCCCGGGCTCATCGTCGGGCTCATCGCGGGTGGCCCCGGCGCCATCCAGCAGGCGGTGGAGAACGCGGAGGACCGTGACGACCTCGGGCGCGCGGATCTGGCGTCGCTGTCGATCACTGCGGACGACGCCGTCGTGGGGGTCTCCGCGTCGGGCCGCACGCCCTACGTCCTGGGCGCCCTCGAGGACGCGCGCTCGGTCGGCGCGATCACGATCGGCCTGTCGTGCAACGCGGGCTCCCCGCTCGGACGGGACGCCGACATCGGCATCGAGGCGGTCGTCGGTCCGGAGCTCCTCACCGGTTCGACGCGGCTGAAGGCGGGGACGGCGCAGAAGCTCGTGCTCAACATGCTGTCGACGATCTCGATGGTGCGACTCGGGAAGACGTACCGGAACCTCATGGTCGACCTGCGTGCGACGAACGAGAAGCTGCGGGCGCGCGCGGAACGGACGGTCATGCTGGCCACCGACGTCGACGCCGCCAC
This sequence comes from Plantibacter sp. Leaf314, assembly GCF_001423185.1. Taxonomy (NCBI): domain Bacteria; kingdom Bacillati; phylum Actinomycetota; class Actinomycetes; order Micrococcales; family Microbacteriaceae; genus Plantibacter; species Plantibacter sp. Leaf314. The sequence continues at coordinate 2,587,811 of NZ_LMOB01000001.1, read as the reverse complement.
GGCCGCTGCGACACTCGCATCCGTCGACGGCTGGGTGAAGGCCGCTATCCTCGTCCTCGTGACCGGCATCGCCGCAGATGAAGCAGTCGCCCGCCTCCGCAGCGGCGACGGGTCCCTCAGCGCGGCCATCGCGGCCCACGCGGCCGCCCAGCCGACGGGGGCCGCACCGGATGTCCACTGACGCGCTCCTCGTGCTCCGCCAGGCGATCCCACGCCTGAGCGCCGCCGAGACGCGCGTCGCCGAGACGATCATCGGCACCCCCTCGCTCGTCGTCGAGTTGACCATCACGGAGCTCGCGAAGGCGTGCGGCACCTCGCAGGCGACCGTGGCCCGGTTCTGCCAGACGATCGGATACACGGGGTACCGGGAGTTCCGGGTGGCCGTCGCGACGTCGACGAGCCGCGAGCAGGCGGAGCGGGACCGGTTCGAGGTCGACGACGCCGACATCGACCCGGACGACTCGGTGGAGACGGTCGTCGCGAAGGTCGCGTACCAGGAGGTGCAGGCGATCGAGCTGACCGCCCGTTCGCTCGACCGCGACGCCCTGGACGCGGTCGTAGACGCGCTGCTCCTCGCGCCGCGGATCGACATCATCGGCTTCGGCTCCTCGAACCTCACCGCGCAGGACCTCCACCAGAAGCTCTACCGGATCGGCATGCCGGCCAACACCTTCGTCGACGCCCACCTGGCGTTGCCGTCGGCCGCCCTCCTCGGGCCGGGCGGGGTCGCCATCGGCATCTCGCACTCGGGTCTCACGGTCGAGACCGAGCAGGCGATGCAACTCGCCCGTGCCGCGGGGGCGACGACGGTGTGCATCACGAACTTCCCCGACTCCCCCATCGCGAGCCGCTGCGACCTCGTCCTCGTGACGCAGGCGAGGGAGAGCCGCTACCGTTCCGGGGCGATGTCCTCGCGCATCGCGCAACTCGCGCTCGTCGACCTGTTGTTCATCCGTGTCGCCCAGCGTCGCTACGACGTCGCAGCGGAATCGCTCCGCGTCACCTACGAGTCCATCCAGGACCACCGCATCGACACCTGAGTTCGGGGTCTCGAGCATGGCGCATGAGACCATCGGGCATGGCTTCCATGGATGATGCACCCCGGATCGGGGACCTCGAGGTCGACGGCGACGCCCTCACCGGCGATGGCACGACACTCTCGGCGCTGGCGGACGAACTTGCTTGCGGCATCGATGAGACCACCGCCGCTGAGGCCCCGTCGGACGGTTGGCGGGTGCTCCGCCGGTTGGAGAGTGGTGCGGTGTACCTCGGTTCGCCGGTCGACGCGGACCACCGGACCTGGCGCGTGGCGCAGGTGCATCCGAGCGAGCAGCTTCCGCTGGTGCGCGTCCACCCGAACACCATGGACCTTCGACCGAGCCGAGCCGAGCGGCGACAGGGCTTGGAGCTGCGGTGGCCGTCGTTCGTCGCGGAGATCGCCGATCCGAGCGACCTCGTCGTCGACATCGTGATCGCGGGCACCGCCAGATGGACGCCGGAGAGCGAGGGGTTCCGAGCGGTCGGGGCCCTCACCGCGCCCGGCGAGACCGGATTCTCCTTCGGGTGGATGGGTTCCGCGGCGGACCGCGCCGTCCCGCTCGACCCCGGCGAGGTCACCCGTGTCCCGGTGCAGCTCCAGCCGCAGTCGGACGCCAACTCGCCGGAGCCCGGCCCCTACGACCTCCACGTCGTGGTCGTCGAACTCGGGCTACGCCTCGCCGAACCGCTCCGCGTCGATCTGACGGCCGAGATGGTCGGCCGTCAGCTCGCCAAGCAGAATCAGCACCGGGCCGACGCCGCGACCGAGCGCCGGGCCTACGACCGACAGATCGAGGCGGAGCGGCTGCGTGTCAGCGCCCGCCGGTCCTGGCCCGAGATCGCCGAGGTCGTCGGGAGCGCGGCGTCGGACGACGAGGCGCTCGCCCGCATCGCGCCCGTTCTGGACTGCGAGCCGGAGCAAGCCACGTCCGTCTACGACACCTCGCTTCGTGGGCTGGTCAGGGCGGACGCCGACCGCCGCGACGAGCGCCTGCAGGAGCTCATCCGTCGCCGTGACACCATCGGATGACGCTTCACCCGAGCGACCGAGCGGCTTGACGGGAGAGACCCCGACTCACCCCGTGCGCGGCGATGAGCCGCGCCGGTGCAGTCGGGGCAGGAACAGCGCGAGACCGAGGAAGACGACGCCGAGCACCGGAGCGACGGCACGGATCGCAGGGACCACCGGACCATCGACGTACCAGGGCAGCGGGAACCCGAGATTGGTGTTCCCCGTGGCATGCAGGGCGGCGAAGTCGAAGAGGACCACCCACTGCTGCGGGCTCGTCGACCCGTCCCGGTAGGACGGTGCGATCGCGAGGATCGAGCGGTCGTCGGTGGTGACCGATCCGCCGTCCGCACCCACCTCACCCCGGTTGATCTGCTGGTCGGTGTACTCCGGCAGGCCGTCCTCGACCGGGACGTACATGCGCCATTCGTCCCGGAGCCGGACCTCGCCGGCGGAAGGGTCCTCCTCCCCGTGCGGCGCACTCACCGTGGCGACGAATCGAACCGGCAGCTCATCGGAGCCGATGATGTCGGCCGGTTCGACGATCGGCACGCGGTCGACGACGCGTGAACGGGTGTCGACGTCCAGGAGCGTGAAGGTCCGGCCGCTGCGCGCATACGAGCCGAAGCGGGTCGTCGCCCCCTGGAACCGCTCGAGCTCGACCTCGGTTCCGTCGGCCGCCGTCACCGTGATCCGATCGGGCGCGCTGAACGCCGGCCCGTCAGCGGGGACCACCGGCATGGTGAGCCCCGCGGCGGTCGTGAACGCGAGGACCGCGATGACCCCGGAGAGCACCTGCAGCACGGAGCGCTGGTGCCGCCGCTGGCTCGTCCGTTCCGCCGACTCGCCCACCCCGGTCTCGCTCCGCACCCGCTGATCGTCCATGCCTGTTCCCCGTTCCCCGCCGGCCACCCTAGCGGGAACACCGGTCGATCACCGGTCGAGGCGCAGCGCTACGCCTTACTGCCCGTCAACGCGATCGTGCCACCGAGGCCGATCAGCATGACGCCACCGCCCGCGGTCAGCTTCGAGAGGCGCTTCGGGCTCCGCGCGAACCAGGCCCGCGCCGTCCCCGCCGTGAGCGCCCAGACGCTGTCGCTCACGAGCGCGATCGCGAAGAAGACGAGTCCGAGGATGGCCATCTGCACCGGGATCGCCCCGTGGTCGTAGGCGACGAACTGCGGGAGGACGGCGACGAAGAACACGATCGTCTTCGGGTTCGTCACGCCCACGAGGAAGCCCTCCCCCAGGAGCCGTCGTGAGGACGGACGCGCCTTCGTCGTCTCCGCGGTGCGCGCGTGGTCGTTGCGATGACGGATCGCCTGCACCCCGAGGAACACGAGGTACGCGGCGCCGACGAGCTTGATGACGGTGAACACGACGACCGATTCGGCGACGATCGACCCGACGCCGAGTGAGACGAGCGCCACCGCCGGCAGCATCCCGAGGGCGTTGCCGACCACGCTGAGGACACCCGCCTTCCGTCCCAGCGCGAGTGAGCGGCCGATGACGAAAAGGATGCTCGGCCCCGGGATGACGATCAGCGCGAGCGACGCCAGGGCGAACGCCCACAGGTTGGTCGGGGGAAGCATGCGGACTCCGATGATCGGCTCGGGTGGTGAGTCGAATGTAGACGAGCGACGACCGCTCGCGCGCGCTCAGCTCGGCCGGATACGCTGGCGGACGGGGCGAGTCGACCGCTCGACCGACGAGGGGATGCCGGATGCTGACTGATGCGCTCACCATCGTGCTGGCGATCGTCTCCGCGCTCCTCCTCGGATTCGCCGCCCGTCGCGTGCTCGATGCCCCCGTCGGCTGGCCGCGCAGCATCGTCGTCGGCCTGGTGGTGTTCGTCACCGGTCCCCCGTTCGCCAGCTGGCTCGTCCAGCAGACCGGCCTCCTCCAGGACGGCCAGGTCGACGACGCCCGTGCCGCGTTCGCCGCGATCGCCGTCGCCCTCCTCGCGATCGGCTGGATCTTCGCCCTGGGTCTCGGTGTCCTCGTCGCCATCGAGGTGATCATCCCCACCCGCCCGTTGATGAACCCGATCGACGTGGTCCGCTCGGCGATCCGGCGCCGTCGCCGCACCCGCCGCTACCTCCAGATCCTCACGATCGCCTCGCGTCACGGCGCCGGCTGGCTCGTGCACGGCCGATCCCGCGTGCAGCTGGAACTCACCACGAGCGAGCAGCGCGCCAATGCGATCATCGCGACGATCAACGACTCCGGCGTCACCTTCGTAAAGCTCGGGCAGGTGCTGTCCACACGCCGTGACCTCGTGCCGGAGCCCTACCTCAGCGCCCTCGCCTCCCTGCAGTCGGAGGCGACGACGCTGCCGTGGCACGAGGTCGAGGTCGTCATCGAGACCGAACTCGGTGCCCCGATCGACACGGTGTTCGCGTCCATCGACTCCGAACCGCTCGCCGCCGCCTCCGTGGCCCAGGTGCACACCGCTGAACTCCTCGACGGCACGCCCGTGGTCGTGAAGGTCCAGCGTCCCGCCGCTCGGGTGCAGGTCGAGGCCGACGCCGACATCGTCGTCCGCCTGGCCGAGCGCGCCGAGACGCACACGAAGTTCGGGCAGGACCTGCGTCTCGCCTCCGTCGCCCGAGCGTTCACCTCGACCCTCCTCGAGGAGCTCGACTACCGGATCGAAGCCCGCAACGTGGAGATGATCCGCAGCACCCTGAAGCGGCGCGACGAGCACGACGACGGCGTCCGGATCACCGTCCCGCGCGTCTACCCGGCGGCGTCGGGCGCCCGGCTACTCACCATGGACCTCGTCGACGGGCTCCCCCTCAGCCGCGCCCGCGAGCGCATCGCGACCATCCCGTTGGAGGAACGGCGGGCACTCGCAACAGGGCTCATGGAGGTCGTGCTCGAGCAGATCCTCGTGCACGGCGTCTTCCACGCCGACCTGCACCCGGGGAACGTCATCCTCCGCGAGGACGGCTCGCTCGGCCTCATCGACTTCGGCGCCGTCGGTGTCATCGAGCGCAGCCAACGTCAGCGGCTCACCGCGGTGATGCTCGCCACCGTCAGCGAGGACGACATCGCCGCGACCGACGCGCTCCTCCTCATCGTGGACCTGCCGGAGGACGCCGACCTCGACGCCCTCCGCCACGACGTGGGCATCGTCATCACCACCGAACGACACCGCCCGGGCGGCGACGGTTCGATCTTCAGCCGTCTCCTGGACGTCATCCGCCAGCACCACATCGCCCTGCCCGGCGACCTCGCGGCCGCGTTCCGCAGCTTCGCGACCCTCGAGGGGTGCCTCAAGGCACTGGACCCGGACTTCGACATGTTCGAGCAGGCGCTGCCCATGGTGCCGCGACTGCTCCGGCGTGCCCGGTCGATCCGCCAGACGGCCGTGACGTTGCAGGCCCAGGCCGCGGTGTCGGCCGCGCTGGCACGCAACCTGCCGCGCCGACTCGACGCGCTCCTGTCCGGACTCGAGCAGGGCACAGTGGGGGTGACCTTGAAGGGCCTCGCCGACGAACCCGCGAAGGGACTCGTCCAGGGGGTGACGGCGGAGATCGTCGGCACGTTGATCTCGATCGCCGCCATGGTGATCGCCGTGGTCCTCGTCGTGACGGGTGCGGGCCCGACCCTGCCGGGCGGACTCCGCATCTTCGACCTCATCGCCGCGTTCATCGGCTTCCTCGGATTCCTCGGCCTGCTGCGCGTCCTGCGGCAGACGGTCATCCGGCGAGGCCAGTGATCGACGCGTTCTCCACGCAGACCCTGGTGTTCACCAGACCCCGCTAGCGTGATCGGGTGAGCGCCCCCGGACTGCAGCGACGACTCGGCACCAGCGCCGCCGTGTTCATCGGCCTCGGTTCGATGATGGGCGCCGGCGTGTTCGCGGTGTTCCAGCCGGCCGCCCAGGTGGCGGGTGCCGGCCTGCTCATCGGACTCCTGATCGCCGCGGTCGTCGCCTGCTGCAACGCGATGTCGTCGGCGCAACTCGCCGCCCAGCTGCCCTCGGCCGGCGGCAGCTACGTCTACGGTCGCGAACTCATCGGGCCGTGGTGGGGGTTCGCCGCCGGGTGGAGCTTCGTGATCGGGAAGACCGCGAGCGCCGCGGCGATGGCCGTCGCCTTCGCCGCCTACGCCGCGCCCGCCGAGTGGAGTCGGCCGGTCGCGGCGGTGGCGGTCGCCCTGGTGGTCGTGACCAACTGCCTGGGCGTGACCCGCACGGCGACGGCGACTCGCGTGATCGTCGTGGGTGTCCTGCTCGTGCTCGCCGTGGTCGTCGCCTCCGGGGTGTTCGGGCCGGCGGCGGGCGTGACCGGTTCCGCGTCGCTCGGGTTCGATGCCGGGCCGCTCGCCGTGCTGCAGTCCGCCGGTCTGCTGTTCTTCGCCTTCGCCGGGTACGCCCGCATCGCGACCCTCGGCGAGGAGGTCCGTGACCCGGCCCGGACGATCCCGCGGGCCATCGGCATCGCGTTCGCCGTGGCGGTGGTGGTCTACGCGGGCGTGGCCGTGGTGGCGTTGCTCACCCTCGGTGCCGACGGTCTGGCCCAGGCGTCACGACCACTGGCGGCCGTGGTGGAGGCGAACGGGTGGCCGTGGGCGACGACGCTCGTACGGGTCGGAGCGGCGGCCGCCTGTCTGGGTGCACTGCTCGCCGTGTTCGCCGGCGTGGGTCGGACCGCGTTCGCGATGGCGAGGACCGGCGACCTCCCGCGGTGGCTCGACGCCGTACACCCCCGCTTCGCGACCCCGTACCGCGCAGAACTGCTCGCGGGCGCCGTCGTCATCGTGCTCGTGCTGCTCGTCGACCTCCGGAGCGCGATCGGCTTCTCCTCGTTCGGCGTCCTGCTGTACTACGTGGTCGCGAACGTCGCGGCGCTGCGGCAGACGAGTGCACATCGACGGTATCCGCGGGCGGTCAGCGTGGTGGGTACGGCCGGGTGCGTGCTGCTGATGGGCACGCTGCCCCCGGCGTCCGTCGCCGTCGGGAGCGCGGTGGTCTTGCTCGGGTTCGCCGGGCGGGCGATCATGGTCCGTCGACAGACTCGGTGAGCGGTTCCGGTCCCTGAGCCTGTCGAAGGGCCTCGCCCCAGTCCCTGAGACTGCCCCGGTCCCTGAGCCTGTCGAAGGGCGGCCCGCTACAGCTGGGCGGACAGCCGGAAGATGTTCTCGACCGCGAGCTCGGCGGCGATCGCGTCGCCGGCCTCGACCGCCTTGCGGAGCTCCGGGTAGCCCTGTTCCTTCGCGGCCCAGTCGGTCGTCTCCTCGGTGCGGGTCGCGGACGACCGGTAGGTGAGGCCATCGATGATGTCCTTCGTCGCCGCGACGAGGGTGGCGTTCGGGCACGCGGTGATGAAGGCGTCGAAGAGCTCCCAGCTGAGACGTCCGTGCTCGGCCATGTCGCGCTGCTCGACGACGACGATCACCTGGTTGATCGAGCGGACGAGTGCCTTCTTCTGTGTCGAGCCGAGGCCGGGGACGGTGACGCGGACGATGCCGCCGAGCATGGCGCCGAGGGTCTGCATGACCTCGGTGCGCTGAGCGGGGTCCGGCAGGGCGACGCGGGTGTAGCGCTGGGCGGCCATCTCGATGAGGCCGACGCGGGCGAGGTCGTTGAGCGCTTCGCGGATGGGGGTGCGGGAGATGCCGAGCCAGGACTGGAGTTCGCCGTCGTTGAGGTGCTCGCCGGGCTCCAGCGTGCCGTCGAAGATGGCGGTGCGGATGCGCTCGACCGCGACCTCGCGGAGGGACCGACGCTCGACGGGCGGGTTGGCTGAGGGCACGGGCATGCGGGTTCTCCTTCGTCGGCGAATGCTACGGCATCAGCGTACCGAATATCAGCGGAAGCGGACCCCGTCAGTCGGTCCCGCCCGAGGCAGATGGCACGCGGCCCCGACTCCGGCTGAATCTCAGGCGGCACCGCCGAAGTACACCTCTACCTCGCGCACGGCGCCGTCGATCACGCGGGTCGCCTCCACGTTCCGGAAGGTCGTGCCGTCGACGACGTACTCGTACCGGCGGAGGACGATGCCGTCGGTCTCGACGATCTGCAGCGTGACACTCGGGGCGTCGAAGTGGTCGGCGCTCGGGAAGCAGCGCTCGAACCAGGCGGCACGGTCGAGGTGATCGTCCTGTGGGCTGGTGAAGACGAAGTCCGCGTGGATGAGCGCCTCGGCCGCGGCCCGGTCCTGCTCGTGGAAGGCCCGCATGAGCGCGAGAACCGTGTCGATCGCCGATGAACGCATGCGGGGAGTGTACGCCCGGGCACGGCACCAGCCGAAGGGCGTTCCCGGTCGCCGGATCCGTCGCAGGGTGCGCCGGTCCCTGAGCTTGCCGAAGGGCATTCCCGGTCCCTGAGCCTGCCGGAGCGCACTCCCGGTTCCCGAGCCTGTCGAGGGGCACCCTCCGTCCCTGAGCCTGTCGAAGGGGACCCCGGTGAACGGCTTTGCCGGGGTCCGACTCCGACCTCAGGACGCTCCCGGCCGCCGCATCCACCGCAGAACCCCGGTCCCTGAGCTTGTCGAAGGGCGATCTCTTGGCCAGTCGAAGCGCCCATGACCAGACCCCATCTGTCGGATAAATACCCTGATCAAAAGGATATTCCGCACCCGTTCCAGTGTCAGTGGTCCGTGTTTGGATGGAACCATGACCAGCACCGCACCGAACCCCCTCGCCGCCGCCGCGGCGGGGTTCGATGCCGCGTGGAACGGTGCGCTCGACGCGATCCGTGCCGGGACGGGTGTCGCCGAGCAGCTCGAGAACATGAACGGTGAGGCACTGTTCCGCGTCCTCGACGAACTCGGTGCCGTGCATCACGCGGTCGAGGTCCTGGCCGCGCGGGTGACCGGGGCGATCGCGCTTCGTCCGTCGCCGACGGGCCGCGACGGGAACCTCGTCCGGGCGGCCGGCTACGCCAACCCTGGCGTGATGGTGTCGGAGCGGTGGCGGGTGGCACGTGCCCGTGGTTCGGTCATTGCTGAGGTCGGCGCCGCGATCACCCAACCCCGCGGGCTCCTCGGCGAGCTGGAGGAGTGTCCGTTCCCGGACATCGCCGCCGCCCTCGAGGCGACACCAGCCGCCGACGATTCCTCCGTCTCTGCCGAAACGGACGGTGCCGGGCCCGCTCAGGCCGAGGCTGCTGGCACGGTGCCCGCCCCGCTCAGCGTCGACGGGGCGGCGGTCATCGTCCGCGAACTGCGCAACGCGGGCCGCATCTGCGCCACCGTCGAACTCCAAGCGGCGTCGGTCATCGCGGTCGAGCACGCCGCGCACGCACCTTTGCAGGATGTCGTCCGGATCGCGAAGCTCGTCCGCACCCGCCTCGACCAGGACGGCCGGGAACCCCGCGACGAACTCCTCCGCCGAGCCGAACGCGCCACCCTCCGAGAGCTCCCCTCCGGCATGACGCTCCTCCGCGCCGAACTCGCCCCCGAAAGCGCCGCGTTCGTCCGCGCCGGCCTCGACGCCCTCGTCGGCGCCGCGATCCGTCGACCGTCCTTCGTGGACACCGACACCGCCGGCGATCAGCTTGACGGTTCCGGCACACCCATGCCGGAGGGCCTGTCGGTGATCCCCACCGACCGGCGCCGAGCGATCGCGCTCACCGAGATCTTCCGCCACACGGCCGGCTGCAGTGGTGCCGCCACCGAGCTCGCACCCGTGTCCGTCGTCATCCGCGTCGACCACGACACCCTCGAAACCGGCCTCGGCGCAGCCACCATCGACAGCATCGAAGAACCCATCGGCGCAGGCGCCCTCCGCCGCCTCGCCGCGGACGCGAAACTCATCCCCATGGTCCTCGGCGGACCCTCCCAGGTCCTCGACCTCGGTATGGGTGCCCGCTTGTTCTCCCGCGCCCAGAAACTCGCCCTCGCCGAACGAGACGGCGGCTGCGCCTGGACCGGCTGCACCCACCCACCATCCTTCACTGAAGCCCACCACCTCACCTGGTGGTCAGCAGGCGGCCCCACCGACCTCGACAACGGCATCCTCCTCTGCCCCTTCCACCACCACCGCATCCACGACGACCACTGGAACATCCAGGTGCGCGACGGCGTGCCCTGGTTCATCCCACCCGGCACCATCGACCGACACCAAACCCCCATCCGCGGCGGACGCATCCGCCTCGCCGCCTGACACATGGCACCCGTCCGCCCACGCGCCGCCCACGCCGCCCTTCGACAAGCTCAGGGACCGGAGACGACCAGCCACGGACCAGCACTGCCCAGAGGGAACGGAGCCGCTCTCCGAAACCGGACCACCCGGTCCGTGAGCCTGTCGAAGGGCACACGCACCACCTCCACGCCCTTCGACAAGCTCAGGGACCAGGTTGCGCTCAAGGACCGGCGCTGCACTCAAGGACCAGCGCTGCACTCAGGGACCAGGGTTGCGCCCAGGGACCAGTGGTGGTCGCCGTCAGCCCTCAGCGCGCGACGCCCACCTCGGCGGTCGACGCACGCACCACGAGCCGCGGCACCGAACGCACCGTGCCGACGGAGTCGGCCTCGGTCAGCACCTCCAGCAGTGTCGACATGATCGTCCGGCCGAGCTCGGGGAAGTCCTGCCGCATCGTCGTCAACGGTGGCGCGAAATGCTCCGCCTCGGGAATGTCGTCGAACCCTACGACACTCACGTCGTCCGGCACCCGGATCCCGCGCTCGGTCAGCGCGTGGATCACGCCGAGCGCCATCTGGTCGTTCGCCGCGAACACCGCCGTGAACGACGACCCCGCACCGGTCGGACCGTCGCCGGCGCCCCGACTCGCGACGAGCTCCCGCCCCAACCGGAACCCGCTCGCCGGCGTCCAGTCCCCGACGAGCGGCTCGCGAGCCACAAGGCCGTGCTGCGACAGCGCATCCCGCCACCCGCGCACCCGCTCGAGGGCGTCCACCGAATCCGCCGGTCCGGCAAGATGCACGATCCGCCGGTGCCCGAGCCCGACGAGATGCTCCACGAGGATCCGTGCCCCCTGGTACTGGTCGATGGAGACACTGTGGAACCCGTCGTGGCGACTCGATTCGACCGCGACGAGTGGAACCCCCAGGTCGATGCCACGCACCGCGTCGAGCGCTTCGCGATGTGCGGCGATGAGCACGATGGCTTCCACGTTCTGCCGCAACAACAACTCGACCGCCTGCCGCAGCGACGCCGGATCCGACTCGAGCATGCTCGCCATGCTCACCGCATACCGGGCGTCCCGCGCGGCCTCGTTGAAGCCGAGCGCCGTACTCGACGGCCCGTAGTCCGGCCCGCCGGTCGTGATGAGCCCGATCGTCCGCGACCGCCGGGTGACGAGGGAACGCGCCGCCTGCGACGGCGTGTACCGCAGCTGCGCGATCGCCTGCTCGACCCGCAGCCGCGTCGCAGGACGCACGTTCGGGAGGTCGTTGAGCACGCGCGACACCGTCTGATGTGAGACACCGGCGAGCCGCGCGACGTCGAAGATGGTCGCGACCCGTGCCTTCTCGTCGTCGTTACCCACCAGTGCTGCCGGCTCCCGCCTGACGACGTCCGTCCGCCGCTCTCTCAGAGCAGCGTATCCGGCGATCGCGGGCATGATCGCGCGATCAGCGCCGTCCACAGCGGTTCAGCGGCTCAGCAGCTCAGCCGTCACCGCGCATGGGCAGGGCTCCCCATCGCCCCGGGAAGGAGCCGACGGTAGCGTGAACGACGTCGCGGACGGCCGCCGCGCCATCCGAACCCGGCGTCGCCCCTCAGGAGGAGCTCACATGATCATCTGGACCCGCTGGGGCATCGTCGTCTTCCTCATCTTCGGCCTCTCCGTCGGCGCCGGATTCCTCATCAAGGCGGTCACGGTGCCGAATCTCGACGACAGCGCACCGCAGACGGGCGTCTTCGTCGGCATCGGATTCCTCCTCGGCGCCGTCGCCTGCTGGGCCTTCGGGAAGTACGCGCTGGCCAAGCTGGACGCCCCGCGCCCGGTCGTCGTCTGGCAGCAGCTCGCGCAGCCGTACGTCAACGAGCACGGCCTGACGGTGAAGCAGGAGGCCGTCCCGGTGCTCCACCCGCAGACCGGCGAACAGCTCTACAGCCGACCGAGCTCGACCCTGTTCTTCATCCCGGTGCGCTTCTGGGCGTTCATCATCGCGGCGATCGGTGTGGTCGCGATCGTCGTGGGGTTCGTCTCCAGCTGAGCGAGCGGTTCGTCTCCAGCTGAGCGAGCAGGCGGTCAGCCCTGGCGGCCCTTCCAGCGTGGGTTCAGCTTGTTGATCACGAAGACCCGCCCGCGCCGTCGGACGATCTGTGAGCCCGGCTTGTCCTTCAGCGACTTGAGCGATGCGCGGACCTTCATGGTGGCCTCCCGTGGTGACGATGCGTGCTAACTTGTTGAGAACGATTCTCAACAAAAGCCACCGTAGCACCACTGTTCAGGAGAGCCAGCCGTGACCCGCACCAGCGCCCCGTTGTTGACCGTGACCCTCGTCCTCGGCACCTGTCCACCGGAGCGCCGCACCGTCGCACGCCAGATCGCCGGCTCCTCGTCCGCACTCGTCTCGATCGAACGGTCCGGCCTCGGCGAGAGCGCCCACGCCGAGATCGACGACGCGATCGAGGCGATCGTGCGGCACCCGCTCGCCCCGCGACATCTCGTGCTCGACTGCGGGAGCACGGTCCGTCCCGTCGACGCGGTCTCCGCGGTCCTCGGGCATCGGGACGAGGCGTTCCTCGACGCGGTCGTGACGGTCGTCGACGCCGCACACCTCCTGCGCGACCTGCACGACGACGAGTACGTGACCCACGAAGACGACGACGGCGACACCGTGTACACCGCCCGGTCCATGATCACCGTCGAGCACATCGAGTACGCCGACACCATCGCCGTCGCCGGGCGGCGCGGCGTCACCCACGCGCAGCTCGCCGTCCTGCTCGCCCTGCTCAGCCACCTGAACCCGACGGCACTGACGCGCTTGGTCGAACCGGTCGCGACCCGCCCTCGGGCGACTCCCGGGGTCTCGGCGACGGCAGGGAGCCGCCAGCCGCTCGCGCGCTACCGCGACTCGCCGTTCGACCTCGAGCGCTTCACCACCTCACCCGGATGGATCGCGATGCTGAACGGCGAGCACCGCCCGTGGGTCGACCACGAGCGCGTGACCACCCTCCGCTTCGACAGCCCTCGACCGATGCACCCGGAGCGCCTGCTCGCCTGCTTCGACGGCCCCATCGAGGCCGGCGACCTCGGGCAGGTGATCCGCACCGCGGGCTTCCTCGCCCTCGCGACCCGGGCGTCGCGGGTCGGTGTCTTCCAGCACGTCGGTTCGATGATCGACCTGGAACCGACCTCGTTCGAGACGAGCGATCCGGGGGCTCCGCTCGGGCAGGAGCTCGTCATCACCGGGATCGACCTCGACGAAGCTGCGATCACCGCCGCCCTGCACGGCTGCACGCTCACGGACGAGGAGCTGCTCGCCGGTCCGGCGGCTTGGGCCCGCTACCCCGACGCCTTCACGCCGTGGAGCTCGACGCACGAGCACTGAGCCCCGACGCTCACGGGCGACCGATCCGCGCGCTCTCCCATTCCTCGCGGACGAACCGCACGAACTGTTCGACGGCCGGCGACACGGCTCGGACGCGGCTGGTCGCGACGCCGATCACCCTGACCGCCTCGTCGTCGAGCGGGACGAGCACGACACCCTCGATGCTCGTCGAATCGGGAAGCACGGCGATGCCGACCCCGGACCGCACGAGCCCGCGGAGCGTCGACAGTTCCGACACCTCCATCGACACCCGCGGCACGATCCCGTGGCGGGCGAAGTACGCGTCCGCGATCTGCCGCAGACCGGAGTCGGTGGTCATCGCGAGGAACTCCGTCTGCTCGAGATCGCCGGCGGCGAGCGACGTCCGTTCGGCGAGCGCATGCCCCGCCGGCACCCCGAGCGCGAGCCGCTCGGAGGTGAGCGGACGCCATTCGATCTCCGGATCACGCGGCTCCGGGCTGAGGAAGGCGACGTCGGCCGAGCCGGAGCGGAGCGCGTCGAGCACGCTGTCGGCTTTGCCGCCGTCGAGGACGAACCGGATCTCCGGCAGCAGCGTCCGGTACTCGCTCACGATCCGCGGGATGAGCCAGCCGCCCAGCGAGGACACGTAGGCGATCGAGACGAGACCGGCCGAGGGGTCGCGGAGTTCGTCGATGCGGGACTGCGCGTTGTCGAGTTCGGTCTGCGCCCGGAGCGCGTGCACGAGGAGGATCTCGCCGTAGCGGTTGAGCTCCAGGCGGTTCTTGTGGCGGTCGAACAACTCGACCCCGGCGTCCGCCTCGAGCCGGCCGATCGCCCTCGTGAGGGTCGACTGGGAGATGCCCAGCGCCTCGGCCGCGTACGGGACGTGCCCGTCTTCGGCGAGCGCACGGAGGTACGCGAGTTCGTCGATCCTCATGCCCTCATGATGCCGCACTCCCGGGTCGGCCGTGCGACGCCTTCGGCGGTGGAGTGGCTGGTCAGGAGGCGGCGAAGCGGGCGTGCACGCGGGCGGCCACCGTGATGTCCTCGGGCTTCAGATCGAGACCGCCGTCACCCGCCGGTGCCGCCGCCCCGCGCATCATGGGGGCGGCGTTCTGGGTGCTCGTCGAGCGCGTCTCGTCGCCGAGCATCCCGGGCTCCGCGAGCGCGATGGGTCGCACGTTACCGAGCCCGAGGCTCCTGGCGTAGCTCGTCGCGCGGTCGACGGCGTCGCGCACCGCGTTGTGCTGCGCCTCGGCCGTGATGCGGTGCTTGGTCGCCTCGGTGAGGGCCCAGGTCACGCCCCCCACCGTCACGCCGTCCTGGCTCGCGATCTCCTCGACCCAGCGCGCCAACGTCTGCAGCTCGGCGAACTTCACCTCGAGCACGACGGAGGCATGGTGCACGAGCGGCAACTGTTTCCCGTCCTTGTTCCAGGGTCGCTCGCTCCAGACGCGCAGACGGTCGGCGGACCACCAGGTGACCGCCGACTGCGCGCGGAGACCCTGCGCGGCCTGGGTGAGCGCGTTGTGGACGGCGGTGGTCCGGGCGACGACGGACTCCCGAGCCGGCCCCTCGAACCCTGCGGAGAGACGGACGGTCCCACGCTCGGCCGGGTGGTGGTAGTCGAAGCGGCCCTCGACGGTGATGATCGTTTCGGTCATACCGGGCACTCTATCCCCGCGCCCCGGGGGACCGCCCGGCCGCCACCCGGCCCGTCGGCTAGCATCTCGACCATGACGGACGGCGGAACCTGGGCGGATCGACGGCGCGCGCGCCACGACGATGCACGACGGGGGTTCGACCGCGCCCAGCGTCGTGGCCTGGAACCGGGCGACGTCGAGACCGTCGCGAAGTACCTCAAGGAACGGGTCTACGCGACGTTCACCGGCCTCGCGATCGTGCTCGTGCTCGCGGCCAACGTCGAGCATCACGACGCGGCGGACGCCCTCTTCTCCCTCGTGATCGGCGTCGTCGGGATCACGCTCGCGGGTCTCGTCGCCGAGATGATCGCGCATCTCACCGCGCACGGTGCCTTCCCCGATCAGGGCGGATGGCGCACGATGCTCCGGATCGCGTGGGGTTCGCTGCTCACGGTGGCGACGCCGACCATCCTCCTCGTGCTCGCCGTCGTCGGGGTCATGGAGGTGGCGACCTCGCTGCGCGTCTCGGCGATCGTGTACCTGATCACGCTCGGGCTGAGCGGATGGTTCGCGGTCCGTCGGGCACGGCTGACGATCTGGCAGCAGCTCATCGCCCTGGCGGCCCTCGTCCTCCTCGGTGTGCTCGTGATCGGCGTGCAGGTCCTGGCCCACGGCTGAGGCTCGTGGATCGGTTCCGCGGCGACCGGGACGGACTTCCGCCACGGACCTCCGGAAATGCGCGGGCGGTCCGCGACGTTGAGCCCCATGTGAGCACTCCGGAGACCGTCGACGTCGTGGTCGTCGGTGCGGGTCAGGCCGGCCTGTCCGCCGCGCACCACCTCCACCGTCGCGGGTTCGTGCCGCTCGACGCAGTGCCGCTCGACGCAGCCGGGGGCCGAGCGACCGACGACGACCCCCGCACCTTCGTCGTGCTCGACGCCGACGACGCCCCGGGTGGCGCCTGGCAGCATCGCTGGCGCTCGCTCACGATGTCGACGGTCAACGGCATCTACGACCTCCCCGGCATGCCGAAGCCCGAGCTCGACCCCGCGTCCCCGAGCGTCGACGTCATCCCGCCGTACTTCGCGGCGTTCGAGGAACGCTTCGCGCTGGCTGTGCGTCGCCCGGTCCACGTGCGCGCCGTCCGACGGGAGGACGACGACCCGCACGGTCACCTCCTCGTCGAGACCGCGGCGAGCGCCGGTCAGCCGCCGACGGCGTTCCGCGCTCGTGCAGTCGTGAACGCCACGGGCACCTGGACGAAGCCGTTCTGGCCCGCCTATCCGGGCCGCGAGCGATTCGCCGGGCGTCAGCTGCACGTGGCCGACTACGTCTCGGCCGAGGAGTTCCGCGGCCAGCGCGTGGTCGTGGTGGGTGCCGGCGTGTCCGCCATCCAACTCCTCGACGAGATCTCCCGCGTCGCCGAGACGGTGTGGATGACGCGTCGCGAGCCGGAGTGGGTGGACGACGAATTCGACACCGCGGCACGGGTCGCGGCGATCGCAGGTGTCGAGGAGCGTGTCCGTCAGGGCCTCCCGCCGGGCAGCGTGATCTCGGTGACGGGCATGCACTGGACGCCGTGGGCGCGGTCGGCCGAGGCGCGAGGGGTGCTCGTGCGGCATCCGATGTTCCGGCGCATCGAGGAGGACGGCGTGATCCTCGACGACGGCTCCTTCCTGCCCGTCGACGCGATCCTCTGGGCCACCGGGTTCCGCGCGGCACTCGACCACCTCGCACCGCTCGGGATCCGCCTCCCCGGCGGCGGGATCCGGATCGACGGAACGCGGGCCGCCGACGAACCACGGCTGCACCTCATCGGCTACGGCCCGTCCGCGTCGACAGTGGGCGCCAACCGGGCTGGTCGGGCAGCGGTCGCCGCGATCCTCGCCGATCTCGACGCGGTACCGGCCTCAGTCGGCTGAGCCCGGTACTGCGCCGCCGGTCACTGCACGGGGACGGGGATCGGCACGGCCGGAGCGCGCTCGGAGCGCACGAAACCGATGCCGAGCAGGATGCACACCCCGCCGAAGAGCTGCGCGAGCGACAACTGCTCCCCGAGGAGGACCCAGGCGAAGCCGGTCGCCGCGACCACCTCGAGGAGTCCGGCGAAGGACGCGAGCCGGGACCCGAGCATCTGACTCGCCGTGATGCTCGACGCGTACGCCACGGCCGTCGACACCACGCCGACGAACAGGAGGGGCACCCACCAGGCCACCGCGGTCCCGAGGACGGTGACGTCGCTGTCCGACGTCGTGAACGGCACCCCGACGAGCCCGGCGAGCCACAGGCTGAGCGCACCGATGAGCAGGCCGATGGACGCGAAGGCGACGGGCGGGAGCCCCTTGGCCGGACGAGCCGAGATGACGTAGTACGCCGCGCACCCGACCATCGCGAGGATCGCGAAGACGAGCCCAGCAGGGTCGAGGGTCGCGCCGCCACTCGGAGCGACGACGAGCACGAGCCCCACGAGCGACACGACGGAACCGACGAGCACGACGGTCGCCGGGCGATGCCTGGTCAGCACCCAGGCGACCGCGACGAGCAGGAGCGGCGCCATGTACTCGACGAGGATCGCCGTGCCGACGGCGATGGTCTGCAGTGCGGCGAAGTAGACGAGCTGCGTTGCCGCCACACCGATGAGGCCCATGCCGAGGAGCCGCCAGCGACCTCGCCACACCGCATCCCAGCGTCCACGGAGCGCGATGAGGGCGAACGGCGCGAGCACCAGACCACCGATCAGCGCCCGGACGGTGACCGCCGCGGCCGGACTCCACCCGGAGGCGAGCACCGGTTTGATGAAGGCACCCGAGGTGCCGAACGCGACCGCGGCGAGTACGGCGACGAGCAGACCGACCGTGGTCGAGGATGTGGACTTCATGCGAGCCTCCGACTGCCGCGAGTGGGGCCGGCGGAAGGGTGGACGCCCGGCTGAGATGAAGCTATCGTCGGAGTGAGTAAGGAGTCAACTTGCATTTTGCCCCTGACACTGAGGACGCGTTGCTGTTCGCCGCGCTGCTCGTGAACACCCGCGCCGGAGCGTCCAGGAGCGGTGAGGACGAGCTCGCGACACCGGCCCGACTCGTCGAGCTCCTCCGCGTCAGCCGCTACTCCGGGAGGGTCGACGGCGACGAGGCCGAGCGCGCCGCGGTGGCAGCGCTCCGGGAACGGGTCCACGCCCTGTGGCGGACCGACGCCGACGGCCCCGACACCCGCGACCAGGCCGTCACGGAGATCAACGCGATGCTCCGCGAGTCGGCTGCACTCCCCCAGTTGCGCCGCCACGACGGCTTCGACTGGCACCTCCACGCCACCGAGTTCGACGCCCCGCTCGTCGACCGGATCCAGACCGAGATCGCCATGGCTCTCGTCGACGTCGTGCGGTCCGACGCCTGGGACCGCCTCCGGCTGTGCGCCGCCGACGACTGCGACGGCCTCCTCGTCGACCTGTCGCGCAACGGTTCCAAACGGTACTGCTCCGTGCGCTGCAGCAACCGCGTCAACACGATCGCGTTCCGCGCGAGGGCGCAGGAACCGCTCGACGACGGCTCAGATGCCGCTACGCCTCCACCCGCGTCACGTCCCACAGGTGGTGGATCGGATCGTGGATGAAATAGCGGCCGAGGGTCTCCGTCGTGAAGCGCGCTCCGTCGCTCCGGCGGGCAGTCCGGCCGAGCGCGTCGTCGGGGACCTCTTCGAATGCAGCCGCCAGCGTCGCCGCCGCTTCGGTCAACTCCGCTGAGACGACCCGCGGGTCCTGCTCGCCGTAGCGCTCCTCGACGGCCGTCGCGTCCTGGTCCCAGTTCGCGAACGTCGGGTCGTCCTCGTCCAGGACGAGCCGCAGTCGGACGTCGAAGATGCGGAACACGTCGCGCACGTGGGCCGCGTACTCGAGCGGCGACCAGGTCTGCGGGTCGGGCCGCTTCCGGACGTCTGCCCGCTCCAGGACCGCCGGCCACGCGGCGGCGACCTCACGGATCGCGTCGGGCAGCGCACGGAACGCCACCTGGGCCGTGTCGAGCCCGCAGTCGGGGCAGGGGTGTTCGAGGACCCAGGTCCAGCTCTTCGTCTCCGGGACGATCCCGGGCTCGTCGGGGGTGTGTGTCGTCATGGCTTCACTGTAGGAAGCAGCGTCGCTCAGCGGCCCCCGGAAACCGTCATCGTGCCACGATCCAGCGCCACGCTGCGGCCTCGGAGACCGCGCGCACTACCCGGCAGGGGCGACGGGCGGCGCGCAGACCATCGCCGAGGCGGCGAGCTGTTCGGCCATCTGCTGCTCCGACCACGGGAGCGCGATCTCCGGAGCCTTCTGCCCGCTCGCCGGCGCCGCCTTGGCACCGATGGACGCGAGTTCCATCGCCAGCGCCTGCACGAAGCCGGCACCGAGCGTCGAGTTGTTGAGCATGACGACGACCGTGAGGCCGGAGGTCGGATCGGCGAAGGCCGCGGAGAGCGACCCGGGCATGGATCCGGCCTGACCGCGGAGCGGCCCGAGCTGCACGCCACCGACACCGAACGTCTTCCACGTCGGCTGGTCGTCGCCGAGGGCGACCGGGTCCTTCCACTGCTTCTTGTAGGTGCTGTCGTTCAACAGCGAACCCGAGGCGAAGGACTGGGTGAACTTGCGCAGGTCGTCGACCGAGGAGACGACGCCGCCCGCGGTCCACACCATCGACGGGGAGAGTTCGGTCTCGTCCGTCGGGGTGTCGCACTGGAAGGTGCCGTCGGCGATGCGCGGCGTCAGGTACCCCTTCGGGTGCGAACCGGGAAGGGTGACCGTGGCGGCGTCGGGGAAGCTGGACTTCGACATGCCGAGCGGCGAGAAGACGTAGTGGTCGTAGAGGGACTGCCACGACTGCCCGGTGAGTTCTTCGAGCGCCATCCCGAGCAGGATGTAGCCGGTGTCGCTCGAGCCGAAGAGCGCGCCGGGGGCCGTGCGCGAACCGCTCGCCAGACCGTTGGCGAGGATCTCGGCCATCGACCAGTTGCGGGTCGGGTTCGTGACGAACTGGGCGTTGAGGGCGGGCGTGTACGTGCCGAGCCCCGAGGTCCCCTGGCAGAGCTGCTGGAAGGTGATGCCGTCGATGCCCTGGATCTGCGGAAGGGTCTTGTTCACCTCGTCGGTGAGCTTGATCTTGCCCTCGTCGACCAGCTCGAGGAGCACCGTGCAGGTCATCGGGCGCGTCGTGTCGGCGATGCGGTAGACCATGGACGGGTCCATCTTGGTCTTGCCGCCCGGCTCCGTCGTGCCGACACCCGCCGTGTAGCTGCCGGCCCAAGGAGCCCAGACGCCGACGATGGCTCCGGAGGAGCCGGACTGGGCGACGGCGGATTCGACCGCGGCCGTGATGGCGTCGGTCGTGTCGCCGGCCAGGGCACCGCTCACCTGATCGGGGAAGTCGGTGTCGGACACTGAGGGTCCCGAGCAGCCGACGAGCACCGTCGCGAGCGTCGCCGCCGTGAAGAAGGCGGCGAGGCGTCTGCGCCTCGAAGCTGTTGCAGTCAAGTCATCCCCCTGATGAGCGGTCTGCCGGACTGCAGACTGCTCCCGATTGTAACCGGGGTCGGCTGGGAGCAGCGGTCGCGCGCCGCGCGCCGGGCACCTCGCCCACGGCCCTGGTGCGCCGACCGATGATGGTGTTCCCTGGAGAGGTGACCTCGAACCCGTTCCCGCAGTCCACCGTCGACGCCGTCCTGGCGCACATGAACGGCGACCACCCCGACGACAACCTGCTCATCGTGCGCGCGTTCCTCGAACCCGCCGCCGAGGCCGCCACAATGATCTCGCTCGACGAGACGGGCGGCGAGTGGACGTGGACGGTCGACGGCACCGCTGCCGGTGGACGGGTGCCCTGGCCGGCGGGCACGATCTCCGGGCGCGGTGAGATCCGCCGCGAGGTCGTGGCCCTCTACGACACCGCCTGCGAGCGCCTCGGCGTGGAGCCCCGCCCGCACGACTGAGCGGCGGCGGCGACCAAACCGTCGGGTGTCCAACCTCCGAACTCCTCCATGCCCGGGAAGCACCCGCGGCCCGACGGACCCCAGGAGGCTCCCATGCGTCACTCACCCAACCGGCTCCTCGCCACCGTCTTCGGCGCGGTCTACGTGGTGGTCGGACTCCTCGGCGGCATCGTCGCCGGCGGCCTGCCGTTCCTCACCACCGAGGGTGGCCTCCTCCTCGGGATCTTCGAGGTCAACCCGCTGCACAACATCGCACACGTGCTCATCGGTGCCGCGCTGCTCATCGCGGGCCTGTCCAGCGCGGTCGCAGCCAAGACCGTCAACACGGTCATCGGAGCGTTCTACCTGCTGCTCGGCGTCGTCGGGTTCTTCATCGTCGGATCGGCGCTGAACATCCTCGCGCTGAACACCGCCGACCACTTCCTCCACCTCGCGAGCGCGGTGGTCCTGCTCGGCGCCGGACTCGCCGCCGACAAGCGCGTGTCGCGGGTGGCGACGGCCTGACATGTCCACGTCGACTGCACGCGTGACCGCCCGGGCGGACGACGGCGCCATGACCCGCTCCGGGACGACCTCGATCGCGAACAGCCTGTTGGCGATGGCCGCCCTCGGCGCCGGTCTCGTGTTGGTCGCGACCGGCGCCGGGTCCTCGCCCGTCGGCGCGGTCCCGCTCGTGGCACTCGGCGTCGGCGCGCTGCTGTGGGCTGCCGTGGTCCTCGTCCGGGACCGCGTGCCGGGGCTCCGTGCGTCGTTCGTCGGTGCCGTGGGTGCAGTCGTGGTGTGGGTGGTCTTGTACGGGCTGGCGTCCGTGGGCGTCACGACCGTTCCTCCGTTCCTCCCGACGTTGTCGTCGACGGTCCTCCTGCTGGCGGTGGCCGGCGTGCTCGCACGGCGGCTCCGGAGGCTCACGCTCGCCGCGACGGCACCGGAGGAACTCGAGCTGGACGAGCTGGTGGCCCGACGGAGCCGCCGCCCGCGTCCGGCACCGAGCACCGGGCGCTACGTGCTCACCCTGCTCGCAGGTGCCGCGGTGGTGGCGGCACTCACGACGCCGGCGCTCGCGCAGACCCGAGCCGGCGCGTTCGCGGTTCCGCACGGTTCCCTGCACAGCAGCCACTGATCAGCTCCACCCCCGCCGAATCGCCCTCCCCTCCGAGAGCGCAGACGGCTACACTTAGGCAACCCTTACCGACAACGCCGACGTGGAGTCCGACATGAGCACTGTGATCCCCTTCTCCCAGGCACTGCGCGAGCGCACCTCCGCCGGACACGCCTCCAGCGAGGGCGCGGACTTCATGGGCGACCTCATGACCGGGAAGGGGTCGAAGGCGGACTACGTCGCCCTGGTGGCCCAGCACTTCTTCATCTACGAGGCCCTGGAGGCCGCGGCGGACCGCATGCGCGCCGACGCCGTCGCCGCACCGTTCATCAGTGACAAGCTCACGCGACTCCCCGCGATCGTGCAGGACCTCGAGTTCCTCATCGGGCCGGACTGGCGCGAGCAGATCACCCCGCTCCCGACCACCGCCCGCTACGTGGCTCGCATCGACGAGGTCGGCGCGGTCTGGCCGGGCGGCTTCGTCGCCCACCACTACACCCGCTACCTCGGCGACCTCTCCGGCGGGCAGATCATCCGCACCCTCATGCAGCGTCAGTTCGGCTTCGACACCAACGGCGTCGGCTTCTACCTCTTCGGCGACATCGCGAAGCCGCGCGAGTTCAAGGACACCTACCGCGAGCAACTCGACGCCGTGCCGTGGGACGACGACGAGCAGGCCCGCGTGATCGAGGAGGTCATGGTGGCCTACCGCTTCAACACCGACCTCTTCCGCGACCTCGCGACCGCGAAGGCGACCGCCGTCGCCTGAGCCGCGAGCTCCCGTCCGACTACATCGTCAGTGAGAGCGCCAGGACGCCGAACATGGCGACGAACACGAGGGCGAGCACCGCGTACACGGCGATCTGCGCGCCGCGTCCCTTGATGACCGCTTGGCCGCGCGGCGCGAGTGATCCCGAGACCCACTGCTGCGCCGGCGCGATGTAGTCGAGCGTCGGCGCCTCGCCGGGGTGCAGCAGGTAGTCGGCATGGCCGAACTCCCACAGCCAGGCCATCGAGCACGCCACGTGCACGGGCCGATCGGCGGGCACCGTGAACTGCGACGGCCCCCAGTTCGGACGGTGCTCGAAGCCGTCGATGCGGACGACGAGCGGGATGAACCCCCAGTACCCGGCGAACGGCGGCTTGCTGGTGTGCAGCTCGAGCGTGCGCCAGGCGGTGATCGGACCGGGCTGCGGCTGGCCCTGTGGCATCGGATGCGTCATAACCGATAATCGTAGGGTTACCGGCCCCGTTCGTTCGCCCCTTGTCGGGCGACCGAGCGCCGATTCGCCCAGAAACGGGCGAGCGAACGCTACTGCCCCGACATGAACCGCTTCACGTCGGTGTCGACGATGATGTCACTCGGACGCAGCGGACGCGAGAGGTAAAGGCCGTCCAGTGTGGAGATCCGGCTGAGCGCGACGTAGCTCTGCCCGGGGCTGAACGCACGGCTCCCGAGGTCGACGATGGCTCGGTCGTAGGTCTTGCCCTGGGACTTGTGGATCGTGACCGCCCACGCGAGCCGCAGCGGGAACTGGGTGAACTCCGCCACGATGTCGCGTTTCAGCTGCTTCGTCACCGCGGAATAGGAGTACTTGTACTTCTCCCAGGTGGCCGGCTCGACCTCGAACTGCTCGCCGTCGACCTCGACCCACACGGTGGAGTCGATCTTCACGACCGTCCCGAGCGTGCCGTTCACCCAGCGACGTTCGCTGTCGTTGCGGAGGAACATGACCTGCGCACCGACCTTGAGGTCGAGGGCCTCGTCGGCCGGGAACGCGCGGCCCCCGAAGTCACCCGAGACCTCGGCGTTGGCGGTGAGCGGCTTCCCATCGAGCTTCGCGAGCGCCGCCTTGTTGATGCGGTCGACGGTGTCGTTGCGGCTCGCGAGCGTGATGACGCCGTCCTCCGGTGGGGTGCGCGCCCCCATACCGTTCAGGCGTCCGGCCATCTCAGCGGTGACCTGCCCGTGACGGACCCCGTTCAGCAGGTACTTGAACTCGGCCTCGTGCTGGCGGTGGATCTCCGTCAACTCGACGAGCTGCAGCGGGGTCTCGGACCACACCTTCGCATCGAAGAACCAGAACGAGCGGTACGTGTCGGCGATGTAGGCCCGCTCCTCGAGGCTGCCCGGCACCGGTGCGAGCTGGTATGGGTCGCCGAACAGGACGATCTGCACGCCGCCGAACGGCTCACGCGGCCGCTGCCGGGCCTGGCGGAGGCTCCGGTCCATGGCGTCCATGAGGTCGGCGCTCACCATGGAGACCTCATCAACGACGAGCGTGTCGATCGCGTTGAGGAGCTTCCGGGTCTGGTCGTTCTGATCGATCGTGTGATCGGCGATGAGCCCGATCGGCAAGCGGAACAGCGAGTGGATCGTCTGGCCGCCGACGTTCAGGGCGGCGACGCCCGTCGGTGCGCAGATGGCCAACTGCTTCGAGGTGTTCCACGCGAGGTGGTTGAGCAGCGTCGACTTGCCGGTGCCCGCTCGACCCGTGACGAACAGGTGCTCGCGCGTGCTCTCGATGCGGTCGAAGACGGCTTGCTGCTCGGCGGAGAGGGCTACGCTCATGGTGCTTCGGTTCCCTCCCGTTTTCGCCCTCCAATCCTACGCGAGGCGCCCGCCTAGGATGTGGGGATGAGCCATGTCGCGACGCGTGGGGAGCTGCGACGCCCGGGGGCGGTGCGCGGTGCACTCGTGCGCGCCGTCGTGCTGTGGCTCTGCATCGCCGCGCTGCTCACAGCCGCCATCCTCTCAGCCTGGTCGGCCGTCGCCCGGGACGTCTACGGCGCGGGGTCGTTCGCGCGAAGCTACCTCCAGGCCCTCGCCGCCGATGACGCGGCCGCGGCACTCGCCCTCCCCGGGGTCGCGCTGAGCTCCGCCGAACTCGAGGAGGCGGGGCTCCCCGCCGACAGCTCGGACGCCCTCCTCCGCAGCGAAGCGCTCGGCACGATCGAGAACGTCAGGCTCGTATCCGACGTCACGACCACCGCGGGCACCCACGAGGTGACCTTCTCCTACCGGCTCGCCGGCCAGCCGCACCGCACCGCCTTCTCGATCATGAGCGGCGAACGCACCTTCGGCCTCTTCCCGTCCTGGCGCTTCGAGACGAGCCCCCTGAGCGTCGTCCGGCTGACCGTCGCGCACACCACCGGGTTCCTGGCGAACGGCTTCGAGCTCGACAGCCGCCGGGTGGCAGCAGGTTCCGAGGGCGCCTTCACCTCCACCGTCCCGCTCCTCACCTTCACCCCGGGCAGCGTGGACTTCTCCGTCGACACCCCGTACCTGACGGCGTCCGTGGACACGGCCACGACCACCGAGGTCGCGAGCGTCGTCGACGCCAAGGTGACGGCGAACGCGACCCCCGGGTTCGTCTCCGAGGTGCAGATGCAGGTCAACGAGTACCTCGACGGCTGCGCAGCCCAACAGGTGCTCCAACCCACGGGGTGCCCGTTCGGCATGCTGATCCGCGACCGCGTCGACGACCTCCCCGTCTGGTCCATCGCGAGCTACCCCGTCGTCGACGTCCAGCCGGGCGACATCGGCTGGCAGATGCCCGCGACGGGCGGCGCCGCCCATATCGTCGTCGCGGTGAAGTCACTCTTCGACGGGACCGTCTCGACCCTGGACGAGGACGTGCCGTTCACGCTGTCGGCGTTCGTCACCATCCGGAACGACGGCTCCCTCTACATCGACCTCCGCTGAGGCCCGCCCGCTAGGAGCGGGTGTCGTTCGCGGCCATCCGGGCGAGACGCTCGTTGTACTCGTTGAGTTCGGCGTCGTTCGTCCGGTCGGCGTTGCGGTCGAGGCGCTTCTGGTCCTTCGCGTCGCTCTTGCTCCACGAGATCGCGACGGCCACGGCGAGCGCGAGCGTCGGGATCTCGCCCACACTCCAGGCGATGCCGCCGCCCGTCTGCTGGTCGAGCAACGGGACCTGCCCCCAGGTACGACCCATCGCCCCGAACCAGTCGGCGAGGAAGAGTCCGGTGGAGGAGATGATGGCGAGACCGAAGAAGGCGTGGAACGCCATCGTCGCGAAGAGCAGGAGCAGCCGCATCGGGTACGGCAGTCGGTACGGGACCGGGTCGATGCCGATGAGCGACTGGACGAAGAGGTACCCGGTGATGAGGAAGTGCACCACCATCCACTCGTGACCGATGTGGTCCTCCATGGACCAGCGGAACAACGGCGTGTAGTAGAACACCCACAGCGACCCGGCGAACAGCACCGCGGTGACGATGGGGTTCGAGATCACGCCCGCGAACTTCGAGTGCACGGCGAGCAGCACCCATTCGCGACCGCCACGGGAATCGTCCTGGCGTTTGCGGACGGCCCGCGCGAGCAGGGTCACGGGGGCGCCCGGGACGAGCAGGACTGGCACGAGCATGGTCAGGCCCATGTGGCCGAGCATGTGCACACTGAAGAGGTAGGGCTGGTAGACGTTGATGCCGCCGCAGGTCAGGTAGAAGAGCACGAGCAGCCCGAGCACCCAGCTCACGGTCCGCAGGACCGGCCAGGAGTCGCCGCGGCGATGGAGGCGGACGACACCGGCGAGGTAGAAGAAGATGCCGAACGCGCAGGCCAGCAGCCAGAGGAGGTCGATGTTCCACTCGGTGAAGTAGCGGGCGAAGGTCAGCTCGGGTGGCAGCTCCTCACCCGTGAGCAGGACGGCCGGGGTGGGTGTGCTCGGGATCGCCTGGTCGACGGGCGGAGCGGTCTTCGCCAGGGCCGCTGCGGCACCGGACGCGATGCCCATGAAGCCGAGTTCGAGGGCGACGAGCCACCAGAACGTGCCGGTACGGGTGGTGGCGGTGGTCGCCCGCTCCGCCGCCGACCGCTCGATGCGCCCGATGAGCACCCGACGCTGCAGCGCACCGAAGAGGCCGAGCGCCAGGAGCGCGAACACCTTGACCAGGACGAGGATGCCGTAGGGCGTGCCCAGGCGGTCGAGCGAGCCGATGCGCAACTCGGCACTCACGTACCCGGACACCGCGACGACGACGAACGACACCAGGGCGACCGTCGAGTACCGCAGGAGCACGGGCGCGAGTCGGCCGTCTTCGAGGGTCTTGCGGATGAACACGAGCGTGAGCAGCCCGCCGAGCCAGATGGCGGCGAACACGAGGTGCAGACCGAGCGCGGTGACGGCCGCGTTGTGCCCGCTGGCCTCGGCCGAGTGCCCCTGCTGGGCCATGGGCAGGAGCGAGACGAGCGACAGCCCGAACACGAACACGAGCACCGTGTGGTTGCGGACGGCGAAGCAGAGGACAGTGACGGCCGCGGCGATGAGCGTGGTCTGGAGCCAGGCCTGACCGGACTCGATGCTCGTGAAGAACAGGCTGAGTTTGGCGCCGAACGCGTCGTCGAAGGTGAGCGGCACCTGCGTGACGTTGAGGAAGGTGAAGAACCCGGTCACGCCGGCGGCGACGGTGAAGACCGCTGCGCCCGCTGCCGCGACGTCGAGCGCCGCACCGTATTCACGACGATCCGGGCTGAGCGCCCAGCAGGACATGAGCAGCGCGCCGATGGTCACGGCCGCGCTGAGGTTCACGAGCAGCTGCGCGACGGGCAGGCCCCAGCGGACCACCGCACCGGGATCGCCCAGCAGCTGGGCGTCGGCACCGCCACCGAAGGCGAGGCCCGCGAGGAGGGTCGCCACCGCCACGAGGAGCAGCAGGGCGGGACCTGCGAGGCGGACGGCACGATTCACGGTGCAAGCCTACGCGGCGCTGCTGGGAACCCGGACCGCAGTGGGACGCCGTTCACGCCCGGACGAGGAGGGTGGACGAGCCGTCCTCCAGCCGACGGACCTCGATCCGCTCGCCGATGCGCTGCTTCATCTCCTCGACGTGACTGACGACACCGACGACCCGGCCACCCGCCGAGAGACGGCCGAGTTCGGCCATCACCGTGTCGAGGGTCTCGGGGTCGAGACTGCCGAAACCCTCGTCGACGAAGAGCGTGCCGAGTTCGACGCCACCGGCCTCACCGGTGACGACGTCGGCGAGCCCGAGTGCGAGGCAGAGCGAGGCGTAGAAGGTCTCGCCGCCGGAGAGCGACTTCGGGTCGCGTCGGCGATCGGTCCGGTGATCGTGGACGGTGAGCGACAGGCCGACCTTCTGGCTGCGGGAGGGCCCCTCCTTGAGGTCGCTTCTGACGAGCTCGTAACGGCCACCCGACATCGATTCGAGGCGGGCGTTCGCCGCCGCGACGACATCCTCGAAGCGGCGCAGCAGGACGTAGGTGCCGAGTGTCACCCGGGTGGCGTTCTCGCTGCCGGAGGCGGACACCACGTCGGCGAGGCGCACCACGGCCGCGGCCTCTCGGATGGCCTCGGCGTTCTCCTCCGCCGCCGCTTCGAGCGCGGCACCGGCCGTTGCCGCATTGCTGGCGCGTCGTGCCGACACCGCGGCCGCGGCCGTCGCCGTCCCAGCCGCCGCCTCGGCCTCCGCCAGGCGTTGGGCCGTCGCGACGACGTCCGGAGCCTCGGCGTCCGCCGCCTCGACGATGCTCGGGCTCGCGAGGGCCTGGGCGTTCGCCGTCGTGTGGCGCAGATGGTCGGCGACCCGCGCCTCGGCGTTCGCGCGCTCCACGCCGCCCATCGCCGCCGCCTCCGCTGCCGCCCGGTCCGGGAAGCCGGCGCGCTCGAGCGCCGCCTCCAGCTCGACGGTCCGTTCCGCGTCGCGCTGACGCCGCTCGGCGAGGGATGTGCGCGCACCGGCGAGCTCGGCGAGCGCGGCGAGTTCGGAGGCGAGCAGGGCATCCAGCTCGGCCAGCGACGGAGCCCGGTCGTCCAGGACCCTGAGCACCTCGACACGGGCCTGCTCGTGCGCGCGTTCAGCCGACGCGGACCGCTCGATCAGGGTCGCGCGCTCGGCGACGAGCTGCGCCTCCGCGACCACACCGGCGAGGTGTTCCTCGGCGAGCCGACCGGCCTCCGCGAGCTCGGCCTGGGCGTGTTCCGCAGCGGAGGCCGCCTCCGTGCGCTGCCGCTCGGCAGCGTCGACCGCGGCGTCGACCTCGCTCCTGGCCGCCGCGGGGTCGAAGCCGGCCGGCCCGGCCACCGGCTCGGTGTCGCGGTCGTGCTCGGATCCCAAGTCCGCAGCCTCGGCCTCGGTTCCGGCGAGGTCCTCACCGCTGTCGACGGCGAGCGTCAGGACCGTCTCCACGAGGCGTCGGCGCTCGGCGAGCGCGAGGTCACGGGCCTGCTGTGCCGCGTGCAGGGCGGTCTCGGCCTCGTCGCGCGCGGCGGCGGCCGCCTCGACCGCGTCAGCGTCGGGGTGATCGCCCGCGAGCGCGGCGGGAGCCGGGTGGCTGAGCGAACCGCAGACACTGCACGGCTCACCGTCGACCAAGCCTGCCGCGAGCTCGCCCGCCATCCCGTCGATCCGGCGGAGCCGCAGCGTGGTCTCGGCTTCGACCGCGGCCTTCGCCCCTGCCGCCGCACTGGTGAACCGTGCGGTGAGTCCGGAGAGGCGCGCATCCGCGGCGTCCACCTGGTCGAGCGCCGTCCGGCGTTCGGCGGCTCGCGCCACCGAAGCCCTCGCGCGCTCCAAGGTGGCGGCGGCGTCCGCAGCGCGCTGCGGTGCTTCCTCGAGGGCAGCTCGACGGGCGTCTCGTCGGGTCTGTTCCTCGGCCAGTTCCGCGAGCCGGTCGTCGAGCTGGGCGAGTTCGGCGCGGAGGCCGTCGAGCACGAGCTGGCGTGCCGCGGTGCCGGCCTCGAGCGCGAGCACGGCGGTGAGGCCTGCGCGCTCGACGGTGATCGCCTCGCGACGCGACGCGAGGCCCGTGTCGTCCAGGGCGACGATCCGTTCGTCCGTCTGCCGCTCCACCTCGGCGAGGGCCTCGCTCGCGGCGTCGAGCGCGGTGGCAGCCGCCGTGGCTCCGGCCATCGCGGATGCGACCGTCTCGGCGCGCGCGGCCGCCGCGACCCGTTCGGTGAGGGCGGCGACGGGCTCGTCGTCGATCGCGAGCAACTCGCGCTCCCGCAGCAGCTCGGCGCGTCGGTCGAGCGCGGCGAGCAGCGTCGTCGCGGCCACGTGTTCGGACCGAGCCTGATCGAGCGCCTGCCGCGCCTCGGTGGCGGCGGCGGCATCTGTCACGGCGAGCCGTTCGAGGACGGCGACCACGCGCTCGGCGTTCGCGAGGAGGTCCGGCGAATCGGCTTCGAGCGGAACGGCGAGGGCGGCCGGCTCGACGTCGGGTCCGGGCTCGGGGTCTGCGTCGGGACCGACCTCGGTGCTCGTGCCGGGATCAGGCACCGCGAGCTCGAGCGCAGTGGGGTCCACTCCACCTGAGCGGTCCGACCCCGCAGCATCCACGAGCGCTCGGGCGTCGTCGAGTTCCGCGGCCCCGGCGAACCGGGCGATCGCTCGTCCGAGCGCCTCCTTCGCCCCTTCGATGTCGCGCTGCGCCTGCCGCCGTTGCTCCACGAGGTGCTTCGCGAGCCGCTCGTAGTGCTCCGTCCCGAAGAGCGAGCGCAACAGTTCGCTGCGTTCCTCACCACCCGCGGCGAGGAACTTCGCGAACTCCCCCTGCGGCAGGACGATGGTCTGCACGAACTGCTCGCGGGTGAGTCCGACGATGCGGCTGATCTCGGGACCGATCTCCTGGGCGCGCGTCGACAGGGTCTCCCCGGTGGCGGCGTCCGGATCCGTCAGGCGGACGAGGGTGGCACTCGCATGCTGCGGCGTGAAGCCGGTACCTCGCTGCTTGGGCCGCTGATACGCCGGCGTCCGGCGCACGCGGTACACGCCCGAACCGGTCTCGAACACGAGCTCCACGAACGGTTCCGTGCCGGGGAGCGCGTGATGCGAGTGCAGTCGATCCTTGCTGGCGCCGGTGCCGGCGAGCTCGCCGTACAGGCCGAAGACGATGGCGTCGATGATCGTGGACTTCCCGGCCCCGGTCGGCCCCTCAAGCAGGAACAGTCCTGCTCGGCCGAGCTCGACGAAGTCGATGGTGTGTTCACCGGCGTACGGGCCGATGGCTTGGAGGGTGAGTCGGTGCAGTCGCATCAGGCGCTGCCCTCCATGGCGAGGGCGGCTTCGTTGGCCGCCGCGATGAGCTCGCGCTCCCGCGGTGTCGCCGACGCGCCCGTCGCGTATTCGATGAACTCCGCGGTGACCTCCACCGGGTCGGAGACCGCCG
Source organism: Plantibacter sp. Leaf314 (assembly GCF_001423185.1). Classification (NCBI taxonomy): domain Bacteria; kingdom Bacillati; phylum Actinomycetota; class Actinomycetes; order Micrococcales; family Microbacteriaceae; genus Plantibacter; species Plantibacter sp. Leaf314. The sequence continues at coordinate 2,556,478 of NZ_LMOB01000001.1, read as the reverse complement.
TGACCGCTGCGGCCCGTGCGTCCTCCGATCGGTTCGCCGGCGCGTGCGACCAGACGAGCAGGTGGGGGAACCGTCGACTCAACGCGGCGTAGAGCTCCGGCGGACGGACGTCGTCGGTGACCGTGGCACGCACCCATGCGTCGACCGCCGCATCGCCGAGACGGCCCTCCAGCTCGGCGAGGGTGCCGGTCACGTCGACGAGGCGGCGCGGGACCGGCGCCGGCAGCAGCTGCAGCTCGACGGAACCGTCGGCTCCGAGATCGACCAGCACACTGGACTTCACCTGATTCCGCTCCGAGAAGGAGTAGGCGAGCGGCGACCCCGAGTAGCGCATGCGCTCGACTCCCGAAGCAGCGCCCACACGCTGGGCGCCGTGCAGGTGGCCGAGGGCGACGTAGTCGAAGCCGTCGAAGAGCTGAGCCGGGACCGCGTCGACCCCGCCGATCCGGATGTCGCGTTCGCTGTCGCTCGCGAGCCCACCGATGACGAAGGCGTGCGCGGCGACGACCGATCGCACCGGCTGCTGCTCCCGGCGTGCGGCGAGGTCGGCTCGCACGCGGTCGAGGGCGGCGCCCATCACGGCGGCATGCGAACGGGCGAGCGGCGCGTCGGTCGGTCCGAGGACGCCCCTCGCGGTGTCGGGGTCGAGGTAGGGCAGGGGGTAGAAGGCGACGGGGCCGTGCTCGTCGTCGACGACGACCGGTTCGCCGACGCGCGTGAGGTCGGCTCGGATGTCGATGCCCTCCCGCAGCATGGCCGCTCCGAAACCCAGACGGATGGCGGAGTCATGGTTGCCCGGGGCGAGGATGACGCGAGTGCGGGCCGCCAGGCGCCCGAGCGACTCCGACAGGAGCGTCACGGCCTCGACGGGCGGGATCGCGCGATCGTAGATGTCGCCGGCCACGAGGAGGACGTCGACCGAGTGTTCCTCGACGAGCTGCTCGAGGTGCTCCAGGACGGTGCGCTGGTACGGGAGCAGATCCACGCCGTGCAGTGACCGCCCGAGGTGCCAGTCCGAGGTGTGGAGGATCCGCATGGAAGCAATGCTAGGCGGATGCGCCGACACCGCAGTGTCCGCGGATGGCCGGATGCGCGACCCGTCGCTGCCCGCGAGACGTCCTCCTCCACGAACGACAGCAGGGCGTCGCTCTCGCGACGCCCTGCTGTCGTGGTCTGGTCCGGAACCGTGTGGTCCGGGCCGAGCCCTCGCGGACCGTGGTCCGCGAGGAGTTACTTGACGGAAGCCTTGAGCTTCGAGCCGGCGGTCACCTTGACGCGCTTGCCGGCCGGGATCTGGATCTCGGCGCCGGTCTGCGGGTTGCGGCCCGTGCGAGCGGCGGTGTCGGTCTGCTCGAAGGCGATCCAACCCGGGATCGAAACCTTGCCGCCCTTGGCGACGGTCTCAGCGACGGTGGTGAACAGCGCGTCGACAACGCTGCCGACGGTCGCCTGGCTCTGGCCGGTCGATGCGGCGATGGCGGCGACGAGTTCGGTCTTGTTCAAATTTGCCATTGTGAGGGTCCTCCTCGGACGTTGCTGCAACGTACAGCTGACTGGTTGGTAGCGAAGGTGTCGCTGATACGGCACCAACTGGTCGGTGTGACCGCCTCGAATGTAGCAGCAATCCGCGAGAAATCAGGGATGTATCCGCTGTTCGCGGACAAACGGACCTGCGTGTCGGTTGTTTCCCAGCTGGGAGCGGCCCGGACGTCGACCCTCATCGCACGCCGATCACGCTGTGCCCGGCAGCGCGCGAGAGCAGCCACGCCTCGATGGTCGGGAACAGCGTGAGCACGGCGATCCCGATGAAGGCGAACTGGTAGGGCAGGAGGAGACCCCCACCGGAACCGGCCTCGAGCGAGAACCCTGTGGACAGGAGGATCGCTCCCACCGCGACGCCGAACCCGCTCGCCGCCTGTTGCAGGGTCGAGTTCAGGGTGTTCGCCCGCGACATGTCCGCTGGTTCGACGTCGGCGAAGGTGATCGTGTTGTACGCCGTGAAGCCGACCGAGCGCGCGACACCGCTCAGGAACAGCAAGAGCGCCATGACGACGATGGAGGTGTCGGCCGTCAGGAACGCCATGGCGACCATGCACAGCACCCCGATGACGTTCGACGAGACGAGTACGAGTCGGAACCCGAACCGTCGGAGCATCCACGTGGTCGCCGGCTTGATGGCCAGGTTCCCGGCGAACAGGAACAGCACCATCGATCCGGCTTCCACCGGCGTCCATCCGAACGCGTCCTGGAACAGCAGTGGGAGGAGGAACGGAACGGCGCTGATGGTCAGGCGGTAGACGCTGCCGCCGGCGTTCGCCAACCGGAACGTCTCGACGCGCAGGGAGCGGAGGTCGACGAAGGGATGGTTGGCACGGAGGAGGTGTCGGACGGCCAGGCCGAGCAGGGTCAGGCCGACGGCGAGGGACACGGCGAACCAGAGCGGTTCGAATCCGAGGCCGGAGACGAGGGATGCGGCGATGAGCAGCGAGGCCAGGCCGAGGCAGCTGAGCGACAGCCCCAGCCAATCGAGCGGCGGCACGTCGTCCGCGGCGAAATCGGGGACGATGCGGAGGGCGACGATGAAGGCTGCGACGCCGAGGGGCACGTTGATGAGGAAGATCCAGTGCCAGGAGGCGAACTGCGTGATGACGCCGCCGAGAAACGGCGCGATGATCGGTGCGGCCAGCGCCGGCCAGGTGAGGAGGGCGATGGCCTGGATGAGCCGGCCTTTGGGGGTCACGCGGAGGACGGCCAACCGTCCCACGGGCACCATCAGTGCGCCTCCCACGCCCTGGAGGACCCGGAACCCGACGAGCATCGGCAGCGTCGAGCTCAGGGCGCAGAGGATGGACGCGATCGTGAACAGCGCGATGGCGGTGGCGAAGACGCGCTTCGCGCCGAAGCGGTCCGTCAACCAGCCACTGACGGGGATGAGGACGGCGACGGTGAGGAGGAACGCGGTGACGGCGAGGCCGACGGCGGTCGACGAGGTGCCGAGGTCGCGCGCGATACTCGGGGCGGCGGTCGTGAGGATGGTGCCGTCGAGGTTCTCCATGAAGAAGCAGCCGGCGACGAGGAGTGCGATCGCTCGTTGCGTCCGGACGTCCAAGAGCGCCTCCTCGTCGGTGTGGGATCGCCTCCGATCCTCGCAGCTCTGGCCGGAGACGCGAACGGGCCGCCCGCGATGCGGACGGCCTGTTCGGTGTTGCGATGCTGCGTCAGCGGAACAACTGTTCCGGCTGCGTGGCTGTTACCAGCTCGACTTGCGGACGCCGGGCAGTTCGCCCTTGTGCGCCATGTCGCGGAAGCGCACGCGGCTGATGCCGAACTTCGAGAGGTTGCCTCGGGGGCGACCGTCGATGGCGTCGCGGTTGCGGAGGCGAACCGGCGAAGCGTTGCGAGGAAGCTTCTGCAGGCCCACGCGAGCTGCTTCACGCGACTCGTCGGTGCCGGCGGGGTCGACCAGGGCCTTCTTCAGTTCGGCGCGCTTCGTGGCGTAGCGGTCGACGATAACCTTGCGCTGCTCGTTACGGGCGATCTTGCTCTTCTTAGCCATCGTTAGCGCTCCTCTCGGAATTCAACGTGCTTGCGCACTACGGGGTCGTACTTCTTGAGCACGAGACGGTCGGGGTTGTTGCGACGGTTCTTCTTGGTCACGTACGTGTAACCGGTACCAGCCGTCGAACGGAGCTTGATGATCGGACGGACGTCCTGCTGCTTAGCCATTAGATCTTCACCCCACGAGCGAGAATGTCCTTGACGACGGATTCGATGCCACGAGCGTCGATCACCTTGATGCCCTTGGCGGACACCTTGAGGGTGACGTTACGACGCAGCGAGGGCACGTAGTAGGTCTTCTTCTGCACGTTCGGGTCGAAGCGGCGCTTCGTGCGACGGTGCGAGTGCGAGATGTTGTGACCGAAGCCTGGAACGGCTCCTGTCACCTGGCACACTGCTGCCATAGTAGTTTCTCCTTCATTACCGCAGGACGAGTGTCCTGCCCAAGATCTCTTGTCGGCGTCGCGGTCCTCGAGCCGGAGCTCGGGAACCGTGATCACGATGGGGACATGGAGCGTCCACACCAAAGATCGAGCCTACGCCATGTAGACCCGACAAGCAACTGCATTCTGTTGTGCTTCGTTAACGCAAAATGGCCACCCAAGAACCTTGGGTGGCCATTTCAACGAAGAAGTCCGGCGGTGTCCTACTCTCCCACAGGGTCCCCCCTGCAGTACCGCGTTAACGCAAAATGGCCACCCAAGAACCTTGGGTGGCCATTTCAACGAAGAAGTCCGGCGGTGTCCTACTCTCCCACAGGGTCCCCCCTGCAGTACCATCGGCGCAAAGAGTCTTAGCTTCCGGGTTCGGAATGTGACCGGGCGTTTCCCTCTCGCTATGGCCGCCGAAACACTATTGATGTATCAAAGTGAACAAGCAAACCAACACGCTGTGCGAACACAGTGRTGTTGTYTGCGGGTTCTCGACCGTACATCGAGAACCACTCAGTGGACGCGTAGCATCTTCGTATTCAAACAAAGAAAGTGTTATCAAATTATCGGCTTATTAGTACCGGTCAGCTCCGAGAGTCTTTCGTCCTCTCTTCCACATCCGGCCTATCAACCCAGTAGTCTGGCTGGGAGCCTCTCGCCCGAAGGCATGGAAATCTCATCTTAAGGCCGGCTTCCCGCTTAGATGCTTTCAGCGGTTATCCATCCCGAACGTAGCTAATCAGCGGTGCTCCTGGCGGAACAACTGACACACCAGAGGTTCGTCCAACCCGGTCCTCTCGTACTAGGGTCAGATCCTTTCAAATTTCCTGCGCGCGCAGCGGATAGGGACCGAACTGTCTCACGACGTTCTAAACCCAGCTCGCGTACCGCTTTAATGGGCGAACAGCCCAACCCTTGGGACCTACTCCAGCCCCAGGATGCGACGAGCCGACATCGAGGTGCCAAACCATGCCGTCGATATGGACTCTTGGGCAAGATCAGCCTGTTATCCCCGAGGTACCTTTTATCCGTTGAGCGACAGCGCTTCCACAAGCCACTGCCGGATCACTAGTCCCGACTTTCGTCCCTGCTCGACTTGTCAGTCTCACAGTCAAGCTCCCTTGTGCACTTACACTCGACACCTGATTGCCAACCAGGTTGAGGGAACCTTTGGGCGCCTCCGTTACTTTTTGGGAGGCAACCGCCCCAGTTAAACTACCCACCAGGCACTGTCCCTGAACCGGATTACGGTTCGAAGTTAGATATCCAGAGTGACCAGAGTGGTATTTCAACAATGACTCCACCTGAACTAGCGTCCAAGCTTCAAAGTCTCCCACCTATCCTACACAAGCCACACCGAACACCAATACCAAGCTGTAGTAAAGGTCACGGGGTCTTTCCGTCCTGCTGCGCGTAACGAGCATCTTTACTCGTAATGCAATTTCGCCGAGTTCGCGGTTGAGACAGCTGGGAAGTCGTTACGCCATTCGTGCAGGTCGGAACTTACCCGACAAGGAATTTCGCTACCTTAGGATGGTTATAGTTACCACCGCCGTTTACTGGGGCTTAAATTCTCAGCTTCGCCTTGCGGCTAACCGTTCCTCTTAACCTTCCAGCACCGGGCAGGCGTCAGTCCGTATACATCGTCTTGCGACTTGGCACGGACCTGTGTTTTTAGTAAACAGTCGCTTCCCACTGGTCTCTGCGGCCTTCAAACGCTTTCGGAGCAAGTCCTAATACGCCTCAGGCCCCCCTTCTCCCGAAGTTACGGGGGCATTTTGCCGAGTTCCTTAACCACGATTCTCTCGATCTCCTTAGTATTCTCTACCTGACCACCTGAGTCGGTTTGGGGTACGGGCCACTAGAACCTCGCGTCGATGCTTTTCTTGGCAGCATAGGATCACCTACTATCCCTTACGGGTCCGTATCGTGTCTCAGCSTTCACGAGAGACGGATTTGCCTATCTCTCAGCCTACGCACTTACACCGGGACAACCATCGCCCGGCATAGGCTACCTTCCTGCGTCACACCTGTTAATACGCTAAACGCACCAGCATGGGGTCGAGCGTTAGACCGGACCCATCATCCCCGAAGGGAATCAGTCGTCCGGGTTAGGACTCTTAGCACCACTGGATTGTCTTGGGCGGTTCTTCGCGGGTACGGGAATATCAACCCGTTGTCCATCGACTACGCCTGTCGGCCTCGCCTTAGGTCCCGACTTACCCAGGGAAGATTAGCTTGACCCTGGAACCCTTGGTCTTTCGGAGGACATGTTTCTCACATGTCTTTCGCTACTCATGCCTGCATTCTCACTCGTGTAGCGTCCACGGCTGGTTTACACCGCCGCTTCACTCGCCACACGACGCTCTCCTACCCATCAATACGGCTGGACCACGAAGGCCTACCAAAAATATCAATGCCACAACTTCGGTGGCGTGCTTGAGCCCCGTTACATTGTCGGCGCGGAATCACTTGACCAGTGAGCTATTACGCACTCTTTCAAGGGTGGCTGCTTCTAAGCCAACCTCCTGGTTGTCTGTGCAACTCCACATCCTTTCCCACTTAGCACGCGCTTTGGGACCTTAGTTGGTGGTCTGGGTTGTTTCCCTCTCGACGATGAAGCTTATCCCCCACCGTCTCACTGCTGCGCTCTCACTTACCGGCATTCGGAGTTTGGCTGACGTCAGTAAGCTTTTGGGCCCCATCGGCCATCCAGTAGCTCTACCTCCGGCAAGAAACACGCAACGCTGCACCTAAATGCATTTCGGAGAGAACCAGCTATCACGAAGTTTGATTGGCCTTTCACCCCTATCCACAGCTCATCCCCTCCATTTTCAACTGAAGTGGGTTCGGTCCTCCACGACGTCTTACCGTCGCTTCAACCTGGCCATGGATAGATCACTTCGCTTCGGGTCTAGGACATGCGACTGAATCGCCCTATTCAGACTCGCTTTCGCTACGGCTACCCCACACGGGTTAACCTCGCCACATATCGCTAACTCGCAGGCTCATTCTTCAAAAGGCACGCTGTCACACCTACAAGGGTGCTCCAACGGTTTGTAAGCAAACGGTTTCAGGTACTATTTCACTCCCCTCCCGGGGTACTTTTCACCTTTCCCTCACGGTACTTGTCCGCTATCGGTCATCTGGGAGTATTTAGGCTTATCAGGTGGTCCTGACAGATTCACACGGGATTTCTCGGGCCCCGTGCTACTTGGGATACTCCTCGCACGATTGCAGCATTTCGACTACCGGGCTGGCACCGTCTTTGGCTGGGCTTTCAATCCCATTCGTCTATACCACGTTCTAATGCTCCCCGAATATCAGTTCGGAGTGAGAAGTCCCACAACCCCGGACATGCAACGCCTGATAGCTATCACACATGCCCGGTTTAGCCTCTTCCGATTTCGCTCGCCACTACTGACGGAATCACTGTTGTTTTCTCTTCCTGGGGGTACTGAGATGTTTCACTTCCCCCCGTTCCCTCTACCCGCCCTATATATTCAGGCGGGAGTCACCAGGTCACTTGAAAGGCCTGGCGGGGTTTCCCCATTCGGAAATCCTCGGATCACAGCTCGTTTATCAGCTCCCCGAGGCTTATCGCAGATTACTACGTCCTTCTTCGGCTCCAGATGCCAAGGCATCCACCGTTTGCTCTTAGAAATTTGAAATCACATGAGTTTGAATCGATCGTCACCAGTTACCTGATGAAGATTGACCAATGATCAACATCACTTCCGAAGAAGCATGTTTTGATCTTTGTGATCCACAACCCCGAAGGGCCATGAATCTAAGATGCTCGCGTCCACTGTGTAGTTCTCAAAGTACGGGCGGTACCTGCGTGACGGCGATGTATGCCGACAACAACAGGCCCTGAGGTTCGTCCTCCCCCACCGAAGCAGGAAAGATCCGGTCCCTCAGGACCCAACAGCGTGCATATGCAAACCCTCCAGCCGGCCACCGTTCCAATCCCCCGAAGAAGACGTACTWGCTGGCAGACTCTCACGTCTGCATCAATGTCAATGTTCCACCCATGAGCGCCACCCGAGAACATTCGTCTCAGTGTGACTTGGCAACGTAAACCTCGCTGTATACAGACGAGCGTTGCACATGCTCCTTAGAAAGGAGGTGATCCAGCCGCACCTTCCGGTACGGCTACCTTGTTACGACTTAGTCCTAATTACCGATCCCACCTTAGACAGCTCCATCCTTGCGGTTAGGCCACTGGCTTCGGGTGTTACCGACTTTCATGACTTGACGGGCGGTGTGTACAAGGCCCGGGAACGTATTCACCGCAGCGTTGCTGATCTGCGATTACTAGCGACTCCGACTTCATGAGGTCGAGTTGCAGACCTCAATCCGAACTGGGACCAGCTTTTTGGGATTCGCTCCACCTTACGGTATTGCAGCCCTTTGTACTGGCCATTGTAGCATGCGTGAAGCCCAAGACATAAGGGGCATGATGATTTGACGTCGTCCCCACCTTCCTCCGAGTTGACCCCGGCAGTATCCCATGAGTTCCCACCATTACGTGCTGGCAACATAGAACGAGGGTTGCGCTCGTTGCGGGACTTAACCCAACATCTCACGACACGAGCTGACGACAACCATGCACCACCTGTTTACGAGTGTCCAAAGAGTTGACCATTTCTGGCCCGTTCTCGTATATGTCAAGCCTTGGTAAGGTTCTTCGCGTTGCATCGAATTAATCCGCATGCTCCGCCGCTTGTGCGGGCCCCCGTCAATTCCTTTGAGTTTTAGCCTTGCGGCCGTACTCCCCAGGCGGGGCGCTTAATGCGTTAGCTACGACACGGAAACCGTGGAATGGTCCCCACATCTAGCGCCCAACGTTTACGGGGTGGACTACCAGGGTATCTAAGCCTGTTTGCTCCCCACCCTTTCGCTCCTCAGCGTCAGTAGCGGCCCAGAGATCTGCCTTCGCCATCGGTGTTCCTCCTGATATCTGCGCATTCCACCGCTACACCAGGAATTCCAATCTCCCCTACCGCACTCTAGTCTGCCCGTACCCACTGCAGACCCGAGGTTGAGCCTCGGGATTTCACAGCAGACGCGACAAACCGCCTACGAGCTCTTTACGCCCAATAATTCCGGACAACGCTTGCACCCTACGTATTACCGCGGCTGCTGGCACGTAGTTAGCCGGTGCTTTTTCTGCAGGTACCGTCACTTTCGCTTCTTCCCTGCTAAAAGAGGTTTACAACCCGAAGGCCGTCGTCCCTCACGCGGCGTTGCTGCATCAGGCTTTCGCCCATTGTGCAATATTCCCCACTGCTGCCTCCCGTAGGAGTCTGGGCCGTGTCTCAGTCCCAGTGTGGCCGGTCACCCTCTCAGGCCGGCTACCCGTCGTCGCCTTGGTGAGCCATTACCTCACCAACAAGCTGATAGGCCGCGAGTCCATCCTTGACCAAAATTCTTTCCAGCAACTCACCATGCGGTGGAAGCTCGTATCCGGTATTAGACGTCGTTTCCAACGCTTATCCCAGAGTCAAGGGCAGGTTACTCACGTGTTACTCACCCGTTCGCCACTAATCCACCCAGCAAGCTGGGCTTCATCGTTCGACTTGCATGTGTTAAGCACGCCGCCAGCGTTCGTCCTGAGCCAGGATCAAACTCTCCGTAAATGTTGAATTGCACGATCCGAAGACCGGCACATTTCGCGCACCATGCCACSGGAATAGGTGAACACGATGCAAGTTTGAAACTGACAGAACAAATCATTACTGACTTGCTTTGTTTTGTTWAAATGTTTTCCAAAGGAATCTCCCGCAACATCAACCAACCGAAAAGGAAGGCATCAATTGCACGAGGTTTTTGGCATTTGACATTGTGCACGCTGTTGAGTTCTCAAGGATCGGATGCTCCTGCCTTTGGCCATCACGACCGCCCTGCAGGGCAACTTCTCTATCTTACATCTTGCACGCGCCTCCAGTAGTCTGGTCACTCCGTCTGCAGCACGGCAGATGGAGGACTCCCTGGAGNACGAGGTTTTTGGCATTTGACATTGTGCACGCTGTTGAGTTCTCAAGGATCGGATGCTCCTGCCTTTGGCCATCACGACCGCCCTGCAGGGCAACTTCTCTATCTTACATCTTCCCGGCTTGTTGTCAACTCGGCGTTTCAGCCGCTCTGCGAACAGAGTCATGCTGAGCACGAGTGACACCAGGAGGAGGTCATCCAACCGAGACTTGAAACGGTAACATCGAAATGTTCTCGCTTTTGGCTGGGGATTGTCCCCGCTTGAGGCCGAGAAGCTCTTCCGCTTCCCGCACCTTTGGGGTGACGAGTGATTACTCTACGTGTGTCTCGGGATCGTGGCAAATTCCGCTTGCATCCCGGGCGTGTCGCCCGGAAAGACGCGGTTCTCGCCAGCTGGGGCGAAACGGCCACGTCGACCGGTCATTGCGCGATACCCGTTCCCGCGCACCAGGACAGGTCGAATCCGGGCTGTGTACCGACGACCTTCCCCGTGCGGGCTTCGACGACCTCGATCTGCGGACCGTTCGGCATCGGCGCGTTCGCGTACCCGTCGAAGCCGGCATCGGCGAAGTCGGGGACCACGACGACCGCGACGTACTCCGCGTTGGGGCTCGCGCACAACGACCAGACCACCGCACCCGGCTCCGGCGTGTAGAGCACGGCCGTCGCCCCGTCCTTGATCGCCAACACGCGTTGCTGCGTCGTCCCCGCAGCACGGTCGTAGTCCGCGTAGATGCGCGCGGACAAGGATTCCGTGAGGGCGACGAGCTGACCGGGGATCTCGGTGGGTGCCACCGAGGGGAGCACGAACGGCTCGCTCTTCCCCGTGGCGAGGTCGAGCACCACCACGCCGTCGATCTGTTCGATGACGACCTTGGTGGTTCCCGGGATGTAGCTCGAGATCAGGGCGGCGCGACCGAGGAGCACCGGAGCGGTGGTCGCAGCCGGATCGAGCAACTCCAGCGAGTTGTCCACCGTCCGCACGAGCATCGACGACGTGCGCGGCACGAACGACCACTCGGCCGCCTCGACCGCGGCTCCGTCGATCCCGCCCACCCGTTCCGGGCCCGTCGGCTTCCCCGAGCGCAGTTCGAACGAGTACAGCGTCAGGTTGTCGCCGCCGTCCCGACCGAACGACTGCTCCGTGAAGAGGAACCCGACGCGACTCTGCGCGGGAGCCGTCTGCAAGGAGGTGATCATGCCCCCCATGGGGAGCTTCACCTCCTGGGTGGCGCCGTCCCTCGTGTCCACCACGACGATGCGACCCAGCCCGCTCGAATCCTGCTCCACCACGATGAGCGAATCCCCGATCGTCGCGAACTCCTGGATCTTCGCCGCACGGTAGACCGTCTGTCGCTCCCCGCCGTCGAGCGCGAGTCGCATGATCCGGTCCTCGGGCTTCTTCCCCGCCGAACCACCCTGCTTCGCCTCACCCCGGACAAGCGAGAAGCCCTCGACCGGTGGCGTCGAGAACGACGTCGTCAGCTTCGCCGACGGCCCGCCGCCCGGAGCGGTCACGCCGTCGACGGTGATCCGGTAGTCGGTCCCGTAGGCGAGCGGCTCCGGGAAGACCAGGGTGATCCCGCCGTCGCCGGTACTGACGTCGAAGTCCGCCGCCGGCTCGACGCTGACCCGATCCGCCCCGAGATCGGCGATCGGCTGGTTGACGGCCATGACGACGCGCTGACCGCGCGACTCGACGAGACCGGTCGGATCGACCACGGTGCGCACGAGCTTCGGCCCCTGCGTGAGACCGACGACGGCGGCGCCGCCACCGATGACGACGAGCGCGACGAGCACGATCGCGACCAGCCGGCCGAAGCCGCTCCGCTCTGCGTCCACCCGCGTCGATCGACCGCGCACGGCGGAACGGCGATCAGTAGTCATAGGGGTCCGCCGGCTCCTCGACCTTGTCGACCTTCGCCGTGCCGACCACCAGCGGGTGGGTGGCGTCGCCGGCGGTCAGCGTCCCCGAGACCTCGACCCAGTCGCCGGCTTTCAGCTGCTGGGACCACCCGTCGAGCTCCACCGGCACCCCGACCGGCTGCGCGTCGACGGCACAACAGTTCACGACGAACCGCGAGACGTAGAAGACGCCCGCCGCGTCCGGATCGGCGATCACGAAACCGACGCCGGTGAACGCGCGCCCCTCGAGGTCGGCGGGCCGGGTGGTCTGGCGCAACAGGGTCGCCCAGTCCTTGATGCCGAAGGTGCTGAAGTCCGGATTCGAGGTGAGGACCGTCTGCGCATCCTGTCCCTGCACCTCGCCGGCGAGCGTGCCGGAGTTCACGGAGCGCTGATCCGCCGTCGCGACCGACAGCGTGGACGGCGGGAGCACGACCATCGAACCCACCACGGCGAGGCTGCCCACCACCGAAGCGAGCTGCAGCACCGTGCGACCACGGCGCTTCGGGACCGCCTCCGTGTCGACGTGGACGAGGACGCTCACGATGCCGAGCGCCACCGCGATGAGCGCCATGATGACCGTGAACACGAAGTAGCGCGGGTGGATGTAGAGACCGAGGCGGTCGGTCATCGCGAGCCAGAGGATGCAGACCGCGGCGGTGACGAGGAGCAGCACGCCCCACCATCGTTGCCGCAGCCGCTCGAGCAGGGAGACCCGTCGTGGGTCCACCCCCGCCGGGCCTCGGCTCTGCGGGTGGTCGTGGGTCGCGGTCTGATCAGGCAAGGGCGTTCACTCCGAATCCGAGGGCCGCCGAGAACAGCACGGCGACCGCGGTGATGATCACGAGGGTCCTGGTCGTGTAGGTCGTGCGCATGAGCGCGAGCATCTTGACGTCGACGACGGGTCCGAGGACGAGGAAGGCGACGATGGAGCCGGGCATGAAGGTCGAGCCGAAGGAGAGCACGAAGAAGGCGTCGACGTTCGAGCAGATCGACACGATGACGGCCAGCGTCATCATGGCGAGCACCGACCACACCGGGTTCGCGCCGAGCGTGACCAGCACATCCCTCGGCACGAGTACCTGGACGGCGCCCGCGACCGCGGAACCGATCAGCAGCGCCGGCATGATCGCGCGCGCTTCGGCGACGAACTGCTGCAGGCTGCGTTCGATGCGTGTGTGCTCGTGCCCGTGCTGCTCCGTCACCTCGCAGCTGGCCTGGAAGGTCGGGGTGAGCAGCGAGCTCGGGTCCGGATGCTTGCTGAACAGCCAGCCGATGAGGTTCGCGAGCAGGAACCCTCCGACGAGACGGGCGACGAGGATGCCGCCGTCCCAACCGAAGGCCTGATGCGTCGTCACGATGACGATCGGGTTGAGGATCGGTGCGGCGAGCAGGAAGGTGATCGACTCCGGCACCGTGAATCCGCGCACGATGAGCCCTCGGGCGAGCGGGACGTTACCGCACTCGCACACCGGGAGGAACATGCCGAGAAGCGAGATGCAGGCACGACGGAGGATAGGCTGCGACGGAAGCCACCGCTCGAGCCAGCCGTCCGGCAACCAGATCTGCACGAGGATCGACAGCACGATCCCGAGGACGACGAACGGCAGGGACTCCACCACGACGCTGAGGGTCAGGGTGACGAAGTCCCGGACGGCCGTCGGCGGGGTGAGGGCCTCGCCGAGCGGCATGAGTGCCCGGAGGACGAAGAGCCCCACGACCACCGCGAGCGCGGCCCCGATCAGGAGCGGGGTGCGGATGTTCCGCGGATCGCGGCCCTCCGTGCGTCCCCAGTGCTCGGCACCGTCGTCGTCGGGTGCGGTCCAGTCGTCGTCGACCCCGAGGGTGCCGGTCGTCCTGCTCACTGCGGCCTCACGCGCGCTGGGCCGCCGCCGAGCAGTTCGCGCAGAGGCCGAAGACGTCGACGACGTGCTTGGCCTCGGTGAACCCATGCTGTGATGCGACCGAGCGCGCCCACGCCTCGACCTCGTCGGCCTCGATCTCGATCGTGAGACCGCAGTTGCGACAGATGAGGTGGTGGTGGTGGGTACCCGGCGTGCAGGCGCGGTAGAGGTTCTCGCCGTCCGGAGACTGCAGTGAGTCGGCCTCGCCCTCGACGGCGAGGTCGGACAGGGCGCGGTAGACGGTGGCGAGCCCGATCGGCGAGCCGGTGTCGCGGAGTTCGGCGTGCAGCCCCTGAGCGCTCACGAATCCGTCGTTGCCGCCGAGGGCCTCGCGGACAGCTTCACGCTGCCAGGTGTTGCGCTTCGCCACGGGTGCTCCTGCCTGTCGCTTCAAGGGTACCCGGGAACCACTTGGAGGACGCTCCGAAGGGGCGCGGTGCATCCCTGGCGTGCCGTTCACCGTCACGGCGCGACCTCGACGCGGTCGCCGATCGGGCCGGCCTCGCTTCGATCGCGACCTCGACGGGACACCCTGGCCCGGCTCCGCGAACCGCGCGAACCGAGGATGCGGCAGACGAGGTAGATCAGGAAGGAGATCGTCGTGATGTACGGGCTGATCGGCAACGACCCGCCGATGGCGAGGAGGATGCCGCCCACGGCCGACACGAAACCGAAGAGCATGCTCAAGAGCGGCACGAGCAACGGCGACGAGGAGACCCTGAGCGCGGCGGCGGCGGGCGTCACGAGCAGCGCGAGCACGAGCAGCGCTCCGATGATCTGCACCGACACCGCGACCGTGAGCCCGAGCAGGACCATGAAGGCGAGCGACACGAACCGGCTCGGCACCCCGCGCGCCGCTGCGACGTCCGGGTCGAGGCTGTCGAAGCTCAACGGCCGCCAGAGCACGAGGAGCGCGACCAGGACGACGATGCTGATGACGATGAGCAGCCCGAGCTGCGGGTCGTCGACGGAGACGATCTGCCCGGTCAGGAGGCCGAACTTGTTCGCACTGCGGCCGGGATAGAGCGCGAGGAAGAGGATCCCCAGCCCGAGGCCGAAGGGCATGAGCACGCCGATGATCGAGTTGCGGTCGCGAGCCTTCGCGCCGAGCAGCCCGATGAGGATCGCCGCGACCAGCGAGCCCGCGAGCGAACCGATGACGACGTTCGCGCCGAACAGCAGCGCCCCGGCGGCACCGGCGAACGACAGCTCGCTGATGCCGTGCACCGCGAACGCCATGTCGCGCTGCATGACGAACACACCGATCAGCCCACCGACGATGCCGAGCACCGCGCCCGCGATGATCGAGTTCTGCACGAGCTCGAGCAGCGCGCCGTAGTCCTGGAAGTTGAAGAGCCGTCCCCAGAGGTCGTCGGCGTTCATGCGCCCACCCCCACGGCGCCGGTGCGCGGATCCTCATCGTGATGGTGATGGTGCGTCTCGCTGTCGGGGATGCCGACGACGACGACGCGTCCGTGACTGCGCAGCACGTCGACCGGTGTGCCGTAGAGCTCGGAGAGCACGTCGCTCCGCAGGACCTCGTCCGGCGTCCCCTCCCGGAAGCTGCCGCCGGCGAGGTACAGGATGCGGTCCACCATGTGGAGCACCGGGTTCACGTCGTGGGTCACGAACACCACCGCGGTGTCGTGCTCCCGGCGGCGGCGGTCGATGAGCTCGCTGACGCCCCGCTGGTGCTGGAGGTCGAGGCTGAGGAGCGGCTCGTCGCAGAGCAACAGGATCGGGTCGTCCGCGAGCGCCTGGGCGACGCGGAGCCGCTGCTGCTCGCCGCCGGACAGCGTGCCGACCGGTCCGTCGGCGTACGAGCTCGCCCCGACCGACGCGATGAGTTCGTCGACCCGGCGCCTCGTCGCGGCGGAGCGGATGGGCAGCCCGAAGCGGTGACCGTCGACGCCGAGCGCGACGAGGTCGCGGCCGCGCATCGGTGTGCCCGCTGGGATGAGCTTCTGCTGCGGGATGTACCCGATGCGGCGGTCTCCGCGGTGCACCGGTCCGCCGGCGACGCTGATCGTCCCTCGGTCGAGCTGCTGCTGCCCGAGGATGGTCCGCAGCAGACTCGTCTTCCCGGAGCCGTTCGGACCGAGCACCGCGAGGAACTCACCCGGACGCACGGAGAGGTCGAGACCGTTCCAGAGGGTGCGTCCGCCGAAACCGAGCTCGGCCCCGGCGAGCGCGAGGACGTCGACGGGGCCGGATGAATCCGTGGATCCGCTCGTCATCGACCCAGGGCGTCCGCCACGGCGTCGACGTTCTCGGTCATCCACGAGAGGTAGTCCTTGCCGTCCGGGAGGGTCTCGGTGAATGACAGCACCGGCACGCCTGCGTTCTCCGCGGCGGTCTTGACCTGCTCGGTCTCCGCGCCGCTCGTCTGCTCATTGTAGGCAAGCAGGGCGACGGTTCCGCTGCCGAAGAGGTCGAGCGTCTCCTTGAGGACGGTCGGGGAGACGTCCGTGCCCTCCTCGATGGCCTCGCTGAAGGCGTCCGGCGTGCGGTTCTTCAGGCCGGCGGCCTCGAGCAGGTAGAGCGGGACGGGCTCGGTGATCGCGACGCCCTCGCCGTCGTGCGCGGTCTTGATGGCGGCCTGCGCGGTCTCGATCGTGGCGAGCGAGTCGGTGAAGGACTTCGCGTTGGCCGTGTAGGTGTCGGCGTTGGCGCTGTCGAGCTCGCCGAGCTCCTTCGCCAGCTCGTCGGCGAGCTTCGCCATCGTGGGCAGGCTGTACCAGACGTGCTCGTTGAAGCCCTCGATGTGGTCGTGGCCGTCCTCGTCGGCGTGGGCCTCGTCGGTGTGTGCCTCCTCCGTGTGCTCCTCGTCGGCGTGGTCGTCGTCCGGGGCGAGACCCGACAGGTCGACGACGTTCACGACCTCGACGGAGGTGTTCTTCGCGGCGTCGAGGAGGGTGTCGACGAAGGGGTCGTAGCCGCCACCGTTCTCGATGACGACGTCCGCGTTCTTGATGGAGAGCTGATCCTGCGTGCTCGCCTCGTAGGAGTGCGGGTCCTGGGCGGCCGAGGTGATCAGTGACGTGACCTCCACGTCCTTCCCGCCGATCTTCGAGGCGATGTCGCCGTAGACGTTGGTGGAGGCGACGATGCTGATCTTGCCGTCGTCGGTCGAGCTCGCGGCGGGGCTGCCGGAGCAGCCCGCGAGGACGAGGGCGGCTGCCGGGAGGACAGCGAGAGCCGGGAGCAGGGTGCGAGCGCGCATGGATGAACCTTCTCGATCGGGGTGAGAGCCCCAACGCTACGCCTATTGATACTGATTCTCAAAATCGTCCATCGGAGTCTCAGGGACCGGGTGGTCCGAGGCCCAAGGACTCAGTCGAGCAGCAGCGCCGGCTCCTCGATGATCGAGGCCACATCGGCCAGGAAGCGGCTCGCCACATCGCCGTCGACGACCCGGTGGTCGAAGGACGCACCGAGCGTCGTGACGAAGCGACTGCGCACCTCACCGTCGACGACCCACGGCTTCTGCTTGATCGTGCCGAGTGCCACGATGCCCACCTCGCCCGGGTTGAGGATCGGGGTTCCCGTGTCCATGCCGAAGACGCCGATGTTGGTCACCGTGATCGTGCCGTTCTGCTGATCGGCCGGTGGCGTCTTCCCGTCGCGAGCGGTGAGCGTCAGGGTCTCGAGGGCCCGTGCGAGCTCGAGCAGACTCATCGCCTGCGCCTCCTTGACGTTCGGCACGATGAGCCCGCGAGGGGTCGCGGCGGCCACGCCGAGGTTGACGTAGTGGCGGACGATGATCTCCTGGTCCGTCCACTCACTGTTGACGGTCGGGTTGCGCCGCACCGCCCAGATCATCGCCTTCGCCATGATGAGGAGCGGCGAGACCTTGACACCCGCGAAGTCCGTCGAGTTCTTGAGGCGCTTGACGAACTCCATCGTGCGGGTCGCATCGACGTCGACGAAGAGGGAGACGTGTGGCGCGGTGAACGCGCTCCGCGTCATGGCGGTCGCGATCGCCTTACGGACGCCCTTGACGGGGATCCGCTCCTCGCGCTCGTCCGCCCACTCCGGCGTCTCGATGTTGCGGAAGACGCTCGCCTGGCTGGCCTCGCGGATGACGTCGTCGCGGGTGATCTCGCCCGCGAGTCCCGTGCCCTCGATCGTCGTGAGGTCGACCTCGAGGTCCTTCGCCAGCTTCCGGATCGGCGGCTTCGCGATGACGGGCAGTGCCGAAGCGGCCGGGATGCTCGTCGGAGGCTGACGGCGCACGGGCGGCGTCGGGCTGACGGCAGGGCTCGCCGGCTCGATCACCGGGGTCGCGCCGCGTCCACGACGACGACTGGACGTCGCGCCGGCGCTGCCGTACCCGACGAGCACGGCGCCGGGGCGCGGTTCTTCGGCCGGGGAGACGCTCGCGGCGGTGTCCGCGGCCAGGGTGGCAGCCTCCGATTCGGTCGCTCCGGCGGGGGCGGGGGCGGTCGACTCGGCGGGTGCCGCGGCGTCACCCGAGGTCACGCTGATGATCGGCGTCCCGACGTCGACGGTCTGTCCCTCGTCGACCAGCAGCGCGCCGACGGTGCCGGCGAACGGGGACGGGAGTTCGACGAGCGACTTCGCGGTCTCGATCTCGACCAGCACCTGGTTCACCGACACGGTGTCGCCGGGCGCGACCTTCCAAGCGACGATCTCGGCCTCGGTCAGGCCTTCGCCGACGTCCGGCAGTTCGAACTGGAGATCACTCATCGTGGTTCCTCGTCTTCCTTCGATGTTCAGTAGGCCAACGAGCGGTCGACCGCCTCGAGGATGCGGTCGGCATCCGGGAGGTAGACGCCTTCGAGCTTCGCCGGCGGGAACGGGGTGTCGAACCCGGACACCCGCAGGACGGGTGCCTCGAGCGAATAGAACGCACGCTCGGTGACCGTGGCCGCGACCTCCGAGCCGACGCTCGTGAAACCGGGCGCCTCCTGCACGTAGACCAGCCGGCCGGTGCGACGGACGGACTCGACGAGCGGGTCGTAGTCGACGGGTGACAGCGATCGCATGTCGACGACCTCGACGCTCGTCCCCTCGGCTGCGGCGAGTTCGGCGGCCTGGAGCATGACACTCACGATGGCACCGTGGCCGGCCAGCGTGACCTCCGTGCCGGTGCGGACGACGCGGCTGCCGTGGAGCGGGGCGGCCGAGCCGTCGAGGTCGACCTCGCCCTTCGGCCAGTAGCGGCTCTTCGGCTCGAGGAAGACGACGGGGTCGTTCGACGCGATCGCCTCCTGGATCATCCAGTACGCGTCGTTCGGCGTCGACGGGCTCACGACCCGGAGGCCGGCCGTGTGGGCGAAGTAGGCTTCCGGGCTCTCCTGGTGGTGTTCCACCGCACCGATGTGCCCGCCGTACGGGATCCGGATGACGACGGGCATCTGCAGCTTGCCCTCGTGACGATTGGTCAGCTTGGCGAGCTGCGTCGTGATCTGGTTGAAGGCCGGGAACACGAATCCGTCGAACTGGATCTCGCACACGGGCCGGTAGCCGCGCATCGCGAGACCGATCGCCGTCCCGACGATGCCGGACTCCGCGAGCGGGGTGTCGAGGACGCGGTCGCCGCCGAACTCGGCGTGCAGCCCCTCCGTGACGCGGAAGACACCGCCGAGCGGGCCGATGTCCTCGCCCATGAGCAGGACCTTGTCGTTCTCGGTCATCGCCTTGCGGAGACCGGCGTTCAGCGCCTTCGCCATCGGCATGGTGGTGATCGTCATGCGTTGCCCCCTTCGAGCGAGGCCTCGTAGCGTTCGAGCCAAGCCTGCTGCTCGGCCATCAGCGGGTGCGGTTCGGAGTAGACACCGTCGAAGATGAGCCCGCGCCCCGGTGCTTCGAGGGCCAGGGTCCTGACGCGGGTGTCCTCGGCGAGGGCAGCGGCCTCCTCGTCGACCTCGGCGAAGAACGCGTCGGACGCGCCGAGCCCTCGCAGGTACGTCTTGAACCGGATGATCGGGTCGCGGGCGATCCACGACTGCAGCTCGTCGTCCGTCCGGTACTTGGTCGGGTCGTCGCTCGTGGTGTGCGCGCCGATGCGGTAGGTCATCGCCTCGATGAGGCTCGGACCACGGCCGGCGCGGGCGTCGTCGAGGTGCTTCGCCGCCGCGGCATAGCTCGCCAGGACGTCGTTGCCGTCGATGCGGACGCTGTCCAGGCCGAAGCCCGCCGCGCGCTGGTACAACGGTTCGCGCGCCTGACGCGAGACGGGGACGGAGATCGCCCACTGGTTGTTCTGGAGGAAGAACACCTGCGGGGTCTGGTAGCTGGCGGCGTAGATGTACGCCTCGTTCGCGTCGCCCTCCGAGCTCGAGCCGTCACCGAAGTAGACGAGGACCGCGGCGTCCCGCTCGGGGTCGCCGGTACCGACGACCTTGTCGAAGGTCATGCCCATGGCGTAGCCGGTGGCGTGCAGCGTCTGCGCGGCGAGCACCAGCGTGTACAGGTGCACGTTGCCGTTCGACGGGTCTGCCGGGTCCCAGCCACCGTGGGTGTTGCCGCGCATGAGTCGCACGATGTCGATGGGGTCGACGCCGCGGATCATGGCGACGACGTGCTCCCGATAGGAGGGGAAGATGTGGTCCTGCGCGCGCGCCGCCCGGGCGGAACCGACCTGCGCGGCCTCCTGACCGTGGGACGGCGGCCACAACGCCATCTGTCCCTGGCGCTGCAGGTTCGTCGCCTCGATGTCGAAGGCGCGGACGTTCGCCATGTCGCGGTAGAACTGCTGCAGATCGGTCTCGGTGAGGCGATCGACGAACGGTTGGTATCGCTCCGCGTGCTCGTTCGGCGCGAAGGTGCCGGCGGCGTCGATGAACTGGACGCTGGGCACGGTGGGGTCGTCTCCGGAACGGCTCATCGTGAGCGCACTCCCTCTCGTGTCGGGTGGTCGGCCGGCAGTGCGGCGAGGATCTCGGCGGTCGCGGCGAGGAGCGGCTCGATCGACTCCGCCTCGCCGATGGAGATGCGGACGCCGTCGCCGGGGAAGGCGCGTCCCACGATGCCGTGGGCGAGGAAGACCTCGTTCGCCGCCGCAGCGTGCGAACCGAGGCCGAACCAGACGAAGTTGCCCTGGGCCTCGGGGATGAACCAGCCCTGCTCGCGCAGCGCATCGGCGAGCGCGTCGCGTCGTTCGGTGATGACGGCGACGCGCGCACGGATGTCGTCGGCGTTCGCGAGTCCGGCGATGGCCGCCTGCTGTGCGGGGGCCGTGCTCGAGAGCGGGATGGCTGCGTTGCGGGCGCCGTCGAGGACGAGCTCGTGACCGATCGCCCAGCCGACGCGCAGGCCGGCGAGTCCGTAGGCCTTGGAGAAGGTGCGGAGCACGACGAGGTTCGGGTGGGCGTCGAGGAGCGGGATCCCGTTGACGGCGTCGTCGTCGGTGACGAACTCGCGGTAGGCCTCGTCGAGGAGGACGAGGACGTCGGAGGGGATCGCGCGGAGGAACGTCTCGAAGGCTTCGCGTCCGACGACGGTGCCCGTCGGGTTGTTCGGGGTGCAGACGATGACGACCCGGGTGCGGTCGGTGACGGCGGCGGCGATCGCGTCGAGGTCGTGGGAGCCGTCGGCCCGGTTCGGGACGGGGACGGAGGTGGCGCCGGCGACGGTGACGAGACCCGGGTAGGCCTCGAAGGACCGCCAGGCGAAGACGACCTCGTCGCCCGGACCCGCGGTCGCGGTGATGAACTGGCTGAGCAGCGCGACCGAACCGGCACCGATGTGGATGCGTTCGGGCGTCACGCCGTTCGCTTCGGCGAGCGCCGTGCGCAGCGCCAGGGCCGCACCGTCGGGGTAGCGGTGGGCGTGCGCCGCGGTGTCGGTGATCGCCGTGAGGACGGCGTCGAGCGGCGGGAACGGGACCTCGTTGCTGGAGAGCTTGAACGCGTCGGGTGCTGCGGGCTTGCCCTGGCGGTAGGGCGGCAGATCGGCGATCTCGGGGCGGAGACGGACCGGGCTCCGGCCCGGCTGAGCGGCCGGCTGGGCGGTGGTAGGCGGGTTCTCACTCACCCGACGAGTCTAGGGCGCGACGGATACCCGCGGCGGAATGCAGTGCGCTTGCCCAGACCGGCCCTGTCGTGGGCGCTACGGGAGTGGGAGGATGGCCCCCATGGGACGTTTTCTGCTGAACCTGCTCGCCAACGCCTTCGCCATCTGGGTCACGACCCTGCTGGTCTCGGGCGTGCACATGACCCCCTACGCGCCGGGCGGCACGCTCGAGATCGTCCTCACCTATGCGCTGGTCGCGCTGATCTTCGCGATCGTCAACACGATCATCGGCTCGGTCATCAAGGTGCTCGCCTTCCCGCTGTACATCCTGACGCTCGGGTTGATCGGCCTGCTCATCAACGGCCTCCTCCTGCTCATCACCGCGGGCATCAGCGGCTGGTTCGGATTCGGCCTGAGCGTCGACGGGTTCTGGTGGGGTGTCCTCGGCGCGATCGTCATCTCCATCGTGAACTGGCTGCTCGGCATCATCATCCGCCCGAAGAAGCGCGACTGACGGACGCGGGTCTGACCCGTCGGCGGGAGCGGCGGCGGATCACTCCACCCGCTCCGCCCGATACTGCGATGACCGACCGTCGTCCGCCAGCTCAGCGAGTGGCCCGATGACGTTTCGCAGGCGTGGATCCGCTGAGGTATCTGCCAATCGGGCCGTGTTCTGGTAGTTCTCAAGCCCGTGGGCCGGGAGTGGGTCGTCTCCACTCGGTGGAGCCGCACCGTCGTACAGAGACCGGCTGATGACAGTTCCTCCAGCAGGCTGGCCCTCGTGCCGCCCCGACAACGCCGGTATGACATCTTCGGTGTGCTCGAAGTGCGCCCGCGGCACGTCCTCGTCGAAGACGACCGTGTCGACCGGTGAGCCGAAGGTGACGAGCGATGAATCGTAGTCGCCGCTTGCTGCGATGGCCGCTGCGACGATCCCACCCTGCGAGTAGCCGACGTGGAGGACCGATGCCCCTTTGGGGACGCCCGCGAGTTCCATGGCCTGGAGGGTCGCCCTGGTGCTGTCGGCAGCGAGACCCGGGAGCGCGGAGGCGGCGACGCCGTACAGGTTGCTCCGGTTGTCCCACGGCTCCGAGCCGCTCGTCGGGAAGCCGGTGTCGATCGTCCCGCCCGACCAGACGATCCACTGCTCCGCCCCTGCGGCGTCGACGTGCCGCTCGATCCGGATCTGCGGGCTCCCGTCACCACCGTGTGGCATCCGTCTGGCGAGTTCCTCGTAGGTCGTCGGTGGAGGGACCCTACCGTCGTCATCCTCCGACGAAGGAGCAGCGGATGCGCGCACTCCTGTTGCGGTGAAGAGCCCGGTTCCATCGGCGGTGCGCGCGACCACCAACGCGGCCAGCGCAACGCCCGGCACGCCCTCAGCGCTGGCCAGTATGGACACGATGCCGGCTGGGATGCCGCCGGCCCCGACGAGCCATTCATCGGCCGACGAGACGATGCGGCGCACCGCGTCCGCGAAAAGCGGTGTCGCCATCAGATCACGCAGACCTTTCTCGGTGGCGGCATCGAACTGCTCTCCTGCCTCCCGCGACACTGCGCCGACAGCCGCGCGGACGAGCGTCCCGAGCAGCAGGACGGCACCGACACCAACGGCTCCCGGTACCCAGCTCACTGGCAACGCGCCCGAGACCCAAGCGTTCGCGCCGTCGGTCAGTTCGAACAGCGAGGCGACCATGCGCTCGATGTCGCCGTACGCTTCAGCAGACAGGACGAGTCGACCACCGAGATGGCTCGCATCGCCGGCTGCGTGCCGGAGCTTGGCTGCCGCACGCTCGACAGCCTCTCGTCCTGCCTCCCCGTCGAGCTGCGGAACCAGGAGTGGTCCCGTTGGCGCGCGTGAGGTGTCCATCTGGCCCACCGTGTCGAGTTGTCCGCCCCACTCCTCGCACGAAGCTGCGAGCCAGGCCAGGACGCGCGCGAGATCGAGATGGCCGTCCGTAGCGACAGCGACCACCCCACCGCCACGGAGCACGATGTCGTCACTCATCCGTCGATCCCGGCAGAGATGGCCGAAGCTGCTCCACGCGACCTCCGGAGCGCCTCGTCGAGCGCCGACGAAGCCTCCCGCAACTGTCGGACGAGGTCGTCGGCTGCCCAGGAGAACTCCAACGCCGCGGGCCCCACCCAGTCCAGCCCGGATCGGCTGCGCACGAAGCCGGCGATGCCGGTGTCGAGCGCACTCAGGACAGCCTGAACACACCGCGCCCGCGCTTCGAGCACCGCTAGGGCCTCCTCTGCTGTCTGAGGCGACCAAGAGCCCATCGTCCAAGAGTCGTAGTCAACTGCCATGTCCACTCACCTTTCGCCCGCTCACCGCCGGCATCACGGCCGACTCTGGCAAACCCGCGGATCCGCCAGGCTTCGGCGACCGCCCGTTGTGGAGCGGCCGTGCCGGCGGCGAGGTGTGGAGGAGTCTGACGGGAACAGTTCGACGGCCCGGGCGCGGTCGGCCAGAATAGACGCATGAACACCCTCGGGGAGGCCGACCCCGGCACCACCCCGTTCCGCGTGTGCTTCGTCTGCGCGGGCAACATCTGTCGATCCCCGATGGCGGAGAGCGTGTTCACCGACCTCGTCGCGGCCGCCGGTCTGGAACAGCTCGTCGAGGTCTCCTCCGCGGGCACCGGCGACTGGCACGTCGGCGAGCACGCCGACCACCGGACCGTCGCCGCCCTCCGGGCCCACGGCCACGACGCCACCGCCCACCGCGCCAAGCAGTTCGACCCCGACCGCTTCCACAGCTACGACCTCGTCGTCGCGCTCGATCGCAGCCACGAACGCATCCTCCGCGCCTGGGCGAGCGACGACGCCGACCGCTCCAAGGTGCATCTGCTGCTGAGCTTCGACAACACCGCCGGAACGCGCGACGTCCCCGACCCCTACTACTCGGACGAGCAGATGTTCGAAACCGTCCTCGGCATGATCGACCATGCCTGCCGATCCCTCTTCCACCAGCTCGAACCAGCACTGACCCAGGGAGCCACCCCATGACCGAATTCCCCGCCCAGCCGCTCAGCCCGCTCGACGGCCGCTACCGCCCCGCCGTCACGGCGCTCGGCGAATACCTCTCGGAGGCCGGCCTCAACCGCGCTCGCGTGCAGGTCGAGGTCGAGTGGCTCATCTACCTCACCGAGCACTCCATGTTCGGGTCCGCCCCGCTCTCGCCGGTCGAGGTCGAGCGCCTCCGCGCCCTCTACCTGGAGTTCGGTCAGGCCGACATCGACTGGCTGGCCGAGAAGGAAGCCGTCACGCGCCACGACGTGAAGGCCGTCGAGTACCTCGTGCGCCACCGCCTGTCCGAACTGGGACTCGACCGCATCGCCGAACTCACCCACATCGCCTGCACGAGCGAGGACATCAACAACCTCTCCTACGCGCTCACCGTGTCACAGGCCGTCCAGTCCATCTGGCTGCCGAAGCTCCGGCTCGTGCTCGACGCCCTCCGCACCAAGGCCGTCGACTTCCGCGCCGTCCCCATGCTCGCCCGCACGCACGGCCAGCCCGCGACCCCGACGACGATGGGCCGCGAACTCGCCGTCACCGTCTACCGGCTCGAGCGCATCGCCCGGCAGATCGAGGCGAACGAGTACCTCGGCAAGTTCTCCGGCGCCACCGGCACCTTCGCCGCACACGTGGTCGCCGACCCCGAAGCCGACTGGCCCACCATCTCCCGGGAGTTCGTCGAGGGTCTCGGGCTCGACTGGAACCCGCTGACGACGCAGATCGAGTCCCACGACTGGCAGGCGGAGCTCTACGGCAAGATCTCCCACGCGAACCGCGTGCTCCACAACCTCGCCACGGACATCTGGACCTACATCTCCATCGGCTACTTCCGCCAGATCCCCGTCGCCGGAGCCACCGGCTCGTCGACCATGCCGCACAAGGTGAACCCGATCCGCTTCGAGAACGCCGAGGCGAACCTCGAACTGTCGAGCGCGATCCTGGACTCCCTCGCCGCGACGCTCGTCACCTCCCGCCTGCAGCGCGACCTCACCGACTCGAGCGCCCAGCGCAACATCGGCGTCGGGTTCGGCCACTCCCTGCTGGCCCTCGACAACATCCTCGGCGGGCTCGGCCAGATCGACCTCGCGGAAGACGTGCTCGCGAACGACCTCGACCACAACTGGGAGGTGCTCGCCGAAGCGATCCAGACGGTCATCCGCGCCGAAGTGACCGCCGGTCGCTCGAGCATCGAGGACCCGTACGCGCTGCTCAAGGAACTCACCCGCGGGAAGCGGCTCGGCCAGGCGGAACTCGTCGAGTTCGTCGGTCGACTCGACATCGGGGACGCCGCCAAGCAGCGTCTGCTGGAGCTCACCCCGGCGACGTACCTCGGACTGTCCGACGACCTCGTGGACTACCTGCCGTAGGACACACCGACAGGCTCGGCGACGGGAGACCGGGCGCCGAGCCTGTCGCGGGGCGGCCCTTCGACAGGCTTAGGGACCGACGGGGCGACTCAGGGACCGGAGTCGCTTCAGGGAGCGGGCGCGCCCTTCGACAAGCTCAGGGACCAGACGGGCCGGGCCGGCGGCGGGTCAGTGGCCGGAGGGCCGCGGCGGACGCTTGTCGTCGCCGTCCTGCTCGTCGAGGTCGAGCTTCTCCTGGAAGTCGGGCTTCACGGCCAGCGCCAGCATCGCCAGCACCACGAGCGAGGCGATGAACGCGATGCCGAGACCGATCAGCGACAGGACGATCTCGCGGGTGGACATCAGGACGACGACGCCCGTGAAGACGCCCATCACGCCCGAGAGCACGAGGAGTTCGATGGGACGCAGGACGTCGTCTCGGTTGGGCTTGCTCATGATGCGGCTCCAACCGTGCCGTTGGTGTCGTCGGAGGCCGGGGCGACAGCCGGGCGGTTGCCCGCCCACCGCAGCGAGAGCCCGCCGATGACGAGGTAGACGCCGATGATGGCGGCGTAAGCCCCGACGAGGCCGACGACGACGATGTCCGCACGGAGGACACCTTCGACACCTCCCGGGGCGGCGAAACGCTGCTCGAGGCCAGGCGGGACGAGGAGCGTCGCGAGGGCCAGCAGCACGGTGAAGGCGCCGACAGCCGTCCAGTCCTTCGCCGCAGCGAGGCGTCCGCGCCAACGGATGCCGCTGTACAGCTCGAGGAACCCGGTCAGCGCGGCCCACAGGGTGACGACGTAGAGGAAGATGCTCAGGCCACCGCCACTGACCATGAGCGCGAACACGCCCGTGACGACGCCGATCACGCCCTGGCCGAGGAAGAACGCCCGGGTGACGGTGTCGGAGAAGTTCGGGAAGGCGAACACCGCGACGATCGCACCGGAGAGCAGCGCGAAGACGCCGAAGACGATCAGCCCGAACTGCGAGGAGTGACCCTGCGTGAAGGTGACGACCCCGGCCGTGGCGAGCGCGACCACCGCGCGCAGGATCGGGACCATCCAGTACCGATCGTGCTTGGCGCCGTCGAACGGGATGCTGGGCACGGTGAACGTCTCATCTCTTGCAGGAAGTCCCCTCCAGCTTACGCGGTCCTGCGTGCGGTGCCGACCGGGGTCAGGGTCCCCTGGGTGGGACCGGCAAGCCCGCCGCGAGTTCCGCGAAGACCGCCGCGGCGTCGGCCCGGTCGCGCGTCAGGAGCGCCGCCTGACCTGACCAGAACCCCTGGAGGTCGGCGAGGCCACGCTCGGACGCGACGGTGCGGAACCGGCCGGTCAGCCAGTTCTGGATCGGGAACGGACCGATGACCCCCGACGCCTCGATCTCCCGCAGCACACGGTTGGGGATGCCCCGGCCGAGCCGACCGCTCATCGCCCGCGTCAGCACCGTGCCGTCAGCCGGTGTCGACACGATGGCCGCACGATGCTCCTCGGTCGCGGCGGAGACACCCGTTCGGAGGAAGGCGGTGCCGACCTGGACGCCAGACGCACCGAGCGCGTGCGCGGCGGCGACACCGCGCCGGTCGGCGATGCCACCGGCCGCGATCACCGGGACGTCCAGAGCGTCGACGAGCTGCGGGATCAGGGCGACGAGGCCGACGAGCGAATCCTCGGCCGGGCGCAGGAACGAGACACGGTGCCCGCCGGCCTCCATCCCGGTGCCGACGACGACATCGACGCCGCCCTCCTGCAGGGCGAGTCCTTCGGCGACCGTGGTCGCCGTCCCGACCACGGCGATCCCCCGCTCGTGCGCGGCGTCCACCACGGGACGGGGCGGGACGCCGAAGACGAAGCTCACCACGGCGGGTCGCGCCTCCAGGACCGCGGCGATCTGCTCGTCGAACGGCGGGGTGTATCGCGTCGGACGCACCGGCTCCTCGAGCGACAGCTCGTCGAACACGGGCCGGAGGGCGGCGACCGCGGCCTGGAAGGCGTCATCGGAGCCCTCGGGCTCCACCTCGTCCCCCGTCGGCAGCCACAGGTTCAGAGCGAAAGGCGCGTCGGTCCGCCGGCGGAGTTCGGAGGCCGTCCGCTCGATGCGCTCGGCGTCGTAGCCGTAGAGCCCGAAGGAACCGAGGCCACCCAGGTCGCTCACGGTCGCGGTGAGCTCGATGGAGGACAGGCCGCCGAACGCACCGAGCACGATCGGGACGTCGACAGGGAGGGTGAGCACGCCCTCAGTATGTCGCCCGCCACTTGTGGGCGAAACCGGATTGCAACACGATGGACATCAAACAGATCATTTTGAGCTGTTTACTGGACACATCCGCCCGCCCCACTCGAGGAGTACACCGCCATGACCCTGACCGTCGCCGGACTGCAGCACCACGGCGTCCTCGGAGACGTCGAGGCGAACCTCGCCCTCATCGCCGACGCCGCCCGACGCGCATCCGATCGTGGCGCGGATCTGCTCGTCACCCCCGAGATGTTCGTCACCGGGTACAACCTCGGCGACCGGCTGGCCCCGCTCGCCACGCCGGAGCTGGTCGACCGGGTCGCCTCGATCGCCGTGGAGGTCGGCATCGCGATCCTCGCCGGCCTCCCCGAGCCCGTCCCGAGCGGCGGCGTCGCGAACGCGCTCGTCCTCATCGACGCCGACGGTACGGAGCTGCTCCGGTATCGGAAGACGCACCTGTTCGGCGACCTCGACCGGCACCTCTTCGTCGCCGGCGACACCCTGCCGCCAATCGTCGAGCTGAACGGCGTCCGCATCGCCGTGCTCATCTGTTACGACGTCGAGTTCCCCGAGACCGTCCGCGCAGCGGCCCTCGACGGTGCCGACGTCGTGATCGTCCCGACCGCACAGATGGAGCCGTACGCGCACATCGCCGAGCGCCTCATCCCGGTGCGCGCCTGGGAGAACCAGACCCCCCTCGTCTACGTCAACCGTGTCGGGTCCGAAGGCGACCTCACCTACGTCGGCCGCAGCAGCATCGTCGGCCCGGACGGCGTCGTCCTCGACGCCCTCGACGCGGACTCCACCGGCCTCATGATCGCCACGATCGATCCGGAGGCCACCAGGCGCGCCAGGCAGGAGAACCCCTACCTCGCCGACCGCCGCGCCGAGCTGTACTGAACGACCCCGTCCGCTCCCCCTCCCGAGTCCCCCGACTCCCCCGGAAAGTGACCTCATGACCGTCAACCCCATCGCCGAGCCGCGCCAGCGCCTCGACGGCCAACTCGGCACCGGTTCCATCGTCTTCATGGTGATCGCCGCCGCCGCACCCCTCACCGTCATCGGCGGCAACGTCCCCATCGCGATCGGCACCGGCAACGGCGCCGGGGCCCCGATCGGCTTCGCGCTCGCCGCCGTCATCCTCCTCGTCTTCTCCGTCGGCTTCGTGACCATGACGCCGTTCGTCCGCGAGGCCGGCGCGTTCTTCTCCTACGTCACGGCCGGACTCGGCTCACGACTCGGCCTCGGCTCCGCGTTCACCGCACTCGTCGCCTATACGGCGATCCAGGTCGGTGTCTACGGCTACATGGGGTGGGCACTCGACGACCTCGTCACCTTCTTCGGCGGCCCGAGCCTGCCCTGGTGGCTGTACTCCTTCGCGACCATGGCGATCGTCGCCGTGCTCGGCTACCGCCACATCGACCTGAGCGCGAAGGTGCTCGGCATCGCCCTGACCCTCGAGATCCTCGTGGTCGTCGTGCTCGACGTCGTCATCTTCGCGACCGGCGGCGCGGACGGCATCGCGGTCGAGACCTTCGACCCGTCCAACATCTTCACCGGCGGGATCGGTGTGGCCGTCCTCTTCGCACTGACCGGCTTCATCGGCTTCGAGGCCACAGCCGTCTTCCGGGACGAGGCACGCACCCCGGAGCGCACCATCCCACGGGCCACCTACCTGGCCGTGATCATCATCGGCGTCTTCTACGCGATCTCGTGCTGGGCCCTCGTGACGGGCATCGGCGCGGGGAACGCCGTCGCCGTCGCCCAGCAGACACTCGCCGGCGAAGGCAACCTCCTGCTCGACACGACGACCACCTACCTCGGCCCGATCATGCGCGACGTCGTCCAGGTCCTGCTCATCACCAGCCTGTTCGCGTGCGTCCTCTCCTTCCACAACGTCATCGCGCGCTACCAGTTCACGCTCGCGCAGAAGTCGGTGCTGCCCGCCCGCCTCGGTCGACGCCACCCGGCACACCACTCACCCTCGACCTCCTCGATCGTGCAGACGGTGACGGCGGCCATCGTCCTCGCCGCGCTCGCGCTCGCCGGCCTCGACCCGCTCGTCGGGGTCTTCGGCTCCATGGCCGGGGTGGCGACCGTCGGGATGGTGCTGCTGATGCTGACGACCTCGATCGCCGTCCTCGTCTTCTTCGCGCGCCGACCTGAGCTCGTCGCCGGCCGCGCCTGGGGTGCACGGGTGTTCCCGATCCTCGCGGTGGTGGGTCTCGCCTTCGCGCTGTGGCTCGTCCTCTCGAACTTCACCCTCGTCACGGGCGGAAGCGTCGCCGTGAGCGTCGTCCTCGCCCTCATCCCCGTGGTCGCGATGCTGGTCGGTATCGTGATGGGGAAGCGGTTCCCCTTGGACACCGAGCCGGACGGCGCGACGACGACGGCGAGCGCCGAGCAGCCGACCGTGAGCTGACGCACCGCCACCAGCGGGTACCACACGAGACGAGGGCGACATGGATCTGGGTTCACCCTCGCTCGGAGCGATCCGGCGCACGACCGCCGTGGACACCGTCCGCGCGCGCATCTCGCTGGCGCTCGAACTCGGGATGCTGGTGCCCGGTCAGCGGCTCCCGGCTCCCGAGGAGGCGGCTCGGGCGTTCGGTGTCAGCGAGATGTCGGTGCGGCGCGCGTACCGGGCGTTGAGCGAGGAGGGCGTCGTCGTCCGGCGGCAGGGCAACACGGGTGGCACGTTCATCGCGGATGCGCCGACGGTGGGCACCGTGCCCGAGATCGCCGCGTACCGCGAGGACGCCGTCCACGTGCATGCGCTCATCGACCAGCGGGCGACGCTCGAGGCCGGGCTGGCGGCGCTTGCTGCCGCCGAGCCGGCGGTGGCGTCGATACGTCGGCTCGACGAACTCGTGGCGGCCATGCGGACCGAGCCCGACTGGAGTCGGTTCCGCGAGGCGGACGCGGCCTTCCATGCCGAGCTGGCCGCGTCTGCAGGCGTGCCGGGAGCGGCGGAGCTCCACGACCGGGTGTCCCGCGAGCTGTACTCCTACTTCATCCCCTATCGGATCGAGTACCTCCGGGCGTCGAACGAGGAGCACGCCCTGCTCGTCGACGCCCTCCGCCGCGGCGACGTGGCCGCCGCGAGCCGCCTCGCCTCCGAGCACGTCGCCGAGCTCCACCGATCGATGTACGTCGGCCTCGGGGACCGCACCGACAGCGCTCGGTGACGGGGTCGCGGTTCCGCTCAAATATCCGACATGCGTTGTACTAAGGCATAGTGGTGACGGGTTCACACCCGCCGCGAAGGAGCTGAGCATGATCGACAAGACCTCCATACAGGACTTCCCGCCGATGACGGCCTCGCTGCTGGCGGACAACTCCGGCGTGTTCCGCGTGGGCACCGCCGAGCGACACCTCTCCGCCACCGACGCCGGAACGGCCCGCCGTCAGCTCGTCGAACTGATGCAGGCCGAGGCCAGGACCTCCGGTCGGCCGATCCGGGTGACGGTGACCGATCCCACGAGCGTCACCGTGCTGCTGGTCGGGGTCGACGGCGAACTGCAGGAGGAGCCCCAGTCCGCCGCACCTGCCCGTGGCGGGGCGCCTGCTGCACCCGCACCGCCCATGGCGAGTCGTCGGGTGACGCTGATCCAGGCTCCACCCGGGGTGCCCGCGCAGGCCGGACCCGCCACGACACCGCCACCCGCACCCGCGCGCGTCCCCGAGCAGACGGCGCCGGCGCAGCCCGTCCCACCCCAGCGGCCGGCCGTGCAGCAACCGACACTCGACGGTCCGCCGTTCCAGCCGATCCGGAGCCAGCCGGGCGCGCCACAGCCCAGCGCGCCACAGCCGAGCCCGCCGCGGCCGATGTCGGCTCAGCGCTCCGTCCCCACCCAGCAGGCCACGCCGACCTCGCCGACGCAACGCCAGCCGGTCCCCGCGCAGCAGTCGCCACAGCTCCAGCCTCCCGTCGCCCCACAGCAGCCCGCAGCCGGGCAGCCCGCCGCGCCGACCGCCCGCCGGGACCTGCGAGACGCCCCGTCCTTCCTCGCCCCGCCGACCATCGGTCCGGCGCAGCACGGCCTCGCGGGCCTCCTCAACAAGCTCGGGTTCTCCATGCCGCCGTCCGCGAACGAGCGGGCCGAACGTGACGACGTCAACGCCGTGTCGCGCCACTTCCCGAGACGCCGCACCATCTCCGTCGCCAACCAGAAGGGCGGCGCGAACAAGACGCCGACCGTCGTCAACCTGTCGTCGGTGTTCGCCCGCTACGGCGGTGGCGGTGTCGCCGCGTGGGACAACAACGAGACCATGGGCACGCTCGGCTGGCGGACCGAGCACGGCGGACACGACTCGACCGTGCTCGACCTCCTCGCCGCGGCCGGCGACCTCCTCTCCCCCGGGGCGGAGCGCGCCGACCTGTCCCGCTTCGTGCACCACCAGCCCGGCGACAAGTACGAGGTCCTCCGTTCCGCGGCCGACGGCGAACACGTCGTGACCGCCGACGAGGTCGACCTCGTCCACCGCGTCCTCGCCAAGTACTACCGGTTGATCGTGATGGACTCGGGCAACTCCGCCGGCGCCCCCAACTGGCGGCGCATGGTGGACCTCACCGACCAACTCGTCATCCCCACCACGACCGTCGAGGACAAGAAGGAGGGCGCGCGACTCACCCTCACCGCCGTCAGCCGGGTGAGCGAACGAGGTGCGGAACTCGCGCGCAACGCCGTCGTCATCGTCTCCGAGGCCGAGGCGAAGGACACCTCCATCGCCAACGCCTACGCCGAGGACTTCCGCCCATACGTCCGCGATGTCGTCGTCGTGCCGTTCGACCCCGCCTTGAAGAACGGGGTCATCCGCCACGACGCCCTCCGCTCGAACACCCAGCGCGCCTGGCTCGCCGCGGCGGCCGCCGTATCCCGCGGACTCTGACCCGCCGCCTGGACCCCGTGCAGGAGCGGACGACGTGATCACCCGGGCGGCGGCCCTCGGCCGATACCTCACCACCCGACGCGGACTCGTCCGGCCGGAGGACGCGGGCCTCCCCCAGGAGGACGGCCGACGGGTGAGCGGCCTCCGGCGCATCGAGGTGGCGGCACTCGCCGACGTCAGTGCCGACTACTACCTGCGCCTCGAGCAGGGACGGGACCAGCGCCCGTCGGAAGCGGTGCTCGCGGGCATCGGACGCGCCCTCCAGTTGGACGAGCACGCCATGGACTACCTCTTCCGGCTCGCCTACGACGTCGACCTCTTCCCGGCCGAGCACCTGCCGTCCGAATCCCACCAGCCGTCATCCGCCGAGCGGCCGGTGCCCGACACGACGCTCCTCGACCACTGGTCCGACACGGGTGCCTACATCACCGACGGCAACCGGGACATCGTCGCGTCCAACACCCTTGCCCGGCGCGTGGGCGGCGGCCTCCTCGACGTCGGCCAGAACGACGTGCTCGGGTACTTCGACGACCGGATCCGGGCCGTCGCCCCGGAGTGGGAGGCGTACGCCCCGAACGTCGTCGCAGCGCTCCGCTACAGCAGCGATCCGAGCAGCCCACGCCTGCAGGAGATCGTCGACGAGCTGACCCGCCGCAGTCCCCTGTTCACGCGCCTGTGGGCCCGACACGACGCCCGGCCGCTCGCCGGCGCCCCACTCCGGGCCTCGATCGACGACTTCGGCACCGTCGAACTGCAGTACCAGCACCTCGTCGTCCCCGACTGGCCGGGACATCAGCTGACGACGATCTTCGCCGAACCGGGGACGCCGGGTTCCGCCGTGCTCGCCTACCTCGCCGTCCGAGGCGACTGACCGCCACCGATCGCCACCGATCGCCACCGATCGACCCGACGCACGCACGTCGACGCTCGATCGATCCGTGTCCTCCGGGGGCTGGCCGACGGTGGCACCAAGGCCTACCGTTGAGCCATGATCGCGAACGAGGGCGTCCGAGCACGCCGGGACCGGGTCAAGGACTTCATCGCCTCCTGGCGTGAGGTGCCCGTGGTGCTCTGCGATCGCACGCTCGACGTCATCGAGGCCAACCCTGCGGCGTCACGCCTGTCACCGGCGTTCCAAGCCGGCGTCAACCTGGCCCGGTTCGCCTTCCTCTCACCCGACCGCGTGGCGGAGGACGCCGGCTGGAACCGCATGTCCGCGACGACGGCGGTGCTCCTCAAGCGCTCCGTCGACGAGCACGACACCGATCGTGCCTCGGCACGGATCATCGGTGAGCTCTCGGCGATGTCGCGCGACTTCGCCCGCACCTGGGCCGCCCCGGAGGAACCGGTGGAGACCTCCGGGCCCATCCACTTCCCCACAGCGGTCGGCGACATCGAGATGGTCTACAACCTGCTGAGCGCACCCGGCCCGGAGGGCGACCTCCTGATGGTGTTCGTCCCGTCCGGACCGGCATCGCGCGCAGCGTTGCGACGACTCTCCGCCGACGTCCTCGGCGACGACCCGGTGTCGCCGAGCGATCCGGTGTCCGCCCCCTGAGCAGCCTCACCGGCGGCGAGGTAGGCGATCGCCGCCGCAGCCGCTGAACCGCGCTCACCGAAGAACACCGTGAGGAACTGGTCGGTCTGCGGGACCTCGAAGGTCTGCGACCGGAAGTCGACCCAGCCGAGCGGCTCGATGAACGTGCGCGTCCGCTTGGACGTCTGCGGTTTGACGAGGTGCTCGGCCCAGATGGTCCGGAACACCGGATGCCTCGCCGACAGCATGCCGACGATCTCCTGCAGGCGCGGATCGTCCGGTCGCCCGTAGTAGCGCAGCGGTGCGGTGAGATCGCGCAGGGTCCCCTCCCACTCCCGGTGGATGCGGTCGACCTCCGGCGCTTCGGGCGGGGTGCTCGCCCGGAAGTCGGCGTACTGCTCGAAGGCGGACACGAGCAGGTTGACCCCCGGGTCGAGCATGCCGGCGGGGACCCACAGCCGGGCGAGCGGGTTCGCCGCGAGGACGTACTGGTTGCGGTCGCTCACGTACGCCGGCGTCGCCGACCAGTGCGTGAGCAACCGGGCCACCCGTTCGTCCACCGTGAACGCGCGCTCGTCGACCGCTCGGATGAACGGCCTCGGACTGACGAGGCGGAGCAGGTACCGCCGCCCGTTGTCGTCGAGCAGCAACGCCCTGGCGAGACCCAGCAACACCTGTTCGGAGGGCCGATGCACGCGCCCCTGCTCGATCCGCAGGTAGTACTCCGGACTGATGCTGGCCAGCTGGGCGACCTCCTCGCGGCGCAACCCGGGCACTCGACGGCTGGCTCCGCCACGGATCCCGACCTGTTCGGGCTGCACGACCTCTCGGCGAGCGCGCAGGAACTCGCCGAGCGCATTCGAGAACCGAGCTGAGGGCATCACCACGTCCGTCTGAGAGAGCGTATGGAGTCGAAGCCCATCATCGCCGATCCCGGGCCGACCGATGGATCCGTTCCCGGTCCGTTCTGGGCTGTTTCTGGACATGTCGGCCCGTCGTCGGACGTCTCGCGATCGTGGCCCTGCGCGTCCCACCCGGGTTCCGCGGACCGTCACTATCGTGGTCGCATGGTTGGGCCCGAACCGTCCGAACAGCTCCCGCGGGACCTGGTGGACCTCGTCGACGCCTGGTCCGCGGTTCCGGCGTTCCTCCACGACCGGCACTTCACCGTGCTCCATGCGAACCGGCTCGCGCGGTCGTTGTCGGTCGCGTTCCGTCCGGGGGCCAACCTGCTGCGATCGACCTTCCTCAGACCGGAGGTCCTCCGGGCGAGCCCCGAACCCGAGCTCGTCACCGACCACGTCGTCGGCGCGCTGCGCAGCTCGCTCGGCACGCATGAGTGGGACGACGTGTTCGAGCGCCTCGTCGATGAACTCCGCGCCGGCAACCGGGGTTTCGCGCGGGCTTGGGTCGACCTCGATCCCGGGGCCGAACCGGGTGCTGCGGAGACCTTCACCTTCACCCTCGCCGAGGTGGGTCCGCTCGAACTGCGGTACCTGCAGTTGCAGGTCCCCGAGCACTTCGGGCTGAGCCTGGTGATCTGGCGGGCCTGCGACGCGGAGTCCGAAGTGCTGCTCGCGCGCCTCGCCGCACGGGTGTCGGACGAGGCCCAACCGGACGCGGACTGATCCGTCCGGAACCCGTGTCGGACGAGGTTCCGACGTCCGCAGGAAGCCACCACCGCCGGCTGCTGGTCTGCTGGAGGGCATCGGCCCAGCGCCGCGGCAACCTGAGGAGGATCACCATGGATTCGACGGACGCCACCGTCCCCCACCACGACGCCCCACGGTTGGGCAACCCGGACCTTCCGGCGGAGGGCGAGGAGAACACCCTCCTCCATCCGCAGAGCACGCGGATGACCGGACCGCAGAACCCGGCCATCGCGAGTCAGTTCCCGAACCAGATCGACGCTCCCGGCACCGACATCAGCACGCAGGCGTTCTTCTGGTCGTCCTTCAACATCTCGCCCCGTCGGGTCCAGGACGGCGGCTGGGCGCGCGAGGTGACCAAGCAGGACTTCGCGATCTCCGACGAGATCGCCGGCGTCAACATGTACCTCGAGGCCGGTGGCATCCGCGAGCTCCACTGGCACCAGACGGCGGAGTGGGCCGTCATGACCCGGGGGAAATGCCGGGTGACGACCCTGAGCCGGTCCGGGCTGCCGAGCGTGGAGGACGTCGAGGAGGGCGACCTGTGGTTCTTCCCCGCGGGCACGCCGCACTCCCTCCAGGGCCTCGGGCCCGACGGCGCCGAGTTCGTGCTCGCCTTCGACGACGGCGAGCAGTCGGAGTCGAACACCCTGCTCCTCACGGACTGGTTCGCGCATACGCCCCCGGACGTCCTGGCCAAGAACTTCGGGGTCGCCCAGGAGACCTTCTCGGACATCCCGCTGCACAACCTGTGGATCTTCCCCGGTGACGAGCCTGGCCCGCTCGCGAAGGACCAGGAGGACGCCGGCGTCGAGTGGGGCGCCTCCGAACCGATCATCTTCCGTCTCTCGCGGTCGAAGCCGCTCCACCGCAACAGCGGTGGCAGCATCCAGATCGCCGACAGCACCAACTTCCCGCTGTCGCAGTCCGTCGCCGCCGCGCTGGTCACCGTCGAGCCAGGCTCGATGCGTGAGCTGCACTGGCACCCGAACGCCGACGAGTGGCAGTACTACCTGCGCGGGTCCGCCCGCATGACCGTCTTCAACACCGGCCCGCACGCGAACACGACCGACTTCCGGCCCGGCGACATCGGCGTCGTGAAGAGGAACCTCGGGCACTACGTCGAGAACACCGGCGACGACGTCCTCCAGTTCCTCGAGGTGTTCCGCACCGACCGGTACGAGGAGGTGTCGCTCGCGAACTGGTTGGCGCACGTCCCGCCGTCGCTCGTCGCCGCGCACCTGAACATCGACGAGGCGACCCTGGCGACCTTCCCGAGGGAGGCCCAGGGCATCACGCCACTCCGGCCATGAGCCGCAGGGTGGTTCTCGGCGGGCCACGCTCGCCGGGACCCACCGCCCTAGCTTGAGCGGGACAGCACTCGTATCCATCCGCGCGGAGGGGCACCGATGAACGGCGAACGCAGCACGAGCGACACCATGGACAGCGCCTGGTCCGTCCCCGACGACCGGGCCTTCGTCCTCGGCGACCTGCTCTGCGACCACCGCGACCGTCGGCGGCGGGCCCTGCACACCGCTCGGACCCGACGCTGGCTCGACGCCTACGGTGACGTCGTCGTGCGCTCCGTCCTGCTCTCCACGACGAGCGTCCAACAGCGCGACGAGTTCGCCCGCGCCCTCCGCCACGGTGGCCGGGACCACACGATCGTGCTCGAGCAGCTCGGCGAGTTCGTCCTGGTGACCTCGGAACGCCGGGCGCCCGGGACCGTCGCCGACTGGATCGGCTCCGTCGTCCCGACAGGGGTCCGGGTGTCCGCGATCGGGTCCGCCTCCCTCCACGCCGACGAGGACGACCTGCTGCACGCGGTCGACGAGGCGCGCACGGCGGCCGACATCGTGGGGCAGGTCGGCCAGGCGGTCGGTTCGACCCGGGCCGAGGAGCTCGGCGGTTGGCGGTTGCTCCATGCGATCGAGGCGGACCCCTCCCTCATCACCGCGGTGTCTCCCGCCGCCGACGAGTTGCGGCACGCCGACCCCGTCCGGCTGGAGACCATCGAGACCTACCTCGACGCCGGCTGCAACGTCGTCGCCGCCTGCGAGCGCCTGCACATCCACCGCACGACGCTCTACTACCGCCTGGACACGATGCCGGAGGTCGTGCGGGAAGCCCTTGCGGACGGCTGGAAGCGGAGCACGCTGCACCTGACGCTGAAGCTGCTGCGCCTGTGGAACGACCGGACGCCGGCGTCGGGACGCGCGTCGGCTCCGTCCGGGGCTCGGCGAGCGCGGGACGGACGGCGGGCGATCGCCCCGGTCCGGCAGCTGCACCCCCGCACCGCGGGCGCCGAGGAGCTCCCGCGATGACGAGTTCCTCGCATCGGGTGCCGATCGAGCCGCAGGCCGTCGACGCACCGCTCAGCGGGACGGCCGTGTTCCTCGTGCTGACCGTGAGCGATGCGGCGGGCGCCATGGACACCGTCCGCAGCACGCTGGCGAGCGTCGCGGACGTACTCAAGAACGTCGCCTTCCGCGACCTCGACGCCGCCCTGTCGTGCACGGTCGGGATCGGGGCGCGGGTCTGGGGCGGACTCACCCGGGGTCCGCTGCCGAGCGAACTCCACGTGTTCCCGACGGTCGTCGGCGACCGGCACACCGCGCCGTCGACACCCGGCGACGTGCTGCTCCACATCCGAGCCGCGCGACGCGACCTGTGCTTCGAGTTCGAGCGGCAGCTCCTCGACCTGCTCGGCGACGCCGTCGAGGTCGTGGACGAGACCGTCGGCTTCCGCTCCTTCGACGTGCGGGACCTGCTCGGGTTCGTCGACGGCACCGCGAACCCCGTCGGCCAGGCCCTCCCGGACGCGACGCTCGTCGGCGACGAGGATCCCGCGTTCGCAGGCGGCAGCTATGTCGTCGTGCAGAAGTACACGCACCCCTTGGATCGCTGGCGTGCGCTCACGACCGAGCAGCAGGAGGCGATCATCGGTCGCACGAAGGCCGAGAACATCGAGCTCGACGACGCCGAGACCGGCCAGAAGTCGCACAAGACCCTGTCGACGATCGTGGTGGACGGCGCCGAACACGACATCCTCCGGGACAACATGCCGTTCGGCAGCCCGGCCCACGGCGAGTTCGGCACGTACTTCATCGGGTACGCCCGGCGGCTGTGGGTCATCGAACGGATGCTGCAGCGGATGTTCGTCGGCGATCCTCCCGGCCTGCACGACCGGCTCCTCGACTTCTCGACCGCGCAGACCGGTTCGGTGTTCTTCGCACCCAGCGCCGCGTTCCTCGAGGCGATGGACGACGACCCGGACCCGGCCGTGCCCGACGCGCCGACCACCACCACCGACACCCCCGCGACACCGCCGGCCGACGGCTCACTCGGCCTCGGGTCGCTCCGCCCGGCCGACGACAGGACGACGTCATGAACCACCTCTTCCGCCACCTCGCCCCGATCACCGCCGAGACCTGGCAGATGCTCGACGATGAAGCGCGCACGAGACTGACCCCGGTCCTCGGTGGTCGGCGCGTCGTCGACTTCGCCGGGCCGCTCGGCTGGGAGCACTCGAGCACCGACGTGGGGCGCGTCGGCGCGGTCGTCGACGCCCCGCTCGACGGGGTGATCGCCCGCCGACGCACCGTCCTCCCGCTGACCGAGGTGCGCGCCGACTTCGTCCTCTCCCGCGGCGAACTCGACAGTGCCGCCAGGGGCGCGCTCGACGTGGACCTCTCGCCGCTCGACGACGCGGTCACGAGCCTCTCGACCGTCGAGAACACGGCGATCCTCGCCGAGTGGCCTGCGGCGGGGTACACGGGGATCTCGGCGGCCTCGCCGCACCAGCCGTTGCCACGTGAGGACGATCCCACCCGCTTCGCCCAGGTGGTCGCGGCAGCCGTGGAGACGCTCGCCCGCGCCGGAATTGGCGGCCCGTACGCGCTGGCCGTGGACACGCCCGGCTGGGTGTCGGTCGCGGGTGGGAACGACGCGGGTGGCGCACGGCTCTCGTCCCACCTGGAATCGATCCTCGGCGGCGGCATCGTGTGGACACCGGGCATCGAAGGCGCCGTCGTCATCAGCCGCCGCGGTGGCGACTTCCTCTTCGAGTCCGGCCAGGACATCGCCCTCGGGTATGCGGCGCACACCGCGGACTCGGTCAGTCTCTACCTCGAGGAGTCGTTCAGCTTCCGGGTCGTGACGCCCGAAGCGGCCATCGCGATCCGCTAGCGCGGCGAGCGCTGGAGCGGCGAACCGGCGTCGGCTGCTGCGCCGGCCCGGGACGGGAGGGACGTTTCGACCGCTCCGGCCCCGGTCGTCCGGAACCGCCGCTGATACTCCGAGGGTGTCGTGTTGTAGCGGGCGGCGAACGCGCGACGGAACGCGATCGGGCTGGCATACCCGGCGGCGGCGGCCACCTCGCCCACGGTGTCGCCGGCCTCCAGCATGCCGAGCGCGACGTCGAGCCGGAGCGATCCCACGTATTGGATCGGCGTCATGCCGAGTTCGTCGCGGATGACCCGGTTGAGGTGGCGGACGCCGACGTTCGCGTGGGCGGCGATGTCGGCGAGCGAGCCCGCCCGGGTGGGGTCGCCGTGGATGTAGTCGGCGACGGCCTTCGCGATCGAGGTGCGCGCCGGCTTCGCCCGGACCGAGGCGGAGAACTGCGACTGTCCGCCGGAGCGCCGCATGTAGACGAGCAGCAGCTGGGCGATGGACCGTGCGACGTCCGCGCCGTGGTCCTCCTCCACGATGGCGAGCGCGAGGTCGATCCCGGCGGCGACCCCGGCGGACGAGTAGGTGTCGCCGTCGCGGACGAAGATCGAGTCCGGTCGCACGTCGATCGACGGGTAGGCGGCTGCGAGAGCACCGGTGAACTTCCAGTGGGTCGTCGCCGATTTGCCGTCGAGGAGCCCCGTGACCGCGAGGGCGAACGCGCCGCTGCAGATCGAGGCCACCCGGTCTGCGCGCGACGCGAGGAGCCGGACCGCGGCCTGCACTTCGTCCGGTCGGTACACCTGCGGGGCCGACTCGCTCCCGGGGACGATCACGAGGTCGAGCGGGCCGCTGTCCGCCGCGGCTGCGTCCACGCCGACGCGCAAGCCCATGGAGGTGACGACGTCGCGTCCGTCGTGGGAGAAGAACCGGACGTCGTAGCCGTCGACCCGTTGGTTCGCCTCCGTGAACACCTCCGCCGGGCCGACGAAGTCGAGCGTCTTCACCTGGTCGAACAGGAAGACCCCGACCCGGCGCCGTCGTGGAGGCGTACCGAGTCCGTCCCGTGGTCGGGTCACCGGCTGGGGCGGGCTCATGCCTTCATCCTGCCCGACGATCCCCGGCACGACCACCACCGGTTTCGACGTCTGTCGAAGACCTCGGCGACGAACGTCCGACAACGGCCGTCCGGTCGCGGCGTACGCTCGGACCGGCAGGTCCGCGACCCGGGCTTCCGACCACCGTCACGACGCCCAAGGAGCTCTCCCATGCGACTCGAACGCGCAGGATCCATCCCCCTCGACCTGACGGGCCGCACCGCGCTCGTGACCGGTTCGACGAGCGGCATCGGCTACGCGATCGCGGCACGACTCGTGGAGGCCGGAGCGGACGTCATCATCAACGGGCGCGACGCCGACCGGCTCGAAGCGGCCATCCTGTCACTCGACGAAGAGTCGGTCGAGTCGGTCCGCGGGATCACCGCCGACGCGAGCACCGCCGAAGGTGCGGAGCAACTCGTCGCCGAGGCCGGCCACGTCGACATCCTCGTCAACAACCTGGGGATCTTCGAAGCCGTTCCGCCGCTCGACATCACCGACGAGCAGTGGCGGTCGATGCTCGAGGTCAACGTGCTGACGGCCGCACGGCTCACCCGGCTCCTGCTCCCCGGCATGTCCGCCCGCAGTTGGGGTCGCGTGATCAACATCGCCAGCGACTCGGCCGTGGTCATCCCCGAGGAGATGATCCACTACGGCGTGTCGAAGACCGCCCTCCTCGCCGTGAGCCGCGGCTTCGCGAAGGCGGCGGCCGGCACCGGGGTGACGGTCAACTCCGTGATCGCGGGCCCCACGCACACGCCCGGTGTCGAGACCTTCGTGCGGCAGCTCGTCGGCGACGAACTCGACTGGGACGCCGCCCAGCGCGAGTTCATGCGGTTGCACCGCCCACAGTCGCTCATCGGACGACTCCTCGAGCCCATCGAGATCGCCAACCTCGTCGTCTACCTGTCGTCGCCACTCGCGTCGGGCACGACGGGCGGCGCCCTCCGCGTCGACGGCGGCTACGTCGACTCGATCCTCCCCTGACCGCCGCGACGACCGAGAGCCGGGCGACCCGATGACGACCTCCTCCGTCCCGACCCGATCCCGCGTCTCGCACGGTGCCGGATTCTGGATCGTCGCGACCACCTTCCTGCTCGTGATGGCGTACTCGACCGTCCCGACACCGCTGTACGCGCTGTATCAGGCGAAGGACGGCTTCCCCGTCTCGACCATCACGGTCATCTTCGCCGCTTACGCCGTGGGGGTCGTCTTCAGTCTGTTCTTCGTCGGGCACATCAGCGACTGGGTCGGACGACGGCGCATGCTGCTCATCGCGATCCTCATCTCCGCCCTCTCGGCCGTGCTGTTCCTGCTGTGGAACAGCGTGGAGGGGCTGATCGTCGCCCGCGTGGTCAACGGCGTCAGCATCGGCGTCCTCACCGCGACCGCGACCGCACACCTCGGCGAGCTGCGAGCGGTGGCCAAACCGGATGAGAACGCGGTGGTCGCCGCCTCGGTCGCCGGGGCCAGCAATCTCGGAGGCCTCGCCCTCGGCCCACTCATCGGCGGACTCTTCGCGGAGTTCCTCCCCGATCCGCTGGTCCTCCCCCACGCGGTGTTCCTCGTCGCACTCATCGTCGCGGGGATCGTGATCGCCGCGGCGCCGGAGACCGTCGCGCAGAGCGAGCCGAAGCGACGCTATCGACCGCAGCGACTCGCGGTGCCGGCGTCCTCCCGGGGAGCCTTCGTCGCAGCCGGCTTCGGGGCCTTCGCCGGCTTCGCGCTGCTCGGCCTGTTCACCTCGCTCGCCCCGACCATCCTCATCGGCACCTTCGACGAACCGGACCACCTCCTCGCCGGGGCGACGACGTTCTCCGTGTTCGGGGCGGCAGCCGTCGGACAGGTGCTCCTCGCCCGACTGCCGTTGCAGCGCCAGCTCCTCATCGCGACCGTCAGCTGCGGCGTCGGTCTCGCCGCCGTCGCCGCCGGTGCACTGCTCCCGCAGCTGGGCGTCTTCATCGTCGGCGGGATCATCGCCGGACTCGGGGTCGGCGTCCTCTTCAAGTCGGCGATCGCCACGGCCGCGTCCCTCGCCGACCCGGCCCGCCGCGGTGAGACGCTGTCGCTCGTCTTCCTCATCGCCTACTGCGGGCTCGCGCTCCCGGTGCTCGCGATCGGGTTCGCCCTGACCTTCGCGCCCGAGATCGAGGTGCTGCTCATCTTCGTCTCGCTCGTGCTGGTGACGACGGTGCTCGCCGGTGTCGCGATGACGCGGCGGGCGGCCCGACAGGCCTGACCAGGCCGGCCGTTCTCCGGGGTCCCGGTCTCACGCCTACCCGTACGTCTCGGCCAGGTAGCGGTGGGTGAGCGAGACCGCCATCGCGCCCTCGCCGACCGCGGAGGCGACGCGCTTGATCGAGTTGGCTCGGACGTCCCCCGCGGCGAACACCCCGGGTTGGTTCGTCTCCAGGTGCATCGGCTGCCGGGCGAGCGGCCACCGGGTGAGGTGCTCCGGCAGGAGGTCCCCGCCGGTCAGCAGGAAGCCACGGCTGTCGAGCGCGACCGCCGAATCCTCCGCCCAGGCGGTGTTGGGCCGGCCGCCGATGCAGATGAACAGACGCGTGGCCGGGATCTCAGTGGTCGTGCCCGCGGACTCGACGGTGAGCGCACGGAGGCGGTCGTCACCGTGGAGCGCCGTGACCCTGGTGTCGACGAGGATCTCGACGTTCGGAGCCGCGAGCAGGCGACGGAGGAGGTAGGTCGACATGGTCGACGACAGCGACGGACCACGGACGAGGACCGTGACCCGCTCGGCGTGCGCCGCGAGGTTCATCGCCGCCTGCCCGGCGGAGTTCGCACCCCCGACGATGTACACGTGCTCGCCCACGCAGGACGACGCCTCGCTCGTGCCGGCGCCGTAGAACACGCCGGAGCCCTCGAGCTCGTCCTCGAGCGGCAGGCCCAACCGACGCCACTGCACGCCGGTGGCGCAGATGACCGCTCGCGCCGAGAGATGGGAGCCGTCCGCCAACTCGGCCTGCATGTGGTGGTCGCCGAAACTGCGGCTCAGGCTGTGCCGCATGACGAGGAGTTCGGCGCCGAACGCGATCGCCTGTCGGCGCGCCTGTTCGGCGAGCGCGGCCCCGGAGATGCCGTGCGCGAACCCGAGGTAGTTCTCGATGAGGCTGCTCGAACCGGCCTGGCCACCGACGGCGTCGCGTTCGACGACGGCGACGTCGAGGCCCTCCGACGCCGCATAGA
The DNA here is from genome assembly GCF_001423185.1 of Plantibacter sp. Leaf314. Classification (NCBI taxonomy): domain Bacteria; kingdom Bacillati; phylum Actinomycetota; class Actinomycetes; order Micrococcales; family Microbacteriaceae; genus Plantibacter; species Plantibacter sp. Leaf314. The sequence goes on along the minus strand of NZ_LMOB01000001.1, from coordinate 2,511,539 downwards.
CGGCTGCGGAGAGCCCGGCCGGGCCGGCGCCGTAGACCAGGACGTCGTACTCGCTGCGCTTCGGTCGCTTGATCCAGCCGAAGTGCTCAGCGATCTGCGCCGGGGTCGGGTCGGCGAGCCGGGTGCCGTCCGGGAAGACGACGACGGGCAGGCTGGTCTCCGTCAGCGCAGCGCCGAGCTGGTCGCGGCAGTCCTCATCGGTCTCGATGAGGATCGTCTGGAACGGGACACCACTGCGCGTGAGGTAGTCGCGGATTGCGAACGCCTCACGCCCGAAGGACCGCTCGAACACCAGCAATGGCGCCGTCGCCACCTCCCCGACGGCGGTCATGAACCGAGCAGGCGTTCCCAGTCGGCCGGCACCCGCTCATGCGGACCGGGGACCGTCTGCGACCGCGGGTGGCTGAGTGGCGGCGCGAGCGTGGGACCGGCGAACGACTCCTCCGTGCCGTAGTCGTAGAACCAGTCCTCGCCCGGTTCGTAGCTGCGGATCACCCGGTGGCCGGTCGCGGTCGCGTGCTTCGTGGCGTGCTTGTTCAAGGAGTCGTCGCAGCACCCGATGTGGCCGCAGAACGTGCAGCGGCGCAGGTGCAGCCACCAGCTGGCGGTCGCCTCGCACTCGACGCAACCGGGTCCGGACGGCGGGACGTCCGGCTTGATGAATCGCTCGACATCGTCCATGGTGGTCTCCTCCTGAAGGGTGTGTGGTCAGAGCTGCAGGGAACGGGCGATGCGACGGCCGTAGTCGCTGATCGCGCGAGCGACCGGCAGCCGTTCGGCCTCGTAGTGCGCGAGCGCCGCCTCGACACCGAGCCCCAGGCCCAGGCTCGCGGCGAGCGCGAGCGCATCGCCTGCCGCTTTGGCCGCTCCCATCGCGGTGTGCGGGCGGACGACGGCTGCGGCGTCGCCGAGGAGCGCGATGCGACCACTCGTCATGCGCGGCGCCACGTAGTCGTAGATCGCCTGCATGAACGGCTCGGGCTCGGCGGCCACCGCGGCGGCGAACGGCGGAGGGAGGAGCTGCCCGGCTTCGGCGACGAGTCGTTCGCGGAGCTCGCTCGGGAGGTCGCCGGGCGCGGTCGAGAAGCTCCCGGCCGGACGACCCGACTGCCGCATGAGCTCGGCGAGCTCACGTGGGGACATGCTGCGGTACCAGACCCAGCTGCAGCGCCGCGCTCCCGGCTCGGTCTCCCCGCCCGCGCCGGGCACGAGGTACCCGAGCATGTGCACGTGCGGGCCGGAGAAGAACACGAAGCGTCCGAGGAGGGTACGTGCGGCGTCGGCAGGGAGGGCGGTCTCGGGGATGAGGCCGCGCCAGGTGATGTAGCCGACGTACTGGTTGCGATCGTCGTCGGGGGCGACGGCGTGCCTCGTGACGGAACCCAGTCCGTCGGCGCCGACGACGAGGTCGAACTCGTGTCGCTCCCCGGTCGCCGTCTCGACGGTGGCCACCTCGCCGCGGTCGTGGACGGCGACGACGGCCTGCCCGAGCCGATACGCCTGGGGCGAAACGAGGCTCCGGAAGACCGCATAGGTGTGGTCCCAGGAGACCTGGGTCTGCGGGGTCGGATCGCTCGTCAGGACCCGGCCGTCTCGAGCGAGGGTGATGCGCTCGGTGGCGACCACGCCGACCCGGGCCTCGGCGCCACGGCCCACGGTTTGGAGCAGGTCGACGATCTCCTGCTGGGCGACGAGCCCGGCGCCGCGGCGTTCGAGCCCGGTCCTGGACCGCTCGAAGACCGTCACGTGATGGCCGCGGCGCATCAGGAGGGAGGCCGCGAACAGACCGCCGAGGGAGCCGCCCACGATCCCGATCGACAGACTGTCGCCAGCAGGTGTCGCTCGCATCGCGCCCCCTTCCGATGGTCTGCCTCCACCCTAGGTCGGACGGGAGACGCCTCGTTTCGACGGGCGTCGGAAGTCCGCAGGAGGGCCGGATCGGCGGTGCGTCAGCGTCAGCGCCGGGCGCGCTCGACGATCGCGGCGAGGGCGTCGAGATAGGACTCGAAAGCGACCCGTCCGTCCGCGGTGAGGGCGATGCGTCGACCGCGGCGGTCGGTGTCGCTCTTCCCGACCTCGACCACGCCGGCCTCGGCGAGCGCCGAGAGGTGCTTCGAGAGCGCCGACTTGCTGACGCCGGTGATGCGGAGGAGCGAGGCGAAGTCGGTGTATTCGGCGGGCGCGAGCGCTGACAGCAGGGCGAGGCGGGCGGGCTCGTGGAAGAGCGGGTTCAGCGCCGGACGGCTGATCTCGGCGTCTTCGGCTCGGTGGTCGTCAGACATCGCGCGACCCCGACCGCCCGCCCAGCGTCGCGGAGCCGTTCGCGAGCCGCACCAGCGCGGGCAGGCAGGCGGCGAACACGACCACGGCTGCGACGACCGCCGACACCGTGTTGGGTACGGGGGCGCCTGCGGATCGGGCGATCCACTGGGTCACGACGTAGACCACGGCGACCGCCACACCGCTCGCGGTGAGCAGCAGGACGCCGGTCCGGTCCGACCAGTCGAGGCGGAGTCGCACCGGCCGCGCGAGGGACAGGGCGACGAAGCCGATGGCGACGAGTCCGAGCAGCCAGACCATGTCGAGGTCGACGACGACCCCGAGCGCGATGATGAGCACCGCGGTGAGGATGGCGGTGGTGAGTGCTCCCTGTCGGGCGGAGCGGCGTGAGGCGTCTCGCGCCTGGTTCAAGCGGTCCTGTGCGTCTTCATGATCCATGATCGACCTCCAGTCGTTGCGTCTGAAGAAACTATCACAGTGTTTCCCGAAAGGAAACAACCGCTGCCGTCAGAGGTCGAGCGACAGCCGCCGGCCGAGGGCTTCGATCGCGGCTTCGTCGCGCTGGTAGTGCGACCACTGGCCGATCCGGGTACAGGTGACCAGGCCGGCGCGCTGGAGCGTCGCCATGAACTGTGAAGCGGTCGACTGGGAGACCTCCGCCCGCGCCTGGATGTGCTTCAGACAGACACCCACCTCGCTCGCGGGCCGATCCTGGGGCGGGAACGACTCGGGGTCCTTCAGCCAGCCGAGGATCGCGAGGCGCGTCGGATGCCCGAGTGCCTTGAACACCGCCACCAGGTCCGACTCGTCAGCGTTCGCCATAGCCCCACTCTATCGCTATATCGCGATCTCCCGATGTTGTGTGAGACTGTGCATCGGTAAATCACGATCTAACGATGGAGAAGTCATGACGCAACACACAGCACTCGTCGTCGGCGCCCGCGGCGTCATCGGCGGGAACCTCATCACCCACCTCGAGACGCTCGGATGGGACGTCATCGGTCTGTCGCGCCGCGGTGGGACGGACCGAGGTGTCGTCCGCCACATCGCCGTCGACCTGCTCGACCGCGACGCGACCATGCGGGCACTGCGCGGGCTGACCGAGGTGACCCACATCTTCTACGCCGCCTATCAGGACCGCCCGAGCTGGGCCGAACTCGTCGCCCCGAACCTCGCCATGCTCACGAACGTCGTCGACGCCGTCGAACCCGTCGCGACGCACCTCGAGCACATCAGCCTGATGCAGGGCTACAAGGTCTACGGCGCGCACCTCGGCCCCTTCGCGACACCGGCGAAGGAGTCCGACCCGCCGCACATGCCGCCCGAGTTCAACGTCGACCAGCAGCAGTTCCTCGAACGCCGACGCGACGGGGCGAGCTGGTCCTGGTCCGCACTGCGCCCCTCGGTCGTCGCCGGGATCGGCCTGGGCAACCCGATGAACCTGGCCATGGTCATCGCCGTCTACGCGTCGATGAGCAAGGAGCTCGGCATCCCGTTGCGCTTCCCCGGCCGACCCGGCGCCTACACGAGCCTCATCGAGATGACCGACGCGGACCTCCTCGCGAAGGCGACGGTGTGGGCGGCGACCACCGAGGACGCCCGCGATCAGGCGTTCAACATCACGAACGGCGACCTGTTCCGGTGGTCGTCGATGTGGCCGAAGATCGCCGCGTTCTTCGACCTCGAGGTCGCACCACCCTTGGAGATGCAGCTCGCCGAGGTCATGGCCGACAAGGAGGCGCTGTGGAACGCGATGGTCGACCGGCATGGGCTCGTCGCCACGCCCTATCGGGACGTCTCGTCATGGACGTTCGGGGACTTCGTGTTCTCGTGGGACTACGACGTCATCGCGGACACCTCGAAGTCCCGTCTAGCCGGGTTCCACGAGTACGTCGACACCGAGGCGATGTTCCTCGGCATCTTCCAGGAGCTGCGCGAGCAACGGCTCATCCCGTAGCGGCGGACCCGTGATCGCTCGGAACGAGCGGTCAGGAGGCGAACGCGGAGAGCGCTGCCTTCGCGACCGCCGCGACGAGCGCGTCGTCGTAGTCGGCGTCGGGGTCCAGTTTGTTGGTGAAGATCGACAGGATGATCGGCTCCCGACCGGGCGGACGGACGATCGCGACGTCGTTCCGGATGCCGCCGGCACCACCCGACTTGTCGGCCACCGGCCAGTCGGCGGGTGCACCGGCCCGGATCAGGGTGTCGCCGGTCGCGTTCCCGCTCATCCAGGTGAGGAGCGTCTCCAAGTCGGCGGGCTCCAGCACGGAACCGTCGATGAGCCGGGAGAGGTCGTCGGCGAACGCGGCGGGCGTGCTGGTGTCCTCGGTACTGCCCGGCTCGATCACGTTGAGCGTCGGCTCCGCGTTGACGACCTCGATCACCTCGTCGCCGAGGGCGGCGAGCGCCGCGTCCAGTCCGCTCGGCCCGCCGATCCGGGCGAGGACGAGGTTCAGTGCCGTGTTGTCGCTCCGGCGGACCGCGGCTTCGGCGAGTTGCGACAGGGTGAGGCCGGTGTCGATGTGCTCGCTCGTCACCGGTGAGTAGCCGGCCGCCTCGACGTCCTCCGCCGACCAGGTGACGAGCTCTTCCCGCGCCGCGGCGGGCACCTCGTGGAGGAAGACGGCTGCGGCGAGCGCCTTGATCGTCGAGGCGTATCCGAAGCGCTCATCGGCTCGGTAGGACAACCGGGCTCCGGACCCGGTGTCGATCGCGCTGACCCCCACGCGCGCGCCGAACTCGGCTTCCAGCGCCTGGAACTCCGCCGAGCGGTCGGGTGCGGGGACCACCGCCGGTGCCGACGACGTCGGTGTCGCGCTCGGGCCGCCGGAGGGCGACGGAGCGGGCGGGCTGCAGCCGACGACGCCGAGCAGCAGCGCTCCGGCCAGGACGACGGTCCGAAGGGAGAGCCGACGGCCGGTCATGGACGAGGACGATCGGTCCCGGTGATCTGCTGGTCGAGTCGCTCGAGGTCTTTCGCGACGAGCTCGATGTCGCGGGCGAACTCGTCATCGTCGAGCTCGATCTGGCGGACCGTGAAGACGACCTCCGCACCGTCCGGGTGCGACAGGACCCGGACGGGGTTCGTGACCACCGTGCCCGTGGGCAGCGTGACGTCGTGATCGAGCACACCGAACCGATTGCGCTCGACGAACCGGACCTCCACGCGGCCCATCGGCGATTCGACGAACAGTGAGTCGCCCTCGCGCACCACCGCGGCCTGCGCGAGCCCGGCGGCCCAGCGCGGGAGGTTGTCGACGTCCGAGGCGTAGTCGTAGACGGCTTCCGGCGACGCGGCGATGACCCGACTGACGTGGTGGCTTCTCATCGTGGCATCATGCCAGCCCGCACGGCCGCACGGCCACCGCGTCAGCCGACAGCGCGGAGGCCGACCAGGCCCGCGGCGATGACCCGACGCGCTGCGAGAAGGCGCGCGAGAACGCCGGCGCACTGGCGTACCCGAGGCGCGAGGCGGTGCGGCCGACCGGCTCCCCGGCACGGAGCATGCCCTGCGCGAGCGTCACGCGCCAGCTGGTGAGGTACTCGGCGGGAGGCATCCCGACCAGCGCGGCGAACCGAGCCGCGAACGTGCTTCTCGACAGCCGTGCCTCCTCCGCCATCGACGTCAACGTCCACGGCTCACCCGGCGCCTCGTGGATGGCGACGAGCGTGCGTGCCAGCGCGGGATCCGCCAGCCCGGTGAGGAGGCCCGCCGGCAACCCGACCTCGTCCGTGTGGTCGAGCATCCAGCGGAACAGTTGCATGAGGACCACCTCGAACAGCCGGTCGACGATGACCCGCTGCCCGCAGGCACCGGCGTCGACCTCGGTGAAGAGGAGATCGAGGGCGGGCCGGAGCGTTGTCACTGCGTCGAGCGGGATCACGACGACCGGCGGCAACGCGAGGAGGAGCGGATGTGTGGCACCGCCCTCGACGTCGATGGTGGCGCAGGCGAATTCGGAGTCCTCGGTCGGCGCGTTGTGGAAGGCGTGTTCCAGCGGCCTCGGGTAGAACAGCAGGCTCGGGCGATCGACCTCGACGGTCTCCATCCGGCCGTCGGCGTGCTGATGCGTGACGGTCATCTCGCCGTCGCGGAGCACGTGCAGGAAGCCGCGCCCGGGGCTCGCCGCGAACGTGGTGACGCCGCACAGCGGGCCCGCGTGGAAGAGGCTCGCCCGGATCCGGAACTGTTCGAGCATCGACGACAGGCGGTCCACGGGGTACATACCGCCAGCATCTCAGACGATCTGCACCGAAGTCCAGACGTATTGCAACGAATCGTCCGGTGTCGGCGCGCAGGATGGGATCACCCCCGGAGACACCGGGCCAGTCAGAAGAGGAACCCAGCCATGTCACTCATCCCCCTCGTCGATCCCGAGACCGCGACCGGAACCACCAAGGAGCAGCTCGACCAGATCCGCGCCGCCTTCGGCACCGTTCCGGCAATGTTCAAGACCGTCGCGAACTCGCCCGCTGCCCTGACGAGCATGTGGTCGGCCTTCGGCGCGTTCGGCGCGAGCAGCTCGCTCGGCGCAGCCCTCGGCGAGCAGATCGCCGTCGCCGTCGCCAACCGCAACTCCTGCGAGTACTGCCTCGCCGCGCACTCCGCGCTCGGCCGGAAGGCCGGTGTCAGCCGTGACGCCATGGCGGCTGCGCAGACCGGGCAGTCCCACGACCCGAAGACCGCCGCCATCCTCGCCTTCGCGCTGCGGCTCGTCGAGCTCCGGGGTCAGGTCCCGTCCTCCGACGTCGAAGCGCTGCGCTCGCACGGCGTCACCGACGAGCAGATCGTCGAGATCGTGGGCCAGGTCGCCCTGAACCTGTTCACGAACTACCTCAACGTCGCGCTCGAGGTGCCGGTCGACTTCCCGACCGTGGCGCTTCGCCCTGCAGCCTGAGCGGGGTGGTCCCGATGACCGAATCCTGGCTCCCCACCCTGCTGGCCGCCACACCGGAGGATGGCTATGCGCTCGCCATCAAGCTGTCGAGAACCGGCGTCAAGATGACCCAGCCTGACGCGGACGTCCGCGCACGTCTGCGGGTCGCCTATGCGGAGAACGCCGACAGCCTGATGGGCGCCTCCCAGGTGATCGCGATCAACTTCCAGACCGTCGCCGCAGCGAACGGCTACTGGCGTTGACCGCCGAACCGCCGCACCACGATCCCGCCCGCGGATGACGTCCACGAGGCGGGATCGTCCTGCGGACGGACGCCTCGGGCGGCAGCGGTTCGTAGCGTGGAAGCATGCCCCGAACCACCCGTCACCACCCTCCCCTGCAGCAGCCGATCACCGGGCGGAGACGACGACGGGGCCGCATCGTCGGCGTCGTCGCGGCGTCGCTCCTCGCGGTGATCGTGGGTGGCGCGATCGTCGCCGCACCGCTCCTGCGGTCGTTCGGGATCTACCTCGTCCCGCCGTCGCCGCAGACCTACGCGGAGGTCGCGCTCGACGGCATGCGCCAGGGCATCGAGGCGACGCCGAAGCGGTACGCGGAGGTCCGGGCGCGAGTGCTCTCCGAGGTCGCCGACGCCGACGTGTACACCGACACCTATGGGCCGCTCGCCGCAGCGGCATCCGGACTGGGCGGCCCCCACACGACGTTCGCCGATCCCGCTGCGGCCGCGGAGCAGTTCGGGCCATCCTCCGGGAACGAAGCGGACAACGAGCTCCCGACCGTGACCAGCACCGACGGCGTGACGACCATCCGCCTGCCGACCCTGATCGGCGGCGGGACGGGGCCGGACTCCTTCGGCCAGCGGTACATCGACACGGTGACGACCGCCATCGCAGACGCGGCGCGCAGCACGACCGACTGGGTCGTCGACCTCCGCGACAACCACGGCGGCAACGTCTGGCCGATGCTCGCGGCCGTCGCACCGCTGTTGGACGACGGCACGGTCGAGACGTTCGAAGCCGTCGACCGATCCACCGTGGTATCGGTGGACGGCGGCACGGTCTCCTCGGATGGTGCGCAGCAGGCCGCGGCGACGAGTCCGCAGCAGAAGGTGGACGGCCCCATCGCCGTGCTGATCGACGGGATGACCGGCAGCTCCGCCGAAGCGGTCGCGATCGCGTTCATCGGCCAAGCGGACGTGCACGTGTTCGGGCAGCCGAGTTACGGCTTCAGCACCGCCAACCAGCCGCTCCGCCTCTACGACGGAGCGGTGGTGAACCTGACCGTCGCCGTCGACGCCGATCGCACCGGCAAACGGTACGGGGTCCCGATCCAGCCGGACACCGTCGTCGACGACACGCAGCTGCAGGCCGCGGTCACGGACTGGCTCGCGACGTTCCGCTGAGCGGCGACCGCCCGATCAGCGGAAGTCGCCCACTTTGCCGCTCAACGGGCGTGGACGGACGCTCGACTCAGCGACGCACACACGGACCGGATGCGGACAGCACGATGACCGGCCCCCACTCGGGCGTTGTCGCGAACTCGCCAAGACGCATGTAGTAGCCGTTCTCGGAGAAGAACGAGACGGCGGTGGTGGCGTCCGAGGAGTTGTCGGCTGCGACCTTCTTCTCGACCCTCCACGCCGCTCGGTCGGCATACATCGCGGCAGCTTCGTCCAACCAGGCGTTCCGGTCGAAATCCTCCGCGACGCTCACCGTGACGATGCCGTTGAACTCGACGGCACCGCCGTTACATGCGACGTCGACCTCGTCCTCGCTCACCGTCGACGCTCCGTCCGGCAACGTCGCTTCGAACTCCTGACGCAGGGAGACCGCCGCCGCCTTGGCGGACTCGTAGCTGGGCCCTCGTTGGAACGCTCCACACCCCGCGAGGGCACCGACGATGCAGATGGCGAGGAGAGTGCTGACGGCGCGGCGCATGGGGACCTTCCTACCACGAAGGTCTGGCCCGCGTAGGCTGCGCGCATGGGGTACCGGGACTGGGATGAGACCGCCGGGGTCGATCGCGTCAGCGACTGGCTCCTGAAGAACTGGGCGGTGCGGGTCGTCCTGGTGTCCGCCGTCGCACTACTGGCGTTCGGCGTCGACGTCGCGTCCTCTCCCGCCGCCCTCCGCACGTGGATCATCATCGCGGTCCTGGTCGCGGCCTCGACGATCGCGCTCGTGCAGTTCGTCCGCGCTCGTCGACGTCGCCGGACGCACCCTCGGCCCGACCGAGCCGAGTAGGCGCGCCTGGGCCCCGCGAGCAACCGCCGATCGGTTCACACCGGGAGCGGTCGGCTCCAGCCCGGCACGTGCACACCGACCGTGTCCTGGGCGGTGCCGTTCCACGTCACGTCGAGGCCGGCCACGTCTTTCGTCGATCGAGACGAAACCGGGGTACAGCTCCCGCTACCCCTGGAGCGCGGCGAGGATCGGCAGATACGCGAGGAAGACCGCACCACCGGCACCGAACCCTGCGACGACCTGCGCCGTCGTGTGCGCCCCCTCGCGGACGCGAGCCCAGCCGACGACGAGCGGCACGAGGAGCAGCGCCGCGGCGAGCCCCACGGGCAGGGACCCGAACTGCAGGATGGCGACGAAGGCCGCGATCGCCGCGTGGATCGACAACTTCCACACCAGGTTCACCGCCGTGACGACGAGCAAGCCGATGATCGCGGCGATGCCGACGGCCAGCAACCCGGCGTCTGCGCCGAGCCAGACGAGCAGTGACACGCCCAGCAGCACGGACACGAGCACGCACGCGAGGATCGGTCCCCGCTGCCGTCGCTCGGAGACGAACCGCCCGCTGACCCGCCCGGAGCGCGCCAAGAGGATGAGCGCCGCGTAGGGCAGGACCGCGATCAGCAGCGAGGCGAGCAGGGCCGTCCAGACGCCGTGCGGCGCGGTGCCGACACCGGCCTGGACCAGTGCGAACGTCAGGAGCGGCGCGGGCCCGAAGACCTCCGAGACCACCTGGGCGACACGGAGGCTGCCGGTGGAGCGGGGAGCAGGGCGCATCCCTCGACGGTAGTGCCCGTTGGTGGTGGCCGCGTCATGTCGTCGGGCGTCGACCCGGTCGAACGGCCGACTATCCTCGGGAAGGTCAGGGCAGACGCGACGCCAACTCTGGACGGCAGCGCGGAATGGCGTCCCATCCATCGGCGTTCGAGCCGACGATCGAACGGAGCACGGCGATGACCTCACACGGGTTCGCGGGTCAACGAGTCGCACTGGTGACCGGTGCGTCGAGAGGGCTTGGTGCGGGGATCGCCCGTCGGCTGGGTGCTGACGGGTATTTCGTCGCCGTGAACTACCGATCAGGTGCCGAACAGGCGGCTGACGTCGTCGAATCGATCCGGCAGGCCGGTGGTGCAGCCGAGGCGTTCAGCGCGGACGTGACGGACGAGGAGTCGGTGGCCTCGCTCGTCGAGCGCATCACTGAGGCAGCCGCGCCCATCTCCGTGCTCGTCGCCAATGCCACCGGCCCCCAACCGTCGGTGCCGATCGACCGGCTCGGCTGGGACGACCACGTCGCCCAGTTGGCGTTCTTCGTGAAGAGTCCGACGCTGCTCGTGCGGGCCATCGCCCCGCACATGCGGGAGCAGCGGTTCGGCCGGATCATCCAGATCGGCTCGGACATGTTCGAGCGAGCGCTCCCCGAGATGTCCGCCTACGTCGCGGCGAAGGGTGCCCAGCTCGGGTTGACCAGGTCGTGGGCGCGCGAGCTCGGGCCGAACGGCATCACCGTGAACCTGGTCGCCCCCGGGTGGATCCCCGTCGAGCGTCACGCTGATGCGTCAGCGGACGACATCGCCGCGTACCTGGCCGAGGTGCCGATGGGGCGCATGGGCACGATCGACGACATCGCCGACACCGTCGCGTTCCTCGCCTCCGACCGGACCGGGTTCATCACGGGCCAGCGCATCACCGTCAACGGCGGCCACACCATCGACTGACGGGGGCCCGCGACTCGCGGTCAGCAGGGGTTGCCGAAACCACTCGCGATCACGACCGAGAACGACGACGCGCGGTGAGGATGAACGCGATCAGCCCGCACACGAACTGCACCGCGGCGAGCACCAGCTGGAACACGTCGCCGGCCTCACCGGACCAGTCGATGAGGCACAACACGAGCTGCGCGAGCCCGGCGACGGTCAGCAGCGCCGCCGCAGCGAGCAGGAGGGTGGAACGGGTCCTGCTCATGGGCGGCGGTGGCATGGACGTCAGCCTAGGTCGTCCCGGCCGGTCGTCGCCAGCGGTTCCTTCACGTCATGGGCAGCTCAGCGTGCGGGGCACACTGCGAGCGCGACTCGCCGCCGGAAGCCTGCGGCTAGAGTGGCCGGATGAAGAACGCGGCTGCGGCACCCTGGGTCCGGCTCGGGTTCCTCGGTGTTCTCGCGCTGATCCTTGGCTTGAACCCGTCCATGCCGCTCCCGTTGAAGCTCGCCGCCCTCTCGCTCCTCGCCCTCAACCTGGCGATGACCCTCCTCAGGTGGCGCGACGACCGCCGGCGTCGAGCGGCGCAGCGACCGGTGCACGAGGACGGCGAACCCTCATAGTTCGCTGGCCACGCTCGAGTCCTGAGTTCAGAGCGTGAGGAGAACGTCGGGGTTCCGCTCATCGACGTATGGATCCCGTGAGGACCGGCATCCGACGGGTCGGTGAGGCGTAGACCGGTCGTCATGACCCTCACGACCATCCTGCCCTCGCTCCGCCGCAGCATCCCGGACCCGTTCGTCCCCGACCGTTGGCCGGCACACACCAGCCTCAGCACCACGGACGTGATCGTCGCCGACGTCCCGATGCTGCTCCTGGTCGCGCGGCGGGGAACGCCGTGCGTCCACACCGCGGCAGCGGTGATCCCGGGCACCGGCGGGTGTCCGTCCTCCACCGAGCAGACCTCCGTGATCGTCACCCGCGTCGTCGCGGTAGCCGTCGGCGAGGACGGCCATCACCTCACCCTCGACGCCCGCCTGTCGGAAACCGACGCGTGCTGGTCGGAACTCCGCTTGATCGGCCGGGCGTCCACGACGCACTCCGTCGCCTTCCGCCTCGACAACGAGTCCGCGTTCGATCCGGCGGGCGACGAGCCGTTCGTGCAGCTCCCGCGAGACCTCGTGGCTGGAGACCTGCTCGCCGTACCGTGTCGAGGTGGGGTCGCTCAGGCGGTCGGCTCGGTGTCCGGCTTCATCCAGAACGGTGAGTAGTGGTAGCCGTCCGGGTCGTCGAACTGGCGCTGGTACATGAACAGGTAGTCGTCGGTGTCGCCGACCCGTCCGCCCGCGGCGCCAGCACGCTCGACGAGTTCGTCGACCGCTTCCCGGCTGCCGAGGTCGAACGAGACCGTGACCTTCGACGGCGTGTCCGGTCCGCCGATGAGGTCCTCGGTGCCACCGACCCCGGCGTACATCTCGCGGCTGCCGAGCATGACGAACTGCTCGGGAGCGATCTCGAAGCAGGACACCTGCTCGGAGGACATCGCCGCGTTGCGCGTCCAGCCGAGGGCGTCGTAGAAGGCGGTCGCGCGTTCGACGCTCTCGACCGGGCAGGTGATGAAGAGGCTCATGCGGTCAAGCTACGCCCGGCACGAATCAGCCACAAGGACGATCTCCGGGCTGCGGTCGGCGCGATGCGCGACCGTCCGATGGCGACGCCGCGATGGTCGAGTCCATCGCCGCTGACCGGGCATGCTCTAGGCGAGTCCGGCCGCGTCGCCTTCTGCACCGTCGCCCGCTTGGGCGTGCACGATCCGCACCCGGGTGACCGAGAAGGCTGCTCGTTCGAACGCGTTCCGCATCGGCACGTTCGCGGCGTCGGTCGTGCCGACGATCCGGTCCTGCCCGTCGTCGTGGTGCACGTGGACCATCTCCGCCAGGAGGTCGTGGACGTACCCGTGTCCACGATGGTCGGGCAGCACGCCGAGATAGCTGATGCTCGCGTCGTAGGCGGTCCTGGTCGGGATGATGAACCCGACGGTCGTGCCGTCGAGGAGTTCGGCGACCCGCCACGCCTCGCGCTTCCCGGGCAGGGAGCGGTAGAACGCGAGGTCGTCGTCGGCGAGCGCCTGCACGCCTTCGCTGGCGACCATGTCGAGGGTGTGCGCGTCGAGCGTCCCGGTCGCGACCTGGGCGAACAGCTCGTGGAACCGCTCGTCCGGGGCTTCGACGAAGCGCAGGCGGGTCGAGCGCGGGGGTCTGGGATCGGTGCTCGACCTCGCGAAGCTGATGCGTTCGGTGGTGCGAGAAAGCCCTCCCCCGTGAGCCGCGGCCTCCCGCCAGCGGACGGCGGCGACCGCTCCGGGGTCATCCGCCCACCCCGGAGCGACGTCGACGTTGAACTCCAGTGCCGGGCCGGCGCCGAACGCGTCGACGCCGGCGCGGATGAGGGCCGCTCCGACCACCTCAGGGGCCGACAGCTCGGGGTCGGCAGCGAGGAGGTCGAGGGTGGCAGGTCTCGACGCGTCGGACTGTCCCCACCAGAGCGCGTGACCGACGATCCGCCCGTCCCGCTCGGCGACCCAGGTCCATTCCGGCCGATAGTTCCGGGCATCGACCTCGCCGCCGAAGCGCTCGAAGGCCACCGTCGTCACCGGGCCACTCATCGCCCAGTCGGGCAGGTGGCGCAGCTCAGGCTCGGTGGCCGGTCGGATCAGGACGTCTGCTCGGGTGTCGGTCATCCCTCCCACCTTGGCGAGGAGCGCCCAGCCTGTCCAGTGCGGATCTGGTGCGTCCAGACGCCGGCACCGCCGTCCGGCAGGGTGCCGCTCAGCGCGGTTCGGTCTTCGTCAGGTCCTGGGCGAGCATCACCAGGATGCCGCTCGGGCCACGCAGGTAGGTGAGTTTGTAGACGTCCTGGTAGTTCGCCACACCACGAAGCGGGTAGCACCCGTGTCGAGCCGCCGTGGCGAGGGCGACGTCGATGTCGTCGACCGAGAAGGCGACGCGGTGCATGCCGATCTCGTTGGGCGCTGTCGGTTCCGTCTCGATCGCATCCGGGTGCAGGTACTCGAACAGCTCGATCTGCCCATGACCATCCGGCGTCTTGAGGACGGCGATCTTGGCGTGGTTGCCGTCGAGACCGACCGCGGTGTCCGCCCAGTCGCCACTGATGGTGTCCCGCCCCGCGACCTCGAGCCCGAGATCGACGAAGAAGGAGATGGCCTCCTCGATGTCCCGGACGGCGATCCCGACGTTCTCCAGCTTGATTGCCATGACCCGCATGCTACTCACCGATCGAGCGTTCACACCCTCCGGGAACGAACCTCGGCACCGACCGACATGCGGCCGACGCGGACGTCACTCGGAGGTGCGACGCTCCCGCACCGCGTCGAAGGTGCGCTGCAGGGCCGCCGTGGACGCCTCGTAGTCGACCTGGGCGACGCCGATGAAGAGGCAGTCGACGACCATGAGCTGCGCGATCCGACTTCCGAGCGCCCCCGACCGGAACGCGGTCTCCCGGGCGGCCGTCTGGAGCACGATGTCCGCGCCGTTCGCCAGCGCCGACTCCGCATGGTTCGTGATCGCGATCGTCGTCGCGCCGGAGCGAGCCGCGAGACGGAGGAAGTCGACGGTGTCGGAGGTCGCTCCGGAGTGCGAGATGGCGACGGCGACCGACTGCTCGTCGAGGATCGCGGCAGCCGTCCAGGCCGCGTGCGAGTCGGGCCATTCGAGTGCGACGCGGCCGATGCGGGAGAGCTTGCGCTGGAGGTCGACGGCGACGATCGAGCTCGCTCCGACGCCGAAGATGTCGACGCGGCGAGCGCCGGCGACCGCTGCCGCTGCGCGCGTGAGGGCTTCGGTGTCGAGGGCCTGGGCGGTGTCGGCGATCGAGAGGGACTCGTTCGCGGCGACCTTCGCGACGATGTCGTCGAGGCTGTCGCCGGCGACGATGTCGGGCGATTGGGCGTTCGTGCCGGCCAGGGCGAGCCGCTCGCGGAGGTTCTCCTCGGTCAGGTCGTGCCGGAAGTCCTTGAAGCGGTCGTAGCCGATCTTCCGCGTGAACCGCACGACCGTCGTCGTCGAGGTGGACGCCTCCTCCGCGATCTCCGCGACCGACCGCGTTGCGAACGCGCCCGGGTCGGCCAGGAGCGACTCCGCGATGCGGCGCTCCGAGGGGCGGAGTTCTTCGAGACGAGCGCGCACCTCGGTGGACACCGCCCGCGCTCTGCGGCCGTCTGCTCCCATGCGTGCTCCCCTCGTCGGTCATCACTGTACCGTCGGCACCGGCCGACGACAGGTATGGAAAGTACCATCCCTCGTCTGACCGTGTATCTTTGTGGCAAAGCCCCGAGCACGATCCAGGAACCAAGGGAGGTCCCGTGACCAGCTCCACACCGCCCATCACGATCAGCAGCGCCGCCCGGCGTCGCGCCATCGTGGCCGGCAGCGTCGGCAACTTCATCGAGTGGTACGAGTTCGGGATCTACGGGTTCCTCGCCACGATCCTCGCGGCCCAGTTCTTCAGCGACGGCGAGCAGACGGGTATCGAGTCGCTCATCGCGACGTACGCGTCCTTCGCCATCGCCTTCTTCTTCCGCCCGGTGGGTGCGGCCCTGTTCGGCCGGATCGGCGACCGGATCGGTCGGAAGCCGACGCTCATCCTCGTCCTGGTGCTGATGTCCGGAGCGACCGCCCTCATCGGCATCCTCCCGACGTACGCGTCGATCGGTGTCGCGGCTCCGATCCTGCTCACGCTCGTGCGCATCCTCCAGGGGCTCTCCGCGGGTGGCGAGTTCGGCGGGGCCGTCTCGGTCATGACCGAGTTCGCACCTGCGGGCAAGCGCGGACTCTACGGCTCCTGGCAGTCGTTCACCGTTGCGCTCGGCCTCCTCGGCGGCGCGGGAACCGTCGCGCTGTTGTCGGCCGTCCTGTCCGAAGCGGATCTGGCGGCGTGGGGCTGGCGGATCGCCTTCCTCCTCGCGATCCCGCTCGGCGCGGTCGCCCTGTTCCTCCGCCTCAAGCTCGAGGAGACGCCGGAGTTCCAGCAGATCACCGCCTCGGGCACCGACGGCTCCGACACCGCCAAGGCTGCGACGCAGCCGGTCGTCCGTGCCGGCGCTGCGGCGACCGCGAAGGCGATCCTCCTCGGCATCGGCCGCCTCATGGGATGGTCCGCCGCGGGGTACACCTTCCTCGTCGTCATGCCCTCCTACCTGCAGAGCAGCCTCAACGCGTCGTTCCAGGAGGCCCTGATCTCGACCGTGCTCGCGAACGCCGGATTCGCCGCGACGATCCTCCCGGCCGGATGGCTGTCGGACAAGATCGGACGCCGCTGGGTGATGCTCACCGGCACCGGCCTCATCGTCATCCTCGCGCTACCCCTGCTCAACGTGCTCCAGAACCCGGACCTCGGGGTCGGGATCCACGGGCTCGCCGTGTTCGTCGCCGGAGCCGTCGTCGGCATGATCGCGGGCCCCGGCCCGGCCATGCTCGCCGAGATGTTCCCCACCTCCGTCCGCTACACCGGCCTCGGGTTGTCGTACTCGATCTCGAACGCCGTGTTCTCGGGCAGCGCCGGCCTCATCATCACCTCACTGATCGCCTCCACTGGCGACCTCGACGTGCCGGCGTACTACGTGATGGCGACGTGCGTGGTGAGCGCGATCGCGATCGGCACCCTCCGAGGGAACGCGCACCGGACGGAGCTGCGCAAGTGACCCGGCCAGTGCGTGTCATCGGCCTCATGTCGGGCACCTCGCACGACGCGATCGACGCGGCCGCCGCGGAGATCAGCGTCGACGGCGACACCCTCGTCGTCCGCCCACTCGGCCTCATCACCGCCGGGTACGAGCCGGAGCTGCGGGCCATGATCACCGCAGCCCTCCCGCCCGCGGCAACGAGCGTCGAGGACGTCTGCCGCCTGGACACCCGGATCGGCCAGGCGTTCGCCGACCTCGCGGTCCGGGCCGTCGCCGAGCTGTGCGATGGCGACGCCGATCTGATCGTCTCCCACGGCCAGACCATGTACCACTGGGTCGAGGACGGCCGGGTGGAGGGCACCCTCCAGCTCGGTCAGCCTGCCTGGATCGCCGAACGCACCGGCGTGACCGTCGTCGCCGACCTCCGTTCGCGCGACGTCGCGGCCGGCGGCCAGGGTGCCCCGCTCGTGAGCATGATCGACGCCCTCTGGCTCGCGGGTGGGACCGCCGCAGCCGTCAACCTCGGCGGCATCGCGAACGCGACCATCGTGCGCCCGGGAACGGATCCGATCGCGTTCGACAGCGGACCCGCGAACGCCCTCATCGACGCGGTCGTCGCCGAGCACACGGGTGGCGCCCGGCAGTACGACGCCGACGGTGAACTCGCCGCGCGCGGCACCGTCCACGAGGAGACCCTCGAGCTGCTACTCCGCGAGCCGTACTACGAGCGGTCCGCACCGAAGTCGACGGGCAAGGAACTCTTCCACCTCGCGTACCTGCGGCAGCAGCTCGCCGGGCGTCCGACGCTGCCCGTGGAGGATCTGGTCGCGACCCTGACCGAGCTGACCGCCCGGACCGTGGCCGACGCGGTCCGCGGGGTCGAACGCGTCATCCTCGCCGGCGGCGGGGTCCGCAACCCGCAGCTCGTCGCACGCATCCGCGCGGCCCTCCCCGATGCCGAGGTCGTGATCAGCGACGACGCCGGGCTCCCGTCCGACGCGAAGGAGGCGCTCGCCTTCGCCGTCCTCGGCTTCCTGACGGTGAACGGACAGGCGGGATCCCTGCCCTCAGCCACCGGCGCCTCGCACGGCAGCGTGCTCGGCGCGATCGTCCCCGGACGCGTCCTTCCGGCACGCACCCTCGACGGGCCGCCGCGGGGGCTACGGTTCGAAGCATGAGCGCCGACACGACCCCGGATCCCCTCGACGGCCGCACGCCGTCAGACCCAGAACGGAGGGCCCATCGTGCCTGAGACCTCGAGTACCCTGGCCGCACTCTCGACGGAGGGGCGCAACCCGCGCACGATCGACCTCGACACCCTCGACACGCTTCGGCTGCTCGAGGTCATCAACGACGAGGATCGGCTCGTCGCGGGTGCGGTCCGCGCGGAACTGCCGGACATCGCCCGCGCCGTGGAACGCATCACGGAGGCACGACGGAACGGCGGGCGCCTCATCTACCTGGGCGCCGGGACGAGCGGTCGGATCGGCCTGCTCGACGCGGTCGAGTGCCCGCCGACGTTCGGCACCGACCCCTCCGAAGTGATCGGGCTCATCGCCGGCGGCGAGAACGCGTTCGTGGTCGCCGTCGAAGGTGCTGAGGACGACATCGAACTCGGTGCCGCGGAACTCCGCGCAGCCGAGCTCCGACCCACGGACGTGGTCGTCGGGCTCGCAGCCAGTGGTCGCACCCCCTACGTCATCGGCGGCCTGCGGTACGCCCGACAGCTGGGCGCAGCGACCATCGCGGTGTCCTGCAACACGGGCTCGCGGATCGGTGCCGAGGCCGAGATCGCCATCGAGGTCATGACCGGCCCCGAGGCACTGACGGGTTCGACCCGACTCAAGGCCGGGACCGCGCAGAAGCTCGTGTGCAACATGCTCTCCACCGCGAGCATGGTGCGCTCGGGCAAGGTCTACTCCAACCTCATGGTGGACGTGCGGCCCACGAACGAGAAGCTCGTCGACCGCGCGCAGCGGATCGTCGCCGACGCCACCGGAGCGGACCGCGCCGTCGCGGACGCCGCCCTGGAACAGGCCGGGTCACACGCCAAGACGGCCGTCGTCATGCTCCTCGCCGACGTCGACGCCGCGACGGCGACACGCCTGCTCGAAGCGAACGACGGCGACGTCCGCGCGGCCGTGTCCGCTGCTGCGAGCGCCTGAACAGGAACGAGAGGACCACCGTGGAGATCATCATCCTTCCCGACGCAGCCGAGGTCGGTCGGGTCGCCGGCGCGAAGATCGCGTCGATCGTGGCCGGACGGCCTGAGCCGGTCATCGGCCTGGCGACCGGTTCCAGCCCCCAGGGCATCTACACCGAGCTGGCGCGTCGCGTCCAGGCGGGCTCGCTGTCGTTCGCCGGTGCCCGCGGGTTCGCGCTGGACGAGTACGTCGGCATCCCGGCGGAGCACCCCGAGTCGTACGCCAACGTGATCGCCCGCGAGGTGGTCGGCCCGCTCGGCTTCGACCCGTCGCGCGTCCGCGTCCCCGACGGCCGAGCCGCCGACCTCGCGGCCGCCGCGCAGGAGTACGACCGCGCCATCGCCGAGGCCGGCGGTATCGACGTGCAGATCCTCGGAATCGGCGCGAACGGACACGTCGGGTTCAACGAGCCCACCTCGTCGTTCGCCTCGCGCACGCGGATCAAGACCCTGGCGCCGAAGACCCGCGAGGACAACGCGCGGTTCTTCGACTCGCTCGACCAGGTGCCCACCCACTGCATGACCCAGGGGCTCGGCACCATCCTCGAGGCCCGCGAACTCGTGCTCGTCGCGCAGGGTGCCGGGAAGGCGGAGGCCATCGCGGCCTCGGTGGAAGGACCGCTGAGTTCCTTCGTTCCCGGGTCCGCGCTGCAGCTGCACGAGCACGCGACCGTCATCGTCGACGAGGCCGCGGCGTCGCGACTCAAGCTGGCGGACTACTATCGCTACACCTACGACAACCGGCCGGAGTGGCAACGCTTCGAATGAGGGTCGGGCGATGGCCGATGACGCTCCATCCACCTGAGGCGTCGCGATCCTGCACCCGCATCCCCGCGCGCCGCTGACGCCCGATCTCGAGAAGGAAGCCTCGTGGCACACCCGACCACCGTCCCATCCTCCGCCACCCAGGCCATCGGCGAGGCCGTCGGCGATCCCGCCCGCATCCGGACCCGCGCGATCGACCGTGCCGCCTACGCCGGTGACGCCTCGCACTACCTCCTCACGCCGGAGGCCGTCGTCATCGCGGAGAGCGCGGCCGAGGTCGCCGCGATCCTGCGGGCCGCGAGCCGTTCCGCAGCTCCGGTCACGTTCCGGTCCGGCGGCACCAGCCTCTCCGGCCAGGCGTCGGGCTCCGGGTTCGTCATCGACACGAGGCAGCGGTTCAAGTCCATCGAGGTCCTCGACGGCGGCAAGCGTGTCCGCGTGCAGCCCGGGGTGACGGTGGCCCAGGTGAACGCCCGCCTGACGCGACTCGGCTACCGCCTCGGCCCCGACCCGGCGAGCGAGGTGGCGTGCACGATCGGCGGCGTCATCGCGAACAACTCGAGCGGCATGGCCTGCGGGATCGACGAGAACACCTACCGGACGCTGGAGTCGATGGTGTTCGTACTCCCGTCCGGCACGACGATCGACACGGCCGATCCCACGGCAGACCGTCAGCTGCACGACGCCGAACCGGAACTCTCCGAGGGCATCGAGCGGCTGCAACGGCGGGTGCGGTCCGACCCGGCGTCCGTCGCGTCCATCGAGCGCCAGTTCTCGCTGAAGAACACCATGGGCTACGGGATCAACGCCTTCCTCGACTTCGACTCCCCCGTCGACGTCCTCCAGCACCTGCTCATCGGTTCGGAGGGCACGCTCGCGTTCGTCGCCGAGGCGACCTTCCGCACCGTTCCCGTCCTGCCGCTGGTGTCCACGGCGTTGGCCGTGTTCCCCTCGCTCGACGCGGCGACGCGCGCGCTGCCGGAGTTGGTGGCGTCCGGCGCGGCGACGCTCGAACTCATGGACGCGACCTCGTTGACGGTCGGGCAGCGGCTCCCCGGGAGCCCTGCGGAGATCCAGGGGTTCACGCCGCAGGATCACGCGGCCCTCCTCGTCGAGTACCGGTCCGGTGACGCCGTGGACCTCAGGGACCGCGCGACCGCGGGCGGCACGTTCCTCAACGGTCTCGACGTGCATGCACCGGTGGCGTTCACGAGTGACGCGTCCCAGCGTGCGCGTGCGTGGGCGCTCCGCAAGGGGCTCTACGCCTCGGTCGCCGGTGCCCGTCCCTCCGGCACGACGGCGCTGCTCGAGGACATCGTCGTCCCCACGGCGGCCCTCGCCGACACCTGCGCCAGCCTGCAGGAGCTCTTCGAGCAGCACGCCTATCGCGACTCGGTCATCTTCGGCCACGCGAAGGACGGCAACATCCACTTCATGCTCACCGACCGCTTCGAGGGCGACGCCGCGCTCGGTCGGTTCGTCGCGTTCACGGAGCAGATGGTCGACCTCGTCCTCGACGCGGGCGGCAACCTGAAGGCGGAGCACGGCACGGGGCGCGCCATGGCACCGTACGTCCGTCGGCAGTACGGCGACGAGCTCTACGGCGTGATGCTCGAGCTCAAGCGGCTCGTGGATCCGGCCGGCGTGATGAACCCCGGTGTGCTCATCGACGAGGACCCGGAGGCACACCTCCGCGGGATCAAGCTGCAGCCGACGGTCGAGGAAGAGGTCGACCGCTGTGTGGAGTGCGGGTACTGCGAGCCCGTCTGCCCGAGTCGCGACCTGACGCTCACGCCGCGGCAGCGCATCGTCGTGCGCCGGGCCGAGGAGTCCGCCCGGGCCCGCGGCGACATCGCGCTGGCCGAGGAGCTGGCGGACGACTACGACTACGCCGGCGTGCAGACCTGCGCGGTCGACGGCATGTGTCAGACCGCGTGCCCGGTCCAGATCAACACCGGCGCCCTGGTCAAGCGGCTGCGACGCGAGGATGCGGCTCCGGTCCCCGCGGCGGGGTGGAAGGCGGCGGCTGTCGGCTGGGGGCCGGCCACGAGGATCGGTTCGGTCGCGCTCTCTGGCGCGAAGCTGTTGCCGGCTCCCGTGGTCGGCGCGGTGACGGATGTCGCCAGGGCCGTGCTCGGCGCGGACACCGTGCCCAAGTACTCCGGTGACCTGCCGGGCGGCGGGCGCTCGCGGAAGGCGCTCGGTCGGACGGTCGGTGCAGCGGACGGTCCGACGGTCGGCATCTACGTTCCGGCGTGCGTGAACAGCATGTTTGGCGCGGCGGACGGGGGCGACGGTGTCATGGGCGCTTTCACGCGCCTCTTGGAGCGTGCGGGCCTGCAGATGATCGTGCCTGACGGTGTCGAGTCGATCTGCTGCGGGACGCCGTGGTCGTCGAAGGGCTTCGCGTCCGGGGCGGCGGTGAACGAGCAGCGCACGGTCGAGCGCGTCCGAGCGGCGGTCGCCGACAGTGGTCTGGTGGTCGTGAGCGACGCGTCGAGCTGCACGGAGGGTTTCGCGAAGCTGCTCAGCGCGAGTGGCGTCGTGATGGAGGACGCGGTGGCCTTCGCCGCCCGCGAGATCCTGCCGCGGGTCGAGGTCGACGCCCGCATCGAGCAGTTGGTCCTGCACCCGACCTGCTCCTCCCGGCAGATGGGGCTCGACCCCGACCTGGTGCTGATCGGCGAGGCCGTCGCCGAGCGCGTGCACGTGCCCGACGACTGGGGCTGCTGCGCGTTCGCGGGCGACCGCGGCATGCTGCACCCGGAGCTCACCGCCTCTGCGACGAAGGCCGAGGCCGCTGAAGTCGCGGCCATCGGTGCCGACGCGCACGCATCGTGCAACCGCACCTGCGAACTCGGCATGACCCGAGCGACCGGCGAGGACTACCGCCACGTGCTCGAGCTGCTCGACGCCGCGTCCGCCGGCTCGGCGAGTGGGGTGGGAGCACGCCTGCGATGACGCGCTGAGTCGCGGGTCGGCTGAGCGCCTGTCGCCAACTCACTCGCTAGTGACACTTATACGGCTTAAGTGACACTAAGCCGCGCGACCACGACGCGCATGTCGACCCCGGTTGCGGGATGGTGTTCCGACATGTGCGTCACAGCCGATCGCGAGCTGTCACCGACGAGAGACCGGTCAGTGCCCGGGGCCTCCGTAGGCGGCGTCGGCGACGGCGCCGCAGGACGCCTCCCACGTGCTCTGCTCCGACTCGGGGTAGCTGGAGTCGTAGCCGGACGAGTCGAGTCGCCACTGGTGGGCCTCCTCGGGAGACAGCCCGTCGGGCATCCCGGTCGCTTGCTGACCCTCGGGGTACGGGCCGACCTGCAGTGTCAGGTCGACGTCGCCGACGAACTGGTGTCCGCGGTCGGCCATGCACAAGCGCATCGCGTCGATCCAGCCCTGGTACTGCGTCGCGAACGCCAGCGCCGTCGCACGCTCCTCCTCGGTCGGGACGTAGGCGGCCTCGGCTGCGGCGACCGCGGCATCGCGCACCTCCCGGCAGGGCTCTGCGGCGGCTTGCCACGCGGCCTGGTCAGCCTCGCTGAGGGCCGGCGGCATCCCGTCGAAGGTGGTCCGGTCGAACCCGAACCCGGCGTCGGCCATGCAGGACGCCATCGCGACCTGGCCCGCCTCGCGGAACCGCAGCCACAGGTCCTGCAGGTAGAACTCGTCGATGTGCGTGGATGCGGCCGGCGGCGTCGTCGGGGTCGGGGTCGCGATCGGCGTTGCGGTCGGTGATGCCGACGGCGTCTCTGTGGAGGTCGCGGTCGATGCCGCTCTGATCTCCGAGGCGTTCGCCACCGCCTGCGCCGCGACGCCGCCGAGTCCGCCGGCGACCACCAGCCCGGACGCGAGCAGCACCAGGATCTTCTTGCGAGTCATCATCTCTCCAACCTCAGCAGAACGTGTTTATAGGAAGATAGCTTCCGTAAGTCGTTCCCGCAACCTTTCCGAGTGGAGGAGATGGCCGTCACCATGGCCGATGGGCGGTGCGAACCTCGAGTCCGCAGGGAGATGACACAGGCTGAGTCGGTTCCCCATGCAGGGCGAACCGCGGGCAGTGAGCATCAGCCGGCCAGACTCCTCCGGGTCCGCGAAGTGGCGGCGCTCGGCCGATGTTCAATGTCCCGGAAGGCGTCCGCTGCAGCACGAAGGGCGTCGGCCCGAGCGGCGTCGTCGAGGTGCGCGGGCCCGTAGGTGATGACTGGCGTGAGGGCGTCGTACCCGACGAACTCGAACACGCCGCGGTGGATGTGGAACAGGAACTCGTCGATGTCGCCGAAGGCGCCGTCCGGCGCGAAGGCCGCTGCTGGGCCTCCGGTCGTCACGAGTGCCACTGCCCGTCGTCCTGCGAGCCGCGCGGTCTCGAAGAGGCCGGCGTCACCACCGGCGACGCCACCCATGACGAAGACGCGGTCCAGCCAGCCTTTCAGGATGGCCGGCATCGAGAACCACCACAGCGGGAAGGACAGCACGAGGAGATCAGCCGCCAGGACGCGGTCGAGGTCGGAGCGCACGTCGTCGGGCAGGGTGCCGTCGCGGACGGCGCTCCACTGCTCGCGTTGCGGCTTGAACGGGCCGTCGAACGCCGGGAACTCGTGGCGATCCAGGACCGGCTGCCATGCCTGCGCATAGAGGTCGAGGAGGTCGACATGGAGGCCCTGCGCCTCGAGGGCCCGGCAGGCTCCATGAGCCTGAGCGGTACTGAAGGAGGTGGGTTCGGGGTGCGCGTGCACGATCAGCACGGTCGAGATGGGAGTCGTCGTCACCCATCCATCATATCTACAAACCTCGATACGTAAATATGACTACGAGGAACCGATGGCGTCTCCCACGCGTCGCATGCGGTCTTCGTCGAGCCGGTAGTGCGTCCATTTGCCCACGCGGGTGGGGTGGACGAGGCCGGCGCGCTCGAGGGTTCCCATGTAGGAGGAGATCGTCGACTGCGCGAGGCCGCTCTTCGCCTGGATGTGGCTGACGCAGGCGCCGACCTCGGCGCGATCCGCGATGGGCTCGTAGTCGGCGAAGGCGGCCTCCGGGTCGCGGAGCCACTGCACGATCTCGAGCCGCACCGGGTTGGCCAGCGCCTTGAGCGCGTCGATCAGCGCATCCGGTTCGATCGCTCCCGAATCCTGCACCCTGACCACCTCTTCCATCGACGAACCACTCTATGTCGATTCGGTTGCCACCCTGAATGCCACCTCGACGAACTCGTCTCACATCATCCCTTGTGAGGGGCCAATTCCGCCATTCCTGGCGAACGCCAGCCCGCGACGACCCGGAGTCATGCTGGTCGGGCAGCTACCTGGCAGTATCCGCATATCGGACCACGGAGGCCGTGGTCTCCGACTAACGACTGTCGCGCCGGATCGAGAAATCAAGCGCATGCAATAGACAGGCGGGTTCTCATCATGCAGCAGAGTGCATTTCCTCAAATTGCGGACATACCCCCTGCTCTGGGGCACCACTCATGGCGCCCGGATCTGGCGTCGACGGGTACCGCGCAGCAGAATAGTGCCAGAAGTTGTAGGCGCAAGAACACCCCGAGTTCCGAGTGGGACCTCAGTCATACCGAAATAAGGTGAGTAGCCCCATGACAGCATCCCTGAACGTCAAGCCAGCAAAGCTTCCGTGGCCTCGCGCGTTGCAGACGCTCATTATTGCCGCCTGGAGTCTCGGTGGCGCCTGGTTCCTCAGCTATCACCTACCCCGATACCCAGAGGCTGCAATACTGATTATTGCCGTCGTAGCCTGTCCCTTAATTTGGGTTTCGTTCATACTATCGTTCCGCCCGGCCGTTTCGATTTTGCTCTCGATACTGCTACTCGGATCCACAACGTTTTGTTCTGTGCAGCTATACCAGGTCGAAAACCCAATGCCACCGAGCGCAACCGGTACTGCATCAGAGGACGCCAGGCTCTTCATCAATGTGTCGACTCAGTTCGCAGATTCTAGCGACGACGCTTGGCTTCCGTTTCAGCTCACGCCAGACGCGACGAAGGTCAGTGTGGCCGTGACAATAGTGAACCTGAGCTCGGTCCGAAACTTGGAGAAAGCCACGGTCACGCTACGGGTGGTGCCGGAATCTGGAGGAATGGTACGTATTGTGGCCAAGGTGGATGCGCCGGGATATTACTCGATGACGCGCGATGCATTCCTACAGGCTAAGGACCCTCGTAGCGCCGAACTTCAGTTCGATGTATCGGCTAGCGTAAAATTCGGCGTTTCCGAAATATCACCATCATCAACCCCAAACAGCACGGTCGATTCGATCGATCTCTCCCCGGTCGAGGATGACTCTCTAATCGTAATCAGCGTCCCGAGCGTGCCAGAGTCGTATGAAGCGACCACTGACAACCGAGCGTGGCTGGTCATCCCGGCCGTCTTCAAGTACAAGGCCTAACGTTCCCACCCCGGCACGAAAAGGGCAGCGACTGACCCGTGAACGTCAGCATGCGCCTCCAGCCCCAGGAAGCTCCTGCCGAACGATGGAAGCCCCCGCGGGTAGTGCGCTGACGCGGATCAGGACCGCGCGATTCTGCTCGTCTGGCCGGAGCCGGGACGACCACCGCCTCAATAAGGAACACGACCAGACGTCGTACCGAGAGCGGAGTGGAACGCAATAGCGCTCGTCATCGCGGACGAGGACCTTGACGCTCCGGGATCTGAGAAGTGGACGAAGCGACCTCCTCCGCAGCATCGGAGCCGTCTACGACGACTGCACACCCGCCACTGGTCAGTGGCCTGCCGCCGTGGAGGGACTCACTGGACGCTGCACGGGCCCGAAGCGGACAGGACGATGGCCGGCTCCTCGTCGGCAGTGTCCCCGAACTCATCGAGCCGCAGATAGTAGGCGTCGTCGGAGAAGAACGACACACCTGAGGTGGCGTCTGACGACCCGTCGGCATCGACCTTCTTCTGCACCCGCCACCCGGGTCGATCCGCGTAGCTCGCCGCCGCCTCGTCCAACCAGGCGGCGCGATCGAACGATGCATCCACGGTGAGGGTCACCGTCCCATCGAACTGGGCCGTGTCGCTCCCGTCACACTCGATGGAGTTCTCCACCGGCTCCGTCGTCAGCACGTCCTCGGCGGGCAGCGTCGCGGCGAGCTCATCCCGCAAGGCGAGGGCCTCCGCCTTCGTCGACGCGAAGCTCGGCGCTCCGTGGACCGGACTGCACCCCGCGAGTGCGAGAACCACGGCGATGACACTCGGGCCGACGAGTGCTGTGCGATTCCTCATGGCCACACGCTACTCGTCCCGCTCAGTCGGGCGGATGGGGACCGCTCCCCATCGCTGTCCCGACCGGTCGCTCGTGCACCGGCGACCGAACCATCTCCCTCTGCTGGCGCATGATTCGGGCACTGGCCAGATGGTTGAGCCCAGAAACCCCGGCTGATCGGCCACGGCGCTGCTTAGATGAGCCCATGAGCAACCACCCTCCCACAGCACCTCCGAACGACCTGCCGCCGGAACCCTTCCCGTGGATGAGCACGAATCGACCCTCTGGGCCGTATCGGATGACCCTGAGGACTCCGCTCAGTGAGGCGCTGCTGGGGTCGTTCCTGCTGGTGATGGCTCTCTGCTTCTTATTGTCCGCGATAGATGGTGACTCCACAGGCGTCGTGGTGGTGGGCCTTGGCATCTTCGTCATCGCGGGCGGCGCCGGAGTATTCATGCTCATTGTCGCGATAGCGCGCGCACGCTGGTTCCGGGCCTTTGAACGAGCCCACGGCCGTCGACCGTTCTGACCGCCTGTCGCCGAACGGGAGTCGCTGAGTAAAGGATCGCCCGCACGAAGGGTGGTGGGGTGCTATCGACTGCGCCGTGGGTTGCGGTTCTGCTCCGGGGAGCGGCCTTCGGGTGCAGCGGTTGGCGGGGTGGGCGCTGCCTGTCGCTGGGTGCCGGGCGCGGTTGGGAAGCTGATCCGGTCGGAGCCGCTGTACCGCTTCGAGCTGCGCAGCGAACATGGGGACCTCGAATCCGAAACCTCGTTCCCGTGCTGCGGCGATGAGGTCGGCGTCGGTGAACTTGCCGGAGGTCCGAATCGCGTCGACGTCGAGGTAGTCGCGGGCCTCGGCACGGCTGTAGAGGGCGCTGACCTTGTTGGCGACGGCGTCGTCCAGGCTGAGCACGGGACCGACCGACAGGGTGACGGGTTCGCCTTCGCGGTAGTCCACGCCCATGTCCATCTCGACGAAACTTCCCTCGTCGGTGGTGATGTGCAGGCGCGCGAACTGCTCCACACGTCGCAGCTCGTCGACGGCGTGGCCGGAGTCTCGGATCCCGTTGACGACGGAGCTGACGGCCGTGTCGAACCGGCCGGCGTCGAGGTCGGAGGTGAACAGGTCGATGTCCTGGGTGGGACGGTCGATGATGCCGTGCTCTCGGATCGCTCCCGAGCCCGCGAGGGCGAAGGGGGTGCCGGTTGAGGATCTGCACCTGGTCGACGGTGCGGCCTTCCCGGATGGTGGCCTGGTAGGCGCGGATCGCGTCACCCACGCTGTCGAGGTTCGCGACCGGGCTGGGGCCCCAGCAGGCCCACGGTGGCAGCTGGACGGTAGATCAAGATGGAGAAGTCTCAAGGGGCCGTGTACCACAGGGCTCCAGCATGCCGCTGCGACCGGCTACTCCAGAGCCTTCTGATTCTGACGAACATGGCAGATCTGCCAAATGCCCGCCACATGCGCGTGGAATATGCCAGGTCCACCCGGACCCTACACTCGCCCTACTTGTGAACGCGAACGTAAAGTGTCGCTGTGGGGCCAGCGAACGAGCGGGTTTGCAACGTAAAGTGTCGCCGCGGTTTCCAGCACAAAGGGTCGCTCCGAACACGCCCGCGTGATTCCGCGGATTCTGGGGCAGGGATGGGGTCATCTGGTGGCGCTCCGCGGCGAGATCTACGCGCGGAATGATGAGACGGCGTTGAATCTGGTCAGACGCATCCACCTGCACCATCAACTTGCGATCTGCCCGTAAGGCCTGCTGCCGGCAAAGCAACAGAGTGCTCCACGATTCGACTCAGGCGAGTCGCGACCGCTGCGCCAATCCGTGGTAGAAATCATCGACACCCGAACCCGATGAAGGCAGAAATTTCCGTGACGCTGCGCCGCTTGTTCCTCACCCTGCTCGTTTCCAGTGCACTACTCGTGACAGCGGGATGCTCTGCCTCCTCGGATACAAGCTCCCCTGATTCCTCGGTGTCAAGTGCGGAAAGTGCGAACGCTAAGGCGCTCCTCAGCTACGTGGATGCTGAGCGAGCCACCATTCCGCAGATCATGTCGCAGTACCCAGGCCTGTACTCGGAAGTTCGCATCGAAGGAAGCTTGGAGGAATCAGATGGTAGTCGAGGACTGTCGGTAGGAACTCATTCAGTTGTCTGGTTCTACTACACCTACGCAAATCCAGTCGACTGGTCTAGCGCGACAACTGCTCTGGACGGGCAGCGAGCGACAATCGACAGCGTGTGCGACTCCACGGTGTTTCCAGCAATGCGAGACGCCGGAATCATCGGTCCAATGGGTGTGGTCTACTCGTATGACGACGGCCAAAGCGCGTATGGAGCAATGTGGGAACATACGTGTACTGCCGAATAGCTCTCGATGTTGATCGTCACTCGCGGAACGACAGAGCTGCGCCCGATGACCATCCGGATCCTTCAGCCGCGAAGAGCCGGTGATAGTCCTTCAGCGCGACGTTATGGTCTTGAACCCTGAGCCTGCGCAGGGAGCCGATAGATGCGTTCCTGATCTGTCCATCGACCGACCACGCTATTCGCCAAGCGCCTCGAGCTGAGCGTCGATCGCCTGGGTCGCCCCGACGAGCTGTTCGATGGACAGATCTGGCGCCTTCACGTATCGATGCACGAAGTCAGGCGCAAAGTGTCCGAACCCATCAAGCGGCATCGGTAGCAAGTCCGGGTGTCCTAGTACGTCATCCAGCGGAGCGAAGTCGAACAACTGCGGGTGCGCGGCAGCGAATTCAGCTCGAGCGTTCCGGTCCCCGTCCGAACGGCCGATGAGATGCGGCAGCACCACACATCGGCGAAACTGACCCGATTGGTACTGCCATCCGGCTTCGAGATATGTGCCGCCGATCCGCACCCCGCGTACCCACCAGACCAACGGCCCACCACGTGTGTGGCCCGCATCGACCCATCCGCGATGCACACCCATTTCTTCGAGTACGACTTGCACTCGCCTAGCGCGAAGCTTCTGCAGCGCGGTCCTCGTCTGCCGCAAGTCGATCGCAGCCAGCTGATTGCCGTCCAGCCACACAGACTCCTTCGTAGAGTGGACGGCCGTGGTGTTCAGGAGCGCGCTCAGGAGCCTCACGGTTCGCGAGTAGCGTCGAACTGTCTCGACCTCGTAGCTCACCTCATCGCACTCCGCGAGGGCGAGATCGATGCGTTCAGAGAGTTCCTGGTAGCTCAGGTAGGTCCACCCGTCGACAGGCTCGCGCGGCGGGGACATGCTCAGCAAGACGTGCTGAGCAGGCGCTCCTTTCCACTTCGCGGTCTTGTTGCGATAGTCATCAAGTTGCTCTCGCTCCGGGAGCGAGAACACCTTGTTCTCGATCACCAAAGGTGCTGCGGCAGGCCAGCGAAGCACAAGGTCGAGGCTCTGGCGTTCTCGTTCGACACTTCGAATCGAAGCGATACCGGACGGGTCATCGACGGTCAGGTCGCGGAAGACGGAGTCTGCAATTTCCGGCAGCGTGTCGAAAAACCACGCAAGTAGGTTGCTGTGAAACAACTCGCGCTGTCCATACATGATTCGCGCCAGCGGCTCGATATTCAGCTCGTGGGCGAGCGACTCAACTGGTCTTTCCTCGGTCGGCGGTATCCCGCCCAGGTAGCGGCGCACCGGGTTCGCCGCCCCTCTGGGAGGCGCAAGCCGTTCGACGCTCGTCCCGACAACACCGAGTTCCGGTGCCGGCACGCCTTCGAAGCCCCAGCGGCCCTCCTCTTCACCCGGGTGCCAACTCTGGATTCGAAACGCGCCACGGACAATCCCACCAGCGACGCCGAGCGCATATCTTGCACGCTCACGAGTGTCGGAGCCCACGCGCCAGTACTTACGAGTCGCGTCGTACGTCGCCTGCGAATCGGCGTCAGGGGACCATCCCCGATTAATGACGAAGATCACGATGGGTTCGGCTATAACGGGGATGGGATCGGGCGCATGCACAGTCGAAATCTAGCGGCTTCCACAACCTCGCGTTTGCGCGCAGAGACTAAGTGCTACCAAGCGAGACCGCTGTCGGCTGGGTCTGCTGGCGGTTTGGTTGTCCCGTCCTTAGTTGAGGTCTTCATCTCGAGCGAGCCGCCGTTGTGGTGATCATCTCCAACTCGACCGGAGTGCGCTGATGTAAGCCCTGATCCTAACGACTGCTATTCACGTGGGGTGCGGCGGGGTGCCGATGGGGGAACGATGAGCGTCGCGCGTATCGCCCGGTCGGTCTATTCGGGCGCGGCCGAATCGGGCGCGATCGGCGTCTCCCAAATCGCGTCGTACTCATCCCTGACTTCCGGCCAGAGCGCCGCGCGCGCATCCTCCACATTGTGGAAGCTGTCTGTATGAGCCGAGAGGATCACAAAGTCGTGCGGGATGGGGCGCCCAGCACGATCTGATCTCCCGTCTGGGTCGGCAAATCGCACGGCAACTAGCTCGCCTCGCCTGGCGAGCAATGCTGGTGCTCCGCCGGTCCCCGCAAAGGCACGCTCATATACCGCAAGAGGGTTTGCGACCCCGCCCGTTTGGAGGAATCGGAACCCCCAGGTCTTGCCGCGAGTTGCCCAGATGAAGTTCACTTGGTGCTTTCGACCAGCACCTGTTCCTCCACCGCTTGGTCAAGGTCGAGTCGGAAACCGAGCAGCACTGCAGCGAGAAAATCATGTCTCGCCACCGCAGCGTCGTACGCCGCCTGGATTTTCGCGGTGCTGAACTCGAGCAGTGGGTCTGCCACAAATGGGAGCGCCAAGGTGAAGATCTTCAGTTTCCCGGGCAGCTTCAACGCAGTTAGGAACGTGACTACCGACCCGGCGTACTTCATGAGGTCTGAGGCTACCTTCCCACCTGCGCGGAGCGCCTTGGCCCATCGAACGTGCCGCGAGAATGGCAGCATGGCCGCGATCGGCAGCATCAGCCGCACCCCGACCTGATGGCCGACATCGATCCTCCCAGGCTCGAAGCGGGCCGAGGACAACAGAACGAAGTCCTCGCCCAGTGAGAATGCTTCCGGTTCCTCCACGAACGCGGCTAGCTCCTCTTGCAGAAGTGACATCTCTTGACCGACTTTCTCAACCAGCAGGTCACGAAATGTCGTCACATCCACGTCAGGCAGCAGGTCCGCCTTCGACAGGCCGAACATCCATACCCGGGGGAAACGCACGAGCCGCTGGCCGTCCGGCAGCAGCTCGTCCCGCACGCGCGACACATGAGAGATGTAGTTGGTCAAGAGCGCCTTCAGATACCGCTCCTCCTCGCCGGAGTTGTCCATCAGCCGCTGTGCGTCGATGAGAAGTACAGCGACATCCGAGCCAACCAGCGCGCTGAA
This sequence comes from Plantibacter sp. Leaf314, assembly GCF_001423185.1. NCBI lineage: Bacteria > Bacillati > Actinomycetota > Actinomycetes > Micrococcales > Microbacteriaceae > Plantibacter > Plantibacter sp. Leaf314. The sequence continues at coordinate 2,479,196 of NZ_LMOB01000001.1, read as the reverse complement.
TGTTTCGGCGCGGCGCGTGACCTCTTCAGGAGTGGACGGATCTTCCTCGAACCACTCGCCGGGGTAGTCGTGCCACACTAGCCGCAGCTCCTCCGCGGCCGCTTTCTTCCCCTTCTCCATAGCTCTCGGACGACGCTTCACTGAGAACACGTACTTCGTCGCCGAGAAGCGATTCCCCGCTGGAGTAGTGCCAGCGTTCTTCATCCCCAGGAAGTACTGGTGCAGCTGGCGACCTTGCGCGGTGTCGTCGGCATCGATTGCAAACAGGCTCTGCTTCAAGAACGCCGGCTCCTGTGCCGCTCCGTAGAACGACGACAGCAGGACTGTCTTCCCGCTTCCCGACTCACCAAACACGGCAATCTGCTGCTCACGAGCGACTTTCAACGGCTTCATGCCCCCAACCTAGTCAACTTCTCCGGCGCGTCTGCTGCTCGCACAGGCGCGGTCCGTCTTGAGAGTAAGTCTGGTGCCTCAGCTCGAACCTCGACATCAATGGTCCCCACGTCCGGCCGAGCCGAGCCGACGGTGTTTCACTCATCACGGCGGACACCATGGATCGGTCAGATGGGGACAGCGGTCTCAACCCGGCACATCTCCCAGTCACCGAGCAGTTGCTCATGGTCCTTTCGAGCGTCGTCTATTTCCGCTTCTTGTTGCCGGGCTTCAGCCGTTTCGTTTTCCTTCGCGCGGATGGCGGCACTGGGCGACCCATCACGTCTAGGGGCAGGAGTCCGATGGCCCGCCGGAGCGTGTCGAGTGCAGGATTCATCGACCCGGACGCGGCGAGAGCGCGGGGTAACCATGCCATCTACACAAGCTCTATAGGACGCGTTCTGCGTCACCGCTCGGATGAGACCATGCGGTCCGGGTCGTAGGTGAGGGGCTTCGCTTACCTCAGGAGTGAGACATCGATGATTGTCATAGCCGGGAGCGGGACTGCGACAGACTCCGCCGCAATCAGGCGCTTGTAAGGGGTCAACCACACGACACAGTCCGCGTCTGCCCGCACGACAACGTGAATGAACGCCGAATCGGCGAACCAGAAATGAGGCCTCACCGCACCCGGTAGCCCGGCCACATCTGCTTCCTCGAAGTATGCGGTGGACTCATCGAAAACGATGAACCCCAGTTCGTAGCCCGGTTGCGTCGCCCTGTAGGCTGCGGATTTCCGAGCGTGCTTCAATACGGTGCCCGTGAAGTGGTCGATGTATGCCCGGTAGTTGTGGTCCTGGTGCATCGGCAGCCCGCTGCTCACCGTCGTGATCACTTTGAAGTCAGGTGGAAGGTTGAGCCCCGCGATCGCGAGCTCTCTAAGCGCCTCGGCCTCGCGCGACCTTGTCTTATCCTGTCCGCCCGGACGCGGATGATCGTCAACGACCATTGCTTCGAGTAGGAGAGCCTCGGCGGGGTCCTCGAAGTCAGGGCGCTCTCGCTGAACTAGTGTTCCGTTTCGAACAGAGGCCAGGAACCGACGAGCGAGGTTGCTCTCTGCAGGGTAGAAGCACACATCGAGATCGTCGATTTCCGAGGCGTGTTCAATAATGTCCTGCTCGTCCTTGTAGGCGCGCTTCACGCTTCCTCCCTTCCCTGCAAAATGGCCTTCACTCAAGCCAGGCTGGGCCGGCAACCGACAAGTCCAGGGCATGCGGGGCGAGTGAGCGGGCTAGATTGGACTTTCACTTCGGCGGGGGCGCGGTGGCGCCAAACACGTCTCATTGGTGATCACCGTGAGGCTGGTTGAGGCTCGACTCAAGACGACGTACAGCTCGTGCGCGTTGTACCCGTGGATGTCGGCGACGACGGCGTGGTCGAACTCCAGACCTTTGATGAGCAGAGGTCGCCCGACAATTCGCGACTCGGGTCGTCTTCCAGCGCGGCTGACACGCGTCCTGATGCTGACCACCGCATCAAGTACGGAAAGGCCTTCAGTTGCTTCGCAGAGACGAAGAGCGTCAAGAACACCGAACCAGGCTTCGCGGCGGTAGAGACGAAAGCTCGGCATCTGGCTGAGCGCCAGCAGCGCGGTACGAACCTTTGAAGCAGACGCGTCGTCAACCAACGCGTTGACTGAGCAGACGGCCTCATCCATTTCTGAGGTCGTGGGCGCGCCATTCAGGAGCTCACCGCCGCGCAGGCGGTTCCGCTGCCGCATCGGAAAGGACTCGGTGAGCCCGAACGCACAATCGATCGCGAACTGGACGGTGCCAGCTGCGATCTCGCCAGCGTCATTCGCGTCGATGATGGTCGCGAAGGCGCGAAGATGTTTGCCCTCGATCTCCTCGATCATCGTGTAGGCGCCGCCGAGCTTTCGAGCAAGGAGCGCGGCGTCACTCGGCCACTTGGCAATGGCCACTGTGGTTTCTGGATGGCGTGGTGCAGCGTGGTAGGTCGCGAGCCCGTCCAAGGGGGCAGCAAGCGTGATCGGCGCTCCATCGAGGTCGATGCCGTCGCCCGCAAGAAGCGAGGTGCGAGCCTCAAGGAGCCAGTCTCCCAGATCAGGGTTTCGACCTTGCCAACGCCACGGATGAATCGAAACTTTGCTAGAAGGGAATACCGGGATTACATCTACCTCCCAATCGACCGGCTGCGCATTGTTGAAGAAGAAGAGCCCTTGCATCCGGTCACCGAGAACTGCGGTGGGAATCACGTCCGAGATCGAGGCGATGAGTTCGTGCTGCCATAGTTGGCAGTCCTGGTACTCATCGACGAACATCAGGTCGTAGCTCACCTCCAGCATTCGGGTGATCGCCGTCGATTGGACTGCTGATCGTGCAGCTACGTGGTAGTCGCGGGCTAGTTTCCAGTCGGGTTCGTCCCCGACGATGATGCCCGAGAGCTCAGGCATCTTGGAGATCAGGTCGAAGCCCCAGCTGTCGATCGTTCGGATTGAATACGAGGTCTGGGGGATGCCGAATCTCTTGAAGCGCCTGCGAAGAACGTCGATGCCAGCGTGGGTATGGGTCAGGATTAGTGACCGCTGACCGTTGTGGGAGGCGCTTGCCACGAGTCGGGCGATGAGCTCGGTCTTCCCCGTTCCCGCGGGCAGCTCTACGGAGCATGGCAGCGCAGCGAGGATGCGCGAGACATCGTCGTCAGGATTCATCGCGGTAGACGAACTTGAGGAAGTTCTCCAGACCTGCGCGCAGCCCCTCTTCCGGAAGAGACTTCCGATGCTGCCAGACAATCTCACCGAGCTCCATGCCGTGGTCCTCTCGCTTGAACCACTTCTTGGCCTTCGCGGTCGCGGCAAGCGCCGACCTGTATTCGTCGTCACTTGCGAACGCAGACCATCCTTTGACGTCGTCCTGCGGAAGGTCGGTTGCCAAGCGTGAACCGAGGGCGCCTGCAACAGATTCAATGCCCCTGTCCTCGATCACGACGTCGAGGATCGCAGCGATGCCGGCGTCTGAGATCGCTGTGAAGATCGCGTCCTCGAGCGCGTGGGGCCGGTCCCACTGGACCACTTCGACGCCGGCATCTGCGGCTGCCGTCACCCTATCGGCGTTCGTGTCGACATCTGCGTCCAACATCAACATCGTTCGGTAGCCAAGATCAGCGAATGCTCGCGCGCGATCCGGAGCTTGCGAGTCTCCTCCGCCATTGGCTATCGAGGTTCCTGTCGACACCGAGATTGACTTGCCTTTGGCAGCTCGCACCTTGTCGCGGGACTTTATGATCGCTCGGAGGAAACCAACTTCGGTGGCGCCTTCTCCGACGACAACCTTGCGAGCAAGCAGGGATGACGGTGCCGACCGAACGAGACCTTGGACGGTCTCGACGTGATCGGGCGCGAGGTCTTCAGGCACGGCACTGACCGTCGTGACACCTTCGACCGATCGAACGACGAAAAGCTGCCTCCACGACAGCGACTCGACGACCAAGGGCGAGTGGGTAGTGAAGATCACCTGCGTGGTCCCAGACTCGGTCTGTTCGCAGAGATGGCGCAGCAGGTTCGACAAGCGGTGTGGGTCCAGTCCCGACTCCACCTCGTCGATGGAGACCATGGAGCGAGTTGACAACGCGTTCTCTTGGATCGTGAGGCTCAAGAGCCGCCTAGATCCGAGACCGTATTGGGAGAGCGGGATATCGCCTTCGTGCAGCATCAGAGAAGAACTCCCGGCACCGAATGCAGGGTCAAGCCCCGGTCGCAGGTCTGAGAATTTCGCGGCGCCGAGCAGGAGGGATTGGTTCTGAGCAAGAGTTGCCGCGTCGTGCAGTGCAGTTCCGGTGAGCGCGCGCACGGCGTCGCGTGCTTGACGCTGCGCTTCCACGAGAGCATGGGCTGCGCCTGACTTCGACTGAGTCAGCGTGGTCAGCGCGGATCCACGACCCCACCGCAGATTCTGCCCGGAGTTCTCCCCGATTCTGAAGTGCCCGAGCTGCCCGCGCTCGGACGCAGTCATTCGTTCGCCGACCTCTTCTCCCGGGCGGACCACTTCCCACACGGGTTCAAGATCAGCTGCGACGGTGAGGCGCACGATTAGGCACTCTTCGACCGAGTCCTCATCTAAGGGGTCATGGGTCAGGGTGTTATCGGAGCGGATGCCGCTGCGATTCTTGCCATGCGCACGCTCGTCGACCAGAGTGTCTGGCAGGTCAACGATCACGGCCTCGATGACCATGGGCTCGGTCGTGACTGCGTTGTAGAAGTCCGCGTCAGTGAAGACGAGATTGTACCGAGGAGTAAGGACAAATCCGAGGGCATCGAGGATCGTTGTCTTCGTGCTGTCTCCCGGGCCGACCAAGGCGATGAATGGCGCACTGAGATCGAGATTCGCTTGCCGTATGCCGCGAAAGTTCTGTATTCGCAACGTCCTCATGCGCATAAAAGTGATCCCTCATGTGACCGCCGCGGCTCAGCGCGTACAGGGCTGAAAGGTCGGCCCTAACGTGTCGTGTCAACTGTAAAGGCACGTAGTCGTGAGCTCACGACGGCCCGGGGTGTGTTGCTCCGCGGATTAACCTAGAACCAGGGCAGAGGCCTCGAAGAGGTCCAGCCGAAGCCGTGTCGGCCCTGTCAAATGGAGCGTGCGGTTCGCCACACAGCGGAGGCACCGATTCGATCCAGCACAAACGCTGTGACCAACGCTAACGGAATCGTGCAAAAACGAAGGAGCCCTCAGCCCTGGACGGCTGTCCCCTGATCACCAGCTGCTTGATCATGACAACATTGTCGTCCCGCTTGAGTTGCGGCTTGAACGTGACAGTGAAAGCGTCGCGGCTCATGGCTTCGAAGAACTTGACGGCAGCTCTCATCCACAGCTCCTCGCTCTCACGCATATCGGAGTGTTTTTCGACGTCTTTGGTCTCGAGGAGGAAGTTCGAGGAGAGCTTCCCAGCCTTCCCTTTGAGCACGTACATGAAGTCCGGGCTAGTGCTCCCTCCAAAGTACAGCGGAATCTTGATCGACCTCCGCGGAGTCTTCCCGTGGACAACGACTTCGTCGAGATTGGAGTCCCGAGTACAAAATCAGGTGATGCCCCGATATTGTCGTGTAGGCGCGAAGTGCGCTCGTCGCCGCCAGCGTCCAGAAACGCGATGTCTCGCGGACGTGACCTCCGGCAGCAAGACCGTGATCGAACGGCCCGGCGTGATGAAGCTGCTCGAGCGCGCGGAGGGCGGCGACACCGTAGTCTCCTGACGCATCGACCGACTCGACTGCTCCCTCATCGCCGTCCTCAACACCATCGAGCTCCTAGGCGGCCGCGGGATCACGCGCGATCACCCTCGGCTGGGATCGCCCCTGCGACGTCGACGGGCCGGCCGATGCCCCACATGCTCGCCACCCTGGCCGAGTTCGTGCGCGAGCGCATCGACGAACGTGTCAACGCCGGCATCGCCGCCACACACGAATCGGGCACTCGGTTCCCGGGTCCGCCGGTGAACCCCGACATCCTCGCGGAAAAACTCGCAATCGGTGCCGACGCCCGTGGCCGCGGCCGCGGCCGCACAGCCTCGAGAGCCGCTGCGCTCGTCGGATGGAGCGGCGTGACGCTCTACCAGCACTAGCGAGCCACAGCGGTACATGAGTCGAGCTGAAACTTGAGGTGTCGCCGACGTCACGGCCGAGTACAGCGAGGGGACGGCTCGTCGCCCCAAGCGAACTCGACTTCAGCTCTCAAACAACATCACCGGCTCCACTAGGCGACGTCCAAACCGTTAGTAGATTGGACGGCATTCCGCCATGATTCATCTATGACTCGTGAAGCCGCATTGACCGCCACGCTGCCTGACATGAGGGCTAACGCTGCCGAATTCGCGAACAACTGGGCTGGCGAACGTCGAGAACGCGCCGAGAAAGACACATTTTGGAACGAGTTCTTCAGCATCTTTGGCGTGAGCAGGCGCCGTGTGGGAGCAGTGTTCGAGTATGTCGCGCGCCGCTACAGCACCGGCAACCATGGCTTCGTCGACCTCCTGTGGCCGCGCCACATCGGAGTTGAACATAAGTCAGCAGGGGAAGATCTCGCCGCAGCCATGGATCAACTCATTGATTATCTGCCCGCAGTAAGCGATCTGGATCTTCCGCGACTTCTCGTGGTCTGTGATTTCGAGCATTTTGTGGTTCGGGACACCGAAACCGGTACTGAGACGAGCTTCACACTGGCTGAACTGCCGGCCCGTGTTGAGCTGTTTGCGTTCCTCGCCGGGTACACCCGCGCGACGGCATTCGAAGCAGAAGAGGAGGCAAACCTCCGCGCTACTGAGCTGCTCGCCACCATCCACGACGAGCTGCTCACCTTCCGCTACCCAGCCCACGACACCCGCGTGCTCCTCGTTCGACTGCTGTATTGCCTCTTCGCCGACGACACAGGAGTGTGGGCTCACCGTCTGTTCGAGGACTTCATCGACGTGAAGACGTCCGAGGACGGAACCGATCTCGGACTGCGGATCAACGAGTTGTTCGAGCTCCTCAACACCGACGACGACGATCGACTATCGAACCTTGACGCTACGCTCCTTGACTTCCCCTACGTGAATGGCGGCGTGTTCCGCGAACACCTCCGCTCGTGGACCGGAAATAGTGCCATTCGACGCGCACTCCTCGACGCGTGCGGCTTCGAATGGTCACGGATCAGTCCGGTCATCTTCGGCTCGCTCTTCCAGAACGTCATGACGTCACCGGAGCGCCGCTCGCTGGGCGCTCACTTCACGAGCGAGCGAGACATCATGCGTGTCATCCGACCTCTGTTCCTGGACCAGCTCGAGGCCGACCTTGAGCGAGCTCGAACGGCCAACGTCGGCCGATTGAACCGTCTACGCGAGTTTCACGAAAGACTCTCCACACTCTTCTTCCTCGACCCGGCAGCCGGTGTTGGGAACTTCCTACTCCTGACCTTCCGTGAACTCCGGCGGCTCGAGCTCGAGACACTCCTCGCGATGCGCGACGCCGACCCCAAATGGCATCCAACGGCTCAGGTCACGGATATCGAGTCGTTGATCAGAGTCACGCCGGCACAATTCTACGGAATCGAGATAGAGGAGTTCCCGGCACGCATCGGCGAGACCGCGATGCAGCTCGTCGATCACATTGCCAACGTCGCTGTGGGTGCAGCCTTCGGCCGGTACTTCGTAAAGCTTCCCATCGGCGCGACCGCCACTATCGCAGTCGATAATGCGATGACCGTCGACTGGGCCTCCGTGCTGCCGCCTGCGCAGTGCAGTTACATACTCGGGAATCCGCCCTTCGTGGGCATCTCTCTCAGGAGTGCTGAGCAGACCGCTGAGTTGCAGGCTGTCTGGGGGAAGGGCTATCACGGCACCCTCGATTACGTCACGGGCTGGTATCGGAAGGTCCTCGATTACAGCGCGGATTATGCGATCCCGATGGCATTGGTGTCCACCAACTCGATCACTCAGGGTGAGCAAGTAGCCCCGCTCTGGGATCCAATTCTCGCGGCCGGCTACCAGATCGCGTTCGCGCACAAGACGTTCGCGTGGAGATCTGAAGCGCGAGGCCCAGCCCATGTCCACGTCGTCATCATCGGGATTGCAAAAGAGCCTCGAACACGCACACTCTACGAGTACCCCGACATCAATGGTGAGCCGGTCCCACGCGTCGTTTCCAATATCAACCCGTACCTCGTCGAAGTCGAAACCGGACCTGTCCACGGGCGGAGCAAGCCACTCTCCTCGGAGTTGCCCGAGGTCCGCTACGGTAACAAGCCGACCGACGACGGCAACCTCATCATTGAGCCTGGGGATCTCGCTCCTTTCCGCGCGGACCCGGTGGCTGCGAAGTACGTGCGCCAGTACATCGGGGCCCGCGAACTCCTCTACGACGAGGACCGCTGGTGCCTGTGGCTGGTCGATCTTGAACCCGGAGATCTTGGCCGTAGTCCTCTCCTAAAATCGCGCGTCGACGCCGTGAAAACGTTCCGAGATGGAAGCAAAGCGGAAGCTACGCGTAGCTACAACCGACCCACCTTGTTCCGTCAGGTTTCCCAACCCAAGACGCCCTACCTTGGTATTCCGATTCACGTCAGCGTCGAGCGCGAATACTTCCCGTCCGGGTACTACGAGCCGGAGGTGATCGCCTCCAATGCCAACTTCATCGCACCAGACCCAGACGGTATTGCCTTCGCCGTCATTTCGTCTTCGATGTTCATCGCTTGGCAGCGCGTCGTAGGAGGCCGTATCAAGAGCGATCTCAGGTTCAATAAGCTGCTGAGCTGGAACACATTCCCGCTGCCTCCTTTCGCCGGGCAGCAGCGCCTGGACCTCATCGCGGCGGGCCAGGCCATCCTTGCTGCTCGAGCGCTGTATCCCAGTGCATCACTGGCGACGCTATACGAGCGCAACGGCGTCCCGGCCCCCGTGCTTGAAGCTCACCGCGCCCTCGATCGAGTCGTTGACAAGTTGATCGCTGGCCGCGCCCGAACCGCCACAGAGAGCGACCGGCTTCGAGCTCTTTTCACGCGATTCAAAGAGCTGACCACGAGCGCTCAGTTGACTCCCGTTCCAGCACCCAAACGCGCTCGAGGGTCCGCTCCGTCCTGAATCAGCCGGCGGAGGGATGTTCAGGCCGTCTGGCCGCAGGCGATCCAGTTCGATAGGCCTGCTCCGCGATCCACTGGGCGACGGCCGCCGGGTCACTGTCCAGTCCGTAGTTCGAGGCGAGCGTCTCATATCCGCCACGCACATCGAACATCCAGACGGATCACCGCAACGGCGTCCGCCCGGAAGACATCGCCGTCGCCGTCGGCGTTCCTCCAGCGACGGTTCAGGAGTGGCTGGACGCGGGACGTGACTAGTCGCGAGGTCGTCTTGCAATCTAAAGTGTCGCTCCGAACAGAAAGCGACACTTTAGATTGCAAAGCGACACTTTGCGTGGCGCGTTCGCCCTACTGCCCCGGTGCCATGTCCGCGAAGCGCGAGAAGTGGCCGTGGAAGCCGACGGTGATGGTGCGGGTGGGGCCGTTACGGTGCTTGGCGATGATGAGGTCGGCCTCGCCGGCACGCGGGCTGTCCTTTTCGTAGGCGGACTCACGGTGGAGGAGCACGACCATGTCGGCGTCCTGCTCGATCGAGCCCGACTCACGGAGATCGGACAGCGCCGGCATCTTGTCGGCACGCTGCTCAGCACCACGGTTCAGCTGCGACAGCGCGATGACGGGGACCTGGAGCTCCTTCGCCATGAGCTTCAGCGCACGGGAGAACTCCGAGACCTCCTGCTGGCGGCTCTCGACCCGCTTGCCGGACGTCAACAGCTGCAGGTAGTCGATGACGACCATCTTCAGCCCCACACGCTGCTTGAGCCGACGGCACTTCGCCCGGATCTCCACGAGCGTCATGTTCGGGCTGTCATCGATGTAGAGCGGAGCGTCGTTGATGCGACCCCGGACCTGGGCGATCTTCGTCCAGTCCTGCGAGTCGACCGTTCCCTTCCGCATGAGCTGCAGCGGCACCGACGCCTCCGCACTCATCAGACGCATCGCGATCTCGCTGCGACCCATTTCGAGCGAGAAGAAGATCGACGGCTGGTTGTAGTGGACCGAGGCCGCGCGGGCGAAGTCGAGCGCGAGCGTCGACTTACCGATAGCGGGTCGGGCCGCGACGATGATGAGCTGCCCCGGGTGGAGACCGTTCGTCAGTTCGTCGAGCTCACGGAAGCCCGTCGGCACACCCGTCATCGAACCGTCGGTGTGCTTCGCCGCCTCGATCTCGTCGATCGCCGCACTCACCGCGTCGGTCAGCGGGACATAGTCCTCGACCTCCTGGTTGCCGGAGACGGCGTAGATCTCCGCCTGCGCGGAGTTCACGAGCTCCACGGCCTCACCCTCGGCGGCATAGCCCATCTGCACGATGCGGGTGCCTGCCTCGACCAGGCGACGCAACAGTGCGCGCTCAGCGACGATGCGGGCGTAGTAGCCGGCGTTCGCCGCGGTCGGCACCAGGCTCGTGAGCGTGTGCAGGTAGTCGGCACCACCGGCACGCGACAACTCACCCGTCTTGACGAGTTCGTCGGTGACCGTGATGACGTCCGTCGGCTCACCGTGCGAGTACAGCGTCAGCAGCGCGTCGTAGATGACCTCGTGCTTGGGGATGTAGAAGTCCACACCACGGAGGGTCTCGACCACATCGGCGACGGCGTCCTTCGACAGCAGCATGCCACCGAGCGCGCTCTGCTCGGCCAGCAGGTCGTGCGGAGGGACCCGCTCGTTGCTGCGCGGCTCGTCGTACGAGCCGCCGCCTTCTGAGCGGTTGAGGTGAGCGATCGACAAGTGGACATCCCTTCTCGATGTGGACTCGGGTGCTGCGGGTGGTGACGATTCAGGTGTATCAGGGGCGGAGGACATTCGGGCCGCCGCGCGAGCCTCGAGAGCCACGGACGAGGGCTTCGAAGCCTGCTCGCCCGGCTGTTCCGAGACGCCGATGACTCACGATAGGGCCACTCGTCTCCACAACCAACTCTGCCTGTGGATAACTCTGTGGAGAGATCGGGGGAAACGCCGCGTGTCGTGTGCACAAGCTGTGGGAAACCCTGTGGACAGAGAAGTATTTTTGTCGGACAAAGCATCCCTGACCAGGTGTTTCCGATTCCACAGGCTGTGTGTGGAAAGTTCTCTCGATCCTGTGTCGAACGTTGGGGAGAACGGGGGTCACCTGTGTACAACTTGCTTGACTCCGAGGCCGAGAACGGTGTAGCGATCGGCCTTGGGACGCACGTTCCGCCCCCGTTCAGGGCACAGAAAAGCGCGATGGCGGCAGACCTCTCGGTCCACCGCCATCGCGCTTCACGCGACGTGCATGAGGCGCCCCGACCCGAGGGTCAGGACGCCGCACGGCGGTACTACTTGGCCGCGACCACCTGAAGGGTGATCGTGGCGACGATCTCGTCGCGGAGGCTGATGGTGGCCTCGTGCTCGCCGACGTACTTGATCGGGGTGTGGATCTCGATCTTGCGCTTGTCAACCTCGCCCAGCCCGGCTTCCGCCACGGCCTTCGCGATGTCGGCAGGCTTCACGGAACCGAACAGACGGCCTTCGCCACCCGTCTTGACCGTGAGCTTGACCTTGGTGGCCTGGAGGCGAGCCTTCAGGTCCTGGGCCTCTTCGATCGTGGCGTGCTCGCGCGCAGCGCGGGCCGACTTGATCTGCTCGACCTGCTTCTCGCCACCGCGGGTCCACGGAGTCGCGAAACCCTGGGGCACGAGGAAGTTGCGAGCGTAGCCGTTCTTGACGTCGACGACGTCACCAGCGGAGCCGAGGCCGGAGACCTCGTGCGTCAGAATCACTTTCGACATGTGCGGCGCCTCCTAGCGGCCAGAGCCGGCGTAGGGCAGGAGCGCCATCTCGCGTGCGTTCTTGACCGCACGTGCGATGAGTCGCTGCTCCTGAACGTTGACACCGGTGATACGACGAGCACGGATCTTTCCCCGCTCGGAGATGAACTTGCGAAGCGTGGCGACATCCTTGTAATCGATGACACCAACGCGGATCGCCTTCGCGGGAGCGACGTTCTTGCCGCCCTTAGCACCGCGGGCAGGCTTGCGGCGGTCGCCGCTCGACTTTCCAGCCATGGTTGTTCCTTTGCGTGTAATGGAGTGATCGGCTGAGCCGGCAGAACCGGACCGATCGAATCTGTTTAGAAGGGGGTCTCGTCGCTGTAGCTACCCGGAGTGTTCCAGGCATCTGCACCGCCGTTGCCGCCGGAAGCTGCCGGTGCGCTCTGAGCCCAGGGCTCGTTCTGCTGCACCTGCGGAGCTCCGCCGCCGCGCTGTCCACCGCCGCCGCCACCCGAGGGTGCACGGCTGATGGTCGCGGTCGCGTACCGGAGCGAAGGGCCGATCTCGTCGACTTCGAGTTCCATCGAAGTCCGCTTCTCGCCTTCCTTCGTCTCGTAGGAACGCTGCTTGAGACGCCCGGTCGCGATGACACGGCTTCCCTTGGTGAGCGATCCGGCCACGTGCTCGGCGAATTCACGCCAGACGCTCGCGCGCAGGAACAGCGCTTCGCCGTCCTTCCATTCGTTCGCCGCACGATCGAAGTTGCGCGGCGTGGAAGCGATGGTGAAGTTGGCGACAGCCAGGCCGTTCTGCGTGAAACGCAGTTCCGGATCGCTGGTCAGGTTGCCCACCACGGTGATGACGGTCTCGCCGGCCATGAGCCCTAGGCTTCCTTGGTCTCAGCCGCAGCCGGAGCCGCGTCTGCCTTGGGAGCCGCGGCGACAGCGGCAGCGGGCTTGGCGGCAGCCTTGCGGGCGGCCTTCTCTTCGCTGCGCTTCGTCTCGGTGGCGACCTGAGCGATGGCCTCTTCGGCACGCAGCACCTTGGTGCGCATGACGGCCTCGGAGAGCTTCAGCTGACGGTCGAGCTCCTGCGTAGCAGTGCTCGATGCAGTGAAGTCCACGACGGCGTAGATGCCTTCGGTCTTCTTGTTGATCTCGTAAGCGAGACGACGACGGCCCCAGATGTCGACCTTGTCGATGGTTCCACCATCGTTGCGGATGACGTTGAGGAACTTGTCGAGGCTCGGTGCAACCGTGCGCTCGTCAATCTCGGGGTCGAGGATGACCATGAGTTCGTACTGATGCGTCACTAACCCACCTCCTTCGGACTCGAACGGCCACAGACTTTCTGTGGCAGGAGGGTGTAAGCATCGTTGCTACCGGCCGAGAACAGAGCGGACGCGCCCGGGCAACCTTCATAGTGTACCGGACGGGGACTGCGACCGCCACCGCGGGCCTGTCGCGCGGGCCGCGCACGTGGGATGCTGGTCCGGATGAGCACGCCAGCCAGCCGATCCCGAGCCGACCGACTCGTCGGGCTCGACCTCGCCCGCTTCCTCGCCCTCATCGGCATGATGGCCACGCACGTCTGGGCGTACGACATCGCGACCGGCGGCGACACCCCGATCACGCAGGTGCTGTCGGGCAAGGCCGCCGCCCTGTTCGCCGTCCTCGCCGGCATCGGCATCGTGCTCACCAGCCGACGCGACCTCGCCGCCGGCTCCCCCGCCGCCGCGCGGCTCAACCTCTTCGGGCGCGGCTTCACCCTGCTCGTCCTCGGCCTCACCCTCGGCGTCATCCCCGGGGGCATCTACGTGATCATCGCCTACTACGGCGTCACCTTCTGGTTGGCGATCCCGGCCGTCACCTGGCGGCCGCGCACCCTGCTCATCCTCGCCGGGATCTGGGCGATCGTCTGGCCGATCTGTTCCCAGGCGGTCCGCATGCCGCTCGACGGGGTGGACTCACCGGAGATCGGGAGCGCGTCCTGGTTCGATGTCGCGACCGGAGGATTCGCCCGCGGGCTCCTCATCACGGGCGTATACCCGGCGCTCACCTGGATCGTCTACGTCCTCGTCGGGATGGCGATCGGTCGGATGCTCATGGCTGCGCGAGCCGACGGGACGCTCCGCCGCTTCGCCCTGCTACTCGCCGCGATCGGGCTCGGGGTCGCGATCGCAGCCGACCGGATGGCCGCCCTCCTCCTCGGCCCGCTCGGTGGTGTCCAGGGCATCGCACGCGGCATGACTGGCGGCCTCGAGCCCGACCCGACGACGATCACCGCCGTCGAGGACGCCCTCACGGAGGGGATGTACGGCACGAGCCCGACGGACTCGTTCTGGTGGCTCGTCGCCCGCTCACCGCACTCCGGCACCACGCTCGACCTCGTCTTCACGATCGGCATCGCCGCGGTCGTCATCGGCCTCTGCCTGGCCCTCGGCACCGTGTTGAACCGCGGCTGGTCGCGCGTGCTCATGCCCGCGACCGGGGCCGGCGCAGCGCCGCTGACCGTCTACTCGGCGCACGTCTTCATGGCATCGGTCGGCGCGCTAATCGCCGCGATCATCGGGTCGTACCAGGACACCGCCTGGCTGATCTCGAGCCCCCAGCTCTGGGTCCTCCACGTCGCCGGTGCCCTGCTGCTCGGCTGGATCATCGCGCTGACCCGTCGCCGCGGCCCGCTGGAGACGCTCGTGCACGCGTCGGGGCGCGCGCTCACCGTCCTCGCGAACCGCAGCACACCGCTGCCCGCAACGCCGCCGCCGGCCCCGCGTCCGGCGGAACACCCCGACCTCCGATGACCAGCTCGGCGACGCGAAGCGCGCAGCTGGACACCCGGCCACTCACCGAACAGATCGACCGCCGCGCGCTCCGCGACTACCGCAAGCGGCTTCCCGGCGACGTCCGTCCGCCACTCGTCTCGGTGGTCTGGCCGGCCGTGGTGCTCTTCGTGCTGCCGGTCGGATTCCTGTCCGCCTGGTGGTTCGTACTCAAGGACGGCTCGATCCCGGCCGAACCGTGGGACGCCTCAGCGCTGATCCTCCTGCCCTACCTCTCGCTCCCCATCGGGATGGTGTTCCTCCTGGTCCGCACGATCCGGCGGCGGAGCGGGCTCCGGCAGTACCGACTGGACCGCTTCGCGCGGGCGAACGGGCTGAGCTACCGGCCGACCGCCATTCCCGTCGCGCTGCCGAGCCTCATCTTCACCATGGGCGGGGCGAGCGTGGTCCGCGACCTCCTCTGGCGCGACGGGCGGTCACCACTGTCCGTCGGGAACCAGCGCACGATCATCGGCTCGGGACGGAACCGCAAGGAGCACCGATGGGGTTACGTCGCACTCCGGCTCCCGGTGCCGCTCCCCCACATCGTGCTCGACGCGGTCGGCAACAACTCCCTCCGGCACCCTCGGCTCCCCGTCACCTTTGCGAAGGACCAGCGCCTGTCACTCGAAGGGGACTTCGACCGTCACTTCGAGCTGTACTGCCCGCGCGGGTATGAGACCGACGCCCTGTACCTGTTCACGCCCGACATCATGGCCCGGTTCATCGACACCGTGGCCGAGCTCGACGTGGAGATCGTCGACGACTACCTCTTCCTCTACGCGCCGAAGGACCTCTCGACCCTCGATCCCGAGGTGTGGACCTGGCTGATGTCCGTCATCGACATCCTGACCGAGCGCATCGCGCAGTGGGAGCGCTGGCGGGATCGACGGCTGGACCCCACCGACACGGCGGCCATCATCGGCTCGTTCCCGCTGCTCCGTCCGCCTCGTGGTGTGGCCGGTCAGGGGCGGCGCCTGTCCCGGCGGACGGGATGGTGGTGGGTCATCGGACTCGTCCTCGCCGTCTACGGGTGGTACCTCATCGTCGGTGACGCGATCCGCGCGATCACCGGCGGCTGAGCGGGGTCGCCCTCGCCCTCACCGGCTACTTGGCGTCGGCGTAGGAGGTGACGACGGCCGTGGTGACCGGGAACTCGACGGGCGCCGCACCGAAGATGAGGCGCCCGGCCTCGGCCGCTGCTTCGCGCACGAGGGCGACGACGCGCTCGGTCTGCCCCTCCGGGCAGTGGACGACGATCTCGTCGTGGAGGAAGAACACGAGGTGCGCCGATCCGGTGAGCGCGGCATTCGCGCCCCCGATCTCTGCGGCGAGCGCCTGCAGCCGCGTGCGGAGGCCGGCCATCCAACACAACGCCCACTCGGCGGCGGTGCCCTGCACGACGAAGTTGCGGGTGAAGCGCCCCCAGCTGCGTGCCTCCATGCGGGCGCGCTGGGTGGCTGCGGCGTTGGCGCCCTCCATCGAGGCGGCCGACTGGATCTCGCGCCAGGTCTCACCGGGGAGTGGTGAGGTCCGGCCGAGCCGGGTGCTCACCCGTTCGCCGCGTTCACCGGCCCTCGCGGCCGTCTCGACGAACTCGATCGCCCGCGGGAACGCCCTCGTCAGCCGGGGCAGGAGGCGACCGCTCTCCCCCGTCGTCGCTCCGTACATGGCTCCGAGCATGGCGATCTTGGCGTGCGGCCTGGTGTCGACCGCGCCGACGTCGACCATGCCCTGGTAGAGGTCGACCCCGCGGCCCGCATCCGCCATCGCCCGGTCGCCGGACATCGCGGTCAGGATCCGTGGTTCGAGCTGCGCGGCATCGGCGACGACGAACCGCCACCCCTCGTCCGCGAGGACCGCACCACGGACCTGGTGCGGGAGCTGCAGGGCTCCCCCGCCGTCCGAGGCCCATCGGCCGGTGACGACCCCACCGGGAACGTACGTGGGGCGGAACCGACCGTCCTTCACCCAGGTCTCGACCCAGGTCCAGCCGTTGGCCGTGAGCAGGCGCGACAGCTTCTTGTAGCGAAGCAACGGCTCGATGACGGGGTGCTCGATCTCCTGCAACTCCCACTGGCGGGTGGAGGTCGCGTTGATACCGGCCCGCTGGAGGGCCTTGAGCAGTTCGCCGGGCGACTCAGGGCTGAGCTCCCGCACCCCGAGCGCGGCCTTCACCTCTTCGAGGACCTCGACGAGCTTGGCCGGCCGGACGCCTGGCGGCACCTTCGGCCCGAGGGCGTCGGCGAGGATGCGGTCGTGCACCTCCGCGTTCCACGGCAGGCCGGCGAAGGTCATCTCGGACGCGATGAGCGCGCCGGCGGACTCGGCGGCCAGCAGGAGTCCGAGCTGCGAACGCCCCTGCGGCGTCGCCCCGTCGACCGCGGCGCGCTGCAAGGCGAACTCGGCGACAGCGTCGCGCTCGCCACCCGGGAGGTCGAGGTCGAAGAGCGTACCGACCGCCTCCGCGCGCTGGGCGACCCGCGGGTCGAGGACCTCGTCCCAGGGGCCGGGCGGTGCCGTGGCGAGGGCTGAGTCGGCGGTGAACGCGGCATTGCGGAGGATGTTGTGGCGGAGCCGGAGGTCGACGCAGCGCGAGACGCGGACACCCGCGGCGAGGAGCGCCGGGTACCAGAGCGAGGTGTCGTCCCAGACCCAGCGCGGCGGGTTCGGGGTGGCCTCGAGGCGGCGGACGAGCGCGGGGAGTTCGGCGCGCGCGATGGTGGTCGCGGGCGTGGGAGCTGCCTCGCCGGGCGACGCCGGGCGGTCCTCGAGGTGCACGACGCGCACGCGGGCGCCGTCGAGCTGCTGGAGGACGATGTGCACCACCCCAGTCTGCCGTCACCCGCCGACCACGACCGACGCGGGAGGGCGGGACATCCCCCCTATGGGGGTCGGCGGGCCGGTGCCAGACTGCGACCATGCTGATTTCGACGATGAACGATGTCCCCGGCCGACAGGTCACCGAGGTGCTGGGCGAGGTGACCGGCCTCACGGTCCGCGCGCGCAACGCCGGCGTGCAGATCGGCGCCAACTTTAAGGCGCTCCTGGGCGGCGAGCTGTCCGGCCTCACCAAGCAGCTCGCGGAGAGCCGCGAGGAGGCGAAGCAGCGCCTCATCGAGGCGGCCACCGCCCTCGGCGCCGACGCCGTGCTCGCGATGCGCTTCGACGCGGCCGAGGTGGGCCAGAACTACCAGGAGGTCGTCGCCTACGGCACCGCCGTCAAGCTCGGCTGAGTCGGCGGTTTCTGAGGCGTCTGTCCCTGAGCCCGCCCGTTTCCTGAGCCGCCCTGGTCCCTGAGCTTGTCGAAGGGCGCACTTCGACAGGCTCAGTGACCGGGGTGGGGCACTTCGACAGGCTCAGTGACCGGGTTGGGGGCCTTCGACAAGCTCAGGGACCGGGCGGACGTCAGGCGCGGAGGCGGCGGAGCTCCTCGCGACGGACGGCCTGCTCGGCCGGATCCGGCACCGGGAGCGACGCGAGCAGGCGACGCGTGTAGACGTCGCTCGGCGCACCGAGCACCGCCGAACCGGGCCCCTCCTCCACGATGTCGCCGCGGTACAGCACGACGATGCGGTCGGCGAGGATGTCGACCACCGCGAGGTCGTGGCTGATGAACAACGACGCGAAGCCGAACTCGCGCTGCAACTCGGCGAACAGTTCCAGCACGCGCGCCTGCACCGACACGTCGAGCGCCGAGGTCGGCTCGTCCGCGACGAGCAGGGCCGGCTCGAGCGCGAGCGCCCGGGCGAGGGATGCGCGCTGACGCTGTCCGCCGGAGAGTTCGTGCGGGAAGCGGTCGCCGAACGCCTTCGGCAGCTGCACGGCCTCGAGGAGTTCATCCACCCGGCGTCGGGCGGCTCGCGCATCGCCGAAGCGACCGTGCACGATGAGCGGTTCGGCGACGCACTCCGCGATGGTGAGCAGCGGGTTGAAGCTCGTGGCCGGGTCCTGGAACACGAACCCGATGTCGCGGCGCTTCGGAGCGAACTCGCGCTCCTTCACCCGGTTCATCTCCACACCGAGCACCGACAGCGAGCCGCCGGTGACCTTCGTGAGCCCGGCGATCGCGCGGCCGATGGTGGTCTTGCCAGACCCCGACTCGCCCACGAGCCCGAGGACCTCACCGGCGTGGATCGTGAAGTCCACACCCTTCACCGCCCGGAAGCCGGCACGACCGAAGCGCCCGGGGTACTCGATCTCGAGTCCCTTCGCGACGACCACCGGCTCGCCGAGCTGCAGCTGCTTGCCGCGCTCGACCT
Organism: Plantibacter sp. Leaf314; assembly: GCF_001423185.1. Taxonomy (NCBI): domain Bacteria; kingdom Bacillati; phylum Actinomycetota; class Actinomycetes; order Micrococcales; family Microbacteriaceae; genus Plantibacter; species Plantibacter sp. Leaf314. Next base: position 2,460,385 of record NZ_LMOB01000001.1, on the reverse strand, counting down.
CGGCCGGTGCGGAGCTCTTGCCGCGGCCGACGTGCGGCACCGAGGACAGCAGCTTCTTCGTGTACTCGGCCTTCGGCGAGGAGAACAGCTCCTGCACGGGAGCCTCCTCGACGATGTCGCCCTGGTACATGACCACGACGCGGTCGGCGAGGTCGGCGACGACACCCATGTTGTGCGTGATGAGGACGATGGCCGTCCCGAACTCGTCGCGGCATCGACGCAGCAGGTCGAGGATCTCCGCCTGCACGGTGACGTCGAGGGCCGTCGTCGGCTCGTCGGCGACGATGAGGCCCGGGTCGAGCACGAGCGCCATCGCGATGACGATGCGCTGCTTCTGCCCGCCGGAGAACTGGTGCGGGAAGTAGTCGACCCGCTCCTCGGGCTCCGGGATGCCGACGCGGCGCAGGATGTCGATCGCCTTCGCCCGCGCTTCTGCCTTCGTGTACGTCCCGTGGGCGCGGAGGCCTTCGGCGATCTGCCATCCCACCTTGTACACGGGGTTGAGCGCCGTCGAGGGCTCCTGGAAGACCATCGCCGCGTCACTGCCGCGGATGGACCGCAGCTGCTCGGCCGACGCCGTGACGACGTCCTGCTCCGTCGAGCCGTCGCGCGAACGCAGCACGACCGCGCCGGACGCGGTCGCCGTCTCGGGGAGGAGACCGAGGATGGTCTTCGCCGTGACCGTCTTGCCCGACCCGGATTCGCCCACGATCGCGACGATCTCGCGCGGAGCGACCGACAGGGAGATGTCGTTGATCGCCTTCACCGCGCCGGCGTCGGTCGAGAACGAGACGCCGAGGTCGCGGATGCTGACGATGTCCTTGGTGCCGAGGTCGCGAGGACCGTTGGTCGGCTTCGACAGGCTCATGAGCGCTCGTCCTCTCGTCGGTTCTCCAGATCGCTGTCGGCCGCGGTGTCGCTCACGGCACCCAGCGACTCGGCGTCCATCATCCCGGCACCACCGGGGCTGTCGGGCGTGCCACCGGTGGTGGTGATGCTCGAGGTGGCCGCGACTGACCCGCTCGACGCACTGACCCGACGACGGCTGCGCAGACGCGGGTCGGAGAGGTCGTTGAGGCTCTCGCCGACGAGCGTGATGCCGAGCACGACGAGTACGATCGCGAGACCGGGGAACAGCGCGGTCCACCAGATGCCGCTCGTGACGTCGGAGACGGACCGGTTGAGGTCGTACCCCCACTCGGCGGCCGCGGTCGGCTCGATGCCGAAGCCGAGGAAGCCGAGGCCCGCGAGCGTGAGGATCGCCTCGGAGGCGTTCAGCGTGATGATGAGCGGCAAGGTCCTCGTCGCGTTCCGCAGCACGTGGCGGAACATGATGCGCGAACTGGACGCACCGATGACCTTCGCCGACTCGACGAACGCCTCGCTCTTGATGCGCACGACCTCGGAGCGGATCACCCGGAAGTACTGCGGGATGAACACCACGGTGATCGAGATCGCGGCGGCGAGGATGCCGCCCCAGAGGCTCGACTGGCCGCGGCTGATCACGATCGACATGACGATCGCGAGCAGCAGCGACGGGAACGCGTAGACGGCGTCGCACACGACGACGAGCACGCGGTCGAGCCAGCCGCCGAAGTATCCGGCGACGAGGCCGAGCAGCACGCCGATGAAGATCGACAGGATGATCGCGGACACGATGACGAAGAGCGCGGTCTGGGCACCCCAGAGCACGCGGGATAGGACGTCGTACCCGCCGACGGTCGTGCCCAGGAGGTTCGTCGCGTTCGGCGCCTGCTGCGTGCCGAAGGAGCCGTCATCGCCGCGCAACTGGTTGAAGCGGTAGGGCGCGACGAGCGGCGCGAGGATCGCGACGAGCACGAAGACGCCGGTGACAACGAGACCGATGACGAGCATCGCGCGCTGCAGCCCCACCGACTGGCGGAACTGCTTGACGATGGGCAGGCGTTCGCGCAGCGGACGCTTCGCGGGCGCGGTCTGCACGGCGGTGGTGGCTGTCGGAGCACTCATGCTCAGTACCTCACCCTCGGGTCGATGATCGCCGCGATGATGTCGACGATGAAGTTGGTCAGGGCGACGATCACCGCGAGGAGCGCGACGATGCCCTGGACGGCCACGAAGTCGCGAGCCTTGAGGTACTCGCTGAGCATGAAGCCGAGGCCCTTCCACTCGAACGTCGTCTCGGTGAGGACCGCGCCGGCGAGGAGCAGGGCGATCTGCAGCCCGATCACGGTGATGATCGGGATGAGCGCCGGACGGTAGGCGTGCTTCGTGACGAGTCGGAACTCGCTGACGCCGCGCGAGCGGGCCGCGTCGACGTAGCCGGAACCGAGCGTGCCGATGACGTTGGTGCGGACGAGACGGAGGAAGACACCCGCCGTCAGCAGGCCGAGGGCGATGGCCGGGAGCACGGCGTGCGCGAGGACGTCGCTGATCGCCGTCGGGTCACCGAGCCGGATCGCGTCGACCAGGTAGATGCCGGACGGGTTCGAGATGGTCTGGAGCGTCAGCTCCGTGCCGGTGCTGGCTCGACCGGCGACCGGCAGGATCCCGAGCCAGACGGAGAAGATGAGCTTGAGCAGCAGGCCGGCGAAGAACACCGGGGTGGCGTAGCTGAGGATCGCGAAGACGCGGAGGCCGGCGTCCTGCCAGCGGTCGCGGCGGGCAGCGGCGAGCATGCCGAGCGGGATGCCGACGATGAACGCGACGATGAGCGCGTAGATCGCGAGTTCGAGCGTGGCCGAACCGTACGTGAGGAGGACCTCGATGACGGGCCGGTTGTCGGAGATCGTCGTGCCGAAGTTGCCGACCGCGATCTGTCCGAGGAACTCGAAGTACTGGACGAAGAGCGGCCGGTCGTAGCCGGCGGCACTGATGCGTTCCGCGAGCTGGTCGGCCGGGAGCCGTCCTCCGAGCGCCGCGGTGATCGGGTCACCGGTCAGGCGCATCAGGAAGAAGACCATGGTGACCAGGATGAACACCGTCGGGATGATCAACAGGAAGCGGATGACGAGGTACCGCCAGAGTCCGCCACCTCCGGAACGTCTGGCCGCCTTGGGGGGTGGGGTTGCGACAGCTGCCGTCATTGCAGTGGATCCTCCTCGATCACCGACTCGGTAGAGCCCGGACAGACGATCGGGGCGGCTCTGTGGAGCCACCCCGATCGCGACGTCCGACTCACCATAGTCGGATATCAGTTGGTCAGGCTACTCAGCCCTTGCTGATGGGTGCGTAGCGGAACTTGAACGACGCGTCGAGGACGGTGCCCTCGACATCCTTGCCGACGACCGCCACCTGAGCGCCCTGGAGCAGCGGGATGGTCGACAGGTCGGCCGCCTCGAGATCCTGGATCTGCTCGATGAGCTTCGTCCGTGCGTCGGCGTCCGTCGTCGAGCGCTGCTGGTTGATCAGGTCGTTGACGGCCGGGTTGTCGTAGTGGTTCGCGAGGAAGTTGTCCGTGGCGAAGAACGGCGACAGGTAGTTGTCAGCGTCGGAGTAGTCCGGGAACCAACCCAGCTGGTAGGCCGGGTAGACGTCCGTCGTACGGTCCTTCGAGTACTGCACCCACTCGGTCTGCTGCAGGTTGACGGTGAACAGACCGTCCGCCTCGAGCTGGTCCTTGATGAGCGCGTACTCGTCGCCGGAGCCGGAACCGTAGTGGTCACCGTTGTACTGGAGGTTGAGCGCGACCGGAACGGTCACACCGGCTGCCTCGAGCGTCTCCTTGGCCTTCGCCGCGTCCGGGCCGCCGTCGCCGTCGCCGTAGAGGCCCTTGAGGGACTCGGTGGCACCGGTCAGGCCGGCGGGCACGTAGGAGTAGAGCGGGGTGTAGGTGTCCTTGTAGACGTCCTTGGCGATCGCGGCGCGGTCGATGAGGTCGGCAGCGGCCTGGCGGACGGCGAGCGACTTGGCGGGGTCGGCGTCGGCGGTGGTCGCACCGTACGGCATGGTGTCGAAGTTGAAGACGAAGTAGCGGATCTCGCCACCGGGGCCGTCGATGACCTTGACGTTCTTGTCCTTCTTCAGGTCTTCGATGTCGGTCGCGGAGAGGCTGCGCGACGCGACGTCGATGTTGCCCTGCTTGACGTCGAGCTTCAGGTTGGACTCGTCGGTGTAGTACTTCACGTTGACGGTGTCGTTCTTCGCCTCGCCGAGGAGGCCCTGGTAGTCCGCGTACTTCTTGTACGAGATGAGCTCGTTGAACTTGTAGCTGTCGATCGTGTACTGACCGGCGAAGGCCTTGCCCTTGACGATGTCGTTGTCCGGCGTCAGCTCGGTGGCCGAGAAGACGTCCTCGTCGACGATCGGGCCGACGGGGCTCGAGAGCACCTGCGGGAAGGTCTGGTCGTTCTCGGTCTTCAGCGTGAAGACGACGGTGAGGTCGTCGGGCGCGTCCGTCTTCTCCAGGTTGCCGAGGAGCGACGACGGGCCGTTGTCGTCGGCGATGGCGAGCTGGCGGTCGAAGCTGAACTTCACGTCGGAGGAGGTGAGCTCGTTGCCGTTGGCCCACTTGAGGCCTTCCTTGAGCTTCACCGTGTACTCGGTCGGCGAGGTGAACTCGGCCGACTCGGCGATGTCGGGCTCGACGTCGGGGCTGTTGTACGGCGTGTTCAGCAGGAAGGGGTAGATCTGGTTCATGACGGCGAACGAGCCGTTGTCGTAGGAACCGGCCGGGTCGAGCGTGGTGACCTTGTCGGTCGTACCGATGACGATCGTGCCGCTGGCACCGCTGCTGGAGCCGCTGCCGCCACCGGCGGCGCAGCCGGCGAGGGCGAGAGCGGAGATGGAGAGACCCGCGAGCGCGACGGCGCTCTTCCGGAATCCACTACGTGGGGATGACATTGATGTCGACCTCATTTTCTGTGTGTGAGAGACGGCACGGCTGTGTGCAGGTTCTTCGCACGTGCTTGTAGAGGATTACAGCACGGTCCGAACAACTCCCTCAAACTCAGGAGGCTTCCGGTGCAGATTCGTTACGAGCACGAAACGTGCGCGCGCGGCTGTCGCGACGCAACGACTGCGCGTTTCCGCCGATCCCGACGAGTGTCGGCTTCGAGATGGATCATGGATCACCGGTTGTCGATAGTATACAGTCTACAGATGACAGGTCCGGATGAGGCGGACCTCATCGTTCTGAGGAGCTCGTATGTCTGTGCACCCGCCTGCGGCCACCACCGCTCAGCTCGGCGGCGACACGCCCGCCGCTCCAGGCCTGCGCCCCGCCCAGAGCGCCCGCGTGGCGCGAACACACCTCACCTACCGGGATGCCGCGCCTGGGCTCTCGGTCCGCGAGGCCGACCTCTCGCTCCGCCTGGACGGCGGTGGCCACGGGCTCCTCGACACGACCCACTTCGACACGGTCCGCTTCCCGCCACCGGCCTGGGCGGACGAGGCCATCCGTGAGGCGGTCGCGACCGGCGCCTGGGCGTACACCCCCTACCGCGGCGACCCCGGCGTGCTCGCCGACCTCGCGACGGCGATCGGCGGTTTCCTCGGCAGCCCGGTGGGCCCCGGCAACCTGGCGCTGACGCCAGGCACGCAGGGAGCGCTCTTCACCACGCTCTCCTCGCTCGTCGACGAGGGCGACCTCGTCCTCCTCGCCGACCCGGACTACCTGTTCTGCGAACGCATCCTCGCCTTCCTGGGCGCGCGGGTCGAGCGCATCCCGCTCATCCTGGACGGAGGACAACCGAGCCTCGACCTCGACGCGGTCGAACGGTTCCTCCCCGAGCAGCCGAAGCTGCTCATGTTCTCGCACCCCAACAACCCCACCGGCGCCGTGTACCCCGCGGAGATGATCTCCCGGGTCGCCGACCTCGCCCTCGCCGGCGGGTTCCGTGTCCTCGTCGACGAGCTGTACAGCCGACTCCTCTACACCGATGTCCCGTTCCCGCACCTCCGCTCGGAGCCCGGCATGGCGGATCGCACCATCACGCTCCTCGGCCCCTCCAAGACCGAGTCCATGAGCGGGTTCCGGATCGGCGTCGTCGTCGCCCCGGAGGACGTCATCGCGTCGGTCGAGCAGACGCTCGCCATGACCTCGCTCCGCGCGCCCGCCTACGCCCAGCGCATGCTCGCCCGGTGGCTCGTCGACGACGACGACTTCCTCCGGGAACGCATCGCCGACCTCGAGGCGATCAAGCGGACCACCGTCGAGAGCCTGTCGCGGGTGCCGGGGCTGCGGATGACGCCGCAGGACGGGACGGCCTATCTGTTCCTCGACGTCTCCGCCTTCGGGGTGTCGGACGTCGAGGTGGCCGGAGCCCTGCAGCGCGAGGCTCAGGTCGTCGTGTCTCCCGGGTACCAGTTCGGCCCCTCCGGAACCGGCCACTTCCGGATCTGCTACGCCCGCGACGAGACCGAGTGGGCGGCGGCGCTCGAGCGGATGGTCGCCTGCCTGACCGGACTCGCGACCGCGGCCGGCATCGAGGCATGAGCGATGCGACGGTCCGGCCGGCCGGCGCCTACTCGGTCGCCCGGCTCGTCGACGACCTGGTGCACACGGCCGGCATGACCCCCCGCGTCGACGGCGCGCTCCTGGCGACCGGGCGGATCGGCCGTGAACTGGACGACGTCGAAGCGCTGGCAGCCACCCGAGTGGCAACGGAGCGAGCCCTCGCGGCCGCCGCGAGCGTCGTACCCGAGGGCAGAGCGCTCGGAGAGGTCGTCTCACTGACGGTGTACCTCGCGGTGGCCGACGGGTTCGTCCGGCTGAGCGAGATCGCCGACGCGGCGAGCGCCGTCGTCGTCGAGCGTTTCCCGGACGCCGCGCTGCCCGTCCGGGCCGCACTCGGTGTCGCTGCGCTTCCCGGCGATGCGCCCGTCGAGATCCAACTCATCGCCCGCTTGCAGCCGGGTTCGGACGCCTGGGACTGAGGCTGCCCTCGACCGGGAATCGGGCCACGCGGCCGCTCAGGGCCCGAGACGCGGGATTGGGACGCCGAGCCGGCGCGCCTCCAGTCGGGTGTCCGCCAACACGGCGAGTGCTTCCGCGGCGCGAGGGTCGGTGTGTGCGGCGAGGCTTGTACCGGCCATCGGGACGAGCTTGGTCACCCATGCCGATGCGGCCGCCATGAGGCCGGGGAACCTGAACGGCAGGGTGGCGCTCCGATGCCGTCCGAGGTCGACTCCTCTGGCCTCGAGGAGTGGGAGCAGCGCACGCGCGGTCGCGAACGCGGTGCGGAACGCCTGGCGGTCGCCGATCATCCGGGCGAGCGATCCACTCCGAAGCGCTTGGGCGAACATGCCGGCGTCGGCCACGAAGTGCAGCCACAGCCATCCGCGCATGTCCGGCTCCCGACGGACCGAGAGGCCCGTCTCCCGCAAGGCGGCGACGACCGCCGCCTCCCGTATCGAAGCGGATGCGCCGTCGGTGCCGACGACGACCGAGGGGAGCGACGCCACCTGGAGGACGCCGTCCTCGCCGAATCCGCCACCCGCCTGCGGGAAACCGAACACGACCTGATCTGCGGGCAGTGGTGCGACCGCGTCGAGTGGTTCCTTCCAGACGTTGCCGAACACCAGCACGCTCGCCTCGCCGATGCGTGGGGCCAGGAACGCCGCCGCTTCGGCGAGCCGATGGTGGCCGACGCTGAGCACGATCAGCTCGAACCCGTCCGCAGCATCGAGCGTCTCGCGCAACGACGTCCGGAACGCCTCCTGCCGTCGCCGCCCGAAGGGCTTCCTCCGTCCGTCGATCCAGTCCAGCCGAACCTCGTCGCCATACTCCTCGGCGCGTCCCGGCCGCACGTAGAACTCGACGTCGTGCCCGGCCTCGTCGAGCATGCAGCCGTAGACGGTGGCGATCACCCCTCGCCCGAACATCAAGATCCGCATCGTCGACTCCAGTCATAAGATGGAGATCGTCTCCATGTACACAAGATATGGAGATTACCTCCACTTGTCAACGGAAGGCGGCCCGATGCCGGAATCACGCCCGCTCCGGGCCGACGCACGTCGGAACCGCGACGCGATCGTCGCTGCGGCCCGGGAAGCCTTCGACCAGGACGCGCAGCTGCGGTTCGACGACTTCGCAGCACGGGCGGGCGTGGGTGTCGGCACGCTCTACCGGCACTTCCCCACCCGGGCGGCGCTGGCAGCCGCGGTCTACGAGGGCGAGGTGGCGACCCTCTGCGCCGAGGCCCAGGACCCGGCACGGACCTCCGCAGACAACCTGGTCGCCTTCCTGCGCGGGTTCGTGGAACACGTCGTGGCCCACACCGGCCTCGCCCGCGCTCTCGCGGCCTTCGTCGACCCGGACGTGCAACGGACCGGTGGCGGCGAACTCGAGCGCACCGTCGCCGAGCTCCTCACCCGCGCTGTCGCCGACGGGGACATGCGCGACGGCGTGCCCGTCGGTGCCGTCATGGTGGTCCTCCACGGCATCGGCTCATCGACGGACCGCCCCCACTGGCCGTCGGAAGCCCGGGCGGCCGTCGAGGTGCTCGTCGCCGGCCTGCGGAACGTCGCCTGACGAACGGTCCGACCGGCTGCGGATCCGCCGGTCAGTACCCCCGCTCGGCGTCGAAGCGGTTGAGCAGGGGTTCCCCCGCGCGATATCGGGCGAGGTTGTCGATGAACAGCGCCGTGAGGGTCGCGTTCTCGCTCTCCACCGTGGACGCCGAGTGCGGCGAGATGAGCACGTTGTCGAGGTCCCAGAGCGGCGAGTCCGCGGGCAGCGGCTCCTCGCGGAAGACGTCCAGGGCCGCACCGCCCAACCGGCCCGAACGGAGGGCGTCGATGAGGGCGTCCTCGTCGATCACCTGTCCGCGCGAGATGTTGACCACGGCGGCCCCCTCGGGGAGGAGCGCGATCCGCTCGGCGCTGATGAGGTTCTCGGTCTCCGGCGTGAGCGCCGTGCACAGCACGAGCACCTCGGTGCCCGGCAGCACCTCCTCGAGGCGGTCCACATCGCTCAGCTCGACGCCCTCGGGCAGCTCGTAGGAGCCGCCCACCCGACCCACGGCGGTCACCCGGGCACCGATCGCGTCGAAGGTCCGCACCACGTTCGATCCCATGCCACCCACGCCGACGACCGTGACCCGCATGCCGGCCAGCTGCCTGGTGGTGTAGCGCTCGAACCGGCGCTCGCGCTGCCGACGCTGCAGATCCGGCAGGCCCTTCACGACGAAGAGCGCCCCGGTGAGGGCGAACTCGGCGAGCGGCACGGCATGGACGCCACCGGCCGTCGTCGCGACGATGCCGCTCCGGTCGAGGCCGGTGCGACGCATGAACGCGCCGATGCCGGCGCTCGTCGCCTGGATCCACCGCAGCTTCGGAGCGCGCTCCGGCAGCGCAGCGGGATCCTGCCAGTCGAAGTCGAACGCGACCTCCGCCCGCGCGAGCATGTCCTCCCACCGCTGTTGGTCGGCCGCGGAGAGCTGCGGCGTGGGGCCGTGGTGGTCCGACACGTACTGCGGGGCACCGACGAGCGCGGGGTCGTAGAGCACCTCCACGTCCGGGTGCGAGGCACGGATCGCCTCGACGTGCTCGGGTTCGAGGTGGCTGGCGATGAGGATCTGCATGATGGTCCATCCTGCCGCGGGCGCGGCGGTGCGTTGGTCGTGACGCGGCGTGCCGCGATGTCGTCCGTTCAGGCGGTCGGCCAGGGGGCCACCGCTGCGAGCCGTTCGGCGGTGAGCGCGGGCCGGACGCCGTCCGTCCCCTCGGTCACCGCGCGAACCCGCAGGACCGAGCTCGGTCCGCACGCGATCGGGACGAAGCCGGGCCCGTGACCGGGCATGGGTGAGCCACCGTGCACGATGATCCCGACGGTGATCCAGTCGCGCCGGTACCCCATGTTGTGGCGGACGTCGAGGTGCTCGACCGCGAACAGGTCCCCGAGCCGCATGTCGATCCCCGCGAGTTCGGGCGAGTCCGGGACGACGGCGAGGTCCACGTCCCACTGGTGCGCGGGCCGACCGATACCGTTCCCGGCCACCTTGCCCGGCAGCACACCGACCACGTCGAAGCCCATGACGCCGTCCTCGACCGTGAGTGGGAGGACGGCGAGGAGCGCGGGGTCGATGTTCAGCAGGACGATCTCCTCGGGCAGGTCCTCGCGTCGCAACCCCTGGCCCATGGCGTGCACCGCGACCCGGTCCCCGGGCAGCAGGGCCGCCATCGTCTCGTCGTCGAAGGACACGATGACCCGTCCCGCCTCGCCGCGTTTGCCGATGACGGACCCCGTCGCCCCTGCCGCAGCGCCCGACCGAACGGTCGCACGGTTCCCGATGCAGGCGAAGGAGGTCAGTCCGAAACGCGACCCGGCGTCCGGGTGCACGAGGGTGACCCCCGGGGCGACGTGGTCGGTGTCGGTGCCGAACACCGAGTCCCCGAGGTGCACGCCGAGCACGACCCCACCGTCGCCGATCGGCACGTAGGGGTGCCCGTCGCGGTCGATCCGGTACGACACCATCGGGGTGAGGCCGGCGTGCTCGACGAAGCCGAGCAGGTTGTTGGCGATGATCGAGCTCATGCGTCCGTCTCCGTCGTGGTCGTGGTCGTGGTGGTCGCGCGGCCCATCCCTGCGAGCGCGACGCCGAGGTTCGCGGCCCGGTCGTCGACGACGGTGAACGCCGACGCCGGTCCGGACAGCAGGGTCGACGGCCCCGGACCGTGCCCGAAGAGCCGACACTCGCCCGTGGAGATGACGCCGATCGTGATCCAACCCGGCCGGTAGCCGCGGCCGTAGGAATGGTCCTGATCCTCGAGGACGACGATGTCGCCGATGCGGAGCGACTCGAGGCCGAGCGAGAGGTCCTCACTGAGCCCGGGGTAGGCGCCCATCAGGTCGGTGTTGGCGAACTCCGAGAGCATGCCGCCTCCTGCGCCCGCCGCCTCCGCCGGGACGCGCATGGCGACACCGACCTGGAGCGTCCCGTCGGTCGCCGTCGAGAACGGCAGATGCGGGAGCAGCCGCGGGTCGAGGTTCTTCACCCGGACGTCCGGGTGGTCGAGGAGGCGCAGGCCCTGACCGCGGGCCTCCACACTCACGGCGTCACCGGTGGTCACCTGGCGGAGCGAGCCGTCGGCGAAGTCGGCGAGGACATAGGCATGCTGACCGATGACCACACCCTCCGCTCCGACGGCGGCACCCGAACGCACCGTCACGACGTTGCCGACGCAGCTGAGGAACTGCAGTGCGGCGTTCGCCTCACCGCCCGCATGCCGGATCGACAGCCCGGGTTCGAGGTGGTCGCTGGCGTAGCCCGTGGCCGCCTCGCCGACGTGCGCACCCATCGTCACCCCGCCCATGCCGGGCAGGATGAAGGGGTGGCCGTCGGGGTCGACCCGGTAACCGTGTCGGTCGGCCTGGGGCGGCCAGACCTCGCCGGTCAGGATCTGCGTGACCAGGCGGTCCTCGTTCGTCCTGAGACTCATGCCGTCGTTCCCTTCGGGACCGGTGCGGTGCCGAGGGCGAAACCGCGGATACGGAGCGGCGGCGCGGTGGCGGCACCGTTGAACACGTTCATGAGCGGCTGGCTCAGGGAGACGGAACCGACGCCGTCGACCCGGGCGAGACTCTCGAGCACGCTCACCGTGAACCGCTGCGACTCGACCGGGCGCGTGATCCGACCGTTCTCGATGAGGAAGCACGCATCGCGCGTGACCCCGGTGATCGTCGAGCGGACCGGGTCGACGGTGCGCGTGTACCAGAAGCGCTGCAGGTAGACCCCGCGCTCGACACCCGCGATGAGGTCGAGCTCGGTGGTGTCGGCGGCGCGGAGGATGACGTTCATCGGGATCGCATGCGGCGCCTCCTCCCGGGCGATGTGGAAGTTGCCGCTCGACGCCGTCCCGAGGGCGAACGCGGTCTCGCGGTCGGTGACGACCTCGGCCACCCGCCCCTGGTCGAGGAACGGGACGTCGCGCTTCGTGGTGCCCTGGAAGTCGAACGGGAACGGGAGACCGAGGTCGGCCGTCGCGTCGTCGTGTACGGAGACGAGCGATGAGGCTGCCTGCTCGCCTGGGCGGGTCGCTGCCGTGCCGAAGCCGGATGCCAAGGCTCCGCCCGTGAAGCCGAACGCTCCGAAGAAGTCGAGGAACTCACCGGCGGCGAGCGCCCCGAGCACCACGTCGTACTCACCCGGGGCGAGTGGCGCACGGCCCCGCGCTGCGGACGCCTCCGCAAGCGTCCGCTCGACCGACTCCGCCGCGAGCAGACGGTCGGAGGATCGGGAGAGGTCCTTCCAGTGGGACGAACCGTCCTCGATGCGGACCGTGAGGGAGCCCTGCGCCTCCGTCGCCGCGGCGTACCGGGAGGTGCCGCGCTCGCGGTCGTGGAAGGCGACCTCGGTGACCGCGCGGCCGAACATGCCCGCAGCAACGCCACCGGCCCGGTCGGCCTCAGACATCGCGCGGTCGGCGAGGGCGACGTGTTCGCCGACGTCCCAAGCCGCCGTGTCCTCACCCCAGAGCAGGGCGCCGGACGCGGTGCGGCCGGACACCTCCGGCTCGTCGACCGGACCGGGATCGGCTCGAGGAGCAGCGGCGGGGAGTCCTCGCTCGGCCTGCTCGCGCGCGGCGGCACTCGCGTTCGCGACCGCCCGACCGAGCCCGGCGATCGAGCTGGCGGCAGCGAGTGACGCCCGCCCGTCCACCTCGGCGCGGACCATGATCTGCACCTCGTCGATGGCCTGGCTCTGGTGCACCCGGCGGCCGGCGAAGCGGGTGAAGTCCCCGCGCCGACCGGTGAGGAAGGCTTCGATGCGGTCGGCCGGGGCGTCGCGCAGGGCGGCCTCGAGCGCCTCCGCGGCTCGCTCGCCGCCCACGACGGGCCTGAACGCGGTGGTGGTCGTGCTGTCGGTGTCGCTCATCGGTCCACTCCGATCCGGAGGTTCCGCACGAGCGTCGGCGAGGCGCCGTGCCCGAGGAAGCCCCATTGCTTGGGTTCGCCCTTGCCGCAGGGCATGCCGAAGGCCTTGAACTCCTCCGGCCCGGCGACCGCCTCGACGGACTGCCAGAACTCGGGCGTCGTGCCGCCGTAGGAGAAGCCACGCAGCAGGCGACCCCGCCGACCGTGCTTCACCTCGTACGCGACCTCGGTGCCGAACTGGAAGTTGTGGCGCCGTTCGTCGATGGACCAGCTGCGGTTGTCGTCGATGTAGTACCCGTCGCCGAGGCGCTCCTGCAGTTCCTCAGTCGACCCACTGCCGGGTTCGAGGAACACGTTCGTCGCGAAGCACACGGGGGTGTAGCCCCAGCCGTCCGAGCGGGCTGCGCCGATCGACGGCACCCCGATCCGGGCGGCCGAGTCCCTGGTGGAGAGGAAGTTGCGGATGATGCCCTCGGAGATGAGCGGCTGACGGGACGCCGGGACGCCCTCGTCGTCGAACGCGAAGGAACCTCGGGTGCCGGGCACCGTCGGGTCCGAGGTGATGTTCACCGCCTCGGAGCCGTAGCGGAGCGAGCCGACCGCGTCCGGTCCGATGAAGGAGGTGCCCGCGTAGTTCGCCTCGTCGCCGAGGATCCGGTCGAGCTCGAGCGCGTGACCCGTGGACTCGTGGATCTGCAGCGCCATCTGGGCGGGGCCGATGATGACGTCGGCCGTGCCCTGCGGCGCGAGCGGGGCGGTCAACAACTCGACGGCCTCCCGACCGATGCGGTCGGCCTCCTCGACCATCCGGAGCCCCTCGACGTACTCCCAGCCCGCCTGCGCGGTGTTGCCGTGGAACGAGTTGGGGAAGGAGCGACGTTGCATCGTGCCGTTGCCGACCGCGTTCACGAGCGCCATCGCGCCGCTCTCGATGAGGTGCTGGTGCTGCATCGAGCCCTCGGTGTTGGCGAAGTGCCGGTGCTGCCGTTTCGCGTTCAGACCGGCCTGCGCCATCACGACCTCGACGGGGGCGCTGGCGGCGCTCAGGATGTCGCCGAGCAGGGCCTGGCGCGTCGACGCCGAGACCGCGAACGGGTCGAGGACGACGTCGGTCGCGTACCGGCCGCTCACCGGTGGCATCGGCGGCAGCTCAGTGCGGTGGGCGTCCGAGACCCGGTCGGCGTTCCGCGCGTTGGCGAGGGCACGATGGGCGGCGAGCGTCAGGTCGTCGTCGTCGTCGATCGGCACGGAGGCGAACCCCCAGCTGCCGTTGAAGAGCACGCGCACACCGACGCCGAGGTTGTGCTCGATCCGCTCGTCGAGGCCGGACTCCAGCGTCGAGTACAGGCGGACCTCCTCGGCTTCGATCAGGCGGGCGTCGGCATAGCTGACGCCCGGCACGTCCACCGCGGCGAGGACCGTCGTGAGCATGGTCGCGGCGGCCTGGTCGTCCGCGAGCTCGCCCCACGCATGAGCCGCAGCGTCGACCGCGGCGAGCGGCGCGACCGTGTCGGCGCTCGTCACGCGCGGACCGCCTCGGTGTCGTTCGCGTCCGACGGGGCGAGCGCGAGCGGGAAGTCGCACCATGCGCGGGTGCGGAACGACAGCTCGAACGCGTTGATCGTCTCCTGGACGAGCGCGCCCTGGTCGAAGTTGCCCTGGTTGAAGTCCTCGCCGGACAGGATCTCGGTGGCGAAGTCCTTGCAGAGGTTCGAGTAGAAGAGGAACGGCCACGGCTCCGTGGACGCCCCGCCCTCGGGGAAGAACTCCTGCGGGATCTCGAGCTCCTCGAACTCGACCTGGTCCTTCTTCGCGACCTTGATCGTCTGGCAGATCCCCGCCTCCTCGACCAGGCGGACGATGATCGCACCCTCCGAGCCGTAGATGCGGGCCTCGATGCCGGGGAAGTTGCCGACGGTGACGTAGGACGACTGGATCGATGCGAGACGACCCTGCTCGAACTCGGCGATCCACATGTCGCCGTCGTCGATGTTCATGCGCTGCATGGCGCCCGTGTCGCGCACCATCCGCTCGGGGACGAAGTTGCGCATGGTGCCGACGACACTCGTCATCGGGGCGTCGAGCCACCAGTGCATGATGTCGATGATCGGTGCACCGTAGCCCTCGATGGAGGACACTGCGATGACGTCGGGGTCGGCGTCCGGGTCCACCTGGCGGAGCGGCGTCTTCGGGTCGATCCACTGGCTGTTCTGCTCATAGCCGTTGAAGATGTAGGGCTCGCCGATGAAGCCCTGGTCGATGAGGTGCTTCGCGTACTGGATCGCCGGGGCGAAGCGGAAGGTGAAGCCGAGCTTCGTCTTCACGCCCCGTTCGGCGGCGAGCGCCGCGGCACGCCGGGTCTCGGTGTAGTCGCTGTTGACGGGCTTCTCGCAGAGCACGTGCTTGCCCGCGGCGATGGCCGCCATCGAGATCTCGAAGTGCATGGCGTTGCCGGTCGCGACGTCGATGACGTCGATGTCGGGGTCGTCGATCAGTTCGCGGTAGTCGGTGACGGCGCGCTCGATGCCGAACTCCGCGGCCGCCGAGGCGAGCGCCTCCTCGTCGATCTCGGCCAGCGCGACGACCTCGACGCGCGGGTCGCGCTGCCAGCCGGGGATGTGGGAGCGGACGGCCCAGCGGCCGGCACCGACGACGGCGACTCGGAGCTTGCGATCGGACATGGTGGTTCTCCTTCTGCGGGTGCCGGCATCGTGCGATGCGCGGACGGTGGTGGGATCGGTCGGAGGTTCAGGTCACGCGCGCTGCAGGCGGACGCGTGGGTCGATGACGGAGTAGAGGAGGTCGACGATGAAGTTGACGACCACGATGAAGAGGGCCGAGAAGAGCACCGTGCCGACGATCATCGGGGTGTCGAGGTTCGAGATCGCGTCGAAGGCGAGCCGGCCGATGCCGTTCAGCCCGAAGACGGTCTCGACGATGACGACGCCGCCGAGGAAGTAGCCGAAGTCGAGCCCGATCATCGTGACGAGCGGGATGGCGACGTGTCGGAAGCAGTGGCGCCAGAGGATGGTGCGCTCCGGCATGCCCTTCGCCCTGGCCATACGGACGAACGGCGAGTCGAGGGTCTCGATCATGTTGGTGCGCGTCATGCGGGCGTACCAGGCGCCGCCGCCCGAGCCGAGGGTGAAGGTCGGGAGCACGAGGTACCAGATGATCGGATCGCCGAGCCCGTTGAGCGGGAACAGTCCCCAGCTGAAGGCGAAGTAGTAGATGAGGAGCAGGCCGAGCCAGAAGGACGGTGCCGAGAGCCCGATGAGCGAGACGAAGGTCACCGTGCGGTCGACCCAACCACCGCGACGGTAGGCGGCGTAGATGCCGGCCGGGACGCCGAGGATGATCTGCCAGATGAGCCCGCCGATCGCCACGAGCACCGTCGTCGGCAGGGCGGAGACGATCCGCTCGAACACGCTCGTCTCCCGCAGGACGTAGGAGGTGCCGAGGTCGCCGCTCAGGAGCCGCCCGATGAATCCCAGGTACTGCTCCCACAGTGGGGCGTCGAGGCCGAGCTGTGCGCGGATGGACGCGATCGTCTCGGCGCTCGCGTTCGGCCCGGCGAGCGTGGCCGCGGGGTCCGCGGGCACGGCGTAGACGAGGAGGAACGCGAGGCTGACCACCCCGAAGAGGACGAGGGCCATCTGGCCGAGTCGTCGTGCAAGCCACCAGAACACGGTCTACCTCGCCATCGGTGCTGCGGAGTCGAGCATCTCGGACAGCCAGTCGCCGACCAGGTTGAACGCCATCACCGTGACGATGAGGCAGATGCCGGGGATGAAGAGCATCCAGGGTGCGATCTGGAAGTAGGTGCTGCCGTCCGAGATCATCTGGCCCCACGAGGCCTGCGGGATCGGGACACCGATGCCGAGGAAGGACAGCGCGCTCTCGATGAGGATCGAGGACGCGACGCCGAGGGTGGCGTACACGATGATCGCCGGCAGCAGGTGGGGGATGATGTGCTTCCACATGATCCGGAGGTGACTGACGCCGAGCGTGCGGGTCGCGACGACGAACTCGCGGTGCTTCAGCGAGATGACCATGCCGCGGATGATGCGGGCGAGCGTCGTCCAGTAGATGAGGGCGATGACGATGATGACGTTCGTGGTGCTCCGGGTGGTGACCGCGATGAGCGCGGTGCAGAGGAGCAGGATCGGGAACGAGATGACGACGTCGGTGATCCGCATGAGGACGGCCTCGACGATGCCGCCGAAGTAGCCCGCGATGACACCGACCGTCACTCCGACGATCGTCGCGAGCCCGTTGGCGACGATGCCGATGACGAGCGAGACCTGCGTCCCGGAGATGAGTCGTGAGAGGACGTCGCGGCCGAGGGCGTCGGTGCCGAGCAGGAAGCCGGGCGTCCCGGGCGGGAGGGGCTGCCCCTGGGGGCCGAGCCCGATGTCGTTGTAGGTCTGGAGCGGGTCGTGCGGGGTGATGAGTGGCGCGAGCACGGCGATCAAGGCGATGAGCAAGAGCACGACGAGCGACACGAGGGCCGCGGGGTCGCGTCGGAGACTGCGCAGCACCTCGCGGGCGCGCATGGGCCGGTCGTCGTCGGTGGCCGCCAGGTCGACGCCCTGGCCGATCACGGGCGGGAGTGCTTCGCTCATGCCTCGGCTCCGATCCGGACGGGTTCCGGCACCAGCACCGGATCTGCGAAGTGACAGGCAGCGTCCTGGCCCGAGCTCGTCGTCCGCAGCGGCGGGGCGACCGTGCGACAGACCTCCTGGGCCATCGGACACCGCGGGTGGAAGCTGCAGCCGCTCGGCGGGTTCGCGGCGCTCGGCGGTTCGCCGGTCAGGCGGACCCGAGGGAGGCGCGTCGAGCGGTCGCGGACGATCGGCTCCGGCACGGCCGACAGCAGCGCCTTGGTGTACGGGTGCTGCGGGTTGTCGAAGATCTCGTCGCGCGTCCCGATCTCGACGAGGCGACCGAGGTACATGATCCCGACGTGGTCCGCCATGAAGCGCAGGGTCGACAGGTCGTGGGAGATGAACAGGTACGCGAGGCCGAGGTCCTCCTGCAGGTCCTTCAGCAGGTTGAGCACCTGGGCCCGGACGGAGACGTCGAGGGCGGAGACCGCCTCGTCGCAGAGGATGAGGCGTGGGTCGACGCAGAGTGCCCGCGCGATCGACACGCGCTGGCGCTGACCGCCCGACAGCTCGCGTGGACGCCGCTCGACGAAGCTCCGGGAGAGGCCGACCTGGTCGAGGATGCCCTCGACCGCCCGTCTGGGATCGGTCGCCTTCGTGGTCCGGAGCGAGATCGCCTCGAGCAGCGTCTCCCCCACCTTCATCCGCGGGTCGAGCGAGTCGTACGGGTCCTGGAAGATCATCTGCATCGTGCGCCGGTACTCGGCGAGCCGACGTCCGCGCAGCGCTCCGACGTTCTCACCGTTCAGGCGCATGCTGCCGGCGGACGCCTGGTTGATGCCCATGAGCGTCCTGGCGATGGTGCTCTTTCCGGAGCCCGACTCCCCCGCGATGCCGAGGGTCTCGCCCGCTCGCAGCCGGAAGCTGACACCCTGAACGGCGGGGACGCGCGTGGCACGGCGACCGATGCCACCGGAGCGTCGGAAGGTGACCTCGAGGTCCTGCACCTCGAGCAGCGCCTCACCGGTCCGCGACCGGCTGCTCGGACCGTTGACGAGGTCCGAACCGTCCAGCCGGCTCATGCGGCCGACTCCTGCTCGACGGCGAACGCCTCGGGGGCGACGACCCCGCACGCGACCCGCTGTCCGGTTCCGCCGAGTGGCGCTTGGACGAGCGCCGGGTCGTTCGTGAGGCACGTGTCGATCGCGGCCGGGCAGCGCGGCGCGAACGAGCAGCCTCGCGGGCGGCGGCCGGCGGTGGGCGGGGCGCCGGAGATCGTGCGGAGGCGTGGCGGGATCGGCTCCGAGAGCTTGAGGATGGAGCCGAGGAGTGCGTGGGTGTACGGGTGCTGCGGATCGCCGACGATCTGCTCGGCCGTGCCCTCCTCGACGATGCGGCCCGCGTACATCACGAGGATGCGATCGCAGAAGCTCGAGATCACGCCGAGGTCGTGGCTGATGAGGATGACGCCCGTGTCCTGCTCCGAGACCATGTCGTCGAGCAGGTCGAGCACCTGGGCCTGCACGGTCACGTCGAGCGCGGTGGTCGGCTCGTCGGCGATGAGCAGCTTCGGCGAACAGGCCGTGGCGATGGCGATGCAGACGCGCTGCCGCATGCCGCCGGAGAACGCGCCGGGGAAGTCGTTCATGCGGGCCTCGGCGTCCGGGATGCCCACGCGGCGCAACAGGTCGACGGCACGTGCCCGGGCGGCGACCCGTCCCATACCGAGGTGCGTCTCGAGCGACTCGGTGATCTGACGACCGACCCGCATGAGCGGGTTGAGGCTCGACATGGGGTCCTGGAAGACCATGGCGACCTGCGAGCCGCGCCACTGCTGCAGCGCCCGATCCGAGTACCCGAGCACGTCCTCGCCGCCGAACCGGACCGAGCCGCCGGCGATGACCCCCGGGTCCGACACGAGCCGCATGATGGCCTGCGAGGTCAGGGACTTGCCGGAACCCGACTCCCCCACGATGCCGACCCGCTCACCGGCCGAGACCTGGAACGAGACGCCGTCGACGGCGTGGAACGGGTCTCCCGACGAGGTCGGGAAGTCGACCACGAGGTTGGAGACGTCGAGCAGCGCACTCATGTCGCGTCCTTTCGGTGGGGGCGCCGCGGGTGGTCCGTCGAGGGACCACCCGCGGTTCGGGTGCCGTGGTTCCGTGGTGCGGTGATGGGGTCGGCGCGCCGGTGCGCCAGGTGCTGCTGGACCGGTGACTACCGCTTGGCGGTGCCGTCCGACTTCCAGTACTCGGCCATGTCCCAACCCCAGATCGGCTGCGGGAAGTACCCCTCGATGCCGGTGCTGTGGAGCTCGGTCTTGGTGCCGAAGTACAGCGGCACGATCGGGTTGTCGGCGAGCATGAGCTTCGACGCCTCCTCGTACTTCGCGGTCGCCGCGTCCGGATCGGTCTCGGCGAGCGCCTGGGCGACCAGCTCGTCCATCTCCGGGTTGCAGTAGTACGCGTAGTTGTGGCCCTGCGGGACCGCCGACGCACACGACATGAGTGCCTGCAGGAAGTCCGAGCCCTCCGGGTAGTCGGCCACCCAGAAGGTCAGGGCGAGCGGGGCCTTGCCGGCTCCGGCCAATTCGCTGAAGGTGTTCGGGGCGAGCGTCTGCAGGTTCACGTCGATCCCGATGGCCTTGAGGTCCTGCTGCATCTGCGGCGCGAGGGCCGAGAAGGGCGGGACGTTCCAGGCGTACATGTCGGTCGAGATGCCGTCGGCGAAGCCCGCCTCCGCGAGCAGCTTCTTGGCCTTCGCGACGTCCTGCTCGTGGGTCATCTCGTCACCCGTGTAGCCGAGGACCTTCGGCGGGATGAACTCGGTCGCCGCGGTGCCCTGCCCGTTGACGAGCTTGAGCAGCGCCTTCCGGTCGAAGGCGAGGGAGACCGCTTCACGGACCTTCGGGTTGTCGAAGGGAGGCGTGTTGACGTTCATCGTGAGGTAGTAGGTGCTCGGCTTCTCGATCTCGACGAGCTGGTCCTTGAGCTTCGGGTCCGAGGTCACCTGGATGAACTTCGCGGGCGGGATCGGGCTGCCCATCAGGTCGATGTCGCCCTTCTGGAGCATGAGGACCTGGTTGTCGGGGTCGACGCCGAGGATCATGCGGATGTGGTCGGCGTAGGGACGCGGCGAGTCCCAGTAGTCCGGGTTGCGGTCGAGCGTGATCTCCTTGCCCGCGCTGAAGGTGTCGAGCGTGAACGGCCCGGAGCCGACGGGCTCGGTCGCGACGGTCCCGCCGCTGCCCTCGGGGATGATCGAGCCGGCGGGCATGGCGAGGATGTACTTGAACGAGGAGTTCGGCGTCGCCAGCGTGATCTTCAGGGTCTGGTCGTCGACGACCTCGATGCCGCTCGGCAGTCCGGTCGGGTTGGCGGCGTACTCCTCGGCACCGGCGATGCCGCGCCAGAACTCCGCGAGGCCCGCCTTCGTGGCGGGATCGAGGACGCGGGCGTAGGAGTAGGCGACGTCCTTCGCGGTGAGCGGGTCACCGTTGCTGAAGGTGAGCCCCTGCTTGAGCTTCATCGTGTAGGTGAGGCCGTCGTCGCTCACCTCCGGGAAGGACTCGGCCGCCTGGAGCTTCAGCTCGCTGGTGTCGCGGTCGTAGTCGTAGAGGCGGTCGAACATCATCCGCATCATGTTCCAGCACGTCGCGCCCGTGCAGACGGCCGGGTCGAAGGTCTCCGGATCGGATGCGGCTGCGGTCGTGATCGTGCCGCCGTACTTGGGGTCGCCGCCTGCGGCGGACGTACTCCCGCCGCCCGCACCGCCAGCGCTGCACGCGGTCAGGGCGACCGCGAGCGCTGCTCCGAGCAGCGCGCCTCGCAGTGTCTTCTTCACTGAGTACTCCTGTCAGGGTTGTGCCGGACCTCCTGAGGAAGCGAGCCGCCGACGGAACGTTCATGTGCTGTTGGTGGACAATATCACAGACTGCACACTGTCGACAATCGACAACAAGGAATGGCTTGAGCTAGGATTCGGGCATGGAAACTCTCGAACGAACCGGGTTGACAGGGGCCGCGGTCAACGAGCTTCGGGAGGCGATCCTGGAGGGTCGTCTCGTCCAAGGGGAGCGTCTCAGCGAGGTGAACCTCTCGACCACGCTCGGTGTCAGTCGCGCGCCGGTCCGAGAAGCGCTGCTCCACCTCGAGCAGGAGGGTCTCGTCGTGTCGCTGCCCTACAAGGGCGCGTCCGTCGTCACGCTGTCACCGCAGGACTTCCTCGAGCTGTCCACACTGCGGACCGCGCTCGAACGACTCGCCTGGTCACGCGCGATCGAGCGAGCCGGCGAAGACGAGGTGAGCGCCATGCGCGCCATCATCGAAGAGATGCGCGTCGCCGTGGAGACGGATCAGAAGGCCAAACTCGTCCGCCTCGACATCGACTTCCATGATCAGGTGTTCCTGCTCGCCGACCATTCGCGTCTCTACACCGCCTGGCAGGCCATCAAATGGCAGGTCGCGCTCTTCCTCCTCACGCGACGCGTCAAGGTCGACGACTACCACAGCATCATCGTGCAGGAGCACACCGAACTCCTCGACCTGCTCCTCGAACGACGGGCGGCCGAGATCGACGAGACCGTCGAACGCCACATCGGCTCCGGCTACGGGCGCGTCAGTGAGCGGCTCGCCGGAGACGCCCGAGCCGCGCAGCACGACGACCCGGTCGCCGGAAGGGCGTGAGGCCCCGAGCGCGGTGACCACTCCGCGATGCGGGCGGCGTCACGCGCCTGCGGGACGCAGGCTCAGTCGTTCATGGCGGCGTTGGCCGCCTCCTGCGCCTTCTTGAGTCCGTCGGCCACAGGCGTCGTGCCCGCGAAGATCTCCTTGAAGATCGGGTCGTACGCCGCGAGGCCCTTGGCATAGCTGGCGCCCGTCGGAGGTGCGATCGTCTTCGCGTCGTCGTCGATCACGTCGAAGAAGGGCTGCACGTCGACGTCCTCACCCTTCCAGTACGAGAAGTACTGCTTCTGGGCGGCGGTCACCGCGGGGACGGCCGCGCCGGACGAACCGACGGGCGCGTTGCCCTCGGTGCTGCCGAGCCAGGCGAGCACCTTCTTCACCTGGTCGCGGTGTTCCGTCGCCGCGTTGCCCGCTGCCGCGATGCCGTTCGTCACGCTCACCCGACCGGCGGGACCGGACGGGAGCTCGGCCACGCCCCAGCGGAAGTCGGCACCGTCGTGGACGGCCTTCAGGCTGTAGAGCCCCGACTGGAACATCGCGACCTTGCCCTGGATGAAGGCGTCGCGCGCGAAATCGCCGTCGGCGTTCGTCGACGCGGCCGGCGGGGCGACCTTGGCACCGTTGATCGCGTTCACGAGGTAGCTGATGGACTCACTCGTCTTCGGGTCGTTGAAGGCGAAGTCGTCACCGTCCTGGTACGTGCCGCCGTTCGAACCAATGAAGGGCAGCAGCACCGCCTGCAGGTCGTAGCCGAGGCCGGTGCCGTAGGTGGCCGGAGCCGCCGGGTTGAAGCCAGGCTGGTCGGCCGAGACACCGGCCGCGTCCTTCGTCAGCTTCTTGGCCAAGGGCAGGAACGTGTCCTTCGCCGTGTCGGGCGACCAGGTCGCCTTCGTGAGCTCCTCGGGCTTCACGCCGGCCGCGTCGAGCAGGTCGGCGTTGTAGTAGACCGCGATCCCGGCGTCCGACAGCTGTGGCACCGCCCAGAGCTTGTCGTCGCGGGTGAACTGATCGACGACGCTCGGCGCCCAGGCCTTCGAGGCGTCGTCGCCGAGGGTCTGCCCGACGTCGAGGAGGCTGCCGCTGTCGGCGTATCCGGCGAGGTAGGTGTTGTTCAGCCAGAAGACGTCCGGTGCGGTGTCGGCCGCGACGTCGGTGCGGAGCTTCGTCCAGTAGTCGGCCCACTCCACGACGTCCACCCGGACACGGATGTCGGGGTTCTCGCGCTCGAACGCGGCGAAGGAGGTCTCGTAGGCGTCGGCGACGGCCGAGTCCCAGACCCGGACCGTCACGGTCGTGCGTTCCGTCGACCCGGCGGCACACCCGCTCAACAGCAGGGCCGAAGCGCCCGCGATCGCAAGGGCGGCGTGTCGCTTGTGCATGAGCATCCTTCGTTCCGGGAACCTCAGGGAGGCTAGCAGTTCAGTCTGAAGGCCCGCGAAGTGCCAGGGACGGGCTGTGACGAGGTCAGCGTGAGGACCACCACTCGAGGAGCCGACGCGTGGCCTCCTCCTCGCCGAGCGGGCCCTCGTCGAGGCGCAGCTCCAGCAGCCAGCGGTAGGCCTCGCCGACCTCGCGACCGGGCGCGATGCCGAGCACCTCCTGGATGCGGTTGCCGTCGAGGTCCGGGCGGACCGATTCCAGCTCCTCCTGCTCCTGGAGCTCGACGATGCGGTGCTCCAGGTCGTCGTAGGCGAAACCGAGCCGGTCGGCCTTGCGGCGGTTGCGGGTCGTGACGTCGGCCCGGACGAGCATGTGGAGCCGTTCGAGCAGCGGGCCGGCGTCGCGCACGTAGCGCCGCACCGCCGAGTCCGCCCACACGCCCTCCGAGTACCCGAAGAACCGCATGTGCAGCTCGACGAGCCGCGCGACGCTCTTGATGGTGTCGCCGTCGTAACGGAGCGCGGTGAGGCGCTTCTTCGCGAGCTTCGCACCCACGAGGTCGTGGTGGTAGAAGGTCACCGCGGCGCCGGGGCCGATCTTCTTGGTGGCCGGCTTGCCGATGTCGTGCAGGAGCGCGGCCCAGCGGAGGACGAGGTCCGGCGCCTCACCGGGGTGGCGTGCGTGCTCGTAGCCGATCGCCTGCTCGAGCACGGTGAGCGAGTGCTGGTAGACGTCCTTGTGGTGGTGGTGCTCGTCGGGCTCCAGCCGGAGCGCGGGCAGCTCGGGGAGGACGAGGTCGGCGATGCCGGTGTCGACGAGCAGCTCGAGGCCGGCCCGCGGACGGTCGGTCGCGAGCAGTTTGCCGAGCTCGGCCTGGATGCGCTCGGGGCTCACGATGGAGATGGTCTCGCGACGTTCCTCCATCGCCTGCACGACGTCGTCCGAGGGGTGGAACCCGAGCTGCGAGGCGAACCGGGCGGCCCGGAGCATGCGCAGCGGGTCGTCGCCGAAGGAGACCTCGGGGGCGCTCGGCGTCCGCAGCAGCTGGGCGACGAGGTCCTCGACCCCGCCGGAGGGGTCCACCAGGGTGATCTCGGGCACGCGGAGCGCCATCGAGTTGACGGTGAAGTCGCGTCGCCGCAGATCGTCCTCGAGGGTGTCGCCGAACGCGACGACGGGCTTCCGTGTCACGCCGTCGTACGCGTCGGCCCGGTAGGTCGTGATCTCGACCGTGTCGGCGTGCTCGACCCCGGCGTCGTCGACGACGGACACCTTCGCACCGATCGTGCCGAAGTCGCGGCCGACGTCCCACCACGCGCTCGCGATCGGCTTCAGCACGGAGAGGATCTGATCGGGTGAGGCGTTCGAGGTGAAGTCGAGGTCGCTGACCTGCCGACCGAGCATCGCATCGCGGACCGGACCACCCACGAGGGCCAGCTCGAAGCCGGCTTCGGCGAACACCGTCGCGACCCGGGCGACCACGGGCGACGAGGCCAGGTCCCGCAGGCGCACCAAGGATTCCGCCACGCTCACCATGGGATCAATCGTAGCCGGACGGCACCGGAGGCCCCGTCGCCGACAAGCTGACGCCGCGAGTGGACGACGGCCGTACAATAACGAGGAACCCACTCCCCAGCAGACCAGAGGCGGACACGATCACGAACGAACTCGACGACCAGCGGATCACCGTCGGCACTCAGGCACCGACGGCCTTCACCAGTACCGTGAAGGACTCCAATCCGCCGGAACTCCCGTTCACCACGGCTCCGGAACTCGTGCTCGTCACCGGCGGCTCCCGCTCACCGCGGTTCGAGCGCCCCGACGTGGTCCAGCGCAAGGGCATCTACACGCTCATCAACGGGCACCTCACTCCGCAGCAGTCGATGGTCGAAGACCTCCTCGCCGTCGCCGAGGCGCTCGACGCGGCGGAGATCGAGTACCTCCTCATCCGCGGGGAGCACGACCGCCCCGTCATCGTCATCGACCGCTCGCTCCGGAAGCGCCTGCAGGCCGCCCTCGCCGAGGCGTTCGCCGACGAACCCTTCTACAGCGTCCCGATTAAGGCGCGCATGGACTCCATGAAGCCCGCCGGCGAACCGCACCTCCTCTCCGACGGCCTGCTCGCCGGCTCGCGCAAGGCCGAGGTGTTCCGCCTCTACCGACCGCGCATCGAACCGCTCGGCCGCCTCCGCTACGGCATGGAGACGGCGCTGCAGCTCGAGTTCTGGCGGTTCGGCGACGAGGAGATCACCGCTCCGGTCGAGAACGTCCTCATGCGCACCTACATGCCGCGCACGGAGGCGGTCGAGACCACCGTCGAACGGTACGGCCGCACCTGGCGCACCCTCGAGCACATGTTCGGCGCGCTCGCGAGCGACGTCACCTTCGACATCGACCTCGTGTTCTCGTGGGTCGACGGCTCGTCGGAGGAGTTCCAGCGCGCCAGGGCGAAGCGCATGCAGAGCTACGTCGTCGGCGACGGCGATGACTCCGACGCCCGGTTCCGCCAGATCAACGAGCTGAAGTACGCGCTCCGCAGCGTCCACACCTTCGCCCCGTGGATCCGGCGCATCTTCATCGCGACCGACTCCCCCGCGCCCGAATGGCTGGCGGAGCACCCCAAGGTCACCATCGTGCGCAGCGAGGAGTTCTTCGCCGACCTCGATGCCCTCCCGACGCACAACTCCATGGCCGTCGAGAGCCAGCTCCACCGCATCGAGGGGCTCTCGGAGCACTTCCTGTACTCCAACGACGACATGTTCCTCGGCCGGCCGATCAGCCCCGAGCTGTTCTTCTCACCCGGCGGGATCAGCAAGTTCGTCGAGGCGACGACCCGTATCGGTCTCGGCGCGAACGACCCGTCCCGCAGCGGCTTCGAGAACGCCGCCCGCGTGAACCGTCGCCTCCTGCACGAGCGCTTCGGACGCGTCACCACGAGGCACCTCGAGCACTGCGCCGCACCGCTCCGCCGCAGCATCATGGCGGAGATGGAACAGGAGTTCGCCGAGGAGTTCCGTTCGACGGCCCACAGTGCCTTCCGCGCGGCCGACAACATCTCGGTGACGAACTCGTTCTACCACTACTACGGCCTCATGACCGGGCGAGCGGTGCAGCAGACCCAGGCGAAGGTCCGCTACATCGAGACCACGCTCAAGCAGTCGCTCGGACAGATGGAGCGGCTCCTGAAGCGACGCGACCAGGACATGTTCTGCCTGAACGACGGCAGCCGCCCGGAGATCTCCGTCGAGGAGCGCACCACCGCGGTGATCGACTTCCTCGACCGCTACTTCCCGTTCCCGGCTCCGTGGGAGCGCGAGGCCGCCGTGCCGAGCACCCTGGAGATCGAACCCGCCAAGCTCAGCTGAGCGGGCGCCCGCCCTTCGACAGGCTCAGGGACCGACGCGGTCACCGAGCCTGTCGAACCGGACTCACGGGACGATGCGCTCCTCGCGGAGGCGGTCGAAGATCGCCGTGAACGCGTCCAGGGTGCGCCGGTAGCCGGTGAACCCGGCGAGACGGCTCTTGCTCATGTCGGTGACGACCTCGATGTCGCGCCCCAGGTCGCCGTCGGTGTGCCACCAGGACGCCACCCGCGCGAGGTCGGGCTCGACCAGACCGTGTTCGGCCACCAGCTCGGCCCACTCGCCTTCGAGCCCGACCATCTGCTGCTCGAGCGGACGCGGTGCGTCGCGGAACCCCTCCGCCTCGACGCCGAAGTACGCGGCCAGGCGAGGCCACATCCAGCGCCAACGGAAGACGTCGCCGTTGACGATGTTGAACGGCTCGTTCGCTCCGGCCGGCGAGGTCGCCGCCCACAGCATCTGCTCGGCGAGGAGTCCGGCGTCCGTCATGTCGGTGAGCCCGTTCCACTGGGTCTCGGAGCCGGGGAACACGAACGGACGTCCGAGCCGCTTGCAGAGCGAGGCCTGCACGGCGATCGTCGACGCCATGTTCATCGCGTTGCCGACGGCGTGCCCGATCACCGTGTGCGAGCGGTGCACCGACCAGGTGTAGCCCGACCGCGCGGCCGCCGCGAACAGCTCGTCCTCCTGCTCGTAGTAGAAGTTGGGCGTGTCGAGGCGCGGCTCGTCCTCGTGGAACGGGGTGTCGGGCATCTCGCCCGCCGCGTAGGCCTCGAATGGACCGAGGTAGTGCTTGAGGCCGGTCACCAGGGCGACGTGCTGCACCGGCTCGTCCGACAGTGCGGCGAGGAGGTCGCGGACCATGCCGCCGTTCACCCGGATGTTCTCGGCCTCGGAGTCCTGCCGCGACCAGGCCGTGAAGAACACGTGGGAGACTCCGCTACCGCCGAGCACCCGGCGGAGGTCGTCCGCGTTCCGGAGGTCGGCGGCGACGTGCTCGACCTGCGGGTGGGACACGGGAGCACTGCGGGAGAGGGCCAGGATGCGCCAGTCGCCGTCGGCCAGGAGGTGTGACACGATCGCTGCGCCGGTGATGCCACTGGCGCCGACGACGAGTGCGGTGCGACGGTTCGGTGAAGAAGTCATCCGTCAACGATAGGCGCGTCCGCGCGACGGTCCTCCCGCAACGGCGAGGTCGCAGCCCTTCGGCAGGCTCACAAACCAGGGGTGTCGCGGTGCAGCGAGGCCTAGGCCATCACGCCGATCGGCATCGTGAGCGGCGGCTCCGGCTCCACGCGGACCGTGTCCGACACCGGGAGCTCGACGCCCGCGAGCGCGAGGCGGCGGGCGCTCTCCTCGGGGTCGATGTAGTGGAGCGGGGGCGTCTCGCCGAGCGGGACGACGGAGTGCAGCACCGTCGACCCGTACACGTGCACGAGGTTGAACGCCCGGGCACCGTCGCGTCCTCGGGTCCCACCGACGGGCACGTTGAGGTCCTGGGTGTAACACGTCGCCGATGCGACCGACACGGGGATGCCGGCGAAGGTCGCGGTCGAGGAGTAGTGGAGGTGTCCGGCGAGGATGCTGCGGACGTCCGAGCCCTCGAGGACCTCGGCGAGCTTCGGCTGGTCGCGCAGCTCCACGCTCACGGCCAGGTCGAGCACGCTCGGCACCGGCGGGTGGTGCATGGCCAGGATCGTCCCGTGTGGGGCCGTGGTCGCGAGCTCCTCGGCGAGCCAGTCGAGCTGGGCGTCGGACACCTCGCCGTGGTGGTGGCCGGGCACGCTCGAGTCGAGACTGATGACCCGGAGGCCGTTGACGTCGTAGACGCGGTCCACGGGGCGGGTCGTGGGGACCTCACCGAACAGCCCGGCGCGGAACGCCTGGCGGTCGTCGTGGTTGCCCATGACCCAGATGATCTGGGAACCGAGACGCGCGGCGACTGGTTCCACGATCGCGCGGATGCGGTCGTACGCGTCGGGTTCGCCCTTGTCGGCGAGGTCGCCGGTGAAGATGATCGCCTCCGGACGCCCGCCGGACGCCTCGAACTCCGCGAAGAGCTGCCGCAGGTGCGTTTCACTGTCGACCGCTCCGTACAGGCTCCCCCCGCCGGCGAGGAGGTGCGTGTCGCTCACATGGAGCAGGAAGTGATCAGGCCTCGGGTACTCGGCCGTGCGAAGACTCACGTGACAACTCTCGTTCGAGCGATGCTCTCCGAACCGCATCGCAGCTGTTCGACCATCTGACCAGACTCTGTTGAACGGCAACGGAACGCCACGCTACGACGTGGGAAACGCAACGGCAAGCGGAGGGGCCGACATCCAGGTGACTCACACCTGACGGTGGGCTGCGGGATGATGTCCGCATGCCGTATCTCGACGACGACGAGCAGCCGCTGCAGCGGATCGACCTCGCGCAGATCCCCCCGACCGGCCGCCTGTTCCGGCTCGAACGTCGGATCGGGTTCCAGGAGCACGCACCCGACGGCCCCGTCGTCTGGGCGCCAGCGCACGACGACGCGCGTGACATGGACGACGCGCGTCGACGGACGGACCTCGCGTCCGTACCCGGGGTGCTCTGGAGCTTCATCGGCAGCTACGGCCGCCAGTCCGCCCCCGCGATCGTGCACGACCACCGGGTGTCCCTCGCACTCGGGCTCCCGTCGGAGGAAGCGCTCACGCAGCGCTTCGAGGACGACCGGCAGTTCCGGGTCGGTCTCCGGCAGCAGCGGGTGCCGCTCCTCCGCGCCTGGCTGATGTGGGCCGTGGTCTCGGTGGAACGGTACCTCCGGCACGCCCCGCGCCTCGCCGCGGTGCTCATCGGGCAGTCGGTCCTCGGCGTGCTGGCGATCGTGGCCGCGACGATCGGCCTCGTGACCCCGCTGCTCGGCGTGCAGAGCCCCGCGTGGCTCGCCCTCGGGATCGCTCCCGCGGTCTTGGCGGTGTTCTGGCGCGAGGAGCGGAGACTCCTCGTCTGGTTGCCGTATGCGGGTGCGCTGCTGGCACCGCTGCTGCTCGTCCAACTCGTCGCCGTCGGCGCGTTCCGCCTGCTCGAGCTGCTCGTGCGGGAGACGATCGACCGCCCGTTCCTCGACGACTCCCCCGGCCCGGTCGTCTCGCCGACCCTTCGCTGACCCGCTCCGGGCGAGGGTCGCTCCGAAGGTGCAATGCTCCCTGTCTCAGGAACGCCCCGGCGTGTCGGAGAGGGGGGGGTCCGACACGCCGGGACGCACCTGAGACAGGGAGCGCGGCCTAGGCGCCCGGGAGCGTACCGAGCCCGTCGACGACGGGGATCGCGGCCAGGAGGCGCTGCGTGTACGGGTCCTGCGGGTCCGACCAGACGCGGTCCACCGGGCCGTGCTCGACGATGCGTCCAGCACTCATCACGGCGACGTCGTCGGCGATCACGCGGACGACGGACAGGTCGTGGCTGATGAACAGCAGCGCCGCCCCGGTCTCGACCGCCAACGTCCGCATGAGCTTCGCCACCCGCGCCTGCAACGAGGCATCGAGCGAGGCGATCGGTTCGTCACCGATGAGCAGCTCCGGCCCCGCCGCGATGGCCCTGGCGATCGCGATGCGCTGCCGCTGCCCTCCGGAGAACTGGTGGGGGTAGCGGGTCCGGCTGGCGGCGTCGAGCTCCACGTGTTCGAGGAGCTGACCGACGTCCCAGGCGTCGCGGACCGGGTTCACCCGGAGGCCGTCCTCGATCTGGCTCCCGATCGTCCGTCGCGGGTTGAGCGAGGCGTAGGGGTTCTGGAAGACCATCTGGATCCGCAGGAGCTCCGGCGGGCGCTTGCGGAGACCGAGCTTGCCGATGGGCGTCCCGTTGAACGTGATCGATCCACCCGAGGTGGGTTCGAGCCCGCACACGGCACGGGCGAGCGTCGACTTGCCACAGCCCGACTCCCCCACGAGCCCGAGGACCTGGCGCGGCTCCAGCTCGAAGCTCACGCCGTCGACCGCGTTGAGCGAGCCACGACCGGGCAGCTTGTACGTCACACGGACGTCGTCGAGGTGCAGCAGCGTCATGACGCCGCCTCCGTTCCCGTGTCGGGCAGCGCGTCGATGAGCGCCTTCGTGTACTCGTGCTGCGGATCGGTGATGACCTGGAAGCGGGTGCCGTGCTCCACGATCTCGCCGAGGCGCATGACCGCGATCGTGTCGGCGAGGGCGGACATGACCCCGAGGTCGTGGGTGACGAGGATGATCGCGATGCCGAGCTCGTCGCAGAGCTTGCGCAGCAGCCGCAGGATGCCGGCCTGCACCGTCACGTCGAGTGCCGTGGTCGGCTCGTCCGCGATGAGGACGGACGGGTCGCACATGAGTGCCGAGGCGATCGCGATGCGCTGCAGCTGTCCGCCCGAGAACTGGTGCGGATACTTGCGCAGCGCCGCCTCCGGATTCGGGACCGCGACCAGGCCGAGCATCTCGAGCGCCCGCGCACGCGCCGCCGCCTTCGACGCTCCGGTGTGGTGCCGGTAGTGGTCGACGAGTTGCGCCTCGACGGTCAGCATCGGGTGCAGGCTCGCGGTGGGGTCCTGGAAGATCATCGCGATCTCCGTGCCGCGGTACCGGTTCATCGTGCGCTGCTTCAGCCCGACGAGTTCGGTGCCGTCGAAGCGGATGCTCCCGCCGAGGTCGGCGCCCGCGGGCAGCAGGCCGCAGATGGCGAGGCCGGTCATGGTCTTCCCGGAGCCGGATTCACCGGCGAGTCCGGTGATCCGCCCGGCGGGGACCTCGAGGTCGATGCCCCGCAGGATCTGCTTGGCCGCGGCGCCGCGGCCGAAGCCGAGGGTGAGCCCCTCGATCACGATGCCGCCGCCCGTTCCGCCTGCCGCGCTCGCTCCGGGTGTCATGTCGTGTCCCTTCGGTGCGTCGGTCCCGCCGTGCCGGCCGCTCACAGGGCACGCCCCTGGACGGCTTCCTGCGAGCGCGGGTCGAGGGCGTCGCGGAGGGCGTCGCCGAGGAAGTTGAAGGCGAGCACCACCGTGAGGATGGCGAGTCCCGGGAAGACCGCGATCCACCAGGAGGAGAAGTTCTGCACGCCGTCTGACACCATCGCACCCCAGTCGGGCGTCGGCGGCACCGCGCCGAGACCGAGGAAGGACAGGCCGGACAGCAACAGGATGGCCGTGCCGACGTCGAGGGTCGCGAGGACCACGACGGGCGAGACGACGTTCGGCAGGATGTCCTTGCCGAGCGAGGTGAACGGCCCGTTGCCGAGCAGCCGGCCAGCGATGACGTATTCGGCACCGCGCGCGCCGATGACGAGCGAACGGGTGACGCGGGCGTAGGCCGGCCAGGAGACGATGAGCATCGCGATGACCGCGTTCGTGAGGCTCGGGCCGAGCGAGGCGGCGATGACCATCGCGAGGATGATCGTCGGGAACGCGAACACCAGGTCGGCGATCCGCATGATCGTCTCGTCGAGCGCCTTGCCGAAGTATCCGGCGATCGCCCCGAGCAGGGACCCGATGAGCATGGCGAAGACCACGAGCATGAGGGCGAGCGGGATCGAGACCTGGGCACCGCTGATGACTCGCGACAGGACGTCACGGCCCACCTGGTCGGTGCCGAACCAGTGCTCGGCGCTCGGTGCCTGCAGGCGGTCGAAGTCCTGCGCGAGCGGGTCGAACGGGCGGATCCACGGTGCGAGCACCGCGACGAGCAGCCAGAAGAGCACGATGACGCCACCCGCGACGGCGAGCGGGGTGCGCAGCTGCTTCGAGACGCGGAAGCGGCCCTTGCGCCTGGTCTGGACGGCGAGGACGTCGGTCATGCCACCCTCACTCTCGGGTCGATGAAGCCGTACAACACGTCGACGAGGAAGTTCAGGCCGATGTACACGAAGCCGACGATGAGCCCGACGCCCATGATCGCGGGCAGGTCGAGTTTGGTCGCGGCCGAGTACGCGTACTCACCGAGGCCGTGCCACGAGTACACCTTCTCGACGAGCACCGTGCCGGACAGGAGCGACCCGAAGGCCACACCGAGCACGGTGATGATCGGGACGAGCGCCCCGCGGAGGACGTACCTGGTCACGACGACGTGCCCCGGCAGGCCCTTCGCCCGGGCCGCCCGCACGTAGTCGAGGTCGAGCACCTCGAGGATCGCCGATCGCGCGAAGCGGGTCAGCAGACCGATCGTGTAGAGCGCGAGCACGGACGCGGGCAAGATCAGGTGGGCGATCGCGTCACCGAAGGTCGACCACTGCCCGGCGAGCAGGGCGTCGATCGTGTACATCCCCGTGACCTTGGGCGGCGGGATCGCGGCGGGCGAGAGGCGGCCCGAACCCGGGAACCAGTGCAACTGCGAGAAGAAGACGAAGTAGACGACGAGCGCGAGCCAGAACGACGGCACCGAGATGCCGATGAGGCTCACGACGCGGATGACCTGGTCGGTGATCGTCTTCCGGCGGAGCGCGGCCCACATGCCGAGGCCGACGCCGATGATGATCGAGATGACGATGGCCGTGAGCGCGAGCTCGGCGGTCGCCGGGAAGGCCCGCCCGAGTTCGTCCGCGACGGCGCCGCGGGTCTGCTGCGAGGTCCCGAGGTCGCCCTGGAACAGGTTCGCGACGTAGGTGACGTACTGGACGGGCAGCGGCTTGTCGAGGCCGGCGTTCTCGCGGAACTGCGCCACGATCGCCGGATCCGCCGCAGCCTGCTCGCCGAGGGCCGCCTGCACCGGGTCGGCGGGGACGAGGTTGGTCAGCGTGAAGGTGACGAGCGTCACCCCGAACATCAGGAGGACCGTGAGGCCGAGCCGGATGCCGAGGTAGCGCGCGAGCGGGTGGAGACCCGCTCGCGCGCTGGACGTCGTCGGTGCGACGCTACTTGATTCCGGCAAGATCGACGGTCCACGTCGGGTTCAGCGGAACCTCGGTGATCGTGGTCGCGGTGACCACGTTCTGCGCCGGCTGCAGGAGCGGGATGAACGGTCCGCTCGCGTTCTGCGCCTTCTGGAGCTCCTGGTACGCGGCGGCACGGGCGTCCGTGTCGGTCGCGGCGAGCGCGGCGTTCGCCAGGTCCGTCACGGTCGGGTCGGCGCCTGCCGCCCAGCCGGCACGGAGGCCGACGAGCTCACCCGGGGTGAACGCGAGGTAGTTGGACGGGTCCGGGAAGTCCGGGCCCCAGTACCAGAGGCCGACGGTCTCCTTGCCGTCCCGGTAGGCGTCGAGCTCGGTGGCGACCGGCGCCGGGGCGAGCGTGACGGTGATGCCGACCGACTTCAGCTGCGCCTGGACGGACTCGGCGATGCTCTGGAGCGAGAGGCCCTGCACGGTGATGTCGTTGGGGAAGTTGAGGGTGACCGCCTCCCCCGCGTAGCCGGACTCCTTCAGCGCCGCCTTCGCGGCGTCGGCGTCGAACTGGTTGCCGTCGGCCGCGTCGAGCGCACCGTTGAAGATCGACGGGATGAACCCGCCGGGGCGGACCGAACCGTCACCGGCGAGGTCGACGATCTTGTCGTAGTCGATGCCGAGCTTGACGGCTTCGAGGAACTTCGGGTTGCTCGTGATGTCGCTGACCGCGGGGTCCTGGTTGAGCAGGAGGAAGATCATGTACCGCGAGGGGTTCGCGATGATCTTGACCTTCGAGTCGTCGAGTTCGGCGACCTGGTCGGGGTTGAGGTCGAGGGCGACCTGCGAGTCACCGGCCTCCACGTTGAGCTTCTGCGTGGGTCCCTGCACGTTCCGGAGGACGACGCGCTCGTAGGCGGGCTTCGTGCCGGTGTACTCCGGGTTCGCCGTGAAGACGACCTGTGAGGCGGCGTCGAAGGACTCGAGCTTGTACGGGCCGGAGCCGGCGGACGTCGTGTTCAGGAAGGACTCGGCGGCGTCGTCGGCGGTAGCGGTGCCGCCGTTCTCCTCGACGACCTTCTTGTTGACCACACCGAGGGCCGGGTTCGGGAGGATGAAGGGCAGCGCGGGGTTCGGCGTCGCCGAGGTGAGCGTGAGGGTCGTGTCCGAGGTCTTCTCGATCGTGACGCCGTCGAGGAGGAAGGACGGGTTGCCCTTCACGCCCTGGACGCGCTGCAGCGAGAACACGGCGTCGTCGACGGTCACGTCGGATCCGTCGGAGAACTTCTTCCCGTCCTTCATCGTGAGCGTCATCACCGTGTTGTCGGCGTTCATCTCGTAACTCGCGAGGCCGTCGACGGGAGCGGTCACGTCGTCACCCTTGAAGGTGAGCAACGTCTCGTAGAGCGCCTTCGCGACGATCGAGCCGGTCGTCTCGTACTCGCGGTTCGGGTCGGCGGTCTTGAGGTCGAAGGACGCGTCGACGACGAGCGACTTGCCTGCCGAGGAGTCGGAGCCACCTGAGGGGGAGCAGGCGGCGAGCGCGAGGCCGGCGGCGAGGGCGAGGCCGAGGGCCGCCATGCCGCGCCGACTGGTGCGGCTGAAGGATCGTGACAAGGTGGAGCTCCTTATCTGCTTGGAGGGATGAGCTGAAAGTAGTGTCATCAGCGATCATTCGTCAATCTACAAGCCGTTACCAAAGAAGAATTGTCTCGATCTCGGGCGCGAATTGGCATATCCTCTCAATCAGCCGCCAGGACCACCGCTGAATCTGGACGTTTGGAGCATTCGATGCAACTCGACGACACCCACATCCGCATGTTGGAGCTCCTGCGCGAGGACGGCCGGGCCTCGGTCGCCGCCCTCGCCGAGCACCTCGGGATCTCGCGCTCGAACGCCTACGCGCGGTACGAGGCGATGGTCAGGGCCGGCGTGCTGAAGGGCGTCCACGCCGACATCGAACCGGCGACCGTCGGGCTCGGCGTTGCGGCGATGGTGTTCATCACCCTGCGGCAGAGCCAGTGGGCGGACTTCCGCGCGCGGCTCTCCTCGGTCCCCGAGTTGGAGTACTTCGCGGTCACCACCGGCGAGCACGACGCCATGATGCTCATCCGCGCCCCCGACGTCGCGGCGATCCACGAGCTCGTCGCCACGAGGCTCGCCCAGTGGCCGTCGATCAAGGCCACGACCACCGTGTTCCTCATGGACGAGGAACGCTCGGACGTGTCGCTGCGCATGGCGCGGTCGGAGCGGACGAGCGTCGAGGACTCCGGCGAGCGCTTCGGCATGACGCGGTTCGTCCGCACGAGCGACGAACGGGCTCAGCGGGTTCCTGAGCGACGCGGGCGCTGACGACCGGAGCCGCGCCGACCTCGCGCGGAGTCGTCAGGCCGCGACGATCTCCCGGCACACACTGACGTGGGCCTGGCCGTCGGGGCCGATGAAGTCCTCCGTGAGGATCAATGCGCCATCCTCGCCACGGGAGATGATCGAGCTGGCCTCGCCCCTCGTGGTGCGGTCTCCGGCACGGTTGCGGTGGACGAACGAGATGTCGATCCGCTCGCCCGTCCGGACGCCGCAGAACCGCCCGACGGAGACCGTGTCGCCGACGTACTCCCCCCACAGCACCCCGTGCGCCTCGTGGTAGACGAAGCGGGTCGGGGCGTCGGCGTCGACGACACTCGCCGACGAGGACACCATGTCGAACACCCGCGCATCGAGGTCGACATCGAGCGGGGTGGTGGTGCCGGCATCGGCGGTTCCTGTCATGCCGATCATTGTGCGGAGGGGCCCGAACAGGTGTCAATCCGTCGACGATCCGTCCACTGACACCACGGTCGTCGCCCGACCTTCGGGACGAAACGTCGGTTCCGGCGGACCGGACAGGATGTTCCGCTGCGTGGTACCGCGTCGCCTTGACGCCGTCCACCCACGGTGGCTAACTGATCTCCATGTGTCCAGACAGCATCGAATTCCGTGACCCTCGCACGCAGCCACTCCCCCAGGACGACGTCTTCCGGGACTTCCTGGCGAGCGGCTGGGGCGAGGTCGACCGCTCCGTCGACCTCGCGGAGGGCGCCGGTGCTGCCGCCGGACGACACCGCGCGATCCTCGGCGCCCAGTTCGCCGGTCGTTGGATCGTGGTCACCGCCGGGCGCGCCGTCACCCGTGCGAACGACACCGAGTTCCCGTTCCGTCCGGACAGCGACTTCGTGTGGTTGACGTCCTGTCAGGCCGAGGGCGCCGTCCTGATCATGCGCCCGACCGCGGGCGGTCATGACGCGACGCTGTTCCTGCCGGAGCCGGTCGGCCCCGGTGAGGAGGCGTTCTACGCGGACGCCATGCGCGGCGAGCTCTGGATCGGGCCGTCCGCCGGACTCCGGCAGTGGGCCGAGGCACTCGAGGTCGAGGTGCGGTCCCTGGAGGCCCTGGACGAGGCGCTCGCGCTCGTTCCGAGCGAGGCAGCCAGGGCAGGAGCAGCGGAACCCCGTGTCGACGGTCGCTTCGGCGCCTCCCGCGAACTGCTCGTCGCCCTGTCCGCGGCGAAGCTCGTCAAGGACGAGTGGGAGATCGGGCAGCTGCGAGCGGCGGTGGACGCGACGGTCGGCGGGTTCCGCTCGGTCGTGCACGAGCTGCCCGCCGCGATCGACTTCGGTGGCGAACGCTGGCTGCAGTCGACCTTCGAGCGCCATGCCCGCACCTTCGGGAACGGCGTCGGCTACTCCACCATCATCGGCAGCGGCCCTCACGCCCCCACCCTGCACTGGACCCGGTGCGACGGTCCGGTGCTGCCCGAGCGCCTCATCCTCATGGACGCGGGGGTCGAGGCCCGATCGCTCTACACCGCGGACGTCACGCGCACCTTCCCGGCCGGCGGGACGTTCACCACCGCCCAGCGCGAGGTGCACGACCACGTGGAACGCGCCCACCGGGCGGCCATGGCCCAGGTCGGCCCGGGACGCTCGTTCCTCGAGATGCGCAACACCGCCTACGAGCACGTCGCGACCAGCCTCGTCGAGCTCGGGATCCTGCAGGTCTCGGTCGACGAGGCGATGTCCCCGAACGGTCAGCAGCATCGCCGCTACCTGCCGAGCGGCACCGGGCACCACCTCGGTCTCGACGTCCACGACTGCGCCCGCATCGGCGACGAACGCTACCTCGACGAGCCGTTGCAGCCGGGAGCGGTGCTGACCGTCGAGCCCGGGCTGTACTTCCACGCGAACGACCTGACGGTCCCGCCCGAGCTGCGCGGGATCGGGGTCCGCATCGAGGACGACCTGCTCGTGACCCCGACGGGCCACGAGGTGCTCTCGTCGGCACTGCCGATCAGCGCGGACGGACTCGAGGCCTGGCTGCGGGGGTGACCCTCGGTTCACAGCTCAGGACCGTCGCCGCGGGTCGCGGCCCGTCCGGCCACATCGGCGGCGACTCGCCCGGTGCGTCCTGAGCTGCGAACGAGCCTAGGCTGGCACGGTGAGTCAGCCCGACGCGCCCATGCGCACCGCCGTCCGCCCGAGCCCCGGCGTCATCGCGACCCTGCGCAACCCGAAGGCGTTCAGCGTCGAGATCCTCGCGGGGATCGTGACCACGCTCGCGCTCATCCCCGAGGTCATCTCCTTCTCCATCATCGCCGGCGTCGACCCCAAGGTGAGCCTCATCGCCTCGGTCGTCCTCGCGATCTCGATGTCGATCCTCGGTGGTCGCCCGGCCATGATCACGGCCGCCGCCGGAGCCGTCGCGCTCGTCGTCGCACCGCTCGTGAAGGAGCAGGGCGTCGAGTACCTGCTGCCCGCGGTCGTCCTCGCCGGGCTCATCCAGATCCTCTTCGGGGTCACCGGGCTCTCGCGGCTCATGCGCTTCATCCCGCGCTCCGTGATGATCGGCTTCGTCAACGCGCTCGGCATCCTCATCTTCGTCGCCCAGGTGCCCCACCTGCTGGGCGTCCCGTGGCTCGTGTACCCGCTCTTCGTCGTCACGGTGCTCATCGTGCTCCTGCTGCCGAAGCTCACCACGGCGGTGCCCGCGCCGCTCGTCGCGATCGTCGTGGTCACCGCGATCACGATGATCGCCCACGCGGCCGTCCCGACCGTCGGTGATCAGGGTGACGTCTCCGGCGGGCTGCCCGGCCTCACGGCACTCCTCGTCCCCCTGAACCTCGAGACGCTCGGGATCATCTGGCCGACCGCCCTGAGCGTGGCGTTCGTGGGACTGATGGAGACGCTGCTCACCGCGAAGCTCGTCGACGACATCACGGACACGACGTCGTCGAAGGGGCGCGAGTCGTGGGCGCTCGGCGTCGCCAACATCCTCGCCGGTTGGTATGGCGGGATCGCCGGGTGTGCCATGATCGGCCAGACCGTCGTCAACGTGAAGCTCGGTCGGGCCAGGACCCGGATCTCGACCTTCGTCGCCGGGATCTTCCTCCTCCTGCTCGTGACGGCGCTCAGCCCCGTGATGGCGCAGATCCCGATGGTCGCCCTCGCCGCGGTCATGATGATCGTCGCGATCAAGACCGTGAACTGGCACAGCGTGCGCCCGGCGACCCTGCGGCGGATGCCGATCCCGGAGACGCTCGTCATGGTCGTGACCGTCGCCGTCGTGGTGATCACGCACAACCTCGCGATCGGCGTCGCCGCGGGCGCGGTCCTCGCGATGGTGCTGTTCGCCCGTCGGGTCGCCCACGTCATCCGGGTCCGTCGGGTGCCGGCGGCGGACGGCGGCTCCGTGCGCTACACCGTCATCGGCCCGCTGTTCTTCGGGAGCAGCAACGACCTCGTCGAGCAGTTCGACTACGCCGCGGACCCCGCGGACGTCGTCGTCGACTTCACCGCCTCCCAGATCTGGGACGCCTCGAGCGTGGCCGTCCTCGACTCCGTGCAGGAGAAGTACGCCGAACACGGCAAACAGGTCGTGTTCACCGGCCTCGACGAGCGCAGCTCGGCCTTCCACGGGAAGCTCACCGGCCACCTCTGAGCCAGGGGGCCCGTCAGGACGGCTCCGGAGTCGCCGATTCGCAGGGCGTCGGAGGATGATGGGGGTATGGCAGAAACCGGAACGCCCAGAGTCGCGGTCTACATCGACTTCGACAACATCGTCATCTCGCGCTACAACCAGCTCTACGGGAAGGCGGCGTTCAGCCGCGATCGCGCACGTTCCCACGTGCCATCGGCAGCACCGGAGGGCGACGAGATCTCGGAGCGCCTCCAGGCGGCCCGCGTCGACGTCGGGGCGATCCTCGACTACACGTCCTCGTTCGGCAACATCGTCATCAGCCGCTCGTACGCCGACTGGTCGGAGCCCGTCAACTCGGCCTACCAGAAGGACCTCGTCGACCGCGCCGTCGACCTCACCCAGATGTTCCCGACGACCAAGGCGATGAAGAACGGAGCGGACATCCGCCTCGCGGTCGACGTCGTCGAGGACCTCTTCCGTCTGCCGGACCTCACGCACATCGTCATCGTCGCGGGTGACTCCGACTACATCTCCCTCGCCCAGCGCTGCCGCCGTCTCGGACGCCACGTGATCGGCATCGGCGTGGCCGGCGCGACGAGCCGGGCGCTCATGGCCGCGTGCGACGAGTTCTCGGACTACGACGACCTGCCAGGCATCGTCCGCCCCGTCGTCAGCAGGACACCGCGCACCCCTGCCGCCGTCGACGCCACGGCGTCCGGCGCCAAGGCGGAGACCTCCGCCGAAGAGACCCCGAAGGCAGCATCGAAGTCCGGTGGGCGTCGACGCGCCTCCTCCGCTGCGGCCACGACGCCCGACGCGCCCGCGACGCAGGCACCGCCTCGGATCGGCGGCCTGTTCACCGAACCGGTCTTCAGCCACCGCGACGCCGATGACCTGGACGACGTGGACGAGGAGACGGCCGACCCCTCCGGCCCCGACGCCCAGCGCGCCGCGACCGAACTGCTCGTGCGCGCACTCCGCCTCGTGCACGCCAAGAACGACGACGAGGACTGGCTGCTGAACGCCGAGGTGAAGAACCAGATGATCCGCATGGATCCGGCGTTCAAGGAGAAGCCCCTCGGCCACCGCTCGTTCAGCGACTTCATCAACTCACGGTCGGACCTCGTCGAGGTGAACCCCGAAGCGAGCCCCGACGGGCGACGACTGCGGTTGCGCGAACTGGGCTGAGCCTGACCTGGCAGCAGGAGATCTGCGCCGCAGGAGGACCGATCGCCGGAGGGCCTCCTGCTCGCAGGCGGATCTCCTGCTGCGGCGCGGCTCAGGCGCCCCGGAAGAACGCCTGGACCGCGGCGCTCAGGGCGGCCGGATCGTCGATGTGACACAGCTCCCTGGCGGAGTGCATCGACAGCAGCGGCGTCCCGACGTCGACCGTCCGGATGCCGAGCCTGGTCGCGGTGAGCGGACCGATGGTCGAACCGCACGGGACCGTGTTGTTCGACACGAAGTCCTGCGAGGTCACGCCGGCGGCGGCGCAGCTGCGGGCCCAGAGCGCCGCTCCGAGGGCGTCCGTCGCATAGCGCTGGTTGGCGTTGATCTTGAGGAGCGGTCCCCCGCCCGCGATCGGCCGGTTGGTCGGATCGTGGCGCTCGGGGTAGTTGGGGTGGATCGCGTGGCCGGCGTCCGCCGACAGACACCACGACCCCGCGTAGGCCTGCAGCCGTTCGGCGGTCGTCGCACCGAGGCCGGCGCCGATGCGGGTGAGGACGTCGTCGAGGAACGGACCGCTGGCGCCGGAGGTCGAGGACGAACCGAGCTCCTCGTGGTCGAAGGCGGCGAAGACCGAGATGTGGTCGGCTTCGTCCGTCGCTCCCCCGTCGCCGGCGGCCAGCAACGCCGCGAGTCCAGCGTGGACCGAGGTCAGGTTGTCCATGCGTCCGGCGGCGAACAGCTGACCGTCGAGACCGAACCGGCGGGGCTCCTGGGTGTCGGCGACGAGGACGTCGTACCCGGCGATCGCGGTGGGGTCGATGCCCGCGATCTTCGCCAGGTGCGCGAGGACGTCGGCGTGGGCGAGCTCTCCGACGCCGTAGACCGGCTGCAGGTGGTGCTGGCGGTCGAGGACCAGGCCGTCGTTGACCGCGCGGTCGAGGTGGACGGCGAGCTGCGGGATCCGCAGGAACGGCCCGGTGCGCACGAGGTGCACGGTCCCGTCGAGGGTGACCAGGCGACCGGCGAGTTCGAGTTCTCGGTCCAGCCAGGAGTTGAGGAGCGGCCCGCCGTAGACCTCCACGCCGGCTTGCAGCCACCCGTGAGCGCCGATGGTCGGCTTCGGCTTGAGCTTGAAGCTCGGCGAGTCCGTGTGCGAGCCGAGGATCCGGAACGGGGTCGTCGGAGTGGCGCCCTCCGGCTGCACCCAGGCGATGATCGCGCCCTCGCGTTCGACGAAGAACCGGCCTCCACCGCCATCCCAGGACTCGGTCTCGAGCAGGCGCGTGAACCTGGCCGCCTCCAGCCGCCGCGCACTCTCCGCGACCGCGTGATAGGAGGTCGGCGAGGCGACGATGAAGTCGGCGAGGTCGGTGATGTGGGCGACGGAATCCATGCCTCCATCCTCCCACCAGCCGGTGTGCCGGACGCGGCGAGCCACGAGGCCCTACCCTGGACGGGTGACGAAGACCGGGACGCTCCTCGGGCCCGCCAGCGGCCTGTCCGAGGATCGACGCGGGCGCATCGCGCGCATCGTCGACGGCTGGTTCTTCGCCTTCGGAACGGCCGCCGCCGTCTTCCTCGCCTACGTCCTGCTGACGGAGGCCTTCGCCCGAGGGTGGGCCCAGGCCTGGTTCATCCTCGTCATCTATCTCGTCATCGCCTATCTCATCCTGCCGCGGCTGCACACGGTGCTCTCGCGCGTCTACCTGCCCGACTACTTCATCGGACGCACGCGCACCCGAGAGGGCATCCTCGGCGACCCCGTCAACCTCGGGTTCCGCGGCAGCGAGGAGCAGGTGCACACGGCGATGCTGACGGCCGGATGGACCCTCGCCGACGACCTCGGCCTCCGCGCCGACCTGCGGATCGTGTCCTCCACGCTGACGCGACGCAGCTATCCGGAGGCGCCGGTCTCCTCGCTCTACCTCTTCGGCCGCCCGCAGGCGTTCTGCTACCAGCAGGAGGTCGACGGCAGCCCGGGCAAGCGACACCACGTCCGGTTCTGGCCGACCCCGGAGGGCTGGCTGCTCCCCGGCGGGTACCAGGCCGACTGGCTGGCGGCCGGCACCTACGACCGCTCGGTCGG
Organism: Plantibacter sp. Leaf314; assembly: GCF_001423185.1. Classification (NCBI taxonomy): domain Bacteria; kingdom Bacillati; phylum Actinomycetota; class Actinomycetes; order Micrococcales; family Microbacteriaceae; genus Plantibacter; species Plantibacter sp. Leaf314. Next base: position 2,417,543 of record NZ_LMOB01000001.1, on the reverse strand, counting down.
CATCAGCGTCTTCACGCTCCAGGTCACCCACCGCATCGCGGACGACGTGGACGACGAACGCGACCACATCGTGGGGTCGATCGAGGCCGCCGGCGTCGGTGCCTCCACCTCCGTGATCGAGAACTTCTCGACGGGGTACCACTCGCGGAACGGGGGCGGTGACGCGATCATGACGGACGGGGACCTTCCGATCGTGGACCTCACCGCCGTCGTCGTCCCGGCGACCGCGACGCTCCCGCCGGCCGATGCACCGCCGACCCGATCACTCGTCCGAGCCGGTGAACCACGACCACTCGACACCACGGTCGGTGTCCTGCTCATGGTCGTCGCGTCGTTGTCGTCCATCCTCTCCGGCGTCCTCCTCATCTCCGACTGGAAGCACGTCATGGCCGAGGTGACCGCGACCGCCACCACGGCGGACGACGCCGTCCTGGTGCCGTGGGTCGTCGGCTTCGTCGTCGGCCTGTCCGCAGCCGTGACGCTGAGCTACCTGGTCCTCGCCTGGCGGGTCCACCTCGGCGGCAACCTGGCACGACTGCTCGCCATGGCCTTCAGTTCCACCTCGATCGCCACCCTGACCGCGACGTACCTCGCGGGCGCCGGTGGCCTCACCCTGCAGACCAACCTGATCGGCTTCGCCGTCGACTGCTCCATCATCCTCGCCCTCTCAGGAACCGAGGCCCGCGACTGGGCCCGTGGGCGACAACGACGCACGAGAAGGACCAGAGCATGAGCGATCTCCCGGAGCCGAACCCCGACGGGCCACGGCCGGCGACCTCACTGAAGCGGGCACTCCTGCTCGGTGCCGCCATCGTCACGATCGTCGCCGGGCTGACCGTGCACTGGTCGGTCACCGCCGTCTGGGCCAACCCCGTCACGAACGCCCTCTACACCGTGCTCGTCGCCCTGCTGCTGGCGTTCGCCGCGCCACGGCTCCCGCTGTGGCAGGTCGCCGTCGGAGCGTTCGGGTTCTCCGCGGCGATCGAGTGCTTCCAGGCGACCGGCGTCCCGGCGGCACTGGCGGATCAGTGGGCGCCATCGGCCCTGCTGCTCGGCACGACGTTCATCCCCACGGACTTCATCTCCTACGCCCTCGGTGCGGCGGCGTTCCTGTTCCTGTCGCTCGCGATCTCCCTGGCGATCCGGTGGATCCGCACCGACCTCCTCGAACGCCGGGCGCGTGCCGAGCGCGAAGCCCGTCGATCGGACCTCGATCCGGTCTGAGGACGCGTCAGCCCCGCGTGGACTCGCCGTACTGCACGGCCTCGAGGTCGAAGACGGCCTCGGCGAGCGCCGAGCGCGCAGCCTCGAAGGCCACATCATCGGCGTCCGCGGTCACCCGGGCGTGTTCGAGGTGCCAGGTGGCGCTGCGGAGCAGTTCCACCGTGGTGGGGGCGGGGGAGGGCGCCCGGGTCGAGCCCGACGGCTGGCCCTCGACGGCCGCCGATCCGGCGGCACCGCCTTCGACGAACTCGATCGCGTCCGCGCCATTCGTCTCGGTCTCGGTATATGCCTGCTTGTTCATGTGTCCTTTGGGTGTCGTCGGTCGGGGCGGTGATGGGGCGGCGGTTGCCGGAGTATCCTCGGAATCACGGGGGATTGCCGCGTTCGTAGCGCATGCACCTTGCGGAATACGAGGTGCATGTCGTTGTTCCGGTCTCGCCATTGCGAGGAGTGTCGGCACGCGTCCGCGGTCGTCCGGCGTGTCCGCCGCCCCGAGCACCTGGAACCGCGCCAGACCGTGCTCAGCCCAGGAGGATGCCGTCCAGGCGCAGATCGCGGCGTCGACGAGGTCTTCTCGATGCTTGTGCGCGGCCTCCCTCGTCGGCGAGGGCTCGTCCACGAGGAGCGCCGTCACCGGATGGGAGCGAAGCTGCAACGGCGGCGTCGCGGAGGCGAGGCGATCGAGCCGGGCGATCAGCTCATCGCAGACGTCCGCGCGCCGCTGGCGCCGTTCGGTCAGCGGGAGCGAGGCGTCGAGCTTCTTGTACCGCGGACGCGCCTCGGTGTAGCCGAGTTCCTCAGCGCCGACGAGGGTCGTGTGCGGGTACGCCTCGAAGAAGACGATGTCCTCCTCCGCCGGTGTGCTCAAGCCGTCGAAGTAGTGCAGCCCGGCTGCCTCGAGCGCTCGGAACAGGGCCACCCCACCGAGAGCCGGAAGGCCCAGGTTCGACGGGTAGGCGGAAACCTGCCACCGGCCGTAGCGCTGGCCGACCTCCCGCTCGCAGAGCCGCATCCCCGTGGCGTTCTGGACGAGGAGCGGCGCGTCGACCGCGATGACCGATCCGGGTTCGGCGGTCGCGAGGATCCACGAGACCACGGCGTCGATGCCGATGGCCCAGCCCGCGTCGACCACCGTCCCGGTCTCGTCGATGCAGACCACGCCCGACTCGTTCGCCACCCGTCGCTCGGTCCCCTCGCCCCAGGCGAGGTCGACTCCGAGGTAGCGGGTCACGGGTGAGTCCTTCCGGTGGAAGCGGCGGGCACCGCGGACCCGAGCCTACTGGCCGAGCGCCGTCGGCTCCTCCGATCCGACGGCGGGCCGGATCGGAGGAGCCGAGCAGCTGGACGGGCTCGTCAGGCGACGGGGCCCTCGATCAGCGCGATGTCCGCCGTCTGGCTCGTACCAGCGGATGTGGTCCACGTGATGGTGACCGTCTGACCGGGCTCGAGCGAGGCCATGGTCGCGGTGAGGGTCTGCGCGGAGTCGATGGGCGTCCCGTTCAGCCCGGTGATCACATCGCCCGCGGCGAGGCCCACCGAGGCGGCGGGCGTGTTCTCGATCACCGAACCGACGACGGCGCCCGCGCCGGTCTGCGCCGCACCGTCCGCGGCTGAACTCAGGCCGATGCCGATGAAGGCCGGGTAGCCGATCGAGACCGTCTGGGTCTCGACGCCGCTGCGGATCTGACCGACGATCGACAGTGCGTCGTCGATCGGGATCGCGAACCCGTCGATGTCGGTGCCACCGGAGGACGCCGCGGTGTCGATCCCGACGACTTCACCCTCCGCGTCGTACAGCGGGCCGCCGGAGTCTCCGGCCTGGATGTCCGCGTCGGTCTGGATGAGGCCCGTGAGCTGCTTGCCGCCGCCCGTCGTCTCGTCCTGCACGGTGATGTCCTGGTCGAGCGCGGTGACCGATCCGTCCGCGGCGCTCGGCGTCCCACCCGTCCCGCCCGCGTTGCCGACGCCGGTGACGGCATCGCCGACGGCCGCGCCGCCGTCGTCGTCGATCGTCACGGTGTCGAGTCCCGAGGCGCCGTCGAGTTGCAGGAGCGCGACGTCGTCGGTGGCATCCGTCCCGATGACCCGCGCCGTGTACTGCTGACCCGTGCTGACGACCGTGACCACGATGCTGGTCGCTCCCGCGACGACATGGTTGTTCGTCAGGATCTGTCCGTCGGCCGTGAGGACCATCCCGGTGCCGGCGGCGGCGCCGCCCTGGTAGCCGAGCTCGGTCTCGATGTCCACGACACCGACCGATTCGGCCGCGGTCGCACTCCTGGTGTCCGCGGTGGCGGCATCCGGAGTCGTCTGCTGTTGCGGTGGCGTGAGGCCGCCCGGCGCTCGGAAGCTCTGGCCGTCCCCGTCGGGAACCGTCTCGGCCACCTGGGACGACGCTGCGACGCTGTGGAAGGCGCCCGCGGCCAGGGAGGCGATGCCCAGCCCGCCGGTGACGAGGGAGACGACGGTCGCTGCGGTCGCTGCGGCGATGATCCAGCCGATCGGCTGCTGCTTCGGTGCCGTCGGTGGCTGCGGCGGGGTCTGCGGCGCCTGCAGCATGGGCTGAGCGACGGATGGGCCGTCGGTGTACTGATGCGGTGCCGTGGCGTAGCCGTACGGCGTCGTCGCCATCCACGGCCGGCCGGGTGCGGCGGCGTTGCCCGGGTACCCGGGCGGGGGAGTGACGTCCGTGCCGGGGGCCGGCTGGTACGACCCCGTCGGCTGCTCGTAGGCGGGGGCTGCGGCGGTCGGGTCTGCGGTGGCGGGATCGGTGGCTTCGGGTTCCGGGATGTCCGGTCCTGTGGTGTTCGTCATGAAGGTTCCTCTCGGCGGCGAGTGCTGAGATCATCTGACTCCTGCAAACCGAGGGAATCGTCACCTGGGGCCAAGAGCCGCCTTTGAGGTTCCCGACCGTTCACCGGGTGTGGTTTGTGTACAGCCTGAGAGACAGGCCCTTGCACTTCCGGAACGGGGCCGGGCGGTCGCCGCGGTGTGCCCTCAGGACCGGGACAGCAAGGCCTCGAGCGCGGGTCTGGCCTCGACCTCCGAGATGTGACCGGCGACGACGAGCTCGGCCAAGCCGTGCACCGTCGCCCACACCGCCGTGGTGAGGGCGGCGACGACCTCGGCCGGCGCATCGGGCGCGAGGGAGGCGGTGGTCTCGGCGAGGATGCCTTCGACGGCGGCGATGAGCGGCGCCATCGCCGCGCTCGGCGCGCCCGGAGCGCAGACGTCCGGGTCGTAGATGACCCGGAACCGTTCGGGATGGTGGGCCGCGTACGCCACGTAGCTCGAGCCGACCCGGATGGCGATCTCCTGCGGCGTGCCCGCGGCCGCGGCCGCCCGCTCGGCGCGCATCGACTCCAGGAGCTCCGACATCGACCGTTCACTCAAGCGCTTCAGCAGCGCCGTCCGGTCGCCGAAGTGGTGGTACGGCGCGTTGTGGCTGACGCCGGCGCGGCGGGCGACCTCGCGCAGGCTCAGCGAGACGTGTCCCTGTGTCCGCATGAGGTCGAGCGCAGCGTCTTCCAGCACGGGTCCGAGGTTGCCGTGGTGATAGGCCGTCGTCGATCTTGACACAAGCAACATCGTACCCGTACGGTCGTTCCCGTACCGATGTGGGCAGTGTCTAGATTCTGGACACTGTCAAAACTTACGACCTTTGGAGCATCCATGAGCACCCTCGTCATCGACGGCCATCCCAATCCCGACTCCCTGTGCGCCGCTCTGGCGTCGGCGTATGCGGATGCCCACGGCGACGCGACGGTCCTCGCCGTCCGCGACCTCGCATTCGATCCGAACCTGCGGCTCGGCTACACCCACCGGCAGGAACTGGAGCCCGACCTCGAGCTCGCGTGGCAGCAGATCCTGGCCGCTGACCACCTCGTCGTCGTGGCCCCGGTCTGGTGGGGCTCCGTCCCGGCGCTGCTCAAGGGCTTCTTCGATCGGGTCCTGCTGCCGCGTCGCGCCTACCGGACGAAGGACAACGGGCTTCCCGAAGGGCTGCTCACGGGGCGTTCGGGCCGCGTGATCGTCACGACCGACTCGCCATGGTGGTATCTCCCGCTGGTGGGGGACACGACCGTGAAGCAGCTCCGCACCACGACCCTCCGGTTCTGCGGGATCCGGTCCGTCGCAGCGAGCCGGTTCGGCCCGGTCAAGGGCTCGAGCGACGCACGACGACAGGCGTGGATCGCGAAGGCGGCCCGGCTCGGGAGCGCGGACGCCTCGCGTCGGCCCGCGAGCGACCTGGGCTCGTCCGCAGCGTCGCTCAGTGCCCGTCCACGAGCCTGATGAAGGCACTGAGCTCGGCGACGCCCTCCGGGGTCGTCGGGAGGTACTCGGTGAGCGCGGGGGAGGAGACGAGGTAGGCCGCCCACTGCGCCCGCGAGATGCCCACGTTCAACCGGTTCTTCATCAGGAGGAACGACATCCCGCGCGGTACCTCGGCCGGCGCGGACGCGGCCAGGGTCACGATCGCGATGACCGCCTCCTGGCCTTGGAACTTGTCGACCGTTCCGACCCGGACGGTGCCGAACCCGGCCTGGTCGAGTGCCTCCCGCACCACCGCCACATGTGCGTTGTACGGGCAGACCACGATGATGTCGGCTTGCGTCAGGGGTGAGTCCGAGCGGCGGGAGTCGGGGTCGGTCCAGAGCAGGCCGATGCTCGAGCGGACGAGCTCGACGACGCGTTCGGCCTCCTCGACCGAGCTCGTGGCGTTGCCGATGTGACGGACGTCGACGATGTGGAGGCCTGGCTCGCAGCCGACGAGACGGCGGTTCGCCGTGGCGGCCGCCGACCGCAGCTCACCGCCGTACGACAGGCGCGAGACCGGCTCGGTGACCGCCGCGTCCATCCGCCAGGTCTCGTGGAGGAAGTAGCCGAGTTCCGGTGGCAGGACGTCTCGACCATCGGCCACGAACCCGAGGGCGGAGGTGTCGATGGGCTCCGGATGCGTCCCCTGGCTCACCTGGGGGAGCTGTTGTGGATCGCCGAGGAGCAGCAGGTTCCGGGCAGCGACGCTCGCCGCGATCGTGTAGGCCAGGGAGAACTGACCCGCTTCGTCGACGACCAGCAGGTCGAGTGACCGGCGTGGGAACCGGTTGGGGTTGCTGAAGTCCCAGGCAGTCCCGCCCACGACGAACCCGCCGGCCTGCTCGCCCGCGTAGGCCGCGTGGCCGTTGGACGGCAGGATCGTGTAGCCGCGGTCGGCGTCCGGGTCGGCACCGGTCCGCAGCGTCTTCGCCACGAGGCCCGGGGCGAGGCCGGCCTTCACGATGCGTTCGAGCAGGTTCTCCACGACGTCGTGCGACTGGGCCACCACGCCGACACGCCACCCGTGCTGCCGCACCAGCGCGGTGATGACGTGTGAAGCGACGTAGGTCTTGCCCGTCCCTGGTGGACCCTGGACGGCGAGCGCTGAGTCGTCGAGGTCGAGCAGGGCGGCGGTGACGTCCGCGATCGTCTCGCGGTCGCCGTGGTGGGGGAGCGGACCACCCGAACCGGTGCGCGGCGGCCGGCGGCGGAGGATGTCGACGACACCGTCGCTCGGCCAGTCGGGCGATGCGTCGACGATGGCCTGCCCCCATTCGGCGATGGCGTCGACCTGCGTCCCAGGCCGGGGCGGGGGAGACGGCGTGAGCGCCACCGGCAGCTCGGTGTAGGGATCCCGGTCGCCCTTCAGCGTCTCCTGGATGAGCACGGAATCGTCGTCGACCTCGAGCACGGTGATCTGCCCGGCTGGACGGGAGCCGGGCTCGGCGCGGGGGACCGTGTACGGGCCCGGGTACTCGTAGACGGCGAAGGGGTCGGCGCCGACCTTCACACTGCTCCCCGGAGCCCAGCGGCCGAAGAGGCGGACGTGCCGGCGATCGCTCCGCTGCCGCCCCTCCCGGAACCAGTCGCGCTCGACCTCGCCCGCGGTGACCGTGAAGACGTTGCGGGTGTCCTCCCAGTCGTCGCGCGCGGCGATGAGCCGTGAGAAGTGCTCCTGCCAGAACGACTTGTGTTCCCGACGGTGGTAGTCGATCGCGGCTGCAGCCAGGGCGTACGCCGCCGCGTCGTCGGAACGTCCGGGGTCGAGCGGGTCGCCGGCCAGGGCAGTCAGGGCGTCGTGCAGGGGCGTCGGGTCGTCGATGAGCGGCTCCGGCGCATCGTTCACGAAGGTGCCGGGGAGCACACCCCGCTCCTCGCCCAGGGCGAGGAGCCAGTTGCGGAGTCGGCGCGTGGACTCGCAGTCGTACTCGTTGTACTCGGCGATCTCCGCCAGTTTGCGCTCGCCCTCTGCGATGAGCGCCGGGTCGTCGCTGCGGCTGAGCTCGCGGGCGTCGGCGTACTCGGTGATCGACGCGGCCGCATTGGTGACCTCGCTGTCGCGGTGGTCGTCGCCCATGTAGAGGGGCTCGAGCTTCTTGATCGAGTACGACCGTGAGCCCACGCGGACCGTCTTGCGGACGAACGGGTAGAGGTCGAAGAGCACGGCCTCCCGCAGGAGGTCGTCGACGACCTGCTCGCCGACGCCGTGCCTGGCGGCCAGGGCGAGCAGATGCGTCCGTTCGTAGGCCGCGTAGTGGTAGACGTGCATGCCCGGGTACTCCGCCCGGCGGGCGGTGAGGTACTCGAGGAAGTCGATGAACGCGATGCGCTCCTCGTGGAAGTCGTGAGCCCACCAGGATCGGAAGACGCCGTCGGTGTCGACCAGCCCGAACAGGTAGTCGATGCCCCAGCGGGTGCGATCGCCTCGGCGGGCGTCGCCCGGCTCGCCCTCCGTGTACAGGGGGTCTCCCTCGAAGTCGAAGAAGATGTCGCCGGGATCGGGCTGCGGGAGGAGCCCGAGTGCCGCGGCGTCGTGGACGTGGAATGCCGGGACGCCGGGCTCCGAGGTGGGTTCGAGTTGCAGACGGGCTTGATCCCGCAGGGCCGCGAGCGTCGTCTCCGACACCCCGTCGACGGTGCCGCCACCGGTGGCCGGGTGCCCGTGGAACGCGCCGCCGGGGGCCGACCCGGTGAGGGCGAGGGTGGCGAGGTCGTCGATGGTGTGGATCCCGGCGGCCGACAGGCGGTCGCGCTGGGTCAGCCGGAGACCGGCCACCAGCAGGACGTCGCGTGACGCGGTGATCTCCGCGTCGCACCAGGCACAACGTCCGCAGACGCTGTACCGCTGGTCGCCCCACTGCACCGCGTCCGTGTCCTGCAGCCGCTCCGCGACGATCTGCACGAGCCGTGCGCGGCGACGCCGGTAGACCGGGAGGATGTCGGCGACGGCGTGCGTGCTGATCGTCCCGTCGCCCAGGATGAGGTCGACATCGTCGTCGACCGGCACCCCGGCAGCGCTGAGCTGTTCCACGTAGGCCGCGAGCTGCAACAGCGCCGTCACCTTCGGAGAGCGGGCCAGCTTGGTGTCTTGTACCCGGTACCGGCCGTCGGGCCTGCGGACGATGAAGTCGGCGAAGCCGATGAACGAGCCGTCGAAGAACGCGGCCTGGAAGACGATCGGTGCGCCGGCACGGAAGGCTGCGAGCGTCGACGCGACGGCGGCGGCGAGCGCCCCGGCGTCGCGGACGTCGGGGCGCTCGAGCTCGACCACGCCTGCGCCGAACTCCGCCCGGTAGGACTCGAGCACACGGAGTTCGTGTTGATCGCCCAGCTTCGAGGTGCGCATGAGCATCTCGTCCTCGGGCTCCTCGATCGGGTCGATGCGATCGAGCTTCGCGTCGATGGAGCGCAGGAAGGCGAATTCGCAATACGACGCGTTGGAGAGGTCGCTGGCACTCGTGATGGCGGAACCGTCGAGGAGGAACATCGGTGCGGTGGGTGCCTTTCGAGACGACGCTGCGGCGGGGGACCACCGCCCCCGATCGCTGTCAGTCTGGCACGCACCACCGACCCGCGGCCGCCCGTCCGCGACGCCATGAGCGGACGCCGTGCGACGCCTCCCTGGGGAGCACGGTCGCGCCGACCCGAGCGCCGGGTCCCCTACCCTGGAGTCTCCGACGACGACACGAGCGAGGGGGTCGGACCGGTATGGTCACCACGATCGAGGTCGTCGCGGGCGTCGCCTCCCAGGGCGACACCGTCTTCGCGTGCCGGCGCTCCCCTGAGCGGTCCTCGGGCGGCCGGTGGGAGTTCCCCGGAGGCAAGGTCGAGGCCGGCGAACGCCCCGAGGAGGCCCTCGCGCGGGAGCTGCAGGAGGAACTCGGAGCCGATGTCTCCGTCGGTCGTCTCCTCGACCGATCCGTCGTCGCGGTCGGCGCACTGCGGATCGATCTGGCGTGTTACGCCGTCACCTTCCGCGATGGTCCACCGGTGAGCAGCACCGATCACGATGAACTGCGGTGGGTGCCGCGGAACCGCTTGGCCGAGCTGGACTGGGCGTCGCCGGACCTCCCTATGGTCCGGCTGCTCACCGACGGCTGAGTCGACGGTCCGACGTGTCAGGCCCCAGCCCGCAACGGGATCCGGGCCAGGGTGCGGCCACTGAGCACCAGATCGTCGTGGGTCGAGGTGACCGCCAGTTCGTCGACCGTCCACTCGAACAGGGTCGCGTCCTGCCAGCGTTCCAGGAAGGCCGCGAGCGCGGCCGTCTCCGCCGGGTCGAGCTCGTCCCGGAAGTGGTGCATGCCGACCCCCACGAGCGGGACGGCACGTCCGCCGACCGCCCGCTGGATCGGTTCGAAGGCGTCAGCGGTGGCCGGGAGGTAACAGCGGCCGCGATTGAAGCCGCCGATCACGGGTCCGGCGAGTCTGGCTCGGAACGGCGCGAACGCGCCGACCGCCGATCGGAGACCGGTGAGGAGGTCGTCGGAGGCGTCGACGGAGGCGAGCGTGGCATGCAGCCGGTGGGCGCGACGCAGCTCGATGCCTCGCGCGAGCTTCGCGGCGAACGGCGCGGAGGCGAGGTCCGCCTCGTAGCTCAGGAAGATGGGGTCGACGAACAACCGCTCCACCGGCACGGGCACGACGACGGCGACGCGTGGTTCCACGTAGCGACCGGCCCGGTAGCTGCCATCGGGACTGGCTGCGAGCGCCAGCGGATGGTCGGCGTCGATGAGCGGGAGCTGAGCGTAGCGGTACCGCTCGTCGAAGGTGAGTTCCTCGCCGGGTTGGAACCGCGAGCGGACACCGTCCCAGGTGGCGAGCGGCCCGGGCGATCGCCGTCCGTCCTCGGTGGAGACGGCATCCGTGCGGACATCCTCGACGTCGGCCGTGCTCGAGCGCATCGAGCCCGGACGCCTGAGCCCTGCGACCGCACCGATCGGCAGCGCGCCGATGGTGTTTCCGGCTGAGCCGGCGGGAGAGGGCATGTCGTGAGGCTAGTCGAGCCTGGCTCCTCCAGCATCGGGGACACCCCGTATTCGGTCGATCAACTGAGTTTTTCCGGAACTCGGACGATCGATGCCGGTGATCAGTGCGCCTTGCCGACCTTCCAATACCCGCAGAACATGACGCGTTCCTTGGGCGTGCCGCTGCGGACCCAGGAGCGACGCACCGCCGCGGCGAGCGCTTGCTCGCCCACGACCCATCCGTACGCCGACGGGCCCGGCGCCTCGAGGGCTTCCGCCGCCGCGAGCGCCCCGCGGCCGGGGACGGCATGCACATCGTCCCGGACGACCCATCGGACCTCGACCCCGGAGGGCGCCTCGAGCGTCTGGACATCCGCTGCCGACGGCACCTCGACGATCGCGGTCCCGATCGTGTCGGCCGGAAGGTGCGCGAGGATCCCGGCGACGGCGGGCAATCCCGTCTCATCGGCGACGAGCACGATCCGGTCCGTGCCGGGCGGCGGGTTGAACATCCGACCCTCGTCGAGCAGCGCGACCGGGTCTCCCGGTCGGCACGTCTGCGCCCAGCCGGCTGCGGGTCCGGCGGTCCCGTCGGCTGCCGAGCCGTGGATGACGAAGTCGACGTCGAGTTCCGGACCCTCCGGTCCGTCCGCGCGGTAGTCGCGGACGGTGTAGTTGCGCAGCACCGGCCTGACCGACTTCGAGATCGCCAGGTACTTGACGTAGGCGATCATGTCGAGCTTGGTCGGGAGCCGATCGAGGCCGCCGTCCGAGACGGGGATGAAGAAGCGGAACCACTGGTCGTAGCCGAGGAAGGCGAAGTCGGCGATGTCTCCACCGCCGAGCGTGACCCGGGCGAAGTTCGGGGAGATCGTCGCACGCCGCAGCACCCGGAGGGTCAACAGGCGCGCCGCCTCGGGCTTGATCCTCGACACCTCAGCGTTCGTCCGCGCCATCCGGTCTCCTCCGTCCAGCGACCCCGTCAGCCGCTACTGAGGTAACCCTAACTCAGGTGACCCTTACTTCGAAGGTCCTGAGTCGACATCGGCCACCTTGCGGGACCGCGTGTCGAGCAGCGCGAAGACCAGGGCGATCACGACGAAGCCGATCGTGACGATGGTGCTGTTGCGGTAGGCGTCGTGGTAGACGTCGAGCGAGGCGCCCGAAGCACCGCCGCCGTTCTCCGAGTACACCGTCGCGTAGAAGGTCGCCGTCGCCGCCGCGAGCCCGACCGCGGTGCCGATCCGCTGACCGAGCTGACCGATGGACCCGGCGACACCGCCGGACGCGACCGGGATGTCCGCGAGCATCAGCGTCTGGTTCGGCGAGATCACGGCTCCGCCACCGATGCCCGCCAGGAGCATCGCCGCACCCATGGCGTACGGGGTGACCTCCGGGGGAGTGATGAACGCGAGCACCGAGTTCAGGGTGAAGCCGACCACCACCAACACGAGCCCGCCCACGACGAGCGGACGTCCGAGCTTGTCGACGACCCGGCCGCTCAACCAGGAGCTGACCGCCGAGGCGAGCGCGAAGGGGATCGTGATCATGCCCGCGAAGACGGGTTCGAGGCCGAGGCCCTGCTGGACGAACAGCGTGAGGGTGAGGAAGGTGGCCGGCATGGCCGCGAAGTACGTCGTCGAGATGAGGACGCCGTTGCGGTAGCTGCCGAGGGAGAAGAGCGAGAAGTCGACGACGGGCGTCTGTCCGGCGCGCTGGTACCGACCCTCCCACCAGGCGAACAGGCCGGCGAACACGGCGAACCCGAGGAGGAGCCACCAGCGTGCCGGGTCGTCGTCCGGCGAACCCGTCGTCAGCACGAAGGGCAGCATGAGCGACAGCACCGCGAGACCGAGGAGCACGATGCCGACGGGGTCGAGCGAACCGGCCCCCGCCTCACGTGGCTGCTGCTTGGGCAGCAGGCGGGCGGCGATCGGCAGCAGGATGATCGCCAGCGGCACGTTCATCCAGAAGAGCAGGCGCCAGCCGTCCTCCGGGCCGCCGACGGCGATGAGCAGGCCACCGAGCGTCGGACCGAACGCCGTCGACAGGCCGATGATGGCGCCGAAGAGCCCGAAGGCGCGTCCGCGCTCCTTGCCCACGAAGAGCTGCTGGATGAGCCCGATCACCTGCGGCATGAGGAATCCGGCGGCGACGCCCTGCAGGATCCGCCCGCCGATCAGGATGGCGACGCTCGGGGCGATCGCGCACACGAGGCTCGCAGCACCGAACACGCTCAGGCCGATCATGAACATCTGTCGACGGGAGTGCAGGTCGCCGTAGCGGCCGGCGGGCACGAGGATCAGGCCAAACGCCAGGGCGTACCCGGCGACGATCAGCTGCAGTGCGGTCGGGCCGGCGTCGAGGGCCTGCTCGATGGACGGGAGGCCGACGTTCACCTTCGAGAGGTCGAGGATCGTGAGGGCGGCGACGGAGACGCAGACCGCGAAGGCGCGCCACTTGGTCCGGTCGTCGGGGGCGGTGGGCTCGGTGGTCATCCTGGTCAGCCTATGCCCGGCTCGACGGTCCTCGCCCCCGGTTGACGAGCACGGATTTCACCGTCCTCGTCGCCGGTTCCGGGGTCGGAACGCCTTCAGACGATGACGAGACTCCCGTCACGGGCTACGCTCGGAAGATGCACATGGACGCCCCGCGAGGGCTGCAGGACCCGGACGAACTGGCCGAACGACACCGCATGCTGGCCGAGTCGCCGGCACTCGCGCCGCTGCGCGACTGGGCGGACGCGATGATGGCCCGCCGGGGACGGCGGCAGAGCGACCTCGTGCTCCCGCTCGTCGACCCGGCCGATGCAGCCGTCAACGCGAAGACCCTCATCCTCCTCGACGCCCCGGGCACCCTCGCTCCGGACAGCCTCGACGCACCTGGATCGGGGTTCGCCTCGGTCGACAACGACGACCCGGTCGCCGAGAGTCTCTGGAACCTGCGGAACGACATCGGTTTCGACGACGTCATGGTCTGGAACATCGTCCCGTGGTACCTGAGCGCCGGACGCAAGAAGCCGAACGCCCCCGAGGTCGCCCAGGGTGCCATGGAGTTGCGCGCACTGCTCCCGCTGCTCCGCAACCTCCGCGTCGTAGTCCTCTGCGGTCCGCACGCCCAGGACGGTTGGTGGAAGCACGTCGAGCCGCTGCTCGGGAACACCTACAGCGCGTTCAACGCGCCGCACCCGTCACCGTTGTCGCTGAAGCAGCCTGGTCGTCGCGAGGAGATCGAGAAGGTCTTCGCGCGCGCCAAGCAGGTCGCCGGCTAGCGTCCCGCGCACCGATCCATCCGCAACCCCCTCGCCCCGGTCGGCGAGGGGGTTGCGTCCGTCTGAGCGCTTGCTAGCGTCGAGTGGACGAGGAAAGGAAGAGCACATGGACATCGGAACGATCGCGATCCTGATCGTCATCGCCCTCCTGGCGGTGGGCGCCGTCTGGTACGTCGTGCGGCGCGACCGTGCAGCTCGGACAGACGACGCCTACCGTTCGCACGACGCCGACACCGAGCACGAGCGCGAACGGGCGAAAGCCCTCGCGCAGGGCACGGGCGGCGAGCCGCGACGCGGCGGGGGCCCCATGGGCGTCTGACCCACCGGACACGGACCGACAGACGGACGGTCGTCACCCCTCAGGGATGACGACCGTCCGTCTGCGTGAAGCCCCTCGCTCTAGACGAGCGGCGGGAGTCCTGCCGAGACGCGCGCGCCGAGCGTCTGGTCGACGGCGGTCCAGTAGGCGATGACCCGGGCCCGGAGGTCCGGGCGGGTCACCTTGGAGACGTGGCCGATGATGTTGCCGACGAGGCGATCGCGGGCTGCATCGTCGAGCACCTCGCGGACGAGGGTGCCCGCCTGCCCGAAGTCGTCGTCCTCGGCGTGGAGCGTCGCGGCCGCCCGGACGAGCTCGCCGTCGGACTGCCAACCGGAGGACTCGGCCGCGCGGGCCGGGTCGGCGTGGGCTCCGCCGACCGAGTTCGGCGCATACACCGGGGCGTTGGCGTCGTTGAAGGTGTACGTCATCGCCCCTTCCTTCGAGTAGGAGTGCACGGGCGAGTGCGGGGCGTTGACCGGCAGCTGCGCGTGGTTGGTGCCGACACGGTACCGGTGGGCGTCCGCGTAGCTGAAGATGCGCGCCAGGAGCATCTTGTCGGGGCTCGCCGCGATGCCGGGGACGAAGTTCGACGGCGCGAAAGTCGCCTGTTCGATCTGGGCGAAGTAGTTCTCCGGGTTGCGGTCGAGCGTCATCTTCCCGACTTCGATCAGCGGGTAGTCGCTGTGCGGCCAGACCTTGGTGAGGTCGAACGGGTTGAAGCGGTAGTTCGCGGCATCGGCGTACGGCATGACCTGCACGGACAGGGTCCAGCTGGGGTGCTCGCCGCGGGTGATGGCCTCGGAGAGGTCGCGGATGTGGAAGTCGGCGTCCTCACCGGCGATCTGGTCGGCCTGGTCCTGCGTGAGGATCTCGATGCCCTGATCGGTCTTGAAGTGGTACTTCACCCAGAAGCGCTCACCGCTCGCGTTGATCCACTGGTAGGTGTGCGAACCGAAGCCGTCCATGTGCCGCCACGAGCCCGGCAGACCCCGGTCGCCCATGAGCCAGGTGACCTGGTGGGCACTCTCGGGCGAGAGGGTCCAGAAGTCCCACTGCATGTCGTGGTCGCGGAGGTGCGACCCCGGCAGGCGCTTCTGCGAGCGGATGAAGTCGGGGAACTTGATGCCGTCGCGGATGAAGAAGACGGGCGTGTTGTTGCCCACGAGGTCGTAGTTACCTTCGCTCGTGTAGAACTTCAGGGCGAACCCGCGGGGGTCGCGCCAGGTGTCCGGGCTGCCCTGCTCGCCGGCGACGGTGGAGAAGCGGGCGAGCATCTCGGTCTCGACGCCCGGCTGGAACAGCGCCGCGCGGGTGTACTGGGAGACGTCTCCGGTCGTGACGAAGCGACCGAAGGCCCCACCACCCTTCGCGTGGACGACGCGCTCCGGCACGCGCTCCCGGTTGAACTGGGCGAGCTTCTCGACCAGGTAGTGGTCGTGGAGTGCGATCGCTCCGTCGGCGCCGACACTCTGGGAGTGCTCGTCGCTGGCGACGGGCGCTCCGCTGTTGGTGGTGGTGTAGCTGGGCTCGGACATGTCTCTCCTCGAGGGGTGGGGCTGGTCGGACGGTCGGTTGGCTTCAGCACTGCCACCATGTCGGTGCCAGCTGACGATCGGCATGGAAGTGCCGTCGAATGATCTGTGGAACGGCGTCAGGACGCATCCGCCTGGCACGCGGGGCACACGCCCCAGAACGTGATCTCGGCGGCGTCGACGACGTATCCCGCCGTGTCGTCGGGGTGGAGGCACGGAGCCGACCCCTTCGTGCAGTCGACGTCGACGACCGCGCCGCACGAGCTGCAGACCAGGTGGTGATGGTTGTCGTCGACGCGCAGCTCGTAGCGACCCGGATGGCCGTCGGGCTCGATGCGACGCACCAGTCCGGCGGCCACGAAGGCGTTGAGGACGCTGTAGACGGCCTGCGGAGACGTCTGCGGAGCGCGAGGCCGGAGGCTCGCCACCACCTGCTCCACGTCGGCGTGCGGTGTCTTGGCGAGGATCTCGAGCACGGCGAGGCGCCCGGTGGTCACGCGCAGACCGGCGGCCCGGATCTTGGCGTTGAAGTCGCTCGCCGCCGACGCCACCACCGATCCGTTCATGCCTCCACCGTATCGAGTTGTTTTGAATTTATCAAAATAAGGACTTCCCCTCAGGTCTTCCCGCAGCCCCCACCACTCTAATATCTGATATGCGATGGAGCAGGCGGGCGAAGAGATTGTGGAGAAGCGCGGAGGCTGTGGAGCGGTGAGCCTCTACAACTCGACGGTGAGCAGCGGGCGCAGCGAGCGGCGCGTCTCCTCAGCCATGTCCACGGCGTCTCGATCGAGCAGCCATTGCAACTGCAGACCGTCCATCATCGCGATGAGCATGCGCGCCGCACTCGCCGGCTCGACACCCGGCGCCAGCTGGCCCTCGCGGGCCATCACCTGGAACGAGAGGGTCATGCCGTCGATCAGCCAGCTGTACCGCCGCACGAAGTGATCGTGTGCCGGGTGATCCGGCGACGTCGCCTCCGCGGAGAGGACGCAGTGGAGTTCGACGAGACCCGGCACGCGCATGTTGTGCTCGACGAGACGCAACAGCCCACGGATGCCCTCGAGACCGCTGCCGATCTCGATCGCGGACTGCTCACGGTCACGGTCATCGCGGAAGTCGAGGATCGCAGCGAGCAGGTCGTTCTTGGTCGAGAAGTGGTGGAGCAGACCGGCCTGGCTCATGCCGACGCGCTCTGCGACCTCACGGAGGGAACCACTGCGGAAGCCCTGTTCGGCGAAGACGTCCATGCCCGCCTCGAGGATCTCCCGGCGTCTGGCCGCCGTCTTGGCGTAGCTGCCACGGGGGCGGCCGGTCTGCGTTGACGTCATCCCGCGATCGTATCGCCCGGTCGGTCATCGCGAGATGGACCGGATCTCAGCCTCCGGTCCCACTCCGGCAGTTCCCCAGGTGTCTGTCGTACGGTATCGCCATGAGACGCCCCATCGAGCCCGTATACGACACCGCCGTCGGTGTCGGTCGCTCCCTGTTCGGTGTCTGGCGCCTGCGCCGTCACACCACCGGTATCGAACACCTGCCTGACGACGGCGGGGCGGTGATCGCGATGACCCACTTCGGGTACCTCGAGTTCGCCCTCGTCGAGTGGGCGACCGTGCTCCACAACCGGCGTCGCATCCGCTTCATGGCCAAGCAGGGCGCGTTCGACAAGCCGTTGGTCGGCCGACTCCTGCGAAGCATGCGTCACATCGCCGTCGACATGCGCGCCGGCGGTGCCGCCTATGCGAACGCCGTCGCGGCACTCCGCAGTGGAGAGCTCGTCGGGGTCTTCCCAGAAGCGGGCGTCAGCGCCTCGTTCACCGTCCGCGAGCTGAAGTCCGGCGCCGTCCGCCTCGCCCAGGAGGCGGGTGTCCCGATCATCCCCGTCGCCGTCTGGGGCGGCCACCGGCTCCTCACGAAGAACCACAAGGTCGGCTTCCGCGAGCGCTTCGGTGTGCCGGTGCACTTCTCCTTCGGTGAGCCGATCCAGGTCCACCCCGAGGACGACGTCGCCACGAGCACCGAACAGCTGCGCGACCGCCTGCAAAGCATGATCGACGTGCTGCAGCGCGACTACCCGGTCGACGGAACCGGAGCCTGGTGGCAGCCTCGCGCGCTCGGCGGCACGGCACCGACCCCCGCCGAAGCCGCCGCGGCCGACCTCGAACGCGAACGTCGACGCGAGGCGCGTCGGCAGTCGGCGAGCTGAGCCCACGTCCGCCGCGGTCTATCCTGTGGAGGTGCCACCTCTGACCTCGCAGACCCTCCCCGTGGAGCACCGTCGCTCCGCCGCCCCGTGCCGTGCGTGGACGGTGACACCGTGAGTCGCGGGTGGAACGGCTTCGTGGCGAAGTCGTCCTGGCTCCCCAAGTCCTGGCGTGAACGAGCCGAACGCGCGCTGAGCGAGGAGTCGACGTCGGCACCGTCCGCGGCCGACCCGTCGCCGTCGACGGAGCCGCAGCCCGCCGCCTCCGGACGGACGCCCGATGCGGCGACCGGTCCGGCCTCCGCCCCGACGGCACCCGCCGGGTCGGCGACTCGGGACGCCACGGAGCACCCGCCGACGCCGGCCCCCACCGCCGACACGGCGTCCGACACCGCCACCGGCCAGCAGTCGGTGCCATTCATGGACCCGGTCGCCCTCCCCGTCACGGCGTCGGCCCCCGTCGTCCCGCTGAGCGTCGCCATCACCGACTTCGAACTCGCCGACGACTCCGTGATCGGGCCCGCCTCGGTCCTCGACAACCTGGAACTCACGAAAGCGGCCGTCACCAGGATCGCAGCAGCGATCCTGTCGACGGAAGGGCCCATCGCCGTCCCACGGCTCGTGTCGATCGTCGCCCGCCGCTTCGGCGTGGACCGGCTGGCGGAGGACACCCGGACGGAGCTCTCCGCGCTGGTGACGGAGGCGTTCGTCGTGCAGAACGGGTTCGCCTGGCCGACGGGACTCGACGTCGTCACCTGGCGCGGTGTCCGCCGGGTCGTCCATCGCGACCACCGTGCGGTGACGGACATCAGCCCCGCCGAGATCTGCAACGCCATGGAACTCGTCATCGCCGCGAGCCCCGAGCAGGAGGTGGACCGCGAGCAGCTGCCCATGCAGGCGGCCTCGGTCCTCGGCTACGGCCGCCTCGGTGAGACCGCTCGGCGCTGGCTGGATCTGACGCTCGACCAGGCGGTGCTCCACGGCCGTCTCGTCGAGGACGGCGAGCGCATCCGCCTCCCCTGACCCGGCTTCGTCAGCGGACGGGCGGACCCTGCTGTCCGTAGGGGAGGCTCGTGTCGGTGACGCCGTCGATGAAGGCGTCCATGCGCTGCAGGTTGAACCGCCCCTGGTCGTTGAGCAGGAACTGGTACTCGTGCTCGAGCCCGGGCCGGTAGTCCGGGTTGAAGATCATGGACTGCACGTCGACCCCGAGGCCCTGGAGTCTCTCCTTGAACTCGACCGACTGCGGGTAGAGCGGGTCCCAGTTGCCGACCGTGATGTACGTCGGCGGGTACTTCGCCGTCAGGTAGTCGACGACCGAGGCTGAGGCGACCTCCG
Organism: Plantibacter sp. Leaf314; assembly: GCF_001423185.1. Lineage (NCBI taxonomy): Bacteria > Bacillati > Actinomycetota > Actinomycetes > Micrococcales > Microbacteriaceae > Plantibacter > Plantibacter sp. Leaf314. The sequence continues at coordinate 2,398,369 of NZ_LMOB01000001.1, read as the reverse complement.
GCCGCGTCTTGTAGTCGCGCGCGCCGAAGTAGGACCACAGCACGGTGTCGAGGAACCACCCGAAACTGCCTTCGGCGTTGACCAGGCTGAGGTCGTACGCGCCGCAGGCGAGCACGACGCCGGCTAACTGCTGCGGTTCGATGGGCGACTCGACCTCGATCGAGCTGGCGTACTCGGAGCTCGTCACGACGTTCGCGACCTGGGCGGCGATCTGCGCACCGGCGGAGTCACCGGCGAGGATGAGCTTGGAGGAGTCGACGTTGAGCGCCCGCGCATTGGCGTCGAGGTAGCCGAGGGAGTCGGCGACCTGCTCGATCGGCAGCGGATACTGCCCCTCCGGGGCGATCGTGTACTCCACCGCGATCGCCGTGTACCCCTCGCCGGCGAGCACGCGCATGTAGTTGGAGATGAGTTCCTTGCTGCCGGAGATCCAGGCGCCGCCGTGCACCCAGACGATGGTCGGGAGTGCAGCGCCACTCCCGCGGACACCGTCGGGGGTGTAGACGTCGAGGAGGGCGTCGGCGTCGCCGGAGCGGTAAGGGATGTCGCGTCGCACGTCGACACCGTCCGGCACGTACCTCTCGAGGTCCGACTGCACGACCTTCGCCCGCTCGTCGAACGCCATCCGGATGACCATCGACCCCGGCCAGGGCGTCAGTTGCAGCCAGACGAAGATGAGCACGGCGATGGCGAGGATCACGCCGATGATCCAGAACATGGTGTTGCGGACGATGCGCAGGAATCGCGAGAAGCCGGAACGAGGGCGGTCTGTCCTCAAGCGATTCACCTCCTGGCGGGTCTGGACGGCGGCACTGCCTGGCGGAACACGAACATCAAGTGTCGCATCCGTCAGCGCGCCGACGGTGCCGCCGAAGGTTTTCGACGGATTCCGTGACGAATGCGCCCCAGGCTGCGTCCTACTTCATGAACCGGTCATCACCGCCGGTTTCCAACGCAGAAGAAGGAGTACGCCATGAGTGCATCGGACAAGATCCAGAACGCCGCTGAAGACCTCGCGGGCAAGGCGAAGGAAGCCCTCGGCAAGATCACCGGCGACGACAGCAAGGTCGCAGAGGGCAAGGCCGACCAGACCAAGGCCGACGCCAAGAAGGCCGGCGAGAATGTCAAGGACGTCTTCAAGAACTAGTCCTCGCGATACAGTGGCTGGCCCCGCTCACCGGCGGGGGTAGCACCACGATCGGTCGGCACCCCGCTCGATCCAGCAATCACATTTGGAGACATCATGAGTTTTCTCGGCTTCCTGCTGCTCGGCCTCATCGCCGGCGCCATCGCCAAGGCGATCCTTCCGGGTCGTCAGGGCGGCGGCTGGTTGATCACGCTGCTGCTCGGTGTCGTCGGGGCACTGCTCGGTGGTTGGCTCGGCGGCCTCCTCTTCGGCGCGAACCTCCAGGAGTTCTTCTCGCTGCAGACGTGGCTCCTCGCCATCGGCGGTTCCATCGTCGTGCTCCTCATCTACGGCGCACTGACCCGCAACAAGAAGGCGTAACGACAGCCTCACAGCACGCGAACGCCCGGTCCCTCTCGAGGGGCCGGGCGTTCGTCGGTGCTGGGGTCTCGCGCTCAGGCGTGCTGACCCTCGTGCTCCCCTTCACCGATCTCCTCGACCAGCTTCGCGTTGAAGGCCGGGAGGTCGTCGGGCGTCCGGCTCGACACCAGACCCTGGTCGACGACGACCTCCTCGTCCACCCACGAGGCTCCCGCGTTGCGCAGGTCCGTCTTGAGGCTCGCGTAGCTCGTCAGTTCACGGCCGCGGACGACATCGGCCTCGACGAGGATCCATGCACCGTGGCAGATCACCCCGACCGGCTTGCCCTGCTCGAAGAAGGCCTTCGCGAAGGCGATCGAGGCCTCGTCCAGGCGGAGGTCGTCGGCGTTGACGACACCACCCGGAAGCACGAGCGCGTGGTAGTCACCGGAGGACGCCTCGGCGACGGCCACGTCGACCGGCTGGACGTGCCCGTTCTTGCCGGTCACGTCCTGCGTCGCGGGGGAGACCAGTCGGGCCGTCGCGCCTGCAGCGGTGACCGCCTCCCACGGGCTGGTCAGTTCGCTGTCCTCGTAGCCGTCCGACAGGAGGAAGGCCACCTGCTTGCCGTCGAGTTCTGCACTCATCGTCGCTCCAATCCATCAGCGTCAGGGGCGCCGTCCGGCGACCCGTCAGCGACGATACGCGTAGCCCTGGATCGACGGCCCGACCTTCCGCCGAGCGCGAACGGGCTTGCTCAGGCGTCGCAGGCGATGCCGTCCCCGTCACGGTCGAGGTCGTACACGTCGCTTCCGACGACGTACACCGGTCCCGGCGTGTAGGCCGGTCCGTTCCCACTGCCGCCGGCGCAGTCGACGTCGCTCGCGATCGGGACGCACTGCCCCTCGTAGTTCGGGTCGCAGCCGCCTCCGACCGGGTCGGCGACGGGTGCGGGAGCCACGGGCGCGGGTTGCCGGGTGCCGACCGAGGTCACCTGCGCCACCGGTTCGACCGACACGACCTGGGCGACGAGCTCCCGCGCGATCTCCGCGCCGGCCCGTGTCGTCACACGGTAGGTGTTCGTCTGCTGACCGTCGACCCCGACGGTGGTGACGATGACCTGACCGACGTCGAGGTTCGGGTCCTGCACCTCCGTCGCCGTGAACGGCACCGCGATGACCTCAGTGACCTCGGTCACGATGTCGGTCGGTGTCGGGGTCGCCACCGGGGTCCGCTTCGGAGCGGGGGTGGCCACGTCTTGAGCCGTCAGCAGGGCCGCAGGCCGGTCTGACGCCGGAAGCGTCGCAGCACTCGCACCGCCACCGACCACGACGAGGCAGAGGGCTGCGGCGACCACGGCGAGCGCGGTACCCCGGTTCCGGATGCCGAGCCGGCTGGCGTGACCGCGGACGAGCGCGACCACGCCGACGACCGCCGCGGCGATGGCGACGAGCGCGAGCAGGGCGCCCCAGAACGCACCGCCGATCGCGCTGAGCAGCACCAGCGCGACGACGAGGCAGATCAGGAGGACGTGCAGGGGCCGGAGTCTGCTCGGACGGTTCTCGACGGGCGACCCGGTCGCAGCGGCGGTGGACGTCGCAGTCGCGGTGTCGGGCATCGTCGCCGGGAATCGCGCCCCACCCCAGGCGAAACCGGTCCACCACCGCTGACCGCCTGGTCGTTCAGGATCGGGATACCAGCCGGATGGAGTGCTCATGCCCTGATGGTGGGGCCTGGCGCCCATCCGCACAAGAACCCCGAGTGGGGCGGTGGGGGGTTTCGCCCACGGGTGTCGTGCTGCGCGGTTCAGACGCCGACGAAACGGACGGTCTGCTGGAGCCTGGTGCGGATGTCGAACAGCTGGTTGCCACCCATGCGCTCGATGCCCGGAAGGCCGGTACGGAGCAGGTCGGCGAGGCGCGATCGCTCCACGAGGACGGTGACGGGATGCTTCCGGCCGATGAACTCGACGGACTCCTCGACGGCGCCGTCGGGTACGACGATGACCGAGGCGGTGAACTTCACGCGGGCCGCCTTCGCGACCGTGCGCGCCGAGCGGACGATCGAACGCACGGGCTCCTCTCGGACGCCGAGCGTCTCGCCGACGACCTCACCACGATGCACGCTCACCGGCCCGCCCCAGTCCTCGGACTTCACCGCGAACAGCCCGGTCGGGCCGAGGACCACGTGATCGATCTTCGCCTCGCCGGGAGCCAGCACGTCGTGCCACACGGTGTACCCGATGCCGAGCGTCGCCACCGTGCGAGCCGTCTGCTCCTCCGCCAGTGCGTTGGCGAGCTGGTGTCGGATCTCGCGCGGGGCGGAGCGGACGAGCTTGGGGTCGTAGGGGTCGTCGAGTGGGACGCCACGGCCGACCCACTCCCTGATGAGCTCGAGATAGGCCTCCCGTGAGTCGCCGCCGGGGTGCCCGTAGGCCCGCGCTCGAGGACGGGAGTCCGCCCGCTGGGTGCCGGAGCGACCGGTGGTGGACGCGGACCAGGTGGGCTCGTCGTCCGCGTCGACGCCGCCGGACGGGACGTTCCGACCGCGGTCGTACGCGGCTCGATCCTCGACCGTGCCGACGCGCTCCCAGGCCAGTTGCACCGCGTTGAACTGCCGCGCGCTGCCGCCGAGGTCGGGATGCGTCTCGCGCATCAGCCGACGATACGCCCGACGGAGCTCGTCCTGCGACGCCGTCGTGCTCACACCGAGCACCTCGTACGGGCTGGCTGAGAGTGGGCTCTCCGGCATCGAGGGTGGTCGCTTTCGTCGGCGGGGTCGGTGTCTCCGACACGGGAGACTATCGCGGTCAGCTGGCAGAGCGCCGAAGTGCCGCTCGCCGAGCGTGCCACCCGGGTGCCCTCCGCTCAGGCCCGGACACCGGCACCGGCGGCTCGGACGGTCTCGGCGACGGCATCGGCGATCGGCGTCGGTCGCACGCCGAAGGCGAGCTCGAACGCACTGGAGTCGAACCGGTACGGAGCCGTGTACTGGTAGCTCATCTCGCGCGTCTCGCGCGCACCGGCGTTGAAGAGGGACCCGATCCGCATCATGGCCGCACCCATGATCTTGATCGGGCGGTCATGCCCTCCGGCGAGACGGAGGTAGTCGCGTCCTGTCAGCGCCGGACCGGTGGGCAGGTGCCAGAGGCGTCCGCGCGCGGCGGTGTCCGTGCCGAGGATGGCCAGTCCACGACCGACATCGGGGGTGTAGGTGAGCGAGTGCGGCAGGTCGGCGTCGTACAGCCAGGTGCCCGGCCGTCCTGCGGCGATCGGGTCGATCCCGAAGCTGTTGAACACACTGGTCGATGCACCGGGGCCGAAGAAGTCGGCGCTCCGTCCCACCGTCGAGACCAGACCGCGTTCCGCCACCGCCGCTGCGAGCGCGGCCGCAGCACGAGCACGGACCCGGCCCTTCCGGCTGACGGGTGCCAGCGGAGTCCCCTCCGTCATCGGGCCATCCACCGCGCCGTACGCATAGACGTTGTCGAGGGAGACGAGGTGCGTCCCGGTCGCCACTGCCGCCTCGATGACGTTCTCGACGATGCGGGGCCAGCGCTGCTCCCAGAGAGCGGCGGAGTAGGGCAGACCAGCGGTGAGGTAGGCGACGTCCGCTCCGTCGAGCGCGGTCCTGACCGCATCCCGATCGAGGAGGTCGGCGATGACCGAGGTGACGCCCGGCACCGTGGACGCCCGGCGGCCGACCGAGCCGACGGATACGCCGGTCGCGAGGAGCGCTTGCGCGGTCTCCCGTCCGATGACGCCGTTGCCGCCGAGGATGACGTGGGTGGTGCTCATGCTGGTCTCGATTCTGAGCGACGCGGTTCGTCGTCCCAGTTGGAGAGTAGCACTATCGGATAGTTTCACTATCCAGTTGAGGATCCGTTCCGCGAACGGTCACCGTTCAGACAGCGGGAAGCAGGATCCCGTCGTCGATGAGCGCACGCACGCGGGGGAGGAGTTCGTCGCCGAGCTCGACGGCGTCGACCTCGACGAGTTGCGCGATCGCGTCGACGATGGCACCGAGGGCGAGTTCGCCGTCGCACGCACCGACGAGTCCGGCGAGTCCCGTGTCGACGCCGACAGACCTGGCCAGCCCGCCACCCTGGCGCAGGTGCATCGCCGTCGGGTCCTCGTCGCCCGGCCAGTAGTGACGCTCCTCCGTGACGTCGCCGGCGAGGACGACGCGCTCACGGAGCAGGGCCTGGTCGTCGAGCGCGACCTGCCAGTCGTGCGCGGCGAGGCAGACGGCGAGGTGGGCTCCGAGGCCCGCCGAGTTGGATCCCGCGTGCCCGTGGAGACGCTCGAACCGGCGCATCGGGGTGGCGGAGTCGGTCCGCCGGAGCAGGACGTACCCGAAGCCGACGCCCGTCACCGACCGCGATGCGAAGTCGTCGAGCCAGGCTGCCGCGAGGCGTTCGAACTCGGCGGTGCCGGCCCTCGTGCCACCGTCCCGGATCCAGGTCTCGGCGTACTCCGCCGGATCCTGCACCTCGCGTTCGATCACCCAGGCGTCCACCGTCTCCCGGCTGTGCTCCACCCAGTCCGCGACGCGATCGAGTCCGTCCGTCCGTGCGCGGTACTCCCAGTTGCCGAGGAACTGGGCCACCCCGTCCTCCGTCAGATGCAGGGCCGCCTCGACGAAGACCGACTCGACGAGGGCGTCACCGACGAGCCCGCCGTCCCGGTACTCGTAGTTCGGGACCCCCTCCATCCGTGGCGTGATGACGAACGGCGGGTTCGAGACGATGCGGTCGAACCGCTCACCGGTCACCGGCTCGAACATGCTGCCGAGACGGAACTCGATCGAGTCGATGCCGTTGAGCCGCGCGTTGAGTGCCGCGAGCTCGAGCGCCCGCTCGGAGATGTCCGTCGCGACCACACGATCGGCGATCCGCGACAGGTGGAGCGCCTGGATCCCGCACCCCGTGCCGAGGTCGAGGGCCGATCCGACCCGCTCAGGCAGGATGATGCCGCTGAGGGTCATCGACGCACCACCGACGCCGAGCACGTGCTCCTCGCCGAGTTCGTGGCCGAGGGCGAGCTCGCCGAGGTCGGAGGCGATCCACCAGGCCCCGCTCCCGTTCGCGTCCACCCAGGCATAGGGGCGGAGGTCGAGGGCCGGCCGGAGACCGCCGTCGTCGGCCCGGCTGAGGAGGCCGAGCTCCACCGCTCCGTCGGCGCCGAGCGTCGGCAGAGCGCGGGAGACCGCGTCGACGTCCGCCGGCAGCCCGAGGATGAACAGTCTCGCCAAGGTCGCGACCGGCTCCACGCCCTCCGTGCCCTGTCGGGCGTCGAGCGCTCGGATCGCCACGACCCGGTTCGATCGATGCAGGGCCGCCTCGGCCATCTCACCCCACAGGCCGCGCACCCGTTCCACGGTGTATCCGGCGGTCGTGAGGTCGGCACGGAGGAGGTCGATCGGTCGCTGGTCCACGCCCCCAGTGTGCCAGCTGCGGGGCGAGCGGTTCCGCGAAGCGGCCCCACCCACCCCGCAGGCCGATCAGCTGTCCGCCGCCATGATCGACTCCAGGTCCTCGTCCGCGTCCTGATCGGTGGCCGCGGCGGCCTGCTCGGCCTTGGCCGCCCGCTTCCGCTCCCGCTTCGCGAGACGTCGCTCGGTGCGCCGCTCCAGGAGCAGGTAGAGCACCGGCACGAGGATGAGCGTCAGCAACGTCGAGGAGACGAGACCGCCGATCACCACGATCGCGAGCGACTGCGAGATGAAGACGCCGCCGCCGGTGAGGCCGAGGGACATCGGCACCAGGGCGAAGATCGTCGCGCAGGCGGTCATGATGATCGGTCGCAGTCGCAGCCTCGCGCCGTGCAGCACGGCGTCGTCGATCCCGTCACCCCGCGCACGATACGAGTTCACCAGGTCGATCAGCACGATCGCGTTCGTGACGACGATCCCGATCAGCATGAGCAGGCCGATCATCGACGGGATGCCGAGCGGGGTGCCCGTGATGAGCAGCGCGGCGATCGCACCGGTGGCCGCGAACGGCACCGAGACGAGGAGGATGAGCGGTTGGAGCAGGCTCCGGAACGTCGCCACCATCACGATGAAGACGAGGACGATCGCGATGAGCATGGCGAGGCCGAGCTGCGCGAACGACTCCTCCTGATCCTGGGCGACACCGCCGACCGACGCCGTGACACCGCTCGGGAGGTCGAGGCCGTCCAGCCCCTGCCGCACCGCGAGCGTCGTCGCGCTGAGGTCGTCACCGGTCGGGGTCGCCGACACGGTCACGGTCCGCACGCCGTCGATGCGGGTGATCGCTGCGGGGGCCTGCTCCTCCACCACCTGCGCCACCGCGCTCACGGGGATCGGGACGGCGTTGACGTTGGCGAGGTCCTTCTGCGCCTGGGTGAGACGGTCGGCCTCGGCCTGCTGCTCGGCCGCCTCCGCCTCCGCGTCACGCATCGCGGTCAACTGCTCGTCGAGCGTCGTGATGGAACCCTGGAGCTGGGTGATGGCGTCACTGAGCCCCGCGAGCTGCGCGGCACGGGCCTCATAGGCCTGCCGGGCGGCCTCCTCCTCCGGGGTGGTGGGCGTGACCGGCGGGACCTCGACCGGAGCCGCCTGCAGGGCGCTCAACTGCGCTCGGAGCGCGTCGAGCTGCGACGCGGCCGTCGACCGCGCCTCCTGGAGCTCGGACCGTTGCGTCGCCGTCTGGGACGCGGCCTCGTCCTTCGCCCGCTGCGTGGCCTGATCCTGCTCGGCCGTGAGCGCATCGGTCGCGGCCTTCTGAGCTGCGGCCTGCTGCAACGCACTGACCGGGAGCGGGAGTGCCGCGATCTCCGCCGGCGTCGTCCCGACGCGCTGCGAGCGGACGATGATGTCCCGGGAAGCACCCTCGAGGATGACCGAACCCGTCGGCGTGCCGCGGAGTGCGGCGGCGATGGCCTGCCCGACCTGTTCCTGCGTGAAGCCGTAGCGAGCGGCGGCGGCGCGGTCCACGTTCACCTTCAGCAGACCCTGCTCGTCGGCGAGGTCGCTCGTCGCGTCCCGCAGACCGTCGGTCGTGCCGAGCATCTCCTGGACGGTCGAGGCGGCCGTCGCCAGGGCGACGGGGTCCTCGCCCTGGAGCGTCACCTCCATGCCACCGCCGCCACCGGCGAGTCCTGCACCGGCGTCACCGACGGTGATCTCTCCGACGTCGTCGAGCTTCGCCACGGCGTCGCGGATGGTGTCGGCCACGGCCTCCCGTGAACTCTCCTCGCCCACGGTCACACTGATCTGCGCGGTGTTGCTCGATCCGCTCCCACCGACGGTGGTGAGGTACCCGGACACCCCGGCGGTCTTCGCGAGGACGGCCTCGACGGTCGCCGCCGCATCGCTGGTCACGTCCAGACTCGTCCCCTCGGGGAGCTCCTGGGTGACGGTCACCGTGTTCTCGCCGCCGATGTCTCCGAGGTAGTCGGTCTTCAGGAACCCGGCCGAGACGATCGTCCCCACGAACACGACGGCCGCGATCAGCAGGGTGACCACCGGCCGCTTGAGCGCCGTGGTGAGGACCGGGAGGTAGGCGCGCTGCAGTTTGGAGTACGCCTCCGACTCGTCCTCCTCGACGGTCGGAGCGGCGTCGGTGGCCGCTGCCGGCGAAGAGGAGCCGCGCATGAACCAGTAGGCGAGGACGGGGACGATCGTGAGCGACACCACGAGCGAGGCGATGAGCGCCACGGAGACGGTGACGGCGAACGGCCGGAACAGCTCACCCACGGTGCCTCCGACGAAGGCGACGGGCAGGAACACCGCGACCGTGGTGATGGTCGACGCCGTCACCGCACCGGCCACCTCGCGGACCGCGTCGACGACGCTCGAGGCGGTCATGGAACGACCGCTGTGTCGACGCTTGATGTTCTCGATGACCACGATGGAGTCGTCGACCACCCGCCCGACCGCCACTGTCAGGGCGGCGAGGGTGAAGATGTTCAGCGAGTAGTCGCCGATCCACAACCCGATCATCGCGATGAGCAGCGACAGGGGGATCGAGACGGCGGTGATGATCGTCGAGCGGATCGACAGCAGGAACACGAGGATCACGATGATCGCGAACAGGAGCCCGAGCCCGCCCTCGACGGAGAGGTCGTGGATCGACTGCTCCACCATCGGCGACTGGTCGAACACCACGGTGAACTTGGCGCCGGATCCCAGGTCCTGCTCGAGACCGGGGAGGGCGTCACGGATCGCGTGCGCGAGTTGGACGGCGTTCGCCGACGGGTCCTTGAGGATGGTGAGGGAGAGCGAGGGGAGGCCATCCGCTCGCGCGATGGAGGTCTCCGCCGCGGGCACGAGCTCGACGTCGGCGACGGCGGAGAGGGCGAACGGCCCGTCCTCGTGCTGGATGGGGAGCGCTTGCAGCTCCTCGAGCGATCCGACCGCCGAGCCGACCTCGATCGACAGTTCCTTGCCGGCGTCGACGCTCGTCCCCGCCGCGGTCACCGCGCCGCTCGCCTGCACCGCAGCCACGACCTCCTCAGCCGTGACCTTCTTGGCGGTGAGGTCGGCCGGGCGCATCGTGATGACGAGCTGGGTGGCGTTCTGTCCGGCCAGGTCGACCTGGCGGACGCCGCTGATGCCGCGGAGGGCGGGGAGGACGGTGCTCTCGACCCGGCCCGCGAACTCCCCGGACTCGTCTTCGGAGGCGATGGCGAGCTGGAGGACGGGGATGTCGTCGCTGCCCCCGGCGAAGACCTCGGTGGTCGTGTCGCTCGGGAGGGTGCTCTTCAGACCCGCGAGCGCGCTCCGGATGTCCCCGACGATCTTCTCGTCGTCCTGCCCGAAGTCCCAGCTCACCTGCAAGGAGGTCGAGCCGCCGACGGAGGTCGAGGTGACGCCGGTCACGCCCTTGATGCCCTGCACCGCCTGTTCGACCGGCTCGGTCACCTCCCGCTCCACGGACGCGGGCGATGCACCGGGGTAGGTGGCCGACACGTAGGCGCCGGGCTGTTGGACGGACGGCAGCAGCTCCTGCTTCAGGGAGCCGACGGCGAAGAGGCCGAACACGACGATGGCGGCGGTGATCAGGCCCACGATCAATCGGTTGGCGAGACTGAGCCTCGTGAGGAATGACATGGGCGGCTGGCCTCTCGGTCGCGGAGTGGGCGCGAGTCGCCCCAGTCCACGCTAGGGAGCGCCGTCCGGTGGCACATCCACACGATGACGGACCTGCCGCGGCCCGTCCATCCGCCGATCGGACGACGCCGATGGTCCTGGGGTACCAGGTGCGTCCGCCGGTCCGAGGCCGCCTTGACGGCGAGGTCCACCGATACGAGGCGTACCCTTGATACCCGAGTGCGCGCCGCCGGTGCGCCGGAGTGAGGAGGGTACGTGGATCTGCAGGCGGTCGACCTCCCGAAACTGCGGCGTGATGCGCAACTCGAACGCGACGTCATCATCGAGCATCGTGCCCGAGACGGCGAGGACCCGTGGGACTTCCTGCCGTCGATGCCGACGGTCGACGAGCTCGTCGTCGCCGTGCTCCGGGACGATGCGCTGCACGCTCGAGGGCTCGCCGCCCAGCACGCCATGGCACGGCTCGCGGGGTACTCCTCGTTGGAGGACGCCCAGGATCACCGCGACAACGCGGACCACTTGGAGTACGAGGTGCTCCGGGAGATCGCGCGGGTGCATCCGGAACTGACCCGCGCGGTCTGGCGGATGTCGGGCAAGGTGGCTCGACCCCCGTGGGAGGGCGACGACGCGGACTGATGCCGTCTGCCTCGACGACACCTGTCGGGCAGTTGTATTCCAGAATGCGAATACGACACATGGTGGGTGACAACCGCTGATCGTGGGCGCATACTCACAATATGCAGCTAGCTGATCGTTTCCGCGCATGACGGAATCCAACCTGTCCGAGACGCCCGGACGAAGCACCGCCGACCGCCGGAAATGGTTCGGACTCGTCGCCATCAGCGTCGCCGTCGCGCTCATCATCGTCGACTCCACCATCGTCAACGTCGCGATCCCGTCGATCGTGGACGACCTCGGCATCTCGTCGACCCAGGTCCAGTGGGTCCAGGAGTCCTACACCCTCGTCTTCGCCGCGCTCCTCATCGTCTTCGGGACCCTCGCCGACCGGGTGGGTCGCCGGAGGATGCTCCTCCTCGGGGTCGTCGTCTTCGTCGCCGCCTCGGTGTTCGCAGCACTCGCAGCGACCGGCGAGCTCCTGATCCTCGCGCGGGTCGTCCAGGGCGTCGGCGGGGCGATGATCCTCCCCACCACCCTGTCGATCATCAACGCGACGTTCCGGGGGCGCGACCGGGCGATCGCCTTCGCCGTCTGGGGGTCGACGATCGGCGGCATGGTCGCGGTCGGGCCGCTCCTGGGCGGCTGGCTGACGACCGACTTCTCGTGGCGCTGGGCGTTCGGCATCAACGTGCCCCTCGGTGTCGTCATCGTGATCGGCCTGCTCCTGTTCGTCTCCGAGTCGCGCGACGTGGCGACCGGAGGCATCGACGGTGTCGGCGCTGCGCTGTCGATCGTCACCAGCTCGTCCCTCGTGTTCGGACTGATCGAAGGTCGGAGCCTCGGCTGGTGGACGACCGAGGCACCACTGGTCGTCGGCGACTGGACGTGGCCGTTCACGCTCTCCCCGGTGCCCATCGCGCTCCTGGTGACCGTCATCGGTGCGATCGCGTTCTTGCTGTGGGGCCGCCGGCGCATGCGGCAGGGGCGGAGCACCATCATCGCCTTCTCCCTCTTCTCCCTGCCGTCGTTCCGCAACGGCAACATCGCTGCCCTCATCGTCTCCCTGGGCGAGTTCGGCATCATCCTGTCGCTCCCGATCTGGCTGCAGAACGTCCTCGGATACAGCGCGCTGCAGACGGGCGTGGTCCTCCTCGCCCTGGCGATCGGATCGTTCGTCGCCAGCGGCTTCGCCGGTGCCTTCGGGAACCGCGTCGCGCCGGTGACGATCGTGCGGGTGGGCATCCTCGCGGAGGTCGCCGGTGTCATCGGTATCGGGTTGGCGGTCGGAACCGACACCCCGTGGTTCGCGATCGCCGTGTCCCTCTTCGTCTACGGGTTCGGTGTCGGGCTCGCGACCGCACAGCTGACCGGCGTCGTCCTGAAGGACGTCCCGATCGAGCAGAGCGGGCAGGGCTCGGGGACGCAGAGCACGGCGCGGCAGATCGGATCGGCCCTCGGCATCGCCGTCCTCGGCACCGTGCTGTTCGTCAGCACTGCTTCCGTGCTCGACGCACGACTCGACGACGCCGGGATCCCGGTGGCACAGCGCGACGCCCTGGTCTCGAGCGTGGTCGACAGCGCCGGGGCGTCCATCGCCGGACTCGCCGCAGACCCCTCGACGGCCGCGGTCGCCGAGGACGCCAAGGTCGCGCTCTCGGACGGCACGCGATACGCGGCCTTCGCTGCTGCGGCGTTCCTCGTCGTCGGCTTCCTCGCGACCCTCTCGCTCGGTCACGGCCGGCGGGAGGACGAGGGTGTGCCGGACGATGGCGACGCCGATCGCATCGTGTCAGACGGGACCTAGCCCGACGCTCGGTGGCGCTCCCGGCGGAAGCCGTGACCTCCCGGTGCACCAGCACCCAGGTTCGTTTGGGGCGCCACCGTAGAATCGTGAGCGGACCACTCCGCCTGAGCGACGTGGTCCATCAGCCCATGACACGATCAAGCCGCCTCCCACGCCTCCTCAGCGCCCTCGCAGCAGCCGCGCTGTCGTTCGCCGTCGTGTCCTCCGGGCTCTTCTCGCCAGGGCCCCTCGCCGCTGCCGCGCCCCTGCAGACCGCTCATTCCGCTGCGACACCGGACGGCCTCGTGTCGGTCGAGGTGAGTCCGAGTGACGGGGGAGCGGTCGAGCAGTCCTCGATCACCTCCTTCGGCATCACCCTGACGAACGGCACCGACGACGACCTGCCGGCCGGCTCCCTCTCCCTGGCGGTCACCACCGCGCGCATCACCGGGACGGCAGCGCTCGACACGTGGCTCGACACCTCGGGTGCCGACGCGGCGACGACACCGACCGGGACGACCGTGGTGCGGACCATCGACATCCCGGAACTCATCGCCGGGCAGCAGTACGTCGTGAGCGGCCTCGACTTCACCCCGCCTGCGCTCGGGTTCGACGACGCGGACGCCTGGGGCTCCTACGGTGTCTCCGCCGGCTACACGGCCGGGGACACGGCCGCCGGAGGGCGGACGGCGTTGGTCTGGCGATCCCAGGGACAGCCCACCGCGGCCTCCGTGGCCCTCGTGGCCCCACTCACCGTCCCGATCAGCTACGGCGGGCTCCTCGACGCTGACGAGCTCACCGAACTCACCGAGGACGACGGCGCCCTCACCACCCAGCTCGACGCGTACTTCGGCGAGCAGATCGCCCTCGGCATCGATCCCCGGATCATCGCCTCCATCAGAGCGCTCGGCACCCGTGCACCCCAGGGCGCCGTGGCCTGGCTCGCCCGACTCGAGGCCGCACCGAACGAGACGTTCGCCCTTCAGTACGGCGACGCGGAACCCGCTGTCCAAGCCGAGGCCGGGCTCGGACAGCTGATGGCACCGACCTCGTTCGACTTCGCCCTGGACGTCGCGGACTTCCCTGCAGTGCAGCCCACCGACACCCCGACGCCGACCGACACACCGACCACCGACCCCGACGGCGTCCAGCCGAGCCCGCAGACCGTGCCGTCACCGGCGACGGCGACCGACGGCGCGTCCCCGACCGCCACGCCGTCCGACGGATCCACCCCGACACCGTCGCCCTCCGAGACACCCGCTCAACCTGTCCCGACCGTTCCGACGATGGCCGAGCTGCTCGAGTGGAGCTACACCCTCCCGAGCATCGTCTGGGCGGGCGGCGCGGTGTCCGACGCCGACCTCTCCGTCTTCACCGCGTCCGGTGGCGCGGTCGCGATGATCGACTCCGACAACACCTCCACGAGCGGCCAGACGCTCCGCGCGTCGGCGACGGCCGGGACCACACCGACCCTCCTGGTCGACCACGGCCTCGCCGACTCCTTGAGCGCCGCCGCCTCGGCGACGACGGACAGCGCGTTCCAGAACGCCATCGCGGACGTGAACGCCCGGGCCGCCGCCATCGGGACCGAGGGGTCGACGGGTGGAACGGTCGTCGCCGTCCTCCCGCGCGCCGTCGACGCTGCCCTCCCAGCCCTGGGCGACACGGTCAACGCACTCCGCTCGTTGCCGGCCACCTCCCGGACGCCCCTCGCGAGCACCCTCACGGAGCCGCCGACCGCGGTCACCCTCGGTGCGATGGCCCCGAACGACGACCGGGTGTCGGATGTCCGGGTCCTCCTCGACGACGAACGACTCGTCACCGAGTTCTCCTCCGTGTTGAACGACCCCGAGCTGTTGACCGGGCGTGAGCGCGCCACGCTGCTCTCCAGCCTCGCGGCCGGGTGGCTCCCCACGGCGGAGGGGTGGGGCGCCGCGGTCACCGCGCAACAGGAACGCACGGACACTGTCCTCGCATCGGTCCGCGTGACGGACAGCAGTCGCATCAACATGGTGGGCGGCGAGGTGTCGCTGCCGTTCGCGGTCCGGAACGACCTGCCGTACCCCGTCACCGTCGTGATGCAGGCGTCACCGAGCAACGGTCGCCTCAGCATCTCCGGGTCCGTCACGCAGGAGATCGCCGCGGATTCACGGGCCACCGTCCTCGTCCCCGTCCAGGCGCAGATCGGGAACGGTGACGCCACCCTCCGACTGCAACTGTTCAGCACGGGTGGTCAGGCCATCGGCGAGCAGTCGTTCGTCGGGGTGAACGTCCGCGCCGACTGGGAGGGCATCGGCGCCATCGTCCTCGCGCTGCTCGTCGCCCTGCTGTTCGTCAGCGGGGTGATCCGCATGGTGCTCAGCCGGCGGGCGAAGCGTCGTGCTCTCGCCGCTTCCGCGGGCGTCGCTCCGGACGACGATGAGCGTGCGGACGGAGAGCCCCCGGTAGAGTCGTCACCCGGACGACGGGAGACGAATGGCTGACGGCATCGGCAGGGCGAGCGCCCTCCTCGCCTCGGGGACGCTGGTCTCCCGGCTCCTCGGCTTCGTCAAGGCCATCCTGGTGGCACAGGCGATCGGTGTCGTCGTCATCGGTGACACCTTCGCCATCGCGAACCAGTTGCCGAACACCATCTACGTGATCATCGGCGGCGGTGTCCTGAGCGCCGTGCTCGTGCCGCAGATCGTCCGAGCCGGGATCCACGCCGACGGTGGCAACGCGTACATCAACAAGCTCGTGACGATCACCCTGGTGTTCATCGGCGGAGCCACGGCGGTGATCACGCTCCTGGCACCGGTCTTCGTGTTCATCGTCGCCGCCGCCCTGCCGCCGGAGCAGTTCGCGCTCGCGACGGCGTTCGCCTACTGGTGTCTCCCGCAGATCCTTCTCTACGCGCTGTACACCGTGCTCGGTGAGGTCCTCAACGCCCGCAAGATGTTCGGGCCGTTCACCTGGGCGCCCGTGCTCAACAACGTCATCGCGATCGCCGGCCTGATCGCCTTCATCGGCCTGTACGGCAGCGGCGATCTCGCCGTCCGCGAGTGGACCGACGGCCGGACGGTCCTGCTCGCCGGGTCCGCCACGCTCGGCGTCGTGGTCCAAGCCGCGTTCCTCATGCTCTTCTGGCGGAAGGCCGGGCTGCGCTTCCGGCCCGACTTCCAGTGGCGGGGCGTGGGACTCCGTGCCACCGGCCGGATCGCCAGCTGGACCTTCGGCATGCTGCTGCTGACGACCGGCGCGGGGATCATCGAGACCCAGATCGTCGCCTCCGTCAGTAACCAGGGGCCGTCCGTCGCGATCCTCAACTACGCGTGGCTGATCTTCATGCTCCCGCACTCGATCATCACCGTCTCCATCGCGACGGCGTACTTCACCCGCATGAGCGAGCACGCGCAGGGGACACGGGAGCACGGACGGGACATCCCTCGGCTCCAGGCCGACATCTCGGCCGCGATCCGCGTGGTGAGCGTCCTCATCGTCCTCGCAGCCGCCGTCATCATGGTCGTCGCCGTCCCCTTCGGCAGCGTGTTCGCCGAGACGTTCGAACAGGCGCAGGCCATGGGCGGCATCGTCATCGCCTTCGTCATCGGGCTCGTCCCGTTCTGCATCCTCTTCGTCCTGCAGCGTGCGTTCTACGCCCTCGGCGACACGAAGACCCCCTTCTTCTTCACCCTCTTCCAGACGCTGCTCTTCGTGCTGCTCGCGATCATCGTCATCCTCGTCCTCCCGGCTCACCTGGTCGGTGCCGGTGTCGCGCTCGCCATCACGATCGCGTGCGTCGCGCAGACCGTGGTCGCCGCACTGTTGCTCCGTCGTCGACTGGGTGGCCTCGACACCAAGCGGATCCTCCTCAGCCTGCTCCGGTACGTCGCGGCCGCCGTGCCGGCCGCAGCGGTCGGTGTCGTCGTCCTGCTGCTGTTGGGCGGCATCGGCGAGGAGGGGTTCACCACCGCGACGATCCCCGGGGCCATCATCACGATGGCCGTCGTCGGAGCCGTCATGGCCGCGGTCTACCTGGCCGTCCTGGCCCTGCTGCGGACGCCGGAACTGCAGGCCGCTCTGGCGCCCGTCCTGGCCCGCCTCGGCCGCTGATCACCGGGCAGGCGGGTCGGACTCATCACGCCCACCTGAGAGCTGTCCGAGGCCCTGCAGGGCCGGAATAGGCGCCGGTTAGGATGTGTTACACCACTCGGAAGCCCGGAACCCACCTGGTCCGGGAGTCCACGAACCACTGAGGAGCATCGTGCGTCAGGTCATCATCATCGGATCAGGACCCGCCGGCTACACGGCGGCGATCTACGCTGCGCGCGCCTCGTTGCAGCCGTTGCTCGTCGCGTCGTCGGTCGAGGCGGGCGGCGAACTCATGAACACCACCGAGATCGAGAACTTCCCGGGCTTCCCCGACGGCATCCAGGGCCCTGAGCTCATGATGAAGTTGCAGGAGCAGGCCGAGCGGTTCGGCACCGAGGTGCTCTACGACGACGTCACCGACCTCAAGCTCGATGGTGACGTGAAGACCGTCACCCTCGGCAACGGTCAGGTCCACGAGGCACACACCGTCATCTTCGCCACCGGTTCCGCGTACCGCAAGCTCGGACTGGCCGACGAGGAGCGTCTCTCCGGCCACGGCGTGTCCTGGTGCGCGACCTGCGACGGGTTCTTCTTCAAGGAGAAGACCATCGCGGTCATCGGTGGCGGCGACAGCGCGATGGAGGAGGCCACCTTCCTCACGCGCTTCGCGTCGAAGGTCTACGTCATCCACCGCAAGGACACGCTCCGCGCGTCGAAGATCATGCAGGACCGCGCTTTCGCGAACGACAAGATCGAGTTCATCTGGAACAGCGAGGTCGCGGGGATCACCGGCGCCGACGCGGTCGACGGCGTGACGCTGCGATCCACCACCGACGGCACCGAGACCCACCTGCCGCTGGGCGGCTTGTTCATCGCGATCGGCAACGACCCACGGACGCACCTCATCCACGGTCAGCTGGACCTCGCTCCCGAGGGCACCATTGCGGTCAAGGGTCGCTCGTCGAAGACCAACCTGCCCGGCGTCTTCGCCGCCGGCGACGTCATCGACCCCACCTACCGTCAGGCGATCACCGCTGCCGGCAGTGGCACCATCGCGGCCCTCGACGCGGAGCACTACCTCGCCGACCGCGAGCAGGCCGCGGGCGAGTCGTCCGCTATCGGCGAGGCTCAGACCGCTGGTCGCCCGCAGCCCTCCGACCCGGTCCTCGCCACCACCGTTTGATCGACCGCGCGCCCATCTCGACGCGCGCACCACGAAGGAGAACACTCATGTCAGATGCAGTCACCGAAGCAACGTTCGACGAGCTGGTCATCAACAGCGACAAGCCCGTCTTGGTCGACTTCTGGGCCGCCTGGTGCGGTCCGTGTCGCGCCGTCGGCCCGATCCTCGACACCATCGGCTCTGAGAACAGTGACAAGATCACCGTGCTCAAGCTGAACGTCGACGAGAACCCGAACCTCGCGATGAAGTACCAGATCACCTCCATCCCGGCCATGAAGGTCTTCAAGGGTGGCGAGGTCGTTCAGACCGTCATCGGCGCGAAGCCGAAGGCCGCCCTCGAGAAGGACCTCGCAGCTTTCATCGGCTGACCAGGAGATCCTTCTCGTTCAGAACCGCCCGACTCTCCGGAGTCGGGCGGTTCTTCGTTGGTGCGGGCCTCTTGGGTCGACGCTGACGAGACACAGCTGCAGCCCGAGGTTTCACGTGAAACCTCGACGTCGAACCACGTTTCATACCGTTGACCAGGGATTTGTCCCGATAGTCGACGCAGGGTGAAACGAGAGCAGTGGTGTGTCGATATCTCGTCTCATCCACGAACACGGGGACCGGTCGACTGACCGGTCCCCGTGTTTCACGTGAAACCTACTTAGGAGGACTGGCCGAATCCGGACTCGCCGAGCTCGCTGAGGATGCGGTTGAGGTCCGCGATCGTCGCGAACTCGACCACCATCTGGCCCTTCTTCGCGCCGAGCGTGACCTTCACCCGAGTGTTCAGTCGGTCGCCGAGTCGGTCCGCGATCTCGTCGAGCTGGCCACGGCGGGACCCGGCGATCGGCCGCGGCTTCTTCGCCTGGACGCCCTGAGCTGCGGCAGCTTCCGCCGCGCGAACGGAGAGGTCTTCGTTGACGATCTTGTCGGCGAGACGCTGCTGTGCTTCAGGGTCCGTCAGAGAGAGGATGGCCCGTGCGTGGCCGGCGCTCAGGACGCCCGCTGCGACGCGCTGCTGGACCGCTGCTGGCAGCTTGAGGAGACGGATGGTGTTGCTGATCTGCGGGCGCGAGCGGCCGATCCGGTTCGCGAGCTCGTCCTGGGTGATCCCGAAGTCCGCGAGGAGCTGCTGGTACGCAGAGGCTTCCTCCAGCGGGTTCAGCTCGGAGCGGTGAAGGTTCTCGAGGAGCGCATCACGGAGCATGTCCTCGTCCGCGGTGTCCTTGATGATCGCGGGGATCCGGTCGAGTCCGACCTCTTTCGAGGCCCGGAGGCGCCGCTCACCCATGATGAGCTCGTACTGCTCGTCGTCGCCGGGGATGGGGCGGACGACGATCGGCTGGAGTACACCGACCTCGCGGATGCTGGTCACGAGTTCGGCGAGGTGGTCCTCGTCAAACACGGTGCGCGGCTGGTTCGCGTTCGGGACGATGAGCGCGGGGGAGAGGTAGGCGAGCCGCGCGCCGGGGACGGCGACGAGCTGTGGGCCCTCGGATGGGGTCGCCTCTGACGACGGTGCCTGAGGCTCGGCGGCCGCAGCAGCAGCGTCGGCAGCGGCGGTAGCGGCGTCCTTCGCGGCCTTCCGAGCCGTCCCCTGGTTGTCGGGGAAGAACACGTCGACGGGACGGTTCGCCTGAGTATCGGAGCTCGTGGTCGGGATGAGGGCACCGATTCCGCGGCCGAGTCCGGTTCGTTTCGTTGCCATCAGTGACTGACTCCCTCAGGGTGGTTCGTATCGGGTGATGCGTGCTGCTGTGCGGCCCAGCGATTCGCTATCTCGGCAGCGGCCTCGAGGTAGGACACCGCACCAAGCGACGTCGGGTCGTAGCTGATGACGCTCTGCCCGAAGCTGGGCGCCTCCGAGATGCGCACGGCGCGGGGGATGATGGACTCCAGGACCTGACCGGTGAAGTGGTCGCGGACATCCTGAGCGACCTGCTGCGCGAGGTTGGTGCGGCCGTCGTACATCGTGAGCAAGATGGTGCTCACAGCCAGACCGGGATTTAGATGGCGCTGGATCAACTGGATGCTGCTCAACAACTGACTGAGCCCCTCCAGCGCGTAGTACTCGCACTGGATCGGGATGAGCACCTCCTTCGCCGCGACGAACGCGTTGATCGTGAGGAGGCCGAGCGACGGCGGGCAATCGATCAGGACGTAGTGGAACGGCTCCTCGGCGTCCTGGATGAACTGCTCGAGCGCAGTACGCAGTCGGTGCTCACGAGCCACCTGAGAGACCAGCTCGATCTCGGCGCCGGCCAGGTGGATGGTGGAGGGGGCACAGAAGAGGGTGGGGAACTCGGGGCTCTGCTGCACCACGTCGGCGAGCGGGAAGTCGTCGATCAGGACGTCGTACACGCTGGGCACGTCCGAGTGGTGCTCCACACCCAGCGCCGTGGACGCGTTCCCCTGCGGGTCGAGGTCGATGACGAGCACCCGGGCCCCTGAGCGGGCGAGAGCCGCACCGATGTTGACCGTCGTTGTCGTCTTGCCGACTCCGCCCTTCTGGTTGGAAACCGTGAACACCCGGGTGTGGTCTGGAGTCGGCAGCGTCGCAGTAGCCAAGGCTTTGCGCCTCTCAGTCAGATGGTGGAGTTCGCGAGCCAGGGGAGTCGATGCATCGAAGGCGCTACCAACGGAGTCGCGCGCGGATGCTGCGGAATGCGTTGGTTCGGGTTGTTTCACGTGAAACCTTCTCGCTCGAAACGTGTTCTTCAACCGTACCAGCGCAGGCTGACGCGGGAGACGGGGATCTGCCACGAGCGCGACGGATCCGAGGGTGTCGGGCGAT
Organism: Plantibacter sp. Leaf314; assembly: GCF_001423185.1. Classification (NCBI taxonomy): domain Bacteria; kingdom Bacillati; phylum Actinomycetota; class Actinomycetes; order Micrococcales; family Microbacteriaceae; genus Plantibacter; species Plantibacter sp. Leaf314. The sequence goes on along the minus strand of NZ_LMOB01000001.1, from coordinate 2,377,371 downwards.
GGACTTCGGGCGCATTCTCCGCCGTGGGCTCTCCGAGGGATCGATACCGCCGGCACCGGCGCACGTCAGGGCGTGAGTTGTGCACACACTTATCCACAGGCGCTCCCGAGGCTTGACGGCATTCTGGCGTTCACTGAATCTCGGCCGCTGTCGCTCCGACGACACCGGACCGATCGCCTTGCTCGGCGACCGCCCGAGCTGGGTGGCTCCTCGCTCGCGGGACGAGTGCTCGATGGATCCGCGGAAACATGCGGATTTTCGGGCCGTACGGCTGGTCCTGGACGAGCACCGACACTCAACCACCCCCGGCAGACAGTGCCCTCATCGACGACCCGCCAATGGATGCGCGAGCAGAAACGGGAGATGAAGGCCGACGAACCGTGCCAGCTGCCGCAAACTGTCCACAGAGTTATCCACAGAGAGCAGCCGCTCGAGTCGGCAGTGGATCATTGCGAACGGCGCGTGCGTTCCGCGCCAGTGTTTCACGTGGAACATCGCGATGTCCTGCCAACCCAAGCGCACTCAGAACGTCCCCCGCGACACCGGTGGCCGCCCGGACCCGGCCGGATGCCCCCCTCCGAACGGACGCGGTCCCGCACTCCTCGCGAGTCGCGAGGAGGCGCAGTTGTGGCGGCGCCAAGAGTACAGCCAGCGTGGTGTAGACCTACCGAGGCCTATCCGACGCGGCGTACCTCAGCACCGCACCATGGTTTCACGTGAAACGCGACGCGCCTCGCGAACCTGCTCATCGACGGGCCGCAGTCCGCCTACGCCGGAGGTCTGTTCCGCGGCATGGCGGATCCTCTCCATGGCCAGACATCCACTGGCGGCGGTCCTCTTCTCATCGCTGCGCAGACCGCACGCCTCATGCGCAGACGGGAAGTTCAGCGGCTAGGTCGTGCTGCGTCCACGGCGCCCTCCGCTGGAGCCGAGACACGCCGCTCATCAACGTATTGGAGCAACGCCACCGCCCGGCGTTGTCACCGTACCGACGGCAACATATACACGCGGGTCGACGGTGTTTCACGTGAAACACCAACTCCGCGCACGGGTTGATGCCCTTACCCCTGAATACCAATGGTGTTCGCGGCTGAGCGACGCTCGGCCTGGCGCGGTGCAAGCCGGTCCCGAGTGAAGGGAGCGCGCTCAGTTCCTCCAGGACTGCGAGGACCGGGAGACGTCAGCGGCTGGCTCCCTCAGCGACGCCGGCTGTTCCGGACTCGCCATTCGCGCACCGTGGGAACCGCCAGGTGCGCTTCGGTCCAGGCTCCGCGCCGACGTGGGTCGGAGACCGATCTGTGGTGTTCACGGGCTCTGTCCACCGTGTGGTGTCTCGCCCTGAGTCTCAGTTGGATCAAGACGGACCTCCGGGGCGTTCCGCCGCGCGCGCGATGTGCCGTTTCACGTGAAACATGCCTCAGACTCACCTGTGTGGACGAGATCCGTGTCCAACGCGATCAACGTGCCGTGCTTGACCACGTTTCACGTGAAACCCGCCGCGGTCCGGCTCTTCAGCTGCTCGGACAACGAGTTACGGCATCCTGTCACACTGCGGACAACCGCTCCGTGCTCCGTCGGCGGAGGCTTGCGCGTAAACATGCCGGTGAAGCAGCTGATGTGTCACGGCAGGCTGTTGCGAGAATGCACTCACGGGTGGCCGGCTGCGGTCAATACACTTCGGCATCAGCATTCTCACCTCCCAGCTGACGCGATGCACCGCAGGGATTCGACCGGCACCGAGCACCTGCCCGGCGCTTCGCAACGCGTGGCTTCCGCGGTGGGGGACGGCGTCAGCGGGCCTCGAGATGCACCGCACTCGCAGCCCGCCCATGACGACGAATCGCGGCCGCGTGGTCAACCGAACCGGCCCTCGATGAGTGTCCAGGGTGACACATCGGGCCTCGTGGAGCTGGGAGAGCCCGCCCTCGGCCGGCCGCCGACAGCCGACATCGACCGGCGCTGTCGGTTGGAACCACGTGCGTCACCAGCTCTCGGCGTGGCGAACTCCGATGCTGACATGGATCGGCTGTGCGCGACTCGCTCCCGGGGGAGTGGTCTCGACCCGCCCACCGATTGATCCCGCGAGAACCAGAGCGCGATCACCCGAGGAGAACGTCGTCAGACGGGCACACACATTCGAGGAAGGGGCGACGTAGACCTACAGCCGCTCGCCGCGCGTGCGGACAGGAACACGAATCGTGATCACCGACGGTGAGGGTCGCGGTTGAGCTCCTCCGCCCCATCACCGTCGGATCATGACGTCCTCGCCAGGACAAGCGGCTGCTCGGTATCTGGCCAGAGCACATCGCACCAAACGGCCGCGGCTCTATCTGAAATCCTTTATATCAGCACCAACGGGTGCCGAATCGACCCAAAACAGGGTGTCATCAGTCGCCGAAACCGAGGAAATCGGTGCCTGATTCGACCGGACAATCGCTCCTGACGAACTCAGGCGCCCCAATCGGCACCCGCCGGCAGGTGGCGTTCGTCAGGAACGATTCTCCTGGGGAGCCCACATCGGCTCGATTGCGGCGCCGTGAGGTGTTGCCGGAGGATTCGTCCCCTTGGCAGACCAATTCAGCCGCGGACGGTGCCCAGGATCACTCGTGTCGGCTCGGCCAGTACACCCTCGCCGAGCGTGCGTACTTCGACGCCCGACACCTTGTACTTGCGCAGCTCCTTCGCCGACGCATCGACCTCGGCTTGTGCGCCGGCGCCCTTCATCAGCACGAGCTCGCCGCCGTCGCGAAGCAGAGGAGCGGTGAGCGGCAACAACTTGCGGAGCGCGCTGACCGCGCGAGCCGTCACCTGGTCGAGCTGCTGAGTGAGTCGGACCTCTTCAGCCCTCGCCCGCACGACCTCGACGTTGCGCAATCCGAGCGCCCCCACCTGATCGTTCAACCAGGCGACGCGACGCTCCATCGGCTCGATGAGGACGAAGTCGACATCAGGTCGTGCGATCGCCAGGACCAGTCCGGGAAGCCCGGCGCCTGTGCCGACATCGCCGACTCGTCCGGGACGAAGCAACGGTGCAACGATCACGCTGTTCAGAATGTGTCTCGTCCACAACCGGGGAAGCTCGAGCGGCCCGATGAGTCCGAGCGGCTCGCCGTGGGTCGCGAGGTTCGCCGCGAACGAGCGGCCGACCTCGATCTGGTCGCCGAACAGGAGCGCGGCCTCGGCAGGTTCTGGCTCGAGGCCGGCAGCGTCGTGTGCGTCAGTCATCGGAGTTTCACGTGAAACGCGAGCGTCAGCCGCGCGTGATGACGGTGTGGCGATCGCGTCCCTCGCCGTGCGATTCGGACACGAACCCACGAGCAGAGACGATGTCGTGCACCAGCTTGCGCTCGTAGCTCGACATCGGAGGAAGTGCCGCCTCGGTCGATCCGGCTTCGATCCGCTCGACAGCCCGCTCGACGAGAGCACCGAGCTCCTGCTGACGTGCCTCGCGGGACCCACCGATGTCGAGGATGAGGCGTGAGAACCCACCCGTGCGGTTCTGCACAGCGAGACGCGTCAGCTCCTGCAACGCGTTCACGGTGTCGGGGCGGGAGAGCAGACGGAGGTTGCTCTCGGTGGGGGAGTCGATCGACACGTAGGCGCGACCGTTCCGGGCATCGATGTCGATGTCACCGTCGATGTCGCAGATGTCGAGGAACTCCTCGATGTAGTCCGCCGCAACGTCGCCCTCTTCTTCGAGCTGGCTGATCGTGGGGGCGTCTTCGTCCTGGGCTACGGCCAGTTCCTGGTCAGTCACCGATACTCCTACTTGTCTCGTCCGTCGGACTGCTGCTTCTTGGCGCGTGCCTTGCCCATGGGCTGCTGACGCTGCGCCGGGACCTTCTTCTCCGGCACGGGGGCCTCGGAGATCGAGATGACGTCACCGTTCGGCGTCATCAGCTTGCCCTTGCGGGCGAGGCGTTCCTCGCGAGCCTTCGCCGCGTCGGATCCGGGCGTCGGCATGTTCCGGATGACGAGGAACTGCTGCACCATCGTCCAGGCGTTCGAGGTCAGCCAGTAGAACATGACGCCGAGCGGGAACGCGAAACCGGAGAAGAGGAAGACGAACGGGAGGATGTAGAGGAGGATGCGCTGCTGCTTGAACTGCGGGCTGGCCTTCGTCTCGGCGGACATGTTCTTCGAGACGATCTGCAGCTGGGTGATGAACTGCGAGGCGCACATCAGGATGACCATGACCGCGGCGATGATGACGACGGCCCAGTTGACCGGGTTGCCCGCCAGGGCGGCCTGCATGCTGGTGTGCAGGGGGGCGATGCCGAAGAGGTTCGCGTCGCCGAACTGCACGGCGAGCGTCTCGTTCAGTGGACCGACGCCGGCCTTGCTCTTCTGGGCGTCGTTCAGCACCGAGAACAGCGCGAAGAAGATCGGCATCTGGACCAGGAGGGGCAGACATCCGCTCACGGGGGAGGTGCCGTGCTTCTTGTAGAGCTCCATGGTCTCGCGGGACATGGCCTCGCGGCTGGCCTGGTCGCGCTTGCCCTTGTACTTCTCCTGCACCTTCTTCATCTGCGGTGCGATCTCGAGCATCTTGCGCTGGCTCTTGATCTGCTTGATGAACAGGGGGATGAGCGCCGCACGGACGACGAGGACGAGGCCGACGATCGAGAGGACCCAGGTCAGGCCGGCCGCCGGGTCGAGTCCGATGGCCGTCCACAGCAGGTGCCAACCCACGAGAAGCAGCTCGACCGCCCACTTGAGCGGCCAGAGAATTGTGCCGATGATGTCCATAGGTGCGGGTCAGCCCTTTCCGTGGCTCGGTTGCACTACAAATCCGTGAGGCGTGACGCTGTAGCGGAAGTTCTTCTTGGGAGGGACCTCGTCGAAGCGCGGTGCCGCCCACGGGTGGCAGCGCGCGATCCGCGCTGCGGCCAGACCTGCGCCGACGACGACGCCGTGCTGTTGCACCGCTCCCAGAGCGTACGCGGAGCAGCTGGGGTAATACCGGCAGACGTCGCCGTAGAGCGGCGACACGGTGGCTCGATACCCGCGAAGCGCCAACACCGCGGCATTGCGGGGCGCGAGACAGGCAGCAGCGAGAACACCGTTCATCGGCGTGCATCCGTCGGAAGCGGGGTGACGCCTCGCTTGGCGAACGCGCGGTCGAGCTCGTCGTGGAGCGCGGCGAAGGGCGCGGTCGCGGCCGACGGCAGCGCACGGATGACGACGTCGCTCCCGCGGGCAGCGGAATCGACGCTGTCGTGGCAGATGGCCTTGAGGCGCCGTCTGACGAGATTGCGTGTCACTGCGTTTCCGACCGTTTTCGCAACGATGAACCCGAAGCGCGGCTGTCCGCCCTTCGGGTTCATGCGTACGTAGGTGACCGTGTGCTCGCCGACGAACCGGGATCCGCGACGGACTACCCCTCGGTAGTCGTCACCGGAGGTGATCCGGCTCGCACGCTCGAGCACGACGGCTCTACGCGGAGAGTTCGGTGCGGCCCTTGGCGCGACGAGCCGACAGGATGCCACGGCCGGCACGCGTGCGCATGCGCAGACGGAAGCCGTGCTTCTTGGCGCGACGGCGGTTGTTCGGCTGGAAGGTTCTCTTGCTCATAATTACGATCTCCGGATCATGACCAACCACTGCACAGGTGGCAGCAGGGTACGGAAGGGTGCCCGTGGGCAGAAGTCAACTGATTCAAACTACGGGGTCGACGGTCGAAGGTCAAACCAGGTGCGGCCAAACGACTGATTATCCACAGGATTCCCAGAAATTGTAGCAGTGACACGCAGGCCCGCCGTACAGTGATTTGGGCCTGGGGCGACGTGTTGTTAGCGTGAGTCCCCGGGTTATGCACAGCGTGTGGATAGCACCGTGTTCAGCCCCGCATACTCAGGGGAGAGCCTGTGGATGAACCTGTGAGTATGTGTGGGGAGAACTATGTCGGACGCCGACGATGCGATCGCTGAGACCTGGCAGTCGGTGCTCGGGATCCTCTCCGTCGACGACCGCATCACCCCGCCGCTGCGAGGATTCCTGAACCTCATCGTGCCCAAGGGCATCATGGGCGGCACCTTCTACCTCGAGGTCCCGAACGAGTTCACGATGGGGATGCTGAACCAGCGCATGCGCGCGCCCATCCTCGCCGCCCTCGGTTCCATCGTCGACGGCGGCCCGGTCAGCAACTACGCGATCGTCGTCAACCCCGACATCGTCGAGGAGCGCTACGAGCAGGCCGGCTTCCAGCACATCGATCCGGCGCCACTGGAATCGCCGCAGCCTCAGCTGACCCCGACACCGACCCTGCCCGCGCGGGAGAACGACACCCGGCTCAACCCGAAGTACAGCTTCGACAACTTCGTCATCGGTCAGTCCAACCGGTTCGCGCACGCGGCCGCCGTCGCGGTGGCCGAGGCACCGGCGAAGGCCTACAACCCGCTCTTCGTCTACGGCGACTCCGGCCTCGGCAAGACGCACCTCCTCCACGCCATCGGCCACTACGCGATGAACCTGTACGCCGGCATCCGCGTGCGGTACGTCTCTAGCGAGGAGTTCACGAACGACTTCATCAACTCGATCGCGAACAACCGCGGATCCTTCTTCCAGTCGCGGTATCGGGACATCGACATCCTCCTGATCGACGACATCCAGTTCCTCCAGGGCAAGGCGGAGACGCAGGAGGCGTTCTTCCACACCTTCAACACCCTGCACGACCACAACAAGCAGGTCGTCATCACGAGCGACCTGCCGCCCAAGGCGCTGACCGGATTCGAGGAGCGCATGCGGTCGCGCTTCGAGTGGGGTCTCATCACCGACGTCCAGGCGCCCGACCTCGAGACGCGTATCGCCATCCTGCGCAAGAAGGCGCAGAACGAGAAGCTGCACATCCCGGACGAGGTGCTCGAGTTCATCGCGACGAAGGTGTCGAGCAACATCCGCGAGCTCGAGGGCACCCTGATCCGTGTGGTCGCCTTCGCGAGCCTGAACCGGACGGCGGTCGACATGACGCTGGCCCAGACGGTCCTGAAGGACGTCATCAGCCTCGACGACGACAACGTCATCTCGCCGATCGACATCATCAACACGACCGCGGACTACTTCAAGCTCTCGGTCGACGACCTGTACGGCTCGAGTCGTTCGCAGGCCGTCGCGACGGCACGCCAGATCGCGATGTACCTGTGCCGCGAGCTGACCAACCTGTCCCTGCCCAAGATCGGCCAGCTGTTCGGCAACCGCGACCACACGACGGTCATGTACGCCAACCGGAAGATCACGGACCTCATGCAGGAGAAGCGCTCGATCTACAACCAGGTCACCGAGCTCACGAGCCGCATCAAGCAGAACCTCCGCTACGGCTCCTGAATCCCGCATCCGTCCTGACGCGTCCTGATGAACGTTTCCGGCCTCTCGACACCCATGACGGGCTCGAGGGGCCGTTTTCGTTCATCAGGCGTCGACGAGCACGACTCCGGAGCTCGGATCGACATCGGATCTCTCCACATTCCGCCGTCCCAGCCCTGTGGATAACCTGTGGAGAGATGTGGAAGCATCGGACCACCTTGTGAGTGAACAGCATTCACCGGCACTCGAGTCCCACACACCCGCGGAGCTCTCTCCACAGGCCGCCACCAAGTTACACACATGTAGTTCCCTGTGTTCGAGCGGGTTCGGGCGACTTATCCACAGTTTCCACACCGGTTAAGACTGTTAACCGTTAATTCAATGATCTCTCCGGCAAACAACCTTTCCCCAGGCTCGCTTCTCCACAGCCGCGACGCCACTCGACGCCGGAGGCCGACCCACTAGCATTGGTGACGTCATCGAGAGCCAGAGACAGGGGACTTGTCGTGCGATTCAGCGTCAACCGGGATGTATTCAGCGAAGCCGTCTCGTTCGCAGTGAAGCTGCTCCCGCAGCGCCCGACGCTGCCGATCCTCAACGGCATCCTCATCGAAGCCGGCGACGACGGTCTCATCCTGTCCTCGTTCGACTACGAGGTCTCGAGCCAGACCGGCATCGCAGCCGAGGTCGAGGAGTCCGGTACCGCGCTCGTCAACGGCCGCCTGCTCTCCGAGATCGCCAGCCGACTCCCCAACGCGCCGGTCCGGTTCAGCAAGGTCGAGAACCGCATCGAGGTCACCTGCGGTTCCGCACGGTTCACGCTCGGTTCGATGCCCGTCGAGGAGTACCCGACGATCCCTCAGGTCGACGCGGAGTTCGGGCTCGTCCCAGCCGACGAGTTCGCGACCGCAGTGAGCCAGGTCGCCGTCGCGGCGAGCCGCGACGACGTCACCCCGGTCATCACCGGCGTGCAGCTGGAGGTCTCGAAGACGAGCCTCAGCCTCGTCGCCACCGACCGGTATCGGGTCGCGGTCCGCGAGATCGACTGGGACTCCGGTCAGGGCGACGGATCCAGCGAGACGGTCACGGCGCTCGTGCCCGCCCGCACCCTGCAGGAGGTCGGCAAGACCTTCGGGCACAGCGGCAACATCAACGTCGCGATCACGAATCGCGACGACCGCGAGCTCATCGCGTTCCGGGCCGACCGCAAGACGGTCACCTCGCTCCTGATCAAGGGCAACTTCCCGCCGGTCAAGCGACTCTTCCCCGAGACGACGGACAACTACGCGATCATCAACACCGCGGAACTCATCGAGGCGACCCGACGCATGTCGCTGGTCCTCGAGCGCGAAGCGGCCCTCCGCTTCACCTTCACCATCGACGGGCTCACGCTCGAGGCCGTCGGATCCGAGCAGGCGCAGGCATCGGAAGGCATCGACGCCCTCCTCACCGGCGACGACATCGTGCTCTCCCTGAAGCCGCAGTTCCTGATCGACGGTCTGACCGCGGTCCGGAGCGAGTACGTGCGCTTCTCGTTCACCAAGACGGAGAACACGAACAAGCCGGGACCCATGCTCATCACGAGCCAATCCTCCAAGGATCAGCCGGGTGCCGACAGCTACAAGTACCTGCTGCAGCCGAACCTGCTGCTGCGCTGACACGCAAAGGATTTACCATGCACATCGGTCTCGTCGGTCTCGGCAAGATGGGCAACAACATGCGCACGCGTCTGCGTGCGAACGGCATCGAGGTCACCGGTTTCGACCGGAACCCGGATGTCACGGATGTCGCGACCATCAGCGACCTCGTCGCTGCACTCCCGGCACCTCGCACGGTCTGGGTGATGGTTCCCGCGGGAGCGATCACCGACTCGGTCGTCGAGGAACTCAACGGTCTGCTGGAAGCCGGCGACCTCGTCATCGACGGCGGCAACAGCCGGTTCACCGATGACTTCAAGCACGCCGAGCTGCTCTCCGCCAAGGGCATCGACTACATCGATGCCGGCGTCTCGGGCGGTGTCTGGGGTGTCGACAACGGATACGGCCTCATGGTCGGCGGCTCCAAGGAGCAGGTCGAGCGGGTCATGCCGGTCTTCGACGCGCTTCGCCCTGAGGGCCCGCGCGACGAGGGCTTCGTCCACGTCGGCGAGGTCGGCGCAGGCCACTACGCCAAGATGGTCCACAACGGCATCGAGTACGCCCTCATGCAGGCGTACGCCGAGGGGTTCGAGCTCCTCGACAAGCGCGAGGACATCATCAAGGACGTCCCGGGCACCTTCAAGGCCTGGCAGCGCGGCACCGTCGTGCGGTCCTGGCTGCTCGAGCTCCTCGTCCGCGCCCTCGAGGAGGACCCGGACTTCGAGCAGATCGAAGGGTACGTCGAGGACTCCGGTGAGGGTCGCTGGACGATCGAGGAGGCCATCGCCAACGCGGTGCCCGTCCCGACGATCTCCGCGTCGATCTTCGCGCGGTTCGTCTCGCGCCAGGAGGACTCACCGGCGATGAAGGCCGTCGCGGCACTCCGCAACCAGTTCGGCGGACACGCGGTCAAGAAGGCCGACGACTGATTCACGTCGCCTCCTGGCGAACGAAACGACCCTCCCGCGGCTGTGTGCTCGCCGGGAGGGTCGTTTTCGTTCACCGTGCGCCGTTCAGTCGGCGGTGCCGCCGGTGTCGTCGAGCGCGCAGGAGGCCGGCGTCGGGGCGAGACGGTAGGGTGACGTGGTGATCGTGCGGCACTTGAATCTCACCGACTACCGCAACTACGCGGTGGTCGATGTGGCGCTCGAACCCGGTCCCAATCTGTTCGTCGGGCGGAACGGTCAGGGCAAGACCAACCTCGTCGAGGCGATCGGCTACCTGAGCAGTCTCGGTTCGCACCGGGTCTCCTCCGAACAGGCGCTCATCAGACACGGCGCTGATGCGGCGATCATCAGGGCTCGAATCGTGCACGACGGTCGCGAGCTCCTCGCGGAGGTGCAGCTCAACCGCGGTTCGGCGAACCGGGCCCAGGTCAACCGCTCGCAGATCAAGCCACGCGAGCTGCCGCGCTACGTCTCGACGGTCCTGTTCGCACCGGAAGACCTGCTGATCGTCCGCGGCGACCCGTCCGCGCGACGACGGTTCATCGACCAGTTGCTCGTCCAGCGCATCCCGCGGCTCGCCGGCGTCATGGCCGACTACGACCGGTCGCTGAAACAGCGCAACTCGCTCTTGAAATCGGCGCGCGCACGGGGCCTGAAATCCGGTCCGTTGGCGACGCTCGACCTGTGGGACGACCGACTCGTGCAGTACGGCACCGAGATCATCGCGGAACGGTTGCAGCTCATCGCCATGCTCGGCGGCCCGCTCCGAGCTGCGTATCGAGCCGTCGCCGGCGACGATCACCGGCCCGTCCTGTTGCCGGTCCTCAGCATCTCCGGGACGGACGCCGAAGACGAGTCCGCCGTGGCGGATCCGACGGAGACCCCGGAACCGGGTGCGCCGGTCGACTCGGCCCTCATCGCTGAACGGTTCCGAGCGGCCTTGACGAGCCGACGTTCCGCCGAGCTCGAGCGCGGCCTGACACTCGTCGGGCCCCACCGCGACGACGTCTTCTTCGGCCTCAACGGACTGCCGGTGAAGGGTTATGCCAGTCACGGCGAGTCCTGGTCGTTCGCGCTCGCGGCGAAACTGGCCTCCGCGGAGCTGCTCCGAGCGGACTCCTCTCTCGGCGACCCGGTGCTGATCCTCGACGATGTCTTCGCGGAACTCGATTCGCGTCGTCGCGAACGGCTGGCGGCGGCCGTGGCCGTGTACGACCAGGTGATCATCACGGCGGCGGTCTTCGACGACGTCCCGGAACGGTTCACCGCCCACGTGGTGCGTATCGAGGCCGGTCGGATCGTCGACGACACCGAGGATGCGACGTCACCGGCGGTCGTGTCACCGGTTCCGGAGGCGACCCATGACTGAGCCGAGACGACTCGGTCGCGACGCCGATCCGGCCGGAGACCTGTCCGCGGCGGTCTACCTCCGGTTCAAGGAGATCTTCGGCGGTGAGCGGGTGTCGCGCGACCGCAAACGGCGAGAACGCTCGGCGGCCAGCCCGCAGGACTCCGTCCCCTACGGCGTCGGACGCGATCCGAAAGGGCTCGGCTCGGTCATCGACTCGCTGACCGCCGGCCTCGGCTGGAACTCCCCACTCGCACAACACGACCTCCTCGGCAACTGGGCGGAGCTGTGCGGCGAGGACACCGCCAGGTACTCCGAACCGGTGTCGATCTCCGACGGCGTGCTGCTCGTGCAGTGCCAGTCGACGGCCTGGGCGACGCAGTTGCGCCACATGCGTCACGAGATACTCGTCCGCATCGCCGAACGGTACCCGGAGGCAGGGGTCGACACGATCCGTTTTCAGGGCCCCGGAGCACCCTCCTGGAAAAGAGGCCCCAGGTCGATTCCAGGGCGTGGTCCACGCGATACTTACGGCTAGGGAGGCAAATACGCCCTCCAGGCTCGGAAACCTGTCTCAAACGGGCGTTTTCTCGCGGCCTGACGAGCTCTGTTTGGTAGGATGGAGCGGTCGAATCTCGACGGTTTGGAGCTCTCTTTTCAATGACATCAGAACCGAATACGCACGCCGACGAGTCTGACTACGGCGCAAGTGCCATCCAGGTTCTCGAAGGTCTCGAAGCCGTCCGGAAACGGCCCGGTATGTACATCGGGTCCACCGGTCCACGTGGTCTGCACCACCTGGTCTACGAGATCGTCGACAACTCCGTGGACGAAGCCCTCGCCGGCTACTGCGACACGATCCTCGTGACCATCCTCGAAGACGGTGGCGTCCGCGTCGTCGACAACGGTCGAGGCATCCCGGTGGACATCCACCCGGTCGAGAAGAAGTCCACGGTCGAGGTCGTCCTCACGATCCTCCACGCCGGCGGCAAGTTCGGCGGCAGCGGCTACGCGGTCTCCGGTGGTCTGCACGGTGTCGGTTCGTCCGTCGTGAACGCACTGTCCACCCGCCTCTCGGTCGAGGTCCGCCGACAGGGGTCGGTCTGGCGCCAGAGCTTCCAGCACGGTGTGCCGGACGCGCCGCTCGAGCAGGGTGAGCCCTCCTCGGAGACCGGCACCACGATCACCTTCTGGCCGAGCCCGGACACGTTCGAGACCACCGAGTTCGACTACGAGACGCTCCGCACGCGTTTCCAGCAGATGGCCTTCCTCAACAAGGGTCTCCGCATCGAACTCGCCGACGAGCGACCCTTGCGCGACGCGATCGAGGCCGAGGACGCCGACGACAACTCGGCTGCGCACTCACAGCGGAAGGACGTCTTCTTCTACGAGCGCGGTCTCGAGGACTACGTCGAGTACCTGAACAAGGCGAAGCGTGCCGAGCTCGTCCACGACGAGATCATCTCCTTCGAGTCGGAGAACACCGAGCGCAAGATCGCGCTCGAGGTCGCGATGCAGTGGACCACGGCGTACAACGAGAGCGTCCACACCTACGCGAACACGATCAACACGCACGAGGGTGGGACGCACGAGGAGGGCTTCCGCGCAGCGCTCACCACGCTCGTGAACCGCTACGCCCGCGAGAAGGGCATCCTCAAGGAGAAGGACGACAACCTCTCCGGCGACGACGTCCGCGAGGGTCTCACCGCGGTCATCTCCGTCAAGCTGTCCGAGCCGCAGTTCGAGGGCCAGACGAAGACGAAGCTCGGTAACACCGAGGCGAAGGCCTTCGTACAGAAGGTCGTGAGCGAGCAGCTCAACGACTGGTTCGACCGCAACCCGAACCAGGCCAAGGAGATCATCCGGAAGGCGCTCCAGGCGGCGACCGCCCGGCTCGCGGCTCGCAAGGCCCGGGAGACGGCCCGACGCAAGGGACTCCTCGAGGGCGGCGGCATGCCCGGCAAGCTCAAGGACTGCCAGTCGAAGGACCCCTCGCTCTCCGAGATCTTCATCGTCGAGGGTGACTCCGCAGGCGGCTCCGCTGTCCAGGGTCGCAACCCCGAGACGCAGGCGATCCTCCCGCTCCGCGGCAAGATCCTGAACGTCGAGAAGGCGCGCCTCGACCGCGCACTCGCGAACAACGAGGTCCAGGCGATGATCACGGCGTTCGGCGCCGGCATCGGCGAGGACTTCAACCCCGACAAGGTGCGGTACCACAAGATCGTGCTCATGGCCGATGCCGACGTCGACGGCCAGCACATCACCACCCTGCTGCTGACCCTGCTGTTCCGGTACATGCGACCGCTGGTCGACCTCGGGTACGTGTACCTCGCGCAGCCGCCGCTCTACCGTCTGAAGTGGTCGAACGCCGATCACCAGTACGTGTACAGCGACCGCGAACGCGACGCCCTCCTCACCGACGGGGTCGCCTCCGGCAAGCGCATCCCGAAGGAGAACGGGATCCAGCGCTACAAGGGTCTCGGCGAGATGAACTACAAGGAGCTGTGGGAGACCACGATGGACCCGCAGACGCGGACGCTCCTCCAGGTCACGCTCGACGACGCCGCGGCTGCCGATGAGATCTTCTCCACCCTCATGGGTGAGGACGTCGAGTCCCGCCGTACCTTCATCCAGAAGAACGCGAAAGACGTCCGCTTCCTCGACATCTAGACCCTTCGACAGGCTCAGGGACCGCCCTCCGGCGGGCTCAGGGACCGGGACCAGAACCCTGTCACCGCGCAACGACACTGATCAACACTCGAACCGCTCGAGGATCGAGAGAACGTAGAGAACATGGCAGACGAAACCAACGACGAGGTAGTGGTCCCCGACGAGGACCACGGCGTACACGGCCGCATCGACCAGGTCGACCTCCAGCTCGAGATGCAGCGCAGCTACCTCGACTACGCGATGAGTGTCATCGTCGGCCGTGCGCTTCCGGACGTCCGCGACGGCCTGAAGCCCGTCCACCGCCGGGTCATCTACGCGATGTACGACGGCGGATACCGTCCCGACCGCTCCTTCTCCAAGTGCGCGCGCGTGGTCGGCGACGTCATGGGCCAGTTCCACCCCCACGGCGACACCGCGATCTACGACGCCCTGGTGCGTCTCGTCCAGCCGTGGAGCCTCCGCTACCCGCTCGCGCTCGGCCAGGGCAACTTCGGTTCGCCCGGTAACGACGGCGCTGCGGCCCCTCGGTACACCGAGACGAAGATGGCGCCGCTCGCGATGGAGATGGTGCGCGACATCGACGAGGAGACCGTCGACTTCCAGCCGAACTACGACGGAGAATCGCAGGAGCCGGTCGTCCTGCCGGCGCGGTTCCCGAACCTGCTCGTCAACGGTTCCGTCGGTATCGCGGTCGGCATGGCCACCAACATCCCGCCGCACAACCTGCGCGAGGTCGCCGACGGCGCCCTGTGGCACCTGTCGAACCCCGACGCCAGCCGTGAGGAGCTCCTCGAGGCGCTCATGCAGCGCATCAAGGGACCGGACTTCCCCACCGGTGCCCAGATCCTCGGCATCAAGGGCATCCAGGACGCGTATCGGACGGGCCGCGGCTCCATCACGATGCGCGCCGTCGTGAACGTCGAGGAGATCCAGGGTCGTACCTGCCTGGTCGTCACCGAGCTGCCGTACCAGGTGAACCCCGACAACCTGGCGCTGAAGATCGCCGACCTCGTCAAGGAGGGTCGCCTCGGCGGCGTCGCCGACATCCGCGACGAGACCTCCGGCCGCACCGGCCAGCGACTCGTGATCGTGCTCAAGCGCGACGCGGTCGCGAAGGTCGTCCTCAACAACCTCTACAAGCACACGCCGCTGCAGGACAACTTCGGTGCGAACATGCTCGCGATCGTGGACGGCATCCCGCGCACCCTGCCGCTCGACGGCTTCATCACCAACTGGGTCACCCACCAGGTCGAGGTCATCGTCCGCCGTACGGTGTTCCGCCTGCGGAAGAAGGAGGAGCGCGCGCACATCCTCCGCGGCTACCTCAAGGCGCTCGACGCATTGGACGAGGTCATCGCCCTCATCCGTCGCTCGCCGTCGGCCGACGAGGCGCGGACCGGCCTGATGGACCTCCTCGAGATCGACGAGCTCCAGGCGAGCGCCATCCTCGACATGCAGCTGCGTCGTCTCGCAGCGCTGGAACGTCAGAAGATCATCGACGAGGCTGCCGAGATCGAGGCGCAGATCGCCGACCTCAAGGACATCCTCGCGAAGCCCGAGCGCCAGCGGCAGATCGTCAGCGAGGAGCTCACCGCGATCGTCGACCGGTACGGTGACGACCGCCGCACCGAGATCATGTTCGGCTTCGACGGCGACATGAACATGGAAGACCTCATCCCCGAGGAGGAGATGGTCATCACCGTCACCCGCGGCGGATACATCAAGCGGACGCGGAGCGACAACTACCGTCAGCAGCACCGCGGCGGCAAGGGCGTGAAGGGTGCCCAGCTGCGCGCGGACGACGTGGTCGACCACTTCTTCGTCACGACGACGCACCACTGGCTCCTCTTCTTCACCACCAAGGGTCGTGTGTACCGCGCGAAGGCGTACGAGCTGCAGGAGGCCGGCCGCGACGCGAAGGGCCAGCACGTCGCGAACCTGCTCGCCATGCAGCCCGACGAGGAGATCGCCGAGATCCTCGACATCCGCGACTACGAGGCGGCCACCTACCTCGTCCTCGCGACGCACGACGGTCTCGTCAAGAAGACGGCCCTCTCGGAGTACGACACGAACCGCTCCGGCGGCATCATCGCGATCAACCTGCGCGAGGGCGACGAGCTCACCTCGGCCCTCCTCGTGGAGAACGACAGCGACATCCTGCTCGTCTCCCGCAAGGGGATGTCGATCCGCTTCACCGCGAGCGACGAGACGCTGCGACCGATGGGACGTGCCACCAGCGGCGTCATCGGGATGCACTTCCGAGACGAGGACAAGCTGTTGTCCGCCTCGGTCCTGCCGTCGCTCGAGGGCGAGGAACGGGAAGCGTTCGTGTTCGTCGTCACCGAAGGCGGGTTCGCCAAGCGCACCAACATCGACCAGTACCGCGGTCAGAACCGCGGTGGTCTGGGCATCAAGGTGGCCAAGCTGAACGACGATCGAGGCACGCTCGCCGGCGCCCTGATCGTCGATGAGGGCGACGAGGTCCTTGTGGTTCTTGCCAGTGGCAAGGTGGTAAGGTCTGCCGTGGCCGAAGTTCCAGCGAAGGGGCGCGACACGATGGGCGTCGTCTTCGCACGTTTCGCGGAGAGCGACCGAATCATCGCGCTGGCCAAGAACAGTGACCGAAACCTTGAGACCCAGGATGTTCCGGAGACGGTTGCAGACGCAGCGGCTCTGGAGGGTGCAGAACCCGAAGCATCCGTGCCGGACGAGACTCCGGCGATGAAGGAAGAAGTAGATGAGCAGTAGCGTCGCAGAGAAGTTGGCCAAGAAGTCGACCAAACGCACCAGCACCAAGCAGGTGCGCCTCAAGCTGGTGTACATCGACTTCTGGTCGGCGGTGAAGCTGTCGTTCCTGGCGGCGATCGCGGTCGCCGTGGTCATCGTGGTGTTCTTCTTCCTGGTGTACACCGTGCTCAACACCACGGGTGTCTTCACCAAGGTGGGCGGGCTCTTCACCGACATCGCCGGCCCCGGAAACAACATCCTCCAGTACGTCAACCTGCCGCAGGTCATGGCCTTCGCCGGAATCGTGGCGCTGCTCAACCTGATCGTCATCACGCTGATGGGTGCCCTCCTCGCGGGGCTCTACAACCTCAGCGTGAAGATCACGGGTGGTCTCCTCGTCGGGTTCACCAACAACTGACCTTCCTCCCGGTCCCAGCGTCGCTCGATTATGAGTTGCGCTGGGAATCGGGTAGTCTCATCAAGGTTCAAAACGGGGCTATAGCTCAGGCGGTTAGAGCGCTTCGCTGATAACGAAGAGGTCCCAGGTTCAAGTCCTGGTAGCCCCACCCTGCACGACACGCAACACACTCGATGGATCAGGATCTCGCATCCGGATCTGTTCGGGGCCTTAGCTCAGTTGGTAGAGCGCCTGCTTTGCAAGCAGGATGTCGGGAGTTCGATTCTCCCAGGCTCCACAATCGAGAAGCAGCCTCCGTCACTCGACGGGGGCTGTTCTTGTTCGAGCAAGCAGCTCGCGAGCACCGCTACATCGCCGTCTACGATGTGTCACTCGCTCGGCCGCCACAACCAGTCGGTCCAGTAGTCGCCGCGCACGACCCACACATCGTCGCCGAACTCTTCAGCCGACACGGTGATCGGCCGTGGATCCCAGAGGGTGCCGTCCAATCGGCCGCGGTCGACGAGGTAGGTGTCCTCGAACGCCGCTCGATCGGATCCTGCCGGGGGTCTCACGGTGAAGAGCGACCAGCACCCGCCGCTGGCGCATTCGCTCCGCACGCTCATCAGCGTGGTGCCGTGTGGGAACCGCATCGCCTCGGTGGACGGAACGGCGGCGCCCTCGGCGCGTCCGAAATCCAGGATCAGGAGCCGAAGCGGGTAGAGATGCAGCGAGACGTCCAGCACCACGGCCGCAGCGATGAGGACAGCCGCCGTCCAAGTGCGTCGTCGCCTCGTCGCCTGCATGGTGCCCCCGTCTCACCGGCCCCCGCCGGAGGCTCGACGGTAGCAGCGTTGCCCGTTCCCCGAGCGACGGCGGTTAAGCTGGCGACATGGACATCCGCGTCGCTGCATATGCCGTCATCGTCGACGAACGGGGCATGCTGCTCTCCCACTGGAACGAAAGCGGACACAGCGGCTGGACGCTTCCCGGCGGCGGGATCGACCCTGGTGAGGACCCGGCCGACGCGGCGGTCCGCGAGGTGTTCGAGGAGACCGGGTACCACGCAGAGCTCGACGAGCTGATCGGCGTCGACTCGCAGGTCGTGCCCGCTGAGCGTCGCCTCAGCTCGACGGCCACCGGGCCGCTCCACACCCTGCGGATCGTGTACCGGGCGCACCTCACCGGCGGCACCCTGACCTATGAGGCCGATGGCAGCACCGACTATGCGGCGTGGTACCCGCTCGAGGAGGTCGGCTCGCTCGACCGCGTCAGCCTCGTCGACGTCGGCCGACGCTTCGCCGGCCTCATCTGAGGCAAGCGACCGCGGCACACGCGGCCCGCACAACACAAAGCCCCTCCCCGGTCGGAACCGGTGAGGGGCTGCGTCGTGCGAAGCGAACTCAGGAAGCCGCGGGCTCCTCGTCGGAGACCCAGAGCTCGTCGTCGGCACGGAACGTCTGCCAGACGGCGTACGCGACACCGGCCGCGGCGAGGACGCCCAGGCCGATCGCGATGACGGTACCGGCACCGGCACCCTTCTTGGCGGGCAGCACCTGCTCGGGGACGTGGAGGCGACGCAGCGCCGACTGCACGCGCGTGTCCTTCGCGATGTCGCCGATGCTCAGCACCGTGCCGACGACGCCACCGACAGCGGGGACGACGCCGTGCGAGATGCCGTGCTTCACGCCGTCGACGGCGTTCCGCGAGTACTTGATACCGCGGTCGACCGTGGGGACGACGCGGTGCTCGTAGGTGTCGCGGACGACAGGCGCCACCTGCTCCTTCGAGAAGTTCCCGAGCTGACGGCTCACCTCACGAGCGACCTCGTTGGCGTGGTTGAGTACATCCTGCTGGGAGTCCCAGAGGTCGGCAGCGGAACCCTTGAGCTTCTTGAGCTCTTTCCGGCGCTTGCGTGACAGGCTCATGTGGTCATCTCCAATGATCGCGGCAACAACGTAACCTCCATCTTGCCACTTAGACCCCTGGATACCATCCGAGAGTCCCGAACCCTTGTGCAAGAATTGTCTGTATGTCAAAGCACACCGCAGTCGCCACGTTGCACACCAACCACGGTGAGATCAAGGTCAACCTCTTCGGAGACCACGCTCCCAAGACGGTCAAGAACTTCACCGACCTGGCGACCGGCGGGCGCGAGTGGACGGACTCGAAGACGGGCCAGACCCGGAACGACGCGCTGTACAGCGACCTCATCTTCCACCGCATCATCCCCGCCTTCATGATCCAGGGCGGCGACCCGCTCGGCACCGGCACCGGCGGCCCGGGCTACAACTTCGACGACGAGATCCACCCGGAGCTCACCTTCGACGAGCCCTACATCCTCGCCATGGCGAACGCCGGCAAGCGCCGCAACGCGATCACCGGTGCCGTCGAAGGCACCAACGGCTCGCAGTTCTTCATCACCACCGTTCCGACGCAGTGGCTCCAGGGCAAGCACACCATCTTCGGTGAGGTCGCCGACGCCGACTCCCGCGCCGTCGTCGACGCCATCCAGGCAGTCCCGACCGGTGCCGGCGACAAGCCGATCGAGCCGGTCGTCCTGCAGAGCGTCACCATTTCCGAGGCGTAGACCCGACTCGGAGGACAGACCGTGACCCTGCCCCGGGATCCGTCGGCCAACGTCTGCTATCGCCACCCAGACCGTCAGAGCTTCGTGCTCTGCCAGCGCTGTGGTCGGACGATCTGCGGCGAATGCCAGACGCCCGGGGCAGTCGGTTTCATCTGCCCCGAGGACATGAAGGCGCAACGCCAGAGCGCCCCGCGCAACCGGATCGGCGCGAGGATCAGCAACTCCTCCCCGATCGTCACCTACGCGATCATCGCCGTGACGGCGTTCGTGTTCCTCCTGCAATGGATTCCCGGGCTCGGCGTCACCAACGCCCTGCTGTACGCCGGCGTGTACTCGGATCCCGCCTACGGCGCCTTCCAGCCCTGGCGGATGCTGACCGCGGTCTTCGTGCACTCGCAGGGGTTCATCTTCCACATCCTGCTGAACATGTACACGCTCTGGATCTTCGGCCGGATCCTCGAGACCATGCTCGGCCACTGGCGCTTCCTCGCGCTGTACCTCGTCGCCGGGTTCGCGGGCTCCCTCGGCGTGTTGTTCCTCTCCGCCCCGCAGACCGCCGTCGTCGGTGCATCGGGAGCCATCTTCGGCCTCCTCGGCGCGTTCCTCGTCATCCAACGCAGGATGGGCGCGGACACCCGCGGGCTCCTGGTGCTCCTCGGCATCAACCTCGTGATCGGGTTCATCCCGGGTGTGAACATCGCGTGGCAGGCCCACCTGGGCGGCCTCGTCGGTGGCGCCCTCATCGGCCTCATCCTCGTCAACACCCGGAAGCGCACGCAGCAGCCCCTCCAGGTGGTCCTCATCGGCGCCGTGAGCCTCGCCTTGGTCGGCGCGAGCCTGGTCCCCGCGCTGGTCTGACGCACCTCGACAGGCTCGGTGACCGGGTCCGGCTCGGTGACCGGGTCCAGCTCGTTGACCTGGTCCAGCTCGGTGACCTGGTCGGGGCTGCCGACCTGGCCTCGTCGGCGATCCCGAACCACACTCGCTTCGCGTCCATCGGTCGGGGCCGTCGGAGCGTTCGTGTGCGCCGAGCCCACGAAGGCTCAACCATGCAGCCCACGTTGAAGGTTGCGAGAGTTATCCACAGAGTTATGAACACTGGGGATAATTACACGGTTGTCATTCCCCGTGTTTCCGCGGGCCTGTGGAGTTCTCCACAGCGCGGTGTGGATAACCGGGAAGTTCTCCACATTCCTGTGGAGAACTCGGTCGGCTGGGTGCTCCGCGCACGAAACAGCGGGCCGTCCGAAGGACGACCCGCTGTGCACGAAGTATTGGGGTGGGGCTAGCGCCACCTGGTGGTCATGAGGAACCCGATGAAGGCGATGCCGAAGCCGACGAGGATGTTCCACGGCCCGAGGGACTGCACCGGCAGCAGCGTGCCGCTCAGGTAGTAGACGACGATCCAGGCGAGGCCGAGGAGCATGAACCCGAACATGACCGGCTTGAACCAGACGGCGTTCGGTGCGGGCTCGCCGCTCCTCTGCTCGGGTTCGCGGGACGGTTTGGTGCGTGCCTTCGTGCGTGCCATGCCGACATTCTACCTGTTCAGCTCAATCGCTGCCTTGAGGATCAGCTGAACCGAGGTTCTTCTGGGTAGAATCCATGGGTGACAGACGACCTTCCCTCGCGAGCGAGCGCACGCGCCTCCGAGCGCCGCGCCCCGGCGAAGCACCGCATCAGCGTCTTCGGCGTCGCGGGAGAGCTCCTCATCACGGCAGGCATGGTCGTCCTGCTGTTCCTGGCTTGGCAGCTCTGGTGGAACGACATGATCATGGCCGGCAGCCAGGCGAACGCCGCATCCAACCAGTCACAGCAGTGGATCGCGAACGCCGAGACGGAGCCGGCACCGGAGCCGACCGTCGATGCGAGCGGCGCCCCCAACTACGGCGAACCGCCGGTGACGGCCCGCCCGGCCCCCGGCGATCCCTTCGCCGTGCTCTACGTGCCCCGGTACGGAGCGGACTACCGTCGCGTCGTCGCCGAGGGCGTCGACACGGCGACCGTCCTCAACAGCTTCGACCTCGGCGTCGGTCACTACCCCAGCACGCAGATGCCGGGTGAGGTCGGCAACTTCGTGGTCGCCGGACACCGCAAGGCCTACGGCGGCGCGATGACGCTGATCAGCGACCTGCAGATCGGCGACCGCGTCTACGTGCAGACCGCAGACGGCTACTACACCTACGTGTTCCGGAACATCACCTACGTCCTGCCCACACAGGTCGAGGTGCTGAACCCGGTTCCCCAGTTGGACGGCGTCGCGCCCACACAGCGCATCCTCACCCTGACCACCTGCAACCCGCTCTACTCGACGGCGGAACGCAGTATCGCTTACGCGGTGTACGAGTCCTGGCAGCCACTGTCCGCCGGACCGCCCGCCGAGATCGCCGCGTCCGTCGCGGCCGCAGGAGGCTGACGATGTACGGCGCACTCTGGAGGGTCCTCCCCGGACCCGTGTGGCTGAGGATCATCATCCTCATCGTGCTGTTCGTGGCCGTGGTGGCCGCGCTCTTCACCTGGGTCTTCCCCTACGTGGACTCGTTCATCGTCGATCAGAACGTGACCGTCGGCGAGGAATGACCCGCATCCTGGTCATCGACAACTACGACAGCTTCGTCTACACGCTGATCGGATACGTCGAGCAACTGGGCGCTGAGACCACCGTCGTGCGGAACGACGGCATCGACGTCGACGACCTCGAGGACCGCATCCGCGAGGTGGACGGTGTTCTCGTCTCACCTGGACCAGGACGTCCCTCGGACGCCGGCATCTCCGTCGCCGCCGTACTGGCCGCGCACACCACCGGCACCCCGCTCTTGGGCGTGTGCCTCGGGCACCAAGCGATCGCCGAAGCGTTCGGGGCAACGGTCGGCACCGCCGAGGAACTCATGCACGGCCAGACCTCGTCGATCGAACACGACGGCAGCATGCTCTACGAAGGCGTCCCCCACCCTTTCAGCGCCACTCGCTACCACTCCCTCGCCGTCGTCGACGGCACCGTCCCCGGAGACCTCGAGGTCACCAGTCGGACGGTCGGCGGCGTCATCATGGGGCTCCGACACCGCGAGGCGCCCATCCACGGCGTCCAGTTCCATCCGGAGTCCGTGCTGTCCGAGGGAGGCTATCGCCTCCTGGCGAACTGGCTCGAGACAGCCGGGCTGCAGGGCGCCAGGCAGCGGGCGGCGGGGCTCAGCCCACTCATGCAGCGAAGCCCTTCGACAAGCTCAGGGACCGGGGTGCGCTGAGGGGCTGAGGCCGGTTGCCGGGCTACGGCCCTTCGACAGGCTCAGGGAGCGGGGGTTCTCTCAGGGACCGGGACTCAGGGGCCGGGGTTCGCTGAGGGACGGGCCCTTCGACAAGCTCAGGGACCGCGGGGTGCGGCTCAGGTGCCGGGGTGCAGCTCAGGGACGGGCAGGCGGCTCAGGGGTCGAGGAGGCCTACGGGCCGGTGCAGTACGTCAGGGTGATGACGGACTTCTGCGGGACGTCTCCCGGGCCAGGTGACATCGCCTTCACCGGATCGCCGGCGACGGCCTTGCAGGTCGCATCCGCCTGCGGCTGCACGACGAACTGCCTCGTCGAGTCCTGCAGGTAGTTGGTCGCATCGACGAGCGGCTGGCCGACGACGTCCGTCAGGGTCACGTTGCCGCTCGACACGACGAGGTTCACCGCGGAGCCCTGATCGACCGAGGTCCCCGCTGCGGGATCCATCCGGAGCACCACACCTGCCGGCACGGTCGGCGAGTTCTCGCGCGTCACGGAGCCCTGGGTGAGCCCTGCGGCGGCGATGGCGGCCCAGGCGGCCTCTGACGACTGGTTGGTGACGTCCGGGATCTCGACCTGCACACGGCCGGTGGAGACGTAGACCTTGATCTGCGTGTTCTTCGTGACCGTCGTGCCGCTCGGCGGATCGGTGCGGATCACGTGCCCGGCCTCGTAGTCGCTGCTGGCCTCGTCGAACTTCGTGGGCACGAGCTCGAGCTGCTCGATCGTGCTGTTGGCGCTCTCCCACGTGGCATCGACGAGATCGGGGACCTCGCGGGAGTCGGTGGAGATGCTGGTGGCCGGCGGGAGTTGCACGACCCAGAACACCAGCGAGAAGAGGATGACCGCGATACCGGCGACCGCAGCCCAGATCCACACGACCGGTGGCCGACGCTGGGTGCGCGTGACCGTGTCGTCGGAGGTGAGCTGGCGGATCGCCTGTTCGGTGCTCGAAGCGGCCGTCGGCGAGGGGCCGAACAGGGAGTCGTGGTCGTCGCGACGGACGGGGACATGACCGGCGCCGGCCTCGTCGAGGTCCTCGCGGAACTCGACCGCGCTCTGATAGCGCTCGAAGCGGTCCTTCGCGAGGCCGCGGAGCACCACCTGGTCGAGGGCAGGAGACACCTTCGGGTTGATCGAGCTCGGCTTCACCGGTCGCTCGCTGACGTGCTGGTACGCGACGGCGACAGCGGTGTCGCCGCGGAACGGCGCCTTGCCCGTCAGCATCTCGAAGAGCACGACACCGGTCGAGTAGAGGTCCGTCCGTGCGTCGACCGTCTCGCCCTTGGCCTGCTCCGGGGAGAAGTAGGCGGCCGTACCGAGGATGGCGGTGGTCTGCGCGACGGTGGTCGACGAGTCGGAGACGGCGCGGGCGATGCCGAAGTCGGTGACCTTGACGTCGCCGGCCGTCGTGATCATGACGTTGCCCGGCTTGATGTCGCGGTGGACGACGCCGGCACGATGCGAGTATTCGAGCGCGGTGAGGATGCTGTGCGCGATCCGTACCGCCTCGTCCGCTGCCACCGGGCCCTCGGCGATGAGGTCCTTGAGCATCCGCCCTTCGACGTACTCCATGACGATGAACGGTTCGATGAGATCGTGGCCGGAGCCGTCCTTCACGCGCTCCTCGCCGGCGTCGTACACACGGACGATCGTGGGGTGCGCCATGCGCGACGCGGCCTGTGCCTCCTGGCGGAAGCGGGACCGGAACGCTGGGTCGGTAGCGAGCGTCGACTTCAGGACTTTGATGGCGACGGTGCGCCCGAGCTTGGTGTCGACACCGCGGAAGACGTTGGACATGCCTCCGCGACCGATGAGGTCGCCGACGACGTATCGACCTGCGAGCAGGCGTTGATCGTCAGCCACGTACCACCCCTGAATTCGCTTGGAGGACAAACACTAACAGCTTACTCGCGCGCCCTTCGAGCGCTCTCAGGGATGACCCTGAGAGCACTCGCGGAGGCATCGGCCTACTGTTCCTTGATGACGTTGACCGCGGTCGACGACGGCGATCCGGACGAGGTGCCGGTGCTGCATCGGACCGCGTACGACACCGTCAGCTGCCCCACGGCGTCGACCGTGATGGTGCCGGTGGTGGTGTTCGCGTCGAACTGCCCGGAGGAGTTGTTCTGGAAGTACCCACCGGAGACGGCGACGGTGTAACCGAGGAAGTCCGCACCGGTCGGGCAGGCGTTCTGCAGCGCGAGCCAGTCCACCTTGATCGTGGTCGAGGTGGCGTCCTTCGGGATGACGAGCGATCCGTCGTCGAGCGAGGACTGGTCGAGCTTCGGCGCCTCGGTCGGCGGGTCGATGACGGCGACCTCGTCGTAGACGGTCAGCGTGATGGCCGAACCGGTCTTGACGTTGCCCGTGGGGTTCACGTCGTAGACGGTGTCGACCTGCTCGGGAGACGTCGCCGGGTTGCCGACGTTCTTCGAGACGCTGAAGTTGTAGGGCGGGGCACTGAAGATCGTGTTGAGCTCTTCAAAGGACCGGCCCTGGAGGTCGCTCAGGTTGATCGGGAAGACGGTCGGCGTCGGGGTGGGTGTCGGCGTCGGGGTCTTGGTCTTCGTCGGGGTGGCGGAGCTGGCGGTCGCCGACGGCGTGGTCCCGCCGGCATCGTTCCCCTGGTTCGCGAACACCGCGATGAGCGAACCCACCAGCACGATGACGAGGAGCGCGACGAGACCGATGAGCGGCCAGGTCCACTTGCTGCGCTTCTTCTTCTCGCCCTCGACCGCTGCGTCGTCCTCGAACTGCTCGGCCTCCGCGGCCGACAGCAGCTGCGTGGTGGCGTCGTCGGCGGCCGGCATGCGGCGCGTCTGGTCCATCACGGTGGTCGCGGCTTCGCCGGCTCCACCGAGGATCATCGGGACGGCTGCGGCCGCAGCGTTGAGGTCGCCACGGCGGAGGGCCTGGGCGGCCCGGGCGACGTGCGCGGAGGACGCGGGACGATCGACCGGGTTCTTGGCGATCATCGACATGACGAAACGGCGGACCGGCTCGGCGATCGTGACCGGGAGCTCCGGCGGGGCCTCGTTGATCTGGGCCATCGCGATGGCGACCTGCGACTCGCCCGTGAACGGACGACGTCCGGCCAGGCACTCGTACGCGACGATGCCGAGCGAGTAGATGTCGGTCGACGGCGACGCCGGGTGCCCGCTCGCCTGCTCCGGCGAGAGGTACTGGACCGTTCCCATGACCTGACCGGTCGCGGTGAGCGGCACCTGGTCGGCGATGCGGGCGATGCCGAAGTCGGTGATCTTGACGCGGCCGTCGGGCGTGATGAGCAGGTTGCCCGGCTTGATGTCGCGGTGGACGAGGCCGGCGGCATGCGCGGCCTGCAGTGCCGACGAGGTCTGCGCGACGATGTCGAGCACCTTGTCGGTGGGGAGCACGCGCTCGCGCTCGAGGACGGTCGAGAGCGCCTCGCCGGGGACGAGCTCCATGACGAGGAAGGCGCTGCCGTCCTCCTCGCCGTAGTCGAAGACGTTGGCGATGCCCTCGTGATTCACCAGGGCGGCGTGCCGAGCCTCGGCACGGAAGCGCTCGAGGAACCCGGGGTCCCCCATGTACTCGTCCTTGAGGATCTTGATGGCGATGGTCCGGCCGATGACGAGGTCAGTGGCCTGCCACACCTCGCCCATTCCACCGATCGCAATACGAGATTGCAGTTCGTAGCGACCCCCGAAGGTCAGCCCGGCTGTCGGTCTCATTTATTCAGCACCGCCTCTAGTACTTTCTTCGCGATCGGCGCGGCCACGAGGTTGCCGTAACCGTCCTGTCCGAGTCCACCGCCATCTTCAACAACGACCGCCACGGCGACCTTGGGGTCGTCCGCGGGCGCGAAACCGGTGAACCACAGCGTGTACGGATCGTCCGATCCGTTCTGTGCCGTGCCTGTCTTTCCAGCCACATCGACCCCATCTATTCTTGCATTAGTCGCAGCACCGCTCTGGACGCCCTGGACCATGATGTCCGTGATCTCCTTGGCCACCTCGCTCGTGATCGGCTGCGACAACTGCGCTGGTTCGAACTCCTTCAGCACGCTCAGATCCGGGTTCACGACGCGGTTGACGAGCTGCGGGTTGCAGACGACACCGCCGTTCGCGATACCCGCGGAGACCATGGCCATCTGGAGCGCCGAGGCCCGGACCGTGTACTGCCCGAAGGCGGCCATGGCGGTCTGGTCGTCGCTCAGCGCGTTGGGGAACGTGCTCGGCTGCATCGGCATGGGGTTGAGGCCGGTGCCCGTGATGTTCACGTCCATGTTGAAGCCGAAGCTCTGCGCCATGTCGCGGATCTTCTCGTAGCCGAGTTCGACACCGAGCTCCGCCAGCGGGATGTTGCAGCTGAGCTGGACGGCCGTCGCGATGGAGACGGTCGCCCCACCGCCGCAGCTGCCGCCCTCCGAGTTGCGGATCACGGTGCTCGTGCCGGGGAGGGTGTACGTCGACGGGTTCGGGAACTCCGACTCCGGCGTGTACTGGCCGGAGGCGAACGCGGCCGCCGCGGTGACGAGCTTGAACGTGGACCCGGGCGGATCGAGGTCGCCGTCGACACCCTTGTTCAGCAAGGGCTGACGGTCGTCGTCGTCGAGGGCGCGGTAGGCGTCGAGGACGGCGGCGTTGTCGTGGCTCGCGAGCACGTTCGGGTCGTAGCCGGGGCTCGACACCGACGCGAGGATCTTGCCGGTCTTCGGCTCGATCGCGACGATCGCGCCCTCCTGGTCGCCGAGGGCGTCGAACGCGGCCTGCTGCACGACGGGGTCGAGCGTGACCTCGACGGCGGCACCCTTGGGAGCTTGCCCGGAGATGAGCCGGTTGATGGAGTCGAGGAACTGCGAGTTCGACGTACCGCTCAGGTAGTCGTTCGTGGCGAGCTCGAGCCCGGAGGACCCCTGCGTCGGCGAGAAGTAACCGGTGACGGGCGCGTACAACGGACCGTTCGCGTAGACCCGCTGGTACTTGTACTCGTCGTCGCTCGCGACCGACGAGGCGATCGCGGTGCCGTCCGTCAGGAGGATGGGACCGCGTTCCGTGCGATAGCTGTCGTACAGCGTGCGCGTGTTGCGGCCGTCCGCGTTGAGGGTGTCGGCCTGGAACATCTGGATGATGGTCGTCGACCCGAACAGGGCCAGGAACATCGCCAGGACGACGATGCTCACCCGCTTGAGTTCACGATTCATGAGACCACCGCCTTGGGTTGGGTTCGGACCGTGTCGGAGATGCGCAGCAGCACGGCGATGATGATCCAGTTCGCGACGAGGGACGATCCACCGGCGGCCAGGAACGGCGTGGTGAGACCGGTGAGCGGGATGATGCGCGTCACGCCGCCGACGACGACGAAGACCTGCAGGGCGACCGTGAACGCCAGGCCGATCGAGAGCAGCTTGCCGAAGTCGTCGGTGCCCGCGTAGCCGACCCGGAATCCGCGGGAGACGAGCAGCAGGTAGAGCGCGAAGATGGCGAACAGACCGGCGAGACCGAGCTCCTCACCGAGGCTGGCGATGATGTAGTCGCTCTGCGGGACCGGCGTGATCTCCGGCATGCCCTGGCCGAGACCGGTACCGAGCAGCCCGCCGTGGGCGAGGCCGAAGATCCCCTGGACGAGCTGGTAGCTGCCGCCGTCGCGGTCGAAGACCTCGGGGTTGAAGGCGTCCCACCAGTTGTGGAAGCGACCGGCGACGTAGGACAGCGTCTGGCCGGCGATGAACGCGCCGGCGAAGAACATGGTGAGGCCGATGATGATCCAGCTGGCGCGGCTCGTGGCGACGTAGAGCATGACGAGGAACATGCCGAAGTAGAGCAGACCCGTTCCGAGGTCGCGCTGGAAGACGATCACGCCCATCGCCATCGCCCACACCACGAGGATCGGGCCGAGGTCGCGCAGCCGGGGGAACTGGACACCGAGGAACTTCTTGCCCACCATCGACAGGCTGTCGCGGGTGCGGACGAGGTAGCCGGCGAAGAAGACGGCGAGGGCGATCTTCGCGATCTCACCGGGCTGGAAGGTGACCGCGTCACCGATACCGATCCAGACGCGTGCACCGTTGACCTCCCGGCCGATGCCCGGGAGCAGGGGCAGCAGGAGGAGCACGAACGCGAAGAGACCGGCGACGTAGGTGTACTTGAAGAGGATGCGGTGGTTCCGGATGATGAGGACGACCGCGATGGCCCCGCCGATGGCGATCGCACTCCACACCATCTGGCGGACGGCGGCGCTCTCCCAGCCGGAGTCGCCGAGGGCGATGTCGATCCGGTAGATCTCCGCGATGCCGATCCCGCCGAGCACCGTGGCGATCGGTAGGAGGAACGGGTCGGCCTCCGCCGCCGTGTAGCGGAGCACGATGTGGAACGCGAGGACGAGGAGCGACAGCCCCGAGCCGAAGGTGATCAGGGCGAAGTCGAGATGACCGAGCGCGCCGAGCTGCACGAGCATGACGGCGACCGCGTTGATCGCGAACGCGAAGATGAGCAGGGCCAGCTCGAGGTTGCGGAGCTTCTTCGGGAGCCGGAGCCGACGCATCGTCTTGATGACGCCGGTGTCGGCCTGGATCGGGGCTGCGACGTCACTGGTCATCGGTCACCCGCAGACGTTTCACGATGTCGAGGGCCTCGGAGAACGAGGACGCGCTGATGGTCTGGTCGACCGCCTGGCGGTCGAAGTCGGAGAGCGAACCGAGGGGGATGCCCGTGTCCTCCTTGACGCTCGACAGCTGGATGGGCCCGACGTCCTGCTGGATGCCCTGGTAGATGACGACCGTGTCGGTGTCGCCACCGACGAAGTAGCGCGTCTGGGTCCAGGCGTAGCCGAGCACGACGCCGCCGACGATCGCGACGATGACGACGATGAGGCCGACGAGCCAGGTGATGCGGCGGCGCCGCGCACGGCGCTCGTCCTCCTCGATGAGCTCGTCGAGGTAGTCCTCCGACGCCGGCTCGAAGTGGGAGTTGCCGAGCGAGGTGACCCGCCCGGGATGCAGCCAGCTGTTCGGGATGAGCGAGGGCTTCTTCACCGAGGGGGTGAGGGCGAAGGCGACGGGCTTCGAGGCGGAACCGACGACGACGGGATCGGCGTCGCCGACCGGCTGGTCGACGATGTCGACGACGACGACCGTCACGTTGTCGGGTGCGCCGCGGTCGAGGCTCTGTCGGACGAGCTTCTCGGCGGTCCGCTGCGCCGACAACTCCTCCGTGAGCGTCGCGGCGATGTGCGGCTCGTCGACGACGCCGGAGAGGCCGTCGGAGCAGAGGATCCAGCGGTCGCCTGGCTGCGTGCCGAGCGTCATCGTGTCGATCTCGGGCGAGGCGTCGACGTCACCGAGGACGCGCATGAGCACCGATCGACGCGGGTGCACCATCGCCTCCTCCGCCGTGATCCGGCCGGAGTCGACGAGTCGCTGGACGAAGGTGTGGTCGACCGTGATCTGGCTGAGCTCGCCCTCGCGGAACAGGTAGATGCGGGAGTCGCCGATGTGGGCGATGGCGACCTCGTTGCCGATGACCGCGAGGGCGGACACCGTGGTGCCCATGCCCGTGAGTTCCCGGTGCTTCGAGACCGTCTCGCCGAGGATGGAGTTCGCAGCGAGGATGGCCGCCTGCAGCGTCGCCTCGGCCGCCTCCGACGAGGGATACGGCTCGTCGGCCTCGATGATGCGGTTCAGTGCCATCGCGGAGGCGACGTCGCCTCCGGCGTGGCCACCCATGCCGTCGGCGACGACGAACAGGTGACGCCCGGAATACCCGGAGTCCTGGTTGTTTGAGCGCACTTTACCCACATGGGAGAGCGCCGCGCCGGCGCCGCTGGTCGTCACCGGGTTACCGCCGCAGCTCGAAACTGGTCTGGCCGACCTTGACGGGGGTGTCGAGCGGGATCTGCGTCGGGACGCTCACGCGCTTGCCGGCGAGGAAGGTGCCGTTGGTGGAATCCAGGTCCTGGACCATCCACTCGTCGTTCCAGAGCATGAGGCGTGCGTGATGGGTCGAGGTGTAGTCGTCGCGGATGATGAGTCCCGAATCGGCCGAGCGGCCGATGGTGATCGGCTCGCGTCCGAGGGGGAGTTCCGTGCCCTGCTTCGGACCGGAGACGATGACGAGGCGGGACGTGTTGTCGACCGTCGCACGCGCGGGCGTACCGCTCGAGCCGCTCGGCGCCGGTCGGCTGGGAGCCGGCGCGGTCGCCGCCCGCATCGGTTGCGGTGGCGTGGCCGGCGCGCCGTTGGACGACTGCGGTTGCGGCTTCCGGGTGCGCGGACCGAAGAGGTCGGTGCGGAGGGCGTAGACGATGCCGAAGACGAACGTCCAGAGCAGGAGCAGGAAGCCGATGCGGAGGACCAGCAGGGTCAGTTCGCTCACGCGCCGTCTCCCCACGAGTCGCTGAAGGACGACACGTCGTGACGCCGGGTCGCGTCGCTCATCCGTCGGTCCGATCCGGCGGCCTGGGCCACGACCCGGAACACGATCCGGGTGCGGCCGATCTCGATGACGGCGTCGGGGGAGAGTGCCGCCTGACGGAAGGGTTGGCCGTTGAGCTTCGAGCCGTTCGTGGAGCCGAGGTCGCGCGCCTGTCCGGCGTTGCCGTCCCAGAGGATCTCGACGTGCTTCCGCGACGTGCCCGTGTCGGGGATGGTGATGTCGGCCTCGGTGCCGCGGCCGATGACGGTGCGGGCCTGCGTGATCGGGTAGCGCTTGCCGCCGATGTCGAGGACGGGCGCCCAGGTGACGGAGCCCTTGAGGTTGACGCTGTCGATCTGGACGAGGCCGTCGGGCAGGGAGCGGTCGCCGGACAGCCGGATGGTCACGGCACCGGGGAAGGAGTAGCCCTGGCTCTTGGCGTGCTTCTGGACGAGCGAACCGAGCTCGTCGATGAGCGAGGGCCCGATGGCGTCCATGCGCTCGAAGTCGGTGGGGGACATGCGGACGGTGAACTTGTTGGGCACGAGGATGCGGTCGCGGGAGACGACGGCGGCCTTGGTGTCGAGCTCGCGTCGGAGGGCGCTCGTGATCTCGACCGGCTGGAGTCCGGACTTGAAGGTCTTCGCGAAGGCGCCGTTGACGGCGCGTTCGAGTCCCTTCTCGAAGTTGTCCAGAATGCCCACGGTCTCTCGATTCGTGTCGGTGTCCTGGCAATGTTAGACGGTTTGGCTGTACAGGAGGCCAATCGACGCCGGTGCCGACGCCAGGTGTTCACCCGCTCGGCAGGCCGGGATCGGGCCCCGTGGAGGAGCATCGTGGCGGTTTCGTGCCGCTCTGGCGCGGATCTCCGGTGTTCTCCGTCGTGGGTTCCGCGTGCTATCCTCGATAAGTTGCCGCGAGAGCGGTGACGTCTGGTGTCTCGCGCGAGTGGCGGAATTGGCAGACGCGCTGGCTTCAGGTGCCAGTGCTCGAAAGGGCGTGCGGGTTCAAGTCCCGCCTCGCGCACCAGGGTGGGTTCACGTAAAAACCCGAATCAGTTCATGAAATGCGAGTTCGGCGGTTGCCTCGGTGAAAACCGAGGCAACCGCCGCTTCATTTTCGGGCCTCAGCGTGGTTCGTGACTGAGTTCTGCTGCAGGACGCGTCCGCACAGTCGGCGACGGCTCGAACAACAGTTCCGTGATTGATACCGGGACCCGCAACTCCCGAGTGATCGGCTCGAAGGTGGGGGTGGTTTCCCTCCTCATGTGGTGGAGTTCGCGCCAACGTTCGGTGATGACGTGAGTGACTGAGCGGACGACCTTCTCCTTCTTGAACTTCTCCGAGAGCTCGTCGGCTGCTTTCGTGAGATGCTCACCGAACGCATCGGACCATTGCGCGGCACGCCACAGCCGACCGCAAGCGGATGGACTCCGGGTCGGGGCCAAAGCTCTGAAAGTTCTGGAGCGTGAGTCTTTCCAGGAACATCGTGCTTTTCTGCGGTGCTGTCGGGGAGATCAGGGGGTACGTGATGCTTGCAGGTACGTGAGCACTGCTTTCACACGCCGGTTCTCATCTACGGGGCTCAGGCCGAGCTTCTGGAAGATGCGTCCGACGTGCTTCCCGACAGCGGGGTCGCTGAGCACGAGCTTCTCGGCGATGGCGGCGTTTGATTGGCCGTCCGCCATGAGAATGAGGACTTCGGTCTCCCGGGGCGTGAGCGTATCCAACGGGCCGGGGTGTGCGCTGCTGAGGAGGTGCTGGACCACATGAGGGTCGATAGTCGTCCCCCCGCTGGCGATGTTCTGCAGTGCGCCGGCGAAGTCACGCACCCGGTTAATGCGGTCCTTGAGCAGATACCCGACGGCACCTTCGGGCAGTGTGAGGAGACGGCGGGCGTTCGTGTCCGCGAGGTACTGCGAAAGGACGAGGATCGGCTGGTGCGGGTGCTGCTCCCGGATGCGAAGGGCGGCCTGCAGGCCGTCGTCCTTGTTCGCGGGTGGCATGCGGACGTCGGTGATGATGATGTCGGGAGCACTGTCCAGTCGCGCGTACGCTTCCTCCAGCTGGGGTGCCGTCTCGGCGGCGCCCACCACCGTGT
Source organism: Plantibacter sp. Leaf314 (assembly GCF_001423185.1). NCBI lineage: Bacteria > Bacillati > Actinomycetota > Actinomycetes > Micrococcales > Microbacteriaceae > Plantibacter > Plantibacter sp. Leaf314. The sequence goes on along the minus strand of NZ_LMOB01000001.1, from coordinate 2,343,994 downwards.
GGCCCAGCCGCTCGAGCAGAGCGATGAGTGCTTCACGCAGTAGCGCTGAGTCCTCAGCGATCAGTATTCGCATGCAAGGCGTTCCCTTCTTCGGGTAGGGGGAGGTCCATTCGCAGGACGGTGGGTCCGCCGGCGGGGCTTGTGACTTTCAGATGACCGTTGAGAGCCTCTGCACGTTCGGTGAGTCCTCGTAGTCCGGTTCCGTTCCGTTTGTCGGCACCGCCTGTTCCGTTGTCGGTCACGGTGACGATGAACGTCTTGCCATCGGTGCCGGTGGCGACCACGGCGGAGGAGGCGGATGCGTGCTTGGCGATGTTCGTGAGGGCCTCTGCGACCAGATAGTAGACGGTGGTCTCGTGTGCGGCGGGGAGGTGAACGCTGGGGTTCCCTTCGACGGTCACTCGAATGTCGCTGCGCTCAGCGAGCTCCTCGAGGGCCGCGCGGAGTCCGTAGTCGGTGAGTACTGAAGGGTGGATCCCGCGGGCCGTGTCACGGAGGGTCGTCATCGCATGCTCCGCCTGAACCTGGGCTTCGTCGACCGCTCGCAATAGCTGAGTGGTGTCAGTGCCTCTCGCGGCGAGCTCGTCCACTTCGAGGCCGATCATCCCCAGTCGTGCGCCGAGTGCGATGAGTTCTTGCTGTACGCCGTCGTGCAGGTCCCGTTCGATGCGACGGCGCTCCGCGTCTGACGACTCGGCGAGGGCACGGCGCGAGTTGATGAGACGCTGGATGTTCGCGTCGACGCCGCGTGCTTTCGGCCCGCACAGGAGTCGCAACACACATGCTTGGCCAGTTGCGAGACACGCGTTGATGTAGCCGAACAGGATCAGCACGACGAGGGTGATGAGCGCGACTGGCCACCAGTTTGTGGGGGTCATAACCCCTTCGGCGTCTCCGAAGAACTGGGTCGGTGTGGGTCCGGTGATACCGGCGGCAGCGACCATGCCGAGCGCCAGAAGTGTGATGGTCTCGAAAAACAGCACGATGAGTGCGAGGAGAGCGCAGACAAGGTCCCAGATGAGCGCCAGTGCCTCGCGCCACGTCGCACGTTCTGTGAGGCGGATGTTGATCCAGTGGTGACGCTCGCTGGTATCGACCGCGGCGTGTTCGCTCATCTGCACGGGGAACCCGAGGAGGCGTGTGCGTCGGCGCTCCATGGATCCGAGGACGAGACCCCAGAATGGCAACAGTAGGAATGTTAGAATCACAAGCGGGACGAGAGCTGCTCCAACGAGCACACTCAGCATCAGGTAGATGAGTGCCCGCCACGGCCAGCGGCTGAGAACGAAGCGCCACGGGGGCAACCTCATCGCCTTCCACACGTGACCCGCCGTCGTCATGGGTCCAGCCTAGGGATCCCCCACGCCGGGCATCGCCAGCGGCACCGAAAGGTATAGCCAGCCCTACCTCGAAGAGTAGGGCAGGACTCATCGTGCGGGTGCCCAGGGCTGAGGTTCGATGGACGTCAGGCGCCACCCACCAGGAGGAGTCAGCCAGGAACGCAGCGGAAGGAGATGCCATGACAGACAGCCGATGTCAGGCATCGTCAGCGCTCGGGGCCTCAGCGACAAAGCCGGTGCGGGTCGCCCGGACCAGTCAGCCACGTGAGGCCTGATGTACCGCAATCACTCCATGCTGCGGTTGCAGCACTGCACGCCCGGCGAGGCGTACTACGAACAGTCGACCACCGCTGCATCGGGTCGCCACTTCTCACACCCCGCGCCCCCCACCTGGTCGCTCTCGAAGTTCGGCCCATGGGCGACGCTTCACCCGGACGATGGTGGCGTTCTCCCGCGCCAGGGGTGGAAGGTACACGTCAGCACTCGCCCGGAGCAGGCGCGAGACGCGCTCCGCATCGTCGGCGACATCTGCGTCGAGCGTGGTGTCCCCTTCAAGTACCTCTCTGACGAGACCGAACTGCGCCGAACCAGCATGAAGTACGCCAACCGTGGGTCGGCAGGCAAGTTCATCACTGTCTTCCCCCGCACCGATGAAGAATTTTGCGAACTCCTGCCACTGTTCGATGAGGCTCTTCGCGGATTCGACGGCCCATACATTCTGTCGGATGTGAAGTTCGGCGAGAGTCCCGTCTACTTCCGTTACGGCGCCTTCTTCCTGGACCGCTTCGAGCATGCGGACGGTTCGGCGGGCTACGCCATTCAGAGCCCAGACGGAGAGAAAGTTCACGACAGTCGCGCCGCCGTCTTCACGCTGCCGAGCTTCGTTGATCCCCCGGCCCTGATCCGTGAACTTGTCGAAGAGCGACTCAGTCCGACGCCGGGGGTGCTGGAAGAACTTCTGCATCCGTACGTCGTGCGCTCCAGCTTGCATTTCAGCAATGCCGGCGGTGTGTACCTTGCTGACGCCGGATCGAGTCAGGTGGTCTTGAAGGAGGCGCGGCGATGGTCGGCGTACAGCTCGGACTCCGCCGACGCGACCTTGCGGCTGCGGAGTGAACACCGGGCTCTGAAGCATCTCGCCAGCGTGGGTGCCGTCGTCAATGCCATCGAGTACCGGGTTATCGGCGACCATGAGTTTCTCGTCGAGGAGTACATTCCCGGGCTCACGCTCCAGTCCTGGGCAGCCAGCAACTATCCGTTCAGCACGGAGGAGACTGTCCTCGCCGACTACGCTGCACGAGCTCTGCCACTCGCCCGGCAGGTGATCACCGCGGTCGATCAGATTCATGATGCAGGCTGGAGCATTCTCGACCTGCAGCCGAAGAACATCCTGGTCGACGGCGACCGTGTCCGACTCATCGACCTCGAAGCCGCCCGTGAGATGGATGCCTCGGCGGTCGGCAGTATCGGCACCCCGGGCTTCATACCCCACGCGCAGACTTCGAACCGTGACCGCGACAGGTACGCGCTCGCTGCCGTTGTCCTGCACTTGTTCTGGCCGTCGCTGGCCGGGGCGTTCGACCCGTCCGTGCTGACCTACCGGGCACAGAAGGTTGCGGAGCAATTCCCGGAAGACGTCGCGGACGTCGTCAACACCTTGGTCGACGCTGTGCCCCTGGACGCGATGGCAACGTCGCACCCGTACCGCCACGCCACAGGCCTTGCTCTCACTCCAGGTAGACAAGTCTTGGAGCAGGTGTGTAACGGCATCGAAGGAACCCGACGTGACGGACCCCGCCGATTCCCCGGGGACGCGACACAGTTCGCAGACGGAGCCAGCGCCTTGCTGAACATCGAGACGGGAGCCGCAGGCGTGATCCTCATGCTCGCAAGAGCCGGCCGCGACGTCACGCAGGACCGCAGATGGTTGAGCGCGCGCCTTCGAGAAGTGGACGACATTCCGTTTCACGGTCTCCTCCGCGGAACCGTGGGCATCGCGGCCGCACTCGCCCAGCTCGGCGACACTGCAAGTGCCGAAGTGATCCTCGCGGCTGGAGAGGTAAGCGCCGACCCCGGACTTGACTTATCCGTGCGGAGTGGCTTGGCAGGCACGATCCTCGCTCTGTGCGATGCTGCCTTCGCGGACACGGACTCCGCTCGCGACATGCGCGACCGATACGCCTCGTTGCTCGCCGCCCGTGTCACAGGCGGAGGGGACCTCCGTAGCCCTCACTCGGAAACCGGTAACACCATCGGGTTGTTCGACGGGTGGTCGGGTGTCGGAATGGTCTGCCGCCAGCTCGCGGAAGTCACCGGGGACGCCTCCTGGGATCACCTGATGCACCTCTGCTTCCAGCGCGAGCTGCAGCAGCTCACCGAAGCGGACAACGGGACCCTTCGAGTGGACTACTCGCGTGTCTCCTACGGCTACCTGTCGGAGGGTGCCGCGGGGATCGCGTTCGCTCTCGCACAGTGCGCGCCGACCCACTACCGGGACGAGATCGCACGACTCGCTCAGACGGTCGACGGCATCATCAGCATGAACGGCGGCCTGTTTCGGGGGACTGCTGGCATCGCCTGCGCGCTCCTGTCCGCTCCGCTCTCTTATGGGGGCAGCGAACGGGTCCGGTTGATGTCCTTCACCGCCGAGAACTTCCTCTTCCGTGGGAGCGACCCTGACGCGCTGGTGATGCTCGGAGACAACGGATACCACCTCTCCGCGGACTACTCCACGGGAGCTGCCGGCTACGTCGGCGCGCTCCTCGCCTTATTCGAAGAGAACCCGGACGACTGGTTCCCGGTGACTCTTCCCAGACCACTTGACGATGACATGGAAGGAGGTGAACACAATGAGCGCATTGCTTTCTTTGCAGGGCCTGTCGAACGAGTCCGGGCCTGAGGTCGGTGTCTTCGGATCCGGCATCAGCATGTGGTGTGACGGCGACAACAGCGGTATCAGCATCTCCTGCGGACCGAACTGATACACGGACGTGTGGGGCGCGCGGCGACGCGCGTCCCACCCTTCTTCTACGAAAGGGCAGCACATGCTCACAGCAGCCGGACTCGGGCACACGTTCTCGAACGGGCGGGTGGAGACGCTCGCGCTTGACGGTGTCAGCTGCGCATTCGAGCCTGGTTCGTTCACCGCCATCATGGGCCCGTCTGGCTCCGGGAAGTCCACCCTCCTCTACTGCCTCGCCGGTCTCATCCGCGCGTCAGCGGGATCCGTCGCCTTCGACGCCACGGAATTGACCACCGCGAAGCAACGTCAGCTCGATCTTCTCCGACGTGACGAGTTCGGTTTCATTTTTCAGAGCTTCAATCTCATCGATGCTCTGACAGCGTTGCAGAACGTCACACTGCCCTCCCTCTTTGGGGGACCGGCGATACCGCGTGAGCAGGCCGTGAATGCCCTGGCCAACGTTGGGCTCTCGGAGAAGGTCAAGTCGTACCCGGCAGAGCTTTCCGGTGGGCAGCAGCAACGCGTGGCCATCGCACGCGCCCTCGCTCAGACCAGGCGCGTGATCTTCGCCGATGAACCGACGGGAGCGCTGGACCGCAAGAGCGGTTTCCTGGTGATGGACCAGCTTCGTCGGTTCCGGGACGTCGGCACTGCTGTTGTCATGGTCACTCATGATCCCCAGATCGCTGCATACGCCGACCGGGTCCTGTTCCTTGTCGACGGGCGACTCGTGGACACGATGGACGCCCCGACAGCGGAGGCCGTCAGCTCTCGCATGACGGGGCTGGAGAGCGCCGCGCGATGACTATGGCTCAGCAGCTGCCCGTGTCTCTGGCGTTCGTGCGTCGCCATCGAGCGGCGTATGTCGGAGTCGCCATCCTTCTCAGTATCGCCACGGTCGTCGCGACTGCGGAGATGGTCTTGTTCACCGGCCTTGCAAGCGGGCAGGCGGTCCGGATCGATTCGATGTCGGAGTTCGATGCCCGCGTCGTTCGGGCCGCTGTCAGCGCATCGCAGGGCATCCTGCAGGTCATGTGCTTCACCACGGTGGTGATCGCACTCGTGCTGGTCTACTTGGGCTTCCGGAACATGCTCGCCTTGCGGCGCAGAGAACTCGGCCAGCTTCGTCTCGCAGGAGCGAGTGTGTTGCGCGTTCGCGTGTTGGTCACCGGTGAGGCGTTCGTCTTCGCCACGTTGGTCGTGATCCCGAGTGTCCTCATCGGTGGGCTGCTCGCCCACCCCTTCTATCTCCTGCTCCAGGCCGTGGGCGTGTTCGGGAAGACCCTGCGGGTGGATTTCGGTTTCCCGGTCCTCACTCTGGGCCTGGTCGCGGGAGGGATGATCCTCTGCTCTATGGTCGCCGCGTGGTTGAGCCTTCGCTCCAAGCAGACCAACGATGTTCTCGCCGCTCTCGAGGCGTCTGCGACGGGCACACAGGGCAAGAAGATGAGCGCGATTCGTATCGTCATCGCAGCCGCGTCCGTCGTCGGGCTCGCCGCATTCCTCATTTTCATGCCGGATACCGGGAGTGAGAACCCTGTCGCCTCAATCATCGTCCCGCTGCTGATCATCTTCCCCCTCGGCGCACTTGCACCAGTACTCGTTCCGGTGGTCGCGCGAGCGTTGGGCTGGCTCCTCAGGCCCCTGATCGGCGGCTCGGGTGTCCTCGTCGCGCAGCGCGCCTCCCGCGACTCGCAACGGTTCGCATCCAACGTCCTCCCGCTGCTCATCCTGATGGGCGTCATGGGCGGGTTCGCCATCGGTGCAGGGCCTGATCAGGCGACCATGCAGGATGACTATCACTCCAAGCTGGATGCCGACCTCATCGTCGAGCCGTCATCCGTCAAGGATGCCGACACCGTCACCGGCGACATCGGGAATATGCAGGGCGTGAACGCGGTGGTACGTTCCGCAGCAACTACCCGGCTCATCGAGCAGGGGCGCGCGGACGGCACGTTCCTCACCGTTTTCAACTTCGTAGACCTCGACGCTTACCAGGACGTCTTCGAGACGGACGTGACAACAGGCGACTTCGACAGCGCCGGTGGCGCGGCCGTCGTCTCCACACGGGAGAGCGACACGGTCGGAGACACCGTCACGGTCGAGGCACCGAGCGGAACCACGGCCACCCTCACCGTCGCCGCCGTCATCACCTCCCGGATCTACACCGGACTCCTCGTCGACTGGGAGATGCTGCAGACCCTGGACCCGGAGGTGTGGGACATCCGTGTGTTCGTGAGTGCGGACTCCGCCGCCGTCTCCGACATCACCGCGCGCGTCGACGACCTCGCCCCGACGATGACGAAAGACGAGTTCATCCAGACGCGTGTCGAGCTTCGCCAGAGCAACGCCGCCACCGGAAACATCGCCTTGTTCGGCACCATCTATGGTCTCGCCATCGTCGCCATGATCCAAGGCCTCACCGCGTCCGTCATGAATCGCCGGGGCGAGTTCCGACTCCTGAGCCTGCTCGGGATATCCCGCGCTCGGACGATAGGCACACTGTTCTCAGAAGCCCTCGTTCTCATCGTGTCCAGCGGTGTGCTGCTTGCCGGCGCGTTCGCCTTCATTGCATGGCGATATCTCGCGCAAGACCCGACGAAGATGGCCACCGCTGTCGGCGCCATTCCATGGGGCGACATCGCTCTCACGTTTGTGGGTATGGGTCTCCTTTTCACCGCCACAGTTTTCATCGCCGCAGTGGTCGCGACCAGGAACACCCAGCGATGATCCGAAGCAACACCCTCCGAGACTTCATCCGACGCCATCGTTGGCGACTCGGAGGACTGGTGGCGCTGTCCCTCGTGGGGGCGGGGCTGGGGCTTGCCCAACCGTTGCTGCTGCAACAGCTGTTCGATGCCTTGACTTCCGGGTCAGTGCCGCTTCCTGCGGTGCTGATCCTGACTACGGTGGTTGTCGCTCAGGCGTTACTCGCCGGGGTGGAGTCGTATGCTCTTGCTCGCACCGCACACGACCTCATCCTCGAACTGCGGACACGCGTGTCGGCACGCATCGTGTCGTTGCCAATGAGTCGCGTGCAACGGGTGCCACAGGGTGAGTTCCTCTCTCGAATGATCTCCGACACCGCCGCCTCATCATCCGTTCTGACGACGGGTGTATTCAAACTCCTTGCTGCGGTCGTCACCTTCGCGGTCGCGGCCGTCCTCATGGCCACCATCGACCCGATTCTGTTCGCTCTGTCGTTGGTGATCACCGTTGTTGCTACGGTGCTGTCCACCGTCATGGGGCGACTGGTGCGCTCAGCGTCCGGGAGAACTCAGGCGGCGACCGCGACGCTCGCAGGCAGCTTCGAACGCACGCTGACTGCGCTGCCGCTGATCCGAGCCTACGGAGTGGGCCGACAGCAGCTTGCCCTCATCGCAGCCGACGCTAGTGACGTCAGGACGAACGCAATCAAGGTGGCGCGGTTGGGTGCATACATGCAACCAGTCATGACCCTCGCCACCCAAGCACTCCTCATCGTCACGCTTGCTCTCGGTGGCGTCCGAGTCGCTGAGGGCAGCCTGTCACTCGGAGGGCTGATCGCGTTCATGATGTACCTCATGATGATGGTCGGACCGGTCTCTCAGGTCGGTTCGACGTTCGTGAGCATTCAGACGGGACTTGCGGCGATAGACCGCGTCGATGAAATTGTCTCCGCGCCGCAAGAGAGCGATCTCCTGTCGGATGGCACTCATACCGACTTGGGGTGCGCGGGTGAGGTGCTCGTCGAACTCGAGAGCGTTACTTTCGAGTATCCGCAAGCGTCGGCCGCGTCGGCGACTCGCATCGGGCCGCTCGATATCACGATCCGTGACGGTGAGCACGTCGCTCTCGTGGGCCCGTCCGGGTCTGGGAAGTCCACCGTGTTCGCTCTTCTCGAGAGGTTCTACGAACCCAGCAGTGGCACCATACGGATGCGTGGAGTGCCGGCTCACGACGGCCCGCTCGGCGATTACCGAGCTCGTATGGCGTGGGTGCCGCAGAACTCGCCGCCGGTGGGAGGAACCGTTCGAGACAATCTCGACATCGAGCACCGCGGCCTTCCGGACAGTGCGCTCTTGCAGACGTTGGCGGACGTGGGGCTGTTCGCCAGCATAGGCGGGGACGTCCTCGACCGACCTGTCGCAGTGTCAGGTAGCAACCTCTCAGGAGGTGAGCGGCAGCGGCTGGGTGTTGCCCGAGCGTTGCTCTCTGACCGAGAGATGCTGCTCCTTGACGAACCGACATCGAGCCTTGACGCCATCTCCGCCGAGGGACTGTCGTCGCTGCTGCGGGAGCGTGCGCAGGCGAAGACCATCGTTATGGCCTCCCACCGTCTGGCGGAGGTACGCGACTTCGACAAGATCATCGTGATGGAGCACGGACGCATCGTGGACGTCGGTGCGCACGACGAGCTCCTCGACAGATGCGAGCTCTACCGGACACTGTGCGCGCAGCAACACGTTCCTGCGTGAAGGCGACGTTCATGGCAGCATGAGCACACGACCCGGGGCTTAGCGTGGAAAGCGCCAAAACCCCCTTCTGCGAGCCCTACTCCCGACTGGGATCGCGGATTTCATGAACCCTCCCACCAGTGGATGTGATACGAAGGCCCCCGAGGAATCGGGGGCCTTCGTCGTGTCCGGGATCGCTCAGCGCGCGGGCTCCCGTCGCTCGCGGACGCGTTGCACCTCGAGGACGACGACCGCGATGCCGACCGCAGTGGCCGTTGCGAGCACGGTCACGACCGGGAGGACTGCCGACGCGAGGACGACCGCCGCAGCGACGAGGAACAGCGCGGAGGCGCCGATGGAGATCCGCCCGCGGAGGAGGACGAACCACACCGCGACCATGAACACGGCGACCGGCACCGTGAGCGCGAACGAGGCGTCGGCTGCAGTGAGATGCTCGCCGGCTTCGGTCAGGAGGTCGAGCTCGACCTCGATCCCGGCCGAGACGGCTCCGGCGGCGGCGAAGACGAAGTAGTGCGCGTACCCGAAGGTGAAGCCCTGCCGTGCTGACGTCAGCCGGTCCGCCTGCTCGCGGCTGAAGTACATCCACCACATGCCGGCCGCGAGGACGATCCCGGCGACGGCGAGGCCCACGAGACCGTCGATGCGCCGGTCGGTGTTGGCGGCGTCGATGATCGCGTTCGCCGAACCGAGCAGGCTCTCACCGAGCAGGATCAGGGTGAAGAGGCCGTACCGTTCCGCGACGTGGTGGGGATGCCACGGCGTGCGATGGACCCGCTCGGCCCACACCGGCACCAGCACCTCGAGGAGCATGGCCGGCCAGAAGGTCCAGAACTGCCCCTCGACCGGCAGGGCCAGGCGGGCCACCCAGAGCACCTGCACCAGGCTGATGCCGATGGCGAACCGGAGGGCGACCGCCCGCTGCTCCGGGTCGGACAGCGCGAGCCGGACCCATTGCGCCACCATCGCGAGGCGCATGATGACGTAGCCGACGGTGATGATCGCCCAATCACCCTCCACCATGGCGTAGTGCACGCCGGCCGCGAGCACGAGGACGCCCGCCATCTGCACAATGGTCGTCAGCCGGTAGAGCCAGTCGTCGGTGTCGAACGCGGAGGCGAACCAGGTGAAGTTCATCCACGCCCACCAGATGGCGAAGAAGATCATCGCGTAGGAGACGGTCGTCTCCGCGGCATGACCCTCGACGATGCCGTGGTGGAGGTTCTGCGAGGCCTGCGAGACGGCGACGACGAAGACGAGGTCGAAGAGCAACTCCAGAGGACTCGCGACGCGGTGGCCCTCACCGGGGTCGCGGCCGGACATGCGGAGGAGGCCCAGTCGGTTCAACATGGTCTCAGTGTGCCGCCTCAATGGATGCCAAGGGGACTTGACACTCCCGGGGATGACAAGCACACTTGACGCATGTCAGGTTTCCTTGTCACTCCGGTCCCAGCCGTCGAGGTGCCCCGGTGAGGCCCGCGACCGGCGGACGCGAGGGTCACGGCCGCGAAGCCTTCCGGCGGCTCGCCACGATGAGTGCCCGCGACGTGCTGAGGAATCCCCTGACCGGGGTCTCGATGTGGTTCATGACGGGCATCATCCTCGTGATCTACGTGTCGATGTGGCTGGCGTTCGTCGTGCTCGGGCCCGCTCCGGTCGCCTCGGTGGATGCTGCGGACCCCCGCATCGCGTCCGCCCTCGAACGGGCCGGCGTCCGCGTGGTCGCCGAGGACGCACCCGAGCGGAACACCGTCGTGACGGTCGTCGATGGTCAGGCGCTGGTCGTCCTCGACGCGTCCGACCAGGCCGCCTGGGATCCGATCTGGCTGGGCCTCCGCGATGCGGGCGTTCGTGCCGACGCCGTGACCGTGGTGGACGACGAGGGCGACGTCGAGCTCGACCCCCTGCAGGAGAACCTCGGGATCGTGGTGCTCGTCGGGGTCGCGAGCGTCGCGTTCATCGGGACGACCGTCCCTCTGGTCGCGATGCGGGAGCGCGGACTCCTCCGTCTGCTCGGGACGACACCGCTCCGGCGCTCGACCTTCCTGCTCGCGCAGCTCCCGCTCCGCGCGTTCGTCGCGGTCGGCGTCCTGCTCCTGACCGCCGGGGTCGCGGTGTGGCGCCGGTACGTCGACGGGCTCGACCTGCTGACCCTCGGCACGTCCTTCCTCCTGGGGACGACGATGTTGTTCGCCGTCGCGCTGGCGTCCGCCGCCCGATCGCGGAACGCCGAGGCGACCCAGCAGACGATGGTGATGGTGACCCTCGGACTCGTCTTCGCGTCCGGAGGGCTGCTGCCGCAGGCGATCCTGCCCGCTGCGGTGCAGGTCGTCATGAACTGCCTGCCGACCACCTGGTTCGTGGCCGCCACCAGCGCCTCCCTGACCGGGGCCGAACCCTTCCTGCCCGTGCCGGCGCTGTGGGGGCTCATGGCCGTCGTCACCGTCGCCGCCGGGGCGCTCGCCGTGCGGCGGTTCGAGTGGGATCAGTCCGAACGCCGGCCGGGCGCGACAGAGACATCAGAGACATCCGAGACATCCGACACACGAAGCGAGGTCACAGCATGAGAGCGAACACCGACCGGGGATCGACCCCGCAGGAGCGACGAGCGTCCCTGCGGTACCTGTGGGAGATCGCGGCCGGGGCCATCGGCTTCCTCGTGACCTTCCTCTTCCTGCCGGAGATCGTCCGGACCGAACCGGGCTCCGCCGCAGGCGTGGTCGTCGCGCTCGTCCCACTCGTCCCCGTGGTCTGGATCGCGGTCGCGCTGATCCGCCACGTCGGCCGTGTCGACGAGCTGCAACGCGGACTCCTGCTCCTGAGCCTCGCGATCGGGTTCGGCGCGGCGATGCTGATCAGCCTCGTGATCGTGTTCCTCTCGACCGCGGCGATCGTCGTGGATCAGCCCGAGTGGTGGGTGTTCATCGGCGGGATGGCGGTCTGGGGCGTCAGCATCGGCGTCCTCTCGTTCCGGGCGAACCGATGAAGAACGACGTCCGCGCACTGCGCACCGAACGCGGATGGACCCAGGTCCAGTTCGCTGAGGCCCTCGGGGTCTCCCGGCAGACCGTGAACGCCCTCGAGACCGGCCGCTACGACCCGTCGCTGCCCCTGGCGTTCCGTGTCTCCGCCCTCCTCGCGCGCCCGATCGAGGAGATCTTCTTCCCGGGCGAACACGATGCCCCGCCGTCTGGAGGACGACGATGAACGACCACGCCAGAGCTGTCATCACCGTCGATCGGCTCAGCAAGCACTATGGAGACCGGACCGTCCTGCGCGACGTCTCCCTGAGCGTCCGGGAGGGCGAGGTGTTCGGACTCCTGGGGCCGAACGGTGCCGGGAAGACCACCACGCTGGAGACCATCGTCGGACTCCGGCGACCCAGCGCCGGAACCGTCCGGGTGCTCGACCACGACCCCGCGAGCGACCGCCGCTTCGTGACGGAGCGCCTGGCGGTGCAGCCGCAGGCCGCCACGCTGTTCCCGACGCTGACCGTCGCGGAGACGCTCGAGCTCTTCGCCTCGTTCCACGCCCGCGTCCGCCCGCCCGAGGACGTCCTGGACGAACTCGAGCTCGGCGACGCCCGCCGGGGGCGGGTGAAGCACCTCTCCGGCGGGCAGGAGCGGCGCCTGCTCATCGCCATCGCCCTGATCGGCGACCCCGAGATCGTGGTGCTCGACGAACCCTCCGCCGGACTCGACCCACAGGCTCGCCGCAACCTGTGGTCCATCATCCGGCGCCAGCAGGAACGTGGCACCACGATCCTGCTGTCGACGCATCACATGGACGAGGCCACGCAGGTCTGCGACCGGATCGCGGTGCTCGTGGACGGGTCGATCGCCGCCATGGGGGAGCCGGAGACACTGGTCCGGGAGCACGCCTCCACGGCGACCGTGACGTTCGAGATCCCCGATGCGACCACGGTCGCCGAGTTGCAATCCCACGACATCCCCGGTGCGATCACCGTGACGGCGAAGGGCGCGCTCAGCCTCGTCGAGGTCGTGACCGACGATCCCGACGCCGTCCTCCGCAGACTCACCTTCTCCACCGGCCTCCGGCCGCGGGGGTTCCGCGTCGCGCACGGCTCGCTGGAGGACCTCTTCATCGACCTCGCGAACCGCCCGCGATCCTCGGCCGAGGGCGAGCGGGCGCACGAGCGGTGAGCACGAGCACGATGCAGACGTTCCGGTCGCAGCTTCGGAGCTTCACCACGGCCCACGCGCGCGACCTCCTCCGGGACCCGAGCTCGGCCATCATCCTCGTGGCCAGCTTCCTCGGCTTGATCGGGTTGCTCTGGGTCGTCGACGTCATCGTGGCGGGAGCCGGTGGAGCCCCGGCCGGGGTACTCGAGCGCGGCCTGCCCCTGGTGGCGACGACCGGGCTCATGGCGGTCGCATTCATGCTCACCACGGTCCCGCTCGTCCGGCATCGCGGTACCAGCCTGCTGCGCGCCCTGTCGACGACGCCGGCGCGTCATGACGCGTACCTGCTCGGGCACCTGCCGATCCGCCTCGGCGTGGTCGTGGGGCAGACGGTCGTGATCGTCGCCCTCGCGGCCTGGACGTCGCCGGAGCGTCCGCTCGGCGACCTCGTGGCCGTCGCGGTCACGGTCCTGTTCGGCGGTGCCATGCTGCTCGGGCTCGGATACCTGCTCGCCACCCGGCTGTCGAACCCGGATGTCGCGATGCAGCTGACGTACCTGCTGCCGATGCTCGCCCTCGTGACGTCCGGGGCGCTCTTCCCGCTCTCGGTCCTCCCCGAGTGGGCCGCTGGGATCTTCCGCGTCCTCCCCTCGACGTGGATCGTCGGCACGCTCGACGCGATCCTCTCGCAGACGCCGCCACCGGCACCGCTCGCGGTGATGTGGGGGCTCCTGGCGGCCTGCGCGCTCGTGGCGGGTCTCGCCGTCGGACGACTCCACCGCTGGGGTGGGCGCGAACGCCTGGCGTGATGCCGGCGGCTCAGGACCGTCGCGGTGGCGCCGTCGACTCGCGGACGATGAGCTGCGAATCCAGACTCGCGACCGACCGCGGGGCGGCACCGGCCATGGCGCGCACGAGGACCTCGACCGCGAGTGATCCGCAGCCGGATCCCCGGGACACGACCGACGATAGGGTGAGGACCCGTGACGGACGCCCTTCCCCCTGAGCACCGCGAGACGACGCCTCGCGGGGTCCTCGTCTCCGTCGTCGCCTCGTTCCTGTTCGCGGCGCTGTTCTTCCTGCCGCCGCTGCTGGAACCGTTCGAGGCGAACGAGATCCTCGCCTGGCGGGTGATCGCCACGGTGCCGGTGCTCGCCGCACTCGTGGGTGCGTTCGGCTGGTGGCGGGACGTCCGCGACATCGCGCTCCGTCTCGCTCGTCGCCCGCTCCTCGTCCTGGTGATCGTGCTCGACGGGCTCCTGCTGTCGGTGCAGCTGTGGTTGTTCGGGTGGGCACCGCAGACCGGTCACGGACTCGAGCTCGCGCTCGGGTACCTGCTGATGCCGCTGGCGATGGTCGTGGTCGGCGTCGTCCTGCACCGGGAACGCCTCGCCCCACTGCGCATCGCCGCGGTGGCCGCTGCGGCCGTCGGGGTCACTGCGGCGATCGTGGTCGCCGGCGGACTCTCGTGGGCGACCGTCGCCGTCGCGCTCGGCTACCCGGTGTACTTCGCGATCCGTCGCCGGGCCGGGCTCGACTCCATCGGCGCGTTCTGCTTCGAGCTGCTCGTCCTGGTGCCCGTCGCGGTCGTGCTCGCCCTGCAACCGTCGTCGCTCGATGTGCTGGCCGCGCACCCGCAGCTGGGGTGGGGGATCCTCCTGCTCGGCGTGATCGGCGGCGTCGCCCTCGTGCTCTACCTCGTCGCGAGCCGCCTGCTGTCGTTCGGCGTCTTCGGGCTGCTCAGCTACCTGGAACCGGTGCTGCTGGTGCTCGTCGCGGTGCTGCTCCTCGGGGAGTCGCTGACGCTCACCGACGTCTTCGTCTACGGGCCGATCGTGCTCGCCCTCGTGCTGCTGGGCCTCGAGACCGTGCGCCGCCCGAGCCGCTGAGTGCAGGCCCACCATCGGCGCGTCGCCGCGAACCTGGGAAGTCAAGCCTGCAGGCGCCTTCCACTCGGCCGCCTAGCCTGAGGGCATGGTTACGAAGCATGCTCAAGCAGTGTCGCTCGAGTCGCCGTTCCCACGTGTCGAGGACTCGGCCGAGCGTCATCATGTCGTCCCGATCGGGACCCGCCAGTGGCGGATCTCGAACGACGCCGACCCGTCATCGCCCGAATGTCGACTCGCCTACGTGGAGGCGCAGGGCACCGGGTACGACGTCCTCATCGTGGCGCCCAGCCCGCCCGAATGGCTGCACGTCGACACCTTCGACGAGGCGAAGCGGGCCGCCGTCCGGCGCCCAACGCTGCTGCTCTGACTCGCTCTACCAGCGTTCATTCGCCCATGTTTGGGCGACGGAGTGCTCATTCGCCCAAGCATGGGCGAATGAAGGGGATGCGCGAGCGGCTGCTCAGCTCGCGGGCGCTGCGAGGTGCCAGTAGGTGACTCGCGCGCCCGGATAGGTCTCGGTGATCGCGTTCGTCACAGAACGGTAGTGGCTGTCGAGTGTGTGGCCGGCGAAGTACACCTGCCGGTCGGCACCATCACCGACGATCCTCGTCACGATGCCGGTGTGATCCTCGTCGCCGGAGTCGTCCCAATCGAACTGGACGATGTCGCCGAGCTGCAACGCGCTGAGGTCGGTGGCGGCGAGTTCCGTCGCCCGTTCGGGGTGGGCCCGGAGATAGCGCTCGAACAGTGTCGAGCTCACCCACGCGTCCGAATACTCGTGGTCGCCGTCGGCATCGGTGTCGAACGACCAGCCATCGTCCATCTGCCACCCACGAGCGATGAGTGACTGACTGGCGAAGTTGACGCAGTCGGAGTCCGGCAGCGCGCCGTACTCGGCGTCGTTGTAGGCGTTCCAGTGCGCGTGCACGTAGTCGAGCTGCGCCTGGATCGACGCGTCGTCGGAGCGCTGCTCGATCTGCTCGGGTGAGCATCCCGACAGACCGATCGCCGCGGCAGCCACGGTGGCCGCAACGAGCGTGGCGCGGAGGCGCCGTGTGATTCCCGAGCCGATCATCAGACCAACGTTAGGCGTGCCCTGCTGGGGGATCCGTGTGGGTCGGTCCGTTCGACATGATGGCGCGGGGTCGTCGATCGGCCGCGGCGAGATCTGAGATCATGCAGTGTCGCCCGGATGGTACGCGATCCGTCGTGTCGCCATCTGCAGCACGACGCGGTTGCCTGCTCCGGGAGCAACCGCGTGAACCGGGCCCGGACGAAAGGGCACTCCGTGATCCAACACTCGCCGCCGTCGACGAATCGACCTCCGCTCGGTGGAGGCCTGGTGACCGTGATCATCGCGGCGGTCGTGCTGCAGCTCGTCGGCTACGCGGCACCGCTCGCGATGATGATCGCCGGCGCCGCTCCATTCGCGGCGGCCGTCGAAGCCGAGCTGAACGCTCGAGGGTTCACCGGTGAAGACCTCCTCGAGGACGGGTTCATCGACGAGTCGATGCCCTCGCCTGCAGAAGCTCGTGCCCAGGCGAACGCCACGCTCACCGTGGCCTCCTCCCTCATCCCGTTCAACACGATCATCAGTGAAGAGGGCGAATGGGATGAGTTGGCGTGCTCTTCAGCTGCTTCGGACGGCAGCGAGGTCTCCTTCGCGCGCTCGATGAAGACGTTCGAGGTCGCTCCGGGCACGAGCGAGTCGAGCGAGCAGACGATCGCCGACTTCTTCGCCGACGAAGGCTGGCCGGTCTACCTCGGTGGTACCGACGAGCCGACCTGGATCAGCTTCGACCTCTCGGAGTCGGCCGAGGCGATCGACCTGCAGAGCTTCGACGACGCCCTCGGTGTGCAGGCGTACACCGAGGGGGCCCGGGAGTACGTGGTGCTGATCTCCGATGAGGGCTGCTACCGCTGACGGGTTCAGACGCTCCCGCGACGCACGATCGACGTCGGGACGAACGAGCCGGTGGGCGAGATGGTCTCGCCCCGCAACTGCGCGAGCAGCACCTCGGCCGCGCGTTGACCGACGGCCGCTGCCGGCTGATGGACGGTCGTGAGCGGCGGGTGGCAGCGCAGGGCCCAGGCCGAGTCGTCGAAGCCGACGACCGACACGTCCTCAGGGACCCGCCGACCGGCGGCGCGCAACGCCTCGAGGGCACCTGCTGCGACCGCGTCGGACGCCGCGAAGAGGCCGTCGATCTCCGGTACTCGTGCGAGGAGCTCGGTCATGCCGGAGAAGCCGTCCTGGTGGGAGTAGAACGGGACCTCGACGACGAGCCGCTCGTCGAACCGGTCGCCGAGCGCGTCACGGAATCCGGCGAGTCGGTCTGAGCCGGAGTCGCGGTCGAGCGCCGCCGCGATCATGCCGATACGCCCCCGGCCGGCACCGATCAGCTCGCGGGTGATGTCGGCAGACGCGGCACGGTTGTCGATCCCGACGAACGGGAGTTCGCGGAGGTCGGGCGGGTGGCCGACGAACGTCGCCGGGAGCCCGAGGCGTTCGATCACCCGGGTGATCGGGTCGTTCTCGCGCGCGGAGACCATGATGACCCCGTCGACGAAGCCGCCGGAGAGGTACCGGGTGATGCGGTCGGTGTCGCGTTCCGAGTCGACGACCAGGCAGACGAGCTGGTGGTCCGCCTGCGAGAGGGCCTCGTTCGCGCCGAGCAGGATGTTGCCGATGTTGGGATCGTCGACGAAGAGACTGTGGGGCTCGTGCACGACGAACCCGACGGCCTGCGTGCGCTGCATGACGAGGTTCCGGGCGGCCGTGTTGGGCACGTACCCGACCTTCTCGATCGCGGCCTCGATCGCCTCGCGGGCCTCGGCCGAGACGTACCGCTCGCCGTTGACGACCCGGCTGACAGTGCCGCGCGAGACGCCGGCCTCGACCGCGACATCGTGCACGGTGGCCCGTTTGCGTCGAGTCGGCGGAGGGGTCACGGCTCCACCCTAGCGCCGCGCCGAACGCGCCACGGCGCTCGTCGTGTTGACAGATTCTGAAATCCGACCGTACTCTGTGTACGTTCACAGACTCTCAACGTGGAGTTGTCGCTCTTCGATCTGTGCACGTTCACAGATCGCGGAAGGCACCATGAGCTCCACCCCCACGTTCAGCCACGACGGCATCGCCTACGGCTGCGACTACAACCCCGAGCAGTGGGACCGGTCCGTCTGGCGCGAAGACGTCGCCCTCATGCAGGAAGCCGGCGTCGACCTCGTCGCCCTCAACATCTTCGGGTGGTCGCACCTCGAGCCGCGCCCGGGCGAGTTCGAGTTCTCCGGCCTCGACGAGATCCTCGACCTGCTCCACGCGGCGGGCATCCGGGTCAACCTCGGAACCGGCACCGCCTCAGCACCCCCGTGGCTCACCTTCCGCCACCCCGAGATCCTCCCCGAGACCGAGGACGGCACGACGCGCTTCCCCGGCGGCCGCCAGGCCTGGTGCCCGTCGTCCGCGGTCTTCCGCCGGTACGCCCTGGAACTGGTCGAGCGGGTCGCCGAGCGGTACGGCGCCCACCCGGCCGTCGAGCTCTGGCACGTCTCCAATGAGCTCGGCTGCCACAACGCGCTCTGCTACGACGACGAGTCCGCCGAAGCGTTCCGCGGCTGGCTCCGCGCCCGCTACGGCACGATCGAACGCCTGAACACCGCCTGGGGCACCTCGTTCTGGAGCCAGCAGTACAGCGACTTCGCGGAGATCCTGCCGCCGCGTCTCACCCTGTCCAGCCGCAACCCCAGCCAGGTCGTCGACTTCCACCGCTTCTCCTCCGACGAACTGCTCGACTACTACCGGGCCGAGCTCGAGGTCCTGCGTCGCCACAGCACCGTGCCGGTCACCACCAACTTCATGGTCACTGCGCACATCCGGAACATGGACTACTGGCAGTGGGCCCCCGAGATGGACGTCGTCGCGAACGACCACTACCTCGACAACCGGCTCGCCGACCCGACCGCGGAGCTCTCCTTCGCGAGCGACCTCACGCGCGGGCTGGCCGGCGGCGGCTCCTGGTTGCTCATGGAGCAGTCGACCGGTGCCGTCAACTGGCAGCCGCAGAACCTCGCCAAGGCGCCAGGCGAGATGACCCGCAACTCGCTGACGCACGTCGCCAAGGGAGCCGAAGCCGTCTGCTTCTTCCAGTGGCGGGCCTCCCTGCAGGGCTCCGAGAAGTTCCACTCCGCCCTGCTGCCCCACGCCGGCACCGACTCGGACGTCTGGCGGGAGGTCGTCGCGCTCGGCGGCACCCTCGATCGACTCGACGAGATCGTCGGGACGCGCGTGCAGGCCGACGTCGCGCTCATGTTCTCGTGGGAGAACTGGTGGGCCGCCGACGGCGAGAGCCGCCCGACCCACGCGGTCGACTACCTCTCGCAGGTGCACGCCGCCCACGCCTCGCTGCGTCGACTCGGCCACACGGTCGACGTCGTCCGTCCCGGAGCGGACCTCTCCGCGTACCGCCTCGTCGTCGTCCCCAACCTCTACCTCGTGCGGGACAGCGAGGCCGCGGTCGTCTCCGATTTCGTCACGGCCGGCGGTCACGCGGTGATCACCTTCTTCAGCGGGATCGCCGACGAAGAGGACCGCGTCCGCCCCGGCGGGTACCCGGGCGCCTTCCGCGAGCTGCTCGGCGTCAACACGGAGGAGTTCGCGCCCGTCCTGCCGGGGCAGCCGCTCACGCTCGCCTCCGGGAAGACCGCGACCGCCTGGTCGGAGCGCACCCGCGCCCGCGGCGCCGAGGTCCTCGACACCTTCGCCGACGGCCCCTCGATCGGCCGGCCGGCGATCACCCGTAACCGCCTCGCGCGCGGCGGGGACGCCTGGTACCTCGCGACGAACCTCGACGCCGACGCCCTCGACGACGTCCTGCGCGACGCCGCAGCAGGCGCGGGCGCCGTGCCGCAGGGCGACGAGCGGCTGCCGGGCCTCGAGGTCATCCGCCGCGTCGGCGACGACCGCAGCTACCGCTTCCTCATCAACCACTCGACGCACGACGTCGAGCTGCCGGCGACCGGGCACGAGCTCGTCACCGGCGAACCCGTCGACTCCATCGCACGCGTGCCAGCCGGCGCCGTGCGCGTCATCAGAGAGGACCGCACGCGATGAGCGTCAACATCGAGACGGCGGAGGCTACGTCACCACGTCCGTCCCGCCGGCGGACGGCAGCGCGACTGCCGAAGGCGGTGGTGCAGCACAAGCGGGCGATCGCCTTCTTCATCGTCCCGTTCGCCGTCCTGTTCGCCCTGTTCTACCTCGTGCCGATCGGCTACGCCGTCTACCAGTCGTTGCTCGTGATCGAGCGTGACGGCACCTTCGGCCAGGCCCGTGAGGTGTTCGGCGGGTTCGCCCAGTACGTGCAGGTCTTCCAGAACGGACCGTTCTGGCAGTCCGTCGGTCGGGTGCTCCTGTTCGGTGTCGTCCAGGTGCCCGTGATGCTGGGCCTCGCTCTCCTCTTCGCCCTGCTGCTCGACTCGCCGCTGCTCCGCGGCAAGCGGTTCTTCCGCCTGGCCTTCTTCGTGCCGTACGCGGTCCCCGGCGTCATCGCCGCCATCATGTGGGGCTTCCTCTATTCGCCCAACCTGTCGCCGTTCACCGCGATCACGCAGAACGTCAACTTCCTCTCCGCCGACCTCGTGCTCTGGGCCATCGCGAACGTCGTGACCTGGGTGTTCGTCGGCTACAACATGCTCATCATCTACTCCTCGCTCCTCTCCATCCCGACGGAGATCTACGAGGCAGCGCGACTCGACGGCGCCGGCCAGGCCCGCATCGCCTGGTCGATCAAGATCCCGCTGGTGATGCCCGCGATCGTCCTCACCGCGATCTTCTCGATCATCGGCACGCTCCAGCTCCTCGCCGAACCGCAGGTGTTCCGGTCCTTCAGCTCGGCCGTGAGCAGCACCTTCACGCCGAACCTCACCGTCTACACCACCTCGTCCATCCCGAACGTGAACCTCGCAGCCGCCTTCTCGGTCGTGCTCGCGCTGGCGACCTTCGTCCTCTCGTTCGGGTTCCTGAAGTTCACGCAGCGAAAGGAAGGCAAATGACCGCCATCCTGTCCACCGGCCGCGGCCCGCAGGAGAGCCGCCTGTCGCGTGCCGGCGCGCTCATCGTGATGCTCGTCTTCACGCTCTACTTCCTCATCCCCATCTGGTGGCTGTTCATCGCGTCGACCAAGTCGTCGTCGCAGTTCTCGAACACCGCGCCGCTCTGGTTCGCCGACTTCAACCTCTTCGAGAACGTCGGACAGCTCGTCGCCTACCGCGACGGCGTCTACCTGAAGTGGATGCTGAACTCGGTGCTGTACGCGGGGCTCGGCGCACTCCTCGGCACCCTGTTCGCGGCGATGTGCGGCTACGCGCTCGCCAAGTACCGGTTCCCGGGCCGCGACCTGATCTTCAACGTCGTGCTCGGTGGTGTGCTCGTGCCGGCCACGGCGCTCGCCCTGCCGCTGTTCCTGATCTTCAGCCAGGTGGGTCTCACGAACACCTTCTGGGCCGTGTTCCTGCCGTCACTCGTCAGCCCCTTCGGCGTCTACCTCACCCGCATCTTCGCGGCGTCGAGCGTGCCGGAGGAACTGCTCGAGGCCTCTCGGCTCGACGGTGCGGGGGAGGTCCGGACCTTCTTCACCATCTCCGTGCGACTCATGTTCCCGGCGCTCGTCACCGTGTTCCTCTTCCAGTTCGTCGCCATCTGGAACAACTTCTTCCTGCCGCTCATCATGCTGCGCGACGAAGCCCTGTTCCCCGTCACCCTCGGGCTCTACTCGTGGAACTCGCAGGTCAACCAGATCCCCGAACTGCGCCTGTACGTGCTCGTCGGCGCGTTCCTGTCGATCATCCCGCTCGTCATCACCTTCCTCCTGCTCCAGCGGTTCTGGCGGTCCGGCCTCGGTGCCGGCGCCGTGAAGTGACCGCCCGACAATCAGCACCTCCCGAACCACCCGCACCAGCAACACCATCCCTCACCATTCACAGAAGAACGGATTCGCAATGAACCTCAAGAGAACAGCGGTCGCCGCAGCGGTGCTGTCGGCCGTCGTCCTGAGCGGCTGCTCCTCCACCGGGTCGGACGGCGGCAGTGCTGCTGCGTCCTGTGCCCCGGCGGAGGGCAAGGTCGACCTCAGCTTCACCTCCTGGATCCCCGGTATCGAGGAGGTCGTGGACGTCTGGAACAAGGAGAACCCCGACATCCAGGTCAAGGTCCAGACCGGCCCGAACGGCAACAGCGGCACGTACCAGAACTTCTTCAACCAGTTGAAGGCCGGCAACGCGCCCGACCTCGGTCAGATCGAGTACGACGCCCTCCCGAACTTCCGCGTGCAGAACGGCCTCATGGACCTCGGTGCGTGCGACGAGGTCATGGCCGCGAAGGACGACTTCGTCGACTGGACCTGGGGTCAGGTCTCCCTCGGCGAGTCCGACTCGGTCTACGCGGTGCCGCAGGACTCCGGCCCGATGGCCATGTTCTACCGTGCCGACCTCTTCGAGCAGAACGGGATCGCCATCCCGACGACGTGGGCCGAGTACAAGGAGGCCGCCAAGCAGGTGCGTGCCACCGGCGCCTACATCACCAACTTCTCGCAGGGTGACATCAACCAGTTCGCGGGTCTCGTCTGGCAGGCCGGCGGCAGCTGGTTCAAGAACGACGGCAGCGACTGGACCGTCGACCTGACCGACCCCGCCTCCAAGCAGGTCGCCGACTACTGGCAGGACCTGATCGACGAGGACCTCGTCTCGACCGTGCCGACCTGGACGACCGAGTGGGACAACGCCTACAACTCCAGCGCCGCGTGGACCTGGAACTCGGCGGTCTGGGGTGCGAACTCCATCGCCTCCGGTGCGCCCGACACCGCCGGCAAGTGGGCCGTCGCGAAGGCACCGCAGTGGAAGGCCGGCGACTCCGCCGCCGGCAACTGGGGTGGCTCGTCCACCGCGGTCTTCACCGGTTCCGAGCACCCCTACGAGGCTGCGAAGTTCGCCCTGTGGCTGAACACCTCCGATGAGGCGCTCACCATGCTCAACAAGAGCGCCAACATCTACCCGGCGACGAAGGAAGGCCTGAACCTCCCCGTCCTCAAGGAGGGCGTCGACTTCTACGGCGGCCAGCCGATCTACGATGTCTTCGCGGAGGCTTCCTCCGAGGTGTCCGAAGACTTCGCCTGGGGTCCGACGATGACGCAGACGTACAACGACGTGTCCGACGGCTTCAAGGCGGCGGTGTCCGGCAACGGCACCCTGCTCGACGCCCTCACCAAGGGCCAGTCGGCGACGATCGACGCCCTGAAGGCGCAGTCCATCCCCGTCAAGGAGTAATGCAACCGTGATCCATCACCTTCGTGCCGCGGGCGTCAGCCTGATCGTCGACGCCCGTGGCACGGAGGTGCCCACCATCCTCCACTGGGGAGCCGATGTCGGCGAACTCGCCGCCGCCTCCCTCACCGCACTCGCCGATGGCCTGACGCCCGCGATCCCGCCGTCGTCCATCGACGCCCCGCCCCGCCTCAGCCTGCTGCCCACCGTGTTCGACGGTTGGAGCGGCCGCCCGGGTGTCGGCGTGCACCGGCCGGGCGGACCGGATGCGTCGAACCTGCTCGCACTGCGGCTGCTCGACCAGCAGGCCACCGACACCTCCCTGATCCTGACGACGTCCGACGAGCGCGCCGCCGTGACGGTCGTCTCGACGATCGAGCTGACCCCGCAGGGCGTGCTGCGAGTCCGGCACGCGGTGCGGAACGACGCCGAGGTCGACGCCGAGGTCGACCGACCGCTCGCCGTCGACGCTCTCGCCGTCGTCCTGCCGGTCCCGGACCGCGCCACCGAACTCCTCGACTTCACGGGCCTCTGGACCCACGAGCGCACGCCGCAGCGTCCCCGCCTCGGCCAGGGCGCCTGGACCCGCGAGCACCGTCACGGCCGGCCGGGGCACGACGCCGCCTTCCTGTCCGTCGTCGGAGCCCCAGGCTTCGGCTTCCGCACGGGTGAGGTGTGGGCGACCCACCTCGCCTGGAGCGGCGACCAGGTGCTCTGGACCGAGCGTTCGGCGCTCGGACCCGCGGCCACCGGCTCCGGCGAACTCCTCGCCCCCGGTGAGGTCGTCCTGGCGCCAGGCGAGCGCTACGAATCGCCATGGACGGTCGCCGTATACTCCGACGCGGGTCTCGACGGCGTCTCCGCGCGACTGCACCCCTGGATCCGCTCCTGGAGCACGATCACGAAGCCCCGCCCCGTGGTGCTGAACACCTGGGAGGCCGTGTACTTCGACCACGACCTGCCCACCCTGCTGTCGCTCGTCGAGCAGGCGAAGCGCGTCGGGGTCGAGCGGTTCGTGTTGGACGACGGGTGGTTCGCGGGCCGGACCGACGACCGACGCGCACTCGGCGACTGGTTCGTCGACCCGGAACGCTGGGCCGGCGGGCTCTCACCACTGATCGACGCGGTCACCGGTGCCGGCATGGACTTCGGGCTGTGGGTCGAACCCGAGATGGTGAACCCCGACTCCGAGCTCGCCCGCACCCACCCCGACTGGGTGCTGGGGCACCCGGACGCCCCGACCTGGCGCTTCCAACGGGTGCTCGACCTCGACCATCCGGACGCGTTCGCCTACCTCCTCGGCCGACTCGACGCACTGTTGACCGAGTACGACATCGCGTTCCTCAAGTGGGATCACAACCGCGACCTGCTCGGCGGTTCGGCACACCGGCAGACGGCGGCGCTCTACCGACTGCTCGACGAGGTGCGCGCGTTGCACCCCGGGGTCGACATCGAGTCGTGCGCCTCGGGTGGCGCGCGGATCGACCTCGGCATCCTGGAGCGCGTCGAGCGGGTGTGGACGAGTGACACGAACGACCCGCTGGAGCGCCAGTCGATCCAGCGGTACACGGGCCTCGTGATCCCGCCGGAGTATCTCGGCGGACACCTCGGCGCCGCCCGCTCGCACACCACCTGGCGGACCTCGGACCTCGCGTTCCGGCTCGCCACGGCACTCTTCGGGAGTGCGGGCATCGAGTGGAACCTCAACGAGGCGAGCGAGGACGAGCTCGACCTCATCGCGGCCTGGATCGGCCACTACCAGCGCCTCCGCCCGCTGCTGCACTCGGGCGCGGTCGTCCGCATGGACGGCGCGGACCCCGCCCTGCAGGCGCACGGGGTGATCGCCCAGGACCGCTCCTCCGCGATCGTCGCGCAGGTGGCGCTCGCCGCACCTCGGACGGCTGTTCCTGCGCCGCTCCGAGTGCCGGGCCTCGATCCCGAGCGTCTCTATCGCGTCCGTCCGCTCGACCTCGGCGCGCCCGCCCGGTCGATCCAGGACGCACCGCCGACGTGGCTGGCCGAGGGTTCGATCGTGCTCACCGGCCGCGCGTTGGCCGAGGTCGGGATTGCGATGCCGCTCCTCGCCCCCGAGCAGGCGCAGCTCTTCACGCTCGACGCGGACTAGCCGCTACGGACGAGGACTCCCTTGCCCAGGTTCAGGCGGGGGAGTCCTCGGTCGCGCGAGCTTCGGTCAGATGTTGCAGCCGGAGGCGCGAGCCGCGTCGTAGGGGAACCAGTCGACCGGACCGGGTCCCATCTGCGGCGCGCACAGGATGTTCCAGGTCTCGGCACCGACGACGCCATCGACCTGCATGCCCCAGTACGTCTGGAAGGCGACGACGGCTGCTCGGGTCTGCTCGCCGAACTGGCCGTCCACCTCCAGGTTGGACACACCACCGGGGATCCTCGGTCCGAAGGCGTTGAGGAGCGTCTGGATGTTGGCGACGCACCCACCGTCGCCGCCGACGGAGTACTGGTAGTCGACGCACTGGCCGGCGGCGGACGCCGGTGCGGCGGTCGCGACACCGCCCAGGGAGCCGGCGATCGCGAGGCCGAGGGCGGCACCCGCGACGGCGATCCTGCTGCGCATCGTTCGTGTGGTCATGATGTTCCTCTCGTTCGACTGCTCGGACATCACGAGCGTAGGTCGAGCGCGTCGAACACCGAATGGGGAGGAGTGCCCATGCCCGGCCGCCGTTCATTCGCCCATGTTTGGGCGAGTGTGTGTTCGTTCGCCCATGTTTGGGCGAACGAAGCGCGCTCAGTCGATGCCGATGTCCTCGCCGACGACGGTGATCTGCGCGGGCACCGGCCACGGGTGGTCGCCGACCGGCGCGAGGCGGACGAGCTCGGTGACCCGAGGGGCCGGAGCGCCGGCCTCACCGATGAGCCAACCGCCGACGAGGAACGTCGTGCCGGGGACGGACCACACGGCGATCCCGGTCACGCCGAAATCGCCGTAGGCACCGTCGGAGAACCGCACCGTGACGAGGTCGCCGTGGGTGAGCTCGGCGAGCTGAGCGGTGACGGCGCCCGGGTCGGGGTCGACGGGATCCAGCTCGGGGATCGTCTCGAGCACCTGCAGGGGCTTCGTCGGCTTGCCGTTCTGATCGAGTGCCGTGCCGGCCAGCAGGAGGCCGCCGATGATCGGTGACCGACGGGCTCGGCCGGCGAGGTCGAACACGCCGTAGCGGGGCACGCTCAGACGCGCTTGCAGGGAAGCGGTGTCCTCGGCCGACTCGATGGCGGCCGTGAGACCTTTGATGTCGCGGCGAGCGGGAGCGCTGAGGTCGTAGTTCACCCGTCAACTCTCGCAGATCGCGGCGACGCGTGCCTGTCGGCCTTCGTCCACCGAGGTCGACGGAGGTGGGAGGCTGGGGTGGTGATCGCCGCACTCGAACTCCCCGCCACCCTGACCACCCGCGAGCAGACGCTCGTCCTCCGCCGGGCCGGCCTCGGCGACCTCGACGCCCTGATGGCGTTGCTCGCCGACGACCCGATCAGTGCCGCGCGAGGCGACCAAGCCCAGGAGAGCGACCTGCCCGCCTACGAGCGCGCGCTCGCGGACCTCATCGACGACCCGTCGAACGAGATCCTGCTCGTCGAGGACGCCGCCGGTGCCGTCATCGCGACGATGCAGCTCACCCGTATCCCCGGCATGGCCCGACGCGGTTCGACCCGGATGCTCGTCGAGGCGGTGCGGGTCTCCTCCGCGCTGCGGTCCGGCGGTGTCGGTTCGGCCATGATGCGCTGGGTGACGGACGTCGCCGCCCCCGCGACGGGGTCGTCGATCGTGCAGCTGACCTCCGATGAGGCCCGGATCGACGCCCACCGCTTCTACGAGCGTCTCGGCTTCGTCGGCTCGCACCGCGGCTTCAAGTACGCCGTGACGGCGGCGAACTGAGATGGGCGTCGTCCGCACCGCCGCACGCCTGCTCCTCGGGGCCGCCCTCGTGTTCGCCGGCGTCGGCCACCTCACCTTCGCTCGACAGTCGTTCGTCGCCCAGGTGCCGCAGTGGTTGCCGCTGCCCGTCGACCTCGTCGTGCTCGCGTCCGGGGTCGTCGAGATCCTGCTCGGCCTCTCGCTCCTGCTCCTCGGACGGCACCGGGTCGTGGTCGGTTGGGTCGTGGCGGCCTTCTTCGTCGCCGTGTTCCCCGGCAACGTCGAGCAGTTCGTCAGCGGGACCGACGCCTTCGGGCTCGACAGCGACGCCGCCCGCGCCATCCGGCTGCTCTTCCAACCCCTCCTCGTCGTGTGGGCGCTCTGGTCGACGGGAGCGTGGCGCTCCTTCCGGACGAGGAAGCTCAGTCGCGAGGGTGCCTAGTCATCCGGCCCCGCCGGGTGTCAAGGGGCCTGAGCTTCCAGGCTCGATCCGGCAGGGTGGATGCATGCGATGCATTACATACGCGGGTGAGAATGTTGTGACGACCGACGAGGTCGCGGCTCTGCTGGTCGAACTGACGGCGGAGCTCGCGAAGCGCGGCCGCGCTGAAGCGGTCACCATCCCGATCGTCGTCGACTCCGATGTCGAAGACGCATCGGCTCAGCTCGTGATCGGTCTCGGCAACGACGTGCTGTCCGTGCCGCACGCCTGGGATCAGGCCGTACCGGACTTCAGTGAGGCCGAATCGCGTCTCCAGGGCTACCTCGATGACATCCGCCCGTCCACGACGGCGTACGAACCTCGCGACTCCATCGAGACCTCCGACGTCCTCGAGGATCCCGACCTGGATCTGCGCGACTTCTCCCGCTGAGTCGTCCCCACACGGCAACGCCGGCGTCGACCCCTCGGGTCGACGCCGGCGCTCGTTCCGGTCCGCTCAGCGCGGCAGCGGCAGCTTCGCCGTCTCCCGCGCCCGCAGCACGACGATCAGCGTGATGAGCGCCGCCGCCATCACGTAGAACGCCGGAGCGAAGCGGTTGCCGGTCGAGGCGATGAGGAACGTCGCGAAGTACGGCGTGATCCCGCCGAACACGGCGACCGAGAGGTTGTACGCGATCGCCATCGAGCCGTAGCGGATGCTGGTCGGGAACAGCTCCGCCATCGCCGCGCTCGATGCACCGTCGTACGCGGCCATGAACACGCCGAGGATGACCATCGCGACGGCGGCTGCGGCGAAGTTGCCTGCGCTCATGAGCATCAGGGTCGGGTAGGTCAGGACGAGGAACCCGACGCAGCCCGCGATCATCACCGGCTTCCGTCCGATCCGGTCGCTCAGCAGGCCCATGAACGGCACGAGGATCGCGATCGCGAGGAGCCCGAGGACCGTGACGCCGTAGCTGAGCGGCTGCGAGTACCCGAGGTCGGTCTGCAGGTACGACGGCATGAAGGTCTGCAGGATCCAGTGGCCGACCGCCTTGATCACGACGAAGCCGACGCAGAAGAGCAGGGCCTTCCACGAGGTGCGCAACGACGTCCGCAGCGGTGACTTCGAGACGGCGCCCTTGGCCTGGATCGCTTGGAACTCCGGGGTGTCCTCGAGCTTGTTCCGCAGGTAGAGCCCAGCGAGCCCGAGGGGGAGTGCGAGGAAGAAGAGGGCGCGCCAGCCCCAGTCGTTGAGCGCCTCGGCGCCGAGTGTCGAGGTGAAGAGGAGCACGAGACCCGCGCCGACGACGAAGGCCGCGAACCCGAACACGTCGATGAAGCTCGTCACGAAGCCACGCCGGTTGGAGGGGGCGTACTCGGCGAGGAGCGTGGTGGCGCCCGAGCTCTCGCCGCCGGCGGCGAAGCCCTGGACGAGCCGGACGATGACGAGCAGGATCGGCGCCCATAGGCCGATCATGTCGAACGTCGGCAGGAGACCCATGACGACGGTCGCCCCGGACGTCACGAGGATCACCGTCGCGAGGATGGTCTTGCGTCCGATGCGGTCCCCGAGCGATCCCCAGAAGAGGCCGCCGAGCGGGCGCATCACGAAGCCGGCTCCGAACACGGCGAACGCGGACAGGAGCGCGGCCTGCGGGTTGCCCTGCTCGAAGAAGTTGAGGCTGATGACGGTCGCGAGGGTGCCGTAGAGCCCGAAGTCGAACCACTCCACGAAGTGGCCGGCTCCCGCGGCCCAGATGACCTTCCGCATGCGGCGCGAGCGCTCCGCGTCGTCATAGGGGGTCTGCGCGCTGTGCGCGGCGGCCTCCGCCAGGGTCTCGGTCTGTGTCCTGCTGTCGTCCATCGGTCCTCACATCGTTGTCGGGGTGTCTGGAAGTTCACCTGCTGACGTAGCATACCCACTGAATGGGAAACTCGTACCGCTGAATGGTAGCGTGGGAGCAGCCCGCAGGTCGACACCGATCTGACGGCTTCCAGGATCACGCATCACGAAGGAGTGTCGTCCATGCAGCACCGCACCCAGTCCGCCGACGTCGTCGTCATCGGCGGAGGTCTTGCGGGGGTCTCCGCCGCCGTCGCTGCCGCCCGTCTCGGTTCCCGGGTCTCGCTCATCACCAACCGCCCGGTCCTCGGGGGCAACTCCTCGAGCGAGGTGCGCGTGTGGGTCGTCGGAGCGACCGCGCACGGCCACCAGCGGTTCGCCCGCGAGACCGGGATCATGGGCGAGCTCTTCCTGGAGAACCAGTACCGCAACCCCGAGGGCAACCCGTTCTACTGGGACCAGACCGTCCTCGACCTCGTGCGCGCCGAGCCGAACGTGCAGTTGCACCTCAACACGGACGTCCGCATCGTCACGATGGCGGAGCCGACGGGGGATGAGTCGTCGGAGGGACCGCGGATCGCGTCCGTCACCGGCTGGACGATGGGGAGCGAGATCGAGACCGAGTTCATC
The DNA here is from genome assembly GCF_001423185.1 of Plantibacter sp. Leaf314. Classification (NCBI taxonomy): domain Bacteria; kingdom Bacillati; phylum Actinomycetota; class Actinomycetes; order Micrococcales; family Microbacteriaceae; genus Plantibacter; species Plantibacter sp. Leaf314. Next base: position 2,314,108 of record NZ_LMOB01000001.1, on the reverse strand, counting down.
GCACCGGTCTTCATCGACTGCACCGGAGACGGACTCGTCGGCCACCTCGCCGGCGCGACCTCGCGGATCGGCCGGGAGGGCCGCGCCGAGCACGGTGAACCCTGGGCGCCCGAGGTGGCGGACGACGAGCTCCTCGGCAGCTCGATCTTCTTCTACACGAAGGACACGGGACGACCCGAGCGCTTCGTCGCGCCCGACATCGCCCGCGACATCCGCGACACCCCGATCCTCACCAACCGGATCATCCGCACCGGCGACAACGGTTGCAACTACTGGTGGATCGAGTGGGGTGGCGAACTCGACACCGTCGCCGAGAACGAGCAGATCCGCGACGAGCTGTGGAGCGTCGTCTTCGGGATCTGGGACTACATCAAGAACTCCGGCGAATTCGACGCGGACACCCTCACGCTCGAGTGGGTCGGATCGATCCCGGGCAAGCGCGAGTACCGTCGGCTGCTGGGCGACCACACGCTCACGCAGAACGACCTCCTCGACCAGGTCGACTTCGAGGACACCGTCGCCTTCGGCGGATGGTCGATCGACCTGCACCCGGTCGAGGGCGTCTACGCCGAGACCGCCGGCGCCCAGCAGCGCTTCAGCAACGGCACCTACGGCATCCCGTTCCGCAGCCTCTACTCACGGGACGTCGGCAACCTGCTCTTCGCCGGTCGCAACATCTCCGCGTCGCACGTCGCGTTCGGGTCCACGCGGGTCATGGCGACCTGCGCGACCCAGGGCCAGGCGGTGGGGACGGCGGCGGCGCTCATCGCCCGCGACGGACTGACCCCGCGTGGGCTCGCCGGTGAGGCGCTGCCGCTCCTGCAGCGCACCCTCCTCCGCGAGGACGCTCCGGTGATCGGCGTCACCGTCGACGACTCCGACGACCTGGCTCCGCGCGCGACCGTCTCCGCCTCCAGCGCGCTCGCCGGGATCTCCACGCTGGAGCACCTCGGCGACGGTGAACGGTTCGCCCTCGACCGCGACGTCGCGATCCTCGTACCCGTCGCTCCGACGCTCGATCAGATCACCCTGCTGGTCGACGCCGCGCGCGACACGACCCTCCACGTCGAACTGTGGAGCGCGGGCAAGCGCCAGAACGCCGTCCCGGTCGAGCACCTCCTCGACGGCTCGGTGGAGGTCGCCGCGGGGACCGGTGTCCCGGCGACCGTGCGGTTCGGGTGGACGCCCGACGTGGAGCAGAACGCCGTGGTCGTCGTCCGCGCGAACCCCGATGTGAGCCTGCTCCTCACCGACGGCCACCCCTACGGGCTCCTCGTCCTCACGGCCAGGCACGCCTCGGACGAGGTGTTCGACGACCACATCCCCGAGGAGCAGGACCAGGCGATCCTCGACTGGAACGCCCGGAAGCTCCGGGGCCGGAGCGTCGCGCTGACCGTGGGCGGGGACACCACGGCGTACCGTCCCGAGCGCGTGCTCGACGGCTATCAGCGCCCGTACGGTGGGCCGCACCTGTGGTCCTCGGAGCGGCTCGACGAGGGCCGCGACCTGGTCGCCGAACCCGAGGTGCTCAGCCTCCGGTGGGACGAGCCCGTCGACGTCGCGTCCGTCCGGATCGTCTTCAACGACGACGTCGACGCGGACCTCATCAACCTGCACCACCACCGCACCGGCTTCGAGGCGGTGCCGGAGCTCGTCGCCGCGTACCGGCTCGAGGCGCGACCCGTGGACGGGACGGAGGGCACGTGGACGGTCTTGGCCGAGGCCGAGGGGAACCGGCACCGACACCGGATCCACGACGTCGAACCCGTGCGGATCGACGCGCTCCGACTCGTCGTGACGGCCACGAACGGCTCGCCATACGTCAGCGTCGCGAGTGTGAAGGTGTTCGAGCAGCCGAGCGGGCGCACCACCCGGCCGCGCCGAGCCCGACCGCTACGCTGAACACGGCCTTCCGAGGCCGGACACCCGAACCGACAGCGACACCGTGGAGGACCCGTGGCAGGCGAGATCCAGCAGGGCATCGGTCGTGCGGCATCGGTGCTCGCCGTCCTGGGCGCCTCGACGACCGGGCCGTTGCGGGCCTCGGACATCGCGCGCGCGACCGGTCTGGGCACCTCGACGACCGCCCGGCTCCTCGGCACCCTCGAGGAGCTCGGGTACGTGTCCAAGTCGGCCGACAGCCCGTCGTACGCGATCGGCGCGACGATCCTTGCGCTGGCGAGCGAGGGGCTCAACCAGAACCCGGTCCACCGGGAGTCCCGGGCGCCGGCGCAGGAACTCGCGCAGCGCATCGGCCTCAGTGTGAACGTCGGGGTCCTCGACGGCTCCAGCCTCATCTACCTCTGTCACTTCGAGGGCGCGCTCGCCCCCAAGTCGCACTCCATGATCGGGCTCCGGCAGCCGCTGCACGCGTCGGCCCTCGGCAAGTGCCTGCTGCTCGACCTCGATGCGGACGGCCTCCGCGCGCTGCTCGGTGCGGAACCGCTCGCCCGCTACACGGCCAACACGATCACCGAGCACGCGGCGCTCGTCGCCGAGCTCGCGGCGGCTCGGGAACGCGGCGTCTGCACCGAGGACCAGGAGCTCGCGCTGGGGCGTCTCGGGATCGCGGCACCCATCCGCGACGCGAACGCCAGAGTGGTCGCGGCGATCTCCATCTCGGGCCGCCTGAGCCTCATGCGCGAGCGCGACCTCGACGTGCTCACCGAGGACCTCATCGAGGTGGCCGACCGCATCAGTGTGGGACTCGGCCTCATCTCCGCGATCCCGTCCTCCTGACCCGTCCTCCCGTATCCGATCTCACGAACCCGAAGGTGACCCGTGGCGCAATTCGACCTGCCCCTCGCCCAGCTCCAGCAGTACCTGCCCGACCGCGAGGAGGCCGCCGACTTCGACGCCTTCTGGTCGGACACGATCGCCGAAGCGCATGCGCTCGCCCAGCCGACGCAGCGTGAGCGCTCCAACCCCGAGCTGACCGGTCTCATCGTCGAGGACGTCACCTTCTCCGGCTTCGGCGGCGACCCGATCAAGGGCTGGTTCATCCGTCCTGCAGGCGCGACCGGCCCGCTCCCGTGCGTCGTGCACTACATCGGCTACAGCGGCGGCCGCGGGTTCGCCCACCAGTGGACGATGCACCCCTCCGCCGGGTACGCGGTGTTCGTGATGGACACCCGCGGCCAGGGCAGTGCGAACCGGCCCGGCGCGACCGCGGACCCCGTCGGCAGCGGACCCCAGGTCGCCGGCAAGATGAGCGCCGGGCTCGACAGCCGGGAGACGTACTATTACCGCCGCGTGTTCACGGACGCCGCGCTAGCCGTCGACGTGGTCCGCAGCTTCCCCGAGGTGGATCCGGCTCGCGTCGTCGTCGCCGGGGTCAGCCAGGGCGGCGGTATCGCGCTCGCCGCGGCCGGGCTCAGCGAGGGCCTCGCCGGCGCGCTCGTCGACGTCCCGTTCCTGTCGCACTACCGTCGAGCCCTCCAGATCACCGACGCGAGCCCGTTCGCCGAGCTGAAGACGTTCCTCATCAGTCGCCGCGGCCAGGAGGAGCAGGTGTTCCGCACCCTCTCCTACTTCGACGCGACGAACTTCGCGGCGAGGGCCACGGCACCGACGCTCTTCTCCGTCGCCCTGTGCGACGCGGTGTGCCCGCCTTCGACGGTCTACGCGGCGTTCAACCACTACGCGGGTGCACAGAAGGACATCGCCGTGTACCCGTACAACGGGCATGAGGGTGGGGGACCGGTGCAGGAGCAGCGGCAGCTCGAGGTCCTCGCCGACCTCTTCGCCTGACGCGTCGCCCGCCCGCCCCGGGTGAGCGGGCGTGGGACGATGTGCACGTGAGCGAGACCGACGGCACCGATCAGACCCTGCAGGCCGCCCGACGTCGGACGCGGGCCGGCATGATCGCGGCGATGGCGCTCGTGCTTTCGTTCGCGGCCGGGGCGACCGACGCTTTCGCGTTCCTCCAGCTCGGCGGCGTCTTCACCGCCAACATGACCGGCAACTTCGTGCTGGCCGGCCTCACGAGCCGCCCGGACTTCGCCGAGGTCCTCCTCGGGGCGTCGGTCGCGGTGCTGCTGTTCTCCGTCGGGACGTTCCTGGCCTTCCGGTTCACGAGGCCCGTCGCCACCACCGATCGACCGACGCCGGAGGCGCCGCAGCGCCGGCTGGTCCTCGTCCTCGGCGGTGCGGTGGTCGCACAGTCGTGCGTCCTCCTCGGGTGGATCGTGTCCTCCGACCACCGCACCATGCCCGTGGTCTGCGTCCTCATCGCGCTCTCCACCCTCGCCATGGCCGGGCAGACGGCCGTCGCGCGTCGCATCGAACGCTCGGGCGTGACGACCACGTTCGTGACCGGCACCCTCACCAGCCTCATGCAGAGCCTCGCCGACGGCATCCACGACCACCACCTCATCCGCATCGGTGCGATCGTGCTACTCGTGGCGGGTGCCCTCTGCGGCTCGCTCCTCACGGGCGTCGACCCGGTGTTCGGTGCGGCGCTGCCCCTCGTCCCGTCGATCGTCGGGCTGGTGCTCCTCCGGCTCGCGCCGTCGGCATCGGCGCACTGACGACGAGCGTCGGCGCCGAACCGGTCAGGCGATCGCGGCGGTCGCCTCGATCTCGACGAGCTGGTCGTCGTAGCCGAGGACGGTGACACCGAGCAGCGTCGACGGCACGTCGTGATCGCCGAAGGCGGCGCGCACGACCTCCCAGGCCGTCACGAGGTCGGACTGCTTGGTCGAGGCGACGAGGACCCTGGTGCTCGCCACGTCGGCGAGGGTCGCCCCGGCGGCCTCGAGGGCGATGACGAGGTTCTCGACGCACTTCGCCGCCTGCCCGGCGACGTCACCCACGGCTGCGGTCGAGCCGTCGAGGTTCAGCGGGCACGACCCGGCCAGGAACAGCAGCTTCGCGCTCGCCGGGACGGACGAGGCGTAGGCGTATTCGGCCGCATCGGAGAGCTGTTCGGCTCGGATCAGCGTGACGACGGACATGGATCCTCCTCGTGGTTCGGCTCGGTCGCGAGACGACTCATGCTCCATCGTGCCCGACGGCGCCGCCCGGGTTCGACGCCGACGCCAGCTCGGGGAGCTGAGCGTCGCGCGTGAGCTGCGCTCGGATGACCACCGGGAAGTGGTCGCTCGCCTCGGAGGTCGGCGGCTGATCGTCGACGAGGGTGTCGATCGGCTCCAAGTCGGCGTGGGGGCCGGGTCCGCCCGAACGGCCGAGCACCCAGTCGATGCGCGCGTTCCCGGGACGTTGCGGGCCGTACCCGTGGAAGGTGCCGACGTCCGTGCCCTCGGCCGCCGGCGACAGGTCGACGAACCCGGCTCGCTCGAACGCGACGTGCGCTGCGGATCCGCGCGGGGTGTTGAAATCGCCCGTGAGCAGGATCGGCGTGTCCACCTCGGAGAACCGGTCCGCGATGAGTTCGGCGCTCTTCGTCCGGACGTCGTCGCCGTGGGGTGTGGCCTCGTGGTCGAGGTGCGTGTTGGCGAAGACCAGCTCGTCCCCGGTCTGTCGCTCCCGGAGCCGCACCCAGGTGACGAACCGGGCGTGGAGCGACGGCCAGGTGTTCGAGCCGGGTTCGTCGGGGGTGTCGGAGAGCCAGAAGTCGCCGGCGTCGAGCCGCTCGAACCGTGAGCGACGGAAGAACACCGGACCGTACTCGCCGGCGGTGCCGCCGTCGCGACCCTGCCCGAACCAGTCGTACTCGGTGAGGTCTGGGAGGAGGTCGCTGAGTTGGTTCCCGCGGACCTCCTGCAGGCCGAGGAGGTCGGGCCCGGTGCGGGCGATGACCTGCGAGACGAGCGGAGCCCGGTCCACCCATTCGTGACCGGGTTGGGCGACGGCGGTGCGGATGTTGTAACTCATGACGGTCAGGAGGCTCCGGGCCAGGATGGTTTCGCTCACCCGGTCAGCGTAGGGGAGGAGGATGAAGGGGAGCTGTCCCCATGTCGCGGGCGCGTCGGTCTGCCTAGACTCACCCCATGACCTTCGACCTCCGCGATGCTCAGGCCCGGATCCTCGCCCTCAACAGCGAAGACCTCCCCTTCATCTACGACCCGACGCCCGACGGTGTGGTCGCCCACTGGCGGTACGCCGACCAGCGGTGGCTCGGTTTCCTCGGGGCGGGGATGTTCAGCGCGGAGTACGAGCTGCGGGTGGAGTTGCACCCGGAGGACGGCGAGTGGGAGTTCCACGAGGAGTCCTCCTCCTCGAAGACGACGCTCGGGCTGGACGGCCTCTCCACGAAGCGCACCTGGCAGTCGGGGCCTCAGAAGACCTTCACCTTCGGGCGGAGCGTTGCCCCGATCGCGCAGTCCACCGACCGCGACGGCACGACGACCGGCCACTTCATGGGCTACGACTTCACCACCGACGAGGTCAAGCAGCCCGTCATCGACGCCCTCACCGCGGCCGGCTGGCAGCCGCGCAAGGGGTTCTTCGGCAAGCTCTTCGGCGGCTGATCAGCCGCGAGCCACCTCGGCGGGTGCCGCACCGGTCGAGTCGCGGACGACGAGTTCCGGGCGCAGGAGGATGGCGGGGGTCGATTCCCGGTCGTCGGTCCGTTCGCGCGTGACGACCTGCTCGACCGCCAGCGCGGCCATGCGGGCGATGGGCTGACGGACGGTCGTCAGCGACGGCGACACGAGATCGGCGAGGGGGATGTCGTCGAAGCCGACGACGGAGACGTCCGTGCCGATGCCGAGCCCCAGATCGCGGATGCCCTTGCAGACCCCGAGGGCCGTCATGTCGTTGATCGCGATGATCGCTGTCGGCGCTGGACCGGCGCTGAACAGCTCGTGCACGGCTCGTCGGCCGACCTCGGGGGCCTCGAGCTCGTCGGCGCCTGCCGGGAGTCCCGCCCACACCGGCAACTCCGACGCGTCGAGACCCGCCGCCTGCACCGCGGCGAGGAACCCCGCGTGCCGGACGGTCCGGTTCACCGAACGCTGCGACCCGGAGACGAACGCGATCCTCCGGTGCCCGAGATCGGTCAGGTGGGATGCGGCGACGCTGCCGCCGAGGTGGTTGTCGATCCCGATGCTCGCGACGAGGGGCGGATCGCCTGGCTGGACGGGACGGTCGAACAGGATGAGGTTGAGGCCGCGCTCGACGAAGGCCGCCAGGTGCTCGAGCGACGGCAGTGAGGTGCAGAGGACGATGTCGCGGACGCCGTTGTCCCACAGCTCCTCCACGTAGCCGAGCTCTCGTCCGGGGTCGCGCTCGCTGTTGCCGAGGAGGACGTTGTAGCCGTGGCCGAGTGCCGCCTGTTCGAGCTCGCGGGCGAAGGCGCCCCAGAACGGGTTGCTGACCGACGGCACGATGAGGCCGATCGTCTTCGTCTGGCCGGTGCGCAGTTGCCGCGCGGCCCGGTTGGGTCGGTAGTCGAGCGCTCGGATGGCCGCGAAGACCCGATCGCGGGTCTCGGGCTGCATGCGGTCGGAACGACTGTTGAGGACGTTCGACACGGTGCTCGTCGAGACGCCCGCTGCTGCGGCGACCTGTTGGATCGTCACCTTGTCGGCCATGACCGCCCCTCTCGTGCCTCCGCGTCGACCGGGATTCCGGCAGCGGTGCCTTGCTCCAGTGTATCGATACAGCACTCACGCCGCCAAGCTGAAATCGATTCTTCCGCGCGTTCACTGGGATCGCGAGGGGCGAGCACTGCTGGCTCGGTTGACGTCACCATGATCGGTGGTTATGGTCGGTAAATCGATACACAAGATCATCGCCGATCCTGGATACCGATGACGACGACGTCACGGACTCGCGGCATCGTCGCCCCGAATCGATACCCGTGAAGGGAACCAACGCATGACCACCCGGACCATGAGGCCACGCCACCGGCGGACCACCGGCCTCCCCAGGGCGGCCCGTCTCGCCACCGGACTGCTCACCGCGAGCGCGCTCACCCTGGCGCTCGGCGCGTGCTCGACCCCGGAGGCCGAGCAGGACGCCGATCCGAACGCCATCAGCGGCGACCTCACCATGCTGACCCCGATCTTCGAGGGCTCCGCGGGGCAGAAGCTGCTCGAGGAGGAGCTGCTGCCGCAGTTCACGGCGATGTACCCCGACGTGACGGTGTCCGTCGACTACACCAACTACGCCCGCCTCAACGAGAAGCTGACCACCGGCGTCGTCTCCGGCCTGGTGCCGGACGTGATGATGATGGGCGTCGGCTGGATCGAGGCCTTCGCCGATCGAGGCGTCCTGGCCAACCTGAGCGACGGAGGCCTCACCGCCGAGTCGCTGGAGGAGACCATGACGCCGGAGATCGTCGAGGCCGGGCTCTGGAACGGCGACGTGTACGGCGTCCCGATCATGCTCGACGCCCGCTTCGGCGTGGCCAGGATGGACCTCCTCCGGGAGGCCGGCTACGACCACACCCCGCGGACCTGGGATGAACTCGTCGAGATGGCCGACGCGCTCACCGAGCGCGACGCGAAGGGCAAGCTGACGCGCACCGGCTTCGACATGTTGACGATCGAACCGCGCCAGATGTTCGAGACGGCGCTGTTCTCGAACGGCGGATCGCTCTTCTCCGAGGACAACAGCTCGCCGGCGTTCGACTCCGAGCAGGGAGTCGAGGCGCTGCAACGGATCGTCGACCTCTTCCACGACCAGAAGGTCGAGGACACGGGCTTCTCCGCGCCCAACGCGACCGTCAACCCGCTCATCAACGGCCGTGCGGCGATGGCGATCGCCCACAACAACGTCTGGACCCAGGCCGAGGCGGCCGACCCGGAGGTGCTGGACGACCTCGAACCGTTCCTCATCCCCGGCGACTCGCCCAGCATGTTCGTCGGCGGGACGATGGCGGCGGTCTCCGCCACCTCGGCTCATGAACAGGCGGCGCAGAAACTCGTCGAGTTCCTGGCGAGCCCCGGCCCGGCGCTGGCGGCCAACCAGCAGCGCGGCAACGTGCCCGCCCTGACCGAGCTCCTCGAGAGCGACTACGTGCAGGACGACCGCCTCGTGCAGTTCGCGATGGAGAACCTCTCGGTCGCCAAGCGTGAGGGCGGACCTCCGAAGTGGCTCGGGCTCCGCGGCGACGTCGCCCCGGCCATCGAGAACGCGATCCTCCGCAAGAAGACGGCGAAGGCGGCACTCACCGACCTCGCCGCGGCCTTCCAGAAGAAGTTGGACCGGTGATCATGACCGCGACACGCACCCCCGACGTCCCCAGGACGCTCGACCCCCGACAACCGCCACCCATCCCGCGGCGGGCCGCCAGCAAGCGTGCGGCTCGGAAGAGCGGTCTGTTCGGCTGGCTCATGGTCGCTCCGGCCGTGTTCCACATCGGCCTCTGGACGGCGATCCCCGTCCTCGCGACGATCGCCCTGAGCTTCACCGACTACGACATCTTCGACGCCCCCGCGTGGATCGGTCTCGACAACTACGTGGAGATCTTCCAGGACCCGGTGTTCGGCCAGGCCACGTGGAACACGATCGTCTACACCTTCTGGACCGTGCCCGCCTCGATGGCGATCGCGATGGTCATCGCCGTCGCGCTCAACCAGAACCTGCGTCTCCGCACCTGGTTCCGGACCGCGTTCTTCCTGCCGCAGGTGACGGCCACGGTCGCCATCGCGATGGTCTGGCTGTGGATCTTCAACCCGCAGCAGGGTCTCCTGAACGGGATCCTCTCGGTGGTCGGCATTCCGGGTCAGGCCTGGCTGGCCGACCCGGAGTGGGCGCTGCCCTCCGTCATCCTCGTCGGCGCATGGCAGGGCATCGGCATCAAGATGCTCATCTACATCGCGGCGCTCCAGAACGTCGACCCCTCGCTGTACGAGGCCGCCGCGGTCGACGGTGCGGGCCCGATCCGGAAGTTCTTCGCGATCACCGTGCCGATGCTGAAGCCCGCCACCTTCTTCGTGCTCATCATCTCGATCATCGGAGCGTTCCAAGTGTTCGACCAGATCTACGTCCTGACCGACGGCGGACCCGCCAACTCCACGACGATGATGACCTACGAGGTCTACCGCTCCGCGTTCCAGAACTTCGAGATGGGCATGGCGTCGGCGCAGTCGGTGCTGCTGTTCCTGATGCTCCTCGTGATGACCGTCATCGGCCGTCGCGCGACGAAGGGTGACGAGGGATGACCGCCGAACCGCTCACGACGAGGTCGCTCGTCACCGGGGTCCACGAGGACTTCGTGCCGAAGCCTGCCGGACGTCGCCGGAACCGTCGATGGATCGGACGGCTCGTCCTCAACCTGGCCCTCACGCTCGGCGCGCTCACCATGGTGGTGCCGTTCATCTGGATGATCGCGACGTCGTTGAAGTCCCCGGCCGAACTCGCCGAGTTCCCGCCGACGTTCCTCCCCAAGGTCTGGGAGTGGAGCAACTATCCCGAGGCCCTCCAGGCGGCTCCGTTCGCCACCTACTTCCGGAACAGCTTCATCATCTCGGCGTCGCACACGATCATCACGCTGATCTTCGCCGCGATGGCCGGCTACTCGCTGGCCCGCATCCGGTTCCGCGGTCGCGAACTCGTCTTCCTCGGCTTCGTCGCGATGCTCATGATCCCGACCTACACGAAGATCGTGCCGCAGTTCCTGCTCGTGAAGTTCATGCCCCTCTTCGGTGGGAACGACATCCTCGGCCAGGGCGGGTCCGGGTGGCTCAACACCTGGTGGGCGCTCATCATCCCCGGAGGCCTGAGCGCGACCGCGATCTTCCTGTTCCGCCAGTTCTACCTCTCCCTCCCGACGGAGCTCGCGGAGGCCGCGCGGATCGACGGACTCAGCGAGTTCCGCATCTTCTCCCGGATCTACACGCCGCTCATCAAGCCGGCGATCGCGACGGTCGCGCTCCTGACCTTCCAGGAGAGCTGGAACAACTTCCTCTGGCCGCTCCTCGTCACGACGAGGGACGACCTCAGGGTGATCCAGGTCGGGCTCGCCGTGTTCCAGCAGCTCGACGGGACGCAGTGGCAATACCTGATGGCCGGCACCACGATGGCGACCGTCCCGATGGTCCTCCTCTTCCTGTTCTGCCAGAAGTACTTCATCCAGGGGTTCACGAACGCCGGCATCAAGTAGTCGGCGACCCCGCCCACCGCTCACCCCGAGCGGACCGAACACCAGCAAAGGAATCACCATGCAGATCGACCTCACCGGCCGCCGCGCCCTCGTCACCGGCGGAGGCGCCGGCATCGGAGCCGCGATCGCCCGGGCCCTCGGAGCCAGCGGAGCGGACGTCGCCGTGCACTACGCGTCGAGCGCCGACGGTGCCGCCGCGATCGTGGACGAGCTCACCGCCGCCGGTCGGACGGCCGTCGCGATCCAGGGCGACCTGACCGACTCGGCCCAGGCGGACGCGGTGGTGCGGCAGGCGACCGAGGCGCTCGGCGGCCTCGACATCCTCGTCAACAACGCCGGTCACCTCGTCGGGCGGTCCACGATCGCCGAGATGACCGACGAGCACTGGCACCAGGTGCTCGATGTGAACCTCACCAGCAGCTTCGCCGTCACCCGCGCCGCACTCCCCGCGCTCACCGCCTCCGGTGCCGGCCGCGTGATCCTCATGTCGTCCCTCGCCAGCGAGAACGGCGGCGGAGCGGGCTCGGTGCCGTACGCGGCGGCGAAGGCCGGCGTCATCGGGTTCACCCGGGCGCTCGCCAAGGAGATCGCACCCGCCGGCGTGACGGTGAACGCGGTCGCCCCCGGGTTCATCGGCGACACGGCGTTCCACAACACCTTCACCCCCACCAAGGCGCAGGAGGGGATCGTCGCCGGCATCCCGCTCGGACGCGCCGGTACCGTCGACGACGTCGCCGGGGTCGCCCTGTTCCTCGCCTCCGAGCTGTCGTCCTTCGTGACCGGTCAGGTCGTCGACATCAACGGAGGGGCCAACTTCCGATGACCACCGTCACCCGGGCGCGAGGCGGGTGGTGGCACGACTTCGTCTGCCCCACCCACGGCACCGAGCTGCTCGAAGCGCGCGGCGACGCCTTCGTCTGCACCTACGGCTGCGAACTGCGCGGCGAGCCGTACGCCTCGGCCTGGTTGGTGCTCGAACATCAGGCGGCGGCTCGACTCGCGCGCACGGCGGCGCGCCGCTTCCGACGACACGGCGACCCCGCCGACCAGGCACAGGCGCTCGCCGTCGTGCGCGAGTTCGCCGACTACTGCGCCGAGATCACGGCCGAGTGGAACCGCGACAGTGAGAGCTGGATGCTCCAGGGCAAGCTCTTCAAGCAGGCGCTGACGGAGGCGATCTGGGCGACGCAGATCGCCGACGCGGTCGTCGTGCTCGCCGACGAGCCGGCGGCCAGGGAGACGATGGGTGCCCCCGTCGCGACGATGCTCGGCGCGCTCCTCGACACCATCGTCGAGTCCCGCCGGGTGCTCGTCGACGACCGCGACGACCTCACGAGCAATTACGTCGCCTGGCTCGACGCCGCCGGTGCCCTGATCACCCGCGCGCTCGCCGCCCTGGCCGCGCCCACCCCGCACGGCGATCAGGAGCGATGGATCGCGCAGGCCGTCGAACACTCGGCCGTCGCCCTCGGCCAGGACGGCTGGGAGTGGGAGGGGTCCACCTACTACCACCTGTTCGTGCTCCGCGCCTATCTCCTCACCTTCGCTGGAGCGGACCAGGCGGCGCTCGACCCCGCCCTCGTCCGGCGGCTGCGCCGGATGGTCGATGTGCTCGTCGGCTTCGCCGGACCGGACGGCCGACTGCCGATGCTGCACGACGGCCCCTACGACCGACTCGGTGTCCACCTCGAAGTGTTGGAGATCTGCGTCCTCGCCGGGCAGCTCTGGGACGGGACCGGTCTCGACACCGTCGAGGCCTGGGCCCGGCGGCGGATCGGCGAGCGTCACGACGGACTCGAGGACCTCCTCGACGGGTGGTTCTCCGGAACACCGCTCCCTGCCCCCGGCGACGTCCTCGACCGCGGCTCGGTGCTCTTCGCCGACGTCGGGTACGCGGTCGTCCGCTCCGAGGCGAGCTCCCTGCAGGCGGTGCTCGACGCCGGACCGCACGGCGGCTCGCACGGGCATCTCGACACGCTCGCCCTGTACCTCTACGGCGACGGCGTCGCATGGCAGCCCGCTCCCGGCGTCCCGCCCTACGGCAGTGCGCTGCGGCGCGGCCACTACGCGAGGACGACCGCGCACCCGACCGTCCGCGCGGACGACGCGGACCAGCTCGAGAGCTCCGCCCGCGTGGAGCGCTGGGAGGTCGACCCCGCCACCGACACGACGCTCGTCCAGGCGTCCTCCGACGAGGCGATCGACGGCGTCCTGCTCGAACGGCGGGTCGAGTCCATCGGGGGGATCCTCGTGGACGTCGTCCGCGCGACGACTACCGACGGCTCCGCCCGCAGCTTCACCACTGCCTTCCGGCCAGCCGTGCCGTTCGAGGTCGTGCAGCACGGAGACGGTTGGCGCACCGGCTGGTCCGGCCCAGCAGGGCGACGGCTGCACGGGCACCATGTCGCGGACGTCGCCTCCGTCCTCGTGGACGCCCCGGGCAGAGGGCCGTCGGACGACCCGACCGTGCCCCTCGCCGTCGGTGACTGGACGGCGACGGCCCCGAGCGTCACCTTCGTGTCGGTCTTCGCCGAGGCGGATGAGTCGCCGATCGCGTCGATCGGGCTCAACGCCGGGCGTCTGGTCATCGCTCTGGCCGACGGGCGGACGCTCGAGCGGGAGCTGCTGCCGTGATCCCGGCACTGCTCCTCGATGGCCGGGAGGACCGCCTCCGCGCCGAGCTGACGGGCGTGCGGCGTCGCGAGTTCCGTCGCCTGCTCGACGAGTGCGAACGGCTGCGGGGGATCGAACTTCCCTCGGAGCACCCGCTGGCCTCGATCACCTTCTTCGGCCCGGCCGCCGCGAACCTCGCGCTCGCCCACCGGCTGACCGGGCAGCCGCAGTACCTCGAGGAGCTGCGACGCTGGCTCGCACCGCCGCTGGCGTTCGAGCACTGGGGTCGCGCCCACCTGCCGGACCACGACCTCGATGCCGGCTGGCTGCTCCACGGCCTGTCGCTGGCCTTCGCCTGGGCGGGCGATGCGCTCGACGAGGGGGAGCGGACCCGACTCCGCGATCGCCTGATCCTGCAGGGGACCCGCCTGTTCGACTTCGCCGTGGAGACCGAGGGCGACTGGTGGTCGTCCTCGTACTGGCAGAACCACAATTGGATCTGCTTCACCGGTCTCGCCACCGCCGGGTACGTGCTGGCCGATGAGCATCCCGACGCGCTGGCGTGGACCGAGCGCGCGAAGGCCAACTTCGACGAGGTCCTCGACCTCCTGCCCGCTGACGGCTCGAACCACGAGGGCGTCGTGTACTGGCGCTACGGCGAGCCGTGGCTGGCGAGTTATCTCGACGTGCTGCGGGCCGCCGAGGGGATCGACTGGTTCCCGCGGAGCGAGCACCTCCGGGAGACCTTCTGGTTCCGCCTTCACCAGTCCGCTCCGGACCTCGAGCGCATCGTCGACCACGGCGACTGCCACGACCACCGCAGTGGACACTCGGTCGCGCTGTACCGGAAGCTGGCCGCCGAGTATCGGATCCCGCAGGCCCAGTGGTTGGCCGATCGTGTGTCCACCGACCTCCTCTGGCGGGAGGCGTCGCAGAGCGGTGTGCGTCCGGGCGTGCTGCCAGAGGCCTATCAGGAGCTGCTCTGGTTCGACCCCACGGTCGAGTCGGTCGGCCCGGAGGAGCTCCCCACGTCGAGGTACTTCCCCGATCTCGGCCTCGTGGCCGGCCGGACGTCGTGGGACGCGGATGCGACGCTCGTCTCGGTCAAAGCGTCACCCGGCGGTGGCTGGCGGGCGTGGCGGGAGTCGCACCGACTGCGGCGCGAGCGGGGCTGGACGACGCTGAACACCGGTCATCACCACCCCGACGCTGGCGCGTTCGTCCTCCTCGGCGGCGGCGAGTACCTCGCGATCGACGAGGGCTACTCCTCCCGGAAGCGGACCGAGCACCACAACGGGGTGCTCGTCGACGGGGTCGGGTACGGACGTGAGGGGCACTACGACGTCCACGCCGGGCTCGCCGAGGACCGCGTCGGCGAGATGCTCGAGGTCACGCTCGCCGATGACTGGGTGCACACCGTCAGTGAGATCGGCGCCCTGTACGCGCCGGACCTCGGGATCCGCCGGCTCCGGCGTCACCTCGTGCGGACACCGAACGGTGCGCTCATCCTCGTCGACGACGTCGAAGCCGACACCGAGCGGACGTGGACCTGGTTGCTGCAGACCACGAACCCGGTGGCGCTGTTGGACGACGGCCGACGGCTCGCGCCCGCCGGCGCCGCGGGGCTCCTTGTGACCGTGCTCGACGACGTCGATTCGGTCGACGTCGTGCATCCGACGGCGGTCCAGGCGAACCCGACCTCGTCGACACCGGGGCTCGAGATCGAGCGGGTCCAGCACACGCTGCGTCGAACCTCGGCGCCATCCAGCTCGCTGCGGTTCGTGTCCGTCCTGCAACCCGTCCCCTTCGGCCTGCCGGTGCCGCGGGCCGCGACGATGGCCGAGGACGACGGGGCGCTGGTCGTGACGGTGCCTGGACTCGTGGACGTGGAACAGGTGATCGTGCGGCTCGACGGCTCGCGGCCGCGGCTGCCAGGGATGGACGCGGTCGGCAACGGTTTCGCGGGACGGAGGCTGGAAGGATGAGCGGCATGGCAGTGAAGCGCACCGGCTGGGAGGGTCGGCTGCTGGGAGCACTCGTCCACCCGATGAACATCGCCGCCGCGGGCCTGGCCGCCGCCGTCCTGTCGCTCGGTGTGGTGACCGCCGTCCCCGCCGTCATCGCTGCCGGTCGTTCGATGCGTCGTTGGCTGGCCGGGGAGGACGATGCGGTCTTCACCGGCGTCTTCCGGGAGTTCGCGGCGAGCTGGCGGCGGTCGCTCCCACTCGGTGTCGGGGTCGTCGTCGTCGTCGCGATGCTCGTCGTCGACGTCGCCTTCCTGACCGCACAACTCGAACAGGGATCGGCGATCGCGATCGCCCTGCTCGCCGCCACCGTACCCGTGGCGCTCGCCCTCGGGCTGCTGCTGCTCGCGCTCCCCGCGTCGGCGGCCCTGCAACCCGACGCCTCGGCCCGGGCGTGGCTCGTCGGGGCCGGCGCCCTCGTCGCGCGTCGGCCGTTCACGGCCCTGCTGCTCCTCCTCGGCGTGGCGACGTTCGCCCTGCTCTGCTACCTGTTCCCGACGCTCCTGCCGTTCTTCGGTCTCTCCCTCCCGGCGTACCTTGCCCTCCTCGTCTGGGGGCGGTCCGGTCTGCCCCGCTGACCCTGGCCGGTGCGGCAGAGGCGCTCACGACGACCGACGCTAGGCTTTCCAGAACCCCGACGCCGACCGGACGGATGGACCTGTGCTCGTCACCATCACCTCGACCGCGCCGTCGGCCGCCGACCTCGGTCATCTCGTCCGCAAACACCCGGCGCGGGCGCAGAGCTTCGACCTCAGCGTCGGGCGCGCCCACGTGTTCTACCCGGAGGCGACGGACGAACGGTGCACCATCGCGCTGCTCCTCGAGGTCGACGCGATCGCGCTCGTCCGGCAGAAGCGCTTCGGCGGCGGCGACATCGCGTCGCTCTCGCAGTACGTGAACGACCGACCGTACGCGTCGTCGTCCATGGTCGCCGTCGCGATCGGGCAGGTGTTCCGCAGCGCCATGACCGGCCGCAGCGACTCCCACCCCGAGCTCGCCGCAGCAGCCCTCCCGCTGACGATCACGGTCGCGGCGGTGCCCTCGCGCGGCCTGGACCAGCTGGCGACCAGGCTCTTCACCCCGCTCGGCTGGGACGTCACCGAACGGGCGATCCCACTCGACCCGACGGTCCCCGCCTGGGGCGACTCGCGATACGTCGACCTCGAACTGACCGGACACCTGCGGCTCTCGGACGCACTCCGCCAGCTCTACGTGCTGCTGCCCGTCCTCGACGACGCCAAGCACTACTGGGTGTCCGACGACGAGGTCGGCAAGCTGCTCCGCGCGGGCGAAGGATGGTTGGCCGACCACCCCGATCGGGATCTGATCACGAAGCGGTACCTCGCGCACCAGTCGCGGATGGTCAGCGACGCGCAGGCGCTCCTCGACCCGGGAGCATCAGCGGACGGAGCCGAGGGCGAGGAGGGTGCCGCGGCTGCGCGCGCGACACGCTCCCCCGCGCTGGCCGGCCTCCGCGCCGAAGCGGTGCTCCAGGCGCTCGCCGACGTCCGAGCGCGCTCGGTCGCCGACGTCGGCTGCGGCGAGGGCTCCCTCCTCACCCGCCTGATCGCGGATCCGCAGTTCACCGCCGTGATCGGCACCGATGTTTCCGTCCGCGCCCTCACGACCGCCTCGGAACGCCTCGGGCTCCGCGATGCGAGCGACCGCGTCCGCGAACGCATCCAGCTGCTGCAGTCCTCGGCGACCTACGCCGACTCCCGGCTGCACGGGCTCGACGCGATCGTCCTCATGGAGGTCGTCGAACACATCGACGCCGAGCGCCTCGACGCACTCGAAGCCTCGATCTTCGGCGCAGCGGCTCCCGAGACGGTGATCGTCACGACCCCGAACCGCGAGTACAACGCCCTCTACCCGTCGCTGCCGGCGGGCGGGTTCCGGCACCCCGACCACCGCTTCGAATGGGACCGCCAGGAGTTCGCGAGCTGGTGCACGGCGCTCGCCGCACGCCACGGCTACGACGTCGAGTACCGCACGGTCGGCGACGTCGACCCGCAGCTCGGTTCGCCCACGCAGCTCGCGATCTTCCGGAAGGGCATCTCATGAGCGACCTCGAACCGCCCCGGACGGCGGCGCTCCCGATCCCCGAGCTGTCGCTCGTGGTCCTCATCGGTGTGAGCGGTTCCGGCAAGTCGACCTTCGCCGCCGAGCACTTCGGTCGGTTCGAGACCCTCTCGAGCGACTTCTTCCGCGGGCTCGTGTCCAACGACGAGAACAACCAGGCCGCCAGCGCCGACGCGTTCGCCGCCCTCCGCGACGTCGCAGCCCGCCGTCTCGACGCCGGACTGTTGACCGTCATCGACGCGACCAACGTCCAACCGGCCTCCCGGAAGTCGCTGATCGACCTGGCGCGCAGTCACGACGTCCTGCCCGTCGCCGTCGTCCTCGACGTCCCGGAGCGGGTGTGCATCGAGCGCAACGCGGCTCGTCAGGACCGGTCGTTCGGGTCGGCCGTCATCACCCGCCAGCAGGACCAGTTGCGGCGATCGCTGCGGCACCTCGGCAAGGAGGGGTTCCGGAAGGTCCACGTCCTGTCCGGGGTCGACGCGATCGCCGAGGCGTCGTTCGTCCGCGAACCGCTCCTCAACGACCGCCGTCAGGAGCGCGGCCCGTTCGACGCGATCGGCGACGTCCACGGCTGCCGGAGTGAACTCGAGACGCTGCTCACGAAGCTCGGGTACGTCATCGAGCGCGACGCCGAAGGGCGTCCGGTCGACGCGGCGCACCCCGAGGGACGACGGGCGATCTTCCTCGGCGACCTCGTCGACCGCGGGCCCGACACCCCCGGCGTGCTGCGCCTCGCGATGGGGATGGTGGGCGCCGGACACGCGCTGGCGGTGCCGGGGAACCACGAGTCGAAGCTCGTCCGCGCCCTGCAGGGCAAGCGGGTGCAGACCACGCACGGGCTCGCCGAGTCGCTCGCGCAACTGGCCGAGGAGCCGGCCGCCTTCCGCGACAAGGTCGAGCGGTTCTGCCGAGAGCTCGTCGCCCACCTCGTCCTCGACGACGGGAAGCTCGTCGTCGCGCACGCCGGACTGATCGAGCAGTATCACGGACGCGCCTCGGGGCGCGTGCGGTCGTTCGCGCTCTACGGCGACACCACGGGGGAGACCGACGAGTACGGTCTGCCCGTGCGGCTGCCGTGGGCGGAGGAGTACCGGGGCAAGGCGACCGTCCTCTACGGGCACGTGCCGACCCTCGAGGCCGAATGGGTCAACAACACGATGTGCCTCGACACCGGCGTCGTCTTCGGCGGCAAGCTGAGCGCGTTGCGGTGGCCGGAGCGCGAGGTCGTCGACGTTCCCGCCGAGCAGGTCTGGTACGAACCCGTCGTGCCGCTCGGCCGGCCCACCGGACCCGCCGGCGAGCAGCGGGACCCGGGGCTGCTGCGCATCGACGACGTCCTCGGTAAGCAGGTCATCGAGACGCGGGTCTCGGGTCGGGTCGGCATCCGCGAGGACGCGGCGGCCGGTGCGCTCGAGGTGATGAGCCGCTATGCGATCGATCCGCGGCGCCTCGTCTACCTGCCGCCGACGATGAGCCCACCGAGCACCTCGCAGCGGAAGGACCTCCTGGAGCACCCCGCCGAGGCGTTCGAGGCGTACCGCCGGGAGGGGCTCGACCGGGTGGTGTGCGAGGAGAAGCACATGGGATCCCGCGCGGTCGTCCTGCTCACCCGCGACCCGGCTCCCTTCGGAGCGCCCGCCGGTTGGCGCGGCACCGTCCACACGCGCACCGGTCGGCCGTTCTTCGACGAGGCGACCACACAGCAGCTGTTGTCCCGCTTGGACGCCGCCGTCGAGCGCGCCGGGCTGTGGGAGGAACTCGACGCCTCGTGGCTGCTCTTCGACAGCGAGCTGCTGCCATGGTCGATCAAGGCGGAGCGCATGATCCGCGAGCAGTACGCCTCGGTCGGTGCAGCGGCGACCGCGGCGGTCCCGGCGGCCGTCCGCGTGCTGGAGCAGGCTGCGGCGACCGGCGTCGACGTCACCGGACTGCTCGACCGGACGCGTCGACGGGCGGAGAACGCCGAGGCGTACGTCGCGGCCTACCGGCCGTACACCGCGCCATCGGACGGACTGAACGGTGTGCAGCTCGCGCCGTTCCAGCTCCTCGCGTCCACGGGGACGAGTCACCTCGGTCGCGACCACACCTGGCACCTCTCGCTCGCCGACCGGCTGGCTGACGCCGATGCCGAGCTCATCCGCCGGACGCGGTCGATCGAGGTCGACCTCACGTCGCCGGCGTCGGAGGAGGCTGCGACCACCTGGTGGGAGGAGCTCACCGGCGCGGGTGGCGAGGGCATGGTCGTGAAGCCGACGGCCGGCCTGCTCCGGGGCGGGAAGTCGCTCGCGCAGCCCGGTATCAAGGTGCGCGGGCGCGAGTACCTGCGGATCATCTACGGGCCCGACTACACCGAGCCCGAGAACCTCTCGCGGCTCCGGGACCGGGACATCGGACACAAGCGTTCGATGGCGCTCCGCGAGTACGCCCTCGGCGTGGAGGCGGTGGAGCGGTTCGTCGCCGGTGAGCCGACCTGGCGGGTGCACCAGGCGGTCTTCGGCGTCCTCGCCATGGAGTCCGAGCCGATCGACCCCCGCCTCTAGGGTCAGCGCAGGACGGAACTCAGCAGGAGGCTCGTCTCGCTGTTGACGACGCCCTCGATGCGGCGGATCCCGCCGAGCACGCGGTCGAAGTCGGTCAGCGTCTCGGTGCGGAGTTCCGCGACGAGGTCCCAGCCGCCGTTGGTCGTGTGGAGCGCGCTGATCTCGGGGAAGCCGCGCAACTGTCGGATGACGTGATCGGTGGTGCGGCCCTCGACCTCGATGAACGCGATCGCGCGGATGGTGCCCGGGTCGAGTTCGTCGCGCACCCGGACGGAGAACCCGACGACCGTGCCCGAGGAGACGAGTCGCTCCAGGCGGCTGTTCACGGTCGCCCTGGCGACATCGAGCGATCTGGCCAGACTCGCGACCGATGCGCGGCCGTCGGCTCGGAGCGCGGCCAACAGTCGTCGGTCCAGATCGTCGAGTGCGGCCATGCACACAATGTACAACGACGTTACTCACATTGTGCATAACCTGTGCACAAATCGCGCAGAGGTGGCGTAGAGAGTGCAGATCGACGAAACCTAGGCTCGAAGCAGTCGGGAGCACTCCGCTCCGGCCGGCTCCGAGCCCGACTCCGTCTGGAAGGGAACGTCATGACGCGTTTCGTCGATGTCCGCAACATGGTCCGCTGGACCGCCGACCGAGGCCCCGAGCGCATCATCGCCGGCATGATCGGCTACCTCGAGGCCGACTTCCGTCGCTGGCCCTCGTTCGACAAGAGCCCTCGCGTCGCGAGCCACACGCCGTTCGGCGTCATCGAGCTCATGCCGACGAGCGACCACGAGACCTACGCGTTCAAGTACGTGAACGGCCACCCCTCGAACCCGGCGCGCGGCTACCAGACGGTGACCGCGTTCGGCGTGCTCGCGGACGTGCACAACGGCTACCCGACCTTCCTCGCTGAGATGACGCTCCTCACGGCCCTCCGCACCGCCGCGACGTCCGGCATGGTCGCCAAGCACCTCGCCCGACCGGACTCCACCGTCCACGCGCTCATCGGCGCCGGCAGCCAGGCCGAGTTCCAGGCCCTCGGCATGCGGGCCGCGCTGGGCATCAGCACCGTGCGCATCTGGGACGTCGACCCGCTCGCGATGGACAAGTTCGCGCGCAACCTGGAGCCGCTCGGCTTCGAGGTCGTCATCGGGACGAGCGCCGCAGACGCCGTGGCCGGGGCGGACATCATCACGACCTGCACGGCCGACAAGGCCCTCGCGACGGTGCTCACGAACGACCTGGTCGAGCCCGGTGTGCACCTCAACGCCATCGGCGGAGACTGCCCCGGCAAGACGGAGCTCGAGGCGTCGATCCTCGATCGTGCCGACGTGTTCGTCGAGTTCCCGCCGCAGACCCGCATCGAGGGCGAGATCCAGCAGATGGCGCCCGACTTCCCGGTGATCGAGTTCTGGCAGGTGCTCACGGGCGCCGTCCCCGGCCGCACCTCGCGGGAGCAGATCACCCTGTTCGACTCCGTCGGCTTCGCGATCGAGGACTTCACGGCGCTGCGGTTCCTGAACGACGCCGTCGACGGCAGCGAGTACTTCGAGGAGATCGACCTCGTCGCAGCCCCCGACGACCCGAAGGACCTGTTCGGCCTCGTCGGCGCGCTCTCACCGGTCGGCTGAGTCCGACATGTCCGTGCAGGCGCCGTCGGCGGTCGTCCTCATCAGGCCGCATCGCTTCACGCCGAACCCGCTGACCGCGGCCGACAACGTGTTCCAGGTCGCGGAGGGCGTCCCCTCGGCTGCGGCCGTCGGGGTGGCGCACGCCGCGTTCGACGAGGTCACCCGGGTCGCGCATGCGCTCGACGCCGCGGGTGTGCGGGTGCACCTCTTCGACGACGACGACCCCGACCGACCCGACAGCGTGTTCCCCAACAACTGGCTGTCGACGCACGCCGGCGGGCACCTCGCCGTCTACCCGATGTACGCGGTCAATCGTCGTCGTGAGCGTCGCTGGGACATCGTCGAGATGTTGAAGCGCGAGTACCGGGTGCAGGACGTCATCGACTACTCGGGCCTCGAACTCGACGAGGTGTTCCTGGAGGGCACCGGGGCGATGGTGCTCGACCACGCGGCCCGGGTGGCGTTCGTCGCCCGCTCGCACCGGGCCGACCCGATCGCGCTCGAGCGCTTCTGCACCAACTTCGGCTACGAACCGCTCGTCTTCGACGCCGTCGACCCGCACGGGGTCCCGATCTACCACACCAACGTCATGATGGGCGTGGCGACCGAGTTCGCGCTCGTGGGACTCGACCTCATCGCCTCGCCCGCGCGTCGGGAGCAGGTCGTCGAACGGCTGACCGCCCACGGGCGCACGATCGTGGACCTCGACTACGGGCAGGTCTGCGATTTCGCGGGTAATGCGATCGAGTTGCGGTCGGCGTCGGGGGAGCGGCTCCTGGCGATCTCGAGCCGGGCCGTCCAGAGCCTCCGCGCGGACCAGCTGGCGGTCATCGAGCGCAGCTGCCGGATCCTCCCGCTGGACGTGCCGACGATCGAACTCGCGGGCGGTTCCGTCCGCTGCATGATCGCCGGGGTCCATCTGGACCGGCGACCAGCAGCGACGGTGTCCGAACCGGCGTCGGGCTCGCAGCTCGCCCGATCGTGAGCGCTGTCGGTCAGTACTTGTAGGACTGGCCGCCGTCGATCGGGACCACGGTGGCGTTGACGTAGCTCGCGTCGTCGCTCAGCAGGAAGGCGACGACCGAGGCGATCTCGGGGGCTTCGCCGTACCGCTTGGTCGGGTTCGTCTGGATGAACTCCTCGGCAGCGCCGCGCGGGTCGTCGGCGTTGAGCTGCTTCATCGAGTTCTCGACCATCGGCGTCCAGATCGCGCCGGGGGCGATGGCGTTGATGCGGATGCCGTACTGGCCGTACTCGATCGCGGAGTTGCGCGTGAGACCGACGACGCCGTGCTTTGCAGCCGCATAGCCGGACTGGTTGCCGATGCCGCGGATGCCGCCGACGCTCGCCGTGTTGACGACCATGCCGGAACCCTGCTCGCGCATGACCTTCAACACCTTCTCGAGTCCGAGGAAGACGCCGCGCAGGTTGATGGACACGACCTTGTCGAACTCGGCGGCGGTGAAGTCCTCGGTGAGGTTCTGCTTGCCCTCGATGCCGGCGTTGTTGAAGAAGCCGTCGATGCGGCCGAAGCGCGACGTCGTCTCGGTGACGTAGCGGTCGACGTCCTCCTCCTTCGAGACGTCGGCGATCGTCGTGATGATCTCGGCGTCGGGGGTCGCCTGGGTGACCGCCTCGACGGTCGCGGCGAGGCCGGCCTCGGAGATGTCGACGAGGGAGAGCTTGGCGCCTTCTGCTGCGAGTCGGACGGCTGCTGCGCGTCCGAGGCCGGAGCCACCGCCGGTGATGAGGACGACGCGGTCGGAGAAGCGATTCATGGTGTGACCTTTCCAGGAGCCTGTCGCTCCGGCGGACACCGTGCCCGTCGCATCAGCGACAGTCCTTCAAACGTACATCTGTTGGATAGATGCACCCGCCGCAGGGCCCCGACGTTCGCGGAGGGCGATCAGTCCTCGCCGAGGAGCATCGGCCGTGCCGCCTCCAGACCGGTGACCGTCGCGGTCCAATCGGGGCGCACGAACTCCTCGCGGGTCACCCGCAAGCCCTGCGACTCGACGAGCTCGCCCGGACGCCCGACGAAGCGGAGCACACCGTTGTCGCGGTAGCCGAGTCGACGCGAGACGCCGAGCGAGGCGCCGTTCCAGACGGCCGCGTCGGACACTGCGACGTGCGCGCCGAGGTGGTCGAACGCGAACTGGAGCATGCCCGCCCGCATCTCGACGCCGAGTCCCTTGCCCTGCTGCGACTGCGTCAGCCAGGAACCACTGCCGACCGAGCGGGTGACGGCGAAGTCGCGGGCACCGACGTCCTGCAGGCCGATCGGCACGCCGTCGAGGAGGATCGCGAGGTTGAGCGTCCAGGACGCCGGGGTCACGCCGGCCCGCTGCGTCCAGAGGTGCTTGGCGGTCTCACGCATGAGCTGCTCGCGCGGCTGGTCGGTCCAGGGCGTGGAGAACGGCATGACGTCCGGGTCGTGGATGCCGGCGAGGGCGGCGTCCACGAGGCCGGGGAGGTCCTCGTCGCGGACCTGGCGCAGCACGAGGCGGGGCGTGCGGATCTCGAGGCCGAACAGCGGCCAGACGTCGGTGAGGCTGAGCATCCGCCCACGCTACCCGTCGGACACCGGATAGCGCTGTAGCCGGTCCGGGTCGGGCTGTCGAGCCGGTGTACGGCGCGCGGCGTCGGTGCGACACTCGTCGCGGTGCCGGTCAGCGGCCCCGTTCGACGACGAGAAGGGCTCACCCATGAAGTACACGCACCTCGGACGCACGGGGACGTCGGTCTCCCGGATCGTGCTCGGCACCATGAACTTCGGTGACCGCACGAGCGAGGAGGACTCGTTCGCGATCATGGACCGGGCGCTCGAGCTCGGCGTCAACTTCTTCGACACCGCCAACGCCTACGGCGGCAGCGCGGGCCGTGGGGCGACGGAGGAGATCATCGGTCGGTGGTTCGCGGCCCGGCCGGGCGTGCGCGACGACATCGTCCTCGCCACGAAGGTCCACTCGCCGATGGTCGCGCCGAACGACGACGGCTCGGACGTCGTGAACGCCCACGGTGCTTCGGCGTGGCAGGTGCGCCGGGAGGCCATCGGTTCCCTCGAGCGCCTGCAGACCGACCGGATCGACCTCTACCAGTTCCACCACATCGACCGGCACATCTCCTGGCAGGAGCTGTGGCAGGCGATGGAGGTGCTCGTCGCGCGCGGCGAGGTCGTCTACACGGGCAGCTCGAACTTCGCCGCCTGGAACATCGCGCAGGCGAACGAGGTCGCGCAGCAGCGGCACTTCCTCGGTCTCGTCAGCGAGCAGTCGCTCTACAACCTCGCGCAGCGCTCCATCGAACTCGAGGTCATCCCCGCGGCGCAGCACTACGGCCTCGGCATCCTGCCCTGGTCGCCGCTGTCCGGTGGCCTGCTGAGCGGTGGCTCGTCCGACAAGGGCGCACGATCCGGCGAGTCCCGCATCACCGAGGCCCGAGCCAAGCAGCAGGACCAGCTCGAGGCCTACGACCGCTTCGCGGCCGAGCGTGGTTGGACCTCGGCGTCGCTCGGTCTCGCGTGGCTTCTGCACCAGCCTGGCGTCACCGGCCCGATCATCGGACCGCGCACGGTCGAGCAGCTGGAGTCCGCCGTCGCAGCGGTCGACATCGAGCTCAGCGCGGACGACCTCACCGCCCTCGACGAGCTGTTCCCCGGCCCGGGCGGCCAGGCGCCGGAGGCCTACGCCTGGTAGGAGCGTGCGACGCGGCCGACCGCCTCGGTGACGGCGGTCGGCCCTTCGTTCAGTTCGAGGATCCGTCGGCTGATGGTCGGCTCGAGGACGAGCGCTTCGAGGACGGCCGCCACGTCGTCGCGGGTGATCTCGTCGTGGAGTTCGGCCGGCCCGAGGGCGACCGTCCCTCGACCCGGGTCGTCGGTCAGCAGGGACGGTCGCAGGATGACCCAGTCGATCGGTTCGCGGGTGAGCGCCACCTCGGCGCGCTTCTTGACCGCGAAATAGTGCTCCTCCTCGTCGCTCAGTGATCGCTCGCGCCACGCTTCGGGCAGGACGGAGAGCAGGATCAGGCGCGTCTGCGTGCCGCTGAGCGCCTCCGACACGCGGGCGAGGGCGGCATCGTCGATGGCGTCCGTCACGTCCGGGTGCCCGGCGTTCGAGCCGGCAGTGAAGACGACGACGTCGAAGCCCGAGACCATCGACGCGATCTCCTGGGTGGTAGCGAGAGCGAGCTCGCCCGAGACCGTCGTCACGCCGTCGGCTTGGAGGGCGGCGGCTTGCTGCGACGATCTCGTGAGGCCCGACACGGTCATCCCTCGCGTGCGGAGGCGGCTCGCGAGGAGCCGGCCGACACGGCCCGAGATCCCGAAGATGAAGACCCCCGGCAGCGGTTCTTCGCTCGCGGCGGTGGCTGAGGTGGTCGGTGACGTCATGGGTGGTCCTTCCGTTGCCGATCAACCTACCATTAGTAACCTACTGTAGGTAGGTAGTATCGAGGGATGGGATCCACCACGACCGACGGCGCAGCGACGACGAGGCGCCGGCTCTCCTGGGACAACCGTCATGCCCAGTTGCTCGATGCCTTCCGCGATCTCGTCCGCACGCACGACATGGACGACGTGACGCTGGCGCGGGTGGCCGCGCACGCGGGGGTGACGAAGCCGGTGGCCTACGATCACTTCGGCGACCGGTCGGGTCTGCTGTCGGAGGCGTACCGGGCATTCGAGGCCCACCAGCGGGACGCCCTGCTGCAGGCGCTCGCCCAGGCGCCGAGCGACCTCGCCGCGGTGTCGTCCCTGGTCGCAGAGGCCTACATCGGCTGCTGCATCGCCGAGGGGATCGAGCTCGCGGCCGTGGTGTCCGCGCTCAGCGGCTCGGCGACGTTGAGTGCGCTCCGGTCGGAGGCGGAGCAGGCGTACCTCGAGATCTGTCGTGAGGCGCTGGAGCCCTTCACCGGCCCCCTCGACCCGGCGCCGTTGAGCGCGATCATCGGCGCGGGCGATGCCCTCGCCCGGAACGCCGTGTCCGGATCGATGACGATGGATCGGGCCGGCGAGACCCTCGCCGTGGTCGTCCGAGCGGTCGCCCTGGCCTCGGCCGTTCCGGGCGCTTGGCCGGGTGGTCGCGCAACCTGAGCGACCGCTCCGACGATGCTGCCGGGTGCGTCGGCGCGCATCGGCGCCTAGCGTTGGGTCATGGCTTCGGACACCTTCGGCATCTTCCTGAACGGTTCGTGCTCCGGTCAGCGGCATATGGTGTGACTACTCATGAGCCACTTCTCCATTGTTCCCGCGTCGTATGTCTTCCTGCGCCGCGATCGATCAGTCCTGCTGCAGCGACGGCAGAACACCGGTTACATGGACGATTGTTGGTCAGCGGGTGCCGCCGGTCATGTCGAGCTCGGTGAAACTGCGGCGTCTGCCGCGATCCGTGAGGCGAGGGAAGAACTCGGCGTCGAGGTGGCAGTCGAGGCGCTCTCGGCCGTGGCTGTCATGCAGCGCACCGATGGTACGGAGAACCCGATGGAACAGCGCGTCGACTGGTTCTTCGTCTGCGATGTCTGGGGTGGCGAACCACTGATCCGAGAACCGATCAAGTGCGCAGAACTGGCGTGGTTCCGCCTCGACGATCTGCCGGTCGACCTGACCGCTCATGAGCGGCTTGCATTGGACGCCCTGCGAGAGGGTCGCCGGTCAGCGGTCCTCACGTTCGGCTTCTGACCAGCTGCCCTCATCGATCGCTGTCATGGACGCCCGCCGTCCACCCGGGCAGACTGTCTTCGATGAGGCTGCAACCCACATCCGAGGACGATTTCGACGCGCTGCGTCATCTGTTCGATGATCCTTCCTTCCATGGTTGGGGAGGACCGGGACGGCTGTCCGACGAGCTCATCCGTGCCAAGTACCTTGGCGCACGACTTCCCGATGTCGAGTGCTTCCTCGTCCTGGTCGACGACGACGCGGTCGGACTCGTCCAGCTCCACACCGACGGAGCGGAGGGTGCCGGGATCGACCTCATCCCGCCGCCTTCCGCTCGAGGTCAGGACGCGGGTGCCGCAGCGATCGGCTGCTGCAGTTCGGTGACCCAGTCGGACTGATCCTCCGACACCGCCCGCACGTAGAGCTCGCGGCACGGCCCCGCCGGCACGAAGCCCCGGGCGAGGATCTCAGCGTGGATGGACTGCCAGCTCTCGGCGATGCGGTCCATCGACCCGAGGTGGATGCCACAGATCGCCAGGCGCTCGGCCGGCAACGTGACGATCTCGAAGCCCTCGCGGGGCGCGCCGTTGTAGGCGTAGCCGACGACGACCTCGGTGCCGTCCTCGCTCGCGTGGTACTGCGCGATCGGTGTGGTCAGCGAACCGCTCTCGTCGCCGATGATGGACGCGACCGCGTCGAACGAGGGGCCGACGAAGTCCGCGATGTCCGGCTGTGAGGGGACGACGCCACGGCGGGCGGCCAGGCGAACGGCGGGCAGGGGCTTCTCGATGATCTCGATCTCCGACATGTGATGCTCTCTTTCGATGAGGTGGAGCCGCCGTTCCACATCGATGAGTCGTGC
This sequence comes from Plantibacter sp. Leaf314, assembly GCF_001423185.1. Classification (NCBI taxonomy): domain Bacteria; kingdom Bacillati; phylum Actinomycetota; class Actinomycetes; order Micrococcales; family Microbacteriaceae; genus Plantibacter; species Plantibacter sp. Leaf314. Next base: position 2,285,689 of record NZ_LMOB01000001.1, on the reverse strand, counting down.
GGCCGCGATGCGATGCTCGCGTTCGACCTCGGCTCGACGCACCTGCAACAACCGGGCGATGCGCGCGGCATCAACCCCTTGGTCGAGGATCAGGGCGATGTCTTCAAGACCGAAACCGAGATGGCGAAGCGCCACGATCCGGTGCAGCCGTTCAAACTGCGAAGGATCGTACGAGCGGTAGCCGCTGGACTCATCCACATGGGCAGGCACGAGCAGACCGGCGGTGTCCCAGTGCCGGAGCATCCGGTGGGTCACCTGGCCGATCTGCGCGAACGCTCCGATGGACAACATGTCTCAGTTCTCCCTCCTCACACGGTGTCAGAGTCAAGCATTTAGTTCTGAGCGCGTCGAGCGTGCGTGCGCGCCTTCATCCGGTTGCCGCACACCGCCATCGAGCACCACTTCGCGGTTCCGGGGCGACTGTGGTCGACGAGGAACAGGCTGCATTCGTCGTTCGCGCACGGGCGAAGGCGCCCGGGGAACTCCGCGATCACGCTCGACCACGCCAACACGACGCCCGCCACGAGGCGATCGTCTTCAGGCACCTGCAGCTCCCAGACCACGCCGTCGGGGGTGACGCGCGGCGTCCGAACCGCATCCCCGAGGATGCCCGCGAGCTCTCGGGTCGCCCCGCCGTCCTCGCCGCGGACGACAGCCTGGAGCGCCTGCCTCGCACGCCGAAGGCGGGCCACCTCGTCCGCGGACCCGGTGCCACCCCAGCTGCGCGCGAGGTCTCGACCGGCCGTCCCCTCGAGACGGTCCGTCGGGGCACCCTCGATGACCGGCGCGCTGTTCAACACGTTCAGCAGCAGCTCCTCGTCGCGAAGCATCGTTCTCCGTTCTCGCGCCGTGTGGCGCCATCAATCCATGCTACCGTCTGGCTAACCAGTAAAACAATCTAAAGGGGTTAGCAATGGTCACCGTCCACCACCGCACCGTCTCCGTCGATGGGCTCGACGTCTTCTACCGCGAAGCCGGCCCGGCCGACGCCCCCGTGCTCCTGCTCCTGCACGGGTACCCGAGCAGCTCCCACATGTTCCGCCACCTCATCCCGGCACTGGCCGACCGCTACCGTGTCATCGCTCCGGACCACATCGGCTTCGGTCGCTCCGCCGCCCCCTCGGTCGACGAGTTCGAGTACACCTTCGCGGCCCTCGCCGGCGTGACCGGCCGGTTCCTCTCGACCATCGGCGTGACGCAGTACACGATCTACGTCCAGGACTACGGCGCGCCGGTCGGCTGGCGTCTGGCGCTCGCCGACCCCGCTGCCGTCGTCGGCGTCATCTCCCAGAACGGCAACGCCTACGAAGAGGGCTTCGTGCCCGGCTTCTGGGACCCGATCTGGGCCGACGCCGCCGAACGCACCACCGAGACGCGCGACGCACTCCGTCCCGCCCTCGGCCGGGAAGCCGTCGAATGGCAGTACACGCACGGCGTGCCGGATCCGACGACCGTCGACCCCGACGCCTGGGAGCATGACCTCGCGCTCCTCGCCCGACCGGGCCAGGACGACGTGCAGCTGGCGCTGTTCCGCGACTACACGACCAACCGCGAGCTGTACCCGGCGGTGCACGAGTGGCTCCGCACCTCGCAGGTGCCGGTGCTCGCGATCTGGGGGCGGAACGACGAGATCTTCGCCGCCGCCGGCGCCACGGCGTTCACGCGCGACGCCCCGCACGCTCGCATCGAACTCGTCGACGGCGGACACTTCCTCCTCGAATCCGACCTCGACCTCGTCGCCGACGCCATCACGAGCTGGCTCGCGACGAACGACCGCAGCGCCTAGCCCGACGGATCGGTCGATCCGTCTCCGACCACCCCGGCGGGATCGGGCGGCCGTCCGCACGAGCGGTCGGCCGCCTGGCCGTCGGCTCGGGAGGCTGAGCGACGCAGCCCCTTCACGCCTCGATACCCGAGCCACAAGCCGAACGGGACGAGGAGCGCCAACCCGATGAGCTCCGAGCTCTGAGCCCGGGACGGTGTGTGTTCTGCCACCTGATGACTCCTTCGTGGAGCGGGCGCATCGATACACTCACTGCATGGGAGTGGTCGGCATCGGCGGGTTGTTCTTCCGCAGTCGTGATCCATCAGCGCGCGCGGCGTGGTACCGAGAGCATCTCGGCATCGAAGCCGGCGCCGAGGGCGAAGGTGCCGTCTGGATGCAGGAGGCCGGCGCGACCGTCTTTGCTCCGTTCTCGACAACGAGCGAGTACTTCGATGACGACCAGCCGTTCATGCTCAACCTCCGCGTCACAGGCTTGGACGCTCTGATTGCGCAACTGGAAGGCGCCGGGATCGACGTCGAGCGTCGGACCGAATGGGAGTCGGACTACGGCCGGTTCGTCCGTCTACACGACCCGGAGGGGCTCCCCATCGAACTCTGGGAGCTCGGCGAGTAGCACGCGTCGCGGCGTTCATTGCCCCGAGTCGGGCCGCTTTCCGTCATACTGCCCGATCGCGGTTCGCTCCTCAGCCCGCGAGGAAGCGCCGTAGCGCGTCGTAGGCTGGCGTCGGCTCGCCGTCGTCGAACAGGAGGTCGTGGCCCTGCTGCAGAGCGCCGTCGTCGTCGATGAACCAGTCGTAGGCGTCGTCCACGCCCCAGCTCGTGTACGACACGCAGGCGTCCGAGCCGAGGCACGCCGCGAGGACGGTGGCGTACTGCTCCGCCTGGACGTCCTCGCCCTCGTCGTCCGGGACGTCGTTCTCGGAGATGCGGACGACGAGCCCCGCATCCGCGAAGGTGTCGAACGTCGTCGCGAGGTCCTCCGCTGAGAGTGCATCGGTGTCGAGGTCGTAGACGTGGGCTTGCAGGCCGACGCCGTCAATATGGCCACCCTGCGCGTTCGTGTCGAGGGCGAGCTGCAGCAGAGCGTCCTGCCGGGGACCCGGCACATCGGCGCCGTTCTCGTTGATGAACTGCTCGACGTCCGGGTCCGCGTCGTAGACCGCGGTCGAGACCACCACCGGATACGACGGCCCGAAGACGCGGTACCAGACGTTCTCCTGCAAGCTCGTGCCCTGATCGACGTCGAACGGTTCGTTCACGACGTCGAGCGAATCGAGCCGGCCGCGGAAGTGCGAGACCACGGTGTGCACGTAGTCGAGCAGGACCGCGGCGCTCGCCTGACGCTGCGACTCGGAGTCGGCGGGCAGGTCGCGCATCCAGCCGGGCATCGCCTCGGTGAACGCGATGGTGTGGCCGTGCACCGCGATCCCGGACTTCGCTGCGAGGTCGAGGAGCGCGTCGGCCTCCTCGAAGTGGTACTCACCCTGCCTGGGGGAGAGTGCTTGCGGCTTCATCGCGTTCTCCGGGGTGATGAGGCCGACGTTCCCCACGAGGTTCTCCGCGTACGCCGCGTCCGAGACGAGCGGACCGAGTGCCGCCGCCGCGCCGATCAGGAAGCCCGGTCGAGCGCGGGAGGCGAGCGCCTGCAGCCCCTCCGGAGATCGTTCCGCCTCGCCCACGGCAGGACCTGCGGCGACCAGTGCGGCACCGGCCGGTGCCGTGGCGGTCAGCGAACCGACCGTGAAGGACCCCTCCTCGCTCGAGAACCCCAACCAGAGTCCGCCGGAGTCGAAGACCCCGCCGAGGGGGAACGACGACAGCGTCTCACCGTCGCTCGCGATCTCGAGTCGGTCGCCGGAACGATGTACGGAGAGTTCCGCCCCGGGGTCGGCGAGCGTCACCTCCTCGTCCTCCACCGGCGCAGGGTCGGTCACGTCCTCCGGTGCGGAGCCGTCGAAGACCGCGATGCGGAGATCGTCGCCGCGGAGCGTGAGCGTGAGCCCCGCGGGCTGGATCAGGAACTCGTCGGCGACGATGGGCGGGCGGGCGAGGACGGCCAGGGTGGCGTCCGCGGTCACGTCCGTGAACGACGTCCTGAGGGTGAAGTCGTCCGGGGCATCGAGGTGCACGCCCGCGAGATTGACCGGCGGGTTCGGTTGGCCTCCACCGCCGTCCTGTTCGACGATGGTCCGTCCCGTCGCGGTCACCCGCAGCTCATCGCCGTCTGCGACGACGCCGGGCACGTGCTGCCAATCGTGCTCCAGGAGGTCGATGACCGTCTCCCGCTCGGAGGGCGACCCGGTCGGCGTGCAGGCGACCAGGGCGAGGACGAGGGCGACCGCCGCTCCGCTCGCGAGGCTCCGTCTGCTGGCGATCGACATGTGAGGAGCGTAAGCGACGGTGGGGCGCGTGCCGGCTACCGGCCGCTCGCGAGGCTGACGGCTTGGAGGCCCACGACCACGGCGTTGACCGGCACGGCGATGACGAGCACGGAGATCGCCCCGATGGCGGCGATGATCGAGTATCGAGGCGTCCGCTTGTGGACCTTCGCCTGGAGGACGAGCGTGACGACGGGCGGAGCGATCGCGATCACCGCGCCGAGGATGAACCCGCCGAGCATCCCGCCACCGCTCAGTCGGTCCTCGGACGGCCCGAACTCGCCCTGCAGGGCGAACGACAGTTGGACGAACCAGCTCACCACCAGCAGCGCGAACAGGAGCAGGGTGATCCCGATGCCGGCCGCCCGACCGGTGACCGGTCCCTCCTGCTCGGTGAGCCAGGATGCGTCATCCAGCCCGGCAGGCGTCTCGCCGGAGCTCGACCCCGACGGTGGTTGTACGGTCGGCCGCACGTCGTCGCCCGCACGCTGCTCATCACTCACGGCTCACCCCTCGTCAGTCGGACGACGGCGTCCCGGCATCCTCGTCAGCCTATGCCGCCTCACCGCGCGAGCGCCTTCCGCACCTGCGCGGAGAGCAGCGGCACCGTCTCCTCCTGGAACCAGGGGTTCTTCGTGCGCCAGCCGCGCGCGAGCGGCGACGGGTGCACGATCGGGAAGAACGGGAGGTGCGACTCCGCAGCCCGGACGTTCTCCGTGAGGGTGCGCCCGGCCCGCGGACCGAGGTAGGCGCGCTGCGCGTAGGCGCCGATGAGGATCGTGAGGCGCACCTCGGTCAGCTGCTCGAGGACGCGCGGATGCCAGCGAGCGGCGAAATCGCGGCGCGGCGGCAGGTCGCCACTCGTGCCCTTGCCCGGGAAGTAGAAGTCCATCGGGACGATCGCCACGTTCGCCGGGTCGTAGAATTCCTCGGGCGTCACCCCCATCCATGAGCGGAGCAGGACGCCGCTCGGGTCGTTCCAGGGGATGCCGGACTCCTGCGCCAACCGCCCCGGCGCCTGACTGATGATGAGCACCCGAGCCTCGGGGGACGCGACGACGAGCGGCTCCCACCCGAGCTCCCTCGCCCAAGCGTTCGACTCGTGGGCGGCGACCTCGGCACGGAGACGATCGATCGGATGCATCCCTGCAGTCTTCCATCGAGTGCGCAATAGGGTGAGGGGATGGACGACGACCAGCGGCGACGGCGCCTCATCCCCGAGCCCGTGGACCGGTTCGCGACCGGCGAGGAGTACCCGGAGTACCGGGTCGACCTCGAACGGATCCGCTTCTCCCCGTACTTCGCCCGGCTGTCGGCCGTGACGCAGGTCGTGTCGCCGTCCGGGGTCGGCCAGGTGGTGCACAACCGGCTCACGCACTCGATCAAGGTCACCGCCGTCGCCCGGGCCATCGCGATGCAACTGACGACGACGGACCCGGCGCAGGCCGCGATCGTCGAGCGCCTCGGCGGTTGCGACCCCGTCGTCGTGCAGGCAGCCGCCAGCGCCCACGACCTCGGCCACCCGCCGTTCGGCCACCTCGGCGAGCAGGTCCTCGACCGCCTCGCACGGGAGCGCCTCGGGCTCGCCGAGGGCTTCGAGGGCAACGCGCAGTCGTTCCGCATCCTCTCCGCGCTCGACGTGTGCGAGACGGTGAAGGAGGGCCTCAACCTCACCGCCGCCTCCCGCGCCGCCGTGCTCAAGTACCCGTGGGGCCGCACCGTCCACCGCCCCGACCTCGACCCGGCGGACCCCACGCGCATGCCGCGCGGCTCGACCGCGAGTCGCTGGGAGACGGCGCCACCGAAGTTCTCCGCGTACACACTCGACCTCGACGACATGCTCGACGCCCGCGGCGCGTTCACGGCTATCGCGCCCTGGCAGCAGACCGTCGAATGCTCCGTGATGGACGTGGCCGACGACATCGCCTACTCCCTGCACGACCTCGACGACTTCTACCGGGCCGGCGTGCTCCAGCAGGCGGCCGTCGCCGTCGAGTTCCGCACCTTCCTCCGGGATCAGCGCGCCCTCGCAGCCCTCGACGCCGACGAGCTGTGGAACCGGGCACCCGGCCACTCGCTCGAACTGCTGCGACGGCGGATCGTCTCCCGCGACCCGTGGATCGCGAGCGACGAGCACTTCCGCGCCTCCGTGCAGCGGGTCGCGACCGAACTCGTCGAAGGGCTCCTCGCCGTCCCTTTCGACGGATCGAGCCGCACCGAGCGCGCCATCGAGTCGTTCGTCTCCTCCTGGATCGGCCGCCTGCAACGGTCCGTCCTCGTCGTCGAGGAGCCCAACGTGCGCTCCGGTCACGTGTCGCTCCTCCCCGAGGCCTGGCACGACGTCACCGTGCTCAAGTTCGTCCACACGCGCTTCGTCATCGACCGACCCGACTTCGCCACCTATCAGCGAGGACAGTCGCGCGTCCTCGACGTCCTCGTCAGTGAACTCGACCGCTGGCTCGACGATCCCCGCGACGGCCCGCGTGCCCCGCAGAAGCTCCTCGACTTCGTCGAACTGGCCACCGACGGCTACTTCCGCCTGCGAGCCGACAACCCGGACTGGCTGCCCGACGACCCGGAGACCGGACGCCCACTGGCCGACCCGAGCGCCCTCGGACGCCTCGGCCGGGCCCGTGGCATCCTCGACTACGTCGCCTCACTCACCGATGAACAGGCGACGGCGCTCGCCGCCAGACTGCGGGGAGACCGCGAGGCCTGGGCCTTCGGCAGCTAGGTGTCGGCTGAGCGGCGGACGGCTATCCGAATGCCCCTGGCGCAATTCGGATAGTTCCGAGCGCGGGATTACTAGAACATCTAGCGTTATCCCCGGCACCGGGAATCACCTCGGTCCCGAAACAGAAGGGATGGCGCGCTCATGGGAAACCTCCTCTACGGAACCCCTCCGACTCCGCACGAGATCGAAGACCGGCTCCTCGCGCACCTGCAGACGGTGATCTTCACGAAGTTCCGCCGCAACGAGAGCTTCGCCTTCCACCTCGAAGCCGTCCCCGGTCGTGGGACGGGTCGTCAGTCGCTGTGGCTGAACCCGATGATCCCCCTCCAGTTCTCCTTCTACGGCAGCCGTGCACCGGAGCTCAACCGGGAATGGCTCGCCGCGCTCCTCGAGCAGGCCAACAGCGCGAAGGGCATGCGCGTCGTACCCGAGCCGGCCGCCGGCGCCACCAAGCGCGTCGAGTCCGCAGCCTAGGCACGCGGCTCCGCGACCGCGGATCGAACACCGCCACGACGAGCTCCGGCCGTCGGGCGTCCATGACACACCAGTTGGGGGTGGGACCATGCCGATCTCGATCCCTGGCGCGCCCGACTTCTTCGAGTTGGACGATGCGCGCACCGTCGGGCGACTGCTCGACCGCACCGACGTCGTCTTCGAGACCTCCCACTCCGGCGCCGACGTCGCTGGTGGTCTGTCCCTCAGCCGGTCCGCCATCGCACTCGATGTCGGCGGCGACACCGTCCGCGTCCTGACGAGATACATCGTCGCCTGGTCACTCCGCGCCGAGGGTGGGTTGACGGTGCTGACGATCTGGTCGGAGCGCCCGACGGCCGTGCACGAGACGACGATGCTGCCACGCTTCGCGCCGATGGCGTCGTCCGCACTGACCGGTGTCCTCGGGGCCGAACACGGCTTCCTGCAAGGGACCGCCTGACAAGCGGTGGACTGCTCCGCCCCCGAACGTCCCGTTGAAGGTGACAGTTCGGGAACGGCGTGAGATTCTATGAACGATGAGCGAACACGGTGGGCCCGCTGAGCGGTCCGAGGTCGCAGGTCGAGATGTCGATGAGGCTCGAGACCTGTTCTCCGACGCGTACAACGCCGGCGAGATGGTCATCGAACCCACGGCATCCGCCTTCACCTTCCGGTACACGGCGATCGGCGATGACGAGCTGACGCTGCGCGCCACCCAGTTCGCCGGTCGCGTCACCGGGACGGTGCTCACGCAGGGCGAGTACATCGTGTCGTGGCTGACGGCCGGGCAGGGGGCGACCGATCTCGCCGGCGCACCGGTCAAGCTCGAGTACGGTCGGCCGGCGATGTTCGCGAACGATCGGCTCGCCGAGTTCGACTTCACCGACTACCGCCAGAACCTCATGCACTTCGACGGGTCGTTCCTGGAACGGGTCGCGGGAGAGGTCGAGGGCACGAGCGGCCCGATCCTGTTCGACACGACGGCGCGACCGAGCGGCGAGCAGCTCCGACGCTGGGCGGCCTCGGTCACCACCGTCGCGAGCGTCGTGTACGACGACGCCAGCCCGGCGCTCCTCCGCGCGGAGGCGAACCGTGCTGCCGCGATCGCCCTCTTGGAGACGTTCCCGCACACCGCGCTGCACGCACCGGTCGAGATCGGGCTGCCGTCGGGCGGGAAGACCCGCGCCGCCGTCGAGTACATGATCGCCAACGCGCACCTGCCCATCCGCACCGAGGACGTGGCCGAGGCGGTCGGGATGAGCCAACGGAGCCTGCAGGCGGCGTTCCGCCGCGAACACGACATCACCGCGATCGACTACCTGCGACGGGTGCGGCTCGACCGCGTGCAGGAGGAACTCCGCAGGTCCGATCCCGGTCGTGCCACCGTCGCCGAGATCGCGCAGCGGTGGGGCTTCGCCCACCTCGGACGGTTCTCCGCCTCGTACACGAACCGCTTCGGCGAGTATCCGAGCACGACGCTCGGGTCCTGACCGCCGGCTCGCGCCGACTCAGAACTCGTCGAACTCGTCGTATTCGTCGAGACCCGATAGCGGCTCGGCTTCGAGGGACGGCACGATCTCGAGCGCCCGATGCGCGAACGACTCGACGCTGATGAGGAGGCCCGGGCTGACGAGGACGTTGACCGCGCGATCGGAGGTGAGCGGAACCCGCACGAAGCGGCCGCCCGCCTGGACGGCGGATTCGATCTCGGTCATGAGCTCCTGCACGTCGACGGCAGGATCGATGTCGTATGAAGCGCGCCCGATGGCGATGCTGTACTGCAGGACCATCACCTCCGGGATCGGTTCGTCCTGGTAAGCGTAGGCAACGCACCCTGGGACGACGGTGGGTTGACCAACCCCGCGACTCATGCAGGGGGGTCCTGCACGAGTCGCTGTCTACCGGGCGCGGTCGACCCGCGTCTCCTCCCAGACGGGCTCGTCGGAGGTCTGGACGCGACCGTCGGAGCCGAAGACGAGGAACCGGTCGAAGCCCCTCGCGAACCAGCGATCGTGGGTCACGGCGATCACGGTGCCCTCGAACCCTTCCAACCCCTGCTCGAGCGCCTCCGCCGAGACGAGGTCGAGGTTGTCGGTCGGTTCGTCGAGGAGGAGCAGCGTCGCACCCGACAGCTCGAGGAGCAGGATCTGCAGTCGTGCCTGCTGGCCACCGGAGAGTGACTCGAACGACTGCTCCGCGGCGGCGGCGAGGCCGTAGCGGTCGAGCACCCGGCTCGCGGCCTCCCGCGGCAGGCCAGTCCGGTGCTCGTCACCCCGATGCAGGATGTCGAGCAGCGTCCGGCCGAGGAGTTCCGGATGCCGATGCGACTGCGCGAACCACCCCGGCTGCACGCGGGCGCCCAGCTTCGCGACACCGTCGTGCAGCACCGGCTCGAGGGTGCCACCGGCCGCCGCCAGATGACCCGCGCCCGGATCCGGATCGGTCCCACCACCGGCGAGCAGCCGGAGGAAATGGGACTTGCCCGAACCGTTCGACCCCAGCACGCCGATGCGCTCGCCGAACCAGATCTCCGCATCGAAGGGCTGCATGAGCCCGGTGAGTTCGAGCGAGGAGCACACGAGCGCACGTCGGCCGGTGCGGGCGCCGCGCAGTCGCATCGTGACCTGCTGGTCCTTCGGGCGCTCCTCCGGCGGACCGGCCTCCTCGAACTTCGCGAGTCGGGTCTGCGCGGCCCGGTAGCGGGAGGCCATCGAGTCGTTGAACTTGGCCTGCTCGCGGAGCCGCAGGACGAGTGCGCGCAGCTTCACGCGGTCCTCGTCCCAGCGTCGGCGGAGCTCGTCCAGCCGGTCGAGCCGTGCCTCGCGGGCCTCGTGATAGCTGCGGAAGCTCGCGCCGTGCGTCCACGTCGTGCTCCCGGCCGCTCCGACCTCGAGCGTGATGATCCGGGTCGCGGCCTGCGCCAGGAGTTCGCGGTCGTGGGAGACGAGGAGGACGGTCTTGCGGGTCTCGGCGAGCATGCCCTCCAACCAGCGCTTCGTCGGGACGTCGAGGGAGTTGTCGGGCTCGTCGAGGAGCAGCACCTGTTCCGGACCGCGGAACAGCGCCTCGAGGACGAGCCGTTTCTGCTCGCCTCCCGAGAGCGTGCCGAGCGTCCGCCACTGCGCGCGGTCGTACGGGACGCCGAGCGCGGCCTCGCTGCAGCTGTCCCAGAGCACCTCCTGGTCGTAGCCGCCGGCGTCGGCGTACTCGGCGAGCGTCGCGGCGTACGCCATCTGCGTGGCCTCGACGTCGTCCTCCATGAGCGCGAGCTCGGCGCGGTCCACCGCCTCGGCCGCCGCCCGGACCCGCGGCGGTGCGACCTGCACGAGGAGGTCGCGCACCGTGCGATCGTCGTCGCCCCGCCCGACGAACTGGTCCATGACCCCAAGCCCGCCGTCGATGGACACGACGCCGGAATCGGGCTGCAGCTCGCCGCGGATGATCCGGAGGAGCGTCGTCTTGCCGGCACCGTTCGCCCCGATGAGCGCGGCGATCGCGCCTTCGCCGACGCGGAACGACACCTCGTCCAGTAGCGTCCGTCCGTCGCTCAGCGTATGGCTGAGATCGCTGACGTCGATGTAGCCCATGGTGTGCACTCCCCGGGGAGCCGGTCGCTCCCGAACGGACCCCGCGTCGATGCGCGGAGCCGCCCACCGCCTGGCGAGCCGACCAGTCTAGCCGGACGCCCGTCCGGCGGTCGAGTGGTTCAAGCGAGCGCAGCGGCGATGTCGGTGATCCAGGTGCGGATGGTCGCGTCGTGCTCGACGAACCAGTCGCCCTCGTAGCCGCGGGGAACGCCCTCCACCACCATGATCAACGCGAGGTACAGCGACCAGAGGCGGGCGCGGGTCCACGCCGACTCGTCTGGGAGGAGTTCGTGGCCGGACTCCTCCCGGTAGGTGCGGAGCAGCTCGGCGTCGTCGGCGATCGTCGCGGGGACGTCGGTGAACAGGGCGAGCGAGACGAGGTCGGCGGTCGGGTCGGCCCAGTGCGCACGCTCGTGGTCGATGACGCCGGTGAGCTGGGCGGCCTCAGCGCCGTGCTCGGGCATGATCAGGAGGTTGCCGTCCCAGAGGTCGAAGTGCACGAGGGTCGCCTCGGTCACGGCATCGAACGCCGGGAGTGCCTCGTCGACGAGCCCGATGAGCCGAGCGGCGTCGACCGGCAGATCCACCTCGAAGCGCGAGGCATCAGCGAGGACCGCGTCGAGGAGGACCCGGTACGCCGCGCCCGCCGTGGTCGCCTGCAGCTCAGGGCGGAACGGATACCCGAACCGGTTCCCGTCGTCGAGCCCGGTGGCGGGGGAGAGCGCGGCGTCCTCGTCGTCGCCTGGTTCCACGTGGAACGGCGTGCGACCGGCGGCGTGGAGGCGGGCGAGTGTCCGTCCCATCACGTCGCGCGCGAGTGGGACGGTCTCGGTGCTGTTCGCCGGGCGGCCGGTGAGCTCGGTCATGATGAGGGCGTCGCGGCCGTCGAGGTCGGTTGCGAGGACGATCTCCGGTTGCGGGACATCAGCGCGGCCGAGGATGCGGAGCGCGAGGGCCTCCGTGTGCATGAGCTTCCGCTCGTAGGTGAGGCCCTCGGCCGCCGCTGGCGAGAGCTTCACGATGGCGCGCTCGCCGCCGTCGAGTTCCACGGCGGCCACCTCGTTCGCGGTGCCCTCCCCGAGCATCGTGATGGTGGGGCTGCCCGGCTGCATGGCCGGCCGCTCGGCCGCCCAGTGCTCTGCGAGGGCGACCAGGGTGGAACTGGGGGAGGGGGAACGGCTCATCCGCCCACGCTAGCGCCACAGGGCGTCGGCGGCTCGTGCCAAGCTGGGGCGTCCGACCCGAGGGAGCACGATGAGCGCCGCAGCACCGACCACCCGCGTCACCGCGCTCGTCGCACCGGGATCCCGGAGGGTGCTGTTCGCCTACCTCGGCGCCGCGCTCATCTGGGGGTCCAGCTTCCTCTTCATGAAGACGGGGCTGACCGGCCTCTCGCCCTCGCAGGTCGCGTTGTCGCGGGTGCTGCTCGGCGCCATCACGCTCTGCATCATCATGACCGTCACCCGTCGGCGCTGGCCGCGCGAGCGACGACTGTGGGCGCACCTCGCGGTCGTCTCGGTGTTCCTCTGCGTCGCCCCCTTCCTCCTGTTCTCCTGGGCCGGGCAGTTCCTGCCGTCGGGGCTCTCGAGCATCCTCAACGCGACGACGCCCATCATGACGCTCGCCGTCGGCGCACTGTTCCTCCCGAAGGAGCGGCTGAACGGCTTGCAGGTGTTCGGGATCTTCGTCGGAGCGCTCGGCGTCGCCATGGTCGTCGGCCCCTGGCGGGTGCTCGGCGACCCGGCGATCCTGGAGTCCGTGCCCGCGCAGCTCGCCTGCCTCGGGGCGACCCTCTGCTACGGCACCGCCTTCGTCTACCTGCGCAAGTTCGTCCTCGGCACCCACAGCTACGACGCCGTCGTCATCTCGGCGATGGAGATCTCGCTCGCCGCCGTCATCATGCTCGTCCTCTCGCCGTTCATCGCGATGCAGCCCGTGTCGCTCGACCTCCCGGTCGTCGCCAGCATGGTCGCGCTGGGCGCCCTCGGCACCGGTGTCGCGTACATCTGGATGACGATGATCGTCGACTCCTGGGGCGCGACCGCGGCGTCGACCGTCACCTACCTCACGCCGCTCGTCGGCGTCGTGCTCGGCATCCTCGTGCTCGGGGAGGTCCTCCACTGGAACGAACCCGTCGGTGGCGTGATCGTCGTCCTCGGCATCCTCGTGAGCCAGGGCAGGCTCCGGTTCAGGCGGCGTCCCGCACCGATCTCGGCATAGGGTGGCTGGACGGCCCCACCCCGCCGGTCGGCGTCCCCACCACGGAACGAGGATTCACATGCGCATCGCATCCGGGCAGTTCTCCGCCGGAACGGACACCGACGAGAACCTCGTCAGCGTGGTCGCACTCCTCGGCGAAGCCGCCGCCGGTGGAGCCGAGCTGCTCGTGCTCCCGGAGATGAGCGGGTACGCGACCTCCGAGCCGCCGAGCGCGCTCGCCGCGATCGCCCAACCCCTCGACGGGCCGTTCATCACGGGCGTCGCCGCGGCAGCCGCCGCGCGCTCGCTCCCGACCGTCGTCGGCACCATCGAGGCGAACCCGGACGGCCTGCCCTACAACACGCTCGTCGCCATCGACGCCGAGGGCGAGATCGTCGCGACGTACCGCAAGGTGCACCTCTACGACGCCTTCGGGTACGCCGAGAGCGACGGCATCGCCGCCGGCGAGATCACCGAGCCCTTCGTCCTCGAGCTGGGCGGCCTCCGCTTCGGCGCCTTCACCTGCTACGACCTCCGCTTCCCCGAGAGCGCCAGACGTCTGGTCGACGCGGGGGCCGACGTCATCCTCCTGCCCGCCATGTGGATCGTCGGCCCGGGCAAGGAGGACACGTGGACCACGCTCATCCGTGCCCGGGCGATCGAGAACACCGCCTACGTCGTCAGCGCCAACCAGACGGGGCCGCTCGCGACGGGCAACTCGATCGTCGTCGATCCTGCGGGCGTCGTCATCGCGTCAGCCGGCGAGGCACCCGGCGTGATCTTCGCCGAGCTCGACCCGGCCAGACTCGACGACGTCCGGGCGCGAGTGCCCTCGCTCGCCAACCGCCGGTTCACCGTGGTCCCGCGGACCGCGGAATGAGCCCGGACGTGCGCGTCGCCGACCCTGCCGCCCTGTCGGAGGTCGTGTCGATCACCCGCGACCTCATCAGGATCGACACCTCCAACTACGGTGGCGGGCGCGCGGTCGGCGAGTCCCGCGCCGCCGACCTCGTCGAACGCCTGCTCGGTGAGGTCGGGATCGTCTGCGAACGCTTCGAGGCGGAACCGGGCCGGACCAACCTCATCGCCCGCTGGCCCGGCCGGGACCGCAGCCTCCCCGGCCTGCTGCTCCACGGACACCTCGACGTCGTGCCCGTTGACGCTGCGGCGTGGACCGTCGACCCGTTCGGCGGCGAGATCGCCGACGGCATGCTCTGGGGCCGAGGCGCCGTCGACATGAAAAACATGGTGGCGATGATCGTCGCCGCGGTGCGACGCATGGTCACCGCCGGCGAACAACCCGAACGGGACGTCGTCCTCGCGTTCTTCGCCGACGAGGAGGCCGGATGCGTGCTCGGCTCGCAGTGGATGGTCGAGCAGCACCCCGAGCAGTTCGCGGGGGTCGGTCACGCGATCAGCGAAGGCGGCGGGTACAGCGTCGCGCTCGGAGCACGGGCCGACAGTCGCGCCTACCTCCTGAACACCGGCGAGAAGGGCGTGTTGTGGCTGCGGTTGACGGCGCACGGCGCTGCCGGTCACGCGTCCCTCGCGAGCCGCGACTCCGCGATCGTGAAGCTCGCCGCCGCGGTCGGACGCATCGGTGCGCTCGACTGGCCGGTGTCCTTCACCGAGACGACGTCGCACCTGTTCCAGCGACTCCGAGAACTGACCGGTGCCGCCCCAGAGCTGTCGCCGTTCGACCTCGCCGCGCTCGTCGGCCCCAGCGCTTCCCGGCTCCGGGCCGGCCTGCAGAACGTGGCGAACGTCACGATGATCTCCGGCGGCTACAAGGAGAACGTGATCCCCGAGTCCGCGACGGCGACGGTCGACGCACGGTTCCTGCCCGGGCAACGCGACGAGGTCCTCGCGCGTCTCCGGGAGGCCGCCGGGGCCGAGGTCGAGATCGAGGTCGAGTTGGAACTCATCGCGATGGAGTCGCCAAACGACGGGGAGCTCGTGTCCGTCATCGAGGCCGCCATCGAACGCCACGACCCCGGCGCGACCGTGCTCCCGCACCTCATCCCCGGCGGCACCGACGCGAAGGCGCTCAGTCGCCTCGGCATCATCGGATACGGGTTCATCCCACTCCGGCTGCCCGCGGACTTCGACTTCCCCGGGATGTTCCACGGGGTCGACGAGCGCGTGCCGCTCGACGCGCTGGACTTCGGCTGCGCGGTGCTCACGGACATCATCCGCTCGGCCTGACGGCTCGCGGCCCCTGAGGTCGGGTGCCGCCGTTCAGTCTTCGACGCGCGGGGCCGGCCCGGCGAAGGGCCCGGTCAGCCTCGCCCACTGGAGCAGCATGATCGTCTTGGCGTCGATGATGTCGACCCCGATCCGCGCGACGGCATCGTCGATGTCGAGTTCGAGGAGTTCGATCTCCTCTCCCTCCTCCGCGAGCCCACCCCAGTCACCTGAGCGGGCGGCCGGGTCGTACTCCGCGGCGTAGAAGTGGAGTCGTTCGGTGACGGAGCCCGGGCTCATGAAGGCGTCGAACACGTGCTCGACGGCCTCGACGGCGAACCCGGTCTCCTCCAGTGCCTCGCGGGCGACGGCGGTCTCGGGGTCGTCGTCGTCGAGGAGGCCGGCTGCGGTCTCGATGAGTTCGCCGGTCGGGTGGCCGTTGACGTACGCCGGGTACCGGAACTGCCTGGTGAGGAGGACCTTCCGTGAGTCGCCGTGGTAGAGCAGGATGGTGGCGCCGTTGCCGCGGTCATAGGTCTCCCGCTGTTGGACGGACCAGGCGCCTGAGCGGTCCTGCACCCGGAGGGTGGTCCGGCGGAGCACGTGCCAGGCGGTGGCGAGCAGCTCGACATCGGTCACCTGGACCCGCGGGTTGCCGGTGAGGTCGAGGCCGGTGCGGTGCAGGCCGGTGCGCCCGCGGGCGTCGGGGAGCTCGGCTCCGGGTTGCGGCGGGCGGGGCGCGGAGGAGTCGGGCATGATCCGAGCCTAGGGCGGTTCCGCGAGCCGTTCCACGGGCGCTCGGCCCGAGTGTGCTGCGCCTACGGCAAGCCAATGATGAACACTCTTCGGTTTTCGCGGGTTCTGCAACATACTGGTGGGAGCACCGGTCGTGGTCCACGGAGGACCCCCGTCGAAAGGCACTCGATGACGAGCAGCAGCCCCGCCAACCCTGGAACCGCGGCCACTGACGCGCGGGCGGTCTCGTGGGTCGTCACCACCCAGGACGCGCCCTGGCAGGAGCAGCCGCCGCTCGCCTTCGGCCGGGTGACGGGCATGCCGAACGTCATCGTCGACACCGCCTCGCCCCAGCAGACGATCGACGGCATCGGCGGATGCTTCAACGAGCTCGGCTGGACGGCGCTCGGGCTGCTGTCCGAGGAGGACCGCGAAGGCATCCTGTCGGACCTCTTCACCCCTGGCGCCGGGCTCAACCTCTCGCTCTGCCGCATGCCCGTCGGCGCCAACGACTTCTCCACCGACTGGTACTCCTACGACGAGGTCGACGGCGACTTCGGGCTCGAGCACTTCAGCATCGACCACGACCGGGCGACGCTCGTGCCGTTCATCCAGGCGGCACAGCGGTACCGCGGCGATCTCCGGCTCTGGGCGTCGCCGTGGAGCCCGCCCACGTGGATGAAGACCAACGGTCACTACGCCGCCGCGCGCCCCTGGGACGGGTCCGACGTCGACAACGGCATCCGCGACGACCAGCTGGGCGCCGAGGGGACCGACCTGTTCATCCTCGAGGACCGATACCTCGAGGCCTACGCCCGCTACTTCGCCCGCTTCGTCGAGGCCTACGGGGAGGAGGGCATCCGGGTGGAGATGGTGATGCCCCAGAACGAGTTCAACTCGGCACAGGTGTTCCCGAGCTGCGTCTGGACGGCCGAGGGACTCGCCCGCTTCATCGCCGTGCTCGGGCCGGAGATGGACCGGCTGGGGGTGCGCGTGTTCCTCGGCACCGAGGAGCGACCGCACGACGCGCAGATCGAGACCGTGCTCGCCGACCCCGCGGCAGGCCCGTGGGTGCAGGGGGTCGGATTCCAATGGGCCGGCAAGGGGGCGATCGCCGCCGTGCACCACGCCCATCCCGAGTTGGCGCTGTACCAGACCGAGCAGGAGTGCGGCGATGGTCGCAACGACTGGCGGTTCGCCCGGTACAGCTGGGGGCTCATGCGTCACTTCTTCACGCACGGAGCGGAGGCGTACACCTACTGGAACCTCGCGCTGACCGAGGGAGGCGTCAGCCGATGGGGGTGGGCGCAGAACTCACTCGTCGTCGTCGATCCCGAGCGGCGCACGTTCCGGTACACGCACGAGTATTTCCTCATGCGGCACCTGGGGCACTTCCTGCAGCCGGGCGCGCAGCGTCTCGCGACGATGAGTTGGACCGGGCACGAGAACCTGCTCGCGTTCCGCAACCCGGACGGCGGGGTCGTACTCGTGATGCAGAACGACCTCGGCGAGCCGCTGCCCGTCCAGATCGTGATCGACGGCGACGTCATCACCCCGACGCTGCCGGCCGACTCCTTCGCGACCCTCGTCATGCCGCCGGCCTGATCGGTCGGGGTGGGTGGCTCGCCGACTCATGGTGCGTAGTCGTGGAGAACACCTGGGTTGAGGAAGAGGTGCTTCTTGAGGAGTTCGATGTCTCGGAGCGGCACCCGCGCGAGGTCCGCCGCGTCATCGAACTGATCCCGGATGGTCTCGATGATGTGGTCGATGATCGCGCGCGCATCTTCGGGGGAGAGGCCGTAGATCGCCGACGCCTTCACGAGCTCGGCGAAGTTCGAGCGTTTCTCCCCTGATCGCCCGTAGGCCATGGCCTGCGTCGCGGTGTCTCCGGATCGCGCATTCGGAGCCAGATCGTACGCGGGCGTGAGGGTGAGATGAGCGCCGTCCCAGAACGCGGCGTGATTCCGCGCATGGTCGTCGGAATTCGAGATCGCCATGTTGAAGGCGATGCGCTCGAACAGTTCCCGACCCGGTTCGAAGGTCGCCGACCCGTGCTTGCGGAGTGAGTCGAGGAGTTCGGGGTAGTTCGCGCGAGTCCCCGACCACTCGTCGCGTGCACTCATCGTCAGGGCCGACACGACATGCTTCCGCTTCAGGCCGTCACGGTCGAACCTTCGAACGAGCAGTACTTCCTTGGAATCCACCGTGATGACCTCGGTCATCGAGGTTCTGATGCCCGCGCGGCGAGCGAGTTCCATCGCCGTCCCTTCGGCGTTGACGACGCTGAAGACGCGGTCCGAACTGGAGGAGAACTTCGCGATGTACGCCACGCCGTCGTCGACGATGGTCGCCTTCGGTCTGGCCCCGCCGATGCTGGTGCCCCTGATGAGCACGTCCTCGAGTGATGGAGGGAGCTTCCGGCCAGCCTGGAGCGTCGCGGACGCCTCCTGAAGTTCGGCCAACGTCGCCGTGCTCTCGCGAGGCACGTACTCGGTCGGACTCTGCTGGAAGTCGATCGCGCCGAACCGGTTGCTTCCTGACGCCAACATGTAGTCGATCTCGGTGAGCTCGCGGTCACCAGGCGCCTGACGGTCGTCGACGACGGCTCGCCCCCACGCGTCCGGGCTGCCATCACGCAGAGCACCTGCGATCGTGAGGCCTGGGCGCGGTTCGATCGTTCCGGACCGTAAGGGAAGTTCCGGTGCGTAGAGACTGATCGCCTCGGGACGATTCCGATACGTCGCTGCGTAGACGAAGGGCATCGTGTCGCCCCTGATCTCGACCGCGCCCGCGACGATGGGCACCTCGGAGCCGGGTAGCCAGGTCCACACGAACACGCGTTCAGAAGTCATCGCTCAGTTCTTCCTGCCGACCGTGGCGCACGCGGGCGGGGAGCAGCTCCAGCCGATCCTCCCCCCGTCTGCGCAGGCGGGCGAGTTCGACGCGGTCGTCGATTCCGAAGATGGGGACACCGACGAGATCGGCCACGTCGAACACGGTGCCGACAGCGGTGCTCGATGCACCGTTCTCGATGTTGGCGATCGTCGCGACGGAGATGCCGGCGCGTTGGGCGAGTTCGTTGCGGGTCCATCTCCGCCCGAGACGACCCTCCTTGACGAGCTGCCCCAAAATGATGAGCCCATCGCGGACCACCGGCCGCGGGGGTATGACACGTTTCGGCATCGGAACTCCATTTATGAGGTTTTAGAGATCTAAAACACGTTTTATCGTACCCTTTCTCTGCTGTACACGCGAGGGCCTCTCGGGCCGTCCCTTGTGCTCGGTCGTGACGGCGGCCTAGCCTCTGGCGTACCGGCATCGGCGACGGAGGACTCATGGGCAGGCTCATCTACTCGGCGATCACCTCGCTCGACGGTTACCTCGCCGATGAGGAGGGTCGCTTCGACTGGAGCGCGCCCGACGCCGAGGTGCACGCCTTCGTCAACGACCTCTCGCGGCCCATCGGCACCTACCTCTTCGGTCGCCGCATGTACGAGATCATGACGTTCTGGGAGACCGCGGACGAGCTCCCGGACGAACCGCCGGAGATCACCGACTTCGCCGCGATGTGGCTGGCCGCGGACAAGGTCGTCTACTCGACGACGCTCGACGCGGTCTCCACGAGCAGGACCCGCCTCGAGCGGTCGTTCGACCCCGAGGCCGTGCGTCGCTGGAAGGCGGAGTCGGACCGCGACCTCAGCGTCGGCGGCCCCAACCTCGCGGCGGAGGCGATGGCCGCCGGGCTCGTCGACGAGGTGCAGCTCTTCCTCACGCCGGTGATCGTCGGCGGCGGCCTGCATGCGCTGCCGGCCAACCTCCGGCGGCGTCTGGAGCTCGTCGACGAGCGCCGGTTCGCGGCCGGTGTCGTCCACCTCCGCTACACCGTCACCGGCGAACCCGTCTGAGGAGACCGAGCCGGCCGCACGCTCCGGCTAGACGGCCTCGAGGACGATCGCGGAACCCTGGCCGCCACCGCCGCAGATGCCGGCCGCACCCACGGCACCCGGCCCGACGGCCGCGAGACGGCGGGCGAGGTGACCGACGATCCGCGTGCCGGACGCCCCGATCGGGTGACCGAGGGCGATCGCGCCGCCGTTCGCGTTCACGATCGCCGGGTCCACGCCGAGCTCCGACGTGGAGTGCACCGACACCGCGGCGAACGCCTCGTTGATCTCCACCGCGGCGAGGTCCTTCGCTGTGAGCGAGGTCTTGGCGAGGGCCGCGAGGATCGCGTTGGACGGCTGGGCGTGCAGCCCCACGTCGGGACCGGCGACGAGCGCGTGCGCGACGACCCGGGCGATCGGGGTGAGCCCGCGGGCGGCGGCCGCCTCCTCGCTCATGAGGACGACCGCGGCGGCACCGTCGGTGATCTGCGAGGAGTTGCCCGCGGTGATGGTGCCTTCACCACCGAACGCCGGCCGGAGTCCAGCGAGCGATTCGGCGGTGGTGTCGGCACGGAGTCCGTCATCGGCGCTCACGACCGTCGGACCCTTCCGGCCAGGCACGGAGAACGGTTCGATCTCCTCGGCCTGGATGTCCGCGGCGGCCGCCAAGCGCTGGTGCGACCCCGCCGCCCACGCGTCCTGCTCGGCGCGCGCGATGCCGAGCGAGCCGTTGCGCTCCTCCGTCGACGACCCCATGGAGCGGTGCTCGAAGGCGTCGGTCAACCCGTCGTGGTCGAGGGTATCGATGAGCTCGATGGCGCCGTACCGCTTGCCGGCGCGCGACCCCGACCAGGCGTGTGGGGCGAGGCTCATGGACTCCTGGCCGAGGGCGACGACGACGTCGACCTCGCCGGCGTCGATGAGGCGCGTGCCCGTGACGATCGCCTCCATGCCGGAGAGGCACACGGCGTTGACGGTGATGGCGGGAACGGTGAAGGGGATGTCCGCACCGACGGCGGACTGCCGTGCGGGGTTCTGGCCCGCGGCGCCCTGGAGGACCTGCCCGCCGATGACCTGCTGCACCTCGGCGGCGTCGACACCCGCACGGGACAGCGCGGCACGGATGGCGTGGGCGCCGAGCTCGGTCGCGGGGACGGAGGCGAACGCCCCGTTGAACTTCACGAACGGGGTGCGGGCGTACCCGACGATGACGGTGCTCATGCGTGTGCCTCCTGAGGCGTGGCGGGTGCGGTCGGCACGCCGCCGGTGGTGGTCGGATCGAGCTCGACGGTGAACTCCGCACCCGTCAGCGAGCGCAGTTCGTCGACGCTCGTGTCGGGGGCGAACGCTCGCAGCACGAGCGCCCCCTCGACGATATCGAACACGGCACGGTCGCTGATGATCCGGTCGACGACGCCGACGCCGGTCAGGGGCAGGTCGCACGCCGCGACGATCTTCGGACTGCCGTCCTTCGCGACGTGCTCGGTCACGACGACGACCCGCGGCGTCCCGGCGACGAGGTCCATCGCGCCGCCCATGCCCTTGACGAGCTTGCCCGGGATGGTCCAGTTCGCGAGGTCGCCGGCGCCGGAGACCTGCAGCGCTCCGAGGATCGCCAGCTGCACGTGTCCGCCGCGGATCATGCCGAACGAGGTCGCCGAGTCGAAGTAGCTGCCGCCGTCCAGGAGTGTGACGGTCTGCTTCCCGGCGTTGATGAGGTCGGCGTCCTCCTCGCCCTCGATCGGGAACGGACCCATGCCGAGCAGGCCGTTCTCGCTCTGCAGGGTGACGTGCACCCCGGGCGGGACGTGGTTCGCGACGAGCGTCGGGATGCCGATGCCGAGGTTGACGTACTCGCCGTCGTGGAGTTCGGTCGCCGCGATCGCGGCCATGTCGTCTCTCGTCCACATGATGATCAGCTCCTCGCTGCTTCGTTCGCCGCGACGGCGGGTCGCACGGTCCGTTGTTCGATGTCCTTCACCCGTGGGGTCGCCGTCACGAGGCGCTGGATGTAGATGCCGGGGGTGACGACGGTGTTCGGGTCGAGGTAGCCGTCCTCGAGCACCTCCTCCGCCTCCGCGATCGTCAGGCGGCCGGCGGTCGCGACGATGGGGTTGAAGTTCCGCGCCGTGTGCCGGAAGACGAGGTTGCCCTCGCGATCGGCCCGGAAGGCGTGCACGAGTGCCACGTCGGCGACGATGCCCCGTTCGAGCACGTAGGTCTCACCGTCGAACACCTCCGTCGGCTTGCCCTCCGCGACGGGGGTGCCGACACCGGTCTTCGTGTAGAACCCGGCGATCCCCGCGCCGCCCGCGCGCAGCCGTTCGGCGAGGGTGCCCTGCGGGGTGAACTCGACCTCCAGCTCGCCGTCGAGGAACTGCTTGGCGAAGAGCTTGTTCTCGCCGACGTACGAGGCGACGACCTTCCGCACCTGACGGTTCTCCAGCAGGATGCCGAGGCCCTTGCCGTCGACGCCCATGTTGTTGGAGACGATCGTGAGGTCGGTGGCGCCGGTGTCCCGGAGCGCTTCGATGAGGTCGCTCGGGTTGCCGCTCAGGCCGAACCCGCCGACGGCGATGGTGGCGCCGTCCTGGACGACCTCGTGCAGCGCTTCGGCGGCGCTCGACCAACGTTTCGTCATGTCACTCCTTCGTGGATGGCGGACCGGCCTGCCCACATGGTGGTGGTGGCCGTTCGTCTCTCTGGTAGTCACTCACAGCCGTCCTACGCTGTCAAAGGTGGCGTGGGGCCCGATCCCGCATTCGCTCATGACGTGGTCCCGACTGCGGCGTAGGCTCACCATGTGGACAATCCGGTGGTGCGAGGTGGCTGAGGCGATGCGCGGTGCGCAGGTCGTTTCGCGCGTGAGCCGCATCCTGAAGATCGTGTCCGAGCATCCCGGCGGGGCGTCGTCCTCGGCCGTGGCTGCGGCCGCCGGCCTGACGAGGCCGACGGCGCACCGCCTGCTCGCCTCGCTCGCGGCCGAAGGGTTCCTCGACCACGACGCCCGGGCGGCCCGCTGGCACCTCGGACCCGAACTGTTCCTCCTCGGCTCGCTCGCCGCGGAACGCTACGACGTGGCCGAACTCGCCCGCGAGAGCGTCCGCATCCTCGCCCACGAGAGCGGGGAGAGTGCGTTCCTGTCGGTGCGCCGCGGCTTCGAGACCGTGTGCCTGCTGCGCGAGGAGGGCAGCTTCCCGGTCCGCTCCTTCGTGCTCACGGAGGGGGTCCGGTTCCCGCTGGGCGTTGCCTCGGCGGGGCTCGCGATCCTCGCGTTCTCGACTGTCGCGGAGATCGACGACTACCTCGCGCGCGCCGACCTCGTCGAGCGGTGGGGCGAAGCCCATGCCGCCGAGCGGGTCCGGGAGCGCATCCAGGAGACGCGGGAGCGCGGGTACGCGGTGAACCCGGCACTCATCCTCGAGGGGAGTTGGGGCATGGGCGCCGCGGTCTTCGACGCCGCCGGGAAGCCCGCCTGGGCGCTCAGTCTCACCGGGATCGAATCCCGGTTCCGGCCTGAGCGCCAGGCGTTCCTCGGCGGGCTGCTCCTCGAACAGGCGCACGAGCTGTCGAAGCGGCTCCGCTGACCCCGGTCCCTGAGCCTGTCGAAGGGTGGTGGGAGCGCTACTCCGAGACGGCGGAGAGCTCCTCGAACTCGTCGTCGGTCAGCTCGATGGTCGCGCCCTGCAGGTTGTCCTCCAGGTGCTCGACACTGGAGGTGCCGGGGATCGGGAGCATCACAGGCGAACGCTTCAGCAGCCAGGCCAGCGCGAGCTGCGAAGGCGTCGCGTCATGACGCTCGGCGAGCTGCGTGAGCGGGCCGTCCTGCTTGCTCAGGGCGCCGGTGGCCAGCGGGAACCACGGGATGAAGGCCACGCCGTGCTCGGTCGACCAGTCGAGGAGGTCCTCAGAGGAGCGGTCCGTCAGGTTGTAGAGGTTCTGGACGGACGCGATCGGGGCGATCTTTTGTGCGGCCTCGACCTCGGCCACGCTCACCTGGCTGAGCCCGATGTGGCGGATCTTGCCCTCGTCCTGGAGCTTGCGGAGTTCGCCGATCTGGTCCTCGAACGGCACGGTCGGGTCGATGCGGTGCAGCTGCAGCAGGTCGATGCGGTCGACGGCGAGGCGACGGAGGCCGAGCTCGACCTGCTGGCGGAGGTACGCGGGGACGCCGGTGGGCGTCCACTCGCCGGGCCCCTGGCGCGTCTGGCCGACCTTCGTGGCGATGACGATGTCGTCGTAGGGGTGCAGCGCCTCGCGGAGGAGGGTGTCGGTGACGTCCGGGCCGTACGCGTCGGCGCTGTCGAAGAAGTTCACGCCGAGCTCGGCGGCTCGCTTGATGAGGCGGATGGCGCCGTCGCGGTCGTCGGGTTCGCCCCAGACGCCCTCGCCGGTGAGCTGCATCGTGCCGTAGCCGAGGCGGTTGACCGTGAGGTCGCCGCCCAGGTCGAAGGTGCCGGCGGCGGTTGCGGGACGAGCGGTGGTGTCGGTCATGCGTGTGCTCCTTCGGAGAATGCGGGAGTTCCAGCGAAGCACTGCACGCTGGGAGTTGCACCCCCCTTGCGTGCCGGGTTCCTCCGCGGTCTCTGTCCGGTCCCCGAGCCTGTCGAAGGGCTCAGCTCCTCGCCGCAGCCTCGAGGGCCTCGCGGAAGGCGACGATCGCCGGCCTCGCGACGCCCGATTCGCGCGCCGAGGTGAAGATGGTGCGCTCGGGGAGGTCGGGCAGGTCGACGAGGCGGCAGCTCGCGTCGCGCCCGGCCCATTGGAGGTCGGGGATCAGGGCGACGGCGTTGCCCGACTCGATGAGCCGGATCTGCGCCTGCAGGTCGGCGGTCTGGTAGCGGACGTCGGGCTCGAACCCGGCGCGACGGCACAACTGCTCCGCGAAGTGGCGCGAGGCGGCACCGTGCGGCTCCATCACCCAGGGCAGGTCGGCGGCGTCCTCGATGCGCAGCACCGGGTGGATCTCGTTCGCGACCGGTGGGCAGGCGAGGCGGATCGGGTCGGTCGCGAGCTGCCGGCGGTCGAGTCCGGGGTGTCGCGGGGCGGCGTGCGCGGGGTACTGTTCCGCGACGACCACGTCGAAGTCGCGCGCCCAGGTCTCCGCGAGAGCCGTCTCGGGTTCGTGCTGCACCATCTCGACCCGCACCTGTGGGTGGTCCCGCCGCATCGAGCTGAGGGCCACCGGCATGAGGGCGAGCGCCGCCGATTGGAACACGGCCACGCGGATGGTGCCCGACACGGTCGTGAGCGACGCGCCGAGGTCGGCCTCCGCCCGCTCGAGGGTGTCGAGGAGGGCGTCGGTGTGTCCGACGAGGATCTCGGCCTGGGGCGTGAGCTGCACGCGGCGACCGACCTTGCGGAGCAGTTCGACGCCCGTCTCCTGCTCCAGGACGGACAACTGCTGCGACACCGACGACGGGCTGAAGTTCAGGGCTGCGGCCACTTCGGCGATGGTGCCTCGGATCCGCAGTTCGCGGAGGAGTCGGAGGCGGCGGACGTCCAGCACGGCGGACTCCAATCCATCGGCTCAGCCGATGTGTATCGTTCGAGAACCTTCGCTGTATCTTATGCGTCCTGCCACTGATACTGGCACCATGACCGACACTCTTGCATCGACGCAGCAGCTCGACCGCGACGCCCTCGCAACCGAGGCCATCGCCCTCGTCCGCCGCTGGCTCCAGACCGCCTCGACGATCCCCGCCGACGCGTCCGCCCAGCAGCTCGCCGGTGTGCTGAAGGACCCGACCGGTCTCGAGTTCACCGTCGGGTTCGTCGACGGCGTCGTCCGCCCCGAGGACCTCCGCGTCGCCGCCCGCACCCTGCAGACCATCGCGCCGAAGGTGCCCGCGTTCCTGCCCTGGTACCTCAAGGCGGCCGTCCGGTGCGGTGGCGCGTTCGCCCCGATCCTCCCGGGCGTCGTCATCCCCATCTCCCGCAAGGTGCTCCGCAACATGGTCGGCCACCTCGTCGTCGACGCGACGGACAAGAAGCTCGGCCCGGCGATCGCGAAGATCAAGACCCCCGGCACCCGCCTGAACGTCAACCTGCTCGGCGAGGCCGTCCTCGGCACCGGTGAGGCGGCGCGTCGCCTCGAGGGCACCCACAAGCTCCTCGCCCGCCCCGACGTCGACTACGTGTCCATCAAGGTCTCCTCCACGGTCAGCCCCCACTCGGTGTGGGCGTTCGACGAAGCCGTCGACCACGTCGTCACGAGCCTCACACCCCTCTTCGAGCGTGCCGCCAAGGCCAGCCCGAACAAGTTCATCAACCTCGACATGGAGGAG
This sequence comes from Plantibacter sp. Leaf314, assembly GCF_001423185.1. NCBI lineage: Bacteria > Bacillati > Actinomycetota > Actinomycetes > Micrococcales > Microbacteriaceae > Plantibacter > Plantibacter sp. Leaf314. The sequence goes on along the minus strand of NZ_LMOB01000001.1, from coordinate 2,259,441 downwards.
TACAAGGACCTCGACCTCACCATCGCGGTCTTCACGAAGCTCCTCGACCTCCCGCAGTTCCACGACCTCGAGGCCGGCATCGTGCTCCAGGCCTACCTGCCCGACGCCCTGTCGGCGATGATCCGCCTGCAGGAGTGGTCGGCCGGTCGCCGGGCCGCGGGCGGCGCGGGCATCAAGGTGCGCATCGTCAAGGGCGCCAACCTGCCGATGGAGCAGGTCGAGGCCTCCCTCCACGACTGGCCGCTCGCCACCTGGTCGACGAAGCAGGACTCCGACACCAACTACAAGCGCGTCGTCGAGTACGCCCTGCACCCCGACCGCATCGACAACGTGCGCATCGGTGTCGCCGGCCACAACCTGTTCGACATCGCGTTCGCCTGGTTGCTCGCGAAGCAGCGTGGCGTCGAGCGCGGGGTCGAGTTCGAGATGCTCCTCGGCATGGCGCAGGGCCAGGCCGAGGCCGTGAAGCGCGACGTCGGCGAACTGCTGCTCTACACGCCCGTCGTGCACCCGCAGGAGTTCGACGTCGCGATCGCCTACCTGATCCGCCGCCTGGAGGAGGGCGCGAGCCAGGACAACTTCATGTCCGCCGTGTTCGAGCTGAGCGAGAACGAGACCCTCTTCGCCCGCGAGCAGGAGCGCTTCCTCGCCTCCCTCGCCGAGCTCGACACCACCGTCCCCGCGCCCAACCGCCAGCAGGACCGCACGAAGCCCGCCGCATCGTCGCCTGTCGACGCGTTCGAGAACACCCCCGACACCGACCCCTCGCTCCCCGCCAACCGGGTGTGGGGACGCGACATCCTCACTCGCGTCGCCGACTCGCGGCTCGGCAACGACACCGTCGCAGCCTCCATCCTCGACAGCACTGAGGCCCTCGACGCCGTCATCGACGGTGCGACGGCCGCCGGCGACGCGTGGGGATCGCTCTCCGGAGCCGAGCGCGCGGTCATCCTCCACCGCGCCGGCGACGTGCTCGAGCAGCGCCGCGCCGACCTCATGGAGGTCATGGCCGCAGAGACCGGCAAGACCCTCGACCAGTCCGACCCCGAGGTGTCCGAGGCGATCGACTTCGCCCACTACTACGCCGAGCGGGCCCGCGAGCTCGACCACGTGGACGGCGCGACCTTCACCCCGGCGAAGCTCACCGTCGTCACCCCGCCGTGGAACTTCCCCGTCGCCATCCCGGCAGGCTCGACCCTCGCGGCGCTCGCCGCAGGTTCGCCCGTCATCATCAAGCCCGCCCGCCAGGCCCGCCGCAGCGGTGCCGTCATGATCGAGGCGCTGTGGGAGGCCGGGGTGCCGCGTGAGGTCCTCCGCTTCGCGCAGCTGGCCGACAACTCGCTCGGTGAGCGCCTCATCGCCCACCCCGCCGTGGAGCGCGTCATCCTCACCGGTGGCTACGAGACGGCGGAGCTGTTCCGCTCCTTCCGTCCCGAGCTGCCGCTCCTCGCGGAGACCTCGGGCAAGAACGCCATCATCGTCACGCCGAGCGCCGACCTCGACCTCGCCGTCAAGGACGTCGTCGCCTCGGCCTTCGGTCACGCCGGCCAGAAGTGCTCGGCCGCATCGCTCGTGATCCTCGTCGGATCCGTCGCCTCCTCGCGCCGGTTCCGTCACCAGCTCGTCGACGCGGTCACCTCGCTGAAGGTCGGCTACCCGGTCGACCCGACCACGCAGATGGGCCCGATCATCGAGCCCGCGAAGGGCAAGCTGCTCGGCGGCCTGACGACGCTCGGTGTCGGTGAGTCCTGGCTCGTCGAGCCGAAGCAGCTCGACGACAGCGGCAAGCTGTGGAGCCCCGGCGTCCGTGCGGGCGTCGCGCGCGGCTCCGAGTACCACCTCACCGAGTACTTCGGCCCGATCCTCGGCGTCATGACGGCCGAGACGCTCGAGGAGGCCATCGCGATCCAGAACGAGATCGACTACGGCCTCACGGCCGGCCTGCACTCGCTCAACCCGGCGGAGCTGCGCGTGTGGCTCGACGGCATCCAGGCCGGCAACTTGTACGTGAACCGCGGCATCACCGGCGCGATCGTGCAGCGGCAGCCGTTCGGCGGGTGGAAGAAGTCGGCCGTCGGTGCCGGGACCAAGGCCGGTGGGCCGAACTACCTCATCGGGCTCGGCTCGTGGTCGAGCGCCGAGAGCACGGCCGAGCGCACCGTCGGTCGCTCGGCGGAGCGTCGCGGCCCGAAGCCCGTCGTCGCCTCGCTGCTGCGTGCCGCCGACGCGGTGCTGCCCGCCGAGGAGTTCGCGTTCCTGCGTCGCTCGGTCGTGAGTGACACGGCGGCGTGGGCCGAGGAGTTCGGTGTCGCCAAGGACGTCTCGAAGCTCACGGCGGAGCGCAACGTGTTCCGCTACGTCCCGCGTGAGGTCCACGTGCGCCTGGTCGACGGCGGGTCCGTCGCCGAGCTGCTCCGCGTCGTCGCTGCCGGTGCGACCGCGGGTGCGACCGTGCACGTGTCGTCCGCCGTGGCCCTGGCACCGAAGCTCGTGCCGGCCGTCGAGGCGATCACCGGCGCGATCACCGTCGAGAGCGAGGACCGCTGGTACGTCACGGCCTCGTCGCTCGTCGGGACGAAGGCGGGCGCGCGGGTGCGGATCATCGGTGGCACGACGGAGGGCGTCGCCCACGCGACCTCCGGCAGCCCCGACGTCGCGATCTACGCCGGCGACGTCACCGAGGCCGGCCGCATCGAGCTGCTGCCGTTCCTCCAGGAGCAGGCGGTCTCGATCACGGCGCACCGCTTCGGCACGCCGAACCACCTCTCGGACGAGCTCATCTGATCCGACTCCGCGCGGTTCGCAATTCAGGAACGCCCCGGCGTGTCAACCCGACACCCGGGGCGTTCCGCGTTGCCGCGCCGCAACCGTCCTGCGTTGTGGACCGTTCTCAGGAGACCTCCGGCGTGCCGGATGGGTGCGGCGGTGACGCGCCGGGAGTCTCCTGAGTTGGGGATCCGCGGGTGGGGGAGTTCACAATTCAGGACCGGTGCGGCGTGTCGGCACCGGCGGGCCACGGAAACGGGCGGCGCGCCGGAGGCGTCCTGAATTGCGAACCAGGGAGGAGGAGGAGCGGGCTAGCGGAGGGTGCCGTGGACGGCGAACTCGTCGATGCGGGCGAGCTCGGCGTCGTCGAAGTCGAGACGGTGGATCGCCGCGTAGTTGCCCTCGAGCTGCTCGACCGAGCTGGCACCGATGATCGCGGACGTCACCGTGTTCCGACGCAACACCCACGACAGCGCGAGCTGCGCGAGGGTCTGACCGCGCTCCTCGGCGATCGCCTGCAGGCCGCGGGCTCGCTCGAGGTACGTGTCGGTGATCGACTCCTCGTTGAGGAAGTGGCTCGTCGCCGCACGCGAGTCCGACGGCACCGAGCCACCGAGGTAGCGGTCGGTCAGCATGCCCTGCGCGAGCGGGCTGAACACGACGGCACCGAGACCGAGGTCGTCGAGGGTGTCGAGGAGGCCGTCCTCGACCTCGCGGGAGAACATCGAGTACCGGGGCTGGTGCACGAGCAACGGCACGCCGAACTCGCGGATCGCGGCCGCTGCGGCGACGGTCTGCTCGGGCGAGTAGTTCGAGATACCCGCGTACAGGGCCTTGCCCGACTGCACGGCCGAGGCGAGCGCGCCCATGGTCTCCTCGATCGGCGTCTCCGGGTCGGGACGGTGCGAGTAGAACACGTCGACGTACTCGACGCCGATACGCGTGAGGCTCTGGTCGAGCGACGACAGCATGGTCTTGCGGGAGCCCCACTCGCCGTAGGGACCCTGCCACATGTAATAGCCGGCCTTCGAGGTGATGATGATCTCGTCGCGGTGCGCGGCCAGGTCGTCGGCGAAGATCTTGCCGAAGGCGGTCTCGGCGGAACCGGCAGGCGGGCCGTAGTTGTTGGCGAGGTCGAAGTGGGTGATCCCGAGGTCGAAGGCGCGACGCACGATCGCGCGCTGCACCTCGATGCTGCGGCTCTCGCCGAAGTTGTGCCAGAGGCCGAGGGACAGCGCGGGGAGGCGCAGTCCACTGCGGCCGACGCGGCGGTAGGTCATGTCGTCGTAACGGGTTTCGGCTGCTTCGTAGGGCATGGTCTGCGCTTTCATCATCGAATCGTCGTGGTGCCGGTGTCAGCGTACCGTGACCGTTCACGGTGACGACAGTGGCGACGTGGACTACCGTGAGCTGGTGCCGTCCACCTCGTCGACAGACCCGACCACGCCCGCGCCCCAGCCGCGGTCCGGATGCGGTGCGGCCATCGTCCGCGACGGTCGGATCCTGCTGCTCGAACGCCTCCGGGAGCCCGAGGCCGGGTCCTGGGGCATCCCCGGCGGCAAGGTCGACTGGATGGAACGCCTCGAGGACGCGGTCCGCCGCGAGACCCGGGAGGAGACCGGCCTGGAACTCGGACCCGTCGAGCTGCTCTGCGTCGTCGACCACTTCGAAGAACGGCTGCAGCAGCACTGGATCTCGCCCGTGTTCCTCGCGGAGACGTCGCAGGGGGAGCCGGTGCTCCGTGAACCGGAAAAACATGGCGGTGTGCGTTGGTTCCCGCTCGACCACCTGCCCGAGCGCGTGACGGTCTCCACCCGGGCGGCGGTCGAGGCGATCGGTCGGCGTCGGGGACCCGGCCGGTAGAGCGACGCCGACTCGTAGACTCGGGCGCGTGACCGATTCGCGATCGTCCAACGCCCACCACGAGTTCGTGACGTTCGACGCGCTCCGAGCGGAAGCGGTCGAACGACCCGTGCGGCGCGGCGCGGGAGCGTGGGGCTTCTTCGGCACCGTCGCGATCCTGATCGGTGCGCTGCTCGTCCCCGTCGCCATCATGAGCACCTGGGCCGACACCCTCCTCCGGGACACCGACGCCTTCGTGGACACCCTCGCCCCACTCGCCACGGAGCCCGCAGTGCAGGCCTTCGTCGGTGAACAGGCGCTCGCCGCGCTCGAAAGCCAGGTCGACCTCGATGCGGCCGCGGCGAGTTCGTCGGACCTCGCTGCAGCGCTCGGTCTCCCGCCCGCGATCTCGGAGGTGCTCGGCGCGATCGGAGGCGACACCGCCGACGCGTTGCGCGAGGTGCTGCGGCGGAACGTGGCCGAGTTCGCGGCGTCACCCGCCTTCGCGACCGCCTGGACGGACGCCCTGCGGGTCACCCACCAGCAGCTCGTCGCGGGGGTGTCCGGAGCAGACGGCGCGGTGATCGACGTCTCCGCCGAGCAGGGGCTCGGCATCCAGCTCGGTCCGATCGTCTCCGCCACGCGCGGCTGGCTCGTCGACGCGGGGTTCGGGTTCGCCGCGCAGATCCCGGACGTCGACCGCGTGGTCGACGTCGTCCCGGCCGATCAGGTCGCGCCGGTGCTCGCCGTGATCCGGGCGATCGAGACGACCGCGGGATGGTCGCCGTGGCTCGCCCCCGGGCTGCTCGTACTCGGGGTGATCCTCCTGCTGCTCGGACGCCGTGATCCGAGCCGGACCGTGGCAGCGGGGGCCATGGGTGCGGTCGTCGGCGCCGGCGTGGCCCTCGTCCTGCTCGGCGCGGCCCGACTCGCGTTCATCGTCGCGATCGCGACGGTCATCTCCGGCGGGGTCGGTGAGGCCGCGGCGTCGTTGCTCCTCGGCCCGCCGACCGACTCGGCGTGGATCGTGCTGTGGGTGTCGCTCGGGGTCGCCGTGCTCGCGTTCGTCAGCGCCGCGCTCCGTCTCCCTCAGCGAGTCGCCGGTGGCGTCCGGGCTGCGAGGCGTCCGCTCCCTCGTCCGAACGCCTGACCGACCGCTGCCCGCCGGACGGGCGCTCGAGGTTGCCCTCGTGGTCTCGCCGGGGCGCGGCGAGCTTCCGGTGGGCCGGTGCCTCCACGAGGGTGTGGAGGAGCCATGACGCGCCGAGGATCGACCCGGACCAGGCCAGGAGGACGAGCGCACGGAGGGGGAAGGGGAACGCGCCGACCGCTGCCGGCGTGATCGTCTTCGCCAGCAGGATGAGCACGAACACGTGCACGAGGTAGGTGCTGAACGACAACCGCCCGAGCACCTGCGCCGGTCGGCTCCGCAACGCGGCGGTCGTCCGGGGGCTCGCGACCGCCAGGCCGCCGACGACGACCGCAGCGAAGGTGATCGCCGCCCACGCGCGCGGCGCGCCGGGTTCGAGGACGACGGCGGCGATCAGGAGCCCGAGGCCGCCACCCGCCGCGACCCACGCCGCGTGGCCGGTGACCGGGAGCCGTGAGGTCAGCTGCGCCACGCAGACGCCGAGCGCGAAGCCGCACAGCACGCGGACGACCGGGGGCGCCATGCCGTTCATGGCCGACGGCGCGAGCCCGGCCGCGAGGGTCGACACCGCGATCGTCAGGACGGCGACGACGAGCAGGGTCGGGGTCGACCTGCGCCGGGACCGACCGCGGATCGCCAGGGCCATCACCGGGAACAGGAGGAACGCGAGGAACTGGGCGGACAGCGACCAGGCCGGCGGGTTCCACCACAGTGCGTCGCCGAACCAGGCACGGGTCAGCGTGAGCTCGGCGAGGAGGCCGACGGGCGGGAACGCGCCGGGTTCGGAATCGATACCCACGAGTGCCCCGCCGAGGCAGAGCGCCAGGAAGGCGAGGAGGACCGCCACGTGAGCCGGATACAGGCGGGCCAGGCGGTTCCGGAGGTAGCGACCGTAGCTGCGCAAGGTCCAGCGCCTCGCGCCGTACGCCTGGGCGATCGAGTACCCGCTGAGGACGAAGAAGACGTCCACCGCGAGGCCGGTGTGCGCCAGCGGGGCGAGCCAGGAGAGTTCCGGCAGCACGCTGAACAGCCAGTCTGCCGAGTGGGAGTAGACCACCCACCAGGCGGCGAGGGCCCGGGCGCCCGCGAACGCGGTGAGGTCCGCGCGCGGCGTTGCGACCTCGAAGCTCGGGTCGGGTGGGGGCTCGCGGTCCGCGGTCGAGGTCATGGTGCTCCTGGTCGGTCGTGACGCGACGTTCATCGCCGGAATGTCAGTCTAGAGTGCTTCTGTACCTCATGTTTCTGTACTCTGTGATCTGTGAAGACGATCTCGACGAGCGGCCGCGCGGATCGGCGGATGGACGCGGTACCTCCCGAACCGACCCCCGAACCGACGAACACCCCCGAGCCCACCAATACCCCCGAGCCTCCGGACACCCCGGAACCAGCGGATCCGCTGCCGACCCCTCCCGGCGAGGACCCGGCGCCCGAGCCGGCTCCGGCGCCCGCAGGCACCGATGCGGCTCCGGCCTCGTCGCCAGCCGAGCTGGTCCTCGAAGGGCCGGGGATCGACCCGACCGGCGCGACGGTGAGTACGGCGGCGGTCCTCGCGTGGTTCGCCTCGGTCCCCGCCGGGAGCACCGTCGTGGTGCGCGGCGGCGACGTCATCGCGCTCGACGCGACGCTCCGGATCCCGCGTCGCATCCATCTCCGCGGGCATGGCGAGCTCCGGTTCGTGGGTGGCGTCAGCGCCGCGCCGGCACTGAAACTCGTCGGCGACGGCAGCACGGTCACCGGCATCCGGATCACCTACACCGGGCCGGCCGCTCCAGCCACCGGCGGCCGCAGCACCGGCATCGGCATCTGGGCCGACGACGTGACCGTCAGCGGGGTCACCGTCGACGGCTTCCAGAACGGGGTCGCCGTCCAGCCGACCGGTGAGTTCGAAGGGGTGATCGTCTCCGGGTGCCACATCCTGAACGTCACCGGCTCGGGCGGGGGCCGTGGTTCCGCCTCATCGGCGGGCGAGGACCGCGGCGACGGCATCACCGTCTGGGGAGCTCGAGCCACCGTGGTCGGCAACATCGTCTCGGCGGCGGCCGGGACGGACGCCCGCGTCGGCATCCACGCCGAGAGCCTGCCCGCGTATGCGGCCGAGCCTGGTGACTGGGCCGACTCGCTGGTCACGATCGAGGGGAACGTCGTGACGGGGCCGTTCCGGCGGTCCATCGCCGTGGAGGGCATGGCCCACACGGTGGTCACCGGCAACACCGTCTCCGACGCGACCTGGTGGGGCATCGCCGCCATCGACAGCCGCTCCGTCGCCCTGGTCGCGAACACGGTGCGCTGGACCCGCACGGCCGCCGACGACCAGGGGTCGGCCTGGACGCCGAAACGCGGCCCCATCATGATCTACCGGAACGCCCGGGGGACGGTGGTCGCGAACAACGTCATCGACGTCTGTGGGGTCGCGAGCGCCGCGATCATGGCACAGGCGGCGGGGGCGCCGGGGTCGGCCACCGTCGTCGGGGCCAGCGACGCCCTCATCACCGACAACATGGTCCGAATCGCCGACGGCACCTGCCCCGTCGGGATCTCCCTCGATCGGGCGATGCAGCCGGTCGTCACGGGCAATCGCATCACCGTCACCCGCGGGTCAGGCTCCGTGGGTGGCATCGTCGCCTACTTCGCCGAGGACGCCGTCATCGCCGACAACTCCATCACCGGCTCCGCGACCTCGCACGGGTTCGGCGTGCTGCATGAGGGGCCCGGCTCCGTCGTGATCACCGGGAACCGGATCGACCACATCCGGGTCGCCGTCTCCGTGGCCAACTGCAGCGGAGGTGCCACCATAGCCACCAACACCGGTCGCGACTGCGAGTACGGACTCGACACCTTCGGATCGACCGGGCGCTCGGTGGTGTACGGCAACCGCTGGGAGGTGACGAACACCGCGCACGCCAACGCGCAACCGAACACGAGCTACCTGTCGACGCGGCACATGGGGCTCGCCCGCCCGTACGGCGGTGCGTCGGGCGACCTCCTCGTCGGGAACGGCCGTCTGTGGGTGAACGACCAGGGCACCTGGCGCTCGGCCACCCTGAGCTGAACCGACGGGCGGGCCCTCGGTGTCCGAGAGCCCGCCCGCTGGTGGTCGTGGTGGGGAGGTGCGGCGTCAGCTGCGCGGTGCGTGCGACGCGTCGGGTCCGCCCGTGGGCACGGCCCCGTCGGTCGCCGCCGCCTGCTCGCCACCACGGAACTGCGTGCGGTAGAGCTCCGCGTACGCGCCGTCGACCTCGAGCAGCTGCGCATGCGAGCCCTGCTCGACGATGCGGCCGTTCTCCATCACGAGGATCGTGTCGGCGTCGCGGATCGTCGAGAGCCGGTGGGCGATCACGAACGACGTCCGGTCGCTCCGCAGCGCCGCCATGGCGTGCTGCACGAGGAGCTCCGTGCGGGTGTCGACGGACGAGGTCGCCTCGTCGAGGATGAGGAGCTTCGGCTTCGCGATGAAGGCACGGGCGATCGTGATGAGCTGTCGCTCACCGGCCGACACGCTGCCGCCGTCGGCGTCGAGGACGGTGTCGTATCCGTCGGGCAGCTGCCGTACGAAGCGGTCGACCATCGTCGCCTCAGCAGCTTCGACGACCTCCTCGTCACTCGCATCGAGTCGGCCGTACCGGATGTTCTCGCGGATGGTTCCCTCGAACAGCCAGGCGTCCTGCAGGACCATGCCGACCTGCGACCGCAGCTCGGCACGCGTCAGTGCCGTGACGTCGACGCCGTCGAGCAGGATGCGCCCGCCGGTCAGCTCGTAGAACCGCATCACCAGGTTGACAAGGGTCGTCTTGCCGGCGCCGGTCGGGCCGACGATCGCGACCGTCTGACCCGGCTGCGCGGAGAAGGAGAGGTCCTCGATGAGGGGCTTCTCGGCGTCGTAGCTGAAGGAGACCCCGTCGAACTCGACGTGGCCGTCGGTGTGCTCGGGCAGGTGTGCCGTCGCCGTCTCCGGGTCCTGTTCCTCGGCGTCGAGCAGCTCGAAGGTGCGCTCGGCGGAGGCGACACCCGACTGCAGCTGGTTCGCCATGCCGGCGATCTGGCCGAGCGGCTGCGAGAACTCGCGCGAGTACTGGATGAACGCGGTCGCGTCGCCGAGCGTCATCTGCCCGGAGGCGACGCGCAGCCCGCCGACCACGGCGATGAGCACGTACGACAGGTAGGAGACGAAGGTCATCGCGGGCATGATCATCCCGGAGACGAACTGCGCACCGAACGCTGCGGTGAAGAGCTTCTCGTTGCGCTCGTCGAACTCGGCGAGCATCTCCTTGTCGCGACCGAACACGCGCACCAGCTCGAGGCCGGAGAACGACTCCTCGATGTGCCCGTTGAGCGAACCGGTGTTCTTCCACTGCGCGGTGAACAGCTTCTGCGAGCGGGAGCCGATGACCCCGGCGATCAGCGCCGACAGTGGCAGGGCGATGAGTGCGATGAGGGCGAGCTGCCACGACACGATGAACATCATCGCCGTGATGCCGAGGACGGTGAGCGCAGACTGGACGAGCTGCGAGAACGCCTGCTGGAGCGCGGTCTGGATGTTGTCGACGTCGTTTGTGACGCGAGACATGAGGTCGCCGCGCTGGCGGGTGTCGAAGTAGCTGAGCGGGAGGCGGTTGAGCTTCCGCTCGATGTCCTGGCGGAGGTTGTAGACGACCCGCATGACGAGGCCGTTGAGGACGTACCCCTGCGCCCAGTTGAGGATCGAGGCGATCACGTACATCGCGAGCACGATGATGATGAGCCGGCCGAGCAGGGTGAAGTCGATGCCCTGACCGGGCGTGATGTCGGACTTCACGAGCATGTCGGCGTACTGGTCGTTGCCGGACGCCCGCGCTTCGTCGACGATCTGGTCGAGCGGCACACCCGTCGGCAACTGCGAGCCGATGACACCGTTGAAGATCGCGTCCATCGCGAGCCCGAGGATCTTCGGTGCGATGACGGTGAGGACGACCGACAGGACGACGAGCCCCACGACGAGGCTCATCTTCAGCTTCTCGGGGGCGAGCAGCCCGACGAGCCGCTTCGCGGACGGCCAGAACTGCTCGGCCTTCTTGGAGGGGGTGCCGCCGAACATGTCGCCGTCGGCCTCGCTCGGCGTGAACTCCGGCGAGAGGGCCTCCTCCTCGACGGCGTTCAGCTCGGGAGCCTGAGCGGCGTCCTTCGATGCTCCGGATGAGCGCTTGTCTCGTGGTGAACGGGCCATGATCACGCCACCCCTTCCACAGCGAGCTGCGATTGGACGATCTCGCGATACGTCTCGTTGGATTCGATGAGGTCGTCGTGGGTGCCGCGGCCGACGATGCCGCCGTCGTCCATGACGATGATGTGGTCGGCCTCGCGGATCGTGGCGATCCGCTGGGCGACGATGATGACCGTCGCGTCGGCGGTGCTCTCCCCGAGGGCCGCGCGGAGGCGGGCGTCGGTCGAGACGTCGAGGGCCGAGAAGGAGTCGTCGAACAGGTACACGCGGGGCTTCGCGACGAGCGCGCGAGCGATGCAGAGGCGCTGTCGTTGCCCTCCGGACACGTTCGTGCCGCCCTGCGCGACGCCGTCGTTCAGCATCTTCGGCTTCGCGCGGACGAAGTCCTCGGCCTGGGCGACGTCGAGTGCGCTCCACAGCTCTTCGTCGGTGGCGTCGGGGCGGCCGAAGCGGAGGTTCGACGCGATCGTGCCCGAGAAGAGGTAGGGCTTCTGCGGGACGATGCCGACCACGCCGGCGATCTGCTGCCGGGTGAGCTGCGAGACGGGCACGCCGTCGATCGTGACGTGTCCCTGCTGCGGGTCGTAGAGGCGGGGGATGAGTGACAGCAGCGTCGTCTTGCCGGAACCGGTGGAGCCGACGATCGCGGTGGTCTTGCCGGGTTCCGCCGTGAACGTGATGTTCGACAGCACGGGACGCTCGGCCCCCGGGTACCCGAAGGTGACGCCGGTGAACTCGACGCGACCGACGGACGGCACGCGGATGTCGGTGCTCGTCGGGACGGCGAGGCTCGGCTCGGTGTCGAGGACGCTCTGGATGCGCTCGGCGCAGACGACGGCGCGCGGGATCATCATCACCATGAAGACGCCCATCATCACCGAGGTGAGGATCTGGAGCAGGTACTGGAGGAAGGCGGTGAGCGAGCCGACCTGCATCTGCCCGGCGTCCACCCGGTGGCCGCCGAACCACAGCACGGCCGCGGTGGCGAGGTGCAGGACCATCATGATGACGGGGAACATGAGCACGAAGATGTTGCCGACCTTGACGGACACCCGGGTGAGGGACTCGTTGGCCCGGTTGTAGCGCTCCGACTCGAACGGCTCGCGGACGAAGGCGCGGACGACGCGGATGCCGATGATCTGCTCGCGCAGCACGCTGTTGATGCCGTCGATGCGGTCCTGCATCTGCCGGAACAGGGGCATGAGCAGGTAGACGAGGAACCCGACGATGATGAACAGTACGGGTACCGACACCCACACGAGCCAGGAGAGCCCGGCGTCCTCGCGGAGGGCCATGATGATGCCACCGACGCACATGATCGGCGCGGACACCATGAAGTTGAGGGTCATGAGCACGAGCATCTGCACCTGCTGCACGTCGTTCGTGCCGCGGGTGATGAGCGTCGCGCTGCCGAAGCCGCTGATTTCGAGCGCGCCGAGCGAGTCGACCTTGCGGTAGAACTCGCGGCGCAGGTCGCGGCCGATCGCCATCGCGGTGCGTGCGCCGAAGTAGACGCCGCCGATGGCCGCGGCCACCTGGACCAGGCAGACGATCAACATCGTCATGCCCGTGGACCAGATGAAGTCGGTGTCGCCCCGCGAGACGCCCTGATCGATGATCTGGGCGTTCAGGCTGGGGAGGTAGAGGGCCGCGATCGTGGAGACGAGCTGCAGCACGAAGACCGCGACGACCCACGCCGCGTACGGCTTGGCGTGTCGGAGCGCGAGGGCGAGGAGGGCCATGTGAGGTCCTTTGACGATTCGTGTCCGGTGCGCGGGAGGGCGTGCGGACGGAGGAGAGGTGGAGCCGGCCTGGCGAGCACGCCAGTGCTCCCGGCGATGCTCGGTCGGCGGGAGAGGGTGGTGCCCGTGTGACGATACTCCGAGCCGGTGACACCGGGGTGTCCTGGTTCGGAATCGTGATCAACGCCGACGCGACCACCGATCAGCGAGCGACGGTCCAGCATATATTCCAGATGCCCAGCCCGCGAATCGACCGGGTTCGAGCGGCTCGGCTCAGTCCACGCCCACCGTGATGGTGTGCCAGCCTTCGGCTCCGTTCGGGACCACGTCGACAGGGGTCTCGCTCTGGGTCTTCCCGCTCGCGTCGGTGGCCCGCACGGCGATGGTGTGGTCGCCGGCCGGGGCGTCCCACTCGAGCACCCACTGCACCCAGGTGTCGTCGGAGATGGCCGACGCGAGGGTCGTGTCGACCCAGTCGCCGTCGTCGATCCGCACCTGGACGCGTTCGACGCCGGTGTGCGGTGCCCACGCGACGCCCGCGACGGCGACGGTGCCGGCCGCGACCCGCCCGCCGTTGCGGGGGACGTCGATGCGCGACTCCGTCTTGATGGGCCCACGCTCGGACCAGCCGCGGTCGGTCCAGTAGGCGCGGGCGTCGGCGTAGCGGGTGACCTCGAGCTCGACGACCCACTTCGTGGCGGAGACGTAGCCGTAGAGGCCGGGGACGACCATGCGCACGGGGAAGCCGTGCTGCAGGGGCAGCGGTTCGCCGTTCATCCCGACGGCGAGGAGGCTGTCGCGGTTCACATCCTGCAACACCTCGAGCGGGGTCCCGGCGGTGAAACCGTCGATGCTCCGGGACAGGACCATGTCGGCACCGGCCAGCGGTTTGGCGCGCGCGAGCAGCTCGCGGATGGGGTGGCCGAGCCACAGGGCGTTCCCGATGAGGTCGCCGCCGACGGGGTTGGAGACGCAGGTCAGGGTGATGATCGACTCCTGCAGGGGGAGGGCCAGCAGCTCGGCGAAGTCGATCTCGATCTCCTGCTCGACCATGCCGGTGATCTTGAGGCTCCACGTCGAGGGGTCGACGTTCGGCACCTGCAGGGCGGTGTCGATCCGGTAGAAGGAGTCGTTGGCCGACACGACTGGGGTGAGCCCGTCGATGCCGAGTTCCGCTCCGGCCGGGACCGGCGGTGCGGCGACGGCGGCCTTCGGGAGCTTCAGGGCCTTCCGGATGGTCTCCACGGCGACGGCTCCGGCCGACGCCACACGGGCACCGACCCCCACGACGAGAGCGCCCACGGCCGTGCCGCCGAGGAGCACGAGGAACGAACGTCGGGGGAGTTCTGCGCGGGAGGCGCCCACGACCGGGCGGGCGGCGTCGGTGAGGGTCGCGTCGTCCCAGGTGCGGAGGCGCGCCACGAGGAGGCGCAGGATCAGGATGCCGACCGCCGTGCCGACGATGCTCGGGAACGCCCAGTCGAGCCCGGCGTCGGCCCGGGTGATCGCCGCGACGACCGCGACCCCGCCGACCAGCGCGAGTGCGAGGCAGCCGACGACCGGGCGGCGCTCCTCGAGGACACCGATGCCGACCGCGAGTGCCGCGACCAGGACACCGAGCACGATGAGCAGCACGAGCTTGTCGTTCGTGCCGAACAGGGCGATGACGAGGTCCTTCACCCAGCCGGGCACGAGGTCGATGACGAGGGAGCCGACCGCGAGGAGCGGCGAACTCGCCGGTGCGACGAACGCTGCGACGGCCTCGGCCGACCCGAGGGTGGCGACGGCTGCGACGATGCCGGACGCGCCGGCGAGCAGGGTACGACGGCGAGGCTCCATGCCCGTCATGCTACGCGCGCCCGCTGGACATTCCTCCCGGAACCGGCGCTAGAGGGGTGACTCGGGCGTTCGTGCCCGTAGCCTGGGGTGATGACCGCAGTCGGGCTCGGAATCCCTCGTATCGGGTCGCCACTCAGGCGCATCCCGGACGCTGCCGGACGCCCCGACGTCGACGGCCTCATCGACCGCTTCGGACGCGTCGCCCGCGACCTCCGGGTGTCGATCACCGAGAAGTGCTCCCTGCGGTGCACCTACTGCATGCCGGAGCAGGGGCTCCCGGCGATCGCCCGCGAGGACCTCCTCACGCCGACGGAGATCGGTCGCCTCGTCGAGATCGCCGTCCGCGACCTCGGGGTGCACGACATCCGCTTCACCGGTGGCGAGCCGCTCATGCGCCCCGACCTCGCCGAGATCATCTCCCGCAGTTCCGCCGTCGCCGGCGACGCGTCGATCTCCATGACCACGAACGGCATCGGCCTCGACAAGCGGGTCGACGAACTCGTCGCCGCCGGGCTCACCCGCGTGAACATCTCGCTCGACACCGTCGACCGTGACCACTTCGCGCGGCTCACCCGTCGCGACCGTCTCCCGGCGGTACTCGCCGGGATCGAGGCCGCCAAGCGGGCCGGGTTGACGCCGCTGAAGATCAACGCGGTCCTCATGCGCGACACCCTCGACGGTGCGGTCGCCCTGCTGTCCTGGGCCATCGAGAACGGGTGCCGCCTCCGGTTCATCGAGCAGATGCCGCTCGACGCCGACGAGCAATGGGTGCGCGAGAACATGGTCGACGCGGCCGAGCTGCTCGACGTGCTCGGCTCGCGCTTCACGCTGACGGCCCCGCACCGCGAGGACCCGTCGGCTCCGGCCGAGGAGTGGCTCGTCGACGGCGGCCCGGCGACGGTGGGCATCATCGCCTCGGTCACGCGCTCGTTCTGCGACGACTGCGACCGCACGCGGCTCACCGCAGAGGGCACGATCCGGTCGTGCCTGTTCGGCGACGACGAGACCGACCTCCGCGGCATGCTGCGCTCGGGCGTCGAGGACGTCGAGATCGCCGACCGCTGGCGCGCCGCCATGTGGCACAAGCAGGCCGGACACCGCATCGCGTCGGCCGACTTCGTCCGCCCGGAGCGGAGCATGGGGGCGATCGGTGGCTGAGACGACGACCCAGCAGGTGCTCGTCCGCTACTTCGCCGCGGCCGAGGAGGCCGCCGGTGTGCCGGAGGAGTCCCTCCCCGCGGTGGCGACGGTGGGCCAGCTGAAGACGGTGCTGTCGGAGCGCTACGGCGACGCGATGGTGCGGGTGCTCGCCTCAGGGTCGTTCCTCGTGGACGGGGTCGTCAGCCGCGACGACGAACGTCCGCTCGGTGCACGCGTGGACGTCCTGCCGCCGTTCGCCGGCGGCTAAGAGGGCGACGCCGCTAGGACGACGCCGACGAGGTGTCGCGTTCGGAGCCCGCGCGGGCGGCCCGCTGTTGGAACCAGCGGACGACGCCCCGGATGCGGTGGTGTTTGGCGGCGACCTCCTCGCGGTCGTCACCGGGCTCGTCGACCCCGGGGATCGGTCCGTCGGGGTAGTCGGCGAGGCGTTCGGACCGCATCGTCCAGTCAGGGAAGCGGCGGTAGGGGATCTCCTCTTCGAGCAGGATCCGCATGTCGCGGTGTCTGGCGTCCGCCCACAGCTTCTTCAGCACGTGCTGGACGACCACCGGAGGGCCCTCGATGACCTGGAAGAAGTCGTCAGCCTTGACGGCGAGCATCCCGGTCAGGCCCGAGCGCTCGTTGTTCTCCCGCGACTGTCGGAGCAGCGCGTCCAGGGTGGGACGGGTCAGCGGGGTGGACGAGGTGCTCACGTATGTCACGGAGAGCAACGCGGGTTCGGGCTGCGTCATACTCCGTGACCTTACACGCCAGGTGTCGAATAGGTCACTGGGAGGCGTGCCATGCACGGCGCGCGACCCCCGCTGAGCGGAACGCGAGGACGAGCGAGGCGATCGCGCCGACGACGGTCGTCAGGAAGGCTGCGAAGGCGAGCATCTGGAGGAGTTCGCCCACCGACGACGATCGGCCGATGTACGGCGGGATCTCGTCCGACACGGTGTTCCCGACCCCGAAACCGGCGAAGAACATGGCCAGGAGCCCCAGCCAGACGAGCATCGATCCGAGGGTCGCGACATGGACCCAGTGGGTGCCGAGGCGCCCGCGCCATCCGAAGGACGTGAACACCAGGATGGCGGTGAGGCCGAGGAGGAACGCGATCGCGACGCCGACGAGACCGACGGCCAAGGCGGTCGGGCTGAAGACGCCGTAGATCGCCTCGAGGCCGTACGAGTCGTCCGTCATCGCGAGCGGCGCCCAGATGAGTTCCTCGATGGGGGCGAGCACGAGCATCACCGTCGCGGCGACCGCCCATACGATCACGGCGATGCGCTGCGGGCGGAGGTCGCGGCGTGCGTCGGGCGTCTGCATGGACTCCACGCTAGGCGCTCGACGACGCCGGGGCGTCATCCTGCCGAGGTGTCCTCGGGCGACGGTGCCTCGCCGAGGAGCGCCAACCGTTTCGCGAGGTACGGCGCCGTCCGACTGGCCGGGTCCGCGGCGAGGGTGTCCGGTGTGCCGGCGGAGACGATCCGTCCGCCCGCGTCACCTCCGGACGGCCCGAGGTCGATGACCCAGTCCGCCGCGGCGACGACGTCCATCTCGTGCTCGACCACGACGACGGTGTCACCGGAGTCGACGAGCGCGTTCAACTGCGCGAGCAGGCGACGGACGTCGGACGGGTGCAGACCGGTCGTCGGCTCGTCCAGGAGGTAGAGGGTGTGCCCGCGGCGCACCCGCTGCAGTTCCGTCGCGAGCTTGATGCGCTGCGCTTCGCCGCCCGACAGTTCGGTGGCCGGCTGGCCGAGCCGCAGATACCCGAGGCCGACCTCGAGCAGGGTGCGGAGGCTCCGTGCCGCCGCCGGAACGGACGCGAGGAAGTCCGCCGCCTGCTCCACGGTCAGCGCGAGCACGTCGGCGATCGACTTCCCGTCGTAGGTGACCTCGAGCGTCTCCGCGTTGTAACGCGCGCCACCACAGGTCGGGCACTTGCCGTAGCTACCGGGGAGGAACAGGAGTTCGACGGAGACGAAGCCCTCACCGAGACAGGTCTCGCAGCGGCCGCCCGCGACGTTGAACGAGAACCGGCCGGCCGAGTAGCCGCGCTCGCGGGCCAGGTCCGTTGCGGCGAAGGCCGCGCGGACGGCGTCGAAGAGTCCGGTGTAGGTCGCGAGGTTCGAGCGCGGCGTGCGTCCGATCGGCTTCTGGTCCACCCGCACGAGGCGGTCGATGTGCTCGAGGCCCGTCGTGCGGCGGACGGACAGGGTGTCAGCGTGCCCGTCCGGGACGGTCGCCTCGGCCAGACCGGCGCCGGTCGCATCCGGCTCGTCCGTCGCGTCGTCCTCGTCGAGTACGTCGTCACGGTCGCCGCCTGCGCGCAGGTGGTCCCGGACGACGTCGCGGAGGACCCGGCTCACGAGCGTCGACTTACCGGAACCCGAGACGCCCGTAACCGCCACGAAGGTGCCCAGGGGGATCTCCGCGTCGACACCGGCGAGGTTGTGCAGGCTGATGCCCTCGACCTTCAGCCATCCGCGCGGTTCCCGCAGCGCACGACGAGCGTCGGCCGACCCGGCCGCTTCGGGGAAGAGGAAGGGACGCGTCGCCGAGGCCTCGACGTCGGCGAGCCCTGAGACCGCACCGCTGTAGAGCACCTCGCCGCCGCCCTCGCCGGCACCCGGTCCGACGTCGACGATCCAGTCGGCGTTCCGGACGACGTCCATGTTGTGCTCGACGACGTACACCGAGTTGCCCGAGCGTTTGAGCTGCTCCAGCACGTCGAGCAGGGGCTCAGCATCGGCCGGGTGGAGGCCCGCCGACGGCTCGTCGAGCACGTAGACGACCCCGAAGAGCCCGGACCGCAGCTGGGTCGCCAGTCGGAGTCGCTGCATCTCACCCGGGGACAACGTCGTCGTCACCCGGCCGAGCCCCAGATAGCCGAGGCCGAGGTCGGTGAGGACCCCGATGCGCGCGAGGAGGTCGGTCGTGATGGCGACGGCCACGTCGGTGCGCTCGCCGGAGAGTGTCGTCGGGAGCGCCGGTGCGGCGTCGGTCAGCTCGGTCGTCGGCCGGATGACCTCGGCGAGTTCCGTCATCGGGAGGGCGTTGAGCTCGGCGATGGTCCGGCCGGCGAAGGTGACGGCCAGGGCCTCACGGCGGAGCCCGGTGCCGTGGCACAGCGGGCAGGGGCCGGAGCGGACGAACTGCAGCACCTTGTTCCGCATCATCTGGCTCTTGGAGTCGGAGAGGGTGTGGAAGACGTACTGCTTGGCGCTCCAGAACATGCCGTTGTACGGCTTCGCGACCCGGTCGCGTTGCGGGGTGATCTGCACCACCGGCTGCTCCTCGGTGAAGAGGATCCAGTCGCGGTCCTCCTGATCGAGCTCGCGCCACGGCCGGTCGACGTCGTAGCCGAGCGCGATGGTGATGTCGCGGAGGTTCTTCGCCTGCCAGGCTCCGGGCCAGGCGGCGATCGCGCCCTCGCGGATGCTGAGCGACGGGTCGGGCACGAGGGAGTCCTCCGTGACCGTGTGCGCGACGCCGATGCCGTGGCACTCGGGGCAGGCGCCGACGGCGGTGTTCGGGGAGAACGCGTCGGAGTCGAGCCGGGTCGTGAAGCCCTCGGGGAAGGTGCCGGCGCGCGAGAAGAGCATGCGGAGGGAGTTCGAGAGCGTGGTGACGGTGCCGACGCTGGAGCGTGAGCTGGGGGCACCGCGGCGCTGCTGCAGGGCGACCGCCGGCGGAAGACCCGAGATGGAGTCGACGTGCGGGTCGTGGCCCTGCTGGATCAGTCGCCGGGCGTAGGGGGCGACGGACTCCAGGTACCGGCGCTGCGCCTCGGTGAAGATGGTCCCGAACGCGAGGGACGACTTCCCGGAACCGGAGACGCCCGTGAAGGCGACGATCGCGTCGCGGGGGACGTCGACGTCCACGTTGCGGAGGTTGTTCTCGTTGGCTCCCCGGACGCGGACGAACGGGTCGGATGCTTCGGGGGCGTGTTCGGGCATCAGATCACCCTACGTCGCCGCGGCCCGATGGGCGACCGGGTTGACGTGCTCCGGCCGACGAGCGGTGTCGGCGGTTCCGGGCAGGATCGAGGCATGACTCGTGAACATTCCTGGCGCGGCTGCGTCTTCATCGGCGTGAGCCTGGACGGATTCATCGCGGGGCCCGACGGCGACCTCGACTGGCTCACCGGACTCGCGCCGCGAGACCACACCGCGGATGCGCCGGGGGAGCACCCGGCACTCGTCTGGGAGACGTTCTTCCCGGACGTCGACACCCTGGTGATGGGTCGGACCACCTACGAGACCGTCCGCGGCTTCGACGAGTGGCCGTTCGAGGGCAAGCGGGTCGTCGTGTTGAGTACCACGCTGGAAGCCGGGGACGACCGCATCGCGATCGCCGGGTCGCTCGACGATGCCGTGGCTTTGCTCGACGAGGCCGGAGCCGGGCGTGTCTACATCGACGGTGGCAGGACGATCCAGGCGTTCCTGGGCGCCGGCCTCGTTGACGAGCTGACGGTGTCGGTCGCCCCGGTCCTCATCGGTTCCGGCGCACGCCTCTTCGGCGACCTCGACGCCGACGTCCTCCTGCGGCTCCGAGGCACCCACGCGACGCCCGAGGACGGGCTCGTGCGCATCACCTACGACGTGCTGGCAAAGGACGCCTAGGCGCCGTCACGATTATTGCGTTTTCGCGATACAGCCCGATACAGCCCAATACAACGCGATTCCCGCGCGGCGCGCGCTACAGACCGACCCACTCCGTCTCGCCGTCTGCGAGGTGCTGACGCTTCCAGATGGGGACGGTGCGCTTGATCTCCTCGACGAGGCGCTCACACGCGGCGAAAGCCTCGGCACGGTGGGCGGCCGCGACGGCGGCGACGAGCGCCAGGTCACCCACGACGAGGGAACCGACCCGGTGCGCGGCGGCCACCCGCAGACCGGTCTCCGCGGCGACGGTGCGGCAGCAGTCCTCCAGGAACCGCTGGGCGTCCGGGTGCGCCCGGTAGTCGAGGGCGTCGACCGCCTCGCCGTGATCGTGGTCGCGGACGATCCCCCGGAAGGCGACGAGTGCGCCGTTGGCGGGCGCCGCCACGAAGTCCTCGATCGCATGCGCGTCGAGAGGTGACTCGGAGATGAGGGCGAGGACCTCGGGAACCGTCGACTCACTCATGCGCGCCACCTCCGGCGATCTGGGCGACGAGGTGGTCGAGCAGGCCGTCGAGGACGCTGAGTCCGTCCTTCACGCCGCCGGTCGACCCGGGCAGGTTCACCACGACGGTGCCGCCGGACACCCCGGCGAGCCCGCGGCTGAGCGCCGCGGTCGGGGTCTTGGTCGACCCGAGCGTACGGATCGCCTCCGCGATGCCGGGCAGCTCGCGGTCGAGGTGCGGCCGGGTCGCCTCCGGGGTGCGGTCGCTCGGCGAAAGGCCGGTGCCGCCCGTCGTGATGAGCACCGCGGGCGCAGCATGCAGCGCCGCCGCGATCGCAAGGTGCACGTCCGCGTCTGACACGACCGTCACCGCGTCGACCGCGTACCCGCGATCAGCGAGCCAAGCCGAGATGCGCGGCCCCGTGAGGTCCTCACGCGTGCCCGCTGCGCCGGCGGTTGAGGCGACGATGACGGCTGCAGTCCCCGGACGGACCACTCGCTCCGTCGGCACCGCGACCGTTGCCGAGTCCTGCGAGTCGGGCGTCCAGTCCCCGCGCTTGCCGCCGGACTTCTCCAGCAGGCGGATGTCGCCGAGGACCGAGGCGGGGTCGACGGCCTTCGTCATGTCGTGGAGGGTCAGGCCGGCGATCGACGCAGCCGTGAGGGCCTCCATCTCGACCCCGGTCTGCCCGGTGGTCTTCGCGGTCGCCGTGATCACGATCGAGTCCTCGGTGAAGGCGAAGTCGAGGCTCACGGAGGAGAGCGCGAGCTGGTGGCAGAGCGGGATGAGCTCGCTCGTCCGCTTGGCTCCCGCGATGCCCGCGATGCGCGCGGTCGCGATGACGTCCGCCTTCGGCAGCCCGTCGGCCTGGACGAGTGCGATGACGTCCGGCCGCGTGGTGAAGGTCGCCGTCGCCGTCGCGACCCGCTTCGTCGTGGCCTTGTCGCCCACGTCGACCATCCGTGCGCGGCCGTCGTCGTCGAGGTGCGTGAGCCCGGTCATAGCGTCCATGCTTCCACAGCGTCCCCGGCCTCGAGCGCGAGGACGTCCTCGGGGATCACGAGGAGGACATCGGAGGCGGCGAGACCGGCGACGAGGTGCGAGCCGGGACCGGCGACGGGTTCGACACGACCGTCGTCGCGCCGGCGTCCACGGAGGAACTGTCGCTTCCTTGGCACCGACTGCACCGCGACGGCGAGCTTGGCCGGGCCGCGAGCCGCCTGCGGCAGTCCGGCCGCACGACGCAGGACCGGGGCGACGAAGACCTCGAACGAGAGCTGCGTGCTGACCGGGTTGCCGGGGAACGCGATGATCGGGACACCACGGTACGCGCCGAGCGCCTGTGGCCCGCCGGGCTGCATCGCGACCGATCCGATCCAGCCGTCCAACGGCCCGAGCACGTCGCGGACGACCTCGTGGTCGCCCATCGAGATGCCGCCGGAGGTGAGGATGAGGTCGGCGTCGCCGTGCAGCTCGTCGAGGAGCGCGAGCAGGGCGTCGCGGTCGTCGACCACCCGCGCCCGCCGGACGACCTCGGCTCCCACCGCGACGACGGCGGCCGCCAACGCGGTCCCGTTCGAGTCGAAGGTCTGGCCGAGCGTGGGCGTCTCGCCGGGTTCGACGAGTTCCGCACCGGTGGTGACGATCGCGATGCGCGCCCGCCGCCGCACCTCGACCGTCGTGATGCCGGCGGCCGCCAGGACGGCCAGGTGACGCGAGGCGAGACGGATCCCGGCGGGGAGCAGTTCGTCACCGGCGTGGACGTCGCTGCCGCGTTCGCGGACGAAGAGCCCTGACGTGCGCTCGCCGCCGGAGCGCGGGGCCCCGAGGACGACGGTCTCGGTCCCGTCGGGCGCGGTCTCGACCGCCGACTCCTCGACGGGCACCACGACGTCCGCGCCGGGCGGCACCACCGCCCCCGTCATGATCCGCACCGAGGTGCCGGCCTGGAGCTCGGCCGGTTCGATCGGCCGTGCGGCGATCTCCCCGACCACCCGGAGTCGCGTCTCACCAGCGGTGAGGTCCGCGGATCGCACGGCGAACCCGTCCATCTGCGAGTTGCGGAACAGCGGCAGCTCGACGGGGGAGGTCACGGCGACGGCCGTCACCCGACCAGCGGCGTCGTCGATCAGCACGGATTCGGTGCCGGTGCTCGTCACAGGGCCGAGGACGGCTGCGACGTCCGAGGCATGCTCCTCGACCCGCTTCCGGCTCGGGGGTGGCGTCGTCGTCATTGTGGGTCCCGTCGTCGAGGTCGGTCGGAGGTGGTGCACGGGGTGTTCGGAGCGGTGGTCAGTACCGGGGGACGGTCGGGTCGACGAGTCGCGACCAGGCGTCGATGCCGCCCTCGAGGTGGACGGCCGCGTAACCGCGTTCGAGCAGCAGCCGGAGCGCGGACTCGGAGCGGATGCCGTGGTGGCAGTAGACGACCACCGGTGTCTGCGGGTCGAGGCCGTGGAGTGTCTCCGGGAGGGAGCCGAGCGGCATGAGCGTCGACCCGGGCAGGCGGGCGATCTCCGCCTCCCAGGGCTCCCGGACGTCGAGGAGGACGGATCCGTCGTCGCTGGCGGCCAGTTGCTGCGCGGTGACCGTGCGGCCGGCGTGCCGGGGTGCGTGTGGTGCTGCCGATGCCGCGCTCGCCGCATCCCCTCCCGGCGTCCGATGCAGATGCTCGTCGAGCGACACCTGCCGGGCGCCGGCCGGGTCGCGCTCGTAGCGGAGCTCGCGGAAGCCGCCGCTCAGACCGTCGAACATCGTCACGCGCCCGAGCGACGGCGTCCCGACGCCCGTGAGGACCTTGATCGCCTCGGTCGCCATGATCGAGCCGATGACACCGACCGTGGTGGGCAGGACGCCGCCCGCTTCGCAGGAGAGGATCGAACCGTCGGTCGGCGGGTGGGGGAAGAGGTCGCGGTAGCGGGGGCCGCGGCTCGCCCAGCTGAGCCCTGCCTGCCCGCCGTACTGCGACACGGCACCCCAGACGAGCGGGACGTCGGCGAGGGTGGCCGCGTCGTCGACGAGGTACCTGGTCTCGAAGTTGTCGCTGCCGTCGATGACGAGGTCGATCCGTGCGTCCGCCAGGAGCCCCATGATCTCGCCCGGCCCGAGGCGGAGTCGATGACGGACGATCGTCGCGTCGGTGTTGATGGCGAGCGCGCGGTCCGCGGCGGAGTCGACCTTGGGACGGCCGATGTCGCCGGTGCTGTGGACCGTCTGCCGGTGCAGGTTGCTGAGCTCGACCTCGTCGTCGTCCACGAGGTGGATCGCACCGTCGCCGGCGCCGACGCCGGCTGCGGCGAGGGCGGGGATCACGATGCTGCCGAGGCCACCGGCACCGACGATCAGGACGCGGGCGTCGGCCAGGCGTCGCTGCGCCGCCAGACCGAAGCCGGGGAGGGCGAGCTGCCTGGCGTACCGCGCGGTCGAGGACATGCGCCGATTATCCCACCGGGTCCGTGACCGCCGCCCCTCAGACCGGGTTCACGCGCGTGCGCAGGAGGCAGAAGGCGTTGCCCTCCGGATCGGCGAGCACGTGCCAGGACTCGTCGCCGGTCTGCCCGATGTCGGCCGGGCGCGCCCCGAGCGCGAGCAGTCGGGTGAGTTCCGCGTCCTGGTCGCCGTCGGTCGGGCTGACGTCGATGTGGAGCCGCGACTTCTGCTGCGGCGGGTCGTCGCTCCGGCTGAGGATGATGGTCGGCTGCGATCCACCGAAGCCGTCGCGCGCTCCGATCTCGACGCCGTCTTCATCGCGGTCGAGCACGACGAAGTCCAGCACCTCGCACCAGAAGCGGGCGAGCGCCTCCGGGTCGCGGCAGTCCAGGACGAGTTCACTGATTCGACATGACATGGCGGCACTGTACCGAGCCGCGTGCATCCAGTGGAACCCGTTGCGGATCCGGCCGTCACTCCTCGTCGGCGGTCTCCGCCCAGCGTTCGAGCGTCATCGTGAAGCCGCGGACGAGTCGGTCGAAGCTGCGGTCGAGGTCGCGGTCGAGCCCGAACGAGCCGGCGGCCTCGAGGGAGACGAAGCCGTGCAGCGTGGAGCGGAACGCGCGGATCGCGTCGATGGCGTCGTCGCCGCGCAGTTCGTAGGCAGTGAGGACGTCGGAGATGACCTGGATGGCGTCGAGCGATGCCGTCGCGTCCTCCTCGTCGTCCGGCCCCGCGATCCACTGCGCGGCGGTGTAGCGCGCCGGGTGGTCGAGCGCCCACTGCCGGTACGCCAGGGCCATGCCGTGGATCGCGTCCGCACCCGAGCGGCCGACCGCGGCACGACGCAGCACGTCGCCGAGCTCGGCCTTGGCCTGCAGCGAGATGCTGCGACGCAGGCCGGCCAGGGAGTCGAGGTGCTTGTAGAGCGACGGTTGTCGGACGCCGAGTCGCTCGGCGAGTGCGGCGAGCGTCAGGGACTGGAGGCCGACCTCGTCGGCGAGCACCGCCGCCTCACTGACGACCCGCTCCCGGCTGAGACCCGCCCTAGGCACGGTGCAGTGCCGTCTGGAGGAAGCCGAGGACGGCGCGGGAGGTGACCTCGGGCTGCTGCGCCTGCGGGTAGTGACCGGCGTCCTGGACCAGGACGACCTCGGCGCTCAGGGTGTCGCCGATCCACTGCGCCTCGGCCGACGGGTCGGAGAAGTCGGGGTCCTTGTCGCCCATGATGACGAGGGTGGGTGCGCTCACGCGGCTGAGGACCGCCTCAGCCGGGGCGTGGTCGGTCTGCCTGGTGGTCTGCGAGAACGCCTTGCCGTAGGCGGGACGGCGCAGGCTCGTGTAGACGGCGTCGCGGTAGTCGTCGAAGTCGACCGGCTTGCGACCGGCGTTGAGCGTGGGGAGGTAGGCCTTCCAGACCCGCGCCACCCAGAGCGGTGCGGTCATCGCCCGGAAGAGCGCCTGCATGACGGCGCCCGCCTTCGGGTTGCGGACGAACGGCCCGACGAGGACGAGGGCGCTGACGTCCTCGGGGTGTTCCGCGGCGACGATCACGCCGGCTCCCGCCGCGAGGGAGTTGCCGACGACGACGGCCGGTGCACCGAGCTCGCGGATGAGGGCGTGGATGTCCGAGGCGGTCGCGACGTCGCCGTAGCTGGAGAACGTGGTGTCGCTGTCGCCGTGACCGCGGAGGTCGGTGGATGCGACCCGGTAGCCGGCGGCGGCGAGCTCGGGTGCGAGGAAGCGGTAGGAGGAGCGGAGCTCGCCCATGCCGGGGACGAGGATGACGAGCGGGCCTTCGCCCTGCAGCTCGTAGGCGATCTTGCCCTCCGGGCGGTGGAGGTGGCGGGTGGCGGATCCTGCGGACGCCGGGTTCGTGTTCATGAAGCTATCTTGACTCGCCGTTTGGCTAATGTCAATAGCTTTCGTGTCGTGGTTCATTCGCCCATGTTTGGGCGACCGGATGTTCGTTCGCCCGAAGATGGGCGAACGAACCGGGGAGCGACGGGTCAGCCGAGCTCGGTCCACCACCGCACGCCGTCGAGGGTGACCAGCGTGGTCTCGCCGTGATGGAGGACGACCAGGAGGACGTCGTCGCAGTGACGGCAGCGCAGCACCCAGGCGTCAGGCGTGCCGAACACGAACTCCGCGGCGAGCGGGGCGACGTCCTCGCACCCGAGGCATTGCGACATGGTGTCGGTCGGGTCGGTGCCGGTCAGCTCGGACAGGGTGCCGGCGAGGACGTTGCCGTCGAGATGGGTGGTCATCAGGCCCCTCCGAACCGCTCGGTCTTGATGCGGGCGGGATCGTGGCCGATCGTGACGAGGGTGTCCGCGACAGCCTCGACGAAGCCGGTCGGGCCGCACGCGAACACCGACGGTGCCTCAACGCCGGCCGCCTCGAGGGCCTGCAGGTCCGCCGCCGCCAACCGCCCCGCGGGACGCGGCCAGCCGTCCGGCGCTCGCCGCGTGTAGATCCAGGTGACCTCGACCCCGGTTGCCGCAGACAGTTCCTCGGCGAAGAAGGCGTCCTCGGGGGAGCGCACCGAGTACACGAGGCGGAACGGGGCCGTGCTCCCGGACGCCTCGTGGGCGCGCACCATCGCCATGAGCGGCACGATGCCCGATCCGCCGCCGACGAGGAGGACGGGCTCGGTCTCCTCCGGTCGCCAGACGAACCAGCCGCCGAGCGGCCCGCGGACCTCGACCTGGTCGCCGACCTCGATCGCGTCGACGAGGAACGGCGACACCTCGCCGTCGGGGACGCGGTCGACGGCGATCTCGAGGCGGTCGCCGGCGTCGGCCGAGGCGATGGAATACGAGCGCACGGCCTGATACCCGTCGGGCGCGGTGAGCCGGACGTCGGCGTGCTGCCCGGCGAGGTTGCCGCCCCAGCCCGGAACGTCGAGCACGAGGCTCCGCCCCGAGGGTGTCAGCTGCGTCGCCGAGACCACGGTGGCCGTCTTCCAGACGTCGACATGACCCGTGCGCCTCACGAGTAGCGCTGCTCGAGCCAGGGATCACCGTAGGCGTGATACCCGTTCTGCTCCCAGAAGCCCGGTTCGTCGTCCTGCTGCATGACGAGGCCGCGGACCCACTTCGCGCTCTTCCAGAAGTAGAGGTGCGGGATGAGGAGGCGGGCCGGTCCGCCGTGCTCGGCTTCGAGCGGTTCGCCGTTGAAGCCGGTGGCGATCCAGGCCTTGCCGTCCAGGAGGTCCTCGAGCGGGATGTTGGTCGTGTACCCGCCGTAGGAGTGCGCCATGACGAAGTCGTAGCTGCTCTCGACGTCGGCGAAGAGGGTGTCGAGCGAGACGCCCTGCCAACTGGTGCCGAGCTTCGTCCAGCGGGTCACGCAGTGGATGTCGCGCGTGATGTCGTCCTGCTGCAGGGCTTGGAGGGCGTCCCAGTCCCAGCGGTGGGTCTCGCCCGCCTCGGTGCGGATCTGGAACTCCCACTCATCCGTGTCGATCCGCGGCGTGGGGCCTGCGGAGAGGACCGGGAAGTCCTCGGTGAGGAACTGACCGGGTGGGAGTCGGTCGTCCTGCTCCCGTGCCCGTCCTCCGAAACCGCGCGTGAACACCGCCATGTCGACCTCCTCAGGATGGTCATCACCCTAGTGAGCAGGTGTCGATGAAGCCAGGCCCTCCTGGGGTCACCAAGCGGTTCCGGCCTCGGTCAGCCGATGATGAGGCTCGACAGCGCGTCGATCGAGTGCACGACGGCGAGGGCGTCCGCCGCCTCAGCCGGTGAGCCGTAGCCCCACTCCACGAGGATGGTCGGGATGCCGTGCGCCGTCGCGCCCTCGATGTCGTGGAGGCGGTCGCCGACGAGCACGGTCCGGGAGGTGTCGACCCCGGCGGCCGTGAGGCGTCGCAGCGCCTCGCCGATGACGTCGGCCTTGCTGCTGCGGACCTCGTCCTCCGAGGCGCCCGTGACGACGGTGAAGTACTGGCTGAGGCCGAAGTGGTCGAGGATCGTGTTCGCCTGCGACTCCGGCTTCGACGTGGCGAGACCGAGCGGAACGCCGGCCTCGGAGATGCGCGCGAGGAGTCCGGCGATCCCGGGGAACACGGCGGTCCCGACCTCGGCGCCCTCGATGGCGACCTGGCGTCGGTACTCCGTGAGGGCGAGCTGCGACTGCAGCGGGTCCATCCCGGCGAAGTCGCGGAAGGAGTCGAGGAGTGGTGGGCCGACCCAGCGCAGCAGCGATTCGTCGGAGGGCACGACGGCGCCGACGTTCGCCAGGGTCGTCTTCATGCGCGAGATGATGCCGGGGGCGGAGTCCACGATCGTGCCGTCGAGGTCGAACAGCACACAGGACCAGCTGCGATGGAAGGACACGGTCGTGCTCGCGAGATAGAGGTCGGTCACGCCGTCCATCCTAAGGTCCGCCCGTGAACGGTCTCGCTGGCGGGGTTGTCAACCGGTTGCCAACGTTCTAGGCTGGCACGACCGGCAGCGCGACTGCCCGGTTCCCGATGACGAGAACGAACGCGAAGGCGGAAGCGCACGTGAATGCACAGCACCCGGTGACCTGGACCCTGTCGGGATTCGGCGACGAGATCGACGCGGACCCGACGACACAGATCGCGGTGCTCGAAGCGCTCGGCGCCTCCCACGTCGAGGTGCGGAGCGCGTGGGGCACGAACGTGATCGACCTCGACACCGAGCAGTCGGCCCGCCTCGCCGCCCAGCTGGAACAGGCGGGGATGGGGGTCTCCGCGATCGGATCGCCCATCGGCAAGGTCGACGTGGCCCTCGACGCCGAGCTGGAGGTCGCCCGCCTCGCCCGGGCCATCGCCGTCGCCCATGCGCTCGGAACCACCAACATCCGGATCTTCTCCTTCTTCCGCGGTGCGGACGTGCGCGTCGAGGACACCCGCGACGACGTCCTCGTCCGCATGCGACTGCTCGCCGACCTGGCTGAGCGCGAGGGGGTCGTGCTCCTCCACGAGAACGAGAAGGACATCTACGGCGACGTGCCCGAGCGGATCCTCGACCTCGTCGAATCGGTCGGATCGCCGGCGCTCCGCCTCGCCTGGGACAACGCGAACTTCGTCCAGTGCGGTGTCGCGCCGTTCGACGACGCGTACGCGATGCTCCGCCCCTACGTCGACTACCTGCAGGTGAAGGACGCGGTCGCCGAGTCGGGCCAGGTGGTCCCGGCGGGGGAGGGCGACGGCCAGCTCCGTGAGACGCTCACCGCCCTGCGCGACGACGGCTACACCGGGTTCGCCTCGCTCGAGCCGCACCTGTCCGAGACGCATGCGCTCGGCGGCTTCTCCGGGCCGGCCTCGTTCGGTGTCGCGGCCCGCGCGTTCCGCGGACTCACCGACGAGCTGGGGATCGGGCTGCGATGACCCGCGAGCCGCAGCCCGTCGTCCGCCGCGTCGCCGTGGTCGGGTGCGGCGACATCTCCGCCCTCCACCTCGCCGCCATCGCGACGGTGCCGGGCGCCCAGCTGGTCGCGGTGTGCGACGTCGACGCCGGCCGGCTCGACGCGGTGAGCACGGCGACCGGCGTCCCCGGGTACACGGACCTCGACCGCCTCCTCGACGAGGCGCGACCGGACGTCGTCCACCTCTGCACCCCGCACCATCTGCACGCCGACCAGGCGATCCGTGCGCTCGAACGGGGGATCGACGTCGTCCTCGAGAAGCCGCTCGCCCACACGCGGGCGGAGGCCGACCGACTCGTGGCGGCGGCCGAGCACAGCCGCGCCAAGATCGCCGTGTGCTTCCAGAACCGGTACAACCGACCGGCGGAACGCGCCAAGGAACTCCTCGACGCCGGCGAGCTCGGCGCGGTGCTCGGCGCCTCGGCGATCGTCCCGTGGCATCGCACGGCCGCCTACTACGAGGACCGCCCGTGGCGGGGTAGCTGGGCCACGGGCGGTGGCGGGCTGCTCATGAACCAGGCCATCCACACGATCGACCTCGTGCAGTGGCTGGTGGGCGACCCGATCGCCGCGACGGGGTCGATCGCGACCCGCGCGCTCGCCGAGGTGATCGAGGTCGAGGACACGGCCGAGCTGCGCATCGTGCACGCGGGCGGCGCGACGAGCACCGTCTACGCGACGGTCGCCGGCGTCGCGAACCTGCCCGTCACGATCGACGTCGTCTGCGAGCGCGGGACGTTGCATCTCGGCGCCGAGCTCACGGCACGCTTCGACGACGGGCGCGTCGAGACCACGGTCGAGCGGGCCACCGCGAGTGGCGAACGCGCGTACTGGGGGGTGTCCCACGAACGACTGATCCAGGACTTCTACGCCGGACTCGACGAGCCGGGCGCCTTCTGGCTCCACCCGGCCGAGGCTCGGAAGGCCTTCGACGTGATCCAGGACGTCTACGACGACGCGATCCCGGACCGTGTCATGCCGACCCCGGACCTATCGGCACCGGCTGCCATCGCCTGACGACACGCCTCCGGGCGGCTGGGACGGGGCTCAGGACGCCGGTGCCTGCCGCGCGAGGCGGCGTGCCTCCTCCGGGCCGGGGAACCGCTCGCGCTCACGGACGGCGTTTTCGAGCACGCGGTCGAGCCGTTGTGACGCCAGGCTGACGCCGCCGAGCGCCACCGCCTCGGAACCCAGTGCCGAGACGACCACCTCCGGCGGAAGCGGGCAGATCGCACCGAGCGTCTCGATGAAGCGCGGGAGGAAGACGTCGGCGCCGGGTGCGCTGCCGCCACCGATCACGAGCAGCTCCGGATCGACCGCCAGGGTGAGGGCCGCCGCCCCCGTCGCCAGGTCGTCGGCGAACTCCGTGACCGCGATGCCCGCGACCCGATCGCCGGCGCGGGCCGCGTCGAAGATCTCCTCGCGGGAGGGCCGGGGTGTGCCGAGGACCGAGCCGCCGTACTCCTCGTTCAGCCGGGACCACCGCAGTTCGGGCATCTCGCCGACGATGCCCGCGGCACCGTGCACGCCGCGGTGCACCCTGCCGTCGATGATCGACGAGCCGCTCGTCCGCACCCCGCAGAGCAGGTAGACGACGTCGCGTCGGCCCCGTGCCGCGCCGAGGGCGAGTTCCGCGTGCGCGCCGAGGGCGACGTCGCCCTCCACCAGGACGGCCCCCTCGAACTCCCGCTCGAACCAGTCGCGGAGGTCGAGTCCCACCCAGCCGGGGAGGCCCGTTCCGCCGAAGTACAGCACCTCGCCGTTCCGCCCGATCGCGCCCGGCGAGCCGATCGTTGTGACCCAGACCGCACGGCGGTCGAGGTCGAGGTCGGCGAGGGCCGCGTCGCCGGTCGCCAGTGCCGTCGCCAGGCGTTCCGCGGCTTCGGTGTCCTCGTCGAGGTGTGCGGTGCGCTGCGCGAGCACGGCGCCCGAGAGCTCGGCGACGACGACGTGGATGTGGTTCGCACCGATGTCGATCGACAGGAGGTGCCCGAGTCCGGCGCGGATCCGGTAGGCCGCGGCCGGCCTGCCGATCCGCGAGGTGGCGGTCGCCTCCGCGGGCTCCAACCATCCGAGCCCGACGAGGTCGGTGACGATCGCGTCGACGGCCGTCCGGGAGAGGCCGGAGTCGTTCGCCAGGGTCCGCAGGGTCGAGGGGGCCTGGAGGACCGCTCGCAGGATCCCCAGGGAGTTCATGCGGCGGAGCAGCGACCGGCTGCCCATCGACCCGCCGGTCGAATCGATCATCGCCTCGGGAGCCATGGCCGTCCTCTCTCTCGATGTCCAGGGAGCTCTTGCGACTTATCACGCCACGTTGCAGTATTAACTGCTCGTCGGTCCGACTCTACCCACGTCGACCGACCGGAAGCCGCCGTCGGGCGGTCGACCACCCACGAGAGGGCAACCACATGCTGCACACCTTCACCTTCGGTGACCTCCGCGTCCCCGCGAACCTCCCCGGCGCACCCGTCGCCACGCGCACCGGCCACATCATCCCGGCCGGCCCCGTCGCGCTGCTCCACCCGTTCGGCGACACCGGGTTCTACCGGCACGGCTGGAACTCGTGGAGCCCGAGTGGCTGGACCACCACCGACGGCGAGACCATCGGCATCAAGGACAGCCCGGACCGACTCCTCACGGCCGACGACGCGCTCAACGAGACCCCGCACCACCATTCCGGCAGCGGTGTCGGTGCCATCGAGGGGCCCGACGGCACGGTGCTGCTGATCGGCACCCTCGGCCTCGGCAACCCGCGTGTCGGCGCCGACCGCAACACCATCTGGGCGCGGAGCGAGACCGACGAAGCCGAGTGGTTCGTGACTTTCGGCCCGGAGCAGCAGGCCTTCGCCGACTACGCCGCGGTGCTGTCGGAACGGCTCGGTCGGCGCTCGCAGCGGGCCGGTCGCGTCTGGAGCAGCTGGTACTCCTACTACGAGGGCATCGACGAGGAGCTGGTCGCCCGCACCGTGGCCGACCTCACCGGGTACCCCTTCGACGTGTTCCAGCTCGACGACGGCTGGGAACCGATCGTCGGCGACTGGACCGCCGGACCGGACTTCCCCTCCGGTATGCAGGCGACCGCCGAGCGGATCGCTTCGGCCGGGTTCCGGCCAGGCCTGTGGCTCGCTCCGATGATCGCGCTGCCGGACTCCACGATCGCCCGCGAACGCCCCGACCTCCTCGTGCAGGACGACGCCGGACGCCCACTGGCGACCGGCTACAACTGGAACTCGCACTACTACTCGCTCGACACCACGCAGCGCGAGGTGCAGGACCACCTCCGCGAGGTCTTCGAACGCGTCACCGGCTGGGGCTTCAGCTACCTCAAGCTCGACTTCATGTACGCGGGCGCGGTCGCCGGCCGTCGCCACCATGACGTGCACCGCGAGACGGCCTACCGGGACGCGATCTCGTTCATCAGGGAGACCGTCGGCGACGACGTGTACCTGCTCGGCTGCGGCGTCCCGATGATCCCGTCCATCGGCGTGTTCGACGGCGCGCGCGTGGGGCCGGATGTCGGTCCGTTTTGGGACAACGCCGAACGGGTCGGCGATCCGTCGGGCGTCGGGGCCTGGAACTCCATCGTCGACTCCGTCAACCGCGTCTGGCTGAAGGACGTCTACGAGGTCGACCCCGACGCGGTCTACTTCCGCAGCGCCCGGAACCTCCTCGACCCGGTTGAACGTCGCCTGCTCCAGGACGTCGCCGCCATCCTCGAGTTCAAATCGACCTCCGACCCGGTGGTCTGGCTCCACGAGAGCGAACGCGCCGAACTCCGCCAGTACCTCAGCGAGACGCCCACGGTCGAGCAGACGGGGCGGTTCACGTTCCGGCTCGACGGCCGCGAGGTCGATCTGACGGCCGTGGTGGCGGGCGAGGCCCGCTCCGACACCTCATACATCGGGTGAAGCACACCGTCCGCCGCCGGACCCGCACTATCCAGTAAACGAAGCGCGATCGCCTGAAGGAGGACCTGCGCCCGAGTCGTGAGATTCTGAGCAGGATGAGCGCGAAACCAGGGTCCGCGCAGCGGTTCGAGGCCGCCGGGACCGATGTGGATCAGGCTCGGGAGCTGTACGGTGCCGCCTACAACATCGGCCGGATGACGGTCGAGCCGACCGCCGCCGAGTTCCGGTACCGCTTCACCTCCGTCGGTGACGACGATCTCGCGCTGCGTGCTTCGCAGGTCGAGGGACGGATCACGGGGGCGTCGTTCACGCAGGGCGAGTACGTCGTCGCCTGGATGACGCGCGGCGAAGGCGTCTCCGACCTGCTGGGCTCGCCGATGACGTTCCTGCAGGGGCAGCCGGCGATGTTCGCGAACGACCGCCCCGCGCAGTTCGACCTCATCGACTACCGCCTCAACATGATGCACTTCGGCGGAACGTACCTCGAGGGTGTCGCCGCCGAGCTCGAGGGCTCGGTCGGTCCGATCACCTTCGACACGACCTTCCGACCGTCGGGCGAGGCGCTGCGGCGATGGGCGGAGGCGGTGGCGAGCGTCGGCCGGGTGATCTACGACGACGGCAGTTCGGCCGTGCTCCGCGCCGAGGCGAACCGCTCGGCCGCGGTCGCGCTCCTCGAGACCTTCCCTCATCTGGCCGTGCAGCCACGGCGGGATCGCGTCGTGGCGTCCGGTCGGAAGACGGCGGCTGCGGTGGAGTTCATGATCGCCAACGCCCACCGCCCAATCCGGACCGAGGAGATCGCCGCCGCCGCCGGGCTCAGCCCGCGCAGCCTGCAGACGGCGTTCCGTCGGGAGTACGACCTCACCGCCACCGACTACCTCCGCTCGATCCGCCTCGACCGGGTCCGACAGGAGCTGCAGGAGGCCGAACCGGGCCTGGCGACCGTCGCCGAGCTCGCCCGCCGGTGGGGGTTCTCCCATCTCGGACGGTTCGCGGCGTCCTACGCGAGCCGCTTCGGTGAGTACCCGAGCGTCACCCTCGCGTCGAGCGCCCGCTGAATCGCCGGTCTTCCCTAGGCTGAGGCCATGACACGATCCACGGTGAACGACCCGCTCGCCCCGAAGCCCGTCGGGCCGTATTCGCACGCCGCGGTCGCCCCGAGTGGAGCGCTGTACCTCTCCGGGCAGACACCGATCGATCCGGCGACCGGAGCCCTCGTCGAGGGTGATGTCTCCGAGCAGACCCGCCAGGTGTTCACCAACCTCGAGTCGGTGCTGACGGCCGCCGGGCGCGGGTTCGGCGACGTGGTCAAGGTGAACGTCTACCTCGTCGACATGGCCGATTTCGCGGCGATGAACCGGGTCTACGAGACGGTCTTCTCGGCGCCCTACCCTGCGCGCACCACGGTCGCGGTCGTCGGGCTGCCGCTCGGCGCACGCGTGGAGATCGAACTGGTCGCCTGAAGCCGCGCGAGGGACGACACTACTTGTCCCAGGCGGTCGTCGGCGGGAGGCCTCGCGCCGCGCGCTCCTCGTTCAGCAGCTCCTCGATGAGGGGGAGCTTCGCCGCGGTGTAGGCGCGGCCGTCGTCATGCGCCGCGGCCAGGCCGAGTTTGAGGTCCTGATAGCGGCGCACGGCGGAGGCGTCGTGCAGCAGCTTGTCGCGGAACAGCCGCTGGTTGCAGTGCTCCCAGTCGTCGGCGGTGAAGACGTGGAGGAGATGCGTCCGCCTGCTCCCGTCAGAGCGGGCGTAGACGGCGTGCGTCGTGGGGCCGGCGGGCTTCGGGTCGTAGCCGAGCTCCACCAGCAGCGGACCGAGTGCGCGGGGATCCGTGCCGTCCGACGCCCGCGCGGCGAGGTCGATGATCGGCTTGGCGACGAGTCCCGGAACGGCGGTGCTGCCGATGTGCTCGATCGCGTCGACCTCGGTGTGCAGGGCCGCGGTGAGCCGCGCCGCCTCGAGTCGGAACGCCTCGGCCCACTCCGTCCGGTGCCCGCTCAGCTCGATCATCGCGGCGGGGCGGTCGATTCGCGCATGATGAGCGTGGTCGCGAGGTCGGTGATGACCGGGACGTCGGTGCCCCCGAGGTGCGCGAAGAGGGTCTGGACGGCGTAGGAGCCGGAGGCGATGTGCGGGCTGCGGATCGAGGTGAGCGCCGGTGTCGTGAAGTCCGAACCGAAGATGTCGTCGAAGCCGATGAGGCTCAGCTGTGCGGGCATCTCGACGCCGCGGGAGCGCAGCTCCAGCATGATGCCGATGGCCAGGAGGTCGTTGTACGCCAGGACCGCGGTGGCACCCGTCTCGAGCACGGCCGTGGCGGCCGCCCTGCCCGCCGCCATGTCGGGCTGCGTCGACGGCACCCGCGCCGTCTCGATCCCGCGCTCGGCGCACAGCTCCCGCGTCCGGTTCCACCGGTGCCGCGACATCCAGGACCGGCCGGGACCGGAGACGAACGCGAGGCGGCGGTGCCCGAGCCCGACGAGATGGTCGATCGCCTCCGTGAGGCCGGGGTCGACGTCGGCGACGATGCTGTCGACGTCGTCGACCTGACGGTTGATCACGACGACGGGCTTCTCCTGGCCCAGCGCACGGACGTCGTCAGGCAGGAGCCGCGACGTCGCGAGGATGAGACCGTCGACCGACGGCATGAGCCGTCTGGCGGTCAGCAGCTCCATCTCCGCCGACTCCTTGAACTCCGCGAGCACGAGCGTGTAGTTGCGCTCCGCCGCCTCGCGCTCAGCACCGCGGACCACGTCGAAGAACATCGGGTTGGTGATGTCGGCGACGATGAGGCCGAGGGTGCCGGTGCGTCCGGTGGGCAGCGCGCGGGCAGCCGGGTTGGCGACGTAATTGAGCTGCCTCGCGGCGTCGTGGATCTTCTGCGCCGTCTTCTCGTTGATCCGCCCGGGGCGGCTCAGGGCCCGGGACACCGTCGACGGGTTGACGCCGGCGAGCTGGGCGATGTCGTAGATGGTGGCGGCGCGCTTCGTCTTCGCGGGTACGGTGGCGGCTTCGGGCGCTCCGGCTTCGGGCGCTTCCGCGTCGGGTGCCGGCAGGACGACTTCGGGCGACGCGTCAGAGGTGCTCATGGTGCTCGCTCCTCTCGATCGCCGCCGTCGGCGACCTGAGCCATCGTACTGCCGCGGTCACCGCTCGCGGGCTCACCCCGGGGCCCTCAGCGGCTCCCGACGTCGAGCGCGTGGCTCGCCCATTCGTAGGACAGCCGGTGCGACTCGAAGACGCTGTCGACGCTCGGGAAGTCGACCTCGATCATGTAGTCGCCGTCGTAGTCCGCAGGCATCGCCGCGACGATAGCGTCGAAGTCGAGCACACCGAGTCCGGGCTCTGCCCACAGGCGTTTCGTCTGCGAGGTCTCCTGGTACGACAGGGTGCCGTCGCCCGCACCGTCGAGGTGGTCGGCGTAGACGTCCTTGATGTGGATGCCGCCGACCCGGTCGCGGTAGTCGGTGATCATGGCGACGGGGTCTGCGCCGGCCCAGCGCAGGTGGCCGGTGTCGGGACCGAAGCCGATGAGGTCCGGTCCGAGGGTGTCGAGCAGGCTCCGGATCTCGTGCTCCGTCTCGAAGACCCCGCCGACGTGCGAGTGGTGCAACGGGCGGACCCCCTCCGCGAGCAGGACCTCGCAGGTGCGACCGGCGTGCTCGATGGCGCGGTCGAGGCGTTCCTGCGAGAAGTCCGCGCCCACGGCCGGGGTGACCATGCGGGCCGGGACCGACATGGAGGAGATCATCGTCCGGTCGAGTCCGAGCGAGGCCTGTGCGGCGCCGAACGCCTTCGCGGCCTCCAGGACGTCCGCCAGCTCGACCGTCTCGTCGAACGGGCTGCTGAACAGGCTGAGCGACGGCGCCAGACCGTAGCCGTCGATCCAGGACCGGTACTCGTCGGCGGTCATGCCCTCGGGGATGTCGGCCTTCACCGCGGTGAACCCGATGC
Source organism: Plantibacter sp. Leaf314 (assembly GCF_001423185.1). NCBI lineage: Bacteria > Bacillati > Actinomycetota > Actinomycetes > Micrococcales > Microbacteriaceae > Plantibacter > Plantibacter sp. Leaf314. Next base: position 2,221,961 of record NZ_LMOB01000001.1, on the reverse strand, counting down.
GCTGGAAGTCGGCGAAGGCCTCCTCGAACACCTCCCGGGTCTTGCCACGTGCACTCCAGTAGGGGATGGGGTTCGCCGCCACCCGGGGCGTCCTGGCGTTCATCGGGCCACCGCCGGGACGGTGTCGAGGCGGACGGGCCCGCCCGTGCGTGCCGATTCGTAGAGGCCGGTGATGATCGAGATCGCCTGTCGGTTCTCCGCGAGGGTCACGCGCAGCGGCTCCTCCCCGCGGATCGCGGCGAGGACGTTCCGGTACTGCCGCAGATGCGCGTCCGACATCTGGCCGGCGACGCTGGAGCCGGCCTGGGTCTCGTCGGCGAACTGCTCGGCCTGGTTCGTGCCGGCGCCCTGCGAACCGAAGAACGCCTCAGCGCGCTCCGTGCCGGCGGGGGTGGCGTGGAAGTAGGTGAGCTGGTCGTTCTCGATGACCGCCGAGCCGCGGTCGCCGTGCACCTGCAGCCTGGCCATGAGTCCCGGGTAGACCGCGGTGGAGCCGTGGAGGACGCCGAGCGCGCCGGAGGCGAACCGCACGACACCGACCGCGACGTCCTCGGTCTCGATCCGTTCGTGGGCGAGGAGCGCGGTGTATCCGAAGACCTCGACCGGACGCCCGAGCACCGCGACGAGCAGGTCGACGGTGTGCACGCCCTGGTTCATGAGCGCACCGCCGCCGTCGAGCGCCCAGGTGCCACGCCAGTCACCGGAGTCGTAGTAGCTCTGACCGCGCCACCAGTCGACGGACGCGATGCCCGAGGTGAGTCGACCGAAGTCGCCGCGCTCGACCGCGTCGAGGATGATCTCCGTCGAGGGGTCGAACCGGTGCTGCGAGATGACGGTGACGAGCGTCCCGGCGCGCTCCTGGGCGGCGATGATGTCGTCGGTCCGCGAGACGGTGACGTCGGCCGGCTTCTCGATGATGACGTGCTTCCCGGCCTCGAGCGCCTCGATGGCGAGGTCGGCGTGCAGCCCGGTGGGCGTGCAGACGACGACGATGTCCGGGTCGGTCTGCGCCAACGCCTCGGTGAGGCTCGCGAACGCCCGTCCGCCGCGCTCGGCGACGAGGGCCTCCGCCTTCGCGAGTTCGGGGTCTGCGACGGCGACGAGCTCCAACTCGTCGCGCAGCTGGTCGATGACGATGCCGTGCTGCTTCGAGATGATGCCGGCGCCGGCGATGGCGATGCGGTGCGGTCGGGTCATGCGGGGGTTCGCTCCAGTTCGGTGGGTGATGCGGGCTGCGGTCGTGCCGGCTCAGGCGAGCCGGCGGAGGTGTGCGAGGGCGGCCTCGAGTTCGGGCTGGAAGTCCTCGAAGAGGCACTCGACGGTCACGGGGCCGTCGTAGCCACCCTCCCGGAGGGCCTCGATGAAGGGCGCGAGCGGCCAGTCGCCCTGCCCCGGGGGTCGTCGCTCGGCGTCGGCGATGTGCGCGTGCCCGATGCGCGGCCCGAGCTCCCGGACGACCGACAGCGGCTCGGCCTCGAGCATGATGTGGAAGAGGTCGGCCACGACGGGGACGCGCTCGATGCCGAACTCGTCGAGGAACGCGACCGTCTCCTCGAGGGAGTTCAGGAGGTTCGTCTCGCGTCGGTTCAACGGCTCCAGGACGATCTGCAGCTCGTTCCGCTCGGCGGCGTCGCGGGTCTCGACGACGACCTCCGCGAACCGTGCCCGGGCAGCCGCGAGGTCGACCCCGTCGGGGATGGTCCGCGCGCTCCCGCTCCCGAAGACGATCTTCGCGCCCGGCTCCGCGACCGAACCGATGATGGGCATGGCGGCGTCGAGGTAGGCGGTGACGCGGTCCGCCGGGACGCCAGGGTCCGCCAGGGACAGCTCGGCGGGGAACAGGATCGCGAAGGAACCGCGGCGGACCGTGGCGTCGTACGCCGGGTTGCGCACCCAGCCGTCGCCCTCGGCCACGACGAGGTTGCCGACGATGGTCGATTCGGCGTAGTCGGCGCCGGCGGCGAACGCTGCGGCGATGCGCTCGCTCGGCACGATCACGCCGTAGCCGCTGAGCGGGTACCGCTGGGCCGTCGGGTTCGTGTCGGATCGCGTGTCCGTGTCGGACATGGGGGTCCTTCCGTTCGTGGGGTGGAGGGTCGTCATGGCTACTTCAGGCTTCCCGAGATGAGGTCCAGGCGCCAGAAGCGCTGCAACACCAGGACGAAGATCACGACGGGGATGACGGCGACGAGCGCGCCCGCGATGGCCACCGAGTAGAGCACCGGTTCGCTGCCGCCGCGGTTGAGCATGAGGAACATGGCGACGGTGATCGGGGAGAGTTCCGACTTCGACTGCATGATGTACGGCAGCAGGAAGTTGTTCCAGGCGCCGATGAACTGCAGGAGGAACACGGTGACGAGGCCGGGGAACAGCAGCGGGAGGCCGATCGAGACGAAGGTGCGGCCCTCGTTCGACCCGTCCACCCGTGCGGCTTCGAGGAGCTCCTGAGGCACGGACCCCCGCGCGAACACGTAGGAGAGGTAGATCCCGAACGGCGTGATCGAGATCGGGATGAGCACCGCCCAGTAGGTGTTGGTGAGGTTGAGCTGCGCGAACAGCATGTACTGGGGGATCGCGAGCGTGATCGTCGGCAGGAGGACACCGGCGAGCAGCCCCACCATCACGGCCTTCTTGCCGGGGAACCGGTAGAGCGCGAGCGCGTAGCCGGCGGCCGCCGAGACCACCGTCGACAGCAGCGCTCCACCGATCGAGTAGATGAAGCTGTTGCCCAACCAGCGGATGAAGGAGCCGTTCTCGTACTCGAAGAGGTCGACCAGGTTGTCGACGAGGCTCGACCCGACGGAGAAGGCGCCCGTCGAGAACAGCTCACCGGTGCTCTTCGTCGCGGCGAACACGACCCAGACCATCGGGAGGAGGAAGTAGACGACGGCGATGAGCAGGACGATCGTGGGGAGGAGGCCGCCGAGCTTCCGGACGAGGCTCGGACCGTTGTCCGGCTTGCGGTCGTGCTCGCGGTGGCTCCGGCGCGAGGCCTCCCTGGCACGTCGGTCCTCCTCGACCCGTTCCGGGGTGCGTGCGGTGGTGGTCATGCGTTCCTCCGAGCGGCGAGGCGTTGCCCACCGAGCACCAGGAGCGACAGCAGCACGGTGGCGAGGGCGAGGATGATGGAAGCCGCCGACGCCGAGTTGAGGTCGTCGTGGGCGAAGGCGTCCCGGTACACCCGCATGAGCGGGAAGTAGGTCGAGTTGATGGCCGGCGTGAGACTCGAGAGCATCTGCGGTTCGCTGTACACCTGCAGGGCGCCGATGATCGAGAACAGGCCCGTCAGGATCGTCGCGGGCACGATGTGCGGCAGCTTGATGTACCAGGCGATCCGAGGCTCGTCGCAGCCGTCGATGCGGGCGGCGTCGATCTGCTCCTTCGGCAGCGACTGCAGCGAGGTGTACAGGATGATCGTGTTGAACCCGATCCCGCCCCACAGCACGACGTTGATGATCGCCGTCATGACGAGGTCGCCGCGCAGCAGCGTCGGGAACTGCAGGCCGAAGGTGTCGGCGAGCTGGTAGATCGGGCTGATCTCCGGGACGTACAGGAAGCCCCACATGAGTGCCGCGATGACGCTCGGGACGCCGTACGGCAGGAAGATCGCCATGCGGCTGAACGCCCGGAGGTGGGCGCGCGGCAAGTCGAGGAGGAGCGCCAGCAGCATGGCCGTCAGCATCATGATCGGGACGAGGAACAGCGCGTAGACGGCGAGGTTGCCGAGGCTGGTCCAGAACGTCGGGTCCTCGAGGACCTTCACGTAGTTGCCGAGCCCGACGAAGACCTCCTCACGCACGCCGTAGGCACTCGCCCCGGCCGCCGTCCCCATGAGGCTGAGGCCGCCGGAGTAGACGATCGGGATGATGAAGACGAACACGAAGAGCACGACCGCGGGTGCGATGAGTCCCCAGGCGAACAGGTGGTGCGGGCGCGTCAGCGAGGCGCGCCGTCCGGTGGGAGCCGTGCCCGCGGCGGTGCCGCGGGCACGGGGCTGCTCGATGGTCGGCACGGTCATTACCCGGCCAGATCCTTCTGCACGATGTCCTGCACCTTCGGGAGGACGTCGGCCCACGGGCTCGTCCCCTCGATCGCGTTGCCGAGCTCGTCGGTGATCGCGGTGAAGGCGACCTGCGTGTTCGGTCCCCACTGCACGGAGACGAGCTTCGAGGCGGCCTCGGTGGCGCTCGGCCAGTACGTGGTGTCCTCCGGCATGAGGTCCGGCGGCGTGCGGTCGATCTCCTGGCCGTGGAGTGCCCCGGTGAACTTGTTGACCTCGACGAGCCCCTCGGCGCCCTCCTCGGAGGCGTTCAACCAGGTGATGAATTCGAGGGCCTGCTCGTAGTGCGGGCTCTCCTTGAGGATGACGTTGGCGGAGCCGCCGCGCGCGAAGACCCTCGGGTCGGCGGTGTCCCACTGCGGGATCTGCGCGGCCGACCACAGGCCGACCGTGTCGGGATACTGGTTGAGCAGTGGCCCAGGCGCCCACGCCCCGGCGATCGTACCCAGCACGCGGCCGCTCGCGGTGGCCTCGATCTGCTCCGGGCTGCCGGTCTGGTACGTGCTCACGAGGTCGTCCTCGACCATGCCCTGCCAGAAGTCGAGGACCTCCTGCGTCTGGGCGCTGGCGATGTCGACGCTCCACTCCTCGTCGGAGTAGTCCCACCACTCGGCCCCGTTCTGCAAGGCGAGGCCCATGAACTGGTCGGCGTCGATGGAGCTGAAGTTGAAGAGGTACCGGTCGCCGTCGAGCGTGCGGACCTGCTCGGCGAGGGCGCGGAAGTCGTCCCAGCTGGCCGCCGGCGTGAGGCCGTACTGGGCGAAGAGGTCGTTGCGGTAGACGAACAATGCCGGCCCGAGGTCCTGCGGGACGCCGTAGACCGTGTCGTCGAAGGAGACGGTGTCGAGCACCGTGGGGGAGTAGGCCTCCTCGAGCTCCGCCTTCGCGCTGTCGAGCGGGGCGAGGACCCCGGCGGAGACGTAGGTCGGCATCTGCGTGTACTCGGCCTGCGCGATGTCGGGGCCGTCCCCGGCGCGGACGGCGCTCAGCACGCGGACGGGCATGTCGGCGCCGCTCGCCGGCGCTGAGATGTTGACCTGGATGTCGGGGTTGGCCTCGTTCCACACCTCGACGCGTTTGTCGATGTTGGAGCCCCAGGCCCAGAACTCGAGCGTCACCGGGCCGTCGGCCGAGTCGCCGCCGCCCGGCCCTGAGCAGGCGGTCAGTGCGAGGGCGAGGATTCCCGCGGTCGCGATTCCGAAACGAATGCTGCTTGCCACTGCAATCTCCTTTGATAGCGGGGGTGCGCTCCTCGCGGCAGTGAAGCGTTTCAGCGGTGGTCGGCCGGGACGTCCTGGGCGGAAGCGGGATCAATCTCGCAGAAGGCCCGCGACGTGGCAAGCGATTGCCACGAAGTAGTGGCAATCGGTTGACAGCATGTCGGTCGCTGGCTTCAATGGAGGCGTGCCACTGACGCTGCAGAACGATCCAGACCGCCTGCTCCCCGCCGATCCGGGGACGCGCGACGTCGCCCGAGAGCTCTACCGCTCGGTCGCCGAGCTGCCGATCATCTCCCCCCACGGCCACGTCGACCCGGCGATCCTCGTCGACGACACCCCGTTCACGGACGCCACCCAGCTCTTCCTCCGTCACGACCACTACGTGACCCGCCTGCTGCACGCCTCCGGTCACGCGCTCGCCGAGGTCGGCGTGCCCGACATCGCGGACGGTGGTGCCGTCGCCGCCCCGCGTGACGCCTGGCGTCGGTTCTGCGAGGAGTGGCCCCGCTTCGCCGGCACCGCCTCCGGATACTGGCTGAGCACGATCCTCGGTGAACAGTTCGGCATCACGGAGCAGCCCGACGCGGCGAACGCGGACCGACTCTTCACCACGATCGAGGATGCCCTCCAGCAGCCGGCGTTCCGTCCGCGCGCGCTGTTCGACCGCTTCCGCATCGAGGTGCTCGCGACCACCGACGACCCGATGGGCGACCTCGCGGCCCACGCCGCGCTCGCGGCCGATCCCGGTTTCCGGGGGCGCGTGCTCCCGACGTTCCGTCCCGACGCCTACCTCGACCCGTCGAAGCCGGGATGGTCGGAGCGCGTCGCCGCGCTCGCCGCCTGGAATGGGACGCCCGAGGGCAGCCACCGTGGCTATCTCGAGGCCCTCGCCGGTCGTCGCCGTCACTTCATCGAGCACGGCGCGGTGTCCGCCGACCACGGGGTCCTGGAACCGCGCACCGTGGAGCTCGACGCCGCCGAGGCGCAGGCCCTCTTCGACCGCGCGCTGTCGGGGACCGCGGACGCCGCCGAGCGGGAGCGCTTCGCCGCCCACATGCTGTTCGAGAGCGCTCGGATGAGCGTCGAGGACGGGCTCGTCATGACCGTCCATCCGGGCGTCTTCCGAGACCACCACTCGGCCACGCGTGAACGCTCCGGCCCCGACACCGGCCACGACCTGCCGGTGCGCACCGAGTACGTGCAGCCCCTCCGCCCGCTGCTCGAACGCTTCGGGACGGCTCCCGGATTCCACCTCGTCCTCTTCAGCGTGGACGAGACGAGCTACTCGCGGGAGATCGCCCCGCTCGCCGGGTTCTACCCGAGCGTCTTCATCGGCGCACCGTGGTGGTTCCTCGACGCACCCGACGCCGTGCTCCGGTTCCGCGCCGCCGTGACGGAGACCGCGGGCTTCTCGCGGGGGTCCGGATTCATCGACGACACCCGCGCGTTCCTCTCGATCCCGGCACGTCACGACATGTCGCGACGCCTCGACGCGGCGTTCCTCGCGCGGCTCGTCCGTGAAGGGCGTGTCGACCGGGTGACGGCCGAGCGGACCATCCTCGACCTCGTGGTCGACCAGCCGCGACGGGTCTTCAAGCTGTGAGGGCGCCAGCGACGCAGCTGCCCACCGACGCCGAGCACGGAGCGGAGACGGCCCCTCGGCTGTCGCGCGCGCTGCTACCCGGCTTCCCGACGGCGCCGGTCAGGATCGTCCACCTCGGACTCGGCGCCTTCCACCGCGCGCACCAGGCCTGGTACACGCAGCTCGCCGACCCCGACCACGAGTGGGGCATCGCCGCGTTCACCGGTCGGAGCCCACAGGCCGCGACCGAGCTCAGTGCCCAGGACTGCCTGTACACCGTCGTCGAACGGTCGGCCGCGGGCGATACCGCGACCGTCGTCGGCTCCATCGTCGAGGCCAGGGACGGAGCCGACCTCCCGCGCCTGGTCGACCTCCTCGCGCTGGAGTCGACCGCGATCGTCACGCTCACCATCACCGAGTCCGGATACCGGCTCGACGCCGACGGTCGACCGGACGCCTCGGACCCGGCGGTCGAGCAGGACGTCGCCATCCTGTCCGCCGCCTGCCGTGCCGAAGCGGTGCTCGGGGACGCCCGGCCGACGACGGCCCTCGGTCGGCTGGTGCTCGGTCTCGAGGCGCGCCGTCGCTCCGGAGCCGGCCCGATCGCCATCGTCCCGTGTGACAACATCGCCGACGGCGGCGCGCTCGTCCAGGGTGCGGTGCTCGCGCTCGCCGAACGGGTCCGCCCCGAGACGGCGCAGTGGATCGCCGAACAGGTGTCGTTCGTCTCGGCCTCGGTCGACCGCATCACGCCGCGGCCGACCGCCGCGGACGAGGTGGCGGCCGCCGCGCTCACCGGCTACACCGACGGGGTGCCCGTCGTGACCGAGCCCTTCACCGACTGGGTGCTGAGCGGCGACTTCCCCGCCGGACGACCGGCCTGGGAGCGGGCCGGCGTCCGGTTCGTCGACGACCTCGAGCCGTTCGAGCAGCGCAAACTCCGGTTGCTCAACGGCGCCCACAGCCTGCTCGCCTACGCCGGACCACTCCGCGGGCACGCGACGGTCGCCGAAGCCGTCGGCGACCGCGCCTGCCGAGCCTGGGTCGAGGAGTACTGGGACGAGACGGAACGCCACCTCCCGGATGGCCTCGACCTGGCGGCCTACCGGCGTGCGCTGCTCGAGCGCTTCGACAACGCCCGCATCGAACACCGGCTGCAGCAGATCGCGCTCGAAGGGGTGACGAAGCTGCGGGTGCGGATCGTCTCGACCCTCCTCGGTGAGCTGGCGGCCGGTCGTCCCGGAACCGGGTCGCTCCGCGTGATCGCCGCCTGGGTGCTCGCCGTGCAGGCGGACGACCGGCCGGGTGACGCAGCCGCGGACGCCATCGCCGAGGCCCTGCGCGCGCAGGGCACCGAGCGCACGACGGCGCTCGTCCGCCTGATCGATCCACGTCTGCTCGACCCGTCGAGGGGCGGCGGACCGGAGCTGGTCGCCGAGGTCGAACGACTCGGCGATGACCTGGTCCGAACCCGCCCGCGGCCCTGACGCCGCATCCACCCGACCCGCGCGGCCACTTCGGTCGCATCGTACGAAGGAGTAGCACCGATGAACATCGACAAGGCCGAGGTCATCGTCACGAGTCCCGACCGGAACTTCGTGACCCTGAAGCTCACGACGGACGACGGGCTCACCGGGCTCGGTGACGCCACCCTGAACGGTCGCGAGCAGGCGGTCGTCGCGTACCTCGCGGAGCACGTCGTGCCGCTGCTGCTCGGGCGCGATGCGGCTCGGATCGAGGACACCTGGCAGTTCCTGTACCGCTCGGCGTACTGGCGGCGTGGTCCGGTGACGATGGCGGCGATCGCGGCGGTCGACATGGCGCTGTGGGACATCAAGGGCAAGGCCGCGGGCATGCCCGTCTACCAACTGCTCGGTGGAGCGTCGCGGACGGGTCTGCTCGCGTACGGGCACGCGTCGGGCAAGAGCAACCAGGAGTTGTTCGACAGTGTCCGTGAGCATCAGGCGCAGGGCTACAAGGCGATCCGCATCCAGACCGCGGTGCCGGGGCTGAAGTCGATCTACGGCATCGCCTCCAACGCCACCTTCGAGGGCAACACGGGCGTCCGCTACGACCACGAGCCGGCGCAGCGGGGCGGCCTGCCGAACGAGGAGGATTGGGACACCCGGTCGTACCTCCGGCACCTGCCGACGGTGTTCGAGGCGGTGCGGAACGAGTTCGGGCCGGAGTTGCCGTTGCTGCACGACGGGCACCACCGGATGACGCCGATCCAGGCGGCGAAGCTCGGGAAGTCGCTCGAACCGTACGACCTGTTCTGGTTGGAGGACTGCACGCCGGCGGAGAACCCGGAGGCCCTGCGGCTCGTCCGGCAGCACACGACGACGCCGTTGGCGATCGGGGAGATCTTCAACACGGTGTGGGATTACCAGCAGATCATCCGCGAGCAGCTCATCGATTACGTGCGGGGTGCGGTCACGCACATGGGTGGGATCACGCATCTGAAGAAGACGTTGGACTACGCCTCGCAGTACCAGATCAAGTCGGGCATGCACGGGCCGACGGACATCTCACCAGTGGGTATGGCGGCCGCGATGCATCTCGGGCTCGCGATCCACAACTTCGGGATCCAGGAGTACATGAAGCACGGCGAGAAGACCGACGCGGTGTTCCAGCAGTCCTACACGTGGACCGACGGCATGCTGCACCCGGGCGAGGCGCCCGGTCTCGGTGTCGAGCTCGACGTCGACGAGGCGGGCAAGTACCCGTACCAGCGCGCCTACCTGCCCTACAACCGCCTCGCCGACGGCACCGTCCACGACTGGTGACGGTGGGCCGCGCCGCCGCCGCGGTCGGTCAGCGCGGCGCCATGGCCGAGAGGATCTCGTAGACGACGTGCGAGGCGGCGACGGCCGTGAGCTGCGCGTGGTCGTAGGCGGGAGCGACCTCCACGACGTCCGCGCCCACGAGTCGTACGCCGGCCAATGCCCGGATCATGGCGAGCAGCTCGCGGCTCGTCAGCCCGCCCGCCTCCGGGGTGCCGGTGCCGGGCGCATGAGCCGGGTCGAGCACGTCGATGTCGACGGAGAGGTACACGGGACGATCGCCGATGCGCGCGAGCATCCGGGCGATCGCCCGGCTGAGCCCCTCGGTCTCCAGCTCCACGCTCGAGATGACGGCGAAACCGAGGCGCTGATCGTCGCGGAGGTCTTCGCGCGAGTACAGCGGCCCGCGGATGCCGACGTGGAGGCTCGCCTCGAGGTCGACGAGCCCCTCCTCGGAGGCGCGTCGGAAGGGGGTGCCGTGGGTGATCGGAGCGCCGAAGTAGGTGTCCCAGGTGTCGAGATGCGCGTCGAAATGGACGACGGCGACCGGGCCGTGCTCCCTCGCGACGTTCCGGAGGAGCGGGAGGGCGATCGTGTGGTCACCGCCGATCGTCACGAGTCGCGTGCCGTCGGTGGACAGCACGGCGGCGGCCTCCTCGACCTGCCGGACGGCCTCCTCGAGGTCGAAGGGGTTGATCGCGATGTCGCCGGCGTCGGCGACCTGCTGGGCACCGAACGGCTCGACGTCCTGCGCGGGGTTGTACGGCCGGAGCAGTCGTGACGCCTCCCGCACGTGTGCCGGGCCGAACCGCGCGCCGGGGCGGTAGCTGACACCACCGTCGAAGGGTGCACCGACCACGGCGACGTCTGCCCGGCCGACGTCCTCGATGCGGGGGAGCCTGGCGAAGGTCGCGATGCCCGCGAACCGTGGGACGGCGCTCGCGTCGACGGGGCCGACAGGGCCGCTCACGACCGGTCCCGCCCGTCACGCGACATCGACTCCGGAGCGACCGCGCCCTCGGCGTCGTCGACGTACTGCGGGGCGGCGATCAGGCACACGAGGCTCAACGCGCACATCCCGACGAGGAGCAGGACGACGGGGACGATACTGCCGGTCGCCTGGAACATCAGGGTCGAGACCAGGGGCGACAGTCCACCGAAGATCGCGCCGGACAGCTGGTACGCGAGCGAGATCGACGTGTACCGCGCCTGCGGACGGAACATCTGCGACAGCACCGTGGCGATCGGACCGTAGGTCGCCGTCATCGCCAGCCGCATGAGGATGAAGATGAGGAAGATCAGCGGGATGCTGCCGCTGCTCAACAGCAGGAACTGGGGTGCTGCGAGGATCGCGACCCCGATCAGCCCGATCCCGACCACACGTTTCCGGCCGAAGCGGTCACCGAGCCACGCCGCACCGAGGGTGACGACGAGTTCGACGAAGGCGGCGACGCTGAGGGCGTTGAGGACGACACTCTCCGACAGGCCGACGCTCGGGTCGGTCGCGTAGGCCGTCGCGAACGTGGTGACGAGGTAGTACCCGCCGATGGCGACCGGGAGGACGCAGATGCCGAGCAGGATGCTCGCCCAGTTCGTCCGGATCGCGTACAGGATCGGGACGGGCTGATCGGCCGCGGAGACCGTCTTGACACTCTCGGTGAACACCGGGGACTTCTCGACCTTCATCCGCACGATGAGACCGACGATGATCAGCAACGCCGAGGCGAAGAACGGGATCCGCCACCCCCAGGCGAGCATGAACTCGGTGCCCTGGAGGGAGATGAGGCTGAACAGGCCGGTCGCGAGGAGTGCTCCGGCCGGGTTGCCGGCCTGCGCGAAGCCGCCGTAGAAGGTCTTCTTGTCGGCCGGAGCGTGTTCGACGGCCATGAGGACGGCTCCGCCCCACTCGCCACCGACGGCGAGACCCTGCACGAACCGCAGGACGACGAGGAGCACGGGCGCCCACGCGCCGATCGATGCGTACCCGGGGAGGCACCCGACGAGGAAGGTCGCAGCACCCATCATCGTGAGGGTGACGACGAGCGCGGTCTTCCGACCGATCCGGTCGCCGATGTGCCCGAAGATGATGCCGCCGATCGGGCGGGCGAAGAAGCCGACCGCGTAGGTCGCGAAGGCCGCCGCGATGCCGGTCAACCGGTCGGTCGACTCCGGGAAGAAGACGGTGCCGAAGACGAGGCTGGCCGCCGTCGCGTAGACGTAGAAGTCGTACCACTCGATGGTGGTGCCGACGAATGCGGCGAAGCCGGCCTTCCTGGCGCGCGTGGTCTGTGCCTGCGCGGTCTCGGTGCGGGGATCGTGCGTCATCGCTGGTCCTCCTGGAATGCTGCCGGGGGTGCTGGGGGAGTCGGGGTGGGGTGACCGGTGGATGCCGGATGCGGGCGGGGGCTCCGCGCTGGTCGGCGCTCAGCCCGCATGGGCGTACTCGCGCACGCCGTCGACCCAGGTCTCGTGGACGCGGATCGCGGCGATGGTGGACGGCTCGACGGTGAGTGGGTCGCTCGCGAGGAGGGCGAAGTCGGCGCGCTTGCCCGGGGTGATCGAACCGAGTTCGTCCTCGCGGCCGAGCGCGACCGCGCCCTGCAGGGTGTGACCCAGGAGTGCGTCGCGGGCACTGATCCGCAACGCGTCCGAGCCCAGCTGATGACCGCGCCGGGTGACCCGGGTGACGGCGGCTTGGATCGCCTCCAGCGGCTTGGGCTCGGCCACCGGTGCGTCCGAGCTGAGCGTGACCGGGACCCCGGCCTCGATGAACTCGCCGAGCGGGTTGAAGCGTTCACCGGGGGTGCCCACCGCGTCGGTGACCCCTTCGCCCCAGTTGTAGTAGTGCTGCGGTTGGTTCACGGGATGGATCCCCAACTCGCGCATCCGGACGATCTGCTCCTCGGACGGGAGTCCGCAGTGCTCGATGCGGTGGCGGGCGTCGGACGACGGGGTCGCCTCCTGTGCCGCCTGGATCGCGTCGATGACCATCGCGATCGCGGTGGGGGACTGCGCGTGGGTCGCCGTCTGCAGCCCGGCCGCGTGCGCGCGGGAGATGAGCTCGGCGTAGTCGGCGGGGTCGTGGTAGAGCTGTCCGGTGCGGCACGGGTCGCCGACGTAGCCGTCCGGGAAGTACGCGGTCCACCCGCCGAGGGTGCCGTCGGCGTAGAACTTGATGCCGCCGAAGGCGAGGTGCGCGTTGCCGAACGCGCCGTGGAGCCCCATCTCGAGTGCCTGGTCGAGCAGGTGCGAGAGGAGGTACATGCTGACTCGCGTCCTCAGGCCGCCCTGTTCGGCGAGACGCAGGTACATGTCGAACTCGCGCTTCGTGACCTGGGCGTCGCCGATCGTCGTCACGCCACCCTGCAGGAAGCGGTCCTGCGCGACCCGGAGCTGGCGGAGGTGCTCCTCCGGCTCGTCCTGCAGATGGAAGTTCGGGCCGTGGTGGCCGATCTTCACGCCGCTCACGCCGGTGAGGATGTTGCAGGCCGCGTCGGACAGTTCGCCGGTGAGTTCGCCGTCCTCGTCGCGGAAGAAGACGCCGCCGTCCGGGTCGGGGGTGTCGCGGGTGACGCCGGCTGCAGCCAGGGTGTGACTGTTGACGACGCCGCCGTGGCCGCTCGCGTTCATGAGGTAGACCTCGCGGTCGGCGCTCACCTCGTCGAGTTCGAATCGCGTGGGATGGCGCTGCTCGGCGAGGTTGCGGTGTTCGTAGCCGTACCCGCGGATCGGCTGGACGGCGGGCGTCGTCGCCGCGGCGGCGCGGAGCAGCGCGATGATCTCGGGGATGGTCGATGCGTGCTCGGGACCGCAGTCCACCCAGCTGAGCATCTGTCCGTACATGAGCGGGTGGGCGTGCGGGTCGATGAAGCCGGGCACGAGGACGCCGTCGAGCCGTCGCACCTCGGGCTCCTGCCCGCTGAGGCGGGTCGCGGCGGTCGTGCACTCGGAGACCGTCCCGACGGCGGCGATGCGCGAGCCGAAGACGAGGACCGCCTCGCCGTCCACATCGGGGTCGAGCGTGTGCATCGACGTCGGGACGAGGACGAGCGGGCGGCTCTCGAGCACGGAGCGTTCGTTGTCGTGGAGTTTACGCATGGGAGGGCTCCTGAGGGCTGCGGGTCGCGTCGCTGCGGCGGTGGCTGATGGGGAAGCTACGCCCTTCGCGCCAGGTGCGCAAACAGATCCACGGCCAGGCGGGCCGATCCGCCGACGATTCGACGACAACCGAGCGAAGTCGATGGAATACGTCCCGAAACCGACCATCACAGCCGCGCATACGTCACACTGGGGTGCAGAAGATTTTTCCGGCGATCTCTCGCCCAGCAGCCGAGGAGTCCGTCATGCCTGATCTCGATGAGCAGCTGATCGAGCTGCTGCAGCACGACGGGCGGGCGAGCTACAGCGAACTCGCGGAGCTCGCCGGGGTGAGTCGGGCGGTCGTCGCCGGGCGGCTGAGCACGCTCATCGGCACCGGTGCCGTGCGGGTGGTCGCCGCCGTCCACCCCGAGTTCCTCGGGCTACAGGCGTACGCGCACGTCTCCATCCACACCGCCGGAGCCGCGGCCGACACGATCCCCGCGCTCGTCGCACTCCCGGCGGCGGTCTTCGTCTCAGCGGTGAGCGGGGAGCACGATCTCGTCGTCGAGCTGCGCCTGCCGAACCAGCGCGAGCTGTACGCGACGGTCGCGGTGATCCGTGGACTGCCGGGGGTCGTGTCGGTCAACACGCTGCTCTACGTCGACGTCGTGACCGGGGTCTTCATGCCGGGCAAGCCGCTGCCTGCCGGCCTGCGGATCGATGGCGTCGACCTCGAACTCATGACGGCCCTCCAGGAGGACGGCCGCCGGAGCTACCGCGAGCTCGCCGATCAGGTCGGTTTGTCGGCGAGCTCGGTCCGGAGTCGCGTCACGGCACTCGTCGAACACCAGGTGGTGCGGATCGGGCCGGTCCTCAACCGTCGGCTGCGGAGTGCGAAGGCCGCCGCGGGTGTCGGCATCAACATCGACGGCGACGGCGTCCGGGCGATCGACGCGCTCCGGGGCCTCCGGGGGGTCGAGTTCATCGCGCGGACCATCGGGCGGTTCGACCTCGTCGCCACGATCTCGGCGGACTCGGCCCTCGGCCTGCACCAGGTGATCGACTCCCTCAAATCCCTCGACGACGTGATCCGGCTCGACAGCTGGATCCACCTCGAGGTCGTGAAGGAGCGCTACGAGTGGCCTCTCCCGGACGCCGGGCGGTAGGGCGGGTCAGTCGACGATGGCGATCGCGTCGATCTCGACGAGCATCTCCTCGCGGGGGAGGCCGGTGAAGACCGTGGTACGCGACGGCAGGACACCGCTCTTGACGCGCGAGCCGACGAACTCGCCGTAGGCGTCGTTCATGATCGCGAAGTCCTCGCGCTTCGTGAGGTAGACGCGCAGCATCATGACGTCGTCGAAGGTCGCGCCGCCGGCCTTGAGGATCGCCTCGACGTTCTGCAGCGTGCGGGTGGTCTGTGCAGCGACGTCACCCGGGAACAGGTACTCGTTGGTCGCCGGGTCGACGGGGCCCTGGCCGGAGACCTGGACGAAGTTGCCCTTGCGGACCCCCTGGGAGAAGGTGTGCGCGGGAGCCGGAGCGTCGGTCGTGGAGATGGCGGTGCGTGCGGTCATGGGGGTGTCCTTCGTGTGGTCGGCCCTTCGACAAGCTCAGGGACCGGGGTGGATGGTCGGGGACCGGGGTGATGGTCAGGGACCGGGGGTGGGTGGGGGAGGCGCGTAGCCGAGCTCGGCGGAGATCGCCTCCGTGGTGGCGAGCAACTGCGGCAGCAGGGCGCGGACGCCGCTGTGGGGGAGCACCATCGTCGGGACCGAGATCGACACGGCGGCGGCGACGCGGCCGTCCGGTCCGAACACCGGCGCGGCGACGCAGTTCATGAAGCTCTCGTGCTCCTCGTGGTCCTCCGCCCACCCGCGTCCGTTGGAGCGCTCGATCTCCGCGAGGAGGGCGTCGGCGTCGGTGATGGTCTTGTCGGTGTACCGCTCGAAGACGATGCCCGTGACGACGCGCCGGCGCTCGGCCTCGTCGAGTCCGCCGAGGAGCACCTTGGCCACGCCGGTCGCATACAGCGAGGCCGGCAGGCCCACGCGCGAGTACATCCGGAGCGGTTGGCGCGACTCGACCTTGTCGATGTAGAACACCGAACCGTTCTCGTACGCGGCGAGGTGGACCGTCTGACCGGTCGCCGCGCCGAGTGCACGGATGTGCGGGGCCGCGACCCCACGGACGTCCTGCTCGTCGAGCGCGGTCTGCGTCAGTTCGAACATCGCCCGCCCGAGGTGGTAGCGGTACGAGGCGTCGCGGGTGACGAAGCCGTGCTCCTCGAGCGTGTTGAGCAGGCGCAGCACCGTGGTCTTGTGCACACCGGCCGTCGCCGCGAGCGCGTCGAGGGAGTTCGTGCCGGAGACGATCTCGCGGAGGAGGTCAAGCGCCCGGGAGAGTGATTGACTCATGCGCCCACCGTCCCCGGTGATCCGGCCGTCGACCAGGGCAGCGGTCGGTCCGCGGCGATCCGCCACGAAGCCCACGACGCGTCGTCCGCCTCGACGATGGTGCGGACGCCGGGTGCGTCGGGGACCAGTTCCGGGCGGTCGCCGTGACAGATGAGCGTCGATGCCGCGACCGCGTGGCCGAGCCGCGTGCAGGCGGTGTCGTCGAGGCCGTCGGCCAGGCCGGCGAGGTATCCGGCGGCGAACGCGTCGCCCGCGCCGACCGTCTCGACGACGTCGACCGAGAGCGAGCGCACCACGCAGTGCTCCGCGACGCCCCGGTGGACCGTCGTCGCGGCGTTCTCCTCGTCCTTCAGGACGATGCGCTGCAGGGTGGGCAGATCCGCGAAGAGCCGCTCGGCGTCCGTATGCCCGAAGAACAGCTCGGCTTCGTCGGTGCCGAGGAAGAGGACCGAGGCCTGGTCGAGCAGACGGTGGAGTGCGGCCGTGGACCGGCGTTCCCAGAGGCGCGGCCGGAAGTTGAGGTCGACGCTGAGGACGGCCCCGTCGGGAAGGGTCCCACCCAGCTCGCCCACGAGGTCCGCGGTGGAGTCGGACAGCGCGGGCGTGATCCCCGAGGTGTGCACGATGGTCGACGCGGCGACGGCTGCGCGGGTCGCGTCGTGCCGGAGGGTGTCGGCACCGAGCGCCGACGCGGCCGAGCCGCTGCGGTAGTAGTGCATCCGCGGTCGTCGATCACCGTCGGCACCGACGACCGTCTCCTTCACGTAGAGCCCGGTGGGTCGGTGGTCGTCGCGCTCGACGGCGTCGGTGAGCACGCCGTCGTGGCGGGCCGTCTCAAGGATGTAGTCGCCGAAGCCGTCGTCGCCGACGCGGGAGATCCAGTGGGTGGGGACGCCCAGGCGCGCGAGGCTGGACGCGACGTTGAACTCGGCACCCCCGACGCCCGTGCGGTACTCGCGCGCCTCGGCGACGGGGAGCTGCCCCTCGGGGAGGAGGACGACCATCGCCTCGCCGATCGTGCTCACGGTGGACGGTGACGTCGTCATCACGGTTCCCCTCGTGTCGCGGCCCTGTCCGGTTGACGGCCTGTGGTCGCAATGCTAGAACAGACGTAGCGATCAGTGCAATGCGTGTTGCGCATGTTGCAACCCGCCTGACCGGTTCTCGGTGGCGCAACGCTCGGACCCGAAACGAGGAGACCATGACGGACGACTTCGACGCCGCCGACCTCGGGGTGCTCGACGGCAGCCTCAAGGGCTTCCCGCCGGCCTCCGTCGGAACCGATGCGGCCACGTTCCTCGAGGCTCGCCCGGCGCTCGCCGACTTCACGACGCCTCTTGTGACGCTCGACCGCTCGGCGGTCGCCGACAACGTCGAGACCATGCGGCAGTGGTGCGAGCGCGCCGGTGTCGGGCTCGCCCCACACGGCAAGACGACGATGAACCGTGCCCTCTGGCAACGTCAGCTCGACGCCGGAAGCTGGGGTGTCACCGTCGCGACGCCGTGGCAGCTCTCGATCGCCCTCGACTGGTCGATCCCCCGCGTCATGCTGGCCAACGCACTCGTGCAGCCCGAGCACCTCCGTGCCGTCGGGCGCGCGTTGGACGAGGGCGACACCGAGATCGTCGTGTGGGCCGACTCGGTCCGCGCGGTGGAGATCATGGCCCGCGTGCTGGCCGAGCAGCCGCCACGTCGTCCCTTGCCTGTGCTCGTCGAGCTCGGGGCACCGGGCGGCCGGACCGGGGCCCGTGACCACGCCACCGCCCGGGAGATCGTCGACGCCGTCGTCGCCTCGCCCGAGCTCGCGCTCGCCGGCGTCAGCGGGTACGAGGGAGCGCTCGCGCACCACGGCGACGAGGGTTCGCTCCGGATCGTCCGCGACTACCTCGAGTCCCTCGCGGCACTGCACACCGAGATGCTCGCGGGCGGCCGCTACGACGAGCGTGTCGACACCGTCGTCGTGACCGCCGGCGGCAGCGCCTACTTCGACGTCGTCGCCGAGGTGCTCGCCGGTCTGCGCGACCTCGACGGCGCGCGCGGCCCGCGCGTCGACGTCCTGCTGCGGTCCGGCGCCTACATCACCCACGACGACGGCTTCTACCGCGGGATCACGCCCCTCGGTCGACACGAGGGCGTCGGTTCGTTCCGCTCGGCGATCCACGGCTGGGCCACGGTCGTCTCCCGCCCCGAGCCCGGTCTCGCGCTCATCGACGGCGGCAAGCGCGACTTCCCCTTCGATGAGGGGCTGCCCGAGGTGCAGGGTGTCCGTCGTGCCGGTTCCAGCACCGTCGAACCGCTGGCCGGCGCGACGACCACGGCCATGAACGACCAGCACACCTTCGTCTCCCTGCCGCCCGGCAGCGACGTCGAGGTCGGCGACGTCATCCGCCTCGGCCTGTCCCACCCCTGCACCACCTTCGACAAGTGGCGTGCGCTCATCGTCGTCGACGACGTCCGTCTCGCCGAACCGCGCGCCGTCGACGCCGTCACCACCACCTTCGGCTGAGCCGACCCCGAACAGGAGACCCGCATGACGCTCGAGACCCCTGCGTCCGCGCCGCACGCCCTCGACGCGCTCTACGCCGACCGCGCCATCGCCGTCGTGCGCGTGCCCGTCATCCCCGACCCGGTCGAACTCTGCCGGGCGCTCGCCGCGGGCGGCATCCGCAGCGTCGAGTTCACCTTCACCACCCCCGGCGTCGAGGCGCTGATCCGGGCCGCAGCCGATGCGATCGCCGACCACGGCGCGGTGATCGGTGCCGGGACGGTCGTGGACCGCGACACCGCGCAGCGCGCCATCGACGCCGGCGCGCAGTTCCTCGTCACTCCCGGCTTGAGCGAGGAGGTCGCCGAGGTCGCGACCGCCGCCGGCGTGCCGTTCCTGCTCGGCGCGATGACGCCCAGCGAGGTCATGCGGGCGGCCGCACTCGGCTCGCACGCGGTGAAGATCTTCCCCGCCGCCGCCATGGGCCCCGGGTTCCTCAAGGACCTGTCCGGCCCGTTCCCCGGTCTCCGGCTCGTGCCCTCCGGTGGGCTGCACGCCGGGAACGCCCGTGAGTACATCCAGGCCGGTGCCGCCGCCGTGACCGCGGGGTCCAGCGTGGTCGGAGCGGCCGACGTCGCCGCCGCGGATTGGGCCGGCGTCACCGAGCGCGCGGCCGCGTTCACCGCGGCGGCCCTGCTGCCGTGAGCTCACGGCCGACGGGTGATGCGCGCGCGGTGCTCCTCCGCGATGCGCGCATCGTCGACGGCACCGGTGGCCCGAGCACGCTCGGCTCGGTGCTCATCGACGGCGGCCGCATCGTCGCGATCGGTGCCGACGCCGCCACTGACGCGCCGGCCGATGCGCTCGTCGTCGACGCCGAGGGGCTCGTCGCCGCACCGGGGTTCATCGACATGCACGCGCACTCCGACCTCGCCGTGCTCCGCGACCGTGACCACCTCGCGAAGGTCTCGCAGGGCGTCACCACCGAGGTGCTCGGGCAGGACGGCCTCTCCTACGCGCCGACCGACGACCGCACGATGGCGATCGTCCGGCAGCAGATCGCCGGCTGGAACGGCCAGCCTGACGACGTGGACTTCGCCTGGCGGAGCGTCGGCGAGTACCTCGACCGCGTCGACCGCGGAGCCGCGCTGAACGTCGCCTACCTCGTGCCGCAGGGTTCCGTCCGCATGCTCGTGGTCGGCACCGAGAACCGCGCCGCCACTCCGGACGAGATCGAGCGCATGCAGGAGCTCGTCGCCGCAGGGCTCCGGGAGGGCGCCGTCGGCATGTCCTCCGGCCTCACCTACGTGCCCGGGATGTTCGCCGACACCGAGGAGCTCGTCGCGCTGTGCCGCACGGTCGCGGAGCACGGCGGCTTCTACGCACCGCACCAGCGCTCCTACGGGAAGGGTGCCCTCGAGGCGTATGCGGAGATGATCGACGTCAGTCGTCGCTCCGGCTGCGCGCTGCACCTCACGCACGCGACGATGAACTTCGGCGTCAACGCCGGTCGTGCCGCGGAGCTCGTGGCGCTCATCGACGAGGCCATCGCCGACGGTGTCGACCTCACGCTCGACACCTACCCCTACCTGCCGGGATCGACCACGCTCTCGGCACTGCTCCCGAGCTGGGCGGCCGTCGGCGGGCCGGAAGCGACGCTCGAGCGTCTGGGCGACGACGACGTCCGCGCGCGGGTGCGGCACGAGCTCGAAGTGCTCGGCACCGACGGCTGCCACGGCGTCGTCACCGACTGGGCGACGATCGAGATCTCCGGTGTCGCGAACCCCGAGCTCGCGGGCTACGTGGGGCGGACCGTCTCCGCCATCGCCGCCGAGGACACCGGCCACGCCTGGTCCGGCGACCCCACCGCCCTGTTCTTTGAGCTCCTCGAGGCCGACCGCCTCGCGACCGGCATCCTCCAGCACGTCGGCGACGAGGCCAACGTGCGCACGATGATGGTGCACCCGGCCCACACGGGCGGAAGCGACGGCATCCTCATCGGTGCGAAACCCCACCCGCGCGCCTGGGGCACCTTCCCTCGCTACCTCGGGCACTACGTCCGTGAAGCCGGTGTGCTCGGACTCGAGGACGCCGTCGCCCACCTCACCTCCCGTCCGGCCGCCCGACTCGGACTCACCGACCGCGGCGTCCTCCGCGTCGGTGCCGTCGCCGACGTCGTCCTCTTCGACCCCGAGACGATCGCCGACCGCGCGACCTTCGCCGAACCGCGGCAGCAGGCCGCCGGCATCCCGTGGGTCTTCGTGAACGGCGCAGCCGTCATCGCCGACGGTCGTCGCACCGACGCCGTCCCCGGTCGCTCGCTCCGGCGACGCCCATCCTGACCCGTCCCTCCTCCCCGCCGACACAGAAGGTCCTCCCATGCCCATCCACGCCCTCGCGAGCCGCGTCGCAGCCGCCGCACCTGCCCCGAGCGACCCCATCGGCTGGTTGCAGCAGACCACCCCCGGCCTGCTCATCCTGTGTGCCGTCGCCATCGCGGTGCTGCTGTTCCTCATCATCCGGGTCAAGCTCGAGCCCTTCATCTCGCTGTTCATCGTGGGCATCGGCCTGGCGCTGGCGACGGGCACGAGCATCTACAAGATCGTCGGCGTCGCCGTCCCGGACCCGTTCGACGACGAGCAGATCAAACCCGGTGCGTCACTCCTCGAGACCGGCTTCGGCGGCATCCTCGGGCACATCACCATCATCATCGGCCTCGGCACCGTGCTCGGCGCGATCCTGGAACGCTCGGGTGGCGCCGACGTCCTCATCCGCAAGCTCCTCGGCCGCTTCGGTGAACGTGGCGCGCCGGTCGCGATGGGGCTCACCGGGCTCATCTTCGGCATCCCCGTGTTCTTCGACGTCGGCATCTTCGTCCTCGCGCCCCTCGTCTACATCACCGCACGCCGCGGCGGGAAGTCGCTCGTGCTCTACGCGCTCCCGATGCTCGCCGGCCTCTCGATGACGCACGCGTTCCTGCCCCCGCACCCGGGACCGACGGCGCTCGCCGGCACCTTCGAGGTCGGGCTCGGCTGGCTCATCCTCATGGGCTTCCTCTGCGGTATCCCCGCGTTCATCGCGTCCGGTATCGCCTGGCCGCTGTGGATCGGCAAGCGCGTCATGGTGTCCGTGCCCGAGGAGTACGTGCTCGAGCCCGAGGACGACGCCCCGGAGCGCAAGGACATCTCGCTGTGGGCGGTCGGACTCATCATCATCACGCCGATCCTGCTCATCCTCGCCGCGACCTTCGGCGCCCTGGCCCTGCCGAGCGGCCCGCTGCTCGAGGCGCTGACGCTCATCGGGAACCCCGCGGTCGCGCTGACGATCGCCGTGTGCCTCGCCTACTACGTCCTCGGGGTGCGGCGCGGCATGACGCTCGCCGAGCTGGGTGAGCTCTCCGGGCAGTCGTTGCGTCCCATCGGCATGATCCTGCTCGTGGTCGGCGCCGGTGCGTTCTTCGGTGCCGTCATCTCGGCGACCGGCGTCGGGGCGGCTCTGGCCGAGGTGCTCGGTTCGCTCGGCCTGCCGATCATCGTGTCGGCGTACCTCATCAGCTCCGGACTCCGCATCGCGCAGGGATCGGCGACGGCGGCGATCGTCATCACCGCGGGCATCCTGCAGCCGGTCGTCCTCGCGGGTGACTACTCGCAGCCGCAGTTGGCGCTCATCGGCATCGCGATCGCGGCCGGATCGATCACGCTCTCGCACGTCAACGACGGCGGCTTCTGGATCATCGCGAAGTACTTCAACATGTCGGTCAAGCAGACGCTCGCGACCTGGACCGTCCTCGAGACGATCCTGTCGGTCGTCGGCTTCGGGATGGTCGCCCTGATCTGGCTGTTCGTCTAGGTTCCGCGCGCTGACCCGTTCTCAGGAGTGTCCGGGCGTGTCGCTGTCTGGCGAGGCCGGCGCGCCGGAGGACTCCTGAGAACGGTCGCTCGGTGGACGCTCAGAAGAGGCGGGAGTCGCTGTCGTCGAGGCCGCGCATCGCGTCGTAGTCGAGGACGACGCAGCGGATCCCGCGGTCCTGCGCGAGGGTGCGCGCCTGCGGCTTGATCTCCTGTGCAGCGAACACGCCCTGCACGGGGGCGAGGAGCGGGTCGCGGTTCATGAGTTCGAGGTACCGCGTGAGTTGCTCGACACCGTCGATGTCGCCGCGCCGCTTCAGCTCGACCGCGACGGAGGCGCCACTCGCGTCGGTGGCGAGGATGTCGACCGGGCCGATGGCGGTCATGTACTCGCGACGGATGAGCCGGTAGCCGTCGCCGAGGAGCTCGATCTGTTCGGCGAGGAGCTTCTGCAGGTGCGCCTCGACGCCGTCCTTCTGGAGGCCGGGGTCGACGCCCAGCTCGTGAGCGCTGTCGTGCTGGACCTCGTGGATCGAGACGATGAGCGCGTCACCCGTCTTCTTGTGGGTGACCTTCCACAGTTCGGTGATGCCGGCGGCTGCCTGCGTCTCGTCGGGTTCGACGGTCGTGAGCGTGCAGGGCGGGCTCATCCAGTTGAGCGGCTTGTAGGAACCGCCGTCGGAGTGGACGAGGAGGCTGCCGTCGTTCTTCACCATGAGGAGCCGGGTGGCGAGGGGCAGATGGGCACTGAGGCGTCCGGCGTAATCGACGGAACAGCGGGCTATGACGAGACGCACCAGACGAGTCTAGGAGGCGAGCCGCGGAAGCGGGTGCGTCGAGGGTGGGGAACGGGGTTCGAGTCGGTGTCAGCGCTTCCGGCGGCTGCTCTCGCGAGCCGCAGGTGATGCCAGGCCGGCGAGCACGATGAGGACGAGGACGACGAACAGGGCGTTGAGGAGTCCGATGCTGTCGCCGAGGATGCCGATGAGCGGCGGCCCGACGAGGAACGCGCAGTATCCGATCATCGCGACGGCGCTCACCCGTGCCGCGGCCCGCTTGGAGTCGTCGGCCGCTGCGGACATCCCGACCGGGAAGCCGAGCGAGGCGCCGAGCCCCCACAGCACGGTGCCGAGGACCATGAGGCCCGTCACCGGCGTCAGGATGAACAGCACGAGCCCGGCGATCGCGGCTCCCGCCGACACCTGCAGCACGGGCACACGGCCGAAGCGGTCGATGAGCGGCCCGCCGACGATCCGACCGACGGTCATCGCGGTGACGAACACGCCGTAGACGAGCGCGCCCGTCGTGTTGCTCTGCTCGTGGCCGTCGACCACGGCGAGGGCGAGCCAGTCGTTGGCGCTGCCCTCGGCGAACGCCATGCCGAGCATGATGACGCCGATGAGGATGAGTCGGCCGTCCGCCCAGACGGACAGGCTCTCGCGCAGTCGTTCGCGCCAGGGCGTCTTCGGGGCGTCGTCGAGGTCGACGACCGCCTGCTCGGCCGGGACGAAGCGGACGGCGATGACGGCGGCGACGGCGATGACGACCGCCAGGATCAGTGCGTGCCAGAAGACCTCGACACCGGCGGCCGACGCGAGGGCGCCGAGCCCGGCGCCCGCCACGGTCCCGAAGCTGAAGCACGCGTGCATGAGCGGCATGACCGTCTTGCCGAGTTCCTGCTCCGCCGCGGCTCCCTCGACGTTCATCATGACGTCCAGGGCGCCGTTGCCGAAGCCGAAGATGATGAGCCCGACGAGGACGATCCCTTCGAGCGGCACGAGGCTCGCACCGACGCCGATGAGCAGCAGGCCGGCGGCGACGAGGCCGAGCGTCAATCGCATCCCGTTCCGCGGGCCGAGCCGGGCGAGCAGGTGCTGCGAGGCGACGAGGCCGAGGATCGACCCGATCGACATGCCGAGGATGAGGAGGCCGACCGTCCCGGTGGTGAGGTCGAGGTTGTCGCGGATCGCCGGCAACCGTGCGACCCAGGTGGCGATGCTGAGCCCGCTGAGGGCGAAGATCACGAAGATCGCGTTGCGCCAGGCGAGGAGTTCGCGGCGGGGACGCACGGCGACGGGTGCGGTCTGCGGGGTGGTCGGCTCTGACACGGGGTCCTCGGGATCGGTGCTTCGGGCGCCGGAGCGCTGCGTGGAACGGGTGGAACGTCGGCGGATCGGCGTGGATCCGTGCAGAGTCGAATCGATTCGATTCCGTCGACTAAGCTAGCAGATCGTGGACCAGGAATCACGCCCCTCACGACCGACGCTCGCCGATGTCGCCGAGCGCGCCGGGGTGTCGCCGTCGACCGCCTCCCTCGCGTTCAGCGGGGCCGGGCCGGTCTCCGAGGCGACGAAGCGGCGCGTGCTGCAAGCCGCGGCCGACCTCGACTACGGCGGTCCGGACCCCCGTGCCCGCTCCCTCCGTCAGGGTAGGAGCGGCATCGTCGGAGCGGTCGTCGCCGGTCGGATCGGGCACTCCTTCCGCGACCCGGTCATGGTGCAGACGCTCGACGGGCTCGCCGACGAACTGGGCGCGGTCGGCGCGGGTCTCCTCCTCCTGAACGACGCCCAGGAGGGCACCCTCCAGCTGAGCAACGCACCGATGGACGGGGTCGTGCTCATCGGCTGCAGCCCGAACCTCGACAGCTCGGTCGCGGTGCTCAGTCGCCGGGGGATGCCCATCGTCTCGATCGAGGGACTCGCGGCACTCGGGGTCCCGGACATTGCGGTCGACAACCGCGGTGGCGTGCGTCAGGAGGCGCAGCACCTCGCCGACCTCGGGCACGAGCGGGTCGCCGTCGTCACCCTCAACCTGGATCCGACGGAACGCCGCGGTCCGCTGACGCCCGAGTGGGAGGGCGGCGCGACGACCGTCCCCGCGATCGAGCGCCTGCAGGGCCTCCGCGACGTCTTCCCCGGCGCCAGCGGGTTCGTCTCCACCGGATCCTCGCTGGAGGAGGGGCGCATCGCCGGCCACGCCATCCTCGACGTCCCGGTGGGTGAGCGCCCGACGGCCGTCGCCGCGCAGAGCGACCTCCTCGCTGCCGGGGTGATCCGTGCGGCCGAGGAACTCGGCATCGAGGTTCCCCGTGAGCTCAGTGTCGTCGGGTTCGACGGCATCCGGGTAGAGGGACTCGACTACGACCTCACGACGGTCTGGCAGCCCTCCCGGGAGAAGGGCTCGGCGGCCGGCCGGGCGATCGTCGCGATGCTGGACGGCCGTGAACCGGACTCCGAGCAGTTCGCGGTGCGCTTCCACCGTGGCGCGACGACGGCGCCGGTCCCCGCTCCACAGGGCTGAGGTCGACCTGAGGTTTCCCGGGCCCCTGCCGCGCGACGGACCAGGCCCGTAGGGTTGAAGGCGACGCTCGAAGGAGACCCATGACCGACCAGCCCATCGCCACCGCAGCACTCGTCCAGCAGGAGGCGGCATCGCTGGCCGTCGCCCTCGCCCCCGTGTATCAAGACCTCCACGCCCACCCGGAGCTCTCCTTCGCGGAGCATCGCACCGCAGCGCTCGTGGCCGATCGCATCACGGGCCTCGGGTACGCCGTCGCGACCGGGATCGGCGGCACGGGCGTCGTCGGCGTTCTGGAGAACGGTGCTGGGCCGACGGTGCTCCTCCGTGCCGACATGGACGGTCTGCCCGTGTTGGAGGAGACGGGCCTCGACTACGCGAGCGTCGTGCGCGGGGTCGACCCGGAGGGCAACGACGTCCCCGTCATGCACGCCTGCGGTCACGACGTCCACGTCACCTGCCTGCTGGGCGCCGCCGAACTGCTCGCCGCCCGGCGGTCAACCTGGTCGGGCACGCTCGTGGTGCTCTTCCAGCCGGCCGAGGAGGCCGGGGGAGGCGCGCAGGCGATGATCGACGACGAGCTGTACACCCGGGTGCCGAAGCCCGACGTCGTGTTCGGTCAGCACGTCGGCCCACTTCCCGCCGGTGTGGTCGGCACGCACGCCGGCCCGTCGTTCGCCGCGACGGATGCCTACCGCGTCACCTTCCACGGCCGAGGCGGGCACGGCTCCCGCCCTCAGTCCACCATCGACCCGATCGTGATGGCGGCGTCGGCGGTCGTCCGGCTCCAGTCGATCGTGTCGCGCGAGGTCGCCGGCACCGACACCGCGGTGCTCACGGTCGGCACCATGCACGCCGGGACGAAGAACAACATCATCCCCGACACGGCGCAGATCGGGGTCAACATCCGCAGCTACGAACCACACGTGCGCAACCGCGTCGTCGGGTCCATGGAACGCATCATCCGCGCCGAAGCGGCGGCGTCCGGCGCCGAGCGCGAACCGGTGATCGAGCACACGGAGGCGTTCCCGGTGCTCGTGAACGACCCGGCCGCCACCGCGGAGGTGACGGCGGTCTTCGGTGAGGCGTTCGGTGCCAACCGCGTCGTCGATCCGGGGCTCGTCACGGGCAGCGAAGACGTCGGGATGCTGGCGACGGCCGCCGACGCACCGATCGTCTACTGGATCCTCGGCGGTGCCGATCCACAGGCCTTCGCCGCGGCCTACGCGTCCGGGCGCATGGAGCAGGACCTCCCCGGTAACCACTCGGCGAAGTTCGCGCCGCTCATCCACCCCACCCTCGACACCGGCATCGCGGCGCTCTCGCTCGCCGCGCTGTCCCGCCTGAGCGGAACGGAGGCCGGCGCATGATCGTCGTCACGACCGACACGGTGGCCGGCCACCGCATCGACGCCGTCCTCGGTGAGGTCGTCGGCCTCACGGTGCGGGCCCGCGACTGGGGCTCCTCGATGTCCATCGGGTTCTCGGCACTCGGCGGCGGCGAGGTCCCCGGCATGACGCAGCTGCTGTTCGAGTCCCGCCAGGAGGTCATGCGGCGCCTCGTCGCGGACGCAGAGCAGCGCGGTGCCAACGCGGTGTTGGCCATGCGCCTCGAGACGACCGACATCGGTGGTGCCTGGACGCAGCTGACCGCCTACGGCACCGCCGCGTACCTCGTCCCGATCCCCGAGGGTGAGCCCGGGGCGACGGGGCAGTCGGCCTACGCGGCGGCCCAGCCCGACGCGCCCAAGCCCCGCGGCGGCGTCTGATCGCCGGCCGGCCGGCCGTCACCGAGGAGGGATCACCATGACCGCGTGGATCGACGAGCTCATCGCCGAGGCGACCGCGGCCGTGCGCGAGCGCAGCGACCAGCGGGTGGCGGAGCGGTTCGAACGCTGCTTCGCCGACACCCTGCACAGCACGATGACGCCCATGCCGGACGGCACCGTGTTCATGCTCACCGGCGACATCCCCGCGATGTGGTTGCGAGACTCGAGCGCGCAGCTCGCGCCGTACCTCCACTTCGCTGCCGAGCGGCCAGAGCTGGCCGACCTCCTCGTCGCCGTCAACCGTCGCCAGCTCGACGCGATCGCCCTCGATCCCTACGCCAACGCCTTCAACGCCGAACCGAACGGTCACGGCCACCACGACGACCGCACCGACGCCTCGCCCTGGGTGTGGGAACGCAAGTACGAGATCGACTCGCTCGGCTACCCGCTCCAGCTCGCACACGACCTCTGGCTGGCGACGGGCCGTTCCGACCACCTCGACGAGCGGTTCCGCGCCGCCGTCACCGCCGCGGTGGGTGTCTGGCGCACCGAGCAGCACCATGAGGAGCGCTCGCCGTACCGGTTCCAACGGTTCGACGCGCCGCTCTCCGACACCCTCGTCCGCGACGGACTCGGCCCGGAGACCACGTTCACGGGCCTCTCGTGGTCGGGGTTCCGGCCGAGTGACGACGCGGCGCGGTACGGCTACAACGTGCCGGGCAACCTCTTCGCCGCGGTGACGCTCGCCGGGGTCGAGGCGATCGCGGTGGACGTGCTCGACGACGAGGCGCTCGCCGCGGACGCCCGCTCGCTCCGACGCGAGCTCGAGGCGGCGATCGACGCCCACGGAGTCGTGTCGACCGACCGGTACGGCGATGTCTACGCCTACGAGGTCGATGGCTTCGGCAACGCCCTGCTCATGGACGACGCGAACGTGCCGAGCCTCCTCTCGCTGCCGTTCCTCGGCTGGTGTGCACCGGACGACGCCCGGTACCTCGCCACCCGGCGGTTCCTGCTGAGCGAGGACGACCCGAGTTTCTTCGTCGGATCCTCCGCCCGCGGGATCGGCAGCCCGCACACCCCGCACGATCACATCTGGCCGATCGCCCTCGCCATGGAGGGGCTCACCTCGACGGACGACGCGGAGCGCGCGCGCCTCCTCGACACCCTCCTGCGCACCGACGCCGGCACCGGGGTCATGCACGAGTCCTTCCACAAGGACGACCCGGCCACCTTCACCCGCCCGTGGTTCTCCTGGGCCAACGCGATGTTCTGCGAGTTCGTCCTCGACGTCGTGGGTCTGCGCACCCACATCAGGCGTCCCGTCCCGCGCGGAGCCTGAGCCGGCCACCGAGGCCCACGCACCGAACTCGGAGCTCAGCTCGGAGCTCAGCGCTCAGAGCAGCCGGAGCTCCTGCGCCCGGGTGACGGCTCGGGTGCGGTCGGCGACCTCGAGCTTCTCGAACACGTGGAGCAGATGGGTCTTCACCGTCGACTCCGAGATGAAGAGTCCGGCCGCGATCGCCCGGTTGCTGTTGCCGGCGGCGACGAGCGCGAGGACCTCCAGCTCGCGGGCGCTCAGCTGCGGGCGTGGTGACGAACCGCCCTGGACACGGCCGACGAGGGTCGCCGCGATGGTGGGCGCGAGGACGGTCTGGCCGGACACGACCGAACGGATGCCGGCGAGGATCTCCTGCTCGGGAGCCGCCTTCAACAGGTACCCGCTGGCACCGGCCTCGATGGCGCCGAGGATGTCGTCGTCGGTCTCGTAGGTGGTCAGCACGAGTACCCTCACCCCGGGCAGGCGCTGCACGATGCGGGCGGTCGCCTCCACGCCGCCGAGGACCGGCATGCGGAGGTCCATGAGGACGAGGTCGGGGTGGTGCGCTTCGGCCGCTTCGACCGCGGCGGCACCGTCGGCGACCTCGGCCACGACCTCGAGGTCCTCCGCCCGCCCGAGCAACGCGACGATCCCCGATCGGACGATGGGGTGGTCGTCGGCGACGACGATCCTGATCCGCGTCATCCGCCGACCTCGTCCCCGACGCCGGCGGACGGCCCGACACCGATCGGTTCTGCCACGGCCACCGGCACCCGCACCACCAGCGTCGTCCCAGCCCCGTGTCCGCTCACGATCTCGACCGTACCGCCCAGCAGGGCGACGCGGTCGTGCAGGCCGTGGAGGCCGAAGCCCGCGCCGGGTGCCGTGCCGAGGAGGGCGCCGGCGGCGTCGGGGATCCCGACACCGTCGTCCGAGAGTCGCAGCAGCGCCGAGCCGTCCGCGACCGACAGCTCGATGGTCGCATGCGACGCGCTAGCGTGCTTCCGGATGTTCGCCAACCCCTCCTGCGCGCACCGCAGCAGCACCACTTCCGCCACCCGGGGCAGGTGCTCCGCCGCCGTGTCCACGCGCACCTGGACGCCCGTCTCCCGTTCGAAGCGGGTGCCGAGGCGACGGAGACTGTCGCCGAGGGTGGTGTCCGCCGTCGGCATGGCCGCCATCGTCGCCACGAGCGCCCGCGCCTCGCCGAGCGCGTCGCGCGCGGTGGACTCGATGAGGTCGATGCTCTCGAGGGCGGCGATCGGGCGACCGTCCAGCGGGGCGGCGTCCGGGGTGTCCGCGACGGTCATGCCGACCTCGGATCGGGCTCGTTGCGCGAGCAGCACCACGCTCGTGAGACTCTGGGCGATCGTGTCGTGGATGTCGCGTGCCAGGCGCTCGCGTTCGGCAGCCGCGCCGGCCTCCCGGCTCGCCCGTTCCGACTCGGCCTGAGCCGCCTGCAGACTCACGAGGAGTCGTGCCTTCTCATCGCCGAGTTCGGCGATCCGGGTGATCCACAGGCCGAGCGACAGGGCGAAGACGAGCGAGACGCTCTGGATCGCGAGTCCCTGCACGATCGCGTCCGGTGTGGCGCCCCGACCGACGATGAAGCCGATGGCGAGCGTCGCGGCGCTCACGATGTTGAGGACGATCGCGTTCCGCGTCTCCGGGGTCAGCACCCACAGCAGCGGGAACACGAGGCACTGCAGGGTCAGGACGTTCGGCGACAACGCCGTGCCGACGGCGGTGAGCGCGATGAGGGTGATCGCGAACCAGAGCCCGCCCTGTGGACGCTCGAGGGTCCGTCGCCCGGCCGTGTAGTAGACGAGGCAGAGCACCGCCAGCACCACCCAGACACCGATCACCCGCTCCGGCGCCCCGGCCGCGCTGACGCTCACGAGCGCCCCCACGATCACGCATCCCGCGCCGAACGCGACATCCCACCACCGTCGTCCGTCCATGTCCTTACCCTCCCACTTCCGCCCGCGAACCGTCGTCAGGAGCGACGGACCCAGCGGAAGGAGAAGCGCGTCAGGACGAGTCCGACGACCGCCCAGACGACGAGGACGAGCGCGACCGTCGACAGGTCCCAGCCGCCCGACTGCTCCTGCGCAGCGAAGGAGTCCGGGAGGAACACGGACCGCATGCCCTGTGCGATCCACTTCACCGGGAACACGCTCGCGACGTTCTGCAGCCAGTCCGGGAGCATCGCGAACGACAGGTACACGCCGGAGATGAACTGCAGCACGAGCACGATGGGGATGATGACGGCCGTCGCGCTCTTCCCGCTCCGCGGCACCGCCGACAGCGCGATCCCGAGGACGGCCGACGTCGCGATCCCGAGGAGGTAGATCCAGGCGAAGGTGACCCACCGCTCGGGTTCCGTCGGCAGGGCGACGCCGAAGACGAGATGCGCCACGAGCAGGAGCAGGGCGAGCTGGAGCATCGAGGTCACGAGGACCTGCCCCATCTTCCCGAGGAAGTAGCTGACCACGGGAAGCGGGCTGCCCCCGAGACGCTTCAGCGTGCCGTCGCTCTTCTCCGTCGCGATGTCCGTCGCGAGGTTCTGGACGCCGGAGAGGAGGATGCCGGCGGCGATCATGCCGGGGAGCGTGTACGCGGCCTGGGTGACTCCGCCCGTCCCGTCGGGTGCCTCGCCGACGTTCCCCATCGCGCTGAACGCCGCGGAGAAGATCGCCAACATCACGACGGGGAACAGGAAGGTGAAGAACACCTGGTCGCCGGAACGGAAGTAGATGCGCGTCTCGTACCCGATCCGGCTCAGTCCCAGGCGGAGCGTCCGGCCACGGGGCAGCGGCGGGACGAACGGGGAGACAGCGCGATCGGTGGATGTCGTGGACGTGTTGGTGTTCGTGGTCAGGCTCATGCTCCTGCTCCCGTCTGGAGGGTGACGCGCGGATCGGCGGTGTCGGCGGTCGCCGTGGGAACACCGGCGCTCGCCGCATGGACGAGGCCGAGGTAGATGTCCTCGAGGCTCGGGCGGATGACCTCGAGGTCGCGTGGTTCCCCTCCGGTCGAGGCGGTGAGTTCGGCGACCCGTGCCGCCGGCGTCTGGGTGCGCTCCTCGTGGAGCCCGTCGCCGTCCCGCCACCGGACCACCGGGATCCGTGCCGCTGCACCGCCGATCTCGTCGACCGCGCCGATCTCGACGAGTCGTCCGCCGGCGATGACGGCGACCCGGTCGGCGAGCTGCGCGGCCTCGTCGAGGTAGTGCGTCGTGAGGAGGACGGTGGTGCCGTCCCGCTTGAGGGAGCGGATGAGGTCCCAGAACTGCCGCCGCGCCTCGGGGTCGAAGCCCGTGGTCGGCTCGTCCAGGAAGAGGAGCGCGGGGCGACCGATCACGCCGAGCGCCACGTCGACCCGCCGGCGTTGACCGCCCGAGAGCTTGCCGATGCGTGTGCCGGCCGCCGCGGTGAGGCCGACGGCGTCGATGACCTCGTCGACGTCCCGTGGCTCGGGGTAGTACCGGGAGAACTGGGTGAGCTGTTCCCGCACGGTGACGTTCGAGGCTTCGGCGCTCGACTGCAGGACGATCCCGAGGCGGGCCTTCCAGTCCAGGCCGCCGTGTGCGGGGTCGACGCCGAGGACGCTCGCCGAGCCGCCCGTGCGGTGCCGGTAGCCCTCGAGGATCTCGATGGTGGTGCTCTTCCCGGCGCCGTTCGGGCCGAGGAGTGCAAACGTCTCGCCCTCGTGGATGTCGAAGCTGATGCCGTCGACGGCGGTGAAGTCGCCGTACTGCTTGCGCAGTTCGCGGACCTCGATGATCGGTCGTGTGCTCATGGTGTCCATGCTCGTCCGGGTCGTCGACGGCCGGTAGCGGTGGAGCGGTTGATCCTGGCATCCACCGATCGGTTGATGCCGGCGACGCTGCCGGCGATGCTGCCGCCGGCGGCGCACGAGCGCCCACCCGCCCGGTGAGGGGCGGATGGGCGCGGGTGGGGCGAGCTGGTGCGGGACCCGGTGCTAGCCGAGCGCCGCCGTCGAGGCGACGACCACGAGGTCCTCGACGTTCTCGAAGCCGGCGGTCTCCTTGGTGAGCTGGGTGAACGGGACGCCGACGATCGTCAGGTCCTCGAGGGATCCGGTGAACGTGCCGGCGGCCTCGGTGATCTGGCCTCCCGCGTTGGTGGCGTTCGCGGCGGCGGCGGTGAGGCTCGCCGCACCACCGGAGAGGACGGCGTAGCTGCCGGACACGGCGCCGGCCTCGAAGCTCAGCACGCACACGGTCGTCAGGCCCTCGATGACGGCGGCGGGCGCGAACGAGGCCTTCGCGGCGGCGACGCCTGCGGCCGGGACCGCGACACCGCTGGCCGCGCTGAGCGTGTTGACCTGCTCCTCGGTGCACTTGGTCGCGCCGGACGCCGGTGCCTCCTCGGTGGTGTCCTGGGTGGCCTCCGCCTCCGAGGTGGCGCTCGACGTGGGCTCGGAGTCGGCCGGCGCCGATCCGCTGCTGCAGGCGGACAGCCCGAACAGGCCCAGGATAGCGACGGCGGTCACGGTCGAGACGCGGAGACGGTGGCTGGCGGTGGCGATGGTCATGGTGGTTCCCCCTGGAATCGTGAGCGTGGATGGATGCTCACAGGCCAGGATCGTGGACGGAGGCCGCCGATTCAATGGGGAGGACTCCCCAATCGTCGGTCAGATCCCGGTGCGCATCCACCCGCTCGTGCGGGCGCGGAGTCCGAGTGTGGTCGCTCGGGCGCCGAGGTATCCGACGAAGAAGGCGAGGGCCAGCCACGTGAGCCCGGTGGGTCCGCCGGGGGCCCAGGCGAGGACGGCGAGGGCGAACGGGAGGAACACGACCGTGTTGAGCAGGCCGGTGATCGCGAGGTACTTCGCGTCGCCGGCGCCGATGAGGACGCCGTCGAGGACGAACACGATCCCGCCGAGTGGTGTGGTGACCGCGAGCACGATGAGCGCGGGGACGATCAGGGCTGCGAGCTTCGGGTCGCTCGTGAACACGAGGCCGATGACCGGGCTCGCGAGCGCGACGACGAGGCCGAGGACGATCCCCGACCCGACGCCCCACTGCAGGCATCGGACGAGGACGGCGCGGACTCCGCCCACGTCGCCGGCGCCGAGCCCCTTGCCGACGAGCGCCTGGGCGGCGATCGCGAGGGCGTCGAGTGCGAAGGCGAGGGTGGCGAAGAGGGTCATGACGAGCTGGAAGCCGGCGAGCTCGTCCGTGCCGAGGTCGGTCGCGACGAACACGGCGATGAGCATCGCCGCGCGGAGGCTGACGGTGCGGAGGAACAGCCAGCCACCGGAGCGGGCCGCCCCGCCGAGCCCGGCGCGATGCGGGCGCAGGCTCGCGCCGGTCCGTCGCGCGTGGCGCAGGACGACGACGAGGTAGGCGACGACCATGCCCCACTGGGCGATGACGGTGCCGAGGGCCGAGCCGGCGATCCCGAGGCCGAGACCGTAGATGAAGAGGAAGTTGAGGCCGATGTTCGCGGCGAACCCGGCGCCGGCGACGACGAGGGGCGTGGTGGTGTCCTGGAGGCCACGCAGCAGACCGGTCGCGCCGAAGACGAGCAGCATCGCGGGGATGCCGATCATCGAGATGCCGAGGTAGGTGTCGGCCTGCTGGGCGACGGCGTCGGTCGCGCCGAACAATCCGACGAGGGTGGGGGAGAGGAACCAGCCGGCCGCACCGATCACGACGCCGAGGCCGAGGGACAGCCAGAGTCCGTCGACGCCGAGCGAGACCGCGCCGCGTTCGTCGCCGTGGCCGAGTCGGCGGGCGACGGCGGGGGTCGTCGCGTAGGCCAGGAACACCATGAGCCCGATGATGGTCTGCAGCACCGCGCTCGCGACGCCGAGGCCGGCGAGCGGCACGACCCCGAGGTGGCCGATCATCGCCGAGTCGGCGAGGAGGAACAGCGGCTCCGCCATGAGCGCTCCGAGCGCCGGGACCGCGAGCCGGAGGATGTCGCGATCGACCGGTCGGAGTCGTCGCCTGTCCTGTCCCGTGGTCACCCGCCGAGCCTAGTCGTGGCCACCGACCCGGTTGCTCGGGTCGTCGGGCAGCGGTCCGGACTGCCCGTCCTGCTCCCGCACGAGCAGCGAGCCGCTGAGGGCGGGGAGGTCGCGGAGGCGGATGCCGGTGAGGAAGCCTGCGGCAGCGGCGTAGGCGACCCGCGGCTGGTCGGCGTCCTCACGGCAGGCGAGGAACAGTGGCACGGACGTGGCGCCGAGCCGTTCTGCGACGGCGGCGATCTCGGCGAAGCCGTGGAGCGGATCGACGCGGTGGGCGATGCCGGCCACCGTGCGCACGGCGACACCGTCTGGCTCCGAGCCGTCACGCGCCAGGCCCGACGCCGAGAAGGAGACCGTCGACGCCCCCGCGGCGGCGAACCGACGGCAGGCATCGGTCAGTGCCCGCTCGACGGCTCGGTTGACGTCCGCGGAGGACGGCGTCTCCGCTTCGCCGGTGGCGTCGGTCGCCACCGCGCGCAGGACCGTGTCGAGGGCCCAGCCGCCGACGGTGCCGCCTGGGCCGGGGATCGGCAGCCAGGTCACTGCCGCCAGCACCGTGCCGCGGGCGTCGGTCACGACTGAACTCCGCGCGGCCGACCGGGCCTGCCCTGTTGCTCCGGCAGTCTCGACACTCGCGCCCACGGTCAGTCCCAGCTCGGGCACCCGCCGGTCGGAGACCCACACCGAGGTCAGCGCGCGGATCTGGCTGCGCAGCTCCCAGGGCAGCTCGTCCGACGGCAGCAGGATCGACGACCACTCGGGCTCCGTGGCGGGACCGTTGTCGGCCGGATCGCCGGCACCGCCGTCGCGGGCGTTCGCCGCAGGGAGCTCGAGCACGAGGTCCCGCCCGAGCGGCGACACACGCCAGCCTTCGGGCACGATGCTCGGCTCCCGCACCGCGAACGCGGCCGGGGTCAGCCCCGCCTGCTCGGCCGCCGCCGTGAACGCCAGCACCGCGTCCGGGGCACCATCGCGCGCGCCGATCGGTTCACCGAGCGCCAGCGCGACGCCCGCGTGCTGCTGGTAGAACACGGCGTGGCCGCCGTCCGCCGTGACGAAGATCCGGTTCTCGGGTCGGAGCGCCGACGCCGACAGTGGCCCGCCGCCGTCCTCGCGGAGCAGCTCGGCGGCCCGCGCCCGCGCCCGCCGCGCTCCGGGCCCGACCGCGCCGGGCAGTCGCCGTCTGGTCTGGTTCGCCGCCACCCGGAACGCGTGCCGCGAGAGCACGAGCACCACCGCCTGCCCCACCCAGAGCACGCTCGCCGAGATCCAGATCGTCGACGCCACGAGTGGCACCATCGCAAACCAGGTGAACGCGACGAGCGCGAGGGTCGTGAGCAGGTTGCCGACGGTCAGGACCATCGCCGCCCACCACGCCCAGCGATGTCCGCGCCGGAGCCAGTTCGCGATCAGTAGGATCGCCACCGTGTCGAGCCCCACGTCGAGGATGGAGCCCTGCGTCAGGGTGGTCGAGCCGAGCGGCCCGTCGAGCGGCACGAGCGTGACGAGCAGCTGCACCGCGCCGATGACGAGCAGCCCGGCGACCGCGAAGAGCCGCCAGTCCCGCATCGTCGGTCGCGGCGTCGAACGGTGTTCCCCGATGAGGAGTCGGGCGACGACGACGAACACGACCGTCGCGATCCAGTGCTCGAGGTCGTCGATCTTCCCGACGTAGAGGAGGGCGATCGACACCCACGACAGCAGGAGGAGCCGCCAGCGCAGCCGGTACGGGGACCGCATGAACGCGGTGGCCGTGGCCACGCAGGCCAGGATGCCGCAACTCGGGCCGACGTCGAGGGTCGTCGCGAGTGACTGCGCCCACGGCCAGTCGAGCTGCGCGAGCGCGGTCGCCGCCCCGAGGGCTCCGAGGATGCCGACGAGGTGCCCGGACAGGAAGATCGCCGACGCCCGCAGGGTGCCGAAGCGCGCCTCGACCCATCCGCCGAACACCGCGGCGCCGAGGATCGCGATGAGGTAGGTGAGCGGGTCGGCGGTGATGAACATGCCCGTGAGCACCGTCCACCAACGACCGGCCTCGAGACTCGGCACGCCGTAGGCGAACGACGGGTACCAGGCGGCCTGGTCGATCGGTCGCCACAGCCCGCCGGTGACGACCCCCAACGCGACGAAGACGGTCACGAAGGCGGTGGTCGCCGGCGTCGTCCTGAGCGCCCAGCGGAGCGGGGTGAAGACCGCGGCGATCGCTGCGCGCAGGTCTGTCCGGACGGGAGCGGCGCTCGGCGTCGGAGCGGTCGGCGTGGTCTGCGGCGCCGCTGACGCCAGGGCCGCCGAGCCGGACGGCGACAGCAGCTCGTCGAGTTCCGCCTCGGTCAGCGAGACCGCGGTGCGCTCCTCGACCGGTCGGGCGGCGCGCCGACGCGCGCGGAAGACGAGGACGACGGCGATCACGACCGCCGCCGCACCCGCGAGGGCGAGGGCCGCCCAGGAGAAGCGGTGCAGGAACTCGGTCGCGGCACTCCCGAGCAGCGTGACCACGGTCACGACGAGCGATGCCCAGGCGATGCCGCCGGCGGCGTTGGCGAGCAGGAAGTGCGGGTAGGTCATCCGGAACATGCCCGCCAGCGGTCCGGAGAAGATACGGAGGACGGCGATGAAGCGTCCGACGAACACCGCCCACGGCCCCCAGCGACGCATGAGGTGCACCGCGGCACCGAGTCGTTTCGGCCCCACCTGCTTCGGGAACCGACGGTTGAGCACCGAGAGGAGTCGCCGCCCGTAGCGCTTGCCGACCCAGTACCCGATC
Source organism: Plantibacter sp. Leaf314 (assembly GCF_001423185.1). NCBI lineage: Bacteria > Bacillati > Actinomycetota > Actinomycetes > Micrococcales > Microbacteriaceae > Plantibacter > Plantibacter sp. Leaf314. The sequence continues at coordinate 2,184,336 of NZ_LMOB01000001.1, read as the reverse complement.
GAGTCTCCGAGGATCGCCCCGCCCGCGGCGGCCGCTGCGACGAACACGGGGTTGAGTCCGCTCGACGCCGCGAGGAGCGTCGCGCCGATCAGCACGGTCTCGCCCGGCAGGGGGACGCCGAGGCTTTCGACCGCGACGACCAGGAAGACGACCAGCAGGAGGACTCCGGGCGGGAACTCGGACAACCAGTCCACGCGCGCTCCTTCCGACCGGTGCGTCCAAGGTAGTCCCTCACCCGTCGAGCCACGTCCGACACCGCTCCACCGGTGCCGGACCCGGACCGTCTGCCAGCTCTGAGAGAACACCCGACCCGTCGTCAGGAGCCGTCGCTAGGCTGAGCCGCATGACTGACGCGCAGCTCGCCTCCGGCATCGACCGCTCCGAACTCGACCCGGCCGTCCGGCCGCAGGACGACCTCTTCCGGCATGTGAACGGCAAGTGGATCGACCGGACCGAGATCCCCGACGACAAGGCCCGCTGGGGGTCGTTCCACCAGCTCGCGGAGGACGCGGAGAACGCGGTCCGCGCCATCATCGAGGAGTCGCAGTCGAACCCCGACGGCCCGGAGGGCGTGAAGATCGGCGCCCTGTACGCCAGCTTCATGGACGTCGACCGCGCCAACGCGCTCGGTGCCGCACCGCTCGCCGACCAGCTCGCCCGCGTCGCCGCCGTCGACTCCATCGAGGCGTTCCTGCGCCTGTCGGGCGAGTTCGAGGCCGAGGGCGTCGGCGGCTTCCTCCAGCTCTTCGTCGACAACGACCCGGGCAACCCCGAGCGCTACCTCGTGTTCGCGGAGCAGGGCGGCATCACCCTCCCCGACGAGTCCTACTTCCGCGAGGACACCTTCGCCGAGATCCGTGACGCCTACCGCGCCCACCTCCAGACGATGTTCGAACTCGCCGGCCTCGACAATGCCGCAGGGCGCGCCGACCGCGTCTTCGCGCTCGAGACCGCGATCGCGTCCAAGCACTGGGACAACGTCGCCACCCGCGACAGCGAGAAGACCTACAACCTGTACGGCTGGGACGAAGCGGCGGCCCTCGCGGCCGGCGCCGACCTCGACGGCCCGAACCTCGCCGTCTGGCGCGACGCGATCGGCGCCGCCGACGAGGTGTTCGCCGAACTCGTCGTCCGCGAGCCGAGCTTCCTCGAGGGCCTCGGCGAGCTCCTCGTCGGCGAGCAGCTCGAGTCGTGGAAGGACTGGCTGGCCTGGAAGGTCGTCCACGGTGCCGCCCCGTACCTCTCCGAGGAGTTCGGCCGGGCCAACTTCGACTTCTACGGCAAGACGCTCACGGGTACGCCCCAGCAGCGCGAGCGCTGGAAGCGCGGCGTCTCGCTCGTCGAGGGCATGCTCGGTGAGGCCGTCGGACGCATCTACGTCGACCGCCACTTCGGCACCTCGGCCAAGGACGAGATGGACGTCCTCGTCGGGTTCCTCGTCGAGGCGTACCGCGACAGCATCGAGCACCTCGAGTGGATGAGTCCCGAGACCCGCACCCGTGCGCTCGAGAAGCTCGACAAGTTCACGCCGAAGATCGGCTTCCCCGTGAAGTGGCGCGACTACTCGGCGCTCGAGCTCGACGCCGATGACCTGCTCGGCAACGTCCGTCGCGCCAGCCGCTTCGAGATGGACCGGGAGCTCGGGAAGATCGGCAAGCCGCTCGACCGCGACGAGTGGTTCATGACGCCGCAGACGATCAACGCCTACTACAACCCCGGCTTCAACGAGATCGTCTTCCCCGCCGCCATCCTCCAGTACCCGTTCTTCGACGCCGGCCGCGACGCCGCCGCCAACTACGGGGCCATCGGGGCGGTCATCGGGCACGAGATCGGCCACGGCTTCGACGACCAGGGCTCCAAGTTCGACGGCGACGGCCGACTCACCGACTGGTGGACCGAGGCCGACCGCGCCGCCTTCGAGGAGCGCACGGCGTCGCTCATCGAGCAGTACAACGCCCTCGCTCCCGCCCAGGTGCCCGACCACCACGTCAACGGTGCGCTCACCATCGGTGAGAACATCGGCGACCTCGGCGGGCTCGGCATCGCCTGGAAGGCCTACCTGCTGTCGCTCGAGGGCGCGGAGCCGCCGGTCGTCGACGGCCTCACGGGTGCGGAGCGGTTCTTCCTCTCCTGGGCACAGGCCTGGCAGCAGAAGGGCCGCGACGCCGAGGTCATCCGCCTCCTGTCGATCGACCCGCACTCGCCGAACGAGTTCCGTTGCAACCAGATCGTCCGCAACATCGACGCCTTCTACGAGACGTTCGGCGTGACGGAGTCCGACGCTGCCTGGCTCGCCCCTGAGGAGCGCGTCACCATCTGGTAGCACCCGTTCCCGGCCCCGGTGCCTGTCGACGGGCCGTCCACGTCTGTCGCCCCTCCCCGATGTCCCCACTATTGGGACCTGTGGAGGGGCGTCGGTCGCTGTCAGAATCGCTCTGGAGTCGACGAATCGTCATCCCGATGCACCCGTGAAGCCCGCGGCGCGAGACCCGAACAGCGCCTGGGTGGACCTGGTCCGATCCGTCCGGTTCACAGCAGCGTCACCGTCGATGCCGCCTGAACGCCCGCCGTCCCCCGGCGGGCGTTCGGCGGTACCGGCGGTGACGTGCTCCGCACCCCACGAACCCGTAGAATCGCAGGCGTGTCTAAAGTCTTGAGCAGCCTCCCCGTCGGCGAGCGCGTCGGCATCGCCTTCTCCGGAGGTCTCGACACCTCCGTCGCCGTCGCCTGGATGCGCGAGAAGGGTGCCGTCCCGTGCACCTACACCGCCGACATCGGCCAGGCGGATGAACCGAACATCGGTGCCGTCCCCGATCGCGCGAAGGAGTACGGCGCGGAGATCGCCCGACTCGTCGACGCGAAGTCCGCGCTCGTGGAAGAGGGGCTCGTCGCACTGCAGTGCGGTGCGTTCCACATCCGCAACGCCGGCAAGACGTACTTCAACACCACGCCGCTCGGCCGTGCGGTGACGGGCACCATGCTCGTCCGCGCCATGAAGGAGGACGGCGTCGACATCTGGGGCGACGGCTCCACCTACAAGGGCAACGACATCGAGCGGTTCTACCGTTACGGGCTGCTCGCGAACCCGCGTCTGCGCATCTACAAGCCGTGGCTCGACGTCGACTTCGTCAACGAGCTCGGTGGCCGCAAGGAGATGAGCGAGTGGCTCGTCGCCCGCGACTTCCCGTACCGCGACTCCACGGAGAAGGCGTACAGCACCGACGCGAACATCTGGGGCGCCACCCACGAGGCCAAGCGTCTCGAGGAGCTCAGCTCCGGCATGGAACTCGTCGAGCCGATCATGGGCGTGCCGTTCTGGCGTGAAGACGTCGCGATCGCCTCCGAGGTCGTCACCGTCACGTTCGAGGCCGGCCGCCCGGTCGCGCTCAACGGCGTGGAGTACGACGACGCGGTCGCGCTCGTCCTCGAGGCCAACGCCATCGGTGGACGTCACGGCCTCGGCATGAGCGACCAGATCGAGAACCGCATCATCGAGGCGAAGAGCCGCGGCATCTACGAGGCTCCCGGCATGGCCCTCCTGCACATCGCGTACGAGCGTCTGCTCAACGCGATCCACAACGAGGACACGGTCGCGAACTACCACAACGAGGGTCGCCGTCTCGGCCGCCTCATGTACGAGGGCCGTTGGCTCGACCCGCAGTCGCTCATGCTGCGCGAGTCGATCCAGCGTTGGGTCGGTTCCGCCGTCTCCGGCGAGGTCTCGATCCGTCTGCGCCGCGGCGACGACTACACGATCCTCGACACCTCGGGCCCCGGCCTCAGCTACCACCCCGACAAGCTCTCGATGGAGCGCGTCGGCGACGCCGCGTTCGGTCCTGACGACCGCATCGGGCAGCTCACCATGCGGAACCTCGACATCGCCGACTCGCGTTCGCGGCTCGAGCAGTATGCGGCCGCCGGCATCGTCGGTGGCGCGACGGCAGAGCTCGTCGGCAAGCTCGAGCAGGGTGAGGCGCAGGAGATCCTCGGCGGCGAACTCCTCGACCCGACGGCCGACGCCCTCGAGCGCGCGACGGACCTCGCGTCCGAAGGCGCTGCGTTCGACTCCGGCACCGACTAGTCGCACCCCGTACCGCGAAACGCCCGCCGCACTCCTGGAGTGCGGCGGGCGTTCTGTCGTGGTCCCTCCCGTCCCTATCTCAGGAGTCCTGCGGCGTGTCGGGCTGGAGCGACGGTGACACACCGGAGGTCTCCTGAGTTAGGGCGATGGGGACAGCGGGACGGCGCGGGGTTCACAACTCAGGACCGGTGCGGCGCGTCCGCCGGACACACCGGGGCGGCCGGCGTGACCCGCCGGGGTCGTCCTGAGTCGTGAACCGACCGGACCTACGCGGGGACGGGCGAGTCGGCGTACCGCTCGGGGCGGAACGTCGCGAGGAGCGGCGAGGGTTCGCCGTCGACGATCTCGTCGGCGAGGAGTTCGCCGGCGATGAGCCCGAGCGTCGCTCCGCTGTGGCTGAACGCCGTGAACAGGCCCGGCAGCTGCGGGACCGCGCCGAAGACCGGCTCGCCATCGCCCGGGATCGGCTTGTACCCCGCGCCGATGTGGTCGAGCTCGAGGCTCGGGTTGCCGGCGAGCACCCGCGAGCCCTCGGCCAGCAGCCGCTCCACCGTCGAGTCGGCGATGTGTAGCGAGCCGTCGTCCCGGACCTCGATCTCCTCCTCCGACCACGCGGAGTCCAGGGCGAAGCCGCCGTCCCTCGTGCGGCGGACGGCGACCTTCGGCGTGTTGAGCACGGCGACGAGCTCCGAGGCGGCCGGCTTCGTGAACGCGACGAACGCGGCCGGGCTCTGGTCACCGATCGTGATGCCGAGCGCGGCGAGCTGGGCCGGGACGTCCGGACCCGTGGCCAGCAGGACCGCGTCGGCGTCGATGCGGTCGCCGTTCGCGAGGACCGCACCCACCGCGCGGCCACCGGCGGAGGCGATCTCGGCTCCGGCGTCCGTCACGATCCGTCCACCGCGGGCGACGAACTCGCGGGACAGGATCTCGATGACGGACGGCAGTTCGACCCACCCCTCGCCCGGGTTGAAGATCGCGCCCTCGGCGGCCACGGCGGCCGGGTCGACACCGGGTGTGACCGAAGCGATGTCCTCCGGCGCCAACCACCGGGCGTCGTAGCCGATGCCGCGTTCGTACGCGAAGGTGTCGGCGTAGGACTCGCCCTCCGGCGCCCACATGAGCCCGCCGTCGAAGCGGAGGAAGTCCGCGCTCGGCACCTGCGCGGCGAAGGTCCGCCAGCGGTCGATCCCGAGGACGCGGAGCGCGTGGTACTCGCTCGAGCGGCGGGCCGCGGAGTTCAGCCAGGCGAGCGACCGCCCGGAGGCGCCGCTGGCGAGGGACCGGTCGGTCACGAGGGTCACCTCGGCGCCACGGCGGGCGATGGCGACGGCGCTGGACGTTCCGAGGATGCCCCCGCCGATGACGACGACGCGACGGCTGGTCTGGGTGCTGGTGCTCATGCTGTCTGCTCTTTCTGTTCTGGAGTACTGCGTGCTGAAGCTGCTGCGGCCGTGTGGACGGCCTCGATGATCTCGAGGACGGCGATCGCGTCGGCCGGATCGACCGGTGGCGGACCGCCGTCGTGGAGCGCGGTCGCGAGGAGGCGCGTGAAGGCGGCGTAGTCGCCGTCGGCCATCGGGACGGGCTCCGTCGCGCCGTCGACGCCGATCGAGCCCCAGCCCGATGTGTCGCGCCGCCCGAACCCCTCGTCGCGGGGATCGGCGCCGGCTTTGAGCGCGGGCTCCTGGCCGTCGAGTCCCCACGAGGTGTAGGCGCCGGAGGACCCCAGGATGCGGAACCGGGGGCCCGCCTGGGCGACGAGCGACCCCATCCACAGGTGCGAGCGCACGCCGGATCGATGCCGGAGGGCCACGAAGGCGTCGTCGTCGGCGACCGCCCCCGGCCGGACGACCCCGAGCTCGGCGTGGACGTCCTCGACCTCCCCGAACAGCTGGATCGCCTGGTCGATCACGTGCGTACCGAGGTCGTAGAGGATGCCGCCACCGTCCGCCGCGGTGGCGACCGTCTTCCACGTTGCGGGCGGGTCCGGCTTCCACCACTCGAAGCGCGACTCGTAGCGGTGGACACGCCCGAGCGCGCCCTCGTCGAGCAGCTGCCGCACGGTCAGGAAGTCGCCGTCCCATCGGCGGTTCTGGAAGACGGTGACGAGTCGATCGACCGCCGCCGCGCGGTCGACGACGGCCCGGCCCTCGGCCGCGGTGACGGCGAACGGCTTGTCGACCACGACGTGCAGGCCTGCTTCCAGGGCGGCTGTCGCGAGCGCGGCGTGCGTGCCGGATGGCGAGCCGATGACGACGAGGTCGAGCTCGTCGGCCCGGGCGAAGAGCTCCTCGGCCGTCGACACCACTTGGACGCCCGGGTATCGGCCGAGTGCCTCGGCCCGCCGATCCGGGTCGGAGGTCACGACGAGGTCGAGCGAGTAGGCCGGATCCGCCGCGAGGAACGGCGCATGGAACACCGCGCCGGAGGTGCCGAAGCCGATGACACCCGTCCGGATCGCGCCGGTGACGCGCGCCGCCATCAGAGGACCTCGGAGAGGAAGCGCTGCAGGCGCGGGCTCTGCGGTGCGTCGAACAGCTGTGATGGCGTGCCCGCCTCGACGACGCGACCCTCGTCCATGAACACGACCTGGTCGGCGACCTTGCGCGCGAAGCCCATCTCGTGGGTGACGACGAGCATCGTCATGCCGCGCTGCGCGAGCCCGGCCATGAGGTTGAGGACGCCCTTCACGAGCTCAGGATCGAGCGCGCTCGTGGCCTCGTCGAACAGCATGACCTCGGGTTCCATCGCGAGGGCCCTGGCGATCGCGACCCGCTGCTGCTGGCCGCCCGAGAGGTCGCGCGGCCGGTGGTCGGACCGTTCGCCCAGCCCGACGTCGTCCAGCCGTGCCGCGGCGACCCGGAGCGACTCGCTCTTCGACATCCCCTTCACGTTCCGCAGCGCGAGGGCGACGTTCTCCAGTGCGGTGTGGTCGGGGAACAGGTTGAAGTGCTGGAACACGAGCCCGACCCGCGTCCGGAGCCGTTCCGGCTTCATCTTCAGGGCGCTCTCACCGGCGAGGAGCACGTCTCCGGAGGTGGGCTCGTGCAGCCGGTTCACCCCGCGGAGCAGCGTCGACTTCCCGGAGCCGGACGGCCCGATGATGCACGTCGTGGTGCCCGGCTCCACGTCGATGCTCACCTCGCGGATGACGTGGATGTCGCCGTACGCCATCGAGACGTCGCGGAGCTCCAGGCTGGAGCCGCGGTAGAAGTGTCCGTCGGTGACGGGCAGGGGAGAGGTGTAGGTCATGTGTTGCTCCCGGTGGTGGCTGGCAGGGGTGGCTGCACCTCGTCGAGCTCGTCGAGGCCGCTCTTCGGCGGGGTGGCCTTGCGGCGCCCGGTGCGGAAGCGGTTGTCGAAGAAGTTGACGAGGTGGGTGAGGGGCACGGTGATGACGAGGTAGAACAGACCCGCCATGACGAGCGGCGAGAGGTTGCCGGTGAGGACGGCGGCGTCCTGACCGACCCGGAACAGCTCGCGCTCGCTGACGAGGAGCCCGAGGAAGTAGACGAGGCTCGAGTCCTTCACGATGGCGATGAACTGGTTGACGAGTGCCGGCAGCACCCGGCGGATGCCCTGCGGCACCACCACGAGTCGCATGGCCTTGCCGTAGCTCATGCCGAGCGCCCGGCAGGCCTCCAGCTGGCCGCGGTCGACGCTCTGGATGCCGGCGCGGAAGATCTCGCCGATGTAGGCGGAGGCGATGAGGCTGAGGGCGAGGATGCCCAGGGGGTAGGGGGAGGGGCCGAACAGCTGCTGGCTGAAGCGGGCGAAGCCCTGGCCGATGAGGAGGATGGTGAGGATCGCCGGGAGGCCGCGGAACACGTCGGTGTAGATCCGCGCGGGCACCCGGAGCCAGCGCGAGGGCGAGATGCCCATGATCGCGATGATCATGCCGAGGACGACGCCGATGACCGTGGCGGCGATCGAGATGACGAGGGTGTTGACGAGTCCCACGCCGAGCAGCTGCGGGAACACCTGCCACATCGCGTCGAAGTCGAAGAAGGTCTTGATGATGCTGTCGAGCCAGTCCATGCTGTCTGCTCCTGAGGGGTGGGATGGTGTGGTGCGGGCCGGTGTGCGACCCGCACCACGAGACGGGGCTGGGGGCTACTCGGACGCGCTCGGGCTGGGGCTGGACGTCTGCTCCGCCTTCGGGAGGTACTGCTCGGGCATCGGGGAGCCCGGGAACCACTTCTGGTAGAGCTTCTTCCAGGTGCCGTCCTCCATCGCCTCGGCGAGGGCCTTGTCCAGGGCCTTCTTGAACTCGGGCTTGTCCTTCGCGATGGCGAAGCCGGCCGGTGCGTCGAAGGACGGGATGTCGATGGCGTTCACGAGGCCGTACTGGGCCGCGTACTCTTTCGCCGCTTCGTAGTCGAGGAAGTGGGCGTCGATGCTGCCGCTGTTAACCGCGGAGATCGCCGAGTTGTTGTCGGGGAAGCGGACGAGTTCGGTCTTGGTGAAGTTCTTGACCGCGTACGCCTCCTGGAGCGTGCCCTGGACGACGCCGAGGCGCTTGCCCGCGAGGCTGTCCGCATCGGTGATGCCGGAGTCCTTCGACGCCATGACCGTGAGGTATCCGGCGAGGTAGCCGTCGGAGAAGTCGACGGTCTGCTCGCGTTCCTTGGTGATGCCGATGGCGGCGACGCCGACGTCGAACTGGCCGTTCGCGACGGCGGAGAGCAGGCCGGAGAAGTCCTGGCCGGTGAAGACGACGTCGTCGATCCCGATCCGCTTGGCGACGTCGGTGAAGAGTTCGACGTCGAATCCGGTGAACGTCCCGTCGGCATCCGTGAAGGTGTACGGCTTCGAGTCGCCGAGGCTGGCGACGCGGATCTGTCCGGGGGTGATGAGCCCGTAGGGGTTGTCCTCGGTGCTGCTCGCGGCGCCGGCACCACCGGAGCACGCGGAGAGGATGAGGGCGGTCGCCGCAGCGACGGCCAGGAGGGCCGTCCTGCGGAGGGTGGAGCGATTCGTCACGGCGAGTCCAATCATGGGGAGGAGTTCGTGGTGCGTGGAGGGAACCGTCGGCTCGTGTCTTGTGGACGCCGTCAGCTCCGTTGCTGTCGTTCTGCTGGTGAGACCGGTCTCAATCGAGTAGCTTGAGACCGGTCTCAACAGGTTGTCCAGGACAGTACCCTGGTTCCGGAACGACGTCAACGACGAAGCAGAACCCCATCGGAGGGCACATGGCAACGGATCCGGCTACCGGACGACGCGAGACGACGGTGTCCGACGTCGCGAAAGCCGCCAAGGTCTCCAAGGCCACGGCGGCCCGAGCGCTCGGCGACTACGGGGCCGTGAGCGAGGACGTCAGGGACCGCGTGCAGGCTGCTGCCGAACGCCTCGGCTACCGCCCCAACGCCCTCGCGAAGAGCATGAACACGGGGAAGTCGAACACCATCGGAGTGGTCATCGGTGACATCGAGAACCCCTTCTTCGCCCGAGCCACCCGAGGGATCTCCGACGTCGCGCAAGCCGCCGGATTCGACCTCATCCTCGCCAATTCCGACGAGGAGATCGACGCCGAGACGGCCGCGATCGAGCTGCTCCTCGACAAGCGCGTGGACGGGTTCATCGTGACCCCGGCCTCCTCGATCGAAACGAGAAGTTTACAAACGGCGCTCGCGGAAGGTCGGCCCGTGGTACTCCTCGACCGCCGAGCGGCCGGCATGGAGGCGGACACGGTCGTCGCCGACAACGCCTCGGGAGCGGCTGCGGCGACCCGGCACCTCCTCGAAGCCGGTCACCGGCGCATCGCCTTCGTGTCGACGCTCGCCCATGAGCACCCCTACGTCTCCGGCGACGTCGTCGGGTCCTCCTCGGTGGGCGACCGCATCGACGGGTTCACGGCGGCGCTCGGCGAAGCCGGGGTCGAGGATCCCGCCTCCTTCGTCCACCTCAACGCCCGCGCGGACGGGATCGACGTCATCACGCGGCGGGTCCTCGACGGTCCCGATGCCGTCACGGCGATCGTCGCCTCCGACAGCCTCGTCGGCTCAGCCGTGTTCCGGACCATCCGGGAACTCGGCCTGGCGATCCCGGGCGACGTGTCGCTCATCGCGTTCGACGACGCCGACTGGACGAGCCTCACGACGCCCCCGATCACCGTCGTCTCCCAGCCGATCTACGAGCTCGGTGCGGAGTCCGCGCGTCGGCTGATCGCCCGGATCGGTGGGACGGGCTCGGAGACCGAGGAGTTCGTGCTCGCCCAGACGCTCATCGAGCGCGGATCGGTGGGCGCGCCGCCGCGACGCTGAACGCTGCCGTTCTGTCCCGAGCTCAGGAGTGCTGCGGCGTGTCGGGTGCGACGCGCCGGTCGGGCGGCGCGACGCGCCGGGACGCTCCTGAGTGAGGGACGCTGAGAACGGGTGTCGGTCCGGGTGCCCGGCAGGTGTGGTGCTGTCCCGAACTCAGGAGTGTCGCGGCGTGTCGGGTGCGACACGCGGGTGGGGCGGCGCGACGCTCCGAGGGGATCCTGAGTTAGGGACGGCGGCGGAGGTGGAGGACGCTGTCGTCGAGCTCGGCGGGCTCGCCCGACGGGCCGATCGCGGCACGGGGGACGAGCGCCGAGGTGCGGACCTCCCACTCGGCGGCGTCGAGCTCGAGCGAGGCATGCACCTCCTCCGGCGTGGGGAAGTGGGCGTGCCCGAGGTGCCCGGTGCTCCAGGGCGGCGGACCGCCGTGCCCGACGACGAGGAGCGTGCCGCCGGGAGCCACAGCCGAGGCGGCGCGACGGAGGACCTCCTCACGCGGGAACGCGACCGGGGAGTGCAGGAACGTCGCGGCGACGAGGTCGAAGCGGCCGGAGGGTTCCCACGTGGCGAGGTCGGCCTCGATCCAGGTGATGCGGTCGGCGACCCCGGCGGCCTCCGCGGTGGAGCGGCCGAGGGCCAGCGCGGTCGGGGAGATGTCGACCGCCGTGACGGACCAGCCCTGCTGCGCGAGCCAGACCGCGTCGGCTCCCTCGCCGCTCCCGAGCTCGAGCGCGGTGCCGGGGCGGAGGTCGCCCACCTCGCGCTCGAGGGCGGCGTTCGGCCGGCCGCTCCACACCTGACCACGGCTGCGGTAACGGTCCTCCCAGAACTCGGCGGGATCGGTGAGGGTGGGCTCGTGCTCGGAGGTCATCCGCCCAGCCTGCCCTGCGCCGGGCGTCAGGCGGTGGTTTCTTGCCGGAACGGCAACGCGGGCCCTTCGACAAGCTCAGGGACCGGGGTGGAAGCTCAGGGACCGGGGTGGAAGCGGTCAGGGACCGCGTTGCAGGTGGGGTCGGCGGGTCCCTGAGCCCTCGACGAGCTCAGGGACCGACCGGCCGGCCTCGGCTCAGGCGCTGAAGTTCAGCGCCAGGTCGACGAGGAGACGCGTGCCGTAGCCGGTCGCGCCCTTCGAACGCCACGACTCGTCGGACTCCACGAGCATGGTTCCGGCGATGTCGAGGTGCGCCCACGGCACATCGCCGACGAACTCGGCGAGGAACAGCGCGGCGAGCGTCGAACCGGCGTAGCGACCACCGATGTTGGCGAGGTCGGCGACGTCGGAGTCGAGCTGCTTCCGATAGCTGCGCTCGAGGGGCAGCTGCCACAGCTGCTCGTCAGTGGCCTTCGCCGAAGCGAGCGTCCGGTCGACGATGCCCTGCTCGGTCCCGTGCACCGCGGCGGTCTTCGTGCCGAGCGCCATGATCGCGGCGCCCGTCAGCGTCGCGATGTCGACGATCGCGTCGGGGCCCTCCTCGACCGCCAGGCTCAGGCCGTCGGCGAGGACGAGGCGACCCTCGGCGTCCGTGTTCTTGATCTCGACGGTCGTGCCGTTGCGGAACGTCAGCACGTCGCCGAGCATCGTCGCCGAGCCGGAGGGCATGTTGTCCGTGCACATGAGGAACGCCGTGACGCTGCTCGCGCAGTGCAACTCGTCCAGCGCGGTCATGGCGGAGAGGATCGCGCCGGCACCCGCCATGTCCATCTTCATCGCGGCGTGCGACGGGTCGGAGGGCTTGAGCGAGATGCCGCCCGAGTCGTACATGATGCCCTTGCCGACGAGCGCGAGGTGCCCGGCCGGTTCGACGGGCGACCCGTCGGCGTCCTTCGGCGTGTACCGCAGCTTGATCAAGCGGGGCTCTTCGAGGCTGCCGGCGTTGACGCCGAGCAGACCACCGAGGCCGAGCTCGATGAGCGCGTCCTTGTCGAAGACTTCCACGTCGAAGCCGTTGGCGGCGCCGAGGAGCTGCGCGACCTCGGCGAGGTCCGTCGCCGTGAGGTGACCGGGCGGGGTGTTCGCGAGATCGCGGGCCAGGTTCGCCGAGCGGGCGAGGACCTCGCCGCGGTGGGCGCCGGTCGCGGTGTCCGCGAGGTCGTCGCCGGCCGCGACGAGGTGGAGAGCGACGAGCGGCGTGCGCTTCGCCTCGCGCTTGAGCTCGGTGTAGCGGTAGCGGGCGAGCAGGGCGCCCTCCACGACGAGCTGTCCGGCCGATGCGGCGTCGAGGTTGAACGCGTGCGCGACGTCGAGGCCGATGGTCGCGAAGGAGGAGGCGGCGCGGGCGAAGGCGGCGGCGACGTCGCGGAGTGCGGCGGCGGTGCGCTTCGCGGGGGCGCCGACACCGACCGCGATGAACGTCGGTGCGTCCTGGCTGGGGATCACGAGCGTCTGGCCGAGCTCGCCGGTGAAGCCGGCGCGGGTCAGGGCCGCCCGGTCGAGGCCGAGGGCCGCGGGGATCTCGTCGTGTACGCCGTCGAGCGCGGGGGCGACGGCGAGACCGATGGCTTCGACGCCCTCGGGGAAGTCGATCGCCACCTCCAACTCGACCGTCTCGGCGTCGAGCGACGGCGTGCGGGAGAAGGTCGGCGGGATCAACTTGGTGGGGCGGGATGGCATGCAGCGTCCTTCGTCTCGGAGTCGGGCTCCGTCCATCGTATGGGCCCGACCTGGCCGCGGATGGGCGTGGTCTGCGAGGATGCCGGGATGGGCGCATGGGGTACGGCGATCTTCTCGAACGACACGGCGTCGGACATCCGCACGGAGTACCGCGAGTTCGTGCAGGACCGGGTGCCCGACGACGAGGCGACGCGACGGACCATCGCCTCCTTCGCCCATCTGGTGGAGCGCGACGACGGCGAGCTGTGGATCCCGCTCGCGGCGGCGCAGAGCGAGGTGGGGCGACTCGATCCCGAGGTGCGGGCGCGGGCGATCGCGGCGATCGATCGTGGCGCCGACCTGGAGCTGTGGGCGGAGGCGGGCCGGACCGAACTCACCCGCCGCACCGCCGCGCTCCAGCGCCTGCGCGAGCAGCTCCTCGGCCCGCAGCCCGCGCCGAAACGCCTCCGCCGATCGTGGCGCCATGTGGAGGACGACCTGACACCGGGCGACGTCCTCGCGTTCACCGCACCGAACGGACGGACGGCGCTGTTCCGGGTGGTCGGCATCCACCGGTCCCGGTACGGCGACTCGCCAGAGCTCGACGTGCTCGACTGGGTGGGCGAGCACGTGCCCGAGCCGGAGATCCTGTCCGGGCTCCGGGCGAAGCGTGCGCCGGCCTCGGGCAACCTGCCGGAGCGCCCGGTCGTCTGGCAGCCGAATCGCTTCCGCAAGACCGACCCGGTGTGGCACGAGGCCGGCTTCGTCCGGGTCGCGCGCTTCGCGGGGTGGCCGAGCAGGGCCGCGCGGACGCCGGGTCACTCCGGCCTCTGGCGGGCCTTCAGCCTGAGCGTGACCCGCAACCTCGACGACGGTACGTGGTGAGCTGAGGCGGATCGTCGTCCGCAGCACGCGACGACGACGATCCGCCCCAGCTCAGCTGGTGGGGACGAGCGCCGCTCGGACGTCGTCGCGCGGTTCGGCCTCGAGCGCCTGCGCGTGCGCCTGGGCGAGCACGTCCGCGATGGACACCCGCGCGCCGGTCTCCGCGGACCGTACGGCGGCCTCGACCATCGCGAGGCTCAGGACGTTCGCGTGGACCTCGCCCGAGGGGACCCGTCCCGTCCGGATCGCATCGACGAACTCGACGAGCGAACCGGCGATCTCCTCCGGCACGTCGGCCTCGAGCGTCGCGGTCTCGACCTCGGCGGCCACCCCGTCCGTCGGCGCGAGCTGCCGCCGGGGCGCGGAGTCGCCGTCCCAGACCGCGGTGCCGTGTTCACCGTTGACGCGCCAGCTGCCGTTCCACGACGTCTCCACGCCGTCGGCGCACCAGCTGCCGCTGTAGGTGTATCGGACACCGTCTGCGAACTCGAAGACCGCGGTGGCGGCGGCATCGGCCGAGAACCAGCTCCAGGCGGGGTTGAACTCCTCGCAGTACACGGCGATCGGGTCGCTTCCGAGGACGTAGCGGGCGGCGTCGAAGGCATGGATGGCCATGTCGACGAGCAGCACGTGCGGCATCTCCTCGCGGAACCCGCCGAAGTGCGGCGCCTTGAAGAACTCGGTGGTCGCCGAGCCCAGGCGGCCGAGCGAGGCGACCTGCTCCCGGAACGCGGCGATCGACGCGTAGTAGCGGCGCGACTGACTCGTCATCAGCAGCTGTCCGCTCGCCTCCGCCGTGGCGGCCAGGGAGAGGGCCTGCGCCACCGTGGGCGCGATCGGCTTCTCGCACAGCACGGGCAGCCCGGCGAAGAGCGCCTCGGTGTTCACCGGATGGTGCGCGGCGGGCACGGTCACGTTCACGACCGCGTGCGCCCCGGTGGCCTCGGCGACGACCGACACGCTGGTCCCGACGACGACACCGTCAGGACCCACCTGCAGCCCGGCCTCGGCGACGGCCGACTCGGCGAGGGCCGTGTCGAGGTCGACGACGCCGACGAGCTCCGTGTCGGGGTTCGCGAGGATCGTCCGGAGCCAGGCCCGGCCCATGCCGCCCGCGCCCACGAGGACGAGCCGCACCGGGGCCGCCGCGTCGGCGAGCACCGCGAAGCCACCGTCGACAGGCGCACTCATCGTTCGAGCGCTCCCTCGTAGCCGCGACCGTTGTAGAAGTCCTCGGTCTCGTACCGCAGGAGGACCGGCACCGCGCGCTCAGGCCGCAGCGTGTGCGCCCACCGGACGCCGTTCGCGAGGACGCGTCGGACGTGCTCGTGGTGGTAGACGGGGTAGTCCTGGTCGCCGGGGGAGAAGAAGAAGATCTTGCCGAAGCCGCGCTTGTAGGTCATGCCGGAGCGGAACACCTCGCCGCCCGTGAACGTCGAGAGGAAGATCAGCTCGTCCGGCGCCGGGACGTCGAAGAACTCGCCGTACATCTCCTGCGCGGGGATGATGAACGGGTGGGGGACACCCTGGGCGATGGGGTGGGTCGGATCGACCGTCCACACGATCTCCCGGTCCTCCTCAGACCGCCACCGCAGCGTGCAGGTGGTGCCCATGAGCTTGCCGAAGATCTTCGACCAGTGGCCCGAGTGCAGCACGAGCAGGCCCATGCCGGCGAGGACGTGCTGGTGGACCCGTTCGACGACCTCGTCGGCGACCTCGTCGTGCGCGGCGTGACCCCACCACACGAGCACGTCGGTCGCGGCGAGCACCTCCTCGGTCAGGCCGTGCTCCGGCTCGTCGAGCGTCGTGGTGGTGACGACCGCGTCGGCGCCGAGGTGCTCCTCGATGCCCTCCTTGATGGTGGTGTGCATGCCGTCGGGGTAGATCGCGCGGACCTTCTCCTCGATCTGTTCGTGACGGTTCTCGCCCCAGACGAGGACGCGGACGGGGGTGGTGCTGTCGGACATGGTGGTGCTCCTTCGAGGATGCGTTGCGTGGTCGGAGAGGGTGTCTGCGTGCTGGTCGGTCATTTGACGGCGCCGCCCGTCGCCCCGGCGGCGATGAAGCGCTGGGCGATGACGAGCAGGATGATGGCGGGCAGGGACGAGAGGACCGCGGTCGCCATGACGGCGCTCCAGTTCGACACCTGCGAGCCGAGGTACTGGTAGATCCCGAGGGTCACGGGGCGCACGTCCTCGGTCGTCGTCAGGGTCAGCGCGAACAGGAAGTCGCTCCAGGAGAACAGGAACGCGAACAGTCCGGCGGTGATGAGCACGTTGCGGCTCACGGGCAGGACGATCGAGACGAACGCCCGCACGAGCCCGGCGCCGTCGACCCGTGCCGCCTCGACGATCGAGGGCGGGATGGTCTGCATCGACGCCCGCAGGATGAGGATCGCGAACGGGATGGCGTGCGACGCGTCGGCGAGGATCAGCCCGGGGATCGAGTTGAGCAGGCCGAGGTCGTTGTAGGCGGAGTAGAGGGCGTTGGCGATCACGATGCCGGGGATCATCTGCGCGATGAGGATCACGAGCAGGGCGATGCTGATCCACCGGAACCGGAACTGGGCGAGCGCGTAGGCCGCGGGTGCGGCGATCGCGAGGGTCAGCACGACGGTCCCGAGCGAGATGACGAGGCTCGTCACGAGGTGCCCGCCCTGGTCGGCGATCGCCTTCTCGTACCCGGCGAAGCTCGGGTTCACGGGGAAGAAGTCGCCGGTGAGGGTGTTGCCCGACGGCTGGAGCGACGCGTTCACCATCCAGTAGACGGGGAAGAGCATGATCGCGAGGATGAGGACGCCGAGGACGGTGGAGCCGAGGCGTCGTCGGTCGCCGCGGCGACGCGACGGGCCGACCGGGGCGAAGCGACGGGTCTGTCGGCCGCCGGTCACGATGCTGGTCGTGGTCATGAGGGGTCGGTGTCCTTACTCGTCGACCGCGCGTCGGTTGACGCGGAGGTAGACGATCGCGAAGAGGAGCGAGATGACGATCAGGATGTTGCTGAACGCGGCGCCGACGCCGAACTCGAAGTTCACGAACGACTCCTGGTACGAGCGCACGGACAGGGTCTGGGTGGCGTTCGCCGGGCCGCCGTTCGTCAGGCCGAGGATGATGTCCAGCACCTTGATCGTGTAGACGACGCCGAGCACGAGCACCACACTCACCACCGGGCGGAGGTTCGGCCACGTGATGTGGCGGAAGGCCTTCCACCCCGTCGCGCCGTCGAGCGCGCCCGCCTCGTACAGTTCGTCGGGGATGTCCTGCAGGCCTCCGTAGAGGATCGTGACGTTGAACGGGATGCCGATCCAGATGTTCACGAGGACGACCGCGAACAGGGCGACCGAAGGACTGGTCAACCACGGGACTCCGCCGAGGCCGATGGTGCCGAGGGCGGTGTTCAGGACACCGCTGTCCTGATCGAGGATCGACCGCCAGGTGGCGCTCGACACGATCAGGGGGAGGAGCCAGGGGAGCAGCAGCATCGCCCGGAGGAACGAGCTCAGGGGGAAGCGTCGCTTGAAGAACACCGCGAGGGCGAGCCCGATCACGAACTGACCGGCGATGGAGCCGACCGTGAACAGCGCCGTGTTGAGGAGCGCCGGGGTGAACAGCTGGGAGCTGAACACGGTCACGTAGTTCGCGAACCCGACCCACGGTGCCTCGCCCGTGAAGAAGGTCTTCGTCGTGTACTCCTGGAAGCTCATCGTCACGTTCTTGACGACCGGGTAGCCGAAGAACAGCACGATGTAGAGCGCTGCCGGGGCGACGAAGCCGAGCTTGACGAGGTCTTCCCGACGGACGCGTCGGCGCCGGCGGGCGGCCCCGGCAGGGGTGCGCTTCAGGGGCGCACCCCCGTCGGTGCCGTCGGGACGTCGGTCGGTCTTCCGGTCCTGGAGCGAGGCTCCGGCGATGCCGCTGCTCATCGGGATCAGCCCGCGGCCGCCTGCTTGAACGCCTCTTCAGGCGTCGCCTGCCCGGTCAGGGCGAGCTGGATGGCGGTGTAGATCTCGGTCGCGGCCTCGGGCCATTCCTCACCGAGTTCACCGGTGCGCGAGCGGGCGTTGGCGACCTGCTCGGTGAACGCGGCCATCTCGGGCACCTTGGCGACGTACTGCTCGGCCAGGGCCGTCTTCGTCGGGACGGTGAAGCGTGCCTCGGCGAGGGCGAGCTGGTTCTCGTCGCTCGAGATGCACTCGACGAACTTCGCGGCCTTCGCCTGCTTGTCCTTGTTCCCGGTCACCGGGACGGTCCAGACCTCGCCACCGAGCGGGGCGACGGGTGTCTGACCGGCCTTGTTCACCGGCACCTGGACGCTGCCGTACTTGAGGTCCGTGTCGGCGCTGAGTGCCGGGATCTGCCACGGGCCGTTGATCATCATCGCGGCCTTGCCGGCCATGAACTGGTCGTTGACGTCGGCCTGCGACCAGTTGATGACGCTCTTCGACGCGGAGCCGGAGTCCACGAGGTCGACCTGCAGCTGCAGGGCCTCGGCGACCGCCGGCGTGGTGAGGTCGGTCTCGTCGCCCCCGTTGGTCCACATGAACGGCAGGAACTGCCAGCTGCCCTCGTAGGTGGCGATGGAGCTGAACGCGAGCCCGTAGGTGTCGCCCTCGGTGAGTGCGGCCGCCGCCGTCTTCAGCTCGTCCCACGTGGTGGGCGGGGTGATGCCCTTCGCGGCGAGGAGGTCCTCGTTGTAGAAGAGGCCAAGGGTGTTGACCGTCGGTGCGAGGCCGTAGACCTCGCCCTCGTAGCTCGCGGCGTCGAGGATGCCCTTCGCGAAGCCGGAGGTGTCGACGTCGTAGTCGCTGAGCGGCGAGAGACCGCCGGTCGCCGCGATCTCCTGCACGTCCGGGTTGTCGAGCATGAGCACGTCCGGCAGCGTCTTGGACGACGACTGCTGCAGGACCTTCTGGATGAGGTCCTTGCCGGGGACGTTCTCGCGCTTGATCTTCACGTCGAGCTCCGTGGCGCAGCGGTCGAGGGCTTCGCCGACGAGGGTCTTGTCGGGCTCGTTGTTGTAGTAGTCGAGGATCGTCAGGGTGTCGGCGTCGCCGCCGGCCGCAGCGCCACCGCCGCCGCTGCACGCGGTGAGGGCGAACGGGGTGATCGCGAGGATCGCGAGCGAACCGAGCACGTGCGGCCGCCGGATGAGGCGCTGCTTCGTGTCGCGGGTGGTCGTGGATCGCATGTCATGGCTCCTTTGCCTGGTGAGTGGTGATCGTGGTGCGGTGCTGATCGTGGTGCGGTGGATGGTCGTCGGATCGGTCGGTGGTGGTCAGTGGTCGAGCGTGACCCAGCCGGCGTTCGCCGCGGCGCTCTCGGCGACGGCGGTGAGGATGCGCTGCACGCGGAGGCCGTCGGCGAAGCCCGGCTCGGGTCGCCGGCCGGCGGCGAGGTCGCGGGCGAGGTCGGCGACCTCGTGGACGAAGGTGTGCTCGTAGCCGAGGCCGTGCCCGGCCGGCCACCAGGCGCCCGCGTAGGGGTGGCCGGGCTCGGTGACGAGGATGCGCCGGAAGCCGGCCTCCTCCGCCGGGAGGGTGTGGTCGTGGAACTCGAGTTCGTTCATGCGCTCGAAGTCGAACGTGATCGAGCCGTCGGAGCCGTCCACCTCGAGGCGCATCGCGTTCTTCCGGCCGGTGGCGAAGCGGGTGGCTTCGAACGTCGCGAGCGCCCCGCCGTCCGTCCGGCCGATGAACACGACCGCGTCGTCGACAGTGACCGTGCCGGTGCGCGGGGTGGCGGCGGTCGCGGTGGCGCTGAGGCCGCTCGACGCGTCGGGGAGCGGACGTTCGGTGACGAAGGTCGAGCTGAGCGCGCTGACCCCGGTGAGCTCCTGCCCCGTCACGAAGCCCACGAGGTCGATGATGTGGGCACCCAGGTCGCCGAGCGCTCCGGAGCCGGCCTGCTCGGCGTCCAACCGCCAGACGAGGGGGAAGTCGGGGTCGACGATCCAGTCCTGCAGGTACTGCGCGCGGATATGGCGGATGGTGCCGAGCCGGCCGTCGGCGACGAGGCGCTGCGCGTAGGCGAGTGCCGGGGTGCGGCGGTAGCTGAAGCCGACCATCGCCTGCACGCCCTGGGTCGCGGCGCGTTCGGCGGCCGCGACCATCCGCTCCGCCTCCTCGAGTGTGTTGGCGAGCGGCTTCTCGCAGAGGACGTGGATGCCGGCGTCGAGCGCGGCGATCGCGATCTCGGCGTGGAGGTGGCCCGGCGTGCAGATGTCGATGACGTCGACGTCGCCCCGGGTGAGAAGGGTGCGCCAGTCGGTCTCGACGTCGGCGATGCCGAATCGGTCGGCGAAGGCATGGGCGGCTCCGGCGTCCCGACCGCTGACGGCGACGAGTTCGACGCCGGGGCCGAGGTCGAAGAACCGCGGGGCGGTGGTCCAGGCCTGGGCGTGGATCGATCCCATGAAGCTGTATCCGACGATCGCGACGCGGAGCGGCTGCGCCGGACGGTCGTCGACGGTGGTGGCTGCAGGCATCTTCGCGGCTCCTTCGCCGGTCGAGGTCGGATCGCGCACGGCCGGAAGTTAACCGGTTTACTGCGCGCTTCGGGAACCAGCATGCCTGCGTCTCCGCCCGCCGTCAAGGATGAATTTAACCGGTTTACCGAATCGTGATCCGTGAGAGACTTGCCGGACACCAGAGCACGTGAGCGGGGACCCATGGCAACGATGCGTGACGTCGCGCGGCTCGCCGGAGTCTCCGTCGCCACCGTCTCGTTCGTCGTCAACGACTCGAAGCCCGTGTCCCCGGCCACCCGCCTCCGGGTCGAGTCGGCCATGGTCGAGCTGGACTTCCGACGGAACGCGGTCGCCAGGGCGCTCGCGAGCCGCCGTACCCGCATGATCGCGCTGCTCTTCCCCGTCCTGCAGCACCGCCTGTCGGACACCGCGGCCCGCTTCTTCACCGGTGCCGCCGAGGCGGCCTCCGAGCTCGGGTACACCGTGGTCCTCTGGCCGGAACCGAGCGACCCCGAGGCCCTCCGTGGACTCACCTCCGACGGCCTCATCGACGGCGTGATCCTCATGGAGGTGCGCCTCTACGACCACCGGGTCGACCGATTGCTGGCGGCGCGGACCCCGCTGACGCTCATCGGCCGCACCCGCGACCCCTCCGGGCTCGACTACGTCGACGTCGACTTCGAGGGCATGGTGGAGCAGTCGATCGACCGGCTCCAAGAGCTCGGGCATCGGGAGTTCGTCCTCGTCGAGGAGGTGGAACGCGAGGGGCTCGACGGTTACGGGCCGGTCGTGCGCGTGCAGGAGACGTTCCACGCCGTCTGCGACGAGCGCGGCCTCCGCGGCCGGACCCTCCGGTGCGCCCCGGACCCCGCCGGCGGTCGCGCGCTCGCGGCGACCCTCGTGGCCGAGGCTCCCGAGGTCACGGCGATCCTCGTCCTCAACGACCGGGCGGCCCTCGGGCTCGTGAGCGAACTGGGCAAGCTCGGCGTCTCGATCCCGGATGAGCTGTCCGTCGTCCTCATCGGCTCGACGCGCGAGGTGTCGGAGGCGGCCGATCCGGCGCTCGCCGTCACCCTGCTCCCCGCCACGGAACTCGGACGCATGGGGGTGGAGACGCTCGTCGGCCGCCTCGACGGCACGCTCGGCGAGCTCCGTCACGAACTCGTGAAGGGTCCCTTCCTCGAGGGCGAGTCACTCGCCCCACCGCCGGTGGCGGGGCAAGCTCGGCTCAGCGGCTGAGGGTGCGGACGAGCGCGATGGCCTCCTTCGGGGAGACGTCGGGGAGGTAGGCCTTGCCGACGGCCGTGCCGATGATCGGGAGCGCGAGCGGGTCCGAGTAGGTCATGTAGATGGTCTCGTACGTCGGGTTGAACTTCGCCTTGAACCGGAACAGCGAGGAGAACCCGTAAGCGGGCTCGAGGGTCTTCGCGAGGAAGTCCATCAGGCGCGTCATCGCGGTCGCCGGCGGTGGCGTCTCACCCGGCCGGAGCGGTTTCGTGGCCAGCGGTGCGCCGGAGAGCGACAGTACCTCGACCCCGGTCTCGCGCATGTGCAGCGCGGCCGAGGCGATGAGGAACTCCATGACCCCGTTCAAACTGCCGTCGGCGCGGCGCATGAAGTCGATCGTCCACCCGACCACGCGGCCGTCGCGGTACGACGGCAACCAGCTCGTGATCGCCTGCAGCCGTCCGTCGGGCCCGATCGCGAGCATGAGGGCGACCTCCGGGTCCTTCAGCTCCTCCATCGCACCGAGCGTGAAGCCCATCTCCGGGAGCTCCTTCTCCGCCACCCACTGCTCGGAGATCGACGTGATCTCGTTGACCATCGCCAACGGCAGCTCGTCCCAGGTGGTCCAGAGCGTCGTCAGCCCCTCCTTGATGCCGCGGTTGAGCGCCTGCCGCACCTTCTGCCACGGCTTGCCCGTGAGTTCGAAGGTCGGCGGGTGCATGAGGGTCTCCTCGCCGACCGACATGACCTGCCAGTCGAGCTCCGCGAACACCGGCAGGTACTGCTCGTGCACGCTGTAGAACACCGGGATCCAGCTGTTCGCGTCGCAGAACTCGGCGAACCCGCGGATCGTGGAGCGGCCGTCGGAACCCGGTGCGATCGGATCGGACATCGTGATCGCGATCCCGTTGATCACCCGGTAGGCGACGGCGCTGCGGCCGTCCTCGGCGAACCAGTAGTCGTTGCCCGGCCAGGTCGCCATGAACCCCATGGTGCCGCCGCCGCCCTGCTTGAGGAGCTGCCGGATGCGGGCGCCGTCACCCTGGTGCGTCGTCGGCCCGGTCGCAGCGAACAGCCGGAGCATGGCGAGCAGGAACACGGCCCAGAAGATGGGGCCGACCCACTCGAATGCGAACACGGTGAGCCCGTCCGTGGGGAAGGTGGGGCTTCCGAGCGAGCCGAGGAACACCCCGGGCAGGAACCGGCGCGGCACGTCGGACAGGAGGGTGGCGAGGCCGGCCGGCTCCGGGAGGAACGTGGCGCGGTTGATCCACCCGATGAGCAGCTCGCCGATGAGTAGCACGACGAACGCGAAGAAGACGGTGAACACGAACTCGCGACGGGCGTCACGGGGCGCCCGCACCTGGAAGTGCCGGCGCTGGGCGATGAGCAGGAGGGCGAGCGCCAACGGGACGACGAGCGCGGCGGCACCCCAGAGCAGGATCTCCCACAGGTCCGTCCCGTTCTGGTCGAAGCGGAGCGCGTACACGAACGCGAACGCGCCGATGACGGCGAGGGCGAACTTCACGACGATCGTCAGGATGAGCGCGAACCGCCGGCCGTTGCGCAGGCCGATCGCCGCGACGACGAGGAGCACGAGCGGCACGAAGGTCAGGACGAGGGACCCCGTCCCGGCCTGGCTGGCGATCGCGATCTCACGGTTGCACTCGTCGGTGAAGCTCGCGGCGCACCGGCCCATGACCTCGTCGTAGTCCGGGACGGTGTCGCTGAACACGTTCCCGAGATAGGAGAGCAGGCCGATCGCGTTGGGGGAGATGATCGAGATGAGCGGCCCGATCGCCGACACCGAGATCGTCGCCGCCAGCAGGGTCCTCGTCTCCTGGTGCGAGCTGCGGTTCCAGCGGGTGCGCTGCCGGCCCAGGGCCCGCGCGAGCACCCGCCCGAGCACGAGCCCGAGCATGGCGGCGATCAGTCGGTACACGTCGGTCGTGTCGCCGTTGTAGAGCACGAACATGAGGATGAACCCGATCGTGATCACCCGGATGCGCCGCCGCCAGAGGGGGAGGGCGAAGGCGCTCGCCGCGAGGAGGGCGCCGACGATGCCGACGAAGGGGTCGAGGGTCAGATCCAGCTCGACGGTGATCGCCCAGAGCTCGCCGATCGCGGCCCCGATCGCCTGCAGGCCGATACCCACGAGGGTGCCGGCGACCCCGAGGACGAGGAAGGTCCAGAGGGTGCGCCGCGAACCCATGAGGCGTTCGGCGACCCCGAGCAGTCCGACGGCGCCGAGGACCGCGAACACGAGTTGGAACGGGTCCCAGGCGATCACGAGGGCGCTGAGCGGCGTCCACCAGTGCCCGGCCTCGACGGTCGTCGCGAACCCGGCGGCCCACTGCTCCTGGACCGCCGTGGAAGCGGGGCCGGTCGCCGTACCGGTCAGGACCGCGAGGACGAGGATGATCGCCGCGAGCCCGAAGCTCACGGGTGTCCCGCGGACGAACCGGACGGCCGACGTCTGGAAGCCCGCGAGCCGTGCTGCGGTGCGTGATCGCCGCGACTCCGTCGATGTCGTGCCCGTCGCTGTGGGAGGTGTGCCCGTCCCCGGTGTCTCGCTCGAGCTCATGATGTCCCTTCCGCCGTGCTGTCCGGCGTGCCACTCCTCACGATCATGGCCTGCGGGGAGCGGACTTGGCGAGTCCGCCGGGCGGCTTCACGGCGGAGGCGCGCGCCGATGGGCCACGGGGTGTGCCCGCCGCCCGTGCCTCGGTTTGGTGGTGCTCAGCGACGCGCCCGTAGGATTGGAGGGTTCCGGGAGCGGGCGCCAGCCAGGCGTCAGCACCGCAGACACCGCCGCGATCCGCGGCATGGAGAGGCCCACATGGCAGAGCAGTCCCGACTCGATTCCGTCGTCACCCTGGCGCAGCACCGAGGGTTCGTCTTCCCCTCCGGCGACATCTACGGCGGAACCCGGTCGGCGTGGGACTACGGGCCCCTCGGCGTGGAGCTCAAGGAGAACATCAAGAAGCAGTGGTGGAACGCCTTCGTGCGCGGCCGCGGCGACATGGTCGGTCTCGACTCCGCCGTCATCCTCCCCACCGCCGTCTGGGAGGCGTCCGGCCACGTCAAGGTCTTCAGCGACCCGCTGACCGAGTCGCTCATCACCCACAAGCGCTACCGGGCCGACCACCTCTTCGAGGCGTACGAGGCCGAGCACGGCCACCCGCCGGAGAACGGCCTCGCCGACATCCCGGACCCGGAGCACCCGTCGAAGATCGGCCAGTGGACCGAGATCCGTCAGATGTCCGGCCTGCTGAAGACGTTCCTCGGTGTCGTCGACGACGAGTCGGGCCTGCACTACCTGCGCCCGGAGACCGCGCAGGGCATCTTCACCAACTTCTCGAACGTGCTGCAGACGGCGCGCAAGAAGCCGCCGTTCGGCATCGGCCAGATCGGCAAGGCGTTCCGCAACGAGATCACCCCCGGCAACTTCATCTTCCGGACGCGTGAGTTCGAGCAGATGGAGATCGAGTTCTTCGTCGAGCCCGGCACGGACGACGAGTGGCAGCAGACGTGGATGGACCTCTGCTGGGCGTGGTTCATCGACCTCGGCATGACGCCCGACAACATCCGTTGGTTCGAGCACCCGCAGGAGAAGCTCGCACACTACTCGAAGCGCACCGTCGACATCGAGTACAAGTTCGGCTTCGCCGGCAGCGAGTGGGGCGAGCTCATGGGCGTCGCGAACCGCACCGACTACGACCTCAAGGTGCACGCCGAGAGCTCCGGCAAGGACCTCAGCTACTTCGACCAGGCGAAGAACGAGCGGTACATTCCGTACGTCATCGAGCCGTCGTTCGGCCTGACCCGTGCGCTCATGGCCTTCCTCGTCGACGCCTACGAGGAGCAGGAGCTGCCGCCGAACGCCAAGGGCAAGATCGAGAAGCGCACCGTGCTGCACCTCGACCCGCGCCTCGCGCCCGTGAAGGTCGCCGTGCTGCCTCTGTCCCGCAACGAGGCGCTCTCGCCGCTCGCCCGCCAGATCGGCGACGAGCTGCGCGGCTCCTGGAACATCGACTTCGACGACTCGGGGGCCATCGGTCGCCGCTACCGCCGTCAGGACGAGATCGGCACCCCGTTCTGCGTCACGGTCGACTTCGACTCCCTCGAGGACAACGCGGTGACGGTCCGCGACCGCGACAGCATGCAGCAGGAGCGCGTCGCGATCGACGAGCTGTACGCCTACCTCGCCACGCGCCTCAAGGGCGCGTAGGCCTCCACCGCTCCACACGAACGCCCGCTCGCCCATGTTTGGGCGAGCGGGCGTTGCTTCGCCCAAGAATGGGCGAACGGAAGCGGATCGCCCGGGTCAGGCGTTGCCGAGCGAGGTGTCGAGGAACGCGAGGGTCTTCACCCAGGCGTCGGCGGCCGCGTCCTCGCGGTAGGTGATCGTGTTCGTGTCGTTGAAGAACGCGTGTCCGGCCTCCGGGTAGACCGTCGCCGTGAACTCCACGCGGGCGTCCTCCATCGTGGTCGTGAGGTCGGGGAGGCTCTTCATGAGGTCCTCGTCCTGGTCGCCGTAGAACGCGAGCACAGGGCAGGCGATCGACGTGACGGCCTCGGGCTCCGGCGGGTACCCGTAGAACGGGACGGCGGCACGGATGCGGCGGTCGGCGGCCGCGAGCGCGAAGCTGTACCCGCCACCGAAGCAGAACCCGACCACGGCGACGCGTCCGTCGACACCGTCCTCGTCGAACAGGACGTCGACGGCCTTGCCGAGGTACCCGAGCGCCTCCTCGGCGTACTCCGGCGACTTCGACACCGACAGCGCCTCGCGGAACCGCGGCTGCGCGGCCGTGCGGGTCGCCTCGTCGCCACTGAAGACGAGCTCCTGCAGCTCCGTGCCGATCTCCGGGGTGACGCCGGCGCCGCTCAGGATGTCGGGCGCGACGACGATGTAGCCCTCCGCGGCGAAGCGGTCGGCGACGTCGATGATGTGCGGGACGAGCCCCCAGATCTCGTGGATGAGGACGAGCCCGCCGCGGAGTTCGACGCCCTTCGGCGGGTCGGCACGGTAGGCGGTGACGCCCTTGGTCAGCGTGATGGTGGTCATGTCGCCAGTGTTCCAGCCGACCCTCCGCGACACCTGGGGGTTGCGCTGGGTGGACAGTGGGCGTGCGGGCGCCCTTCGACAGGCTCAGGGACCGGGGCCCTTCGACAGGCTCAGGGACCGAGGCCCTTCGACAGGCTCAGGGACCGAGGCCCTTCGACAGGCTCAGGGACCGGGGCCCTTCGACAGGCTCGGGGACCGGCGCGCTAGGCGCGGATGTCCTTCGTGAGCTCCTCGACGAGGGCGGCACGCTGCTCGCGCGTGGAGGGCCGGCCCTCGGCGTCCGGACGTTCCTGCCACGGCAGCGGACCCGTGGCCCGCCGGTACTCGACGCCGAGCGCGTCGAGCCGGGCCAGGTGCTGCCCGAGACGTTCCTCGAAGCCCGCGAGGTCGCGTTCCCGACCGACCCACGCCACCTCGGCGAGGGCGCAGAGGCGCGGATACGCCTGGTAGTCGATGACCCGGGCCGAGTCCATGTGCTCGGTCCAGATGTTCGCCTGCACGCCGATGACGTGCGCGCCCTCCGCCTCCGTCAGCTCCGCGGGCACGGGTTCGAAGGTGTAGACCTCGGCGACGGTGAGCGGCGGGCCGACCGGGATGGGCTCGCGCGGGTCGTCGGACTCCCGGTAGTCGAGGTAGACGCGGTCGTCCGGGCACGCGATGACGTCGTAGCCCTGGCGCGCGGCCACGACCGCACCGAACTCGCCGCGCCACGAGGCGACGGTCGCGTCCTTCGGCAGCCCGCCGCCCTCGAGGATCTCGTCCCAGCCGTAGAGCCGCCGGCCGGCGGCGGACAGGTGCGTCTCGAGCTGACGGATGAACCACGCCTGCAGTTCCTCGACGGAGGCGAGCCCGCGCTCGGTCATGAGCGCCTGCGTGCGCGGGCTCGCGGCCCAGCGGGTCTTCTTCGCCTCGTCGCCGCCGACGCCGATGAAGGTGGAGGGGAACAGTTCCATCACCTCGTCGAACACCGTGCGGAAGAAGTCGATGGTCGGCTCGCCCATGTCGAGGATCGCCTCGTTGATGCCCCAGCGCGTCCACACCGACGGCTCGTCGGGATCCTGCGCGACGTCGGGGACGGCGAGTTCCGGGTAGGCGGCGATGATGGCTCGCGCGTGGCCCGGCAGGTCGACCTCGGGGACGACGGTGATCGAGCGGGCTGCGGCGTAGGCGACGATCTCGCGGAGATCGTCCTTCGTGTAGAAGCCACCGTGGGGCCGGCCGTCACCCGGTGCGTGTCGTGCGGCGCCGTGCTGGCTCTCCGTGCGCCAGCCGCCCACCTCGGTGAGCTTCGGGAAGGCGTCGATCTGGATGCGCCACCCCTGGTCGTCGGTGAGGTGGAAGTGGAGGACGTTGAGTTTGTGCCGTGCCGCGAGGTCGATGAAGCGGAGGACGTCGGCCTTCGGGAGGAAGTGTCGGGCGACGTCGAGCATGACCCCGCGCCAACCGAAGCGGGGTGCGTCGTCGATCGTCGTGGCCGGGACCGTCCAGTCGACACCCGGCACGAGCGCCCGGCGGTTGACGGCGGGCGGCAGGAGCTGGGTGAGGGTCACCGCTCCGGAGAAGGCGCCGGACGCGTCGGACGCGACGATGCGCACGCCCTCCTCGCTCACGGTCAGGCGGTAGCCGCCGGCGGGCAGGCCGTCCTCGTGGATGAACGCGATGCTGTCGGTCCGGAGGTCGATGCGGGCGTCGAGGTCGTAGCCGGTCGAGGCCTGCAGGACCTCGCGCAACCAGCGGCTCGCCGCCGTGAAGCGACGGTCGCCGCCGAGGCCCGTCGTGTCGCGGAGCGTGAACGCGCCCTCGTGCTGCTGGACGGTCGTTGGCAGGGGAAGCATCGATGGTCTCCTCGGGTGGACGTGCTCAGGCGCGGGTGTCGACGAGCGTGGTGAGGCGGTCGGCGATCAGCGTATCCGAGACGACCGTGAGCGGTGACTGTCCGGCTTCGGCGGCGAGGTCGGCGATGCTGCGACCGACGAGCTCATGCAGATCGGGGTGCGAGACCTGGGCGATCCGGACGGTCGACCAGTCGATGCGCTCGGCGACGGGCGGTTCGGCGAAGGACCGCTCGAGCTCGGCGATCACGGCGTCGTCACGCAGGCGGTCGAGGACCGCGTCGCCCCCGCCACCGGTCACCCAGCTCGGCAGCAGCGCCGTGAGCGCCGTTCCTCGGAGGACGCTGCGCAGCAGGATGGTGCCGGTTCCGTCGTCCATGGGTCGCACTCCAGTCGTCGAGCGGTTGCGCATACCGCAACGCAGGTTGCGCGAATGCCCGACAACTGTAAGTGGTCCGAACAAACCTGTCAACGGGGGCACTTCGACAGGCTCAGCGACCGGATGGGGCGGCTCAGCGAGCGGGGAGGGCGGCTCAGCGACCGGGTGGGGCGGCTCAGCGACCGGAGGTCACTCCACGCGGCGGAGGCGCACCGCCATGAACTGCCGGCCGGGGAGGTCGACACGGACGGTCCCCGAGAACGTGCCGGGCAGCGTCTCCACGGTCATGTTCCAGGTGTCGAGCACGTCGACGTGGAACTCGCCATCCGGAAGGAACACGTTCCGGAACCGCGGACGGTTGAACCCGAAGTACCCGATGACGTAGCGCCCGGCGACCCCGCCCCACGGCACGTCCCAGTCGCCGGGGAGCGGGTCGAGCACGCCCGTCGGGGACTCGGCCGAGATGCGCTCGAGGAAGGCGATGCGATCCGGGCTCGAGCCGATGAGCGGTCCGCCCTTCGACCAGAACAGCTCCTCGCGCTCGTTGAGGTACGTCTCCCCGTGGCCGACGTAGCCGCCGCGGATCGCGCCCTCCCAGAACCGCCGCACCATCTCCTCGCCGGTGATGTTGCCCCAGCCCTGGTCGATGTCGCCCTCGTACGCGCACTCGTCGATGACGATCGGCTTGCCCCACTGCTGCCGCCAGAGGTCGGTGTTCTCGGCGGTGCGGTACACGTCCACCCGCTGCACGCTGCAGTGCGTGATCCACGGCTTCGTGTAGTCGTAGAAGCCCTGGCAATTGTGGATCGAGTTGAGGTGCCCGTGCGGGTCCTCGTCGCCGACCACCGCGGCCAGGCGCTCCCAGTCGTCGGTCGTCTTCGCCCAGAGCAGGTCGTACTCGTTGGCCATCGACCACCACACGTTCGCGAAGGCGGCGAGTCGGCGCACCGCGTAGCGGAGGTACCGCTCGTCGACGGCCGGGCCGAGATCGGCGAAGCCCCACCGGTCGTAGGCGTGGAAGAGGATGAGGTCCGCTTCGATGCCGAGCGCCCCGAGCTGGGCGATGCGGTGCTCCAGGTTGGCCCAGTACGCCGGGTCGAACCGCTCGACGTCGAAGCCCTCGGCCAGGGAACCGACGAAGGGGAACGACGTGGGTTCGTTCGCGTTGTAGAGGTACGACTTCGGGAACACGCACATGCGGATCTTCGTGAACGGCGCGGCGGCCAGGGCGGCGAGCGTCGCCTCCTGGAGCTCCACCGTCTGGTGCGTCCAGGCGTACGCGGTCGTGCCAAGCGGGCGGTGCCGGGTGCCGTCGGCGTGCGCGAAGTGGAACCCGTCCACCCGGACCGGACCGTGGTGACCCGGCTCGGCGGCGCCGACCGTCACCGTCCCGGTGATCCCGTCGAGCGATCGTGCGGTCGAGGTCGTGGTGAACGTCCACTCGCCCGGCTCCTCGGCGAGGAGCCGCACGAGGTACCGGCCGTCGCCGTCGTAGAAGCCGCCGACGGTGAGCTCACGCGCGCCGTTCGTGAACGTCGCGCCGAGCTCGACGTCGACGAAGGGGTTGCCGTGCGATGGACCGTCGAAACGGACCTCGACGACGCCGTACTGCGGGACGGTGCCCGGCACGGTCACGGCCGCCGAGCCGCGTCCGACCTCCTCGCCCTCGTAGCCGGTGTCCGGCTCGATCGCCTGACCGTAGGGCGCGCGGGCCTCCGGGCCGTCGTCGACCTCGGCCAACGCCGCCCACAGGCGTTCCTTCGCCTCGTCGTCGGCGAGCTCGGGGACGATCGCGGAGAGCTGGCCGAGGCGGATGCTCGTGAACTGCTTCGCCATCGGCGACGCCGCGATCCCGGGCAGGAACACCTCCAGGACGGCTCGGCCGGCCGGGCTGGTGAGGACGTCTCCGAAAGCTGAGCTGCGGTCGAACATGGATCTCCAGTGATCAGCCGAACGGGTCGGCGGTGGGCGAACGGTGGTGCTGTCGATGCGGGTGGTGCTGGCGGTGCGAGTGTTGCACGTGAAACAGCCGAGTGGCGTTTATCGCGCAACCCCCGCGGCTGACACGGCGGCCAGGGCGGCCGCGACGTCGTCGAGCATGGTCGGGGGCGTGAACATGAGGAGCTGCCGGACGGTCCGACCGCGGCTCCACTGCGTCCCTCGACGGATCTCGTCGGCCTTGGCCTGATCGTGCCGGGCCACGGCCGCCAGGAGGGCGTCGTAGGCGGCCGGGCGGTCGATGATCTCCGAGAGCGGCGACTCGAGGTCGAGTTCGACGGTGTCGTCGAGAGCGGTCGTCTCGACCACCGGCACCGTCCACTCGTACCGACCCGATCCCACCGTCTCCACCGGTGCACCGGGCAGCGCGACCGTGGCCGTCGTGTTCGGCGGGACCTCCGCCGTGACCACGAGTGACGAGCCCTCGCGGCGCCAGGCGACGGACGCCGGTCCGTACGGGGTGAGGTGTCGAGCTTCGGCGTGGTCGAGCCCGTCGATCGGCTGTGGGGCGATGCGCAGCTCCCGGTAGCCGGGCGCTGCGGGAGCGAGTCCCGCGACCGTGCGGTGCAGCCAGTCGGCGACGGCACCCAGGGCGTAGTGGTTGAAGGAGGTCATCTCGCCGGGGTTCACCGAGCCGTCCTCCAGCAGGCTGTCCCAGCGTTCCCAGACCGTGGTCGCACCCTTCGTGACGGGCGACAGCCACGACGGGTTCTCGGTCTGCAGCATGAGGCGGCCGGCGGCGCGGAGGTGACCGCCGTCGGTGAGCGCGTCGGTGATGAGCGGCGTCCCGACGAACCCCGTGCCGATGCGGTAGCCGTCGGCGCGCACGAGGTCGGCGAGTCGGTCCGCGAGCCGCCGCCGCACCCCGGGATCGTCCACGAGGTCGAACCGGAGGGCGAGGGCGTAGGCGGTCGGCGCGTCGGACATCATCCGGCCGGCCGGCGTCACGTACTCGGCGGCGAACGCGGCACGGCTCCGGTCGGCCAGGGCGCCGTAGTGCTCGGCGTCCGCCGTCTCGCCGAGGAGGGCGGCGGTGTCGGACAGGATCCGCAGCGACCTGGCGTGGTACGCGCTCGCGACGATGTCGGAGTCGACCCGGGCCTTCGCGGGCTGGTCCGGCGGCGCGCTCGGATCGAGCCAGTCACCGAGCTGGAACGTGTTCGACCACAGCCCGTCGGTGCTGACGCGGAGCACGGCCTCGACCCACGACCGCATGGACGCGTACTGCTCGCGGAGCACGCCGAGGTCGCCGTAGCGCTCGTGGAGCACCCACGGGACGACGGTCGCGGCGTCTCCCCACGCGGCGGTCGGACCGCCGCCGGCGAACCCGGAGAGCGCCGCCGGCACGACCATCGGGACGACGCCGTCCGCGTGCCCCTGCTCGAGCGCGAGGTCGCGCAGCCAGGAGTCGAGGAAGGCGGAGCTGTCGTAGAGGAAGCTCGCGGTGGGCGCGAAGACCTGGAGGTCGCCCGTCCAGCCCAGTCGCTCGTCGCGCTGCGGGCAGTCGGTGGGGATGCTGAGGAAGTTCCCGCGCATGCCCCAGACGACGTTCTCGTGCAGGCGGTCGAGCAGCTCGTGCGACGAGGAGAACCAGCCGGTGCGCGTGAGGTCGCTGTGGAGGACGACCGCGGTGACCGCCGACGGGTCGACGTCGCCCGGCCAGCCGTCGATCTGCGCGTATCGGAAGCCGTGGAAGGTGAAGCGGGGTTCGATGGTCTGCTCGCCGTCGCCCGGGAGGGTGACGTGGTCGGTGGCCGCGGCGTTGCGGAGTGGTCGGAGGGCGAGCTCGCCCTCGTCGAGGACCTCGGCATGCCGGAGGGTCAGGACCGTCCCGCGGGGGCCCGAGACGGTGATGCGGAGTCGGCCGACGAGGTTCTGGCCGAAGTCGAGGATGGTCGCACCGGACGGCGCCGTGAGCACCTCGGCCACCGCGCGTTCCTCGATGCGACGGACGGGCGCGGCGATGCGGGCCTCCGGCACGGGGTGCGCTGCGTCGTCGACCAGGGCGGCGGACCACCCGGACGCGTCGAAGCCCGTGGTGGCCCAGCCGGGCTCGGCGAGCGTCGTGTCGATCGCCTCACCGGCGTAGATCCCACTGTCGACGAGGTCGGCGCCGTCCGCGGCGGACCAGCTGTCGTCGGTGACGATGGTCGCGGAGGTGCCGTCGGCGTAGTCGAGCTGCAGCTGGGCGGCGACGAGCGGCTGCTCCCCGTAGATGCGCTTCGCGAACTGGAAGAAGCCGTACCGTTCGGTGTACCAGGCGCCCGCGACGGTCGCTGCGACGACGTTCTCGCCCGGCTCGATGAGCGCGGTGACGTCGACCGTCTCGTGCACGAGCCGGTCACCGTAGGCGGTCCAGCCGGGGGAGAGGACGTCGGCCGAGACGAGGGTGCCGTTCAGCTGCGGCTCGGCCGCGCCGAGTGCGGTCCAGTACAGGCGGGCACGACGGACGGGTCGGTCGACGGTGAAGGACCGACGGACGCGCATCGGCTGCGCGGCCCGTTCCGGTGCGGCCAGCCCGATGAAGCCGGCGGCCCAGGCGCCGTCCGCGAGGAACGCGGCCTCGACGGTGAGCGGTGCGCTCCACGGGGTCTCCTCCCCGCTCGTCGAACCGGCCCGGACCTCGAGGGTGCGGGTCGTGTCCGGCGACAGCGCCTCGAACGGCCAGGCGACGAGGACCGAATCGCGACCCTCCAACCGGGCGGTCGCGCCGGTGTCGTCCCGCAGCTCGGCCCAGGCCTGCACCCAGTCGGTGCCCGGCGTCTCGACCGTCCAGCTCAGCCGCGGGGTCGGCGTCGCGACCGCCGGGCTGTCGTCGCGGGCCTCCGCCCGCAGCCGCCCGATCCGCGCGCCGGTCGTCGCGGCCGTCATCGGACGGTCCCCGTGGCGATCGGGACGACCGTCTCGTGGACGAGGTCGACCACCGAGGAGCCGATACGGAGCGTGACGTCCCCGGCTTCGACCTGCCAGCCGTCGGCCCAGTGGGCGAACACCCGCGCGGGCAACGGGACCTCCCAGGAGACGGTCTCGCCGGCCTCCGCGCGGACCACGGCGGATCCGACCAGCCAGCGCACGGGGCGGTCGACCGCGGAGTCGGCGCGCTCCGCGTACACCTGGACGACGTGCTTGCCGGCGCGCTCGCCGGTGTTCGTCGCGGTGCCGGCGAGGCGGGCGGTCCCGGCGTCGACCGCGCCGGAGACGGTGCCTTCGTCGATGGTCCAGCTCGTGTACCCGAGGCCGTGACCGAACCAGAACGCGGGCTGTGCGCCAGAACGCAGCCACGCCCGGTATCCGATGTGGATGCCCTCCTCGTAGCGGAGCACACCGTCCACCGGCGTGACGTCGAGCACGGGGACGTCGTCGAGCGACGCGGCCCAGGTCGTGCTCAGGCGCCCTCCCGGTTCCGCGACACCGAGGAGGACGTCGGCGAGGGCGTTGCCCATCTCCTGGCCGCCGAACCACCCGAGGACGACGGCGGCGACGTCGTCACTCCAGGGGAGCAGGACGGGGGCACCGGAGTTCACGACCACGACCGTGCGCGGGTTCACCGCGGCGACCGCGCGGACGAGCTCGTCCTGGCGGCCAGGCAGGGAGAGGTCGCTGCGGTCCCAGCCCTCGGACTCGACCTTCGCGTTGGTGCCGACGACGACCACCGCGACGTCCGCGGTCCGGGCCGCCTCGACGGCCTGTGCGATGAGGGCGTCGGGGTCGGAGTCGTCGGGGGCGCGACCGACGGTCACGCTGATCGCCCCGAGGCCGTTCTCACTCGGGGTGAGGTCGAACTCGGCCCGGATCTCGACCGGCACCTCGGCCTGCGCGGAGAAGGCACCGGTCGCCGACGGCGGAGCGAGGAGTGCAGCACCGAGATCGTTGCCCACGATGACGGGCTGCTCGTCGACGAGGAGGACGCCGTCGACGAAGAGGCGGCCGTGGAGGCCCGTGGCGAAGCCGAGCTTGAGCTGTTCGGAGGCCTCCGGCGTGTACGTGGTCGTGAGGACGAGCTGCGCCGCCGTGCCGATCGGGGCGTCGCCGCCGAACCAGACGAGCGCGGTGGAGCGGCGATCCTCGGCGAAGAGCTCGGAGCCGTCCGCGTCGACGAAGGAGGCGAGCAGTCCGGGCTGACCGGTGCGCGGGTTGGTGAGGCGGTCGAGCGGCAGTTCGGCGACGCCCTCCTGCACGATGGCCCCGACGGCGTAGTCGATCGTCGCGTCGGGGAGGGCGAGCGTGAGGCCCTCGAGCGGGCTGACCGTGTGCTCGGGGAGCACCGTCGCGCTGCCGCCACCCTGGGTTCGGGAGTCGCGGGCGTTGTGCCCGATGACGGCGACCCGGCTGAGGGAGGCTGCCTCGAGCGGCAGGGTCCCGTCGTTGGTGAGCAGCACCACGCCCTCGATCTCGGCCTCGCGGGAGAAGGCGACGCCGTCGACCGGGGCCGGGGCGAGCGCCTCCTCGCCGAGCGCGCCGACGCGCACCGCCAGCGCCAGGAGTCGGGCGACCTTGCGATCGACGGCGGCCTCCTCGACCCGACCGTCCCGTACGGCGGCGACGAGGGCGTCGCTCCAGGCGGGGGCTGGGCCGGGCATGGCGAGGTCCTGCGAGGCGGGCGCGGACCCGAGGCTGCGCACACCGGTCCAGTCGCTGACGACGACGCCGTCGAACCCCCACTCCGAGTTGAGCGGCGTCTCGAGCAGCTCGTTCTCGCTCATCGTGACGCCGTCGACGGAGTTGTAGGCGCTCATGATCGCCCAGGTGCCGGCCTCGGTGACGGTGCGTTCGAACGGCGCGAGGTAGAGCTCGCGGAGGGCCCGCTCGCTCGCCCGCACGTCGACCGTGAACCGGTCGGTCTCGGAGTCGTTCGCGACGTAGTGCTTGGGGGTCGCGGCGACCCCGTTGTCCTGCAGCCCGCTGACGTAGGCGGCGGCGAGCGAGCCGGTGAGCTCCGGGTCCTCGCTGAAGGCCTCGAAGTGGCGGCCGCCGAGGGGCGAGCGGTGGAGGTTGATGGTCGGGCCGAGGACGACGTCGACGCCCTTTCGGCGGGCCTCTGCCGCAGCGACCGCACCGTAGCGGTAGGCGAACGACGGATCCCAGGACGACGCGAGTGCGGTGGCCGACGGGAGGTTGATCGAGGGCGAGCGCTCGTCCCAGACCGGCCCACGGACGCCGGCGGGCCCGTCGGACAGGACCATGGCGCGCAGGCCGATCTTCTCGAGCGGCACCGTCGTCCAGAAGTCGGCACCGGAGACGAGCGCGACCTTCTCCTCGAGGTCGAGGCGGGCGACGAGGGCGTCGATCGCCGCGGTGTCGACGGGCTTCGTGGCGGCGGCGTGCCGGGGAGTGGTGATGGTCATGCGATGTGGGTCCGTTCTGGGGTGGCCCTTCGACAAGCTCAGGGACCGGATGTGGGTCTCAGGGACCGGATGTGGGTCTCAGGGACCGGATGTGGGTCTCAGGGACCGGATGGTGGGTCTCAGGGACCGGTGGTGCGCCCGGCCGGCCAGGTTCCTGGCCCCGGCCGACCGGGCGGTCGTGGTGATCCGGACGGATCAGGCGGCGGACTCGGCGGCCCGTTGCTCGTCGATGAGGCGGCGACGCTCGACGCGGCGGTCCTCCTGACGGTCGGGGTCCGGAATCGGCGCGGCCATGAACAGGCGCTGCGTGTACGGGTGGGCGGGACGCGCGGTCACCTGGTCGCCGTCGCCGGACTCCACGATCTCGCCGTGGTACATGACGGCCACCCGGTGGCTGATGTGCCGGACGACCGCGAGGTCGTGCGAGATGAAGAGGTAGGCGACGCCCGTCTGCTCCTGGATGTCGATGAACAGGTCGAGCACGCGGGCCTGCGTCGACAGGTCGAGTGCCGACACCGGCTCGTCGCAGACGATGAGCTTCGGGTCGAGCGCCAGCGCACGGGCGATCGCGATGCGCTGCCGCTGCCCACCGGAGAACTCCCGCGGCAGGCGCGACGCGGCGCCGGTCGGCAGCTGCACCTGGTCGAGCAGCGTGCCGACGCGCTTGCGGGCGTCCGCTCCGGAGACCCCACGCACGGTGAGCGGCTCGGTGAGGATCTGCTCGATCGTCAGCGAAGGGTTCAGCGAGGAGTACGGGTCCTGGAACACCACCTGGATCTCCGAGCTCAACGCCCGGCGCTCCTTGCGCTTCAGGTGACCGATCTCGCGGTCGCGGTAGCGGATGCTGCCACCCGTCACCGGGGCGAGGCCCAGCACGGCACGACCCAGGGTGGTCTTGCCCGAGCCGGACTCGCCGACGAGGCCGACGGTCTCACCGGGCCGGATGTCGATCGAGACCCCCTTCAGGGCTTTGAAGGACTGGGCGCGGAGCCCCTTGCCCGGGTATTCGACTTCGAGGTCCTTCACCTCGAGCAGTGACGTCGTCATCGGGTCTCTCCTGTCAGGTTCGTCGCGAGCGCCGGTCGGGCGGGACCCTCGTCGAGGATCGCGCCGAGCAGCGACTGGGTGTACGGGTGCTGGGCGTCGTTGAAGATCGAGCGCACGGGCCCGGTCTCCACGATGAGGCCGTTCTGCATGACCGAGACCCGGTCGCAGAGGTCGGCGACGACCCCGAAGTTGTGCGTCACGAGGAGCATCGCCATGTGCCGCTCCGCCTGCAGGTCGCGCAGCAGGTCGAGCACCTCGGCCTGCACCGTCACGTCGAGCGCCGTAGTGGGCTCGTCGGCGATGATGATGTCCGGGTCGGTCGACACGGCGCCCGCGATGAGGACGCGCTGGGCCATACCGCCGGACACTTCGTGCGGGTACGCGGCGAAGGTGCGCTTCGGGTTGGGGATGCCGACCCGCTCGAGGAGGGCGAGGGCCTTGTCCGTCGCGTCCTTCTTGCTCAGGCCGAGGGCGACCCGGAGCGGTTCGACCAGCTGGCTGCCGATCGTGAACGCCGGGTCGAGGTTCGACATCGGCTCCTGCGGGATGTAGCCGATGCGCTTGCCGCGGATGGCCGTGTATTCGCGCTCGCCGAGGGTGTCGAGGCGCGTGCCCTCGTAGCGGATCGTGCCGTCGGTGACCCGGCCGCCGCGGGGCAGGAGTCCGAGGACACCCCACGCGGTCTGGGTCTTGCCCGAGCCGGACTCGCCGATGAGGCCGTGGACCTCGCCGCGTCGGATGTCGAGGTCGACGCCGTGGACGACCTCGGTGATCCGGCCGCCCTCCTGGTCGTAGCCGACGCGGAGGTCGCGGACGCTGAGGACGAGCTCCTCGGCACGGACGGCGGCGCGGGCGTCGTCGTCGTGACGGATGGGCGGCACCCCGACGATCTCGTCCTCCGAGATCCCCGACGTGCTGATCGACTGGGTGACGATCGTGTTCGAGCCGGTCTTCGAGGTCGTCACGATCTTGCGCCGGCGGCGACGGACGCTCACGGTGCGCTCCAGCTCGTCGCGCATCGCGTTGGCGAGCAGGGTGAGCGCGATGCAGGTGAGGGCGATCGCGAGCGACGGCCACACCATGAGGATCGGTGCCTTGTAGATGTTCGTGAACCCGTCGTTCAGCATCGAACCCCAGGTGGGGACCGACAGGTCGCCGAGCCCGAGGAACTCG
Source organism: Plantibacter sp. Leaf314 (assembly GCF_001423185.1). Lineage (NCBI taxonomy): Bacteria > Bacillati > Actinomycetota > Actinomycetes > Micrococcales > Microbacteriaceae > Plantibacter > Plantibacter sp. Leaf314. The sequence goes on along the minus strand of NZ_LMOB01000001.1, from coordinate 2,145,981 downwards.
AGACCGGACTGGATGGCGATCGCGATGCCGGCGATGATCGCCGACTGGATGATGATCGGTGCGCGTACGACCGACAGGATGTGCTTGCCGATGATGCGCGGGTCGCTGAGGCCGGAGACCCGGGCGGCGTCGACGTACAGCTCGGACCGCACCGCCGTGACCGCCGCGTACACGAGCCGGAAGTACGAGGGCGAGAGCAGGATGCCGAAGATCGCCATCGAGATCCACACCGACGGGCCGAGGACGGCGCGGGCGGCGAGGAGGACGACGATGCCGGGCAGCGCCATGATGAGGCCGGTGAACCAGGACGACACCGAGTCGAACCAGCCCTGGTAGTACCCGGCGATCAGGCCGGCGACGACACCGATGACGATCGCGACGACGAGGGCGAGGAGCGCCGCGGCGACGCTGATCTGGGTGGCCGCGAGCAGCCGGGAGAGCACGTCGCGTCCGGCGCTGTCCGCTCCGAGGAGGTGGTCTGCGCTCGGCGGTGCGAGCACGAGCTGCAGCGAGGCGAGGTTCGGGTCCTGCGGGGCGATGAGCGGCCCGAAGATCGCGATCACGCCGACGATCGCGAGGAACACGAGCGACGCGGCGCCGATCGGGCGCTTGAGGAGCCGGCGCAGGAGGTTGACGCGGACCTGCGGGGTCGGGACGGTCAGCGGGGTTTCGATGGCGGTCATGACAGTCGCACCTTCGGGTTGAGCGCAGCCTGCGCGAGGTCGATGAGCAGGTTGACGACGACGACGATGATCGCCGTCGCGATGACGACGCCCATCACGATGGGGATGTCGCCGGAGGTCGTCGCCTGCACGGCGAGCTGACCGATGCCGGGGAGGGCGAAGATCTGCTCGATGATGACGGCGCCGCCGAGGAGGCCGATGAACTGCACGGCGAGGACGGCGAGGGCCGGGCCGCCGGCGTTCCGGAGCACGTGCTTGTAGATCACGCGGTTGGTGCCGAGGCCGCGGCTGCGGAGGGTGCGCACGTAGTCCTTCGACATCGCGTCGACGACCGAGCCGCGCACCTGCTGCGACACGGTGGCGATGGCGCCGATGGCGAGCGCGATGATCGGCAGCGTCACGGAGGCCACCCATCCCGAGAAGGAGGTGGTGATCGGGATGTACCCGGTCGCCTTGAACAGGCGCAGGTTGATCGCGAAGGTGATGACGAGCACGAGGGCGATGAGGAAGCTGGGGATCGCGAACCCGATGACGGAGATGAACTGGACGACGTTGTCGATCCATCCACCGCGTCGGGCGGCGAGGACGCCGAGGATGACCGAGACGATCGCGGCGATGATGGTCGCGCCGAGGACGATGGAGAGCGTCACCGCGAGGCGACCGGAGACACCGGTGGAGACGAGCTGACCGGTGAACCAGGACCGTCCGAGGTCGCCCTGGAAGGCCGAGGTGAGCCAGTCGACGTACTGCACGGGGAGCGGGCGGTCGAGGCCGAGCTCCGCGGACTTCTTCGCGACGGTCTCGGCGGTCGCGCTCTGGCCGAGGATGCGGCGGGCGATGTCACCGCCGCCGAGGTAGAGGAGGGAGTACGCGATCACGGAGATCACGAAGATGAGGACGACACCGGAAACCAGGCGTCTGAGGATGAATCCGAGCATGGGTCACTCCAGGAAGTGGGTGAGCGAGGAGATGGTGGGGCCGAGGTGCGGCCGGGGTCCCGGTCCCTGACCAGGTCCCGGTCCCTGAGCCTGTCGAAGGGCACCCCTCGACAGGCTCAGAGCCAGCGGACTACTTCGGCTGGATGTCGTAGATCGACGGGTACGCGTTCGTCGGGATCATCTTCACCGTCGTGTTCGCGTCGGTGGCGAAGCTGCCCTGCACCCGGTAGAAGGGTGCGAACCAGGCCTGCTCGACGATGTACGCGTTGAGCTCCTTCGCGACCGTGCCCTGCGTCGCCTCGTCGCCGTACTGGATCTGCTTGATGTACTCGTCGACCTTCGGGTCGGAGTACTTGAACGGGTTGAACACCGCGTTCGGGGCGATCATGAACTGGATGAGCTGCCAGTCGGGGTTCTGCTCGAGTGCCATGAACGACACGGGGAACTTCGGCGCCAGGAGGTCGGCGATGAAGTTGTTGCCCGGGTCCGTGTACTCGGCGGTGATGCCGACGTCGGCGAGCTGCTGCGAGATGAGCGTGTAGGTGGTGGCACCCAGCACGGCGGAGGACGGCATGGAGAGCGTCAGGCCGTCGGCGTAGCCGGCTTCGGCGAGGAGCTCCTTGGCCTTCTCGGGGTCGTAGCCGTAGCGGTCGTCGAGCGCCTTGTCGTAGGCGGGGGAGTTCTCAGGGAAGACCTGCCCGGTGACGGTGCCGTTGTCGTTCTGCAGCGCCTTGAGCAGTGCCGGGCGGTCGAACGCGTAGTTGATGGCCTGGCGGACGCGGACGTCGGCGATGGCCGGGTTCATGGTGCCGGCGCGGTCGAGGAGGAGCATGCCCTGGAAGTCGAGCTCGTTGGCGTTGACGGTCCAGCCGGCGCCCTCCACCTCGGCGAGGTTGTCGTTGTTGGCGAGCTTGATGCCGTTGACCTCGCCGGACTTGACGGCGTTGAGGCCGGCGGTCGCGTCCTGGAGGACGTTGATGGTCAGCTTGTCGTAGTGCTGCCAGTCCTTGTTCCAGTAGTCGGGGTTCGCGGTGTACGAGTAGCTCGTTCCGGTGACGGTGGCCGCGGTGTCGAGGACGTACGGGCCGGAGCCGACCGGGTTGGTCGCGAGGTCCGGGCTGTCGAACGACTCGGCGCTGGCGACGAGGCCCGGGTCACGGGTGAGGTAGTTGAGCATGGCCGGGTCGGGTGCGCTCAGCGTGATGACGACGGTGGTCTCGTCGGGGGCCTCGACGGAGGCGACGCCCGCGAAGTAGCCGGCGTCGGGGGAGGTGCCGGTCTTGAAGCGTTCGAGGTTCTGCTTGACGACGTCGGCGGTGAGCTTCGAGTCGTCGGTGAAGGTGACGTCGTCGCGGATCTTGAGCGTCAGGACGGTGTTGTCCTCGTTGTACTCGTAGGAAGTCGCGAGGGAGGGGGCGATCTCGCCGTCGGCGGTGGCGACGAGCAGCGTGTCGAAGACGGCCTGGTAGAAGGGCGAGCGGTTGCCCCACTCTGAGCCGGCGGGGTCGAAGGTGGTGGGGGGAGTGATCGCACCAATGATCAGGGTGCCACCGGAGCCGCCGTCGGAGCCGGAGGGGCTACCGGAGCATCCGGTGAGCACGAGTGCAGCGGCGGTGACCGCGACGGCTGCGGTCGTCTTCCATCGGAACATCTTTGTCCTATCGCTGTGAGCAATCCCTCATCGGATCGCTGGTGATTGAGGACGGTAGCACGAAACCCAAGTGGTCACTAGCTTTTTGTTTTCGCCCATGTCACAGTTGGATCACGACCAGGCCGCGGGTGTTCGACGACGAACGCGCTATCGTGAAGCCGTCCGAAGGGGGAGGTCGTCCGATGACATCGGCCAAGACCGGGAACAAGCCGCAGGGGAAGCCACGCGGTGCATATGCCAAAACGGGGATGAAGCGCGTCGCGATCCTCGACGCCGCGCTCGCGGTGTTCGCCAACGGGGGTTACCGCGCGGGTTCACTGCGCGAAGTGGCCGCGCAGGTGGGCATGAGCGAGGCCGGGCTGCTGCACCACTTCCCGAACAAGAGCGCGCTGCTCGCCGCCGTGCTCTCGCACCGCGACGACCTCTCGGCCACCCTCGTGCCGATGGACGGCGACGACCCGATCGAGACGCTCCGGGGGTTGGTCGCACTCGCCCGGTACAACGCCTCCGTGCCCGGCGTGGTCGCGCTCTACTGCACCCTCTCGGCCGAGGCCACCTCGCCCGACCACCCGGCCCACGACTACTTCGTCGACCGCTATGAGAGCACCCGCGGGCGACTAGAGCGGACCTTCGGCCTGCTCGTCTCCGCCGGTCGGGTCCGTGCGGGGTTCCCCGTGACGAGTGCCGCCTTCATGACGCTCGCCCTCATGGACGGTCTCCAGGTGCAGTGGCTGCTCGCGCCGGAGTCGGTCGACATGGCGGACGAACTGCACGCGTTCCTCTCGGGGCTCCTCGGCTCCGAGCTGTAGGCAGCAGGAGATCTGCCCGGGGGCAGGAGGGTTCGGGCGCGCGGGTCCTGCTCCGGCGCCGATCTCCTGCCGCCGGACTACGGCCGGGGTGCCCGCGCGTCGCGCAGTTCCGCGCCGACCGACGCGTAGGAGACCCCTCGTCGGGTCCGGGTGAACGGCACCGAGACGACGGCGACCGTCACGATGATCGCGCTCAGGAGGCCGACGACGCCGACGATCGTCTGCGCGAGGCCGCTGGTGGCATCGGGTGTCTGCGCCGCGGTCGTGATGGCGATGTACGGCAGGGCGACGATGGACCCGCGGTAGAGGCGGCGGAGGGCCGACCCGCGGCCGTCGGGCCACTCGGGCGTCAGCCAGACGAGTCGCTGGCCGATCGAGGCGCCGCCACCGATGAGCGCCGGGAGGACGATCACGAGGACGACCGTGCCCGCACCGATGCTGAGTACCTCCGCGAGCGTCGGGTCGTTCGCGGTCCCGGTCGCGCCCGTGAGCAGCACGCGCGGGACGACGAACACCAGCGACAGCACCGTGATCGACAGGTTCACGGCGACCGCGTCGAGGACCATGCCGAACCACCGGCGCCAGACGGTCACCGGGCGCGCACGGTCGCGGGTCGCCCGCAGTGCCCGGGCGCTCGGCATCCAGCCCAGCACCATCGGGGCGATGAGGGCACCGATCGCCGCGCCCATGGTGTTCGTGATGACGTCGTCGACGTCGGCCACCCGGTAGGCGCACTCGTACAGCCCCCAGATGCCGGTGTACTGCGTGGACTCGATGAGCAGGGAGGCGAGCGCGCCGAGGAGGATCGAGACGCCGAGGCCGCGGTTCCAGTACCGACGGGCGATGGCGCCGAACGGGATGAACAGGACGACGTTCAGGACGACCTGGAGGAACGCGTGGCTGGTGAGCGTGCTGAGGACGGAGAAGCCGGCGGTCTCCCGCGCGATGTCGCCGATCGAATGCCCGGGGACGAGCTCGAGTGCCCCGTGGGCGGTGGCGCAGTTCGCACGTTCGTCGGGCAGCGGGAGCAGCGTGTAGGCGACGAGGGCGACGGCGTAGATGCTGCGTAGATGCTCACACCGGCGGCGCCGAGCACGCGCGGGAGGGACATCTGACCGTATCGGCGGACCTGCACGAGCAGGATGGGTCCGAGCACGGCGAAGAAGATCGCCGTGCCGCCGACGAGTCCGATCCACGCCTGCCAGGTCCATCCGCTCATTCCGACAACAGTAGGGCGAGCGGACGGCCCACGGCATCAGTCGTCGGATGGACGGCCGTCATCCGCAGGATGGTGGCTTCGGCAGTGCACGCTCCCCGTGCACGCGAAGATGGAGGGTGCCCACCCTCATCGTGACCACCCACCCAGACCCCGACTCGCTCACCCACCACCTCGCCCAGCGGCTCGCGACCGTGCTGCGATCGACCTCCGCCCCGGCCGACGTCGAGCTCGCGGATCTGGCTGCGGAGGGCTTCGACCCGCGGTACACGCTCGCCGACCGGCACACGTACCGGGTGGGCGGGGACTACACCCCCGACGTGGCCGCCGAGCAGGAGCGGCTCGACCGCGCCACCGACCTCGTGCTCGTCTTCCCGGTGTACTGGTGGTCGACGCCCGCCCTCCTCAAAGGGTGGTTCGATCGCGTGTTCGTCAACGGTTGGGCGTTCGGGCTCGATGCCGAGGGCGGGATCGTCCGCAAGCTCGACCGGCTGCGGATCCACCTCCTGCCCGTCGCCGGCGACGACGCGGGCGTCTACGACCGCCACGGCTACGAGCAGGCGATGCGGACGCAGCTCGAGCACGGCATCGTCGACTTCTGCGGTGCCCGCCGCGGCGTGACTGCCTTCGTGCACGACTCCGAGCGTGAGGACGCGGCGGGGCGTGCGGCCGCGGTGGACGCCGCCGTCACCGCGGTCGTGGAGGCGATCCGCGCCTGACCGCCCAGTCCGGTCCCTGAGCTTGTCGAAGGGCGGCCTCGGGCAGGGCTCCGGTCACCAGGCCGGTCGAAGCGCTACGCCGTGAGGGTGCGGTTCAGGCGCTCGGTCGCAGTGTCCATGTGGTGTTGCATCGCGGCCGTCGCGGCGGCCGGGTCGCCCGACATGATCGCCTCGTAGACGGCCTCGTGCTCCTCGAAGGCGAGCTGCGCGTCGACGTCCTCGTGGATGCCGCGCTCCACCCAGATGCGGAGGAGCGAGCGGATGCTCTGCAGGAGGTCCGACAGCACGCGGTTCCCGGTGGCGGCGGCGAGTTCGAGGTGGAACTTGAGGTCGGCCTCGATGAACCTCGTGCGGTTCGCGCCGGCCTCGCGCATGGCGGTGAGGTGGTTGCGCAGCCGGTTGCGGGCCATGTCGTCCATGCGGGTCGCGGCGAGCCCAGCGGCGAACACCTCGAGCTGCCCACGCACCTCGATGAGTTCGCGGGTGCGTGGCTCACCGAGCATGAGGCCCCAGCTGAGGGTCTCGGGGAGGAGCTCGGACACGCTGCCGCGCAGGTAGGTGCCGCTCCCGGGGCGGACGTCGACGACGCCGAGGATCTCGAGGGCCGCGAGCGCCTCCCGCACGGCTGAACGTCCGATGCCCAGCGACGCGGCGAGCTGACGCTCCGGAGGAAGGCGGGTTCCCGGCGCGATGTCGCCGCTCGTGAAGTGGTCGAGGAGCCGTTTCGCGACGGCCGAGACCGCGGATCCGACGGCGACGGGACCGAGGCTGGACGAGATGTCGTCGGTCGGCCGATCCGGGAACGCAGGCATGGGTTCACTGTATCGCGGCCCTTCGACAAGCTCAGGGACCGGGAGGGTGCCGGGACCACCTCGGTCGCTGAGCCTGTCGAAGGGCGTTCCGTGGGTCCCGCGTTATCGACCAGCTGTTGAATTGGTCAACCGGTTGATGTATCGTTCATTCCGGTCCGGACCGGACCACGCCCTGCCCGCGGCATCGATGCCGCCCAGACGAGGAGTCATAGTGGACACCACCGCCCCCGCGGCCAATCCGGCTGTCGAGCGATCAGCGATCCGGAAGGTCTCGATCCGCCTCGTGCCGTTCGTGGCGCTGATGTTCTTCATCAACTACCTGGACCGCACCGCGATCGGCTTCGCCGCCCCCAACGGCATGAACGACGACCTCGCGCTCTCCGCCGCCCAGTTCGGCTTCGCATCCGGCGTGTTCTTCATCGGCTACATCCTCTTGGAGGTGCCGAGCAACCTCGCGCTCAACAAGTTCGGTGCCCGCCGCTGGCTCGCGCGCATCATGGTCACCTGGGGCATCGTCGCGGTCCTGTTCACCTGGGTCGCCAACTTCGAGCAGCTCGCCATCCTGCGCTTCGTGCTCGGTGTCGCCGAGGCAGGCTTCTTCCCGGGTGCCATCCTCTTCCTGAGCCTCTGGGTCCCGGCCAAGCACCGCAGCAAGATCCTCGCGCTCTTCTACCTGGCGCAGCCGCTCACCACCGTCATCGGCGCACCGCTCGCCGGGTGGCTCATCGGCCAGCACGGGGTGTTCTTCGGCCTCGAGGGCTGGCGGTTCATGTTCCTCGGCGTCGGTCTCCCCGCCATCCTGATCGGTGTCATCGCCTGGTTCTACCTGAAGGACCGCCCCGCGGACGCCAAGTGGCTGACCACCGAGGAGCAGGTCTGGCTCACGGCGGCCCTCGCCCACGAGAAGGCGACCACGGAGCAGAAGCAGGGCCACGTCAGCCTCAAGCACGCCTTCACGAGCGGCCGCGTCTGGATGCTCGCCTTCATCTATTTCGGCTTCATCTACGGCCTCTACGCGCTCGGCTTCTTCCTCCCCACGATCATCGAGGGCTTCCAGGCGAGCTTCGGCGTCGAGTTCAATGTCATGCAGAAGGGCCTCATCACGGCGATCCCGTACGTGCCGGCCGCCATCGCCCTGTACTTCTGGTCGCGTGACGCGACGCGACGCGGACTGAAGACCTGGCACATCGTGATCCCCGCGATCGTCGGTGCCGTGAGCATCCCGCTCGCCCTCTTCGCGAACTCGCCCGCCCTCACGATCGCGATCATCGCGGTCACCGCCATGGCGATCTTCGCCGCGCTGCCCAACTTCTGGACGCTGCCCACGCAGTTCCTGACGGGTGCCGCAGCCGCCGCCGGTATCGCGCTCATCAACACCGTCGGCAACCTCGCCGGCTTCTCCGCGCCGTACATCACCGGTGCCGTCGCGGACCTCACGAAGGTCGGCGACACCCCGCAGTACGTCGTCCCGATGTTCATCGTCGGCGGCTTCATGATGATCTCCGCGACCCTCATGGTGATCCTGTCGAAGCAGCGCAGCTCGAAGGAGCTGCGGGTCTCGCACGACGACCTGACCGGTCAGACCCGATGACCCGCCTCTTCAACGACCCGGCAGACTTCGCCGACGAGATGATCGACGGCTTCGTCGCGGCGAACCGTCACCAGGTCCGGCGCGTGACCGGCGGGGTCGTGCGGAGCACCCGCACCCCCGAGGGCACCGTCGCGGTCGTCATCGGCGGCGGCTCCGGGCACTACCCGGCCTTCGGTGGCATCGTCGGCCAGGGGCTCGCGCACGGTGCGGCGATGGGCAACCTGTTCGCCTCGCCGTCCGCGCACCAGGTGGAGTCGGTGGCGAAGGCCGCCGAACGCGGCGGCGGCGTGCTGCTCAGCTACGGCAACTACGCCGGCGACGTCCTCCACTTCACCCAGGCGCAGGACGCCCTGAACGCGGCGGGGATCCCCACCCGCAGCGTCGCCGTCACCGACGACATCTCGAGCGCGCCGCTCACCGAGCAGCACAAGCGTCGCGGGATCGCCGGCGACCTCACCGTGTTCAAGTCGGCTGCCGCCGCGGCCGAGGCCGGCTACGACCTCGACGAGGTCGTCCGCGTCGCCACCCACGCGAACGAGCGCACCCGGTCCTTCGGCGTCGCCTTCAGCGGCTGCACCTTGCCGGGCGCGACCGAGCCGCTCTTCTCCGTGCCCGAGGGCCGCATGGCGGTCGGGATGGGCATCCACGGCGAGCCCGGCATCGACGAGACCGATGTGCCGACGGCCGACGGCCTTGCGACGCTGCTCGTGTCCTCCCTCCTCGCGGAACTGCCCGAGGGTGTGACCGAGGCCGCAGGCGCGCGCGTCGGCGTCATCCTCAACGGACTCGGTTCCGTGAAGTACGAGGAGCTGTTCGTCGTCTACCGTGCGGTCGCCACGCAGCTGGAGGCCGCGGGCATCGAGATCGTCGACCCCGAGGTCGGCGAACTCGTGACGAGCTTCGACATGGCGGGCGTCTCCCTCACCCTGTTCTGGTTGGACGAGGAGCTCGAGGGCTTCTGGGCGGCCGGCGCGGACACCCCCGCCTACCGCAAGGGCGTCGTCGCAGCGGCCGAGCAGCTCGACCCCTCCGAGCTCGTCGCCGAGGTCGCCGCAGCGATCCCGGCGTCGACCCCGGCCTCACGCGAAGCCGCCACGACCGTCGTCGCCGCCCTCGACGCCCTCGTCGAGGTGATCGACACGAACGTCGAGGAACTCGGCCGGATCGACGCGGTGGCCGGTGACGGCGACCACGGCATCGGCATGCAGCGGGGAGCCCGCGCAGCCGTCGCCGCGGCCCACGCGGCCGCCGACGCCGGAGCCGGTGCCCGCACCGTCCTCCACCTCGCTGGCGACGCCTGGGCGGACCGCGCCGGCGGCACCTCGGGAGCCCTCTGGGGCCTCGCGCTCCGCTCGGTCGGCACCTCGCTCGGCGACGAGACCGCTCCCTCCCGCAGCGACGTCGCGGCCGGCGTGCAGGCCGCCGTCGACGGCATCATGTCGTTCGGCAAGGCCGAGGTCGGGCAGAAGACGATGGTCGACGCCCTCGTCCCCTTCACGACGACGCTCAGCGCCTCGATCGCCGACGGGGCCGACCTCCTCACCGCGTGGACGACCGCTGCCGCAGCCGCCTCCACGGCCGCCGCGGAGACCGCCGACCTCCTGCCGAAGATGGGCCGCGCCCGTCCGCACGCCGAGAAGAGCCTCGGCACCGTCGATGCGGGTGCATACTCGTTCGGCCTCATCGTCCAGGCGATCGTCCCCGTCCTGGGGTCCGCCGCATCCACCAGCACCACCGCAGAAGGAGTACCCGCATGACCGACCAGTTGCGCATCGTCATCGGCTCGGATGACGCCGGGTTCGACTACAAGGAGATCGTCAAGCGCGACCTCGAACAGCACGACGGCGTCGCCTCGCTCGTCGACGTGGGGGTCGACGCCGACGGCCACACCGCCTACCCGCGCGTGGCCATCGCCGCCGCCGAGCTCGTCGCTTCCGGGCAGGCCGACCGTGCGCTGCTCTTCTGCGGCACCGGCCTCGGCGTCGCCATCGCCGCCAACAAGGTGCCCGGCATCCGTGCCGTCACCGCCCACGACAGCTTCTCCGTCGAGCGCGGCGTGCTGAGCAACAACGCCCAGGTGCTCACCATGGGCCAGCGCGTCATCGGCATCGAGCTCGCCCGCCGCCTCGTGCGCGAGTGGCTGACCTACCGCTTCGACGAGTCCAGCGCGAGCGCCGAGAAGGTCGCCGTCATCGGCGAGTACGAGGCGACGGGCTCCTGCTGATGACCGCCTCCCCGTCGACCGCGAGCACGTCGACCGCGCCCCGCGTGGTCGGTGTGAGCCTGAAGATGTACTTCGGCCACGCGCAGACCCTCGACTGGATCGAGCAGGTGGGCGCTCTCGCCCGTCGGCACGAGGCCGTCGTCGACGGTCGGGTGCGGTTGTTCGTCATCCCCGGCTACGTCTCGATCGCGGCCTCGGTGGCGGCGCTGGCGGGGACGGGTGTCCTCGTCGGCGCACAGGACCTCGCAAGCGCCGACCGCGGCGCCTTCACGGGTGAGGTCGGCGGGCCGGAGCTCGCCGAGGTCGGTGTGACCGTGGTCGAGGTCGGCCACGCGGAGCGCCGGTCGCTCTTCGGCGAGACCGACGAGGTCGTCGCCGAGAAGACCGCAGCCGCCCTCCGCAACGGCATCTCGCCCGTGCTCTGCATCGGTGAGCGGGAGCGGATGGCGCCCGAGGACGCCGCGGCGGAGTGCCTGCGTCAGCTCGACTCCGCGCTCGCGGACGCCGTCGCCGGCCCGGTCATCGTGGCGTACGAGCCCGTGTGGGCGATCGGCGCGGCGGAACCGGCGGAGCCCGCGTACGTCCGAGCCGTGGGTGCGATCCTCCGGACGGCGATGGCCGGTCGCGGTGACCGCGCGGGCAGTTCGGTGATCTACGGCGGCAGCGCCGGACCGGGCCTGCTCACCGCACTCGGCGACGACGTCGACGGCGTGTTCCTCGGACGCTTCGCCCACGACGTCGCGGCGCTCGAAGCCGTGCTCGACGAGGCCCTTCGACAGGCTCAGGATGGCACCCTTCGACAAGCTCAGGGACCGGGGACAGCATGATCGGCTTCGGCACGTACACCTTCTTCTGGGAGGGCTCGGAACTCGCCCCCGAGCGCCTGAGCGTCATCGGCATGATCGAGCGCACGGCCGAGGCCGGCGTGGGGCTCTTCCAGATCTGCGACGACGCCCGCATCGAGACCATGTCCGACGACGAACTCCGTCAGGTCGCCGAGGTCGCCCGCTCGCTCGGGGTGGTGCTCGAACTCGGCACCAAGGGGATCGCGGTCGCGCACCTCGAACGGTTCCTCGAGATCGCCCGGCTGCTCGGTGCGACGCTTCTGCGCAGCATGGTCACCTCGGGGGACGACCGTCCGACCCATGCCGAAGCCGTCGAGCGCCTCCGCCAGGTGCTCCCGGCGTTCGATGCCGCCGGCGTGACCATCGCGCTCGAGACCTACGAGCAGTTGTCGTCGCAGGAGCTCGTCGACCTCGTGACCGCCGTCGACCACCCGAACCTCGGGATCTGCCTCGACCCGGCCAACACCGTCGCACGACTCGAACACCCGAGCGACGTCATCGCCCGCACCGCCCCGCACGTGCGCAACATCCACGTGAAGGACTTCGCGTTCACCCGTCGGGGCGGCTGGGTCGGGTTCACCCTCGAGGGTGCGCCGCTCGGGACCGGCCTGCTCGACTACCCCGCCCTCACCGCCGCCGTCCGTCCGGACGAACGCGGTGTCAACCAGATCATCGAACACTGGCTCCCGCTCGGCGACTCCATCACGGAGACCATCGAGCTCGAGCGCACGTGGACCGCACACAACCTGCAGTACCTGAGAGAAGGAAGATCATGACCGACACCACCACCGTCGCGGACCAGCTCACCATCGCCGTCATCGGCGCCGGCGGCAAGATGGGCATGCGCGTCTCCAACAACCTCGTGAAGACCAGCCACACCGTCTTCTACAGCGAGGTCTCGCCCGCCGGCCAGGAGCGCGTGACCGAAGCCGGTCGCGAGCTCACCGAGACCGATGCGGCCGTCACCGACGCCGACGTCGTCATCCTCGCCGTCCCCGACCTGGCCCTCAAGGCCGTGTCCGCCGGCGTCGTCCCACTCATGAAGTCGGGCGCCGTGCTCCTCACGCTCGACCCGGCCGCCGCCTACGCGGGGCTGCTCACCCGTCGTGACGACGTCATCCAGGCCGTCACGCACCCCTGCCACCCCTCGGTCTTCGTCGAGCGCCACACGCCCGAAGAATACGCGGACACCTTCGGTGGCATCGCGGCCCTGCAGGACGCCATCGCGGCGATCGAGTCCGACGACGCCGCCAAGCAGGCGCAGGTCGAGGCCGTCGTCCGGGCGATCTTCGCCCCCGTCGGCGAGGTCCACTGGGTCACGGTCAAGCAGCTCGCGCAGCTCGAGCCGACCCTCGTCGAGACCATCGCCTGCATGATCGGCGCGCTGCTCAAGGAGTCGCTCGACGAGGCCGTCAACACCATGGGCGTGCCGGAGCCGGCCGCTCGTGCGATCCTCCTCGGCCACACGCAGGTCGCGCTCGCGAACTCGCTCAAGGGCGACAACCCGTTCTCCGACGCGTGCCTCATCGCGATGGACTACGGTCGCAGCGCCATCATCAAGGACGACTGGAAGAAGGTCTTCCAGGACGACGAGCTCGACAAGAACCTCGCCGCCATGCTGCACCTCGACAAGATCGAGCGCTAGGCCGCGGCTCCAGCTGTTCGCAATTCAGGACGTGCCCGGCGCGTCGGCCCGCTCCACCCCCGATCCGGGTCGGCGCGCCGCGGCGCTCCTGAATTGCGAACGTCACATGCGGTCAACCGGTTGTGCCGGATAGGCTGCAGACGACCCGACACACCACCTCTGACACCCACTGCGACACCCGAGACTCCACCCCCGCAGCACCGCACGAGAGACAGGCGACGATGACTGGACGACTTGCAGGAAAGACCGCGCTCGTGACGGGCGCCGGATCGGGGATCGGCCGTTCGGTCGCCGAACGCTTCGCGCGCGAGGACGCCGTCGTGATCTTCTCAGACCGCGACATCCAGGCCGCGCGGGAGGCCGCCGCACCCTTCCCGTCGGCCATGGCCGTGCGGCTCGACATCGCCGACGAGGCGAGTGTCGAAGCCGCCTTCGCCGTGATGGACGCGACGGGCAAGACACCGGACGTCGTCGTCGCCAACGCCGGCGTGCAGCTCTTCGGTCAGGACGCGAAGATCGCCGACCTCGACCTCGAGGTGTGGCGGCGCACCGTCGACATCAACCTCACGGGCACCTTCCTCACCACCAAGCACGCCGTCCGGGCGATGCTCGGCAAGGGCGGCTCGATCATCCTCACCGGCAGCCCGACCGGGCTCAACGGCGAGGGCGCCGACTTCACCGCCTACAGCTCCACGAAGGCCGGCATCCACGGCCTCGGGCGGACCGTCGCCGCGGCCTACGCCGACCAGGGCATCCGCGTGAACACCGTCGTCCCCGGCTACACGGAGACCCCGCTCGTCACCGCGATCTCGGACGACCCGGAGTCGCGCGCCGCGATCGTCGGACGCATCCCGCTCGGTCGACCCGGCCGGGCCGAAGACGTCGAGGGCATCATGGTCTACCTCGCGAGCGACGAGTCGAGTTTCGCCACCGGAGCGACCTTCCGGGTCGACGGCGGCATGACGAGCCTCTGAGCCGACGATGACCTCGCGCTTCGGAACCACCTTCCGCGTCGCACCGGACCTGCTCCTCGAGCAGGAACGCGCCGCCAGTGCCGTGTCGCGCGGGCCCTGGTCGCTGTCGCTCCGCGGCTCGGACCTCGACGACATCGCCTTCGACGGCGAGACGGTGCTGCGCAGCATCCGCTTCGTCGTCCGCGACCAGGACTGGAAGACGTTGCCCGTCGTCGTGGACGCCGTCGACCAGACGACCAGCGGCCTGCAGCTGCGCGGCAGGGTCGGCGACGACGGCGAGACGGTCGCTTGGTCGCTGTCGGTCGACCTCGGCTCGTCGACCCTCCGGGTGGCCGTCCGGGCCGAGGTGACGGCGGCGTTCCGACGTGCGCGCATCGGGCTCATCGTGCTGCAGGCCCCGGCGCTCGCCGGTACCGAGCTCGTCGTCGGCCACCCCGAGGGATCCACGACGACGACCCGCCTGCCGGAGCACATCGCGCCGCACCAGCCGGCGATCCGCATCGAGTCCCTCACCTGGACCGGCGACCGCATCACGACCACCGCCCGCTTCGCCGGTGACGTCTTCGAGATGGAGGACCAGCGGAACTGGACCGACGCCTCGTTCAAGACCTATTCGACGCCGCTCTCGCTGCCGTTCCCGGTCGCGCTGGCGGTCGGCGACGTCGTGGAGCAGTCCGTCGAGCTCTCCTGTGCGCGCGCCGACGGTGTCGAACCCGCCGCCCCGCTGGCCACGCCGCTCGCCGTGACCGTCCTGTCCGAGACGGACCTCGAGCGTCCGGCCTCCGAGCCGGTCGAAGCACGGGTCGGTGCGCTGCTCGACAGCCTCGTCCCCACGATCTCGACCTCGGTGTCGAGCGACCCCGACGGCGGACGGTCGGGCGCGACGGTCCCCGACGCGATCACCGAGCTCCTCGTCGAGATCGACCCGGCGGTCGTGGACTGGCCGGCCATCCTCGACCGCGCTGTGCGTCAAGCCGGCACCCGAGCCCTCGACCTGCGACTCGTGCTCGGCACCGGTGACGAGGCCGAGCCGGTCCTGCGGCGGCTCCGCGACGCGGGCGTCCCCGTCGGGCGCGTCGGGGTGTTCCACCGCCGGACCCATCTCTCGGAGAGCGCCCTGCTGATCGCGCTCGGCGACCTCCTGCGGCGCCTGTGGACGGACGTCGAGGCACCGTCGCCCGTGCTCGTCGGCGGCACGCGGGCGCACTTCACCGAGCTCAACCGCAACCACGCGCGCCTCGACCGGTGGACCGGCCCGGTCGCCTTCAGCGTCACGCCGTTCATGCACGACCGCGCGGGTCACCAGTTGGTCGAGTCGCTCGACATGCAGGCCGTCGTCGTGGCTGACGCCGTCCGGATCGCCGACGGCCGACCGCTGCACGTCGGCCCCGTGACGCTGGGCGCACGCTACAACGCGGTCGCCACCACGAGGGCGGGCGCGGGAGCCACGGCCGACCCGGACCTCCGCGCGGGGTTCGGCGCGGAGCTGGTGCCGGGCGCCACCGACGACCGGCAGTCGGCGGAGGCCCTCGGTGCGTGGGTGGTCGCGAGTGTCGCCGCGCTGGCCGTCCCCGGCGTCGAGTCGCTGTCCTACTTCGAGGCGACCGGGCCGCGAGGTCTCGTCGCCGCCGACGGCACGGTCACGGCCGCCGGTCGGGCGCTCGGGTGGATCGCGGAACTCAGCGGACGTCCACGCTCGGCGGTCGTGATCGGAGGTCGTCGTCTCGACGTCGGCTCGCCCGTGTCGACGGAAGGTGTGACCGCGATCGCCGCCGTCGATGCCGCGGGCGAGACGGTCGTGATCCTCGGCAACCTCGGCGAGACACCGGTCCGGGTCGTCCTGGCCGGCGCGTCCGACCCGCACACGGTGGACCTCGGTGCGGGTGCGGTGGTCCGGGTCGTGTTGGCTGGTTCGGGTTCGTAGCTCCTGCTCAGGCGAGCGGGCGCCGGAGGATGGCGAGGTCCAGCCAGCGACCGAACTTCGTCCCGACCTCCGGCAGGAGGCCGACCTGCTCGAAGCCGAGCTTCGTGTGCAGGGCGATCGACGCCGTGTTCTCGGCCTCGATGAGGGCGAGCATGACGTGGTGCCCGTCGGCGGTCGCGCGGTCGAGCAGTTCGACGAGGAGCGCCTTGCCGAGCCCGCGTCCCTGCGCTTCGGGGTGCACGTAGACGGAGTTCTCGACGGTGTGTCGGTACCCCTCCTTCGTCGCGTACGGGCCGTAGCTCGCGTAGGCGAGGACGGTTCCCTCGGGGAGCGCGTCGTCGGGGCCGTCGGCGATGGCGACGAGTGCGACCCGACCGGCCTCCTGATGGCGGGCGAGCCAGGCCTCGCGCTCGGCGAGGTCGGGTGTGACCTCGGTCCAGATCGCGACACCGTTCGCGACGGCGTCGGTGTGGATGGCGAGGACGCCAGGCAGGTCGGCTGGTTCGGCGGGACGGATGCGCATACATCGATCGTAGACGGCCCTTCGACAGGCTCAGGGACCGGGGGCGTGGGCCCTTCGACAGGCTCAGGGACCGGGGGCGTGGGCCCTGCGACAAGCTCAGGGACCGAGGACCCGGCGGCCCGCGGAGAGTACATTCGATGCATGTCCTCCTCCACTCCGCTCCCGATGGAGCAGCTCACCGCCGTGCTCAACGCCGAGGTCGCCCGCTACGCGGCCCGAGGCTGGTCGGTGTCGTCGGTCCAGGGGCAGCAGGCGGTCCTGCAGCGGCAGAAGCGCATCGGCTGGTTCTGGAACCTCGTCCTCACGCTCATCACCGGTGGGCTCTGGCTCATCGTCGTGATCATCCGCGTCGTGAACCGGAAGGTCGAGTCGCTGATCGTCACCGTCGACGCCTACGGCCGCATCTCCACGCGCCGCTGACGGCCGGAGCATGACCGACAGCGCTGAGCCCGACACGAGCAGCACCGCGACCAGCGCGGGCATCACCGCTGAACGCGCGCGGGTGCAGCGGCGGACGCTCACCGTCGTCGTCATCAGCCAGGTGCTCGGCGGAGCCGGCCTCGCCGCCGGCGTGACGGTCGGTGCGCTGCTCGTGCAGGACGTCCTCGGGAGCACGAGCCTCGCGGGCGTCGCGGCCGCCCTCCTCACCCTGGGGTCCGCGCTCACGGCGTTCCTCGTCGGCCGCGTCACGCAACGCCTCGGCAGGCGGATCGGGCTCGGCATCGGGTTCGTCGCGGGCGGGGTCGGCGCGCTCGGTGTCGTCCTGGCTGCGACGACGGCCCAGGTGCCGCTGCTGTTCCTGTCGCTGTTCGTCTACGGTGCCGGGACCGCCACGAACCTGCAGGCCCGCTACGCCGGCACCGACCTCGCGACCCCGGCACGCCGCGGTACCGCGATCAGCGTCGCGATGGTGTCGACGACGCTCGGCGCCGTGGCCGGGCCCAACCTCGTCGAGCCCCTGGGCCGGCTCGCGACCGGATGGGGGTTGCCGGCGCTCGCGGGCCCCTTCCTCCTCGCGGCCGTCGCCTACCTGGCCGCGGGCACGGCGTTCCTCCTGCTCCTGCGTCCGGACCCGTTCCTCCTCGCCCGCCGGCTCGACGCCGAGCTCGCCAAGCTGGACGCGGTCTCGGAGGAGTCGACGACCGGCCAGGACCAGTCGACCGCGGGTCCGCGCCCGTGTCCCGGCGTCGGCGCCTATGTCGGTGCCGCGGTGATGGTGGTCACGCAGATCGCGATGGTCGCGGTCATGACGATGACGCCCGTGCACATGCGAGCCCACCACCACGGACTGGGGGAGGTCGGGCTCGTGATCGGCATCCACATCGCCGCGATGTACCTCCCCTCGCTCGTGACCGGCGTCCTCGTCGACCGCATTGGCCGCACGCCGATGGCGATTGCCGCGGGGGTCACGCTCCTCCTCGCCGGTGTGACGGGAGCCCTCGCACCGGCGGACTCGCTCGGCCTGCTCATCCTGGCGCTCGCCCTCCTCGGACTCGGCTGGAACTTCGGCCTCATCGCCGGTACCACCCTCGTCGTCGACCACACCGTGCCCGCCAACCGTGCACGCACGCAGGGCACCCTCGACGTCCTCATCGCCCTCGCCGGCGCAGGTGCGGGCGTCATGTCGGGTGTGGTGATGGCGGGCGTCGGCTACGAGGCGCTGTCGATCGCGGGCGGGGTGCTCGCGCTCCTGCTCATCCCCGTGCTGCTCTGGGCCCGGCGGGTCACCCCTCGGGGGTGAGCCCGCTGGCGAGTCCGCTCGTCGCTACTCGGCTGCAGCCGGCACGCGGACGGTGAGGGCACCCGGCTCGATCCAGGTGTTGATCGCGACGGCCTTGCCGAAGCCGTCGCCGTCGAGCTCGATCTCCTCCGGCTTCGACATGCGGGCGACGAAGCGCTTCGCCGTGCCGTAGCGGAGCTCGCCGTCGTCCTTCTGCTTGCCGGCGAGGGCCCGGCCGGTCTTGGTCCGGCGCAGCACCCCGTTCACCCAGGCGACCTTCGCCCAGATGCGGATCCAGCCGAAGACCCCGCCGGGACGCATGAACATGAGGTCGAACAGGCCGTCGTCGACGACCGCGTCCGGCAGGAGCAGGATGTTGGCCGGCAGCGAACCGCAGTTGCCGATGATGACCGTGTGCACGGTGGCGCGGATCTGCGGCTCGTCGTCGATGCGGAAGCGCAGGTGCAGTTCGTCCGGGTCGCGCAGCGACTTCACGATCGCGTCGACGTAGGCGGCCCAGCCGGCCTTGGCCTTGAGGTCGTCGTCGGTGTTCTTGATCATCTTCGCGTCGATGCCCATACCGGCCATGACGACGAACACGTGGCGGTCGCGCGAGTGGTCGGCGCGTTCGATGTCGATCACACCGAGGTCGATCGGCTTGTCGTCGCCCGTGAACGCGGTGATGACGGATCCGGGCAGGTCGTTGAGCGTGAGGTCGAGGTTGCGGGCGAGCAGGTTGCCGGTGCCCGAGGGGAGGAGCGCGAGAGGGATCCCGCTGCCCCGCAACGCCTCGGAGACCGCGCGGACCGTGCCGTCGCCGCCGGCCGCGATGACGAGGTCGACCTTCGCGGCGATCGCCTCGGCGGTGACGCCCTGGCCGACGTCGTCGACGCTCGTCTCGAACCAGAGCGACTCGCCCCAGCCCGCGTCGGCGGCGGAGCGGTCAACCGACTCGCGGAGCGCATCGAGGTCGACCTTCACGGGGTTGTAGATGACGGCGGCGGTCTTGGTCGCCGTGGTGTCGCTCGGCGTGGTCGTGCTCTCAGGAGTCGTCATCCGATCAGCATAGAAGCGGAGACGCGAGGGAGGGAGATCCCGCTCGCGGGTTGACGCGGCACGTGGGTTCTGCAGGCGGCGGAAGAGTATCGTTGAGACCTTGCAGGCACCGTCCATGCCCGCCACGAACGCAGTGTCCGCGGCGGCCTCCCCATCGTGATTGCGACACCGTGAAGATCCTCAGCATCCAGTCCGCCGTGGCCTACGGGCACGTCGGCAACTCCGCAGCCGTGTTCCCCCTCCAGCGCATCGGCGTCGAGGTGATCCCGGTGAACACCGTGAACTTCTCGAACCACACCGGCTACGGCGCCTGGCGCGGCCCGCTCATCTCGCCGGAGCAGGTGGGCGAGGTCATCACGGGTGTCGAGGAGCGCGGCGCGTTCCCGCAGATCGACGTGGTGCTCTCGGGCTACCAGGGCGGCGTCGGCATCGGTGACGTCATCGTCGACGCGGTCCAGCGGGTCAAGGCGGCGAACCCCTCGGCCCTGTACGCGTGCGACCCCGTCATGGGCAACGCGAAGTCCGGCTGCTTCGTCGCCCCTGAGATCCCGGACCTCCTGCGCGACCGCGTCGTCCCGAACGCCGACATCATCACGCCGAACCAGTTCGAGCTCGGTTTCCTCACGGGCACCGAGCCCGGCTCGCTGGAGTCGACGTTGGCGTCGGTCGAGCTGGCGCGCGCGATGGGCCCGTCGGTGGTCCTCGTGACGAGTGTCGAGCGCCCCGACCGCGACCCGGAGACCATCGAGATGCTCGTCGTCGACGACGCCGGCCGGTGGATCGTGCAGACGCCGCTGCTGCCGTTCAAGGCGAACGGTTCGGGCGACGTCACGGCGGCGCTGTTCGCCGCGCACTACGGCGAGACGCGCGACGCGAAGCTGGCGCTGGAGCGGACGGCCTCGAGCGTGTTCGACCTGGTCGAGCTGACGTACCGGTCGGGTCAGCGCGAGCTGCAGCTCGTCGAGGCGCAGGAGTTCTACGCGAACCCGCGGATGCAGTTCACCGCGACGGCGGTCTGAGGAGGGCTTCGGCGCCCTCGGCCAGCAGGCCCGCTCAGCGGACCGCGCGGCAGGCGAGGTGCAACGCGAGGCGCACCTCCGGATCGGCCATGTCGACGCCGAGGAGCTCCTGCGCCCGGGTGATCCGCGTCGCGACGGTGTTGCGGTGCAGCCCGAGCGCGGCTGCCGTCGGCCCGACCGCCGACTCGTGGTCGAGGTAGGCGGACAGCGTCGTCAACAGTTCACCCTGCCCGGCCTGCAGGGGCGCGAGCAAGGACCGCGCGGCCGGCACGAAGATGTCGTTGCCGGTCCAGGCGAGGAGGAGTTGCTCGAGACCGAGGCCGTCGACCCGCACGAACCACCCCGTCGTCGACCGGTTCACCGCGATCCGGACCGCGTCCGCCGCCTCACTGAGTGACGAGGTGAGTCCGGCCGAACCGCTCGCCAGGGAACCGACGGCGGTCGCCACGTTGAACGATCGACGCGCCTCGACGTGCAGCTCGCGCAGGGCGCCGACGTAGCGCTCCACCTGGGACGGCGGCGGCGGCTCCGTGAAGGTGAGCCATCCGCTCACCCCTCGGCCGCTGGTCGTCGCGTGGGAGTCGGCGGCGATCCGACCGAGCGCGCTCGTCACGAACCGGAGGAGCTGGAGGGCGTCGACCCGGCTCCGACCGACGGTGCGGAAGGCGAGGTGGTACCCGGTGGTCCGCCAGCCGCGTTCGAGCATGCGCCGCTCGACGTCCGGATCGGGCCGGCCGCGCAGGTCGACGAAGTCGCGGAGGACACCGGAGGACACCGAGGCGTCGCTGACCTCCGCGACCTCGTCGATGAGGATCCTGGCGGCGACGGCGGGCATGGCGACCTCGGCCGCGACCGCGAGTGCGCTCACCTGCCGTTCGTCGAGCCCGTCGCCGAAGAACGCGAGCCGGAGCCCCTCGCGGCTGGGGCTGTCGACCCGGACGGACGCCGCGGTGCCCGTCCCGGCGCGGGTCAGGTCCGTCCACGGGGAGAAGTCGATCGCGGCGTGGACCTCCGGCGTCAGCCGCCCGCCAGCCTCGAGCAGCACGCCCTCGCTGTCGATGAGCGCGATGCCGTGGCCGACGCTGGACGAGAGGTGCCGCAGCAGGTCCGGGAGGCCTTCGGCGTGGTACTCGATGGACTGCGCCACCTTCCGCACGTAGCCGAGCGTCAACGAGTCGCGTGCCTCGACCAGCTGCCAGCAGGCCTTCGCGAGCAGCATCGGCCGGTCGACGTGGAGGAGCGTGAACCCGAGGCGGTCGGCGAGGGCGCGTGTGCCCGCACCGAAGCCGTCGGCCTGCTGCATCGCGAGTGCCCGGAACCCGCGGTCCCTGATCCGCCGGATGAGCGCGTCCTGCTGCCAGGGGCGCGTGGGTGGGACGCCGGTCAGCACGGCGAGTCGGCCGGCGTCGTCCTCGGGGAGAGCAGCCTCCTCCGTCTCGACGACCACACCGGCCCAGTTGGCGTCGGCCGGGCCGGCGACGAGCCGCACGCCGCCGTTGTCGGGGTGCGCGAGGAGGGCGCCCGACTGCAGGCGATCGCTCATACCGGGACCCCGTCGATGTGGACCTCGTCGAGTTCGTCCAGGCCGTAGGCCGAGGGGAGCACCCGACGGAGCCGCTCCGGCGTCCGCGACCACCAGTCGGGGCCGTCGATGCGGATGACGGCGACCTGCCTGGCCATCGAGATCGCGGAGACCTCGAGGATGTCCCGGGAGACGGTGTCGAGGACGACGATGAGGTCCGGCGCGGCGGCCTCGACGCGGCCGTCGGTCATGAGAGCGAGCGTCTCCGACCTCGCGACGAGCCGGTGCACCTGCCCGCCACTGCCGTCGATGGCGAACGCGAGCACGTGCGGGTCGTTCCGGTCGGCCTCGATCGCGCTGACGCGACCCTCGGCGAGGAGACGACCACCCATGGAGCCGGCCAGCTCGTCGAGGGAGCCGGACGCGGCACCGAGGAACGCCGCGCCGAGCTGCACGGCACGGGTGGCGTTCCCGACGATCGCATGCTCCCGGAGGTCGCCGACGGTGAACCCGGCGTAGACCATCCCGCCGCTCCCACCCGCCTGCACGATGGCGGCGCGGACGACCCGTTCGATGTCGAGGGCGCGCTCCGTCTCGACGAGGGCGACACCCCCGCCGCCCGTGTCGCAGGTCACGACGATGCCCGGGACCTCGTCGACGAGCAACGACATCTGGTCGAGCGACGGCACGGCGCGGCCGGTGAGGTCGGCGTCGACGATCAGGCGGTCGGCGGCGAACGCGAACGGGGTGAGCCCGTTGACCCCGCCACCCTCGAGGGAGCAGATCGCCGGGATCCGGTGGCCGAGCCAGCGTTCGGCGGCACCGATCAGGCGCCCGAACGGGTCGGTGCCCGGCAGCCGTTCACCGAGGAGCAACGTGGATCCGACGAAGCCGAGGGCGAGGCACGGCGTCGCCGGGTCGAGGTCGTCGACCGCGTGCAGCTCGAACGGCCAGACGCCGGGGTCGGACAGCACCAGTTCGAGCATCGTGGTCGCGCCGCCGCCGCCGGAGCCCAGGATCGCGAACCCCGTCGCCAGCGCGCGGAGTCGATCGTGCTCGAGGGTGGTCGGCATGGCACCAGCCTAGGCTCGGACCGCCTGCCCGCCGCCGAACGCCTCAGCCGCTTCTGCGGCAGCCGCCTCGCCCTCCACGGGGACGAACGGCTCCGACAGCCCGAAGGCACTCGGGCCGAACGCGCGGAGGGCGTCGGGGGTGCGCATGAGCGCCGGCGTCGAGATTCCGAGCACCCGCACCCGTTGGCCGTAGCGCAGGCCCTCCGTGGTGATCGGCTCCGCGGTCTCATGGTCGACGATGCAGATGAGGTCCGGCACGATCGCCACGACCTCACCGTTCCACCGGGCGATGAGGTTCTCGTTCTGGAAGGAGATCTCGAGACGTTCGGAGCTCGCCGGGTCCGTCGACCAGATGACGGCCGTGCCCTTCGCGAAGCCCTCCGTGGTGCGGCGCTCCACATCGGCGACCTTCCCCACGAACAGCTCCCGCATGTGGGAGTAGAGCGTCGTGGACAGGGTGTCGGCGATGGCGGTGAACGGCGACCGGTGCTCCTCGCGCGCGACCCGGATCGCGCGGCCGAGGGCGAGCGCCATCGAGATCGTCCTCGGCACCGCGGTGCGCCGGACATCCGCCCCGCTCATCGCGTACTCGGCGATGTGGGCGACGCCGCCGAGCCGGATGGCGATGCCCCGGGCCAACCACTCCATCTGGCGGTCGTCGTCGCCGGTGTCGATGATCACGCGCTCGCCGCGTTCGCCTGCGATGGCCAGCGGCGATCCGTGCACCCCGTAGACCGCGAAGGTCTCCATCGAGAGCTCCGGGAACGCCCGACCCATGCCGTCGGCGTCGACGACCGGCAGCCCGGTCTCGGCGGCGACGATCAGCGGGATCATCGAGTTGATGCCACCGCACTCGATCGGCATGGTCGCGTCGGCGGTGCGGCCGAGGTGCTCCTCGAGCGTCCGGAGTGCGAGCGTCGGCTCGAACCCCGCGGGGATCTTCTCGACCATGACGGTCGGTGCGCCCATCTGCGCGGTGGGGATGACGAACAGGTCGTCGTCGAGCTCGTCGGGGTCGA
Organism: Plantibacter sp. Leaf314; assembly: GCF_001423185.1. NCBI lineage: Bacteria > Bacillati > Actinomycetota > Actinomycetes > Micrococcales > Microbacteriaceae > Plantibacter > Plantibacter sp. Leaf314. The sequence goes on along the minus strand of NZ_LMOB01000001.1, from coordinate 2,122,018 downwards.
GGATCGTGATGCTGCGATCGCCGAGCACCTGCTTCACGAGCATCATGCCGATGTAGGGGTCGCCGCCGCCGCCCGTGCCGAGGAGCGTGGCGCCGCGGGCGAGGTCGGGGAGGTCTGCGGCGGTCAGGGTCCAGCTCATGCGGCGACCTCCGGAGTCTCGTCGACCGGGGTCTCCGTCGTGCCGTCGAAGCGGTGCGAGGCCACGTCGTAGCCGAAGTAGCCCGGACCGACCATCGCGAGGGCCGCTGGACTGTGCCAGCGTTCGTCGCTCGGGGCGGCGATCACCCGGACGCGCTGGCCGTAGCGCAGGCCCTCCGTCGTGATCGGCTCACCCGAGTCGTGCTCGAGCACCATGATGAGGTCGGGGGTCGTCACGAGCGTGACGCCGTCCAGGGCGGCGATCAGGTGCTCGTTCTGGAAGGAGAGCTCCAGGCTGGCACCGGTGCCGTCGATCCGCGCGCGACCGCGGGCGAACCCCGTCGTGGTCGCGCGTTCGACGTCGACGACCTTGCCGGCGAACAGTTCGCGTCCGCCGAGCAGCTCGACGGTGCGCGTGACGGCGTCGGCCTTCTCCTCGCGCGCAGCTGTGATGCCGTCGCCGATCTCCCGGCACAGCGACAACGAGTCGGCGACGAGCGCCTCGCGGGCCTGGGCGCCGGACATGGGGAAGCCCGAGATCATCACCGAGCACCCCATCTCCACGCAGGCGACGCGGGCGATCCGCTCCGTCCAGCTGTTGTCGACGGTGGTGAGGACGCCGGTGTTGCCCTTCTCGTCGCTGAACGCCAGGGGCGAGGCGTCGATCCCGTACAGGGTGGGGAGGACCATCTGCAGTTCGGGGAAGGCCCGGCCCATGCCGTCGGCGTCGATGAGCGGGAGGCCGAGGGCGGCCGCTGCGGCGATCGGGATGGTCGAGTTGACGCCGCCGACCTCTGCGCAGGCGACGTGGGTGACGGGGCGTCCGAGCGAGGCGCTCAGGGCGTGGACGGGCGCGACCACCTCGGTGAGGCTCGGCAGCTTCTCGACCATGACGGTCGGTGCCCCCATCATTGCGACGGTGAGGACGAGTGCGTCGTCGGGGACCTCGTCGAGGGTCACGACGGTGACGTCGCCGTGCTCGCGGAGGGCTTGCGCGGCGAGCAGGGCGCCGATGTACGGGTCGCCGCCGCCGCCGGTCCCGAGGACGGCGGCCCCACGGGCGAGGCCGGGGATGAGCTCGGCGGTGATCGTCCAGCTCATCGGAGGCCTCCCATGTCGAGGTCGCCGACGGCCTTCACGCGGATCCGGGTCGCGTTGCCCGGCAGGTACGGGATGGGGACCTCGTCGAAATCGACGATCGCGACCGACGCGGGGGAGGCGCCGGCCGCGATCGCCTTGTCGATCGCCTCGGTACGGACCTCGGCGATCGCCTCCTCGCGCCGACCGGGCTCGATGGCGTAGACCTTGTCGATCTCGCCGCCGACCTGCGCGATGGAAGCACCGATGGCATTGGCCACGGCGTAGTTGTCGGGCCGGTGGACGGCGCCGAAGATGGGGAGTTCGTCGGACAGCAGGATCGACCCGCCGCCGACCGCCACCACGGGGATGGGCTCGGGGGAGGTCCGCATGCGGTCGACGGCCTCGGCGATGCGCTCGCCGATACGGGCGAGCACGCGCTCCACGAAGGCCGGGTCGAGGTGCGCGACCTTCGAGGCGTCGCCGATGGAGGCGCGACCGGCGGCCACCGCGATGTCGGTCGCCGTGAGGGTGTCACCGCCGAAGACGAGAGCCTCCGTCATGAGCTTGTAGCCCACGGACGCCGGCCCGACCTCGGCCGTCTCCTCGTCGACGATGCTGCCGCCGCCGATGCCGATCGAGAGCACGTCGGGCATCCGGAAGTTCGTGCGGATGCCCGCGACCTTGACCTCGTTCGCCGTCTCGCGGGGGAAGCCGTTGATGAGGAGGCCGATGTCGGCCGTGGTGCCGCCGATGTCGACGACCGCGCACGTCGCGAGGCCGCTCGTCAGGGCGGCACCGCGCATCGAGTTGGTCGGGCCGGAGGCGAACGTCGCGACCGGGTAGAGGCGCACGTAGTCCTCGTCCATGAGCGTGCCGTCGTTCTGGCTGAGGAAGATGGGCGCCTCGATGCCCTGCTTCCGGACGGCGGCGGTGAGGCCGTCGACGATCTCCGAGGCGAGTTCGCGCAGCGCCGCGTTGATGATGGTCGCGTTCTCCCGCTCCAGGAGGCCGATCCGCCCGATCTCGTGCGAGAGCGAGATGGCGACGTCGGGTCCGAGGACCTCGCCGACGATCCGTGCCGCCTCGACCTCGAGGTCGTGGTTGACCGGGCTGAAGACGGAGGAGATCGCGACGGAGCGGATGCCGTTCGCCCGCATGTCCTCGGCGTGCGCCCGCAGCTCGTCGGGGTCGATCGGGGAGATGGGGCGGCCGTCGAACTCGTAGCCGCCGTGCGCGAGGTAGCTGCGAGCGCTGATCGCCTCGACGAGCTCCGCCGGCCAGTCGACGAGCGGCGGCAGGGCCCGCGTCGCCGGTAGGCCGAGCCGGAGCGCCGCGGTCGGTGCCAGGCGCTTGGCCTGCACGAGGGCGTTGATGAAGTGCGTCGTCCCGATCATCACCGCGGTGATCTGCTCACCGTCGAAGTGGTGTCCGCCCCGCAGTTCGCCGATCGCCTGGACGATCCCGTCGGTCACGTCCGGAGTGGTCGCGTGCTTCACGGCAGCCAGAGCGGTGGTGCCGTCCATGAGCACGGCGTCGGTGTTGGTGCCGCCGACATCGATACCGATGTGCATATGAGGGGTTCGCTTTCTGTCAGTGCGGTGGAACGTGCGCGGTGGATCGGAACGGGTGCGCGGTGGATCAGTTGGAGGCGGTGGCCGGGCTGTCCGTCGGCACGTCGGCTGCGATCTGCGAGGTGTGGGCGACGCCGACCCCGCGGACCCAGCCGAGCTTCCCGGCGGCGATGTACAGCACCATCGAGAGGATGAGGGAGAGGACGGCGGGGATGCCCCAGGTGACGAAGTAGCCGGTGATCGCGGACACGGCCCAGATGATGATCGTCGCGGGGACGATGCGCGGCGCCGTCGTGGGCAGGCGACCGGACGCGCGGGTCTCGTCGAGCTCACCGCGCCAACGCTTCACGATGAAGTACTCGGCGACCATGATGCCCGCGATGGGCGGGAACGCGACGCCGAGGATGATGAGGAAGCCGGAGAACTGGCCGAGGATGCCGACGGCGGCGAGGATCGAGCCGACGACGCCGAGGACGATCGTCGTGGTCACCCGGTTGAGGTTCTTGCCGAAGGCCGTGGAGATGAAGTTGACCAGGCCGAGGGTCGAGGAGTACAGGTTCCAGTCGTTGATCTTCAGGGTGCCGGTGATGACGATGATGAGACCGATGAGGCCGACCGACGACGTGACGATCGCAACGACGTTGCCCGAGGCGGCGGCGTGGGCGAGCAGGACGCCCGAGAGGCCGATGACGAACTCGCCGAGCGAGACGCCCACGACGGTCTGCTTGATGACGTCGGCGCGGGAGCGGTTGAAGCGGGTCATGTCGGCGGTGATGATCGCGCCGACGATGAGGCCGCCGGCGACGATCCCGGTGCCCGCCCACACGCTCATGGTCGGGCCGGGGGCCGGGCCGGTGACGAGCTCCATGAAGTCGTGCTTGGTGAGTTCGCTGATGATCGACCAGCCGACGAGGATGAGGAAGAGCGGCACGGTGATGTTCGCGAGCCACTGCATGCCCTTGAACCCGTAGGCGACGATGGCCGTGACGGCGAGGCCGAAGATGAGGCTCCAGGCCCACACCGGCATGAAGCCCGGCAGGAGGGCGTCGAGCGACTCGGCGGAGATGGCGCTCTGGATGCCGAACCAGCCGATGAGGCTGATGCCGATCGCGAGGCCGACGAGCGAGGCGCCCACCTCGCCGAAGCCGGTCCACCGGGCGAGGAGCGCCGTGTTGAGGCCCTCCTTCTGTCCGATGATGCCGACGATGCACATGATCACCTCGAGGATGATCGAGCCGAGGAGGAGCGCGAGGAAGGCCTCGCCGAAGGTCATGCTGTAGCCGAGGGTCGCGCCGAGGAGGAACTGGGACAGGGCCGACACCTGGCCGAACCGCTGGACGGCGATGCCGAACCAGGGTTTCTGTGCGTCGGGTCGGACGCGGGACAGGGCGAAGTCGTCTGCGTGTGCCATGCGAGCCATGGAGGTCTCCAGAAGGTGGGGGAAGGAGCGGTGCGGGTTGCCGCAACGGTACTGACGTCCTCCGCGCAGCACGATGTGCATCGTGCAGGAATGAGCTCCCGAAATCAGCACTCTGCACAATCCGGACGCGGAGCTGTCCCCACCCGGTCCATGAGTCCTCGACACCCGGTCTCTGAGTTCTCCCCACCCGGTCCCTGAGCTTGTCGAAGGGCGACGTTCTCCGTGCGCACTTCGACAGGCTCAGCGACCGGGGGGCGGTGATGGGAGGCCCGTCACCTCAGAGCGCGGGCGATGACTTCGAAGGTCCGTGCTCCGTCGAGCCCCATCATGTCGTGGCGGATCGCCGGGAACCGGGTCACCGTCCACCCCAGCTGTGCGTAGCGGGGGACGTCCCTGCTCGGGACGACGAGCTTGGCGTCGTCGGACAGCACCAGCGTCGAGGGGACGACCGGCGCAGCCGGCGCCACGGGGTTCGCGGCGACGTCCCGCAAGACCTCTGCGACCATCGACCGGTCCCACGCGGCGTGGGCGGCCTCCGCGAGCGCGACGTTCGCGGGACCCGTCGCGGGATCTGTGCGGTCGTAGAGCCAGGCCAGGAGCCAGGGCAGGCCGGGGATGTTCCAGAACAGTCGGGCTCCGAGGCCGCGGCCGGGCAGTTTCAGCCCGAATCCCGGGTCGAGGTAGACCGCGCGCGCCGGGCGGAGCGGTTCCACGATGTCGGCGAGGACCCGACCACCGAGCGAATGACCCACGATCGCGTCGAGGCCGGTCGGCAGCGTCTCGACCAGGTCGGCAGCGAGCGAGGCGAGGTCGTAGCGCTCGCCGCGTGCCCGATCGGCGCGAGGGCTGGCGCCGTGGCCGCGCAGATCGACGAGCAGGAACGTGTACCGCTCCGGATCGGAGGCGGCGACGACGTCGGTCCAGGCGGCGCCGTCGGCCAGGAACCCGTGGATGAGGGCGATGCGGACGGGTCCGTGCCCGCGTTCCTCGACGTGCAGACGCATGGTCCTCTTTCGATGGTGGTGGTGACGGTGGGACGACTCTACGCGGCGTCGCTGCGCTCAGGAGCGCACGAGCAGCCAGGCGAACGCGCCGAAGGACACGAGCCCCAGGATGGCCCCGACGATCGACCCGATCAGACTGAAGGTGGGCCACCGTGCGCCGGGTTGGCGGCTCATCCTGATGCCCTGGGCTGCGAACAGCAGGGGCACGAAGCAGGCGAGCACCGAGAACGTCCACGATCCGCCGTCCCTCGCCGTCGAGGCGACGAGGAAGATGGAGAAGGCGGCGATGGTGACACTGAGGATCGCACAGGCACGTGCGGAGATCGGTTCGTTCTTCGCGGCCATGCGGACAGGGTATCGAGTCGGGGTGGACAGCGACCAGAGCAGAATGGACGGCATGACCGACGCGACTTCGCCGACCCTGACGGAACGATTGACGCTCGCGCGCCCCTCCGAGCACGACCTGCCGGAGCTCCACGACCTCCACGCCGACCCCGCGGTGTGGACGCATCTGCCCTCCGCTCGCCACACCTCGCTCGAGGAGACCCGAGAACTGATCGGCCGCTATCAGAACGGATGGGACACCAACGGGCTCGACGTGTGGGTGGCGCGCGACACCGCGACGGGTTCGCTGGTCGGCATCGGGGGCCCGAGTCTTCGCGGTGGGGTCGCTTGGAACCTGTATTACCGCCTGGCGCCCGCTGCTTGGGGGCGCGGATACGCCCAGGAGCTCATCTCGGCAGCGCGGGCCGCGGCATCGGCGTCGGCACCGGATCTGCCGGTCGTCGCATTCCTCCTGGAGCACAACGAGGGGTCCCGGCGGGCTGCAGAGCGTGCCGGTCTGGAGGTCGTCTGGCGCGGCCCCGACGCGGGCAACCCTGATCCCGATGCCGTGCGGCTCGTGTTCGCGGACCGCCCGCTCACCGACGAGGCGCTGCGGGTGTTCCTGAACTGAGCGCTGAGGCGACAGGCCCGGTGGCCGGATGGTCGCTTCGGGAGCCCCGAGCGGTCCGCTGCTTCCGGGCGCGACCGGGTATTTTCGGGTACCCGGCCGCGAAACGCAAGGAGCTTCCCCGAGTCTGTTCACCGACGGCATTCCTCGATACGGTGGGGAGATATGTCAGCCACCGTCGAGATGGAACACATGAGTCAGGTAGAACGCGAACGTCCGCTCCTGCGCAAGGGCAGCGAGGCGAGCTTCGTGCGGTGGGCCTTCGACGGACGCGCGTGGTGCGCCGACCTCGTGAGCGGCCAGTACCGCGGCGCGACGAAGACCGGGTGGCTCCTCCAGACGGACGACGAGCAGCGCGAACTCTCCAACCAGGAGTGGGCTCCCTGCATGGCCTGAGTGCCATTGCGGGACGCGCCGGCCCCCGGTCGGCGTGACCGGGGGCGATGAGGCTGGCGGCCCGCTGGGCGATGCGGCATCGTGGGACCGGCGCCCGACGGTTCCGTCCACGCCCACCCGTGCCACGCACCGAGGAGCTCACGCATGACCGATCGCATCCTGACCACCCACGCCGGGAGCCTGCCGCGCACGCCCGAGTTGACCCGCTTGCTCGTCGCCCGCGATCAGCGGCGGGCGTTCGACGTCGCGGAGCTGGAGGAGGTCGCAGCCCAGGCGGTCGCCGCGACGGTCGCCGCCCAGCTCGCGACGGGCCTCGACCTCGTCAACGACGGTGAGGTCCCGCGCGTCGGGTTCTCGACCTACGTGCTCGAACGCATCGAGGGCTTCGGCGGCGCAGGGCACCGGAAGCCGACGCTCGACTCCCTGGCGTTCCCGGACTACGCCGCCTTCCAGGCCAAGCAGATCGTCGAGGGCGCCGACGTCGCGCGCGTCTGGGACCCGCCGATGGCGCAGGGCCTCCTCACGTACGACCCGACGCTGTCGGGCATCACCTCCGACCTCGACGGCTTCGACCGGGAGCTCGCCGTGCAGGCGGCCCAGGGGCGGGTGCCCGCCGGCACCTTCTTCTCCGCGGCGACGCCGGGGATCGTGGCGACGACCCTGCTCCTCGACGCGGCGAACCCGCACTACGGCGACGACCGCGCCTACGTCTTCGCGCTCGCCGAGGAACTGCGGGTCGAGTACGAGGCGATCGTCGCCCGGGGCCACGTCCTGCAGCTCGACGCCCCGGACCTCGCCATGGAGCGGGTCATCCAGTTCGGCGATGCGACGCTCGAGGAGTTCCTCGCGGCGGTGGACCTCCACATCGACGCCCTCAACCACGCCATCCGGAACATCCCTCGCGAGCAGGTCCGGCTGCACGTCTGTTGGGGCAACTGGCAGGGGCCGCACCAGGACGACGTCCCCGTCGACGTGCTCCTCCCACACCTGTACCGGGCGAACGTCGGCGCGTTCAGCATCCCGCTCGGCAACCCCCGGCACCAGCACGAGGCTCCGGCGTTCCGCGAGCACCCACTCCCCGAGGGGGCGCTGCTCATCCCCGGTGTCATCGACGTCACCACCAACTACCTGGAGCACCCGCAGGTCGTCGCGAACCGCATCGTCGAGGTCGCGGAGGCGGTCGGTGATCCGACCCGCGTGATCGCCGGCACCGACTGCGGTCTCTCGACGTTCGCGAGCTACGAGTTCGTCGCGACGGACGTGGCCTGGGCGAAGCTCGGCGCGCTGGTTGAGGGCGCTGCGATCGCCTCGAAGCGGTTGTTCGGCGCCTGACCCGTCGCCGACCCGGCCCGTGCGGGCCGGGCGCTCAGGCGGTGATCGACGCCTCGTCGCTCACGGAGAGCGTGAGCACGGCCTTGCCGATGAGGTCGTCCTGCTCGAGGTCGCCCTCGAGTCGGCGGAGCTGCCGCGCGACGTCGTTCTCCCGGTCGTCGCCGACGAGGTCGACGGACGCGACGAGGAAGAGCCGTTCCGGGCCACTGAACTCGAGGTACAGGGCGGTGACCCGCTCGATCTCGGGGTGCGCCAGGAGCGCGGTGATCGTCTGCGCCCGGTAGGCGGGGCTCGGCGAGGCCCCGAGGAGGTAGCGCCGGTTGCGGTTGATGAGCAGGAGCGCGACCCCGCCGAGCAGCACACCGATCGCGATCGAGCCGATCGCGTCCCAGACCGGGTCGCCGGTCACCTGGTGGAGGCCGATGCCGGCACCGGCGATGATGAGGCCGAGCAGTGCCGCGGAGTCCTCGAAGAAGACCGAGCGGAGCGTCGTGTTGGAGCCGTTCACGATGTAGTCGAAGAACCCGCGGCCGTACTTCTTCGCCGTGCAGCGGCCCTCCAGGATCGACTGCGTGAACGAGAAGCCCTCCAGGAGGAAGGCGACGCCGAGCACGAGGTAACTGAGGGCGTAGTTCTCCATTGCCTCCGGAGCGGTGAGGCTCTGGATGCCGTGCTGGATCGAGACGACCGCACCGACGGTGAAGATCCCGAAGGCCGCGAACAGCGAGAAGATGTACGCGTCTCGGCCGTACCCGAGCGGATGGGCGGCGTCCCGCTGCTTGTCGGCGCGTTTGTCGGCGATGAGCAGGAAGATCTCGTTCCCCGCGTCGGCCCACGAGTGTGCCGCCTCCGCGAGCATCGAGGCCGAACCGGTCAGTGCGGCGACGATGGACTTCGCGATGGCGACGATGACGTTGGCCAGGAAGGCGATCACGACGGTCATGGGGCAACGCTACGCCCAGCCGGGCCGCCGTGTGCGCGAGGGACGCCTAGGACGTCAGGACGCGCAGCGACGAGCCCTTGTGAGCGGCCTTCGCGCCCGTCTTCTCCGACTCCACGATGAACGCGGGCTCGTCGGTCGACGCTGTGAAGTGCTGGCCGTCGAACTGGAAGTCGGCGGTCTTCCGCTCCACGACCTTCCCCTGCGTCCGACCCTGCGAGGTGCCCCACGACACCCGGTCACCCACTCGTACGTCCGCCATGCTGCCTCCTCGTCGCCGGGCGCCGCAGGTGCGACGTGCCGATGACGATGCCAGGACCGGTCACGCGCCGACAAGGGCTTGCGCCCCGTCCACTCCGAGGGCGAGTCCTAGAAGACGTTGATGACGTCCTCGCAGCTGCTCTCCTCGTCGAGGGCGGTGATGACCTTCTGGTCCTCGATGTCGCCGAAGGGGAAGCCGTCGGGCTGGCCGTCGCCGTACTCGCCGATGTCCTTCAGGACCTCCTGCGATTCCGTGATGACCTGGTCGTAGTTGCGTTCCAGGACGGTGGGGAACTCCTCGAACTCGGCGATGCGCGCTTCGGCGATCTCGATGCGGGCGTCGTAGTGGTCGGTGAAGGCCGTGACGATCGCCTTCGCGTCCTCGCCCGCGGGCGGGTTGTCGGCGACGGCGTCCCGTGCGGCCTGGATGGTGGCCACGTGCGCGTTCGCGGCGTCGAGGATCGCCTGCTTCTGGACCGGGCCGTCCTCCGCCGTGCGGTCCGCGCTGCGGACGTCCATGAGCGAGCTGAGGACGTCGTTGTCGGCGTCGTCCGCGGCGAGCATCTCGCTCCAGCCCGTGCAGGCCTCCTTCGCGAACGCGGCGTTGTCGCCCGAGTCGCCTGCGTCATCGGCGCCCCCTGCGCATCCCGTCAACGCCATCATCATGGCGGCCCCTGCGATCGCCACCGTCCCGAACCTGCGCATTGCCGCCCCCACCGTCTCATCACGGCCCGACCCCCGGACCGCCTGATCAACGGTAGTGGGGGCGGTGGCGCCACCGCGATGGGGACACCTCCCCATCTCGCGTAGCGTTGGCGGGATGAGTGACGACGCCGCTACCGAGGGACACCGCAGGACCGCTGCGCACGCCTACAGTGCGCTCGGCTGCCTGCTCCTCGACGCGGGCACCTCCGTCACGGACGTCCGCGACTCCCTCGAGCGGGCGACGGCCGCATCGGGTGACGAGGGCCTCGCCTTCTCGGTGCTGCCGCAGCTCATCATCGTCAACGACGTGCACACCGGCGCGGTGCTCGCGGTCGGCAACACGCACGGCGAGCTGTCGTTCCGCGGCGCGGCCCGGGCGAACCGGCTCATGCGCGAACTCGAGCTCGGGCACTGGCCGGTGGGCGACCTGCCGGCGCGGGTCCAGTCGATCCGGGAGACGCCCCGACCCCACGCCTCGATGCACTGGGTGGTCGGGAACCTACTGCTCGCCGGGGGACTCGCCCTGCTGTTCCGCTGCCCGTGGTGGGCGATCGTCGCCTCGATGCTCGTCGGCGCGTTCGTCGGCCTCGTCATCACCCTGCTGGCGCGGTGGCGGGGAGCGGTCGCGATCGCCCCGTTCGTGACGGCGTTCGTGTCGACGACGCTCGTCGGGACGCTCGCCTCAGCGATGGACCTCGGGCCCGTGCCGCTGTTCGCCGTCTGCGCGCCCATCGCGATCCTCGTGCCCGGGGCGCTCATCACGAACGCCCTGCTGGAGCTGACCGCGACCGACATCGTGACAGGTTCGGCACGCCTGATGTACGGGTTGATCGTCCTCGCCTTCATGGCGGCCGGCATCTCGGCCGGGGCGCTGCTCACCGGCCTGTCGATCGACCCCGATTCCACGGCGCTCGTCGGCCAACTCGGCCGCGGCACCACGGACCTCGTCGGTTGGGAGGCGATCCCGCCGCTCTGGTTCACCTGGATCGGAGTGGTGATGCTCGCGGCCGGCATCGGGATCGCGTTCGGTTCCGGGCGCTCCCTGACGCTGCTGACGATCTGCGTGATGGCGTTGACCTATGCGGGCATCGTCCTGTTCGCGCCTCTCGTGGGGAACGCGGTCGCGACGGGGCTCACCGCCGGGCTCGTGTTCGTCGTCGCTCGCATCGTCGAGCGCTACTCGGCGGCGGTGCCGTCCAACGTCACGTTCCAGCCGGCGCTGCTCATGCTCGTGCCCGGAACCGTGGGGCTGGTCTCCCTCGCGACGCTCGAGGGCTCGGCGGTCACGGCGGCGCTCACGGTCTTCATCAGCCTCTGCGTCGGCGTCAAGACGGCGGCGGTCGTGACCGGGGTCGTCATCCCGCCGGTGCGTCCCCGGTCCGCCGCGCCCGCGCCTTGATCGCGAGGATGACCTCGGTCTTCGCGTCGGCGTAGTCGTTCATGTCGTCCCACGACCGGCTGAGCAGCTCCTGCTTGGTGTGCTCGTACAACGCGCGGTCGGCGGCGTCGGAGCGCAGATGGTCGCGGAGGAGCAGGTACTCGCCGATCTCCGGCGCGCCCTGTTCGTAGAGGTGCACGTGGACGTCGCGCTCCGGCGTCCGGACCATCCGATGACGTGGCTCGCGGACGCGCAGCACGTAGCCTGCGGCCAGCAGCGGGTCGAGGTAGTCCTCCTCCGCCGTGATGTCCTCCACGGCGACCACGAGGTCGACGATCGGCTTCGCGGCGAGTCCGGGCACCGAGGTCGAGCCGATGTGTTCGATCGCCACCGCGTCGGCCCCGAGGGCGTCGAGGATGCGCTGCCGGTGCTCGCGGTACCGCTCGGGCCAGTGCGGGTCGGCGTCGTGCAACTCGACCCGGACCGGCTCTGCGCCTTCGACGAGCTCGACCGCCGTGACGTCGGGGCGTCGGGGGCGTCGGTGCAGGCCGTCCTGGAGAGCGCGGATGTTCGCGCCGAGGACACCGGAGGCCAACAACCCGGAACCGAGCGGGCCCGACGGGTCGGTGCCGAGCGCGGGGAGGAGACGGAGGGCGGACCGGACCGGGCCGCTCGCGTGCTCGAGCTGCCAGGCGATCTCGGTCGCACCGGCGCCGGGATGGTCCAGCTCGGCGGCCTTCGCGGCGTAGGCGGCGGCGCCCAGCGCATGCGCACCCATGTGCGCGACACCGGCCGCCTGCCCGGCAGACCAGGCGGCGGCCTTCGCTGCGGGTGCGGTGACCACCTGTGAGGCGCGGTTCGCGACGAAGCGTCGGCGGATCTCTCCGGCCGCATCCAGCTCGCCGGCCGAGAAGGCCCGTGCCCGCGCGATGGCGTCACGCGGACGGTCGTCGTCGGGCGCCTCCGCCTCGAAGAGCGGCAGGACCCGTTCGGCGCAATCGGCGGCCCAGGCGGCAACGAGACGGCGGTCGGCTTCGGGGAGTGACTGCGGCGAGAGCATGCTCCACCTTCGCACGCCGCCGCGGATTCCCGCCGGGTGTCGGGTTAGCGTAGACGGATGGCCGCCCTGAACCTGCCCGTGATCTCCTGCAGCCTCGATCCGGCGAGTCGGAGCAGGACGCTCGCTTCGATGAGCAGCGGGCTGCTCCGCGAACAGGGCCATGAGTCGTCCGTCATCGATCTGGCCGAGCTGGAGCTGCCCGCCTTCGACAACGACCGGGTCTTCGACAGCCCCGTCTTCCGTCGGCTGCACGACGTCATCTCCGCCGCGGACGGTGTCGTCCTCGCCTTCCCGATCTACAACTGGGCTCCGGCGGCCACGGTGAAGTCGCTCATCGAGGCGACGGGCGCGACCGGCGAGGACGGCAGGGTCGCCGCCTGGTTCGACAAGGTCGTGACCTTCGTCTGCGCCGCGGGCCTGCCGCACAGCTTCATGGCGACCGGCACGCTCGGGCAGTCGCTCATGCTCGACTTCAAGTGCGTCATCAACCCGTACACCGCCTACCTGTCCGAGCGGGACTGGGAACGACCCGAGGTGCTGCGGGTGGACCGCGCCGAGCGGCTCGCCAAGACGATGACCGTGCACGCGGAGCTCTCGGGCCTCCTCGCCGCGCGGACGTACCGCTCCGTCTGGGAGGTGTGAGCCCGCGCCTCGGAGCCGGACGTCTCAGACGCGGACGACGAGCTTTCGCGCCGAGACACCGGCGCGGACGCGGTCGAGGGCTGGCTGGATCGCCTCGAGGCCCTCACCGACCACCTCCGGTGCGGGTGCGCAGACGTGCCGGCCCGCGGCGAGGGCGCCGGGCAGGTAGTCCTCCCACAGCATGGGGCCGACCTCGTTGGTCATGAGCGAGCTTCCCCAGACGTAGCGGGCCGTGACACCGGCCCGGCGTGCGCGGAGCTGGAGGGCGACGTTCGCCGCCACCAGCCGGCTCATGGTGCGCACGAACGCCAGGCTCGGGCCGCCGCGACGCGGCAGGGAGCCGAAGGACACCGAGGGGCTGGCGAGCGCGACGCGTCGGGCGCCGGTCGCTGCGGCGACGGCGACCGACGGTTCCGCTGAGCCGGTGCCGACGGCCAGGACGCCGACGACGTCCGAGCCGACCAGTGCGCCGATGAGGTCGGCCACGACCGACGGGCTGCGGTAATCGAGGACGATCTCGGCCCCGAGGGCGCGCATGCGGTCGTGGTTGTGGGGCGACGCGGTCGTGGCGACGCGGTGGCCGGACGCGACGGCGAGCTGGATGGCGTTGCTCCCGACGCTCGTGGCGCCTCCCCACACGACGACGGTCGTCCCCGTCGGGACGGGGTGCTCGGAGGGGTGGGGGAGCGCCAGGTGGTCCGCTTGGAAGAGGGCGGTCGCGGCGGTGGAGATCGCGAGTGGGAGGACGACGGCGTCCTCGTCGCGGAGGTCCGCCGGGATGGGGGCTGCGAGGTCGGCCCGGACGACCGTGTACTGCTGGAACCCGCCCTCGGCCTCGTGGCGTCGGCCTCGTTCCATGCCGACGGCGTAGGCGACGACGCGGTCGCCGACCGCGAAGCGATGGACACCCTGCCCGATGGCGACGACTTCGCCCGCGACGTCCTCGCCGAGCACGGCGGGGCTGGGGAGCCAGCGGTACATGAGGTTCCCGGTCCACTGCTTCACGTCGTCGAGCGGGTTCACGGCGACCGCGCGGTTCCGGACGAGGAGCTCTCCCGGGCCCGGCTCGTGCATCGCGGCGGGACCCACGACGAGGTCTGCGCGGTGTGCTGGCAGCCAGGCTGCGGTGTTCGTCGACATGCGGACTCCAAGGGGATCGGGACGACAGGCATCCAGTCGATGACATGTCGTGCCATCACTGTACACCTGACGACACGTCGTGTCATCCGCTAGCCTGATCGCATGGCACGCTGGGCACCCGATGCGGCTCTCCGACTCGAGAGCGCTGCGATGGAGCTCTTCGCCGAGCGCGGCTTCTCAGCGACGACGGTCCCGGACATCGCCGAAGCCGCCGGCCTCACGACGCGCACCTTCTTCCGCCATTTCGCCGACAAGCGCGACGTCCTCTTCCTCCGCGAACGGGAGCTGCCGTCGGTCGTCGGTCGGCTGGTCGCGATGGCGCCGCCCGGGCTCGACCCGCTCGCGCTCGTGATGTCGGGCCTCGAGACGGTCGCGGCGGGCGAGCTGCAGCGCTGGCGGGACGACATCGCCGCCCGTCGGACGATCATCCGATCGGAACCGCAACTCCGCGAGCGGGAACGGTTGAAGTCCGCCGTGCTCTCCGACACCATGCGCGACGCCCTGGTGTCGAGTGGTGTGACGTCGGCCGACGCGGCGCTCGCCGCATCCATCGGGTCCGCCCTCTTCGACGCCGCCCTCGAGCAGTGGTTGGCCGGCCCGGACGACGTGCTCCTCATCGACGTCCTCCGCGGAATGCGCCGGCGCCTCGGAGATCTCGCCGGGCGCTGACCGAGGAGATTTGGGCCAGTGGCGAGCGCAGCGTGGCCGTTCTGTTCATGACCCCGCCGTCGCCCGCTCGTACGGTGGAACCATGACACTGAAACTCGGCTTCATCGGCATCGTGACCAACGACATGGCGGCCTCCCTCGCCTTCTACCGCACCCTGGGTGTGCCCGTCGGGCCGGACCAGGACGACGCTCCCCATGTAGACGCCGTCCTCGACGGCGGCGTGACGCTCGCCTGGGACACGGTCGCGACGATCCGCGGCTTCGACCCCTCCTTCACCCCGGCAACTGGTGGACACCGGATCGCGCTCGCCTTCGACCAAGGGAGTCCAGCGACCGTCGACGCCACCTTCGCCGCACTCGTCGATGCCGGATACGCCGGGCACGTCGAGCCCTGGGATGCCGTGTGGGGACAGCGGTATGCGACGTTGCTCGATCCGGACGGGAACTCCGTCGACCTCTACGCCGCGCTCGACACGAACTGAGCGGGGCTCGAGCCGACGAGCCGACGGAACTCGCGGGAGAGGTGGGGTTGATCCGCATATCCTGCCTCGGCGGCGACATCGGCGATGGGCATACCCGAGCGGAGCAGCGTCCGAGCTCGTCGAGACCGTTCCAGGCGCACGAGGGTGGCGTAGCCGTACCCGAACGTGACGAGCATCTGACGCCGGAAGGAGCGTTCAGATCCGCTCATCGTGCTGGCGATGTCTCGCGCCTTAGCCGCCTCGGACGCCGCTCGGCGGATGGCGTCCGACCAGCGACTCGACGCCGCAAGCTGGACGGCGAACGCCTCGAGTGTGCCGACCGGGGCGGGCCCGGCTTCGAGCGGGATCATCGCCTCGCGGAACCGTGCCGCGGTCCGACGATCGGTGACGTCGTCGAGCGGCACGAGCTGATCCGCGATCGCTGCGAGATCGATACCGAGCAGGAGCCTGGCCCGACCGGGCTGCATCCTGAATCCGAACGACCCGGTGGCCCCGTCGCGACCGGTGGCGAGCCACCGTGTGGACGGTCCGGCCACCTCGACCCGGCCGTCGCGGAGGATCACGTCGACACAGCCGTCAGCCGGAACCGTGGCGCCCCCGGCGCTCCCGATCGAGCGCCACAGAGCCTCGCCGTGGGTGAACAGATGCTCGGAGTACACGGGATCAGTCTCTCAATCGGCGTCCGATCGTGTCGACGAGGATTCGGACGAGGACAGGGACCGCGGAGCGTGCCGAGGTGCTGGTCATCGCGCTGCTGCTCACTCGTGTCGGCCGACGCCGGGGCAGGCGGGTGCCTGGGCCAGCCACCAGGCGGCGATCGCCTGGTCGGCCTCGCTGGGGTCGCGTGGTGGATCCAGCTCGTCGTCTGCGCTCCCGCACGGCTGGGCCGTGAAGCCGGCGACCCGCGGATTGTCGGCGCTCATCGAGAACGAGATCGCCGTCTCCGAGGTGTTCGCGAGCGTCGTCACCTGCTGGTACGCCGCCCACTGCGGACTCGCCTGCAGCTCCGCGAGGGGCACTCCTCCGAGTCGCGTGTCCCCGGGGAACGCCACCGCGAGGAGGAGCTCGTCGGGCCGGTCGAGGCCCCCACCATGCTGCTCCCCGTACCAGTCGATGCCGGCCACCGAGCCTCCGAGCGGCCCGAGGACGGCGGTCGTCCCCTCGATCGCCGCGATGGTCTCCAGTACGGCGGGCGGGACGGGGAGGCCGGTCGCACTGAACCGAGGGGCTCCGGAGGACGACTCGGGGTTGTTCAGGACGAGCGTGGTCTCCGCAGCTGCCAGCGGGTCCGGGAGCTCGGCCTGGAACTCCCCGACGAAGCCGGCGATGGTGGCTGGCGCGAGCGGTTCGGCGAAGACGAACATGACCTGGAGGTCGGAGGATGCGGGTCGATCCCCGTCGGCGGATGTCGCGACGAGCTCGACCCGGATCGAATCGACCGCGACCGGATCCGTGTCGGCCGCCCACTCGCGCCAGGCCGTCACGGTCGCATCGATCGTCTTCGCCGGTGCACCGGTGCCGAACCGGACCGAACCCCCTGCGGCGTCCTCGATGATCACCTCGCCGGATTCCTTGCCGTCGGTCGCCTGAGCAGCAGCCGTCGCGACGTCGGCGTAGGACTCGGGCGGAGCGCCGTCGGCCATCTCGACGGTGATCCTGGCGTTGTAGTACGTCTCGAGCCCGCCGCCGTTCGACGCCTCGACCGTTCCACTGACGTCCTCGACATCGGGCAGGCCCTCGACGGCCTCGACGATCGACGCCCGCGCCGCGTCAGCGCCGGCGCTCGAACCGCATCCGGTGAGCAGGACGGCGGCTGTGACCGCGCCGAGTCCGATCGCGATCGCCCTAAGTGCGTTCCGGCGCGCGAGTGCGCCTCGTGATTCCCCCATGCAGGGAGGCTATCGTGACGCCGTGCTCGTCGTCCGGCGGACGGCGGGGGCTTCCATGGTCGAGGATGGATCCATGCCGAACCGGGAGTCGTCCAGCACCAACCCCTACCGCATGAGTCGTCGGCGCATCTCGACGCTGAGTGGTGCGCTCATCGGATCCCTGGTGCTGCTCGTCGGCGTCGCGCTCATCGGGGCCGCGATCGGCGGTGACGACGTCGAGTCCTGGGTCGCCATCGTGTTGTACGTGGCGTTCGGCCTACCGCTGGCCGTTGGTGCGGTCCTCGGTGGCCTGGCGATCTCCCGGTGGGGATGGGTGGCCGGCACCGTGTTCGGCTTGGGTTGGCTGACGATCCTCGTCGTCGTCTTCGACAACGGGTTCGGACTGTTCACCGACGGCGAGGCCGTGGGGCCGGTGGTCTTCGACAACGCGATCTGGCAGATCATCGGCGTCGCCGGTCTGGTCGTCGGCGGAGCACTGTTCTTCGTCGCCGGCTGGCTGAGCAAGGTCCCGATGTGGATCGGCGGGCCGGCGGGCGGCGTCGACGTCTCGCGCCGGAAGCGCTCGGGCGAGGGGAACGCGGTCGTCCCACCGGCCAAGCGCAAGCCGCGCCCGAAGCAGAAGCCGAAGCGCCGCCCGAAGCAGCAGCGACGCCCCTGAGGGGCTGAAACTGATCGCGGAGTCGACCGATCAGTCGCCCCCGCCACCTCCGCCGTCTCCGCCGCCAGAGTCTCCGCCGCCGGAGTCCCCGCCGTCGCCACCGGAGTGGTGATGGCCGCCGTCCGAGGTGAAGGGCATACCGGAGTCGGATGAGCCGCCGTCGCGGTTCGAGCCCGGCGGGCGTCCGCTCCGGGATCGGGTGATGATCGTGATCAGTGCGACCACGATGATCGCGACGGCGACGAACGCGCCGATCATCGAACCGTCCATGGCTCAGCGCCTCGGGATCGTGGAGCCGCGGAGGACGAGTCGGCCCGGCAGGTACTCGACACCCTGTGCGACCTCCGTGCCCTCGATCGCCTCGAAGATGCGGGTGGCGGCGAGCCGGCCGAGCTGTTGCAGGTTGGCATCGATCGACGACAGTTCCGGGCGCGAGTTGGTGGCCAGGATCTCCCAGTTGTCGAAGCTGACGACCGCGACGTCGCTCGGGACGTCGCGCCCGAGGTCGCGGACGGTGTCGAGGACGCCGCGCGCGATCTGGTCGGAACCGGCCACGATGCCGTCGATCTCGGGGTGCTGGGCGAGGAGCATGGCCGCGGCATCGCGGCCCCAGTGCTCGGTCCACTCCGAGAACATCGGGGTGCCGACGAGCTCCAGGCCCGCCGCTGCGAGCGCGTGCTGCACGCCCGTCACGCGGTCTCGGGCTGCGGCGTACTGCGGCTCGCCCGTGATCATCGCGATGCGCGACCGCCCGCAGGCGATCAGGTGCTCGACGGCGAGCCGACCGCCGTCGCGGTTGTCGGGCGTGATCGAGACGTCGGTCGGGTCGTCGGACGGTGCGTAGGCGTACACGACCGGCACGGGCAGCTTGTGGCCGAGGGACGGGCGGGGGTCGGTGCTGCGGCCCACGACGATGATGCCGTCGACGCGCCGGGTGAGGAGGGCGTTCAAGTGGTGCTGCTCGCGGATGGCGTCCCCACGCGCGTCGCAGAGGAACACGTTCACCTGTCCGGCGCCGAACGCGTCCTCGGCGCCCATGAGGATCGGGATCACGAAGCGACCCTCGAGGTCGCTCGTGAGGAGGCCGACGGTGCCGGTGCGGCCGTTGATGAGGCTGCGGGCGAGTTCGTTGGGCGTGAAGGACACGGTCTTGGCGGCGTCGAGCACGCGCTGGCGGGTCTTGGGTGCGACCTCGCTGCGTCCGTTGATGGCCTTCGAGGCCGTCGCGATCGAGACACCGGCGATGCGGGCGACGTCTCCGAGCGTCGCCGCCCTGCCGCTCGTGGCCCCGCCTGCGGCCATGGCGTCTGCATCGGTCATGACGCCCCCCTTCTCGTTCCGGAAACGTTACCGGATTCCGCTCTTGACGCTACCGTGATCCCAGGCTAGCTTTACCGAAAGGCGTTTCGACAGTTTCGAAACTTCTCCCCGCACCGCCGGACCCGACCGGTCCGCTCAACGATGAGTCAGAGGAGTCACCATGCGCAGCACGCACACCAGACGGATGCAGCGGGTCGGAGGAGTGGTCGCCGCCGGCGCCCTCCTCGTCGGCCTCGCCGCCTGTTCCTCCGGCGGCGGTGGGAGCTCGCCGCTCGCCAGTGCCGGCCCCGAGGGCGTGGACGACGGTTCCGAGCTCACGCTCTGGACCCGCGCCCCACTGGAGAAGCAGGCCAAGCTCCTCGTCGAGGCCTACAACGCCTCGCACGAGAACCAGGTCAAGCTCACCGTCGTCCCGAACGACGACTACGTGGCGAAGGTCGGCGCGGCAGCCGGTTCCGACAGCCTCCCCGACCTGTTCGCCGCCGACATCGTCTACGTCCCCAACTGGGTCGAGCAGGGCCTG
This sequence comes from Plantibacter sp. Leaf314, assembly GCF_001423185.1. NCBI lineage: Bacteria > Bacillati > Actinomycetota > Actinomycetes > Micrococcales > Microbacteriaceae > Plantibacter > Plantibacter sp. Leaf314. The sequence continues at coordinate 2,102,459 of NZ_LMOB01000001.1, read as the reverse complement.
TTTCAGGACCTCACCGCCAACATCGACGGACTCGACTTCAAGGACGAGATCAACAAGGGCCACCTGGCCGCCGGTACCTCCGACGACAAGGAGCACGTGCTCCCGTTCGTGCTCGACCTCTCGATGCTCTTCTGGAACAAGGAGCTGTACAAGGAGGCCGGCCTCGACCCCGAGCAGGGTCCGACCACCCTCGCCGAGTTCGCCGAGGACGCCAAGGCCGTGCAGGCCCTCAACAAGCCCGACACCTACGGCACCGCCACCGGGCTCAACTGCGGCGGCTGCCTCGTCTTCACCTGGTTCCCGAGCGTCTGGGCCGACGGCGAGCAGGTCATGAACGAGGACGGCACCGAGTCGCTCCTCGCCGAGGACGGCGCCAAGGAGGTCTACAGCACGTGGGCGGACCTGTGGAAGTCCGGCGCGGTGCTCCCCTCCTCGAAGGACGAGGCCGGGCCCACCTGGACCGCCGGCTTCACCGAGGGCAAGGTCGGCGTCATGCCGTACCCGGCGACCCTGCTGTCCTCCACCCCGTTCGACGTCGGCGTGTCCGGCATCCCCGGCCCGAAGGGCGGCGACTCGACCTTCGTCGGCGGCGACGGCATCGGCGTCTCCAAGGACTCCAAGAAGGCCGCGCAATCGTGGAACTTCCTCAGCTGGCTGATGTCCGAGGACGCCCAGGTCGGAGTCCTCGCGAAGGACAACGACGTCGTCTCCCGCTCCGACCTCGCGAACAACGAGTACTCGAGCAAGGACCCGCGACTGGTCACGATCAACGAGGTCGCCTCCAAGGGTGACACCCCGTACTCGCTGAACTTCCAGGAGGCCTTCAACTCGCCGACCAGCCCGTGGCTGACGCTCGTGCGGAACGCGGTCCTCGAAGGCACCGACACGGTCGACGCCGACAGCGACGCGATCACGGACGTGCTCTCGCAGTAGTCCGACCCGCGGGTGCGTCGTCGCATCCCCCGCTGTGACGGCGCACCCGCACCCACCCGCTTCGAAAGGTCCACCCATGAGTACCACCCTCGCCAGACGAGGCCCGACGGACTCGGTCGGAGCCAGGAGACGTCGAGCCGTGCACGCCCGCACCGGCTGGCTCTTCGCGCTCCCGACGGCCGTCTTCGTCATCCTGCTGTTCCTCGTCCCGCTCGGACTCGTGTTCCAGATGGCAGCGTCCGACTGGCCCCTCCTCGGCGGGAACCAGGGTGTGAACTTCCCCGAGAACTTCCCGAAGGCGATCGACAACCGCTTCTTCCTCGACTCGGTCGTCTTCACGCTGAAGTACACGGTCATCGCGACCGTCCTCCTCATCGGCCTCGGTCTCGGCCTCGCGCTCCTCGTGCAGGAGTCCAGCCGGTGGAAGGGGTTCCTCCGCACCGCCTTCCTCATCCCGAGCGCCCTCGGCCTCGCCTCGGCGTCGCTCCTCTTCTACGTGCTCTACTCGCCGATCGCCGGCCCGTTCGCCGACCTCACGAAGGCCATGGGCTTCACGTTCCTCGGCACCCCCGACGCGGCGCTCTGGTCCACGGTGTTCCTCATCGTCTGGCGCTTCGCCGGCTTCTACATGCTGCTCATGCTCGTCGGCCTCCAGGGGATCCCCGAGGAGGTGTACGAGGCGGCCCGCATCGACGGCGCATCCCGTTGGCAGACCTTCCGCGACATCACCGTCCCGCTCCTGAAGCCCACCCTCGCGCTCACCACGGTGATGTGCGTCACCGGTTCCCTGCTCGCGTTCGAGCAGTTCTACATCCTCACCAAGGGCGGCCCGGACAACAGCACGATCACCGTCGTCCAGCTCATCTACAACGTGGCGTTCCAGGGCCCGAACAACCTCGGCGTCGCCGGCGCCCTCTCGGTCCTCGTGCTCGCCGCGCTCATCGTCATCAACATCGTGCAGATCCGCGCGTTCAGCAAGAAGGTCGAGGACTGAGCATGACCATCACCCGGAAGGAACCGGCCACCGTCACCTCGACGATGCCCGACGTCCGCGGACACGGACGCGCTCGCGGCCGCGGACGCGAGGCCAAGCCCACGAACTTCTTCGGCATCGCCATCAGGATGCCGTTCTGGATCTTCACCGCGGCGCTCGCCGTGATCTTCCTCTACCCGCTCGTCTGGACCGCCGTGCGTTCGGTCTCCCCGCTCGCCGGCACGAACCAGACCGAGGGCTGGGGGTTCGGCAACTACATCACGCTCGCGGGCTACCAGGACGGCATCCTGCAGTACGTCGGCAACTCGGTGTTCGTCTCCTTGCTCACCGTCATCCTGACGCTCGTCATCTCACTCTTCGGCGGGTACGCGTTCGCCCGGTTCCAGTTCCGCGGGAAGAACGCCCTGTTCCTCGCGACCATCGCGATCCTCATGGTCCCGTACGCCACGCTGCTCATCCCGCTGTACGTGCTGCTCAACCTGGTCGGGCTCTCCAACTCGCTCGTCGGGGTGGCGCTCGTCCTCACCATGTTCCAGCTGCCGTTCTCGACCTTCATGATGCGCATCGCGTTCGAGTCGATCCCGAAGGAGCTCGACGAGGCGGCGATGGTCGACGGCTGCACCTCGTGGACCGTGCTGTGGAAGGTGCTCGTGCCGGCGGTGAAGCCCGGCCTCATCACGGTCGGACTGTTCGCGTTCCTCGCGGCGTGGAACGACTTCATGGCGCCCCTCATCCTCATCAACGACTCGGCGAAGATGACGCTGCCGCTCGCGGTCTCGAACCTGCGCGGTCAGGTGCAGGGCGTCGTCGACTACGGCGCGACCGAAGCCGGTGTCGTCGTCCTCGCGTTGCCGTGCATCCTCCTCTTCCTCATCCTCCAACGTCACTACGTGCGCGGCTTCATGTCCGGCGCCTTCAAGGGGTAACCATGAGCACCACCATCAGCAACACGTCGACGCACACCGCCCTGAGCATGGCTCCGGTCGTCCCCACCACCGGTGCGCTCTCCCCACTCGGGCTGGACGAGGTCCGGATCACGGACGGGTTCTGGGCCGACCGCCAGCGCGTGAACGGCGCCGCGACCCTGCCGCACGTCGAGCACTGGCTCGAGCGCGAGGGATGGCTCCGCAACTTCGACCTCGCCGCCGCGGGCACCCTTCCCGAGGGTCGCCGCGGGCGGGAGTTCGCCGACTCCGAGGTCTACAAGTACCTCGAGGCCGTCGCGTGGGAGCTCGGACGGCTCGGCGGCGACGATGCCTTGGAGTCGCGGTTCCGCAGCGTCGTCGACCGGGTGGCCGGCGCCCAGGAGGCGGACGGCTACGTCAACACCCGCTTCGGGCGCCCTGGGCAGGGTGAGCGCTGGTCCGACCTCGAGTGGGGTCACGAGCTGTACTGCCTCGGTCACCTCTTCCAGGCGGCGGTCGCCCGGGAGCGGACGAGCCCGGGCGCCGACGACGGCCTGCTCGGCATCGCGACGCGTGCCGCCGACCTCATCTGCGAGGTCTTCGGCACCGACGGCATCCAGTCGGTGTGCGGGCACGCCGAGGTGGAGGTCGGTCTCGCGGAGCTCGCCCGGGTGACGGGGGAGTCGCGGTACCTCGACCTCGCCTCGCTCTTCGTCGAACGGCGCGGCACCGGGGTCCTCGCGGACATCGAATACGGCCGGGCGTACTTCCAGGACGACGTCCCGATCCGCGAGGCCGAGGCGCTGCGGGGTCACGCGGTCCGCGCCAACTACCTCGCCGCAGGGGCGACGGACATCGCCGTCGAGCAGGGCGACACCGGTCTGCTCGAGGCCCTCCGCGGCCAGTGGGACCGCACGATCGCGCGCCGCACCTACCTGACCGGTGGTCAGGGCTCGCACCACCAGGATGAGGCGTTCGGCGAGGACTTCGAACTGCCGTCCGACCGGGCCTACTCCGAGACCTGCGCCGGTATCGCGTCGATCATGTTCAGCTGGCGGCTCCTCCTCGAGGACCGCGACGTCCGGTACGCCGACCACATCGAACGCGTCCTCTACAACGTCGTCGCCACGTCGCCGTCGGCAGCCGGCACCGCGTTCTTCTACGCCAACACGCTGCACCAGCGCACGCCGGGGGAGTCGAGCCCCGACGACGAGGTGTCGCCACGCGCCTCGTCCTCCGAGCGCGCGCCCTGGTTCGACGTCTCCTGCTGCCCGCCGAACGTGGCCAGGACCCTCGCGAGCCTGGGCGCCTTCGTCGCGACGAGCGACGACCACGGCGTGCAGATCCACCAGTTCGCGTCGGCGACGATCGACACGAGCATCGGTGGGGCGCACGGCGGGCGGTTCCGTGCCGAGCTGGTGACCGACTACCCGCGCTCCGGAGTCGTCTCGTTGCGGATCCTGGAGGCGCCGCGTGACGCGGTGACCGTCTCGATCCGGGTGCCGTCCTGGGCCGACGACGCACGCCTGTCGGTCACGCCGGCAAGCGGCGCGGAGGAGACGCAGGACGTCGCCCCCGGGTACGCCGACGTCGCCCGCGTGTTCGCCGCGGGCGACGTCGTCGAGCTGTCCTTCGGCATGCGGCCGCGGGTCACGCACCCCGACCCGCGCGTCGACGCCATCCGCGGCGCAGTCGCGATCGAGCGCGGCCCGGAGGTCTACTGCGTCGAGTCGGTCGATCTGCCGGGAGGCGACGAGTCGCTCGCCCGCATCGAGATCGACTCGGACGTGGGTGTCGAGGAGGCGGCCGACGGGCGCCTGACGGTCGCGCTCCGTGCCCGCCCGGTCGTCGACGCGGCCTGGCCCTACGCCGAGCGCTTCGACGCACCACGGGACGTCGAGTCGTTCACCGCGACCATCGCGCCGTATCACTCGTGGGCCGAGCGCGGTCCGTCCACCATGCGCGTCTGGATCCCCACGACGCGGAGCTGACCGACGCTCGACAGGCCAATCGGATCGCCCGACACCACCCCGGATCGCAAGGATTTCGGGGCGGTGTCGGGCGATTCCGCGTGCCTGATCGTCCGTTTTCCGCGGCGCTTTCCGAAACTCCCGAAAAGCCTTGCGGCGGCTATGAGTGTCCCGATACTCTCCCCGGGAGTGTCCTACTCACCGACGAGAGGGAATCAGACAGCGTGGTCAGAACACAGCACACCACCCCCGAGCGGGGGTCGCGCAGATGGCGCGGCGGGATCGCGGCGACAGCCGTCCTCGCTGTCATCGGAACGACCTTCCTCACGGCGCCGGCACAAGCCGCGAACGCCGACATCGGCTACCCGACGTTCTCGGGCAGCGACACCCCCATCCCGGCGACCGGCACGGGGTACACGGCCGGCAACCAACTGCAGGCCATCTTCGACGCGGACGTCGCAGCCGGAGCCGGAGCCCTCGGCGGACCCGACTTCTGGATGGACCGGATGCTCCAGCGCACCGGCACCACCGGCAGCTTCGGCGACGACAATCAGTGGCTGTTCAGCCGTGGGCGCGCGGTCTTCATGAAGGAGCACGACCCCTCGAAGCTCGGCTTCGGCGGTCAGGTCGCCTACTGGGAGGCCATCGACGGCAAGGCGGCGTACACGATCACCGCCAAGGTCGACGGCACCGACGTCACCCTCACCGAGGACACCGCGAGCCGCGTGCAGACGCCGAGCTACTGGCGCAGTGTGCACCGTCACGCCGCCACCGGGATCGAGGTCGTCCAGACGAAGTACATCACCGACGCGAACGTGGCCGTCACCGGCCTCGAGGTCCGCAGCACGAACGGCGCACACACCGTGCAGCTGACCGCGACCTCCGCCTACACGACGACCGTCGAGGGCGAAGAGCTGACGGGCGTCGTCACGGCGGCCAACAAGCTCACGACGATCTTCCCGCGGCTCTCCGGCGACGGCTTCACCCCGGACGGCGGCGGCATCACGACCAGCCTCGCCGTCCCGGCCGGCGGCACCGTCTCCACCAAGGTGCAGCTCGGCTTCGTCACCGACGAGATCGCCGAGTCGCGCACGCAGTACGACGCCGTCCGCGGCCTCGCGCCCGACGCCTCGTACACGGCGCAGGTCACCGCGTACAACCAGTGGTGGGCCGACAACGTGCCCTTCCTGGACACGCCCGAGGACAACATCGACAAGACGCTGTACTACCGCTGGTGGCTCATGCGCTTCAACTTCCTCGACGCGGACATCCCCGGCAACGACTACCAGTTCCCCACCTCGATGGAGGGCGTGCTCGGGTACAACAACGCCATCGTGCTCACCACGGGCATGTTCATCGACGACCTCAAGTACTTCCGCAACCCGATCTACTCCTACGGCCCGTGGGTGTCGGCGGGAGAGACCTCGAAGAGCTACAAGTTCGTCGACAACCCGGGCGACCCGGCCAACTGGTCGAACAGCTACACGCAGTACATCTCCGAGGCCGCGTGGCGCTCGTACCAGCTGCACGGCGGACCGACGGCGATCGCCGAGAACCTGGCGGAGTACGCCGAGGACGACGTGAAGGGCCTGCTCGACGCCTACGACACCGACGACAGCGGCCTCATCGACTACAACTGGGGTGCGATGACGGGTAACGACGCCGACGCGGTGTCGTTCCACGAACGCCCGAACGCCTCCATGGACCGCACCGAGAACGCGTACCTGTACTCCAACGCGCTCGCCTCAGCCGCCGCCTACCGGACGGCCGGCAACGAGGCGAAGGCCGTCGAGATGGACGAGTTCGCCCAGGGCATCAAGGACAAGGTCGTCGAACTCCTCTGGGACGCCGACGCGAAGGTCCTCAAGCACCGGTTCACGTCCGACGGCAAGCTGGCGAAGTGGAAGGAGATCAACAACTTCTACCCCTTCACCGTCGGCCTCATGCCGAAGCCGGGTGACGCGGACTACGCCGACGACTACGTCAAGGCGCTCGACCTCTTCGCGGACGACGCACAGTACCCGATCTTCCCCTTCTACACGGCGAACCAGGCCGACCAGGCGGACTACGGCGGGCCGGGCAGCAACAACTTCTCGGTGATCAACTCCACCGTGACGTTCCGCATGCTGGCGAAGGTGCTGCGCGACTACCCCACGAAGGCGATCGACGCCGAGTGGTACAAGAAGCTCCTGTACTGGAACGCCTGGTCGCACTACCAGAACGGTGGTGACAACCGCCTGCCCGACCAGAACGAGTTCTGGTCCGACGGCGACGCCGACCCGCAGAACATCGGCTACCGCTCCTGGATCCACCACACGATCCTCGGCGCGACGAACTTCACGATGATCGAGGACACCATGGGCCTCCGTCCGCGGAGCGACGCGAAGATCGAGCTCGATCCGATCGACATCGACTGGGACCACTTCACGGCGAACAACATCGCCTTCCGCGACCAGGACCTCACGATCACCTGGGATGCGCCGGGCGGTGAGCGCCACTACGGCGACAGCGTCCCGGAGGGCTACTCGGTGTTCCTCGACGGCAAGCTCGCCTTCACCATCGACTCCCTGAGCAAGGTCGTCTACGACCCCGCGACGGGCGCGGTCGAGGTGGCGGACGACGTCACCGTCCTGTCCTCGACGACGGCCTCGCTGCAGGCGCCGCAGGACGTCTCCTTCGCCGCCGGTGACCGGGTCGTCGACCTGTTCGCCAAGGCCGGCGCCGACGTGGACCCGGCCAGCGCCGGATCCGCGAACGCCGCCGAGGGTGCCGAGGTCAGCGCGAGCTTCTCCGCGCCGAGCCGCCCCGCCACCGCGGCGGTGGACGGCACGACCGCCAATGAGCCTTTCTGGGGCACCGCGGGGTCGCCGAACGCGAAGGACTCGCTCGTGGTCGAGCTCGGAGGCACCAAGACCTTCGACGACGCCCGGGTGTACTTCTACAACTCCTCCTCCACCGCCACCGTGCAGGGATACTCGGAGCCGGCGACCTATTCGCTCGAGGTCCGGAACGGCGACACCTGGACGGCGATCCCGGCCCAGGCCCGTGGCCCCGTCTACCCGCGAGCCAACTACAACCACGTCCAGTTCCCCGAGGTCAGCGGCGACGCCGTGCGACTGACGGTCAACCACGCCGCCGGGTTCAAGACGGGGGTCAAGGAGCTCCAACTCTTCGCGACCGGCGTCGAGGCACCGGCGTCCACCAACCAGGCTCCCTCGGTGAACGCCTGGGTCGACCAGGCGAATTCGGCCGGTGGCACGCTCGCGCTCGTCGGCGAGGTCAAGGACGACGGCCTGCCGCTCGGCGACGTGACCTCCGCGTGGAGCGTGGTCGACGCGCCGCAGGACGGTCTCGTCATCTTCGGCGACGCCACCTCGGCGTCCACGACCGCGAGCTTCACCGCGGAGGGTTCGTACACGCTGCGCCTCACCGCGAGTGACGGCGAACTCACCAGCACGAAGGACCTCGTGGTCCAGGGCGCGGTGTCCGCGGGTGGCCAGAACGTCGCCCGTGAGGCCACGCCGACCGGTGAGTTCACGGCGGGATGGAACAACGTGAACGCCGTCAACGACGGCACCGTGCTCCACAGCGGTGGATCACAGGCCGATGTCTGGGGCACCTGGTCGGGCAGTCGTCCGGCCACGAGGTGGCTGCAGTACGACTGGGCGAACCCGGTCCGGGTCGATTCCGCGACGGTGTCGTTCTGGGCCGACCAGACGAACCCCTCCTCGGGCTCCGGTGTGAACGTGCCGAAGGCCTGGAAGGCGCAGTACTGGACGGGCGACGCCTGGGCCGACGTCACGGGCGCGTCCGCGTACGGCGTCGACCGCGACGCTCCGAACGCCGTCGAGTTCGACGCCGTGACCACGACCAAGCTCCGCCTCGTGCTGAGCGCGGCCGGTCCCGGCACCGGAGCCGACCCGTACGCCGGTGTCGCGGTCAGCGAGTGGGAGGTGTTCGCGGTCGCCCCGACGGCGATCGAACCCATCGACGTGCGCACCACCACCGGTGTCGTGCCGACGCTGCCCGCGACGGTCGACGCGACCTTCGCGGACGGCAGCCACGCCGACCTCCCGGTCTCGTGGGCGTCCATCCCACCCGAGCAGGTCGCGGGCGAGGGCAGCTTCGCCGTCGTCGGTCTCGTGACCGGTTCAGCGGTGCCCGCGAAGGCGACCGTCTGGGTGCGGACGACCGCGCCCGGCCAGATCAACGCCGTCGATCCCGTCGCGGTCACCACCGCGGCCGGGGTCGCCCCAGCCCTACCGGCCTCACTCGGCGTCCTCTACAACGACGGGTCCCGCGAGGACCTGTCGGTGACGTGGGCGACCGTCGACCCGGCGGCGTACGCGGCCGAGGGCGTCTTCGAGGTCACGGGAACGGTCGACTCGGCCATCCCGGGGGTGAAGTCGGCCACCGCCACGGTGACCGTCGGTGCCGGCGGCGGCGAGGAGGACGACACCGCTCCGGTGGTCGCGCTCACCGTCGACCCGGCAGCCCCGGCTTCGGGTTGGCACACGGGACCGGCGACCGTCTCGGTCACCGCGACCGACGACCGCGACTCGGCGCCCGTCGTCGAGGTGTCGATCGATGCCGCCGCCTGGGTCCCGTACACCGGCCCGATCGCCGTGAGTGGGAACGGTGTCCACACCGTCGCCGCCCGCGCGACCGACGCCACCGGCAACCGCTCCGCCGCTGCCGACGTCGCCGTCCGGATCGATGCGACCGCACCGCAGGTGACCCCGGTCGCCGACGCTGCGGCCCGCACGGTCAAGGCGACCGCGACGGACGCCGGTTCAGGCCTCGCCTCCATCGAGGTCCGCATCGGTGATGCGCCGGAGTGGACGCCCTACACCAAGGCGGTCCTCGTGGGCCTGGAGGAGACCACGGTCCACCTCCGTGCCACCGACACCGCCGGCAACGTCTCCGCGGAGACGAGCGTCGTCGTGCCGAAGAGCGACGGTCAGCTGCGCCGGAACGTCGCGATCGGAGCCGTCCCCACGGCCTCGTTCACGGCCGCCTGGAACACGGTCGACGGCCTGAACGACGACGTCGCTCCGACCTCGTCGGGTGACGTCACGCCGAACGACAACGCGAGCGTCTGGGGCGCGTGGCCGCAGATCGGTCAGCAGTGGGTCCAGTACGACTGGGCCGAGGCGGTCACCGTCGGCGAGACCGGGGCGTACTTCGTCTCGAACCTCGACGACGCAGGCCTCGGTATCGAGGTGCCGGAATCCTGGAAGGCGCAGTACTGGGACGCCGAGGCCGGAGACGGCACCGGCGCGTGGGTCGACGTCGAGGCGCTCGGCGCCTACGGGACCGAGGTCGACGCGTTCAACACGGTCGCCTTCACCCCGGTGACGACGACGAAGCTGCGTCTGCTCCTCGAGGCCAGTGGCACCGAGAGCGGCAAGGGCAGCCTGGGGATCAAGGAGTGGCAGGTGTTCGAGGCGGCCGACCAGCCGGTCCCGGACGTCACCGCCCCGGTCGTGACCACCACGGTCACCCCCGAGCGACCCGCCTCCGGCTGGTTCCGTGAGGACGTGAGCGTCTCGGCGACCGCCGTCGACGATCGCGACCTCATCGCGACCCTCGAGGTCCGGGTCGGGACCGGCGAGTGGGCGGCGTACACCGGCCCGGTCGTCGTGAGCACGGACGGGGTCACCTCGGTGTCCTTCCGTGGCACGGACGCCGCCGGCAACGTGTCGGAGCCGTCGGTGGTCGAGGTACGGCGCGATGCGACCGTCCCGACGGCCGCAGCGACGGTCGACCAGACCGCCCGCACCGTCACGGTGACCGCCGAGGACGCACACTCCGGTGTCGCGTTCACGGAGGTCCGGGTCGGCGACGGGGCGTGGACCACGTCCACCGCGCCGGTCGCGGTCGGCGATGCGGCGACCACGGTGGCCGTCCGTGCCACCGACGTCGCCGGCAACGTCTCGGAGTCCGTCTCCGTCGACGTCCCGGCGAAGCCCGTCACGCCGGAACCGACGCCGACCCCGGTCGACCCGGAGCCGACACCCGGTCCCAGCGAGCCGAGCGGCTCGCTGACCGGTGACGAGGTGCTGCGACTCGGTGTCACGAGCGTGGCCCCCGGCGGAGCACTGCCGGTGTCGCTGACGGGAGCCCAGCCGGGCGCGGTGTTCCGCGTCGAGCTGCGGTCGACGCCGGTGACGCTCGGCACGCTCACGGTGGGTGCCGACGGCACGGCGAACGCGGTGTTCACCGTCCCGTACACGATCACGGCCGGCGTCCACACGCTCGCCCTGGTCCTGCCGGGTGGTGAGGTGACGGCGCAGGTGACCGTCATCACGCCGGGTGCCAGCACGCCGGACGCCATCGCGTCGACCGGTGTGCCCGAGGAGGCCGGTACCTTCGGCCGCCTCGCCGCCCTCGCGGTGCTCCTCGGAGCCGCCGCCGTGCTGATCGCCCGCCAGCGGGCTGGACGCACGCCGCTCGAGCGCGGACCGGCGGGACCGCTCGGCTGATCCGTGGGACAGGCCCGGGGAGCGTTCCGCTCCCCGGGCCTGTCGCCCTCTCCGGTCCCCGAGCTCCCTCTCCGGTCCCTGAGCTCCCCCTCCGGTCCCTGAGCCTGTCGAAGGGCGGCATCCACTCGGCCTCAGCTGTCGGGTGACGCCATACTGGTGTCACCTCGACCCGCGATCCGGAAGCAGCCATGACGTATCCTCCGAACCCTCAGTCGCCTTCTGGTCAGGCCCCGTACGGCCAGCAGCCGTACGGCCAAGCCCCCTCCGGCCAGCAGCCCTACGGCCAGCCCCAGTACGGCCAGGCCCCCTACGGCCAGCCGCAGTACCAGGCACCCGCGCCTCGCGGGGCCACCTCGCCGGACGACCTGTCCCTGCCGCTCTACGGCGCGACGTTCAGCCAGGCGAGGCGACGCTTCTTCAAGCAGTACGCGGACTTCTCGGGTCGTGCATCGCTCAGCGAGTACTGGTGGGCCAGCTTGTTCACCACCCTCGTCATGCTCATCCCGACGCTGTTGGTGACCATCGGTGCGGCCCTCGTCGCGGTCACCGCCACGACGACGGCCGTGCAGCAGCAGTCCCGGTACGACAACGGGTACACCGGGGAGTTCGACGGGGTCGACCTGGGTGCCACGGGCATCGGTGTCAGCGTGATCGTCCTGATCGTCGGGGTGGTCCTGTTGCTCATCGCGTGGGTGGCGCTCTTCGTGCCGAGCCTCGCGCTCACCTGGCGTCGCCTCCACGACGCAGGCTTCCCCGGCACGTACTACTTCTTCACCCTCGTGCCGTCGGTGGGCAGCGTGATCGTGCTCGTCATGGTGCTGTTGCCGTCGAAGCCGGAGGGCCAGCGGTTCGACGTACCGGCCCAGGCGCCTGCTCAGGTGCCGGCCAAGGGCTGAACCGAACCTCACGCGGGCAGGGCGGCGACCTTCCGGAGGAGGACGTCGCGCTCGCGCTCGTTCGTCGCGAGGTGGGCGGCGGTCGTGAGCTCCGACCGTGCCTCCTCGGTGCGACCGAGCTGCGCGAGCAGTTCCCCGCGCACGCTCGGGAGGAGGTGTGAGCCACGGAGCATCGGGTCGTCGGCGAGGGCGTCGACGATGCGGAGGGCGGTCGCCGGGCCGGTCGCCATCGACACCGCGATGGCACGGTTGAGCTCGACCACCGGGTTCGGGGCGATCCTGCCGAGCGCCTCGTAGAGGATCACGATCCGCTCCCAGTCCGTCGCCGCGACGCTCGGGGCGACCGAGTGGCACTGCGCGATCGCCGCCTGGAGTCCGTAGGCGCCCCGGCCTCGTCCGAGTGCGTCGGCCCGGTCGAGTGCCGCCGAGCCGCGGACGATCTGTGCGCGATCCCAGCGGTCGCGGTGCTGGTCCGCCAGGAGGATCGCCGAGCCGTCGGGCGCCACGCGGGCGGCGAAGCGCGAGGCCTGGAACTCCATGAGGGCGACGAGGGCGTGCGCCTCCGGTTCGCGGGGCACGAGCGCGACGAGTCGACGACCGAGTCGCAGTGCCTCGTTCGCGAGCTCGGAGCGGATCCACGACGACCCGCTCGTCGCCGCGTACCCCTCGGTGAACAGGAGGTACACGACGCCGAGCACGGCCGACAACCGTTGGCGCCACTCGGCGGGGTCCGGCGCCTCGAACGGGGAGCCTGCTGCCGCGAGGGTCTGCTTCGCCCGGGTGATCCTCGCCTGCACGGTCGGCACCGGGACGAGGAGCATCCGGGCGATCTCGCGGGTGGTCAGGCCGCTGACCACCCGGAGGGTGAGCGCCACCTGCGACTCCCGCGACAGCACGGGGTGGCAGGCGGTGAAGACGAGCCGGAGCACGTCGTCTCCGATCGGTTCCCAGTCGTCGTCACCGACCTGCTCGAGGTCACGGGCGATCGCCCGGTACCGCTCGTCGAGAGCCGCGCGCCGCCGCCAGCCGTCGATCGCCCGCCGTTTGGCGACCATGGTCAGCCAGGCACCCGGGACGCGCGGCACCCCGTCGCGTGGCCAGTGTTCGAGGGCCTCGAGCAACGCCTCCTGGGCCAGGTCCTCGGCGAGCCCGAGATCGCCGGTCAGCTTGGTCAGCGTCGCGACGATCTGGGCGCTCTCGATCCGCCAGACGCCCTCGACACTGCGGCGGACGGCGTCGTCGGTCATGGTCGTGCCGGGCTCAGGCCGGGTCGGCAGCGGGCTTCGGGGTGCCCTCCTGAGCGCGCCACTCCTCCTCCTTCTGGAGGTACTCGTTGTCGGCGTGGTCGGCGAAGTCCGACATGTCGGTGATGCGGCGCACCTCGATCTTGTTGCCGGGGGCGAGCGGCGCGCGGCTGGCCCACTCGATCGCCTCCTCGCGGGTCGCGACCTCGATGGTCCAGAACCCGTTGAAGAGTTCGTGCAGTTCGCCGTAGGGGCCGTCGGTCACGATCGGGGCCTCCGTCGTGAACTCGACGACGGCACCCTGCGCCGCGTCGGTGAGGCCGTCACCGCCGACCATGACGCCGGCGGCGATCATCGACTCGTTGTAGGCGCCCATCGCGTTGATCACCGCTTCGAAGTCCATGTCCTCGAGCTTCTCGACGGATCCGCTGTTGCGCATGATGAGCATGTATTTCGACATCGTCTTCTCCTGGTTTCCGGGGCGCGATCGCCCGCCTCACTACGACGTCGAACGGCGGATGGGGAAATCGACATCGCGGTCAGGATAGCTCCGACGGGCGTCCGACGGGGAGGGTGAACGGGGCACTGCCGGGAGGTGTCCGGCGTGCGAACAGCGGCGGACGGAAGCCGAGGTTCACAGCCCGGACAACACCTGTGGGCCGATACTGGAGGCATGGCAACCGACATCGACCACGAAGAGATCATCCGTCAGCTCACCGAGAAGCTGAGCGACAAGTACTCGGGGGTCGATTCCGCCCGGATCGGCGCGCTCGTGCGCGAAGAGGTCAGCGCGCTCGCCGAACGACCGGTGCAGGACTATGTGACCGTCCTCGCCGAGCGCGCGGTCAAGAAGACCCTGAAGCGCTCCGAGAAGTAGCGGCGGGGCGGCATCGGCTCGCTCGCGCCCAGCCTGGGTCGATAGACTCGGCGCGGGTACTTTTGTCGATCTGTCGACAGAAGCGGTCCGACCGGCGTCGGTGACGCGGTGGGCCGCCCCTCGGTGCCCGCCCGAAGCTACGAAGGAGTACCCATGAGCGCACCGTCCGTGCAGCTGTACACCGTCCGCGACGCCATCGCCGAGGACCTGCAGGGCGCCGTCGCCCGCATCGCCGAGATCGGCTTCACCAAGGTCGAGCCCTACGCGTTCGTCGAGCGCGCCGCCGAGTTCGAGACGGCGTTCGCAGCCGCCGGAGTGACGGCACCGTCCGGCCACGCACCCGTGATCGACGCCGCCGACCCGGCCGTCGCGTTCGACGCCGCCTCGCGGCTCGGCATCGGGACGGTCATCGACCCGTTCATCCCGACCGACCGCTGGCAGACCGCGGACGACGCCGCTCGCCTCGCCGAGCGGGTCAACGAGCTCGCCGTCCAGGCAGCCGCCTCCGGCTTGAAGTTCGGCTACCACAACCACAACTGGGAGTTCTCGACCCACGTCGACGGCCGCCCCATCTTCGAGCTGTTCGTCGAGCAGCTGTCGCCCGAGGTCGTCCTCGAGATCGACACCTTCTGGTCGACCGTCGGTGGTGCGGACACCCCCGCGTTCCTGCGTTCGCTCGGCGACCGCGTGCAGTTCCTCCACATCAAGGACGGCATCATCTCCGGAGACATCGCCACCGCACTGCCGAGCAGCGAGAGCGCACTCGTCGTGCCCGACGCCCTCGCGCAGGCGTTCGCGAACCAGCAGCCCGCCGGCCAGGGTCAGGTCGACATCCCGGCGATCCTCGCCGCCGCGCCGCACGCGACCCGTGTGGTCGAGTTCGACGGCTACAGCAAGGAGATCTTCGGCGGCGTCGCCGAGTCCTTCGCCTGGCTCGCCGAGCACGACAAGTAGCACGCACCTCGACACTTCGACAGGCTCAGTGCGGCGCAGCTCGGTGACCGGGCTCCGGTCCCTGAGCTTGTCGAAGGGCACGCCGAACGCGGGCACCTCGGTCCCTGAGCTTGTCGAAGGGCACGCTCTCGCTCAGAACGGCGGATCGGCGTCCGGTACCGTCCGATGCCGCTTGCCGTCAGGTGTCGTCCAATCCAGGACCCCATCGGGCCGGTGGTCGAGCGACCACCCGGGCAGGTGCTTCAGCCGGTGATGATGTCGGCACACGCAGGCCAGATTGCCGACACTCGTCGTTCCGCCGTCGGCCCAGGCGACCGAGTGGTCGAGGTCGCAGACCCGTGCCCGCCGCCCGCACCCGGGTGCCCGACACGTGACGTCTCGCAGGCGGACCGCCCGTTGGAGATCCGCGGGCACGCGGTATTGCTGCCGCCCGACCGAGAGGACCGAACTCGTCTCCGGGTGGGTGAGCACCCTCGTCATCGAGGGCGCGTTGACCGCGAGCCTCGCCGCGGTCTCGGGGTCGATCGGGCCGTAGCCGTCGAGGATGGACGGGGTCTCGGTGACCCCCAAGAGGCTGAGTACGGGCACGGTGAGGTTCACCGTCGGCTGGAGGTCGTCGAGCACCTCCACCGGCCGGGCGATCGGCGACCGTCGGCCCTGGTGGTCGGTCTGGTCGGTTGTGGTGACGCCGCTGACGCAGAGCGAGCCGAGCGCATCGGCACGCAGCTGCTGGCAGGTGCGGTCGTCGTCCGTCAGGTGGGCCGCGCCGACGAGCGCGTCGAGCCGTTCTCCGATCGCGATGGCGACGGGTGCCGTGGTGAACAGGTGCACCCACGCCATGCCGTCGGCCGCGGGCTCGACCTCCACCCGGCGGTGGGCCGCACGCACCGTGATGGACTCGGGGTGGAGGCGCTCGCGGAGGACTCGACACCGCTGCTGCAGCCGCGCGACGGTCGACTGCTCCGCGATGGGCAGGATCCTCTCCACGAACGCGGCGCGACCGTGCGCGGGGATGTCTCGGAGCTGATCGGTGATGGTCCGCGCGTGACGGCCCGAGATGCGGCCGGCCTCCAATGCGCTGAGCACCGCCGGGGCATCGGCGACGAGCCGTTCGGCGTCGCCGGTGGCCCGTTGCACGGTGTGTTCCGAGGAGCGCGTCGCCATGGCGAGTGCGGCGCAGGCGGACCGACGGACGAGCGCCTTCCGCTGTGCGGGCGTCTCGTCGTGCGAGACCAGGCTGTCCGCCATCGCGTCGGCGAGGGCCGCGGACCGGGCCAGCAGGCGAGCCTCCCGGGCGTCGAGTGCGGCACGCTCGCGCGCGATGGTGGAGAACTCGTCGGAGAGCGCCGCGAGCTGCTCCTCGAAGACGTCCACCGCGCGCAGCGGGAGCGTGGTGGAGGTCTCGGTCATGACTCCAGTCCACCACGGACCACTGACATTCGAGATGACCAGTACGCGGCGGGGGCGTCCCCGCCGCGCCGCCCTACCCGCGCAGCGGCGTCCGCACCACCCGCACGGCACCCGCCGGGATCCGCACCGCGCCCGCGACCACCGGGTCGCCGGTCAGCAGTTCGACGGTCCCGTCGGTCACGAGTTCCGCGTCCGTGTCGCCATGGTTGATCGCGACCGTGAACGACGCCTCGTCGCCCCAGCGGGTGACGACCTCGAGCCCGAGGGCTGGCACCGGCGGTGCGTCGACGCCTGCCTGCTCCAGGGCTTCGGACAGCAGTTCCGACAGCCCCGCCTCGTCGAGCTTCGTCGAGACGTACCAGGCGGTCCCCGCGCCGAAGCGGTTGCGGGTCACCGCGGGGCTCCCGGCCGCCGGTCCGGAGCGGTACGAGGAGACGGCCTCCGCACCCTCGAGGACGATGTCGTCGGTCCAACTCGATCCGGTGCGACCGTCGTCGAGCTCGACGGTCTCGTGCTCGTGGAGCGGCAGGAACTCGGGGACGGAGAGTCCCAGCACCCGGCGGAATGCACCGGGCGCGCCGCCCTCCCACACCGCGTCGTGCTCGTCGACGACGCCCGAGAAGTACGACACCACGAAGCTGCCGCCGTCCTCGACGTAGCGGGTGAGGTTCTCGGAGGTCTCGCGGTCCGCGAGGTATAACGACGGCGCGAGCACGAGGCGGTAACCGCTCAGGTCGGCGTGCGGGTGGACGAAGTCGACCGTGACGCCGGCCCGCCAGAGGGCGGCGTAGTAGGCCTCGACGCGTTCGCGGTGGTCGAGTTCGACGGAGGGGCGCCACTCCAGGTCCTGGGCCCAGAACGACTGCACGTCCCAGAGGATCGCGACCTCGCTCCGCACGCGAGAGCCGACGAGTTCGTCGAGGCGGCCGAGGTCCTGTCCGAGGGCGACGACCTCGCGCCAGATCCGGCTCTCGGTGCCGGCGTGGGGGAGCATCGCCGAGTGGAACTTCTCCGCACCGGATCGGGAGGCACGGAACTGGAAGTAGAGGATCGCGTCGGCGCCGCGGGCCAGGTGGCTCATGCTGTTGCGGGCGAGCTCACCGGCGCGCTTCGCGATGTTCCGCGGCTGCCAGTTGACGGCCGACGTCGAGTGCTCCATGAGGATCCACGGGTCGCCGCCGGCGAGGGAGCGGGTCAGGTCGGAGTCGAGGGCGAGCAGGATGTGGTTGTCCGCGCGCTCGGCGACGAGGTAGTAGTCGTTGGCGACGATGTCCACCTCGCGACTCCAGGCCCAGTAGTCGATCGACCGGCAGTTGGTGGCCATGAAGTTCGTCGTGACCGGCACCTCCGGCGCGTGGCGCTTGATGATGTCGCGTTCGGCGACGTAGCACTCGAGCAGGGTGTCGGAGGTGTAGCGCGCGAAGTCGAGGCGCTGCGTCTGGTTGACGACGGAGGCGGACACCCGCGGGGCGTCGATCTCGTCCCACTCGCCGTAGTCCTGGCCCCAGAACCGGGTGCCCCAGGCGGCGTTGAGGGCGGCGACGGAGCCGTACCGACGCTGCAGCCAGGCGCGGAAGGCGAGCACGGAACCGTCCGAGTAGTCCTCGCTGATCGGTGCGCCGTACTCGTTGTGCACGTGCCACAGCACCACGGCGGGGTGTGATCCGTAACGCGCGGCGAGCTGCTCGGTGATCGCCGCGGCCGCCCGACGGTAGGCGGGGGAGCTGGGGCTCGCGATACCGCGTGAGCCGTGGCCGAGCCGCAGGCCCTCGCGGGTCACGGGGTGCGCCTCGGGGTACCGCTTCCAGAACCAGGCGGGCGGGACGGTCGTCGGGGTCGCGAGGTCGACGGAGATGCCCGCGTCGTGCAGGAGGCCGATGATCTCGTCGAGGAAGGTGAAGTCGTACTCGCCCTCGCGCGGTTCGAGGACCGCCCAGGAGAAGATGCCGACGCTCACGAGGTCGACACCGGCGGCCTGCATGAGGGCGATGTCCTCGAGCCAGGTCTCGCGCGGCCACTGCTCGGGGTTGTAGTCGCCGCCGTAGCGGAGGCCGGTGCTGCCGGGGATCCAGGTGGCCTGGGCGGTGAGCGGGTCGAGCTCGATGGTCATGCTGCGTCTCCTGTGACTCAGTGGGCCGAGAGGGATCCGATCGATCACCTGGCTGTGTGCGCTCCCAGTTCTATCACAGCCCGGACTGCCAGTGGAGTGAGCAATCTGATTGTTGACAAGCTGAACTCGGTGTGAATAACTGTAACCGCTCACAGGTACAACGACGTTCTCCATCGAAGCGTCGCTGCCCCGCACCAGAGCGCCCCAGCTTTCGACAAGGAGGACGAATGCGCAGCACGCTTCGCCACATCGGCATCGCCACGGTCGCCACGACGGCTCTACTGCTCTCCGGATGCTCGGCATCCTCGGGCGGCACCGAGTCCGGCCCCGTGAAACTCACCTACTGGGCCTGGGCGCCCAACCTCGAACAGGTCGTCGAGCTGTGGAACGAGGACCACCCCGACATCCAGGTGGTCGTGCAGAAGCAGGACGGCGGAGACCCGGCCATCACCAAGCTGCTCACCGCGATCAAGGCCGGCAGCGGCGCACCCGACCTCATCCAGGCCGAGTACCAGAAGATCCCGACGCTCGTCGCCTCCGACGCCCTCGCCGACATCTCCGAGCAGGGCGCCGCCGACCTCAAGGACGACTTCTCCGACGGCGTCTGGAACTCCGTGACGCTCGGCGGCGACGCGGTCTACGCCGTGCCGCAGGACTCGGGCCCGATGATGGCGTACTACCGCACCGACATCCTCGACAGCCTCGGCCTCAGCGTCCCGACGACGTGGGACGAGTACGCCGAGGTCGCCCGTGCCGTGCACCAGGCCGACCCGACGAAGTACCTCGGCACCTTCTCCGCGAACGACGCGGGTTGGTTCGCCGGACTCGCGCAGCAGGCGGGCGCCTCCTGGTGGTCCATCGACGGCGACAGCTGGGGCGTCGACATCGACGCCGGCCCGACCGAGCAGGTCGCGTCCTACTGGGGTGAGCTCGTCGAAGAGGGCGCCATCGACAACAAGCCGATGTACACGCCCGAGTGGAACGCCGGACTGAACGACGGCTCGCAGGTCGGCTGGATCTCCTCCGTCTGGGCCCCCGGGGTCCTCGGCGGCAACGCTCCCGACACCGCGGGCAAGTGGACCGCAGCGGAACTCCCGCAGTGGGACACCTCGAAGCCGTCCAACGGCAACTGGGGTGGTTCGTCCACCGCGGTGACGACGCAGTCGAAGCACGCGGCCGCCGCCGTCGAGTTCGCCACCTGGTTGAACACCGACCCGAAGGCCGTCGCGGCCCTCGCCGACGTCTCGGGCGTCTACCCGGCCGCGACGAAGGTCGCCGCCGACGCCCTCACCACGTCGCCGGAGTTCTTCAGCCAGCAGAGCGACTTCTACGACATCGCGTCGAAGGCCTCAGAGTCGGTCGCGCCGTTCACCTACGGCCCGAACGTCAACGTCGCCTTCAGCGCGTACAACGACGAGTTCGCGAAAGCGGCCGAGGCGAAGACCGCGCAGGCCTTCTCCGACGCCGTGGCCGCGATGCAGTCCATCACCATCGACGACCTGAAGAAGAGCGGCTTCTCGGTCAAGTAGTCCCCGCGGGGCCGGCTCACCGAGTCGGCCCCGCTCCCCGCTCCCGCACTCGACCCAAGGACCCGGCATGGCTGCACCATCGACGCTGGACACGATCCGGCCCACCCAGGACCCGCCCCGCGGCTCGCGCCGACCGGCCCGGTCGCGGAAGAACCTGAAGAACCGGGTCCTCATCCCGTACGTGATGCTCGCCCCCGGCATCATCCTGTTCCTCGTGTTCATGGCCGCGCCCATCGTGTACACGCTGTTCCTCAGCTTCCAGAAGAAGCAGGTGACGGGCCTCGGCCTCGGCTCCGGTGGACGCACGACCGCGTTCGCCGGTTTCGAGAACTACCTCGGCGCCTTCGGCGATGCGGAGTTCGCGGCGAGTGTCGGCCGGGTGCTGCTGTACGGCCTCATCCTCATCCCGTGCATGCTCGGCCTCGCACTCCTCTTCGCGCTGCTGCTCGACTCCCGACGCACGCGGGCGGTCTCCTTCTCGCGGATCTCGATCTTCCTGCCCTACGCGGTGCCCGCCGTGATCAGCTCGCTGCTCTGGGGCTTCCTCTACCTGCCTGCGGTGAGCCCCTTCTACGCGATCTTCGACAGCCTCGGGTGGAACGCCCCCGAGATCCTGTCGTCCGGCACGATCATCTTCGGCATCGCGAACATCGCCCTCTGGGGTGGCGTCGGCTTCAACATGATCGTCATCTACACCTCGCTCAAGGCCGTGCCGAGCGAGATCTACGAAGCCGCCCGCATCGACGGTGCGAGCGAGGTCCAGATCGCCCTGCGGATCAAGATCCCGATCGTCGCCCCGGCCCTCGTGATGACCGCGCTGTTCTCCATGGTCGCGACGCTGCAGGTGTTCGCCGAACCCACCACGCTCCGACCGCTCACCAACAGCCTGTCCACGAGCTGGTCGCCACTCATGCTCGTCTACCGCGACGCGTTCACCCGCGACGACATCTACTCGGCCGCCGCGACCTCGATCATCATCGCCGTCGCCACCTTCATCGTCTCCTTCCTCTTCCTCCGGGTCGTGCAGAAGCGAGCCTTCGGTCAGGAGGACTGACACATGACGACCACCCTTCGACCCGACAAGACGGCCAGCCCGCGTCGCCGCGAGCGCGCCGGCAGCACGACCATGCGGTCCGACCGACCCAGCGGGATCTCGACCGGCATCCTCATCCTCGGCGCGATCTACTGCCTGTTCCCCGTGTTCTGGGTGCTCATGGCGTCGACGAAGAGCAGCGGCGAGCTGTTCTCCACCTTCACCCTCATGCCGAGCACCCACCTGTTCGACAACATCGTCGAGCTCACCCAGTACCGGGACGGACTGTTCTGGCGCTGGATGGTGAACACGGCGCTGTACGCGGGCATCGGTGCGATCGCCTCCACCTGGGTCTCCGCGATCTCCGGCTACGTGCTCGCGAAGTTCGACTTCCCCGGCAAGCGGACCGTCTTCAGCATCCTGCTCATGGGCGTCCTCGTGCCCGGCGTGATCCTCGCGATCCCGCAGTACTTCCTGCTCGCGAACGTCGGCCTCACGAACACGTTCTGGGGTGTGCTGCTGCCGCAGATCATCAGTCCGTACGGCATCTACCTCGCCCGCATCTACGCGGCCGCAGCCGTGCCGACCGACGTCATCGAGGCCGCCCGCACCGAGGGTGCCGGCGAGTTCCGGATCTTCGGACGGATCGCGATGCCGATGATGCTGCCCGGTCTCGTCACGATCTTCCTGTTCCAGTTCGTCGCCATCTGGAACAACTTCATGCTGCCGTACATCATGCTCGGCGACGACTCGCTGTTCCCCATCACCGTGGGGCTCAACGGGCTCCTCAACCAGGGCGCCTCGGCACCGGCGCTCTACACGCTCGTGATCACCGGTGCGCTGCTTGCGATCGTCCCGCTCATCCTGATCTTCCTCATCCTGCAGCGGTTCTGGCGCGTCGACCTCGCCGCCGGCGCTGTGAAGGCATGAAGCACGGTGGCGTGAGGCGCGGTGGCGTGAGGCACGGTGGCACGCGGTGCAGCGCCCATCGGACCGCGGAACGCCCCCGCACTAGGCTGACGGGATGACCACCGTCCCGTCCCGTCGGCGCCCGACGATCGACGACGTCGCGGAGGCCGCCGGCGTCTCCCGCGGCACCGTCTCGCGGGTGCTGAACGGCGGCCGATGGGTGAGCCAGGACGCGAAAGCCGCGGTCGACGCGGCCATCCGCAAGACCGGGTACCGGGTCAACCCCCACGCCCGCAGCCTCGCCACGAACCGCACCGGCTCCGTCGCGTTCCTCCTCACCGAGAACCACCAACTGCTCTTCGAAGACCCCAACTTCTCCATGCTGCTGACGGGGGCCGCCCAGGCGCTCGCCGAACGGCAGCTGTCGCTCGTGCTCATCATGGCGGGCAGCGCGGCCGAGCAGGAGCGTGCTCTCGCGTATATCGAGGCCGGACACGTCGACGGCGTACTGCTGGTCTCGGCGCACAGTGGGCAGCGACTCATCAGTGACATCGTCGATTCGAAGGTGCCGGCGATCGCCTGTGGCATCCCGCTCGGATTCCAGAAGCGTCTCGGCTATGTGGCCGCCGACGACCTCGAGGGGGCGCGCGAGATGGTGGCCCACCTGCGGAGCCTCGGCCGCGAGCGCATCGCGACCGTCGCCGGTCCGGCAGACACCCCGGGAGGGGTGACGCGGCTCGAGGGCTACCGGCTGGAACTCGGCGACGCGTTCGACGAACGGCTCGTGCGGCACGGCGACTACGGACGGGCGAGCGGCGAGGCGGCCATGCGCGAGCTGCTGGCGGCCGACCCGACGATCGACGCCGTGTTCGTCGCCAACGACCGCATGGCCGCCGGCGCGATCGACGCCCTGCACGCCGCCGGGAAGCGGGTCCCCGAGGACGTCGCCGTCGGCGGCTTCGACGACTCGAGCATCGCGCTCGGCACCGAGCCGGCGTTGACGACCATGCGGCAGCCGTTCGAGCGGATCAGTGCCGAGATGGTGCGGTTGCTGCTGCAGGTCATCGAGGGCGAGCGCCCCGCGGCGATCACCCTCCCGACGGAACTCGTGGTCCGCGACTCGGCGTGAGCCCTTCGACAAGCTCAGGGACCGGAGTGCGGCTCAGTGACCGGGGGCCCGGGCCACCGCAACCCCGAGCGTCTCGCAGCCGGTTCGGTGAGGATGGGACCATGAGCGATCAGTCCGACACCACCAATCAGCCCGATCCCGACGACCAGCCCGGCATCCCCGATGCGGAATCCCTCGAACCCACGAAGCGCACCATCGCGATCCTCGGCGCCAACGGCGACCTGGCGAAGCGGCTCCTGATCCCCGGCCTCGGCGAGGTCGTCGACGCCGCGCGCGGTCTCTCCCTGCAGATCATCGGAGCCGCCCGCACGCCGCAGGCGAACGAGGAGTGGCGAGCCACCGTGCGGGCGAGCCTCGAGGACGCCGGCATCGGCGACCGGACCGTCGACGCGCTCGTGTCGACCACCGAGTTCATCCCGACCGACGCCTCAGACCCGGACGAACTCCGAGCGCTCCTCGACGCCTGCACCGGCTCGCCGATCCTCTACATCGCCCTGCCGCCCTCGGCCGGACGCAAGGTCGCCGAAGCCCTCGCGCAGATCGACCTGCCCGACGACCTCCTCATCGCCATCGAGAAGCCGTTCGGCGACGACCTCGCCGACGCGCAGGCGCTCAACGCGGCGCTCGCCGACGTCGTGCCCGAGGAGCGGCTGTGGCGGATCGACCACTTCCTCGGCAACGCGACCGTCCTCGGGATGCTCGGCCTGCGCTTCGGCAACCGGCTGCTCGAGGCGGGCTGGAATGCGGAGCAGATCGAGAAGGTCGAGATCTTCTACGACGAGGAGCTCGGTCTCGAGGGTCGCGCCAAGTTCTACGACCAGACGGGGGCGCTGCGCGACATGCTGCAGAGCCACCTCCTCATGGTGCTCGCGCTCACGGCGATGGAGCGGCCCGACGCGGTGACGCCGACGGACGTCCACGACCGCATCGCCGAGGTCCTCGGGGCGGTGCGCCTCTGGAAGGACGATCCGTCGACCGCCCGTCGCGCCCGCTACACCGAGGGTCGGGTGGGCGAGCGCTTCTTCCCCTCCTACGTGGACGAGCCCGACGTCGACCCCACGCGCGACACGGAGACGCTCGCGCAGATCCTCCTGCAGGTCGACACCCCGCGCTGGCAGGGCGTGCCGTTCGTCCTGCGCTCCGGCAAGGGCATCAGCGACCCGCGTCGTGAGGTCGCCGTGCACTTCCGTCGTTCCGCGGTGCCGACCGGTCTGGACGCTCCCGACGGACCGTCCGACACCGTCCTCCGCATGTCGCTCAAGGGCGGCGCCGTGCACCTGGACCTCATCGTCACCGGCGCCGACGACGTGGACGGGCTGCGGCGCGTCGAGCTGGAGGCCGACCCGGGTGCGGCGACCCTGAGCGCCTACGCGCAGGTCCTCGCCGGCCTGCTGCAGGAGAACACCCTGCTCTCGGTCCGCGGCGACATCGCCGAGCAGTGCTGGCGCATCGTCACCCCCGTGGTGAACGCGTGGGCCGCGGGCGAGACGACGCTCGAGGAGTACGAGGCGGGGAGCGCCGGTCCGAGCGACTGGTGACGCAGTACTGCGATGAGAACGACCCGCGCCGAGTGATCGGCGCGGGTCGTTTCGTGCGGTTAGCGGTTACGCCGAGGGCTTCAGGACGACCTTGATGCAGCCGTCCTCCTTCTTCTGGAACGTCTCGTACATGGCGGGGGCCTCGTCGAGCGGCACTCGGTGCGTCGCGAGGTCGAGGACGCCGAGCGGATCGGCGCTGTCCTCGACGAGCGGCAGGAGCGTCGGGATCCAGCGGGCGACGTTGCACTGGCCCATCCGGAGCGACACCTGCTTGTCGAACATCGACTTCATCGGCATGATGTCCGCCTCACCGGCGTAGACACCGCTGAGCGACACGACACCGCCACGGCGGACGAGGTCGAGTGCCGTGTGCAGGGCGGCGAGGCGGTCGATGCCCGCGTGCTCCATCGCCGGTCGGGCGACCGCGTCGGGAAGCAGCCCGACCGCGGTCTGCGCGGCGGCGGCGACCGGTGAACCGTGCGCCTCCATGCCGACGGCGTCGACCACGCCGTCGGGTCCCCGTCCGCCGGTGGCGTCACGGAGTTCCGCGACGAGGTCGTCGGACAGGTCGAGGGCGCGGATGCCGTGTCGCTCGGCGAGCGCGCGACGCTCCGGGACCGGGTCGACGGCGAAGACCTCGAGGCCGCGGTGCTTGGCGATGCGGGCGGCCAGCTGGCCGACGGGACCGAGGCCGAGCACGGTGATCGAGCCGCCCTCGGGAACCTCGGCGTACTCGACGCCCTGCCAGGCCGTCGGGAGGATGTCGCTCAGGTACAGGTAGGACTCGTCGGGCAGCTCGCGGCCGACGACGATGCAGTTGGCGTCGGCGAGCCGCACCTGCAGGAACTCGGCCTGCCCGCCGGGCACCTGGCCGTAGAGCTTCGTGTAGCCGTACAGCGAGGCGCCGCTGCCGTGCTCGGTCACCTGGGTGGTCTCGCACTGCGACTGCAGGCCGTTGCGACACATGAAGCACTCGCCGCACGCGATGGTGAACGGGATGACCACGCGGTCGCCGACGGAGACGCGGGTGACCTCGGAGCCGACGGCTTCGACGACGCCCATGGTCTCGTGGCCGAGGACGTCGCCGCGGTCGAGGAACGGGCCGAAGAGTTCGTAGAGGTGGAGGTCGGAGCCGCAGATGGCTGCCGAGGTGACGCGGATGATCGCGTCGGTCGGGGCGGTGATCGCGGGGTCCGGGACGGTCTCGACCGACACCGAACGGCGACCCTGGTACGTGAGTGCGCGCATGGATGCTCCTTCGTCGTTGTCCTTCCACCCTGCGCCTCCCGAGGCGTGGGTGACGGGGGGTGGACGTCTCGTCGGAGGGCTGATACGTGGTCAGCGGGCGGCGTCGACCGCCACCCGCAGGAGTGCGGCGAGCACCGTCCGGACGGTGGTCCGCGCCATCGCCTCGGGCCGCGCCAGGACGTCGACGTGGCGGACGAGGACGGCGCCCGCGACCGGGCGGAGGACCATGCCGTCGACCGCCAGGGGAGCGGCGGTCGTCCGCGGCATGACCGCGATCGCGGCACCGGTGCGGACCACCTGGGCGGCGACGGAGAACTCGTTGATGCGGTGGTCGATCCGCGGCGCCTGCCCGCTCATGGCGCCGAGGTGGTGGAGCACCCCGGCGAGCGGGAAGCCCTCGTGCGTGGAGATCCAGGGTTCGTCGCGGAGGTCTTCCGGGCGGACCTCAGGCTGCGCGGCGAGCGGGTGCGCCTCGTGCATGGCGATGTCGAGTGGTTCGACGAGCAGCGGGGTCACGACCAGCCGGTCGAGCGGCCAGGCCGGTTCGTGGGGGAGGCGGTGGGCGACCACGAGGTCGTAGTCGGCGGTGAGGCTGGCGAAGCGGTCCTGGGCGACGTCGGCGTCGGCGAGCAGGAGGCGCGGGACGGGGCCGGCCGGCCCGGTGCTCCCCGGCGACCCCACCGCGGTCAGCAGGGGGCCGAAGAGTGCGAGCCCGGCGCTGTGGAACGCGGACACGCTGACCGGGCGCTGCTCGTGCTGGAGGAAGGAGTCGACGGCCTCCCGCGCCTCCGCGAGCGCCTCCTCGACCCGTGCGGCTGCGACGGCGAGAGCCTCACCGGCCTCGGTGAGCACGAGCCGTCGGCCACGTTTCTCGGTGAGCGGCACCGGCAGGGTCGCCTGCAGGGCGGCGAGCTGCTGCGAGACGGCGGAGGGGCTCACGTGGAGCGCCTGGGCGACGGCGACCACACTGCCGCGGTCACCCAGTTCTCGGAGGAGGCGGAGTCGGGCCGGGTCCATGCGCATCTCCTTCATCGTCGATCCAGACACTGGCCGTTGTTCTACCGTGTCCGTCTCCTGGAGAGTAGCGGCATGGCCCGCCGCGCACCCGCTGAACTCCTCGTCGACATCCTCCTCGTCGGCGTGGCTGCCGTCTGGGGCGCGAGCTTCCTCGCCGCCAAAGACCTCGCGGCGGTCACGGGGGTGCCGTCAGCGGTCGCCCTCCGGTTCCTCGTCGCGGTGATCGCGGTCGGACTCATCTGCCTCGTGCGCCGGGAACGGTTGCCGCGCGGCCGCGGGTTGCTCATCGCGGCGGGACTCGGCTGCTCGCAGGCGGCGATCATCGGCCTGGAGACCTGGGGCGTGCACCTGACGTCCGCGACCAACGCGGGGCTGCTCATCAGTCTCGCGCTCGTCATGACCCCCGTCCTCGACGGCGTCGCCTCGCGATCCTGGCTGCCGCGCTCCTACTTCGTGGCGGCGGTCGCCGCCGTGGTCGGCGTGGCCCTGCTCGTGTCCGACGGAGGTCTCCGCGCACCCACCGCGGGCGACGCGCTCGTGATCGCCGCCGCGGTCGTCCGTGCCGTCCACGTGACGTCGAGCGCGCACCTGACGCGGGGCCGTCGGGACAGCACCCTCGGAGTGGTCCTCGTCCAGATGGTCGTCTGCGCTGGCGCGTTCTCGCTGCTCGCCGGCGGCGGACTCGCGACGGCCGTCTCCCGACTTGACGCCCGCGGTTGGGTCGACGTGCTCTTCCTCGGCCTGCTGTGCTCGGTGTTCGCGTTCGTCGTCCAGCTGTGGGCCGTCCGCCGGACCTCGGCGTCCCGGGCGAGCATCCTCATGGGGACGGAACCCGTCTGGGCGCTCCTCGTCGGTGTGCTCGTCGCCGGCGAGGCGATCGGGCCGCTGGGGGCGTTGGGCGCCGCCCTCATCATCGTCGCGAGCTACGCGGGCCAGGCGATCGAGCGACGCCACCGGCAGCGCACCGTCGGCACCGCACCACCGTCGCAGCAGGAGCCGGCGCCGGTCTGAGACGGGTCAGCGGATGGGGGCCGCGCCCTCCTCGATCCGGCACACCCGGACGTCGATCCCGGTGATCGCCGCCGCACCGTCGCGCTTGAGCAGGACCGAGCGGATCGCATCGCCGACGAGCCGCGTGGTCGCCGGGACGGGCGTCCCGTCGGTCACGCCGATCGTCACGCGCACCACCACGGCGCCGTCGTCCCCACGGGTGACGGCCACCTTCGCCGGTTCGTCCTCCCGGCCGAACGCCTCGGTGGCGACACGCAGCACGGCTCGGACCGGCGACCCGGACGCGTACACCGCCGTCACGCCCGGCGTCGCGGCGACGGCGGTGGTCAGCAGCCGCGAGAGTTCCACCTCGGTGTCCATCAGGAGTCCTCCGGCCGCATGAGGCGCTGCGTGTGGATGTCGATGATCGTGACGTCTACGGCGGTGACGTTGAGCTCGGTGTGGATCGCGAGTTCCGCGGTGACGCGATCGCGGATCCGCTGCGACAGCTGCTCCAGGTTGTTGCCGAAGGCCGCCGAGGCCGTGATCGCGACCGTGACCGGTGCGTCGAGCACGGTGACGTCGCCGTCGAGGCGGACACGTCCGATGATCGCGCCGCCGACGTCGTCGCCGACCCCGCGGATCAGGGTGCGGACCGAGCCCTCGGTCAGGTGCAAACGCACCTCGGGATCCGGGTGCCTCAGGGGGATGTCGCGACCGGCGTGCGCCTCGAGCGAGATGTTCTGCAGGACGGCGTGCATCCAGGAGCGGTCGTGCTCCGAGTGGGTCGCGGCTTCCGACTTGAGGAGCGCCCAGGTCTGGGTGCGGAGGCGGAGCAGGGCGTCCAAGGCGAGCTGGCAGCCGGGGGAGTCCTCGATGCTCGCGTCGCGCGGTTCACGGCCGCGGTCGAGGTACTCGGAGAGTTCGTCGATCGTGTGTCCGTCGAGGTCCGCGCCGTCGAGGCCGTCGAGGGTCGCCTCGGGGTCGACGTCGTCGTTCATCGCCACACCTCCATCTCGCGCAGGACGGTCTGTCTGGCCCGAGCGAGCTGCCCACGGACCGTCGACGCCGGCACGCCGAGCGACTCGGCGATCTCCACGTAGGAGAGGCCGCCCGTCTCCTTGAGCATCCAGCACTCGCGCTGCATGGCGGGGAGGCCGTCGAGGACCATTGCGAGGGCGCTCATCTGCATGCGCACCTCGACGACGCGTTCCGGGGACTGATGGGACGGTGCGGGGGCATTCCAATCCTCGATGTCGCTGTGTTCGCGTCGGCGTCGGAGGCGGTCGATCGCGCGGTTGGAGACCATGCGCATGAGCCAGGACTTCACGGCGTTCGGGTCGTTCAGCCGGTCCAATTGTCCCCAGGCCTGGATGAGCACGTCCTGGACGACGTCCTCCGCCTCGGACCGTTCCCCGAGCACGCGCACGGCGTACGCACGCATGAGGGAACCGTGTCGGAACACGATCACCTCGAACGCGGCGACGTCTCCGTCGGCGGCGCGTTCGGCGAGGATGCCGTCCGGGAGGAGCTCGAGTGAGCGCTTCACGGAAGGGTCAGAGGACGGCGAACGCGGTGAAGGCGACGGCGGTCGCGGACACGAGCGCGGACGCGGCGACCGTGGCGACGTACGGAAAGGGGAGCGACTTCGCCGGACCGTTCTCCACCGCTTCCTTCGCGCGGAGCAGGGAGACGAAGATCCCGAGGTCCTTCCCGGTGCTCGAGGCGGCCACGAACCGGCCGTCCCGGAACTCGACCATCCCGGCGTACTCGCCGTCGATCGAGGCGACCCAGAGGGTCGCGTCCGGCTCGGCCCAAGCGACCATGGTCGTCGCGCCTCGCTCCAGCACCGTGCTCATGACTGCTCCTCGTTCGTGGTGGGTGTTGTTAGAGAATCTAGCGATCCATGCGTCTGCATGAACCCCACTTGACATCACGATCAGCACTCCGCTAGACGATCTCGTTACGAGAACCACTACTGTTGGACTTCATGAGCGCCGAAGCCGTTGCAGCACAGCACTACTGGTACGAACAGGACGAGCACGAGCGCGGACGCCGCATGCTCGAAGCCATGCGTCTGTACCGCGCTGCAGAGGCCGCCATGCGTCGCCGCACCCGCGACGAGATGCACATGGGCGAGAACGACCTGCTGGCCCTGCGCTTCATGCTGCGCGCCAAGCAGGACCACCGCCTGGTCAGCCCCACGGACCTCGGTGCCTACCTCGGCATCAAGACCTCATCGGTCACGGTCATGCTCGACCGCTTGGAGGCGGCGGGCCACGTGGTCCGCCGGCCGAGCGAGACCGACCGTCGGCGCGTGACCGTGTCGACCACCGACTTCGCCGACGCCGAGGTCCGCAAGACGCTCAGTCACATGCACCACCGCATGATGGAGGCGACCACCGGGATCGAACCGGAGATCGCGGCCGGCATCGTCGACTTCCTCGACCGCATGCGCGAGGCCGTCGACTCGATCGACCGGTCGCCGGAGGACGTCGCCGACGCGCAGCACTGATCGGCGCCCCGACCGGCCGCCGCATCGGCGGTGAGACGTACGAGGCGGGCCCCACGGTCTGATCCGTGCGACCCGCCTCCGAATGTCTTCGACGATTTCGACCACGCGCTGCAGGCCCTCCAGGCACCGCTCGAGCCGACTCTCAGAAGTCCCCGACCTTCGATGGTCTCGATGGTAATCGAGCACCCGTCGGGCAGCCGATGCTTGAACGGCCGTATCGCTTGTGCTACCCGGGCTCGTGCCGGGCGTCACCTCAGCTGTCGCCGGGCTTCTCGGGGTAGTCGCCCTCGGGCATCAGCTCGAGGCCTGCCGGCGTGTAGGTGCGATCGAGCATGGCCTGCAACCACGCGCGGTTGAGCGCGACCGGGCGCGAACCCGTGAACCGGAAGACGATGGGCACGCCGGTCTCGATCCAGATCGCGTAGCGGCCGGAGCCGTGAGCCGGGTCGATGGTCCAGGACAGCAGGAACGCCTCGCCCTTGCGGAGCTTCGAGACGACGACCATCTGCACGTGGGCGAGGGTCCGATCCTCGAGCTCCAGCGCCTCGTTCCCGTACCGCAGCGTTCCCATGTTCCCCGTCCCCCGTTCGTCGTGTGCGCGGTCGATCACCGCACTGACGATTCTGGCAGTTCCCGTCCGGGCGCCGTGAGTCCGAGGCGTGGGTGCGGTCGATCAGTCCGCGTCGAGGACGGCGTCGAGCAGGCCGGGGAATCGCGAGTCGAGGTCGTCTGTGCGGAGGGTGAGCGTGCGGCGGCGACCGTTCGGCTCGTTCCGGATGACGCCGGCCTCGCGGAGCACCTTCATGAGGTGGGACTTCGTCGACTTCGGGATCGTGGGGTCGAGTGCGGTGCAGTTCGCGGCGTCCATGGGCCCGTCCCGGAGCTGCCGCACCATCTCGAGCCGGTCCGGATCGCTCAGCGCGAAGAGGACGGCCGGCAGCTCGATCGCCTCGCGGTCGGGGTGTGCGAGATCGGCGGGCGCTGGCATGGTTCGATAATAGTTGAACAATCACCGGGAAGCGCGTATCGTCCAATCGTTCGACATTTTTGGAACCAAAGGAAGCCGCCCCGTGCACACGACGACCCCGTCACCCCCGACCCGACCCGTGCCCACCATGCCCGCCGGCGAGCGTGCGCTTCCTCGCCGCCGGTTCGGCTTCGTCCTCGCCGGGCTCGGCAGCACGCTCATGCTCGCCGGTGCGAGCGCCCCGTCACCGTTCTACCCGGAGCTCCAGGAGCGGCTCGGCATCGGCCCGATCGGCGTCACCATCGCCTTCTCGGCTTACGCGCTCGCCCTGCTGGTCGCGCTCCTCACGATCGGCTCGGTCTCGGACCACCTCGGCCGACGCCCGGTGATCACGGCCGGATTCGTCGTGCTCGCCGTGAGCATGCTGCTCCTCTGGCACGTCGATTCCGGAACGCTGCTGTACCTCGCCCGGGTGCTCCAAGGGCTCGCCAGTGGGGCGCTCCTCTCGACGCTCTCAGCGACGATCATCGATCTGGCGCCACCCGGACGGCCGCGAGCCGCGACCCTCCTGAACGCCATCGCGCCGATGATCGGCCTCGCCGCCGGCACGATCCTCGCGGGTGTTCTGCTGCAGACGGTCGCCGACCCGTCGAGCTGGACGTTCCTGCCGCTGGCGGTCGCCTACCTGCTCATCGCCGGGCTCATCCGGCTCGTCCCGGAGACCTCGGCCCTCGCTCCCGGGTGGGCGCGGGCCATCCGACCTCGCGCCGCCGTGCCCGCCGAAGCCAGA
Source organism: Plantibacter sp. Leaf314 (assembly GCF_001423185.1). Lineage (NCBI taxonomy): Bacteria > Bacillati > Actinomycetota > Actinomycetes > Micrococcales > Microbacteriaceae > Plantibacter > Plantibacter sp. Leaf314. Next base: position 2,070,016 of record NZ_LMOB01000001.1, on the reverse strand, counting down.
CGGCTCTTCGTCGTCAGCATCCCGATCGTCCTCGGCGGCTGGGCGACCGGTGGCCTCTTCCTCTCCCTCGGGCCGAGCATCATGCACACGGAACTCGGCGTGGACGGCCAGCTCGGCGGCGCGCTCCTCATCGGACTGCTGCCGGCCGCCGGGGCCGTCGCCGCCGCGGTCCTGCACCGACGCCGACCGGTCGTCGCCGCGGTCTACGGGGCGTCCGCGCTCTCCGTGGGCACGATCGTCCTGCTCGTCGCCCTCCTGCTCGGCTCACTCCCGATCGCCGTGGTCGCCGTCGTCATCGCGGGGACCGGGTTCGGGACGGCGTTCATGGGCACGATCGCCTCGCTCGTCCCGCTCGCGCCGGCCGACGAACGCGCCGAGCTGTTCGCCGCGCTCTACATCGTCGCGTACCTGTCCTTCGGGGTCCCGGCCGTCATCGCAGGGCTCCTCGCCTCGGCGATCGGGCTCCACGCCACGGTGCTCGGCTACGGGACGGTCGTCGCGATCGCCGCGGGCACGGCCGCCGTGGTGCGCGCCCGCTCAGCCCGCTGACGGCTCCTCGGCGAGGCGGTCGAGGAGGCTCGACGAACGGTAGGGGATGACCTCGATGAGCGAGACCTTCGTGTTCGTCCGGACCACCCCCGGCGCGGCGAGCAGGACGCCGGCGATGCGGTGCAGATCCTCCGTGTCGTGCGCGACGACCTTCGCGAAGAGATCGGCGTCGCCGGTGGTCGCGTGCACCTCCACGATCTCCGGGATCGACTCGAGTGCCGCATAGGCCTCCGTCGCGAGGTCCTGCCGGATGGAGATCTCGATGAACGCGGTGAGTGGGTAGCCGAGCGCCGACAGTCGCACCCGGCGACTCGGGGCGCCCAGTGCGCCATTCGTCTCGAGTCGACGCAGGCGGGCGTGGACGGTGTTCCTCGCGACGCCGAGGGTGCGCGCGAGCGCGAGGGTCGTCATGGACGGGTCGTCGTCGAGCGCGGTCAGGATGCGCGCGTCGAGGTGGTCGATGGTCGCTGCATGAGGCATGTTGCTCACTCTCGGGCCGGGAATGGAGCACGATGACCACTGCACTCTACCCGTGTTGCGCAACGGTCCGAGCTGACGCATCGTTGGCGGAATGAGCACCCAGCAGCCGAGCGCGCAGCAGACCCCCGCCATGCCGAGCCCGGCCCCGTCGCCCATCCGTCACGGCATGGTGGAGGACATCCTCGGTCTGCTCGTCGGCGTGACGGTCGTGTCGTTCGGGCTGTTCATCCTCAAGGCCGGGTCGGCGGTCACGGGCGGGACGGCCGGTCTGTCGCTCCTCGTCAGCTACCTCGCACCCGTGCCGTTCCCGGTCCTCTTCATCGCGATCAACCTGCCGTTCTTCCTGCTGGCCATCCGCGGCAAGGGCTGGGTGTTCACGCTGCGGAGCGGCGGCGCGATCGTGCTCGTCTCCGTGCTGTCCGGCGTGCACCCGCTGTTCCTGCCGGTCGGGCACCTCGACCCGTTCTACGCGGCCGTCGTCGGCAACGTGCTCTGCGGCGTCGGCATCCTCATCCTGTTCCGACACCGAGCCAGTCTCGGTGGGTTCAACATCGTCGCGCTGATCCTCCAGGACCGCTTCGGCCTCCGAGCCGGCTACGTCCTCATGGCCGTCGACACCGTGGTCGTGCTCGTGTCACTCGTCGCGGTCCCGCCGCTCAACGTCCTCGTGTCGGCGCTCGGCGCGGTCCTGCTGAACCTCATCCTCGCGCTGAACCACCGGCCGGGCCGGTACCTCGGCGTCTAGCGCCTACTGCTTGTAGGAGGACAGGAAGTTGCCGAGTCGCTCGATCGCGTCGGTGAGGACGCGCTCCTCCGGCAGGGTGACGACCCGCAGGTGGTCGGGGTCCGGCCAGTTGAAGCCCGTGCCCTGGACGAGCAGGATGTGCTCCGCCACCAGTAGATCGTGGACGAGCTGCTCGTCGTCGTGGATCTCGTGGACCTCGGGGTCGAGGCGCGGGAAGGCGTAGAGCGCACCCATGGGCTTGGTGCAGGAGACCCCGGGGATCGAGTTGAGGCCGGCCCAGGTGGCGTCGCGCTGCTCGAGCAGGCGACCGCTCGGTGCGATGAGGGCGTCGATCGACTGCACCCCGGAGAGCGCCGCCTGCACGGCGTGCTGCGCCGGCACGTTCGGGCACAGACGCGTGGACGCCAGGAGGGTGATGCCCTCGAGGAAGCCGCGCGCGTGGTCACGCGGCCCCGTGATCACGAGCCAGCCGGACCGGTAGCCGGCGACGCGGTAGGTCTTCGACAGGCCGTTGAACGTGAGGCAGAGGAGATCGGGGGCGACGGTCGCCATCGGGATGTGGACGGCGTCGTCGTACAGGATGCGGTCGTAGATCTCGTCGGCGAGCAGCAGCAGCCCGTGCTCACGGGCGACCCCGGCGATCTGCTCCAACACCTCGCGGGAGTACACCGCACCCGTGGGGTTGTTCGGGTTGATGACGACGATCGCCTTCGTGTTCGGCGTGATCTTGGAGCGGATGTCCTCGATGTCGGGCGCCCAGTCCGCCTCCTCATCGCAGCGGTAGTGCACCGGGGTGCCACCCGCGAGGCTCGTCATCGCCGTCCACAGCGGGTAGTCGGGCGCGGGGATGAGGACCTCGTCGCCGTCGTCGAGGAGGGCCTGCATCGTCATCGTGATGAGCTCGGAGACGCCGTTGCCGAGGAACACCCATTCCGGATCGACCCGGGGGAACCCCTCCATCTCCTCGTAGCGGTAGGAGACGGCCTGGCGCGCGGAGAGGATGCCGCGGCTGTCGCTGTACCCGTGGGAGTGGGGGAGCGCCGCGATCATGTCGCGCACGATCTGGTGCGGAGCCTCGAAGTCGAAGATGGCGGGGTTGCCGGTGTTGAGCTTGAGGATGCGGTGCCCGTCGGCCTCGAGACGCACGGCCTCGACGAGGGCCTTCCCCCGGATCTCGTAGAGGACGCTTTTCAGCTTGGAGGACTGGTCGAGGGTGCGGCGGGTGGTCATCCCCACAGGCTACTGCGGCCGGTCGCGCGGGCGGCAGTGCCGATCGCGGGATCGCGGCTCCTCCGACGCGCTGTTTCGCTGAGCCCCCGCTGTCAACGCCGGGGACACGATTCGTCCACGTTCAGGGTAGAGGAGTACCGTCAGACGCTGGCGGTCAAGACTGCCTGGTCAGAGGCACGGAGGAATCGTGACCGGAAACGCAACTACCCGATTCGACAATGTGGCCATGTTGTCGGTGGCGAGAACGCTGCCGTCCGCAGTGGTGACCTCGGTGGAGATCGAAGAGGGCCTCGCCGCGGCGATGAAACGCGCCAGGCTCCCGAAGGGCATCCTGCGACGGGTCGCCGGCGTCGTCGAACGACGACACTGGGGTCCCGGCGAGAACTCGGACGACGCCACGGTGTCCGCCGGTCGCCGCGCGCTCGCCGAGGCCGGTATCTCGCCGTCGCAGATCGGGCTCATGATCAACACCTCGGTCACGCGGCAGCACCTCGAACCGTCCGTCGCCGTGCGCATCCACGACGGACTGGGGCTCCCGAGCTCCGCGATCAACTTCGACATCGCCAACGCGTGCCTGGGGTTCGTGACCGGCATGACGATGGCCGCCGCGATGATCCAGTCCGGGCAGATCGAGTACGCGCTCATCGTGAACGGTGAGGACGCGAGCGAGGTCCACGCGAACACGATCGAACGGCTGAGCGGCAGCACGATCGACCGCGACGACTTCATGAGCGAGTTCGCCTCCCTCACGCTCGGCTCGGGGGCCGCAGCCGCTGTCATCGGCCCGGCCGATCGCCACCCCGAGGGTCACCGCATCCTCGGTGGGGTCACCCGTGCCGCGACCGAGTTCAACCACCTGTGCGTCGGCAGCGTCGACGGCATGTTCACCGACGCGCGTGCCCTCCTCAAGGGCGGCCTCGACCTCGTCGTGTCCGCGTGGAAGGAAGCCGCCGGCGACGAGTGGCGCTGGTCGAAGATGGACCGCTACATCACCCACCAGGTGTCGTCCATCCACACCGACTCGATGGTCAAGGCGGCATCGCTCGACCGCAGCCGCGTGCCCGTCACCTACCCCTACCTCGGCAACGTCGGCCCCGCGTCCATCCCGATCACCCTCGCCGACCAGCAATCGAGCCTCACCAAGGGCGACCGCGTCCTCCTCATGGGCGTCGGCTCGGGGTTGAACACCGGCCTCATGGAGCTCGCGTGGTGACGGGCACCGTCGCCGCCAACATCGGGCTCCGCACCATGGGCGTCCGCGCCGCAGGGCTCCCCGGTCTCCCCGCCCGGTACTCGCACCGCATCGACGTGCCCGGCCGGCTCGCGGACGAGGGCACCACGCGCAACTGGCACTACCTCGACACCGCCGAGGCGCTCGCCGAAGCCGGGGTCGAACCCGTCGGCACCGTGCTCGCCGTCCACGGCAACCCGACCTGGTCGTACCTGTGGCGCTCGCTCGTCACGCAGTCCGTCGAGCAGGCCCGCGAGGGCGGTACCGCCTGGCGCGTCGTCGCCGTCGACCAGATCGAGATGGGCTGGTCTGAGCGCACCGAGCTCACGCGGACCCTGGAACAGCGGATCGCCGACCTCGCCGCCTTCACCGAGACGCTCGGACTCACCGGCCCCGTGGTCACCCTCGGCCATGACTGGGGCGGCGTCATCTCGCTCGGTTGGGCCACCGAGCACCCCGACCTCCTCATCGGATCGATGCTCCTCAACACGGCCGTCCACCACCCGGACGGCACGCCCATCCCAGCACCGCTGCGGCTCGCCGGAGCCCGAGGCATGCTCGGTGCCGGCTCGGTCCAGACCACCGCGTTCCTGGACACCACCCTGGCGCTCGCCGCTCCGCCGCTCGCCGGCGACGTCCGAGACGCCTATCGCAGCCCGTACTCGGCTCCCGCGCGCCGCCGCGGCATCGGCGCGTTCGTCGCCGACATCCCGGCGACCCCCGAGCACGTCAGCTTCCCCCGATTGGAGCGGCTCGCCGCCGACGTCGCCGAGCTCCGCGTCCCCGCCCTCATGCTGTGGGGCCCGCGCGACCCGATCTTCAGCGACCGGTACCTCGACGACCTCGCCGACCGCCTGCCGCACGCCCAGGTGCACCGCTTCGCCGGCGCCGGGCACCTCGTCATCGAGGACGCCCCGGTCGCCGAGTCGCTGCTGTCCTGGCTCGACGAGCACCTCCCGCAGGGTCAGGCGCCCACGGCAGAGGCGACCGTCACCGCCGACGCTCCGGCGGCCGACACCGCCTTCGAACCGCTCTGGCGACGACTCGACGAACGTCGTTCAGACGACGCCGACGCCATCGTGGAACAGCGTGGCGCAGGCTCCGCACGTCGCGTCAGCTGGCGCCAGCTCGACGACCGCGTGACCCGCCTCGCCGCAGGACTCCACCGCATCGGCGTCCGCCGCGGCGATCGCGTGTCGTTGCTCGTGACGCCGGGCGCCACACTCACCGCCGTCATCTACGCCTGCCTGCGCATCGGCGCGGTCGTGGTCGTCGCGGACGCCGGGCTCGGTGTCCGTGGGTTGTCGCAGGCCGTCCGTGGTGCGTGGCCCGCGTACGTCATCGGCGAGACGAAGGGCCTCGCCGCCGCTCGTGCGCTCGGCTGGCCCGGGGTGAAGATCTCGGCCGCGCGGCTCCCCGGAGCGACCGCAGCCGCCCTCGGCGTCTCACACAGCCTCAAGGACCTCCTCGACGACGGTGCGGCTCCCGCGCTGCCGTCCGAGCCAGGCCCGGACGACCTCGCCGCGATCCTCTACACCTCGGGTTCGACGGGCCCGGCGAAGGGGGTCCGGTACTCGCACGCGCAGCTGTCGTCCCTTCGGGACGTCCTGTCCGCCCACTTCGGGATCACCGCCGAGTCCGGCCTCGTCACCGGCTTCGCGCCGTTCGCCCTGCTCGGCCCGGCGCTCGGTGCCCGCTCCTCCACGCCGGAGATGGACATCTCGGCCCCGCGCACGCTCACGGCCCGCGCGGTCGCCGCCGCGGTCGCCGAGGCGGAGGCCGACATCGTGTTCCTCTCACCGGCGGCCATCCTCAACGTCGTGGCGACGGCCGGCGAGCTCGACGACGCCGATCGTCGAGCCCTGCAGGGCGTCCGCACCGTGCTCTCGACGGGGGCACCGGTCAGTCGTCAGTTGCTCACCGCGCTCGTCGAGGTGCTCCCGAACGCGTCGGCGCACGCCGTCTACGGCATGACCGAGTGCCTGCTGGTCTCCGACATCACGCTCGACACGATGCCCGGCGACGACTCCGAGCACACGGGTGTGTGCGTCGGGACGCCGATCGGCGGTGTCGACGTGCGCATCAGCCCGCTCGATGCGGCCGGCCGGGCGACGGGCGAGCTGACGCAGGACCCGGACCGCCTCGGTGAGGTCATTATCTCGGCGGCGCACCTCAAGTCGCAGTACGACCGTCTCTGGTTGACCGACCGCGCCGCCGTGCGCGACGTCGCCGAGGACGGCCGCTGGCACCGCACGGGCGACGTCGGGCATCTCGACGCCGACGGGCGCCTCTGGATCGAGGGTCGCCTGCCGCACGTCATCACGACGCAGGACGGGCCGGTCGCACCGGTCGGACCGGAGCAGGCGATCGAGACGGTGCCGCTCGTGCGTCGTGCCGCGGTCGTCGGCGTCGGCCCGGACGGCCTCCGGCAGTGCGTCGCGATCGTGGAGACCACGCCCGGTTCGAAGCGGGTCCGGCTCGCCGACGCCGCGCTCGCCGCCGAGGTGCGGGCTGCTTCACCGCAGCCGCTCGTCGCCGTCTTCGTGGTGCCGGAGCTGCCGACGGACATCCGACACAACTCGAAGATCGACCGCACGCGGCTCTCCGAGTGGGCCGACCGCGTCCTGGCCGGCGAACGGCTGAGCGCGCCGTGACCGTCCTCGTCACCGGTGCGAGCGGCATGCTCGGCCGCGAGGTCGCTCTGGAGCTGCTCCGCGCGGGTCACCGGGTCCGGGTGTTGCAGCGCGGTGCGGCCGGGCTCGACGGGGTCGAGGAGGTCCGCGGATCGATCACCGATGCGGCCGCGGTCGATCGGGCGATGCAGGGTGTCGACGCCGTCGTCCACCTGGCGGCCAAGGTGTCGTTGGCCGGTGACCCGACGGAGTTCGAGCAGGTGAACGTCGGCGGGACCGAAGTCGTCCTCGACGCGGCGGAGACGGCTGGTGTCTCGCGGTTCGTCCACATCTCCTCGCCGTCCGTCGCGCACGGCGGTTCGGCACTCGTGGGCGTCGGCGCAGAGCCGGCCGACCCGGGTGCGGCGCGTGGTGAGTATGCGCGGACGAAGGCGCAGGGTGAGTTGCTCGCCCTCGAACGGGATCGTCGTGGCTTCGCAGTCGTCGTCGTGCGGCCGCACCTCGTCTGGGGTCCCGGCGACCCGCAGCTCGTGGAGCGCATCGTCGACCGTGCGCGTCGCGGCCGGTTGCCGTTGCTCGACGACGGGACCGCCCTCATCGACAGCACCTACGTCGCGAACGCGGCGTCGGCCGTCGCAGCGGCACACGAGCACGCCGAGACGGCGCACGGGCGGGCGTTCGTCGTGACGAACGGGGAGCCCCGGCCGGTCGGCGAGTTGCTCGCGGGCATCTGCCGTGCCGCCGGCGTGGAGCCGCCGTCGTTCAGCGTCCCGGCGGGCATCGCTCGTGCGGCCGGCGGACTCGTGGAGCGTCTCTGGAGCATCCGTCCGGGTGCGGACGAGCCACCGATGACGCGCTTCCTTGCGGAGCAGCTGTCGACCGCGCACTGGTTCGACCAGCGCGACACCCGCGAGGCCCTCCACTGGACGCCGGCGGTCTCGATCGACGAGGGCCTCGAGCGCCTGGCGGCCCACTACCGCGCCTGACGCGAGGCCTGGCGCTGGAGACGGCACGCTCGTCTGTCGGGATGCGACTGCCAGACTGTGCGCATGGTCGACTCGCTCTTGCGCCCCTGGAAGTCGACGGACGCGCCATTCCTGTGCGCCGCGTTCGTGGAGAACCCAGACCTGGGCCCGCAGTTCGGCGGAGTGGATCTGTCGGACGTCGACGCCGCGGCTGGTTTCATCTCGCAGGTGTTGCAGCCGTCCGCCTCCCGCCGCAATTGGGCGATCGTGAGCGACGGCGTGGTGGTGGGCAACGTCGGTGTGTCCGCGATCGAGCGCCGGCATGGCACCGGCTGGCTGTCCTACTGGTTGAGCGGCGACGCCCGGGGTCGAGGTCTCGCGACCCGAGCGGTCGACGCCGTCGCCGAGTGGGCCTTCAGCGACGGGCTGTTCCGCTTGGAACTGGGGCACCGGGTCAACAACCCGGCGTCCTGCGGGGTCGCGACACGGGCCGGCTTCATCGCTGAGGGAATCGAACGCCAGAAGCTCTCGTACGGCGAGGAACGGTTCGACGTCGAGCTGCACGCCCGCCTGGCGACGGACCCAAGTCCTCAGGGTGATCCCCTAGTCCTGGTGCGTTAGGAAGACTGGATCCAACTGCTGCTCGTGGCTCACGCGCGGCTCAGGCTCTGTTCGTCGATGAAGATGTTGAGACGCCGCAGATGCTCCGGCGAGCGGGTACGCGCACGCTCCCGCAGGCTGTCGAACTGGGAGACGAACCATGGCTCGGGCAGCGGTGTCAGCTCGGGCCATCGCGCGGTGAGTGCATCAGGCAATGATCGGCCGTAATGGGCGCGGAACAGGGTGTCCCATCCGGTGTCGGGGAGTTCCTGTGGAGGCCTGGCGAACAGCGGATCGATCGAAAGGTCGGGTTCGACCGTGACCTTCTGCACGGCCTGCGTCAGGAGACGGAGCGCGAACGTGCTATCTCCCTCGGCGAGGGCGTCGCTCATGGCTTGAGAGACGCCGGCGGGCGAGAATCGAGCGGTGGGCGACGACGATTCGACCGCGTTGATGACGATGTCCTTGCCCAGAGCTCGCAGGGCGCGCTCGAGGGATGCGATCTTGATCGTCGCGTCCTCCTCGGACTTGAGGAGCTGTGAGATCGCGCCAGGAGTCACGTGCAGGCGCCGAGCCAGCTCAGCTCCACTGGTCCCCGCCGCGCTCATGGTGTCCCGGATCAACGTGCTCACTGCTCGTCCAATCGTTAGCTGTAGCTAAATTCTACCAGCTCATCCGACTGCGTCACCTCCGTCGCGCACCACTCACCCTGTCGGACGTCTGCTCTAGCGTCGAGCGCATGCGTTCGTTCCGGATCCAAGTGCCCGATGCCGACCTCGACGAGCTGCGTCGGCGACTCGAAGAGGCCCGCCTGCCGGGTGCGATCGGCGACGCAGCGGAGGAGAGCGCGCTGTCGCTCGATCGACTGCGTCAGCTCGTCGACCACTGGCGCGACGGCTTCGACTGGCGGCGGGTGGAACGGGAGCTGGCGGCCGTCCCGCAGTTCGAAGCGGAGGTCGACGGCCAGCGACTCCACGTCGCACGGTTGCCCGCGGCGGAGGGCGCCACGGAGGCGGTCCCGGTCATCGTGTTCCACGGGTGGCCCTACTCGTTCGTCGAGATGCTGCCGCTCGCGACGGCGCTCGCCGGCCGGGTCGTCGACCTCGGCGGCGGCCGGGTGCTCGGCTTCGAGGTGGTCGTGCCGTCGCTCCCCGGCTACGGGTTCTCCGCGCCCCTCGCCGACGACCGCCCGTTCACCGGCCCGGTGGTCGCCGAGCTCATGCACGGGCTCATGACCGAGGTGCTCGGGCACGCGCGATACCTCAGCTACGGCGAGGACGTCGGATCGACGACGAGCGACTGGCTCGCCGCGCTGCATCCGGAAGCGGTCATCGGGCAGTTCGCGACGCATGCCGCGTTCCCCGCGGCGTCCCGAACGCACGATCTCACGGTTGCGGAGCAGAACTGGCTCGACCGCCATGATCGCGAGTGGGCTCGCGGCCTCGCCTACGCGCGCGTCCAGGCGACCCGACCTGAGATCCTCGCCGCAGCGCTCAACGACTCACCCGTCGGGCTCGCCGCCTGGATCACGGAGAAGCTCCTCGCCTGGGCTGGCGACGGTGCGTGGTGGACGGACGACGAGCTGCTGACGACCGTGTCGTTGTACTGGTTCACGCAGAGCATCGGGTCATCGTTCCGGCCCTACCGCGACCACCCGAAGCAGCCGGAACTGCCGCTGATCGAGGTGCCCGTCGCGGTCGCCGTGCAGACCGGAGAGCGTGGGCTTCCGCGCTCCTACGCGGCGCGGACGTACACCGACATCCGCAGTTGGACCGAGCTGGACGAGGGCGCCCACTTCACCGCTTGGCAGGTGCCGGTCGAGGTGGCCGACCGGATCGAAGCGTTCGTGGTGACGCTGCTCGACGACTGACCGGCCGGGGTGGGGCCGTCAAGCGTCCGCGTCGCGAAGCGAACGGATCATGCTGCGCAGGATGGTGAGCGCCGCCTGCTGCTCGTCCGCGGTCAGCCCCTGCAGCATCCGCACCTCCACCGATCGCACGGCGGCGGTCGCCTGCGCGAGGTGCTCACGGCCGAGCGGGGTGAGCTGCGTGGGCAGGGCCTTCCCGACGGGCGCCTGCTCCGGGCGGCTGACGAAGCCGTCCCGTTCGAGCGCCTGCAGGAGGACGTTCATCGACTGCCGGGTCACGAAGGCGCCGCGGGCGAGCTCCGAGTTGGACAGGCCGGGCCGCTGGGCGAGGAGTTCCAGGCACGAGTAGTGCGTGATCGTCATGCCGAGTGGGCGGAGGACCGCCTCCATCGCGGAGCGGAGCGCACTCGACGCCTCCTTCAGGAGATACCCGAGCGAGGTGTCCAGTTCGATCCCGTCTTGACTCATGTCAGTATTCTGACATAGGCTGATGGTGTCAGGTAACTGACACGCTACTTCGGCCACCAACACGAGAACAGGAACACGCCATGCCCGTCACCGGACCCGACTTCATCTCCCTCCAGGTCACCGACCTCGACGCCTCGCAGGCCTTCTACGAGCAATACCTCGGCCTCGTGCGCTCGCAGGCCGGCCCGCCGCACGCGGTCGTCTTCGAGACCACGCCCACCGCCTTCGCCCTGCGCGACATCGTCCCCGGAACCGACCTCGCGGCGGTCGACCAGCCCGGCGTCGGAGCCGCGATCTGGTTCCACGCCACCGGCGTCCAGGAGATCCACGACGCCCTCGCCGCAGACGGTCACACGATCGTCTCGGCTCCCATCGACGGACCGTTCGGGCGCACCTTCACCTTCGCCGACCCCGACGGCTACCAGCTCACCCTCCACGACCGCGCCTGATCGCGACCGGCCCCGCCCGGCGCCGGCGCTCGACCCGCGCGGCGCCCGACGCGTCAGAATGGACGGATGCGACGTTCGAGAGTGCACGTGATGGGGGCCAGTGGCAGCGGCGTGACGACGCTCGGGCGGGCGCTCGCCGACCACTGGTCGGTGCCGCACGCTGACGCCGACGACTACTTCTGGGTGCCGACCGCCCCGCCGTACGTCACGAAGCGGGCTGATGCCGAACGGGTGCGGCTCATGCGGGAGATGTTCGTTCCGCGTGAGGCCTGGGTCCTGTCGGGTTCGATGCCGGGTTGGGGTGACGAGATCGTCGCGGAGTGCGACGCCGTCGTCTTCGTCGTCCTCGACCCGGCCGAGCGCCTGCGTCGGCTGGAGGCCCGCGAGGTCGAGCGGCGTGCCGGCGAGCGGTTCGACGAGGCCGCCTGGGAGACGTTCCGGGAGTGGGCGAGCGGCTACGACGACCCTGCGTTCGACGGACGCAGCCGCGCCTCGCACGAGGCGTGGCTGGCCACCCTGCCGCAGCCCGTCCTCCAGGTCGACAGTGCGATGTCGAGATCCCAGCTCGTCGAAGCGGTGCTGGCCTGGGATCCGCGCTGAGTCACGGAGCGCGAGCGCAGGGCGTCGGCGTTGTCAACCGCGCGCCCCGCTGCCGACGGGAGGCGCATACTGGAACGGTCAGATCTATCTGACACACGTCGCTTAGTGAGCGACAGCGGCGTGCAGTTTCGACGCTCGAGGAGGATGTCCCACCATGAAGGCACTGCGGTACACGAAGATCGGCTCGGCCCCTGAGGTCGTCGAGATCGAGAAGCCGACGCCGGGGCCGGGTGAGATCCTCCTGAAGGTCACCGCTGCCGGCGTCTGCCACTCCGACGACTACGTCATGAGCCTGCCCGAGCAGGACTACCTCGACCAGCAGTACCCGCTGCCGCTCACGCTCGGCCACGAGGGTGCGGGCGTCATCGAGGAGTTCGGGCCCGGCGTGGAGACGAGCCTGCAGCTGGGCGAGGCCGTCGCCGTCTACGGCCCGTGGGGCTGCGGGCACTGCCTGAACTGCTCGCAGGGCAAGGAGAACTACTGCACGAATGCGGCGGCGGAGGGCATCCGTCCTCCCGGACTCGGCGCCCAGGGCTCGATGGCCGAGTACATGATCGTCGACGATGTGCGTCACCTCGTCCCGATCGGCGACCTCGACCCGGTGAAGAACGTGTCGCTCACCGATGCGGGCCTCACGCCGTACCACGCGATCAAGCGCAGTCTGCCGAAGCTCGGCGCCGGCACCTTCGCGGTCGTCATCGGCTCCGGTGGCCTCGGTCACGTCGGCATCCAGATGCTGAAGGCGCTCTCCGGTGCCACGGTCATCGTGCTCGACGTCAACGACGAGAAGCTCGAGCTGGCGAAGCACGTCGGCGCCGACGTCACCCTCATCAGCGACGAGTCGGCGGCGGGGAAGATCCGCGAGCTGACCGGCGGTGTCGGGGTCGACGCCGTGTTCGACTTCGTCGGCGCGAACCCGACCATCGCGACGGCCACCGCTGTCGCAGCGACGGAGGCCGACGTGACGATCGTGGGCATCGGCGGCGGTTCGGCCACCATCGGCTTCGGCTCGATCGCGTACGACGCGGCCGTCCGGATCCCGTACTGGGGTTCGCGCAGCGAGCTCATCGAGGTCTTCGAGCTCGCGAAGGCGGGCAAGGTCGACGTCGAGGTGCAGCCGTACTCGCTCGACGACGCTCCGAAGGCCTACGAGGACCTGCACGCGGGCACGATCCGCGGCCGGGCGGTCATCGTCCCGTAACAGCGTTTCCGAGAACCGGCGTGTGCTGCGGCTGCGGCACACGCCGGTCCTTCGTTCTAGGGTTCACACCCCGGAAACATTTTCGACACCCTATTGAAACTGCGCACGCGCATACTTTCAATACAGTATCGAAATGAGTCGCCGCGAGGTTGGCGACGCAACCGGAGGAGCATCCCATGACCGTCGTCGAGACCGTTACCACCGTGGAGTCCGTCCGCGCCCGCCTGCAGGAAGCCGGCGTCAAGTACGCCATGGCGAGCTTCGTCGACATGCACGGCAGCATCAAGACCAAGTTCGTGCCACTGTCGCACCTCGAACGCATGGCCGGGGGATCGGAACTCTTCACCGGTGCCGCGCTCGACGGCCTCCCGCAGGCGATCAGCGACGAGGAGCTCTCTGCCCGCCCCGACCTCGACAGCGCCGTCCAGCTGCCGTGGCGGAAGGACGTCGCGTTCTTCGCGAGCGACCTCTACACGAAGGGCGAGCCGTTCGAAGCGGCGTCGCGCAACATCCTCAAGCGTCAGCTCGACGCGGCCGCCGAGATGGGCTTCACCTTCAACCTCGGCATCGAGACCGAGTTCTTCGTCCTGAAGGACACCCCCGAGGGCGTGACCGAGGTCAGCGACCGCGACGACCTCGCGAAGCCCTGCTACACGGCCACCGCGGCACTCGACAACCTGGACTGGCTCACCGAACTCGTCGAGGCGATGACGGAGATGGGCTGGGGGGTCTATTCCTTCGACCACGAGGACGCCCCAGGGCAGTTCGAGATCGACTTCAACTACTCCGACGCGCTCACCATGGCCGACCGTGCCGTGTTCTTCCGGCTCATGGCCAACGAGATCGTCCGCAAGCACGGCTACTTCGCCACCTTCATGCCGAAGCCCTTCGCCGACCGCAGCGGTTCCGGCGCGCACTTCAACATGTCGCTCGCCGACATCGAGACCGGCGAGAACCTCTTCGAGACCGACGACGACCCGCGCGGCTGCGGCATCTCGGAGCTCGGCTACAAGTTCATCGCCGGTGTGCTCAAGCACGCACCCGCTCTGTCGGCGGTCATCGCACCGACCGTGAACAGCTACAAGCGTCTCGTCCGTCAGGGCAGCATGTCCGGTTCGACCTGGGCGCCCGTGTTCGTGAGCTACGGCAACAACAACCGCACCAACATGCTCCGGGTGCCGCTGCAGGGTGGGCGCGTGGAGTGCCGTGCGGCCGACATCAGCTGCAACCCGTACCTCGGCGCCGCGCTCATCCTCGCCGCCGGCCTCGAGGGCATCCGTGAGGACCTCGACCCGGGTGCACCGCACACCGAGAACATGTACGACTACACCGAGGCGGAGGTCGCCCAGCTCGGCATCGGCATGCTGCCCCGCAGCCTGGGTGAAGCGGTCGACGAGTTCGCCACGGACTCCCTGTCGCGGTCGGTGTTCGGTGAGGCGATGTACGACGCGTTCATCGACTACAAGCGCCAGGAGTGGAACGAGTACCAGGCGCACGTCTCCGACTGGGAGACCGCCCGCTACCTGAAGTTCTTCTGATCCCGATGCACCAGGTCCTCGACCTCGGGAGGTTCGCGCTGGAGTCCGGCGCGGACCTCCCCGAGGCCCGGCTCGCGTACACGACGCACGGTGTGCTGAACGCCGCCGGCGACAACGCGGTGCTGGTCCCGAGCTACTACACGGGCACGCACGCGAGCGCAGAACCGTGGATCGGCTCAGGGCGGGCGCTCGATCCGGCGGAGTGGTTCATCGTGTCAGTGGACCTGTTCGGCAACGGCGTCTCGACCTCACCGTCGAACGCCGCCGCGGAGGTGCACGGGGCCGCGTTCCCCACGGTGTCGATCGGCGACAACGTGCGCGCGCAACACCGGCTGGCCGAGCGGCTCGGCGTGCGGCGCTGGCGGCTGATCGCCGGCTGGTCGATGGGGGCGCTGCAGGCCTACGAGTGGGCGGTCCGGTATCCGGCATTCGTCGACGCGTTCCTCCCCATCGCCGGTGCCGCCCGCTGCTCCCCGCACAACGCGGTCTTCCTGGCGGGTGTCGAGGCCGCTCTCCGAGCCGACCCGGTGTTCGAGGGCGGTCGATACGCGGTCCCGCCGCGCGCCGGACTTCGCGCCTTCGGGACGGTCTACGCGGGCTGGGCGTACTCGCAGGCCTTCTTCCGCGACGGCGTGTACCGCGAGCTCGGCTATCCCGACGTCGCCGCCCTTCTCGAGGATTGGGCAGCCGACCACGAGCGGTGGGACGCGAACGACCTGCTCGCCATGCTGCGCACCTGGCAGCAGGCGGATCCAGGACGGGGAGTCGAGGGCGGTCTCGCTGCAGCGCTCGGTGGGGTGCGTGCGCGGAGCATCGTGATGCCGTCGTCGACCGACCTCTACTTCACCGTCGACGACAACGTGCTCGAGTCGGCGATGATGTCTCGGAGCGAGGTGCGGGTCATCTCGTCCGACCTCGGCCATGTCGCCGGGCGACCCGGGGTGCGGGCCGCTGAGACGGCCGTGATCGAGGCCGCGATGCGTGAGCTGCTCGCGGATCGCTGAGGCCGCCCGCCCGTAGGATTGGCGGAGGTGTCCGCGAGCAGGGAGTGGTGATCGATGGCCGGCCGCACAGGAGCATCGCCGGGCCGTCCGCGAGCGAGCGGGATCGCCACCGAGGATCCGCGCGAGGAGATCATCCAGGTCGCGACCCGGTTGTTCGCCGAGCGCGGCTACGAGCGCACGAGCATGACGATGCTCGCCGAAGCGTGCGGGATGAAGCAGTCGTCGCTGTACTACTGGTTCGCGAACAAGCGTGAGGTGCTGCGGGCGACCGCCGCCTCGAACCGCCAGTCGGTCGGCGCTGCGGAGGCCCTCGGCTCGATCGAGGCCGAGACCCCCGCGAAGCTGTACCGGGTGCTGTACGAGGACGGTGTCGCCATCTGCGAGGCGCCTTTCGACTACAACGAGATCGAGCGGCTCGCGGCGGAGCACCCCGACGACCTCGCTTCGTTCTGGGACGACTACCGCGCGCTCTTCACCTTCATCGCCGGGCTCCTCCGCGACGGCGTCGAGCAGGGCGTGCTCATCCTGGGCGGCAGCGAGACGCCGGAGTGGGCGGCGGCCGCGGCGCTCCACGCGAACGAGGGCATGCAGAAGGCCTACCGCTACGGCTCCGGCGACATCGCCGCCCAGTACCCGCCGGTCGAGGCCGCCGAAGGTGCGGGCGACGCGGACCGCATCCGGGCCTTCGCCCGCCGGACGGCGGCCGCGACCGTGCACAGCCTCCTCGTCGACCGTGCGGCGCTCGCCGACGTGGAGCGCGACGCCCTGGCGCTGAACCTCGCCGTCGCTGTCGACTAACGCGTCGGCGGCTCGTCGTCGGGTCGGGTGTGCACCTGGCCGCCCCCGTGGCGGGACCGCAGGCTCGTGGTCATGACCGTCAGCGCGAGCGAGACCTGCACGACCAGATCGTGCGGGCGCGGGTCATCCCTCACCTCCGTCGTCGGTTCGGGCCGCCTCGACGGGTGGAGGTTTCGGGAGTCTCCACGCCTGGATCACGATGACCGCGCCCAGGACGACCTGCAGGACGCCCAGGATGACCCAGTGCAGCGAGCCATGACTGTCTGCGTCGGGAGACACCCTGAGTGCGAGTTGCCCGATGCCGAGAGCGGCCCACGTCCATCCCAGCACCAGTCGTGGTGTCCGGTACTCCGGATCGTTCGCCTTGACCATGCGAGCAGCCTATGCCGCGGCATCGGTGGGCGTGACAGTCGGTGCGGGTCGGCGGGCTCCACCGACGCGAGCAGAGTGAGCTCACCGGGCGCGTGAGCGCTTCGTCCGGACTTGGCCTCGTTACGTTCGTTCAATGACGCAAGACGAGGTCGCGCAGGGACGCCGGCACATGCTGGCACACTTCCGTTGGATCGAGGGCGAGGCAGACGTGTGGAGCATGTTGCGCGATCCGAAGGCGCTCGGTGCCATCGTCAACGCCTTGGCTGCTCTCGCAGAGCGCGATCGGCCTGACGCCATCGTCGGTATCGAGTCACGCGGCTTTGTTCTGGCGCCGGCAGTGGCGGTCAGATTGGGCATCGGGTTCGTAGCCGTCAGAAAGGACGGTGCCCTGTTCCCTGGCTCGTTGATCAGCAAACAGACCGAGGCCGACTACCGGGGACGCCGACAGACGTTGTCGGTACGCAGGGATCACCTGGAACCCGGGGCTCGACTGGTGCTGGTCGATGACTGGGTGGAAACCGGAAGCCAGGCCCTGACCGTCTCGCAGCTCGCGAAGGCGGGCGGGGCCAAGGTCGTGTCGCTGACCGCCATCGTCGATGAAGCGGATGACGCCGCGCGGCACAGGCTGCCGCCGATCCGCTCGCTCGTGACGCGGACCGACCTCCACTGATCGGCGCCGGTTGATCGAAGCGGGAAGGGCGACCCGCACCTGACAGGGAGCTGGACCTCTCCGCCAGCGCACTGGCGTTCATGCGTATGGTCGAACCATGTTCGTCCGATTCCAGAGCGCCGTTCCGAATCGGCACGGGCGGTACCCCGGGGTGTTCGCGATGGCGAACGGCCTGCATGCCAGTGGTCGACTATCCGAGAAGCGTCTTACCTACGAGGACGACGTGCAGGTCGTCGCCGTTCCGTTCCGGCACCCCGACGACTGGCCCCTCTGATGTAACGAACACGAAACGGATTCGATACTGCATTGAAACCGGTCGTCGCGACAATTGGATGACCTATTGAAAATGCGGTCGTCCGTTTCGGATCCCGCGCGAACCCTGGAGGTCCGAATGGACACGGCTGCAATCGCGGGCAACACGGCATGGCTCCTGACGGCGGTGGTCGCCGTCGCACTCATGCTGCCCGGCCTCGCCATGTTCTACGGCGGGATGGTCAGCCGCCGCGTCACCATGAACATGATGATGATGATCTTCGCGTCGTTCTGCCTCGTCGGGATCCTGTGGGTGGCGTTCGGCTACTCCATGGTGTTCGGCGACAGCATCGGCGGTCTCGGACTCGTCGGCGACCCGACCGAGTACCCCGGCCTCGGCCAGCTCCTCGTCGCCCCGGAGGGGAGCGCCCTGCCGCCCCTCGCGCTCGCCGCCCTCCACC
Organism: Plantibacter sp. Leaf314; assembly: GCF_001423185.1. Lineage (NCBI taxonomy): Bacteria > Bacillati > Actinomycetota > Actinomycetes > Micrococcales > Microbacteriaceae > Plantibacter > Plantibacter sp. Leaf314. The sequence goes on along the minus strand of NZ_LMOB01000001.1, from coordinate 2,051,903 downwards.
TCATGTTCGCCGGCCTCACCATCGGGATCGTCGCCGGTGCCGCCGCCGGCCGCATGAAGTTCAGTGCATGGATGGTCTTCGCGGGGGTCTGGTCGACGCTCGTCTACTTCCCCGTCGCGCACTGGGTCTTCGCGTTCGACTCCGCCGACGGCAGCGTGCAGGGCGGCTGGCTCGCGAACACGATCGGCTCGATCGACTACGCCGGCAGCACGGCCATCCACGTCAACTCCGGGGTGGCGGCCCTCGCGCTCGCGCTCGTCCTCGGCAAGCGCAACGGTTTCCCCTCGCAGCCGAAGGCGCACAGCCTCCCGCTCACCCTGCTCGGCGCGGGCCTGCTCTTCGTCGGCTGGATCGGCTTCGACGGCAGCGCGCTCGGTGCCGCAGACAACAACGCCGCCGTCGCGGTCTTCAACACCGTCGCCGCGACCTGCGCCGGCGTCATCGTCTGGCTCGTCGTCGAGAAGCTGCGCGACGGACACCCGTCGACCCTCGGCGCCTGCTCCGGCGCGATCGCCGCGCTCGTCGCCATCACACCCTCCTGCGGTGCGGTGACCCCGCTGGGCTCGCTCGCGATCGGTGCCGCCGCAGCGGTCGTCTGCTACTTCGCCGTCAGCCTCAAGGTCCGCTTCGGCTTCGACGACGCGCTCGACGTCACCGCCCTGCACTTCGTCGGCGGGGTCGTCGGTGGTCTCCTCATCGGCATCCTCGCGGTGCCGCTCGCACCCAGCGGTGGTGAGGGGCTCCTCGCCGGTGGCGGCTTCCTCCTCCTCGGCAAGCAGGCCCTCGCGATCGTCGCCGTCTTCGTCTACACCTTCTCCATCACCTGGGTGCTCGCGAAGGTCCTCGACAAGACGATGGGCATCCGGGTGTCGGCCCAGACGGAGGCCCAGGGTCTCGACGTCGTGCTCCACGCCGAGAACGCCTACGAGATCAGCACGCACGAGGCGCTCTCACCCCGCGGGCACGCGGAACCGAAGGTCCCGGCCGTCGTCGACTGAGTCCGGTCCGCCGAGGGCTGGTCCGGGCGGCGCCGCAGAACACCACCGGGGTAGGGGGTACCGGATACCTCGGGGTGATGCTGCGACGCCGCCCGCTTCGTAGCGTCGAAGCATGGACGTCATCAACGAACTCATCCTCACCGCAGTGACCTCGCCGTGGCTGTACGTGGTGATGTTCGCGGTGGCCGTGATCGACGGTTTCTTCCCACCGGTCCCGAGTGAGACGGTGCTCGTCGCCGCGGCGGCCGTCGCGGTCTCGACCGGCGGATCCAACCTGCCGCTCCTCGTCGTCGTCGCGGCGCTGGGTGCCGCGATCGGCGACAACCTCGCCTACCTCATCGGTCGGGGCGTCGGCACGACCCGCTTCGCCTGGATGCGTCGCCCGCGGATCGCCGAGGGATTCGACCGGGCCGGCCGTGCCCTCGGCCACCGCGGTGCACCGCTCATCCTCGGCGCGCGCTACATCCCCGTCGGTCGCGTCGTCGTCAACATGACCGCGGGTGCGCTCCACTACCCGTGGCGGCGGTTCGTCCCGCTGAGTCTCATCGGCGGTGCGACCTGGGCTGCCTACAGCGCCCTCATCGGCATCGTTGCCGGGAAGCTCTTCGCAGACCAGCCGCTCCTCAGCTCCGTCATCGGCGTCGCGGTCGCCCTGGTCCTCGGCCTCGTGGTCGACCGGGTCACCGCGGCCCGCCGACGCCGCCGCGAGCGTTCGGCGGCCACTGCAGCGAGCGACGCCGGGGAGGACGCCGAGGCCGACGCCCGGTCGGTGCTGGTGCCGGTGGGAGAATGACCCTCATGGACCGCACGACGCTCGACCCCTCGCGCCGCGCCGTCGTCCTCTTCGTCCTCGCGGGCGTCGGGGTGGTCCTCCTCAGCGTCCTCGTCCCGATCCAGAGTCTCCTCTACGGCACGGTGCTCCCGGCGTCGTTCCTCCTCGGAGCCGCGATCTGCGGCGCACCGGTCCTCTCCGTCGTGCTTCCCCGGGTCGCGATCGCGCTCTTCTCCGCCGCCGCGTTCGTGCTCCCGCTCGTCGCCTCAGCCGATCACGACCCGGTCTGGCCGTGGCCGTGGTCGGTGCCGGCGCTCATCGCGTTCGCCGTCCTCGTCGGGGCCGTCACCTTCCTGCACGGCTGGTTGCCCGGGCTCATCACCCTGCTCGTGAACGTCGCCGGCTCGCTCGTCGCGGCGCTGCTCGTCCCGTCCGCGGCCGACGCGACCGCCATGGCCGCCGACCTCATCGTCGCGTCCTCCATCGCCGCGGTGGCGTTCCTCGTGGCGCTCCTCGTCTCCGGGCGCGTGCGCATCGGCGAGGAGCTCACGCGGGAGCGAAAGGTCTCGGCGGCCGAGCAGTCCCGGCGGATGCTCGTCGAGGAGCGCACGCGGATCGCTCGAGAGCTGCACGACGTCGTCGCGCACAGCATGTCCGTCATCCAGGTGCAGGCCTCGACCGCCAAGTACCGGGTGCCGGGCCTCGCGGACGAGGCCACGGCCGAGTTCGACGACATCGCGGCGACCGCCCGTGCGTCGCTCGTGGAGATGCGGCGCCTGCTCGGCGTCCTGCGCACGGAGGATCAGGCGGCCGAGCTCGCGCCGCAGCAGGGCATCGACGACCTTCCGGCCCTCGCGGAGGGGCTGCGTCGAGTGGGAGCCGACATCACCCTCGAGGTGGGCGACTCCGGCGACACCGTCGTCCCGCCATCCGTCCAGATCGCGGCGTTCCGCATCGTCCAGGAGGCCATGAGCAACGCGGTGCGGCACGCGCCCGGCGCGCGCGTCACGGTGGCCGTCGGCATCGACCCCGATGCGGTCCGCCTGCGTATCCACAACGGGGCTGCCCGGTCCGCTGGGGAGCACGGGGCCGGACACGGGCTCCGTGGCATGCTCGAACGCGCCGCACTCCTCGACGGCAGCCTGAGCGCCGGTCCGGACGGCGAGGGCGGCTGGCTCGTCGTCGCGGCCCTGCCCGTCGCCGCTCCGGCCCCATCGCGCTTCGCAACCTCCTCCACCCGACCCGTCTTCACGAAGGACCGCCAGTGACCATCGACGTCCTCATCGCCGACGACCAGGCCATGGTCCGCGCCGGGTTCGGCGCCCTCCTCGACGCGCACGAGGGCATCCGGGTGACCGGTCAGGCGGCGAACGGCGCGGAAGCCGTGAAGCTGTCCGCGCGCCTCGACCCCGACGTGATCCTCATGGACGTGCGCATGCCCGAGATGGACGGGATCGAGGCGACCAAACGCATCCTCGGGCCGGCGTATCCGGCGGCGAAGATCCCCAGGATCATCATGCTCACCACCTTCGACATCGACGACTACGTCTACGACGCGCTCCAAGCCGGTGCGAGCGGGTTCCTGCTGAAGGACGCGCTCCCCGAGGACCTCGTCCACGCCGTGCGGGTCGTCGCGGCCGGCGACGCCCTGTTGGCGCCGAGCGTGACCCGCCGGATGATCGCGCAGTTCGCCGCGCAGAAGCCGCGGGTCGGCCAGGGCGCCGCCCGGCTCGCGGAGCTCACGGACCGCGAACGCGAAGTGCTCGTCCTCATCGGCAACGGCCATTCCAACAGTGAGATCGCCGCGAGCCTCTTCATCGCCGAGCAGACGGTCAAGACCCACGTCGGCAAGGTGCTCGCCAAGGTCGGCGCCCGCGACCGCGTCCAGGCCGTCATCTTCGCCTACGACACCGGACTCGTCGCGCCCGCCTGACCGGGTCGGCCTTCGGCGCTCCACCTCACTCCCCGGTACGGGGCGGGTCGACACCGCCGGGTGATGTGGCGGCCCATGCCGCGTTCATAACCTCCTCGGACCGTCACCGAGGAGGACCGTCATGGCCATCACCCACACCCCACCGCAGGCCGCCAGACCCGCGCTCAGGCCAGGGCTCGCGCCCGCAGCCGTCGCGTCGAACGCCCGTGACACCGGCATCGACCTCGTCCGCGCCTGCTGCATCGTCGGAGTCGTCGTCCTCCACGCGATGATGGTCGGCGTGACGGTGACCTCCGTCGGCCCGGTGTTCGCGAACGCGAGCGACGGCACCGCGTGGATCGCACCGCTCAGCTGGGTCCTGCAGGTCATGCCGCTCTTCTTCGTGATCGGCGGGTTCGCTGGGCTCCTCGCCTTCCGTCGGCAGCGGGCCCGAGGCGTGCCGGCCTCGGCGTTCGTCGCGGCACGGCTGCACCGACTCCTCCTCCCGGCGGTCGTCACCATCGGCTGCACGGCCGCGGCCCTCGCGATGCTGACCCTGGCCGGCGTGCCGGCCGACCTCATCGCCACCGCCGGCTTCCGGTTCGGGCAGCCGCTCTGGTTCCTCGCGGTGTTCCTGCTCTGCCAGGCACTCCTGCCCGCGCTCGCCGCAGCCCATGAGCGCGCTCCGATGCGGGCCATCGTGGCGCTCGTCGTCGCTGCCGTCCTCGTCGACGTCCTGCGGGCGTCCACCGGTGTCGACGCCCTCGGGTTCCTCAACCTCGTCTTCGTGTGGACCACGCTCCAGCAGCTCGGGTTCTTCCTGGCGGACGGCTCGATCGACGCGCTGGCCAAACGTGTCCGGATCGCGGCCGGTGCCGGGGCGGTCGTCGTGCTCGTCGTCCTGTGGTGCGTCGGGGTGTACTCGGCCGACCTCATCGCCAACATCAATCCGCCGACCGCCGCCCTCCTCCTCGTCGGGGTCGCACACACGGCGCCGCTCTCGCTGCTGCGCGAGCGGCTGACCCGGCTCAGCCGGCGACCCCGGGTCGCGAGCGTAACGGCCTTCGTGACCACGCGGGCCATGACGGTCTACCTCTGGCACATGCCGGTCCTGCTGGCGATGGCGGGGGCGTCCGCGGTGTTCGCACTCACCACGGGTGTCGTGCTCCCCGAACCGAGCAGCGCCGCTTGGTGGCTCGGCCGGCCGGTCTGGCTCGCCGCAGCACTCGGGCTGACCGCCGCCGTGGCCACGGTGTTCGCGCGTGTCGAGGCGGTCACGATGCCGGTCGCGACACGCTCCCGTCGTCGGATCACGGTCGCCGTCCTCCTCGGGCTGAGCGCGGTGACCCTCCTCCTCGTCGTCGGCACCTCGGTGATGACGGGCATGCTCGCCGTGCTGATGATCCTCGCCTCACTCCACGTGTCGCGGTCATCCTCGCGATCATGATCGGTGACCTCGGGCCACTGCCGCGTCAGCGCGTGCAGAGCCCGTCGCGGATGGTCGACGCCAGTGCGGTCCGGCGACGCTCGTGGACCTCGGGCGCGTCCGCCGAGGTGGCGACGGTCGTCATGGACGCCTGCGCCCAGGTCGCCGCGGTCGAGATGAGCAACGACCAGATGTCGGCCGGGTCGAGATCGGGGCGGATCGACCCTGCGCGCTGTTCGGCCTCGATGTCGCGGATGTGCTGGACGTCGTGGTCCTCGAGGCTGGGGTAGAGGTAACCGGTGCTCTCACGCTCGAGGCGCTTCCACATGACGAGGCGGGCGAGTGCCGGGTCGGCGAGGTAGTCGTCGTAGAGTCGGGCCGCGTATTCGGGGAGCTGGGCCGCGGTGAACGGGACCCGGTCGCTGTTCGCGATGACATGGGCGTGGAACACCGCGTCGAAGAGCTGGTCCTTCGCTCCGTAGTACGCGTAGATCATGGGCTTGCTCATGCCGGACCGACGGGCGATCCGGTCTACCCGGGCACCCGCGATGCCATGGGTGGCGAACTCCTCGGTCGCGGCGTCGAGGATGCGCTGGCGAGTCTGGTCCGCGGTGGTCATCGACCGAGTCTACCGAACCTACCAACTAGTAGGTAGTATCGAGCCATGCGCACAACCGCCCTCATGTCCACCGCCACGCCCCGGTCGCTCCAGCGGACCACGATCGAGCGCCGCGACCTCCGACCGGACGACGTCGACGTCCGCGTCACCTACTGCGGGGTCTGTCACAGCGACCTGCACGCCCTTGACTCCGCAGGGCCTCAAGCGGGACTCGTGCCCGGCCACGAGTTCGTCGGCGAGGTCGTCGCCGTCGGTTCCGCGGTGACGGCGTTCGCCCCCGGCGATCCGGTCGCCGTCGGCAACATCGTCGACTCCTGCGGCACCTGTGCGATGTGTCTGCGCGGCCAGGAGAACTACTGCGCGGAGTTCCCGACCCTCACCTACGGCGGGCGGGACCGCGTCGACGGGAGCACGACGCTCGGCGGCTACGCCGGTCGCTACATCGTGCGCGACAGCTTCGTCTACCACCGCCCGCTCTCCCTCGACCCGGCCGGCGTCGCGCCCCTCATGTGCGCGGGCATCACCGTCTGGGAGCCGCTCCGGAGCAACGAGGTGGGGGACGGGACGCGACTCGGGGTCGTCGGCCTCGGCGGTCTCGGGCATCTCGCCGTCCGGCTCGGGCATGCGCTCGGCGCCGACGTCACCGTCTTCACCACCTCGGAAGGCAAGGCGAGCGACGCCGAGCGGCTCGGGGCGTCGCGGGTGGTCGTCTCGACAGACGCGGACGCCATGGCCGCCGCGGCCGGCAGCCTCGACCTGGTGATCGACACGGTCTCAGCCGAGCACGATCTCGCGCCGTACCTCCGCGTCCTCGACCTCGACGGGACGCTCTGCTCGCTCGGCACCCTCGGTCCGATCTCCATCCAGACCATGGACCTCCTCCTCGGCCGGAAGCGCCTGACCTCGTCCGGCAGCGGCGGTCGCCCGTGGACGCAGGACCTCCTCGACTTCTGCGGCACCCACGGCGTGACGGCCGACGTCGAGGTCGTCCCCTCCGCCGACGTGGACGTGGCCCTCGACCGGCTCGCGCGGAACGACGTCCGGTACCGCTTCGTGCTGGACCTCGCCGACCTCGACGCCGAGCCCGTCTGAGAGTCAGGCGGGGCGCGCCGCCTCCCGTCCCATGACGCCGTCGAAGAACGCGGCGAGTTCCACCGTGGCCGTCAGCGGCAGCACGTGGGCGACGTACTGGTCGGGTCGCACCACGACGATCGCGCCGTCGCGGTCGATGCCGCGCTCCTCGAAGACGTCGACCTCGGGGTGCACCGCGTAGACCTTCTCGTAGTCGACGAGGTCGAACGGGCCGACCCGCGGCAGGAAGACCTGCGGCACGGTCCCGAGCTCGATGTCCGTGTGGTGCTCCTGGTAGACCACCTTCACGTCGAACCAGTCGTCCGCCCGCACGCCGTCGGGCACCTGGTGCAGGGGCGATTCCGGCGCGTCCTGGAGCCAGGCCGCCAGCTCCGCCGAGCGACCCGTGGCGGGGGAGGCGGCGTCGGCGAACACGTAGACCCGCCACCGACCGTCGGCCGTGGCGTGGTGTCCGAGGTGGACGTGGTTCGCGTCGGCGACCCGCGAGGTGAGGGCCGACTTGAAGCGCTTGCCGAGTGGGAAGCCGGTCGCGAGATGCTGGTGGGTCGCCTCGCCGACGATGGCCGACGGGGCGTACTCGGTCATGAACCCCGCCGGGAACTCGGCCGTCCGCACGTAGAAGTCGGCGAGCTCCGAGGGGTCGGCGAACTCCTCCGGTCGCTTCGCCATGAGCGTCGACCACTCGCGGTCGAAGTCGATGAGGTCCTGTGCGACGACCTGCCGCTCGGCCGAGTAGGTGGCCAGCAGGCTCTCGGGACTGCGACCCTCCAGCACATGTCCGAGCTTCCAGGCGAGGTTGAAGCCGTCCTGCATCGACACGTTCATGCCCTGCCCGGCCTTCGCGCTGTGCGTGTGGCAGGCGTCGCCGGTGATGAACACGCGTGGTGTGCGCGTGCCGAGTTCGGCGAGCGGGACGTCGTCGAAACGGTCGGTCAGTCGGTGCCCGACCTCGTAGACGCTGTGCCAGGCGACGTGCTTCACGTCGAGCCGGTAGGGGCTGAGGATCGCGTTCGCGTGCTCGATGATCTGCTCGATCGAGGTGGACCGGACCGCTGCGCCGCCGCCCGCCGGCACCTCGCCGAGGTCGACGTACATGCGGAACAGGTGCCCGCCCTCACGCGGGATCAGCAGGATGCTGCCGCCCGAGCCCGACTGGATCGCGCACTTCGTTCGGATGTCCGGGAAGTCCGTGACGGCGAGGGCGTCCATGACACCCCAGGCGTGGTTCGCCTGGTCGCCGGCGAGGGTGCAGCCGATCGCTTGACGCACGCCGCTCCTGGCGCCGTCCGCCCCGATCACATATTTCGCGCGCACCGTCCTCGTGGCGCCGGTCGAGTACTCGCCGGTGTCGAGCAGGGTCACCGTCACCGGGTACTCGGCGGTGTCGTCGATCTCGAGGCCCTGGAACGCCCAGCCGTAGTCGGGTCGCATACGCGTCGGTGCGTTGGCCATGTACTCGGCGAAGTAGTCGAGCACGCGCGCCTGGTTGACGATGAGGTGCGGGTACTCGCTGACGCCCGTCGTGTCGTCGAGAGGGCGGGCGCCGCGGACGATGCGGCTCGGGTCCTCGAGGTCGGGCTTCCAGAACGCCATCTCGGTGATCCGGTACGCCTCGGCGGTGATGCGCTCAGCGAAGCCGAACGCGTTGAACGTCTCGACGCTGCGCGCCTGGATGCCGTCCGCCTGGCCGATCGCGAGGCGTCCCGGTCGTCGCTCGACGATCCGCGTGGTGATCGTCGGGAACCGGGAGAGCTGGGCGGCGGCGATCATGCCGGCGGGTCCGCTGCCGACGATGAGGACGTCGACCTCGTCCGGCAGCTCGTCGGGCCGGTCGATCCCGACCCCCGCGGCGGGGAGCACGCGCGGATCGCCGGAGACGTAGCCATGGTGGTGGAACTGCATCGATTCCTCACTTCGTCGTCAAGAATTCGATAATGGAACACAGTGTTCGCTTATCGCACGGCAGACACTACCCTGCGTCGACGCGCGGCGGAAGGCCGGACGCCGACGCAGGGTGAGGTCGCCGCGCTCAGTCCTTGGTCGCCCAGGTGCCGAGGTCCTTCACCTCGATGGCCGTGGGGAGCGCGTCGGCGTCACCGAGGAAGGCCTGGCAGGCGACGAGCGGCGCATCGGGTGCGACCCCGGCGGTCGCGTTGCCGTCCGGCGTGCAGTCGAACTGGCCGATCACCTGGATGGGCCGGTAAGCGCCCTTGCCAGTGAGCTTCCACTCGTCGGTCTTCGGCACCGGGAGGGCCGAGCGGTCGGCGTCCGCGATCTCGCCGTCGGTGAGGGTGACCGAGTACGTCACGAAGTACGGGACCTTGCCGTCGTCCGACGGCGTCGACTGCAAGCCCATCTCCGCGAGGTCGCTGAGCTTCCCCTCCCGGACGTCGTCGATCGAGAACGACATCTCCACGCCGGTGCCGACCTCGACGGCCACGCCCGTGCCGATCGCCAGGGCGTCATCGGGAGCCTGCTGGGTGCCGGCGGAGCATCCGGTCAGGGCGACCCCGAGAGTCGCGGCGATGAGGGCGGTCAACGTGAGGGCGCGGCGGGAGCGGGTCATGTCCTCGACGCTATCGGGGACGAGGCGCCTGAGCCTACGGGGACAACTCCCCATCCGTCGTTGAGGTGGATGGGGACTTCGTCCAGTGCCCCGGCTGGTCGATGGTTGCCGGGAGCAGGGTCGCCGCATCACCGCGCGCGGCGTTCACCTGCGCCTGCGTGAGGAACAGGGCATCCGCGAGGTCGGCTCCGTCGAGTCGTGCACCGCGAAGGTCGGCACCCAGGAGATCGACGCCCGCCAGGTCCGTTCCGCGGAGGTCGGCGCCGATGAGGAGCGCCCCGCGCAGCTCGGCTCCGCACAAGCGGCGATCGCGCAGGTCCCGGCCGACGAGGTCCGCCGAGGGCTGGAGGGCGTCGTCCACCTCCCAGCCGGCGCCGGCCAGGTACCCGCCGCGTGCCTCCTCGCTGATGTCGACCAACACCGTCCGGACGGCGGAGCGGAGCCCGTCGACATCAGCGGCGAGGATCTCGGCCGTCCCGCCGTCGAGGACCCGCACGACCTCCGCTCGGAGCTGATCGACCGGTTCAGCGAGGTCGGTGTCGCTCGCGCGTTCGGCGGCCTCGACGAGGTACCAGCGCATCTCCTGCAGTTGTCGGACGGCGCCGAAGGTGCGGAACATCTCGGCGCTGGTGTCGGGGCGTTCCCGCCAGCTCGTTCCGCCGAACAACTCCTGCGACACGAGCTGCCCGGCACCGAAGCAGTCGAACACGGTGCAGCCGCGGAAGCCTCGCGGGCGGAGGGACTCGTGGATGGTGCAGGAGAAGTCGTCGGCGAGGTTCTGGCAGGGTGTGCCGGCGGGTTTGTCGATCGGGAAGTCCGCGGATCGTTGGAATCCGAAGGCGGTGCAGCAGAGGGCGAAGCAGTCAGCGCAGTTCGCGCGGAGTGCCGAGCGGTCGTCGGACGGGGTGACGGAAGCGTCGTTGAAAGGCATGCGTGGGTGGTCTTTCCGGAGTGGTTTCGAATGCTGGCCGGGATGCGGGGGAACTCCGCAGGGAGCTCCCCTTCCGGGCGCACGAAATCACCGCCCCTCGTCGGAGGAGCGAACGGGTGTCGCTGGAGGGGCTCTGGGTCACAGAGGGAAAGAACGGTTCACTGCCGAACAGGGTAGCGCGGTGGCTTGGCTCGCGGCAGCTGGCGACCCACCGCTGGACGGAGCCGCCCGGTACCTGATGGAGATCGACATCGTCCCCTCCGGGTCCACGTCGGAACGGCACGTCCGGTTCGACGGCTGACTCCGCGGCGGTTCAGTCCCGGATCAGGCCGTTCATCGCGGCCCAACCGAGTGCGGGCGGCTGCGCCGGTGCCGCATCGGGGGAGTCGAGCATCGACGAGGCCCACTGGTGCGCGAGGCTATAGGCGGCCTCGGCGATCGACGAGCCGGCGCTGATCCGGCTCGCCCCGGCCTTCGCGAGCTCGCTGATCGACAGGGTTCCGGGACCGAAGGCGACGTTGACCGGGAGGGTGGTCCTGTCCGCGAGTCGTTCGATCGTGTCGGCGCGGAGGGCGCCGAGCACGAAGATCCCGCTCGCGCCTGCCCGCGCATACGCGGCGGCACGGGTCACGGTCTCGTCGAACCAGTGGTCCCCACCGACGTCACCGAGTCGATGCGTGTCGATCCGCGCATTGATGAAGAGGTGGATCCCGGCCTCGTCGGCTGCACGTCGTGCGGCGGCGATCCGGTGCTCCTGTTCCTCGACCGGGCGGAGCGTGTCCTCGAGGTTCACCCCTGAGACGCCCGCCTCGATGCAGGCGGCGATGGTGCGGGCGACCTCGGCCGAGGTGTCGCCGTAACCGCCCTCGATGTCGGCGGTGACCGGGACCGGCACGGCGGCGGTGATCCGTCGCACGGCGTCGAGAGCCGTCTCCCGGCTGAGCTCGTTCCCGTCGCGGTGCCCGAGCGACCAGGCGACACCGGCGCTCGTGGTCGCGACCGCCTGCGCGCCCGCCGCGAGGACGGCACGGGCTGAAGCGACGTCCCACGCGTTGGGGAGGATCAGCGGGTCGCCCTGGACGTGCATCGAGTGGAGGGTGAGGGCGCGTTGGAGGTGGTCGGTCATCCTCCCAGTCCAGCACATGACGGAGGGGTCGCCGACCACGCCGCTGCTTGCTAGCGTGGGCGTCGATCGAAGGCGGGTTCATGCGTCCAGTGGTGTTGTCCGGCGGCCCGGCGGTCGGGAAGTCGACGTGCGGGCGCCTGCTGGCCCGGGAGCTCGACCGCGCCGCCTTCATCGATGTCGACGACATCCGGCAACTGGTGGTGTCGGGCGAGGCCACGCTGTGGAGCGGAGACGACGGGGTGTCCCAACACCGCCTCGCGGCTCGGAACGCGTCGGCCATGGCGAGGAATCTCCTCGAGGGCGGCTTCGCGGTCGTCATCGCCGACGTCGTCACGCCGGAGGCCCTCGCGGTCTATCGGGCGGAACTCCCGGACTGCCTCGTCGTACACCTGACACTCCCGCTCGACGAGGCGCACCAGCGCGCCACGACCCGTGCCGTCTACCTGTCCGACGACGAGTTCGATCTGGTGCACGCGCTCCTGACGCCGCCGCCGGACGTGGACCACGTGATCGATGTCAGCGGCATGACGGTCGATCAGCAGCTGCAGGCGATCCGCGACGTCTGGGCTTCGCTGCAGACGGACGGGCGTGTTCCGTCTCTCGACCCGCACAGCGACCGGGAGCGGGCGGACGGCGAGATCGAGACGGCTTGGAGCACACGCTCGAGGAGGACGGTCTTCGAGGGGCGGGTCACCTTGGTCGAGCACGAGGTGGAGGTGCCCGGTGGTTCCCGTCTCGGCTACCTCGTCGATGAGAGTGTGCCGTTCTCGGTCGCGTCACTCATCGTCGACGGGGACGACGTGATCCTGGCGCGGCAGTATCGCTATCCCCTCGACCGGTGGATCTACGATCTGCCAGGTGGCGGAGGCCGGAGCGAGGAGGAACCGCTCGACGCTGCTCGGCGCGAGCTGGAGGAGGAGCTGGGGCTGATCGTGGACGATCTTCGACCGCTCCACACCTTCTTCATGAACCCGGGGCGCGCAGCATGGCCCACACACCTGTTCATCTCCACGTCCGGCCTGCGAGCGGGACGTCCCGACACGTCCGACCCCGGCGAACAGGTCCGCCTTGTGCGCATGCAGCTGGTTGAGCTCGACCAGCTGATCACTGACGGGACGATCGTCGATCCGCCGCTCATGGTGGCGCGAGCGGCTGCGGCCGCCCGCGGTCTGCTCCCGCCGCTCCGCCCGATCGCCGGGTGACGGAGGCGCTCAGCTCCTGACCGCGCTTCCGCGCTGTCAGACTGCCTGCGGCCGCTCCTGGATCACCCAGGTGTTGCCGTCCGGATCGGCGAAGAACACGAACGAGTTCCAGTCGCCGCCTCGGCCCTCCAGGCGGACGCCGTTTTCGAAGTGCATCACCGGTGTCACGTCGACGCCGCGCTCGGCGAGTTCGGACCGGGCCGCGTCGACGTCGTCGACGACGAGCTGCAGGCCCTCGAGGCGGGTGTCGCCGACCTTCAGCTGGATGCTGCTCGCCGATCCGGGTGGGGTGAGCTGCACGATGCGGAGATCGTCGCTGACCCGATGGTCGAGGTCGAGATGGAACCCGAGCTGCTCCTCGTAGAAGGCTTTCGCCCGGTCGACGTCGGCGACGCTGACGGGGACGACTTCGAGATTCCAGTGCATGGGATGCTCCTTCGTGTGGTTCAGTCGGCCGACGGTTTCGGCCGGTACCGCATGGCGACCGCACCCGAGCCGAACGGTTCGCGGTGCACCAGTTCGAGCTGGATCTGTTCGCGCAACCCGGCGAGCAGCGTCGGGCCGTGGCCGGCGAGGACCGGCTGCACGACGAACTCGTATTCGTCGATGAGCCCCAAGTCGGCCAGCGCGCGGGGGAGCGTCACACCACCCACCCACAGGCCGGTGCCGGGCTCCGCCTTGAGCCGCTGCACGGCTGCGCCGACGTCCCCGCGGAGCAGCTCGGCATTCCAGTCGACCGACGCCAGCGTGCTCGACACCACGACCTTCTGCGCCTGGTCGATGGCCTCCGCGAACGCGATCTCCGAGGCGCCCATCCAGTCGGGCCAGACGCCGTCGGGTGGCCGCCGCCAGGTGGACTCCATCATCTCGTAGGTGACCCGGCCGAAGAGGAGGGCGTCGGCTCGTTCCATCTCGGCCGTCCAGAAGCGCATCGACTCCTCGTCCGGTGGGAGCCCGGCCTCGTGATGGCAGCAACCGTCGAGCGTGACGTTGATCGAATACCGGAGTGGTCGCATCGCATCGCTCCCTCGTGATGGCTCGGGCGCGCGGGGTGCCCTGACGCCCCACTGTAGGACGATCGCTCAGTCGACGGAACGGTTCGCGGCGCCCGCTGCGTTGAGGACCGCCTGCACGCTCGCTTCGAGGACGGAGCGGTCGCGGCCCGCTGCCCAGCCCGTCCGCTGGCCGAGGCGGTACTCGACGAGAGTGAGCGCCTGCGCGTCGCTCCCCGACGTCAGCGAGGTCTGATGCAGGGAGACGATCTCGACCGGTAGACCGTGCTCGGCGAGCAGGAGGGTCGTCGCCTCCACCGGGCCGACCTCGGGGAACGCCGCGGCGTGGGTGGCGCCGTCGACCTCGATCCGCAGGGACGTCCTGGTCGTCCCGTTCGCGCTGGTGGTGTCGAGTTCGACCAGACGTGTCGACCCGGGCTGCGTGAGGTAGTCGCGCTCGAAGATCTCGAAGAGCGCCTCAGCATCGAGTTCGTGCCCGGAGTCGTCCGCGTGCTGCTGCACCCGGCGGGAGAAGTCGACCTGCAGACGCCTCGGCATCTCGATGCCGTAGTCGCGCTCCAGCAGGTAGGCGATGCCGCCCTTGCCCGACTGCGAGTTCACGCGGATGACGGCCTCGTAGCTCCGCCCCAGATCTCCCGGATCGATCGGCAGGTACGGCACCCGCCACGGGAGGTCCTCGGCCCGGCTGCCGCTCGCCTCGGCCCGGGCGCGGTGCTCGGCGAAGCCCTTCTTGATCGCATCCTGGTGCGTGCCGGAGAACGCCGTGTGCACCAGCTCGCCGACATAGGGATGCCGCGGGTGGACATCGATGCGGTTGCTGTGCTCGACGACCCGACGGATGTGGTCGATGTCGGAGAAGTCGATCATGGGATCGACGCCCTGCGTGTGGAGGTTCAACGCCAGCGTCGCGATGTCGACGTTGCCGGTACGCTCGCCGTTCCCGAAGATGCAGCCCTCGACGCGTTGGGCGCCGGCCAGTACCGCGAGTTCCGCGCACGCGATGCCGGTGCCGCGGTCGTTGTGCGGGTGCACGGAGAGAATGACCGACGGCCGCCGGGCGAGGTTCCGGTGCATGTACTCGATCTGATCCGCGTACACGTTCGGCGTCGCCGCCTCGACGGTCGCCGGCAGGTTGAGGATCACCGGTCGGTCCTCGGACGCGTCCCAGAGGGTGGTCACGGCATCGCAGAGCTCCAGCGCATAGTCGGGCTCCGTCAGGTTGAACACCTCGGGCGAGAACTCGAACCGGACGCCGTCGAGGTCGCCGGCGAACTCGAGCACGTCCGACCCGCCCTGGAGGATCAACGACCGCAGCGAGTCCCGGTCGTGGCCGAGCACGACCTCCCGCCAGAGCGGGGCGGTCGCCGTGTACATGTGGATGACGACCTGGTTGCGGATACCCCGGATCGACTCGACGGTCCGCTCGATGAGGTCCCGGCGGGCCGGGGTGAACACCACGATGGTGACGTCCTCGGGGGCGATGTCGGTCTCGGCGATGAGGCGCACGAAGTCGTAGTCCGTCTGCGAGGCGGAGGGGTAGCCGACCTCGATCTCCTTGTAGCCCATGGTGACCATGAGCTCGAAGAAGTTCCGCTTGCGCGCGGGATCCATCGGCTCGGCCAGCGCCTGGTTACCGTCGCGCAGGTCCACCGGCACCCAGAGTGGGGCTTCGGTGAGGCGTCGTGCCGGCCACTCGCGGTCGACGAGCGGCACGTCGACGCGGGAGAAGAGGTCCTGGTAGCGGTCGGACGGCATCTGTGAACGCCGCTGGCGGTTCCAGGTGGGAGCGTGCGGAGGAACGGGCCCGGCTGGGGTGGAGAGGCGGGAGTCGGAGAGGATCACGCGGCCACGGTAACACAACTTGTCAGACAAGCTGAGGACTATGATCGATCCATGACCACCGTGCGACGCGAATCCCTCTCGGACCAGGCGGCCCGCCTCCTGCTGGCACGGATCCAGACCGGTGAGTGGGCGATCGGCCAGAAGCTCCCCGGCGAGACGACACTGGGCCCCCAGCTCGGCGTCGGCCGATCCACCATGCGGGAGGCGATCCGGCAGTTGGCCGGACAAGGCATCCTGATGAGCCGCCAGGGGTCGGGGATCTTCCTGCAGGCCCTCGCGCCGCAGCAGGACTGGGAGGCACTCGTGCTCCGGACGAACATCGCCTCGATCCTGGAAGCACGCCTCGCCATCGAGAGCGAGGCAGCGGCGCTCGCCGCAGAGCGGCACACCGCCGCCGATCTGGGCGTCATCCGTGCGGCGCTCGACCGCCGGAACGTCGAGCGGGCGACGATCCCGTCGAGAGTGGACGCTGACACCGCGCTCCATCGGAGCATCGTGGCCGCCGGTGGCAACCCGATCCTGACCGAACTGTTCGACACCTTCGCCGAGCGCAGCCACGACGCCATGATCCAGATGTTGCGGCTCAGTGGCGAGCCGGGCACCGATCACGATCAGCAGGTGCACGAGCGCATCGTCGACGCCGTCGCAGACCGTGACGGCGAGGTCGCGTCCGCCCTGAGCCGTGCTCACCTGCTGGCGCTGCGCGACGCCGTCGTCGTCGGCGACGGTGCGGGAGGCGCGCCCGCCGAGTGATGAACGACCTCGGCGTCACCCCTTGTCATCCGGCGCCACGACCGGCAGGATCTCCAGTGTTCCCTGGGGAGGTCCTGTGCGTGTTTTCGGTGTGATCGCCATTGTCCTGGCGGCTCTCGGCCTGGCGGTCGGGGTGCTGCTGCTCTTCGGCAACCGCGATCTCGCGTCGTCGGGGCCGCAACTGCTGCCGGCTGCGGCGTACGACTCCTGGCGGTTCCTGCTGGGCGTCCTGCTGTGGTTCGCGTCGCTGCTCTTCGTCGCAGGCGTCCTCGCGGTGTCGCGTCAGCCCGGCCTCGCCTGGCTGATGCTCCTCGCGTTCATCCCGCTGCTCGTGGTCTACCTGCTCGGTGGCGGGCTGATGCCGAGCCTCGTCCTGGCGCTCGTCGCGGTCGTCGTCCTCGGTCTCGTCGTCCCCGCGATCATCGCCGGTGTCGGCCTCGCGATCGGCGGCGCGGTCCGTCGGCGGAAGCTCCGCACGGCGCCGACATTCTGAGTCGCCGGCCGGAGGTCGCTCCCGCTACCGCGCCCCCTCGAAGGTCTGCGTCCCGAGCACGGCGAGCAGTTTCAGCTTGCCCTCGGCCGGCGTATGGGGTGCGGCGGTGAGCACGAGCAGGGACTGCGACTGGTCCTCGGTGAAGAGCGCCTGGCAGTCGAGCTCGATGGGGCCGATCTCGGGATGGATGAGCACCTTGTGGTCCTCGAACCGGCGCCCGACCTCGTGCGTCGCCCACAGGCGTCGGAACTCCTCGCTGTGCGCCGAGAGGGCGTCGACGATCTCGCCCGCCGGCGACTGTGCGCCGAGTGACCCGTAGGCCGCACGGAGGGAGGCGACCTGGGCGCGACTCTGTCGCTCACGGTCCTCCTCCGGGTAGCGGAGCCGCTCCTCGGGCCGGACGAACCAGCGGTGGATCGCGCTGCGTTCGAGGCCCTGGAACCGGCTCTCATCGCCGAACAGCGCGCGGGCGGGGTCGTTCTGGACGAGCGTCTCGCCGAGGGCCGACAGGATGAGCGCCGGCGTGTCCGTGAGCCGGTCGAGGACCCGCAGCAGCGCGGGGGCGACGTAGTCCGAGGTCGCGAGGCGCACGGGTGCGTTGTGGCCGGCGATCCGGTACAGGTAGTCGCGTTCCTCGGCGCTCAGCCGCAGCGCACGGGCGAGCGAACCGAGCATCTGCGTGCTCGGCTGGGGGCCGCGCTGCTGCTCGAGCCGCGCGTAGTAATCGGTGGACATCGCGGCGAGCTGCGCGACCTCCTCGCGTCGGAGCCCCGCCGTCCGGCGCCGAGGACCGGCACTCAAGCCGACATCCGCGGGCTGCAAGGCCGATCGGTGACGGAGGAGGAAGTCTGCGAGCGCTGGGCGATCCATCCCGCCAGTATCCGCCCCTGAGGTCCGGCGATCCAGGGACCGCGGATCCCTGGATCGGCGAACCCTGGTGGCGAGCGTCGGACGGCCGCAGACTCGACGCATGCAGATCACCGGAAACACCGTCTTCATCCCCGGCGCGACGAGCGGCATCGGCCTCGCTCTCGCACGACGCCTCCACTCGGCCGGCAACACCGTCATCGTCGGCGGGCGCCGCACAGAACTCCTCGAGTCGATCGAGGCCGAGGAGCCCGGTCTCCACACCGTGCGCATCGACACGACCGACCCGGCGAGCATCGAGGCGGCCGCGGCCCAGGTCATCGCCGAACACCCCGAGCTCAACGTCCTCATCACCATGGCGGGTGTCATGCGTGGCGAGGACTGGACGGCTCCGGACTTCGTCGCGACCGCGGAGGAGATCATCACGACGAACGTCCTCGGCCCCATCCGGCTGATCGGTGCGTTCATCGAGCACCTCCGCAGCCGGCCGGACGCCACCATCATGACCGTCTCCTCGGGCCTCGCGTTCACGCCGTTGCGCGTCACCCCGACGTACAACGCGAGCAAGGCCGCGATCCACATGCTGAGCGAGTCCATCCGCCTGCAGCTCGCATCCACGAGCGTGCACGTCGTCGAACTCGTCCCGCCCGCCGTCCGCACCTCGCTCATGCCGGGGCAGGAGACGAGCGACTTCGCGATGCCGCTCGACGCCTACGTCGACGAGGTCATGGCGCTCATCGAGGCCCAGCCCGACGCGACCGAGATCCTGGTGGAGAACGTCAAGTTCCTCCGGTTCGCCGAGGCCCGAGGCGACTACGCGCAGACCGTCGCGACGGTCAACCGGCTCGACCCGCACGGGAACTGACTCAGCATCACTCCGAACCGAGTCAGGGTTCGACGTACTCCTGGCGGACGGCGCCCCGGGTGGCCAGCTCGAGGTACCCGAAGTCGTGGTCCGCGTTGAGGACGACTGCGTCGTTGGCGACCGCATACGCGGCGATCAGGCAGTCGAATGCCGCTGCCGCCCGGACCAGCCCGTTCTCCCACAGCGCCTGCTGCAGGGCCAGAGTCTCAGACGCGGACGGGTGCTCCCACGCAGGGAGCAGCCCGTCCATGTCCTCGCGAAGCTCGCGATACTCGTCGGCAGTGCGCGCCGAATGGCAGTACTCCAGGACCTGCGGAGGACACGTGATGATCAAGTGGTGCGGTGAGAGGTCCCGAAGTCGCTGCGCGATGCGGGCACTCGTGTGCGCCAGTTGCCAGATGCTGTTGTCGACGAGGTAGACGGTCACCGGGCGGCAGGCCCGACCCTCGGCGTGATCGTGGGTGCATCCAACTGATCCGGCTCGAACGACCGCCCGATGATGCGTTCGACAGCGGCAGGCTGACGGCGGACGGCGATGAGCGTCCTGAGGGCGAGGTCGACCGTCTCCCGGTTGGAGGTGGTTCCGGCGAGCTCCTTCGCCTGCTTGAGTTCGGCTTGGTCGATGTCGATGGAGGTGATGGTCATGGATGCTCCCGTCTTATATAGAGCATTGTATAACACGCGGCGGGCACTGGCGCCGACGGTCACGATCTCGAAGGCGTCTCCACAGCCTCCAGGTCGAGGACGACGTCGCGCAGGCCGGCACCGCTGACCGTGACCGTGATGGATCCTGGCCCGGTGGGGCGGATGATCGCGAGCGCCCGCCCGTCGAAGGTGGTTCGGGTGGTGGCGTCGAACCGCTCGGTCGTGCTCGGCGCGCCGGTGCCGAACCCGGTGAGGACCCCGGCACCGGCGACGGCGACCGACACCTCCCGGTCGGCTCCCGTGACGAGCACCCCGGCGGTGTCGCGCAGTTCGATCGCGACGAAGGAGAGGTCGGTGTCGTCGGCGCGGATCACCGTGCGGTCGGCGGTCGCGACGAGCTGGGTCGGGCCGGTGGCGGAGACGAGCGAGGTGCGGCCGACCACCGTCCCTGAGCGATAGGCGACGGCCTCGAGCGTGCCCGGCCGGTAGACGGTCTCGAACGAGGCGAGCATCGGTCGGCGTGCACCCACCTGCCCGCGTGCGACCTCGGTCCCGTCGAGGAGCAGCGCGACCTCGTCGGCGTCCGCCGCGACCTCGACCGTGACCGGCGCTCCCTCGAAGCCCGGCCATGTCCATGAGTCGACCGAGTCGCTCCACGCCCACGGCGACTGCATCGTGACCGTCTGACCGTGGCGTTCGGGGCGCAGCACGGCGATCGCCGGTTCCGTGCGCAGGCCGAAGACGATCTCCCGGTAATAGGAGGCGGGTCGGCGCCAGCCCGTGAGGTCGAGGTCGCCGCACCAGGCGGTGAGGTACGGGAACTCGCGTTCGAGGGCCCCGTTCGCCTCGGGGTCCTCGGCGTAGGAGGTCGCCCCGATGCCGACCTCGCCGAGGTAGTCCCAGCCGGTCCACGTGAAGTCGCCGATGACGTTCGGGTTGGCCTCGACGAGCGGCCAGAGCTCTCCGATCTGCGTCGGGAACGTTTCAGAACCCACGATCACCCGGTGGGGGAAGCGTTCGGCGTCGCTCGCGTAGCGGCCGTCCGCGTAGTTGAGGCCCAGCACGTCGAGCGCCGCGCTGGACTCCTCGGTGCGGGTCGTGACGGCGTCGGAGGAGCCGATGAGGCTCATCATGTTCGCGCCGGCCTCGCCCATCAGTTCGTTCAGCCCCTGGTCCGACGCCATGATCTCGTCGAGTTCGTCGAGCACCGACAGGGTCGCGTTCACGCCGTTCGTGACCGGTCGGGTCGGGTCGAGTGCGCGTACGTGCTCGGCGAGCTCGCGGGCCAGGATCGCGCCGTGCGGGGTCCCGACCTCGACGATCTCGTTGCCGATCGAGTACATGATGACGCTCGGGTGGTTGACGTCCTTGGCCACCATCGACTCCAGGTCCGACCGCCACCACTGCTCGAAGTCGAGTGACGGGTCGAAGGTGGTCTTGCCGCGGTGCCACTGGTCGAAGGCCTCGTCCATCACGAGCATCCCGATCCGGTCGCAGGCGTCGAGCATGGCCGGTGAGGCGGGGTTGTGGGCGGCCCGGATGGCGTTGAACCCCGCGTCCTTGAGGAGCTGGATGCGCCGCTCCTCGGCACGCGCGATCGAGGCCGCCCCGAGCGGGCCGTTGTCGCTGTGGATGCAGGCACCCCGCAGGAGCACGGGTTCGCCGTTGATCCGGAGTCCCTTCCGCGGGTCGACGGTGACGGTTCGGATGCCGTGGACGGTGTGCACGGCGCTGCCGGCGTCCGACTCGCCGGCGGCGGGTGCCAGCATGGTCTGCGCGGTGTACAGCGCGGGGGACTCGACGCTCCAGAGCGCCGGATCCTGGACGTAGAGTCGCTGCCGGATGGTCGCCGTGCCGCCCGGCGCGACGGTGACGGGCGTGCTGTCCTGTTCGACGACGACGCCCTCGGGCGAGGTGAGCTCGGTGGTGAGGACCCGCGAGCTCGTGGTCAGGCCGCGGTTGGCGACGGAGGTCGCGACCTCCAACACCGCCTGGTCGTCCTCGATGCGGACCGTCGTGATGCGGACGCCGTCGGGCACGATGTGCGTCGGCTCGTCCACGTGCAGGAGGACCGGCCGGTGGAGACCTGCGCCGGCGTACCATCGCGAGTCCTGGCCGGAGCGCACCTCGATGCGCAGGGTGTTCGTCGCACCGGCTCGGAGGTACGGCGTGAGGTCGACGAAGAACCGCGCGAAGCCGTCGGATCGGTTGCCCGCGAACTCGTCGTTGAGGTACACCATCGCGTGGCGGAAGGCGCCCTGGACCTCGAGTCGCACGATCCGCCCCGCCCACGCGCCTGGAGCCTCGAAGGTCTTCACGTAGCTGAAGGCCCCGGCCGGGAAGTAGGCGGCCCCACCCTTCGCCGGGGCATCGGCTGAGCGGTCGGCGTCGCGGAGTGCGTCGTGCGGGAGTGTCACGGCCACCGAGTCGTCGGCACCGCCCTGCACGGCCGCGAAGGGCCCCCGAGGTGCCCGGACGATCCAGCCGTCGGTGAACGAGGTGATGGTCATGGCGCGCTCCAGTGCGATTCGATGCGAAAGTCTTTCGTCTGTGGTCGACGGTCCGCTCACGCTATGCGAGCGGCTTCGTTCCGGTCAACGCGTCGATCACGAAACTGTTTCGCTACGCTGGGTCGATCCGTGACCCTGATCCTGGAGGAGCCGTATGGCACGCACGCCGATGACCGGCCCGACCCTGGCGTCGATCGCCGAACGCGCCGGCGTCTCCGTCGCGACCGTCTCGAAGGTCGTCAACGGCCGCCAGGGCATGTCCGATGCGACGCGGGCGCGCGTGGAGGCGGCTGTCCGTGAGCTCGGGTACCGCCCGGCCGCGCGCTCGGCTGGCGGCGGTCCACGCCAGGTCCACGTCGTGTTCGACACCCTGCACAGCGTGTACTCCCTGCGGGTGCTCGACGGCATGGTCGCGGCCGCGCAACGCCTCGACGTCGACCTCGTGACCCGGGTGCTGTCGCCCGCTTCCGGATTCGGGACCGACGGCGCGACCGGTGACGAGCTGGCGCTCGACCGCGCCTTCGTCGAGCGGGTCGCCGCGCGGGGCGCGCTCGGCATGATCGTCGTGACGACACCGATCGACGCCGACGTGGTGGACGCCTGCCTGGATGCGGGCGTCGCGCTCGTCGCGGTCGACTCCCCGGATCCGCTCGCCCGGTCGGTGGCGAGTATCGGCTCCAGCCACGCGGTCGGCGGGCAGCAGGCCGTCGAGCATCTCATCGGCCTCGGCCACCGGCGGATCGCCTTCGTGGGTGGTCACCCGGCGAATCCGGGGCTGCGGGCGCGGGCGGTCGGCTACCGCGAGGCGCTCCGCTCGGCCGGCATCCCGCTCGACCCCGAGCTCGTGTCGGAGGAGGGGATGGGTACGTCGGCGCCCGCCGTGGAGCGCATGCTCGCGCTCGACGACCCACCCACGGCCGTTTTCGCGACCAACGACGCCGACGCCTTCGCGGTCATCCGCACCCTGCTCCAGGCGGGGCTCCGCGTGCCGGAGGACGTCAGCGTCGTCGGCTACGACGACACGTACTCGGCCATGCTCACCGTTCCTCGCCTGACCACGGTGCACACCTCCATGCACGACATCGGCCGCGCGGCCGTCGACACCCTGCTCCGGCTGCAGGCGGGAGAGCGGCCGTTCTCGCACCACCTGGAGCTCGCGACGACGCTCATCGAACGGGAGTCGACCGGTCCCCGTCGGCCCGATGACCGCTGATCGGTCGGCACCCGTCGTTCGGCGCCGCGCTCCGATCAGGCGAACCGTCGCAGGTCGGCGAGCGTGAACCGTCCGGCGGGGAGCGCTGCGCGGATGCGTGCCTCGTCGAACCGCCGCTGGGGTCGCAGTGCCTCGGGGAGTTCGGGTGTCGGCGGTGCCGCGGCGTCGACGCCCTCGGCGAGCATCTGCGCCTGTGCTTTCGCGACGAGCGGTGTCACCATGAGCCGCTCGGTCAGGCGCGCGAGCAACCGGATCGTCCAGACCGGCACCGGGACGTACAGCGATCGTCGGCCGGCGACGCGTGCGATCCGCCGGACGGCCGTCCCCAGTGGCAGCGTCTCGGCGCCCATCACCGCGACCGTCGGCTCGGTGACCCGGCCCTCGAGGGCGGCGAGGAGGACGTCGACCGCATCGGCGACCGGCACCGGACGCACGAGGCGTTCGCGGTAGCCGACGGTCGCGAACACGGGGAAGGTGCGGACGGCTTTCGTCACGTGGTCGATCATGTGGTCGCCGGCCCCGTAGATCATCCCGAACTTCAGGACCGTGTGCGGGATGCCCGACCCGCGGACGAGCTCCTCGGCCGCCCATTTCGTCTCGTGGTAGCCCGAGCCGCAGTCGGGGCGGGCGCGGAGGAAGCTCACGAGGACGAGGCGCCCGACGCCCGCTCGGCGGGCCGCGTCCACGACGGCCTGGGTGCCCCGGACGTGCACGCGCTCGAAGGTCTGCTCGCCGATCTCCCGGTTGATGCCGGCGCAGTGCGCGACGGCGTCGCAGCCCGCGAACGCCGTCGCGAGTGCCTCGGCGTCGTCGATGTCGATCCCGGTGCGCCGAGAGACGATCACCGTCTCGTGGCCGTCCCCCCGCAGGCGTTCGGCCAAGTGGCGACCGACGAACCCGGTCCCGCCGGTGATGGCGATGCGCATGACAACTCCTTCGCTTGTTAGCAATAGAGCTAAACCGTATATCGCAATTGTGCTAGATTGCAACCATGGCAGATACAGCGTCGGACATCTTCGCCGCACTCGCGCACCCGACGCGACGACAGATCCTCCAGGACCTCAAGGACGGCGAGCTGGCCGCCGGCGAGATCGCGTCGCGGTTCGACGCCACGGGGCCGACCATCTCGCGCCACCTCAGCGTGCTGCGGCAGGCGGGGCTCGTCTCCGAGCGTCGCGACGCCAACCGGATCCTCTACTCGCTCGTCGGCGAACGCCTCGCGCTGTCGGTCGGCGACTTCCTGTCGACGGTGTGCCCGGAGCAGATGGTGCTCCGCGAGGTCCGCAAGCGCCGCACGGCCTAGCCGCGCGACCGGTCGTCTCCCGGCCGGGTCAGTGGCCGGGTCAGCGCAGCCCGCGGGCGACGCTCCGGACGATCGTCTGCGTCGCCGCCTTCCCCGAGCGGGTCGGCAGCAGCGCCCACACGTGGAACTGACCGACACCCTCGTGGAAGTCGAGGGACACCCCGGCCGCTCGGGCACGCGCGACGAGCAACTCGGCATCGGGGTTGAGGACGTCCCGCGTGCCGCTCAGCAGGGTGATCGGTCCGAGCCCGGCGAGCTCGCCGAAGAGGGGACTGACCGCCGGGTCGGTGAGCTCGAGGTCGCCGCGCCAGTGCTCCGCGAACACCCGGCCGCCAGGGGTGGCGAGCCACGGGTCGCTCGGCTGCACGAGGGGGATCCGCGGGTTGCTCCAGGTGAGGTCGAGCGCGGGGGACAGGAGGGTGGTCATGGGGAGGACGATGCCCTCGTCGCGCAGGCGGAGCGCCGCGGACAGGGCGATCTGGCCGCCGGCGGAGTCGCCCGCGAGGACGGTCGGTCCGTGTCGGTCGAGGCTGCGTCGGACGAGCTCGACCATGCCCGTCCGGGCCTCCGCCGCGGTGCCGTAGGGCACGAGGGGATAGATCGGCAGGGTGACGGTCGCGCCCGTCTCCGCCGCGATGGTGGCCGCGAGCACCCAGTGCTGGGGCGCGATCTCGCCGACCCACCCGCCGCCGTGCGCGTACACGACCCCGCCGGCGGAGGCACGCTTCGTCGGGCTGACCGTGTACACCGGCCAGTCGCCGAACCGTTCGACATCGACCCGGACGTCCGGCCGCAGCGTGGCCGGTGGTCCGTAGGGCACCGGTCGGAGCGTCCGTTCCCGGATCCGGCGCCGGGCACCCGCTTCGCTCACGAAGGCGCGGTTCGCGCGGATGAGGCGGAGCGCCGGGCCGACGAGGGCGTTGGGGACGATCAACACGGTGCCTCTTCTCTGGACGGTGCCGCCACGGTAGCAGCGCCCGCTGGGGAGGACTCCCCATCGCCCACGTGCCGGAGAGCGGACAGACTGGCGGCATGACCCGTCACCGTCTCCTGTCGTCCCTCGCCATCGCTCTGCTGCCGATGGGGCTCCTGCTCACCGGTTGCAGCTTCAGCGCCAGTGCCGGCCTCACCGTCCCCGCCTCGGACGTCGCGGACGCCGCGGCCGGAGCCCTCGAGGAGCAGGTCGGCACCCGGCCCGACCTCGACTGCGGGGACGAGCGCGTCAAGCTCATCGACGAGACCACCGTCGACTGCACGCTCACCGACCCGTCCTCGGGCTCCGAGTACGACGCCGTCGTCACGATCAGCGACGTCGAGGGCACGAAGTACCACGTGGCCGTGCAGGTCGCCGACACCGCGAACTGATCACGCGGTCGGTCGCCGGGCGTGCCCCGGTCGCATCGGTGTCCTCCTGACGCGCTCGGGCCCAGTGGTGCGTGGGAGACTGGCAGACGGCGTCGGTCGCTCGATCACGCCGTCGCAGCCCGCCCCGGAAGAAGCACATGACCGTCGTGACCCCAGCCAGCATCGAGTCCGTCTCCTGGGACGACGAGCGGGCGGTGCGGCTGCGTGCCGCGATGGACGAGGAGATGGGCGCGCGGTACGCGTCCGCCTGGGAGGACTGGAACGCTGAGGCGGCCCAGCGGGCGCAGGCGGCGTTCACCGTGGATTCCGCGGACATCCGGGCGACCTTCCTCGCGCTCGTCGACGGCGAGCCGGTCGGCCATGCCGCGCTGCGACGGCTCGGCGAGGAGTGGGAACTCAAGCGCGTCGTGACCCTGCCCGGCCACCGTGGCCGGGGTGTCTCACGGCTGCTCATCGCGGCCGTCGAGGATGCCGCGCGGGCCGAGGGTGCCTCGCGACTCATCCTGCAGACCGGCGACCGGCAGCCTGAGGCCGTCCGCCTGTACGAGTGGCTCGGCTACGAGCCGATCCCCATCTACCCGCCGTACGAGGTCATCCCGATGTCGCTCTGCTACGCACGGCAGCTGCGATAGCGTCCGGTCGTGCGGCCGCCGCCGTCAGTGCGACGTGGTCGCCGGCTGCTTGCCGGAGCGCAGGCGCGAGATGCCGAGGACGATCCCGACCACGATGAGGCCGAGCACGAGTCCGACCACGGCCGACATCGCGGTGTCGGCGATCCAGACGACCACCGGCCCCGCGGCTTCGATCGCGTGCGTGACGACGTGGAAGAGGTCCAACGGGCCGTGCCAGATCGTCTCGGCGAGGTTCGCGACGACGAGGTGGCCACCCACCCACAGCATCGCGACCGTGCCGACGATGCTGATCACGCGGAAGACGGCGGGCATCGAGGCGACGATGCGCGCGCCCGTGCGCCGGACGCCGCGCGAGGGGTTCTTCATGAGCCGGAGTCCGATGTCGTCGATCTTCACGAGCAGCGCGACCGCGCCGTAGACGACGGCCGTCATGACGAGGCCGATGACGAGGAGTGCGCCGAGGGTCATCCAGATGCCGATGTCGGCGTCGAGGCTGGCCAGCGAGATGAGCATGATCTCGGTGCTGAGGATGAGGTCGGTGCGGACGGCGCCGGAGACCAGCTTCTTCTCGTCCCGGACGTCCTCCTCGGCCGCCTCGTGGTGGACGCCGAACCACTCCATGACCTTCTCGGCGCCCTCGAAGCAGAGGTAGGTGCCGCCGATGATGAGGAGGAACGGCAGGACCCAGGGGGCGAAGGCGGTGAGCAGCAGGGCGATCGGGATGATGATGACGAACTTGTTGATCAGGCTGCCGCGGGCGATGCGCCAGACGACCGGCAGTTCCCGCGCCGGCGTGAGTCCCTGCACGTACTGCGGGGTGACGGCGGCATCGTCGATGACGACACCCGCGGTCTTCGCGCTCGCCTTCAGGGCGGCGCTGAGAATGTCATCGACAACGGCGAGCAGGCCGACCGACATGTGCTTCTCCTTGACTCGGGTGTCGCGCCACCGCGGGCTCGGCGGGGACGGAGTCCAGAGTAGTGCGGATCCGCGGCGTCGCAGGCGGTCGAGTGCGCATCACAGGCACGCTGGCGCGGGCGTCGTCCATCGGGTAGGGGCTGCTCCCTTCCGCTCGGATACCACCCCGGTACTGTTGGCACTCACGACAGATAGGGGATTTCGAATGGTCGAGACCACACCGCGCCGCTCACGGTCGGCCGTGCTCGCGCTGACCTTGACGATCGGAACGCTCGTCGCGGCGGCGATCATCGGCGGGTACTTCATCATCGTCGGCGATCAGGCCGACATCGCCGGACGCGTCTGGCTCACACTGCTGCTGCTCGCGGCGTTCGTCGGAGCCGTCTCACTCGACGCGGCAGCCGGACACGGGCCCAACAAGTGGTACCTGGCCGTGTCGACCCTGGTGAACATCTTCCTCGTCACGGTCGGGTTGTTGAAGTTGTGGAACGGGTGGCTCCAGCCCCCGAACACCGACGACGGCTTCGTCTGGTCCGGACAGATCATGCTGTTCTTCGGCATCGTCATCATCACCCGCGTGGCACTGATCATCATCCAGGTGTACTTCCTGCACTTCGTCACGCGTGCCTCCTCCACCGTGATCAGGGCCACCGGCATCGTGACGATCACGCTCATCATCGCGACGGTCCTCGTGCTCGTGCTGCCGATGGCGTTCCCCGAGGGCACCTGGGCGGATTGGTGGTGGCGCATCGCAGCGGCCACGACGCTCGCTGCAGCCATCTCCGCCGTGATCCCGGTGATCGTCCGTGCGTTCTCGCCGAAGCCCGAGGGTGAACCGGTGAACTACGGCCAGCAGCCGTACCGTCCCGAGGTGTACCAGAGCGCGCCCGCGTACCCGGTCCAGGGCCACCCCGGGCAGCACCAGCCGCCCTACCAGGGTCAGCCGCAGGGCTACCAGAACCAGCCGCAGCAGGGCTACCAAGGTCAGGGCTACCAGGGTCAGCCGCAGCAGGGGTACCAGGGTCAGCCGTATCCCGCTCAGCCCTACCAGGGGCAGCCGAGCCACGGTCAGGGTCAGGGTCAGCAGGGCCAGGGCTACCAAGCTGCGCCGTCCCAGGGGCAGTACGGCCAGCCGCAGGGGCAGCCCGCACCGCAGCCCGGCCAGCAATGGTCGGCACCGGCGTGGCAGGGCTCCACGCCTGGTCAGCAGGCGCCCAGGCCGAACGCCGCGCCGCAGCAGTGGGGCCCGCCGCCGTCCGGGCCGCAGGCGCCAGGGCAACCGTCGAGCCCGCAGCAGCCGCCCGCTCCCGCGCAGCAGCCGCCCGTTCCGCCGCAGCAGGCGCAGCAGCAGGTGCAGCCACCCACTCCTCCGGAAGAGGTGGCGCCGCCCGAGCGGCCGACGCCACCCGCCGAGTAGGCGAACGCATGATGAACCGGCTGGAAGCCTTCGCTTCCAGCCGGTTCTCTTCATATGCGCCGAGCTGCGCACATCTGCGTACGGCCCGTCGGCGCACCCTCGCCTCACGACGGATGTGCGGCGGGCGGCCTCCCGTGAGGATGGAATCGGCGCGGTGCGACCGCCCGCCGCCGGCTCCAACACGATGGGTGACGATGCGCAAGCTCCTGAAGGTTCCACTGATCACGATCGCCACGATCGCCGGGCTGATCGGAGCGACCCTCGCCACCACGAGCATCGTCAACGCCGTCGCCAACGCCACGGAGGCGGCGGAACTGCACCCGTACGGTCAGCTGGTCGACGTCGACGGCAAGCGGATGAACGTCGTCACCAGCGGCGACGCACCGGAGACCATCGTCCTCCTGCCCGGTCAGGGCACCGCCGCGCCCGGTCTCGACTTCCAGCCGCTCGTCGCCGAGCTCCGCGACCAGTACCGCGTGGTCGTCGTCGAACCCTTCGGATACGGCCTCAGCGACCAGACCGACGTCCCCCGCACCTCGGCCAACATCGCGGGCGAGGTCCACGCCGCCCTGCGCGGCCTCGGCATCGACCGCTACGTGCTCGCCGGACACTCGATCGCCGGCATCACCGCCCTTGAATACCTCCAGCGGTACCGCGACGAGGTCACCGCGTTCATCGGCATCGACACGAGCGTCCCCACACAACCGGGTGCGGACGAGGCCACGCCGACCGACGGCCTCGAGGCCCTGAAGTCGCTCGGGATCCTCCGGGTGCTCACCGCGATCGCGCCCGACCCGACCGCAGGGCTGCC
This sequence comes from Plantibacter sp. Leaf314, assembly GCF_001423185.1. Taxonomy (NCBI): domain Bacteria; kingdom Bacillati; phylum Actinomycetota; class Actinomycetes; order Micrococcales; family Microbacteriaceae; genus Plantibacter; species Plantibacter sp. Leaf314. The sequence continues at coordinate 2,022,612 of NZ_LMOB01000001.1, read as the reverse complement.
CTATGACACGGCGACGAAGCGACAACTCGCGATCCTCGCGAACCGCAACGCCATGAACCCGACGCTGCTCGACGAGATCGCGCACACCCCCGCCAACTTCCGCGCCGCCCGGTCGCAGTCGTTCCCGGCCGACCTCCCGATCCTCATGTTCGTCGTCGGCGACGACCCGGAACTCGCCGACTGGGTGTCCCTCCACGAGGCCCAGCTCGCGGGGATCGACCGGTCCGAGCTCGTCCTGCTCGACGGCGGCCACTACCTGCACCACACCGAGTCGCCGCAGATGGGTGCCGACATCAAGCGGTTCCTCGGCGACACGCCGACCGGCTGAGGGACCGGGCGGATCCGGGCTGGCGTGTCGTCGGATGTCGGGTTAGGCTCGCTGTCTATCGAACGTATGTTCGAATGGCAGGAGGCCACTCATGTTGATCACGAGCACCGAGATCGCGGTCTGGACGACGCCGGCGGGTGTGCCGGAGCGGTTGTTCTGGGAGGGGGCGCGGTACCTCGTGACCGACACCCCGACCCCGCTCGAGCCGAACGTCGCCTTCCTCACCCACCCGCCGGCAGCCACGCCGGCATGGCGGTTCCAGGCGACCGCCACCGACGGCCGGACCTTCGTCTTCGACATCCGTCTCGACGCGGTCCGAGGCCGCTGGCAGCTCCTGCGGGCCTACGAATGATCCGTGCCGCCGGTCACGACAGCCGCGCGCCCGCCGGCTGCAGCCGCACCACGATGGCTTTCGAGACCGGGGTGTTGCTGCGGTCGGCCGTCGCGTCGAGCGGGACGAGGACGTTCGCCTCGGGGAAGTACGCCGCCGCGCACCCTCTGGCCGTCGGGTAGGAGACGGCCCGGAAGCCGAGGAGTTCCCGGTCCGGCTGCCCCGGCCACTCGCTGAAGACGTCGACCGTCTGGCCGTCCTCCAGCCCGAGCTCCGCGAGGTCGTCCGGGTTGACGAACACGACGTTGCGTCCCTGCTTGATCCCCCGGTACCGGTCGTTCAGGCTGTAGATCGTCGTGTTGAACTGGTCGTGCGACCGCAGCGTCTGCAGGAGCAGACGGCCCGGCGGGCAGTGGAGCGGTTCCAGCTCGTTCACCGTCAGGAGCGCACGACCCTCGGGGTTCGTGAACGTGCGGGAGTCACGGGGACCGTTCGGCAACACGAACCCGTCTTCACGACGGATCTGCTCGTTGTAGTCCTCGCACCCCGGGATGACCCGTCCGATGTGCTCCCGGATGGTGTCGTAGTCGTCCTCGAAGGCCTGCCAGGCGATCCCGGAGTCCTCGCCGAGGGTCGCCCGCGCGAGTCGCGTGATGATCGCGACCTCGGAGAGCAGCCCGGGCGCTGCGGGTGGGATCCGTCCGTGCGAGGCGTGGACGGCGCAGACGGAGTCCTCGACGCTGACCATCTGCGGGCCGCTCGCCTGCAGGTCGATCTCGGTCCGCCCGAGGGTCGGCAGGATGATCGCCGCGTCGCCCGTGACCACGTGCGAGCGGTTGAGCTTCGTCGAGATCTGCACCGACATCCCGGTTCCGCGGATCGCCGCTTCGGCGGCGGCGGTGTCGGAGATCGCGGCGACGAAGTTGCCGCCGAGCGACACCCAGGTGCGGATCTCACCGCGTTGCATGGCGCGGATCGCGTTCACCGCGTCGACCCCGTGCGCGCGCGGCATCGGCACACCGAACTCGTCCTCCATGGCGGTGAGGAAGGACTCCGGCATCTGCTCCCAGATGCCCATGGTCCGGTCGCCCTGCACGTTGCTGTGCCCGCGGATCGGCGAGGCGCCGGCACCGGGCTTGCCGATGTTGCCGCGGAGGAGGAGCAGGTTGATGATCTCCTTGATCCCGTTCACGGCGGCCTTGTGCTGTGTCAGCCCCATGGCCCAGGTGACGATCGTCGCGTTCGAGTCGATGTACCGCTGGGCGAACTCGTCGATCTGATCACTCGTGAGCCCGGTCGCCTCGAGCACCTCCGCCTCGTCGAGCTCGGCCAGGTGCGCCGTGAGCTCCTCGAGTCCGAGGCAGTGCTCGGTGAGGAACGCGTGGTCGAGCACGGTTCCGGGTGCGGCTGCCTCGGCCGCCAGGACGCGCTTCGAGACGGCCTGCAGGAGCGCCATGTCGCCACCGAGCCGGATCTGCAGGAACTGGTCCGAGATGACGGTGCCCCGCCCGACCATGCCCCGCACCGTCTGCGGGTTCTTGTACCGTTCGAGCGCGGCCTCGGGAAGCGGATTGACGGAGACGATGGTCGCCCCGGCCCGCTTCGCGTCCTCGAGGGCCGTGAGCATGCGCGGGTGATTCGTGCCCGGGTTCTGGCCCATGACGACGATGAGGTCGGCCTGCTCGAAGTCGGCGTAGGAGATCGTGGACTTCCCGATGCCGATCACCTCGCCGAGCGCGGTGCCCGTGGACTCGTGGCACATGTTCGAGCAGTCCGGCAGGTTGTTGGTGCCGAACGCCCGCACGAACAGTTGGTAGGCGAACGCCGCCTCGTTCGACGCCCGTCCGCTCGTGTAGAACGCGGCCTGGTCCGGGGAGTCCTGCCCGCGCAGCTGTTCACCGACGAGCGCGAAGGCCTCGTCCCAGCTGACCGGGTGATAGTGGTCGGAGCCCGCCGGCTTGTAGACCGGTTCCGAGAGTCGGCCCTGCATGCCGAGCCAGTACTCCGATTTGTCGGCGAGGTCGGTGAGCGAGTGCTCCGCCCAGAACGCGCTCGGGATGACGATCGGGGTCGCCTCCCAGATCACGGCCTTCGCCCCGTTCTCGCAGAACTCCAGCTTCTTGCGATCGTCGGGGTCGGGCCAGGCGCAGCTCATGCAGTCGAAGCCGCCGCGCTGGTTGATCGACGTCAGCAGCTCGGCGGTCCGCAGCGGCCCGAGCTGGCGGAGCGCCGGCTCCATCGAGTGCAGGATGCCGGGGAGGCCGACGGCCACGTGCTTCGGGTGGGAGACCGTGATCGCGGCGTCGGTGACGTCCTCGACGGGCGGCTCGGCGCTCATGCGCTGACTCCGTGCTCGACCACGCCGTGTTCGACGACCTCGTGGACGACCGCCGGGTCCGGCGACGCCAGTCGGTGCGCACCGCTGTAGACGACCATGGAGTCGCCGCGGAGGAACCCGACGAGCGTCATCCCGAGTTCGGTCGCCAACTCGGCCGCGAGCGACGACGGCGCGGAGACGGCGGCGAGCATCGGGATGCCGGCCATCGAAGCCTTCTGCGTGAGCTCGAAGCTCGCCCGACCGGAGACCATGAGCACCATGGACCGCAGCGGGAGCAGGCCCTCCTTCGCCGCCCAGCCGACGACCTTGTCGACCGCGTTGTGTCGACCGACGTCCTCCCGGAGCACGAGCATCTCGCCGGTCGTCGCGTCGAACAGGCCCGCAGCGTGCAGCCCGCCGGTCCGCTCGAACACGGCCTGCTGGGCGCGGAGGCGGTCGGGGAAGGTGATGAGGAGCGCCGGGTCGAGGCGGAAGTCGTCGTCCGCGACGGTGTACCGCGAACTCGTCCGGACGGCGTCGATGCTCGCCTTCCCGCAGAGCCCGCACGAACTCGTCGTGAAGAAGTTCCGCTCCAGGCTCGGGTCGGGGGCGGGGACGCCGGGAGCCAGGGCGACGTCGAGCACGTTGTAGGTGTTGACGCCCTCGTCGGTGGCACCGGCGCAGTACCGGGCGGTCCTGACCTCGTCACCCCGAGCGACGACGCCCTCCGAGACGAGGAACCCGATGGCGAGGTCGACGTCGTGGCCGGGCGTCCGCATGGTGATGGCGAGCGAACGGCCGCCGACGCGGATCTCCAGCGGCTCCTCGACGGCGAGGACGTCCTCGCGAGTGCGCGCGGGCTGTCCCACGGTGATCCGGGTGACGCGTCTGCGCGCCGTGATGCGAGTCATGGCTCATGGCTATCACCACCTCCCGACGAGGGCAAGGTGCCTCACCGGATCCGCAGCCGCCGGTGAGGCTGACGAGCGGCCTAGGCTGGTGCCATGCCCGTCGACGCGATCATCCTCGCGGGAGGGCGATCGTCCCGTCTCGGCGGGGTCGCGAAGGCCTCGCTGCTGCACGACGGACGGACGCTGCTCCAGCTCGCGATCGAGGCCGCACGCCTCACCGGCGGGGCGATCGTGATCGTCGGACCCGATGCCGAGACGGCCGAGCCCGCCGCTGAGACGACTGAGCCCGTCCGATTCGTCCGCGAGCACCCCGCCTTCGGTGGTCCCGCCGCCGCCATCGCCGCGGGCTTGCACGCGCTCCGCGAGGAGGGACCTTCGAGCGCGCACCTCCGGTCCCCGAGCGCACCTCTCCGGTCCCCGAGCTTGTCGAGGGGCGTCGCCGTCCTCGCCTGCGACATGCCTGGCGCGGCTCCGGCGCTCGCCGTCATCCTCGAGACCGCGGCGCTCGCGACCGCCCAGGAACCAGACGTCGACGGTTGGATCGCGGTCGACGCGAGTGGCCGCGACCAGCCGCTGCTCGGCGTGTACCGGAGCGACGCCCTCGAGCGTCGGGTGGCCGAGCTGCAGGCTGCACAGCCGAGCGGCGATCTCACGGGGGTCGCCGTGCGTCACCTCCTGTCCGGCCTCGGGCTTCGGCGGGTGGCCGTCCCCGAGGGCGGCTCCGCCGACGTCGACACCTGGGCCGACGCGGCAGCGTTGGGTGTCGTCGCGAGCGAGACGCCGACGACGCCGGCTCCGACGGATCCCGCGTCCACCACCACGTCCAGCACCCCGAGGAGTCCCCATGACCGATGACCTGCACGCCGTCCTCGCCGAGTGGAGCGACCGGGTGTCCGAGGCGCTCGACCTCGGTGACGTCCCGGTCGACATCGACGCCGTCCTGGGGCTCGCCGGCACCGCGGCCCACGCGGTCCGCCGTCCTGCCGCTCCGCTCACCACCTACCTCGTCGGCATCGCCGTCGGGAAGGCCGTCGCAGCCGGGGCCGACCCGACAGCCGTCGCGCAGGCGGCGACGGCGGCGGTCGAACGGCTGGCCGCCGCGGCGTCCGACGACGCCGACACCGGCGGCACGGCATGACGAGGTCGTCGTGGTCGGACGCCCGCCGCATCGCCCACGCGGCCGGGGTCGAGCAGCGATCGCAGGTCGTCGACAGCGTCGAGCTCGCCACCGCGCTCGGCCACGTCCTCGCCGCGCCCCTCGTGTCGCCCATCGCGATCCCGCACTACGCCTCCTCGGCGATGGACGGATGGGCCGTCGCCGGCGCAGGGCCCTGGGAGCTGGTCCGTGGGGCCGCCGCCGACCGGGCGCGCTCGGTCGGCCTGGAGGTCGGCACCGCGGTCGAGGTCCTGACCGGCGGGCTCATCCCGACCGGTGCCGTCGCCGTCCTGCAGCGGGAACACGGCATCGTGGAGGAGACCGCCGACGCCCTCCGACTCGGTCTCTCCCCGCAGGCTCCGCGCGAGGAACCGGTAGCGGGGCGCCACATCCGCGACGCCGGGACCGAGTCACCGGCGGGGACGATCCTGCTGGACCAGGGCACCCGGCTCGGCCCCGTGCACCTCGCGGTCGCGGCCGGCGGCGGTTTCGACCGGGTGCCGGTGGTGCCGCGGCCGAAGGTCCGACTCGTCCTCACCGGTGACGAGGTCGTGACGAGCGGGGTGCCCGGCGCGGGGTTCGTGCGCGACAGTTTCGGCCCGTCGCTGCCGGGGGTGATCGCGTCGCTCGGCGGCGTCGTCACCTCGAGTGTCCGGGTGCGCGACGACGCCTCCGCGACGGCCGAGGCCCTCGGCACCACGACGCTCGGCACCACCGCGCTCACCGAGCCACCCGCCCGTCGGGCAGGCGAGGTCATCGTCACCACCGGTGGGACGGGCGGCTCGCGAGCCGACCACGTCCGCGCGCTGCTGCGCGACGCCGGGGCGGAGTTCCTCGTCGACGGCGTCGAGGTGCGCCCCGGCGGTCCGGCTCTGCTCGCCCGGCTGCCGGACGGTCGGCTCGTCGTCGGCTTGCCGGGCAATCCGCTCGCGGCGCTGCTCAGCGTCCTCACCCTCGTGCAGCCGCTGCTCGCCGGCCAGCAGGGGCTCGGGCTGCCGCCCCTCCGGCCAGTGGTGCTCGCGTCTCCCGTCGACCCGACCCGCTCCGAGACGGTGCTGCGTCCGTACCGGGCGGTGCTCGACGCTGAGACGGCGGCCGTCACCGCGGAGCCGTCACCGTGGCACGGAGCCGCCATGCTCCGTGGCCTGGCCGACGCCGACGGCGTGCTCGTGCACTCGGGCACCGGTGCGGCGGCGGGCACGGTGGTGCCGTCCCTCGACCTGCCCTGGTAGCGGCAGGCCGGGCCAGAGATCAGCGGTCAGCGGATCAGCGGATCAGCGGATCCCTCGTCCGCCCTGCGCCGCGGCCGTCATGAGCCGGAGCAGCTCCTCGCCGGCGAGGATGCCACGTCGCCCGGTGACGGTGAGGGTGTCGAGCGCGAACCCCTCGTCGTCGAGTTCGCCATGGGCCGGCCGGAACGCGAGGTCGGCGGTCTCGAGCATCGACTGGTCGAGGAGGGAGTCTCCGGCGGCGAGGACGAGCGGGCCGTCGAGTCGGCGCGCGACCTCGCTGACGGCGTCGTGCTTCGTGAGCGTCCGCGGCACGCAGTAGAGCTTGCGCCCCTGCAGGGACACCGTCCACCCGAGTCGCTCGCACTCCTGCTCGACCTGCTCCAACCAGCCTGCGGGGATCGCGTCGCGTTCGACGATCGAGTAGAAGAACAGCGCGTCCGCGACGTTCGTCTTGTGGATCCACGTCGGCGACGCCAGCTCCTCGAACCGCGCGAGCGCCTCGTCGAGTGGTGCGGTGTGGTCGGTGAGGTGCGTCCGCACGCGCGCACGCCAGTCGGCGTCGGGGACCCCGTCGACGAGGATCTCGCCGCCGTTGCTCGTGATCGCGTAGTCGGGGGCGCCGCCCGGCAACTGCACCCGCTGGTACTGCGCCACGGTCCTGGTCGTGACCGGCATGAACACGGCCTGCGTCCGCAGCTCGATCAGCAGACGCTCCGATTCGCGTGTCATGAACGAGATCGGGACGCCGTTCCAGAGTTCCGAGACGACGATCGACGGCGCCTCCGGGTCCGGGGTCTCGAGCCAGAACGCCTTCGGCGAGTAGATGAGGGTGCGGTCGAGGTCGCAGGCGACGAGCGCGCTCACTGGGCGTCTCCGGCGGCGGCGTCGCTCAGCGGGTTGATGAGCCCGACGCAGCTGTAGGGCAGGCCGGGCACGACCTCGACCGGCACCCCGCGTTGTTCGGCGAGGAGGAGTACGTGCGCCACGTCGTCGAGGGCGTCGGGCGACACGAGCACCTTCCACGGCACTCGGCGGAGGAGGACGCGCGTGGTCTCGCCGACGCCGGGCTTCACCAGGTTGACGCTCGGGATGTCGTACTGCTCGCGGATGCGCTCGACGGCGGCCCACCCGATCCAACTCGGCTCACGGTCGGCCGTGGAGGCCTCCTGCACGCCGGCGGCGACATCGTCGAGCACCTCGGAGAAGCGGCCCGACACGGCGTCGAGGAAGGCTCCGGAGACGTCGTGGCTGCTCAACTCCCGGTAGAACTTGGCGCCGTGGAACTGGTCGTCGGAGAGGAGCTCGCGGTTGTAGACGGTGCGTGAGACGAGCCCGGAGACGGTGGAGTTCAGGCAGGCCGAGGGGATGAGGTAGTCGTCGCGGGTGCCGTACACGGGGACGCAGTGGCCCGGGTCGGCGAGGACCGCCAGCTCGTCGGAGAATCGGACACCGTCGGTCTGGGCGAACAGCTCCAGCGCCTCCGTGAGTTCACGTGCGATGGCGCCCTTGCCGGTCCAGCCGTCGATGAAGGCGATCTGCTCGGGGTCGTGGTGGGCGGCGAGGTACCGCAGCGCCGTCCCGTCGACCCCGACGCCGCGGACGATGCTCATCGTGTAGTGCGGGGCGTCGATCCCACGGACCTCCTTCGCCCAGCGGCGCATGAGGATGCCGATGGGCGTGCCGGCGCGGGCGAGCGACACGAGCACGGGCCGGTTCGCGCGGGACGCCAGGACGAGGTCCGTGACGACGCCGACGGCCACGGCGAGGCGACGGCTCGACCGCACGAGGGCGTCCCGGTACAGCTCCTCGTACTCGGGCGAGGGCAGGTACTCGATGGGCAGGGACTCGGCGTAGTGCGCGCGGCCGCTCTGGATCGCGGCCTCGCGTTCGGACGCGTCGGCTTCGAGGCGGGTGTCGCCGAGGTCGGTGAGGAGCCACTGCACCTCGCTCGCGTCGTACGACCCGAAGTCGGGGCCGGTGAGCGGCTCGGGCAGGGCGGCGGCGTCGATGGTCACGGTGCGGGGTTCCATTCGGCTGGGGTGGGGACGGATTCGGCGAGCAGGACGAGGAGGACGACGTCGGTGACGGTCCGGAGCGCCTCGACGACGCCGCCGGGTTCGAGCAGCAGCTCGCGGTCGGCGCCCGGTTCGGGGAACAGGACCACCGCCGCGAAGCGGGATCCGCCGCGCGAGAGGTTGTAGGCGAACCGGGGGCCACGGCCGTCGATGGTGCGGTCGTGGCTCGTGAAGGACACGGCGCTCGCGACGGCGTAGTCGTCGCGGTCGATCACCGCGATGGGCGACCGCGTGGTGGTCGAGAAGCGGGTGGCCCCGCGAGCCTCGTCGAGCTGGTCGGCGACCACGAGCGGCACCGCGATGAACTCCTCGGAGCCGAGGACGAGGACCTCGCCGGCGGGGAGTGACGGCAGGACCCGTTCGGCGACCGCCCGGATCGCCGCCTCGTCGAACCGGCCGGCGGTGCCGAACCGGGCGCTCCGCACCGGCGGGAGGTCGGTGGCGTCGACGAGGTCGACCACCCCGGCGGCCCGGTCGGCGACGGCGGCCGGCGGTGCTGCGTCGATGACCTGTCGCGCGAGCGAGAGCACGTCGTGGGGGAGGTCGACGGCACCCGCGCCGAGCGCCACCACGGAGATCGTCGTGCCGAGTCGGGCGGCGAGTTCGTCGAACGCCCGCCGGTCCTCCTCGGATCGGAGGTCGATCAGGGCGGCGACGACCCACCGGGACTGCGGGGTGGTGGTGTGGAGCGCGGTGATGGTGTTCCGGACCGTTCGGCCGGTGCTCAGCTCGTCGTCCACGAGCACCGTCGTCCCGCCGGCGGTGGCCCAGTCGGGATCGCTCGGGTACAGCCGGTGGTCGCTCGCGTGGGAGTGCTCCTCCTCGAAGGGTGTGAAGGGGGCGTCCTCCTCGTGGCGCGTCGAGTGGAGGTAGGGCGAGCGGAGGGCGTCGGCGACGACGTGGCCGAGCCCGGTGGCCGTCTCGGCGTATCCGATGGTGACGAGCTCGGAGCCTGGCTCCGGCGCCGCGTCGCGGAGGCCGGCCAGCTGCTGTCGGACGGCGCGGAGCTCGGCGAGCCCGGTGGTGTCCGGCAGGCCGCGACGAGCGAGGAGCCGCGCGACCGTCTCGAACGGGGCCGGGTCCGGTTCGGTGCCGTCGAGCGCGCACCGGACGAGGAGACCGAGGAGCTCACCCGCCGCGAGGGCGAGCGCCGGCACCGTCGGGACGTGTTTGGCGAGCACCGTCGAGACGAGCAGCTGCGCGCGCTTCGGGTTGTCGCGGAGGGCCAGCCCGACGAGGTCCTCCACGGGGATCAGGCTCCGGGCCTCGTCCGAGCGCAGGCGGATGCCGACGGCCTCGCTGACGAAGCCGCCCGTCCAGACCGTCACCGCATGCTCGTCTCGAGGAGGTCGACGAAGGTCGTCTCCTCCGCCGCCACCCCGAAGGCCTCGGCGCGCAGCAGGGTCTTCCGCGCCCACGCCTGGTGCGGTTTCATCTCGTTCATCTTGTTCCGGTACGGCGAGGCGTTCGCTCCGCCGCCGACGTCGCCCACCACGGAGAGCGCGTCGACGTACTCCTCGTGGCTCACGACCGACATCGCGTGGACGACCGGCACGTGGCTCGGGTGGATGACCGTCTTGCCGAGCAGGCCGTTCGCCTGGTCGAGGGCGATCTCGCGGATGAGACCGTCGAGTCCCTTCAGCAGCAGCTTCTGCCGCAGCTGCGCCTCGTTGGCGTCCTGGAACGGGGTCATGCGCAACTGCGGGCGCATGAGGCGCTCCGCCGTCTGGAAGTGCTCCCACACGGTCCCGGTGATGACGAAGTCGTCGCCCGGGCGACCGAAGACGTTGACGACGTCGGCGATGACCGAGGAGACGAGCTTCACGTCGTACACGGTGAGGTCGCGGGAGCGCCGGAGCGAGAAGGCGCTCGAGAGGTCGGTGGCCCCGATCCGGACGGCGAGCACGTCCTCGCGGTGGGCCTTCGTGACGTCGACGATGCCGGAGAGCGTGTCGTCGCGGGTCTCGCGGTGGATCATCCGCGGCGATTCGAGGATCGGCATGACGCGGAGTCGTCGAGCGCCGTTCGAGCCGTCCTGGCCGTATTCGCGCTGCACCCGGCCGAGTGCCTCGAAGAAGCGGTCGGCCACCCCGTCGCTGTTCTCGTACTTGGGGATGACGAAGCCGCTCAGCAGGTCGAGGCCGGGACCGAGCATGCAGGCGACCCGCTCGAGCTGCTCCGGCGTGCGGACGCGGATGAAGAGCAGCGGCAGCACGAGGCGCTTGGACCCCGCACGCTTGGCGGCGAGCTGCTGCATCGCCTCCGCGACGTTCGTCTCGGCGACCTCGACCGCGTCGTCGGGGACCGAGTCCTCGAGGCACAGGACCATGCTCAGGCAACCGTGCTTCGCCTGCTTCACGACGTCCTTCGCCAGGGTGGTGCGCGTGCCCGGGCTGTACAGCGTGGCGCCCAGCGCGGCGGCGAGATGCTCGGGAGGTGAGTCGATGCTGATGGGCTCGGGGAGCTTGTGGAACAGTTTCGCGGCGCGCTTGTCGTCCACGTAGCTGAAGTGGCGCATGGTCATCGTCTCCGGGGTTCGCGGCCGACGACGTACGGCGTCGGCTCGAAGCCGAACTGCCGGACAAGCGTCTTGAGGGGGATGTCTGCTGGAAGTGGTTCGAGGCGCAGCTCGAGACGGGAGCCGATGCGGAGCAGGGAGACGACCGGCACGCCGCCCGCCTCGTCGGCGGCGGCGAAGTTCTCGTCGTCGAAGAGTTGCACCGTGAGCGGCTGTCCCGCCGTTCCGACGAACAGCGCGCGTCGGATGAGGTGCACGTGGCGGAGCGCGAGGATCGCGTCGCCGCCGTCGAAGCCCAGGAGCGGTCGGTTGCCGGGCGTGGTCACCGGTGTCCCGTCGGCTCCGCCGTCGGCCGAAGCGACACCCGTGACGCGGTCGACGGTCTCCCACACGATCGCCGTCGCACCGCCGACGATGAGGCTGCCGATCGCCGACTGCCGTGGGTCCAACCGCACGAGCGGGGTCTCGTCGTCGAGGACGCGGACCTCCTCCGCCGTCGGGGCTGGGAACGGCTGCGGGGTGCTCGGCGCTGCGGGGGCCGCAGGGCGTGCCGACGGTGTGGCCGGAGCGGGTGACGAGCCGCCGCCGAGCGTGAGCCCGGTCGACGGCGCGGACGGCTGCGTCGGGGCCGGGGCCGCCGGCGCCGGGGTCGACGCCGCAGGGCTCGACGGCCCGCCGAGCGTGAGCCCGGTCGACGGCGCTGCGGCTGCGGGCGGTGCGGTCGGAGCGCTCGCCGGCGCCGCCGGCGGCGCCACCTGTGCAACCGGCGCGGCCACGACGGGCTCAGGCCGCGGCTTCACCCGACGGCGGAGGTAGTCGATGTCCCGTCGCACCGGGGAGGTGTTGAGTGGCACGGCTCAGAGGTCGATTCGGAAGTCGCGCGCGACACCGGCGAGCCCGCCGGCGTAGCCCTGGCCGAGGGCGCGGAACTTCCAGTCGTCGCGGTGCCGGTACAGCTCGGCGAGCAGCAGCGCCTGGCTGGAGCGCACCTCGGACATCGGGATGTCGAAGCGCACGAGCTCGCGGTCGTCAGCGGTCGCGACGCGGACGAAGGCGGAGCGGACGGGGGAGAAGTCCCCTGGCCCCCGGACGTCGGGGTCGATGTACAGCAGGAACGCGATCTTCGTGACCGCGTCCGGCACGCGGGACAGGTCGACGTCGATCTCCTCGTCGTCGGCCTCGGATGCGAAGGTGACCGCACCGTCCTGGCTCTCGACCTGGTTGAAGAACACGAGGTGGTCGTCGGAGAGGGCCTTGCCGTCGTCGCCGCACATGATCGCCAGCGGCACGGGTTCACTCTGCGGGCCGCGGCTCGCGATGACGTCCCAACCGAACCCGATGAGGAGCTTGTCGAGACCGGGGTTCTCGGCGGTCAGCGCGGCGTTCGCGCCCGCGACGAGCGACGCCATCAGTGCCCGCCCAGCACGAGCCCGGCGTCGGGCTCCTGGAACTTGTCGGAGAGGAACCGGCCGTGGGTGGAGAGTTCGGCGATCGCGCCGATGCGGATCTGGTTGAGGAGGTCGCGGATGGTCTCCTCGATGAGCTCCAACTGCCGTGCGAAGACGATCGTGCTGCGGGAGTCGTCGCCGCGGTCCTCGGCGGGGAGGGCGAGGAACGAGCGCAGCGGCGTCGGCAGGTAGTCGGTGATCATCGCGTCGAGGAGCACCCGCTGCTCCGTCGAGGCGCCCTGCTCGGCGATCGTCGCGACCACGAGCCGCAGCTGGTCGTCGATCTGCCGCAGCTGCGAGGTGAGCAGCGTCGGGAGGTCGCGCCCCACGGAGCGGACCGAGTCACGGAGCTCGTCGAGGTGCCGGGCGGTCGCTTCGTCCTCCGTCTCGCCCACCGGTGCCGGTGCGGCGTCGACGACGCCCAGCGGATCGGTCCCACCGGTCCGCAGTGCGTTCAGCAGTCGTCCGAATGCCATCTCTCGTCCCCCTCGTCCTCAGCGCCCTGACCTCGCAGCGAGCCGAGACTAGCGGAGTTCGCGCTGCTCAGCCTGACGGCTGCGCTCGAGGTACGGCTTCGCCTTCTCGAGGCCGGACTCCAGAGCGGTGACCGTGCCCTCCATGTTCTTCGCGGCTTCGGCACGGAAGGTGTCGATCGCGTCCATGGTCTGGAACACGTTGTCGAACGCGCGCTGCAGGGTGTCGACGCTGACGCCGGCGGTGGAAGCCTGCTGGTGGATCCGCGTCGTCTGGTCCTTCAGCATCTCGCTGGTCTGCAGGATCATGTTGTTCGTCGTGGTGTTGATCGCGTCGATCTGGTCGAGGACCATCTTCTGGTTCGCGAGCGCCTGGGCGACGATGACGGCGGTCCGCAGGGCGGCGATCGTCGTGGTGCGGGCCCGGTCGACACCCTTGATGAGTTCGAGGTTGTTCTTCCGGATGAGGTCCATCGCGAGGTAGCCCTGCACCGACACGGCCAGCTGCGTGAGGATGTCCTGGTGGCGCTGACGCACGGGGAAGAGGACGTCGGCCTCGAGCTTCTGCGCCTCCTCGACACGGCCGGCGGAGCGCGCCTGGTCGATCTTCTCGACACACGCGGCGTCGAGCGCCTTCGCGAAGACGGCGTACTCACTGAGCGCCTGCATCGTCTCCCACAGCTGGACCTTCTCGCCGGCGAGTGCGGCGTTGTCCTTGAGGAGTTCGTCCTGGCCGGCCATGAGCGACTTGATGATCTTGTCGAGCTGGGTCTGCGCGGACTCGTACTTCTGGAAGTACTTCGCGAGCTTGTTGCCACCCGGGATGAAGCCGAGGATCTTCCGGCCGACACCGAGGTCGGCCTGGTTCGGCGTCAGGTCCTCGACGGTGCTGCGGAGGTCGCCGAGCGTCGTCGCGACCTTGATCTGCGCGCTGTCGCCGGAACGCTTCGCGCCGGCCACCGAGGTCGAGGATCGTTCGAGCATGCGGGAGGAGTAGCCGCTGGACTGCACCATCTCCTTGCCGCCGATCTGGTTGATCCCCTCGATCTTCTGCGTGAACTCGGGGGACCGCGGGTCGAGCGTCGCCACCTCGGTCACGAAGGACCGCGCCTGCTGCTGGATCTCGGTCTGGCGTTCAGCGGGGACCGGGACCATGCCAGGTGCCTCTTCGGCCTGCACGACGTCCGGTGCGTCCGGTGCGTGCAGGACGAGGGAGGCTGCGGCCTGATCGTTGGCGTCCGGCGGAGTGAGTGGCGTGCTCATGGCTTCGACCTTGCTCTCGTGTGTGGCTGCTCGTGATGGGGTGCGTCGGGCGCTCAGCCGAGCTGGACGCCGAAGTCACCGGCGATGCCGGCGAGACCGGTGGTGTAGCCCTGGCCGAGGGCCTTGAACTTCCACTCGGATCCGTTGCGGTAGAGCTCGGAGAACAGCATGGCGGTCTCGGGGGCCGCGTCCTCGCTGAGGTCGAAGCGCACGATCTCCGTGCCGTCCTGGTCGACGACGCGGCAGTACGCGCCGCGCACCTGTCCGAAGTTCTGGCGACGCTCGTCGGCCTTGTCGATCGACACGGCGATGACCACGCGCTCGACGTCGGCCGCGACCGCGCCCAGGTCGACGGAGATCTGCTCGTCGTCGCCGGCGCCGTCGCCCGTGCGGTTGTCGCCGAGGTGCTTCACGGAGCCGTCCGCGGCCGCGGGCTGGTTGTAGAAGATGAAGTCCGCCGAGGAGCGCACCTTGCCGTCTGCTCCGATGAGCAGGGCCGAGGCGTCGAGGTCGAAGGCCTCACCGCTCGTGGTGCGCGGGTCCCAGCCGAGGCCCACCGTCGCGACCGTGAGGCCCGGGCTGGTCTTGGTGAGCGAGAGGTTGTTGCCCTTTTCGAGGCTGAGTCCTGCCATGGTGATCGCTTCTCCTTCGATGGAACACGCGCTGAGGCGCCGGGGACTGCTGGGGGTGGTGCTAGAGGACCTGGGCGGCGGGGCCGAGGAGGTCCATGACGGAGCGGCCGTTCGCGCGCTCGCCGATCGCCTTGAAGGCCCAGCCGTTGCCCTCGCGCGACACCTTCGAGATGATCATCGCGGTGTGCGGGCCGGAGTCGGTCAGCTGGTAGCGGGCGACCTCGGGCGAGCCGGGGGTCGAGTCGTCGATGATGCGGCTGAACGCGTTCTGCACGGTGTCGAAGGTCTGGCGGCTGTAGCTGCTGATCACGAAGACGATCTGCTGGACGGACGGGGCCACCTTCGAGAGGTCGACGAGGATCGTCTCGTCGTCGCCGTCGCCCGCACCCGTGAGGTTGTCGCCGGTGTGGGTGGCCGAGCCGTCCTTGCTGGCGAGCTGCTGGAACCAGATGGTGTCGAGCACCTTGCCGGTCGCGTCGAAGAAGATCGCCGAGGCGTCGAGGTCGATGTCGGGGGCGGAGGAGCGACCGAAGAGGCCGCGCTTCACCGGTGCGACGCCGTCCCAGCCGAGGCCCAGACGGATCCGCGTGAGTGCGCCACCGTCCTGCTTCGTCAGTGAGAGCGACTGGCCCTTTTCCAGACTCAGACCCATGGTTCCGTCTCCTAGATGCATCATCGTGTTGCGGGTGGTGAGGTGTCCGACGTGCGCCCCCGGCCGAAGCTGGGAGCGCACGTCAACGTTATCGGTTCAGCGAGGTGAACGCCCGGATTCCCGGTCCGTTCAGAGCAGACCGCGCGAATCGGAGCTCTTCGCCTGCAGCTCGTGGGCCCGGGCGAGCAGCCGCTGGAGCTCCTCGTCGTCGGCCGCCTTCGCCTGGTGCTTGGGCTTCAGGTTCGCGAAGGACTTCTGGCGCTCGACCATGCGGGTGTAGCTCGTCTCGAGTTCGACCTCGTCCACGTGGTGTCCGTCCGGGATGTCCTCCGGGGAGTCGGCGTGGTCGACGATCTTCTTCGCCTGGGTGCGGGCGTCGCTGATGATCGTGTGCGCACGACCGGCCGGGCTGAGGAGCGAGGCGAGGACCGTGACGGTCAGGATGCCGATGATGACGATGAGCGACAGGCCCGTGCTGATCTCGAACACCGGGATGTGCTCGCCACCGTTGAGGAACGGCAGGGTGTTCTCGTGCAGCGCGTGCAGGACGAGCTTCACACCGATGAAGCCGAGGATCGCCGCCAGGCCGTAGCTGAGGAAGATGAGGCGGTCGAGCAGGCCGTCGATGAGGAAGTAGAGCTGACGGAGGCCGAGGAGCGAGAACGCCGTCGCGGTGAAGACGATGTACGGGTTCTGCGTGAGGCCGAAGATCGCGGGGATCGAGTCGAGCGCGAAGAGCAGGTCGGTGCCGCCGATGGCGACCATGACGAGCAGCATCGGCGTGAGGACCTTCTTGCCGTTCTCGATGGTGACGAGCTTGTCGCCGTCGTAGCGGTCCGTGGTCTTGAACAGGCGCTTGGCGAGACGGATGACGAAGTTGTTCGCGTCGTCGCTCTCCTCTTCCGGGCGGAGGAGCTTGATCGCCGTGAAGATGAGGAACGCACCGAAGATGTAGAACAGCCAGGACCAGGCGTTGACCGCGGCGGCACCGAGGAAGATGAAGCCGGTGCGGGCGATGAGGGCGAAGACGATGCCGAAGAGGAGCACCTTCTGCTGGTCGGCCCGCGGGACGCGGAAGCTCGACATGATGATGAGGAAGACGAAGAGGTTGTCGACCGACAGGGCCTTCTCCGTGATGTAGCCGGCGAAGTACTCGGATCCGAGCGTGCCACCGCCGAAGAAGAGGACGCCGAGGCCGAAGACGATGGCGACGCCGACGTAGAGGGCCGACCACTTCGCGGCTTCCGGCAGCGTCGGCTCGTGGGCCTTGCGCACGTGGAAGATGAAGTCGAAGGCGAGGAGGGCCAGAATGCCGACGATCGTCAGCAGCCAGACGTATCCGGGGATTTCCATGGGCTGTGTTCTCCGCAGCGCTCGAGGTGGGGGACAGTTGAGGGTTAGTTGGTGCTGTCCCACTATATAGTTGGTATGGTCCAACGAACACCCGAACGCCCGTATTCAGAAAGAATTCAGCTATGAGCGAGGATCTCGGCCCAGACGACGCCGGTGCGGTCATCGAAGCCTCGCTCGCGACGGTGTCGCGCTGGTCGAGCCGGGCCGACAACCGACGGACGCTGCACGACGCCGACGGCGCGGCACTCACGAGCACCGACGCCTGGCTCCTCGACTACGTGCTCTCGGCCGGGCCGATCCGCATGTCCGCCGTCGCCGGCTGGATGTCCGTCGACAAGTCGACCGCCACCGCCGAGGTCCGCCGCCTCGAGCAGGGCGGGCTCGTCGAGCGCGTGACCGACCCGAGCGACCGCCGCGCCGTCCTCGTGAGCGCCACCGAGGAGGGCCGGATCGCCCTCGACCGGCACCGGCAGGCGGCCCAGCAGGTCTACAACACGCTCGTCGGCAAGTGGAGCGAGCGCGACCGCACCGAACTCGCCCGGCTCCTGTCGCGGTTCGTCGACGAGTTCTCCTGGGTCAGCGACGCGGTGTCCCAGCACAACGCGAGTCGCTGACGCGGCCCGTCGACGCGGAGTCGCTGACGCGTCAGTCGCGCACCAGCTCGTACACCGTGCTGCGGTGCACCGGGAAGACGCGCTCGACCCGGTACCCGAGCGCTTCGAGGTCGGCGACGTCCGGAGCCGCCTCGGAGCCCTCCACCGCCCAGACCCGCGCGTGACCGGCGAGCTCGTCGTGGAGGTCCGCCAACGGGGCGGCGAGGTCGGCCAACTCGGGGCGCTCGCGGTAGCTCTCCACGAGCGCCACGTCGTCGAGGCCGGTGAACGCCGTCGGGTACAGGTCGATGGCGAGTCGGGACTGCCGCGAGGGCTTCACCGACTGGTCGAACACGACGGCGTCGCCCGGCGACGCGTGCGCCTGGACGACCTCGGCGGTCTGTCGGAGGTCGCTCCCGTCGTCCTTCGCGAACGGCCCGCGTTGCGTCACGAGGACCGGGACCGCGACGGCCATGACCAGGACGACGCCGACGGCGGTCGCCACGGCACGGTCCGCGCGCGCCGGGAGGAGCCCGACGAGCGTCCGGAGTCCGAGCGCCATCATGATCGCGACGGCCGGCACGCAGAAGGTGACGTAGCGCAGGTTGTACATCGGGGTCACGAGGGCGTTGCCGATGATGAGCAGGACGGTCGGGGCGAGTGCCCAGACGGCGACCATCGCGAGCCCTTGCCGCTCACCGACGGCGCGTCGCATCGTGAGGACGCCGATCGGGGCGAGGAGGATGAGCGCCCAGGCGACGGCGGCGAAGACGGGTTCCTGGAACCACTGGCCGATGAACACCGACTCCGGGGTCGCGTAGTCGCGCCGCCCGAGGAACGCGATCTGCCCCCGCTGCGCAATCCCGGCGACCACGATGGGGGCGCCCAGGAGCAGCGCCCCGGCGAGCGACCAGGCCCACGCCCGGACCACGGCGCGTCCGGGGCGCTGCAGGAGCATCCAGGCGGCGTGGACGATCAGGAGCATGGCGAGGTAGAGGAACAGGTACATCGAGGCGGCGCTCGCGACGGCGAACAACGCCCAGCTGCGGCGCGAGGTCGACCGGCGGCGGACGAGAGAGACGAACCACACCGTCAGCCAGACGACCGCCGCCATCCCCAGCGCGTACGAGCGCGTCTCCGCACCCATCCGCGTCACCTGCGGGATGACGGCGAAGAGCAGTCCGGCGGTGACGCCGACCGCCGGGGTGAAGAGTGACCGCGCGAGCACCACGACGCCGGCCGCCGCGAGGCCGACGCCGATCGCACTGGGGATCCTCGTGGCGGCTTCGGCGGTTCCGAAGGCGCCGGTCCAGAGGTGCAGGAACAGGTAGTAGAGCCCGTGCACGGCGTCGATGTGGCCGATCATCCCGAACATCACCGGGAGTGGACGCTCCGCTGCGAGGACGCTCGCCGCCTCATCGCCCCAGTACGACGGGGTGCCGATCCCGATGAGCGAGA
This sequence comes from Plantibacter sp. Leaf314, assembly GCF_001423185.1. Lineage (NCBI taxonomy): Bacteria > Bacillati > Actinomycetota > Actinomycetes > Micrococcales > Microbacteriaceae > Plantibacter > Plantibacter sp. Leaf314. The sequence goes on along the minus strand of NZ_LMOB01000001.1, from coordinate 2,003,872 downwards.
CGACGGTGGCGAACACGCCGACGACCGGGGCGATCGCCCGGCCGGCAAGACGCGCGCGGAGCATGCCCCAGCGTTCCTGCGGGCGTCCTGTCGGCACGGTGATCGTCGCGGTCATGGCTTCTCCTCGGACGCGACCACCTGACGCGTCGGCCCATCGTCCGCCGCGCGGATGAACGGCAGCAGAGAGATCCCTGTGAGGGCGCCCGGCTCACCAGCGCAGCCGGATCAGCGGTTCGTCTGCGCCTCGAGCTCGTCCGGGTAGCGCCCGCCGACGATGTGGACCGAGTCGGATCGCTCGGTGAGCGCATGGAGGTCGGCCTCGCTCAGGGTGAGGTCGGCTGCACGGAGGTTCTCCTCGAGGCGGTGCGGTTTCGTCGTCCCCGGGATCGGGACGATCCACGGCTCGCGACCGAGGAGCCAGGCGAGCGCGACCTGCGCCGGGGTGGCGTCGAGTCCGCGGGCGAGTTCCGTGATGCCCTCCATCAGCGCCAGGTTCTGCTGGAGGGCCTCCGGGGCGAAGCGGGGGATGCTGGCCCGCAGGTCGTTGCCCTCCTCGAACCCGGTCGTCGTGTCGATCGTGCCGGTGAGGAACCCCTTGCCGAGCGGGCTGAACGGGACGAAGCCGATGCCGAGTTCCGCACAGGCCGCGAGCACGCCCTCCTCGGGGCGCCGCCACCAGAGCGAGTACTCGGACTGGACCGCGGTGACCGGCTGGACGGCGTGCGCGCGCCGGATCGTCGACTCGGCCGCCTCGGAGAGGCCGTAGTGCTTGACCTTCCCGGCCGAGATCAGCTCGCGGACGGCCTCGGCGAACTCCTCGATGGGGTGCTCGGGGTTCACGCGGTGCTGGTAGTAGAGGTCGATCGTGTCGATGCCGAGGCGGTGGAGCGAGCCGTCGACGGCCGTCGCGACCTCGTCCGGGCGGAGCATGCGGCCCGTCGCCGTGTGGGTGTCGGGGTCGACGTGGTTCGCGAACTTGGTGGCGATGACGACCTGGTCCCGGACCGGGCGCAGTGCCTCGCCGACGAGTTCCTCGTTGCGGTGGGGTCCGTAGATCTCCGCGGTGTCGAAGAAGGTGACGCCGCGATCGACGGCCGAGCGGAGCAGGTCGATCATCGGGCCACGGTCGGGACGGCCGCTGTAGCCGCCGGTCATGCTCATGCAGCCGAGGCCGATGGCCGAGACCGTGAGACCGCTGGTGCCGAGGGTGCGTGTGTGCATGGGGACTCCTGGGGTTCGGGGTGGTGCGTCGGGACGGAGGTGGGGTCGGTGGAGGTCTGGTCAGTGGGGGTCGGCCGGCGCGGTGGTCGTCGCGAGTGCCCGGGTGGCCGCCCAGCTGGCGAGGAGGGTGAGGGCCTCCTCCGTGGGGGTGCCGGGTTCCGCGGCGTAGATCATCAGGCTGAGGCCGGGGTCCTCGCGGAGTTCGGCCGCCTCGAAGACGAGGTCGACCTCGCCGACGACGGGGTGGATGAAGTGTTTGCGGCCCGTGGTGTGTCGGCGCACATCGTGCATGCCCCACTTGCGGCGGAACGCCTCGCTGCGGGTCGAGAGCTCGCCGACGAGGTCGTGGAGGCCCTTGTCGTGCGGGTCGCGTCCCGCCTCGCCGCGGAGGATCGCGACGGTCGCGTCCGCCGCCGCGTCCCAGTCCGGATAGAAGCGGTCGGCGTGCGGGCGGTCGAGGAAGCAGAAGCGGGCGAGGTTCGGGGGACGGTCGGATCCGTCGAACAGGTCCACGTACATCGCCCGGCCGAGTGCGTTCGCCGCGAGGATGTCCATCCGGCCGTTCCGGATGATCGCGCAGCCGGCGGTGATGGAGTCGATGATCACCTGCAGCCCCGGGCGCACCGTCGGTGTGCGGGACGGCTTGGTGGGGCGTCGGGTGGAGACCGGCCCGGCGGCCCGGGCGAGGGCGAACAGGTGCTCGCGTTCGGCGTCGTCCAGCACGAGTGCCGTCGCGATGGCGTGCAGGACACTCTCGGAGGCACCGCGCAGGTCACCGCGTTCGAGTCGCGAGTAGTACTCCACGCTCATCCCGGCGAGGAGGGCGACCTCAGCCCGACGCAGCCCCGGGACCCGACGGTTGGGGCCTGCCGGCAGCTCGACCTGCTCGGGGCGGATGCGTGCTCGACGAGTGACGAGGAACTCGCGAACGTCCTCTCGGTTGTCCATGCCGACGAGCCTAGACACGTCCCGACCGGCGAGGGAGGCCCTGCCGAAACACCCTTCAGCGGGGTGCCCGGGTGGGGAGTTGTCCCCATCGCGCCGACGAGCAGGGGCGGACAGACTGCAGGAGTCCGCTGTCGAAAGGAACTCCGATGCAGCTCTCCCGCGTCACCGCCCTGATCACCGTCCCGATCGCCGCCGCCCTCGTGCTCGCCGGATGCGGCATGCTGCCGGGCCCCGAGGCGAAGCCGAAGGAGACGGCGTCCGCATCGGCATCCGCGACCCCGTCCGAGAAGCCGAAGGCATCGGGATCCGCCGACGGTGAGGTCACCGAGCCCGGTGCCGAGGTCGGTATCGACGAAGAGATCGTCTATGAGTCGCAGGGCACCGACGACGTCACCGCGCTCATCAGCGCGAAGCTGACCGAGGTCACGCCCGCGACGCCTGAGCAGGTCTCGTTCCTGAAGTCGCAGTTCGACGGCGGCGAGCTCGACGGCCTCGACCTCACGCTCATCCGGCTCGAGATGACGAAGGTCTCGGGCGACCCGGTGGCGTTCAACAGCGACGCGACCTCCTTCTCCCCGGTCGACGCCGACGGCGAGAAGGTCCAGGAGGTCACGCTCATCGGGTGGGACGAGTGCGGCTCCGAATCCTTCACGGAGGAGTTCGACGGTGGAGCACCGATCACCCAGTGCTACGTCGCGGCTGCACCCTCGGGCGGCAACGCCCCGGCCGGCCTCATGTACGACGGCGGGTTCACCGAGCCGAACCCGTACGACTCCTACGACGGAAAGCCGATCCTCCTCATCAAGGACTGATCGCTGCAGACAGACGAACGCCGGTGACCCGTGGGGTCACCGGCGTCCGTGTGATCGAAGGTCAGTTCTTGAACGCGTCCTTCACGTTCTCACCGGCCTGCTTCACGTCGGACTTGGTCTGGTCGGCCTTGCCCTCCGCGACGAGCTTGTCGTTGTCGGTCGCCTTACCGACGGCCTCCTTGGCCTTGCCAGCGAGGTCTTCTGCGGCGTTCTTGATCTTGTCTCCGGCGCTCATATATTGCTCCTCACGTGTTCTTCGGGCTGTCGATCCGCACTGATCGAATCCGACAGGGCGACCTGGTGGACGCACTTCAGGTCTACACCCGACGCCCAGCCGAGTCACAACGAGGTCAGCGGACTCCCAGACAACGGGCCGTCGACGACGCTGAGCGGATAAACTCGTGGGCGGTGTGCCGGGAAGTCTGGTCGGCGGGTGGTCCAAGCAGGGCCGCTCCGACGCTCGACCGATCCCGCCCCGAAGGACTCCCATGACCGATGCACCGAACCACCACGAGCTGCCGGCCGACCAGGCGCCGCACTCCATCTGGCGCGGCATCCACCAGACCCTCCAGCAGGACACCGTCGGCGGAGCGCTCCTCGTCGTCGCCACCGCCCTCGCCCTCGTCCTCGCGAACACCGGCGCCTCCGAGTTCTACCTCGGTCTCCGCGACCTCACCTTCGGCCCCGAGGCGCTCCACCTGAACCTCTCCGTCGGCGCCTGGGCGGCCGACGGGCTCCTCGCGATCTTCTTCTTCGTCGTGGGGCTCGAACTCAAGGAGGAGTTCGTCGCCGGCAAACTCCGGAACCCGAAGACCGCCGCGCTCCCCATCGCCGCAGCGGTCGGCGGTGTCGCCGTCCCCGCGCTCATCTACGTGCTCGTGAACCTGAATGCAGGACCCGACGCGCTTCAGGGCTGGGCGATCCCGGCCGCGACGGACATCGCCTTCGCCGTCGCGGTCATCGCGGTGGTCGGCAAGTTCCTCCCGCCGGCGTTGCGGACCTTCCTGCTCACCCTCGCCGTCGTCGACGACCTCATCGCCATCAGCATCATCGCGATCTTCTACACCGACCACATCGAGTTCCTGCCCCTGGCGCTCGCCGCGGTGCCGCTCGCGCTCTTCGCCGTGCTCGTGCAGCGCGGCGTGCGGGCCTGGTGGATCCTCATCCCCCTCGGGCTCGCCACCTGGGCGCTCATCCACGCCTCGGGGATCCACGCGACCGTCGCCGGCGTCCTGCTCGGCTTCATGGTGCCCGTCGTCGCGACGAAGCGCGCGCGAGTCCGGGTGGGGGAGGATGCGAGCGGTGCGCCGATCTACGACGGACTGGCCGCACACTTCGCCGACCGGTGGAGTGTCGTGTCCACCGCGGTGGCCGTGCCGATCTTCGCGTTCTTCTCCGCCGGCGTCGTCATCGGTGGGCTGTCCGGCCTCGTCGAGTCGTTCCAGGACACGATCGCGCTCGGTATCGTCGCGGGCCTCGTGCTCGGGAAGCCGCTCGGCATCACCCTGACGACGTTCCTCGTCACCCGGCTGCCCGGACTGCGGCTCGACCCGTCGATCCGGTGGGTCGACCTCGTCGGCATGGCCTTCGTGGCCGGGATCGGGTTCACGGTGTCGCTGCTCGTCGGTGAGCTGTCCTTCGGCGTCGGCAGCGAGTCCGACGACCACGTGAAGGTGGGGGTGCTCGCCGGTTCGCTCATCGCGGCGGCCATCGGTGCGGCGATCCTCAGCGTCCGGAACCGGGTCTACCGCCGGGAGCTCACGCCTGGAAGGGGGCTCACGCCTGGAAGTAGTACGCCGAGTGGAGACGACAGCCGGGGTTGAACGCCGCCGAGCAGTTCGGACAGGCGTCGACCTCCAGGTAGCGCTCGATCGTCAGCTCGCTCGAGCACACGCCGCACAGGATCGCCTCGCGGTCGCGTTGCTCGCGCGGCCACTGCTCAGCCGGATGGTCGGCGCACTCGGCGTGACACCGGTGGCACGGGTAGTACTCGCCGCAGCAGGCGAAGCGGATGGCGATGACGTCGAGCGGCGTCGCGTAGTGCACGCACCGCGTCTCGTCGTCGACCGTCCGGCCGAGCACCCGCACCCCGGTCACCGGACACCCCGTGCAGTGAGGGCGTCGCCGAGTTCGTCGGCGTGCTTCAACGACACCACGAGGAACGGGACGACGAAGGTGACGGGGTTGGAACGCACCCCGCGGGCCCGTTGGGCGTCCCGCACGCCGGCCGCGAGGCGGGCGAGCACCGGGATGGTGTTGATCGCGACGGCGAGCATGAGGGCGATCCTGGCCGGGTCTACTCCGAACCGGCCGAACGGTCGGAGGGCGCGCTCGAAGGCGTCGAGCAGGTCCGCGACGCGGGTGCTGAGCACCAGCAGGGCTGCGAGGAGGATGGCTGCGACGATGCGTGCGGTGTTCGAGACGGCCGACTCGAGGTCGACGAAGAGCAGCTGGCCGATGACGGTGATCGTGATGATCCAGCGGATGAGCACGAGCTGACGGCCGAGCTCTGCGAGGCCCAGTCCGGACACGAGGTACGCGAGCACGGTGACCGCCGCGGCGATCCCCGCCGTCCACCAGCTGGTGGGCAGCAGCGAGATGGCGAGGACCACGAGGAGGATGCCGAGGGCTTTCGGTCCGGCCGGTGCCCGATGCAACCAGCCGGTCCCCGGTCGATACAGGGTGATCACGACGTCACGTCGCCAGACTCGCGCGATAGCTCGCGATGACGGCGGCCGGGTCGCCCTGCGCCGTGACCTGACCGCCGTCGAAGAGGAGCGCGACGTCGCAGCGGGCGGCGAGCTCCAGGTCGTGCGTCACGAGCACGAGCTGGTGCCCGGCCTCCGGTCGCAGGAGGTGGTCGGCCACCGCGGCGCTGTTGCGGGCGTCGAGGTAGGCCGTCGGTTCGTCGGCGATGAGGAGCGCCGGCCGACGGATGACCGCGCCGCACAACGCCAGGAGCTGTTTCTGCCCGCCGGACAGCTCGTGCGCGGAGCGGTCGGCGAGGCCGGTCAACCCGAACTCCTCGAGTGCGTGCGCGACCCGCTCGGCGGTCTCGGCCTTCGAGCCGGACGTGCCGCGGAGGGAGAAGGCGACGTCTTCGGCGACGGTCGGCATGACGATCTGCGCGTCCGGATTGCTGAACACGATGCTCACCAGGCGTCGCAGCCGGGCGGTCTCCCGCGCGGTGTCGACGCCGTGGACGTGGACGGTGCCCGAGGTCGGTCGGCTGAGGCCACCGAGAAGGCGGGCGAAGGTCGACTTGCCCGAACCGTTCGCCCCGATGACCGCGATGCGTGCGCTGTCGAGCTGGAGGGTCACGTCGTCGAGGGCGGTGGTGTCGCCGAGGCGCGCGGTGACGCGGTCGAGTCGGAGGGCTGGGGGTTCGATGTCCTCGATCATCGCACGACCTCGAACACGGCGGCGACGCCGAGGCCACCGCCGACCGAGGCTGCGGCGAGGCCGAGGGTGCCGGCCGGGGCTCCGCCGCGGACGAGCCGGGAGAACAGCCGGACGACGGACACCGCGCCGCTGGCACCCCAGGGGTGGCCGAGGGCGAGGGCGCCGCCGTCGGCGCAGAGCCGCTCGTCGTCCTCGGCGACGCCGAGCCGGTCGAGGACCGCGAGGGTCTGCGCGGCGAACGCCTCCACGAGCTCGACCGCCTGGACGGAGGCGAGGTCGACGCCTGCCCGCTCGAGGGCCTCGAGGATCGCGGGGGCGGCACCGATCCCCGGGAGAGCCGGGTCGCATCCGACGACGGCGTGTCCGCGCAGCGCGAGGCCGGGCACCGTCCCTCGGGAGGTGGCTCCGCCCGGAACGAGGAGGACGGCCGCGGCTCCGTCGCTCACGCGGCAGGTGTTGCCGGCGGTGAGTGATCCGTCCGAGAAGAGCGGGGTGAAGCGGGGGAGCAGGCGGTCGAGGTGCCGCGTGGTCGGCTCGTCGCGGTCCGCCGTGCCGGGCAGGGCGACCAGCTCCTCGGTGAACCGGCCCGCCTCCTCCGCGACCGCCGCGCGGTGCGTGCTCCGCGCCGCGTACGCGTCCTGGCGTGCGCGGGAGATCCCGTCGTGGCGCGCGAGATCCTCCGCCGCCCGCGTCATGTCGGGGTCGTGCCAGCCCGCGGGCGCGAACGGAGCGCGGGCGTAGGCGACGCCGTCGACGGAGCGCACCGGCGCGGTCGAAGCGCTTTCGACCCCGCCCGCGATCCGTGGTCGCGCGTCGCCGGCTGCGATCGCGGTGGCGGCCTCGATGATCGCCGCGAGCCCGCTGCCGCACTGACGGTCGACCGTGAGGCCGGGCACCGCGAACCCGAGCCCGGCGCCGAGGGCGGCGACCCGGGCCGGATTGCCGCCGGGACCCATGCAGTTGCCGAGCACGACGTCGGCGATCTCGGGCGCTCCACCGAGCACCACGCCTGCATCCTCGTGGACGGCGCGGACGACCGGGACGGCGAGCTGCTCGACGGTCAGCGCCGCGAGGGCCCGCCTGCGCGTCGCGATGGGCGTGCGGCGCGCGGCGACGACCACCGGTCGGGTGCTGATGTCAGGGCGCAAGGGTGGCCACCTCCCCGGCGCGGACGCGCTCGATGACGGCGGCTCGCGCGGCCTTCCCCGTGGTCGTCCGGGGCAGTTCGTCGACGATGAACCACCGGCGCGGGTGGTGCGACGGCGGGAGGAGGCGGGAGACGGCCGCCCGCAGCTCGGCGCGCGTCGGACGGGCGCACGGCCGCGCTTCGACGACCGCGGTGACGAGTTCGCCGACGCCGTCGTTCGGGAGGCCGAACACGACGGCGTCCGTGATGTCGTCCACCAGCCGCAGTGCCTCCTCGACGTCGGACGGGATCACCGTCGCGGCGGCCGTCAGGATCGCGTCGTCGCTGCGTCCGAGGAGGGAGAGCCGAGCGCCGTCGAGTCGGGCACGATCACCGACCGTGGCCCAGACGCCGTCGCGGTGCAGCGCTCCCGACCCGCCGAGGGTGCTGCTCGCGAGGTAGGGCGACCGGACCCAGAGCACCTCGTCGCGCACCTCGAGCGCGACCCCGGGGAAGGCGCGGAGGCCCGGCTGCTCCGGGTCGGTGCCGTCGTCGACCGCGACGAAGGAGAGTTCGGCGGCGCCGTAGTACGAGACCACGCGGACGCCGAGGGCCGTCGCCCGCTCACGGAGCGCCGGATCGAGGGAGGCGCCGCCGACGAGGGCCGCGCGCAACCGCGGGGGCCGGCCGTCGTCGAGGAGCCGCCGCAAACCGTTGGGGGTGCCGTGGAAGAGCGTCGCGTCCTGCGCCTCGCCGGCGGTGAGCACGTGACGGCTCGGCAGGATCAGCCCGAACCCGGCAGCTGCAGCGTGCGCGATCGAGAAGAGCGACAGGGAGGAAGCGGGCGGCGAGGCGAGGGCGAGCACGTCGTCTGGGCCGGCGCCGAGCAGCTGCGCGACCGGCGCGAACGAGCCCGCCCAGGAGCCGGCGGTCCGCAGCACGATGCGCGGGGTGCCCGTCGTGCCCGAGGTCGTCGTCGCCCACGCCTGGCCGGGCTGCGGTCCCGCAGCGCTGGCGCGATCGCAGACGGCGCGCCAGTACGGGTCGCTCCACCGATCGTCGCCGAGCAACGGGACGTCGCCCGCCGCGCGGACCTCCAGCGCGCGTCGGACGAGTTCCGCCGGAGCCCCTCCCCGCAGCGGGACGATGCGTCCGGCGTCCGTCGTCATGCGACCCTGGCGGGCTCACCCGGTCGCGTCGACCCGACACCGGCGGCGTGACGGAACGCCCGGGGGTAGGCGCGGGCCAGCGTCATCGTGATGACCGTCGCGAGCACCGCCTTGACGAGGTCGCCGGGCAGGAAGACGAGGCTCTGCAGCACGGTCTCGCCGAGCGACAGCCGGGTGACGAGGGACTGGACGGGGACACCGACGGCGTAGATCACGACGATGCCGCCGAGGAGGACGCCGAGGGCCGTCCGCCACCAGCGCAGCCGTCGGCCGCCGGCATGCACGATGAGACCGATGACGAAGGCGCCGACGATCCAGCCGAACAGGTAGCCGGCGCTCGGACCGACGAAGACGCCGACCCCACCCCGACCACCCGACAGCAGCGGCAGCCCGATCGCGACGAGGGCGAGGAGGACGAGCATCGAGAGCATCCCGCGCCACGGACCGAGGATCGCGCCCGCGAGCATGACGCCGAGGGTCTGCGCCGTGATCGGGACGGCACCCAGGACGGAGAACGCCCCCGGCAGCCCCAGGGCGGCGACGATCGCGGCGAAGACGGCGATGCGGGCGATGTCGGTCGCGTCGATCCGGAGCCTGCTCATGTGATGCCTCTGTCTCGGGGAGGGATGGTCGATCCGTCCAGGCGATCCGGGTGGTCGATTCCCACCTGAACACCGTTCACCTGAACAGCGTTCACTATAGTTGGAACCATGTCCGGTTCCGCAACCACCCGTCGTCATCGGCGCGACGACGTGGCCGACGTCGCCCTCCGGATCCTCGACGACCACGGCCTGGCAGACCTCACCATGCGTCGCCTGGCCGCCTCCCTCGTCGTCCAACCGAGCGCGCTCTACTGGCACTTCGAGAACAAGCAGACGCTCATCGCCGAACTCGCCGACCGCATCGTCGACGCCCACCCGGCCCCGGTCGACGCGGTCGCAGACGCCGGCGCCGACTGGCGGGAACGGACCCGGATCGAGGCAGCAGCCCTCCGGGACGCCCTGCTCGCCTACCGCGACGGCGCCGAGGTCGTCTCGAGCACCTACGCGCTCGGGCTGGGCTCCGGACGCGTGCTCCGCCGGCTGACGGACGCCGTGGCGCTCGCCGGTCTCGACGAGGCGACCACCCGACGAGCGGGCACCGCGCTCCTGCACTTCGTCCTCGGCCATGTGTCCCACGAGCAGCAGCGCCTGCAGTACGACAGCGTCGGCGTCCTCGGTGCCGGCGCGACGTCCGATCCGCGAGACCCCGATGACCAGGCGGAGGGGTTCGCCTTCGGTGTCGGACTGCTCGTCGACGGACTCGGGGCACTGGTGGTCCGCTGAGACGGATCACCGTGGTGGGTCACCGAGGCGGATCGCTTACCACAGCGGCGTGAGCGGACGCCTATCCTCCAGCTGTGGCGGAGCCCAGGGTAGCGTTGGCGAGGACACGAGGAGGACCGACGATGGCGATGGGTGATGACGACGATGTGGACATCGTCATCGACGCCTGGGCCGCGGCATTGCCCGACGTGGACTTCGCGCCGCTCGACGTCGTGTCGCGCCTGCGCCGGCTCGTCCCGCACCTCCAGGAGGTCCGTCGGGTGTCCTTCGCGGCCAGCAAGCTGCGGCCGTGGGAGTTCGAGTTCCTGTCCATGCTGCGGCAGCACGGCGCCGAGGGGATGACCCCGTCGATGCTCGCCGGCCGACTCCACGTCACCAGCGGCAACCTCGCGAGCCAGCTCGACCGCCTGGCAGCGCGTTCCCTGGTCGTCCGCCAGAAGAACGCCGCCGACGGCCGGAGCAAGATCGTCGTCCTCACGACGCTCGGCCGGCAGCGGGTGGACGAGGCGATGCGCCGCCTGGTGGCCGATGAGAACGCGATGCTGTCCGGCCTCAGCCGTGACCAGATCTCGGTGCTCATCGAGAGCCTCCGGGTGATCGGCGCGACCCTCGAACGTGGCGAGGGGCGCGGCTAGCCCTTCGACAAGCTCAGGGACCGGGGCTCCGCCCTACTCCACGAGCTTGCCGACGACGGAGACGTCCTGCATGAGCTCCTGGATCTCCGCGGGGATGGCGGGGATCGCCTCGCGCTCGATCCGGCCCCGCCCCGACCAGACGAGGTTCACCTGCAGCTCCTCGTCGAGCTCCGGGAAGTCGGAGCGGTTGTGGCACCCGCGGGTCTCGCGACGTTCGAGCGCCGCTTCGAGCGTGGCGCGGGCCGCGAGCGCGGCCGACTTCAGGTCGAAGGCGTGGGCGAGGTCCTGGAACCCAGCGATGTCGGGGTGGACGCCGACGTCCGCGATCCGCGCCTCGATCGCGTCGAGCTCGGCGAGCCCGGCGAGGAGCCCGGCTTCGTCGCGGACGACCCCCGCGTGCTCCGTCATCGTGTTCCGGATCGCGCGCTGGAGGGCGCGCACGTTCTCGGGTCCGTCGCTGGCGAGGAGCCCGTCGATCTCCGCCCGGGCCTCGTCGACCGCCTCGGCGGAACGGACGTGGGCCTCGAGACCCGCCGAATACTGGGCTGCGGCCTCGCCGACGATGCGCCCGAACACGAGCAGTTCGATGAGGGAGTTGCCGCCGAGCCGGTTCGCGCCGTGCAATCCGGATGACGCCTCGCCGATCGCGTACAGCCCGTCGACGTCCGTCCCGTGGTCCTCGGGCCGCACCCACACGCCGCCCATCGAGTAGTGCGCCGTCGGGGCGATCTCGATCGGGGTGGTGGTGATGTCGAGCATCTGCAGCTCCAGCAGCGTCTGGTAGACGCGTGGCAGGCGGCGCATGATCGTCTCGCGCGGCAGGTGCGAGACGTCGAGGAGCACGCCGCCGTTCGGGGTGCCGCGCCCCTCCTTGATCTCGGTGTAGGCGGCCAGGGCGACGCGGTCGCGGGTCGACAGCTCCATGCGCTCCGGGTCGTACCGCGCCATGAAGCGCTCGCCGAGCCCGTTGCGGAGGATGCCGCCCTCGCCGCGCGCCGCCTCGGAGACGAGGGTGCCCGCGGCGTTCTCGGGCTCGATGAGGCCTGAGGGGTGGAACTGGACGAGCTCGGGGTCGCGGATCCTGCCGCCGGCCTCGACCGCGAGGCGGAACGAGTCGCCGGTGTTCTCGTCACGGCGCGAGGAGGTGCGCCGCCAGATGCGGTTGTGGCCACCCGCCGCCAGGATGACGGCGTCGGCGTGGATGAGGTAGCGGGTCCCGGTCTCGAGGTCGAAGCCGTACGCACCGAAGATGACGTTGTCGCGGACCAGGAGTCTCGTGATGTAGACGGTGTCGAGGATCGGGATGTCCAACTGCGCCGCCCGGTTCACGAGCGTGCGCTGGATCTCGAGTCCGGTGTAGTCGCCGGCGAAGGCCGTGCGTCGGAAGGTGTGGGCGCCGAAGAACCGCTGCGAGATCCGGCCGTCCTCCTCGCGGGCGAAGGGCATGCCGTACCGCTCGAGGTCCTCGATCCCGCGGGCTGCCCCCTCGGTCACGATCTGCACGGTGTGCGGGTTGGCGAGCAGGTAGCTCTCCTTGAGGGTGTCTGCGGCGTGCTGCTGCCAGGAGTCCTCGGGGTCGATCGTCGCGAGGGCCGCGTTGATCCCGCCGGCCGCGAGCGAGGTGTGCGCGTCGGCCTTCTGACGCTTGCCGACGGCGATGACGTCGACACCCCGTTCGGCGAGTTCGATCGCTGCGCGGAGGCCGGAGCCGCCCGTTCCGATGACGAGGACGGAGGTGGACAGGCGTTGCTCGTGCACGGGGGACTCCTTCGGCGATGCGGCGCGTGATGCGCTCACCCGTGCAGCATAGGCACGCTGATCCGAGGAACCAATGTAACCCTAACTGAGGCTCGCCTTATCGGTACTCCGGGAATGCCGGGCCGGCTCCATCGGCTCAGAACCGCAGGTCGTCGGGCCGTTTCAGTTCGATCCAGGTGTCGACGTCGGGCCGGACGGTCGCCGGGGCGGCTTCCAGGACGTCCGCCCGGCTCAACGGCCCGAAGTCGAGGCCCGTGATGCTCACGAGGTCGAGGATCGGCAGCTGGAAGGTACGGAACGGGCCAAGTGGCGGTACGGCGTCGTCATCGCGATCACCCGTGGCCGTCGGCTCGTCGAGGTCGATGTCGTCGAGCTGCGCGGACTGGTCGAGGAGGTAGCCGGAGGCCGCGAGCGCACCGGCCGACGACCACGCCGCCACCTTCCAGAACCGCTTGGGGATGCGGATGCCACGGTAGAGCGGATCGTCGTCGGCGAACACGGGGCCCGTGAAGACGGACAGTCGCAGCCGCCCCGCCGAGGCGTACTCGAGGACGAGGTCCTCGAGGCCGTTCCACAGCTCGAGGGACTGGTTGAAGTCCGCGGCCTGCGGAGCGGCGTTCGTGTAGCAGAAGGTGTCGACGTTGGCCCGGCGGGCGACGTCCGCAGGACCCCACACCGGGTCCCGGCGGCGCACGAGGTGGCCGCGGTCGAGGTCGTTCCGTGCGTAGAGCTCCGGCCCGGCCTGCTCGCCGGCCGGGATGCGCTCGTCGAGGTGCCAGTCGTCGCCGCGACCCAGGTCGAGCAGGGCGGCGCCGTCGATGTCGACCCCGGTGGCTGCTGCGAGCCGGCGGTCGGGGTCGAGGAGGACGGAGAAGTGCGTGTAGTCGAGGCGCCGGAGTCGAGCACGTTCCTGCGGGTCGTTCGGGGCCGGGAGGGCGAGCGGTTCGTCGATGTCGAGGAAGCCTGAATCAAAGCCGGTCATGGGTATGAGTCGATCATGAATTGGATCGAATCGGAACGCTGAACGTCTGTCCGCATCTCCCCGTCTCCGAGCGTTCACCGCGAGGCAACCGGTTCTGCAACAAATGAGAGCGCTCTCTTGACCTCGTCCGAACGAGCGCTTAGTGTGTCCTGCATGCCCGTGGGAACGTTCCCACGGGATTGGACCGCGGACCCTGCAGACGGGTTCAGCGGCCACCGAAGCGCACACACAAAGGAGTGACTGTGAACAGCACGCGCCGCGGCATCGCCGCCGCATCCATCGCGGGGGCCTCGATCCTCGCCGTCCTGGCCAGCGGGTGCAGCTCGCCCGCAGGCGGTGGCGGAGACGAGAAGATCACCCTCTCGGTCACGACGTTCGGCACCATGGGCGTCGACGCCAACTACGAGCAGTACATGGAGGAGCACCCGAACATCACCATCGAGGCGACCAACCTCGAGGGCGGTGGAGCCGCGCGCGACGACGCCTACGCGAAGATCGCCGCGGGCACCGGCCTGAGCGACGTCGTCGCCATCGAGGAGGGCTGGCTCGGGACCATCTCCGAGGTGAGCGACTCCTTCGTCGACCTGCGGGACTACGGCATCGAGGACGTCAAGGACACCTGGCTCGACTGGAAGTACGAGCAGGGCACCGACGCCGAAGGCCGCGTGATCGGCGCCGGTCTCGACATCGGCCCGCAGGGCATCTGCTACCGAGGCGACCTCTTCGCCGCCGCCGGCCTGCCGAGCGACCGGGCCGCGGTCGCCGAGTACCTCGGCGGCGAGGACGCGACCTGGGACCGCTTCTTCGAGGTCGGTGAGGAGTACGTCGCCGCGACCGGCCAGGCGTTCTACCACAGCCCCCGATTCTTCTGGAACTCGTTCGTGAACCAGCAGGAGGAGGGCTACTACAAGGCCGACGGTGAGACCCTGAACATCGAGGGCAACGACGTGCTCAAGGAACAGTTCGAGAAGATCGTCGAGGCGGAGAACGCCGGCCTCGGTGCCGGTCTCCCCGGTTGGGACGTCGGCCCGGAGGCCAAGGAGGGCAAGTTCGCCACCTACATGTGCCCGAGCTGGATGCTCGGCATCGTGCAGGGCTACTACGACGAGGGCACGACCGACAGCGGCTGGGACTTCGCCGACGTGATGCCCGGCGGTGCGGCCAACTGGGGTGGCGCGTTCCTCGGTGTCGCCGAGAACTCCGAGCACAAGGAGGAGGCGGCCGAGCTCGCCCTCTGGCTCGCGTCCCCCGAGGCACAGGCTGCGTCGTTCGAACTCGCCGGACCGTTCCCGAGCACGCTCGACGGGCAGGAGCTCGTGAAGGGCTCCACCAACCCGTTCTTCAACGACGCACCGGTCGGCGAGATCTTCGCCGCACGATCCGAAGGCGTCGTCGCCCAGGTGAAGGGTCCTGAGGACTCCAACATCCAGGACAACGTGTTCGGTCCGATCCTCGACCGCGTGAGCCAGGGCGAGATCACCGACGGTGAGACCGCCTGGAACGAGGCGGTCAAGCTGCTCGACCAGCTCGTCGGCTGACCTCCTCTCCGACGCAGCTCGCCGGGGCGTCCGTTCGCACGCGGACGCCCCGGCACCCCTCCCGCTCCCTCCTTCGGATTGGCAGAGCCATGACCAGCACCGCAACCGTCCGCCGGCCACCGGCCGCGCTGACCTTCAGACAGAAGCTGAACCGCTTCGACTACCGCGCGTCGCCGTACCTGTACATCGCGCCGTTCTTCATCCTCTTCGCCCTCATCGGCATCTTCCCGATCGTCTACACCTTCAACGTGTCGCTCTACGAGTGGCACCTGCTGAAGGGGCAGGGCGACTTCGTCGGACTCGACAACTACGTCTCGGTCCTCTCCGACCCGTTCTTCTGGAACGCGTTCGGCAACACGATCAGCATCTTCCTGCTGTCGGCCGTCCCGCAGCTCGTCATCGCGACGGTGATCGCGGCGCTCCTCGACCAGACGCTCCGCGGACGCACCTTCTGGCGGATGAGCATCCTGCTGCCGTACATCGTCGCGCCCGTCGCCGTCGCCGTCATCTTCCTGCAGATCTTCAACCAGTACCACGGACCGATCGCCGGGCTCCTCGAGGCGTTCGGGCTCGATCCGATCCGCTGGGCGTTCGATGTCGTCCCGTCCCATGTCGCGATCGCGAGCATGGTCAACTGGCGCTGGACCGGCTACAACGCCCTCATCCTCCTCGCGGCGATGCAGGCGATCCCGCGCGACGTCTACGAGTCGGCCGCCCTCGACGGCGCGAACAAGATCCGACGGTTCTGGTCGATCACGATCCCGATGATCCGGCCGACGCTCATCTTCGTCGTCATCACCTCGACGATCGGCGGGCTGCAGATCTTCACGGAACCGAAGCTCTTCGACCCGCGCAGCAACGGGGGATCGGACCGGCAGTTCCAGACGATCGTGCTCTACCTGTACGAGCTCGCCTTCCCGAGGCGCGACTTCGGGCGGGCCTCCGCGACGGCGTGGATCCTGTTCCTCGTGATCATCCTCGCCGGGCTGATCAACTTCGCGATCACCCGGGCGATCCGCACGAACGACGCGCGCCCCGTGCGCATCGCGAAGGTGCGCGACCCCCTCATCACGACGCGGGCGATCACCACGTCGACGAAGCGTCGCGCGAAGACCACGAGCACCACCGAGCAGCGAGGCGGACGAGCATGAGCACCCTGATGGAACGCACCCGGACCGCACCACCGGTGACATCCGCGGAACCGCAGTACCGGAAGGGCAAGGACCACGAACGCCCCGGTGTCCTCACCTACGCCATCCTCATCGCCTTCTTCGCGGTCTCCGCGTTCCCGCTGTGGTGGTCGTTCGTCATCTCCAGCCGGCAGTCGTCCGACACCAACCTGGTGCCGCCGGCGATCCTCCCCGGCCCGAACTTCCTCAGCAACGCCACGAAGGTGTTCGAGTCGGCGCCCTTCCTCCAAGCCCTCGCGAACAGTGTCATCATCTCGGGCGCGATCACCGTCTCCGTCGTCTTCTTCTCCACGCTCGCGGGGTACTCCTTCGCGAAGCTGAAGTTCCGGGCGAGCAACGGCCTGCTGCTCGCCGTCATCGCCACCATGGCCATCCCCACCCAGCTCGGCATCATCCCGCTGTTCATGCTCATGGCCGAATGGCAGTGGGTCGGGACACTGCAGGCCGTCATCATCCCGGGACTCGTCACCGCGTTCGGCGTGTTCTTCATGCGCCAATACCTCGTCGACGTCATCCCCGACGAGCTCATCGAAGCGGCGCGGGTCGACGGCGCCTCCATGTGGGGCACGTTCTGGCACGTCGCCCTCCCGGCCGCACGCCCAGCGATGGCGGTCCTCGCCCTCTTCACCTTCATGGCCGCGTGGACGGACTTCCTCTGGCCGCTCCTCGTGCTCGGACCGCGGAACCCGAGCGTGCAGACGGCGCTCGCCGCACTGAGCGCCAGCGGGGGACAGACGCCCGACCACTCGCTCGTCCTCACCGGCGCGGTGCTGTCGGTCATCCCCCTGCTGATCCTCTTCATCCTCGCGGGCAAGCAGTTGGTCGCCGGGATCATGCAGGGCGCGGTCAAGGGGTGACGCCCGCGCCGCATAAGGTGTCTTCACACCGGCACGACTGAGGAGACACACCATCGACACCGATGCGGACATCACCGTCCCAACACTCATCGCGGTCGCGGCGCTCGCCGGCGTCTCGAAGTCCACCGCCTCCCGGGTCATCAACGGATCCTCCCAGGTGACCCCGGAGGCGGTGGCCTCCGTGAACGCCGCCGTCGAGCAACTGCACTACGTGCCCAACCGCGCGGCCCGCAGCCTCGTCCGCCGGCGGGCGCAGACGATCGCGATGGTCATCCCGCAGCGCACGGCGGAGTTCTTCGCCGACCCGTACTTCGCCGAGGTCATCCAGGGCGCCGCCATGTACGCCTCGTCGACCGACTACACGCTGACGCTCCTCATCGAGTCCGACGTCGACCCCGACAAGACGCGTCGGTTCCTCACGGGCGGCAACGTCGACGGGGCGCTGGTGCTGTCCCATCACACGAGCATGCAGGCGTACGCCAAGCTCGCGGCCTCACTCCCGGTGGTCTTCGGGGTCCGTGGGCTTGAGCCGACGGACCCGCCAGGGCACGTGGTCGACGTCGACAACGTGGAGGCGGGTGCGCTCGCGACGCGACGGCTCGTCGAGGCGGGGCGGCGTGACATCGCGACGATCACCGGTCCGCTCGACACCGCGGCGGGCGTCGACCGTCTGGCGGGGTGGCGACGCGCGCTGGGTGCCGCCGGGCTCGAGCCGGGGCTCCAGGAGGAGGGCGACTTCACGCCCACGAGCGGTGCCCGGGCGATGGAGCGGTTGCTGGCCGCCGGGCGGCCGGTCGATGCGGTGTTCGCGGCATCCGCGCAGATGGCGACGGGGGCGCTCGGGGTGCTGCGCGACCGGGGGATCCCGGTGCCTGTGCGGATCGCGATGACCTCGGTCGACGACAACGTGTTCGCGGCGGACGCCTACCCGGCGTTGACGACCGTCGACCTCCGCACCGCTGAGAAGGGGGCGCTGCTCGTGCAGACCCTCCACCGGCTGATCGCCGGTGAGGACGTCCCCGAGATGACGACGATCCCGTGCGGGTTGGTGGAGCGCGACTCCGTGTGAGGGTGCTGGGGCTGGGTGGGCGGTGTGGCGTTCCGGCCTCGAGCCCCCTCAGAACCGGATCTGCGTCTTCGGTCCGGCTCCCGTCGCCCGGGGGAGTCCGTCGGCGAGCACCTGCGGGACCTCGTCGAGGGTGATCACGGTGCCGATCAGGCGTCGGACGGTGTCGGGCATGGTGGCGAACCGGCTGACGGCTTCGTCGATGGAGGCCGAGCCGCCGAGGACGGCGTGGACGGTCGCATCGCGGGCGATGAGCGTGCCGGAGGGGAGGCCGGCGTCTCCGGCGGGCACCCCGAGGAGGGCGATGCGGACGCCCGCGGTGGCGTTGTCGAGCAGGCGACGGGTGACCTCGCCGGAGCCGGTCGCCTCGATGATGACGTCGAACCGTTCGTCGCCGAGCTCCGCCGGATCGCGGGTGTCGAGGCCGAACCCGGCTGCGAACCCCCGGTCGGATTCGCGTCGGGCGGCGACGGTGACGGTGGCTCCGGACTCGGCGGCGAAGAGTGCGGCGAACATGCCGAGGGTCCCCGCGCCCCACACGAGTACGCGGTCGCCGGGGCCGGCCTCGGTGAGGCGGACGCCGCGGAGCGAGCAGGAGGCCGGCTCGACCATCGCACCGAGGTCGGCTTCGACGCCTGGTGGGAGGCGGTGCACGGCGCGTTCGGGGAGGACGAGGAGTTCCGCGAGGGCGCCGTCGAGTTGGCCGAGCACGCCGAGTTCGAGGTGTTCCGGGCAGAGGTGGTGGCGTCCGGATGTGCAGCGTTCGCAGTGTCCGCAGCCGATGAAGGTGTCGCCCGTGACGAGGTCTCCCGGGGTCGCCGTGGTGACGTCGTCGCCCACCGCGACCACGCGGCCCGCCCACTCGTGCCCGGGTTGGAGCGGGAGCGTGGTGCGGCCGTCGGCCAGGTAGGGCATCGTGCCGCGGAAGAGGGCGACGTCGGTGCCGCAGATTCCGGCGCGTTCGATGCGGATGAGGACGTCGTCGGGGCCGGGCTGCGGGTCCGGTCGGTCGAGGACGGTCGCCGTGTTCGGGGCGGTGATGCGTAGGGCTCTCATGCGGTCTCTCCATCGTGACGGCGTGTGTGCTCAGCAGCGTAGCGTCGGTGGGTCGTCGGTGCGCGGTGGGGGCGGTCGCGTGGCCTGCGCGAGGCTCGCCGAACCCGACAGACCCGGTCACCGAGCCTGTCGAGGTGTGCCGAGCGGCAGGGCCGCGACCCGACCGACTCCCGCCGACCAGCCTCGGTCACTGAGCTTGTCGAAGTGCTTACGGAGACGCCTCCACACCGAGCCAAGCTTCGGTCGCGGGGCTTGTCGAGGTGTGCTGAGCGGCGGGCCCGCGTCCCGACCGACTCCCGCCAACTAACCCCGGTCACTGAGCCAGTCGAAGCGCTCATCGGGGCATCTCCACACCCTCCCGAACTCGGCATCTGGAATGTCAGTGGTCCATGGTGGACTGGAGTCATGACCGAGACCACCACCTTCGCAGTTCGAGCTGGCGACGAGTACGCCGCGCAGCTCGCGGAGTTCTCGGATGAGTACGCGGAGATCGGCCGGCTCCGCGCCGTGCTCGACGCGCGTGAAGCGCGCCTGCTCGCCAAATCTGCTGCGTACGCCGACGCCCTCGCAGACACGGTGGTCCCCGCCGTCTACCCACCCGCCGAGCGACGTGCACTCTCGCGACGCTCGACGTGCGCGATGCTCGCGATGGCGACGCGTTCGTCGGAGCGGACGGTCCTGCACGCGACGGACGACGCCGAGCGGCTCGTGAACGAGGCCCCCGCAGTGTTGGCGGCGCTCGAGGCGGGCACGATTTCCGGACGGCACGCGCGGACGATCACCGACCAACTGCGTGAGGTCCCGACCGTCGGCCGTGTCTCCTTCCTCGCCGAGGTCCTTCCCATCGCGGAACGGTCTACCGTTGCGCGGCTGAAGCAGCGCGCGAAGGATCTCCGCGAGCGACTCCACCCAGAATCCATCACCGCCCGCGCTGTGCGTTCCGAGGCGGACCGCCGCGTCGAGTTCGAGCCAGCTTCAGACGGTATGGCCTGGGTGCATCTGTTCACGACCGCGCCGATCGCGCAGGGCATCGTCGAGCGGCTTGAGAGTGCAGCGTCCGAATCACGTCGCGCGGGCGATCAGCGCACCTGCGGACAGCTCCAAGCCGACGCCCTCGCCGCGCTCGCCCTCACCGGCGTCACGCCAGACGATGTCGCGTCGAACCCGGCACTCCCGCACCCGATTGAAGTGCAGGAACACATCAAGCCCACCGTGCAGATCACCGTCCCGGCGCTCAGCATGGCCGGCGTCTCCGACGCACCCGCAACCCTCGACGGATACGGGCCGATCGACCCGGAGGTCGCAGCGCGGATCGCGGTGAACGCACCCTCCTTCACCCGGATCCTCGTCCAGCCCGAAACCGGAGCCGTCCTCTCCGTTGGGCGGAATCAGTACCGGGTGCCAGCCGATCTCCAACGGGCGGTGCGGCTCCGAGACGGCACCTGTCGCGCACCCGGCTGCGGCAGGCGCGCTAGAGCATGCGACCTCGACCATTCGGTCGCCTGGCAGGACGGCGGGACGACGGATGTCGGGAATCTCGCCTGCCTGTGCCGACATCATCACCGGATGAAGCACCTTCCCGGCTGGAACCTCGACCACCAGCCGGACGGCGTCCTCGACTGGACGACACCCGACGGCAAACACCACCGGACAGCCCCGGACCCCGCACCGTTCTGACCGTTCCTAGTCCCTGAGCTGCGCCGCACTGAGCCTGTCGAAGTGTCGAAGGGTTCCTCGTGCGCACTTCGACAGGCTCAGTGACCGGAGTCGAGCGCGCGCACAGGCAGGACGCTGCCTGTGTCCCTCAACACTTCGACAGGCTCAGTGACCGGCGGGAGCGGCCCCGGAACGTCCCGTTCCGAGCCCGCCGAAGGGCGCCCCGAACGCACTTCGACGTGCTCGTGACCGGCGGACGTGTGCGCCGAACGTCCCGCTCCCTGAGCTTGTCGAAGGGTTCCTCGTGCGCACTTCGACAGGCTCAGTGACCGGGGCGAGGTGTGCTCAGTGATCGGCGGAGGTGTGGCCGGATCAGCTCGGTCCCTGAGCTCGTCGAAGGGCGGCAAGCCTGCCCCTGGACTCCCCAGCCTGCCGCCGGCGTCAGGTCACCAGACGGACGAACCGCTACCGTCGACGACCTCACTCGGACGCCGCACCTCGGCGAGCCGCGACGTCCGCAGCGGCGTCGTCTCCCACCACGCGTCGAAGGTGCCCGCCGCCGGATCGACGACGAGATGCATCCGATGCGGAGTCTCGACGAAGATCACCTCGACCCGCAGCACGCCACCGTCGGCACCCCACCCGGCACTCGCCACGACCGGCCCGTGCGTCCGCCACTCGCCGAAACCGGGGACGACCTCCACCCGGTCATCACCCTCCTGCACGACCAGCAGCACCTGACCGCCGTCGGCCGACGCCACCTCGAGGGCCGTCAGCTGCGGCAGGGCGGAACCGGGATCGGCAGCGAACGTCCGCCCGACCAAGTCGCGCAGTGACGCCTCAGCTGCGCCGTTCTCCGCGGCAGAGCCGCCCTGATCTGCCGACACCGGCGGCAGCGCCAGGCCGGCGAGTCGCTCGAGCAGCGCCTGATCCGCGTCCATGTTCGCGTCCGCGTCCGTGCTCACGCCCTCCACCGACTCGGCCTCATCACCACGCCCGAACGCCGGCAACAGGTGCTCCCACGCGGCGTTCAAGACGGCCTGCATGTCGAGGCTCTGACCGGTCACCGCCAGGACGACGTCGTGTTCCGGCAGCACGACGCAGTACTGGCCGTACGCACCATCGCCTCGGAACCCGTGGCGCGCGATCCAGAACTGGAACCCGTACCCCTGCGCCCAATCCGACTCCGGGTCGTCACCGTTCGCGATGTGCGACCTCGTCGCCTCGGCCACCCAGGACTCGGGCAACAGCTGCCGCCCCTCCCAGACACCGCGCTGCAGGTAGAGCTGCCCGAGCGACGCGATCGCCTCCGTGCGCGCGTGCAGCCCGCTGTAGCCGAGCTCGAAACCCTGGTCGTCCCGCTGCCAGTCGAAGTCACCGATGCCCAGTGGGTCGAGCAGGCGAGGACGCAGGTAGTCGGTGAGCGTCCCGCCGGTGATGCGCTGGATGATCGCCGCGGCCGTGTAGGTGCACGGCTGGTTGTACGCGAAGACGGTGCCGGGGTCCTCGTCGGGCGGCAGGAGCAGGAACCCGCGGACGAGGTTCGTCGGGTCGATCGCCGCCGCCCGCATGATCGTCTCCTCCCGGTGACCACTCGCCATCGCGAGCACATGCCGCACGAGCATGGCGCGGCTCCGGGGGTCGGTCACCTCGGCGTCGAGTTCCGGGAAGTGGCTGATCACGGTGTCGTCGAGGCTGAGGAGTCCCTCCTCGACGGCGAAGCCGACGGCGGTGGAGGTGAAGCTCTTACTCAACGAATACAGCAGGTGCACGCGCTCCGCGGAGTACGGCGCCCACCATCCCTCCGCGACGACCTGGCCGGACCGCAGCAGCATGAGGCTGTGCGGTTCGACGTTCGGCAGGTGCTCGAGGGCGTCGATGAAGGCTTCGATCCCGGAGGCGTCGATGTGCTGGGCTGACGGAGTGCTTCGCTGCAGGCTCATCCCTCTATGCTGCCACTTGCCGCCACCTGTCGCGCAGCTGCCGCGCTCAGTCCTCGACGGCGTCGAGCCGATCCTGCAGTCCCCGATTGGCGTCCTCAAGGTCGAGCACCCGGGCGATCCCCGCGATGTTGACCCCGTCGTCACGCAGGTCGGTCACGCGTTTGAGTCGCTCGAGATCGTCCTCGCTGTACCGCCGCGTGCCGCCCTCCGTCCGCGACGGCGTGAGCAGTCCCTTGCTCTCGAACAGCCGCAGGGTCGCCTCGGGAACGCCCGCGAGTTGGGCCGCGACGGCGATGCCGTACACGGGTGTCGTCGAGTCACGCTCAGCCATGCTTGAGATCTCCTGAAAACGGGTTGCAACGGAATCTGCGTTCGATGTATAAAAAATCTACACCACGAAGTGCAGATCCAAAGCCCCGGATCTCCACCTCCTGGACAGCGACAACCGATGAGCCCGACCGTCATCGGGCGACAGGGAAGGAGAACACTCATGGCAATGACCCTCGATCCGATCAGTCAGCTGGACCGCTTCGCAGCCTCCGTGCTGGACTCCGTCCGCGCTCCCCGGCCAATGCCGGTGGACCTCTACCGCGACGGCGACCGCTACGTGATGCTGGCCGACCTCCCCGGCATCGACCCCGGTTCGATCGACGTCGACGTCGACGGCGGCCAGCTCACCATCCGCGCCCAGCGCACGGCCGACAGCCGCGAGGGCGTGCGCTGGCTCGCCCGTGAGCGAGGCGGCGGACACTTCCTCCGGCAGTTCACGCTCGGCGACGGCCTCGACCTCGACGGCATCACGGCGTCGTACGACAGCGGCGTGCTCTCCGTGATCATCCCGGTGAGCGAGCGGGCGAAGCCCCGGAAGATCACCGTCGACTCGGTCGACCACCCGGAGGCGATCAACGCCTGAGCGGCGACCGGCACTCGTCCGAACGAACGGCCAGAACGCCCCACCCACAGCTCCATGGGTGGGGCGTTCGTCTGTCCAGGGCCCGACGCTCGCCATACTGGTGGCATGTCCCGTGCCAAGCGCATCGTCGCAGCCTCAGTCCTGCTCGTGATCGCCGCGCTCGGTCTGCTCGCCGCGGCGATGCAGATGACCACGACGTACTACCTGCCCCCGGCGGACGACGACAGTTTCGCGACCGAGCGCGTCGTCGCGTTCGAGCCAGGCGTGGTCGGTACGGTCATCGGCGCGGTGGCGGTCCTGGCGCTGCTGGCACATCTGGTCGTCGTGATCCGGCGGGCGGCACCTCGGATCCAGTGGTTCATCGCCGTCGCGGTCACCATCGCCGCCGTGGTCGGCGCTGTCGTCGTGTCCTTCGCGGACCGCCCCACGGGCTAGCGCGCGTCGGGTCTCGCGCGTCGCCCTCAGCCGAGCAGTTCGGCCAGCAGGGCGCGCGTGGTCTCCGCGCCGGCTCCGGGTGCCCGGAGGCTGACCCAGTCCTCGCCGCGCTGCGCCGTCTCGGACGAACCCTCGTCGTCGGCCGACCCCGATCTGGCGCCGGCGATCGGAGCGTCGTCGCGGAACAGCCACGCACCTCCGGGCAGCACGGTGAACCGGAGCAGCTCGCGCGAGTCCGCGGAGAGCAGGCGGCAGTCGAGGCCGCCGACGCGGGTGAGGGCGTCCTGGGCGAGGTGGTAGCTCGGGGTCGCGGTGCTGACATAGCTCGCGCCCCCGGCACTCGCGCCGAGGATCGCCTGCACCGATGCCTCGGGCAGCGCGGCTGCGCACGAACGCGAGCCGGTGCCGGTGCCGGTGCCCGAGCCGGACGCCACCGGACGCGGGGTCGGTGCCGGCGCCGCCGCGAGCGCGGCCCGGGCGATCTCCTCCGTGCGCTGCCCGTCCGGGTCGTCGAGGCCGACGGTGTCCACCTCGATGAACCGCTCCCCGTCGAGGGCATGGACCGAGCAACCGTCGTCCGAGCACCTGGTCCCGGTGATCTCGCCGACGGTGTCGGTCCAGTCGGTGTGTTCGTACCAGTGGTTGAACGCCGCCCAGTGGTCGACACCCTCACCGACGAGGCGGATCGTCAGGGCCGCGCCGGTCGCCTCGTCCGACCATGCGCACACGGTGCCGCCGTCCTGGAGGACAGGCGCCTCCGCGATGGACGCCGCCACCGTGGCGGCGCGGTCGCCGAGGAGCGCGGCGACGGCGTCAGGCTCGGCGAGTTGCTCGCAGGCGAGCCCGGGGAAGTCGGCGACCGGTAGGTCCGGGAGGTCGCTCGACGGCGGCTCCGAGGGAGTCGAGCCTGCCGTCGGGCCCCAGGATGCCGGGTGTGGCGACGGCCCGACGCACGCCGTGAGGACCGCGAGGGTGATGCCAGCGACCAGGGCCGCCCGTCCGAGACGTCCCACACGCCCGGCCGCCACGAGCCTCCTGGTCCGCTCGCCGCTCATCCTCGCCGGAACAGTCCGCGCTTGCGGCGGTGGAACGGCGGGACGCCCTGCAGCAGGTGCTTCGCGCCCGGCGCGGCGTACATCACGTCGATCGGCACACTCGCCGAGTACGTCGCGAGCGCCCGGGCGAGGGCGCCACTGACGACCTCGCGTGCGTTCGGAGCGCCGACGATGACGAGCAGGTAGCTCTCGTCGAAGGAACCGCCCTCCTGCGGGGTGACCTTCCAGCCCAGGATCGCTTCGTCGACCTCGCGGTACTCGGCGAGGGCCGCCGTCAGTGCCTCGGTCATCCCCGGTGGGACGCGGGCCGGCTGTCCCACCATGACCTCGGTCTCGCGCTCGACCACGCGTGGGGTGAGCACCGCCTCGCCGTCGAGCAGCTGGGCGATCTCGCCCGGGAGGAACTCCTTGCCGTGCGCGGAGTGCGGGTTGAGGACGAGCCTGCGGCCTCGGGTCATCTGCCAGAGGACCCGGCAGGGCAGCGCGAGGATGTTGCGTTCGAAGGTCGGAACGACCTGGAGCGTCTCCTGGAAGCGCTCCTTCGAGGTGTAGAACGGCTGCACCGAGCTGCCGTCAGCGTCGAGGAGGTCAGCCAGGGTCGCCATGCTGTCGTCGGTCACGGTCCCCGCGACGATCACCGTGCTCTCGAGCAGTGCCGTCACGAAGGCCGGCGCCTGCGAACGGTCGGTCGCCGCGGCGGCGAGGAGGGCTTCGATGTCGGGAGCGTCTGCGGCGTCGGCTGCTGGCATGATTGCAGGCTATCCCGCCCCGGTGAGGTCCTGCACGTGTTCAGCAGCAGTCGCAGGCGTCCGAGCCTTCCGAGGTGAGCGAGGAGACCGGTCGCTTGCACGCGTCGCCTCGCCATGCCTCGAGCCCCTCTTTGACGGCGAAGCCGGCGATCACGAGGGCGGCGACGGCGTCCGCCCAGGCCCAGCCGAGGGTGCTGTTGAGGACCAGTCCGATGAGGACCGCGGCCGACAGGTAGGAGCAGATGAGCGTCTGCTTCGAGTCGGCGACGGCGGACGCGGAGCCGAGCTCGTTCCCGGTCCGGCGCTCGAACAGTGAGAACGCGGGCATGATGACGACGCTGATCGCCGCGAGGACGATCCCGACGGTCGAATGCTCAGCGGTGGACAGGCCGACGAGCGATCGGGCCGCGTCGATCGTGACGAAGGCCGCGAGGCCGAAGAACGACACGGCGATCACCCGGAGGGCGACCCGTTCGCGACGATGAGGCTCCGGGCTCGAGAACTGCCAGGCGACCGCTGCGGCGGACAGCACCTCGACGATCGAGTCGAAACCGAATCCGATGAGTGCAGCCGACGACGCAACGGCCCCGGCGGACAGGGCGACGACCGCCTCGACGACGTTGTACGCGATCGTCGCTGCCACGATCCACCGGATGCGCCGCTGCAGGGTCGCACGTCTGGCGGGGGTCAGCTGGGCCCGGAGGCGGGGGCTCGGCAGGCCGACGGCGCTCATGCGCAGGTGCACTGCTCGCCGGAGCAGCAGTCGGGGTCGACGACCAACACGAGGCGCAGGAGGTCGTCGAGCGCCGGTGCGAGATGCGGGTCCGCCAGGCGGTACCAGGTGTTCCGTCCCTCACGGACGCCTTCGACGAGCCCGCAACCACGGAGGCAGGCGAGCTGGTTCGACATGACCTGTCGCGAGACACCGAGTGCGTCGGCGAGGTCGGACGGGAACGCCGGGGCCTCTCGGAGCGTGAGCAGGATGCGGGCCCGCGTCTCGTCCGACAGGGCGTGCCCGAGTCTCGCGAGCGCAGCGGTGTGCGTCAGGGTCGCGGTCGGTGTCATGGTGTCGGTCACGGAGAAAACAGTACACGCTTGGCTGTATTGACAACAGCTCACGGTGGCCCGAACTGCCGCGTTAGGCGAGCCGAAACGCTGACAATCACGCATCTCGGCTTGCCGCTCACCTGTCGCCCTGGCAACGTTGACGGGTCCTCGAGGCGCCCCGCCCGACCACGGTTCCGCGTGCAGGACGCCCCGCAGAGAAAGACCCCCGCGACATGACGTTCTGGCCGCTCCTCCTCATCGCGCTCGGCGTCTCAGCCGACGCCTTCGCCGTCGCCCTCACCAAGGGCCTGCACATGCGACGGTTCAACGTGCGTCACGCGCTCGTGATCGCCGGCACCTTCGGACTCTTCCAAGCGGTCATGCCGCTCATCGGCTGGGTGCTCGGCACGCAGTTCGCGCGGTACATCACGGAGGTCGACCACTGGGTCGCCTTCGGTCTGCTCGCCCTCGTCGGCGGGAAGATGCTCTGGGAGGCGTTCTCGAGCCATGAGGACACCGAGGTCGACTCCGACCGCATCGACATCCGCCGACTGCTCGTCCTGGCACTGGCGACGAGCATCGACGCCCTCGCCATCGGCATCACGCTCGCGTTCCTGCCCGGATCGATCATCGAGGCCGTCGTCCTCATCGGACTCACGACGTTCGTGCTCGCCTTCCTCGGCGTCTTCATCGGCCGCCGGGTGGGGGAGCGCTTCGGGAAGCCGGCCGAGATCGCTGGCGGTGTCATCCTGATCCTCATCGGCACGAAGATCCTGATCGACCACCTCACCGCCGGGTGAAGATCGCCCCCGTCGTCACGTCGGCACCGAGCGCCTCGAGGCTGCGTCCACGGGTCTCGGGCACCTGGGTGGCGACGAAGAGGAGCGCGAGCACCCCGACGCCGGCGAACAGGAAGAAGGTGCCCGTGATGCCGAGCCCGTCGACCAGCGACGGGAAGTACAGCGACAGGAACCCGTTGCCGACCCACAGCATGAAGATCGAGACGCCCATGCCCAGGCCGCGCATCCCGAGCGGGAACACCTCGGCCAGATAGACCCACACGGCGACGTTGAGGAACGTCTGCATGGAGCCGACGAACACGACCACGAGGAACAGGATCACCCAGGGGCGGGCCGGGTCGCCGGGCGCGAGCAGCATCGACGCGCAGCCGATGAGCAGGTGGCAGGCGGTGGTGAGGGAGAACCCGATGATGAAGGTCTTCCGTCGGTCGAGTCGGTCCATGTAGGTGAGGGCGATGAACCCGCCGATCACGGCGATGATCCCCGGGGCGATGTTGGCGATGAGCGCGCTGCTCTCATCGAAGCCGGACTCCACGAGCACGGTCTGGCCGTAGTACATGATCGAGTTGATACCGGTGAGCTGCTGGGCGATGCCCACGCCGACGCCGACGAGCAGGATGCGGACGAGCCACGGGTTGCGGAGGACGGCCCGCAGCCCGATCCGGTGTTCGTTCCGGTGCTCGATCGAGGCCGCCTCGACGTCCTCGAGTTCGGCAGCTGCGCGCTCGTCGGAACGGACGGTCCGCAGGACCTCCAGCGCCTCCTCGCGGCGTCCGTGGTCGACGAGCCATCGCGGTGATTCGGGCATCCGCAACATCCCGACGAAGAGGGCGACCGCGGGGAGGGCGCAGACGGCGAACATGATCCGCCACACGCTCGGGTGCTCGCTGAAGACGTTCCCGATCACCGCGTTGATCACGAAGGCCGACAACTGGCCGATGACGATCGCGACCTCGTTCCGGCCGGTGATGGACCCGCGGATCTCGTACGGGGCGAGCTCGGCGAGGTAGACCGGGACCACGGCCGACGCGCCGCCCACGGCGAGGCCGAGCAGGATGCGGCCGGCGACGAGCAGTTCCACGTTCGGTGAACAGACGACCGCGAGCGTGCCGACGAAGAAGAGGACGGCCAGCGCGACGATGCTCGGGCGGCGGCCCCACGCGTCGGACACCCGACCGCCGAGCAACGCGCCGACGGCGGCGGCGAAGACGAGTGAGCTGGTGACGACACCCTCGGTGAGCGGGGTCAGCCCGAGCTCCGCGGTCATCGGACGCAGCGCCCCGTTGATCACGCCGGTGTCGTAGCCGAAGAGCAGGCCACCGAAACAGGCGACGATCGAGATGAGGCCGAGGTGTCGCCGGTGCGGGCCGGGGGTGAGGGGCGGCAGCGTGCTCGCCGTCCGTCGAGCTGTGGGGGATCCGGCCATCGCACTTCCTCGTCTGCTGGGCCCGCACGCCGAACGGCGTCGTGGACAGGACGACAGTACCGGTTCAGCCGTCGGTGCCTGGCCGGAGCAGGGTGCTCAGTCGTCGGCGCCCGGCCGGAGCAGACCGCTCTCGTACGCGAGGATGACGAGCTGGGCGCGATCGTGGGCGGCGACCTTCGTCATGATGCGGTTCACGTGGGTCTTCGAGGTGTGCGGTGAGATGACGAGTTCGTCGGCGATCTGCTGGTTGGAGCGTCCGCGGGCGACGAGGAGCAGCACCTCGAGTTCCCGCTCGGTGAGGAGCGCCAGCTCGGCGGGTACCGAGCGCGGACTCGACGGCCCGTCTGCGACGACGACGTACCTGGTGATGAGACTCCGGGTCGCCGCGGGGGACAGGAGTGCGTCACCGGCGTGCACCGCGCGCACCGCTCGGACGATCTCCTCGGGCTCCGAGCCCTTGCCGATGAACCCGCTCGCGCCGGCCCGCAGCGTCGCGAT
The DNA here is from genome assembly GCF_001423185.1 of Plantibacter sp. Leaf314. Taxonomy (NCBI): domain Bacteria; kingdom Bacillati; phylum Actinomycetota; class Actinomycetes; order Micrococcales; family Microbacteriaceae; genus Plantibacter; species Plantibacter sp. Leaf314. The sequence continues at coordinate 1,974,265 of NZ_LMOB01000001.1, read as the reverse complement.
GAGGTTCTCGTCCTCCTCGAACGTCGTGAGGATGAGGACGCGCGTGTCCGCAAGCTCGGGGTCCGCGCAGATCGCCGCGGTCGCGCCGATGCCGTCCAGCACGGGCATGCGGATGTCCATGAGCACGACGTCCGGCCGCAACTCCCGGGCGAGCGCCACCGCCTGAGCGCCGTCCACGGCTTCGCCGACGACGCCGAGGTCCGACTCCGACGCGAGGATGTCGGAGACGGCCTGTCGGATGAGCGACTGGTCGTCGACGACGAGCACGGTGGTCATGCGGAGGACTCCTCGGGGTGCGTCGGATCGGGGTGCGTCGCATCGGTGGTCGGGAGCGTCGCGGACAGTCGCCAGCCGCCAGGGGTCGGGCCGACGTCGACGGTCCCGCGGACGGCGGCGACACGCTCGCGGATGCCGAGGAGCCCGTGCCCGGTGGTCGGGGTTCCGTCGAGCTGCCCACTCGGGACGCCGGGCGCCGTCGGGTTGCTCACACTGACGACGATCCTGCCGTCGCCGCTCTCGACGAGCACGTGCGCACGACGCTCGGGACCGTGCTTCAGGGCGTTCGTCAGCCCCTCCTGGACGACGCGGTACGCGACGGTGTCTGTGGCGGTCGACAGCTTCGGTGCGTCGGGGGCGATCCGTGTCGTGATGTCGAGGCCTGCGGTGGTGAACTCGGCGATCAACGCTTCGAGTCGGTCGAGTCCCGGCTGCGGCAGCGTTCCACGGAAGCCTGCGCCAGCGTCCCCACCGTCGCTGCGCAGGACCTCGAGCAGATCACCGATCTCGCCGAGCACCGTCCGCGACGCCCGTCGGATCGAGACGAGCGCCTCCTTCGCCTTCTCCGGCCGCGACTCCAGGGATCTCGATGCCACCCCGGCGTTCAGGCTGATCACCGAGATCTGGTGGGCGACGGTGTCGTGGAGGTCGCGGGCGATGCGGAGCCGCTCCTCGGTCACCCGACGCCTCGCCTCGGCTTCGCGGGTCTGCTCGGCCCGCTCCGCGCGCTCGGTGATCGCCACGATGTACGCGCGGCGCGAGCGCGTCCCGTCCCCGGCCGCAGCGGCGAACGCGATCATCACCGCGAACTGGACCGTCCGCGGATCGAAGCTGCCGATCGACGCGAGCAGGCTGAGGAGGGCGACGGCGACCATCGTCGCGACGGCCGTGATCAGGGTCGTCCGCCGCGCGGAGCGCACGGCCACCCCGAACATCGCGATGGCGGCCGCGATCACGACCCCGGGAGCGAGGGTCCCCGTGATCGCCGCCGCCCCGTAACAGGCGATGACGGCCGCGAGCACCGGGATGGGCCAGTGTCGCCGGAGGGGGAGCAGGATCGCCGGCGCGACGACCAGGGCGATGACGAGTGGGCTGCCCGGCCGGAACTCCGCGTTCGGGAACGGGATGAAGGCCGAGGCGATGATGAGGACCGCGGCGACCACGTCGCCCACCCATGCCGGAGGTCGAGGACGCGGATCGCGCACCCGGCGATCCTGCGTCGCGGTGGTCATGGCCCCAGTCTGCCGGGAACCCGCGCCAGGCGACTCCTCCGCACGTGGCATTGCGCGGTACCACGGACGCGGTACACGGGTGTCCGCCGGTGGGGGACGCGCCGGCCCCGCGTCGCGGCGAGTCTGGACTGGTGCCGGAGCACCCGGCCCCAGACGAGGAGACACCATGCAGAGCACCACAGCGCCGCCGATCATCTCGGTCCGGGACGTCCGGCGTTCCTACGGCCGCGGCCAGAACCGGTTCGACGCGCTGAAGGGGGTGAGCTTCGACATCCACGCGGGCGAGAGCGTCGCGATCGTCGGGAAGAGCGGCTCCGGCAAGTCCACGCTCATGCACGTGCTCGCGCTCCTCGACGCACCGAGCTCCGGCACCGTCGAACTCGAAGGGGTCGACACGAGCACTCTCCGCGGACGCCGCCTCAACACGACCAGGAACAAGACCTTCGGGTTCGTGTTCCAGCAGTTCTTCCTCACCGCCAACGCGACGGTGCTCGAGAACGTCCTGCTGCCGATGAAGATCGCCGGCGTCCGACGCGGTGACCGACGTCGCCGGGCGCTCGCCGCACTCGCGCAGCTCCAGCTCGAGGACAAGGCGCGGAATCGCGCGGTGAACCTCTCCGGTGGGCAGAAGCAGCGGACGGTGATCGCCCGTGCGCTCGTGAACAACCCGCGGATCATCTTCGCCGACGAGCCGACCGGCAACCTCGACACGGCGACCGGCGCCGTCGTCGAGGACATCCTCTTCTCCCTCAACCGGGAGAACGGCATTACGCTCATCGTCGTGACGCACGACGAGGAGCTGGCGGCACGGTGTGATCGGCGGATCCTCATCCGCGACGGTCTGCTCGTCGAGGACGAGGCGGTGGCCGCATGAGAACCGTCGACCTCATCGGGACCGCCGTCGCGAACACCTTCCGATCGAAGACCCGCACCATCCTGACGATCCTGGCGATCTTCGTCGGAGCGTTCACGCTCACGCTGACGAACGGGCTCGGTACCGGCATCAACGCCTACATCGACGACACGGTGTCGAGTGTCGGCGCGTCCGACACGATGACCGTCACGAAGACGGCCGACACCGGGTCGGGCATCGGCGCGGCCACGAGCGGGCCGAAGGAGTACGACCCGGACGCGGTCGCCACCACCGGTGCCGGAGCGCCAGGATCGACCGTCGTGGCCCTCACGCCGGCGGACCTGGACGAGCTCGGCGGGATCGACGGCGTCCTCGACGTGCAGGCGGTGAAGTCGATCTCGACCGATTACATCGAGGCGGGCGGCGGTACGAAGTACGTCGTCGGCGTCGGCGGACTCATCTCCGGGCAGAGCGTCACCCTGCTGGACGGTGCACAGCCCGACGACGACTCCGACACGCTCCAGCTCGTGCTCCCCACGTCTTACGTGGAACCGCTCGGCTTCGGAAGCGACGCCGACGCGGTCGGGAAGACGGTCACGGTCGCGATCACCGATGCGCAGCGCACGCAGCACACCGTGGACGCGACCGTCGTCGGGGTCGCCGAGGAGAGCCTCGCCTCGCCCACCGGTGCCTCGATCGTGCCGAACGCCGCGCTCACCGACCTGCTCTACGAGACGCAGAACATCGGCGTCCCGTCCGACCAGGTCGAGCGGTACGCGCAGGCGTCCATCCGGTTCAGCGCGGACGCCACCGACGAGCAGGTCACGGCGTTGAAGGACCGACTGGCCGACGCGGGCTACACGGGAACGACCGTCGCGGACCAGCTCGGCACCATCAAGACGGTGATCGACGGCATCGTCCTCGTCCTCAACGCCTTCGCGATCATCGCCCTCCTCGCCGCGAGCTTCGGGATCGTGAACACCCTGCTCATGTCCGTGCAGGAACGCACCCGCGAGATCGGGCTGATGAAGGCGATGGGGATGGGCAGTGGGAAGGTCTTCGGGTTGTTCAGCCTCGAAGCCGCATTCATCGGCTTCCTCGGCAGCGCGATCGGCGTCGGCATCGCGGTGCTCGCCGGCACCGGCATCAGTGCTGCGCTCTCCGGATCGCTCCTGGCCGACCTGCCGGGCCTCGACCTCATCGCGTTCGACCCGGCGTCGCTCGCGATCATCGTCCTGGTCGTCATGGTGATCGCGTTCCTCGCCGGAACCCTGCCCGCCGCCCGTGCCGCGAAGGCCGATCCGGTGGAGTCGCTCCGCTACGAGTGATGCGCGGATGACCGGCGCCGGGTGACGGCTGTGGGGCGTGGCGGAAGCGACGCCCCACAGCCGCGCCGGCGCCAGGTTGAGGAGCAGCGCCGGCACAGACGTTCAGGTCTCGTCTGCGACGTCCACGCTACGACCGCCGGTCGACGATCGTCCAACCTTGAGGACCTTCGACCGCTGCCCTATCCTTCGCGCGCTGGCTCGGTGACGTGCTCGGGCCGGAGCCCGATCCCGATGAACCTCGCCGCAAGCGGTCGGACGAGGGGGGTCGCGAGCCGCAGGAGTCGGATCGCCCACCGCGGTGCGATGCGCTCGCCGGTGGTGGTGCGGGAGATGACCCGATGCCCGGCCCGCTGGATGCGCTGCATGATCCTGACCGGTCGCTCGCGGCGGCGTTGGACCGCAGCGAGCACCTCGGACGGGGCGTCTCCTGCGGCGAGGCGACCGGCGAGAGGAACCCTCCCCGGTCCCTGAGCCTGTCGAAGGGCCAAGCCCCGGTCCCTGAGCTTGTCGAAGGGCCCACGAGTGGACGTCCGCAACCAGCGCAACTCAGCATCTGGAATGTCAGTGGTCCATGGTGGACTTGATCCATGACCGAGAGCACCACGTCCGCAGTTCGAGCTGGCGACGAGTACGCCGCGCAGCTCGCGGAGTTCTCGGATGAGTGGGCTGAGATTCACCGGCAGCAGGCCGTTCTGGACGCACGCAAAGCGCGCCTCCTCGCCCGCTCGGCGGCCTACGCGGACGCCCTCGCCGACTCGGTCGTCCCGGCCGTGTATCCGCCCGCCGAACGACAGGCGCTCTCCCGCCGGTCGACCTGTGCAGCCCTTGCGATGGCGACGCGGACGCCCGAGCAGACCGTCCAGCGCGCGACGAACGACGCGGAGCGTCTCGTGAACGAAGCCCCGTCCGTGCTCGCATCGCTCGAGGCGGGTCGCATCTCCGCCCAGCACGCGCAGACCATCATCGATCAACTCAGCGACGTGCCAACCGCCGGGCGGGCGGCATTCCTGGCGGCAGTGTTGCCGGTCGCGGAGGAAACGACCAACGCGAACCTGCGGAAGCGTGCCCGCGTTCTGCGGGAGCGCCTCCACCCGGAGTCCATCACCGCACGTGCGGTCCGCTCGGAGGCAGACCGTCGCGTCGAGTTCGAGCCCGCGACGGATGGCATGGCGTGGGTGCACCTGTTCACCACCGCACCCATCGCGCAGGGCATCATCGAGCGGGTCGAAGCAGCGGCCACGGAGTCGCGCAAGGCCGGCGATACGCGCAGCTGCGCCCAGCTGCAGGCGGACGCCCTCGCCGCACTCGCCCTCACTGGAGTGACCCCCGACGACGTCATGTCGAGCCCGGTGGTGCCGCATCCGATCGAGGTCCAGGAGCACATCACGCCGACCGTGCAGATCACGGTGCCGGCGCTCAGCCTGGCCGGTGTCTCCGACGCACCCGCCACGCTCGACGGCTACGGGCCGATCGACCCTGAGACCGCAGCTCGCATCGCGGTCAACGCGCCCAGCATGACTCGCATCCTCGTCCAACCCGAGACCGGTGCCGTCCTCTCTGTGAGCCGCGACCAGTACCGGGTCCCGACCGACCTGCAACGCGCGGTCCGTCTCCGAGACGGCACCTGTCGAGCACCCGGCTGCGGGAGACGCGCCAGAGCGTGTGACCTCGACCATTCGGTCGCGTGGGAAGACGGCGGCACGACGGATGTCGGGAATCTCGCGTGCCTGTGCCGACATCATCACCGGATGAAGCACTTGCCGGGATGGAACCTCGACCACGGGCCCGGTGGCGTCCTGGACTGGACGACACCCGACGGCAAACATCATCGGACGGAACCCGATCCCGCACCGTTCTGACCACCCCCGGTCCCTGAGCCTGTCGAAGGGTGGTCGAGATGCGCACGCTCCGTGGGTGGGGAGCTGCTTCCGGGACCGCCTCCGCACCCCGCCGGGTAGGCTCCAACGGTGGGCACCGACGAAGACCAGATGCTGTCACTCGTGTACGCGAGTACGGCGACACAGCCGTTCAGCGACGAGGACCTCACCGCCCTGCTCGCCACCAGCCGCGAGAACAACGCTCGCAGCGGGCTCACCGGCATGCTCGTCCACCGCGACGGCCGGTTCCTGCAGGTCCTCGAAGGACCAGAGGCCGCCGTCCGCGGGCTCATGGACACCCTCAGCGCCGACCCCCGCCACACCGGCATCCGGGTGATGTTCGAAGAACCCATCCGCGAACGCCAGTTCGCCGACTGGACCATGGGCTTCGAACGCGCCGACAGCGGATCCGCCGCCGACCTCGACGGCTACCGCGACACCTTCGACGACCTCGACCGCGACGACCCGACCGCCACCATGCGCGCCCTTCGCGAACTCGCCCGCTGGTTCCGCAGCCGCGCCAGCCGCTGAACGAGACGGTGGCGACGGCGCCCGCTACGCCCTGAGCTTGCCGATCGGGCTGTCCTCGAGGTTCGCGAGCAACTCGGCGACGTCACCGTAGACCGCGACCGCACCGGCATCACGCAACTCCTGCTCGCCGAACCCGCCGCTCCGCACCCCGATGCACTCCACACCGGCCCGAGCGGCCGCCTCGATGTCCCAGACGGCATCGCCGACCATGACGGCCCGCGACGCCGGCACCCCTGCGCGATCGAGAGCGACCTCGACGATGTCGGGCTCCGGCTTCGCCGTCTCGACGTCACCGGAGGACGTCGCAGCGAAGACCGCCTCGTCGACGTCGAGCAGCTCCCGCAGGATCTCCAGCTCGTTCTCCGGCGCCGAGGTCGCCAGGACGACCGCGATCCCGCGTCCCGCCAGCTCGCCGAGCAGCTCGCGCGCGCCGCCGATCACCCGCAGCCGGGACGTGTTCTGCAGGTAGTACTCGCTGTGCAGCTCCTTCGCCCGCTCGCCGTACTGCTCGACCTCCTCGGAACCGTCCAGCAGGGACTCGAGGAGCTCACCGCCGTCCTTCCCGATCGACCGGTGGATCCGCCACGCGTCGACGGGTCTGCCGGCATCGGCGAACGCGCGATCCCACGCGTCGACATGCAGGTAGTTCGAATCGACGAGCGTGCCGTCGATGTCGAAGAGGACCGCAATGCGGTCGTCGGTGTTGTCGGGGACGTTGGTGTCGGTGGTCTCAGTGGTGTCAGCAGAATCGGACATGCGTCCAGTCAACCCCGCTCCATCCGTGCTGGGAAGCGGTGGCGGTCCGCCGGAGAACGTGCTCTCGTGCGGGCCCGGTCGGACCCGACCCGGCCTCGCCGCTACTGGAACCGGCTCGTCAGGATCGCGGTCCGGGTCGCGTCAACGAGGACCACGACCGTCGAACGTCCGTCCACCGAGAACGCGTCGTCGATGGCCTGCGAGCGCACGAACGGCCCACTCGGCAGCGCGTCGTCGAGGCCGGGGTCGAGCTCGGGGAGCTGGGCGTCCTCGTCGAGTTCCGTCGACCCCGCCTCCGCGCGCACCGCGGCGTAGCTCGCCTCGTCGAGGGTCACGACGGCATCGATCCAGTACGTGCTGGGCCCGGGTACCCGGTCGTCGCCGAGGGTCCCCGACATCCAGGTCGCGTCCGTCGCCCCCTCGAGCTGCGGGAACCGCTCGGTGAGTGGGGCGAGGTCGTGCCGGATCTCCCCGGTGCCCGAGCGGGTGGCTGCATCCGACGCCGATGCGGATGGCGCGGTCGTGCGGTCCGGCGACAGCGATGGCGCGCATCCGGACAGCAGACAGCTCAGCGCGACCGCGAGGACTGCCCCACGCAGGGCGAAGCGACGAGTGGGAGCATCCATGCCAGCAGCCTAGAGGTCGTCGACGACTGTCCATTCGGCCAGGCGTGGACTGGACGTCGGGCGGGGGTGCCGGAAGCTGCCAGCGCGGAGGCTGAAGACATGACCACGACACACCCCCATTCGATCGAGGCGCACGGGCTCCGGAAGTCCTTCCACGGCAGCCCCCGCGTCGATGACGTCTCCTTCACCGTCGACCCTGGCCGGGTCGTCGGACTCCTCGGCCCGAACGGTGCCGGGAAGACCACCACCATCCGCCTGCTGCTCGGCCTCGCCCGCGCCGATGCCGGAGAGGCCCGCATCCTCGGCCGACCGTACCGCGAGCTGGACCAGCCGGCACGCGCCGTCGGAGCCGTGCTCGACGCCGGTGGGCTCCACCCGGCCCGCACCGGGCGGCAGCACCTCCGCATCGCCGCAGCGCGTATCGGAGCCGACGCCGCCCGGATCGACGCGGTCCTCACCGAGGTGGGGATGAGCCGCGACGCCGACCGCCCCGCCGGCGGGTACTCGCTCGGCATGCGCCAGCGCATCGCGATCGCCGCAGCACTCCTCGGCGAGCCGGCCGTGCTCATCCTCGACGAGCCCTCGAACGGCCTCGATCCGGCCGGCATGCAGTGGCTGCGACTCCGGCTGCGCGCGTTCGCCGACGCGGGTGGAACGGTGCTGCTCTCGTCGCACCTGCTCTCCGACGTGCAGGACATCGCGGACGACGTGGTCGTCATCGCCGACGGGCGCGTCCTGGCCCAGTCGTCGATGGACGAGATCCTCGCCGCATCGGAAGGCGACCTCGAGGCCTACTACCTCCAGGTCACCGGAACCGCCCAGCTCGCCGGGAACGGGGAGGTGCGCTGATGTTCCGCGCCGAACTCCTCGGGCTCGTCACCACGACCGCCACGAAGGTCACCGCCCTGGTGGCCGTCGTCGGACTGATCGTCACCCAGCTCGCCTTCGTCACCCTCATGCCCGCCCTCGCCGACGGCGACATCGGGCCGGGGCTCGACGCCCTCGGCAGCGACTTCCCCGTCCTGGACCTTGCGTCCCGCGCCGTCCAACTCGACGCGCTCAACCCCCTCGGTGCGTCGATGGGCAATGGTTCCATCGGCGTCGCGCTCCTCGCGATCACCCTGTTCGGCGTCCTCGCCGGTACGAGCGACGACCGCTACGGCGGCATCGTCGGCGCAGTCCTCGCCTCGCCGAAGCGGTTCCGCATCGTCGCCGCGAAGGCGGGAGCGGTCGCCCTCATCGGTGCCGCACTCGGTGTCGTCCTCGGCCTCGTCAGCCTCGTGACGTTGCTGATCACCCTCGCCACCTCGGGGACGCCGTTCGTCCTGGGGTTCGCTGACCTCGCAGCACGGTTCGGACTCGGCATCCTCGCGGTCACCGCCCTGGCCGTCATCGGTCTCGCGGTCGGACTCATCGTCCGCACGCAGCTCGCCGGCGTCCTGACGATGATCGCGATCCTCATCCTCGAACCGGTCGTCGTCTCCATGATCCAGCTCATCACCGGCGGGGTGCTGCCGGTCTGGACCCAATTCCTGCCCGTCGCCCTGGCGCAGGGCGTCATCCACGGCGGCGCGGCCGGGCTCGGACCGTCCGTCGTCATCATCGCCCTCGTCACCCTCACCGCCGCGCTGACCGCGGCCGCATCCGCTGCGCTCTCGCGCCGCGACATCTGAAAGGACCCACCCACATGAACGACCAGAACCAGAACCAGACGCAGACCCCGAACCGTCACCGCACCCTCATCGCCGTCTCGGCCGCAGCCGCGCTCCTCGCCGGGACCGTCTCCCTCAGCGCCTGCACCAGTGCCACGGAGCAGACCGCCGGTACGGGCTCCGAGTCGGGCGCGCTGCAGGACCGGATGCAGTCGCTCGTCGATGCCGGCTACCCCGCGGCGCTCGCCTCGGTGATCGGACCGGACGGCACGTCGATCGACGTCGCGGCCGGTATCGGCGACCTCGCGACCGACGAGCCCGCCCAGGTCGACGGCGAGGTGCGGATCGCGAGCAACACGAAGATGTTCGTCTCGACCGTCGTCCTCCAGCTCGTCGAGGAGGGCAAGGTCGCGCTCGACGCCCCGATCGACACGTACCTCCCGGGGCTCATCACCGGCGACGGCGTCGACGGCACCCGCATCACCGTCCGGCAGCTGCTCCAGCACACGGCGGGGCTCCCCGAGTACGCCGACCAGATCGCGGCCGATGCGTTCGCCGCACAGGAGCGTTACACCTCGCCCCGCGACATGCTCGACATCGCCCTCGCGAAGCCGGCCGTGTTCGCGCCGGGGGAGCGGTGGGCGTACAGCAACACGAACTACCTCGTGCTGGGGCTCATGATCGAGCACGTCACCGATCGGGCGCTCGGCCAGCAGATCGACGAGCGCATCGTCAAGCCGCTCGACCTCGAGCACACCTACTTCCCGGCGCCGGGCGAGCGTGAGCTGCGCGGGGAGCACCCCAAGGGGTATCACGCGAAGACCGCCGGCGAGCTCGTGGACTTCGCCGCCCTCGACACCTCGTTCGCCTGGTCCGCCGGTGCACTCGTCTCGACGCCGCACGAGCTCAACGTCTTCATGAAGGCGCTGCTCGACGGGGAACTCCTGAACGCGGAGACCCTGGCCGAGATGCAGACCACGGTTCCGGCGGGCGACGAGCTGTGGCCGGGAGCGGGCTACGGGCTCGGCCTCCAGAGCTACCCGCTGAGCTGCGGTGGCGTGGCCTGGGGTCACGGCGGCGACATCCCCGGAACCCAGACGCGCAACGCGGTCGGTCCCGACGGCACGGCCGTCACCATCGCCGTCACCTCGTTGCCGTGGGCGGTCGTCTCGCCCGACGACAACGAGCGACTGATGGAGCAGTACCGGATCGTCGTCGACGCCCTCGACGCGAGCCTCTGCGAGCGATGACCGTCTCCCACCGGCAGTCGAGCGTCGACCCCCTCCGGGGTCGGCGCTCGGCGTGGTTGACTCGACCCATGACCTCGTCCGCTCGGCCCGCACCTGTCGCGGCCCGGCTGCGCGCGGCGCTCCCGCCGGTCCTGGTCCTCGCCGGTGCGGTGGTGTACCTCGGGGTCGTCCCGTGGGTCGACGAGCTGCACGCCGTGCCCGGACAGGTGTCGCCGTGGGCGCACGCGGCGCTGGTCGTGCTCCAGGCCGTCGCCCTGCTCTTCCGGCGTCGGCACCCCGTCGCGGTGTTCGGCGCGGCGGTCCTGCTCGACCTCGTGATCCTCGGGTCCAGTGGTGGCGAACTCGGGATCGGCTCGTTCGGCGTGATCCTCGCCACCTATGCGCTCGCCCGTCACGAGGAGCGTCGGACGGTGACGACCGCGCTGGTGACAGGCGCGGTGGCCACGACGGTCGTCGGCGGCATCGCCATGGCCTTCGGGTCGTCCGAGCAGCCGCTCCTCCTCGTCTTCGCAGCCGTCGCGCGCATCGTGTTGCAGTACGTGCTCCCGGCCGGCGTCGCCGAGTACACCAGGGGTCGCGAGCGGTTGCTGTCGGCGATCGAGGACCAGGCGCGCATGGCTGAGAACGAGCGCCGGATCAGTGCCCTGAACGACCTCCGCTCGGAACGCACCGCCCTCGCTCGAGAACTGCACGACATCGCCGGGCACCACCTGTCGGGGATCATCGTCAGTGCCCAGGCGGCGACCGCGCTGATGGAGCGCGACCCGGAACGTGCTCGAGCGATGCTCCAGACGGTGCAGTCCGACGCCCGCACCACCCTCGTCGACCTGCGGCGGACGGTCGGCCTGCTGCGCAGCGACGACGCGGACTCCGAGGGCGGGGGCGACGGATCGACCCTCGGGCCGGCGACCATCCCGACGATCGCGGCGATCCCGGAGCTCGTCGAGGCGGCGCGGTCACGGGGGCAGCACGTCGCGTACACCGTGACCGGTGAGCCTCGCGTGCTGGGTCCGCTCGCGGAGACGGCCGCGTACCGGACCGTTCAGGAGTCGCTGGCGAACGCCGCCCGGCATGCTCCCGGAGCCACTGCTCACGTCCTGGTGCGGTTCGAGGCGGACGCGATCGAGCTCACCGTGACGAACGCCCCATCGTCGCAGCGGCCTGCGTCGCCGTCCCGTGACGGGTACGGCCTGTGGGGCATGCGCGAGCGGGCCGAGCTCATCGGGGCGCGACTGACCTCGGCGCCGACGGACGACGGCGGGTGGCGCAACCGCCTGACCATCCCCGACGAACAGCGTCCCGACCAGCCCCGGAGTGACACATGATCCGCCTCCTCATCGCCGACGACCAGGCCGTCGTCCGTGCCGGCCTCTCGGTGATCCTCGGTGCCGAGCCCGACATCGAGGTCGTCGGTGAGGCGATCGACGGCGCCGACGCGGTGCGGTTGGCGAGGGAGCTGCGTCCGGACCTGATCTGCATGGACATCCGGATGCCGGGCACGGACGGGATCGCGGCGACCCGCACGATCACGGCCGACCCGGAGCTCGACGCCGACGTCCTCATCCTCACGACGTTCGACGTCGACGCGGACGTGTTCGCCGCGCTCGAAGCCGGGGCGGCGGGCTTCCTGCTGAAGGGTGCGGACGAGGCGACCTTGCTCGCGGCGATCCGGTCCATCGCAGCGGGGGAGGGCACGCTCGATCAACGCTTGACCCGACGCATCCTCCGCGAGTTCTCGGAGCGCCGCAGCACGACCGTGCCGGTTGCGACGTCTCCGGCCGAGTCACCGCTCACCGACCGCGAGTTCGACGTGCTCCACCTGCTGGCGGAGGGCCTGTCCAACGCGGAGATCGCCGACCGGCTCTTCGTCGAACCCACCACGGTGAAGTACCACCTGGCCGGTCTGCTGCAGAAGACCGGCGCGCGCGACCGGTTGCAGGCCGTGCTGTGGGGCATCCGCGCGGGGCTCGTCGACCCGCGGTGAGGGGTGGGTGCCGGCGGCGCTCCGGTCTCCTGATGCATCGACGCGGGGGGGATGGGCAGTGACCGTTCGAAGATGGCGAAGGCGGGGCGAGGGTCGGCGTCCATACCTGTACTTCGCACCCCCAACCCGAGCGCTCGTCCGCATCTGACGCGCGTCGCTCCAGCGGGCGGAATCACGAGGATGGCGAACTTCATTGACGCTGGGCAGAGAGCGGCAAGGGCGAAATTTTGTATATTTTCGGATAATTTCTGGTCTGCTCTGAGCAGCCGCTCTTGTTCCCATGAATTCGCCGCGCATAGCTAGGCGCCCCACCGCGCGGGAGGGTCGTTTCGGTAGTCAGTTCCTCGTCCGACCTTAACGGTGTCGGTGCCACGTTCTACTTTTCGAGCGAGGCCAGTTGCTGCTCGAGACGCGGACACCTGTTCCACCCGGTGCAGCCTCAGGAGGGGTCACACCGACCCACCGTCAATGACGGGTCGGATCGCCAGACTTAGGGTTACGGGCGGACCGTCCAACCAGTTCGGATGAGTGCCTCGAGGGGAAAAGTTCTGGCGCCGACCGCGACTGCGTCGCCTGCGAATCGTGTCGAGACCAGCGTGTGCTGCGATGCAAGTCGCAGAAGCGTGTGCTCTTGGATGGCTTCATCGATGCGCTCCGAGTAGTTGTCAATGAGCGCCAGTTCAGTGCGCAACACGTGCCACAGGCGCTGCCTCGGGTCACCGCGACATGATGATGACGTCCTGCGTGGCGGTGGCGACGGCGACTCCGTCCTTCACGATCCACGCCTGCACCCAGTGAGCGCCAGGGAAGTCGCTGGTCTCACTGATGAGCTCGCCGCGCTTGAGGATCTCGCCACGGAAGGCCTTCTTGCTGGCAGCCTCAGGTCCGGCATTGCGCACCTTCCAGTACACGTCGTAGGGGCCGTCCACCGTGCAGTCCGTGATCTGGAACTCGAGGGCCCGGCCGATGGGGACAAGGTTTCCATTCGTCGCCAGTGGACGGAAACGACCCCGGCCCCTCTTTGTCGGCGACATCTTCCCGACGATTCGGAACGTCGACGTGGGATCCTGCCGCTCCGGGAAGCCGTACTGCTCGGTCAGCGATTTCTCTCCAGGAACCATCTGATGCTCGTACGTGGGCAGAGTGGCTGTGGCGGCCGAGGCGGACAGGGCGAGAGACGATGTCGTGCTCGCACTGAACGAGACCCCGAACAGCTTCTGCCACTTCTCGACGCTGTCGGATGCTTCAGCGTCGAGGGCTTCGCGAGCGAGCCGCGCCCACCTCCTCAGCTGGCTCTTGAGGTTGTCGAACCCTGTCTGGGTGAGACGGTCCGCGAGGTTCTGGCCGATGCGGTCATCCACCCACGGCGGGGCGGCGTGCGTGTCGAGGTAGTCGCGGAGGTCTTCAAGAAGGGCAGTAAAGGTCGTCGCGACGTTGCCGTAATCATCGACTCCTGCGAAGCTCTTCACCCGCTCGGCCAGCAGTGCACCAAGCACAACGGAGGGGCAGTCGATAGAACTGCGGTCGCGAAGCCACTTTGCAAGGCGAATGACGCGAATGAGATGGCCGTTGGTCGTGCTGTTCTGCTCCTTGAGCCAGCGGGTGAACTCCGTCGGATCCTGAAGCAGGTACTCGTTCTTCGTGCGGTGAGTGATGTACGTCTTGCCGTCGGCGCGCTCCACGAACGGTACGACGTCGATGTGGAAACTGTTCGCGAACTGGATCGTCACGCATCGCTTGCCGAGAACGGTCTTGTCGGCGTAGCGCGGCACCGCATCGAGCGCTTTCTTGAGTTCGACGGTGTACTTCTTCGGTTCCCAGTCCACCTGCTCGACCATCGGCAGGAGGACGTCGGCGTCGAAGTCGTTGCCGGAGAGCGGCTTGATGATGGTGCCGTGAGCGAACGAGCCCTGCGGGATGAGGCTTCCGTCGAGCTTGTCCTCGAGCAGCGCGCTCTCCTCCAGCGCCGTGTCCAGTGAGGACGTTCGGGTGTGGAGGAGGTCGAGACGAGTCTGGTTGAGGTTGACGTAGTCGCGGAGGAAGAGGTTGAACTCCTTGATGCGCGGGGTCATTCGCCGACCTCCATCGCCGCCTCGTATGCCTCGGTTCGAAGCTGGTAGACGACGATGTTCGGCTGCGCCGCGCGCATCCGATGCCGGCCCATCGTGATGGCCGCCGGCGCGGGTACGGCGGCGACCAGGTGCAGGACGCGCACAATCGGAAGCTCGCTTTCGATGCGCGCGAGTGCGTCCCTCCATGCGAGCGCGAACAACTCCAGGGCCGCGCGGCTGCCCAGCAGGTCCGGACGCGGCGGCTGGCCCCTCGGCGTGATGGTGACCCTGGGGAGATTCCTCAGGCCATCGGGAAGACGCTCTTCTCTCACAGGTGCGCTCAGCTCGACGAGAATTGCGGCCTCGTTCGAGTCGCCGGCACACATGACGGTGTCGAATGCGGGGACGTTACCGTCTCCATGACTCCATGCCCAGGCGGTCACCTCATCGGTGCGCTTCCGAGCGAAGAGCCGCGTCTCCGTCTTGTCGTCGAGCTTGGAGCCCAGGTAGACGAGCGACGGGATGGGGGCGAGAGCGAAAACGCTGAGCGACTCGACGTCGCCGGCGGTCACCGCCTCCGCGATGCGAGCCGCGAACCGGTCGATCTCCGAGCGATGGGCGTCCCACGCCCATCCGTCGTTGTCATTCCCGGGGAGGTGGATGGTGAACGCCCCATTGCGTGTGTCTTCCCCCATGCCCGTGTAGCCGTCGTGACGTAGCGCTTCCGCAACCTGCGGGAGCGATATCGGTGCTCTTGTCCCGCGGACGTCGGCGCTCACCGTCACGACGGATGTCGGCCGCAGCGTTGCGAAGTCGGTGACTTGCCGCACCCGCTTCTCATGGAGCAGCTTCTTGGCGGTCAGGAATTGAACCGTGTACTGGTCGCGGTAGGCCTTGTCGTCGATCCTCTTGTGGCACGAGTAGCAGAGGAGCATCAGATTCTCTTCGTCCGCGCGCTCATCGGCGGCCAGCGCAGAATCGCCTCGAGGGGACTCCTTGCCCGATCCTGCTCCAACGATGTGTGCGATCTGCCCGTGGGGGATCGCGTGCCAGGACCAATCGGCGGCGTCCAAGAGATAGGTTGCACAGAGTACGCACCGTCCCGCCGCTTTGGCCCAAAGGCGCAGCCGTGTGCTCTCCGGTACATCCTTCCGAAGCACTGCGGTGTCGCGTTCCGTGACCTCGATGGGCTTCTTCGTCAACTGTGTCGTCATGGTGCGCCGCTCCCCCGTGCGGACCGAAGCAGCTGACGTGTCGCCTTTTATGGGAAGAGCGAGTGCACTGTCATCCTGGCTGCGCATTCGACGGCTGCTCTCCACCCCGGATCTCGAGATGGCCCTGCTTCGGGGATCTAACAGTACATACGGGTACCGACATTCGATAGCACCACACGAGTGGATGGCTGCACAGTTGTGATTCGAGCCGAGCCTGCCTCTGCATTAGGCGAGAACCCGGCAGCCCGCTAGCAGGTCGGTCACCGGGCGCTACCGTCGCCAGCTTCGAGTCGCCGTCGCGCCATTGCCGGGATGCCCGTATACCCTGCCCGACTTAGTTACCCGCAAGGGTGCTGCTGGGAGCGAGAGCGGCGCGATCGCTTAGAATCGCCAGATTTGTCAATCCGGCCAATCGCTAGCGGTGGTACTTCCCACCGCATCCGCCAGCAGTCGGAGAATCGATAGAACAGAGTGCTACGCGGCGGCATGCCGACAATCGCTAAGCCGATCGAAGGAAAGGCCTTGAGTGGAATCTATCGCCATAGGTTCCGCCGAGCTCCGAGCGGGACTCTACGGATAACCGAGGAGTTCGCACCCGAACGGGGTGTGTCGGCTGCCGCGCTGGTGCTCGTAGACTCGGGAGTATTGTCGTCGGATGGGGGGAGTAACGTGCGGTTGCGGAGTGTTTCTGTTGCGGGGTTCCGATCGATCCGGGAGCTTTCCGAGCTTGAGCTCGGATCTCCGACCGTGCTCGCTGGACACAACGATGCGGGCAAGTCTGCAATCATCCACGCGATTCTGTTCCTCCTCGACGGCTATACACTCACTGAATCGGATCGCACCTACTTGAGCATCGCCGACGAGACGTTCAGATCTGCGTCAGACGGTGGTATCGAACGCGTTCCGGAAACCTGGGTCGCAGGCGAGTTCATGCTCGATAAGGATGAGGCGACCACATTCGGTGCTTCGTCATTGCAGGTTCGTCGCATA
The DNA here is from genome assembly GCF_001423185.1 of Plantibacter sp. Leaf314. Taxonomy (NCBI): domain Bacteria; kingdom Bacillati; phylum Actinomycetota; class Actinomycetes; order Micrococcales; family Microbacteriaceae; genus Plantibacter; species Plantibacter sp. Leaf314. The sequence goes on along the minus strand of NZ_LMOB01000001.1, from coordinate 1,957,645 downwards.
GTTCGAGCCGAAGCGAAAGCAGTGCTAGAGGTGCAGTGTTCAGTACCGACCGACACGCGACTGCGTGATTTGGAGACGCTCGGAGTAGCTCAGCTCGAGGACCGGTTGAAGACGCTCGACCTGGACACATCAAAGGGCAAAAAAGCGGAACTTCTCGAAAGGTTGGAAGCTGCCGCTGCTGCCGCGCCACAGACTACGGAATGGGTGAACGCGACTCCTGCCCTCGGTAAAGCGTTGCCAGCAGGGCGTCGTTTCGACGCAACTAGCGCAGTCGACGCCGAGGTGGCGATTAAAGACACTCTGACGACCGCCTATCGGCAACACCTCGAATCCGACGACCTTAGAGGCAACGTCCGCACAATCGAAGCAGACCTCGAGACACGCCTGGTCGAAGACGCAGACACAATCCGGCAGCACATCATGGAGAAGGTCCGAGACATCGGGGACGTGCAGATCAGGCCGACGGTCAGTTTCACCAGCGCCAACGGCCTGAAGTCGACCGACATCACCGTCACCAATCAAGCCGGCGAGGACATCAACTTGCAGCTCTCCGGTGCCGGGCGGGCGCGGCGTGTTGCGTTGGCGATCTGGGAGTACAACGCGACGCTCCTCGCCGAGTCTGGGGACGACGTGGTGCTGCTGTATGACGAGCCTGACACTCACCTCGACTACGGGCACCAGCGCGAATTGATGGCCCTCATTCACGAACAAACCAAGAACGAGAAGGTGACCGTCGTCATCGCCTCCCACTCTATGAATCTGATCGACGGCACCGACATCAGCGACGTCGTGCACGTCCGACATGAAGACCACCGGACGGTGATCGAACGCCTCGCCGATGATTCTGCAGTTGGGTCGCATCTCGGGGCGATAGCTGCGAGCGTGGGGCTTCGCAATACGGTCCTCCTCCACGAGCGACTGTTCGTCGGAGTAGAGGGCGCCTCCGAGGCGCGGGCGCTCCCAGTCCTATTCAAGCTCGCCACCGGTCGCCACCTCGAGTCCTGCGGTATCGCGATCTGGCCATGCAGTAACAATGAAGGAGCCCGGTACTTCGCTGAATTTCTCCACAGCCACGATCGCAACGTCGTGTTCCTCGTGGACGAGGACTCTCGGACCAACGCGAAGCACGTGTTCAGTCCGAATAAGCTCCGCCGCGCCGGACTCGACCCGGAGAGGCAGTGCTTCTATCTCGGTGATCCGGCCGAGATTGAGGAAATCTTCTCGGACGAACAGTGGGCTGCAGCGGCAAACGACTCTTGGCCACGTGCTGACGCGCCCACTCGCACGTGGATGGCCGATGACTTCAACGCACACCGAGTAGGCAAGTTCAGCCAGGACATCCTGCAGATGGTTCGCACTGGTACTGACGAGGCGACCGCGCCTTCAGGGAAGCCAGACATGCTCGTCGGCTTGGCACTGAGCCTGAAAACATCGGACGACGTCCCGCTGGACTTGCGGGATAAGTTCGACGCGCTCGTCAGCCTCGCGAAGTAGCCCGCCTAGCCCGCATCCGTGCCAGACGCTGCTGCGACGTCGGCTCAATGAAGAAGTGGTTTCCGACCGACCGGGTGAAGTACAAACCATGGCTGCCTCGCTCTCGGCCACACCAGCGGCAACCGCTCGGAACCGGAGGCGAAGCGTGACGGACGCGAACGAATCCCGTTCTCATGATCACTCCTCTTGTACGTCAGAACTGCACCGACGGTGTCGATCACACCACCGACCACCGACATCGCGCAAGAGTTATCTGACGTCCCGCTCGTGTCGAAACCATTCGGCGGTCGCGGAAACGTGAACGGACGTCATGACCGCATCGGAGCTGAAACGTTGCAGGCCCCGCAGGGCCCCAGGTCGCCACGAAATCATGTCTGATGAAGGCACTAGAGAATCCCGGTGCGCGACCTACGTGGAACGGTCGCTGATTTCACCCGAGCGTGATGAGGCCGGCATCATTCTTGTGACGGGTGCTGGCTCCTAGCCTCCGGAGGTCGAACACTCGAACGAATGTTGTTGCGTGCCGTCAGTTCGCCGACCCCACCCCATGCTCGCTGACGCATTCGCCTGCATCTTCGCTTTGGCCATGTGCAAGCGCCGACTACCGAACTGGCGTCAGTTGGTTGATTTGTTCGGGACAAGATAGTGCGGACCGACGAGTCCGATATGAACCTTCTTCGTGGGCCCACCGGTATCGTCGTGGAAGTACACTCTGGGTGCCAAACTTCCCCCACCTTCCGAGATCTTCAGATGGGCGAGCATCTTTAGCTCGCCGGATCCATGGACGGCACGATCAATCTTGAAAATGCGTGCGCGCTTCAATTTGTCACTGTTCTGAACGGACTCGCTCTCAGTCATAGACAGCTTTTTGGTTGTCGCCGGCCAGCCGAGCAGTGGCCCCGACGCGCACCACTCCCAGAATCCACCCTTGTCCCAACCGCCAGCACGGTCCTCAGCGTACGCGGCCAGAGCGCGGAGTCCACGCCAGGTCTTGTTTCCCCAGTTGTAGGCTTCCGGGGCGCTGTCCACGTCCTCAAGCTCGCGGATTGCCGAGTCAGGCAGAGTAAGCCACTCAGACAAGTAGGCCTGAGCTGCCATCGCCGCTTCGGACGTGTACTGGACGGAGTCTGGAATCGAGGTCAACTCTTCATGCTCGGTTCCCCAGAGCAAATCGGCGTGGCCTCCGTCAATGAGGGCGGCCTTTAGGCGCGCTAGGTGACCATTGGCACTGGAGAGTTCGCGCTCGAGCGCACTCTGCTCGTCCCTGGCAACTTCGAGGTCAAATTCCCACCGTTCCTGCGCGCTGAGCAGCTCGCTCTCAGGCACCATCCCGTCCGGTGTGCCCGACGGTACCTCCGACTGATGTCCGAAGATCCGGAACACCTCGGGTACACGACGTCTAGCTGACAGCTGTGCGACGGAGTAGACGATGCGATCGATGGTCTGCTGCTTGGCCGACTCCACTCGGGACCTAACGTAGTAGCGGTGTCGCCAACCTTCCGACTCCTTGGTCACCGAGCCGGGGGCGTAGATACGTACACCTCCATCCCAAATTGCGAGAGAGCCGAACTCGCTCTTGAACGCTGCTGCGGCGCTGTCACTGATGGTTACCACGGTTGCGATACCTTCGGCTCGTGCGGCGATCTTCGCTGCGAGAAGCAGCCACGTATCGTCCTTCGAATGGGCCGGTTCGGCGCAAACGATGACCGGAAGCGTGCGATCTTGGTTCGCAAGCAAATCCGTGAGGATCCCAATCCCGTTCTCTGGAACCGAGAGGTGCTCCTGCAAAATGCGACTCGCTCCCAGGTGGGGTCTTTTCGATGCGTCCAGCAATTCATGAACGATCCGGGGTCTGCCAACCGACACCCTCAGGGCGAGATCGTCGGATGACATGCTCAGCTCGACAGATGTATGAACGCTGCTGCCATCTCGAACAACTCGAACGGTCGTTATCCACTCCGTGGGGTCGGTCGGAATATGGTCGGTCGCTGTCAATTCGAATGAGTCGTCGGCGAAGGATCTTAGAAAAACCGACCGCTGTCTCCCCTGAGAGACCTCGTACGAGCTTTGCCCCTCCGGGATTTCTGCTGGTGAAGTCCGCTCCTGGGTCCAGGCTGCAACACGGAGCTTGAGCCGACTAACGCCAGTTCCCCGATCTGATTCGATTTGGTCTGACCATAGGGACCGATAGATAACGCTCATGATGTCGATTCTTCCCTGCGGCTCTCAAAAAAGCACGTCATCTGCGAAAGCAGCATTCCTGTTTGCGGCGCCGGCCTGTCGTGGTCGCGCGAAAGGGTGTGGCCATCGCTTTGGTAGGCGATATTCAGCACAGGACGGTGGTGCCATGAGCGCGAGCGAGGACTGCAGGATTCGGTACCTTCCGAGCGGCCCCAGCCGGTAGGGCGTCCTGCGTGCGTCGGATGCTAGAACTAGTCGCGGAAACCCGAGCCACTCGAAGCCTCAGCAGAGTGAGCAGTTTCGTTTCTGAAGCCGACCTGATGTCTGTAGAGCGTCGCTCGGCTCCAGCCCACGAGAGAGGCCGCCTCTGCGGCGGTCCGGCCGCGGCTGCGGGCTTCGGCAACGATCGCGAGTTTCTCGGCGATCACATCAGGGTTCACCGGCGGGCGTCCGAATCGGGTGCCCGATTCGCGCGCCGCGGCGATGCCCGCGTTCACGCGCTCGACGATCAGCTCGCGCTCATACTCGGCCAGCGTGGCGAGCATATGGAGCATCAGTCGGCCCGTCGACGTCGCGGGGTCGATTCCATCGGAGAGTGATCGTACGTGGACGCCGCGGCCGCGCAGGAGCTCGACGGTGTTGAGGACGTCGATGAGAGATCGGCCTAGGCGGTCGATGCGCCAAACAATCACGGTGTCGCCTGCTTCGGCGTACTCGAGCAGTTTCGTCATGCCCGGACGCTCGATTGCGGTCTTGCTGCCAGAGGTCACGTCCGCGAACACGTCACGTTTCTGGACGCCGGCATCGATGAGCGCGTCGAGCTGCAGCTGCGCGCCCTGGCCGGCCGTGCTGACTCTGGTGTACCCGATCTGCCTCATGGCGTCAGCCTGTCTCAGAAATCGGTGCGAGTCTCGATGAGACACACCAAGAGTTGAGACAAGTTTTTGAGACAAGTGACCACCGCTGAGATCTGTAGCTTTCTGCACTTGAGCTCGCCGCAGTCATCGACGCCCCGTGTGTCTTGTAAACCTGTTGCTTTTTCCGACACGTCTCAGATGTGCCCGATGACTCACGCCATTGGGCAGGGTGCCGGTATCAGTCTTCTGAGAAAACGGATTGCCCATGAATCGAGGCCCAGACCGTCCCAAGGAGCGGGCCGCCGGGATGAACGCCGTGCTCGTACAAGCTAGTGAGTTGGCGTCGACGAGCGAGCGAGGCGTTGCGTTGCTCGAGGTACCGGTCGATCGAGTTTCGACTGAACGAACCGATGGGGGCTTGGTCTTTGAGCTCGGGCCGTGCGTTCGGGTTCGTGGCAGCGATCTCGTGGAGACCTGCGCGTGTGTATAACTCGTCGAGCACCCATGCGGGAGCGGTGTAGTTGTGGGCCACACCTGACGCAACCATGAAGTCATCGTCCGCGGTGAGGATGGCGAAGATCTCTTCGGGGAGATTCTCGCGGGATGTCAGGTTCCAGCGGACGCTGGGGTCTGGCTCGCGCGCTTGGCGGCGCCACTCTTCACGTTGCTCTGGGCTCTTCATGCTGCGCGCTCTCAGAAGGAATGTAGTGGGTCTGCAATTACTTCGATGATGCGTCGTCCGGAAGCGTCTCGCTCACTGTCCCTTCGATGAGCTGCCGAAGCGACGCGATCTCGGTCGTGAGTGCTTCGATGTGCGCACTGGTGATCGCTTCGGATGCGGCCTCCTTCTGCTCGACGCGCTCGACGATCCATGAGGCGAGGGTGGCAGTGACGACACCGATGAGGGCGATCCCGCCGATCATGACTCCGACGGCAACCAACTGTCCGGTGTACGTCACGGGAAAATAGTCGCCGTAGCCGACGGTGGTGATGGTCACGAATGCCCACCAGAGGGCTTGGCCGAGTGTCTGGATCGAGCCGTCACCGCCGCGTTCGGCATCAAGGACCGCAAGACCTGCGACGTACACCAGGAGGGTGGACGCGCCCGCGGCATAGATGATGACCCGTCCTCGGAAGGCGGCGCCGGCGGTCCGGTTCAGTATCGCCAGGAGCGTGACGAGCCGGAGCAGGCGCAACGGCCGGAGCATCGGGAGGACGACGATCGCGAGGTCGAGAAGGTGTGTGGAGAACCATCGCCATCGTGGTCTCGCGAGCACCAGATTGACCGCGTAGTCGGCCACGAAGACCACCCACGTCGCCGCAATGATGACCTCGGCGACGCTTCCGCCGGGTTCGGCGATCACCTCGTACGAGTACGCCGCGAGGAAGACGACCGCAGCGATCACGAGAGGCCATTCAGTGAGCTTCTGCCAACGTGCCTGGGTCATGCCGCGAGCGTATCTGGAGGAGCGGTCAGTGCTGGGCATCAGCCCGGGGGTCGTCGACCCGCTCAGTCGGGTGCTCGGAGGACCGTACAGGGCCGATTCGCCCCCACCAGTCAGGTAAGGCTATCCTTCCTAGGTCCCCGCCCTGAACGAAGGAGTCGACGTGCACCAGCGCGCCGCCAGCAGTCTCGCCCTCGCAGCCGTCCTCGCCCTCGGACTCTCCGCCTGTGGCGCCTCCGAAGCCGTCGAACCGGCGTCGACCGCCGCCGCAGGGCAGGGCGCGACCGAGTACCCGCTCACGCTCGACAACTGCGGAACCGAGGTCACCATCGACGCCGCACCACAGCGGGTCGTCTCCCTCGACCAGAACTCGACCGAGATCCTGCTCTCCCTCGGCCTCGAGGACCGCATCGTCGGCACCGCCTCCTGGACGGACCCCGTCCTCGACACCCTCGCCGCCGCCAACGCCGACGTCCCACGCCTGGCCGACAACGCCCCCACCTACGAGGTCGTCCTCGGAGCCGACCCGGACTTCGTCACCGCCTCCTTCGGCCGCCACTTCAACGAGGGCGGCGTCGCCCCACGCGACCGCTTCGCCGAGACCGGTGTCCCCAGCTACCTTTCGCCCACCGACTGCGACAACGGCACGAGCATCAACGGCGGCGGCACTCGTACGACGCCGCTCACCATCGACGCGCTGTACCAGGAGATCACCGAGATGGGCGAGGTCTTCGACGTGTCCGACCGCGCAGCAACACTCGTCGCCGATCTGCAGGCCAGGGCCGCGAAGGCGACCGAGGGTGTCGACTTCGACGGCACGACCGTCGCGTTCTGGTTCGCCGACACGAAGACGCCCTACGTCGGCGGCGGACTCGGCTCGGCCGCGCTCCTCGCCTCGACCACGGGCCTCGAGAACGTCTTCACCGAAGCCACCGACGACTGGCCGGCGACCACCTGGGAGGACCTCGTCGACCGCGACCCGAAGGTGCTCGTCCTCGGCGACCTGCAACGCGACCGGTTCCCCGGCGACCGCCTCGCCGACAAGATCGCGTTCCTCGAGTCCGACCCACTCACGAAGACCATCGACGCGGTCCGCAACCAGCGGTACATCGCCCTCCACGGTGCCGAGTTGAACCCGTCCATCCGCTTCGTCGACGGCCTCGAGAAGATCAAGGCGTGGTGGGTCGAGCACGAGGACGAGCTCTGAACCCCCACACGGTGACGAATCCGGATACAGCGACCCGCGTCGACACCGCCCGGCGGCCTGCACCCCGAGCCCGCCGGGCGGTGATCGCCGCGGTCCTCGTCCTCGCCGGCGTGCTGCTGCTGCTCATCTCGGTGGGGGCGGCCATCACCCTCGGCCCGGCCGACATCCTGCTCGTCAACGTGCGCGACATCGTCACGAACCACCTCGGCGTCACCGACATCCCGGTGAAACTGTCGAAGGACGCGATCGTGTGGGAGGAGCGCCTGCCCAGGGCGTTCGTCGCCGCCGCGTGCGGAGCCGGACTCGGGCTCTGCGGCGTCATCATGCAGTCGCTGCTCCGGAACCCCCTCGCCGACCCGTTCATCCTCGGCATCTCCTCCGGTGCATCGACCGGCGCGGTCGCCATCGGGATCCTCGGACTCGGCGGGGTGTCGATCGGGCTCTCGGGTGGCGCGTTCATCGGAGCCCTCGTCGCGTTCGGACTCGTGCTCCTGCTGGCCCGGCTGTCGGGCGGCGGCACCGATCGGGTCGTGCTCGCCGGAGTGGCCAGCACCCAGCTGTTCTCGGCGCTGACGTCGCTCGTCATCTTCGCGTTCGCCGACTCCGACGAGACCCGCGGCGTGATGTTCTGGCTGCTCGGCTCACTCGAGGGCGTGCGCTGGGACGACGTGATCCTGTGCGCGATCGTCGTCGTCGCCGGCTCCCTGCTGTGCCTGCGGTACGCCCACGCGCTCGACGCCTTCGCATTCGGTGAAGACGTCGCCGCGTCCCTCGGCATCCACGTGGGGCGGACGCGGGCGGTCCTCCTCATCGCCACCGCCCTCATGACGGCGACCCTGGTGAGCGTCGCCGGGGCGATCGGCTTCGTCGGCCTCGTCCTCCCGCACGCCGCCCGCCTGCTCGTCGGACCGCGGCACGGTCGGCTCATCCCGGCGACCGCGATCATCGGCGCCATCTTCATGGTGTGGGTTGACGCCGGCTCGCGGGTCGCGTTCTCGCCGACACCGCTGCCGGTGGGCGTGGGGACGGCACTCGTCGGGGTGCCCGTGTTCATCGCGCTGCTTGCGCGGAGGAGGAAGCGGGGATGACGCTGCACGCGGAGAACGTGACCTGGAACCGCGGCGGTGCGCTCGTCGTCGACGGCGTCACCCTGCACCCCGAACCGGGACAGACCGTCGGTCTCCTCGGCCCGAACGGCTCGGGAAAGTCGTCCCTCCTGCGGGTGCTCCACGGCCTCGTGAAGCCGACCGCCGGACTCGTGACGCTCGACGGCGTCGACCTCGCCTCGGTCGGGCGGCGGCGCATCGCGCGTTCGGTGGCCTCGGTGACCCAGCACGCCGAGACCGACGTCGACATCACCGTGCGCGACATCGCCCGGCTCGGACGGATCCCGCACCGCTCGGGACTCGGCGGCGAGACCGCGGCCGACGACGTCGCCGTGGAGCGTGCGCTCGCGCATGTCGGGCTGCTCGACCAGGCCGGGCGCCTCTGGCACACCCTCTCCGGCGGCGAGCGTCAACGCGCGCAGATCGCACGGGCCCTCGCCCAGGAACCACGCGAGCTGCTCCTCGACGAGCCGACGAACCACCTCGACATCCGACACCAGCTGGAGCTCCTCGACCTCGTCTGCGCGCTCCCGCTGACCACCGTGATCGCCATCCACGACCTCAACCTGGCCGCGATGTACTGCGACAGCGTGGTCGTGCTGCGGGGCGGTCGGGTGGTCGCCGCCGGCGCACCGAGCGAGGTGCTCACGGCGGACCTCATCGCCGACGTCTACGGCGTCGCGGCCGAGGTGACGCTGGACGCCGAGCGCGGCTACCCGGTGGTCACGTTCACCCGATCGGGCTCGCCGTCCCCGAGACGGTGATGCCGCCGGTCGCCGGCACGTCGACCGTCAGCAGACTGGGCGCGCCGACATGGTGGCCCTGCCGGACGAGGATCCGAGCCGGAGGGGTGAGGAGACCGAGCGCACGCAGGTAGCCGCCGAGGGAAGCAGCCGCGGAACCGGTGGCCGGATCCTCGGTGATGTCCCCGACGGGGAAGAGGTTTCGGGCCTCCACGTGCAGGATGCCGCGGTCGTCGAAGCCGTGGCTGTGCACGACCGTCGCGGTGCCGGCCCACCCCTGCTGGTCCATCAGCCCGCGCAGCGCGGCCGGGTCGAAGGTGAAGCCGTCGAAGACGTCCTGCTCGCGGACCGCGACGACCGGGTGCCGATTCCCGGCGAACGACTCGCGGAGCGGCCACCGCTCGTCGAGGTCCGACCGCTCGAGCCCGAGGATCGACAGCAGCCGGTCGGCTACCTCCGGGTCGAGATCACGCACGGTCGGCTCCACGCTCGTGAAGGACGCGGTGATCGAGCGGGTCTCGGGGTCGTTCGTCGTCTCGACGACGAGGGGTCCGACGTTCGTCTCGAGCGTGAACCGACCGACACCTCGGCGTTCGGCGAGCACGACGGCCGTCGCGATGGTGGCGTGGCCACAGAACGGCACTTCAGCACCGGGGGAGAAGTAGCGCAGCCGTACGTGGCGGTCGTCGCCGTCGACACCTGTGTCGACGACGAACGCCGTCTCGGGGTACGCGACCTCGGTGGCGATCTCCTGCATCTCGGCGTCCGACAGCTGTGAGGCGTCGAGGACGATTCCGGCAGGATTCCCACCACCCGGTTCGGCGGCGAAGGCCGTGAGGCGCAGGATCTCGGGAGGTGCGGTGGTCGACATCCGACGATGCTATTCCGCGGCCTGCGACGCTCGTCGGTTAGGCGCGCTTCCCTCCCCGCAGGGCGAGGAAGTACCAGGCGAGGATCGCCACGACGTCGGCGACGAGGGCGCCGAGCAGGAGGCCGCCGAAGGGGTCGTCACCGTCGATGGCGTCCAGCTCACGGATGCCGAGCACCATCGCGGCGACGAGCGCCGCCGGGGTCAGCCACCGCACCGCGTCACGGAGCAGCCCCGGCTCCCGCACCCGACCACGCCCTCGGACGGTACCGATCGCGCCGATCGCGCAGCCGAGGATCGAGACACCGGCGAAGAGGAGGGTGAGGAGCCCGGGTGCCAGCGTCGCCGTCCGGGCCCAGGCCGCAGCGCCGGCGTCGGTACCGGCGACCGTGCCGGCGGGGAGGTCGAGGGCCACGCCGAGGTCGTCGTAGCGGGCGTCGAGCGGCCACCTGCCGTCGTCAGGCGCGAGGTCGAGCGTTGCCGTCTCCTGCCCGGATCCGTCCTCGGCCGCCGCGGGTCGCCAGGCCGCGGCCTCGGGCGGGGTCCAGCCGGCGCTGACGGCATCGTCGAGGAACGCGTCGTCGGCGGTGAAGCTGAACCGGAACGGTTCCGGCGGGTCGTCCTCGTCGAACCCGGTACTGCTCGACCAGCCGTCGAGGAGGGCGACCCAGTGGATCCGGTCGACGTCGCGGCCGTCGATGGACGCAGCGACCGCGGGCCTCGTGGCGGTCGTCCGGATGACGACGTCGTGCAGACCGGTGAGCACCTCGCCGAACGTCGTGCGGAGCAGCAGTCGTCCGTCCTCCCGTTCCGTCGTGAAGGGTGCATCCTCGCCGTCGATCGTGACGGAGTCCACCGCGAGCCCCAGGTCCTGCCCGTCGACGACGGCGGGCCACTCGCGGACCACCTGTCCGGGCACCGCACCCTCGTCGGAGAAGTCGACGCCGAGCCGTTCGGTCGTGCGCAGCCGGGCGCCGTCGCGGTCGGTCTGCTCCAGGACCGCGTCGAACTCGGCCGAGGCGAGCCGCGTGAGGGTCGATCCGGCGAGGTCACCGGTGTACGAACGGGGTGTCTCGGACTCCGTCGAGGGGGCGGGGAGGATGTTCACCGCGACGATCGCACCGGCCACGAGGAGCAGGGCGAGCACGCGGACGGCGATGCGCGGCGCGGTGAGGAAGCCGGTCGCCGATCCGTCGGCACGCGAGGCGCGAGCGGCCGCGGCCGCCGGCATCGTGATCTCCGGGGCGATGAGTGCGGCCACCCGTCGGCCGGTCGCGCGGGGCGGCGCGCCGAGCACGGCGTAGGGCAGGAGCCGGTCGCGGAGGCTGGTGCGGTCGAGCAGCTGCGTCCGCTCCGCGAACACCCGGATGCCGAGCAGGTGCTGCTTCACGAGCGCACCCTTGCGGGTCAACGGCCGGGCGGTCAGCGCGATCGCGAGGACGATGACGGCGAAGACGGTCGAGAGCGCGACGAACGCGAGCGGCCACCACACCACCGCGAGCACGGTCTGATGCGACAGCTGCCGGACGATGCCCCACTGGAGGAGGGTCAGCGCGATCGGTGCGGCGATGAACCAGTCGCGGACGAAGCCCTTCGGCACCCGCCGCAGGCCCTCGCGCACCTGGCCGGCGCGTTCCGGCCCGGTGAGGTATCGCCGCAGGGCGCGGGGGCGATCGCCCAGACGACCGGCCCGCTTGGCGGCACCCGCCGCCGCGATGAGGCGCGCCTGTCGCTTGGCCTGCTGCTTGGTTCCACTGATCGCCGCGTCTTTCAGGCGTTCGGCGAGTTCCATCGTCGCGGGCGACCGGAGGAGGTGTGCGGCGGTGTGCGGCGAGATGCCGGCAGGCGGTTCCGACTGGGCGACGTACCACGGGCGTCCGCGGGCGTCGCCCCACGCGACGGCCCGGGCGGCGAACGACAGGAGGAGCGTCGCGGCGAGGACGAGCATCGGGAGGACCGGCCCGAAGGTCTGCAGCCAGAAGATCCACGACTGCGGGGGCATCTTGATCGAGCCCGCCTCGAACGGCATCGTGAACCGCGCCTGCGAGTGGGGCGGGGCCGTGTCGTCGACCGTGAAGCTGTAGGCGACCTCGCCCGGTGGCGCGTCGGGCTCGGGGGTGAGCCACTGCCCGGCACCCACGAGGGTCCAGGCGAAGGAGCCCCGCGGCTGCCGGACGAGCCGGTCGTCGAGCTCCTGCGGGATGGTCACCCGCACGTCGAGTTTCGCGACGGCCTGCTGCAGGTCGGGTCCGAAGACGTCCCACCGGAGCAGGTCGACGGGCTGCCCGGTGGCGGTGTCCTGGGTGACGTAGGCGAGGTCGGAGAGCCGGTACCGGATGACGAGGTCGTGATCTCCCGTGAGCCGCTCGCCGGGTTCGACCACGAGTCGCAGGAAGACCGCCGCCCGCTCCCGGGTGACGTCCTGCTGCACGCCGTCGAGGGTCACCGTGATGCCGGACGGGTCGAGGGCGTGCCCCTCGTACTCGGTGGCGAGCACCCGTTCGATGGTGGAGTCCTCGAGGTCCTTCGGGAAGAAGGCGTCGATGCGTTCCTCGACGTCGGTGACGAGCCGACCGTCCTCGTCGGTGGTGACGTGGTAGTCGGCGGAGAAGGAGCGGGCGATCCAGCTGTCCGTGACGTCGGACGCCTCGTCGGTGAGGTCGTCGAGGGTCAGGGGCGGGTTGATGACCGGGCCGACGAGGAGCAGGATCCCGCCGATCGCGACGAGCCCCCAGAGCTGCCACAGCACGCCCCGCAGTCGGGAGCCGCCGCGGGACTGCAGCCAGCGTTCGACGCGCAGCAGCCAGGCGGACAGGACGGTCCACAGTGGCGTGTGCTTCGGGGCCGGGTCCGCGATGCGGGTGTCGGTGCCGTCAGGTGCGTCGGTGCTCTCAGGTGTGCCGGGCTCGCCCGTTCCGTCCGATCCGATCACGTCGTCGAGTGTAATCGGGTGCCGCGGAGCGGGCGCGCACCCGCCTGCGCGTCAGCGGCGCCGGGTGCTGAACGCGACGGCCTGGTGGCCCGTCTCGGTGACGTCGCGCTCGGCGGCCGCACGCTCGCCGCGGAGGTCGAGCGACCGGGAGAGGAGCACATACGAGACCGCGGACGCGGCGAGGCCGATGAACAGGGCGAGGTCGGCCCCGCCGAGCGCCTGCGCGATCGGACCGGTGAACCACACCGTCACGACGAACGGGATCATCGCGACGATCCCGATCGCGTAGGCGACGAGACCCCGCCACCCCCAGGCGCCGTAGACACCGTTCGGGGTGAAGATGTCGCGGACCACGTAGTGGCCCTTCCGCACGAGGTAGTAGTCGACGAGGTTGATCGAGGTCCACGGCACGAGGACGTAGAGCAGGACGACGAGGAAGCTGCTGAAGTTCGCGAGGAACTCGCCGGTGCTGAGCACGGAGCCGATCACCGCGAGCGCGGCGATGGCGAGACAGGTGATGACCCGCAGGGCGCGCGTCGGCCGCACCGGCCGGATGGAGTCGATGATCGTGATCGTCTCGATCGAGGCGGCGTAGATGTTGACCGTGATGACGCTGATCAGCCCGGGCAGTGCCGCGACGAGCAACCAGGTGCCCGAGCCGGGCAGGATCGCGTCGGCCGCATCGCGGACCCCTTCGAGAGGATCGGCGCCCTGGAACGCGCTGGCGACGAACGCGCCGAGGCCCATCAGCCAGACGGCACCGACGAAGACGCCGCCGTAGGTGTACGCGAGGGCGCGGCCGGGGTTGGTCTGCGGCGGGAGGTAGCGCGAGTAGTCGGAGACGTACGGGGCCCAGCCGAGTGCGTAGGCCGCTGCACCGCCGAACTGCACGAGGAACGCGATCCAGTTGAATTCCGCGAAGGACAGTGCGTCGGCCGGGAGTGGCACGACGAAGGGGACGACGACGGTGAACAGTCCGAAGGTGACGAGGAAGAGCGCGGTGAGCCAGGACTGCGTGCGGTGGATCCATGAGTAGCCGAAGATCGCGAGGAGGACCGCGACACCACTGATGAGCACGTACCAGCCCGCGCCGGCGTCGACACCGGTCGTCATGGTGAGGACGTCCGCACCGAGCATCTGGTTGAACATGTTGAAGCCGACGAGGCTGAACACGACGATCGCGCAGATGAGGACGACGCCGCGGTAGCCGAACTGGGCGCGCGACTGGATCATCTGCGGGAGGCCGAGTTGTGGGCCCTGCGCCGAGTGGAAGGCCGTGAACACGGTGCCGACGGCCACGCCGAGCACGATCGCGAGGAGGGACGTCGCGAGGTTCGCTCCGAGCGCCGCACCGAGCATGCCGGTCGCCAAGGTCGTGACCTGCGCGTTCGACATGAACCAGAGCGAGAACAAGGAACGCGGGCGACCGTGGCGCTCGTCGAGCGGGACCCAGTCGATGGAGCGGGACTCGACGAGGGACGGCTGGGCGTCACCTGCTCCGGCGGCTGGGCCGGGCGTGGACGAGGATGCGGCGGGTGTCGCCATGGCTGGCCTCCGGGGCTCGGGCGGTCGAGGAGTGCGACGGGCAGCGGGGTCTGCCTCGGGTCGGGGACTCGCTCGTGCCGACGACGGTATCCGCCGCCCACGGACGGGCACAATCGGCCATGCCCCGATCCCAGCCATCGGGGAACACGATGGTCCCGTCGGCGGCGGCTTCGTATGATCGCTGGATGACCAGCACCGACCCGACGGGCGCCATCGACCACACCGACCCCGATGCGCGGAGTGTCCGGGTCCGCGCCCAGGAGCTCGCCCCCGTCCTCGGCGACCTCGCCGGCAACCTCCGCACCATCGAGGCGGCCATCCGGGACGCCGTCGCGGACGGGGTGCAGCTCCTCGTCCTGCCCGAACTCGCGACGAGCGGGTACTACCTGGACGGCCCGGAGGTGGCCCGCGCGGTCGCACTCCCGAGCGACGCGCCCGTGTTCGCCGACTGGGCGTCGCTGCTCCCCGAAGACACCGTGGTGGTCGTCGGCTTCTGCGAACGAGATGGCGAGACGATCCACAACAGTGCGCTGGTCCTCGGCGCATCGGGCACCCTCGGGGTCTACCGGAAGGTGCACCTGTGGGACGAGGAGCAGACCGTCTTCGTGGCCGGCCGCGAGACCCAGCCGGTGGTCGAGACGCCGATCGGCCGGCTCGGCGTCCTCGTCTGCTACGACCTCGAGTTCCCCGAGGTGCCGCGCGGTCTGGCCCTCCGGGGAGCGGACCTCCTCGTCGTCCCGACGAACTGGCCCCTGGTCGATCGACCGGTCGGTGAGCGCGCACCCGAGGTCGTGCAGGCGATGGCCGCGGCGCGTGCGTCCGCGATCCCGATCGTCTGCTGCGACCGCTCCGGCACCGAGGCAGGCAAGCCGTGGACCGAGGGCACCACGATCATCCCGGCCGACGGCTGGCCCGTCGGCGCCAAGGACGCGCGGGGACGGGTGGACGCGACCGTCCGGATCGACCGGGGCGCGACCCGGATCGGTCCACGCAACGACGTGCTCGCGGACCGGCGGCCGGAGCTGTACGGGGCGGTCACCGCCCAGGGCTCCTCCGACCGCCATCGCTAGGCTGACCGCATGACCCTCGCGCAACTCCGCGCCTTCCTCGCCGCCTACGAGAGCGGGTCGTTCACCGCCGCGGCCGCCGAACTCGACAGCAGCCAGGCCTCCGTGTCCGAACTCGTGAGCCGCCTCGAGCGCGAGATCGGCCTCCAGCTGTTCGCCCGCGGTGCGCGTCGGCTCGTCCCGACGGCCGCCGCCGAGGAGCTCCGCGAGCACGCCAGGCGAGCGGTCGCCGCCATCGACGGCGGACTCGACGCGCTGTCCGCGATCACCTCGCTCGACGGCGGCGTATGCACCTTCGGTGTCCTCCGCAACGCCGCCTACTACGAGCTCTCCGACCTCGTTCAGCGCTTCCACCAGCGGTACCCCAACGTGCGCGTGCGACTCGTGGGACTGAACTCCGCGCTCGTCGCGGACTCCGTCTCGAGCGGCGAGATCGAGGCCGGGCTCGTGGTCCTCCCGGTGCCTGTGACGGGCCTCGCCATCCGGCCGCTCTTCCGCGACGAGGTCTTCTACGCCTCCACCACCAGGGATCCTGTCGCGGGACCGGTCGGGATCGACGAGTTCGCGGACGCCAAGCTCGTGCTCTACGACGCCTACGCCGGGTGGCGGGACCCCACGCGCCTCCAACTGCTGGAGCGCGCTCGTCTCCAAGGCCGGTCGATCGAGCCCGCCGTCGAGGTCGAGCACGTGGAGACCGCCCTGAGCCTCGCGGCGACCGGCGCTGCGGACACCATCGTGTCCGGCACGGTCGCCCGCACCGGCGGGTTCCCGGAGGAGTTGACCCTCACGCCCTTCGCCGAACCGCTCTACGACACGATCGCGCTCGTGCAGCGCGAGGGCGCCTACCTGTCGCCGGCCACCGCACGGATCGCCGAACTCGCAGAGCACACCCTGCTCGCGGCGGCGGAGCCCGACCAGGTGATCGCGACGACACCGAGGCGCTGATCGCAGACCGCTGGCCGCTGATCACCAGCCCGCGTCGGCGTATCGGATGACCCGATGGCTCGCGCAGGCACGTCCCCCGTTGTCGCCCGCGCACCGCGTTCGTACGCTCGCAGCATGCGTTTCAGTCCTCCCGTGCTCCAGTCCCTCGCCGGCTCCTTCCACCACCTCAAGACACCGCTCGTCGACGCTCCACCGGCGCAGCGCGACCCGGCCGTCATCGAGACCGTCTCGGCCATGCTGCTCGACATCGAGCGTCGCGGCATGGACGCCGTGCTCGACGCTGCCAAGCGTCTCGACCGGTACGAGGGCGGCGACGTCGAGCTGACGCGCGAGCAGATCGCGACCAGCGGCGACCGCCTCCCCGCCGACCTCCGAGCCGCCATCGACCTCGGCGGCGAGCGCACCCGCGCCTTCGCCCAGGAGCAGCGGGCGCACCTGCAGGACTTCGAGACCGAGCTCGTCCCCGGACTCGTCACGGGCGTGAAGTACGTGCCCGTCTCCCGCGTCGGCGCCTACCTCCCGGCCGGCCGCTTCCCCCTCACCGCCAGCGCGTTCATGACGGTCGGCGTCGCCAAGCAGGCCGGGGTGCCGACGGTCATCGCCTGCACGCCACCGCAGCCGGACGGCGGCGCGAACGACGCCGTCGTCTACGCCGCGCACGTCTCCGGTGTCGACCGCGTCTTCGTCCTCGGCGGGGTGCAGGCGCTCGCCGCGATGGCCTACGGGCTGCTCGGCGAGCTGCCGATCGACATGCTCGTCGGCGCGGGCAATGCCTTCGTGGCCGAGGCGAAGCGGCAGCTGTTCGGCACGGTCGCGATCGATCTCCTCGCCGGTCCGTCCGAGGTCGCCGTCCTCGCGGACGAGACCGCCGACCCGATCCTCGTGGCCGCCGACCTCCTCGGGCAGGCCGAGCACGGGCCGAATTCGCCGGCCGCGCTCGTGACGACATCGGAGGAGCTGGGCCGGGCGGTCGTCGCCGAGGTCGAACGGCAGCTGCCGACGCTCTCGACCGAGTCGATCTGCGGGCCGGCTTGGCGCGACTACGGTTCCGTGACGGTGGCTGCGGACCGGGAGACCGCAGCAGCGCTCATGGACGACCTCGCCCCCGAGCACCTCGAGGTCATCACGGCCGACGACGCCTGGTACCACGAGCGGTTGCTCAACTACGGCTCGATCTTCCTCGGCGCGTGGAGCACCGTCGCGTACTCGGACAAGGGCATGGCGGGGACCAACCACGTCCTCCCGACGGCCGGCGGTGCCAAGCACAGTGCCGGGCTGTCGGTGTCGCGGTTCCTGAAGCCGCTCACCTACCAGCGGATCGCGGAGTCGGCGACGCCCGAGCTGGCCGATGCGGTGCAGGTCATCTCCGACTCGGAGGGCATGGCCGCGCACAGTGCGACGGCGACCCTGCGCACCGCCCGGCTGCGCTGAGGTCGGCGCGGCGGATCCGCGCCGTCAGCGTCCTTGGCGGAGGGCGTGCTGGGCTTCCTGGATCGCCTCGTCGAAGTCGAGTTCCGGGTCGCGCAGCATCCGGGCGGTCGCGCGGGCGTGCACCCGTGCCTCGCGCTCGGACTGCTCGGCATCCGTCACCTGTTCGACGGCGTCCACCGCGAGCTCGCCGATGGAGAGGAACGCACGGGTCAGGCTGAGTCGCACGTCACGGTCGCCGCGTCCGAACTGCCGCGCAAGCAACTCGGCGAGCGCCGGCGCCTCGCGCTCGGGGACGACACCTGCGGCGGTGCGCCATGCGGCTCGGGCGACCTGATCCTCGTCGTCCTCCAGGAGTGCGAGGGTGATCGCCGACCAGGTGCGCGGGTCGCCGGTCTTCGACAGGGTGTGGAGCGCCTGGCTGCGGGCCTGTGGGAACACCGAGCCGAGTTCTTCGACGAGGCGGGGCACGGTCACCTCGGGGTCGTGCCGCACGAGGGCCCAGGTGAGCATGTCGCGCACGAAGAAGTCGGGTTCGACGGCGCACCGGTCGACGAGCACCTCGATGTAGGCAGGCTTCGGCGTGGTGCCGGCTGCGAGCGCGGCTTGGAGCCGGTCCGAGGAGGCCGGCACACGCAGGGCGCGGGCGAGCCCGTTCGCGGCCGCGTCGTCGTACTCGGAACTCATCTCGATCACCTTCCGTGGCGTGCTGGGGACCGTTCCAGCGTAGGTGTCGGGCGGTCCAGGAAGCCCCGTATGACGACGGTCGTCGGGGAACCGCCAGACTGGGATCCATGATCACCATCCACCTGCGCTACCGGATCGACCCTGAGCAGCTCGACACCTTCACCGAGTATGGGCGGCGTTGGATCCGTCTCGTCAACCGGCTCGGTGGTGATCACCACGGCTACTTCCTCCCCGCGGAGGGCGACAACGACGAGGCGTTCGCGCTGTTCACCTTCCCGTCGCTCGCCGCGTACGAGCAGTACCGCATCGCGGCCGAGACGGACCCCGAGTGCATCGAGGCCTACGAGCTCGTGCGGGGCACCGGCTGCATCCTGCGGTTCGAGCGCCGGTTCCAGCGGCCGCTGTTCGGCGACGAGCGCGACGAGGAGTCGCAGGCATGACCGTTCCGACGGTGGACACCTCGAAGCTCGCGAAGCTCGACACCCTCACGACCCCGAGGCTCCGGTTGGTCCCGCTCGCCCCGGTCCACCTCGAGCCGACCCTTCGCGGCCTGGCCGACCCGGAGACCCTGCGTCTCACCGGGACGCCTGAACCCATCCCGCGCGAGGCGATCGAGCGGCACCTTGCGACCGTCGGCGCGCGGGACGACCGGGCCGACTGGGCTATCACAGCGATCGATTCGGGCGAGTACCTCGGTGAAGTGGTGCTCAACGAGCTCGACGAGGACAACGCCTCGATGAACTTCCGGATCGCGCTGGCTCCCGGCCGGACCGGGCAGGGCTTCGGGACGGAGGCGACGACGGCGGTGCTCGACCACGCGTTCGACGTCCTCGGGCTGCACCGGGTGGTCCTCGACGTGTACTCGTTCAATCCGCGCGCGGAGCGGTCCTACGTCAAGGCTGGGTTCGTCGTCGAGGGGCGTCAGCGCCACACCCTCCGCTGGGACGGCGAATGGGTCGACTCGATCCTGATGTCGGTGCTCTCCACCGACGACCGCTCGAGCACCCGCTAGTACGGAGCGCGGAACGTCAGCGTGAAGGAGGTGGGCGCGTCCTCGGTGAGGAGCGTCCCGTTGAGGAGTTCCGCCCGCTCGGTGAGGCCGACGAGCCCGTGGCCCGCCGACGACCACGTGGTCCCCGCCGACCGCGCCGGACGAGCGTTCCGGATGACGACGGTGACCTCGTCGGGTGAGGCACTGGCCCGGAGCTCGACGGGCGCTCCCGGGGCATGCTTGCGGGCGTTCGTGAGGCCCTCCTGCACCGTCCGGTAGATCGCCCGCTGCAGCGGCGCCGGAAGCCCGTCCGGCAGCTCGATCCCCGTGGTGACGTCGATCCCACTGTCGGCGATCAGCCGGCTGAGGTCCTCGACCGTCGGTTGCGGCGCCAACGGTGCATGCCCCGTCTCCGCGCGGAGCAGGGTGACCATGTCGCGGAGCTCGTCGAGGGTGCGCGAGGCGAGCGAACGGATCGTGACCGCCATCCGCTTCGTCCCCGGCTCCTCGGTCTGCACCTGGATCGCCCCAGCCTGGACGGCGATGAGGCTGACCTGGTGGGAGACCACGTCGTGCATCTCCCTCGCGATGCGCGTGCGCTCCTCGACGAGGACGTCGGAGGCGATGCGCGCGCGCTCGGTCCGGCGGACCTGCTCGAGATCGCGGATCCGGTCGAACAGCTCCCGTCTGGTGCGCACGAGCAGGCCCAAAGCGATCGGCGCCGCCGCGTACAGGCCGGCGTAGACGATGGACAGGATCGTGTAGTTGGCGGAGTTCCACCCCCACCACGGCACGGCCGCGAGGACGAAGACGACGATGCCCGTCGCGACGAGCCGCCAGCGTCGGCGCTCCCGGACCGCGACGGAGAACAGCGAGGCGAGGCCGGCGAGGGTCGCGAGGTTGAGGGTGAACGCCGGCACGGCGAAGAGGAGCGCGATCCACGGCCACCGTCGCCGGAAGATCAGTCCGACCGCCGCTGCGATCGCCAGCCCCGACTCCCAGGGCGACGCCCATTCGAGCGTCGCGAGGCTCTCGACGACGGCCGCCGCGATGATGGCGAGTTCGATGAGGACCGACCAGAGCCGGGATCGGCGGGTCATGCGTGATCCGTCTCGTCGACGCGGACACCGGCGCGCTCCGCGATGATCGCCGCCTCGAGCCGGGTGGTGACGTCGAGCTTGCCGAGGATCGCACTCACATGGTCCTTCACCGTCGCCCGGCTGAGATGCAGCGCCTCGCCGATCTCCGTGTTCGACGCGCCCGTCCGCAGCGCCGCCAGCACGTCCTGTTCGCGGCCGGTCAAGCCGGACAATCGCCGGGCCGCCTCGCGGTCGGCGCTCCTGGCGAAGCCGCCGACGAGGGTCCGGGACACCTGCGGCGACAGCACGATGCCGCCTGCCGACAGCGAGCGGAGCAGCATGGGGAGCTGCTCCGGGTCGGTGTCCTTCACCAGGAACCCCGCGGCGCCACTGCGGAGGGCGCGCGCGATGTAGTCGTCGGAGTCGAAGGTGGTCAGGATCGCGACGACGGGCGGGTCGTCCCAGGTCTGCAGTTCGTCGAGGATGTCGAGCCCGTTCCGGCCGGGCATGCGGACGTCGAGGAGGACGACGTCGGGACCACTCGCGCGGATGGCGTCGACGGCCGCGACCCCGTCGACCGAGGCGACGACCTCGATGTCCTCGACCGCGCCGAGGATGAGTTCGAACCCGGATCGCACCAACGCCTCGTCGTCGACGACGGCCACTCTGATCACGGGGTCTCCTCAGCTCGACTCTCACCCTACGAGCCCACGGGATGGAGCGGTGACGGTCCGGCTTCGGAACCCGCCAGGTGGCGGGGGTGGAGTAGCCCGCAGCAGGATGTGGGCCGATCGTCGCGCGACCGATACTGGAGCACCCGGGCGGGCTCCAACGTGCCCGGTGGGTCGGTGCGAACCGCCCGATCGACATCCGGGGGGATCAGCATGAGGAACGACACGTGAGCGCAAGACGACGGGACGGTGAGCGTCGCGCCACCGTCGAGGATTCACCGACGGTCGGCATCGGGATCATCGCCACCATCGTCATCGTCGCGGTCGTGATCGTCGCAGCGGTCTTCATCGTCGCGCTGCTGCTGGGTGGCCGATGATGGCGGAGGTCGGGATCTCGCCGCGCATCCCGCTGTCGAAGCCCTACCGTGCCGCCGGTGAACTCGAACAGCTCGAGCAGGTGCTCGCCTCGGACCACGTCCACGGCGACGGCCGGTTCACGGCATCGGCCTCCGACCGACTCCGGCACCTCACGGGCGCCCAGCACGTCCTCCTCACCACCTCGGGGACCCACGCGCTCGAGATGATGACCCGGCTGATCGGCGTCGGGCCGGGTGACGAGGTGATCCTCCCGAGCTTCACGTTCCCCTCGGCGGCGAACGCGGTCGTCCTCGCCGGGGCGACGCCGGTCTTCGTCGACAGTGACCCGACGACGGGCAACCTCGACCCGCAGCACGTCGCCGACGCCATCGGACCCCGCACGCGGGCGATCTCGGTCATGCACTACGGCGGCGTCCCCGTGGATGTACCGGCCTTCCTCGGTCTCGCCGCCGAACACGGACTGCACCTGCTCGAGGACAACGCGCACGGCCTCGGCGTCAGCGGCGCTGGTGTCCGGCTCGGCACGGTCGGGACGATGGCCGCGCAGAGCTTCCACGACACGAAGAACGTGCACTGCGGCGAGGGCGGTGCGTTGCTCATCAACGACGAGTCCGTGCTGCTCCGCGCCGAGATCATGCGCGAGAAGGGAACCGACCGCGCCCAGTTCCTCCGAGGTCAGGTCGACAAGTACAGCTGGGCGGACCTCGGCTCCAGCTACCTGCCGAGCGAACTGAACGCCGCGGTGCTCGACACCCAACTCCGCGACTTCGACGTCATCCAGGCGCACCGGCACCGGATCTGGGACCGGTACGCGGCCGAGCTCGCCGAGTGGGCGCACGATCGTGGCGCGACGCTCATGGACCCGCCCGGCGGCGTGCACGCCGCACACCTCTTCTTCCTGCTGCTCCCGGACGCCGAGGTGCAACAGGAGTTCCTCCGCCACCTGCAGGCGCACGGCATCGGTGCCGCCTTCCACTACGTGCCGCTCCATTCGAGTGCGGCCGGTCGGCGATACGGTCGGGTGGTGTCGGAACCGCAGCACGCGGTCCGGTTCGCCGAACGCCTCGTCCGGCTGCCGCTGTGGCCGGCGATGACCGACGCCGAGGTGGACCGGGTCGTCGCCGCGGTCCGCGCGTTCGGGGCGACACCCGACCTCACGGCGGCGACGACGGCATCGACGGGACAGGATTCCATATGGGCATGATCGAGCAGGGGCTCCGCGCCATCCGTGGCGAGGGTGTCCGGTCGACGCTCTGGCGTGCCGCGCACTTCGCCGACGGACGATTCAACCCGATGCGTCGGAAGCCGACCGACCTCTACCCGAGCGACGCGATCGCCGCCGACTGGACGGTGCCGCGGCACTTCAACGTCGCCGAGTTCCCCCGGCGCCCCTACGACGTGGCGTGGTTGATCTCACCGCCGAGCCGCACCTCCGGCGGGCATCAGAACGCGTTCCGCTTCATGGAGTTCCTCGAACGCGCCGGTCACCGCCTCACGATCTACCTGTACCAGGCGTCCGCGCAGCCCGCCGTCGACATCGCCGGGATCCGCGCGATGATGGCGGCGAGCAGCGCCTACCCGGAGCTGCAGGCCGACATCGTCCGGTACGACCCCGTCACCGGCATCGCGCCTGGGGCCGACGTCGTCGTGTCCTCCGACTGGCAGACGGCGTACCCCGCGTTCCGCTACCAGGGGCCGGCGAAGCGGTTCTCCTTCGTGCAGGACTTCGAACCGTGGTTCTACCCGGCCAGCAGTGAGTACGTCCTCGCTGAGAACACCTACCGCTTCGGGTTCCACGGGTTCTCGGCCGGACCGTGGTTGGCCAGGAAGGTCGCCGACGAGTACGGCATGAGCTGCGACCACTTCGACTACTCGGTCGACAAGCAACACTACTCGCACGTGAACGACGCACCCCGCACCGAGATCCTCTTCTACGCCCGTCCGCCGACGCCTCGGCGCGGCTGGGAGATCGGTGAGCTCGCGCTGACCGAGTTCCACCGGCTGCGCCCGGACATCACGATCAACCTCGTCGGCTGGGACATGTCGGGCTACGAGACGGGGTTCCCGTTCGTGAACCGCTCGGCCATGGACATCTCCGAGCTGAACGCCGTGTACAACCGCTGCGCCGCAGGCCTCGTGCTGTCGCTCACTGACATGTCGCTGCTCCCGCTGGAGATCATGTCCTCCGGGGTGGTGCCCGTCGTCAACGACAGCCCGAACACGACCGGGGTGCTCGACAGCCAGCACATCGAGTACGTGCCGCTGTCGCCCGCTGCGATCGCCAGGCGACTCGTCGACATCGTCGAGCGTCCCGATGCGATCGAGCACGCCAAGCGGATCTCGGCGTCGATCACGGCCGCCGACTGGTCCGACCCCGGCGCGCAGTTCGTCGAGCAGTTCGAGCGGGCGATGCGCTCGTCCCTCTGACGCGCGGCGTGCTCGGCTGAGGCTCGGCGCGGCGTCAGCCCACCCGCGCCTGCCGACGGTGGGCGTCGAGGTCGGGGAGCATCTTCGCCACCGGCGGGGTGACCCGCCGCCCGTCCTCGGCCTCCGGTGGGGTGCTCATCGACCGCAGCGCGTGTTCGACCGCCTCGCGGATGCTCAGACCACTCGCGGTGATCGCGTGCAGCTGCGCCAAGGCCTCGGGGTCCACGATGACGACGGAGACGGGCGTCTCCTGCTCGGGTGTGTCGACGCCGGAGCCGGCCCGCGCCCGTCGGGTGGCGAGTCCGTGCGCGATCCATGCACGGTTGCGCTCCACGTCGACCTTCAACAGGCGCGTGTTGCGCCGCACCCGCTCGGCGATGAGCTTGCCCTCGTGGATGTCCGAGTACACCTGCCAGCGCGGGTACAGCAGCCGGGTCGCGAGGTCGGACGGCCGGGTCGGGACCGGGAGGTCGTCGATGAAGTCCTGCACCACGGCATCGGAGAGCGCCTCGCGCAACCCACGTCGTTGCACGCTGTCGTCGGACGACGGAACGGGGAACGTCAGGGTCATGGGGATCCGGTGGTCAAGGGGCGGGTGGTCGATCGGAACAGCAAAGACCGGATCAGTCTTGCGCCGAACCCTGGGCGCAAGGCGTCCGGCGGCTGGAAACCACCCCGGAACCAACCCTGCAAGTGCTTGATCGCGCGAGTCCCGTTCCAGCCCGGTGAGGCCGGATCCGGTCGAGCGCCCACCGGCGGGTCGCTGTTACCCTCGACGCACGAACACCACCGTTGAGGGAGGAATCGTCATGGGCAACGACGCCGGACGACAGGACCGAGCACGCGCAGGATCGAACCGGCGCGGAGCACAGCAGCCCGCCGGTGGGGGTGAGGCGGAACCCGTCCTCGTCCAGGATCCGGAGCTCCCACCCACCGCGGTCGACGAGGCCGAGCACGCCCCGCGCTGGACCCCCGCCAAGGTGGTCCTCTGGGTCGCCATCGCCCTCCTCGGCGGGTTCGCGTGGACGATGCTGGCACTCGTCCGCGGCGAGACGGTCAACGCGATCTGGTTCGTCTTCGCGGCGGTCTGCACCTACCTCATCGCCTACCGCTTCTACTCGAAGCTCATCGAACGGAAACTGCTCCGCCCCGACGACCGGCGGGCGACGCCGGCCGAGTACCTCGCCAACGGCAAGGACTTCGTCCCCACCGACCGCCGCGTCCTCTACGGGCACCACTTCGCCGCGATCGCCGGTGCCGGCCCCCTCGTCGGCCCCGTGCTCGCCGCGCAGATGGGTTACCTGCCCGGCACCATCTGGATCATCATCGGCGTGATCCTCGCCGGAGCCGTGCAGGACTACCTCGTCCTCTTCTTCTCGATGCGCCGCGGCGGCCGCTCCCTCGGCCAGATGGCGCGCGACGAGCTCGGCGTGATCGGTGGGACGGCCGCGATCATCGCGACGCTCGCGATCATGGTCATCATCGTCGCGATCCTCGCCCTCGTCGTCGTCAACGCCCTCGGCGAGAGCCCCTGGGGCGTCTTCAGCGTGTCGATGACGATCCCGATCGCGCTGTTCATGGGTGTGTACCTGCGGTTCATCCGGCCGGGCAAGATCACCGAGATCTCCATCATCGGCTTCGTCCTCCTCATGTTCGCGATCGTCGCGGGCGGCTGGGTCGCGGAGACCGAGTGGGGCGCCGCGGCGTTCACCCTCGACCGCACGGTCATCGCCGTCGGCATCATCGTCTACGGCTTCGTCGCCGCGATCCTGCCGGTGTGGCTGCTGCTCGCACCGCGCGACTACCTCTCCACGTTCATGAAGATCGGCACGATCGTGATGCTCGCCGGGGCGATCGTCCTCGTGCGGCCGGAGATCACGGTGCCCGCGTTCAGCGAGTTCGCCGGTGGTGACGCCGGCCCGGTGGTCAGCGGCTCGCTCTTCCCGTTCCTCTTCGTCACGATCGCGTGCGGCGCCCTCTCCGGCTTCCACGCGCTCATCGCGTCCGGCACCACGCCGAAGCTCGTCGAGAAGGAACGCCAGACCCGGTTCATCGGCTACGGCGGCATGCTCATGGAGTCGTTCGTCGCGATCATGGCCCTCGTCGCCGCCCTGTCCATCGACCGCGGCATCTACTTCGCGATGAACTCCTCCGCGGCGGCGACCGGTGGCACCGTCGAGGGCGCGGTCGCCTTCGTGAACTCGCTCGGGCTCGCCGGGGTGAACCTCACCCCCGACGTGCTCACGCAGACCGCAGCGAACGTGGGGGAGGAGTCGATCGTGTCCCGCACCGGCGGTGCACCGACGCTCGCCCTCGGCCTCGCGCACATCATGCAGCAGCTCATCGGCGGCACCGCGCTCATGTCGTTCTGGTACCACTTCGCGATCATGTTCGAGGCCCTCTTCATCCTCACCGCCGTCGACGCCGGCACGCGTGTGGCCCGCTTCATGCTCCAGGACACCTTCGGCAACATCATCCCGAAGTTCCGCGACCCCGACTGGCGACTCGGCGCCTGGATCTGCACGGCCGTGATGGTCGCGGCGTGGGGAGCGATCCTCATCATGGGCGTCACCGACCCGCTCGGCGGCATCAACACCCTGTTCCCGTTGTTCGGCATCGCGAACCAGCTGCTCGCCGCGATCGCGCTCGCGGTCTGCATGGCGATCGTCGCGAAACGCGGGAACTTCCGGTGGCTGTGGATCGTCGCCGTGCCGTTGGCCTTCACCGCGGTCGTGACGATCACCGCGTCGATGTTCAAGATCTTCTCGCCCGTCCCCGCCGTCGGCTACTGGGCGCAGAACGCGGCGTTCCGCGAGGCGCTCGCCGCCGGCGAAGACAGCTTCGGGAACGCGCCGACGCGGGCGGCGATGGAGGCGGTCGTGCGGAACACCACCGTGCAGGGCGTGCTGTCGATCCTGTTCGTGACCCTCGCGATCATCGTCATCTTCTTCGCGATCCTCCACACCGTCCGGTCGTTCCGCACAGGTGGTGGGCCGAGTTCGGAGGACCCGGCGCTCCCGTCGCGTCGCTTCGCGCCGGCGGGGATCGTCGCGACGAAAGCGGAGAAGGCTCTCGAGCGCGAGTGGTCGACGGTGGACGCCGACAAGCGTCCAGCACGGTCGGGGCACTGATGTCCGGCACCGGGTCGGCGACCGGACCGGGAGCCGTGGGGCTCGCGGTCCGGCGGGGCTGGGCGTCGGTGCGGTGGTTCG
This sequence comes from Plantibacter sp. Leaf314, assembly GCF_001423185.1. Classification (NCBI taxonomy): domain Bacteria; kingdom Bacillati; phylum Actinomycetota; class Actinomycetes; order Micrococcales; family Microbacteriaceae; genus Plantibacter; species Plantibacter sp. Leaf314. Next base: position 1,930,382 of record NZ_LMOB01000001.1, on the reverse strand, counting down.
TCACCTCGCTCATGGGCGACACCGCCTACGCGACCTATGTCGAGCACCACCGACGCGTGCACCCGGACACCCCGGTCCCCGACGAGCGCACCTTCTGGCGGGAGCGCTTCGCGGAGCAGGACCGAACGCCCGGTTCACGGTGCTGCTGAGCTCCAGCACCGCCTGGGAGAATGGGGCCGGACCTCCACCACGCCCCATGCCGAAGGAACCCCCCATGAGCATCGACGACCGCACGCTCGGCCGACGCGAACGCAACAAGCTCGACAAGCTCGCTCGCATCACGGCGGCGGCGGGCGAGCTGTTCGCCGAGCGCGGCGTCGACGACGTGACGACGCAGGAGATCGCCGACCGCGCGGACATCGGCACCGGGACGCTGTTCCTCTACGCGAAGACGAAGGGCGAGCTGCTGCTGCTCGTGCAGAACTCGACGTACGCCGACGCGCTCGCCGAGGGACGCGAGGCTGCCGCGGCCGCCGGGACGATGACGGACGGGGTCCTCGCCGTCATCCGCCCGGTCGTCGAGTGCAACCGCAAGCAGATCGACAACGGCCGCACCTACCTCCGGGAGATCGTGTTCGGCGACCCCGAGGAACCGCACCACCGCGTGGCGCTCGACCTCACCCAGCAGACCGAGGCGCTCATCGCCGACGTCCTCGTCGACCGCGGCGGTATCGCCACCGAGGTCGCGGGCACCCTCGCCCACGTCGTCTCCGCGATCATGTTCGTGAGCATGGCGGCGACGGTGAACGCGGCCCGGACGGTCGACGAGATCGTGGAGGAGATCGCCGCGCAGGTCCGTGTGATCCTGCCTGATCCAGCTTGATCCGGTGTGATCCGGCGGCCTAGGAGCGCCCCCGGCTTTTCCAACCGGTGAGCCGTTCGAACCGCTTGCCGTCGATCGGGACGGTCCGGTCGATCATCGAGACGGAGGCGTTGCGCGTCCCGCCCACCAGCTGCGCAGCCCGCTCGGCGGCGGCGGCGACCCGTTGCGCGACGAGGCCGACCGTCCCGCCGTCGCCGCGGAACCCCCAGACCGTCGTCGTGTGGAGGACGGAACCGTGCTCCGTCGCCCGGACCGCGACGGGCGCCGCGCAGCGGGCATAGGGCCGACGCACACCGACGAGCGACAGGAGCGGGACGAGCTCCAAGGCGTAGGAGCTCAGGCTCGATGCGCGGTCGTCGCCGATGACGGCGTACCGGATGCTCCAGGCGTCGGCCGCGAACGACTCGGGTGCCACGGCGAAGCCGTCCGCCTGCAATGCCGACAGCATGGCCGCCAGGGTGTCGGCCGGCGGGAGCGGCGAGACGATCTCCTGGAACCGCACCATCGACCCGATGGCGAACGCGTGTCCGCTCATGCCGGTGCCCTCACTGGTCCACGGCGTGGACCGAGAGCACGACCTGCTCCTCCGGGACGAGCGCCTCGAGCGCCTTCCGCGCGGTCGGGTAGTCGCGACCCTCGGCCTCGATCGTCCGTGTGGCGACAGGCCGGTAGACGGCGGTGCCGACGAGGTCGCCGTTCACCCGTCCGCCACCGTGCAACGCTGCGAGCGTGTGGCCGGGCGGGGTGGCGGCGAGGACGGCCGCGCGCAGACCCGCGACATCGGGTGCGGCGGCTTCGGTGGTGATGGTCGCGCGGTCGCGGAGGGTGGCGATGAGCTTCACCCCTCAAGCCTACGGAACACCGCCGACGGCTCGGTAGCCTGGGCGGATGACCGAATCGATCAACGAACCGATCGCCGAAGCGCCGGGGCTCGAACTGCTCGCTGACGGTCTCCGGATCCTCGACACGATCTCGGCTCTCCCGCCTCGGCAGGCGGCGACGCACCCCTCGCTCTGGCCGCTGCTCGGTGTGCCGGCGATCGACCGGGGTGCGCTCGTGATCTTTCCCCTGGCCGTCGCCACGATCAGCGCGACGGACCGATCAGCGCTCGAGCGGCTGCGCGAGGTCTGCGCCGCCCTCCAACGCGACTGCATCCACGTCCACGGCGGCGACTTCATCCACGGGGAGTCCACGCTCGACCCCGAGGAGGATCCGTATGGACGACGCCTCGCCGAGGTGGGCGCGCTCACGACCACACCCCGGGGCGTCGTGGTGTGGCGTGTCCGCGATCGCGGCGCGGCGCTCGTCCTCGTGGTCGACGAGGCCCGCGGCCAGGCGACGCTCGCCTTCCACCTGGTGCCGAAGGACTGGATCTGGAATGGGCCGTCCGAGCCCGCGACCAAGCGCGAGGCGTCCCGTCGCCGGACCGCGGTGAAGGAGCAGTCGGCGGTGGACGTCGTCTGGTCGTGGCCGGCGGCCGACCTGGCTCAGGTGCCCTGACCGGCGGCGGCTCCGCGCGGCTGGTCCGGTCGAGTCGAGCCGTTCAGTGCCGCATCTCGTTCGGTGCCGCATCTCGTTCGGAGTCGGCGGTGCGAGCGGCGAAGAGTGCGAGCGACACCACGATGCCGGCCACCACAGCGAGGATCGGCGGGAACCAGAACGACAGATCATCGACTTCGGCGGCGCGGATCGCCATGCACACGAGGGCGACCGCCGCGAAGAAGGCGGTTCCACCGGCGATCTGCACGGCGCGGGTGCGGACGGCGCCGTGGTCGCGACGCCCGATGCCCCACTGGAGGAGGACGTTGATGAACGCGAGGCTGTAGCAGGCCGCGACGACCGGGAGGCCCGTCTCAGCGGGGAAGATGAATTCGCCCAGGTCGCCCGAGTTGCCGGTGCCTCGTGTCTCCGCCCGGGAGAAGGTGAACGGCGACATCCACAGCCACCCTGCTCCCGTGACGAGCCACATGACGGCGGTCACCGTGCCGAGCACCCCGATGCGTCGAAGGCTCTCGACGATGCTCGGCTGGATCCGCTGCGTCGACTGCTCGCGGAGCTGCTCGTACATGTCGTCGAACGCCGCCTCCTCGGTCGTGAACCATCGCCGGGTGGTCTCGACGGGGCTCGACGTATGGTCGGTCGTGTAGACCGTCCACCCACCGTCCATCGGGGCGAAGACCACCGACTGCGGCGCGACCGTGTCGCCCTCGTCGAGGAACAGCGCGTTCCCCCGGTCGGCAGCCGCGACGCCGAGCGCCGTCAACTCCTCCCGCTTCACGACTCGTCCGTCGGCGGTCGGCCCGTCACGACCGCGGAGCGTCCCGGGCGGGCATCGGCTCCACCGAACGCGGCGACGCGGTCCCACAGCCAGTCCGTCAGGCTGGACGCGATCTCCTCGTCGTCGCTGCCTGCGCCGCGTCGGTACAAGCGGCCACCGGCACCCTCGAAGAGGTAGGCGTCCGCATCGTCGGTGAAGAGCAGGGTGAAGTATTCGTGCTCCGCGTCCCACTGCGGCCATGCCGCAGGATGCTGTTCGATCGCCGCGTCCAGGGCTGCGACCTCGGCGCCACTGAGCAGTCGGAAGGGCCGACCGTCACCCCACAGGCCGCCCGATCCCGGACGCTGTCCGTCGCGCCAGGCGAGGACCTTGTCGTCTCCGCCGCTGGCACGCGCAGCATCACGGTCGAGGGGCGGGCGCAGCGACGCCGCCAGCTCCGCCGGCAGCAGCGGGTCCAGCGCGGCGAGCGCCTCGGCGAGCCCGGCTCCGAACACCTTGTCGCGCAGGATCCGCCACGCGATCTCGCCCATGCCGGCTCGTCGCAGGTCGTCCATGGTGCCGGCCCCGCGTTCGATGGGGTCGAGGAACCCGCGGGCGACGATCATCCCGCCCTGGGCGACCTCGTCCGTCGGGTCCTCGCGGAGCACGCGGGCCAGCAGCTCGGCCGCCTCCTGCGGACGGTAGTCGTAGAGGTAGGCGAAGGCCAGAGCGGTCGACAGGGTCGTCTCGCTCGGATCCGCTTCGATCGCCTGCTGCGCGGCCACGAGGAACCGTGCCGGCGGGGCACCGGTCGACAGGAAGTGGAGGGCTCGGAGCCCCAGCGCCCCGGCGTACGCCTCCGGCGCGGTCCGACCGGCCAGTTCGACGGCGCCGTCCATCGACGTCCAACCGCGCTCGGGGTCGTCGGCCATCGCGACGGCGGCCGCGAGGTCCATGTGGTCGAACCAGTCCGCGTCGGGATCCTCTCGGAGCACGAGTTCGCCGAGGCGCATGGCCTCCGTGAAGTCACCGGCGGACGCCTCGAGGTCGCGGAGTCGCCGGAGTGCCCCGAGGAACTGCCGGTCCCGTCGTCCGAGCAGCTCCCGCAGGAGCCGTCGGGCCTCCTCGACGTCGCCGCACGCCTCGCGGTGCATGGACAGCAGGATGATCATCCCGGTGAACTGCGGCGCCCGGGCCAGGACGCTCATCGCGAGTTCGGGGATCCGCGGGTGCTGTGGCTGGAACTCGAAGAGTTCCCAGGCGAGGTCGCGGTCGTGTTCGATGGCCTCGCGTTCGACGCCGACGGGTTCGCTCATCGGAGACCGTGCTGCACGCGGTAGGTCCGGAGTTGGGCGAAGGTGCCGTCGTCCACGCCGTATTCGAGCACGGGCGCGACCTGGTCGAACCAGGACGCCGTCGACGGGATGAGGCCGGCGGCGGCCTCGAGCAACCCCTCCGTGGTGACGGGCACGATCGCGCCCGCCTCCATCGACGCCGTCAGTGACCGTTGCAGGGCGACCCGTGAGACCTGCGCGATGTCGGCACCGGAGAACCCCTCGGTCGCCGCAGCCACCGCGATGACGTCGACCCCCTCGGCAGGCTTGCCCTCGAGGTCGCCCTGGAGGATGGCGGCCCGAGCCACGGCGTCCGGCGGGAGCACGAGGACCGTCTTGTCGATCCGCCCCGGACGACGGAGCGCCGGGTCGATGTCCCAGGGACGGTTGGTCGCGGCCAGGAAATACACGCCGTCGTTCTCGTTCGCGACACCGTCGAGCTCTTCGAGCAGCTGGGTCACGATCGTGCGCATCGACTGCGACCCGCCGCCCGAGGTGCGTCGGCCACCCAGGGCGTCGAACTCGTCGAAGAAGATGACGCAGGGCGCGGCTGCGCGGGCGTCGTGGAAGACGCTCTGGATGGCCTTCTCGCTGTCGCCCAGCCATTTGCTCAGGAGGTCGGCGAGGGTGACGTGGATGAAGGAGGCGCCCAGGTCTCCGGCGATCGCCTTCGCGATGAAGGTCTTCCCGCACCCGGGCGGCCCGTACATGAGGAGTGACCCGCCCGGCTTCTGCCCGAACGCGGCGGCGAGTTCGGGGTTGCGCAGCGGAGCGAGGAACGTCGAGTCGAGGTGCTGCTTGACGTCGGCGAGACCCGCGACGTCGGCGAGGGTGATCGCGGGCCGCTCCGCGTCCCAAAGGCTCGGTTGCCCGATCCGGACGGGCGCCTGGTCGGGTGTCGACGCGTTCGGGACCGCCGTCGGCCGGTTCGGCGTCGACGAGCCCGCTGTCGGGTCGCCCCCGGGGGTCTCGGCGGGCGCACCGCCCGTCGTGCCACCGCGCAACCGTGCCGCCATCACCCGCGCTCGGAGCAGGCGCACGCGCGCGGGGTCCCCGCCGAACCGTTCGAAGGTCGACACCTCCTCGGCCGCGCGGTCCACGTCGTGCTGGAGCAGCAGCGTGACGAAGTCCTCGCGTAGTGCCGCGTTCTGTGGATCCTGCGCCACCTCGGCAGCGATCACCTCGAGGAAGTCCCCGTCCTGTGTCATCTCGTCCCCCCACGGTCCGTGTCAGATGCCGACCATCCTGCCAGCGGGACGCCGATGAGCGACAGGCGTCGGCCCGGATCGGTCCGGATCGAGCATGGGGAGGGGTGCCCATCCGTCACCCTGGGCTGGTGTACCGTCGACAGCGGGCCGAACCTGAAGGCGGCTTGAGGTCGGATCGAGGAAGGCGGGTGGTGCGACGTGCACCGTCCCGGCGAGCTGTTGAGTGTCGGCGAGATGAGCCGCCGCACCGGGGTCGCCGTCTCCGCACTCCACTACTACGAACGCCTCGGCCTCATCGCCTCCGAGCGGTCGACCGGGAACCAGCGACGGTACCCACGACACATGCTGCGCCGCGTCGCCCTCATCTCGGTCGCAAAACGCCTCGGCATCCCGCTCGAAGACGTCGCCGAAGCATTCGCCGACGTCCCACTCACCAGCACCCCCAGCCACGAGGACTGGCAGCGGGCCTCACGTCGCTGGCAGAAGGTCCTCGAACAGCGCCGACGCGGCATCGAACAGCTCGAACGCGAACTCACCGGCTGCATCGGCTGCGGCTGCCTCTCGATGAAGGCCTGCACCCTCCTCAACCCGGACGACGAACTCGGCGACACCGGCACGGGCGCTCGCCGCATCCCGGTCTGAGCGCGCTGCCGGGCGGCACGCGCGCCGCCTGAGCTCAGTCGCCGCCGCGCTGCCCGAAGGTGGCCGGATCGACCGGCCGCAGGCGTTTCGGCAGCCCCTCCACGACGAGGAGGTACGACTCCGTGACGAGGTCGTCGACGAACGCCGGTTCGAGCTCCCCGTCCGGCTTGAGCGAGATCCAATGCCGCTTGTTCATGTGATAGCCGGGGATGATGTCGGGGAACGCCTCACGGAGGCTGTGGCTGTCCTCGGGGCGCGCTTTCAGGGTCACGATCGGTTCGCCCGTCGCGCCGGTCTGGAGCATGAACACCTTGCCCCGCACCTTGTACACGTCCCACTCCTCACCGAAGGGGTGGGTGAGCTCCGCCCCCGGCAGCTCGTCGGCCCGGCGGGCGGCGCGCTCCTGCAGCTCGACACCGTGCATCGTGATCCTCCCGGGTGGACGGCTCAGCGCTGTTCGGACGCCGGACGGAACCGCGCCAGGTTCGGCAGCGGGACCCACGAGCCGAGCCGCGGGTAGTCGAGGGCCACGCCGACGACACCGCGCTCGCCGAAGGTGAGGACCCAGTCGATCGCCGCCGGGATCGGGACCGCGAGCAGGGAGACCGTGGCGTCCGGGGGGACGAGGCCGTTCGCGTAGGCGGCCTCCTGGGCACGGGTCCCGCTGCTGTACACGCAGAGCAGGTTCCCCGGCTGAGCCGCGAGCGCGTAGGGACGCGGTTCGTCGTCGGTGCCGCGGTTGATGAAGACCCAGCGGTCGAGGGACGCGACCGCCTGCCACAGGCGGATCTGCGGGTCGATCTCCTCCGGTGCTGCGCGGCAGGCGGCGTCGAGGGCATCGAGCTGCGCCAGGACGTCGGGGCTCGGTTCGAGGGTGCGGCCCTGGTTCGGCTGGTCCGTGGCGTCGGGCTGAGCGTCGCTCGGACCGGTCTCATTCGGGCTGGTGTCGGACGGGCTGCCGTTGCGGCGGAACGGGTTCTGCATGGTCACTTCCTCGTGGCTCGGCGGACGGGTTCGGGACCCCGCCAACGCTAGCGCAGGCGTTCCACCGGCGACCAGGGGCTCAGAACGCGCTGCCGAACGCCAGCGCTTCCGCCGCCGCCTGCGCGGGCGAGCCGAAGAACGCCGGCCCATGCCCGGGCAGCACGATCGACGCGGGGAGCCCGGCCAGCTTCGTCAGCGACTGTCGGGCGCGCTGCAGGTCGCCGTGGAACATCTCCGGGAGCAGCTGCGGTCCGTCGTGCGGGCTCGTCGGGTGCGCGGTGATGAGGGCGTCGCCGGCGACGAGGACCCCGTGCTCGACGAGCAGGAACCCCAGGTGACCGCGCGTGTGCCCGGGGAGGGGGATCGGCCGGATCTCGACACCGAGGGCGCCTCGGAGTTCGGGAACCGCTTCGACCGCCATGACCGCGGTGGGCGGCACGACCTCGAGTCCGCCGGCCTCCACGGCGTGGTTCAACCAGGTTGCGACGCCCGGACGCTCCAGGTGGGGCTGGACGTCGGCGAGCCCGACCTGCTCGAGCACGTCCCGTCGCACGTTGGGGATCTCGTCGCGGGCGGCGAGGACGTCGCAGTCGGCGAGTCCGGCGATGAACGCGGCGTTGCCGATGTGGTCGCCGTGTCCGTGGGTGAGGAGGATCGCCTGGACGTCCTCGACCGCGTAGCCGAGGGTGCCGAGGGTCGCGGTGACGGCGGCCCCGTCACCCGGGTAACCGGTGTCGATGAGGATCGGTCCGAGCTCGCCCTCGACGATGATCCAGTTCACGGCAGGGCCTTGGACGAAGTGGACGCCGTCGGTGACGGTGCTGCTGCGGGTGGTCGTGTTCGGCACGGCACCGGGGTGCGCTGCGTCGGGGTGCACGGCGTCGCTCTGGGACATGGGCGTCCTTCCGATTGCGGAGACGGGGTTCAGGGGAGGGTCAGTGCTCGGCCGGTCCGCTCACGAGCTCGTGCGAGGCGGCGGCGGCGGTAGTGGCCGCAGCGCCGGCCGGGTCGACGGTCGCGAGGATCGGGCGGATGAGCGTGATCAGCCGGTCTCGGAGCTCGGCCGCGTCGTCGTCGCCCACCGTCGTGGTGACGAGGCCGAAGCAGGCGTCGAGCAGGACGTCGGAGACGCCGTCGAGGTCGGGCAGGTCGAGGTCGTGCGCGGCGGCCTCCATGCGGAGGTTCGTGCGGGTGTAGGCGCGCCAGTCGAACACCGTGTAGACCGGGTCGTCCATGCGGGGGAGTTCGTGCAGCAGCCGGATGGCGCCCATGGCGATCGGGGACCGCTGGGCCTCCCGAGCCGAGGCGAGGATCATCGTCACCCACCGGAGTGCGCCGTAGGGCACGCCGATGGTCGCGTCCGCCGCCTGCCACCGTTCGTCCTGCTCCGCGATGACGGCGTGCGCGAGGCTCCGCTTGGACGGGAAGAGGTGGTACCCGATGACCGACTTCGGCTTGCCCATGACGGCGGCGATACCGGAGAACGAGGTGCCCGCGTAGCCGTTGCGCCCGAACTCGAGGCCGGCGGCGTCGATGATCTCGTCGCGGACCTGGTTCATCGCGTACTGGCGCAGACCGCTCACCGGCGCTCCTTCGAAGTGGGTGACCATCCGGTCTGGTGGGTGTCCGAGGCCTGATCAGACGATCGTCTGAGGAGGACGCCGTCCAGCTTAGACGATCGTCTGGGAAGAACCTGGGATGACGAAGGAGCTTGGAGTCGAGAAAACTGAGTAGACTCAGAAAAGCTGACAGCGATGGATGTCAGCCCCTACGAGAACAGGAAGACCGTCATGAGAGCGTTCGTCGTCTCGAGCTACAAGACCGCACTGCACGAAGCCGAGGTACCTGAGCCGACCGTCGGCGACCACGACGTCCTCGTCCAGGTGCAGGCCGCCGGGCTGAACCAACTCGACGAGAAGATCCGCATCGGCGAGTTCAAGCAGATCCTCCCGTATCGCCTGCCGATCGTGCTCGGCCACGACGTCGCCGGTACCATCGTCCGCGTCGGTGGATCCGTCCGCGCCTTCAAGCCCGGCGACGAGGTCTACGCCCGTCCCCGCGATCACCGCATCGGCACCTTCGCCGAGCGCATCGCGATCGACGAAGCGGACGTCGCCCTAAAGCCCGCGTCGATCACGATGGAGGAGGCCGGATCCCTCCCGCTCGTCGCGTTGACGGCCTGGCAGGCACTCGTCGAGATCGGGAACGTGCAGCCCGGTCAGAAGGTCCTCATCCACGCGGGTGCAGGCGGGGTCGGGTCGATCGCGATCCAGCTCGCGAAGCAGCTCGGGGCCGAGGTGGCGACCACGGCCAGTGCCGCCAATGCGGGATTCGTCCGGTTCCTGGGGGCCGATGTCGTGGTCGACTACCGTTCGGAGGACTTCGCCGAACGGTTGTCCGGTTACGATGTCGTGCTCGACAGCCTCGGTGGCGAGAACCTGGAGAAGTCGCTCCGGGTACTGCGTCCGGGTGGCACGGTCGTCGGCATCTCGGGTCCTCCGACGCCGGAGTTCGCGAAGGCGGCCGGGCTGAACGCGGTACTGCGGCTCGCGATCGCCGCCCTCAGCGCGAAGGTCCGCAAGCAGGCCAAGCGGCTCGACGTGCAGTACCGGTTCCTGTTCATGCGGGCGAGTGGCGATCAGCTCCGCGAGATCACGGCGCTCGTCGAACGCGGCGTCCTCCGACCCGTCGTGGGGCGCATCTCCCCGTTCGACGACACCGTCCTGGCGCTCGAGGCGCTGGCCTCCGGTGGCATCCGAGGCAAGGCCGTCATCAGCAACCCCTGAGGGGGACTCGGCCGTCGGGGCGCTCCGCTCAGGCCGGGAGCGGCTCGATGAGGTGCGACCCCGTGTTGCGGACGTTGTTCACGTCCCGCGTGACCTCGTAGTGGGTGAGGTCGTGGGCGACGGCGAAGGACTCGCGGTCGAGGAGCTGCAGCAGCTGGTCGGTGTCGAGGTGGTCGCCGAGCCAGTCGTCGTAGCCGTCCGGGGTGAGGCAGGCCGGCATGCGGTCGTGGACCTCGCCCGGCGAGACGTGGGCGTCGCGGGTGATGATCGCCATCGACAGCCGCCACTTGTCGGGGTCGTCCTCGCCCTTGGTCGGGTCCGGCCAGGCGCTGATGATGCCGGCCATCGCGAGTTCCGCATCGGGGTCGTGGATGAAGTGCGGCTGCTTGCCCGTCTCCGTCACCACCCACTCGTAGTACCCGCTGGCAGGCACGATGCAGCGCGCCGAGGTGAACGCCTTCCGGAACATCGACGCCGTCGCGACCGTCTCCATGCGGGCGTTGATGGGCTGCGGCCGTTGCTTGGCGAAGTCCTTCGCCCAGCCCGGTACGAATCCCCATCGGGCCGCGGTCGCGGTCCGTTCGTCGTGACGGGTGCGGACGACGGTCACCGCCGTGGTAGGCGCGACGTTGTAGTCGGGCGCGGGCGCCTCGAACTCGGCCACGAGGTCCGCGAGGAGGGTGGACGTGGAGTCGGTGACGACGAAGCGACCGCACATGCGCTCAGCATAGGAGTGCAGCTGCGGGCGGTCGAGCCCTTGCCGGTGACGGGAGGCGCGGTCAGGCGAGTCGCTGCCGCCGCCGTGCGAGGAGCAGGAGACCGCCGCCGATGATCGCGGCCGCCGTCCCCATGGTCAGGAGCAGCGCCACAGCCGACAGCCCGGTCGGCGGGAGGACGTCCGTCGCCGCCGCCGCTGAGCTCGTGGGCGTCGACGGCGACGGCGCTGCGGACGCGAGGGCCTGCAGGCTCGCGCCGACGTCGATCAGGCCCGCGCCGACCGAGCGTTCGGTCGGGATGCTCGCATCCCACGGAATCGTGATGGTGTCGAGGCGGGCGTGGTCGGTGAGCGCTGTCCGCACCTGTTCGGGCGTGAGGTCCGGTCGGAGTTGGCGGACCAGCGCGGCCGCTGCGGCGACGGTGGGTGCGGCGGCGGAGGTACCGCGGAAGTTTCCGGAGCCGGTGAGGACCGTCGTCGACACGGGCAGGTCGTCGACGCCGGCAGCGGTCGGGCCGGAGACGGTCACGGGCGCCTGGACGCCGAAGAGGATGGTCGAGGGTCCGAGAGAGGAGTAGGTCTCCAACGTCGAATCCGCGGCGTCTACCGCGGCGACCCGGAACGCCGCCGGGTACGCCTGGTGGCCGAAGAGTGCCGAGCCCACGGTGTCGGTGGCCGTCGAGCGGAAGTACTCCTGCGAGGACAGCTCGGGCCGATCGGGGAAGGGCAGCCAGGTCAACGCCACCGGAGGGGTGCCCGAGGTGGCGGTCACCTGGCGCACGACGCTGACCTGGACCTCCGACACCTCGGTCTCCGAAGGGTTCTGCAGCGGAGCCGTGCCGGTCGCGAGGTCCGGGTCGGACGGCGTGAACGGGATCGTGCGGTCCGCCAGTGACAGGACGTACTCGAACCGCGTCGCGACGGCGCCGTCCGGTTCGGCCCAGTCGAGGACACCGAACATCAATGCGGCGGGTGGCAGGGTGACGCCCATCGTCGGATCGGCCGGGTCGCCGGGATCGAAGTCGAGGCAGTCGACGGAGGCGGCGGGGAAGAGGTCGGCGACGTTCTGCGGGCAGCTGGTCGGGCGGTACTGCTCGGTCGCCCAGGAGCCGATCGGGAAGCCGGCGCTCGGCGAACCCGGTGCGCCGGGGACGCCGAAGTTGCCGGTGGCGGTGGTGTAGAAGACACCGGCGTCCACCGCCCGCTGGATGGCCGCTTCGCCGGCTCCGGTCCGGTATCGGCGGTCGTCGCCGCCCTGGACGTCGTCGACGATGATCGTCGCGCCCGCCGCGGTGAGGCGGTCGATCGCGCCGGGGAAGTCGGACGTCCCGGAGGCGAACAGGAGCTCCGCCCCTGGCGCGATCCCGTGCACCAGCTGGGCCATCGCGCGGCCCTCGTCGTCTTCGTCCCCGGCCGGGTCGTCCACGAGCGTGACCGGTGTCCGGTAGCCGCACGGGTTCCCGGGCCCGGGCAGCAGGCCGGCCGTGACGTCGGCCGCGACGGCCTCGTCACCGGCGTTCCCGAAGGAGCCGGAGATGATCCCCACGCGGACGCCGGAGCCGTCGACACCGAACGTCGTCGCCGCATCACCCGCGTTCAGGAGCTCGACGGCGGGTGCCGGGAGTGAGCGACAGGCGGCGGTGGCTGCTCCGGCCGGTGCCGCTCCCGCACCGACGACGCAGCACGCGAGGGCGACCACGATCACCCCGGACATCCGGTCCCGCAGCACACCCATCGTCACTCCTCGTCGCGGTGGACGCCCCCGCGACGACCACCCTGAGGAGATCGTGGCAGAGGTGCTCCTCAGGGTGGCGGCCGTTTCGGAAAACGGATCGCCGGTGTCCGCGTCCCGTGCGGGAGGGTGGCGTCGGTTACTCCGCGAGCTGCGGGTACACGGCCTCGAGCGGTGCGCTCAGCCCGGCGCGGAGGTGGCGGGAGGTGTCGTCCGCGAGGACCTCGTACTCGTCGGCGGCCATCGCGTCGTAGACCTGGGCGACGAGCAGCGCCGGGTCGAGCTTCGCGTCCGTGGTGTGTGCTGCCATCGCGGTGTCGACGTAGCCGACGTGCACGCCGATGACGTGGACGCCCGCGGGGAGCAGTTCGAGCCGGAGTGAGTTCGTCGCCGACCACAGGGCCGCCTTCGTCGCACTGTAGATCCCGTTGACCGCGTACCAGCTGAGGGCCGAGTGCAGGTCGATGATGGTCGCGCCCTCGCGCCCCGAGAGCAGGGGTGCGTAGGCGCGGGCGAGGAACAGCGGGCCGAGGAAGTTGGTCTCCACGTTGCTGCGGATCTCCTCGTCCGTCTGGGTGAGGATGCCGGGGGTCGTGACGGCGACACCGGCGTTGTTGATGAGCACAGTGACGTCGGGGGCCGCCTCGACGAGCGCGGCGACCGAGGTCGGGTCGGTCACGTCGAGCGTGAGGGGGACCACCCGCTCGTCGTCCCAGGTGCGCGGGTTGCGGGCGGTCGCGTAGACCTTCGCGGCGCCCCGGGCGAGGGCTTCGTGGACGAAGTGGGTGCCGATGCCGCCGTTCGCGCCGGTGACGAGGACGACTGCTCCAGTGAGTGAGGGCATGGTGGGTCTGCTTTCCGATCGATGACGACTGTGCTCAATACTGACTCTAGTCAGATATTGAGCACAGTCGCCCCGTAGCGGTGAGGTGCTGCGGACGCGCCTACTGCTCGAGGCCCGCCCGTGCGTCGCGGCGGGTCTTCGCGAGCGAGGCGACCGTCGCCACCGTGATGGTCAGTGCGATGAACAGCAGCGAGAACCAGATCGGGATGTCGGGGATCCAGTCGATGTGCTGCCCGCCGTTGATGAACGGCAGTTCGTTGACATGGAGGGCGTGGAACACGAGCTTCACGCCGATGAAGGCGAGGATGACCGCGAGGCCCTGCGCCAGGTAGACGAGCCGCTCGAGCAGGCCGCCGATGAGGAAGAACAGCTGGCGCAGCCCCATGAGGGCGAAGGCGTTCGCCGTGAACACGATGTACGCCTGCTCGGTGAGGCCGTAGATCGCCGGGATGGAGTCGACGGCGAAGACGAGGTCGATGAAGCCGATCGCGACGATGGTGAGCAGCATCGGGGTGAAGAAGCGCTTGCCGTCGATCTTCACCGAGAGGCGGTCGCCGTGGTACGTGTCGGTGATGGGGAGGATGCGGCGGGCGAAGCGCACGAGCTTTCCGTTCGCCGGGTCGCTTTCATGGTCGCTGAACGCCTGGCGGTACGCGAGGAACAGCAGCAGCGCGCCCATCAGGTAGAAGATCCAGGAGTAGTTCTCGATGAGGGCGGCACCCACGGCGATGAACGCGCCACGCATGATGAGGGCGATGATGATGCCGATCATCAGCACCTTCTGCTGGTACGCCTTCGGCACGGCGAAGCCCGCCATCACGATGAGGAAGACGAACAGGTTGTCGATCGACAACGCCTTCTCCGTCAGGTAGCCGGCGAAGTACTCGCCGCCGTAGGTCCAGCCGGACACGAGCCCGATGCCGACGCCGAAGAGCAGCGCGAGGCTGACGTAGAAGATCGACCAGCGGGCGGACTCGGCGATCGTCGGCTCGTGCGGCTTCCGCACGTGCGCGAAGAACTCGTAGACGAAGAACAGGATCGTGACACCGATGGTGATGATCCAGATGAGCGGGGTGACGGCCATGACGGCTCCAAGGGGTCGAGGGACACGAAGTTCCGGCGACGGCGCCGGAACAAGGTCTTCTCCACTCTCGATGAGAGCCGGCACCCCGGGATCCCGACGGTGGGTCCGTATTGACGAGCATGCCGCGAAGGAGTACTCCCCTTGCTCCGTCCATGGTACGGGCGGGATGGAGTCCGACCTCGGGTCGGAGGTCGGACTCTCCGGGGTTTCCCACCGGATTGCGGGTTCCTCCCAGGATCACGGTGGCACGACGATCGCCTTGCCGGTCAGCCGCCCGCGGCCGGAAGGCGTGATCGGCGGCTCAGTAGCTGAGGTCCGGGAGGAGCAGTCCGCCGACGACGGCGACGAATCCGAGCCCGACGAACGCGAGCGCGGTGAGCACGCCACCCGTGACGCGCACGGCAGTGGCCACCCGACGGCGCGGGCGACCGTCGCTCGTGCCCGGTTCCGTCTCCGTTCCGCGCGCCGCGCGGACCGCCCGCCAAACGCTCGGGACACACCCGAGCACCGCGAGGGCCGTGAGAATCTGGGCGATCCGGATGACGACCGGCGACGGGGCTGGTCCGTCGGAGATAAGCGCCTGCGCGACGACCGACCAGAACGGTGCGGCGGCGATGAGCGCGAGCACCGATCCGCGCGTCCACCACGAGAGCGCGCGGTCCCGTCGGTCAGATGAGACGGGCCGAGAGGTCTCCGCCCGACGCAGCGCGCCGAGGGGCCACGCGAGCAGGGTGATCACGAGGATGAGGAGCGATCCGGCCGCGATCGTCGGGACCAAGGCCCGCTCGGTGGGCATCGGTTGCATCGTGAACGCCGGGTCGAAACCGACGGCCGTCACCGTGTCACCGTCGGTCGAGGCGGCCACCCGGCGTTGACCGTCGATCTCCTGCCAGACCCACGGTTCGACCTCGACGAAGCGGAGCGGCGTTCCTGCGCTGTCGGTGATCGCCGAGATCGTGACGACACCGTCCTGCTCGGCGGCGACCTCCACACTCGACAGGACGTAGAAGAGTCGGACGAACGTCGACTCGCCACGTCGCGACAGCTGATAGGTGCCGGCCAGTGCTGCGGCGTGCGCCGCGGCCGTCTCCTCGACGCGTGGGGCGGACCGCTCCTCCGGGAAGTACCGGTCGGCGAAGCCGGTGGTGACCGCGTCACGGATCGCCGTGCTCGAGTCGCCGTTCACGCCCGTGCTGTTCAGGGAGATGAAGATCCCGGCGTCGTCGTCGGGGTAGATCTCGAGCTGGGCGTGGAACGCGGTGAGATCGCCGGCGTGACTGAGGATGCGGTGTCCGTTCCGGTCCCGTTCGAAGAATCCGAGGGTCATCCGCGGACCGTTCGCGAGGTTCCCGAGGTGTTCCTCGTCGAGGGCCGGGGCGTGCATCCGCTCGAGGCTCTCCGGTGTGAGGAGGGTGCGACCGTCCGCCGACGGGTGGCCGAGCTGGGCGTTCATGAAGTTCGCGAGATCGCCGGCGGTCGCGCTGATCGCGCCTGCCGGTGCCGGACTGACGACCTCGAACGGCACCTCGGGTGACCCGGCGAAGCGGTACCCCGCCGACATGTCGCGTCGGCGTTCCGGCGACAGGGGTTGCTCGTACGTCGCGTCCGTCATGCCGGACGCCTCCAGGACGTGCTCGGTGGCGTACTGCTCGAAGGGTGTGCCGGTGACGCACTCGACGACGTAGGCGGCGAGCCCGTTGGAGTAGTTGGAGTAGGACGGCGTGGTCCCCGGCTCGAAGATCTGCTCGGGTGGGTCGATCGTGACCGTGTCGCGGAGCGGCTTCGGCTCTGCGGGCGCCGAGGCGATGAGTCCGGCGAGTTGGTCTTCGAAGCCGGCAGTGTGCGTCAGGAGATGACGGAGGGTGATCGGGGTCTCGAACGCCACCGGCAGGGTGACGTCGAGGTAGGACTGCACAGGTTCGTCAAGGTCGAGGACTCCGGCCTCGACCTGCTGCATCACGGCGGTCGCCGTCATGAGCTTCGACACGGACCCGATGCGGAAGAGCGTCCGGTCGACGTCGACCGCGACCGGTTCGACCGTCGCGGTGCCCGCCGTCGCCAGCCCGTAGCCGCGCTCAGTGACGATCTCGCCGCCGCTCACCACCGAGACGATGGCGCCGGTGATCCCTTCGCGTTCGAGCGCGGCGGGCAGCAGTCCGTCGAGCCATGCCGTGGTGTCCTCCGGTGACAGGGATGCGGCCACCGTCCGGGTCGTCGTCGGCTTGGACGGCTCCGTCCCGGCGGCCGTCCCGGCGACGGCGAGTGGGCCGCAGACGATCGCGATCAGGGCCGCGAGGACGACGGGCGTCCGACCGCGGGATCGAGTGGCCGTTCGGGCAGGGCGGCCGGGGGTTTCGCGGCGACTGTCGTTCACAAAGTCAGTCGACCACCATTCGAGCGCATCGCCAAAACGAGCGCACCCGCTGTCCGCTATCCGAAGCGGTTCACCGCCGGGCTTCGAGGAGGGAGACGAACTCGTCGGCCATCGCGAGCTGCTGCTGGAGCTTGGCGCGGCGCTCGGCGGCGTCCGCGATGAACTCGTCGAGGATCGCCCGGGTGTCGTCGTCGGGCGCCGTGTCCATGGCGTCGATCACGCGGAGGAGTTCGGCCATCTCCTCCAGGGAGAATCCGAGCGGCTTCATGCGCCGGATGAGGATGAGCCGGTCGTAGTCGTCCTGGGTGTAGAGGCGGAACCCGCCCTCGGTGCGTGCGGATGCCGAGACCAGGCCGACGTCGTCGTAGTGCCGCAGGGTGCGGAGCGAGAGGCCGGTGCGCTCGGCGAGTTCACCGATGTGCATGGTGGTCGGTTCGCTCGTCACGATGGCCTCACTTCAAATCAACCCTTACGTTAGGGTAGAGTTACGGATGACGGCCGATGCGGCCGCAACCCCTCCATTCTTCCGCGCGCGACCGTTCCGCGCGGCCGGTGACGCGCGCCTCGCCACACCGGACCCCTGACGCACCCATCCGGTCCTCGCGCTGAGGGCCCCGACTCCGACAGGAGACCCATGGCCATCGGCCAGACACCCCTCACGCCCATCACGCCGCAACCGACCGTCCTCACAGCCCTCCGGAGCCCGCGGATCCTCACCCGGGAGGTGCTGGCCGGCCTCGTCGTCGCCATGGCACTCATCCCCGAGGCGATCTCGTTCTCGATCATCGCGGGCGTGGACCCGCAGGTCGGGCTGTTCTCCTCGTTCGTCATGGCCACCGCGATCGCCTTCCTCGGTGGCCGACCGGCGATGATCACCGCAGCCACCGGCGCGATCGCCCTCGTCATCGCCCCCGTCGCCCGGGAACACGGCCTCGACTACTTCATCGCCACCGTCATCCTCGGCGGGATCTTCCAGGTGGCCCTCGGCCTCCTCGGTGTCGCGAAGCTCATGCGGTTCATCCCGCGCAGCGTCATGGTCGGCTTCGTCAACGCGTTGGCGATCCTCATCTTCACCGCACAACTCCCGAACCTCATCGGGGTGCCGTGGCTCGTGTACCCGCTCGTGGCGGTCGGCATCGTGGTCATGGTCGTGATGCCGCGGTTGACGACCTTCGTCCCGGCTCCGCTCGTCGCCATCGTCCTCATCACCGCGGCGACGGTGGTGACCGGCCTCAACGTCCCCACCGTCGGCGACCAGGGCGAGCTCCCGAGGAGCCTGCCGGGCTTCCTCCTCCCCGACGTGCCGTTCACGATGGAGACCTTCGCGATCATCGCGCCGTACGCCGCCGCGATGGCGCTCGTCGGGCTCCTCGAGTCGCTCATGACCGCCAAGCTCGTGGACGACATCACCGACACCCCGTCGGGGAAGACCCGCGAGTCGCTGGGTCAGGGGATCGCGAACGTGCTCTCCGGCTGCTTCGGGGGCATGGGTGGTTGCGCGATGATCGGGCAGACGATGATCAACGTGAAGGCGTCGGGTGCGCGGACACGGATCTCGACCTTCCTCGCCGGCGTGTTCCTCCTGGTGCTCGTCGTCGCCCTCGGTGACGTCGTCGAGCTGATCCCCATGGCCGCCCTCGTCGCGGTGATGGTCATGGTGTCCGTCGCGACCTTCGACTGGCACAGCATCCGTCCCCGCACGCTGCGCGCCATGCCCATCGGCGAGACCGTGGTGATGGTGGCGACGGTCGTCGTGGTGGTCCTGACGCACAACCTCGCGATCGGCGTCGTCGTCGGTGTGGTCGCGGCGATGGTGGTCTTCGCCAAGCGGGTCGCGCACGTCGCCACCGTCGAGCGGACCGTCGACGAGGCTGCGGAGACGCCCACCGCTCGTTATACCGTCACGGGCGAGCTGTTCTTCGCATCGAGCAACGAGCTCACGACGTGGTTCGCCTACGCCGACGATCCGGAGCTCGTCGTCATCGACCTCTCGCAGTCGCACGTGTGGGACGCCTCGACCGTCGCCGCGCTCGACGCGATCACGACGAAGTACGTGCGCCACGGCAAGCGCGTCGTCATCGAAGGGATGAACGACGCGAGCACCCGGATCCACACGAGGCTCGCCGGCAAGCTCGGCGGCGGTCACTGACGGACCGCGGCTCCGTACCCGAGGAGGTGGGGGAGTCGGGTCGCGATCGTGACCGGGCCCCGGCGTGGATGCCGGTGATCAGGCCGTGGTCAGCCCGCGGAGGACGGCGGTGACGACCACGCGTTGCGTCGTGGACGTCTCGGCGTCCACCGGCGACAGGCCCACGGCGCCGACGTGCGCGGCGATCACGGCCTTGGCCAGGACGGACGCGTCGACGACCGGGGTGCGCCCGTGGACGGCGGCGAGGGCGGCGAACCGGCCCCCGAGTTCGGAGAGTCGTCGTCCTCCGTCGGTCATGATCATGTCCTGTGCGAACACCGGATCGGCGCCCGCCTTCGACAACAGGACGGTCCGCAGGGAGAACCAGTCACGGCTCGCCGGGAGTGCGTCGAGGAGGTGCCCGACCGCCTCGTCGAGGCTCCCTGCCGGGTGCGCTCCGAGCAGCTGCTCGTCCAGGGCGACGCTGAGTCGTTCCCACACCGCCGCCGCCTGCTGCTGGTGCAGGGCGAGGTAGAGCTGCTCGACCGAGGCGAAGTTCGAGTAGAACGCGCCGCGCGTGAAGCCGGCTCGACGCGCGATGTCCTCGACGCTCTGGGCGATGGTCCCGCTCGTCTCGAAGAGTTCCGCGGCGGCAGTGAGGAGACGGCGTCTGGTCTCGCCCCGGTTGCGCCCCGTCGACCCGCTGTCACTCATGCCCCCAGCCTATGGCCGGGTTGGTGCTCTCCTCCCGAACTCGATACGATCTGTATTCAATACACATCGTATCGAGGAGGATCATGCAGCAGCGCCGCCACAAGCCGACCTGGGTGAGGATCGGGGTACCGCTCCTCGGGGCGGGGCTGCTCGGCGCACTCGTCGCGTGGCTCAACGCCGCGCCGTGGTGGGGGTGGTTGCTCCTCGGCGGGATCCTGGCCTTGAGCGCCTTCGCTGCCCGGACCTGGCTCCGCAGGCCGTGGTTCGTCCGCGCCTCCGCCTGGCTCGTGGTCACCGGGATCGTCGTGGGTACCGCCTTCGCGGCAGGGCCGGTGCCGACCACGCGCACGCTGAGCGGGACGCACACGGATCCGGTGAGCACGGCGCAGGGAGCGGTCGTCGGGGTGCGGGACGACCGCGCTCAGGTCGATGCGTTCGCGGGCATCCCCTACGCGGCACCACCGGTCGGGCCCCTGCGATGGCGACCGCCGGCTCCCGCGCCGGACCGGGACTCGGTCTTGATCGCCGACGACTTCGGTCCGTCCGCGATGCAGGCGGAGCCGACGTTCCTCTCCCGGGCGGCGACCCGCCTGCTCGACCTCCCGCTCGAAGAGACCCTCCTCGGTGGATACCGGACGAGCGAGGACAGCCTGCGGCTGAACATCTGGCGCGCGTCGGCACCATCGACCACCGGACCGCGCCCCATCCTCGTGTACCTGCACGGAGGCGCGTTCATCGCCGGTTCGGGCGCGTTCCCCGCCTACGACGGCGCCGCGCTCGCTGCCCGCGGCGACGTCATCGTCGTGACGCTCAACTACCGACTGGGTGTCTTCGGGTTCCTCGCCGACGACGCGATCGGCGGCTCGACGCCCGGGAACCAGGGGCTGCTCGATCAGCTCGCCGCGCTGCGGTGGGTGCAGGAGAACATCGGTGCGTTCGGCGGCGATCCGACCCGCGTCACCGTCGCCGGCGAGTCGGCAGGTTCCGGGAGCGCCTGCATCCTCGGGGCGTCACCGCTCGCCGCGGGCCTCGTCCACGGCATCATCGGGGAGAGCGGCGGATGCCTCGGAACGGCAGGCGACCGCGACGCAGGCGACCTCTACGACGACCGGCCGACGGCGGGCGAAGCCGCTCGCGAGCTGCGTGCCGCACTGGGCGGGGCGACCTTGGAGGAGATGCGGGCGATGCCGGCGGAACGCATCGCGTCCGCGGCGGCCGAGCTGTCGGCGCACTGGTGGCCGT
Source organism: Plantibacter sp. Leaf314 (assembly GCF_001423185.1). Taxonomy (NCBI): domain Bacteria; kingdom Bacillati; phylum Actinomycetota; class Actinomycetes; order Micrococcales; family Microbacteriaceae; genus Plantibacter; species Plantibacter sp. Leaf314. The sequence goes on along the minus strand of NZ_LMOB01000001.1, from coordinate 1,909,515 downwards.
CGGTCGACGATGCCGTGCTCCCCACGACCCCGTCCGCGATCTACGCCGAAGGACGACAGAACGACGTGCCGCTGCTGCTCGGAAGCAACGCGGATGAGACCTCGCTGGACCAGGTGACCGGGGTGGACTCGGATCCGGAGACCTACCGCCGCGAGGTCCGGGCGGAACACGGCGCCGACGCCGACCGGTTCCTCGAGCTGTATCCCGGTGGGGATCCCGATCAGGTCGTCGACTCCCGCCTGCGTGCCGGTACCGACGAGTCGATGACCGCGCCCATGCGCGAGTGGGCGCTCATGGCGGCCCAGACCGGGCGTTCGCCCGTCTACACCTACTTCTTCTCCCGCGTGCCACCGGCGAAGGGCTTAGAGAAATTCGGCGCGTACCACGGCGCTGAAGTGATGTACGCCTACGGCAACCTGGGCGCCGACGGTGACGCCGACTACGGGGCCGTGGATCGACGGCTCGAGTCGGAGATGACCGCCTCCTGGCTGGCCTTCACCCTCCGACAGGACCCCCGCAATCCGACCGTCGAGCGCTGGCCGACCGTCCAGGAGTCTCCGGAGGTGGTCCTCGAGTTCGGTGATACGACGACGGTCACGCAGCGTCCGTCCCCGCGTGCCGTCGACTTCTGGTTGGACGCGTCGGCGAGGCACGCCCGATAGCTCGGCGGCGGTCACTGACCGCCGGAAGCTCCAGCGCCTTCGGTGTGCCGCTCAGTCGAGCGGGACGCCGAAGTCGCCGGCGATCCCGGCGAGGCCGGTCGTGTAGCCCTGCCCGACGGCACGGAACTTCCACTCGCCGTTGTGGCGGTAGATCTCGGCGAACAGCATCGCCGTCTCCTGCGAGGCGTCCTCGGTGAGGTCGTAGCGGACGATCTCCTGCTGGTCCTGGTCGAGGACACGGCAGAAGGCGTCGCGGACCTGACCGAAGTTCTGGCGACGGTTGTCGGCGTCATGGATGGAGACCGCGATGACGATGCGCGAGACGTCGGCTTCGACGGTGCGGAGGTCGATCGTGATCTGCTCGTCGTCTCCGTCGCCCTCACCCGTGCGGTTGTCGCCCTGGTGCACGACCGAGCCGTCCGGCGTCGACATCTGGTTGTAGAAGATGAAGTCCGCTGGGCTCCGGATCTTGCCGTTCTCCGCGACGAGGATCGCCGAGGCGTCGAGGTCGAACGCCACGCCGACGGTGGTGCGCGGATCCCAACCGAGACCGACCGTTGCGATCGTCAGACCAGGACTGGTCTTCGTGAGGGAGAGGTTGCTGCCTTTGGAGAGGCTGAGGCCTGCCATGGGTTGTTCCTTCGGGAGTGCTCGTGTGGTGTTCGAACCTCCATCCTGCCGTGTTCCGGCTGAGAGTGGAGGGGGTTGCCACGGATTTCCCGACGACGCCGCCCCGGCGAAGGGCGGTGGACTACTCGTCCCCGGCCACCGGTGTGCTGCCGACGACCTCCTCGAGCGGCACCTCCTCGCGGGCGACCGCGGCGGCCACGTCACCGAGCCGCCGCTGCCGGGAGCGCGCGTACTGCCGGATCATCCCGAACGCGGTGTCCATGTCGACGCCCGCCGCACGCGCCAGGTACCCCTTCGCCTGTTCGATGGTGATGCGGGTGTCGAGGGCGCGCTGGAGTTGTGCGGTGGCGAGGGTCGCGCTCTCGATCGTCCGCTGCTGCAGGAGGCTGATCGTCGCGACGTCGGCCAACGCCTGGGCTGCTCGGGCGTCGGCGCCGTTGAGTGCGCCCTCGGTCTCGCGGAAGAGGTTCAGCGACCCGACGATGGTGTCGCGGAGTCGCATGGGGATGGCGTGGACACCGGCGTACCCGTGCTCGCTCGAGGCCTCCGCGAACCTCGGCCAGTGCGCGCGGAGGTCTTCGACGGTCTCCGCCGTCACCAGGTCGCCCGAGGTGACCGCGGTGATGCACGGGCCCTCGCCGGCGTTCAACTGGAGGAGTCCGAAGAAGCTGCTGCGCTCGCTCGTGGAGGCGACGACCTTGAGGGCGCCGTCGCGGTCGGCGAGGTGGATCGCCCCGGCCGCGGCGTCGAAGAGTTCGACGGCCCGATCGACGAGGATCTGCAGGACCTCGACGACGTCGTAGTCGTCGACGAGGCTGTCGGTGAGTGTCACGAACGTCTCGATGAGTCGTGCTTCGCGCGTGTCATCCATGGCTGGGTTCGTCCTCATCTGTCGAGTAGCGGATCAACCGTAACCGAGCCGGAACCCTTCCGTGGTACCGCGGCGGCATCTCTTCCGGCCTGATTTGCATCGATCGCCGGGGCCGTCCTACGCTGAACGGGCGCTGCCCCAGACCCCGGTCGCCGGACAATCCCTCCACATCCGTCCATGCCCAGGGAGCATCATGCGCACGCACCGATCAGGCCCGTTCTCCACGCGCCGTCGGCGATCATCGACCTCGACGACACCGCCCGTCCACCTGGCGGAGCGGGTCCGGTGACGGTCGAACGCAGCAGCGGGTTCCGCAAGACCGGACCGAGCAGCACGCCGCGGGCCGGCGGTACGTCGAGTTACTCCGCGATCCTCGCGCAGGTGAAGTCAGCCGGTCTCCTCCGGCGGCGGTACGCGTTCTACTGGACCCTCTTCGCTGTACTCGTCCTCGCGACCGCCGGCTGCTGGGTGGCCTTCGCGATGCTCGGAGCGTCCTGGTGGCAACTGCTCGTCGCCGCGGCGCTCGGCGTGCTGTTCACGCAGTTCGCGTTCCTCTCGCACGAGGCCGCGCACCGGCAGGTGTTCGAGTCGCGCGCGTGGAACGACCGTGCCGGTCGCTTCCTCGGGACGTTCCTCGTGGGTCTCAGCTACTCGTGGTGGATGAACAAGCACACCCGTCATCACGGCAACCCGAACACCGTGGGCAAGGATCCCGACATCGAGCCGGACACGATCCGCTTCCTGCCGGAGGACGTCAGCGCGGTGCGCAATCGGGCCGCGAAGCTCTTCTACCGCCACCAGGGCTGGCTGTTCTTCCCGCTCCTCACGCTCGAGGGCCTCAACCTGCACTGGCTCGCGATCCGCTCGGTGGTGAGCGGCGTCGGGACGAGGGCCGGCGGCCGCGATCGCGCGATCGAGGGGGCGCTGCTCCTGGCCCGGTTCGGTCTCCTCCTCGGCGTCGTGTTCACCTTCCTGCCGTTCGGTTTGGCGTGCGCGTTCCTCGGCGTGCAGTTCGCGGTGTTCGGCGTCATGATGGGCGCGTCCTTCGCGCCGAACCACAAGGGCATGCCGACGATCGCCCACGATGCGAACGTCGACTTCTTCTCCCGCCAGGTGCGCACCTCGCGGAACGTCACGGGTGGCCTGTGGGTGTCGTTCCTCATGGGTGGCCTGAACTACCAGGTGGAGCACCACCTGTTCCCGTCGATGCCGCGGCCCGCACTGAAGTAGGTGCGGCGGCTGGTGCGTGACCACTGTGCGGCGCTCGACGTGCCGTACACGGAGACCACGCTGCTGCGTTCGTACGGCATCGTCATCCGCTACCTCAACCGGGTCGGCCTCGGGGCCCGCGATCCGTTCGCGTGCCCGCTCGTCGCCGAGCTCCGCATCCACTGACCCCCATCACCGAGCACCACCACCCCACGGAATCAGGAACCCACGCCCATGCAGATCATCATCGTCCTCCTCGTCCTCTGGGCGATCCTCTCCGTCGTCGGGTTCGCGTTGAAGGGTCTGCTCTGGCTGGGCATCATCGGTATCGTCCTGTTCATCGGGACGATCGTGTTCGGTGCCATCCGCCGAGCTGCGAGCAAGCGCAAGCTGTAGCGCTGAGGCGTACCGCGCCGTACCGCGCCGAGCCGCACGGCGCAGGCCGGTCGGGTACGCTCTGCCGGATGCGGAACCTGGACTGGGACGGCCTGCGCAACCTGAGAGACCTCGGCGGCCTGCCGACGCCGTTGTCGTCCACCGGCGTGACGGTCAGCGGGCGGATCGCGCGAGGACCACGACGGGAGCTGCTCACCGAAGCCGGGTGGGCGGCGGCGACGCGATGGGGGCTGCGCTCCGTGGTCGACCTCCGCAGTGCCGACGAGGTCGGTGCCCGAGACGCCGACCCGGACGCCCGGCCCCCGGCGGATCTCGTCATCACGCTGGCGCCGACCGAGGACCAGGCGGATCCCGAGTTCCGTGAGGTCTGCCTGCCGATCCTCGATTCGCCCGAGTACTGGCAGCACAACGTGCGCATCCTGCCGGACCTCGTCCGCGTCGCGTTGGAGACGGTCGCCACGAGCGAGCCCGGGATCCTCGTGCACTGTGCCGCCGGACGGGACCGCACCGGCCTGATCAGCGCCCTCCTCCTCGCCAACGCCGGCGTCCCCGACGACTACGCGGCGTCGGTCCGGGCGATGGCGGGGGCTGCGCCGCACGGAGGACCGACGCACGATCGCCAAGCCACCTGGACGGCGGAGCAGGTCGACGCCTTCCTCGACGAAGTCACCCCGCATGTGCGCGCGTTCGTCGCCGAGGTCGACGGCGTCTTCGACCTCCTGGGTCTCGACGAGGAGGTTCGGACCCGCCTGCGACGGCTCCTCGTCGGGTGACCGGTTCCGGCCGACGCAAAGGCCGTCCTGCTAGGGTCCTGCCTGATCGTCACCCGATCCCGTCAGCCGCCATCACCCCCGGAACAGGAAACCCACACCCGTGCAGAAGTTCGCCGTCGTCATCGTCGTCCTCCTCGCCCTCTGGGCGGTCCTCTCCATCGTCGGGTTCGTGCTGAAGGGCCTGTTCTGGCTCGGCGTCATCGGCGTCATCCTCATCGTCGGCACCATCGCGTTCGGAGCCGTCCAGCGTTCCCTGAACAACCGGCGGTAGCGCTCCGTCGCACCGCGAACGGCGATGCTGCCATGATGTCCACTCGTGGCCGGTGGCGCGGAATGGGGTGGCATGATGCGATTCGAATCGTCGGAAGCGCTCATCGCCGCGCTCCTCGATCTCAGGGCGAAGGGTCGACCGGAACGCGCGTGCGCGCTCGTCCGGGCCTCCCTGGCCGCACTTGGGCACCCGTTCGCGGAAGAGTACTGGGAGACGTTCTTCGACCCGGAGGAGTCCTTCGCCAACGCGATGTATGACTGCGGCACCGCCCTGTGGGAGCTCGACTGGTCCGATCGGGACGACATCCGCCCGCAGGCGGCACTCCTCGCGTTGGAAGCGTCTGCAGCCGCTGGGCTCGACCTCGCCGGATTCGCCCTGGCACAGTCGCTCGACTGGCTCGGCGATCCTCGCGCCGAGGCGGTGCTCCGCGACTTCGTATCGCGCCACCCCGACTGGGAGGATCCCAGGCTCTTCGGAATCCTCGGCGGTCTCATCGCGGACCACTACGACGACGCGGAGCACATGGACGAGGCGCTCGCCTGTCTCGACCGTGTCGGGGACAGCGAGGACATCTGGGTGTGTTGGCGGGCGTTGGCGATCGCCAAGCTCGGCCACGTGGAGGATGCGGTCGCATTGCTCGGCGACCGGGTGGCGGCAAACGACTTGGACGCCTTGGCCGTGCTCGGAGACATTCACGACTGGGCGGGCGATGTGGACCGGGCGCAGGACGCCTACCTCCGGGCGATTGCCGTCGGAGATGCCCGCTCGGCGCGCATGCTCGGCAACCTGCTCCACACGCTCGGCGACGATGCTGCGGCGAGGCAGGCCTACGAGATCGCGGCAGCGCGCGGCGACGGGTACGCGACCGAGCTGCTGCGCGATCCCTCGTGGGAACTCCCCGGCTGACGGCGGAGTGGCCAGGGCCGAGCGGGGGCGCCTCCCTCCCGAACGCACCCGCTGTCCAAAGAACGCAACAGCCCGCCCCGCCTCCGGCTCCGTGATTACGCTGATGCCGACAGGACCCTTTCGCCCTGTCGGGGTTCCCGGCCGACGTTCCCTCGATTTCGGCCGGGACCCACCCCGCCGCGAGGACAGCCGCCCGGGTCAGCCGGGTCAGTCGGGTTGCTCGGCGCTCGCCGCGAGCAGTCCGCTCGCTCCGGCGACCATCGCGGCTTCGGTCCGGGTCGACACACCGAGCTTCCGCAGGATGGCCGAGACATGGACGCTGGCCGTCTTCGCACTGATGAACAGTTGCTCACCGATCTGCGGGTTGCTGAGGCCCTCCGCGACGAGCTGCAGCACCTGGCGTTCGCGCGCGGTCAGCTCCACGGACCCGCCCGAGGTGCGTGCCCGAGGTCGGCCGTCGAGGTTCAGCGATGCCCGCGCCGCCAACGCCCGAGCACCGTCGAGGACGAGGCCAGCGCCGAGTGTCGTCGCCTCCGCGACGGCGGTGATGAGGGCGTCCTGCGCCCGCGGACGATCGCCGGCGGCCACCCGCGCTTCCGCGAGTCGGAGCGCCGTGTAGGGCGCGAGCGCGGCGGGCGCGAACGGACGCTCGGCCATCGCGCGAGCCGTCTCCCAGGCGCCCACGTCGTCGCCGATGCCGTCCGGCCCGCCGAGTTCAGCGTCGACCAGGGCACTCCAGAGCGGTGCGGTCGGCCAGAACCGCTCCTTCGCGATGAGTGCCCGCCAACGCGTCTCCTGCTCCCGGAGTCGTGCGTCGTCGAGGCCAGCGAACGGCCCGGATCCGAGATCGAGCGTCCCCGCGGCCATGGCGACCCGCACCCGGGCCATGACCCGAGCCGCGTCCGCCAGCGCAGGAAGGTCGTACGCCGGCATCGGGCGGTGGTCGGGGGCGTCGAACACGCCGACACCGGCGGGCGACCACGCTCCGGCGAGGTCGCCGGTGGCGAGGCCGACCTGCATCACGACACGCGCGACGCCGAACCGGGTCTGCACCTCCAGGCCCGACAGTGAGAGCATCCCCTTCCGCCAGCGGCGGTAGAGCGTCGCTGCGGTCTCGGCATCGCCACGCCACAGCATGAGGAGGATGAGCGACTGGCGGAGGTACACGGAGAACGCGAGCGGCGGCTGCAGGGCGAGGGCCCGATGCACGCGCTCTTCCGCCTCGTCCCATCGACCGAGCGCCACCAGGGGGTCGACCGCGTTCGACGACAGGATGAGCCCGGAGCTGCGCTCGACGCCGAGTGCCCTCGCGCGTGCGACACCTTCCAGCGCCGATGCGAGCGCGTCCTCGTACGAACCGAGCAGGTTCGCCATGTCGGAGGCGTTCACCCGGTATCGGAGGAGCGCGCTGCCGTCGCCGTCGGCCAGCGACTCCGCGGTCGCGAGCATCGGCCTCCCCGCGTCCAGCTCGCCACGGTGGATGCGGGCGATGCCGCCGATGTTCGCCGCGACCGAGGCGTTCCGCGCCGAGCCGGTGCGCGCGGCCTCCTGCGCGGCGGCGTCGGCGTACTCGATCGCCCGCTCCAGTCGGCCGACGATCATGTGCCGTGCGGCGAGGCTCGTGAGCAGCACACCGCGCAGCTCGCCGGGGGTGTCGGCGGGGACACGCGCGAGGGCCTGTTCGAGGAGCTCCACCGACCCTGGCCGCCCGAGGTTCGCGAGGTAGAACGCCTTGTCGCGCAGCAGCTTGGCCTGATCGAGGTCGTCGCGGTCCTCCGGCGTGGCGAGCACCTCGTCGACCATCGCGATCGCACGGTCCGTCCAGCCCGCATTCCGCAGAGCGCTCGCTGTGCGTCGCATGAGCTCAGAGCGTGAGCGGCCGACGAGGTCCTGTGCCTCGGGGATCTGGTCCCAGATCTCGAGCAGGCGTTCCCCGAGCTGCGCCTCCGTGCTGTAGGCGAAGGCCGCATGCGCCTGCTCCATTGCCCGCACGGTGGCCGGGAACGCCCGCCGGACGTCGCGAGCGAGCATCCAGTGGTACGACACCTCGGCCGCAACCGGTTCGACCCCGGCCGCGGCTTCCAAGGCCTCGGCGAACCCCGCGTGGAAGCGCGTCCGTTCCCCCGGCAGCAGGTCGTCGTGGATCGCCTCCCGGACGAGCGCATGACGGAACGCGTAGGTGGTCGTGTCCGCGACGAGGACGTTCGCCGCGATGGCCTCCCGCACGCCGGCGTCGAGGGCGTCGTGGTCGCCGGTGAACACGCGCTCCAGGAGCGCATGCTCGACGCGGACACCGCCGGCGGAGACCACGCGCAGCAACTGTTGGGTGGTGGGCGTGAGTCGTTCGTAGCGGGCGAGGAGGAGCTCGCGGAGGGTGTCGGGCAGATCGTCGCCGACATCGTCGCCGTCGTCGCCGAGTCCCAAGAGCTCCTCCACGAAGAAGGGGACGCCCTCGCTGCGGGCGTACACGCTGTCGATGGAGACCGTGTCGAGCGAGCTACCGCGGATGGCGATGGCCTGACGCAGCACATCGCCGCGGCTCAGACGCTCGAGGCCGTGCCGTTCGACCCGCCTCGTACGGTCGAGTTCGGCCAGGAAGCCGCGCAGGGGGTGTCCGCGCGACACGTCCTCGTTGCGGACCGTGAGCACGATCATCACGTGGGCATCGGTCAGGACGCGCACGAGGAACGCGAGCAGGCTGAGGGTCGCGCCGTCGGCCCAGTGGACGTCCTCGATCGCGACGACCACGGGCTGCTCTCGGGAGAGCGCCTCGAGCAGGACGGCGACGGTCTCGTGGAGCCGCCCCACGCCGCCGTCGCGCTGGTCCTCCGGCTCCACACCGGGCGACGGCAGGAGGGTCTCGAGCGAGGCCCGGCCGGGCCCGGCGGCGTCGAGCACGGCCTCCCGGCCCCGTCGTGCGACGAGGTCCTTCATGAGGCCCAGCACGGGTGCGTACGGCGCGGCGACGTCGCCCAGGTCGACGCACTGCCCCGTGATCACGAGCGCCGACGAGCGGACCGACCGGGTGAACTCCGTCAGCAGTCGGGTCTTCCCGATGCCGGCTTCGCCGCTCAGCACCAGGCTGCGCGATCCGTCCGCGGCGACGGTGTCGAACACGGACCGCATCGCAGCGAGGTCGGACGCGCGCCCGATCATCGTCGGGCTCGTCGCGGGCAGGGTCACCGCTCCATGGTCCCACCCTGGTCGTGGTGGGGAGCGCCTTCGTCGAGCAGGCGCTCGCGGCGTCGCCGCCGCCGTTCGAGGTCCTGTTCGAGCTGGCGCTCGAAGAACCGTCTCGTCTCGGCCGACATGGCCGAGCTGTAGGTCGCGCTCGTGATCATCATGACTGTCCCTCCACGAGCCGGCTGCGGATGCCGTGCTCGGACACCAACGTTCCGCTCTGAGGTGCCCCCACTACCTCGGGCACCTGCCCTATTCCGGCCGTGGGGCGCGGCGGGCTTCGCGATGAGGGGGCAGTGCGCTGACGGATGGCGTACGGTTGCCGTTCACGCACCATGACCTCATTGAGGACATCACGATGGAAAGCAGCACTCTCACCCTCGGCGGGCTTGTCTACGACCTGGACCCGAGCACCGTCCTCCCGAAGCTGAAGGACACGATGGAGCGCACGGCGCTCTCGGGCGGCGGCTTCGTCGATCTCGACGTCGTCGGCCAGGACTCGGCGAGTGTCTTCGTCAGTCCGGGGACGTCGATCTACTTCACGACCAACGAACGCCGTGGACCGCGCCCGGTCCGACCGCGCGAGCCCGCCGGCGTCGCCCTCGGCGCGACCGAGGCGGACGACTGGGAGCTGGGCTTCTACGGCCTCTGATCCGGGCGGCCGGGCGGCCGACGCTCAGCGACGGACGCGGAGGCGGAATCAGTCCGCGTTCGACCGCAGATAGGTCTCCAGGTTCATCGGCGGGACACCGGTGAGGTCCTCGATCGCCGGGCTCACCTCGGCCATCACGCCGCTGCCGATGGCCGTGTAGGTGCTCACCCAGGCGTCGACCTCCCAGTCGGGCGCGCCGTAGGAGGCGCGCGACGCGTAGGCCTCCTCGATCGTCTCGTCGTGGAACGTGACCTCGCGATCGCGGACGCGGCTGATCGTGGCCGCGACCTCCGTCATGGTGAGCGCTTCGGGGCCGGTGAGGTCGTAGGTGCGACCGGCGTGGGGTGCCGGGTCGACGAGGATGGCCGTGGCGGCCCGGGCGATGTCGGAGCCGGCGACGAAGGACGCACGACCGTCGCCGGCCGGCCCACGGATGACGCCGTCCTCACCCACGAGGGCCTCCATGATGTCGAGGTAGAAACCGTCGCGGAGGAACGTCCACCGCATGCCCGACGCTCGGATGTGCTCCTCGGTCGCATGGTGGTCGCGCGCCAGCGTGAACACGGCGTCCGGTGCCGCCGCGGCGAACGAGGTGTACACGAGGTGCTGGACGCCGGCGGCGGCCGCGGCATCGATGAACGAGCGGTGCTGGTCGACGCGGTCGGCGCTCTCGGCTCCCGACACCATGAAGAGGGTGTCGACGCCCTCGAGTGCCGCGCGGGCCGCCGCCTGATCGGTGTAGGTGAACCGGTGCACGGTGCTGTCCGGGTGCTGCGGGGCCTTCGCGGGGGTGCGGACGAGCAGACGTTGCGGGATCCCGCGGGCGGCGAGGTCCTGCGCCACGAGGCCGCCGAGCGCGCCGGTCGATCCGGTGACGGCGATGGGACGGGGTGTGCTCGGGTTCACGGGGTTCCTCTCAGTCGGGCGATCAGGGACGGACGCGGACGCTGCGCCCTTCCAGCGACACGACGTCGTCGAGCTGCAACTGCCGACCGCGTCGGCGATCGACCTCGCCGTTGACCTGCACGGCGCCGTCGGCGATCGCGGCCTTCACGTCTCCACCGGAGTCGAGCAGACCCGCGAACTTCAGGAACTGCCCGAGTCGGATGCCCTCGCCGCCGATCGGGACGTCGGTGATCTCTGCCGGGTTCGTCATCCCCGAATGCTAACAAGGTCCTGGGGGTGGGGTCCCCGGACGGGATGTGACGGTACCCTCAGCGGTACAGGGTCACCGTGGCTCGCAAAGGAGCACCAACATGGGCGAGAAGTCAGCACGTAAAGAGGGCGGCAAGACCGCACCGGCGAAGACGCTGAAGGAGAAGCGGACCGCGAAGGCCGACAAGAAGGCCGGCAACGCGCGTTCGGAGAACACCGACGCGGTCACGCGGGTCAAGAACCGCTAGTCCCGTTCGACGACCCCCGTGGTCGGCGATGAGCTCAGGCGCCAGTCCCCTCAGGGAGACGGGCGCCTGTTCTGGTCTTCGGGCCGTTCCCGGCGATCCGCCCCGCTATCGTCGTGGCATGTCCGACCTCAGCCCCGGCGACGACGCGCTCGAGCTCGCCCGCCTGCTCATCTCGATCGACTCCGTCAGTCCGAGCCTCGTCCCGGGGGCTCCCGGTGAAGGTCGGATCGCGACGGTGATCGCGGAGCGACTCGAGGGCGCCGGCTTCCTGGTCGAGCTCGTTCCCGCGCCTGAGGACCCGCAGCGCGTCAGTGTCGTGGCCGTGCACGCGGGATCGCGGCCGGGTCCGACGGTCGTGTTCAACGGCCATCTCGACACGGTCGGGGTCGAGGGCATGGTCGACCCCTTCGACCCGCGGATCGCGGACGGCAAGCTCTTCGGACGCGGCGCCAGCGACATGAAGTCCGGCCTCGCAGGACTGATCGTCGCCGCAGAGCGACTCGTCGCTGCGGACCACCCTGGCACGGTCGTCTTCACGGGTGTCGCGGATGAGGAGGATGCGAGCGTGGGAGCCGCGGCCGTCCTGCGACACCTCGCCGATCGTGGTGTGACGGCGGACGTGTGCCTCATCGCCGAGCCCACCTGGCTCGACCGGGTGTCGGCGCACCGGGGATATGCGGTCGTCGAGGTCACCCTGCAGGGTGTGGCCGGGCACTCCTCGCAACCGGCGTTGAGCGTCGATGCGATCCGTGCCCTCGGCCACGTGCTGCAGGAGGTGGAGCGGGCTGACGAGGAACTCCGTCAGCGGCCGGCGCACCCGCTGCTCGAATCCGGTTCGTTCACGGCGACCGTCGTGCGGGCGGGTACCGCCCCGTTCACGATCGCCGCCGACGCGACCCTCGTCATCGAGCGACGCACGCTGCCGGGCGAACGCGCCGAGGACGCCCTCGTCGAGGTGCGGACCATGCTCGGCGCGGTCGCGGCGCGGACACCGGGGCTCCGGACGGATGCCCGGCTGACGCATCAGCGCGAGGCCTGGGAAGCCGATGAGCAGGGCCCGGCCGCGCGATTCGCCGAGTTCCTGGCGGCAGCGCTCACCCGCGACGGTGAGACCGTGCCAGCCGCCATCGGTGCGCCCTACTGGATGGAGTCGGCGCTGTGGCAGGCCGCGGGCATCCCGACGGTCGTGTGCGGCCCTGCCGGCGGCGGACTGCACGCGGCGGAGGAATGGGTCGACGTCGAGCAGCTCCGTCGGTTCCCTGGAGCGGTCATCGCCGCGACGATCGACGCGCTGTCCGGATCGAGCGAGACGTGATGCCAGGGGGACCCGATCGCGTCGCAGTGATCGGGCCGGGCGCGATCGGCACCGCGGTCGCCGCAGCGCTCCACGAACAGGGACGGACGCCGTTCATCGCAGGGCGGTCGAAACGGCCGGAACTCCAGCTCCAGGTCGATGACGAGACGGTGACGGTCCCCGGGCCGGTCCACACCGATCCGGCGGAGTCTCCGGGCACGGCAGGCCTCGTCTTCCTGGCGGTCAAGGCGACCCAGACGGCTGCCGCTGCCGACTGGCTCGCCGCGTTGTGCGGTCCGGACACGGTCGTGTGCGTCCTACAGAACGGGGTCGAACAGCGTGAGACGGTGGAGCCCCTCGTCCGGGCCGGAACGGTCGTCCCGGCGGTCGTCTGGTTCCCGGCCACCCGCCGACCCGACGGTCCGGTCACGCTGTTGAGTCCGCCACGCTTGTCCCTGCCGGAGGCACCCGGTGCCGCCGTGGTGGCAGACGTGCTGCGCGGCTCCCGCTGCACCGTCGAGGTCTCGACCGACTTCACGACCCTCGCCTGGCGGAAGCTCCTGCAGAACGCCGCCGCCGGACTCATGGCGTTGACCGGTCGCCGATCCGGCATGTACCGCCGCGACGACATCGGCCGATTGATGCTCGGCTACCTCGAGGAGTGCGCGGCCGTCGCACGAGCGGAAGGTGCGCGATTGGCCGACGACGAACCACGGCGGCTCCTCGACCAGTTCCGAGCAGCCCCGCTCGACCGCGGGACGTCGATCCTCGCCGATCGCGAGCAGGGGCAGCCGCTCGAATGGGACGTCCGCAACGCGGTCATCCAGCGGCGGGGGAGCGTGCACGGCATCCCCACGCCGATCAGCGACGTGGTCGTGCCGTTGCTCGCCGCGGCGAGCGACGGACCGGGCTGAACCGCAGCGGTGGTGCGATCGAGCGCTTCGATAGGGTCGAAGGCATGCTTCGTCTGATCGCCTTCGCGGCTCTCGGTGCTCTCCTCGGCGGCATCATCGTGATCGCCGTCGGTCCGCCCGACATCGGGTACGCGGTCGCCGGTGTCGCACTCCCGGTCTGCATCTTTGCGACGGTGCTCTCGCTCGTCGGCCGGTCGTTGGGAAGTGCGATCGGCGCCTCACCACAGGCCGTGCAGCAGGCCAAGGACGCGAGACGGCTCGGCGTCGCCCGTATCGACACGCTCCGTCAGACCGGCACCCAGATCAACGACCAGCCGCTCTGCGAGCTCGACCTCTCCGTCCAGCCGCTGAACGGACCGGCGTTCGCGACCACGATGCGCACCGTCGTCCCGGTGACGGCCATCCCGACCTTTCAGCCCGGCACGGAGCGCGATGTCGCGGTCCTGCTCGACGGCGGACCGGAGGTCGCGTTCATCGACGCCGGCGAGCTCTCGGCCGACGAGCGTTCGCGATTGCGCGTCCCGGCTCGGGCGTCCCTCCCGTTCCTCCCTCTCCAGCCGCACCAGCGCATCGTCGACGGACGTCGACGCGGACCGTTGCTCGGCGTCGGCCGGGCCGGTCGTCCCGGCCGCTTCGCCCTGTTCTCGATCGTGGCGGTCGCGGCGGCGGCGATCGTGGTCGCCCCGTATCACCAGTCCGTGGCCCAGTCGATCATCGCCCTCGAGGACGGACGCCTCCGACCCGACCTCCGTCGCCCGGAGGCGCTCGCGGAGGCGCAACGGGCGCTCCAGGAGGCGATCGGTCACGACCGGGTCGTGTCGATCACGGTCACTGCCGATTTCGTCATCGCCCAGGCGCCGCTCACCGTGGGAGACACCAAGACCGATCGATGGGAGTACCGGTACGGTCAGGTCACCCACCAGGGCGCTGCGAGCGGCCAACCCGAGTCGGCCGCCGAGCAGTTCTCGTGGTCGGATGTCGCGCTCGACCGGATGTGGTCGCTCCTGGAGGAGGGGGCCGAGCAGGTCGACCGACCGGTCGGCGACGCGTCCCTGTACCTCGTCCGCTCGACCGACACCGACGTCCACAGCCCCACCTTCGCCCGTCCGGCCGGACCGCCGCAGGTCACCTTCAGCATCGGGGACGACTACGGCAGCACCTCGTTCGTCGCCCCGGCCGACGGTTCTGCTCTCTCGGCACGGTGAGCGGGCTTCCTGGCCCGATGAACGGTACACCGCAGTCCTTCTGGCAGTATCGCGGACATGAGCTCTCCGAGTGACACTGCACCGGTTGCAGCGCCCGACCGTGACGCTGCGACCGTGATGTGGCGCGCGTACACCGAGCATCGTGGCGGTGCGGGCCTGGACGACGCCGACTACACCGTGGAGCACTTCGGCGACACGGCCGGACTCGCCGACGGACTGCTGGAGATCGTCCTGAGCGGACGCAAGCGCGCCACCGCCGAACTCGTGTCGGAGTTCGCCCATCGCGGCGATCCGCTCCCTCGGATCGGCTCGCACTGGATCGCCTGCGACAGCACGGGGGCGCCGCGGATCGTCATCCGCAGCACCTCGCTCCGCATCGGCCCGTTCGCGAGTGCCGATGCCGCCTTCGCGTTCGCGGAGGGCGAGGATGATCGCACGCTGGCGAGCTGGCAGCGCGAACACCGGCGCTACTGGGAGCGGACCACGGCGGCGCGCGGTGCCGTGTGGTCCGAGTCCGAGGAGATCGTGTTCGAGTACTTCGCCGTGGTGTGGCCGCCGGAGCACGCCGACTGACCCGTTCCGATCAGACCGGTTCCGTAGACTCCCCGCATGCCGATGTCCGATTACGTCGCCTCGATCCGCTCCCACATCGGAACGGGGTTCCTCATGCTCCCGGGGGTCACCGCCGTCATCAGGGACGGCGACCGGTTCCTGCTCGCCCGCCATCGCCACTCCGGCCTGTGGAGCCTGATAGGTGGCGGTGTCGAGCCCGGCGAGGAACCGGCGGACGCGCTGCTGCGCGAGGTCCTGGAGGAGACGGGTGCCCGCATCCGCATCCGCGGCATCGTCGGGGCGTACGGCGGCGATCCGATGATGGTGCGCTACCCGAACGGCGACCACGTGGGCTACGTGACCACCGCCTACGACTGCGAGCTCCTCAGCGAGGCGAACCCCGATCAGGAGGAGCTTCTCGAGCTCGGTTGGTTCGCCAGGGACGACATCCAGTACCTGTCACGACGGGACTGGATCGACCGCGTCATCGCCGACGCTCCCGGGCGCGCACCGGCGGACGAGGTCTGACCGACACCGCGATCAGACCGAGGCGAGCTCCTGGGCGGTGAGCACGCCGGTCTCGAGTGCCGAGAGGGCGACGACCTTGTAGCCCTCGCCGTCGAAGAAGACGGTGACACGGTCGGGCTCGACGCCCATCACGGTGCCCGGGCCCCACTCGCGGTGGAGTACCCCCTGGTCGACGTGGAGCGGCGACGTTCCGGTGGTGTCGGCGGAACCGAAGTGCTGCTGCTCCTGCTGCGCCTCGTGCCGCTCGCAGCCGTCGCAGTTCCCACACCATTCGGGGGCGTCGACGCCGAAGTACTCGAGCAGGACCCGGCGGCGGCAGTGCGAGGTCTCGGCGTAGGCGCGCATCATCGCCAACCGTGATTCGGCGATGCGTTCCCGCGATTCCAGCATCTCCCGCACGGCACGGATCGCACGCTTCGGGCCGATCTCGTCGACCGCCCGGACGCCGTCGGTGGTGTCCGCCAGCTGGGCGTCCGCGAGGTCGTTCACGATCCTGGCGATCGTGCGTCGCGGCCGGTCGAGTTGCAACGCGAGATCGGTGACCGTCAGCCCCGGTGTGGCACGGACCGCGCGCCACACCGCGCGCACCGCCGACTCCGACACGGAGCGCTTCGTGAAGAAGCGACGGAGTCCGAGGTCTTCCGCGCGGTAGTGCAGCACCGTCGTGGCGGGCTCGCCGTCGCGGCCTGCGCGGCCGACCTCCTGGTAGTAGGCGTCGAGCGACTCGGTCGTCGTGGCGTGCAGGACGAACCGCACATCGGCGCGGTCGATGCCCATGCCGAACGCGGAGGTCGCGACGACGACGTCGAGCTCGCCGGCCCGCCAGCGGTCGTGGACCGCGCGACGTTCCGTCGTCTTCAGGCCGGCATGGTACGCGGCGACCCGGCGTCCGTCGGCGGCGATCTCCTCGGCGTACCGTTCGGTCTCCCGACGCGTCGCGACGTAGACCAAGCCGGGAGCCGTCCAGCTGCGTGCCTCCTCGACGACCGCGGCCCGCTTCTCGGGCTCGCGCTCATGGCGGTGCACGACCAGGCGGATCTCCGGACGGTCGACCCCGTGCACCTGCACGTCCGGGTCGTGCATGCGCAGCCGTTCGATGATCTCCTCGCGGACGGGACCGGAGGCGGTGGCCGTCATGGCGAGCACGGGCGGGTCGCCGAGCTCATGACGGACGTCGGCCAACCGCAGGTAGTCGGGCCGGAAGTCGGTTCCCCACGACGACACGCAGTGCGCCTCGTCGACGACGAGGAGGGAGACGCCGGCCGCTGCGAGCCGTGCGACGGTCTCCTCGTTCGCGAGCTGCTCCGGAGCCAGCAGCACGTAGACCGGGCCGCTCTCGTGAATGCGTTCCCACGCCGCCTCGATGGCCGCTGTACCGAGGGAGGCGTTGAGTGCGACCGCCGGAGGGGCCGCCGGTGCGGCCTCGATCGAGGCGAGCTGATCGGCCTGCAGGGCGACGAGCGGCGAGACGACGAGGGTCACCGCGCCACGCTGGGCGCCGGCGATCTGGTACACCGCCGACTTCCCGCCACCCGTGGCGAGGACCACGAGGGTGTCGCGACCGGCGACGGCCGACTGGATCGCCTCACGCTGCCCCGGCAGGAGCGTGTCCCAGCCGAAATCCTCGCGCGCGATGCGATCGATGGAACCGGTGGCCGGACGTGAAGTACCCATGTCCAGGACGGTACCTCCGCCCACCGACGTCGTGATTCCTCTTGACGCGTGCGACGCCGTCTGCAACACGGTGCCGCGGTGTCGGTGGCTCCACCTACGCTCGGACGTGGTCGACGTCGCATCCCCAGCTGACAGTCCTCGGTCCTCACCGGTGAGGGTTGAGCGAGACATCTTCGCGACGTCGGTCCGGCCCCGCCCGGGCGACCGCAGCGCACACGACCGGCGGCCCGGCCTAGGCGTCGGCGAGGAACGCGGACACGGAGCCCGCGATGCGGTCCGCGCCCTCGTGGTCCTCGGCGGTGATCGTCACCACGGCATCACCCGCGAAGATGAGGAGTTGCCCGTAGGCACCGTGGAGCCGCCAGGCGACTCCAGGCCCGTCCCATCCGGCGAGCGCGTACCGCTCGTAGCCGGGACCGGTGCCGGCCGGCACCCACTCGGTGTGCATCGCGTCGACCCACTCCGGCGCGAGGAGCTGCACGTCGTGCCAGCGGCCACGATCGCGGATGAGGCGTCCGATGCGCGCGAGCTCCGTGGTGCGCAGCGCCAGGCCGCCGCCGGCGGCGATGAACCCGTTCGGGCATCGCTCCCATGCGGCGTCGTGGATGCCGAGCGGTGCGAGCAGGCGACGGTCGAGGTACGCGCCGACATCGCCGACGCGGGTCTCGAGCGCGCGCATCGCCGTGTAGGTGCTGGCGTTCGAGTACTGGAAGACCGCTCCTCGTGACGGTCGGCGCAGGAACTCGAGGGTCAGGTCCGGCCAGTCCGAGAGCAGGGTCGGCGACCACGGGAGGTCGACGCCGCTCGTCATGTTCAGGAGGCGTCGGAGGGTGACGTCGGCTGTGCCGTCGCCGAACTCGGCGTCCGGGAAGACGGCGCCGAGTGTGGTGTCCATGGTGATGAGCCCCTCGTCGACGGCGAAGCCCACCGCGAGGACGCAGACACCCTTGGCCGCCGAGTGGACGTCCTCACGGACGTCCTCCGTCCACCGGTGCCCGGCCTCGTCGTCACCGACGAGCACGTGCAGGCCGTGCGCACCGAAGCCCTGCTCGGCGACCTCCTGCACGATGCGGTCGCGGAGCAGGGCTGCCCGGCTGGTGTCGGCTTGGGCGGTGACAGCTCGGCTCATCGGTCCAGTCTGCCCGACGGGTGTCCGCTGATCACGTCGGTGAGCCGATCGCACGCTGCGCTCACCGGCGCCCGGCGGTAGCGGCCCCTCATCTCGCTGATGACCGATCGTGTCTCCCGAGTCCCGCACTGAAGGCGGTCAGCAGTCGTCGGCCCTCCGGCCAGGCGCCGAGTCCACTGGCGGAGTTCAGGTGGCCCCGGCGCCCGATGCCGACCCGAGGCACGCCCCACGTGGTGGCGAACTCGGCGGCGCGATCCTCCGAGCAGTAGGGGTCGTCCTCGCTCGTCACGAGGAGCGCGGGTGCGGACGGTCGAACGTCGAGACCCTCGGCGAACGCTGCTGCGACCGTCGGGAACAGCGGTCCGTCGGGGTCGGGTGCGGCGACGAGGAACAGCCCAGCGACCCGAGCGGGGTTCGCTGCAGTCCAGCGGACGGCAAGCAGACAGGAGAGGCTGTGGGCCACCAGGATCGCCGGTTCGTCGGCCACCGCCCGGTCGAGCGCGTCGGACCAGTCGTCGAGGTCCGGTGCGTCCCAGGACGCCGGCGCGATCCGACGGATCGCGAGCGTCTCCCGCTCCCACTGTGATTGCCAATGGGCGTCGTCGGATCCGCCGATCCCGGGCATGGTGATGATCGACATGGGATTCCTTCGTCGTTGTCGGGAGATGTGACCTCAGCGTGCCAGCCGAACCCATGCAGTCAGCGTCTGAAGCATCGTCTCCGTTGTTTACTAAGCAGATGACGGACGATGCTTCGCTTTCCTTCGATCGCACGGATCGGACGATCCTCGACGTGCTCCAGGTCGACGGGCGTACCACGATGACCGACCTGGCCCGGCTCGTGCACCTGTCTCAGCCGGCCGTCTCGGCGCGGGTCCGCAAGTTCGAGCGTGCCGGCTACATCACCGGCTACGGAGCTCGGGTGTCGCCGCAGAGGCTCGGGCTCACGACGCACGCCGTCGTCCGACTCCGGACGACCCACGCGCAGATCCAGTCGTCACTGGCAGAGTTCGACGAGCTGCCGGAGATTCACCGGATCTACCGTGTCACCGGCGAGGACTGTTTCGTCCTCGACGTGCACGCCTCCTCACCCGAGCGCCTCGAGCAGATCATCGACGCGATCGGGCGGTTCGGTCCGGTCAGCACCGCCCTGGTGCTGCGCGAGTACCCGGCCCACCCCATCGTCAGCCCCTGAGTCTCGCTCAGCGGTTCAGCTTCGCCGTTCGCGTCCCCCTGAGCCGGCGGGAACCGGACGTCGCATCGGGCTGGTGCAGGACCACAACCGCTCTCACGTGATCCTGCGCCGCCGACCGTCCGGGTGCACACTGGGGTGATGACACACGCCCGGATCGTCTCGGTGAGCAGCGACGATGAGCACGGCTTCTCCAAGCCTCGACGCGAGGCGATCACGCTCGTCGCCGGTCTCGGCGTCGAGGGGGATGCGCACTTCGGGGCGACGGTCCAGCACCGGTCCCGTGTGCGACGCGACCCCACGCAACCCAATCTCCGCCAGGTGCACCTGATCCACCGCGAACTGTTCGAGGAGGTCGACGCCGATGTAGCGCCGGGGGAGCTGGGTGAGAACGTGACCACCGAGGGGCTGGACCTGCTCGCCCTCCCCACGGGCGCGGTGCTGCGGCTCGGATCGGACGCCGTCGTCCAGGTGACCGGCCTCCGGAACCCGTGCGTTCAGATCGACCGCTTCGAACCCGGCCTCCTCAAGCAGCTGGTGGGCACGGACGCCGAGGGTCGCACCGTCCGCAAGGCGGGGGTCATGGGCGTCGTCCTCGCCGGGGGCGTCGTGCGTCCTGGTGACGACATCGTCGTCGAGCTCCCGGACGGAGTCGGGGAACCGCTCGCACCGGTGTAGCGGCAGGCCACCGCCGGCGGCGATGAAGCCGTTCGGGCACCGCTCCCGCACGATGCGATCGCGGCGGAGCTCGGCCGTGGTGATACCCGCTCGGGCGGTGTCGGCTTCGGTCGGGTCGGGTCGGACTGCGACATTTCGGGTCACCCGTCAAGTGTGCACGCGAGATCCGTTCAATTCCCGTTCACCGGGAAACGTCACGCTAGGTTGAAGACTGCACCAGCGGTCACAACGTCGTTACTCATGCGCGGCGACCCCGGCAACCCCGGGCGTTCGTCCCGAAAGGAATCCCGTGAAGCGTTCAGCGCCCCGTTCCCTCGCCATCGCAGCCCTCGTCATCGGTGCGCTCGGCCTCAGTGCCTGCTCCGCGGGAGGCGACGCCGGATCCGACGGTGGGGGAGACGCCTCCGGCCCCCTGATCGTCTACACGAACTCCAACGGCGACGGACGCGGCGAGTGGGTCACCGCTGAGGCGAAGAAGGCCGGCATCGACATCGAGATTGTCGGGCTCGGCGGCGCCGACCTCGCGAACCGCATCGTGGCCGAGAAGAACAACCCCGTCGGCGACGTCGTGTTCGGCCTGAACAACATGTTCTTCGAGACGCTCAAGGCCGAAGAGGCCATCACCGCCTACAAGCCGGCCTGGTCCGGCGAGGTCGACCAGGCGTCGGGCGACCCGAAGGACGGTGCGTTCTGGCCGCTCGTCGAGCAGGCGATCGTCACCGTCTACGACACGAACACCATCCCCGAGGCCGACGCGCCGACCGAGCTCTCCGAGCTCTGGGAGGACTCGAAGTACCAGGGCAAGTACGAGGTCAACACCGTCCTCGGCCAGGCCACCCCGCAGCTCGTCCTCGCCGGACTGCTCGCCCCGTACAAGGACGCGGACGGCGACCTGGGTATCTCCGACAAGGGTTGGAAGGTCGTCGAGGAGTACTTCAAGAACGGTTCGCCCGCTGTCGAGGGCACCGACCTCTACGCCCGGCTCACCCGCGGCGAGGTCGACTTCGGCACCATCCCGAGCAGCGGCATCACGAGCCGTGACGCCGAGTACGGCACGAAGACCGGCGTCATCGCCCCGAAGTCGGGCGTGCCGTACGTGACCGAGCAGATCGCCGAGATCGCCGGCACGAAGCGTGAGCAGCAGGCGCAGAAGTTCATCGACTGGTTCGGCAGTGCCGAGACGCAGGGTGCGTTCGCGAAGGAGTTCTCCGCCTACCCGGTGAACGAGCAGGCGAAGGCCGAGGCCCTTCCGGAGGTCGTCGCGCTCATCGACTCGCTGCCGAAGCAGGACATCGACTTCGAGTTCGTCCGCGAGAACATCGGTGCCTGGGTCGAGAAGACCGAGCTCGAGTACCTCCCGTAGATGATCACCTACGACGGCATCCAGGTCGCGTTCGGCGACCACCTGGCGATCCCGGACCTCAACCTGACGATCGAGGAGGGTGAGTTCTTCACCCTCCTCGGCCCGTCGGGCTGTGGGAAGACGACCGCGTTGCGCACCCTCGCCGGCTTCATCCAGCCGACGGCGGGCGAGCTGATCATCGACGGCAAGACCGTCACGCGCCTGCCGAGCGAGCAGCGTCGTGTCGGCATGGTGTTCCAGAACTACGCGCTCTTCCCGAGCATGAGCGTCCGGGAGAACATCGCGTTCGGGCTGCAGGTGCGGAAGACGAAGCGGCCGGAGACGACGAAGCTCGTCGACGAGATCGCCGAGCAGGTCGAACTCACCCCGGAACAGCTCGAGAAGAACGTCGCCGAGCTCTCCGGTGGGCAGCAGCAGCGCGTCGCCATCGCCCGCGCACTCGTCCTCAAGCCGCGCATCCTGCTGCTGGACGAGCCGCTCTCGAACCTCGACGCGAAGCTGCGCGTGCAGTTGCGCGAGCAGCTGAAGCGCCTGCAGAGCGAACTCGGCATCACGACGATGTACGTGACCCACGACCAGGAAGAGGCGCTCACGATGAGCGACCGGATCGCCGTGTTCAACCAGGGCGTCGTGGAGCAGCTGGGCACGCCGGAGGAGATCTACAACCACTCCGCCACCGAGTTCGTGGGTACGTTCATCGGCGCGATCAACCAGCTCTCGCCGGAGACGGTCCGGGCGCTCGCGGGTGCGGGCGCGCCGCTCGACCCGTCCGCGTCGGCGTACCTGCGGCTCGAGAAGGTCGCCGTGGTGGCGGCCGATGACCACCGCACACCGCCGCCCGGTCTGGTCGCGCTGCAGGGCACCATCGTGGAGCGCTCCTACCACGGCGCGTACTCGACCTACACGGTCGAGACCGTCGGCGGTCGGCTGCGCGCCATGGTCGTGGAGAGCGGCACGGACGCCCTGAGCCCCGGGTCGCCCGCCGAACTGCGCATCGACCCGAGCCACGTGCTCCAGTACTGAGGCCGACATGACCACCTCGACCCGTCCTGCAGCAGCCGCAACGGACGCGGGCGCCGGCAAGCCCCGTCGTCGTCGGCGTTCGGGGAAGCCCTCGACGCTCGGACCGATGTTCCGCTCGCCGCTCGCCATCATCGTGATCGTCGTCCTCACCTGGTTCGTCGTCACGTTCCTGCTGTTCCCGAACCTCAACCTCCTGGTCGGGACCTTCTTCCCCGACGGGAACTTCAGCGCACGCGCGGTGGAGAAGCTGTTCAGCTCCGAGCGGGCCCTCAAGGCGCTCGCGAACAGCTTCCTTCTGGCCGTGACGCTGTCGGTCACGGTCAACGTCGTCGGGATCTTCATCGTCCTCGTGACGAAGTACTTCGTCGTGCGTGGGGCGCGGGTGCTCTGGCTCGGGTACGCGACGACCCTCATCTACGGCGGCATCGTGCTCGCCGCCGGGTACAACTTCATCTACGGCCGCTACGGCTTCGTCACCAACGCGGTGCGGAACGTCTTCCCGGACATCGACCCCAACTGGTTCTCGGGCTTCTTCGCCGTCGTCATCGTGATGACGTTCGCGACGACGACGAACCACATGCTCTTCCTCTCCTCGGCGCTCGCCAAGATCGACTACCAGACCATCGAAGCCGCCCGGAACATGGGCGCGTCGACGTGGACGATCCTGTGGCGCATCGTGCTCCCGGCGCTCCGGCCCATGATCTTCGCCGTGACGGTGCTGACCTTCCTCATCGGCCTCGGGGCCCTCACCGCGCCGCTCGTGCTCGGCGGTCCCGACTTCCAGACCGTCGCGCCGATGATCGTGACGTTCTCGAAGAGTTCCAGCTCCCAGGACCTCGCCGCACTGCTCGCGATCATCCTCGGCTTGGCGACGATCGTGCTGCTCGCGATCATGAACCGCGTGGAGAAGTCCGGCGTGTACTTCTCGGTCGCGAAGGTGGCGACGCCCCTGCAGAAGCAACGGATCCAGAGTCGCCTCGGCAGCGTCGTCGTGCACGTCGTGGCCTACCTGCTCTTCCTCCTGTATGTGACGCCGGTGCTGCTCATCGTGCTGTTCTCCTTCCTCGACTCGACGGCGATCCAGCGCGGCGTGATCACCCCCGGTGACTTCACCCTGGCGAACTACGTGACCGTGTTCGGGACCCCGTCGGTGCTCCGACCGTTCATCGTCAGCATCGTCTACAGCGCCCTCGCCTCCGTGATCGTCGTCGGCGGGCTGCTCTTCGTCTCCCGGATCATCCAGCGCTACCGCAACCGGGTCACGGCGACGTTCGAGTACCTGCTGCATATCCCGTGGATCCTGCCGACGATCCTCATCGCGCTCGGGCTCATCATGACGTTCGACCGGCCGAACCCGCTGCTCGGCGGCGCGGTCCTGACCGGCACGACGGTGCTGCTCCTCGTCGCGTACATCATCGTGAAGATCCCGTTCACGCTCCGCCTGCTGAAGGCGGCGTTCGCCGGGATCCCCGACTCGCTCGAGGACGCCGCGCGGATCCTCGGCGCGAAGTCGCTGTTCACGTTCCGCAAGGTGCTGTTCCCGCTCGTGCTGCCGACGGCTGCGGCCATCACGGCGCTGAACTTCAACAGCCTGCTCGACGACTACGACGCCGCGGTGTTCCTGTACCAGCCGCTGTTCGAACCGCTCGGCATCGCGATCAAGGCGAGCACCGAGGGCGAGAACAACCTCGACTCGATGTCGATCACCTTCGTCTACACCGTGCTGCTCATGATCATCATGGGTGTCGCGATGTACCTCGTCTACGGGCGCTCGGCCGGCGGGCGTCGGTCGCGGAGCGGGTCGCGCGGGGCGCGGGTGCGTCCGGTCGCCGCGGCGGCCACGGCATCGACGCCCACCACCGCGACGACGACGGCTCCGACGGTCGGCGCGGACCGGCCCGAGGAGGATCCCGGCTTCGACCGTCGGTGAGGTGGGGCGGTGCCGGTGGTCGGTGCCGCCGGCCCGCCACGATCGCCTCACCCCAGGAGGTCGCGGACCGCTCTGGCGAACACCCGGGTGCCGGTGCCGATGAGTTCGTCGGGGAAGTCGAAGTCCGGGTGGTGCAAGGCGGGTGATTCCGGCGTGCGCCGCGAGCCGATGAAGAACATGGCCGATGGGGCGATTGTCCGGAATAGGCCGAAGTCCTCGGACCCCCGCTCGAGGACGCCCGTCGTGTGGGAGACCCCTTCGCGGTCGAGTGCGCCTCGGAGGAGCGCGACGGCCTCCGGGTGGTTCTCGCAGTGGTGGAAGACGTCCGACTCCTCGAACGTGACGCGGAGGCCGTGCTCGTCCGCTGCTCCGAGGGCGAGGCGTTCGACGTCGGCACGGAGCGCATCCATGCCCGCGTCGGTCATGGTGCGGAGGGTCGCCCAGAGCTCGCCGTGCCCGGGCGCGACACCGAACGCCTGCTCGCCGAGGACGGCGTGGGTCACCGTCACGAGGCGGTAGTCCGCATCGATCCCGTCCCCTCGCGCGAGCGCCGGCAGGGAGGTGAGCAGGTTCGCGAGCGCCGATGCGGGGGAGACGCCGCCTTCCGGTGCCGACGCGTGCGTGGGTTCGCCCTCGAGGATGACCCGCAGCCCGCGCGAAGCGCAGTTCACGACCCCCTCGTCGAGCACGACCTGGCCGAATGGCAGTGAGGAGAGGTTGTGGAGCGCGAGGGCCAGATCGGGACGCACCTGTTCGAAGGCCGGGTCGGCGAGGACCGCTGCGGCGCCGACGGCGTTCTCCTCGGCGGGCTGGAACAGCAGGACGACTCGGCCGCGCGTCGGTCGGTGGCGCCCGAGGAGGACGCCGACCCCCGCGAGGATCGCCATGTGGCCGTCGTGACCGCAGTGGTGGCCGACGCCTTCGTGCACGGAGCGGTGTGGCACCTCGGTCACCTCGGTGATCGGCAGGGCGTCGAGTTCTGCGCGGAGGAGGAGCGTGGGGCCGGGCTCGGCACCCCGGTAGACCACCGCCGCTCCGTGTCCGCCGAGTCCCGTCATGACGTCGTCGGGCGCGGTGTCGGCGAGGAAGGCGGTGATGGCCGCCGCGGTGCCGTCCTCCTCGCCGGAGAGCTCGGGGTGACGGTGCAGCCACCGACGGAGGGCGGTCAGGCGATCGAGGTCGGCGGGATCGAGCGCGGTCGGGCGGTGCATGCCTGCTCCTGTCTGTGCGTGTCGCCGAGCGCCAGTCTGCCCCGACGGCTCCGGACGGCGTAGGTGTCCCCGGCCCATGCGAAGGGCGTTCGGATGTCGTCTTCGTACACGGACCACCGGGGTTCGACGGTGTCCCGGCTCACTCCACCGGGATCCCGGCGGCGATGCTCGACAGGGCGGCGAGGTGGGCTTCGAGGGCGACCGAACCGGCGGGGGTGAGGGCGATCCAGGTGAGGCGCCGGGAGTCGGTCCGTGTCGACGACCGTTCCTTGCGGAGGGTGATCAGGCCGGCGTCGACCAGCACCTTCAGATGCTTCGAGAGCTTGGCGTCGTCGATGGTGAGGGCGTCGCGGACGACGGAGAACTCCAGTTCGTCGACGGCGCGGAGCAGCCCGCAGATCCGGAGCCGGAGGGGCGCGTGGATCACCTCGTTGAAGGCGGGTGCCGGTGTGCTCATCGGGCGGGTCGCGCCGTCGGAGCGGCGATCTCCTGGCGGAGCGTTTCGTCGTATCGGCGTCCGAGGACGACGGTCGCCACGAACGTCACGCCGGCCGGGATGAGCGCCCACCAGGGGGAGACCCCGAGGAACTTGAACGCGATGCTGCAGGACATGGCGGCGACGAGCACGAGGAGCGTCGCCAGGAGCAGCCGTCGGCTCCGCGGGCCGGCCGGCTTCGTCACCACGACACCAGCCGTGCGGGCGTACGCCGTGGTCAGGACGGGGATCGCGGCGATGCCGAGGGCGATCGCACCCAATGGCCAGGCCCCGGGGAGAGCGTGAGCGCCCGCGAAGACGGCGCTGATGAGTCCGAGCGCCGGGTGGTACCACCACGGCGTGATGATGCGGGTGGCGAGGTGCTGCTGATCGCGGGTCATGTCGTCGAGTGCAGTCTGCGCCTCGGACGGCGAGGTGCTGGAAGATGCCGGGCGTCGGTCCGGCGCAGGGTCCTCGAAGTGACTTTCCATGATCGCAACTCTACGCCGAGGGTTGCGATCATCGCAAGTGACTGCGCCGAGGTCTGGCGGCCGCGTCGCTAGTGCTTCGGACCGGGTCTCGTCCCTCCGTGCTGCCCGGGTGCCTCCGGGGCGGACGACTCCCACCGGACTTCGCCGTCCTCGACCGTCGACGTCGGACGCAGGCCCTGCCGCTGCGCCACACGCTGGGACGCCGTGTGCTCCGGGTGGATCGACGCGGCGAACCGCTCCACCCCGTGGGCGTGCAGCCAGGTGACCATCGCGTTGGTGGCCTCGGCGGCGAACCCGAGTCGCTGGTGGGCCGGGTCGATGACCCAGGCGATCTCAGCGAGCGTGCCCTTGTCCACACCACCCTCACCCTCGGCGCGCACCGTGGCCTGGACGAACCCGATGAGGGTGTCGGTGTCCTGGCGGCGCACCATCCAGTTGAGCCAGGCCTCCGAATCGTCCGCCGGCCCCCGCAGCTGCGTCCGGTACCGCGTGGTGAGCGTGTCGAGCGACGGCGCTTCCCCACCGGTGAAGGTGTACAGAGCCGGGTCGGCGAGCACGTCGACCATCGCCGCGGCATGGTCGACCGAGAGCGGCTCCAGCGTGAGGCGGTCCGACGTCAGTGCTTCGATCTCGGGGAGGGGCATGCGTCGAGCATGGCAGTCTCCCGGTGGTTCCGGCGCGCTGCGTCAGTCGGTTCGCGCGTCCGGCGGTGGATCGTCGGCCAGCGGGCTCTGGGCGCGGCCAGCGCGGAGACCCGCCACGAGGAGGACGGTCGCCAGGGTGAGCTGCGCCACCGCGAGGACGAGCTGGAAGACGTCGCCGGGGTCGCCTGACCATCCGGCCGCGAACAGCACTCCGAGTTGCGCCGCCGCAAGCGCGAGCAACACGATCGCCAACCTCACCGCCACAGTCCGACGCGTCGCCGGCGTCACGGCGCGCTCTCCGGGTGCGTCGCGTCCTCCGCGGGACGGTCGACGCGTTCCTCCTCGCGCGCGCGTTTTGTCACGCCTCGGATCCATATGAGGGTGCCGACTCCCATCGCGAACTGCAGACCGCCCAGCACGACACCGTGGATGTCGTGAGCCGATCCGGTCCATGAGAGGAGCCGTCCGCCCGCTATGCCGAGGCCGATCACTGTGAATGCCCAGCCGAACACCACCGGCCCGGATCGGTACCCGGGCTCGCGCCAGATCGTCATGCGCGAAGCCTACTGGTGCGGGTGCGCTCGCCGTCGGCGGACAGGTGCTGTCCTCGTTCGTCCCTATCGTCGCCGGCGTGGTGCGGCTCAGCGGAGTCCACCCGCGAGGGAAGGAAACCATGATGCACACCGACATCCAGCCGTTCCGGATCGACATCCCCGAGGATGCGATCGACGAGCTCACGCGTCGACTCCGGGCCACCCGGTTCCCGCCGACGCTGCCGGGCGACGACTGGTCGACGGGGGTTCCGGTCCACTACCTCCGCCGCCTGGTCGACCACTGGGCGGACTCCTTCGACTGGCGTGCGCAGCAGGAGGCACTGAACGCGTTCCCGCAGTTCACGACGGTCATCGACGGGCAGACCATCCACTTCCTCCACGTCCGGTCGGCGGTCGACGGAGCGCTTCCACTGGTGCTCACGCACGGCTGGCCGGGGTCGTTCGTCGAGTTCCTGGACCTCATCGGCCCGCTCACCGACCCCGAGGCTCACGGGCGGGAGGCGGCTGACGCCTTCGACGTGGTCATCCCCTCGCTGCCCGGCTTCGGGTTCTCGAGCCCCGTCGTCGAGGGCGGTTGGGATGCGGCGCGGATCGGGCGGACGTGGGCGACGCTCATGGAGCGGCTCGGCTACGAACGGTTCGGCGTGCAGGGCGGCGACATCGGCGCTGCGGTCTCACCCCAGGTGGCGAGGGCGGCGCCGACCCGCGTGGTCGGCGTGCACGTCAACGGCTCGCTGGGGATGCCGTTGCGGGCGCCGAGCGAGGCGGAGCTGGCGAGCTTCACCCCGCTGGAACTCGACCGTCTCGCACGGGTCCAGGCCTTCATGCGTGACGAGTACGGCTACATCGCGATCCAGTCCACCCGGCCGCAGACGATCGGAGCGGCACTGGTCGACTCACCGGTCGGCCTGCTCGCGTGGATCATCGACAAGTTCCACGCGTGGACGGTGCCGCGCGAGGCGCTTCCCGAGGCGGTCGTCCCGCTCGATCGTCTGCTGACGAACGTCTCGCTGTACTGGTTCACCGAGACCGCCGGCACCGCCGCCTACGTCGGGTACGCGCAGCACACGGCGTGGGGTGCGGTCGACGAACCGTCCGGCGTCCCGACCGGCGTCATCATGTTCGCCCACGACGTCGGGATCCGGCGCTACGCCGAGCGGGAGCACACCATCACGCGGTGGACCGACGTCACCGACCGCGGCGGTCACTTCGCCGCCCTCGAGGAGCCGGCGGTACTCATCGACGATCTGACCGAGTTCTTCAGACCGCTCCGGTGACCGGTGGCGGGTTGGCCGGGCTCGACTCGGACGCCCGGCCCGCCTGCTCCGCCACCCTGCCGAACGCGGCCCGCAACCCGTCGGGTTCGATCACCTCCACGTCGGCCTGCACCAGGAGCAACCACCGGGCGATCGCGTCGTGGCTGTCCGCTCCGGCGCGCACCACCGTGACCTCGGGCGACACCGCTTCGACGCTGCCCCACGCCGGTGCGACCCACCGGCGCACCGCCTCGATCGGCGCGTGGACGCGGACGGTGCCGGTGACCTGCTGCCAGCCGACGGTGAGCTGTCGGGTGACCCATCCCTCGACGTCCGGGTCCGGGAGCGGACGTTCCCTCGTGGGCAGCTCGGTCGCCGCGAACCCGGTGATGCGGTCGACGCGGAACGTGCGCCACGCGTCGGCGTCGAGGTCGAAGGCGACGAGGTACCACCGCCGTGCCGTGTTGACGAGCCGCCGTGGGTCGACGCGGCGCGGGGTCGAGGTCCCGTCGCGCCCCGTGTACGCGAACCCGACTCGGCGCCGCACCAGGCACGTCCTCGCGAGGTCGCCGAGGAGGGCGATGTCGACCGTCGGATGGTCGATCGGCTCTAGGACGTCCACGGGGGTGTCGAGGGTGACGGCTGCGACCGCGTCGACGATCCAGCGCGCCCGAGGGGGCAGCGACGCGACGATCTTCCCGAGCGAACCGGCCGCGAGGGTCCCGTCGACGTCGTCCTGCCAACGCCGGAGCGCCAGCGCGCAGGCGAGCGCCTCCTCCGTGGTCAGATGGATCGGTGGCAGCA
This sequence comes from Plantibacter sp. Leaf314, assembly GCF_001423185.1. Taxonomy (NCBI): domain Bacteria; kingdom Bacillati; phylum Actinomycetota; class Actinomycetes; order Micrococcales; family Microbacteriaceae; genus Plantibacter; species Plantibacter sp. Leaf314. The sequence continues at coordinate 1,879,646 of NZ_LMOB01000001.1, read as the reverse complement.
CCGCGCCCGGTTCGATCGAGTACCCGCCGTCGACCCCGAGGCGCGTGTCGACCGGGTACCCGAGATCGCGGAGCCGTGCCACGTCGCGGCGCACGGTCCTCGTCGTCACGCCGAGGTCACCGGCCAAGCGTTCGGTGGCCATGAACCCGTTCCGCTGGAGCAGCTCCAGCAGTCGGAACGTCCGTGACGTCGTATCCCACATGGACCAAGCATGCTCCAGGCCGAGGACACGTCCTGTCCGCCGGCGGTCAGGCGACCGGGTGCCCTGTCCCGGCCTGGTCGGGGCGGAGGCCCTCGAGCACGACCTGCAGCATCAGCGAACTGTCGGGGTCGTCGCTCGCCATGCTGGCCGTGCGAGCGGCGTGGGCGATGCCGCACAGGAGCAGCAGCACCTGGGTCGGGCCGACGTCCGGTCGCAGGTGACCCAGCGCGGCGGCACGCTGCATCAGCGTCCCGAGGTCCTGGATCAACGCCGTCTGCAACTCCGTCGTCCGTTCCAGTGCCGCCTCCTGCCGCGAGACGACCTTCTCGAACAGGGAGTCTTCGACGAGGAGGCGGAAATGCGCGGAGAGCGCCTGGTCGAGGTGCTCCGGGCCGGCCTGGCGGAGGATCGTCGCAAGGGCGTCGAACCGGTCCCAGACCAGAGCCTCTTCGAGTTCGGCGACCGTCGCGAAGTGGCGATAGACCGTCCCGACACCGACGTCGGCCGCGTGGGCGACCGTGTTGAGAGCGGGCGTCTCCCCTGCGGCGACCAGGGAGCGAGCCGCCTCGAGGATGTGCAGCCGCGTCCGAGCAACGTCTCGCCGAGGGGTACCCATCGTCACAGCGTACCCGGATCACGCGTGTCAGCGGATAGAGTATCCGTCCGGATAAGTTATCCGCATTCCGACTGAAAGGCCCATCGTGCCTCACTCCTCTCGCCCCGTGGCCGTCATCACCGGGGCCAGTTCCGGCATCGGCGCGCAATTCGCGCGCAGGTATGCAGCCGAAGGGTTCGACCTCGTCCTCGTCGCCCGCTCCGGCGAGGCGTTGCGGGCGCTGGCGGACGAGCTCGCCTCGGCCCATCAGATCGTCGCGCGGGTGCACGTCGCCGACCTGACCCGCGCTGCTGACGTCGATGCGCTGGTCACCGAGCTCCGCGACGGGCTCGTGCGCGTCGACCACCTCGTCAACTCAGCCGGAATCGCGCCCGAGGGGGATCTCTCGGACACTGCGGAGCGCGACCTTCGCGACCTGGTGGCGCTGAACGTCACGGCGCTCACGCTCCTGAATCGTGCGGCGGTCATCCGCATGCGGGCCCAGGGCACGGGCACGATCATCAACATCGGCAGTGCGGCCGGCTATCAACCGATGCCGCACTTCGCTGCGTACTCCGCGACGAAGTCCTATGTGATCAACCTCTCCGAGGCCCTGTCCGAGGAGAACCGCCCCTTCGGGCTCCGGATCTTCGCGGTCTCCCCAGGCGACACGGACACCGGCATGGGGTCCAATCCCTCGACCGACAAGCGCACGCCCGAGCAGGTCGTCGACACCGCGTGGCGCGCGATGCGCGGGGCGGCACCGTCGGTGGTCGACGGTGCCGCGAACAGCATCCTGGCCGTGGTGTCCTCGCGCGTCCTGCCGAAGCGGTTCGGCCTGCGGATCGCCGAACGGATGATGCGCCGCATGGTGTGAGCCTGGTCTCCGCGAGCGGTGATGACGCGGGTGGGCTCAGCCGGAGCTGGCGCGCGAGCAGCGTTCTCGGCAGGCGCCGTCATCGCGCTCGGCGCCCGCGGACCGCCGCCGCCCGCCCACGGGTCAGCTGATCGGGTCGCCGAGGCTCAGCTCCCACACGGCGAGACCGTGCACCCCCTGCTGCGTTGCGAGGGCCTTCCGCAGGCCGAGGGTCTTGGCATCGGACCACCAGATGACCGTGCCGTCGGCGAGCTTCGCGGTCCACTCCTGCTGCTTCGCGTCGAACGTCGCACGCTTCCCGGCCTTCGCTCGGGCTTGGGCGACGGTCAGCTGCACGCCGTCGGCGCCGTCGCCCGGCCAGGTGTAGGCGTACTCGGCGACGCCGAGGTCGATCTTGGCTTCCGGGACCCCGGTCGCGATGAACGCGGCGAGGACGCTCTTCACCCAGGGGGTGCCGCCGATGGGGCCTGCCTTGGTCCAGGTGGGGCCGTGCTGGTCGTAGGCCATGAGCACGAACCGCCCGACGGAGGCGTCCAGTGCGCTCAGCTCGTAGCCCTCGTCCGCGTAGCCGGCTGCGGTGTCGGTCGCCATGAGGGCCATCGAGATGGTCGACGCGGCCGGGAGTGCGGCGCGCAGTTCCGTCATGAAGCTCGTGAGACCGGCCGTGTGGGTGCGGTCGAGCGATTCGAGGTCGACCTGCACGCCGTCGAACCCGCCCCGCTCGACCCTGGACACGAGCGACGCGACGACGGCCTTGCGGTTCGCCGTGCTGCTGAGGAGCTTGGTGGCGATGGCGGGCGAGAAGTCACCCGCGGACGCGTCGAAGTTGCCGAAGAGGAGTTCGGTCTTCAGTCCGTGCCGCTTCGCCTCGGTGGCCATGGCCGCGGCTTCCCGCGGGGTCGCCGTGACCTTCGCGCCGTTGGAGGACAGGTTGACGCCGTCGATCCCGACGAGCGAGAGGGCTGCGGCACTCGGGGCGAGGTGTTGCGCGCCGGACCCCGTCATGAGGTATCCCTCGATCGGCAGTCCCGCGGCGGCGTTCGCGGGGGAGGACACGAGGAGGGGGACCGCGAGCGCGGTGACTCCCAGGGTGACCAAGAGGTTCCGGAGGTTCCGTCGTGTGCGCATGTCTGATTCTCTCGGTACTCGGACGCGATCATGCGCCGGCATCTCACTGCGGCGTCGGTTCGTGTGCTCGTGCCGGGCTGGAAGCGGGTCCGTCGTCGTGCCGGCGGGCGAGGTCTGCCGCGAGTTCCGTGATGCGTCGCCGTGCTGCTGCCGGGGCGAGGACGTCGATGTGATCCCCGAACTGCAGCAGCTGACGTACGGCTTCGACCTCCGGATAGGTGACCGTCAGGGTCTGCCAGCCGTCGTCGTCGACCGGTCCGGTTGGGTGCAATCGACTTCCCAGGATGCGTGCGGCGAGGTCGAGGCGACTTGCTCGGAGCCGGATGGTCACCTCGACCTGCCCTGGGGCTTCCGTGCGCTCGCGGAGTCGGGTCCAGACGGAGCGCAGGTCGTGTCCGTCGGGTGTCACCGCACGTTCCGGGAGTGCCTCGTACCCTTCGAGCCGATCGAGCGCGAAGAGTTTCGGCTTCCGGTCGTCATCGGCGACGAGGTACCAGCGGCCTGACTTCGACACCAGCCCGTAGGGGTCGACGTCGCGGGTGGTGGCGTGTTCGGCACCGCTTCGGCGGTAGTGGAGCCGCAGCCGTGAGCGGGAGCGCAAGGTCATCGCGAGATCCGCGACGTCCGGTTCGCGGGTCTCGGCGGCGAGCCACCTCGAGTTCTCGACGATGACGAGCTCGGCCAGGTTCGTGCCCTCGTCCCCGCTGCGGCGGGCGGCGATCTTCCGCAGGGCCATGTCGTGAGCGGCCGCGATCCCCAACTGTTCGCGCTGCGTGCCGTCGAGCCCGGCGACCGCCAGCGAGTCCATCTCGGCGGGATCCAGATGTGATGCGTTCAGCCGCGCGCCCGGAAGGAGGACGATGCCGCCGTATCTGCCTCGCTCGGCGTACACGGGCACACCCGCGGTCGAGAGCGCTTCGATGTCGCGGAGGATCGTCCGCGTGGAGACCTCCAGCCGCTCGGCCAGCTCGACGGTGGTCATGCGCTGCCGGGTCTGGAGGAGGAGCAGGAGGCTCAGGAGTCGGGAGGCCTTCATGGGATCAATGTTCTGGTGAAACCTGACAGGAACTGTCGTGATTTGTCGATTGGCTGGGAACACCTCGATACACACCGATAGGAGATCCGCATGTCTGCACCGAACCTCTTCCTGATCCAGGTCCAGGACACCCGAGCCGCCACGACGTTCTACAGCGAGCTCTTCGAGATCGAACCGGTCTTCACGAGCCCGCGGTACGTGGCGTTCCCGGTGGCTCCGGGTGTCCTGTTCGCGCTCTGGACGGGACGCAACGAACACGCGGTGCCTGGCACGCCGCGCACGTCCGAGGTCGGGCTCATGGTCCCCGGCTCGGAGACCGCCGTCGACGAGCTGTTCGAGGCGTGGACCGCCAAGGGCGTCACGGTCGTCGAACCTCCGTACGACGACGTCTTCGGTCGGACGTTCGTCGTCGCCGATCCCGACGGCAACCTGATCCGCGTGTCGCCCGTCGATTGACGGTGGTCTTCCTCCGTCGTCAGGACGAGGAGTTCCCGACGGGTGGTTCGCCCATGGTCAACTCGGGCGTGATGCCGGCCGGCACCGGGAACCAGGCGAGGAAGGTGACACCCTCGTCGGTCGCGTCGAAGCGGGTGATCGTCTCGTTCGCCGGTTCATGGAACGTGTCGCCGGCGCGGAGGACGGTCTGCTCTCCGGTTCCCACTTGGAAGAACACGGACCCGGATTCGACCACGCCGAAGACGGGCCCGTTGTGCCAGTGCGCACCGGGGTGGACGTCTGCCGGGATGGTGATGCGTCGCACCTCGACGGAGGCGAAGGACGGCGCACCCTCCAGGTCCACGGTGGCCAGCGTTTCGCGGGTGATCGGGGGAGTGGTCATGGGTCGATGATGTCATCGCGAGGCGAGCACGAGGGATCTGGCCGGTCGACGATGCGCTACTCTCATCCCAGAGGGAAAAATCCCGTCGCGCCTCGGCCGACGGAAACGCACAAGCGTCTCGTGGGAGTCGCCACTTCTTCATCGAAGGAGTGCGTCCATGCTCGAACCCTCAACCTCCCCGGCGGTCCAGCCACCACCACCGGCTCGCCTCCGCGACGCGTGGGTCGCGCTCGCCGGTCTCTCGGCGGTGTTCCTGTTCGAGATGCTCGACAACTCCGTCCTGAACGTCGCACTCCCGACCATCGGGCGCGAGCTCACTGCCTCCACGTCGTCACTGCAGTGGGTGTCGGGGGCATACTCGGTCGCCTTCGGCGGATTGATGCTGCTGTTCGGTGCGGTGGCCGATCGGTTCGGTCGGCGACGGATCATGCTCATCGGCCTCGTGCTGCTCACGATCGTGAGCGTCCTGACGGTGTTCGTCACCTCGGTGGAACAGTTGATCGCGGTGCGTGCGCTGATGGGCGTCGCCGCGGCGATGACGACCCCCGGTTCCATGGCGTTGGCGTTCCGCTTGTTCGACGCGGACGATCTGCGCGTGCGTGCCCTGACGGTCATCTCGACCGCTGGACTGGTCGGTCTCGCCGCCGGACCCACGATCGGTGGGCTCGTCCTCGCTGTCGCACCGTGGCAGGTGCTCATCGTCGCCAACGCGCCCATCGCGATCGTCGCTCTCATCGGGATCCGCGCCGGAGTCGCCGCCGACCAGCGAGACCATCTGCACAATGAGCGCATCGACGTGGTGGGCGCCTCCCTGGGCACCGCGACCATCGTCGGCGCCCTCCTCACGCCGACCCTGTTCGTCGCAGGCGCCGACCTTCCGCTGGCGTGGGGCGTCGCTGTGGCGACCACGGCGGCCGCGGTCGGGTTCGTGGTCCGCGAGCGCACCGCGCGTCGCCCGGTGCTTGATCTGCGGCTCGTCGCCCAGCCTCTGGTGGCGTCCGGTTTGGCCTACAAGGCCGCCTCTGGACTCGCGATGGCGGGGCTGTCCTACCTGACGACGCTGCAACTGCAGTTCGCGTGGGGGTGGCCGCCCGCCCTCGCCGCGCTCGGCACGCTCCCGCAGGTCGTGGTGTTGCTGGCGAGTGGTCGCTTCGTCGGTCCGTTCGTGCAGCGGTTAGGCCTCGATCGCGCCGCTTGGATGAGCGCTGCCGCGGTGGTCGCGGGGCTCGCCATGTTCGCGCTCCTCGGCCGATTCGGGTACCCCTGGGTGCTGGTCGCGTTGGTGCTCGTGGCCGCCGGGATGCGCGTGGTCGGGGTAGTCGCCGGCAACAACGTCCTCCGCGGCCTCCCGTCGGACCGCACGTCCATCGGTGCGGCCCTGGTCGACACGGCCAGCGAGTTGGCCACGGCTGTCGGGATCGCCGCGACCGGCACCATCCTCGCCGCGCTCGTCGGCGGCCGCATCACGACGATGACGTCCACCTCCGGTCGGCTCGCGTCGTTCGAGGATGCGATCCTCATCGCCGGACTCACCATCACCTGCCTCGCCGCGGCCCTCGTCGCCGTCGGCATCCACCGTTCACGTCGCACCCCGTCCGAACCCACCATCCAGGAGCCCTCCCATGTCTGACCTCTCGCCCCGACCTCCGTTCGATCCCGAACTGGCCACCTTCCTCACCGCCCTCGAGGCGCGCGGCCCGTTCACCCTGACGGCGGAGATGCTGCCGCACATGCGTGCCCTCGAGCTGACCGAGGAGGCCCTCGACGAGCGGTTGCGCTCGCGGGGATACGAGCGGCGCACGCTCACCGTTCCCGGCCACCTCGGGGATCCGATCACGCTCGCGGTCATTCAGCGGATCGGTCGCACGGGAGCGACGGCCGCGGTCTACACGATCCACGGGGGTGGGATGATGTTCGGCCACCACCTCGGGAACCTCGACTCCTACGACGACTGGCTCCTGAACGACCACGACGTGGTGCTCGTGAGCGTCGACTACCGTCTCGCCCCGGAACATCCGGACCCGTACCCCGTGGAGGACTGCTACGCCGGACTCGTGTGGGTCGCGGCGCACGCTGACGAACTCGGCATCGATCCTGAGCGCATCGTGATCGCCGGGCAGAGTGCGGGCGGCGGACTCGCCGCGGGCACCGCCCTCCTCGCCCGGGACCGCAACGGGCCGGCGCTCCTGGCGCAGATCCTGGTGTCGCCGATGCTCGACGACCGTGACGCCACGGTGTCGACGCAGCAGATCGACGGTGTGGGGGTCGCGGATCGACAGCTGACCCGGTTCGGTTGGGATGCGTACCTCGGATCCCGGCGTGCTGGTGACGACGTCTCCATCTTCGCCGCGCCGGCTCGGGCGACCGACCTCACCGGGCTCCCGCGCACGTACCTCGACTGCGGCAGCGCTGAGGTGTTCCGCGATGAGACGGTCGCCTACGCCAGTGCGCTCTGGGCTGCGGGTGGTGACGCGGAACTGCACGTGTGGCCGGGTGCGTTCCACGGTTTCACGAGCATGATGCCGGACGCCACCATCTCCAGGACCGCCACGGCGGCTCTGGCCGACTGGACGGGGCGGTTGCTCGGGACGTAGCCGCGCTGGCAGCCGTCGTGGAGCCGACGTGACCCGAGCCCAGCCTGGCTTCGCCGCGGTCGAGTGCGACCCTGACCCGGCGAGGTCGGCGCAGGCTGCGGGTCTGTCCAGCGCGTGGTGGAACACGGAGAACAGTGCCTCGTGCGGTGCGGTTAGGCTCGAATCATGGTCGCATGGAGTCGCTACGTCTTGGCCGCCTCGCTCATCGCCGGCATCGCAGGGATCCTCTTCGCCCGGCAGTTGCCCGCGTGGTGGGGTCCGATCTCCCTCGTGCTCATGGTCGTCGCGGCTGTCGTGTTCTTCGTCGTCTCCATCGTCGAGTACCGACGCCGGCGGGTGGTGCAGAACTCCCCACGGTGACGTGGCTCGATGCCGAGTGGGCGCCGTAGGCCTGCCGACACGGCCGCACGGCGGTCAGTGGCCGATGACGCCCTGGAGGTCGACGGCGACCTGGATCGCGGCGATGGTCTCGCGCTTGTGCAGGTTCTCGACCGTGGCCGTGCCGCCCAGCGAGAGCAATGGCTCGAAGACGAACGACTCCTCGTAGGGCAGGTCGCCGTGCGCCGCGACCGCCTCGGGGAAGATGTCCCAGTGCAGGGTGTCGGACAGTTCGTCGGGTCCGTCGAGATCGACCATGAAGAGGAAGTTGTCGACGGAGGAGTTCAGTCCCACCGTCCGGCCTTCTCGGAAGAGGATGCCGACGACGCCCATGCTCGGCTCCCAGGTGATGAGGTCACCGAGACCAGTGACCATGATCGGGATGGCGATGCCGTCACCCTGCGTCTTGCCGATGCAGTCGCCGACCTGGTCCTCGTAGCGTTTCGGATCGATGACGCGCAGGAAGCCGTGGCCGAAGGTCCCGTACCCGTAGCGTTCCCACACCTCGACGAGTTCGTCCGGGACTCGGCCCCGATATTCCTCGATGAGCTCTTCCGGGACAGGGCCGTGTGTGACGAAGTCGGAGATCTCAACCATGATGTCCAAGCTACCGGGCGCGTGCCGGCACTCCGCGGGACCAGGCCGCCTACAGCGCCCCGGTCGGATCCGCCCGGGCATCGGAACAGGACAGCGGAACGCGACACCCGTCGAGGGTGCCGCGCTCCGCCACGACTGAATCCGCCACGTGCGACGAGGCGACAGGCCTCAGAGGTCCGTCTGCGGTGCGGCCACCTGGACGGCCCGGCTGAGCGCCGTCGTGGCCCAACCCAGGAGGGCGAGGATGATGCCGACTCCGATGGCGAAGACGGCGACGCCGAACGACACGACCGAGGTGAAGAGCGAAGCGCGGAGGAACGACGCGTCCATCACGGTCGCTCGGATCGGGTCGTCCTTCTCGAGCTGAGCGTAGGTCTTGCCGTCTGCCATCGCGGTGGCGTGCATGTTGATCGCGTCAGCCTGCGCCAACGCGCTGAACGGGCCCGTCACCGGCGCGTTGGCGAGGAACGATGCGTCCTCGCTCACCGTGATGTGCTGGTCGGCGAGCTGTGAGCTGACGACGCCCCACACCACGCCGCCCGCGACGATCATGACGATCCCGGCGACGATGGCGAGGATTCCAGCCCACCGGGCGAGCAGGCGAGTGCGGGACGTGAGCGTGGTGGCTGCAGCGCTGTCGGTGGTCGTGGTGCTCATGGTGTGTGCTTTCTGTTCGTTCTGCGCGGACGGGGGAGGAGCGGCGCCTTCGAAGACCATCGTCGTCGCTCGTCCTTCGCGAGGTGAGGGCCGAAAGTCCCATGGGTTTCCGGATGCTGTTCGACGGGACGGAGGGTCGAACGGCCCTACCGCGGCAGGTTCGGGCGAGGTTGCCTGAGCAGACACGACGACAGATCGAGGAACGCATGACGGTACGAACGGTGGACACCGCACGATGGCAGCAGCTGTGCCACGCCACCCGCGAGCGGCTCGCACGCAAGGGCACGCTCGACCGACACCGCGACGGCACGCTCGACGAGGTCGCCGCGCCAGACGGTCCTCCACCGGAGACCGGCCGCCGTTCAGCTCCCTGACCGCGGTCACCCTTCGATGCTGAGGACCTCAGGGCCTCGGACGGTTGGTGTGGGTGAGCCCGTACACCGCAGCCTGGGTCCGCCGCTCCACACCGATCTTGCCGAGCAGCCCCGACACGTAGTTCTTCACCGTCTTCTCGGCGAGACCGAGGTCCACCCCGATCTGCCGGTTCGTCATGCCTTCGGTGATGCGCGACAGCACCTGGCTCTCGCGCAGGGTGAGACGCGCCTCGTCGGTCGCGGGGTGATCGAGCAGTCGTCTGCGCGCACGAAGGACGAGTTCCGCGTCCATGAGCTGGGCGCCCGCGCTCACCTGACGGATGGCGCTCACGAGACCGGCGCCGCGGATGTCCTTCAAGAGCCATCCCTGCGCTCCCGCGAGCACCGCGGCTTGCTGGGCGTCGTCGTCGTCGAACGCGGTGAGCATGATGCAGGGGAGGTCCGGATGAGCCGAGCGGATGTCGCGGCAGGCGTCCACCCCTGATCCATCCGGAAGTCGCACATCGAGCACCACCACGTCGGGGGTCGTCGCATCGACCCGGGAGATCGCGTCGTGGACCGTGCCGGCTTCGCCGACCACCGTCAGGTCCGGTTCGCGTTCGATGACGTCGGTGATGCCCCGTCGGACCAGTTCGTGGTCGTCGAGGAGGAAGACACGGATCATCGGGAGGAGTCCTTCGAAGGTTCAGGGAGCGGCGCACGCCAGGTCAAGACGGCGCCGTGTTCGGCACCGGGGGTCAGCTCGCTCGATCCGCCGTGCGAGGCCGCCCTCGCGGCCAGATTGGCGATACCGCTCGCCGCACGGGGACCGTCGCCGCCGAGCCCGAGCCCGTCGTCGGTGACGCGCACCACGACGGCGGACGAGCTCGCCGGTGATGCCGCAGTCGGTTCGATCGTGATCGAGACGGTGACCGAGGTCGCCTGAGCGTGACGAGCGGCGTTCGACAACCCCTCGCGGACGACCGCCTCGACGTCGTCGAGCAGCACGCCCGCCACGAGGAGGTCCACCTCTCCCTCGAAGATGATCCGTGGCGACGTCGGGAAGGAACCGGCCGCTTCACCGACGACATCGAGGAGGCGGTGACGCGCGTCGGCTTCCGGTCGATGGGTCGCTCGGAGGGCGAACACGGAGGTCCGTATCTCGGCGATCGCCTCGTCGAGCAGGTCGGAGATCCCGTCCACGCGAGCGCGCGCCGACGGAGGGAGGGCGTGCAGGTCCAAGCCGTTGAGCGCCAGGCCGGCCCCGAACAACCGTTGGATGACGTTGTCGTGCAGGTCGCGGGCGATCCGCTCCCGATCCTCCAGGAGCGCGACGCGTTCCCGCGCCTCACGGGCGCTTCGGAGCTCCAAGGCGACACTCGCCTGTGCGGCGAAGTCCGTGATCATGTCGAGGTCCAGCTCGACGAACTGAGCAGAACCGGTGGGACGGGCCACGAGGAGGACGGAGTCGGCACCACCTGGCCGGGCCAGGGGGACGATCATGGCGCTGCCGGTGAAGTCGCTCTGGTCTGGGGACCCGGGACGGGGAAGGCCGAGGGACAGGGCGGGGTTCCCCGAAGCGATGACCTGGGCTGCCGGTGTCGACGCGGCGCTGAAGACGCGACCGAGGTACGCCTCCGCGTCGTCACCCCAGGCCATGTCGGTGGCGAACGCGTCGGAGTCGGTGCGGGCGACCAGCGCCACCACGGCGGCCCCGGTCAGACGGATCACGGAGGCTGCGATCAAGCCGAGCGGGTCCGCGCCGTCCTGATCGAGGAGTGCGGAGGACACTTCGGCCGAAGCGAGCGCCCAGCGTTGCCGGCGTTGCGATTCGCCGAACAGCCGCGCGTTGTCGATCGCGACGCCCGCAGCACCGGCCAAAGCCTGCAGGAGCTCCTCGTCCTCGGCGCTGAACGGACCGTCCGTCCGCTCGGTGAGGTAGAGATTGCCGAACACCTGTCCTCGGACCTGGATGGGCACGCCCAGAAAACTCTCCATCGGTGGGTGCCCGTCGGGGAAGCCAACGAACCGGTCGTGGTCGGCGAGGTGGTCGAGACGCACCGGGCTCGGGTCGTCGATGAGCGCACCCAGGACACCGAGCCCGCGGGGGAGATGACCGATCGACCGTGCCGCTTCGGTGTCGATGCCGACGTGGATGAACTGTTCGAGCGTTCCATCCGGCCCGATGACCCCGAGCGCACCGAACCGCGCGCCGGCGAGATCGACGGCTGCTTGCGTGATGCGCCGCAGCACGACCTCCACGTCGAGGTCCTCGGTGATCGCTCGCGTGGCCGAGAGGAGGTCACGGAGCCGCCCCTGCGTGTGGAGCACGCTCTGCGCCTTCTGGACCAGCTCGTCGATGGCCTTCTCGAGTTCCGACCTCGGCAGCTCCGGAAAGCCGATGGGTGGGTCCGTGCGCACAGGGCTCCTTGGGAAGGGTTCGATCCGATGGGACTTCCGGCCCTATGGCAGGCGCTCGCGTCGCTGAAGAGTTGAATCTACCAGGACCGTCAGAACGAGGGGAGAACGACTGTGGACAAGACGACGACGCTGCCGCAGCGGGCACGGATGACGGTGAGCGGACCGCCGAGCGAAGGACGCGGTCGATGCGTCGTCGGGTTCGACGGATCCTCGGCAGGGGTCACAGCACTCGACTGGGCCGTCACCTGGGCAGCCCGGAACCACCGTGACGTGCACCTGGTGGGGGTCGTCGACGACGACGCCGGAGCCATGAGCGGCACGAGCGCGAGCGACAGCGACCACGCCCGTGCACAGCTGTTGTCGGAGACGGTCGCGCTCCTGACGGAGCAGCACCCCGGGATCGCCGTCACGACCCGGCTCATCGCCGGGCCGGTCGCCGCATCGTTGGCGGCCGCCGCCCGACCCGACGACCTCGTCGTGATCGGGTCGGACAAGACGGGATACGCTCACGGTCGACTCTTCGGCGCTCGCAGTGTCCAGCTCGCCGCCCTCGTGTCCGGCCCGCTCACGGTCGTCCCCGCGGCGGATCTCCGATTCCGAGCCGGCGTCCTCGTGGCGATCGACGGGACGCCGGAGTCCTCGCGGCTGGCCCGCGTCGGTGCGGAGGAGGCCGTGGCTCGGCAGTGTGCCCTCGGCCTCGTCCATGCCATCGCCGTCGACGCCACGTCCGAGCGACGACAGCTGGGCGAGGCGGTCCTGCGCGAGGCCTTCGAGGCTGCCCGGGCAGTGGCGCCCGGACTCGAGATCAGCCGCCACCTGGCCAACCGGCGACCCGCGGAGGCGATGCTCAACCTCGCACGGGATCGCGCACTCCTCGTCATGGGTCGCTCTCGTCGCGTCGCCACCGCCGGAGTCGGCGGCACCCTCCACGAGGTGCTCATCAACGCGAACGTCCCCGTCATGGTCCTGCCCTGACGTCCGTCCCTCCACCAGCGCAACGACAGGAATGAACATGGCCACCAGAGAGAACAGCAAACTGACCGTCGTCGGCGCCGGAAGCGTCGGCGCAAGTGTCGCCTACGCTGCCTTGATCCGAGGATCCGCACGGCACGTCGCCCTCTACGACATCGCGACGGACAAGGTCGAAGCCGAGGTGCTGGACCTGGCCCACGGCACCCAGTTCGTCGGCGCGAGCGAGATCACCGGCGGCTCGGACCTCGCCGTGGCGGAGGGTTCGCACGTCGTGGTCATCACCGCCGGAGCCAAGCAACATCCCGGGCAGTCGCGCACCGAACTCGCCGACGTGAACGCGGGGATCATCGAGGGCATGATGCCCGGCCTGCTCGAGGTCGCGCCCGACGCGGTGTTCATGCTCGTCACCAATCCGTGCGATGTGCTCACCGTCATCGCCGCCGAGGCGTCCGGCCTCCCGCACCATCGGATCTTCTCCTCGGGCACCGTGCTCGACACGTCCCGACTGAGGTGGAAGCTCGCGCAGCGCGCAGGCGTGTCCACGAGCAGCGTGCACGCCAACATCGTCGGAGAACACGGCGACACCGAGTTCCCGCTCTGGTCGGAAGCGATGATCGGGCCGGTGCCGATCCTCGAATGGCAGACCGACACGTGCCCGAGGATGACGGTGGAGGAACTGGACCGCATCGCCATCGACGTGCGCGACGCCGCGTACCGGGTGATCAAGGGCAAGGGTGCCACCAACTACGCGATCGGTCTGTCCAGTGCGCGGATCGTCGAGGCCGTCCTGCAGGACGAACGAGCGGTCCTGCCGGTGAGCACCGTCTTGACCGACTTCCACGGGATCAACGGTGTCGCGCTGTCGGTGCCGTCGATCGTGGGTGCCACCGGCGCCGAACCCGTGAGGAACACCCCCTTCTCCGACTCGGAGCTCACGCTGCTCGGACGGTCCGCGGATGCGTTGTCGTCCGTCATCGCCGGACTGGCACGGTGACGACCATGTCACCTCAGGACACCTGGCTCCAAGGCCTCGACCCGCTCGGCGCGCCCTGGCTGTCCGCCCTCGTCGCCGCCGTCCCCATCGTGATCTTCCTGCTCTGCCTCGTCGTCTTCAAACTGACGGGGCTCCAGGCGGCAGCCGTCGCGCTCGCCGCCGAGCTCGTCGTCGCCATCGGTGTGTTCGGCATGCCCGCCCCCTCGGCCGCGGGTGCCGGACTCCTCGGCGTGCTGAACGCCGTCTGGCCGATCGCGTACATCATCGTCATGTCGGTCTGGTTGTACCGGATGGCGGTCGCAAGCGGGAAGTTCTCGGTCATCCGCTCGTCGATCGCGTTGATTTCGCCGGACCAGCGCATCCAGGTGCTCCTCATCAGTCTCTGTTTCGGAGCGTTCCTCGAGGGCGTCGCCGGCTTCGGGGTCCCCATCGCGATCTGCGCGGCCATGCTCGTCCAGCTGGGATTCCGGCCGGTCCGAGCGGCGATGGTCAGCCTCGTCGCGAACTTCGCGGCCGGCGCGTACGGGGCTGTGGGAATCCCCGTCATCGTGGGTGCTCAGGTCGGCGGCGTCGACGTCATGGACCTCTCCCGCGATCTCGCCTTCATCCTGCAGCCGGTGACGTTCTTGATCCCGTTCCTCCTGGTCGTGATCCTGGACGGGTTCCGCGGTCTCCGCGAGACCTGGCCTGCGACCCTCGCCGTCAGCGTGGTCTTCAGTGGCAGCCAGGCCGCCGTCCTGCTCTTCTTGGGCCCGGAACTCGCTGCGATCCTGCCGGGGCTCCTCGGCATGCTCACCCTCGCCGCACTGCGGTTCGTCTGGTCGCCGCGGCGGGTGTTCCGTGAGGACGGCGCCGCGGTCGTCGAGATGGATCGTCACACGCCTCGGGAGGTCCTTGCGGCGTGGAGCCCGTTCTACGTCCTGACGGTGCTCGTGTTCGTGTGGAGCACACCGGCGTTCAAGGCCCTGTTCGCACCCGGCGGCGGGTTGGCGTGGTCGGTGGTCGACGTCCCTGTCGCAGGCGTGACGGGACGGATCACGACCGCTGGAGGGACGGTGGTCCAGACCGTGTGGAGCTGGTCCCCGCTCGGAGCCACCGGTACGGCGATCCTCCTCGCGGTGATCGTCACCGCCCTGACCACACGGTCGCTGACCGCGGCGGTCGTCTGGGCGGAACTCCGCTCCACCCTTGCGGATCTCTGGCGGGCGTTGATCCTCATCGCCGCGATCCTCGTCCTTGCACAGATCGCGAACCTGTCGGGCGGTTCGGCCAGCATCGGCACCGCCCTCGCCGGGGCGGGGGCGCTCTTCCCCCTGCTGGCACCCGTCATCGGGTGGGTCGGCGTGTTCCTCACCGGTTCCGTCGTCAACAACAACACCTTGTTCGCCCAGCTCCAGGCGACGACAGCCGGACGCATCGGCGTCGACGCGACGCTCCTGGTGGCGGCGAACACCGCGGGAGGTGCCGCAGCCAAGGTCATCTCCCCGCAGTCGATCGCCATCGCCGCAGGTGCGGTCGGCTTGTCAGGTCGGGAGAGTGAGATCCTGCGTGCTTCCATCGCCTACAGCGTCGGCATCCTCGCCGTGTTGAGCGTCTGGACGTTGGTGCTGTCGTTCGTGGTGGTCGGCTGAGTCGTCGGCGTCCAGGGGGGGCGGGCACCAGTGGCGGCGAGCGGGCTGACCGACACCGTGCGAGCGCTGCGCGGGCGTCTAGCTCTGGAGCAATTAGCTCGTCGGCCGGGGCAGTGCGCAGGCGGGCGTGCCGCCGGGGAGGCGATGCCGGTAGCGGGCGACGAGGAAGTATCCGACTCGCGCGGCCCACGAGAACGGCGGTGTCACCAGCAGGTTGCCGAGGAACCGCCAGCCGAACGCGGGCTGCATGCGCAACAGGGCGGCGAAGGCGGCGTGTCCGCGGTGCCGTCGTTCGCCCGACAGGAACCAGGCCGCGGTCGTGACATCGCTGTTCGTGAGGCCGACCTCGTCCAGGTCGAGCCACTGCCACGGCTGTGCCTCCGGGAAGACGGCCAACACGTTCTTCAGTCGCTCCACCCAGGTGGTGCAGAAGGCGCAGTCGCCGTCGTACACGAGCAGTGAGCGGTTCAGGTCCATGACTGTCGATCCTAGATTGCGGGCGGGTGATTCAGGACGGATGCTGCAGAGAACCGCGGGCCTCCAGCGACCTCGGCTGCGCCACAGCCTTCTGGTCGTTCGGAATTGCGAAAGTCGTCTTCCAGACTCACGACCCACACAACCCAGCAACTCGAACACGGCGGTTTGCGAGATATCGGTTCATGGCTTAATCCGGCGCCTCGTACACTGCATTCGACCGGGCAAAAAGTGGGGACTGGCGATCGCGGATGACTGATGAATGGGGCGGCGTCCGCGTAGCGGGCTGGTCCGCCAGAACTCTGCGGAACGTCGCGCTTGGAATAGCGTTCTCCACGTTCGTCGAGGTCACAGCCGGACTCTGGCTGTGCTTCAACGGCTTCATGGGTGGAGCCATGGCAGTCCTCGTTCTCATGTTCATCGGGTACTTTGCCCCGATTCCGTTCAAGCGTCGCGAAGCCGAGGAGCTGAGCGCGGGTTACACGACGCTGTCCGTCGTGCATCCAGATGTACCGCAACGCGATCCCCGGACCGGGGCGATCATCCGTCTGCCAGGCGAAGCCGCGTTGACGCGGAAGCTGTGGCGCGAACGCGTCGCAGCCGCGCGAGCGGGTCGCGTCCTCGATGGTCGAGTAGCCGGCGACCGGAAGCATGAGGCGAAGCCGGTGCTGTTCACCGCGCGCTTCTTCCGCATCGTGACCGTGGCTGTCGTGGTCGCGAGCGGCCTGGCGATCGTGGTGTCCCTCGCGGTGACGTTCGCGGGCGCCTCCGTCGACTCGATCGTCGCTTGGGTCGCGCTCCTGCTCGGGATTGGGGCCGTATTCGTTCTTCTCCGCTTCTTCGTCATGCGCGGCTATCGGAGACGGGCGGCGCTCTTGCGCGAGTTCTTGAGAACCCGTCGACAATCCGGCGACCACGCGCAACTCGTGATTGGTGGCGACGAACTCGCGACCGCGTTGCGTGTCCTCGACGCAGACGGAGCGCGTCGGCTGCGGCGGTCCATGATCACGGTTGCATTCGTCATTTCGGCCGACACGTTGTCGTTCTGGGGTGTGACGTCGAATGGTCCTGGAGTCATCGCCTCGTTCCGGTCCGCGGAGATCGAGTCCGTCGGTGCCGCCGGTACGGAAGCGGTCCGCGTCGCAGTGAGAAACGCGGCCGGTTTCGTGTTCGTCAACATCGTGCCGGCCGTCGAGTCGAGCTCTGGAGCCGAGGTCGCTGGAGGGAGCGCGCTTCGGGCGCTCTCGAATGCGCTGGCCACGCTTCATCACGACGTGTAGAGCGGTGTGCCGCCTCAAGTGGGTCTAGCAGTGTGGCGTCAGGCAATGAACCGCAAGTTCATTTTCACCAGGAGATGGAGCGGATGACGGGAATCGAACCCGCGCTATCAGCTTGGGAAGCTGAAGTTCTACCATTGAACTACATCCGCGTGGCGCCGGAGCGTCCTGAGTAATCGTACATGAACCGGCGGGCCCCCGTTCAGCCCTGAGCTTGTCGGAGGGTGGGGCCTGTTCGTGTGCCCTTCGACAAGCTCAGGGACCGGCGCTGGGTGCCGGTGGCCCTGGCGATGCTCGGCCGGGTCACAGACCGCGACGACGCACGAAGCTAGGCTGGTTCACCGTTCCCCGAGTGGGACGGGACTGAGGAGGCGACGTGCAACGCACTGCGGGTATCGTCCTGACCGGCCTCACGACCGCGGTCGTCACGGGATTCGGGGTGGCGAGCGCCATGGTCGCCCGCCGCGTCATCGCCGCAGGACGGGTGCATCACAGCGAGGTGCTGCCGAGCTCGTCTCCGATCACCGTTCGCCTCGACCGGAACGCGGCCACCGGCCTGCCAGGTCGCTACGGGCTCGAATTCGACGACGGCTCCCGGGTCATCGTCGGCCCGGTGATCGGCCGCGAAACCACGGACGGTTCCGTGATGCGCAGCGTGATCGCCGGCCGGGTTCCCGCCGGAGCCACGCGGACACGGTTCACCGGCGCGGCCGTGACGCCCGCCGACCTCGGAGTCGACGAGGCACACCTGGCGACCACCCCGTCCGGCGCCTGGCGGTTCGACGGTGAGACCGATAGCCATGGCGACTCAGACAGCCAGGGCGACGCTGACACCGGCAACGATCTCGATAGCGACAGCGACAGCGACAGCGCACCGCACGACGGCACTTGGGTCGTGCACACCCACGGACTCGGGGCGTCACCGCTCGCCACCCTCCGCTCCGTGCAAGCCGTGCAACGCACGGGCGTCCCGTCGCTCGTCACCAACCTCGGGTCCGCGTTCACCGAGCGCCGCTCCGGGGCCAATGCCGCGGACGTCGACCGTGTCGTCGCCGCCATCGACGACGCCGTGGCACTCGGCGCTCGGCGGGTCATCGTCTGCGGATGGTCCTACGGCGCCGCCCTGAGCCTGGCCGCAGCCCGACTCCGCCCCGAGGTGGTGCAGGGCGCGATCCTCATCTCACCGATGCTCAGCCTCCGGGAGACGGTGCGGCACGCCGCCACGGTCGCCGGGGTGCCGCGGATCCTCGTGTGGTCGGCGCTCGGGCTGCTCGGGTCGCCGCTCCTCGCCAGGGCTGCCGGCGTGCGCGGCGCGGTTCCGGTCCGCGAGCTGTCCGCCGGGCTCATCCCGGGACTGCCGACGCTCGCGATCCACTCGCCCGGCGACACGACAATCCCCGTGGAACTCACGCGGGCGGTCGTTCCCGGTTCGCCGTCGCTCGAGCTCGTCGAAGTCGCCGCTGCACCACACGGGTTGGAATGGAACGTCGACCCCGACGCGTTCGACGCCGCGGTGCGGGACTGGCTCGACGCGCGCTGATCGGGAGATCCTCGATCCCTGAGCTTGTCGAAGGGCGGGGTGTGTCCGTGCTGCCCTTCGACAGGCTCAGGGACCAGGGTGGTTGGCTTGCGGGATCTGTGGGGTTGGTTGCGTGTGCCCTTCGACAGGCTCAGGGCCCGGAGCCCTTCCACAGGCTCAGGGACCGAGGGAGCAGAACCTACTTCGCGTAGCGGTAGCGGGCCCCGGTGTGCTCCTCGGGGAGGCGGTCCCCACGACCGTGGAGCTTGTGCCGCAGGCTGCCCTCGACGTACTCCTCCGGGTAGGCGCCACGACGTCGCAGCTCGGGGATCACGAACTCGACGATGTCCTCGAAGGTGCCCGGCGTGATCGCGTACGCGAGGTTGAAGCCGTCGACGTCGGTCTCCTCCACCCACTCCTGCAAGGTGTCGGCGATCTCCGACGCACTCCCGACGATCCGCGGCCCGAGACCACCGATCGCCCCCATGCGCGCGATGTCCTTCACCTTGAACTCGCCACCCTCCTCGTTGGCCGCCTGGTAGTTGGCGACCGCCGACTGGATGGCGTTGCTCTCGACGTTGCCGATCGGCTCCTCCGGGTCGTACTGCGACAGGTCGATGCCCATCCACCCCGACATGAACACGAGCGCACCCTCCTGCGACGCGTACTGGAGGTAGTCCTCGTGCTTCGCCTGGGCCTTCTCGCTCGTCTCGTCGGTGATGATCGTGAGGAGGGTGTAGATCTTCGCGGAGTACCGGTCGCGACCGGCAGCCTCCAGGGCGTCGCGGATCCGACCGACCGTCGCCTTCAGACCCGCCTTCGTCGACGCACCGACGAAGATCGCCTCCGCGTTGCCCGCCGCGAACTGGATACCTCGCGGAGACGCCCCCGCCTGGTAGATCACGGGCGTGCGCTGCGTGGACGGCTCCGACAGGTGGATGCCCGGCACCGTGTAGTGCTTGCCGAAGTGGCCGATCTCGTGCACCTTCGTCGGGTCGGTGAACACGCCAGTCTCGCGGTCGCGCACGACGGCGTCGTCCTCCCACGAGCCCTCCCACAGTTTGTAGAGGACCTCGAGGTACTCGTCGGCGACGTCGTACCGCTCGTCGTGCTCGAGCTGATCGTCGTGCCCCATGTTGCGTGCCGCGCTCGGCAGGTACCCGGTGACGACGTTCCAGCCCACACGACCCTTGGTCAGGTGGTCGAGCGTCGACATGCGTCGCGCGAACGGGTACGGGTGCTCGTAGGCGGTGCCCGCCGTGACCCCGAAGCCGAGGTGCTTCGTCACCGCGGCCATCGCCGAGACGAGCAGGATCGGGTCGTTCACCGGCACCTGCGCGCCGTTGCGGATCGCGGCCTCGTTGCTGTCGCCGTACACGTCGTAGGTGCCGAGGACGTCGGCGATGAAGATGCCGTCGAAGTTCCCGCGCTCCAACAACTGGGCGAGATCGGTCCAGTAGGAGAGGTCCTTGTAGGTGCTCGACCGGTCGTCGGGGTGACGCCACATGCCCGAGGCCTGGTGGGCGACGCAGTTCATGTCGAAGGCGTTGAAGCGGATCTGACGAGTCATGAGGACGATCCTGCATCACCCGTCCCGGACGCAGCCTGGCAATCCGGGTTCCCCGTAACAGGGCGTCATCTGGGCTGCGTGCGCTACTTCCGGGCGGTGTCCTCCGCCGCGAGCGCCTCGGCGTACTCCGCGTCGCTCAGGGCACCGACCGTGGAGTGCCGGCGGCCGTACGCGAGGTACAGGGCCGCCCCGGCGAGCATCCACACGAGGAAGACGAGCCAGGTCGTGCCGCCGAGCGACACCATGAGCCCCAGGCACATGACGATGCCGAGTGCCGGCACGAACGGGAACAGGGGGACCGAGTAGCTGCGGTCGAGGTCCGGCCGCAGACGGCGGAGCAGGATGACCGACAGGTTCACGAGCGCGAACGCGAACAGGGTGCCGATGCTGGTGGCGTCCGCGAGTTCACCGAGGGGGATGAGCGCGGCGACCACGGCGACGACCGCTCCGACGATGACCGTTCCGGCGACGGGCGTACCGCTGCGGCGACCGACCCGCGAGAACACCCGAGGCACCATGCCGTCCTGCGCCATGCGGTACAGGATGCGCGTCTGGCCGTAGTAGACGGTGAGGACGACGCTCGCGATCGCGATGACGGCGCCGATCGAGAAGAAGAGCGCGACGATCGGTTGCCCGGTGATCTCGGTGAGGATCCCGACGAACGCGGACTCGTCGTCGGCGAACTCGGTCCACGGGCGGGCGCCGATCGCGGCGATGGCGACGAGGATGTAGACGGCGGTGACGATGACCATCGACAGGATGATCGCGCGCGGCAGGTCGCGGCGTGGGTTCGTCGCCTCGTCGCCCGCGGTCGATGCCGCGTCGAAGCCGATGTAGGAGAAGAACAGGCGGCTGGACGCTGCGGCGATCCCGGCGACCCCCATGGGTGCGAGCGGTTCGAAGTTGCCGAGCGAGAACGCCGAGAACGCGATGACGACGAACACGAGCAGGACGGCGAGCTTCACGAACACCATGACCGTGTTCGCCCACGCGCTGTCCTTCGCGCCACGGACGAGCAGCAGCATGGCCAGCAGCACGAGGGCCGCGGCCGGCAGGTTGATCAGGCCGTCGGCGACGCCGATCGGGTTCGCGAGTGCGGGCGGGAGGCCGAGGCCGAACACCGCGAGCGCCTCGTTCACGTACTGGCCGGCACCGACGGCGACGGCCGCGACGGAGACCCCGTACTCGAGTACGAGACACCACCCGCAGACCCAGGCGACACCCTCGCCCATCGTCGCGTAGGCATAGGAGTAGCTGGACCCGGAGACGGGCACCGAGCCGGCCATCTCGGCGTAGGACAGTGCCGACAGCAGGGCCGCGAGCCCGGCGACCGCGAACGCGATCCACACGGCCGGGCCGGCGAGCGGGACGGCGGTGCCGAGCACGACGAAGATGCCCGTGCCGAGGGTGGCACCGACGCTGATCATCGTGAGCTGCCACACCCCGAGCGAGCGGCGGAGTGACCCACCCGACGCCGCCTGATCCGTACCGAGGCGGACGAGCGGCATGCGCCGGCGCAGCTGCGCGAGGAGCGGGAGTCGGCGATCAGTCACGGGTACCCATGGTAGACGCGGGTGGCGCGGTCGCTCGCCGCGGGTGGACGACGGAGGCCCGTGCCTATCCCGTCTCGGCGAACTCCGGTCTGGTCTCGTGCCGACGGCCATCGGGTGTCGTCCAAGTGAGGACGCCACCTGGATGGTGCTCGAGGTTCCACCCCGGCAGGTGTTTGAGCCGGTGATGATGTCGGCACAGACAGGCGAGGTTGTCGACAGCTGTCGTGCCGCCGTCCTGCCAGGCGACCGAGTGGTCGAGGTCGCAGCTCCGGGCGGCGCGCCCGCAGCCCGGTGCACGACACGTGGTGTCTCGCAGGCGGACGGCGCGGGCGAGGTCTGCCGGGACCCGGTACTGGCCGCGCCCGACGGAGAGCACGGCTCCCGTCTCGGGGTTGGTGAGGATGCGCGTCATCGACGGAGCCGTGACGGCGAGTCGGGCGGCGGTGTCGGGGTCGATCGGGCCGTAGCCGTCGAGCTCGCCCGGTTCGTCGGTGACGCCGAGTGCGGACAGCGCCGGGACAGTCATCTGCACGGTGGCCCGGATGCGGGCCTCGATGCCGACCGGCTCGGCGAGCAAGGGGGTGGCCCCGGCGGCGACCGCCTCCTCCGCGATCCTGGCGGCGGCGTCGAGCGGCGCGGAACCGGGGAGCCACGTGAACGTCCCGGTCGTCTCCGGGTCGACGGGGATGGGGCCGACGTCGTCGTGCACCGTGCCAGCGACGGCGAGCGAGGCGAGGGCGTCGGCACGCAGCTGCGCGAGCGTGCGGGTGTCGCCGGCGATCCGCGCCGGGACCGCGACGGCGTCGAGGCGGTTCCTGATCGCGTGGGCGAGCGGCGCCGTGGTGAACAGGTGCACCCACGCCATGCCGTCGGCCGCAGCCTCGAGCTCGACCCGGCGGTCGGCGATCGAGCGTGCGCGCCGGGCGGTGAACGATTCGGGATGCAGCCGCTCGCGCACGACCCTCGCGCGCTGCCGGAGGCGAGCGGCCGTGGATCGGGTGGCGACGGGCAGCACCTGCTCCAGGAACACCGCGCGGCCCTCCGCCGGGACGTCGCGCAGCTGGTCGGTGATGGCTCGGGCGTGACCGCCACTGATGGAACCCTGCGTCAGCGCTTCGAGCACGGTGGGTGCGTCGTGGACGAGCGCTTCGGCGTCGCCGACCCGCGCTTGGAGCGTCGGCTCCGACATCCTCGTGGCGATCGCGAGCGACGCGCACATCGACCGCCTCGCGAGGTCGCGGGCGTCGGTCGAGGTGGTGCTCGGGGAGACCAGGGCGGACGCGGTCGCATCGGCGTAGGAGAAGGCCTCGGCGAGCAGCCGGGCCTCCTCCGCGTCGAGTGCCGAGCGGCGGCGGGCGAGGTCGACGAAGCGGTCGGTGAACGAGGCGATCCGGTCGGCGAAGACGTCGCTCGGGTGCTCGTGGTGCGCTGGCACCCCCGCCGCCCCGGGTGCCTCAGGCCCCTGGATCGCGTCGTTCTCGGTCATGGATCCAGTCCATCGCGGACCACTGACATTCGAGATGGTCAGATCGACCGAGGTGTCCGACGCCCTCGCACAGACGACCGCTGAACGCCAGAGCGACAGCGCCGTCACCCGTGACTCGTACGATGAGCGAGTGGGTATGCGTTCGCTGCTGAGTCAGCTGGCCGGGGGAGTCCGAGGAGCGGCGCCGGACGGCGTCGACGAGCAGACGGTCGTCCGCCTCAATGCGGAACGGCCCGTGCGCGAAGTGCTCGAGTTGGCCGGCCGGATCGGCGAGTCGATGCTGGCCCTCGGAGCTGCAGCGGCCGAGGTCACCGACGCCATCCGCCGGGTCTGCCGGGCGTTCGACCTCGAGTGCCAGGTGGACCTCACCTTCACCTCGATCCTCATCGCGCACGACGGGTCCGAGCTGTCGCCGGGCGTCACCGTGCTCCGCGTGGTGCGCTCACCCTCCGCCGACTTCGACCGGCTCGCCAAGGTCGTCGTGGTCGCCGAGGGCATCACCAACCGATCCGAACCGATCATGACGGTCACCGACGTCGCCCCCGACGAGGAGGCCGACGTCCGCGACGAACTGCACGCCCGCCTGGGCGCCGCCCACCGCGACCTCGACCGCATCCTCACGGCACGCCGCACGTACCGGCGAGGCTTCGTCACCGTGCTGCTGTCCACGATGGCAGCGGCCGTCGCCGTCCTCCTCGGGGGCGGCGTGGTCTCGATGCTGCTCGCCGCCGCCACCACCGCGCTCATCGACAGTGCGTTCCGCGCCTTGAACGTCTGGAAGCTGCCGGTCTTCTTCCTCCAACTCACCGGGGCGGCCATCGCCACGACCGTCGCCGTCCTCATCTCGATCCTCAGTCCCTACGTACCTGACGACCTCTCGGCCCTGCCACCCGCCCTCATCGTCGCGTCGGGCATCGTCGTCCTCCTCGCCGGCGCGTCGCTCGTCGGGGCGGCAGACGACGCGATCAACGGGTTCCCGGTCACCGCGAGCGGGCGGCTCGTCGAGGTGATGCTCCTGACCATCGGGATCGTGGTCGGCATCGGTGGCGTCCTCGACCTCGCCCGGCGCCTCGGCATCTCCCTCGTACTGTTCGACCTCCCCGTCAGCCCCTGGCCCGTCGCTGTACAGATCGTCGGCGCGGCGGTGGCCTCGGCCGCGTGGGCGATGGCCTCGCAGGCGGCCGTCCGCGCGGCGTTCTTCGCCGGGATCACCGGCGCCGTCGCATTCTCCGTCTTCGTGTTCGTCTCCGGCAGCGGCGTCGCGCCAGCAGCGGCCAGTGCGCTCGCCGCGCTCATCATCGGCTTCGCCGCGGAGGCGCTCGGCCCGCGGCTGCGGATCCCGGCGATCATCCTCACCATCTGCGGGATCGTCCCGTTGCTGCCCGGCCTCGCGATCTACCGCGGCATGCTCGCGCTCGTGAACGGTGAGCAGGGTTCCGAAGGGGTCGAGCAGCTGCTGCAGGCGGGGCTCACCGGCCTCGCGCTCGCCGCCGGTGTCACGCTGGGTGAGATCCTCGCCCGCCGCACGGGCGTCTCCGGCCGCGTGCTGCTGCCCGGGTACATCCGGCGTTCCAAGCGGCATCCGCGCTGAGCGGAGCCGGGGGGGGGCGCCGTACTTGTCGAGGTGCGCCCTTCGACAGGCTCAGGGACCCGGCGGTGGCGGCTCAGGGACCCGGTGGTTGCGGCTCAGGGACCGGCGGCTCAGGGACCGGGGGACAGGCTCAGTGCCCGGCTGGCGTGGCCGTCCGCTGCTGCGGCTTCGCCGCGGACGTCAGGAACGACGCCAGGATGACGACCGCGAGGACGACGATCATCGCGCCCCGCAGCCCGAAGTGCTCCCCGAGGAAGCCGAGCAACGGAGGCCCGACGAGGAACGCGACATAGCCCGCCGAGGCGACCGCGCCGACCGTCGTCGTCGGGTCGTCGCTCTCGCCCGCCGCGGAGAGCGTCACCGGGAATCCGAGCGCCGCACCGAGCCCCCACAGCAGCACCGCGAGCCCCGCGACGAGCACATTGTCGGAGAAGACGACGAGGGCGATGCCGACGGCCGACACGATCGCGCTCACCCGCAGCACGTTCGCCTTGCCGAACCGGGCGATCAACGGCTCACCGGAGAACCGTCCGATCGTCATGGCGAGCGCGAACCCGGCGAAGACGATGGACCCGACGGCAGCCGTGGTGCCGTGCCCGTCGACCATGATGAGCGGCAACCAGTCGCCGGCCGCACCCTCCGCGAGCGCGAGGGCGAGCACGATGAGCCCGAGGAAGACGACCCGCTGCTGCCGCCAGACCGCGAGCTGCGCACGGATCCCGGGGGAGTCGGCGCCCGTGTCGGACTGCCTTCCGGTCTCGGCCGGGATCTTCGGCATCGCCCACACCAGCGCCGCCAGCGCGACGGCCGCGACGATCAGCAGGTGGATCGTCACGGGGAAGGCGATCGCGGTGAGCGCGATGCCGGCCACTGAGCCGAGGACGGAACCGAGGCTGTAGCAGCCGTGGAGGACGGGCAGGATCGATCGGCCGGACAGCTGCTCGATGAGCGCACCCTCGATGTTGATCGCGATCTCCGCGAGGCCGAAGCCCAGGCCGATCCCGACGAGACCGAGGAAGACACCGATGCCCTGCCCGACGCCCGCCGTGAGGGCGAGCAGGGCCAGCCCGGTGACGAACGCCGCCCCGCCGATGACGATCGGCCGCCGCGCACCGAACCGCCGGACGAGGGCCGCGGACGAGAGGATGCCGGTCATCGACCCGACGGAGATCCCGAAGAGGATGAGGCCCATCTCGGCGGTGCTCGCGTGGACGAGGTCGCGGACGGCGGGCGTTCGGACGATGAAGGACGACAGGCCGACCCCGACGGTCAGCATGAAGACGAAGATCGCCCCGCGCCGCCGCCGGAGATCGGCGGACAGCGCGGGGCGGGGGTTCGCCTGACCGGCGCGGGCACTCATGCTCCGAGCCTAGGGGTGGCGAGGTGGTGCGGGTGGTGCCTGACTAGCCCGAAGGGTTCTCGACCGGGTCGCCCTCGGCGTCGGTCCCCGTCTCGGGGTCGACCTCCTCGGGCTTCGGCACGTCGTGCTTCGCGGCGTCCTTCACGTCGTCGTGCGTGTGCGGGGGACCGGGGCGGGGGCCGTCACTCGACATCGCCACGCCATCCCTGTCCGGTCTGACCCTCGGTCTCGACGAGCTGCTTGAAGTTGCCGAGGTCCTTCTTGATCGCGTGGTTGTCCACACCGAGCGCCGAACCGAGGTGCTCGAGGAGGCCCTTGGGCTCCCAGTCGAGCTGCACGGTGACTCGGGTCTTCGCGTCCTCGAGACGGTGGAACGTGACGACGCCGGCGTGATCGACCTCGCCACCGGTGCTCGTCCAAGCGACGCGCTCGTCCGGGTGCTGCTCGGTGATCTCCGCCTCGAAGACGCGGGTCTGACCGGCGACCTTGACGGTCCACTCGGTGAGGACGTCGGTGACCTGGGTGATGGACTCGACCTCGTCGAGGAACTTGGGGAAGTCCTCGAAGCGGGTCCACTGGTTGTAGGCGACGGAGACGGGAACGTCGACGTCGATGGTTTCGATGACCTGCGTCATGGGAGCCATCCTCTCTGCTTCTGCGGTACCTGCGTGTGTCTCGTCCGGAAAGCCCGAACGCGATTGCGACGGTACGCGTGCAAGCTGCGATTCCGGGGGCGTAGCCGGAGACGCGGCAACCTGTTACCCTGCCCGGCCTCGGCTCACAACTGGAAGCGGTACCCCATGCCGGCCTCCGTGAGCAGGTGACGTGGTGCACCGGGCTCCGGCTCGAGCTTCTTCCGCAGCTGGGCGATGTACAGGCGGAGGTAGCCGGTGTCGGTCACGTGCGTCGGCCCCCAGATCTCCGTGAGCAGCATCTGCCGGGTGACGAGTTTGCCGGCGTTCCGGAGGAGGAGTTCGAGCACCTGCCACTCCGTCGGCGTCAGGCGGACGGTGACCGGTGCGGCGCCGGGGACCTGTCTCGTGACCTGCTTCGCGGCGAGGTCGACCACGATGTCGTCGAACTGCACGGTCGGTTCCGCCTCGGCCCCCGGCACCCGGCGGGTGAGCGCACGGATCCGCGCCAGCAGTTCGTCGATGGCGAACGGCTTCGTCACGTAGTCGTCGGCCCCGGCGTCGAGCGCCTCGACCTTGTCCGTCGAACCGGCCCGCCCGGACACGACGAGGATGGGCGCGTCGGTCCACCCGCGCAACCCCTCGATCACCTGCTTTCCGTCGAGTCCCGGCATGCCGAGGTCGAGCAGGTAGAGGTCGGGGCGGTGCTCCGTCGCGGCGTTGAGTGCGGCGGTGCCGTCCTCAGCGGTGATGATCTCGTAGCCGCGCGCGGTGAGCGTGATGCGGAGGGCGCGGAGGATCTGCGGGTCGTCGTCGGCGATCAGGATCTTCATCGGGCTGCTGGCTCCTCGGTCGGCACGGCCGGCAGCGACACCACCATGGTGAGACCTCCGCCCGGGGTGTCCTCGGGTTCGAGTGTGCCACCCATCCCCTCCACGAAGCCCTTCGAGAGGGCGAGGCCCAAGCCGAGGCCGGTGAGGTTGTCGGTGTCGCCGAGCCGCTGGAAGGGGACGAACACGTCCTCACGTCGGTCGGGCGCGATCCCCGGGCCGTGATCGACGATGCGGATCTCCACGGCGCCGCGGAACGCGCTCGTCGCGATCCGGACGGGGGTGTCGTCAGGGCTGAAGCGCTGCGCGTTCGTCAGGAGGTTCACGATGACGCGCTGCAGGAGGCCGGCGTCGGCGAGGACGGGCGGGAGGTCGGGCGCGAGGTCGAGCTCGGCGTCCTGCGGCCCGATGCCGAGCTCGTCGAAGGCCGGCAGGATCGCATCCTCGACGTCGATCGGGGCGACCGTCACCGCGAGGACGCCGGCCTGGAGACGACTGACGTCGAGCAGGTTCGTGACGAGGGCCGCCAACGTGCGCAGGCTGTCGTCGGCGGTCTCGAGGAGGTCCTGGCGGTCCGTCGTGGTCAGCTCGACGTCGGTCGCGCGCAGGCCGGTCACCGCGGCCGTGGCGGCGGCGAGCGGGCGGCGGAGGTCGTGACTGACCGCGGAGAGCAGCGCGCTCCGCACCCGGTCGGTCGCGGCGAGTGGACCGACCTCCTGGGCGGTGGCGCGCAGGTCGGTGTGCTCGAGCGAGGCGTCGAGCTGCGCAGCGATGACGGCGAGCAGGCGGCGATCGGAGGCCGCGAGCACGCCGCCGTGCAGCTCGAGCACCGCACGGGTGCCGATCGGGATGCTCGTGAACTCACCGCCGCGGGTCGGTTCGCCGTCGACCGCGAGGACCTGCTCGCCCGCCACGAGCCGGACCCCCGCCAGCGAGAACGACTCGCGGGTCCGACTGACGAGCGCCTGTAGGGCGCCCTCGCCGCGGAGCACGCTGCCCGCGACGGTCGCGAGCAGTTCGGACTCCGCCGCCGCGCGTCTCGACACCCGGGCGCGTCGCGCGGAGAGGTCGACCACACCGCTCACGATCACCGCGATGACCACGTAGAGCACGAGCGCGACGAGGTGCGCCGGGTCGTCGATGGTGACGGTGTACAGCGGTTGGACGAAGACGAAGTCGAGTGTGACGCCCGAGAGGACGGCCGCGAACACCGCCGGCCAGAAGCCGCCGACGAGGGCGACGAGCACGACGAGCAGCTGGTACGAGAGCACCTCGCTCGTGATCGACTCCTCGGTCCGGGCGAGGTGGAGGAGCCAGGTGACGAGCGGCCCGCCGATCAGCGCGAGGGCGAAGCCGGCGATGTGGCGCCGCGCACTCAGCGCACCGCCGAGCTTCGGCAGCCGGAACCGCCCACCGGCCGCCTCGTGGTTGACGATGTGGACGTCGATGTTGCCGGATTCGCGGATGACCGTGTTCCCGATGCCGGGGCCGGTCACGGCGGCCGACAGGCGACTGCGCCGGCTGACACCGATGACGAGCTGCGTCGCGTTCGCCGCCTTCGCGAAGTCCACGAGCGCGCGCGGCACGTCGTCGCCGACGACCTGGTGGAAGGTGCCGCCGAGGGTGTCGACGAGCGCCCGCTGCTGCGCGAGCGCGCCGGGGTTCGCGGTGCGGAGGCCGTCCTGCGTCGTCACGTGCACCGCGATGAGCTCCCCGCCGGAGGAGCGGGCGGCGATCCGGGCGCCCCGACGGAGCAGGGTCTCGCCCTCGGGTCCGCCGGTGAGGGCCACGACGACCCGCTCGCGCGCCTCCCAGGTGCTGTCGATACCGTGCTCGGCGCGGTAGTCGCGGAGGGCGGAGTCGACCTCGTCGGCCAGCCACAGCAGGGCCAGCTCACGGAGGGCGGTGAGGTTGCCGAGGCGGAAGTAGTTGGACAGGGCGGCGTCGATCCGCTCGGCCGGGTAGACGCGGCCGCCGGCGAGCCGGTCGCGGAGCGCCTGTGGAGCGAGGTCGATGAGCTCGATCTGGTCTGCGGCCCGGAGCACGGCGTCGGGGATGGTCTCCCGCTGCGGTGCCCCGGTGATCTGCCGCACGACGTCGTTGAGCGACTCGATGTGCTGGATGTTCACCGTCGACAGCACCGGGATGCCGGCGGCGAGCAGGGCCTCGACGTCCTGCCAGCGCTTGTCGTTCGTGGAGCCGGGGGCGTTCGTGTGGGCGAGTTCGTCGACGAGGGCGAGCCCGGGGCGGCGCTCGAGGACGGCCTCGAGGTCCATCTCGTCGAGCGTCACACCCCGATGCTCGACGCCCCGGCGCGGCAGCGTCTCGAGGCCCTCCGTCAGTGCGGCCGTCGCGGCCCGACCATGGGTCTCGACGACCGCGACCACCACGTCGACGCCCTCCGCGGCGAGGCGGTGGCCCTCCTCGAGCATGGCGTAGGTCTTGCCGACCCCGGGGGCCGCGCCGAGGAGCACCCGGAGTCGTCCGCGCTGCATGGTGTTCAGTTCTCCTGGAGCATGGCGTAGGTCTTGCCGACCCCGGGGGCCGCGCTGTGTCGTCCGCGCTGCATGGTGTTATCCGTCCAGTCCTGCCACGGCGAGGTTGAGCTGCAGGACGTTGACCGTGGACTCCCCAAGGTAGCCGAGGTCGGGACCCTGCGTCAGACGCTCGACGAGGGCCCGGACCTCGCCCTCGTCGAGGCCGCGCTCGGCGGCGACACGGGGCACCTGCAGCAGCGCGTACGCCGGGCTGATGTGCGGGTCGAGGCCGGACGCGGAGGCCGTCAGCGCGTCGGCGGGGACGCTCGCCGGATCGACGTCTTCGAAGGAGGCGATGGCCGCCCGGCGCTCCTCGATCGAGGCGACGAGGTCGGTGTTCTCCGGCCCGAGGTTGCTGCCGCTCGACGCGCCGCCGTCGTAGCCGTCGCCCGCTGCGGACGGACGCGACTGGAACCACTGCGGCAGCGGCTTGCCGTCGGCGTCGGTGAACGACTGCCCGATGAGCGCCGAGCCGACCGTCTTCCCACCCTCCGAGACGGGCGAGCCGTTCGCCTGCCACGACATCGTCGCCTGTCCGATCCCGGTGACGATGAGGGGGTAGCCGACGCCGAGGACGACGGTGAGGGCGAGCATGGCCCTGATGGCGACCCAGTACTGGGCGATGCCGCTGCGGGATGCACTCATGATGTTCTGTCTGCTTTCGTGTGCTGGGGTACTGGGGCGAGGGGACGGGGTCCGGCTAGAAGCCGGGGATGAGCGTCACGACGAGGTCGATGAGCTTGATGCCGATGAACGGCGCGATCACACCGCCGAGCCCGTAGATCAACAGGTTCCGGCTGAGGACCTTCGAGGCGCTGAGCGGTCGGTACTTCACGCCGCGGAGGGCGAGCGGGATCAGGATCACGATGATGATCGCGTTGAAGATGATCGCCGAGAGGATCGCCGACGCCGGGGAGTGCAGCTGCATGATGTTCAGCAGGGCGAGCCCCGGGAACACCCCGGCGAACATGGCCGGGATGATCGCGAAGTACTTGGCGACGTCGTTCGCGATGGAGAACGTCGTGAGGGCACCTCGCGTGATGAGCAGTTGCTTGCCGATCCGCACGATGTCGATGAGCTTCGTGGGGTCGGAGTCGAGGTCGACCATGTTGCCGG
Source organism: Plantibacter sp. Leaf314 (assembly GCF_001423185.1). Classification (NCBI taxonomy): domain Bacteria; kingdom Bacillati; phylum Actinomycetota; class Actinomycetes; order Micrococcales; family Microbacteriaceae; genus Plantibacter; species Plantibacter sp. Leaf314. Next base: position 1,848,428 of record NZ_LMOB01000001.1, on the reverse strand, counting down.
CCTCCTTCGCGGCGGAGGTGCCCGTGTTCATCGCCACGCCCACGTCGGCCTGGGCGAGCGCCGGAGCGTCGTTCGTGCCGTCACCGGTCATCGCGACGAGGTTGCCGCCCTCCTGCTCCTTGCGGATGAGTTCGAGCTTCTGCTCGGGCGTCGCCTCGGCGAGGAAGTCGTCGACGCCGGCCTCCGCGGCGATCGCCTTCGCCGTGAGCGGGTTGTCGCCCGTGATCATGACGGTGCGGATGCCCATCGCACGCAGCTCGGCGAAGCGTTCCGCGATGCCGGCCTTGACGACGTCCTTCAACCGGACGACACCGAGGACCCGGGCGGTGCCGGTGGTGTCGGTCTGCGCCACCACGAGCGGGGTGCCACCGCCGGCGGACACCGCTTCGACGTGCTCCTGGAGCTCGGCGCGGATCGCCTCGTCGAGCGGGGTCGACTCCTGCACCCAGGCGAGCACGGCCGAGCCGGCGCCCTTGCGGATCTGCGCGCCGTCCGGCTGGTCGAGGCCGCTCATGCGGGTCTGCGCGGTGAAGGGGACGATCTCGCCGGCGACGGATCCGCCGAGGTGGACACCCCGCTCGGCGGCGAGGTCGACGATCGACTTGCCCTCGGGCGTCGGGTCGCTGAGCGAGGACCGGGCGGCGGCCTGCGCGAGCTCGTCCGGCGTGACACCGCGGAGGGCGATGAACTCGACCGCCTGGCGGTTGCCGTAGGTGATGGTGCCCGTCTTGTCGAGCAGCAGGGTCGTGACGTCGCCGGCCGCTTCGACGGCACGGCCCGACATCGCGAGTACGTTCCGCTGCACGAGCCGGTCCATGCCGGCGATGCCGATCGCGGAGAGGAGGGCACCGATGGTCGTCGGGATGAGGCAGACGAGGAGGGCGATGAGGACCGGGACGCTGACGGGGGCCGCCGCGTAGGAGGCGATCGGGTTGAGCGTGAGCGCGACGATCACGAAGACGATCGACAGGCTGGCGAGCAGGATGTTGAGCGCGATCTCGTTCGGCGTCTTCTGCCGCGCCGCGCCCTCGACGAGGCCGATCATGCGGTCGACGAAGGTCTCGCCGGGCTTCGAGGTGATGCGGACGACGATGCGGTCGGACAGCACCCGGGTGCCGCCGGTGACGGCGCTGCGGTCGCCGCCGGACTCGCGGACGACCGGGGCCGACTCGCCCGTGATGGCCGACTCGTCGACCGAGGCGATGCCCCAGACGATGTCGCCGTCACCCGGGACGAGTTCGCCGGCGGTCACGACGACGACGTCGCCGAGGGTGAGGTCCGCCGAGGAGACCTGGCCGGTGGCCGTGTGCTCGGCGGACGGATCCGCCGAGGCGTCGTAGGCGGTGACCTGGTTCGCCATGGTCGAGGTGCGCGTCTTGCGGAGGCTGTCGGCCTGGGCCTTGCCGCGGCCCTCGGCCACGGATTCGGCGAGGTTCGCGAAGACGACGGTGAGCCACAGCCAGATCGCGATGCCCCAGGTGAACGACGCCGGCACGGCCGAGCCGCCGGACTCCTGCGCCCCACCGAGGAACGGTTCGGCGATCGCGAGGACGGTCGTCAGTGCGGCCCCGACCTCGACGATGAACATGACCGGGTTCTTGACCATGAGTCGCGGGTCGAGTTTGCGGAAGGCGCCGGGGGTCGCGGCGAGCAGCTGTGCCGGACCGAACGCGGCCTTCGCGGGCTCGTGGTGGTGGTCCTGTTCCTGCTCGGGTTCCGCCGGGGCGGGAAGCGTGTGCGTGGTGGACATGGTTTATGACAGCCCTTCCGCCAGGGGACCCAGCGCGAGTACGGGGAAGTAGGTGGATGCGGTGATGACCACGGGGTGTGCGTGGTGGACGTGGCTCATGACAGCCCTTCCGCCAGGGGACCCAGCGCGAGGACGGGGAAGTAGGTGAGTGCGGTGATGACCACGGCGACACCGGTGAGGAGGCCGACGAACTGCGGCCGGTTGGTCGGGAGCGTTCCGGCGGTCGACGGCACCCGGTCCTGCGCGGCCAGCGAACCGGCGAGCGCGAGGACGAGCACGATCGGGACGAAGCGGCCGAGGAGCATGGCGACACCGAGGGCCGTGTTGAACCACGGGGTGTTCGCCGTGAGGCCGGCGAACGCGGAACCGTTGTTGTTCGCGGCGGAGGTGAAGGCGTAGAGCACCTCGGAGAGGCCGTGGAGGCCCGGGTTCCAGATCGACGTCGTCTCCACGTCCGAGCGGACGCCGGGGATGGCGAAGCTCAGTGCCGTACCGGCGAGGACGAGCGTCGGCGTCACGAGGATGTACAGGCTCGCGAGCTTGATCTCCCGCGGGCCGATCTTCTTGCCGAGGTACTCCGGGGTGCGGCCGACGAGCAGCCCACCGATGAACACGGCGATGACGGCGAGCACGAGCATGCCGTACAGGCCTGAGCCGACGCCGCCGGGGGCGATCTCGCCGAGCATCATGTTGATCATCGGCATCATGCCGCCGAGTGCCGTGTAGGAGTCGTGCATCGAGTTGACGGCACCGGTGGAGGTGAGCGTCGAGGTCGAACCGAACAGCGTCGAGGCGAAGACCCCGAAGCGCTGCTCCTTGCCCTCCATCGCGCCGCCGGCCGCCATCGGTGCCGCTCCGAGGCCACGGGCTTCGAGCGCCGTGAGGATCGAGAACGACGCGAGGAAGATGACGCCCATGACCGCGAGGATCGTGTAGCCCTGCTTGTGGTCGCCGACCATGCGGCCGAAGGTGCGCGGCAGGGAGAACGGGATCGCGAGCATGAGGATGTTCTGCACGAGGCTCGTCCATGCGGTCGGGTTCTCGAAGGGGTGCGCGGAGTTCGCGTTGAAGAACCCGCCGCCGTTCGTGCCGAGGAGCTTGATGGCCTCCTGCGAGGCGACCGGTCCGCCGGGGATGGTCTGCGTCGCACCCGTGATGGTGCTGACGTCGGTGAAGCCGTTGAGGTTCTGGATGGTGCCGCCCGCGATGAGCACGACCGCCATGACGACGGAGAGCGGCAGCAGGACACGGAGGGTGCCGCGGGTGAGGTCGACCCAGAAGTTGCCGATGGTGCCGCTGCGCCGACTCGCGAAGCCGCGGACGAGGGCGATGGCGACCGCGATGCCGACGGCGGCGGAGACGAAGTTCTGCACCGCGAGGCCCGTGAGCTGCACGGTGTAGCCCATCGTGACCTCGGGGGAGTACGACTGCCAGTTCGTGTTCGTGACGAAGGATACGGCCGTGTTGAACGACAGGCCCTCGGGGACGGCGGGGAGGCCGAGCGCGAACGGCAGGACGGCCTGCGCACGCTGGAGGGCGTAGACGAGGAGGACACCGACGAGCGAGAAGGCGAGCACCCCGCGCAGGTAGGCCTGCCAGGTCTGCTCGGAGCGGGCGTCGACACCGATCACACGGTAGAAGCCCCGCTCGACGGCGAAGTCCTTGCCGGAGGTGTACACCCGCGCGAGGTACTCACCGAGCGGACGGTAGAGCAGGAAGAGGACCAGGACGAGGGTCGAGACCTGGAGGATCGCGAAGAGGGTCTGCATCAGAACCTCTCGGGTTTCACGAGCGCGTACACGAGGTACACGACGGCGGCGACGGCCAAGACGGCGGCGAGGAGTTCGAAGACGATCACAGTCTCTCCACTCCCCGGGCGACGAGGCCGACCACAGCGAACACGGCGATGATGCCGAGCACGTAGACGAGGTCGAGCAAGAGGACTCCAGTGTGTGAATGGTGCGTGGTGCTGATGCGTCCCGTTCGGGACAGCTCAGAGCCAACACCCGTCAGCAGCCCGGATCGGCGGTCCTCACGGTTTCCATACGCCTTCCGCGTCGATCCTCACGACCTCCGTACGGTGCGTGGTGTCCACAGCCGCAACGACGCCAAGCTCAACGTCGCGTCTCTGCGCGCTAGACTGGAGTCATCATGATCAGCCCGTTGCCGAAAGGCGCGGGCTGATTTTCTGTTCGGGGGAGGTCCATGGTCGAGTACGCCAAAGACTGGTTGTCCGTTGAGCAGCAGGTCGCCCGACTCGAGTACCACGGCCTCGAGGTTTCGGATCCCGATCATGCCGCCCGAGTCGTGGAATCGATCGGGTACTACCGTCTGACCGGCTTCCTGTACCCGTTCCGGTTGTCCGAAGCGTATGTCGACGAGCATGGCCGCACCCGGGTCCGCATCCTCAGCGGATACCGGCCGGGCACACGTCTCTCGCACGCCGAAGCGATCATCGACTTCGACCGTCGACTGATCGAGATGCTCGATCATCTGCGCGACTCCGAGCATCCGAAACAGGTGTACGGCACCTACAATGCGCTGGCCGTGATCGCCTACCTGCTGGCATCGATCGATCCGGATACCGATTGGCCGGTGAGGGTAGCAGCACTGTTCCGCGGCTTCCCAACGTCCGAAGCTCTTACGATCGAGTCCCTGGGCGCGCCGACACACTGGGACACCCTCGATCTCTGGCGGGCATGAGCTCCTCGGAGATCTCAGGCAGCGTGGCTTGCTCGGCGGCCCGCACCGTGTCCAGTCGCCTGCTGCCTCAGTCCTGACAGTTCCTAGGGCGTCGAATCCCCCAGCTCGAACGCCCAGGCGCGGGCGGGGTTGTCGCGGGTGATCGTCGACACCGCTTCCTCGCCTACGGTGCGCGCCAGCAGGGGTGCGACCGTCGTCAGGAGGGCGGCCGGACCGACGTCCCGCGGTCGTGCTCGGGAGGCCGCACTGGTCGTGTCGGCGCCGAGGAGCAGGGTGCGCAGGTGTCCGTCGTCGATGAGGGCCTCGAGGATCCGCGCCAACCGGTTCGGCTCCATCGGGTGGCCGGGCGACGGTGTGTCGATGCACACCCACGCGCCGGAGCGCGCGGCGTCGAGGATCTGCTCGACGTGGGGGTTCCGGCCGAGATGCCCGAGGACGATGGATCGCGGGTCCACCTCGTCGGCGTCCAGCGCCGCCAGGACGAGGCCGGCCGCCGCGCCCTGCTCGAGGTGCACCGCGATCGGCGCTCCGGTGGCGTGATGCGCCACTGCGGCGGCCCGCAACGCGTCCCGCTCGTCCTCGGCGAGGCGGTCGGGGCCGACACCGATCTTGACCAGTCCGCACCCGTGCCGGGCGATGTCGTCGATGAACGCCGCTGCGAGCTCGTCGGCCGAGGGTGTAGGTGCTGCAGCGCCCTCGGGGTAGACGCGCCGCAGATGCCGGCCGGTCGCCGCCACGAGGTGGACGCCCGTCGACGCACTGATCCGTCGCAGTGCCGGGAGCCCGCGGCCGAGACCTCGAGGCGTCCACTGCACGAGGCTCCCGCCGCCCGCCGCGGCGAACCGCTCGACCGTCGCCAGGGCGTCCGGCTCGTCGACCAGGTCCTGACCGGCCAGGACCGGTGTCCGCAGGAAGAGGTGGTCGTGCGAGTCGACCGCGCCCGCCGTCGCCGGATCGATGTCACCGAGCACCGTGCGGATCACCCGGGTCATCGGGCGTCGGCATCCCCGGCGGTCGCCGCATCGGGCAGCAGCCGCAGGGCCGCCATCACCCGGGGCAGCCCCACGTACGGCACGAGGTGGACGAGCGACTCCGCGAGCTCCGTGCGGGTCATCCCGATCCGGAGCGAGGTCGTGAGATGACCGCTGAGTTGTGGGTCCACGCCGCCGAGCGCGGTCAGCGCACCGATGATGAGCAGCTGTCGGTCGCGCGGCGTCAGACCCTCGCGTTGGTACGTCCCGCCGAACACGGCACCGACGATCCACTCGTCGAAGCCCGGCGCCGCCGCATCCACCGTCGCGCGCCAGGCCGCGGTCGTCGTCTCGTCCTGCAGCTCCGCCAATCGTTCGCGGCCTGCCGCCACATCGAACACCTCGTGCATCGTCTCTCCTTCGATCGTCCCGACTGTAACGGTTGACACGTTACACTCGAACCATGACGACCGAGACCGACTTCCGCTTCGACGGCGGAGCCACCTGGCTGAACCTGCTCGCCACCCGGGGGCAGAGCTTCGGAACGCGACCGATCGAGCGCATCGGAACGCCGGAAGCCGGACGACGCTGGCTCGGGCTCGTCGGGTTCCCGCCGCAGGACGAGCTGAGCGATGCGGACCTCGCCGGACTGGTGCGGTTGCGGGAAGCGCTCCGCGAACTGGCGATGGCGGCGGTCGCCGGACGGGAGCCGGCGGCCGAGGCGGCGCAGGAGGTCCGTGCGATCGCCACGATCCCGGCTAAGCCGGCCTGGCGCGACCAGGTCGCCGGCATGCCGTTCGACACGGCGCTCGCCGCGATCGCCGTCCAAGCGCTCGTCACCCTGCAAGGACCGGACCGACAGCTCCTGCACCAGTGTGCCGAGGTCGACTGCCGGTGGGTGTTCCTCGACACCTCCGGTCGGCGCCACTGGTGTCCGTCGCCGGCCTGCGCCAGTCGGGGCCGGGTCCGCGCCCACCGCGCACGACAGGGGTCCATGGCTCGGCCCGAGGCCGATCCCGCGCCTCACTGACGAGCATCGACCGGGTCCGGCTGCAATACGCTTGGAGGTCGAGGGTGACGGGGGAACAGTGTCGGTGTCGGTGACGGAGTCGATGGACCTGCGGTGGCTGACGGCACCCGAGCACGAGGTCGCCTCCGCGATCGCGGAGGAGCGCCGCTCGGCCAGGTCCAAGGGAGTACCCACCGGGCGCCGAGTGGTCTTCCACCTCTACTTCAGCCTCGTCCTCTGGTATCTCGCGATCGCCCTCGTCTCGGTCGGTGTCAGCGTCGACGAGTACCACGACAGTCGCGTCGAAGCCGACGACGTCATCGGCCTGGTCGTCGCCGCGCTCATCCTCGTGGGGCTGCTCGTCGGCGCCTGGTTCCTCCTGCGCTGGTCGCAACGGCCACCGTCGCCGAAAGCACGCCTGGCCGAGTGGCGGCGACACCTGACCGCGGCGGAGAACGGCTTCACCGAGGAGCCGAAGTCTCGGGCGATGTTCTCCTCGCTCATCACCACGACCGGCAAATACCACAACGCGTTCGTCTCCACTCCCGGGCCGCAGTTCCTGTCGGACCCCCGGTTCGTCCGCGACGAGGTCGAGTTCGGCAACCTCCTCGACGAGGTGAAGCGTTCGGGGGACTGGCACTACCTCGTGGTCCGGCTGCCGGCACCGCTGCCGCACCTCCTCCTCGACGCGACGAGGAACGACACCGTCCGCAGCGACCTGCCACCCGGCCTCGACCGCGGTGGTCTGATCTCGCTCGAGGGCGACTTCGACCGCTGGTTCCGGGTGTACGCGCCATCCGGCTACGGGGTCGACGCCCGGTACGTCCTGACGCCGGACGTGATGTCGTCGCTCATCAGCACCGCCGCGTACTACAACGTCGAGATCCTCGACGACCGGGTCGTGTTCTTCAGCAAGCCCGCCGCCGACTTCGCCTACCCGGCACCGTGGATCGCCGTCGACGCCATCCTCACCGACCTCGTCCCGCGGCTCGTCCGGAAGGCCGAACGGTACCGCGACGAACGCGTGGTGGGGCAGGACGCCGAGAGCGTCCTCGATGCCGCACGGAAGGCCATGGAGGCCGAGCAGCAGTGGACGAAGGGGCGGACGGTCGTCTCCGAGGACGGCCGACGACTCCGGGTCCGCGCGCGCTTCCACGCGCTGTGGGGTGTCGTCGGTGCGGCGACGTGGCTCATCACCCGCACCCTGCTGTACTTCATCCCCGCGGCGTTCGCCTTCGCCGGGTTCATGTCCGTCGTCGACGGCCGCTGAGGCGGAATCGGCCGCCCTCGGAACATCGCCGGGCGTGATCGCGTTCGCCCAGGTGTGACCCTCACGCTGCCGGCTGTCGCCGAGTCCGCACCAGACACCCTCGATCGCGCGCTCGCGAGCCTCGAGTGGACGATCGACGGCACCTACCGCGACCGCCTCGCGACCGGTTCCCGGCTCGACCGGGGGCACCCGGCCTCCGGCTTCCTGTACGTGTCGAGCGGACGTATCCGGCTCACCACCCCGGAGGGCGCCCTCGACCTCGACGCCGGCGACCTCGTGTTCTTCCCCCGGGCGCACACGACCGTCCTCCGCGCGCTCGGCGAGGCGGAGGTCCTGGAGGTCGGTCTCGAACCGTCGCGGCAGCGGCAGGCGGTCGCCGACACCCTGCCCGAGACGCTGACCGTTCGGGATTTCGCCGGTCAGGAGCGGTCCATGGTCGCGCTCATCGAGGGCATGGGATGCCCCGGCCCGAGCGGCCGCGCACGCCCCGGCGACGCCGTCATCTGCAGCCGGATCGCGACCACGATCGTCTCCGCCGCCCTCCGGTCCTGGAACGAGGCCGGCTGCGCGCCGGAGCGCTGGCTGCAGCGCATCGGCGACCCGCACATCGCCGCGGTGCTCGATGCCCTGCACGCCGAACCCGGGCGGCCGTGGACGTTCGAGAGCCTCGCCCGCATCGCGATGATGTCGCGCTCCGCGTTCGCCGAGCGGTTCCGACAGGTCGTCGGCCACACCCCGCGCGCCTACCTCACGACGGTCCGGATGGAGACCGCGAAGGGGCTCATCATCACGGGCGGGGCGACGGTCGCCGAGCTGGCCGGCGAGCTCGGCTACGCCTCGGAGGACGGCTTCGCACGGGCCTTCCAGCGCTACACGGGCCTGACGCCCGCCCGCTGGCGAGCCGAGGCCGCCGCCGCGTAGGCGTGCGGTCTCGGCCTCGGCGTCGGTGCTGCCTCAGCGCGCGGTGCGCGCCGAGCCGAAGATGACCCCACCGACGATCGCGGAGACCGCGGCGACGATGAGCGCCGGCACGATGCCGACCGCGTCGACGAGGATGCCGCCGACACCGGCGCCGACCGTGATCGCGAGCTGGAACCCGGCGACCACGAGCCCGCCGCCTGACTCCATGCGGTCGGGGACGAGCCGTCCCATCCAGGTGCTCAACGTCGTGAGCCACGCGCCGAAGCCCATGCCCCAGGTGGTGATGGCGATGGTCACGACCAACGGCTGCCCCGGGAACAGGGTCACGAGCGCGATCGAGACACCGATGAACGCGGGGACCACATAGCGGAGCGCCGCCAGGTGGCGGTCGACGAGCAGGCCGATGACGAAGTTGCCGACCACGCCGCCGAGGCCGAACGCGGCGAGCAGCACGGCGACACCGGCGGCGTCGAGATCGGGCACCCGCTCGATCGCGAGCCGGATGTAGGTGAACGCGATGAAGTGTCCGAGCACGGTGAGGATGTGACCCGTCAAGCCCATGCGGATGCCCGGGACCCGGAGGGTGTCGACGAGCGACCGCAGCCCGCCGCTCGACGGTGCCGGCGCGACGGGCGGGAGGACGAGCCGCAGCGCGACGGCGACGACGGCGGTGATCACCGCGACGGCCGCGAAGATGAGCCGCCAGTCCATGATCGACCCGAGGTAGGTGCCCACGGGGACGCCGGCGACGGTCGCGACGGTGGTGCCCGTGTTCACGAGCATGATCGCGCGACCGAGGTGCTTCGGGGCCGAGAGGCGGGCGGCGATCGCGATCGACATGGCCCAGAACGCCCCGAGTGCCGCACCGAGGAGCAGGCGGGCGATGAGCAGCATGACGAAGTCGGCGGAGATCGCGACGAGTGCGCTGGAGACCGCGGCGCCGACGGCGAGCAGGACGAGCAGCAGGCGGCGGTCGAGGCTGGGGACGAGGATGCCGATGGTCGGTGCCGTCAGGAACCCGACGAAGGCCGTCGCGGTGACGGCCTGGCCGGCCTGCCCCTCGGAGATGCCGAGCGACGCGGCCATGGACGGCAGGAGGCTCGGCGGGAGGAACTCGGCGAGCACGAGCACGAAGCTCGTCGCCATCATCACGGCGACGGACGCCCAGGCGGTGCGGTCGCGCGGGGTGCCGGCGACGGGGATGGAGCCGGTGCGCGGTGAATCGAGGGTGTCGGGGGTGCTCATGCTCCCAGTCTGGCGGGGGCTGACGACGCCCGCCCGACGCTGCGTCCGCAGGGTCCGACCGTTCGTCCGCAGACGCTCCGGTGTCGCGTTGCTGGCAACTCGGTGAACCCCACGTCAAGAAGTTGCACTCCGTGCATCGGTGCACGTAGTGTACCCACGTGTCCACCACCGCCCCCGCCGAGGATCGACGCGCCGCCCTGCGTGCGCGCCACCATCGCGCGATCCTCGACGCCGCCCGCGTCATGATCGCGGAGCAGGGGATCGCGGGCTTCAACGTCGACGTCATCGCCGAGCGCGCCGACGTCTCGCGGCGGACGGTGTTCAACCACTTCTCCTCCGTCGACGACCTCGTCACGACCTCCTGCACCGAGGAGCTGGCGGTCGTGATCGAGAGCTTCCGCGCCGCCGTCAACGCGCGCCCGGCCGGCCCGGGGTCGCGGGCCTCGATGTTCGAAGATGTCGCCGCGGCCCTCCGCACGACGGACATCCCCCGCGTCATCGCCTTCCTCTGGAACGCGCTCGGCGGCTTCGCGCCGGAGGACTCGCGGCCGCAGCAGCTCTTCCAGGCCACCTTCTCCCGCACCACCCAGGAGCTCGCCCACGAACTGGCCGAGCGCAACACCGACGTCGACGAACTCGAGGCCGGCTTCCTCGTGTCCTCCCTCATGCACGGTGTCGAAGTGCTCGCGCACCACTGGATCGCGAGCACCGGCGCCACCACGGACGATGATGCCCGTGCACTCTGGACCACCCTGCTGGAACGGCTCATCGCGAGCGTCCGCACGGGCTACGGCTCCACGCACTGATCCCATCCCCTCCGTCCCCGCACACGTCACCAGCACCACCTCCCGAAGAATCGAGACTCCCTTGGCTGAACTGCTGTATCGCCTCGGACGCTTCTCCGCGCGCCGCGCGTGGGCCGTCCTCATCTCCTGGATCGTGATCCTCGGCATCTCGGTCGGCGCGTTCCTCGCGTTCGGCGGGACGCTGTCGAGTGCCGTGACCATCCCCGGCACGCCGACGGCGAAGGTCACCGACCAGCTCGAGGAGTCGTTCCCGAGCGCCTCCGGCGGCACCGGCGCGATGGTCTTCCACACCAAGGACGGCGACGCCTTCACGGACTCGCAGAAGACCGCCATCGGCGAGTTGCTCGACGAGACCGCCGACCTCACGGGCGTCGACTCCACAGTCAACCCCTTCGAGACCCAGGAGACGATCGCCGACCAGGCGAAGCAGATCTCCGACGGCAAGGCGCAGGTCGACGCCGGTCGCACGCAACTGACCGACGGACAGGCGCAGCTCGACGCCGGCCAGCAGCAGCTGACCGCCGCGCAGACCCAGCTGAGCGCCGCGCTCGCCCAGGCACAGCAGGCGGCCGGCGGCACGCTCCCCGCCGCGGCACAGGCCCAGTTCGACACCCAGCAGGCGGCGATCACCCAGCAGCAGGCCGCGCTCGACGCTCAGCAGACCACGATCACCGACAACCTCGCGACCATCGACGAGCAGAGCACGAAGCTCGAACTCTCCTCGCAGCTGCTCGACCTCTCCTCCGGCATCCGCACCGTGTCGACCGACGACACCACCGCGGTCGCGAACGTCGTCTTCGAGCAGCGTCAGCAGGAGGTCACGCCCGAGACGAAGCAGTCGGTCATCGACCAGGTCTCCGACGACGTCCCCTCGGGCGTCGAGGTCGAGTTCTCCAACGAGCTCGCCCAGAGCCTCCCGCAGCTGTTCGGTGTCGGTGAGGCCATCGGGCTCATCATCGCCGCGATCACCCTCCTCGTCATGCTCGGCACCGTCATCGCCGCATCGCTCCCGCTCGTCTCGGCGATCGTCGGTGTCGGCGTGGGTGTCACCGCCTCGCTCGCGATGTCGGGCGTCGTCGACATGCTCTCGATCACCCCGGTGCTCGGGGTCATGCTCGGCCTCGCCGTCGGGATCGACTACTCGCTGTTCATCCTCAACCGCCACCGGAAGCAGCTGCTCGACGGCGTCGACCTCCACGAGTCCATCGGCCTCGCGAACGGCACCTCGGGCAACGCGGTCGTGTTCGCCGGCTCCACGGTGCTCGTCGCGCTCCTCGCACTGAACGTCACCGGGATCCCCTTCCTCGGCATGATGGGCACCGTCGGCGCGATCTGCGTGGCCGTCGCCATCCTCCTCGCCGTCACCCTCACGCCGGCGCTGCTGTCGCTGCTCGGCCTGCGGATCCTCAGCCGCAAGGCCCGCGCCTCCATCGGCACCCCGCGCCCCGACGCCGTCCCCACCAAGCCGATGGGCACGATCCGTGCGATCGGTACCCTCGTGGCCGGGCTCGTCGTCCTCGGCGTCGTCGCCCTGCCGGCCCTCGACATGCGGCTCGGCCTGCCCGACGGTAGCTCCGAGGCCGTCGACTCGACGCAGTACAAGTCCTACACGCTCATCGAGGACAAGTTCGGTGCCGGCGTCAACGGCCCGCTGCTCGTCGTCGCGACCCTCCCGGACGCCGCGACCGACGACGAGGTGCTCGAGGAGCAGGTGCGCATCGGCCAGAAGATCGCCGACGTGCAGGACGTCAAGGCCGTCGCGCCGGTCGGCGCCTCGGACGACAACTCCGTCCTCGCGTTCCAGGTGATCCCCGCGGAGGGCCCGAACGCGGTCTCCACGGAGCAGCTCGTCCGCGACCTCCGCGATCTGTCGCCCCTGTCCGGCGACGTCGACCTCGGTGTGGCCGGCAGCGCGAGCGGCAACATCGACGTCTCGAAGCAGCTGTCCGACGCCCTGCCGCTCTACCTCGCGCTCGTGGTCGGGCTGTCGCTCATCATCATGATCCTGGTGTTCCGCTCGATCCTCGTGCCCGTCACCGCGACGCTCGGCTTCATGCTGTCGCTCGCCGCGACCTTCGGCGGCATCACGGCGATCTTCCAGTGGGGTTGGCTCGGCCCGGTGTTCGGCGTCCACGACCCGGGGCCCATCCTGAGCTTCCTGCCGACGATCCTGATCGGCATCCTGTTCGGCCTCGCGATGGACTACCAGCTGTTCCTCGTGTCGGGCATGCGTGAGGCGTACGCCCACGGTGCTCCGGCCCGACTCGCGGTGCGTCGCGGTCTCCACGCCGGTCGCACGGTGGTCGTGGCCGCCGCGATCATCATGATCTCCGTCTTCGGCGGGTTCATCTTCTCCCACTCGGCGATGATCCGGTCGATCGGCTTCGGCCTCGCGTTCGGTGTGCTCGTCGACGCGTTCGTCGTCCGCATGCTGCTCATCCCCGCGATCATGCACCTTCTCGGGACGAGCGCCTGGTGGATCCCGAAGTGGCTCGACCGCATCCTGCCGAACGTCGACGTGGAGGGCGCCGCGCTCGAACGCAGCCACCCCCACAACACCGGTTCGATCGCGACGGCACCGCAGCAGGACACCCCGCGGAGCGCGGTCGACGGCGCGGAGACGGCGGCCCTCGGTGCCGGCGTGACCGCGGCGACCGCCGCCCACGTGGCCTCGCCCTCGAGCGAGCTGACCCGCCGTGAGGCGGCTGCGGCCGCCGACCGGACGCACCCGGCGCACGTGCTCACGACGGACCCCGACCCGGGCGAGCAGCAGGTCTCCCGGGTGGAGCCCGGCCTCGACGTCATCGTGCACCCGGCTTCGGCGGGCGTGCAGCGGGTCGCCGTCGGTGCCTACGTGATCGCGGTCGACGCCGACAACGGGACGGCCGTCGTCGAGCCGCCCGCCGGTGGTGTCGTCATCGTCCGGGCACCGAGGTAGCGTCTCGCCAGGCTCGGTGACCGGTGTCTCCGGTCACCGAGCCTGTATCTCCAACGCGCGACGCCGGTTGTCGCCGTCGAACGCACGCTCGGCGACGACCGCGGCCTCAGGCGAGATGCCGTAACCGATCGCGACCGTCCGCCAGTCCATCGTGCGCTCCGCTGTGTCGCGGATGATCGAAGCGGCGGCCGTCGCCGAGAGGCGGAACGCGTCGTGCACCGCGCAGAGTTCGCGGATGTCACGACCGTATCGTTCGCCTCCTTCGGTGATGGGAGTGGCTTCCACCCGGTCGGGGCGCTTGTTCGGTTCCAGGTCGAAGACGGGTGACAGCTTCCAGCCGGTGTGTTGCCGGAGGAATCCGTGGTTCCGGAAATGGTCGTCCACGTTGCCGATGAGCAGGCTGAGCGCGACTCGTCGGAACAGTTCGGCGAGATCCACTCGCGGGGTCGGACTGGCGAACGCGACTGCCTCGGCCAGGTGGACGTACGACAGGGGCTGGTTCTCCGGTTTCGTCGTGAGCGAGTGAGCACTGAGATACCCGATGCGCTGCTCGCCGATGCGGTCGAACCGTTTGGTGAGCAGGATCGACCGGCCCTCGGCGATCCGTTCCAGCTCGAAGTCCGGTGTCTCGACACCCGCCTGACGCGCGAGTGCGAGAGCGGTCGCCTCCCAGGCCATCGGGTCGGAGTATTCGGTGTCGCGAGCGAACTTCGCCATCCAGAGTGCGTCGTGATGACGGACGACCGCCTTCGGTCGCGCTCCTCCGGCACTGGTCCCTGCCTCGATCAGCACCGCGAGCTCATCGTCGGACTCGGTGCCCGTCTCGAATGCCCGTGCTGCTGCGAGGATCCGGGGCAGGTCGTGGACCTGGGCCACGGGATGGGTGCGTCGCCCGAGGAACGAGCCTTCCACCGCGAAACGTAAGGCGCCCTGACGGGTCTCGTCGTTCACATGCAGCAGGTAGTCCAGACCGCTTCGCGCCTGCGTTCCGGCGCGGATGATCCGACGCCCCCAGCTGTCCGGCATGGCGTCGCCGAGTGCGCCGAGCGCTTCGCGGCCGGACCATGCGCGGAGCGGACCAGCACTTCGGGGCATGTCGGGCGACAGGTCGTAGCCGCGTGGATCGAGGAGGAACGAGTCCGCGTATCGGAAGACGATGCCCGGCGCGGCCGACCCCGGGAGCCCGTCGGTCGCCACCCGGCCGACCGGGACTTCGACTCCGTCTGGCAGGACGATGCTCACGTTCGCCTCGACCAGGTGGTCGGGCGCCAGGTCGACGGTCATCGTTGATCGTCTGCGGGCGTCGGTGCAGGTATCCGGACGCGCTCGACGCCAGCTCGAGCGAAGTTCCGCGAGCCGAAATCGCTCGCCAGAGGATCTGATGCGTCGATGACCTGGGACAGGATCCCGACGGCTCGGAGTGCTGCGAACAGGTTCTCGGAGGAGGTCGACCGTCCGTTCTCGATGGCGCGCAGCGTGTCCCGCGAGATGCCGGCGCGCTCAGCGACGATGTCCGCCGTCAGGCCGACGATCTTGCGCCAGGCTCGGACGTTCGATCCGAGACGGACCATCTCGCGGCTCAGACCCGGACCGGCGGCCATGATGGCACCTTCTCGATAATGGCGATCATCTTCGTCATTATACGCGTTAATGGCGGAAATTCTCTCCATACGGGGAGGCGGCCGGTGGTCGCCTCCCCGTTACGGCTGCAGGCGGTCGACGATCCAGCCGCCGTCGGCCGCGAGGTAGCGGAGTCGCCGGTGCATGCGGTCGCGACTGGCGTGCCAGAACTCGACCATGTCGGGGACGAGCCGGTAGCCGACCCAGGTGGCCGGCCGCGGCACGTCGTCACCCGAACGCTCGAGCAGCTCGTTCGCGCGGGCGATGAGCGCGTCGAGCGTCTCCTCCGGGCCCTCGGCGAACGGCGTCGACTGGTGCGCGACCGCTGTGGCGGCCCGGGACTTCGGCGAGCGGTCGGCGAACAGTGCGTCCGACTCCTCGTCGCTCAACCGCTCGACCCGGCCCTCGAAGCGGAGCTGCTGCATCGTCTCGCGCCAGTACACCTGCAGGGCTGCGCTCGGGTTCTCCGTCAACTGACCGCCCTTGCGGCTCTCGGTCGAGGTGCCGAACACCAGGCCGCGACCGTCGATCGTCTTCACGTCCACGGTCCGGGCGCTGACGACGCCGACGGCGGTGGCGGTGGCGAGGGTCATCGAGCGGGGCTCGCTCACCTCGCGCTCCACGGCTGCGGCCAACCACGCCTGGGCGAGCGGCATCGGCTCGGTCGGCGGGGTCTCGAACTCGGGCAGGTGCAGGGAGTCGTCTCCGGAGAGGGGTTCAGCGCTCATGGCGCGAGCCTACCCGCGGAGGCCGTGGCCCGGAGCCTTGGGTGCCCGGCACAGTCCCCGCCCGAAGCGTGGTGCACCGACACATGGTGTGTGCTCCGGCTGCGGGTTAGCCTCGGAACCGATCACGAGGAGAGTGGGCACCACATGCCGTACACCGACACCGACGACGTCTCGATCCACTACGAGGTCGAGGGCGACCACGCCGACCCGGTGATCGTGCTCATCGCCGGTGGCGGCGCGCAGATGATCGCGTGGCGCCCCGAACTCCGCGCGATGCTCGTGGACGAGGGGTTCCGGGTGGTGTGGTTCGACAACCGCGACGTCGGCTTCTCCCAGCGCTTCGGCGGCGAGCACGACGTCGACGGCGGCTACTCGCTCGGCGACATGGGTGACGACGTCCTCCGCGTGCTCGACCACCTGGGGGTCGCAGCGGCCCACCTCGTCGGCCACTCGATGGGCGGGATGATGGCGCAGATGGTCGCCCTCGAGCACCCCGAGCGCGTGCTGAGCCTCGGCCTGCTGTCGACGATCCCCGGCCAGGACCCGCGCTACATCCTGCACGGCGAGCGGCCGGAGCTGCTCGTCGAGCCCGTGCGGACCAGCCGCGAGGAGTCCGTCGCCGTCATGGCCGAGCTGGCCGCGCCCGTCCCCGGCGCCCGGTACCAGCCGGACACCGCATGGGAAGTGTGGGCGACGGGTGAGGCGTACGACCGCGGCTACGCGCCCGAGGGCTACAGCCGGCAGTGGGCGGCCCTCCGCCGCGCGCCCGAGAGACTCGACCGGTTGCGCGAGGTCACCGTGCCCACCCTCGTACTCCACGGACGCGAGGACGACGTGCTGCACTGGAGCTCGGCCGTGGACATCGCCGAGGCCATGCCGGCGGCCGAACTCCACGTCCTGCCCGACATGGGGCACCTCATCCCCGCGGAGCTGTGGCCGACGCTCGTCGCCGGCATCGTCCGGGTGGCGCGGCACGCGGAGCAGCTGCGCTGAGGGTGACGTGGTCCCTGAGCTGCGCTGCTGGGAAGCTTCCTACGGCATGCCGATGAGGCGCACCCGACAGGCGAGTTCGGCCGCGAAGCGCACGTCGGGATCTGCGAGGTCGAGCTCGAGCGACTGCTCGATGCGGCGGATCCGATAGTTCACCGCGTTCGGGTGGAGGTTCAGTTCCGCCCCGGCGCGCACGAGCGAGTTCCGGTGGCTGAGGTAGGCGAGGAGCGTGCGGACCGCGATCGCCGCGCGCTCCGGCCCGAGGTCGTCGAGCGGCGACAGGATGTCGTCGAGCAGCGTGCGACTGAGCGGTGAGGCGTAGAAGTCGAGGAGCACCCGGCGCAGCCCGGTGACGTCGGTCGCCTCCATCGTGCCGAACCGACCACCCGCGATCGCCGCCTCAGCCGCGACTCTGGCCTCCGTCGCCGACTGCCGCAGCCCGGCGGCCCCGCTCTGCGGCGTGCCGAGGCCGACGGTGAACGTCCACTCGGGCCCGGCGACCGACGACGCGTGCGCGACGATGCGCTCCATGACGTCGCGGAGGCGCCGCTGGTGGTCCGCTGCACCGAGCTCCTCCGAGGCGATGACGACGATCTCGTCGCGGCGCATCGCCAGGTGCCACTGCTCGTCGCGTTGGTCGACGAGCTGCAGCGCGAACAGTTCGACGGAGGGGGCGAGCACCGTCGGCGCCCGTCGGTCCGGGTGGCTCACGTGCTTCGGGGTCAACCACGCGACCGCGTGCGACAGCTGCAGGGGGAGGCCGGCCCGCACGGCGTCCATCGCGAAACCGTCGATGCGGGAGGACTCCGCGAAGATCAACTCGATGATGAGCTCCGCCCGGGACCGCACGGAGCCGAAGCGTCCGTGGAGTTCGCGCTGCAGTGCCCGCGACAGCACCGAGGCGATGACGGGGAGCGCGATGGCGGCGGCGGGGTCGTCGCGTTCGGCGTGCACCCGGCCGATGGGGATCTCGCCGATGCACACGGCGTCGGGTTCGAGCCAGCTCGCGCCGGCGTCCTCGACGAGGGTGACGGGGACGCCGAGCGTGGTGCTCGCGACCTCGAGGATCGCCTCCCGGACGCCGACGCCGGAGGCCTGCTCCGTCTCGGCCGCCGAGGCCGCGATGACGCGCTGGATCGCGAACTCCGCCCGCGACATCGCTTCCTCCGCGCCGCCGCGGATGGTGCGGTCCATGAGCACGGCGAGATCGGAGGCGATGCCCTGGCTCATGATCACGGGGAGGCCGCCACGGCCCGCGAGCGCGCGCGAGGTCTCGGCGATGGGGAACTCACCGACGAACAGGAGCGCCGCACATCCCGCCGCGATCGCCCGGCGGATGGCGATGTCCACCTGATACGGCCGGGGGACGGCGCCGTCGGGGGTGGTGACGACGGCGATGGCGTGCTCGGTGGCGTCGTTGAGTTCGTCGAGGGCGAGGATCTCGACGCCGGTGACGAGGACGTCGGCCGGGGAACCGGCGACGCAGCGAGCGCCGAGATGTTCGGCTTGGAGGATGACGTCCGCGACGGTGACTTGGGCCATAAGCACATTCTGCCCCGATTGTGTGGGCTGCGGGAACATTGTCGTGATTCCGACCCCTGCCTACGCTCGGTACATGTCAACGAACCACCCCGCCGCGCGGTCCGCGGCGTCGGCCACCCCGGTCACGAGCATCACCCTGGCCGACGTGCCCGCCCTCGCGGCCGGTTGCGCCGTCTTCGGCACCGGCGGCGGCGGCGCGGTGCAGACCCCGCAGCTCGGCGTCGAGATCGCACTCGAGCAGTACGGCCCGGTGCCGGTCAAACAGGTCGCCGACCTCGACGAGCACGACGTCGTCGTCGCGATGTCGGGCATCGGCGCCCCTTCGGTGGGCTTCGAGATGCTCGCGGCGACCGGCCAGGCCGAGATCATCGTCGAGGAGATCCAGCGGCTCACCGGCAAGCGCATCACGACGATCATGGCGACGGAGATCGGCGGCAGCAACGGCGTCGGTCCGGTCGGGTGGGCGGCGAGCCTCGGCCTGAGCATCCTCGACGCCGACGGCATGGGCCGCGCCTTCCCCGAGGCGCCGATGACCGCGATGAACGTCGCGAACCTCCCGCCCGGGTACGCCGTGTTGAGCGACGTGATCGGCAACGTCTCGATCCTGCGGCCCGTCAGCCTGTCGTGGCTCGAGCGTCACGCCCGCGCCCTCACCGTCGCGAGCGGCGCCATCTCGATCGGTGCGAACTACGTCATGGACCGCGACACCGTCCGCGGCGCCGTCATCGAGGGCAGCGTGAGCCGGGCCGTGCAGGTCGGGCGACGGCTGCTCACCGCCACCGACCCGGTCGAGGCGCTCACCGACGAACTCGGGGCCGCGCTCATCACGGGCGGCAAGGTCGTCGACATCGAACGCCGGACCGAGGGTGGCTTCACCCGCGGTTCCGTGACCGTCGAGGGCATCGGCGAGCACCGCGGTCGCCTCACGCGGGTGGAGATCCAGAACGAGAACCTCGTGGTCATGGAGGACGGCGCGGTCATCGTGAGCGTGCCCGACCTCGTGACCATCGTCGACTCGGAGACGGGCGACGCGATCTCCACCGAGATGCTGCGCTTCGGCCAGCGGGTGAGCGTGCTCGCCTGGGCGTGCGACCCGCTGTGGCGGACGCCGCGCGGACTCGAACTCGCCGGCCCGCGGGCGTTCGGCTACGACCTCGACTACGAACCGTTCGGCACGACGAGTGCGGCCGAGACCCTGGGAGCGACCCGATGAACGCCGGCACCAGCACCGTCACGGACACCTCGGGCGAACTCGCCATCGGCATCGACGTCGGTGGGACCAACACCGACGCCGTCGCGCTCGCGGGCAACGGCGAGGTCGTCTCGTGGACGAAGCAGCCGACCACGCGCGACGTCACCGGCGGCATCCGCGCGGCGCTCGCCGACGTCCTCGAACAACTGGGTGACGCCCGTGGCCTCGTGACCCGCGTCATGCTCGGCACCACCCACGCGACGAACGCGATCGTCAACCGCCGTGACCTCGGTCGGGTCGTCGTCATCCGGCTCGGTTCGCCCGCCGCCACCTCGCTCCCGCCCCTCGCCGGGTGGCCGCGGGAGCTGCGCGATGTGGTCCTCGCCGGCAGCGTGCTCGCGGGCGGCGGCCACCTCGTCGACGGCTACCCGATCGCACCGCTCGACCGCGACCTCATCCGGCGCGAGCTCGACGCCCTCGCCGGCACCTTCGATGCGGTCGCCGTCTGCGGCATCTTCAGCCCGTCGTTCCCCGAGCAGGAGCTCGAGGTCGAGGCGCTCGTCCAGGACCACGTCGGGGTCGACGTCCCGGTGTCGCTCAGCCACGAGATCGGCGCGCTCGGACTCCTGGAACGGGAGAACGCGACCGTCCTGAACGCCGCCCTCTACGCGGTCGCCCGCGACGTCACGGCCGCCCTCACCACGGTCGTCGCCGAGGAGCAGCTCGACGCGACCACCTACTTCGCCCAGAACGACGGCACGCTCATGGCCGTCGAGTACGCGGCACGCTACCCGGTCCTGACGATCGGCTCGGGACCCGCGAACTCCATCCGCGGCGCCGCGTTCCTCTCCGGTGCCGACAACGCGATCATCATCGACGTCGGTGGCACCACGAGCGACCTCGGCGTGCTCGTCGACCGCTTCCCGCGCGAGTCGACCCTGCCGCGCGAGGTCGGCGGTGTGCGCACGAACTTCCGCATGCCCGACATCCTGAGCGTCGGCCTCGGCGGTGGCACGATCGTCGACACCGCGACGGGCGTCCCGCGGCACGACTCGGTCGGCTACCGGCTCACCGAGGAGGCGCTGCTGTTCGGCGGCTCCACCCCGACCCTCACCGACGCCGCATCGCTCCAGTTCGGCATCGCCGACCGGGAGCTGCCGCCGCTCGACCGCGCGACCCGCCAGGCACTCGAACACGCCCTCGGGGTCGCCCACGAACGCATCGAGTCCGCCGTGGAACGCATGTCGCTCGGCCGCACGGGCCTCCCGCTCGTCGTGGTCGGCGGCGGCGGGTTCCTCGTGCCGGACTCGGTCCTCGGAGCGAGCGAGGTGCTCCGCCCCGCGCGAGGCAACGTCGCCAACGCGGTCGGCGCGGCCATCGCGCTCGCCGGCGGGCGTTCCGATCAGCTCTGCGACTTCGCCGACCGCGCAGCCGCCATCGAGGAGGCAGGACGCTCCGCGATCGAGAAGGCGATCCAGGCCGGCGCAGACCCGCGCACGGTCGAGGTCGTCGACGTGCTCGAGACCCCCGTCTCGTACGCGACCCGTCCCACCCTCAAGGTCTCCGTGAAGGCGGCGGGTCCGCTCGCCAGGATCGGGACCGCCACGAGACAGCCCGTCTGACGGGCAGCACCAGCCGATTCCCCGCACCACCGCACCGGGCACCACGCATCACAGCCATTCCAGCACGGCACCTCACCCCATCTGATCCGGCCACCCGCGCACCACGGCCACCCGAGTACGAAGGATCCAGCATGAACAGCAAGCAGAAAGCCGCGGCGGCCCTCGCCACCGCGGCGCTCACCGCGGTGGCCCTCACCGCGTGTACCTCCTCGCAATCCTCGGATTCCTCCGGCGAGTACGTCTCCGGCGGCACCTTCGTCACCGCGATGAGCGGCGACCCCGGCAGCCTCGTCCCCATGACGGGGATCAGTCTCGAGGCCCGCGAGATCATCAGCTTCCACTACGAGTCGCTCGTGTACGTCGACGCCGACGGCGAGCTCGTCCCGTGGCTGGCCGAGAGCTGGGAGGAGGACGCCACCTCCATCACGTACACGCTGAAGGACGGCATCACCTGCGCCGACGGCACCCCGTTCACCGCTGAGACGGCCGCGGCGAACATCACGTACAACGCCGACCCGGCCAACGCGACCTTCTACTACGGTGCGCAGGTCTCCGAGCGGATGACCGCGACCGCCGACGGCAACCAGCTCACCGTCACGAGCACCACGCCCGACCCATTCATCCTCGCCAACACCGGCACCGTCGAGATGGTCTGCCAGGCCGGCCTCGACGACCCGGACTCCCTCGTCGAGACGATGAACGGCACCGGCCTCTTCGCGCTGGACAAGGCGACGCCCGGCTCCAGCTACACCTTCACGAAGCGTGACGACTACACCTGGGGTCCAGGGGACGTCACGAGCGACACCAAGGGCCTGCCCGACACCTTCGAGGTCCGCGTCGTCACCGACCCCGGGACCGCCGCGAACCTGCTGCTCTCCGGCGACGTGAACGCCGCGAGCATCGGCGGAGCCGACCAGGACCGCGTCGAGGCCGCCGGTCTCGCCAGCGAGGGTGTGCGCAACCCGATCGGCGAGATGCTCTTCAACGAGCGTCCCGAGCGCCCCACCTCCGACCCGCTCGTCCGTGAGGCCCTCGTCACCGCGATCGACCGCGAGCAGGTCGGCGAGGTCGTCACCGACGGCACCGCCGAGGAGTCGAAGTCGCTCGTCGTGAAGAGCCCGTACCTCTGCGTCGCCGACGGCCCGCAGTGGACGCTCCCCGAGACCGACGTCGAGAAGTCCGGCGAGCTGCTCGACGAGGCCGGCTGGACGCTCGGCTCCGACGGCAAGCGTTCGAAGGACGGCGAGCCGCTGACGATCAAGTTCATCTACGACGCGGCGACCCCGAGCCACGCGGCAGCGGCCGAGCTCGTGCAGCAGACCTGGGACGAGCTGGGCGTCACGACGGAGCTCTCGGGCAACGACGCGAACGCCTGGTCCGAGCAGCTGTTCTCGACCTTCGACTGGGACACCGGCTTCGTCCAGATCGCCCCGGGCGGACCGGTCATCGTGAACACCTTCTTCGGTGGCGAGACCCCGGACAAGGGTGGCAACAACTTCATGTTCGTCGACAACCCCGAGTACGACGCCCTCGCCGAGCAGGCGAAGACGGCCAGCCCTGAGGAGACCTGCGACCTGTGGCAGCAGGCCGAGGCGAAGCTCATCGAGCGGACGGACGTGTTCCCCATCGCCGACGCGCAGGACTTCCTGTACCTGAACGGCGCCGAGGTCGAGCGTCCGAACTTCATCCGCCCGACGAGCATCCGGATGGTCGGCTGATCATGGCGATCCCCTCGACCGTGACCACCGGACAGGCCACGGGCCCCGGCGGCCCGGCGGTCGCGCGTCGAGGGGGTCGTGGTGTCCTCGGCGGACTCTCGCCGCGGACGTCCTTCATCCTCCGACGACTGGGTCGGGTGCTCGTCTCCCTCGCCATCGTCATCGTCGCGACGTTCCTCATCGTGCAGCTCGTCCCGGGCGACCCGGTGCGGGCGGCCCTCGGGAACAGCGCGACGCCGGAGCTCGTGGAGCGCACCAGGGCCGATCTCGGCCTGAACGTGCCCGTCCCGGAGCAGTTCGTCAACTACGTCAGCGGTCTGTTCCGCGGCGACTTCGGCACGGCGATCGGTTCGCAGCGGCCGGTCGCCGACACGATCGCGCAACGCTTCCCGGTCACCCTCACCCTCGCGGTCGCGTCCTTCCTCCTCGCGGCGATCGGCGCCTTCCCCATCGGTGTCGCCACCGCGGTGTCCTCGCGCACCGGCCGTCGCCGCCTCGCCGACCTCGGGGTCTCCGGGCTCCTCGGCGTCCTCATCGCGATCCCGAGCCTGCTGCTCGCCGTCGGCCTCATCGCCGTGTTCAGCATCGGCCTGAAGGTCCTCCCGGCGGCCGGTTGGGGCTCGTTCGACCAGGCGATCCTGCCGGTGGTCGCGCTCGCCGTCGGCCCCATGGCCTACCTGGCACGCATCGTGCACGTCGAGATGCTCGCCGTCCTCGAGATGCCGTACATGACGACGGCCCGCAGCAAGCGACTGCCGACCCACCTGGTCTACCTGCGGCACGCGCTGCCGAACATGGTGACGTCGACGCTCACGATCGGCGGCATCATCCTCACGGGCATGGTCGCCGGCACCGTGCTCATCGAGACGGTGTTCGCCATCCCCGGTCTCGGCACGAGCATCGTGTCGTCGATCACCTCGAAGGACTACCCGATGATCCAGGGCATCGTGCTCGTGTACGCGATGCTCGTCCTCGGCCTCAACCTCCTCATCGACGTCGCACTCGCGACGATCGATCCGCGCTCGTCGATCACGGAGGGCTGAGCCCATGAGCACACCCACCCGCACCCGTCGCTCGCCGCTGCTCGACCGCCTCCGCACCCCGCGCGGGCTGACCGGCGCCCTCGGCGCGCTCCTCATCATCGTCGTCGCGGTCGTCGCCCCGAGCGTGTGGGGGACGGCGGCCGACACGACCTCCGTCGCCGACCGCCTCGCCAGCGCGAGCCTCGCCCACCCCTTCGGCACCGACGAACTCGGCCGCGACGTGTTCGCGCGGGTCATGGTCGCGACGCGGGTGTCCGTGCTCCTGACGCTCGGCGCGACGGCGATCTCCGTCATCGGCGGCGTGCTGCTCGGCGCCGTCGCGACGGTGCTACCGCGACCGCTGCGTCGCCTCGTCACGGCGCTCATCGACATCCTCCTGTCGTTCCCGTGGCTGCTCATGGCGCTGTTCTTCTCCGTCATCTGGGGCGCCAGCGCGACCGGGGCGATGCTCGCCGTCGGCTTCGCGGGCGTACCGACCTTCGCGCGCCTCACCTACACGCTCGCCTCCTCGCTCATCGGACGCGACTACGTGAAGGCCGCCCGCATCGCCGGCGTCGGCCAGGCCGAGGTGCTCGTCCGCCACGTGATGCCGAACATGCTGCCACCGATGCTCGTGAACGCGGCCGTCTCGGCGTCCGGCACCCTCCTCGCCTTCGCCGGGCTGTCCTTCCTCGGCCTCGGTGTCCAGGCCCCCGAGTACGACTGGGGTCGCCTGCTCGGTCTCGGCATCGCCCGCATCTACGGCAACCCGATGGCCGCGATCGGCCCCGGCATCGCGCTCGTCGTGTGCGGCGTCATCTTCACCCAGCTCGGCGAGCTCTGGAACGAGTCGTCGAAGCGGTTGCTCGGCCTGCCGGCCCCAGCCAGACGACGCGGCTCGCGCGCGGCGACCGAGGCCGCCACGGCCGCCGTCCCCACCGAGGAGGCGCCCGTCGTCGAGGTGCGCGACCTCCGCGTGGCGTTCCCCGACCGCGACGGTCGACTCGTCGAGCGCGTCCATGGGATCAGCCTCACGATCATGCCCGGCGAGGTCGTCGGCGTCGTCGGGGAGTCCGGATCCGGCAAGTCGGTGAGTGCGATGGCGATCGCCGCCCTGCTCGGACCGGACTCGTCGGTGCAGGCCTCCGAGCTGACGTTCCGCGGGATCGACATGACCGCACCGCTCACCGCGGGCGAACGGAGCCGCCTGGGCCTCGAACTCGCGATGGTCTTCCAGGACCCGCTCACCTCGCTGAACCCCTCGCTCACCATCGGCAAGCAGCTCCGCGAGACCGTCGAGGTCCACGAGGGCCTGTCGACGGCCGAAGCGACGAAGCGGGCCGAGGCCGCGCTCGAGTCGGTGCGCATCCCGCTCCCCGCGAAACGGCTCAAGCAGTTCCCGCACGAACTGTCCGGCGGGATGCGCCAGCGAGCCATGATCGGGATGGGCCTGATGGGCCGCCCCAAGCTGCTCATCGCCGACGAGCCCACGACCGCGCTCGACGTGACCGTGCAGCGGCAGGTCCTCCGGGTGCTCCACGAGGCGCAGGTGCAGACCGGCGCCGCGATCCTGCTCATCTCGCACGACATCGCTCTCGTGAGCGGCTTCTGCGACCGCATCCTCGTCATGAAGGACGGCCGCATCGTCGAATCCCTCGACGCCGACCGCCTCCACGAAGCCCGTCACCCGTACACCCAGGGGCTCATCGCCTGCGTGCCGGACATGACCTCGGACCGCACCATGCCGCTTCCGGTCATCGGCGCGATGGACGAGGACGACCTCCTGGTCCCTGCCCTTCGACAGGCTCAGGAACCGCTCGTCGACGGGCCGGACGACCAGCCCGTCATCACCACCGAAGGACAGCGCGCATGACCGGTCTCGAGTTCTCCGGCCTCACCGTCCGCTACGGCCACGGCGCGGCAGCCCACACGGCCGTCGACGGCTTCGACCTCACCGTCCGCCCCGGCACCTCCCACGGACTCGTCGGGGAGTCGGGCTCCGGGAAGTCGACCGTCGCGGCCGCGGCCGTCGGACTCGTCCTCCCGACGGCGGGCAGCATCCGCCTGAACGGTGCCGACATCGTCGGACGCTCCGCCGCCGCCCGCCGGGCCAGACGCCGCGTGCAGCTCGTCTTCCAGGACCCGTACTCCGCACTCGACCCGCGCATGCCGATCGGCCTGTCGATCGCCGAGGGCTCCCGCGCCACCGGGCGCTCGTGGAGTCGCGCGGAGCAGCGGTCACGCGTCGGCGAGCTCCTCGAACGCGTGCAGATCGACCCGGACCGCGCCTCGGAGCTGCCGTCCGCCTTCTCCGGCGGTCAGCGGCAGCGCATCACGATCGCCCGGGCGCTCGCCGCCGAACCGGAGGTGCTCATCGCGGACGAGATCACCTCGGCGCTCGACGTCTCGGTGCAGGGCGTCGTCCTCAACCTGCTGCGCGAGCTGCAGCGCGAACTCGACCTCACGGTGCTGTTCATCTCGCACAACCTCGCCGTCGTCAACTACATGTGCGACTCGGTGAGCGTCATGCAGGCCGGCCGGGTGGTGGAGGCGGGCCCCACCTCGACGGTCCTCGCCGCTCCCGAGGACGCGTACACCCGCGAGCTCCTGGCCTCCGTGCCCGTGATGGGCCGCCGCATGACCTGGGACGAGGAGGAGCGGCCCGGCCGGTAGGCCGGGCCGCTCCTGGAACCGGCTCTCGCGTCAGTCCCGCTGCTTGCGCGGCAGGGTCTCCGGGAGGAACGCGATGCCGACGATGCCGATCGCACTGAGCACGAGCAGGTACGCGGCCACGAGCCACGGGGCTCCGCCGCTCGCGGCGACGAGGGCCGTGGCGACGAGGGGGACCGTCCCGCCGACGAGCGCAGCCGGGATCTCGCGGGAGAGCGCGATGCCGCTCCACCGCATCGACGTCGGGAAGATCTCCGCGAGCAGGGCTCCGGAGGTGCCGATCGTGGAGCCCTGGATGACCGCCAGGCCGAGGATCAGGCCGAGCGCGACGACGACCGACTGCTCCGTGTTGTAGAGCAGGAACATCGGGAACGCGTACAGGACCCCGAAGATCGCGGCGCCCATGAGGACCGGCTTCCGACCGATGCGGTCGGCGAGACGGCCGAAGAGCAGCGCCGTCGGGATGGTGAGGACCTCGGCGACGATCAGGCCGATGAGCGCCTCCGTCGGGTTCACCGTCAGGGTGCCCGTGACGTACGACAGCGAGAACACCTGCACCACGTAGACCCACGGCAGCGCGAACGCGAACAGCGCCATCCCGCAGATGATCACGCGCCAGTGCGAGCGGATCGCGCCGACGAGCGGCGCGGAGCTGGTCGAACCGCGCTCCTCGGCGCTCTCGAAGGCCTTCGTCTCCTTCACCCGCAGGCGGAAGTAGAGCGCGAAGGCGACGATGACGACGCTCGCGAGGAACGGGATGCGCCAGCCCCAGCTCTGGAACTGCTCGGTCGGCAGCGCGCTCACCACGGCGAACACGGTCGTCGCGAGGGCCATGCCGACGTAGACGGAGGCGCCGGGGAAGGAGGCGGCGAACGCGCGGTGCTTCACGTCGGCGGACTCGCTCGCCATCGTGATCGCGCCGGCGAACTCGGCACCCGATCCCATGCCCTGGAAGATCCGCAGGACGATGAGGAGGATCGGCGCCCAGACACCGATGGTCTCGGCGGTGGGCAGCAACCCGATGAACGTGGTCGCGACGCCCATGAAGAGCAGCGTGATGAGGAGCGTGGGTTTGCGACCGAGCTTGTCGCCGTAGTGGGCGAAGATGAGGCCGCCGATGGGGCGTGCACCGAAGCCGACCGCGAAGCCGGCGAACGCGCCGAGGAGCCCGGCGAGGTCGCCGGCGCCCGGGAAGAACAGTGGGGCGAAGACGAGTGCCGACGCGAGGCCGTAGAGGGTGAAGTCGTACCACTCGATGACCGTGCCGACGGAGCTGGCGAGGATGGCCCGCCGGCGTTGCACCCGGGAGTCGAGCCCGTCGCGATCGATGTCGCTCTGTCCTCGGACGGTGTCCGTTCCGCGGGGTGCGCTTCCGCGCGCGCTGTCGATGGCCATGGCACTCCTTCGTGTTGGGCGCACCGGGACGGCCCGGACGCCTGAAGAGGCTACCGGCTGCCACGAGGACCGCCCATGTGCCCTCGACACACTCCGATGGGGATTCGGTGCGTCGAGGTCACATGGGCGGATCGGGAGGGTTACAGCGCCTTCGACTCGCGGAGGACGCCGGCGAGCTTCTCCATCTGCTTCGCCTGCGAGGTGTAGTCGAGGGCGGCGGTGTTCCAGGAATGGATCTGACCGGCGACGAGGGCCGGGTGCGAGGCGAAGGTAGCCTGGGCCTCGAGGTCGCTCTGCTGGAAGCCTTCGACGTTGACGAGGAGGACGTCTCCCGTCATCATCTGGGCCGCGTTCTCCCAGCTGTAGATGTCCCAGTAGTAGTAGCCGTCCGGGTTCGCGTTCGTGTACGTCACGCCGAGTTCGCTGTAGAGCTCGGTCTCCGGCTCGTCCTGCGGCTTCACGACGTAGACGCCGTCGGCGTCCGCGTACATCTGCGTGACCTCGAGGTCGGTCTCCTTCGCGGCGGCGGTCAGGTCGGCGGCCGCGGCGTCGTAGCGCTCCTTGGCGGCGGCGATCGTGTCCTCCTCGGCTCCGAGCGCCTCGGACAGCTTGTTGAGCGAGGCGATGACGTCGGCGCCCTTGCCGCCGACCTTGATGGCGACGACCGGAGCGATCTTCTCGAGCTGCTCCTGCTGCTCGACGTCGGCGACCCCGTAGTACGGGCCGGTGAGGTCGAGGGTGCCTTCGCGGTCGGTCGGGTAGAGGCCGGTCACGATGAGGTCGGGAGCGGCCTCGGCGAGCGCCTCGAGGTCGATCTCGCCGTAGCTGTTGCCGACGATCGCGGTGTCGCCGAGGTCGTAGTCGGCGAAACGCGGGTCGGTCGCCACGTCGACGCGACCGAAGACCGCGACGGGGTCGATGCCGTTGCCGTGCAGGCCGAGGGCGTAGTCGGCGAAGCTCGCGACACGCTTCGGCTGCTGGTCGAGCTTGACCGTGGTGCCGGTGTCGTCGGTGTAGCTCCAAGCGCCACTGCTGTCGGCGTCGGATGCGGCGGTGGGGGAGCAGCCGGCGAGGCCGACCAGGGCGAGCGCCGGCACGAGCACGAGTGCGGCGCGGCGAAGGCGTGAAGAGATCGTCATGATACTTAGGATAGCCGAACCTAAGTTACGAATCGATATCGGAATCCCCGAATCGCCCGGATCACTCGGCGTCGAGCGCGATCGCGTCGTCGGGGTCCACGGGCACGATGAGGGGCGAACCGCTGCTCGGGTCGGGGATGACGATGGCGTCGAGGTCGAAGGCCTCGCGGAGGACGGCCGGCGTGAGCACCTCCCACGGCGTGCCGTCGGCGATGATCCGACCGCCGCCCACGACGACGAGTCGATCCGAGTACCGGCCGGCGAGCGTGAGGTCGTGCAGGACCATGACGACGGTGGCGCCACGTTCACGGTTGATCGACCGCACGAGCCGGAGCACGTCCAGCTGGTGGCTGAGGTCGAGGAAGGTCGTCGGCTCGTCGAGCAGGATCGTCGGCGCCCGCTGCGCGAGGACCAGGGCGATCCAGGCACGCTGGAGCTGCCCGCCCGACAGCGAGGCGGTGTCGCGGTCGGCGAGTGTCTCGAGGCCGGTGGCGGCGAGGGCCTCGTCGACGGCGATCGTGTCGGCGGACGTCCACGGCTTGAGCAGGCTCTGGTGCGGGTGCCGTCCGCGCGAGACGAGGTCGCGGACGGTCGTCGCCGACGGGGTGAGCGGCTTCTGCGGCAGGATGGCCAGCCGGCGTGCGACCTCGCGGGTCGGGATCGAGCGCACGGCGCGGCCGTCGAGCTCGACGGTGCCGGCGGTCGGGGTGAGCAGGCGACCGAACGCCTTCAGCAGGGTCGACTTGCCGCAGCCGTTGGCACCGATGAGGGTCGTCACCTGCCCGGTCTCGATGCGGAGGTCGAGCTGTTCGAACACCACCGTCTGCTCGTAGGCGAGCGAGACCCCGCGGGCCTCGAGGGCGGGAGCCGGGTGCGCTTCCGTGGTCATGGCGGGCTTGGTCATGCGGAGGTCTCCCGTTCCTTGCGGCGCGTCAGCAGCCAGATGAGATAGGGGGCACCGACGATCGCGGTGATGATGCCCACCGGGATCTCACCCGGGAGGACGCCGCGGACGAGCGCGTCGCCGCCCGTCACGATGACGGCGCCGAGCAGCGCCGAGGCGAGCAGGGGTGGACGACCGGTGCGCGCGATCCGACGGGCGAGCTGGGGTGCGACGAAGGCGACGAACTCGATCGGCCCTGCGGCGGACACGGCCGCGGCGACGAGCAGGACCGCGCACGCGATGACGATGATCCGGTGCCGTTGGACGGCGACGCCGAGGCCGGTGGAGAGTTCGTCGCCGAGCTGACTGATGTCGAGGCTGCTCGTCTGCAGGACCGCGATCGGCGTCAGGATCACCAGCGCGACGAGCACCGGCCACACGCTCGACCAGGAGATGCCGGAGAGACTGCCGACGAGCCACTGCGCCGCCGCTGCCGCCTCGGTGATCTGCGCGCGGGCGATGAGGTAGCTCGTGATACCGCCGAGCGTCGCGGTGGCGCCGATGCCGATGAGGATGAGTCGGAAGCTGTCGACCCCGCCGCGCCAGGACAGGGCGTAGACGGCCGCGGAGGTCACGAGCGCCCCGATCGCCGCCATGGCGGGCAGTCCGAGACTGAGTGCGCCGGCACCGACGGAGTAGCTGCCGCCGACGAGGACGATCGCTGCGACGGCCCCGAGCGCTGCGCCCGAGGTGACGCCGAGGATGTCCGGGGTGGCGAGCGGGTTGCGGGCGAAGGTCTGGGTGAGCGCCCCGGCCAGGCCGAGGGCCGCGCCGACGAGCAGACCGCCGACGACGCGGGGGAGGCGGAGTTCGAACACGATGAGCTCCTGCCCGCCGGTCCCGCCGCCGAGGAGGGTGGTGATCACGTCGGGGATCGTCAGCGAGGACGACCCTGCGACGATGCCGAGCAGCGCGAACGCCAGCGCGACGACGAGGC
Source organism: Plantibacter sp. Leaf314 (assembly GCF_001423185.1). Taxonomy (NCBI): domain Bacteria; kingdom Bacillati; phylum Actinomycetota; class Actinomycetes; order Micrococcales; family Microbacteriaceae; genus Plantibacter; species Plantibacter sp. Leaf314. The sequence goes on along the minus strand of NZ_LMOB01000001.1, from coordinate 1,817,297 downwards.
AGACGATCGTGACGACGGCGACCCGACCGCGCCACAGGCGACCGAACACGCGGCTGCCTTCCGGAACGGCGCTCACAGCTCGGCCATCCGTCCGCGCCGCACGATCATGATGAAGGCCGCGCCACCGATGACGGTGAGGACGACGCCCACGGGCACCTCGGCGGTGCCGCCGATCAAGCGCCCGATCACGTCGCAGGCCAGCAGCACGCCGGCCCCGACGAGTCCCGACGCCGGGAGGAGCCAGCCGTGATGTCCGCCGACGAAGGTCCTGGCGATGTGGGGTGCCGTGAGCCCGACGAAGGCGATCGGGCCGGTCAGCGCGACGGCCGCCGCGGTGAGCAGGGTGATCGCCGCGAGCCCGACGAGGCGTGCCCGGAGGAGGTTCTCGCCGAGCCCGTTCGCGAGTTCGGTCCCGAGCGCCAGGGCGTTCAAGGACCGCACGTTCGCGAGGGCGAAGACGAGACCGAGTCCGGCGAAGACGAGGGCGGCGTCGACCCCGGTGAGCGACCGCCCGGAGAGCGAGCCGACCACCCAGATGCGGTAGGCCGCGAGCGTCGTCTCGTCCGACAGCACCAGGTAGGAGGTGAGGGCGACGAGCAGGGCCGAGACGGCGGTGCCGGCGATCGCGAGCGGCACGGGGCTCGAGAGGCCGCGACCGAGTGCGGCGACGGAGAACACGATGACGCTGGCGACGGTGGCGCCGAGCAGCGCCAGCCACAGGGTGGTGACCACCGAGCTCGTGCCGAGCACGTAGACGCCGACGACGACGGCGAGGCTCGCCCCGGCCGAGACGCCGAAGAGGCCGGGATCGGCGAGCGGGTTGCGGGTCTGCCCTTGCATCACCGCACCGGCGATCCCGAGGCACGTGCCGACGAGGATCCCGAGCACGGTGCGCGGCACCCGCGAGCCCCACACGACGGCACCGGTGTCCTGGGCGGGGTCGAACAGGGCCGTGACGACGGCCACCGGACTGATGAGGTTGCTGCCGAGCATGAGGCTCGCGAGGGCGATGACGAGCAGGGCGGCACCCAGGCAACCGACGGCGAGCGCGCGTCTCGATCGGAGGAGGGTCGCGCTGCGCATGAAGTAAGCCTAGCCTCACCTATCATCGCCTCGGTGCACGCGTGCCTGGCGCCCGCGGGAGGTGGGAGTCGGCCGGAGTCGCGGCCCATGGAAGTCGGGCGGACGTGTGCGGTTCGCACATGGGTCGATCCTCCAGCGCCCGATACCGTTGACCGAGACGGATGCAGCACGGCGAAGGTGCTCCCGCGACGCCAGAACGCGGCACGCCCGATGCCCAGGAGGACACGCATGACCGAGCAGCAGCAGCCGAACGGCGCCGACACCGCGGCCATCCTCGCGGCCACCGAGCGACTCGCCGTCCCACCCGGCTCCCTCGAAGGCGTCGTCGTCCTCGACCTCTCCCGCGTCCTCGCCGGTCCCTACGCCGCCTCGATGCTCGCCGACCTCGGCGCCACCGTCATCAAGATCGAGAACCCGAACGACCCCGACGTCTCGCGGGGCTTCCCGCCCTACCTCCGCGACGGCGACGAGGAGTTCAGCGGGTACTACGGCCAGTACAACCGCGGCAAGTTCGGCCTCGCCCTCGACCTCGCGAGCGAGGCGGGCAAGGAGGTGCTGCGCGACCTCGTCGCGAGCGCCGACATCCTCGTCGAGAACTTCCGCCCAGGCACGATGGCGAAGCTCGGACTGCCCTACGAGGCGCTCGCCGAGATCAACCCGAAGCTCGTCTACACCGCGATCTCCGGCTACGGGCAGACCGGCTCGCGCAGCCGTCGCCCGGCGTTCGACAACACGGCGCAGGCCGCCGGTGGCCTGTGGTCGATGAACGGCTACGCCGACCAGCCACCCGTCCGCGTCGGTGTGACCATCGGCGACCTCTCGGCGACCATGTTCGGCGTCATCGGCACGCTCGCGGCCCTCCGGCACGCCGAGCGCACCGGCGTCGGTCAGCTCGTCGACGTCGCCCAGGTCGACAGCATCATCGCCATGACCGAGACCGCCGTCGTCGACTACACCGTCGACGGCACCGTGGCCTCCCCGTCCGGCAACGAGCACGCCTGGGTGCGCCCCTACGAACTGTTCCCCTGCGCCGACGGCCAGGTGTTCTTCGGCGCCTACACCGACAAACTCTGGAAGGCGAGCTGCGAGCTCTTCGGCACTCCGGAGGCGATCGCCGACCCCGAGATCGACACCATGCGGAAGCGCTTCGACGAGGAGGTCTACGCCCGACGGGTGAAGCCGCTCGTCGTCTCCTGGTTCGCCGACCGCACCCGCGCCGAGCTGGAGGAACTGGCCGGCGACGTCGTGCCGCTCACCGCGGTGAAGACCATCGGCGAGGTCGTCGAGGATCCCGGCACCGCCGAACGCGACATGGTCGTCGAGACCGACTACGGTTCCTTCGGCACGCTCCGTTCCTTCGGCCAGCCCATCAAGCTGAGCGCCACCCCGGCCACGACCGACCGCCCCGCGAACCGCATCGGGGAGCACGCCGACGACGTCCTCGCGGCGCTCGCCGGGTACGACGCGGAGCGCATCGCCGGACTCCGCGCCGACGGAGTGATCTGAATGGAACGCGAGGAACGGTTGGAGGCCGGGCCCGCGTCCTGGTACCGGAGCACCTTCGCGACCGGGATGCCGGAGCCGGTCGTCGGCGAGGAGCTCCCGGCCGGGTGGGAGGGCGTCTACTTCCCGTTCACGACGCCGTTCGCCCAGCTCCGTGAGGACGGCTCACCGGCCGAGGACGGCGTGCTGCCGACCATCGACCTGCCACGCCGCATGTACGCGGGGGAGGACACGGAGTTCCTCCGGCCGCTCCGCTACGGCGAGCCGGTGACGCAGCGCACGAGTCTCGGTTCGCTCGTCGAGAAGCAGGGTCGGGCGGGTCGCCTCGTCTTCGCGGACCTCGTCCGCGAGTTCGTCGTCGACGGCGAGGTCGCCGTGCGGAGCACCTGGCACGACGTGTTCCTGGAGGCCCAGCCGGCAGTCCCGACGCCGCGGGTGCCGGCACCGGCACCGGCTCCGGAGGACGCGGCCGATCCCGACGAGGGCGCCGACTGGTCGGAGCGCCGCTCGCTCGACTCCCGTCAGCTGTTCCGGTTCTCGGCCGTGACCGGCAACACGCATCGGATCCACTACGACCGCCGCTGGGCGCGCGACGTCGAGGGGCTCGACGATCTGCTCGTGCACGGTCCACTGACCCGCATCCTCGTCCTCGATGCGCTCGCCGCGCATGCCGACGGTCGCCGTCTCGTATCGGTGCGGTTCCGCGCGAAGGCGCCGGTGCTCGTGGACACGACGTTCCGCATCGTCGGCACGGACGACGCTGCCGGCACCTCGGTCGTCGTGCGTGCCGCCGACGGTACGGTCCTGGCCTCCGCCGACGCCGCCTGGCGCCCCTGACGGGAGATCTGTCGGGTCGGCCTGCCTCCCGCGCGCCTAGGCGTCGATCACGAGCGTCGGCGTCTGCGACCGTGAGACGCACGGGTACATGATCATCGACGCGTCGTCGGTCGTCAGCGAGTCACGATGCTCGGGCGTGCCGTCGACCACCTGCACCGCGCACGAGCCGCAGACGCCCCGCAGGCACGAGCCGGGGATGCCGACCCGCGCGGCCTGCATCGCCTGCAGCATCGTCTGCCCTGCCGTGACCTCGACAGTGCGCTCGGAGCGCGCGCACTCCACGGTGAAGGCCGTGTTCGGCAGGTAGGCGCGGGGCTTCGGCTCGAACCGCTCGAGGTGCAGCCGGCAGTCGTCCGGCAAGGTCTCCGCCAGATCGGTGAGGGTGTCGGTGAAGCCGCGCGGCCCGCACGCGGACACGTCGGTGCCCGGCTCGAGCCCGGCGAGGAGCCCGGCGAGGTCGAGCCGTCCGCTCTCCCCGCTGACGTGGATCCGCACGTGGTCGCCGAGGGCGTCGAGTTCCGGCCCGAACGCGACGTCCTCGCGGGTGCGCACCGCGTACACGAGCGTCCAGTCGGCATCGCCGGCGGCGAGTCGTCGCGCCATCGAGAGCAGCGGCGTGATCCCGATGCCCGCGGCGAGGAGCAGGTGGCGTTTCGCGTCCGAGAGCGGGAACAGGTTCCGTGGGGGCCGGATGAAGACCTTCCGGCCGACGCGGAGGAAGGTGTGGATGTAGTGGGACGCGCCCCGCGAATGCTCTTCGCGCAGGACCGCGATCCGGTAGTGGAACTCGTCGGCGGGATCGCCGCAGAGCGAGTACTGCCGTTCGTGGCGGGTGATGAGCTGCAGGTCAATGTGGGCGCCGGGGTCCCACGCGGGGAGGCGGCGGCCCTCAGGGTCGGCGAGCACCACGCTGACGATCGTGGGCGTCTCGCGCACGATCTCCTGGACGATGAGCGGGGTCATGCCCGCGCGGTTGCGCATCAGGAGTTCCTCTTGCTTCCAGCCATCAGTACAGGCTCCGGTTGCCGACGACGACGGCCTCGTCGATCGCGTCACCGACCTCGGTGCTCAGCCCGGACATGCTCGCCCAGATCCGGCCGGCGCTCGGCACCTCGTCGGCGAGCTCCTGCATCTCGGCGTCCCAGATCCCGCCGCGGAGGAGCGCCCGACCGCAGTGCAGGTAGACCTCCTCGGTGCGCACCACGATCGCGAGCTGCGGGGTCACGTGGTCCTGCTCGAGCATCGCCGTGAGCGCCGGGTCGTCGGTGACGATGGCGGTGCCGTTGATCCGCAGGGTCTCGCTCATGCCTGGCACGAAGCACAGCATGCCGATGTGGCCGTTCTGCACGATGTTCTGCAGGGAGTCGGCGAGCCGGTTGCCGAGGCGTTCCGGGATCACGAGGGTGCTCGGGTCGAGTGCGCGGACGAACCCCGGGTAGTCGCCGCGGGGCGAGTTGTCGCAGGTGCCCGCCGCGTCGGAGGTCGCGATGGTGCAGAAGGGCGAGTGGGCGAGGAAGGCGAGGCAGTTCTCGTCCAGCTCGTCCATGATCTTGGCCGTCGCCGCCGGGTCCGGTTCGCCGAGCGAGCGAGGGATGGCCTCGACGTCGATCGAGGCGAATGCGTTGGCCGGCATGGCGGACCCCTTCTCTGTCCCTCCGACCCTACGGTCGGTCCCCGCACGCATCAATGGTCCGTCGACACACGGTTCGGGTCGTTCTTGTGCCATCGTCCCAAGCCGCGTCATCGGCCGAAGGAGCGACGGAACATCGCCTTCGCGCGAGCCGCGGTGTCTGCGCGATGGGATGCCGGGATCCGGGTGAGGGTCGCACCCACCATCGAGACGGCCATGAGGATGTCGTCCGGCTCCACGTGCGGCGCGATGCGTCCCGCCGCCAGCTCCCGGCCGTGCAGCTCGTGCGCGAGTCGGTCGAGGCGGGTGCCGAGGGCGGTGACGCGCGGGTCGTCGCCCGCCCCGAGGATGGCCTCGACGAACGGTGAGGTGACGAGCGCCTGGTCGATCACGACGTCCAGCAGGGTGTCCAGGGTGGCGTCGGGGCGCGCGGCGTGCTCCTCGAGCTCGCCGACGTTCTCCTCGAGGACGGCGAGCGCGAGCGACAGGCGGTCGGGGAAGTGGCGGTACAGGCTGCCCTGGCCGACCCCGGCGCGTTTCGCGACCGCGCTGAGCGGGGCGCCGAACCCGTCCGCGGTGAACACCTGGCGCGCTGCGGCGACGAGTGCGCGACGGTTCTCCGGACCCGCGCTCGGGCCGCGGTTCGGCTTCGCGGGTGTCGACGGCATCCCGGTAGCGTAACGCCGCGCGGCCGGTCCGGTGCACCTGGCTGGGAGCCCACCGTGAGGGCTGGTGGCCATGTCGTCGGCGGCGTACCGTGTACCGGACAATGATGTCCGGATCGCGGATCCGCCGTGCGCCACCATCCCGAGAACGAAGGAACCCCATGAGCGTCCTCACCGCCAACACCCCGATCGCCGCCTGGCTCGCCGACCCCACCGGTGGCCCGCTCATCCGCGGCCTCCTCGTCCAGCTCGGCACCGAGGAGTCGCAGCTCGCGCCCATCGCCGGCCTGCCGCTCCAGCAGCTCGTGGCTCTGAGTCAGGGCAAGCTGCCGCAGTCGCTCATCGACGAGCTCGTCCTCGCGGCGAACGACGGCGTCGCGCCGGTCGATGCGGCGCCCGAGGGGTGGCAGGAGCGCATCACCGCCGGACGGTTCGCCGGGAAGACGGTGATCGTCACCGGTGCGGCCTCCGGCATCGGCCGTGCCACGGCATCCCGCGTCGCGCGCGAGGGCGGCCGGGTCGTGGCGGTGGACCTCTTCGAGGACAAGCTCGCCGACCTCGCCGCGAGCCTGCCGGACGCCGACCTCGTCACGGTCGCGGGCGACATCACGAAGCAGGACGACATCGACGCGATCGTCGCCGCGGCAGGGGAGCGGATCGACGCGCTCGCCAACGTCGCCGGCATCAACGACGACTTCTCCCCGCTGCACGAGACGAGTGACGCGACCTGGGACCGCGTCATGGGCGTGAACGTGACGGGCGCCTTCAAGCTGACCCGGGCGGTCCTCCCGGCGATGGTCGCTGCCGGCTCGGGTTCGGTCGTCAACATCGCCTCCGAGGCCGGGCTCCGCGGCAACGCCTCGGGGAACGCGTACACGACCTCCAAGCACGCGGTCGTCGGCATGACCAAGAGCGCCGCGTTCATGTACGGGCCGCACGGTGTCCGCGTGAACGCCGTCGCCCCCGGCGGAGTCGCCACCGGCATCCCGTTCCCGCCGAACGTGTCCGAGGCGGGATCCGCACGGCTCGCCCCGTTCCAGGCGGCGATCCCGACGATCGCGACGGCCGAGCAGCTCGCGGCATCTATCACCTTCCTCCTGAGCGACGACGGGGTGAACGTCAACGGCGTGATCCTGCCGTCCGACGGTGGATGGTCGGTGCAGTAGCACCGCGCTCTTCACGATTCGTTAAGAACCATCGTTCTTAACGCTTGATTCGGGTCGGTTGCGTGTTCGACTTCTGCAACGGTTGAAGGACACAGGCGCGCTCAGCGTCGCCCGTCACCTGCGAACGGTCCGAACGAGTACGGCCGGAACGACCGTCGCAGCGCGGTAACACCGCACTCAGGGCCCCACCGATCTTGGCGGAAGGTGGGGCCCTGCGCGGTGTCCGGGGTCCGTCGACTCACCGCTTGTCGGCTCAGCGCGTGATCGAAGCGGCGAACCGCCACGGCTGCGAGCGGATCGTCGCGACCGCGCGGGTGATGGCACCGAGGGCCACGACGTCCGCCCCGAGTTCGGACGCCCGGACGAGCGGGGTCGGCGCGTAGACGCCCTGCTCGAGCCAGCGATGGGCGGCGGCGATGACGGGGGAGGCGACCCGCGCCACGCCACCGGCGACGACGACCTCCTCGACGTCGAGGAGGCTGCCGAGCACGACGCACACGCGGCCGAGGCGCTCGCCGAGTCGTTCGACCAGCGCCTCCGTATAGGCGTCGCCTCCGGTCGCGGCGTCCACGATGTGGCTCACGTCGAGCGCGTCGACGGGCGTCAGGGCGAGCGGGGACGCCGAGGGCACCCGTCCCGTCCGGCGGTCCTCCTCCAGCCAGGACCGGGCGGCACCGTCGAGTCCCTCCGAGGAGCCGACACCCTCGACCATGCCGAGCACGCGGAGTTCGCCGGCACCACCGGCGCCGCCGTGCAGCAGGACGCCGTCGACGATGAGGCCGGCACCGAAGCTCACGCCGGCGAGGAGGACGGCGATGGACTCGCGCGCCACCGCGCCGAGGGCCCGTTCCGCGGACGCCGCCAGATTGGCGTCGTTCTCGAGCACCACCTCGCCCCAGGGGCCGAGCCGGGTCGCGAAGTCGGGGTTCATCCGGGCCCAGTAGTCGTGGTCGCCGCGCGGAGAGCGACCGTGCACGTCGACCGGAGCCGGCACGCCGACCGCCGTCACGAGCACCTGGCCGGCCGTCGTGCCGGCTTGGGCGGTCGCCTGCTCGACGGCGGCGCGGGCGGTGGCGAGGCGCAGGTCCGGATCCTCGTCGCCGCCCACGATCGGCAGTTCCGCCCGGCCGACGACGTCGCCTCGAAGCGTCGCGACGAGCGCGGCGACCCGGTGCTGTCCCACGTCGAGGCCGACGACGAACGCGGTGTCGGCGGCCAACTCGTAGCGTCGCGCCGGCCGGCCCCGTCGGTAGTCGCCCGCGGCGCGTGCGTCGTCGAGCTCCCGGATCCAGCCACGATCGGCGAGGAGGTCGCACGCGTTGAGGACGGTCGCGCGCGTCAGCCCGGTCGCGTCCATGACCTCGCTGGCGGTGAACGGGCCGTGATCGAAGGCGTACGCGGCGACGAGTTCGACACTCGCTCGGCCCGTCTCGACCCCCGGTTCGACCATGGGGTGACTGTAGCAGGGTTGCGAAACTAGATATGGTCGCTATATTTAGTGGCGAAGGTCGACCACCGCCGGTCACGACTCCGTGCCCGGCATCCGCACCCCGAAAGGATCCGCCCGAGCATGGACACGAGCACCACCACGTCACCGTCGAAGGCTCCGGACCTCCGGGTCGGCGTCATCGGCCTCGGCTTCGCCGGCACCACCCACCTCGACGCCTTCACCGCCCTCCCCGGCGCGACGGTCGTCGCCCTGTCGGGCCAGGAACCCACCAGGCTCGCCGAGCTCGCCGAGAGCCGCGGCGTCCCCGACACGTATGCCGACTGGGAGGACCTCGTCGCCCGCGACGACCTCGACATCGTCTCGATCGGCGTGCCGAACGCCCTGCACCACCCGATCGCCGTGGCCGCACTCCGCAGCGGCAAGCACGTCTTCTGCGAGAAGCCGCTCGCGACCACCGCCGACCTCGCCGCCGAGATGGTGGAGGCGGCGACGGCCGCCGACCGCGTGCTCGAGGTCGCCTACAACCACCGCCGTCGCGCCGACGTCGCCTACCTCGCCCGCTACCTCGCCGAGGAGCCCATCGGCCGTGTCTACCACTCGCGCGCCTCCTGGCTGCGTCGGCAGGGCGTACCCGGGATCGACTCCTGGTTCACGAACAAGGCGGCCGCGGGTGGCGGACCGCTCATCGACCTCGGTTCGCACGTCCTCGACATCGCCCTGTCGCTGCTCGGCGAACCGCGCGTGACGCACGTCTCCGCGGTCGCCTACAACGAGCTCGGCCGCGCCGGTCGCGGTGGCTCCTCGGGCGGCGGTCCGGTCTCGAGCCGGTCCACGCACGCGTTCGACGTCGAGGACTTCGCCTCAGCCCTCCTGCGCTTCGAGGACGGCGGCAGCCTGCACCTCGAGGCGTCGTGGGCGTCCTACTCGAAGGCCCATGAGGACATCTCGGTCGAGCTCCTCGGGTCCGAGGGCGGCGTCCGCCTCCACGTCGACAACTACAACACCGAGGGCACGGTGACGATCTACCGCGACGTGGCCGGCGCGCCGACGATCGAGCGACCCGCCGTGCAGGTGCCGTCCGGTCACCATCAGTCGGTCATCGCGGAGTTCCTCGAGACCATCCGTGCGGGCGAGTCCGCCGGTGGCGAGCTGCGGTTCGCCGGTCACCACGGCGAGTACGCCCTGCACCGCAGCCGCGTCATTGACGCCGCTTACGCCTCGGCCGCCGCCGGGCACGAACTGGAGGTCCCCGCATGAGCACCACGTCCCCCATCCGCATCCGCGTCTGGAACGAGTTCGTCCACGAGTCCCGCGGCGACGCGGTCGTCCTCGGGCACTATCCCGACGGCATCCACCGGGTCATCGCCGACGGACTCGAGGAGTCGCTCGGCGAGGCCGTCAGCGTGACGACGGCGACGCTCCAGGAGCCGGAGCACGGGCTCACGGAGGAGGCGCTCGCGAACACCGACGTCCTCTTCTGGTGGGGCCACATCGCCCACGACCAGGTGTCGGACGAGGTCGTCGAGCGCGTCGTCAGGCATGTCCACGCCGGGATGGGCATCGTCGTCCTGCACTCCGGTCACTACTCCCGCGTCTTCCAGCGCCTGATGGGCACGACGTGCGCGCTCAAGTGGCGCAACGACGGCGAGCGCGAACTGGTGTGGACCGTGCTGCCGGACCACCCGATCGCCCAGGGGGTCCCGCACCCGATCGTCATCGACCGGCAGGAGATGTACGGCGAACACTTCGACATCCCGCGGCCCGATGAGGAGGTGTTCCTCTCCACCTTCGCCGGCGGCGAGGTGTTCCGCTCGGGTGTCGCCTACCTCCGCGGGCGTGGGCGGGTCTTCTACTTCTCGCCCGGCGACCAGGAGTACCCGGTCTACCACCACCCCGACATCCGTCGGGTGCTGGCGAACGCGGCCGAGTGGGCGCGTCCGACGATCGAGCGCACCCCGCCGACCGCCGACCAGCACCCCAGGGACTGGTTCCTGGGCGAGCAGGCGTAGTCTGCTGGCAGATCAGCTGGAATCACCGGGAGGGACGACATGCCGGAGAAGCAGAACCCGTCACTGAAGGACCCTGAACTCTACGAGAAGCTCCGAGACGACGGTGCGTCCAAGAGCAAGGCCGCGCGCATCTCGAACGCCGCGGCGAAACAGGGCCGCTCGAAGATCGGCGAGAAAGGCGGCGAGTCCGGTTCGTACGAGGACTGGACGGTCGCCGAACTCCGCGACCGCGCGAAGGAGATCGGCCTGAGCGGCTACTCCGGCAAGCGGAAGAGCGAACTGGTCTCGATGCTCCGGAACAGCTGAGCGGCTACTCCGGCAAGCGGAAGAGCGAACTCGTCTCGATGCTCCGGAACAGCTGAGCGCGCGGCACCGCCGCCGAGGTCACTCCGACCGGGCGGCGGAGTCGTGTTCGCTCGACGCGTGCACGACGACTTCGCCGGTGTTCGCCTCGTGCATGAACGACTCGAGCAGGGAGCGGTCCATCTCGCCGACCTCGTCGGTGTCGAAGGAGAACTGCAGCGCGATCGCGGGGTGCAGCCACAGCGTCGTCCGCCCCTCGGTGGTGGAGTCCTGTCGCACCGTCAGGGCGAACGACTCGTTCCGGCGGAGCTTCATCAGCGCGATCGTCTTGACGTGGGCGAGCATGCGGTCGTCGAGACGCACGCGAGCGTCGCCCGTGCCATACACCAGTTGTCCCATGGGAACCCTCGACTTCCGACCCCGGGAGACAGCCGTCGGCGCGGATGGCCGACATCTGAGCGCGCTCCGACGGGGTCCGGGTCGGATGGGCGCTCAACCAGGATACGAGACATCCGAGGGGTTCGCCCGATTATCCACAGACCCCTTCGGTCGACCGACTGGTCAGGCGGCCTGCGCGCATTGTCCGCCCCTCGGCCCTTCCGCGCAATGGCCCCTGCAGCCCGCGCATGCCGCGCTAGCGTGGCACACCTGAGAGGGGAGCTGACGATGGGATTCCTACGCCTCGGTGCGCTCCGATCACAGGTCGACGATCAGACGCTCGCCCAGCTCGAACACGTGATCCTGACGCGCATGCTCGATGACCAGTCCTTCCGCCTGCAGCTCCACCGTGGACGGTTCCACTCCTCCGAACCCGTCACCGTCTCGCCCGAGCAACCGATCGTGTTCGCCTTCGACGCCGAATTCGAGCCGCCGATCGACGAGCGGATGGCGGCCGAGATGCTCGAGGAGATCGAGATCACCGGCGGACTCCACGTCGTCGTCGCCTGACGCGCACCAGACCGATACCAGCACCACACCACAACCACCACCACAGGAAAGCAGGAGCGACATGAGCGACTTCACCGGAGCAGACGCATTGGGCACCGACCCCGACATGGTCGCGGGCACCCCTCCCACCGAGATCCCTGACGAGCCGACGGGCGAGGACACCGAGGACGAGCCGGACGTGCTCGAGCAGCCGGACGCCGCACCACTGCACGACGCCGACGGCCACTGAGCTGGAGCGCCCGCACGACCGAGAAGCGCCGCCGACCCGAGGGTCGGCGGCGCTTCGTCGTATTGAGGGTCGTGGCTCAGGCCTCGTCGGTGTCCTCGGGGTCGGCACCCGGGCGGACCGCCGCGTCGTCGCGGATGTCGATCCGGGTGACGCCGTCGCCCTGATCGGTGACGTCGATGCGGGGAGCCGCGTCCGCCTCGGTCGCGTTCGGGGCCGTGGTCAGCTGGTCGTGGCGGTTCTCGTCGTGCGTGTGCGGAGTCTGGTCGCTGTCGGTCATGCCCAGACGATAGCGCACGGCGCGCGACCCACCGCCGGTATACCTTTCCGGTCCAGGATTCAACCACTGCCGCGTCGCCGCGCGGTTTTCGACAATGGTCGCATGAGAAAGCTGTACTACTCGAGCGGCTATCTGCTGATGGCCGACCAGACCTGCAAAGCACTGCTGCGGTATGCCCGCGCCCTCGCCCAGTCCGGCGAGTCCGACATCATCACCGTGCCGACGATCAACGAGGGCGGGAGCATCGGCTTCGCGCACCTCCTCATCGGCCCGACGAGTCAGCTGTTCTCGACGCCCGTCGAGAACGCCTCGGAGGAGCCGCTCGACGAAGCGACCATCGTCGAGCTGGAACAGCGCACCGCCGAGCTGCAACCGGCGAGACCGGAATGGGCGACGGAGCTGACCGACATCGACGACCTGGAGTTCGACCAACGCTCGATGTGAGCTGCGGAGAGCACTCGACACAGGAGAGCGGGCCGACGGAGAACCGTCGGCCCGCTGTCGTTTGCGTGCTTCAGACGCGCGGTCCCGGCTCCGGCACGAGGACGAGCCCGTGCGTCGAGTCCGCGCTGATCGCGAGCGCTTCGAGCCAGGCACGGTTCAATTCGACCGGGACACTGCCCGCGTACTTGAACCGCAGCGACATCGCCGGGTGCAACCAGATCGTGGAGCGGCCGTCGCCCGCTCGCGGGTCGTCTTTCCAGCCGAAGTAGAACCCTTCACCGCGGCGCAGCTTCGCGCCGATCACGTGCTGCAGGTGCGCGAGCACCCGGTCGTCGAACGTCACGCTGACGTCGGCGTCGTAGATCATCTTGCCCATGGGTCCTCCAGTCCGCCCACCCCTCCTCCAACGGTAGGCCCGAGTCCGCGGGAGCGCCACGGAGCCCAGGGGGGTTGCGAAACCGTCGTCCAGGCACGAGTGGTGCAACACCCCGAGCCCGATCGCAAGCCTGCGATGCGGACACGACGAGCGATCTACCGTGTCGGCATGACTGACACCCCGACCCCACCCAACCGTCTCGACCTCGCCTTCTCGCCCACCCGGGCCATCGTCACCGCCTCCGACTCGGGCATCGGCCGCGCCGCCGCCGTCGCGCTCGCCGAAGCCGGGATGGACGTCGGCATCACGTGGCACACGGACGAGGGGGGCGCCGACGCCACCGCCGAGGAGGTCCGTGCGCTCGGTCGCCGCGCCGTCGTCGCCCAGCTCGACACCACCGACCTCACCGCCTGCGGTGACGTCGTCGACCGGCTCGTCGCGGAGCTCGGCGGACTCGACGTCTTCGTGAACAACGCCGGAACCGGTGCCTCGACGCCGTTCCTCGAGATCGAGCTCGAGGAGTGGCGCCAGGTCGTCGCCGCGGACCTCGACGGCGCGTTCGTCTGCATGCAACGCGCCGCCCGACACCTCGCCGAGGGTGGCGCCGGTGGACGGATCATCGCCGTGACGAGTGTGCACGAGCACCAGCCACGCGTCGGATCCACCGCCTACGACGCCGCCAAGCACGGACTCGGCGGTCTCGTGAAGACGGCCGCCGTCGAACTCGCCCCGTACGGCATCACGGTGAACTCGGTCGCCCCGGGGGAGATCGCGACGCCGATGACGGGTCAGACCGACGAGGACCCGCACGACACCGAGCGCCCCGGCATCCCCGTCGGCCGCCCGGGCGATGCGCGGGAGATCGCCTCCGTCATCGCGTTCCTGGCGTCGCCGGGTTCCAGCTACCTCACCGGGGTGTCCATCCCCGTGGACGGCGGCATGCTCCTGATGGGACCGCAGGCCGGATCGCACATCACGGCACACGATTGGCGCGCAGCCGCCAGCCAGTGACGCGGAACGGGAGAGGCACCGGTCGTGTACCGGTGCCTCTCCCATGTCCAGCTCGCGGCTCAGACGCCGATCGGCAGCGCCTCCGCGATCGAGGTGCGGTGCAGGACGTCCCAGCGGCTCGTGTAGCTGCGCTCGGGGAGCGAGCGGAGCGCCTCCACCAGATGGGTCGGAAGCAGGTCGCGGCGGGCCTCACGCGTCAGGTCGCTGGGGCGGCAGGGGTACTCCATGCCGCGTAGGAATTCGTCGAGCTCGGTGAACACGAGCATCTCCTCTCTGGGCGCGTCGTGGCACCCGATGTCAGGCGGGCCGGCTGCGTCGACCGGTCGTCGGACCGCCGTGCCCTCCTTCGAGTGTCGTTCCCGTTCAGCCGCTCGGCGCGCTCTTGCCTTTCCGTCGTCGAGCTGCTACTCGGGCGCGGCGGGTGGTCTGGACTGGGGGTGGGGCGCGAGGCGGTTCCGGACTACCGTGTGCCCATGACGAAGCTCCGCGTCCACAATCTCGCCGTCTCGCTCGACGGCTTCGCGACCGGTGAGGGCCAGTCCTTCGAGACGCCCTTCGGCCACGCCGAGCACCGGCTGATGCAGTGGTTCCTGCCGACGCACACCTTCGTGGCGATGACCGGCCACGAGGCCGAGGCGGTCGGTGCCGGGACCCGCGGCATCGACGACGCGTTCGCGTCGGCCACGGGCGACCGCATCGGTGTCGAGATCATGGGTCGGCGCAAGTTCGGTCCGCAGCTCGGGCCCTGGGAGGACGAGAGCTGGCGCGGATGGTGGGGCGAGGAACCGCCGTTCCACAGCCCGGTGGTCGTCCTCACGCACCACGAGCGACCGGACCTCGTCGTGGGGGAGACGACCTTCCTCTTCCGAGCGCTGTCGCCGGTCGACGCGTTGGCGCTCGCCACCTCGCTCGCCGGCGGTCTCGACGTGCGGCTCGGTGGTGGGCCCACGACCGTCCGGACGTTCCTCGAGGCGGACCTCGTCGACCACCTCCACGTCGTCGTCGTCCCGATCCTGCTCGGCCGCGGGGTGCGCCTGTGGGACGGCCTCGAAGGGCTGGAGGACCGGTTCGCGGTGGAGGTGACGGCATCGCCGAGCGGGGTGGTGCATTACGTGTTCACGCGGACGCCGCGCTGAGTGTGGGAACGCCCGCCTCGAACGCCCACCGCGAACGCCCTCCCTGGGAATGCAAGGGGCGGCGTCGAACGGGTGACGTCCCCTAACGTGGCGTCATGCCCCAGACCATCGCAAGCCCACGATTCCCCTCAGCCCCGTGTTCCGCCGCCGTCGAACGGCTCGTGCGGTGAGCCGCGGCGTCGCCGTCGTCACGGGCGGTACGGCAGGGCTCGGCCGGGCGACGGTCCGGGAACTCGCGAAGCGCGGCTGGGACGTCGCCGTGCTGGCACGCGGTGAGGACGGACTCGCGGCGACCATCGCCGAGGTCGAGCAGGCCGGGCGACGCGCGCTCGCCGTGCCGACCGACGTGGCCGACCGGGAAGCGGTCGAACGGGCCGCGGACCGCGTCGAGGCCGAGCTCGGACCGATCGAGCTGTGGGTCAACTGCGCCATGGTCGGGGTGTTCGGTGACTTCCTCACGACCGAGCCGGCGGACTTCGAACGCGCCGTCGCCGTCAACTTCTTCGGTTTCGTCAACGGCACGCGCGCGGCGCTCTCGCGCATGGCGCCTCGTGATCGCGGACACGTCGTCCAGGTGGGCTCGGCGCTCGCGCACCGCGGCATCCCGCTCCAGGCGGCGTACTGCGGGTCCAAGTTCGGTGCGCGCGGGTTCACCGAGTCCCTGACCGCGGAGCTCATCCACGCCGGCAGTGCCGTCAAGCTCTCGACGGTCGACATGCCCGCCCTGAACACCATCCAGTTCAGCTGGGTGAAGTCGCAGCTGCCCGAGCACCCGCAGCCCGTCCCGCCGATCTACCAGCCCGAGGTGGGTGCCACGGCCATCGCCGACGTCGCGGACAAGCCCCGACGACGCACCTGGGTGGGGGAGTCGACCGTCGGAACCATCCTCGGCGACCGCTTCGCCGGTTCGTTCCTCGACTGGTTCCTCGCCAGGACGGGCTACTCGGGGCAGCTCGCCCCCGACAAGGACGACCCGCGCATGCCCGACAACGTGTACACGCCGGCCCCCGGCGATCACGGTGCTCGCGGGGTGTTCAGCGACAAGGCGCACTCGTGGAGTCCACAGACGTGGGCGATCCGACACCGTCCCGCCGTGTACGCGACCGCGTTGGGCGTCGTCGCAGCGGGCGTCGCCCTCGTGACCGGCGCGGCGAAGCGCCGCTGACCGCCGTGGGGGCAGGGATGCGCAGGTCGACGGAGGAGTTCGACGCGGTCGTCGTCGGCGCCGGCCCGAACGGGCTCGCCGCCGCGGTGACCCTCGCCCGGGCAGGCCTGCACGTGCAGGTGGTGGAGCGGGGCGACACCATCGGTGGTGGCGCCAGGACCGCGGAACTCACCCTCCCGGGCTTCCATCACGACATCTGCTCGGCGGTCCACCCGATGGCGCTGGCCTCCGGGTTCTTCCGCTCCTTCAAGCTCGAACGTCGGATCGAGCTCGTGGTGCCGGAGATCTCCTACGCACACCCCCTCGACGACGGCCGCGCCGGCATCGCCTACCGCGACATCGACCGCACCGCCGACGCGCTCGGCCGTGACGGCGCAGCCTGGCGCGCACTCATGGGGCCGCTCGCCGCGGACGCCGACCGGGTGTCGCAGTTCACCGGCGGCAAGCTGCTCCAGGTGCCCCGCCACCCGGTCACGGTCGCCAGGTTCGGCCTGCGCGCGCTCGAACAGGGGAGCCCCGCCTGGAACCTCCGGTTCCGCGAGGACACCGCCCCGGCGATGCTCAGCGGTGTGGCCGCGCACTCGATCCGGCCGATGCCGAGCCTCGCCACCTCGGCGGCAGCCCTGTCCCTCGGGGCCTACGCCCACGCCCGCGGCTGGCCCATCCCCATCGGCGGCAGCCAGGCGATCGTCGACGCCCTCGCCGCGGACCTCCTCGCCCACGGCGGCGAGATCGTCACGGGTACCGAGGTGCGCTCCATCGACGAGCTCCCCACAGCACGCGCCGTGCTGTTCGACACGACGCCGAAGGCGCTCGCCGAGATCGCGGGGAGCCGCCTTCCCGACACCTACCTCCGGCGTCTCTCCCGCTTCCGCTACGGCGACGGCGTCGCGAAGGTCGACTTCGCGTTGTCCGGTCCGGTGCCGTGGACGAACCCCGAACTCGCGAAGGCGGGGACCCTCCACCTGGGCGGCAGTCGACCCGAGATCGCGGCGGCCGAGCGGGACGTCGCGCGCGGTCGGCACAGCGAGTCGCCCTACGTCCTCCTCTCGCAGCCCGCCGTCGGCGACCCCGGGCGTGCGCCGGGTGACGCGCAGGTCCTCTGGGCGTACACGCACGTGCCGAGTGGCTCCGCGCTCGATCAGACCGAGGCGATCACCCGGCAGATCGAACGGTTCGCCCCGGGCTTCCGCGACGTGATCCTGACCTCCGCGTCGATGACCGCCCGCGACATGGCGCGGTACAACCCGAACTACGTGCTCGGCGACATCGCGGCCGGTGCCGCGAGTTTCGCCCAGCTCGTCGCGAGACCGGTGCTGTCGAACGACCCATGGCGGACGCCGACCCCAGGCATATTCCTCTGCTCGTCCTCGACCCCGCCCGGCCCAGGCGTCCATGGGCTCGCGGGGTGGCACGCGGCCCGCAGTGCGCTCCGCTCCGTCTTCGGACGCGACCGCATGCCCTCGCTCGCCCCGGATTGAGCGCCGACGACCTGCTGACCTCGTCCCTGCTTCAGCGAAAGGAACACCATCGTGTCCCACACCAGCCGCATCCTCGATTGCCCGCCCGACCGTGTCTTCGCCGTCCTCGCCGACGGGTGGCTCTTCCCAGCCTGGGTGGTGGGGGCGTCACGCATGCGCGACGTCGGCGACCGTTGGCCGCACGTCGGCGGGAAGCTGCACCACTCCTTCGGCGTCTGGCCGGCCGTGCTGAACGACGAGACGACCGTGTTGCAGTGGGACCCGCCGCACGCCTTCGTCATCCAGCCGAAGGGCTGGCCGCTCGGCGAGGCGCGCGTCGCGGTCGAGGTGGAACCGCACGAGCGCGGTTGCGTCGTCCACCTCCACGAACAGGCCGTCGCCGGGCCGGGCGCCCTGATCCCCGTGTGGCTGCTCGACATCGGCCTGCACCTCCGCAACATCGAGACCCTGCGTCGGCTCGCGCACCTCGCGGAGGGCGGCGCCGGCGGGACGCACCTCGTGGAGGCGGCTGAACCGACGGCCGACGATCGGAAGCGCGCCGAGTTCCCGAAGCGGTCGGTGTTCGCGCGGGTGGTGTCAGTCGCCGTGGTCGCTGTACCGGTGATCGCGGTGGCACGCAGGCTCGCCCGTCAGTGACGTCCGTCTGACGCCGACGCCGACGCACAACCGCGACGGGATAGCAAGCGCGGGACGGGGTTCTACGGCTGCCGTACCGTTGCGCGGATGACCTCGACCGACACCACCAGGGCTGATCCTCCTTCCACGCTCAAACGCGACATCTCCGGGAAGATGCTCTACCTGTTCATCCTCGGCGACGTCCTGGGGGCCGGGATCTACGCGCTCATCGGGCAGATCGCGGGCGAGGTCGGCGGGGTCACCTGGGTGCCGATGATCGTCGCCCTCCTGCTCGCGCTGCTCACGGCCGCGTCGTATGCCGAGCTCGTCACGAAGTATCCGAAGGCGGGCGGCTCGGCCGTCTTCGCGGAGCGGGCCTACAAGCGGCCGATGGTCTCGTTCCTCGTCGGCTACTGCATGCTCGCGGCGGGTGTCGTGAGCGCCTCCGGGTTGGCGTTGGCGTTCGCGGGCGACTACCTCGCGACCTTCATCGACCTGCCCCCGGTCCTCGGCGCCGTGCTGTTCCTCATCGTGATCGCGCTGATCAACGCCCGCGGCATCAAGGAGTCCGTCCGGGCGAACCTCGTCATGACGATGATCGAGACCACGGGGCTCGTCCTCGTGGTGGTCGCCGTCGCGATCATGCTGGGCGGCGGCAAGGGCGACCTCGGGCGCGCGACGCAGTTCGCCGAGGGCGGGAGTCCCGTCATCGCGGTGTTCGGTGCGGCCCTGCTCGCGTACTACTCCTTCGTTGGCTTCGAGACGAGTGCGAACGTCATCGAAGAGGTCAAGGATCCGTCGCGCGTCTACCCGAAGGCGCTGTTCGGTGCGCTCGCGACGGCCGGTGTCCTCTACGTGCTCGTGGGCACCGCGGCCTCGATCGCCGTGCCCTCCGACGAGCTCGGCGAATCGACCGGTCCGCTGCTGACGGTCATCCAGGCGACCGGCGTCGGCATCCCGGCATGGCTGTTCAGCCTCATCGCCCTGGTGGCCGTCGCGAACGGCGCGCTGCTCACGATGATCATGTCGAGCCGGCTCGCCTACGGCATGGGTTCGCAGGGGCTGCTTCCGAGCGTGTTCACGAAGGTGCTGCCGAAGCGTGGGACGCCGTGGGTCGCGATCCTCGTCACCACGGGTGTCGCGATGGTCCTCACCGCGACCGGCAGCATCGCCACCCTCGCCGAGACGGTCGTCCTCCTGCTGCTCATCGTGTTCCTCAGCACGAACATCGCGGTGCTCGTGTTGCGTCGCGAGCGGGTCGAGCACACGCACTTCCGTGCTTGGACGGTCCTGCCGGTGCTCGCGGTGCTGTCGTGCCTCATCCTGCTCACGCAGCAGAGCGCTGAGGTGTGGTTGCGCGGCGGCATCATCGTCGCGGTGGGTGTGGTCCTGTACGCGATCACGCGCCTGGTCCGTCGTCGCAAGAGCGGTTCGGACGCCACCGCGCGGTGACGCTGCGGCGACCCCGGGGCGGCTTGGTCGGCTCGGGGCTGGTGGTGCAGTGGTCGTCGTCGTCGGGCTGGTGTGGATCGTCGGCCCGCGGCTGATCCGGCGCGCGCGCGACCGCGTGTCCTGAGGGGCGCAGCGGTCAGGCTGGGCGACCCGACCGTCGGGTCACGTCCGCGACAATGGGGTGATGTCCGACACCTGCACCTTCTGTCAGCTGATGCGTGACGAGCCCGCCGGCGTCGTCTGGGTGGAGCGCGAGGACGAGGCGGTCGCCTTCCGACCGTTGCCCGAGTCGGCGCTCGCGCCGGGGCACACGCTCGTGGTGCCGCGGGCGCACAGTGTCGGTCTGCTCGACGCGGATCCGCGGGCGTTGCAGGCGACGACCGCCCTGGCCCAGCGGGTGGGTCGGGCGATGCGGGCGGCGCTCGGGGCGACCGGGGTCGTCGTGTTGAGTGCGTCCGGTGTCGATGCCGGGCAGAGCGTCCCGCACTACCACCTGCATGTCGTGCCCTGCTGGGACGACGACGGGGTCACCTTCTGGCCCGAGGGGCTGTCGCAGCATCGGGTCGACTGGGACCCGCATGAGCTCCTGGCGGAGATGTTCGAGTAGCTGGACGGCGCGACGCGTCGAGTTCCGTGGATCGAGTCGGTGCACCAACTATGGTGATCCTGACCCAGGAGGAACAATGGAGTTCGAAGAGCGCCTCGCCGCGTTGGCCACGAAGGTCCGCAATCAGCGGGCTGCCATTCAGACAGAAGAAGCGACGAAGAACGCGTTCGTCATGCCGTTCATTTCGACCATCCTCGGCTATGACGTGTTCAACCCCATGGAGGTCGTCCCGGAATTCACCGCCGACGTCGGGGTCAAGCGAGGGGAGAAAGTCGACTACGCGATCATGCGTGACGGCGAGGTGCAGATCCTCATCGAATGCAAGAAGTCCACCGAACCGCTGAAGATCGAGCACGCCTCGCAGCTGTTCCGATACTTCTCCGTGACCAATGCACGAATCGCGGTGCTCACCAACGGTGAGGTGTACAACTTCTACACCGACCTCGACTCTCCGAACAAGATGGACGATCGCCCGTTCCTCGTCCTCGATCTCGCGGACATCGACGAGACGCTTCTGCCCGAGCTGCAGAAGCTGACGAAAGAGATCTTCGATCTCGACTCGGTCATCAGCGCAGCTGAGGAGTTGAAGTACGTCGGCGCGCTCAAGCGGTCGATCGCAGCGCAGTTCCGCGAGCCCGAGGAGGACTTCGTCCGTCTGTTCACCTCGCGGGTCTATGACGGTCGTTTCACGCAGGACGCTCGCACCCAGTTCACGACGCTCGTCGCGAAAGCGTCCAAGCAGTTCCTCAACGAACAGGTGAACGATCGGCTGAAGACCGCCCTCGGGGCGTCCTACAGCGCGCCACTGGGGGTCGAGGCGCCGGCTGAATCCGTCGCGAGTGCCGGAGTGGTGGAGAGCGACCTTGATCGAGACACCGAGATCGAGACGACCCTCGAAGAACTCGAGGGATACCAGATCGTGAAGGCCATCGCATGCAGTGAAGTGAAGCCCGAACGGATCGTGCACCGCGATGCGAAGTCCTACTTCGCGATCCTGCTCGACGACAACAACCGCAAGCCCATCGCGCGACTCTGGTTCAACGGCAAGAAGCAGAAGTACCTCGGGTTGTTCGATGACGCCAAGGTCGAGACGAAGCACCCACTCGAGACTCTCGACAGTATCTACGCGCACGCCGAGTACATCAGGGAGACCGTTCGGCGGTTGTCCGCATAACTCCCCACGGGTAGGAGTCGACGCGGTGCATCGGGCACCGGCATCCTCGGAGTCCTCTGCTTGGGTTGACCTCAAGGCCGATTGAGGTTCTACGGTTGCAGTATGACCATTCCCACCACGCCGTCCACCGATCCCGACGCCCTCGCCCACGCCGCGACCGTCGACGGGTTCAAGGCGGCGTTCCGCGACCACCCGGCCGGCGTCGCGCTCATCAGTGCCGCAACCGATCGAGGCGACGTCGGTCTGACGGCGTCATCCGTGGCGTCCGTCGCCGTCGACCCGCCGATGCTGTCGTTCTCCGTCACCCGTGCGACGGGTTCCGCCGGTGGGCTCCTCAGTGCGGGGACCGTCGTCGTGCACCTCCTGGCGGACCACCACCTCGAGGTCGCGAAGGCGTTCGCCAAGACGGGCGAACCGCGGTTCACGCCGGAGCAGCACTGGGAGCGACTCTCGACCGGAGAGCCCTACCTGCCGAGTGCCCGTGCCGCGCTGCGCTGCCGGATCGTCCAGACCGTGCCGGCCGGCAGCTCGATGCTCGTCATCGCCGAGGTCCTCGAGGTCATCCCGCCAGGGACGGACGCGCCGGCGCTCGTCTACCAGAACCGCAACTTCCACCGTCTGGAGTCCGACCCGCTCGGTTGAGCGTCAGCCGGGCGCGGGTGAGCCTCAGACGCGTGCCGCGATCGCGCCGATGTCCGCGATCGCTTCGATGACGCGTTCGGGGTGTTCGCCGATCCGGTTGAGGACGTAGAGCCACCACTCGGGTCCGTAGACGAGGTACTCGCGTGTGGTGAATCCGCGCCGGCGGAGATCGTCGAGCAACGCCGTGCCGAGCCCCTGGAGCATCTCGAACTCCACGTGCGGCTGCCGCAGTTCGTCGCCGAGTGCTCCCTCGAGTGCCGCGACCAGGTGCGGGTCGTGGGTGGCGATGTTGACGCGGTGGCCGGCCCGGACGAGACGCGTCACCATCGCGATGTACGCCGCCGTCATCGGTGCGGCGTCGCGCGGGTGCGCCACCTCCGTCGATTCGAGGAAGGCACCCTTCACGACGCGCACCGGCCCGGGACGGGTGAGTACGCGTTCGAGGTCCGCCGGGGTGCGGTGGAGTCTCGCTTGCAGGGTGATGCCGGTCTCCGGGAACCGGTCGGCGATCTGCTCGAAGATCGAGAGGACGAGATCGGTGCGGTCTGAGCCCTCCGCGGAGATCATGATCGAGGTGCCGGCGTCCCTGGCCGCCTGTGCGAGGGTCAGGCCGTTGCGGAGGCCGAGTTCGGCGGAGACCACCGATCCGATGTGCGAAAGGTCGAGGGAGATCGTGGCGGTCTGCTCGGCCGCACCGATGCGTCGGGCGAGGTCGACGAACTCCGCCGTCTGTTCGTCGGCGATCCGTGCGTCGCGGACGGACTCGCCGACGAGCTCGATGCTGCCGAGGTGCCCACGGCTGGCGTTCGCTGCGAGGAGTCGCAACGCCGAAGCGGCGTCGTCACCGGCGATGTACCGGACGGCGACCCGTCGGGCGATGGCGGCGGCCTCCGGGTGGGCGAGGACCCGTGCTTTGAGGTCCTCGTCGAGGGCCCAGGCGCGCAGGGTGTCGGCGGCGCGCGACAGTGTCTCGTCGTTCATCAGCATGCTCCGACCCTATCCATTCCGGCTGCGTGCCCAGTGCAGCGTGAGAGCCTGCGCAGCGTCGGACCCTGTGGGACGTGGGTGGTGCGCGCTACGCTCGCTGACGTGGCGAGCTTCGAGGAGAAACCGATCCTGGACCTCACGCTCGAGGAGTGGGAGGCCTACCTCGTCGGCGCGCCGAGCGACGACGGGGTGCGGCTGAAACTGCGGAAGAAGACCTCGAAGGCGCCGGGCATCACGTGGTCGGAGGCACTCGACGTGGCGCTGTGTCATGGCTGGATCGACGGGCAGAGCAAGCGGCTCGACGACGACTACACCTTGCAGGCGTTCACGCCGCGACGGAAGAACAGTCCGTGGTCGCAGATCAACCGGGAGCACGTGGCCCGGCTCATCGAGGAGGGGCGG
This sequence comes from Plantibacter sp. Leaf314, assembly GCF_001423185.1. Classification (NCBI taxonomy): domain Bacteria; kingdom Bacillati; phylum Actinomycetota; class Actinomycetes; order Micrococcales; family Microbacteriaceae; genus Plantibacter; species Plantibacter sp. Leaf314. The sequence continues at coordinate 1,793,705 of NZ_LMOB01000001.1, read as the reverse complement.
ATGCGTCCGGGTGGGCTCGCCGAGGTCGAACGGGCGCAGGCCGATGGTCGGTGGGACGCTGCCTACCGGCAGAAGGACGCGGTCATGCCGGCGGATCTCCAGGTCGCACTCGATGCCGACCCGGCTGCGGCCGCATACTTCGCCACCCTGGGGCGCACCGAACGGTTCCGGGTCTTCTTCCGGTTGAACGGCATCAAGACGCCCGCCGTCCGGGCCGCTCGCATCGTCGACGTCGTCACGAAGGCGGCGCTCGGCGAGCAGCACTATCGGTGAAAGGGAGGGCACGGATGACGGTGTCTCCGAGGATGGTGTGGGCGGTCGTCCATGACGAACGCCGGAAGCTCGTCGCCGATCTGGCCGGGCTCAGCGAGGAGCAGTGGGCCACACCGTCCCTCTGCGCGGGATGGGACGTGCACGACGTCGTGGCACACCTCGTCGATTCGGCGAAGACGACGCGCCTCGGGTTCGCGCGCCGGCTCATCGCGGCACGGTTCGACTTCGACCTCGACAACGAACGCGGCATCGAGCGGGAGCGGCGGAATCGGCCATCGGAGACGCTTGCGGCCCTGGGCGCTGCCGCCGAGCTGAGCCGCACGCCGCCGGCGAACCTCGCGACCAGACTCGTCGAAGCCATCGTGCATGGTGAGGACATCCGCCGGCCGCTCGGTCTTCGCGCGAGCTACCCGACGACGGCTGTCGTCCAGGCGTTGGAGTATCAGCTTCGGACGGGCGTCTCGATGGGCGGCGGCAAAGAACGCGGGCAGGGTGTCCGACTCGTCGCTGACGACACCGGCTTGAGCTGGGGTGACGGGCCCGAGGTCCGCGGTTCCGCGCTGGACCTCCTGCTCGCGGTCTCGGGCCGACCGACCGGGGTCGCGCTGCCGGCGAGCTGAAGGGCGAGAGGCGGGCACATGCCCGTCGACAAGCTCAGGGAGCGGGACGTTCCGGGCGCACCTCCGCCGGTCACTGAGCTTGTCGAAGTGCCCACGAGGAACTCATCGATACTTCGACAGGCTCCGCGGCGCAGCTCCGGGAGCAGGAGCGGTCAGAAGGGTGCGGGGTCCGGGGCTGTTCGGTGATGCTTGCCGTCGGGTGTCGTCCAGTCGAGGACGCCGTCCGGTTGGTGGTCGAGGTTCCAGCCGGGGAGGTGCTTCATGCGGTGGTGATGTCGGCAGAGGCAGGCGAGATTCCCGACGTCTGTCGTTCCGCCGTCTTGCCAGGCGACCGAATGGTCGAGGTCGCAGGCCCGGGCGCGGCGCCCGCAGCCAGGTGCACGACAAGTGCCGTCTCGAAGGCGGACCGCGCGCTGCAGATCGGCGGGAACTCGGTACTGGCCTCGGCCGACGGAGAGGACGGCTCCAGTTTCGGGCTGGACGAGGATGCGGGTCATGCTGGGTGCGTTGACTGCGATGCGGGCTGCGGTCTCCGGATCGATGGGGCCGTATCCGTCGAGCGTGGCGGGGGCATCGGAGACACCGGCCATGCTGAGCGCGGGGACGGTGATCTGCACGGTCGGCTTGATGTGTTCCTGGACCTCGATCGGGTGCGGGAGGACGGCGTTCGAGGCGACGTCATCCGGGGTGACGCCGCTGAGGGCGAGGGCTGCAAGGGCATCGGCCTGGAGCTGCCCGCAGGTGCGCTGGTCGCCAGCGCGACGTGCTTCCGCCGCTGCACTCTCGAGGCGCTCGACGATGCCCTGCGCGATCGGAGCGGTGGTGAAGAGGTGCACCCACGCCATGCCGTCCGAGGCCGCCTCGAACTCCACCCGGCGGTCAGCCTCGGAACGCACGGCGCGCGCGGTGATGGATTCTGGGTGGAGTCGCTCGCGGAGATCCTTCGCGCGCTTCTTCAGTCGTGCGACCGTGGACCGTTCCGCAACCGTGAGCACCTCGGCGAGGAACGAAGCGCGACCGGCGTTGGGGACCTCGCGCAGTTGGTCGGTGATCGTCCGCGCATGCCGGCCGGAGATCCTGCCGGCCTCGAGTGCAGCCAGCACGGACGGTGCCTCGTTGACGAGGCGCTCGGCGTCGTCTGTGGCGTGCAGGACGGTCTGCTCCGAGGAACGCGTCGCCATCGCGAGCATCGCGCCCGTCGAGCGGCGCGACAGTGCACGCCGTTCTGCAGGCGGGTAGATGGCGGGGACGACCGTGTCCGCGAGCGCGTCCGCATAGGCGGCGGAGCGCGCGAGCAGGCGCGCTTCACGCGCGTCGAGCACGGCGCGGAGTCGCCCGATCTCCGCATATTCATCCGAGAACTCGGCGAGCTGCGCGGCGTACTCGTCGCTCGCGCGGGTCGCGGTGGTGGTCTCGGTCATGACACCAGTCCACCATGGACCACTGACATTCCAGACGTCGAGTCCGGGCGGGTGGGGATGCATCCCGTGAGCACTTCGACAAGCTCAGTGACCGGGGCTCGTCAGCGAGATTCGGTCGGAACCCGCCGCGCGCCGCTCCGATCAGACGGCTCTGGCCAGCAGCTCCGTGACCCGCTTCGCGACGGCGTCGTTCCACGCGGTGATCCCGAACGCGGTCGGCCACATCTCGCCGTCGTCGAGCTTCGCCGAGTCGTTGAACCCGAGGGTCGCGTAACGTGCCTTGAACTTCGCGGCAGCCTGGAAGAACACGACCGCCTTGCCGTCGGCGCCGACGTAGGCGGGCATGCCGTACCAGGTCTTCGCGGCGAGACCGTAGTCGCCACCCATGATCAGTTCGTGCAACGGCTCGGCGATCGCCCGGTCGGCGTCCTCCATGTCCGCGATCGCGTCGACGACACCCTGCAACGCCTCCTCGCGGTTCGCCGCCGCCTTGAGCTCCTTCGCCCGCTCCTTCATCGCCGCGCGTTCTTCAGCGCTGAATCCACTCTTCGTACTCGACTGCTGCTCAGTCATCTCGACGTCCTTCCGTTCGGGGCTGTGGTTTGCCTCTCACGGTAGCCCTGCGAGCCTCACGGCGCTGCTCGAATCCGGCTCAGTCGTCCAGCGCCCCCTGGCCGAGCACCGACTCCACGATGACGCGGATGGCGTAGGCACTCGTCTCGGCGAGGTCGACGTCGGCGGGGTCGATGAGCCATTGCACCTGCAGTCCGTCCATGACCGCGAGGATCGACGCCGCCGCGCGATGGATCGTCTCCGGTGCGTCGACGCCGCGCTCAGCGCACACCGCCTGGAACGCTTCGGCGATCTCACGTCGCAGGGTCCGGTAGCGGTCGTCGAAGTAGTGCCTGGCCGGGTGGTCCTCCGTGACCGACTCCGCGGACAGGACGACGAACGCCTGCACGATCCCGGCCCGCTGCGCGTTCGTCGCCGCCGTGCGGATGAGGTGCTTGAACAGTTCGATGCCGCCGGGGATGTGCTGGTCGTCGAGGTTCTCGACGTCGGTCGCATCGCGGTAGCTGAGCACCTCGAGGAGCAGCTGGTCTTTCGACCCGAAGTGGTGCAGGATGCCCGCCGGCGTCATGTCGACCAGCTCGGCGATGTCGATGAGGGTGCCGTTCGCGTACCCCTTCGCGCCGAAGACGTCGAGCGCCGACCGAACGACCTCCGCCCGCCGCGCGACGGTCGCGGGACGGGGCTGCGGTTGTCTCTTCACCGTGCCGGGTGGTTTCACAGTCGTCATGCCGTCCGTTCCGCGATGAGCCTCGATGCGGCGAGGATACCGCGCTTGCCAACTTACTGAATGGTCAGTAAGTTATCACCGAATCCCGACTTGCGCCGCACTGCCGCAGCGCACACCCAAGAGGAGAAAGCGATGAAGCTGAGAACCCCACTGCTGGCCGCGTTCGCGGCCACAGCCCTGCTGCTCACCGGATGCACCGGTGGCGGCGGGTCGAGCGACGGCCCCGAGGAGGGTGCCGCGCTCACGATCGCGAAGCCCGACGGCTCGATCGCCACCGAATCCAACAACCCCTACGTCGGCGACTCATCCGCCATGAAGCTCGGGTACATCAACGCGATCCTCGAGCCGCTCGCGATCGTCAACCTCGTCGACCCGAGCGCCGAGGTCAAGCCGTGGCTCGCGTCCGAGATCGCCTGGACCGACGACTACACCTCCGTCGCCCTGACCGCCCGCGACGGCGTCACGTGGAACGACGGCGAGGCCTTCAGCGCCGACGACATCGCCTTCACCTTCCAGCAGTTCATCGACCACCCGGAACTCGACAACTCGGCCCTCGGCCTCACCGGCGTCGCGACCGAGGGCGACACCGTCACCCTCTCGTTCACGAACCCGATGTTCGTGAAGCAGGACAAGGTCCTCCTCAAGCAGATCGTCCCGAAGCACATCTGGGAGTCCGTCGACGACCCGGCCACCTTCGAGAACCCCGAGCCCGTCGGCACCGGCCCGTACACGCTGACGAGCTTCAGCACCGAGAGCGTCGAACTCTCCGCCCGCGACGACTACTGGGGCGAGCAGCCGGCCGTGCCGACGCTCTACTACGTCTCGTACAACGACAACACGGCGCTCACCACGGCCCTCGCGAACGGCGACGCCGACTGGGCGCAGGCCTTCATCCCGAACGTGCAGTCCGCGTACCTCGACAAGGACAAGGAGCACAACGTCTACTGGGCGGCCGCCGGTCTCGCCGTCGACGCGATGTTCGTGAACACGCAGACGAAGCCCTTCAACGACCCCGCCTTCCGGCAGGCCGTCAACCTCGTCATCGACCGCGAACAGCACCAGCAGATCGCCCGTGAGGGCGGCGTCCCCGAGCTCAGCTCGATCACCGGCCTGCCGACCCCGGCCGGCGACGCGTTCATCCCCGCCGAATTCGAGGGTGAGGACTACACCGTCGACGCGAAGGCCGCGAAACAGGTCCTGACCGACGCCGGGTACACCTGGAACGACGACGTGCTCACCGACCCCTCCGGCGAGGCCGTCACCTTCACCCTGTCCGTCCCGCAGGGGTGGAACGACTACGTCACCGGCATCAGCCTCATCGCCGATTCGGTGAAGTCGCTCGGGGTCACCGCCACCGTCGACACCCCCGACCAGGACACCTGGTGGGCGGCGAAGTCGGACGGCGACTTCCAGGCGATCCTGCACTGGACCGACACCGGCGCGACGCCGTACGACCTGTACTCCGACATCATGGACGGCCGCTGGCTCGTCGCCGAGGGTGAGGCCGCCGACTTCAACTTCGGACGCTACGACAGCCCCGAGGCCACCGCGGCCCTCTCGGCCTACGCCAACGCGACGGACGACGCCACGCGGGCCGCAGCCCTCGAGACGGTCCAGAAGCTGTTCGTCTCCGACGTCCCCGCGATGCCGATCGGCACGCGCCCGTTCATCGGCTCGTACAACACCCGCAACTACACCGGGTGGCCGAGCGAGGACGACCCGTACGCCCCGGCCGACCCGACGCAGCCGACCGCCGTGTACATCCTCACGCAGCTCAAGGCCGCGAAGTAGGGGTACCCGCACACCGACGGGCGGGGTGCTCATCCACCCCGCCCGTCACCTCCCGCATGCGCAACGGCATGCACCGCGATCAGCACAGAACGGACTCACGCAGTGACCAACGACGACCTGCTGACAGTCCGACGCCTTCTTTCATCAGCACAGAACGGACTCACGCAGTGACCAACGACGACCTGTTGACAGTCCGGCGCCTTCTTTCATCAGCACAGAACGGACTCACGCAGTGACCAACGACGACCTGCTGACAGTGTCCAACTTCAGCGTCACCTACGACGTCGAACCGCCCGTCGAAGCCGTGCGCGACGTCTCGCTCACCCTTCGCCGCGGCGAGATCCTCGGCCTGGCCGGCGAGTCCGGTTGTGGGAAGACGACGCTCGCCTACGGCTTGCAACGGCTCCTCAAACCACCGGCCGTCATCACGGGTGGCAGCGCCGTCTTCCACGACGAGTCGGGCGAGGACATCGACCTCGGCACGCTCGGCGAGGAGGAGATGCGCGCGTTCCGCTGGGACAAGGCCTCCATGGTGTTCCAGGGCGCGATGAACGCCCTGAACCCGGTGACCACCATCGGCCGCCAGCTGGACGACGTCTTCACCACCCACCGCCGGCGGATGACCCGGCCCGAGCGCCGCGACGAGGCCGGCAAGCTGCTCGACATCGTCGGCGTCGGTCGCGACCGGCTGAAGTCCTACCCGCACGAACTCTCCGGCGGCATGCGCCAGCGGGTCATGATCGCGATGGCGCTCGCCCTGAAACCGCAGCTCATGATCATGGACGAGCCGACCACCGCGCTCGACGTGCTCGTCCAGCGGGAGATCCTGCAGCAGATCTCCGAGCTCCGGACCGAGTTCGGCTTCTCCGTCATCTTCATCACCCACGACCTCCCGTTGCTCCTCGAGATCTCCGACCGCATCGCCGTCATGCGCGCCGGCCGCCTCGTCGAGATCGACACGGCCGAGCGCATCTACCGCCAGGCGCAGGACCCGTACACCCGGAAACTCCTCGCCTCCTTCCCGAGCCTCACCGGCGAACGCGGCGACTTCGTCCGCGGCGCACAGACCGGAGTGACCGCATGACCACCCTCGAGTTCTCCCACGTCTCCAAGCGCTACCGGGTGCGCGGTTCCGGCCACATGCTCGCGCTCGACGACGTCAGTTTCACCCTGCGCTCCGGCCAGACCCTCGCACTGGTGGGGCAGTCCGGCAGCGGCAAGTCCACGATCGCGAAGATCCTCACCCAGTTGGAACGGGCCACGAGTGGCGACATCCTGCTCGACGGGAAGGCCATCCCACGGCGCGGTCGCGCGCTCCGCCGCTACCGGCAGCAGGTCCGCATGGTCTTCCAGGACCCGTTCGCCTCGCTGAACCCCTCACACACGATCCGGCATCACCTGGAGCGACCGCTGCGCCTCGACCACGTCGTGCCGGAGGCGGAGGTCGAAGACGAGGTGCACCGCCTCCTCGAGCGCGTGCAGCTCGACCCCGCCGGCACGATCGACCGGCGGCCACACGAGCTGTCGGGCGGCCAGCGGCAGCGGGTCGCCATCGCCCGCGCGCTCGCCTCGCGGCCCTCCCTCCTCATCGCCGACGAACCCGTCTCGATGCTCGACGTCTCCATCCGACTCGGGGTCCTCAACCTGCTCGCCGAGTTGCAGCGCGAATCGCAGCTGGGGGTCCTGTACATCACGCACGACCTCGCGACGGCACGCCACTTCAGCGACGAGATCATGGTCCTGCACCACGGCGAAGTGGTCGAGCGCGGTCCGGCCGACGACGTCATCCTCCGCCCCCAGCACCCGTACACGCTCGCGCTCCGCAACGCGTCACCAGACCCGGACCGCCACTTCGCTGGAACGGAGACCATCGCATGACCTTCTTCCTCCGCCGCGCCGCCTTCTACGCGTTCACCGCCTGGGCCGCGATCACGATCAACTTCTTCCTGCCACGGATGCTCAAGGGCGACCCGGTGTCGGCGTACATCGCGAAGAACCAGGGCCGCATCAGCCCCGAGGCCGCCGACTCGCTCCGCACCCTGTTCGGCCTCGACGCCGACAAATCGATGCTCGAGCAGTACCTCGACTACTGGCGGCTGCTCTTCTCGGGCGACCTCGGCCGGTCCTTCTCGAAGGGACTCGCACCCGTCACCGACGTGATCGCTGCGGCACTGCCCTGGACGGTCGGGCTCGTCGGCATCGCGACGATCCTCTCCTTCGTGCTCGGCACGTCGATCGGCGCCCTCATCGGCTGGCGACGCGGGAGCAAGGCGGACTTCATCGTCCCGCTGTCCACCTTCTTCTCCACCGTGCCGTACTTCTGGATGGGGCTCATCGCGATCGCCGTGTTCTCCACCCTGCTCGGCTGGTTCCCCGCCTCGCACGCCTACGGCAAGGGGTCGAGACCGGAGTTCACGCTCGACTTCATCGGGCAGGTGATCGCCCACGGCTTCCTCCCCGCGGCGACGATCGTGCTCGCCTCGCTCGGCGGGTGGATCCTCGGCATGCGCAACATGATGGTGACCGTGCTCGACGAGGACTACGTCACGGTCGCGCAGGCGAAGGGCCTCCCGACCCGCCGGGTGCTCGTGGACTACGCCGCCCGCAATGCGATGCTGCCGCAGCTGTCGAGCTTCGCGCTCTCGCTCGGCTTCATCGTCGGCGGGACCATCGTCATGGAGATGGTCTTCTCCTACCCGGGCGTCGGCAAGCTCCTGCTCGACGCCACGACGGCGAAGGACTACCCGCTCATGCAGGGCCTGTTCCTCGTCATCACCCTCACCGTCCTCGTCGCGAACATCCTGGCCGACGTCGCCTACGCGGTGCTCGACCCCCGCACCCGCCAGATGGAGTCCTGACATGACCATCCCCACCACCCAGGCCGTCACCACCGAGGCCCTCGCCACCGCGGAGGCGCCGAAGCCGTCGCCCAGGGGCCGCTCGTTCGGCGCCAGGTTCGGAGCGTCGTTCGCGATGTTCCGCAACGGCAAGTCGATCACCGGCCTCTGCATCCTCGGGTTCTTCGTCCTCGTCGCGATCTTCGGCGATCTCATCGCGCCCTACGGACCGCTCGAGAAGGACTTCACCGCGCTGCGCCAGGCGCCGTCAGCGGCCCATCTCCTCGGGACCACCCACATGGGCGAGGACGTCCTCAGCCAGCTCGTCTACGGCACCCGCGGCGTCCTCGTCGTCGGGTTCCTGGCCGGGATCTTCGCGACGATCATCGCCGTCGCCATCGGTGTGACCGCCGGGTACGTGTCCGGGTTCACGAGCGAGTCCTTGTCGGCCCTGACGAACGTGTTCCTCGTCATCCCCGGCCTCCCGCTCATGATCATCGTGGCATCGCAGTACGACGACCCGAGCCTCTTCCTCATCGCCGGCGTGCTCGCCCTCACCGGGTGGGCGTGGGGCGGCCGGGTCCTCCGCGCCCAGACGATGTCCTTGCGGAACCGGGACTTCGTCCAGGCGGCGAAGGCGAACGGCGAGTCCCTCTTCCGGATCATCACCGTCGAGATGCTGCCGAACCTCACCGCCATCATCGCGTCGAGCTTCGTCGGCACGGTGACCGCGGCGGTCCTCGGCCTCACCACGCTCGCCTTCATCGGCGTCATCCCGATCACCAACCTCAACTGGGGCACCATCCTGTTCTGGGCGCAGCAGAACGGCGCCTTCCCCGACTTCTGGTGGTGGTACGTGCCCGCCGGTGTGTGCATCGCACTCCTCGGCGTCGCGTTGTCGCTCATCAACTTCGGCATCGACGAGTACGTCAACCCACGACTGCGGTCGGCGGGCGAACGTGCCAGGGCGCTGCGGAAGCGCGGCATCAAGCCGGGGGCGAGCGTCACCGCCGTCCGCACCGAACCTGCAGCACGGAGCGGCACGATGAATACGACCGACACGACCGACCCCGAACGCCCTGGAGTGACCGAACGATGAAGACCGAGACCGCCCGCTACCTCGACGCGTCCCTGCCGATCGCCGCGCGGGTCGACGACCTCGTGGGCCGCATGACGGTGCGCGAGAAGGTCGGGCAGATGATGCAGCTCGACGCGCGCGACGACATCGAGGCACACGTCCTCGAGACCCAGGTGGGGTCGATCCTGCACGCCTCGCCCGAGCGGCTCGCCACGGCGCACGCGTTGACGAGGCGCACGCGACTCCAGATCCCGTTGATCGTGGGGGAGGACTGCATCCACGGCCACTCCTTCCACCTCGGCGCGACGATCTTCCCGACGCAGCTGGCCATGGCCGCCAGCTGGGACACCGGGCTGCTCGAACGGGTCGCCAGGGCCACCGCCGTCGAGGTCGCCGCCACCGGGGTGCACTGGACGTTCTCGCCGGTGCTCTGCATCGCCCGCGACCTCCGCTGGGGGCGGGTGGGGGAGACCTTCGGTGAGGACCCCTTCCTCATCGGCGAGCTCGCCTCGGCGATGGTCCGCGGCTACCAGGGCGACGGGCTCACGGACCCGACCGCCATCCTCGCCACCGCGAAGCACTTCGCCGGGTACTCCGAGACGCAGGGCGGCCGGGACGCGAGCGAGGCCGACATCTCGCCGCGCAAGCTGCGGTCCTGGTTCCTGCCACCCTTCGAGCGTGTCGCCCGCGAGGGGTGCGCCAGCTTCATGCTCGGCTACCAGTCGATCGACGGCGTCCCGATCACGGTCAACGAATGGTTGCTGAACGACGTCCTCCGCGACGAGTGGGGCTACGAGGGGACGCTCATCACCGACTGGGACAACGTCGGACGCATGGTGTGGGAGCAGCACGTGAGCCCCGACCACGTCCACGCCTCCGCCGCGGCCGTCCGCGCCGGCAACGACATGGTGATGAACACGCCGGGCTTCTTCGACGGCGCCCTCGAAGCACTCGACCGCGGCATGCTCGAGGAGTCCGACCTCGACCGCGCCGTCCGTCGCATCCTCACGCTGAAGTTCGCCCTCGGGCTCTTCGAACACCCACGGCACCCGGACCCGGCCGAGCAACTCGCGGTGATCGGTTCGCCGGCACACACCGAGCTCAACCTCGAGACCGCCCGTCGCTCGCTCGTCCTGCTCCGCAACGAGGGCGTCCTGCCGATCAACGGCGGATACCGTGCCGACGAGGCCGGACGGGCGATCGCCGACGCCGAGACCGAGGCCGGACCCGTCCGCATCGCCGTCGTCGGCCCACTCGCGGACGACGCGCAGATGCAGCTGGGTGACTGGGCCGGGAACTCCGGTCAGGCGGGGTGGCTGCCCGACGGCCAGCCGCGGGAGCTGATCACGACCGTGCTGGACGGCCTGCGTGCGGCGACCCCGGCCGGCAGCACGGTCACGACCGCGTTCGGGGCCGACATCCTCACGCTCTCACCGGATCCGACCGGAGCGACCTTCCCCGACGGACAACCCCGTCCACCGCTCGTCACCCCGGCCGAACCGGACGCGGCACTCATCGCGGAAGCCGTCGCCCAGGCCGAGCAGGCCGACGTGGTGGTCGCCGTGGTCGGCGACCGGATCGAACTCGTGGGCGAAGGCCGCTCCACCGCGACCCTGGAACTCGTCGGCGGCCAGATCGCCCTCCTCGACGCCCTGGCCGCCACCGGGAAGCCGCTCGTGGTGGTGCTGCTCGCCTCCAAGCCGCTCGTCCTGCCGCCGTCAGCGCTCGCGGCGGACGCGATCGTGTGGGCCGCGAGCCCCGGCATGCAGGGTGGTCGAGCGATCGCCGAACTCCTGCTCGGCCTGATCGAGCCGACCGGACGCCTCCCGATCTCGTTCGCCCGGCATGCCGGCCAGCAGCCGACGTACTACAACCAGATCCGCGGCCAGCACGGCGACCGATACGCCGACCTCACCCAGGACCCGGCGTTCGCGTTCGGCGACGGCCTGTCGTACTCGACCGTCGAGTACGGGGAGCCGCGCCTCGACCGGATCGTCCACACCCGCACGGACACCGTGCGCGCGGAGATCGAGGTGCGGAACACCGGGACCCGTCCCGTGCTCGAGACGGTCCAGGTGTACGTCAGCGACCTCGTCACCTCGGTCAGCTGGGCGGACCAGGAACTGAAGACGTTCCGTCAGGTCTCCGTCGAGCCGGGGGAGACCGCGGTGATCACGATCGAGCTGCCGGTCGCCGAGTGCACGATCGTCGACGCCCGCGGTCGCCGCGTGGTCGAGGCCGGTGAGTTCGAACTGCGCGTCGGTGGCTCGTCACGGGCCGAAGCGCTGCGGTCGGTCCGCTTCACCGTCGAGGACTGAGGCGCTGCGGCCACTCGCTCGGACAGCACGAAGCCGCCCCGCCGGTCCGCACGAAGTCCCTCCTGTTTCGTGCGTCCCGTCGGGGCGGCTTCGTGCCGCTTGCGCGGTCGGTCAGGCCAGCTCTTCGACGTCCGCGCGGACCGTGACCTCGCCGCCGTTGGCGCCGTGCATGAGGTCCTCCAACAGCGGGCGGTCCATCTCGAACGTCTCATCCGACTCGAAGCTGAACTGCAGCGGGATCGACGGGTGCAGCCAGAGCGTGACCCGGCCGCGCTCCGTCGAGGTGTCGCGCAACGTCACCGAGAACGACTCGTTCCGGCGCAACTTCATGAGGGTGATGGTCTTCACATGAGCCAGCATCCGGTCTTCGAGGTGGAAACGGTTCTCGCCCGTTCCGTACACGATCGCGCCCATGGTGTCTGCCCTTCTCCGGACCTCCGACGGTCGACACGACGAGATGCGTCGGTGTCGAGCGGCCAGCCTGGAGACCCACTTCAATGTCCGCCGGACAAGTCTAGGAAGCTTGAAATCGTCGCCCTGAACTGTTGATTTCCGGGGGCCGGCTGCGCTATGCGTGTCTGCTCCGCGATGCGGTCAGGACAGCGGGTCGGAATCCTGTCCCTCGGAGAGCGCCGAGGACGGTGTGTCCTGGGACTCACCGTCGGGCGTGCCCATGGCGATGCCGATGCCGGGGCCGACGAGCAGATTGATGGGCTCGAGCTGCCCCTCACCGCGATCGACCTGCAGCCAGCGGAACGTTCCGGAGGCGATGCTCTCGAGGACCTCGGCGCGGAACGCGTCCGGGTCTTCGACGGCGATGGAATACGGGAGTCCCTGGTAGACGATCTCCATACGGCTCATGCGTTTTGTCCTGTCCGGTTCGGAGCGGGCTCGGCGATGACCGACAGGCCGTGCGCCGAGTTCGCCGTGACGTTCAACGCGTCGATCCACGCGCGGTTGAGGTCGATCGGCACGCTGCCCGAGTACTTGAAGCGCAACGGCACCGAGGGGTGGATCCAGATCACACTGCGTCCGTCGCCGGCCCGCGGGTCGTCCTTCCACCCGAAGTAGAACGCCTCGTTCCGCCGGAGCTTGCCTCCGATGACGAACTGCAGGTGCGCCAGCAGCCGATCCTCGAACGTGATCGAGACCTCGGAACCGTAGATCAGTTTTCCCATGGCGGGTCGTGCTCTCCTCATCGTGCGTCGCGCGGAGTCCCGCGCGATGTGATGCTTCACCATAAGACTCCAGGCCGTGAATTCCCAGCCAGTGCCCATCGGGTTCCCGCGCGATGCCCACGTACGGGTGAGACTGGAACGATCGGGAGGTCGTGTCAAGGGGCCCGACATCCTCAGCCGAGGTGCGTACCCTCCCCTGGAGGAGGTGCCAAACCATGGCAACAGCAGAGAAGACCAGCACGACCCGATCGGCTCCCGGAGGAACCGGCGCGAAGCCCACCCGCCGTCAGAACGCGGAGAAGGGGTTCGTCGCGTCGAAGGCCCTCGACGAGAACATGCAGGCGGTCCTCGTCGACCTGATCGAGTTGTCGATCCAGGGCAAGCAGGCCCACTGGAACGTCGTCGGACGCAACTTCCGCGACACCCACCTGCAGCTCGATGAGATCATCGACGCGGCCCGCGAGTTCAGCGACACCGTCGCCGAGCGCATGCGCGCCCTGCACGCCGTGCCGGACGGCCGGAGCGACATCGTCGCCGAGACGACCACGCTGCCCGAGTACCCGCAGGGTGAGATCGACACGGCCGAGACGATCGACCTGATCACCGTCCGCCTGGAGGCGACCGTCGGCACGATGCGTCGTGTCCACGACGACGTCGACGAGGAGGACCCGACCAGCGCGGACATCCTGCACGCGATCATCCAGCAGCTGGAACAGTTCGCGTGGATGATCAGCGCGGAGAACCGCACGGTGACCCGGAGTCGATGACCACGGGCGGCGTCCGGAGACGATCACTCGTCTTCGGACGCCGCCACCCGAGGTCGTGCGGCCAGGTTCAGCGACTACTCGTCTTCGGCGCCGCCGCCCGAGGCCGTGTCCTCACCATCGGTGGACTCGGAGCCGTCGGAGCTCGAGCCGTCGGGGATCTCCTCCGCGTCGGGACGTGAGGATGATGCAGATGCGTTCGTCATGTTCGCTTCCTTCCTGGTTGTCGCCATCGGAGATGACGACACCAACGCTAGGCCGCGGAGCTGATCGACGGGTGGGGGTTGACGCCCTGACGGGGCGAGACCAGCATGGCGGCTGTGATGAGCGATGAACCGGTGATGGCCCGCGAGACGAGCACGGGGAGCATCCGCACACCCCGGCAGCGGCTCGGTGCCTGGATCACGCCCGCACTCCGCCCCTGGCGGCTGATGCTCGCGCTGAAGACCGCCATCGCCGCGACGGCCGCCTGGTTCCTCGGCGGATTCATCCCCGGCGAGCTCGGCGACTTCTCCTACTACGCGCCGCTCGGCGCGCTCGTGAGCCTCACGCCGACGCTCATGGACTCCGTCCGGTCGAGCCTCCAGACCCTCATCGGGCTGGGACTCGGCATCGGCCTCGCCTGGGCGCTCATCGTCTCACCGGCGCCGGGCTGGGTGTCCGTCGCCCTCTCCGTCGGGCTCGGGACGATCCTCGCCGGTCTGCCCGGCCTCGGTCAGGGACGCGACTACGTGCCCATCGCCGCCCTCTTCGTCATCATCATTGGCGGCGCCAACGCGAACGACTTCTCGCTCGGCTACCTCGTGCAGATGGCGCTCGGCGTGCTCGTCGGGTTGCTCGTGAACCTGCTCATCATGCCGCCGCTGTTCGTCCGGGAGTCGGCCGCGGGCATCGCCGCGGCGCGCGGCCGCATGGTCGACGCGCTCCGGACCATGTCGACGACCCTGTCGTCCGAGACGGAGCCGGCGGCCGACGACCCACCGCCGTGGGAGCGGTCCGTGACGTCGCTGCGGCACGACACCGACGCTGCCAGGGGACTCGTGCGCGACGCGGCGGAGAGTCGTCGCGCCAACCCGAGGACCAGGTGGAACAAGCACGACTTCCGCGGCGACCAGGGTGCACTGGAGGCGCTCGAGCGGATCGCCCCCGCCGTGGTGGAGCTCGGCGACGCGCTCCGCGCCGCCCTGTGGGGGATCCCCGTGCCCGTGCGGCTCGGCACCGAGGTGCGTGCGACGCTCGCCGACGCCTTGGACGCAGCCGCCGACCTCGTCGACGCCGCGATCGACGACGAACGGCTGCCGGAGGCCCTCGAGACCTCGGATCAGGCGCTCGTCGCCCTGCGGCGGGCGGTCAGGTCGGCGCACGTCGACGCGGTGAACCAGGCCGGCTCCGACGCCGGATCGGCAGATGACCCGGCCGACGACCCGGGCGGGGAGAACCTGCTCTTCGCACTCCGACGCATCCACGCCGAGGTCGAGAGCTCGAAGCGGACCGACCAGGCGGAGTGACGGGCCGGAGCCGACGGAACGCCGTGCATGAGGCGTCCCGTCGGCCCGGGACCGGTCAGAGGATCGGCTTGCCGCCCGTGACCGCGACCACGGCACCCGAGATGTAGCTGCCCTCGTCCGACGCGAGCAGCACGTACGGCGGCGCGACCTCGGCGGGCTGTCCAGGACGCCCGAGGGGTGTGTCCGTCCCGAACGACTCGACCGTCTCCGGCGGCATCGTGGACGGGATGAGCGGCGTCCAGATGGGGCCGGGGGCGACGGCGTTCACCCGGATCCCGTCCCCACCGAGCATCTGCGCGAGCGACGCGGTCATGCTCGCGAGGCCCGCCTTCGTCATGGCGTAGGGCATGAGCTGTGGCGACGGCGAGTCGGCCTGCACGGAGCTGGACGCGATGATCGCGGAGCCGGGTGCCATGTGAGGGACGGCGGCCTTGCTCAGGTGGAAGAACGCGCTCAGGTTCGTGGCGAGCGTGTGGTCCCACTCCTCGTCCGGGATCTCGGCGAGGCTCTCGCGGGTCATCTGGTACGCGGCGTTGCTCACGAGGATGTCGACCTTGCCGAAGCGCTCGACCGTCGCGCGGACGATCTCACGGCAGTGCTCGGGGCTCGTCAGGTCGCCACCGATGCTGAGTGCGGTCCGGCCGGCCTCCTCGACCCAGCGGACCGTGTCGGCCGCATCCTCGTCCTCGTCGAGGTAGCTGACGACGACGTCGGCGCCCTCCCGCGCGTAGGCGATGGCGACGGCCTTGCCGATGCCGCTGTCGCCGCCGGTGATGATGGCGACCTTGCCCTCGAGCTTGCCGGAGCCCTGATAGCTGGTCTCGCCGTGGTCGGCCTGCGGCGTGAGCGCTCCCTCGGTTCCGGGTGGCTGCTGCTGCTGAGCGGGCTGATTCATGGTGTTCCTCCCTGTGCTGCTGTGGATGTCGGCATGCTGCGGTGTGCGGTCTTTCCACCCAAGCCGATCCGGGAGATCCGCCTCCAGGGGTTGACGCCCGACCTGGGCGAGGCGGACGGCGCTAGCAGTCGCGTGGGGGCCCCGCCAGCCCCGACGATTCCGGGACGCGGCTCGTAGGGTGAAGTGCATGACCGCAGCTGGCGAGGACCTCCGTTCGTACGCACCGATCGGAGACGGCCGTACCGTCGCCCTCATCGGGATGCGAGGCCAGGTCGACTGGTTGCCCATCCCCGACCTCAGTTCGATGCCCGTGTTCGCGAGGCTCGTGGACGACGACACCGGTGGGTGCATCGAACTCGAGCCCGTCGGCGAATACACCGTGAAGCGGCGCTACGTCGCCAACACCAACGTGCTGCGGACGACCTTCACCACCGAGCACGGCCGGGCGTCCATCACCGACGCCCTCGTCACCGGCATCGCGGGGCGCCTCCCGTGGGCCGAGCTCGCGCGTCGTATCGACGGGATCTCCGGCAGTGTCGAGTTCCGGTGGCGGGTGCGACCGGGGACCGCACTCGGCACGGCCTCCCCGTGGATCGAGGACAGCACCCGCGGTCCGATCATCCGCTCCGGCGCCACCACGATCGCGGTCGTCGGGGACGAGCACGGTGCAGCACCGGTCGACGGGGCCGGATCCGGCGCCACGGAACTCGACGGAGGGTTCACGACGAGCGAGGACTCCCGCCACCTGTTGATCGTCGTCGCCACCCACGGTGAGCCCATCCACCTCCCGGTGCCGGCCAACGTCGACGCCGGCATCGACCGGACGATCGAGAACTGGCGTGCGTGGTCGCGGGCGTTCTCCTACGAGGGTCCGTGGGCCGAACAGGTGCAGCGCAGCGCGCTCGCCCTCAAGCTGCTGATCTTCAGCCCGACGGGCGCGATCGCCGCCGCGGCGACGACGTCCCTGCCGGAGAACCCCCGCGGGGCGAAGAACTGGGACTACCGGTTCGCCTGGGTGCGCGACCTCGCGTACACCGCGCACGCGCTCGTCCGCTTCGGCCTCCGCGAGGAGACCCACGCCGCAGTCTCGTGGCTGCTCAGGACCATCCGTGAGAACGGACCGGAGCTCCACATCTTCTACGGCCTCGAGGGCGGGGTGCCCGACGGCGTGGTCGAGCACGACGTCCCCGGCTGGCGCGGCATCGGCCCGGTGGTCAGCGGCAACCCGGCCCAGGGGCAGTTGCAACTCGGCGTCTACGGGGACCTCATCGCGATCTGCCGCACCTACGTCGACGCCGGCAACGTGCTCGACGTCGAGACCGGACGACTGCTCGCCGAGGTCGCCGACCGCACCTGCGACCTGTGGCGCAACCGCGACGCCGGCATGTGGGAACTGCCCGACGAGGAGCACTACGTCTCGTCCAAGATGGGCTGCTGGCAGGCGCTCGGCGACGCCGTGCACCTGGCGGAGCTCGGTCAGGTCGCGGGCAGTGCCGATCGTTGGCGGGCCGAGCAGACGAGGATCCGCGAGTGGATCGACGAGCACGGCTGGTCGGAGGAGCGCGGGGCCTACGTCATGCACCCGGGCAGCGACGACCTCGACGCCTCGGTGCTCCTCCACGCGATGAGCGGTTTCGACCAGGGCGAGCGCATGTCCTCGACGATCGACGCCATCACGGCCGAGCTGGGGGACGGCGCGCTGCTGTACCGCTACTCGGGCGTGCAGCAGGAGGAGTTCACCTTCGTCGCGTGCGCGTTCTGGCGGGCGTCCGCCCTCGCCTGTGTCGGCCGCCACGACGAAGCGATCGCCGCCATGGACGAACTCGTCGGCATGACGAACGACGTGGGCATCCTCGCCGAGATGATCGACCCGGCCGACGGCGCGCACTGGGGCAACCTGCCGCAGGCGCTCAGCCACCTCGCGCTCATCAACACGGCCCTGACGATCAAGGAGCTCACCGCCGAGGACTGAGTAGCGTCGGGCGCGGTCGCGCACGGGAGTAACCCTGCTGACGGTCGGCGAGGTCATCGATCAGCCTCGCCCCGCGCGGTCGCGCACGGGAGTAACCCCTCGGCTCCAGGATTGCAAGCCCCGGGGTCGGAGCCCGCGGAATCCGTACCGTTGCAGCGATGGATGTTCAACCGCAGGTCTTCCGAGGCACCCCCGCCATCCTCGTCGAGAGCATCTGGTGGGACGCCCGCACGGACGAACTCGTGTGGGTCGACATCGCTGCCGGAACACTCCACCGTGGCCCGCTCGACGGAGCCGTCGACGGCAGTGACGACCGCGTCACCGAGCTGCCTCCGCCCCTCAGCGCGGTGCAGCCGCGCGTCGGCAGCGGGTACATCGCCGCACTCGGTGATCGCATCGTCACCCTCGACGAGGACGGGCTCATCGCCGAGACCGTCGCACGGATCGACCACGCGCACGCCGGCATGCGGAGCAACGAGGCGAAGGTCGACCCGTTCGGACGCTTCCTGGTCGGATCGATGAACACCACCACCGGCGATCCTGACGCGGCGCTGTACCTCCTCGACGACACCGGGCTCCGCACGCTCCTCGGCGGTTTCGGGGTCGCCAACGGCTTCGAATGGTCCGACGACGGGCGGACCTTCTACCTCACCGACACCGCCGTCAAGACGGTCTACCGCGCCGCCTACGGCGAGGACGGACGTCTCGGACCGCTCGAAGCCTTCCTCGTCGACTACGACTCCGACGGGCTCGCCCTGGACACCGAGGGCCGCTTCTGGAACGGCGTCTCCGGAGCCGGAACCGTCCTCCGATGGGGACCGGACGGCGCCGTCGAGGACCGCCTCACGGTCCCGGTGCCCGGCGTCACCTCCGTCGCCTTCGGCGGGCCGGAGCTCTCGACGCTCTTCGTCGGCACGTCGCGCGACGGCCTCTCCGAGGACGAGCTCGAGCGCGCCCCGCTGAGCGGCGCCATCTTCCGGTTCGACGGTCTGGCGACCGGCCGACCCGTCAACACCTACGGACGTCGATCAAGCTCGGCAGCCGCCCCCGCCGGCACACCGACCTGACCCACCTAGACCACCCACCGACCGAACACTGAACGAGAGGACCATCACCATGGCCGACGACCAGTACACCTTCACCGACCCGGCGAAGCTCTACGCCCACATCTCCGCCGAGAAGCAGCACCAGCCCGAGCCGGGGCTCGACGCGGAGCTCGACCCCAAGGCCGACCTCGGCGAGGAGAGCTACCGGGGCACCGGGCGGCTCACCGGCCGCAAGGCGCTCATCACCGGCGGCGACTCCGGCATCGGTGCCGCCACCGCGATCGCCTACGCCCGCGAGGGCGCCTCCGTGGCGCTCTCCTACCTCCCCGAGGAGGAGGAGGACGCGCAGCGCATCGCGGGCATCGTCCGCGAGGCCGGCGCCACCGTGCTCACCCTCCCGGGCGACCTGCGCGACCCCGCCTACTGCCGCGACCTCGTCGCCAAGACCGTCGAAGGCCTCGGCGGCCTCGACATCGTCGTGAACAACGGCGGCAAGCAGAAGTTCAACGAGGACCTCACCACCCTCACGGACGAGCAGTTCGACGACACCTTCAAGACCAACGTCTACGCGATGTTCTGGATCACGAAGGCCGCCCTGCCGCACCTGCCGGCCGGTTCGTCGATCATCAACACCACGTCGATCCAGGCGTACTCGCCGTCGGACATCCTCGTGGACTACGCGTCGACGAAGGCGACCATCAACGCCTTCACGAAGGCGCTCGCCCAGCAGCTCGCGCCGAAGGGCATCCGCGTCAACGCGGTCGCACCGGGGCCGATCTGGACGCCGCTCCAGGTGTCCGACGGTCAGCCGCAGGACAAGATCGCCGAGTTCGGCGAGGACACCCCGCTCGGCCGCATGGGCCAGCCGGCCGAGCTCGCCCCCGCGTACGTGTTCCTGGCGTCGGCGGAGTCGAGCTACGTGCTCGGTGAGACGCTCAACGTCAACGGCGGCATGCCCACGCCGTAAGCGTCGGCGACACGACGAAGCGCACGGTCCCTCGGGGCCGTGCGCTTCGTCGTGTGGGGCGCGCTGCTCGTGGAGGTCCTGCTCAGTCCGCGCGGTCTGCCGCTCGGCGGACCCGGCGGCCCTCGAGGACGTCCTTGGCGTCACGCTCGGCCACGGCCTTGATGGCGGCGTCCGACCGCAGGGGGAGCTGCAGCTCGGTCTCCGCCGCGACCCCCGCCGCGAGCTGACGGCCGCGCTGGATCTCGATGTCCAGCTGGGCGCCGAACAGCAGCGCCAGGTTCGCGATCCAGATCCACAACAGGAAGATCACGATGCCGGCGAGCGAACCGTAGGTGGCGTCGTAGTTGCTGAAGTTCGCGATGTAGAACCCGAAGCCGAGCGAGGCGACGAGCAGGATCAGGAGGGCGACGAGCGCCCCGATGCTGATCCAGCGGAACTTGGCCGGCTTCACGTTCGGCGTGGCCGAGTACAGCACCGCGAGGACGAAGACGAGCGCCGCGGCCATGACGGGCCACTTCGCGATCGACCAGACGGTGAGGCCCGTCTCGCCGAGGCCGACCGCCTGCCCGATGGCCTGGGCGACCGGGCCGGAGACGATGAGCGCGATCGCGATCACCGAGACGACGAGCAGGACCACGAGGGTCACGATGAGCTGCGTGGGCCGCAGGGTCCAGATGGTGCGGCCCTCCTCCACGCCGTACATGCGGTTGAGCGCGCGCCCGAACCCGCCGACGTAGCCGGAGGCCGACCAGATGGCACCGGCGATACCGGCGATCAGGGCGAAGCCGATGGCGGGCGACTCGACGAACTGGTTCACCGCGTCCGTGAGGAAGCCGAGGCTGTCGCCCGGCGCGAGGTTGCCGACGATCTCGAGGAGGGCGTCGGTGCCGCTGCGGCTCTGCCCGAACAAGCCGAGGATCGAGACGAGCGCGAGGACCGCCGGGAAGAGCGACAGGATCGCGAAGTAGGTGAGTCCTGCGGCCAGGTCGGTGCACTGGTTGGAGAGGAAGGAGTGCAGCGTGCGCTTCAGCACGTAGCCCTTCGGGACCGGGACGCGCTGCGGCAGCATCGTCTCCTCGCCGTCGTCCGCGTTCCGGTTCTCCGGGTCGTCCGGCTGGCTCGCGTCGCTGCGCTCACGGCCCTGCTTGGTGCTCTCAGACACGGTGCCCCCGGTTCGCGCGCCACAGCAGCACACCGGCGCCGACGACGGCCACCGAGGCGACGACGATCGCCGTGGTCCGGAGGTGGTAGGCGACCGCGGTCCGGACGTCGAACTTGCGGAACAGGAGGTCGAGCGTCTGCGCGAGGTGCTCCCGCGTCTCCTCGACCTCGAGCTGGAGGCTGTTCAGGCCGGCGCCCTCGGGCGGGGTGGGGCGGGTGAGGTCCTGGTCGCTCATGCTGCGGCCTCCTTGCGGTCGTGCTTCGAGTCGTGGTGCGGCTGGTCGGCGACGTGGTCGCCGGTGAGGGCTTCGACGCTGCGCTCCGGGACGGGCTTGGCGCCGGCCTTGAGCTTCTTGACGCCCACGAGGGCGAGGATGACGGCGACGAGGATCAGGACGACGCCGACGATCAGCGCGGCCAACCACGCCGGGAGGACGGTCGCGAGGCCGAGGACGGCCGCAGCGATCAGGGTCCCGAATCCGAAGAGGACGAGCACGAGTGCTGCGACGAGCAGGCCGGCCCCGATCCCGAGGTCCTTCGCCTTCTTCGTCATCTCGGCCTTGAAGAGGGCGATCTCGCCGGTGACGAGGCGGACGACGTCCTCGCGGAGATCGGTGAGGAGGGTCTTCATCGGGGGAAGTCCGCGGCGACTCCGTCTGCGGTCCGCCGCGCTTCTGGCATCGGTCATGTCAGCACTCTTCTCGTTGTGGTCCTCCAGCCCACACCCCTCGCGCGCGCGAGGCAAGGGCTTGACAGGCGTGTCCGGCGATTCGGAATATCGCCGCCTCCAAATGGTTATACCTACAAGTAATATCGACCCGTGCGCATCGCCGCACCACCGAACGGAGATCGCATGTCCACTGTGCTCGACGAGCGACTGCTCGCCCCGGAGACGACGATGGGTGCGGTCACGCTGCGCGTCGGTGATCTGGACCTCATGTCCGGGTACTACGCCAACGCGTTCGCGATGGAGCCGCTGGAGGAGCGGAGTCGGGCTCGTGAGGTGCACCGGGCCCTCGGGCGCGGCGACACCCCGCTCGTGCGTCTCGTGCACACACCGGACCTCCCTGCCGTGGACCGCCGTCAGGCCGGTCTCTTCCACACCGCGTTCCTCTTCGAGGACGAGGCGAGCCTCTCGGCGACGGTGTACCGCGCCGCGCAGGACCCTCGTGGCCAGTTCGTCGGATCCAGCGACCACTTCGTGAGCGAGGCGTTCTACTTCACCGACCCCGAGGGTAACGGCGTCGAGCTGTACACGGACCGCCCGCGCAGCACCTGGGTGCGGTCCGGTGACCAGATCGCCATGACCACGACGTACCTCGATCCCAACGCCTACCTGCAGCGGCACCTCACCGAGGACGCCCTCGATGCCGGCCCCTCCCGCGCCGGCGCCGTCGGCCACGTGCACCTGCAGGTCGGCGACCTCGCGACGGCCCGGGCGTTCTACGTCGACGCCCTCGGCTTCGAGACGACGCAGACGGAGTACCCCGGTGCGGTCTTCGCCTCCGCCGGCGGATACCACCACCACATCGCGATGAACGTGTGGAACAGCCAGGGTGCCGGTCCGCGGGCGGCCGCGCTCGGCCTCGGGGATGTCGCCATCACCGTCCCCGACCTCGCGAACCTCGATACGCTGACCGCACGACTGCGTTCGCACGCCATCCCGTTCGACGCGGACGGCCGGTCCGTGAGCGTGTCCGACCCGTGGGGCACGCGCGTCACCGTCGCCCTGCCCGACCTCTCGACCGAGGAGCTGCTGTCCCGATGACCACCACCCTGCGCGACGTCCGATCCGCCGATTGGGTGGGCACCGCCGCATCCGCGCCGACCGTCGCCGTGCTCCTCCACGGCTACGGCTCCCATGAACACGATCTGACGGGGCTCGTCGAGCCGCTCGCGCTCGGGATGCCGTGGGCGTCGCTGCGCGCGCCGCTCGACATGGGCCACGGCGGTGCCGCGTGGTTCGAGATCACGACGCCCGGCAACCCGGACCCGGAGCCGATCGCCCGCGCGACGGACGAGGTCTGGGGCTGGATCGACGAGCACGTGCCGGCCGAGGCGCGCGTCGTGCCGATCGGCTTCTCGCAGGGCGGCTTCATGGCCTCGCAGCTGCTCCGCACGCGGCCTGAGCGGGTCGTGGCTCCGGTGATCCTCGCCGGGTTCGTGCTGAGCGCCCCGCAGCCAGGCGACGAGGTGCTCGCCGCCACGAAGCCCGCGGTGTTCTGGGGACGTGGTCTCGAGGACCGGGTCATCGCCGAGCCGGCCGTCGCGCGCGCCGCGGCCTGGCTGCCGCTGCACACCACGCTCACCGAACGGACCTATCCCGGTCTCGCGCACGGTATCGACCAGGCCGAGATCACCGACGTGCGGGCCTTCATCGAGGAGCACGCGCGCTAGCGTTCCGCGGAGCGCTTCCTCAGTCGGACGGCTGGGCCGGCGACACCACCTGGGGCCGGACGTGTTCGTACACGACGCTCGTGCGGACGTCGGCCACCTCCTCACGCTCTGTGAGCTTGTCGATCACGAACGCGTAGAGTGCGTCGTTGTCGGCCACGGCGACCTGGAGCAGGAAGTCCTCGTTGCCGGACACGACGAAGACGGCGATGGTCTCCGGCAGGGTGATCGCCCAGCTGCGGAACGCGTCGATGTTGACCCGCGACGGCGGTCGGATGCGGATCGCGATGAGCGCTTGGACCGAGCGACCGATGGACGGCAGATCGACGTCCAATCGCGCACCGCGGATGACGCCTCGGCGGAAGAGCCCGCGCGTCCGGTCCAGTGCCGTGGTGGGGGAGACGCCGACCGCCGCCGCGATGTCGCGGTTGGTGCGTCGTGCATCGCGTTGCAGTTCGCGCAGGATCGCCGTATCAAGTTCGTCCATGTGGTCGATTCTCGCAGCATCACCGTACGACGTACGGCCTGGAACCCAGGCCTGCGTCGATCGTCATAGCCTGTTGCCCGTTCCACGCACGACATCAGGGAGAGACATGACGGAAGAGCAACGCGTCGGCTTCACGCCGGAGGAGATCGACACGGCCGCACCCACGCGGTCCGCGCGCCTGAAATGGGTCGTCGTCGTCCGGGAGGGCGTTCCCGCGGGCCGTGCCGTGAACGCCGTCGCCTGCGTCGCCGCAGCCGTCGGTGCCGGGGTGAGTGGCCTGCTCGGTCCCGACGCCGTGGACGCCGACGGCTCGACCCATGTCGGCCTGCCCTGGGCGGGATGCAGTGTGCTCGCCGCGGCGGTCGAGCAGCTGACGGCGATCCGGAGCAAGGCGGCGGGCTCTGAGGGGGTGCTCGTCGTCGACATACCGGAGGCCGCACAGCTCACGCGGGTGTACGACGAGTACCGGGAGACGGTCGCCGAGACGCCGTCCGCGGCCCTCGCCCCGCTGGCGGTCGCACTCGTCGGCCCCCGCAACCGGGTGGACCGCATCGTCGGCAGGCTGCCGTTGCTCGCCTGAGCGCAAGCCCGGTCGCTACGGAGGAACGGGTGCCAGGCGCTGGTTAGGGTTGTCGGGTGCGTTCCCCTGTCCAGCCCGCCGAGCGCGCGCCGTCCGCCGCGGCCCTCGCCACGAGTCGTGTGGTGTACCTGCTGATCGCCGTCATCATCGCGATCTCGCTCGTCATCCAGATCGTCCTCGTCATCACCGGCGGAGCCGACGCCCGCTCGGGCGGGGTGGACATGTCCGTCGGCTTGGCGACCCGCTTCGCCAGGATCTTCAGCGCCTTCACGATCCTCAGCAACCTCATCGTGCTCACGGTCTCCGTCCTCCTCGCCATCGATCCGCTCCGCGACGGACGGCTCTGGCGGGTCGCGCGACTCGACGCCCTGCTCAGCATCGTCATCACCGGCATCGTCTACGCCGTGGTGCTCGCGCCGCAGGTGAACCTCACCGGGTGGGCGCTCGTCATCACGATCGGATTCCACTACCTCTCGCCGTGGCTGACGCTCGGTGCGTGGCTCGTGTTCGGCCCACGCCCGCGGTTCACCTGGGGCACGGTCGCCTGGGCGTTCATCTGGCCGCTCACCTGGGTGGTGTTCACCTTCGTCCGCGGTGGGATCACCGGGTGGTACCCGTACCCCTTCCTCGACGTGACCCAGCTCGGTCTGCCGGGGGCCGTGCGGAACGCCCTGCTGGTGCTCGTCGTCGCGATCGTGTTCGCCGTGCTCCTCAAGCTCGTCGACCGCGTGCTGCCGGCGACGCTCAGGGGTGCAGCACGACCTTCCCGTTGAGCGTCCGGGACTCGGCGAGTTCCATCGCGGGGACGATGTCGGCGAGCGGGAACCGGGCTGCGATGTTGGCCGTGAGCTCGCCGTGCTCGAGGAGTCGGAAGACCTCGCCGAGGTCCGCCTCGAGGTGGCGGCGGAAGCGGGCCGGACGGAGCCGGTGGCCCGCCCACAGGTCGTAGAACGTCGCACTGCGTCCGTTCGGGAGGGCGGACCACAGCACGGCCTGCCCGATGGCCTTGAGGAACGGGGTCATGAGGGCGCCGGAACCGCCCACCACCGAGATGATCGAGTAGGTCACGAGCGAGCCGCCCCGCGCGAGGAGCCTGAACGCCGTGCGGGTGGTCTTCCCGCCGACGTTGTCGAACACCGCGTCGACCCCGTCGGGAGCCAGCTCGCGCACGCGCTCGGCGAGTGCCGGATCCGCGTAGTCGACGGGGATGACCCCCGCAGCACGCAGGGCCTCATGGTGTCGTGGTGAGGCGGCGCCGATGACCCGGACGCCGTGCAGTCGCGCCAGTTGGATGAGGATGCCGCCGACACCGCCGTTCGCGCCGAAGAGGAGGATCGTCTGGCCCGGCTGCACCCGCGCCGTGCGGTGCAGCATCTGCCAGGCGGTGACACCGTTCACGACGACGGTCTCGGCGTCCTCCGAGCTGACGCCCTCGGGGACGAGGATGCTGTCGCGGGCGGCGACGAGCGAGTGGCTCGCCCAGGCGCCCGTCTTCGTCAGGGTGGCGACGCGCTTGCCGAGCAGGCTCCGGTCGCCATCGTCGCCGACGGCCAGCACACGTCCCACGAGGTCGTATCCGGGGACGAAGGGGAAGGCGGGCTGGCCGAGGTAGCGGCCCTTCCGCATGGACTGTTCGGCGAAGGAGATGCCGGTCGCCTCCATCTCGACGAGGAGCTGTCCGGGGCCGGGCGACGGGACGGTGCCCGTCGTGACGACGAGTCCGGACGGTTCGACGAGGCCGGGGAGGACGACCTGGGTGGTGACGAGCTCGGCGGCGGGGGTCGGTGTCGTGTTCATGATGGGCTGCTTTCCTGTTGTGTGTGACTGGACAGTCACTTCGATGGGTGCGGAACGATGACGACCGGCGGTCGTCACGGGTCAGTCGTGTCGGATGCCGTGGTCCACGACGCGCGCCCAGTCGGCGTCGACGTCGCCGAGCCCCGCCTGGACCACGAGGTGACAGAGCTGGCCGTAGGCGAGGCTGCGCTGCACGGAGACCGCGTCCGCCCCCGAGTCGCGGGACATCACGCGGACGACGAGTGCGAGGCCGGCGCGGACGGCCTCCTGGATCTCCGGGACGTCGCACGCGCTCTGGGCGTGCACCTGAAGGGCGATGAGGCTGCGGTCGCGGATGAGTTCGATGTAGGCCTGGGTCATCGCGTCGAGCTTGTCCGCCGGACTCCACTCGGGGTGCTCGGCGACGGCGCCGGACATGGCGGCCGCCACCTGCTCGTAGCAGTGCTCCACGGCGGCCACGAAGAGTCCGAGCTTGCCGTCGAAGAGGCGGAAGACGTAGGCGGGCGAGATCTTGGCGGCCTTGGCCACGTCCGTGACGGGGGTGGCCCGGTAGCCGGCGATCGCGAAGACCTCGACGGCGCTCGCGATGGTGCGCACGCGCTGGTCCTCTGCGGTCGATCGGCTCATGTGACTGATTGAACACAAACAAGCGATGGATGTCAAGCACCCGTGTCAGGATGGGGCATGCCCGTCGTCGAATCCCGCTGCACCGTGCCCGTCACCCCCGACGTCGCCTTCGCGATCTCCCAGACCACCGGCGCGATCCGGATGCGCTGGGACCCGTTCATCCGGCGCCAGCACTTCCTCGACGGCGCGACGGCCGCGGCGAAGGGTGTGCGCACCTTCACCGTGCAGCGCTTCGGGTTCCGCATGGTCAGTGAATACGTGTCCTACCACCCGCCCACCAACGTCGGCATGAAGATGACGAAGGGCTCGTGGTTCTTCGAGCGGCTCGCCGGCGGGTGGCGCTTCAGCGCGGTCGAGGGCGATGAGGGGAGCACGCTCGCCGTGTGGCGGTACAACTTCACCTGCCAGCCGCGGTGGTTGGCACCCATCGCTGAACGCATCGGCGCGTTCGTCCTCCAACGCGACATCGACCGCCGGATCCGCGGGTTCGCGCGCGGGTGCGAGGACCCGGTGGTCGTCGCCGCGGTCACCGCCACCGACTGACCGGGCTCAGGGGCGCAGGAACGACCCGATCCCGAAGCGGGCGTTCACGCCCGGACTGAACAGGACGGAGTCGGGCTCCCGCTCTACGACGCCGGGGAGACCCGCCGCCGCCGTCAGCTCGTCGCGCAGCGTGGTCACCCGCGCCGGGTGGAGCACCCACGGCTCGTGCTCGTTCGGCAACCACTGCGTCCGCCCGAAGCGGCTCTGGAACAGACCCCAGCGCGCCGTGAGGAACCGCGACAGCTCGTCGTCGACGGTCGTGGTGCCGTCCACGTCGACGCCGAGCCGGAACCCGGGACCGCGCTTCGTCGGTGACGCGGTGATCCGGCGGGACGCGTACTCCCAGCCGTCCGTCGTCGGGCGCTGCGCGGTCCGCGCCCACTCGTAGGGCAGGCCGAACATCGCCCGGGCCGCGAGGACCGCGGGCAGGCTCGACGCCTCGAGCGAACGGAACACGACGCCGCGGCGCCCCTCGGCGTCGACCCCGTAGAGCCGCACGTTCACCTCGGTGAACGACCCGCCGATCGGCGACGGCGGCAGGGGTCCGATGCGGGCGTCACCCAGTTCGAACGCGATCAGCCCGACCCAGGTGGAGCCGTCGAAGACGTCGGGGACGACGCCCGGCGGCAGGAGCGGCGCGACGGCGCTCGCCGGGACCCGCCAGTGCACGAAGGCGAGGTGTCGCCACTCCTGGGCAGCCACGACGGGACCTGCGAGCGCCGTCGCCGTGGGGGAGATGGCGGCGAGACGGGTTTCCGGTACGTCGGTCACGCGCGGTCCCGGAGGGGTTCGAGGTGCTCGTACTCCGGCAGGTCGATCGTGTCGGCCGGCGGCGAGAAGAGCTGTGCGCCGACGAACTTCGCCGGTTTCGACCCGGCCACCCGCAGTGCCGTGCGGAAGGCGGCGACACCGGCCTTTGAGGTCGGGTTGGCGAGCTGCGGCGTGCCCGGGGGGAGTGTCTGCGCCTGCTCGACGTACGGGCGCATGATCCGCTCGTACCCGCGGAACGCGTCCCGGTGGTGCACGTGCGCGGCCAGCTCGCCCGCGAGGACGTAGGCGCCCACGATCGACAGGCTCGTCCCCATGCCGCTCACCGGTGACGCGCACCAGGCGGCGTCACCGAGCAGCGCGACCCGGCCGGACGCCCAGCGCGGCGTCCGGACCTGGCCGATGGACTCGTAATAAACGTCGTCGGCGTGGTCCAGGGCGTCGAGGACCCGGTTCGCCTGCCACGGGAGCCCGGCGAACCGGTTCCGCAGGTGCCGTCGCTGCGCCTCGAGGTCGCGGCGTGCCGGTACGACGCCGTCGCCGCGGTCGGACGTGACCTCCGTGAGGACGGCCCGGGTGGTGCCGTGGCGGTCCGGCCGCAGGGTGACACTGCGGCCGCCGACCCCCGAGTACCACTGCCACCAGGGGACGTCCGCGGCGTCGCGGGGGATGGTGAGGTACGTCATCTCGAGCCCCAGGGACCTGATGACCGCTTCGCCCGGGAACGCCAGCTCGCGGGTCGAGGAGCGGATGCCGTCCGCCGCGACGACGAGGTCGAACTCCTCGTCGTCACCGTGCGCGAACGACACGCGCACGCGCTCGCCGTCGTCGTCGAGCCCGGTGATGTGGTCTCCGTACCGGTAGGTGGTCGCGCCCTCGGTCGCGTCGACGAAGATGCGCGCCAGGTCGCCGCGGAGGATCTCGACCTCGGCGGTCGCGCCGTCGGTCTCCGAGGACTCGGACACCGGGAACTCGGCGATCGTCTCGCCGGCGTCGCCCACGAACCGGGTGCCGCGTTCGCCGGTCGTCGCCTCCTTCGCGGCGTCCTCGAGGCCGGCACGTCGCAGGACCTCGCGGGCCGCCCCGCGCACGTCGATGTTCTGGCCGCCGTCGCGGAAGGCCGGAGCCCGCTCGACGACGGTGGTGTGCCAGCCGTAGCGGTTCAGCCAGAAGGCGAGGGAGGGGCCGGCGATGCTGGCTCCGGAGATGAGGACGCGGGGGACGGTCATGATGGTGCACCTCTCGAGGAGCGAGGGATGGCCGCTCCGGTCTCTCCATCTTCGCGCCCGCCTGGCCGGATCCCGCACGGTTGACAGCTCTCGTCATCCGGGTGCCCGCCACTTGTACGCTTGGGGCATGTCGAGGATCGAGCGCAAGCGTCGCAAGCGGAGTGTGCGGGTCGATCGCGTGTACGACGGCGACGTCTACGTCCGCGTCAACTCCGTGGGCTCCAGCGGCGACCGCTCCTTCATCCTCATCCCCGGTATCGGCGTCTCCTCGACCTACTTCGAGCGGCTCGCTCCGCACCTCAACGAGTTCGGCCCCGTGCACGCCCTCGACCTGCCCGGGTTCGGCGGCGTCCCGCACCCGACGTCGACGCTCACGATCCGCGAGTACGCCGACCTCGTCGGCCGGGTCATCGACGAGCTCGACCTGAAGGACCCGATCATCGTCGGTCACTCGATGGGCAGCCAGGTGGTCAGCGACCTCGTCTCGCGTCGTCCCGAGTTGTCGACGCTCATCCTCATCGGTCCGGTGGTCGTGCCCGGTCAGCGTCGCGTGCTCACCCAGGCGGTGCGCTTCCTGCAGTCGAGTTGGCACGAGCCGCTCACCGTCAAGGTGCTCGCCATCAGCGCCTACGTCTTCTGCGGGTTCAAGTGGTTCTCGCGGGTCCTCCCGGAGATGCTCAGCTATCCCATCGAGGAGGCGCTGCCGAAGGTCGAGGCGCACACCCTCGTGATCCGCGGCGAGTACGACGCGGTCGCTCCACGCGAATGGGTGGAGCGGGTCGGCGAGCTGCTCCCCTCCTCGCGGCTCTGGGAGATCCCGGGCGCGGCGCACTCCGTCATGTACGCGCACGCCGAGGAGGTCGCCAAACTCTGCGTCGACCACGCCCGACGCACGGTGGCGGACGGCGACGACGACCGGCTCCAGGTCTACCCGGAGGACGAGGAGCGGAGTGACGACCGGGAGCCCGAGGCGCCGCAGCCGAAGGCGGTCCTCGAGGCCGTGCAGGGGCGGATCGTGGAGACCATCGGCATCGTCACGGACGACGACGACCGCGTCGCCGAAGGCAAGTCCCAGGTGGCCGACGCGGTCTCCTCCATCGACCACGACTGAGCGGCCTCCGCGGTGTGACGGATCGGGGTGCTCCGGCCCGGTTCAGGCGCGTCTAGCGAGGACCGCTCCATGAGGCCGGTGATCGGGGCAGCCTACCGGTGACAGCGCTGGTCGCGCGTGTGTCCGCTACAGCGCCGCCAGGAATGCCCGGATGTCGTCCGCGAGGAGCTCGGGCTCTTCGTGGGGCGCGAAGTGGCCGCCGCGGAGCATGACCGTGTACCGGCGCACGTCGTAGCTCCGCTCGGCCCAGCTGCGCGGCGGGCTCGCCAGATCGTGCGGGAAGAGCGCGACCGCCGTCGGCACGCCCACCCGGTCGACGCGCGTCGTGATCCCGGTCGCGGACTCGTAGTACGGGCGGAGCGAGGTGCCGATCGCGTTCGTGAACCAGTAGACGGAGGCGAGCGTCGCGAGGTAGTCGTCGCTGAACCGCGTGGAGACGTCACCGTCACAGTCGCTCCAGGCCCGGTGCTTCTCGAGGATCCAGGAGAGCAGGCCGACGGGGGAGTCGGACAGTGCGGGAGCGAGCGTGAGTGGACGCGTGTGGTGCTGATGCTCGTACGCACCCTCCTCGGCGTCCCAGACCTCCACCCGGGTGACATGCGCCCGCTCCTCCGCGGTGAGCGTCTCGGCGTCGACGTCACGTGGCGCAGCGACCGCGAGGAGATGGATACCCGCGACCGCCTCGGGGTGCGCCTGCCCGAGGCGCGAGGTGATCCCCGCACCGAGGTCACCGCCATGCGCGGCGTACCGGCTGAACCCGAGGTGATCGTGCATCAGGGTGTGCCACAGCTCGTGGGTCTGCTGGCCGAAGGTCGGCCGCTGCGGCGAGAACGGCAGCCCGGGCAGCGCGGGCACGATGACGGTGACGGCGCTCGCCGGGTCGCCGCCGAAGCGGGATGGCGTCGCGAGGCGCCTGGCGAGTTCGACGAGTTCGAGGGCGGTGCTCGGCCACCCGTTCGTGAGGACGATGGGGATCCCACCCGGAGTCTCGGCGTCGAATCGGAGGTAGCCGATGTCCGCACCGTCGATCTCGGCCCGGTGCCACGGCAGGGCGTTGATCGCCGACTGCTGCGCTGTCCAGTCGAAGCCGTCCGCCCAGTAGGTGACGAGCCGTCGCAGCTCGTCCTGGTCGGTGCCGGCCTCCCAACCGTCCGTCGGCCACCGTTCGGGCCAGCGGGTGTCGTGGAGTCGACGGCGGAGGTCGGCGAGCTCGTCGGCGTCGACGTCCATGACGGTCTGGCCGGCTGGCGACCGCGTCACCTGGTAGCGGCGCTCGATGCCGGCGGTCGCGCGGCCCCACTCGCTCGACGCGACGCGGGCCTGGTGGGCTTCGAACGCCTCGTCGCCGTCGAAGAACTCGGCGACGTCCCAGACGAGCGGGTCGTCCGACCGGGTGACCTCGAACGACACACACCCCGGTTCGGCGCGCGTGAGCGTGAGGTGCTGCGCGAGATGCGCTTCGACGGTCGCCGCCTCGGTCGGTGTCGCGCAGATCAACTGGCCGGTCAGGTGCACGGTGGTCATGGTCTCACCGTAGCGAGGGTCGGTCCTCGGAGCGCTGCGTTCCGAGCTCTGCACCGCGCTTCCAGAGCCACTCGACGGGGCCGAGGGTGAAGCGACGGAGCCAGAGATGGGCGAAGCCGGTCACGAGGGCGGCGACCACGACGAAGGCGACGACCGTGACCGGGACGCGCCATTCGGCCGTGAGCTCGGCGAGGCCGAAGCCCCAGCCATAGAAGATCGCACCACCGAGGAGGTTCTGCAGCAGATAGGCGCTCAGCGCGACCTTGCCCAGTTCCCGGAGGCGTCGCGCGGCCCATCCGTCCGTGCCGAAGCGGAGACACAGCTCGACGGTCGCCCCGAGGACACCGAGGGCGACGAGTGGTGCGGCCAGATAGCGCTCGGCGAGGAGCCCCGCGGTGCCTCCGGCGATGCCGAGCACGAGGTCGACCGGCAGGGCGCAGGCGCCGATGATCATGAGTCGGCGTCGGAGCGGACCGCTGGTCTCACCGAAGACGCCGGCGCGGAAGAGGTGCGCGCCGGCGAGGAACATGGCCAGGGTGAGGAACCCGATGAGGACCGGTTCCGCCCGGAACACCGCGAGGTTGTCGAGGCGGAAGGCCGCCAGTCCGAGGAAGGAGTCGGTGGCGTACGGGCTCGGCCCGGCCGGGAGTTCGAGGTCGCCTGACGCCGACGGTGTCGTGGCGACGAACGCGACGATCGCGGTGATGAGGAGGACGTGCAGCGCGCCGAAGACGACGATCATCACCCGCTGCGTCCTCGGTCTCGTGAGCAGGAGCCAGGCGACGATCGCGCCGGTGATCGCGTAGCCCATGAGGACGTCGAACTCCGCGATGAGGACGTAGTTCACCGCGCCGTCGATGAGCAGCAGGGTGGCACGCCAGAGGTAACGGCCGGGCCAAGGGCGTGCGCGGCGTCGGGCGGCGTCGTGCTGGATGACGAGGCCGACGCCGAACATGAGGGTCAGCAGGGCGAGGAACTTGCCCTGGGTGAGCGCCATCAATGCGAGCTGGGTCACCCCGGCAGCGGGGCCGGTCTCCGGTGTGACCGGGGCGGCGAGCATGCCGAGTAGCCCCCAGGGGTGCGAGAAGACCCAGATGTTCGTGCCGAGCGTGCCGAGGATCGCGAGTCCGCGGACGACGTCGAGGGCGGCGATCCGCGGGGACGGCCGCACGGCCGTGGGCAATACGCTCGTATTGGTCATGGGAAGACCGTACCCTGTCGAGAGGGCGAGGTGAAAGCGGAGGCGATGGCGGACGAGAACGGCAGCCGGGTGCGGATCGTCGACGCCCTGCTCAGGATCATGGCGACGCAGGGTGCCGACGCGCTGACGATCCGCACCGTCGCGGGCGAGGCGGGCGTCTCCGTCGGCGCCGTCCAGCATCACTTCGCGACGAAGGACCGCCTGCTCGTCGCGGCGATGACCGAGGTGAACGAGCGGTTCCGAGCCCGGGTCGCCGAGCGTCTCGAGGCCCTCACCTCGGGCGAGGAGCGGCTCCGGGTGTTCTGTCGCGAGATCGCCTGCATCGAGGGCGCGGACCTCACCGACGGGATCGTGTGGGTCTCGTTCGCGGCGCGGGCCAGCACGAACGCCGACATCCGGGCGATCCACGCCGAGGACTGGGCGCGCACCGAAGCGGTCCTGCTGCGCCTGCTCGTCGAGGCCCTCCCCGATGCGGCCTTCACGGCCGACGACGCGGCACTCCTTCTGGCCGTCCTCGACGGCATCGCGGTGGCGCGTGCCGCTGAGCAGTCCGACCGGATGACGCCGGCGCGGGCCGAGCGCCTGATCGACGCGACGCTGCGGAGCCTCGGGCTCGCGGGCTGAACCGCGCGGGCCAGGTTGGCGAACGCGTCAGGTTCGCGTCAGCGTCAGGCTCCGTCGACGTTGAGCTCGACGAGGTAGCCGACCAGCCGGGGCTCGACCTCGCCCGGTGGTGGGACGGTCCCGCGCGCTGCATGCGCTTCGGCTTCCGCCTCCGCGGCCGCCTGTTCCGCTGCTCGTGCTGCCGACCGGGCGTCGGCGTCTCCGGTTTCGCGCCGGGGTGGGATCCGCGGCGTCTCCTGTACGACGGGCGGCCCTGGCACGCTTTCGTGGTGCGTCACGAACGGGGAGTGCGGGACGCCGATGTACACGCCGCTGCCCGGAGGCCCGATGAGGCGTCTCGCCGCAGGCAGGGCTCCGAGTGGCAGCGGAGGGCGTTCGCTGTGGACGAGACGCGAGGGCATCGACACCGTCGACAGCCGCGCCAGAGTGCCCGTGAGCCGCTCCGGGGCGGGGTCCTCCTCGTGATGCATCTCGACGCCGTCGATCCGTGCCGTGAGATCCGCTCCGACCGCTTCGGTCAGCCAGCTCCGCTGCCCGTCGTCCACGGGCCAGACCGAGAGGGTCACTCGTTGACCGGGTTCCAGCGGCCCACCACAGCAGCCCCACTCCCAGCGGGTGAGCCAGACGGTGCGCCGGGTCATCCGCCCACCTCCGGGTCCGGGACGCTGAGCCGAGCCGCCAGCTCGGCGGTGGGCGCGGTGAGGACCCGGAGTGCGATCGCATCACCGGGCATCGGTACCCGACCGATCTCATCCAGTCCCCAGTGGCGATACATCGCGGCGACCGCGGTCGCGCGCTCGTAGACACCGATGAACGTCTGCGCTTCCGTGCGATCCTGCAGCAGTGCGGCGAGGCACTGCCGCCCGATGCCGCGTCCGCGTTCGGACGCCGTGACCGCGAGCTCGTGGACGACGACCGCGTCGTCAGGCCGGGCGAGCGCTGCGCTCGCCGCATCGCTTCCCTCGGCGAGCTGGGCGAGGATGCCGAGCCAGGCCGAGTCAGCGTCGAGCCCGTGTGCGAGCGCGAAGCCCACGAGGCGACCATCGGTGGATGCGGTGAGGAGCCGCCCACCCCGGTGCCCGAGGTGCTCGGGACCCCACTGCCGGATGGTCCCGAGGTCGAGTGCGTCCTCCAGGTAGGGCTCGGCGGTGAACGCCTCCACGAACAGCGCGGTGACGTCGTCCCACACGGCATCGGGTGCGGATCCGGAGAAACTCTCCAAGGCGACCGGGTTCGTCATCAGGCCAGCATAGGGAGGCGAAGTCCCCGTTCATTCGCCCATCTTTGGGCGAAGCGGCGTTCGTTCGCCCAAAGATGGGCGAACGAAACGCGCCCTAGAGCGTGTCGCCGAGCTTGAAGCCCTGCGCCTCGTCGCCCTTCCGTGTGTACGAGAAGCCGTCGGCACCGATCGTGACCTCGAGCTCGGAGTCGTCGGTGCGGGAGAGGACCGGCTTCGGCTCACCGTCGAGGTCGAGCACGAGCGAGGCGTCCGTGTACCAGCTCGGCACGACGGCGTTGCCCCACCAGTCACGCCGCTGGTTGTCGTGCACGTCCCACGTGACCACCGGGTTGTCCGGGTCGCCCGTGTAGTAGTCCTGCGTGTAGATCTCGATGCGGTGGCCGTCGGGGTCGCGGATGTACAGGTAGAACGCGTTCGACACCCCGTGTCGGCCCGGCCCGCGCTCGATGACGTCCGACATCCGCAGCGCACCGAGCTTGTCGCAGATCGCGATGATGTTGTGCTTCTCATGCGTCGCGAAGGCCACGTGGTGCATGCGCGGACCGTCGCCACCCGTCATCGCCGTGTCGTGCACAGTCGGCTTCCGCCGCATCCACGCCGCATACGTGGTGCCGGCCTCGTCCTGGATGTCCTCCGTCACCCGGAACCCGAGGTCCTCCATGTGGGCGACCGCGCGCGGCACGTCCGGTGTCACCTGGTTGAAGTGGTCGAGCCGCACGAGCGCACCCGGCGTGTACAGGTCGTACCGCCATGCCAGCCGCTCGACGTGCTCGACGTCGTAGAAGAACTCGATGGGGAACCCGAGCGGATCCTCGACCCGCACCGAGTCGCCGATGCCCTTCACATACCCCTCCGGACGACGCTCCACCCGGCAGCCGAGCTCCGTGTAGAACGCGACCGCGCGATCGAGGTCCTCAGGGCTCCGCACCCGGTAGCTGAACGCCGCGACGGCCGCCACCGGCCCCTGCCGCAGCACGAGGTTGTGGTGGATGAACTCCTCGAAGCTCCGCAGGTAGACCGTGTGCTCGTCCTCCTCCGTCACCACGAGGTCGAGGACCTCGACGTAGAACTTCCGGCTCGCCGCGAGGTCCGTCACCACGATCTCCATGTACGCGCACCGCAGGATGTCCGGCGGCGTGGCGGTGGGCGTCGGGATCCGGTTCCCGGGCGTGGGGATCGGGTCGGTGTCGGTCACGACGGGCTCGGGGCCGGCAGGGGTGATGGGGTTCGACATGAATGCGTCCTTGCGTGATGTCTGATGGGAGAGGGGTGTCGCGGGTCGCGCGTCAGTGGGCGGGCTGCAGCGGCCCGCCCGTGCCGAAGCGCGGGGAGTGCGCCTGGTTGAGCGTGATGTGGACAGCCTGCTGGTCGGTGTAGAAGTCGATGGAGCGGTAGCCGCCCTCGTGACCCAGCCCCGACGCCTTCACGCCGCCGAACGGGGTCCGGAGGTCGCGGACGTTGTTCGAGTTCAGCCACACCATCCCGGCCTGCACGTTCTGCGAGAAGGTATGTGCGCGCTTGAGGTCGTTCGTCCAGATGTAGGCGGCCAAGCCGTACTTCGTGTCGTTCGCGAGCGCGAGCGCCTCCTCGTCGGAGTCGAACGGGGTGATCGCGACGACCGGACCGAAGATCTCCTCCTGGAAGATCCGAGCGGTGGGGGCGACGTCGGCGAACACGGTCGGTGCTACGTAGTTGCCGGTCGGGAAGCCCTCCGGCCGCCCGCCACCGGCGACGAGGCGGGCCTCGCCCTTGCCGATCTCGACGTAGCCCATGACCTTCTCGTAGTGCTCCGGGTGCACCAGGGCACCGACCTCGGTGGCCGGGTCGTTCGGGTGACCGACGACGATGTTGCGGGCCCGCTCCGCGTAGCGCTCGACGAAGTCGTCGTACACGCTGCGCTCCACGAGGATGCGGCTTCCCGCGGTGCAGCGCTCGCCGTTCAGGGAGAAGACGCCGAACACGGTCGCGTCGATCGCGTCGTCGAGGTCGGCGTCGGCGAACACGACCGCCGGCGACTTGCCGCCGAGCTCCATCGACAGCCCCTTCAGGAAGGGCGCGGCGTTCGCGAAGATGAGCTGACCGGTACTGCTCTCGCCCGTGAAGGAGATGAGCGGCACGTCCGGGTGCTTCACGAGCGCGTCGCCGGCGTCCTCGCCGAGGCCGTTCACGAGGTTGAACACGCCGTCCGGCACCCCTGCACCGCGGAAGATGTCCGCCCAGAGGCTCGCCGACAGCGGGGTGAACTCGGCGGGCTTCAGCACGACCGTGTTGCCCGTCGCGAGCGCGGGGGCGAGCTTCCAGCTCTCGAGCATGAACGGCGTGTTCCACGGGGTGATGAGCCCGGCGACGCCGATCGGCTTGCGGTTCACGTAGTTCACTTGGCGACCGGGCACCTTGTAGGTGTCGTCGTGCTGCGCGACGATCAGGTCCGCGAAGAACCGGAAGTTCTCGGCGGCCCGCTTCGCCTGGCCGAGCGCCTGGGTGATCGGCAGGCCGGTGTCGAAGCTCTCGAGTTCTGCGAGACGTGCGTCCTGGGCTTCGACGGCGTCGGCGACCCGATGCAGGATCCGGCTGCGCTCGCGGGGGAGGAGCTTCGGCCACGGCCCCTCGTCGAAGGCGCGCTTGGCGGCGGCGACGGCGAGGTCGATGTCGGCCTGCTTCCCCGCGGCGGCCTGGACGTAGGTCTCGTTCGACACCGGGTCGAGGACGTCGAAGGTGTCGCCGTCGACCGAGTCGACGAACTCGCCGTCGATGAAGTGCCGGATACGGTCGGGCAGCGCTGCCGGAACGTGCTGGGTCATGAGTGGTTCCTCCGGTGGGTGGTGGATGACGACAACGGAGCCGCGCTCGGCGGCTTGTGGTCGGCCTGGTAGGCCAGCATCGCGTCGAGGGTCGCCGTGCGGTGGTCGCGTGCGGCGATCTCGATCTCGAGCGGTTGTGCTCCCGCGGCGATGAGCTCGAGGATGCCGTCGTGTTCGGCGACGGACTCCCGCGCGCGGCCGGGCACGAAGCTGAACGTCGAATCGCGGAGCGCGTTGAGACGTCGCCAGCCGCGGTGCACGAGGTCGAGCACGTGCGGGTTCGGGCACTCCTCGAAGAGGACCGCGTGGAACTCGAGGTTGAGTGCCGTGAACGCGTGCGGGTCGAAGTCGTCGAGGGTGCGGCGCATCCGCTCGTTGATCTCGTGGGCGCGAGCGAGGTGGTCCTCGGTGAGGTACGCGGCGCTCATCGACGTCGCTGCGCCCTCGACGAGCGCGAGTGTCTGCATGGTGAAGAGGTACTCGGTCTCCTGCAGCAGCGCGACCTGCGCGCCGACGTTCCGTTCGAAGGTGACGAGCCCCTCCGCCTCGAGCCGGCGGATCGCCTCGCGCACGGGGACGACGCTGATGTCGAGCTCGCCGGCGATCTGCCCGAGCACCAGGCGGTACCCGGGGACGAAGCGACCCTCGTCGATGCCCTCGCGGATGAAGCGGTAGGCCCGCTCGGACTTGCTCAGGGTGGGTCGCTCGGCGGTCATCGGCCCTGCTCGCTCTCGTATCGTGCCCGCCACTCGGCGTTCAGCGGGAACAGGCCGTCGACCGCGGCACCCTGGAGCACCTGCTGGGCGATCCAGGCGTCCTCGGCCTCCTGCGTCACGGCCTCGGCGGCGACCTCGGCGACGAGCGCGCGGGGGATCGCGATGACCCCGTCGCCGTCGCCGACGATCACGTCGCCGGGCAGGACGGTCGCGCCGCCGCAGGTGACGGCGACGTCGATCTCCCACGGCACATGCCGGCGCCCGAGGACGGAGGGATGCGGTCCCTGCGAGAAGGTCGGGAGCGCGAAGCCGGCCACCTGTTCGGCGTCGCGGATCCCGCCGTCGGTGACCACTCCGGCCGCACCGCGCTGCTGGGCACGCAGGGCGAGGACGTCGCCGACGGTGCCGGTGCCGCGCTCGCCGCGCGCCTCGATGACGATGACCTCGCCCGACTCGACCGTGTCGAAGAGGCGCTTCTGCGCGTTGAAGCCGTTGCCGCGTTCGGCGAAGAGGTCGGGCCGGTGGGCGACGAAGCGGAGGGTGCGGGCGACGCCGACCATGCGCGTCCCGGGACGCGAGGCGTGCACGCCCTCCACGAACACCTCGGTGTAGCCCCGTGCTCGGAGCTTGGCGCTGAGCGTCGCGGTCGAGACCGCCGCGAGATGCTCGGCGACCGCGGGATCGAGCGGTTCGACCACCCGGGAGGTGGCCCCATGGTCTGTGAGCGTTCCCTGGTCCCCGAGCGCGTTCTGGACCCTGAGCTTGTCGTAGGGCACGCCGGCCAGCTCGGCATCGCCCCAGGCCTCGACGCGTTGCCGGTCGTCGACGGCGGGCTTCGAGCCGACGTCGCCGAAGGGCACGGTGCCGTCGACGACGGTGGTCACGAGTCGGCCGCTCGACGGGGTGCCGGAGGCGGTGGGGGCGTCGACCTCGACCTCGACGACGTCGCCCGGGACGACGACGGAGGAACCGGCCGGCGTGCCCGTGAGGATCACGTCGCCGGGCTCGAGCGTCGTCAGCTGCGAGAGGTCGGCGATGAGCTGGGCGAAGGGGAAGAGGAGGGTGTCGCTCGTGTCCTCCTGGACGAGCTCGCCGTCGACCCAGGTGCGGACGCGGAGGCCAGCGGGGTCGATGCGGTCGGCGGGGATGACGGTCGGGCCGAGGGGCGTGTAGCCGTCGCCACCCTTGGATCGGAGGTTCGAGCCCTTGTCGGCCGTGCGCAGGTCGTAGAGGCCGAAGTCGTTCGCGGCCGTCACGCCGGACACGTGCTGCCAGGCGTCCTCGACCGTGACGCGTCGGGCCGCGGTGCCGATGATGATCGCGATCTCACCCTCGAAGGCGAGCAGTTCCGCGCCGGCCGGCCGCTCGATGGTGTCGCCACTGCGGGCGACGGAGGACCAGGGCTTGAGGAAGTACGAGGGGTGCTCGGGGGTGCGTCCACGTTGTGCGGCACGCGAGGGGTAGTTGAGGTGTACGGCGATGATCTTGCCGCCCGCGGCGGCCCGGAGGTCGCTGTCGTCATCGTGGTTCGTCATCGTCCGTCCTCAGTTTGGTATATGGAATCATATACGATCCCGATGGATTCGGAAAGGGTCAGTAGCCGTCGCCACGCGGGGCGGCACGACGGCCGTCGATGAACCGCTCGGCCAAGCCCTCCGAGGCTCGCGCGAGCAGTGAGACGTCGGCCCCGACGAGGACGAACGACGCGCCGTGGTCGAGGTAGTGCTCCGCCACGGCGGGATCGAAGGCGTTCACGCCGGCTGGCTTCCCGGCGGCGGCAGCGGCGTCGAGGACGCGCTCGACCGCCGCGATCACCGTCGGATGCCCCTGCTGGCCGAGGAGGCCCATGGAGGCCGAGAGGTCGGCCGGCCCCACGAACACCGCGTCCACACCGTCCACCGCGAGGATCTCGGCGGCGTGCTCCACCGCGGACGCCGACTCGATCTGCACCGTCAGCGACACGGATCCGTTCGCCAGTGACAGATAGTCGTCCACCCGGTTCCAGCGGGACGATCGGGCCAAGGCGCTACCGACCCCGCGGACGCCCTGCGGTGGGTAGCGCACGGCCCGGACGAGCTCGGTGGCCTGAGCGGCGGACTCGACCATGGGCACGATGAGGTTCTGGGCTCCGAGGTCGAGGACCTGCTTGATCACGACGGGATCGCCAAACGGCACCCGCACGAGCGGGCACACCGGGAACGCCGCGACGAGCTGCAGCTGCAGCTGGATGCTCTCGAGCGTGTTCGCGGAGTGCTCGCCGTCGATGAGGAGCAGGTCGAGGCCGCTGCCCGCCGCGATCTCCGCGGCGACCGGACTCCCCGACACCACCCACATGCCCACCAGTGGGCGGTCGGTGGTTCGCAGGCGCTCGCCGAAGGTCGGCGGCAGGGTCATTCGAATCGGCATGTGACGGCTCCCAGTCCCTGGTACTCGGCGTGCACGGTGTCGCCGCGCTCGACCCACATCGGTCTCGTGAAGGACCCGGCGAGGACGATCTCCCCGGCGGCGAGGCTGCCGCCGTGCTGGGCGAGCTTGCCCGCCAGCCAGGAGACGCCGAGGGCCGGGTGGCCGAGGACCGCCCCGGCGACACCGGATTCCTCGATCGTCTGGTTGCGGTAGAGGAGCGCCGACACCCAGCGGGGGTCGACCGCGTCCGGGCGGACGGGATTTCCCCCGAGCACCATCGCCCCGAGCGCTGCGTTGTCGGCGATCGTGTCGACGATCGTGCGGCCCTCCAGCTCGATGTGGGAGTTGAGGACTTCGAGCGCCGGCACGATGTAGTCGGTCGCGTCGAGCACCTCGAAGATGGAGCAGCCGGGGCCCTGGAGCGGTCGGCCGAGGACGAAGGCGAGCTCGACCTCCACCCGCACGTTGGAGTACGCGTCGAAGTCGAGCGTGGCGCCGGAGTCGAACACCTGGTCGTCGAAGATCACGCCGTAGTCGGGTTCGGTGATGCCGGTGGCCTGCTGCATCGCCTTGGAGGTGAGGCCGATCTTGTGGCCGACGACGTGGTGTCCGGCGGCGATCCGGCTCTCGGCCCAGAGCGCCTGCACGGCGTAGGAGTCCTCGATGCCCATGTCGGGATGGCGAGCGGTGAGGAGCGGGATGATGCTCCGCTCGTCGTGGGCGGTGGCCAGTTCGGCGGCGATCGCCCGGCGTTCGTGATCCTGCATCGGTCCCGTCCTCATCTGCGTCGACTGCGGTCTGCGATCACGATACGGTGCGTCGTCATCGACTGCCTCTTGCGCGTTCCTCACGATTGTATACGATGTGGTGTACATTCTGGCGGC
The DNA here is from genome assembly GCF_001423185.1 of Plantibacter sp. Leaf314. Taxonomy (NCBI): domain Bacteria; kingdom Bacillati; phylum Actinomycetota; class Actinomycetes; order Micrococcales; family Microbacteriaceae; genus Plantibacter; species Plantibacter sp. Leaf314. Next base: position 1,751,644 of record NZ_LMOB01000001.1, on the reverse strand, counting down.
CCAACGGTGGGTCGCGACGGACAAAGGGGTCTCGAGACAATGACAACCGCATCTCTGGCGCGGGCGACGACGCCCGCGGAACTCCGCCGGGTGGCGTTCGCCACCGTCATCGGCACCACGGTCGAGTGGTACGACTTCTTCCTCTACGCGAGTGCTGCCGGACTCGTCTTCTCGCAGCTCTTCTTCCAACCGGCCGGTCCGCAGGCGGCGCTCCTGCTGTCGTTCGCGACCGTCGGGGTCAGCTTCCTGTTCCGTCCGCTCGGGGCGTTCGTCGCCGGCCACTTCGGTGACCGCATCGGGCGCAAGCGCATGCTCGTCATCACGCTCTTCCTCATGGGCGCGGCGACGACCCTGATCGGTCTGCTGCCCACCTACGACCAGATCGGCATCCTCGCGCCGGCTCTGCTCGTCTTCCTCCGCATCCTGCAGGGGCTGTCCACCGGTGGCGAGTGGGGCGGAGCGGTCCTCATGGCCGTCGAACACGCGCCGACCGGCCGACGCGGGCGGTTCGGCGCGTTCCCGCAGATCGGCGTCCCCATCGGGCTGCTGCTCGCCTCCGGCATGCTCGCGCTCATGACCGGCGTGATCTCGCCCGGAGCCGCGTTCCTCGAGTGGGGCTGGCGGGTCCCGTTCCTGCTGAGCTTCGTGCTGATCATCGTCGGCTACGTCGTGCGCCGCAAGGTCGACGAGAGCCCCGTCTTCGTCGCCCTCGCGCGGAACAAGGAGCGTCGCCGCGTCCCCATCGTCGAGCTGTTCCGGCACCACTGGCTGCTCGTCCTGCTCGCCGCCCTCACCTTCGCGGGCAACAACGCCGCCGGGTACATGACCACCGGCGGGTACATCCAGAACTACGCGACCACGCCCCTCGCCGACGGCGGCCTCGTCGGGATGGAACGCACACCGGTCCTCCTCGCGGTCACCGGCTCGGCCGTGGTCTGGCTGATCGTCACCTGGTTCGCCGGCTCGTTGTCGGACCGCATCGGGCGACGCAACACGTACATCATCGGCTGGGTCGCGTTCCTCGCCACCGTGTTCGTGCTCTTCCCCCTCGTGAACACGGGCAACCCGGTCCTCCTGTTCCTCGGGCTGGCGCTGTTCACGATCGGCAACGGCTTCACCTACGGGCCCCAGGCGGCGTACTTCGCCGAACTGTTCCCGGCGTCCATCCGGTACACCGGCGTCTCGGTCACCTACGCGATCGGTGCGATCCTCGGCGGTGCGTTCGCGCCCACGATCGCGACCTGGCTCGTGCAGCTCACCGGCTCGGCGACGAGCGTCGCGTTCTACATCGCGGGCATGATCGTCATCGCGTTCGCGGCGACGCTGCTCCTCCGCGACCGCACCGGGATCTCGCTCGGTGGCGAGGCCGAGGAGCAGCAGGGTCGCGGCCAGGTGTACGGCACGCGGATGTAGCCGGGCTCAGACCGACGATGCGATGGTCGCGGCCCCCTCGATGAGGCGGGCCGCGATCTCGGTTTCGGGGCGGCTGCTCGCGACGTAGACGACGGCGAGGGCCGCGGCCGGCGACCCGTGCACGGCGAGCGGGACGGCGACGGCACGGAGGCCCGTGATGACCTCGTCGTGGCTCGACGCCCAGCCCTGCTCGCCGACCGCGGACAGCTCGGCGCGATGTGCGTCGTCGAGGGTGTCGGGCCACTGTGCGAGCGGTAGCCGGGAGGCGATCGCCTTGCCCGGCGCACCCACACCGATCGGGTGTCGGGTTCCCGGCCGCTGCGCGATCGACCCCATCGCGTGGCGAGGTTCGACGCTGACGAGCGTGACGATCTCGTCGCCGTCGAGCACCGCGAGGAAGCAGGTCATGCCGAGTTCGTTGGCGACGGCCGTCAGCTCCGGGAGGGCGGCTGCCTGCAGGTCGTGGGAGACGCCGGCGGCGAGGGCGGCCAATCGGGAGCCGAGGGCGATCCGACCGGCGGCGTCGCGAACGACGAGCCGATGGTCCTCCAGGGTGCGCAGCAGCCGGTAGGTGACGCTGCGGTGGAGGCCGAGCGCCGTGCTCAGCTCGTCGATCGTCAGTGGTGCCCGGGCGTCGGCGAGGACCTCGAGGATGCGGATGCCGCGCGAGAGCGTCTGCGAGTGGGCGCTTCTGGCATCGGTCACCTCTCGACAGTACCCAGTGGCGACGGTCAGGGCGCGATCGGGTAGGCGACGAACGCGAAGCGGGTGCTGTCCGGGGCCCAGCTGTTCACGTTGATCGTGCCCTGGCCGCCGAACACCGGGTACCGGCGGAGCGGGGTCGCCCAGTCGTCGGTCGAGACGAGGCGGACCTCGACGTCGAGGTCGGCCGGGTGCCCGATCGTCCCGGCGGGGAACGCGATGTACGCGGCGAGGCGGGCGTCGGGGGAGAGATGCGGGAACCAGTCGACGGTGTCGCTCGCCACGAGGTGTTCGAGGGTGCCCCCGCCGTCGGGGATGCGGGCGAGCTGCGCGTGACCGGGCTCGATGCCGAAGTGCTCGGTGTTGCAGACCAGCCATCGGCCGTCGGGCGACCACTCCGGACCGTCGAGGTGCCCGTCGCCGGTGTCGAGGACCGTGACCGGGCCGCCACCCTCGACCGCTGGGGCGACCGCGAGCCGGCCGGGGTGCTCGAAGCCCTCGAGTTCCACGTAGGCGATGCGCTCGCCGTCGGGCGAGACGCCGTGCAGGAAGTGCCAGCGGCCGTCGTCGGCGGTGAGCTTCGTGACGGAGCCGCCGGAGAGGGCCCCGCGGTAGATGTGCCCGTCCATCGCGGAGAGGAGGATGTGCTCGCCGTCGGGGTCGAGCACGTGGTCGTTGTTGAGCTCCGGCAGGCCCGCGAACTCGATCCGGGTCAGGCCCGCACCGGGGTCCTCCACGCTCAGCGACCACAGCCGGCCGTTGCCGTTGAGGACCAGCGTGCTCCCGTCGAGGGACCAGTTCGGCGCCTCGATGAGGAGCTCGTCCGTCTCGAACAGGACCTCCGGCTCCGCATCGGAGGGGCCGCCGAGGAGGATTCGGGAACGCTGGCCGGGGGCGAGGGCGCGGAAGGTCATGGGTCCATCGTCCTCCTCCGGGGCGGCGCCCGCACGGCCCGATCGCGGGGTCTTCGTTGTAGCGGCAAGCATTACGCTGGGACCATGACGGACACCCGCTGGCTGAGCGACGCGGAGCAGCGGGACTGGGTGCGGTTCGCGGCCGTCCTCGAGCTCCTCCCCGCTGCCCTCGATCTGCAGCTGACGCGGGACGAACACCTCACCCACTTCGACTACTTCACCCTCGCGATGTTGTCCGAGGCCCCCGAGCGCACGCTCCGCACCTCGGCGCTGGCCGCGCGGACGAACGCGACGCTCCCTCGTCTCTCGCGGGTGCTGACCCGCCTCGAGGGGGAGGGCTTCATCGCACGCTCACCGGTGCTGGAGGACCGGCGCGCGACGAACGTGACGCTCACCGACGCCGGATGGGACAAGGTCGTCCAGGCAGCGCCCGGGCACGTCGGCAACGTCCGCTCACTGGTGCTCGATGCGCTCAGCGCCGAGCAGGTCGAGCAGCTCGGCGCGATCTCCGCGGCCCTCCTGACGCGACTCGACCCCGACGGGCGGATGTTCGCCAGCGAGGCCTGATCTCCGTCGCGTGGGGGATTCCGCTCGGCGCGGCTCGGCGTAGCGTGTCGACGGATGCCACGTGCACCACCGACAGCGTGGCGGATCGGAGCGAACCATGACCGGATCGACCCAGCCCGAACCGGGATCGGAACGAGGCGAGGTGCCGGTGGCCGGCCCCGCGTCGTCGGAGCCCGCGTCCTCGCAGCCCACGTCGTCCAGCGGGAGCTCCACCGCCGTCTGGTACTTCGTCGGCGCCACGTTCCTCTTCGCCGGACCGCCCATCTTCGGCGTCAACGACTTCGGGTTCTTCCGGATCATCACCCTCGTCCTCGGGGCGGTCGTCATGGTCGCCGGGTTCGTCGTGCTGCGACGGGAGACCACCAAGCGTTCGTGACCCGCGACGGGTCAGCTCGCGAGGAACGCCCTGACGCCGTCCAGCAGACGGTCGACGTCCTCGTCCGAGGTGTACGGGGCGACGCCGACGCGCAGGCCGCCGACGTCGTCGAGGCCGAGCGCCGCGAAGGGTTCGACCGCATAGAACGAGCCCGACGGTGCGAGCACGTCGCGGGCCGCGAGGAAGGCCGAGGCGTCCGCCGAACGTCGACCCGGGAAGGTCATGAAGAGGGTCGCCGTGCGCTCCGCGGCCCTGGAGTGCAGCTCGACGTCGGGGGCGAGGGCGCCGAGTTCCTCCTCGATGCGGGTGCGCAGCGCGAGCTCACGCTCGTGGACGGACGCGGCGGAGGCGACCAGGCGGTCGCGTCGGTTCTCGGCGGCACCGGGGTCGATCGTGGCGAGCACCCCGATGGCCGCGGTCACGCCCGCAAGGAGCTCGTAGGGCAGGGTGCCGAACTCGAAGCGCTCCGGCACCACGTTCGTCGACGGCTGCAGCTTGTCGGGGTGGATCGACTCGAGGAGCGTCGGCGATGCGGCCAGGACGCCGCAGTGCGGGCCGAAGAACTTGTACGGCGAGCAGACGAAGAAGTCGGCGGCGAGTGCCTCGACGTCGACGACGTGGTGCGCCGTGTAGTGGACACCGTCCACCCAGACGAGCGCGCCTGCCGCGTGCGCCCGGTCGGCGATGGTGCGCACGGGCGGGATCGTGCCGATGAGGTTCGACGCGGCCGTCACGGCGACGAGGCGGGTGCGCTCGCTGAGGGCCGCGTCGAGCGAATCGAGGTCGAGCTCGCCCGTCGCGGCGTCGAGCTCGATCCACCGCACGGTCGCCCCAGCGCGTTCCGCGGCCTGGATCCAGGGCCGGACGTTCGCGTCGTGGTCGAGGCGGGACACCACGACCTCGTCACCCGCCGACCAGTCGCGGGACAGGTGCTTCGCGAAGTCGTAGGTGAGCTGGGTCGCGCTGCGTCCGAAGACGATCCCGCGCGGGTCAGCGGCGAGGAGGTCGGCGCAGGCGGCTCGGAAGGCGGTGACCGCGTCGTCGGAGCGGCGCTCCGAGGCGACCGACGTCCCGCGGTTCGAGAGCGGGCCGGTGAGCGTGTCGAGGATCGCCTGCCCCACCGCGAGCGGAGTCTGCGTGCCGCCCGGGCCGTCGAAGTGGGCGATGCCCGAGGCGAGTGAGGGGAACGCGGTCCGGAGTCGTGCGACGTCGAGGGTCATGCGTCCATCCTGCCGCGCGCTGAGCGTCGAGGACGGGAACGACGGGGAGCAGGCGCGCCGTCGCTTGATACAGTGCGTGTGTGTCCCTGATCATCGCTCCGCCCCGTGTCGGGCGTCTGGAGGTCGTCGGCGTCCCCAACGCCGGCCCGAGAGCACGGTCCATCCGGTCGATCACCTCACCCACGCGGTGAGGACGTCGGCCCCGTCCAGCGCGCTCATCCGAGCCGCCGACGGGGTCGCGCACCCGACATGCCCGCTGCGGCGCCCAGGCGCCCGGAGGGTCTCTCCGCCGTCGCTCCGACGGCCCAGCCGAAACCGGTGAACCACATGATCCCCCTGAACGACTCCCAGATCAGAACCTCCTTCGTCAACGCCTCACGCAAGGAGGTGAGTGACGTGTCACTGCCCGCCGAGCTCGAGACCATCGACTTCGAGGTCCGTGACTTCCTCGGGTGGCGCGACAAGAAGCTGCCGCGGCGCGCGTATGTCGTGACGATCGTCGACGGAGCACCCGTCGGCGTCCTCCTCCGGCAGGCTGACGCCATGCCACGGACCCGGCCGCAGTGCGCCTGGTGCCAGGACGTGACCCTCAGCAACGACGTCGTCTTCTACAGCGCGAAGCGTGCCGGCCAGGCCGGGAAGAACGGTGACACGGTCGGCACGCTCGTGTGCGCCGAGTTCCAGTGCTCGGCCAACGTGCGCAAGCTGCCGCCGCTCGCCTACGTCGGATTCGACGCCGAGGCCGCCCGACAGGAGCGGATCGCGACCCTGCAGCAGCGGGCGGTCGCGTTCACCTCGTCCGTGCTCAACGGCGTCGGCTGAGCAGGCCGCACCGCCCGCCGTCCCGTGATCGGGGGCGGTGGGCGGTGCGTCGACGATGTCCAGTGCAGCGCGGCAAAAGTATACTGATAATGGTATAGTTTTGACATGTCGCAGGGAACCTATCGAGATGTCGTGCATGAGATCGCAGCCGACAATTACGGGTATGTGACCACCCGTGATGCGGAGGACGCCGGTGTCCCGAAGGTCGAGTTGGTGAAGCTCGCTACACGCAACAGGTTCGCGCACATCGCGTACGGGTTGTACCGCGACGAGACCATCCCGCACACCCCGCTGGACGAATACGCGGAGGCGACGCTGCGCGCAGGAGAGGGTGCGTTCCTGCGCGGGGAGACGGTTCTTGCGCTCCTCGGCCTCGCGGATGTGAACCCGAAGACCATCTCCGTCGCAACTCCTCGGCGTACTCGGCGTACGGTACCCGATCGAATCGCCATCACCCGGGCTCCTGCGGATGCGAGGCCGACGATGTACGAGGGCATCGCGGCGCAGCCCGTCGTGGATGCGCTCCTCGAATGCCGGGGGCGTGTCCAGACTGGTCGGCTCCGTGAAGCCGCCGACCAAGCGCGTGCGGAGGGCTACCTGACGACCGCGGAGCTCGCGCGCGTGCGAACGGCGCTGGACGTATGACGTACGACAGTGTCCCGCCGAGCCTCCGTTCACTCCGTCAGCGGGTCGCGAACCTCGAAGGCGACGACGGGCTGGTGAACAGGCGTACCGTTGCGATGGCACTCGTCGTGGTCGGTCAGATGCTTCCAGCCGGGGCCATCAAGGGTGGGAGCGCGATGGCGCTCCGATACGGTCGGGCCACCCGATTCACGAGGGATCTCGATGCTGCGCGATCGGGCACCCTGGCGGAGTTCGTCAGCGAGTTCGAGGAACGGTTGCGCAACGGGTGGGCGGGATTCACCGGGCGACTCATCGAGCGCACGCCACCGAAACCGGCCGGGGTTCCGGCGACATACGTCATGCAGCCGTTCGACGTGAAACTCGACTATCGGGGCAGGCCGTGGTGCACCGTCACGTTCGAGCTCGGTCACAACGAGATCGGCGACGCCGACGAGCCCGAGATCGTGCTCTCGGATGACCTCGCGGACCTGTTCGAAGCGGTCGGACTTCCCCGCCCGGAGCCGGTCCACGTGATGCGCAGCGACCATCAGATCGCGCAGAAGCTCCACGCAGCGACCGGGGTCGACAGCCAGCGCGCACACGACCTCATCGACTTGCAGCTCCTCGATCGCGAGGAAGACCTCGACTTGGAACTGGTGCGCGAGACGTGCACGCGACTGTTCGCCTACCGCGGCGGGCACGAATGGCCGCCTCTCGTCGTCGTGAACGCCGACTGGGACACGTTGTACGAAACGGCTGCAGACGGGGTCGAGGTCCTGCCGGATGCCGAGGCTGCCGCAGTGTGGGCGAACGACTTCATTCGCCGAATCGACGCGGCGACGGCTGAGGCTGCAATCTGACAGTGACCCGTCCCGATCCGTTCATCGAGCGTATGGCTGCTCGCGCGTACGCCACCGGCCGCGCCCCGAGTTGAACCGACCGCATCGCCCGCCGTCCCCGTGACCGGGGGCGGCGGGCGGTGCGTAGCCAGCGGGTTCGTCGTCCGGCGGTCTACGCCGCGAGGAGGGCGTCGATCTGGCCCATCGCCTGTCCCATGCCCTCCTCCATGCCCATCGCCAGCAGCTGCTCGAGCTGTTCGAGGCTGTCGAAGCGGTTCTCGATGGTCATGCGCGTGCCGGTCCCGAGGGCCTCGAGCGTGACGGTGGCGTGCACGACGCCCATCCCCTCCTGGCGTGCGCCGTGTTCGTCCGCGAACCCGTCCTCGTAGCTCAGGGATTCGGGCGCCCGGACCGCGGTGATCTCCCACCAGCCGTGCGCGCGCTCGCCGTCCGGCCCGGTCATGAAATACACGGACTCGGACCCCGGGGTCAGGGCGTGCTGCGTGAACGTGGCCGGCCAGGTCGGCGGTCCCCACCAGCGCTCCAGCTGACGCGGGTCCTCCCAGATCTCCCAGACACGCGTCGGCGGTGCGTCGAACTCGGCGACGAAGGTCAAGGTGAGCTGGTCGAGGTCCTTCTCGGCGGTGAGCGTACTCATGGTCCAGTCCTGCTTCCGGTCGGTGTGTCAGGGGGTGTTGAGTGTGTCGCCGCGCTCCGGTCCGTCCTCGGCGAGGATCGCTCCGATGCGCAGCGCCCGTTGGTTCCAGACGTCCGCGTAGGCGTCCAGGAGGCGGGCGGATCGCTGCACGGTCGTGACGTCGCCGTGCACGATCTGCTGCCGGCCGCGTCGTTCCTTCATCACGAGTGCAGCCCGTTCGAGGACGGCGACGTGCTTCTGGACAGCGGCGAACGACATCTCGTACTGCTCGGCGAGCGCCGTCACCGACTGCTCCCTGGCGAGCACCCTCGTGAGGATGTCCCGTCGGGTCGCGTCGGCGAGCGCGTGGAAGAGGCGGTCCACCTCGTCGGCGGACAGCTCCGGTCCTGCGTCAGTTTGTACAACCATTTGGTTGTAGGTTACGCGGCTCCCATGGGCGGTGCAAGCCCCTGATCGGCGGCGCGCCGTGCGCCGAGCGCCGCGCTCCAGTACGGTTCGAGCAGGTGCGTGAGGCGTACCGACGTGGCGGGAGGGCGGACGAGTGGGCGATCGGCGAGGTCAGCGGACACTGACGACACGGGGATGGCACGACTTCTGGGCGAAGGGTGGCATCTGGCGCTCGTTCGTGCTGGCCGTCGTCTACCTGGCGCTCTACCTCGGGGCGGGTCGGCTCATCGAGCTGGTGTTCGGCGACCAGATCGAGGCGGACCTCTTCGCGACACCGCAGAGCGTGTTCTTCGGACTCATGCTGCCGCTCATCGTCGGGTCGCTCCTGCTCACAGCCTTCGTCCTCTCCGTCGGTTGGTTCCGTGAGCTGTTCGCTCGGCAGCCGATCCGCGGTCGCTGGTGGATGTGGGTCGCGCCCGCCCTGATCCTCGCCGCCATCGTCCTGCGACTCCTCGGCATCGACTACGGCAGCTACCAGGGCTCCGTGGTCGCGGTCGCGATGTTCTCCGGGATCTTCATCGGGTTCGCCGAGGAACTCCTCACCCGCGGCATCGTCGTGAAGATGCTCCGCGACGCCGGAAGCTCCGAGTGGATCGTGATGGTGATCTCCTCACTGGTGTTCGCGCTGCTCCACTCCGCCAACCTGCTGTCCGGCCAACCGGTCACCACCGTGCTCGTCACCGTCGTCTACACCTTCGGGTTCGGTGTCTGCATGTACCTGACGCTCCGCGCGACCGGCAACCTCGTCTGGCCGATGCTGCTCCACGCCCTCTTCGACCCGACCCTCTTCCTCTCCACCGGCGGCATCGACCACGCGGGAGCGGCGGCCGGGCAGGACGTCTTCCTGACGATCGCCGGCCCCGCCAACCTCGTCATCATGCTCGTGGCCGTCGTCGGGCTCGTCTTCGTCCGAGGACACGTGCAGGCCCGACCCGTCGACGACGTGCTCCGGCCGTAGCGACGTGCCGCGCTCGGTACGCTCGACACGATGACCACCGTGCGGCAGTACCCGTCGACGATCGCGGCGCCGGTCGAGCATGAGCTCGTCATCAAGAAGTCGCGGTTCATCGGGCTCGCGCACCGGGTCTCCTCCCCGGACGACGCCGAGCAGGTCATCGCCCGCGTGAAGAAGCATGCCTGGGATGCCCGGCACCACTGCGTCGCGATGGTCACCGGGCTGCTCGGTGACCAGGCGAGGTCCTCCGACGACGGCGAACCGTCCGGTACCGCCGGCATGCCCATCCTCGAGGTCCTGCGCCGACGCGAGCTGACCGACGTCGTCGTGGTCGTCACGAGGTACTTCGGGGGCGTCAAGCTCGGTGCCGGCGGCCTCGTGCGCGCCTACTCCTCAGCGGCATCCGAGACGCTCGACCTCGCGACGATCGTGCGCCGAGAGACCCTCACCCAGGCGACCCTCGTCGTGCCCCACGCCGACGCCGGTCGCTACGACCACCTGCTCCGGGACTGGGCCCAGGGCAACGGCGCGACGCTCGGTGAGACGCGGTACGCGGCTCGGGCCGAGTTGGAACTGTGGGTGCCGCCGGCCAATCTCGCGCGGCTCGAGGCGGACATCGCGTCGGCCTCCAACGGCTCGCTCGCGGTCACAGTGGGCGACGAACGGGTCGTCGACGTCACCGGCGCGTCCTGACCCCTCACCGATAGGGTCGCAGCATGCACACCGACGTGACCCGCATCGCCGGGCTTCCCGACCTCACCTGGACCTCGACCACCGGCCACGCCGACTACGACGCCGACGCCGGGGCACTGACGATGACTTCCGCCGCGCAGGTGGACTGGAGCAACAGCTCCCGCGGCGGCCCGCAGGAGCTCGGGGCGACGGCGCTCGCATTCGCAGCGCCCGAGCGGTTCACCCTGTCGGCCCGCATCGCCGTCGTGAGCGAGCGCAGCACCTTCGACGCCGGGGCCATCGCACTCTGGGTGGACGGCGACCACTGGGCGAAACTCTGCTTCGAGCAGTCGCCGCAGGGGCAGGCGATGGTGGTCAGCGTCGTGACCAACACCTGGTCGGACGACGTGAACTCGACGCCCGTCGACGACGACGCGGTGTGGATGCGCGTCAGCCGGCTGGGCGAGGCGTGGGCGTTCCACAGCTCGACCGACGGGGTGCTCTGGGACTTCGTCCGACTGTTCCGACTCCACACCGACGCGCCGGTCCAGGTGGGCTTTCTGTCGCAGGCGCCGGTCGGCCCGCCGTGCACGGCACGCTTCGACGACATCGTGCTCGGCGACGAGCCGCCGTCGGACCTCCGCGACGGCAGGTGACGGAGGATCGGTGTCGCTCCGGCGGCTCTCCGCTTGCGATTGGGAACCTATCTTCCTAGAGTGATCGCATGGCACGCAGACGACCCGGCACGCTCTTCCCGCTCGAGCTCGACATCCTCGACGTCGGCACGGTGCTGCAGTCCGCGGACGGCAGCTTCTACGGGTTCGCGCTCGCCAAGCAGCTCGCCGCGGGTGGCGATGGCGGCCTCACCGCCCACGGCACGCTGTACAAAGCGCTGTCCCGCATGACCGAAGCCGGCCTCATCGAGGCGAGCTGGGAGGACCCTGCGGTCGCCGAGGGGGAAGGGCGACCACGGCGCCGGCTCTACAAGGTCACCGGCGAAGGCGCGACCGCCCGCGACCGGGAGCACGCCCGGCTCGCGAGCGAGGCGGCGGCCACCGCACGCCCGGCCGGCGCCGCCTGGTCGCAGACGCCGGGGGTCATCGCGTGAGCGCCCTCCGGACACCCCAGTACCGCACGGCCTCGCGGCGGGTGCTCGGCTGGTGCGGTTGGTACACCCGCGACCTCGTGCCCGAGGTGGCCGGCGAGCGTCGGGACGAGATCGCCTCCGACCTGCACGAGCACGCGGTCTGGGCCGATGCGGAGGGGATCCCACCGACGCGACTGCGCCGCGACATCCTGCTGCGCGCCGTCCGCGGCATCCCGCACGACCTGTCCTGGCGCTCCGGACAATTGCGTGCCGGCCGCGGCCTCGACCCGGTGTCGCTCGGCACGAGGCGCACCGGGAACGTCCTCACCGCCCTCGTCCTGACCGGCGGCGTCATGGTCGCCGCAGCCGCGGTCTTCCTCCTCGTCCGCGTGGTCCGCGCGCTCTGGATCGGGGACGTCGTCGAAGCGCCGATCGGAGCGGTCGGCGTGGCGCTCGCCGCACTGCTGGCCGTGGTCGGGCTCCTGCTCGCGTTGCGTCAGCGGTCGCGATGGCTCGGATCGGCCGTGCTGGCCCCGGCCGCCGCGCTCGTCGGCCTGCTCGCCGGCGACATCCTGTACCGCGTCAGCGCGACAGGTGTCCTCCTGATCTCCCGGCTGAGTTCCCACGGTGGTGGCCTCGAACCCTGGTGGGTGCTGAGTCTGTCCATCGGCGTCGGTGCAGCGCTCGGCTTCATCGGTGCCGCCGTGTGGTGGTGGCCGGGCGGCCGACGGGTGGTCGGGCGGGACGCCGACGGGTCCGGACGGATGCAGGGGGCGTCGGCATGACGCAGGACGGGATCGAGGAGTCGACCACTCCAAAGCAGGCCGGAGCGATCCGTCGCCGGATCGGACTCGGCATCGCGATGAGCGGCGTGCTCGCGGTCGTGGCCGGAGGGGTGTTCGTCGGTGTCACCAACGCCCGAGCGGCGGCCGACGACGCACGGTCGATGGAGGCGGTGGCCGAGGCGGCGGCGTCGATCGACGAGCTCCCGCCCGTCGAGCCCGTGGTCCCCGCCGACCCTTCGCGGGATCCCGGCGCACCGGTGTCGCCTGCGGCCCGCGTCGACTACTCGAAGACCCCCGAGGGGTGGTTCGACGCCACCACCGACCCGGCCGACGTCGTGATCCCGCCGACCGACGACCGGGGTGAGCCGAGCACCGGGATCTGGGAGAAGCAGCGGCAGATCACGGCGAGGTGCATGGCTGATCAGGGGTTCTGGTATGCGTGGACGAACGATCGCTCCAAGCTGGCCGACCCGACGAGCGGGATGATCCTGTCCGACCAGGACGAGGCCGCGCGGCTCGCGCTCTGGGGCACGAACCCCGATGACCAGCCCTACGACTGGCGGCTGGGAGGCTGCGACGGCTACGCCGTCCACACCACCGGGATGGACGACGCCCACTGACGGGCCCGCTGTCCGAGCACGGTGCTAGCGTCGCCCGCATGAGAATCCTGTTGATCGGCGCGAGTGGACACATCGGACGAGCGGCGGAGGCCGCGCTGGGAGACCGGCACGAGGTGATCGCGGTGTCGCGGTCCACGTCACCAGCGGTGGACACGACGGACGAGGCCTCGATCGAGGCGCTGTTCGCGGAGGTCGGTGATGTCGACGCCGTGATCGTCGCCGTCGGGTCCGTGCCGTTCAAGCCGCTCGACGCCCTCACCCGCGACGACTACCGTGCCGCGTTCCTCGGCAAGGTGTTGAGCCAGCTCGACGTCGTGCGGATCGGGACCCCGTTCGTCCGGGACGGCGGCTCGTTCACCCTCACCACGGGCATCCTCGCCCGCGAGGCGATCGCGAGCGGTGCCGCCGCGTCGATGGCCAACGGCGCGCTCGAGTCGTTCGTGATCGGTGCCGCCGTCGAACTGCCTCGCGGCATCCGGATCAACGCCGTCAGCCCGACGGTCCTCGCCGACGCCCCCGGGTACCACGACACCTTCCCCGGCTTCCTCCCGGTCACCTCCGACGTGGTCGGCCTCGCCTTCGTCAAGGCCGTCGAGGGCGTCGGAACCGGCCGGGTGCTCGCGCTCGACTGACCGCGCTGTGCCGCTGAGCGGTGGCGATCCGGCGGTCGGTCAGCGGCCGGAGGACAGAGCGGCGGCCAACTCGACGCGACTCGCGACACCGAGCTTCCGCAGCACGTTGGCGACGTGGAACTTCACCGTGTTCTCGCTGATGGTGAGGGCTTCGGCGATCGCACGGTTCCGTGCGCCGCCGGCGGCCAGCTCGGCCACACTCCACTCGCGTTCCGTCAGCGCCGCCGCCGCACCGGAACGGCTCTGCGCGGTGGGAGGTGGGTCGAGCGGGAGTGACACGTGCAGTTCGGATCCCCAGCCGGGCGTCGCCTGCACCTGCAGATCGCCACGCAACGCCGTGACGCGCGCACCGAGCTGCTGCACGCTCGGAGTGTCGATCGTCAGCTCGCCCGGGCCGTCGTCGCGGATGCCGATGAGGAGGTTGCTGCCGTCGCAGTCCCACTGCACCCGCACCCGTCCGACGGTCGACTGCTCCACGAGCGCCAGTACCGTCCCGCGGACGATGGCCCGTCCGGCGTGCGCGACCTCGCCCGGGAGCGCCCGGCCGTCGACGGGTGGCTCGATGAACTGCACCTCCGGGCCGCCGAAGCGGGCGAGCGGACGGAGGTCGTCCTTCAGGCGCGCGAACGCCTGCGCGACGGGCTCCGAGGCGAGCTGGCGGTCGCGGTCGGAGACGGCGCGGAGCTGGACCATGGCCGCCGAAGCGATCTCCGTGACCGCCCGGCGGGCGTCCTCCGCCGTGGTCTGCCGCGAGCGGGTGACGGCGAGGATCGACTCGAGGGTCGTCGCGTGGGCGTCGGTCAGCTCGGCGATCGCATCCGCCCGCTCGCTCGATGCGGCTCGCGAGTCGCGGAGGTAGTCGGGAGCCGCGGTGGTGACCTGCTGTCGAATCTCGGCCGCGACGATCTCCCAGAGCGCGCCGATGAGGGCGTCGTCGATCGGTCCTCGGGGGTCGGTCAGGACGAGGAGCGCCCCGGTGTCGGCCAGCCAGGCAGCGATGGGCCGTTCCGCTCCGGCGATGACGGCGGTCGTCGGGCGGTCGGTGGGCGCCGCGTGCGCTGAAGCGTCCCGCCGACGCGGCGTGCGCTGCCGGACGGCGTCCAGCTCGGCGATGGTGACGCCCTCGACGATCGACGGATCGCCCGCTTTCTTGCGCGGACGCCCGGTGCAGTCCTCGGTGAAGATGACGAGGGCTGAGTGCTGGACGACGGGTTCGAGGACCGCCCGGAAGGCGCCGGCGATGCGGAGCAGCGAGCTGGACGCGACGACGGCCATCCCCTGCAGCAGTTCGATCGAGTAGGTGTCTTGGTGTCCGTCCATCGTCGAACCCTACCCCAGCCCGTCCGACCCACCCGTTCGGGTAGGGAAAACCGTCCGCCTGACCAGCGGTGTACCTACCCGTTCGACGACAGGATGAATGGATGCCGAGTACGACGCCCCCCGATCACCAGCCCGGAACCGACCCGCAGCGTCCGCCGACGACCGTGCAGGGTGCGCTCGCCGCCATCGACACGGAACTGCACCGCACCGTCACGACGCTGCTCTCCGCCGATACGGCGCCGTTCGCCGAGACCCTCACGCGACTCCAGGATGCCGAACGGATCTTCGTCCTCGGTGCCGGTCGTTCCGGCCTGGCGCTGCGGATGACCGCCATGCGGCTCATGCACCTCGGACGCACGGTCCACGTCGTCGGCGAGACCACGACGCCGGCGATCGCCGCGGGCGACGTCCTGCTCGTCGCCAGCGGCTCGGGCACGACGACGGGCATCGTCCGGGCTGCCTCGACGGCGGCGTCCGTCGGTGCCGGCGTCATCGCCATCACGACCGACGCCGACTCCGAACTGGCCGAGCTCGCCTCCGTGGTCGTCGTCGTACCCGCCGCCCAGAAGACCGACCACGGCGGCACGCGGTCGGTGCAGTACTCCGGCGGGCTCTTCGAGCAGTCGGTCATGCTCCTCGGCGACGCGATCTTCCACGCGCTCTGGCAGTCCGCCGGGGTCAGCGCGGAAGAGCTGTGGCCGCGCCACGCGAACC
The DNA here is from genome assembly GCF_001423185.1 of Plantibacter sp. Leaf314. Taxonomy (NCBI): domain Bacteria; kingdom Bacillati; phylum Actinomycetota; class Actinomycetes; order Micrococcales; family Microbacteriaceae; genus Plantibacter; species Plantibacter sp. Leaf314. The sequence continues at coordinate 1,736,277 of NZ_LMOB01000001.1, read as the reverse complement.
TCGAATAGTCCGCCCCATCCACTCCCCACGCGACCGACGGACGTCGGTCGTCTCCCCTCACGACAGAAAGCAGCACCACATGAAGCTCCAGGTAGCCATGGACGTCCTCACCACCGAGGCAGCCCTCGAACTCGCCGGGAAGGTCGCGCCCTACGTCGACATCCTCGAGCTCGGCACCCCGCTGATCAAGGCCGAGGGTCTCCGCGCCGTCACCGCGATCAAGGACGCCCACCCCGACAAGATCGTCTTCGCCGACCTCAAGACCATGGACGCCGGCGAGCTCGAAGCCGACATCGCGTTCTCGGCCGGTGCGGACATCGTCACGGTGCTCGGCACCGCCGGCGACAGCACCATCGTCGGCGCGGTGAAGGCCGCGAAGGCGCACGGCAAGTCCGTCGTCGTCGACCTCATCGGTGTCGCCGACAAGGTCACGCGAGCGAAGGAGGTCACCGCCCTCGGTGCCGCCTTCGTCGAGATGCACGCCGGGCTCGACGAGCAGGCGGAGGAGGGCTTCACCTTCCAGACGCTCCTCTCCGACGGTGAGGCCGCTGCCGTGCCGTTCTCGGTCGCCGGTGGCGTCAACGCCTCGACGATCGCCTCGGTCCAGCAGGCCGGCGCGCAGGTCGCCGTCGCCGGTGGAGCCATCTACTCGGCCGACGACCCGGCTGCTTCCGCCGCCGAGCTCCGCGCAGCGATCGTCGCGTAACCCCTCCCCACCCCGCACCCCTCGGGTTCGGCCAGCGCGGTGCGCTGAGCCGAGCGCGGTGCATCGGACGTGAGCGCGGGTCTCCAGAGACCCGCGCTCACGTGTGTGGGGCGCGCTCGCGCGGCAGCACCGCGCTGGCCTCCCCGACAGGTGGCTGGGTGAACCCCGGGCGTTGGACGGGATTCGGGTCCGGAGCGGCATACTGAGCAGATCACCGCCCGACGTTCGTCGCATATCGTGCCGGACGAGCACCCGGAGGATCTGCCGATGACGCCCGACACCAGCTCGACGTACCCCGTCGTCCACACGCTCGCCGGTGCCGTCCGCGGCATTCGTCGGCCAGACGGCTCGTCCGCCTTCCTCGGCATCCCGTTCGCCGAACCCCCGTTCGGCGCCCGCCGCTTCCAGGCGCCGGAGCCGACCGGCCCATGGGAGGGCGTGCGCGACGCCACCACGCACGGCGCGACGCCGCAGCGGAAGGCCATGGCCGAGATCACGACGATCCCCGAGCCGTCCATCCCCGGCGAGTCGACCCTCAACGTCGACGTCTTCACCCCGGACCCCTCGCCCGCATCGGACGGCACCGGACTCCCGGTCCTCGTCTGGATCCACGGCGGCGGTTTCATCGCGGGTTCGCCCGCCAGTCCCTGGTACGACGGCCGCTCGTTCAACCGCGACGGCGTCGTCACCGTGTCGATCTCGTACCGACTCGGGTTCGACGGCTTCGGCTGGCTGCCCGACGCCCCGGCGAACCGCGGGGTCCTCGACTGGATCCTCGCCCTCGAATGGGTCCGTGACAACATCCAGGCCTTCGGCGGCGATCCGCGACGCGTGACGATCGCCGGCCAGTCCGCCGGCGGTGGCTCGGTGATGACCCTGCTCGCCACACCTGCCGCCCAGCACCTGTTCCACCGGGCGATCTCGCTGTCCGGCGTCCCCGGAGACGTGCCGCTTGAGCAGGCCCGCTCGCTGACCGAGCGTCTCGCCGCCCACCTCGGGGTCGCGCCGACGGCCGCCGGCTTCGCGAGCGTGCCGGAGACCGCCCTCATCGAGGCGCAGGGGTTCGAGGCGACCGCCGGCGGGCCTCGCGACGCGGAGTCGATCCTCCGCGGGATGACGACCATGGACGGCCGCCTGGGCCTCGGACCGGTGGTCGACGGCGAACTCCTCGTGGACACGGTCGACGCCGGCCTGGCCGCAGGACGCGGGGCCGACAAACCCCTGCTCGTCAGCGCGACCCGTGAGGAGTTCGCCGGCTTCTTCACCGGGCGGCCGGACGCCTTCGACGCCGTACCGCCGGCCCGTGCCGTGCACCTCATGGGGGCTCCCGAGGCGCTCGCCGACGCATACGTCGCGACGCAGGTCGGCGAGCCCACGAGCCTCGTCGCCGGCCGCTTCATCAGCGACGTCATGTTCCGTGAGCGCATCATCCGTTGGGCGGCGGCGCGCGGTGACGCCGAGACCTGGGTCTCCGACTTCGTGTGGCCGTCGGCGGTCAGCGGCATCGCCGAGCACTGTCTCGACGTCCCCTTCTTCTTCGACCTCCTCGACGACCCGGACGTCACGCGGGTCGCCGGTCCCGCCGCACCGCAGGAGTTGGCGGACCGCCTCCACGGCGCCGCCGTCGCCTTCGTCCGCGGCGGTTCGCCGGGTTGGGCACCCGCCGGGCGGTCGGCGTCGGACATCGAGGTGTTCGACGCCGCGGGCGCGCCGGCGACGGAGCCGTTCGCGAGCGCCCGGGTGATCGCCGAGGCCAGACGGCTCGCGGTCACAGCTCCGACGGGATCACCGACCGCGTAGGCCGATCCGGGTGGTCCCGCCAGGGGCTGTCACGAGCGCGTGCTGCGCGTTACGGTCTCCACACGACGAAAGGAATCAGCATGAGTGACCCACGAGACGAGATCGACGACGCGATCGGCGACGCCCAGGAGGCCATCTCCCGAGCGCTGCCCGACAACGCCCCCGAGAGCGACGACCCGATGGCGGCGCCGACGGACGACGACCCGCGTCCCGAGCCCGGCGACGGCGACCCGGCGGACCAGCCGGGCCTCCTGTAACCGCCGAAGAGGCGTCGTCGCCCGACCCCCGCACGGTGTGCAACGCGGGGGCGCTCCGCGCGCGTATCGGAACGGCCGCGGACGATGTCAACCCCAGGACGGAATGACCGCACCCCAATACGGTGGTCACAGTTCTGCGAAAGGAGCTTCACCATGAACATCCTGCTCATCATCGTCATCGTCGTTGCCATCGTTCTCGCCATCACCGGTGGGTTCGTCCAGTCCCTCAACTTCCTGCTGTGGGTCGGCCTCGTGCTGCTCGCGATCGCGATCATCGCGTTCTTGATCAGGACGATCACGGGTCGCAAGGCCCTCTAGCTCGAACTCGAGCTTCACGAAGCGGTCGGAACCTCAGGGTTCCGGCCGCTTCGCTGTGTCCGGGCCGGAGCTCGGGCCCGTGCCCCCGTCGTCAGCGCAGTGACGGATCGACGCTCGTCCGGCGCAGCACCGCGTCCGCGAAGGCGCCGAACAGTCGCTCGCCGGCCGCTCGCATGGGCTCCGCGATGGCGGCGAGGTCCGCCCGCAACCGATCGGCGGCCTCGGCGGCGGTGCCCGTCACGAACGGCAGGTCACGGAGCATCGCGGGCTCCTCGAGCCAGTGGTCGAGTGTCGCGGGGTCCACCTCGAGGTGGAACTGGGTCGCGAACACCCGGTCGTCGATCCGGAACGCCTGATTCGGCGTCGAGGGCGAGGATGCCAACACGGTGGCCCCGTGCGGTGCCTCGACGACGTCGCCGTGCCAGTGCAGCACGGGGACCTGTTCGCCGCGCATCCCGAGTTCGCCGTCCACGAGCAGCTCGACGTCGCCGACCCCCACCTCGTGCGCGGACGCGCTGTGGAGCGTCGCCCCGAGGGCCGTCGCGATGAGCTGATGCCCGAGGCAGATGCCGAACACCGGGATGCCGAGCACCGCAGCGTCGCGGACGAGCTGTGCCTCGAGGCCGAGGCCCGGGTGCTCCTCCACGTCGAGCGCCCCCATCGGACCGCCGAGGAGGACGAGGCCGTCGAAGCCGGTGATCTCGCGCTCCGGCGGGAGTTCGCGACGCGAGACGACGGTGTCGAGCGTCCAGTCGATGCCGGACGCCGTGAGCACCTCACCGAGCACGGCGGGCTGCTCCCAGGCGACGTGTTGCAGGATCAGGACGTGCGGTCTGGTCATGAGAGGCCTCCGGGTCGCTGCGGCGCCGACTGCTCGCCGCCCGGTCGGGGGAGTCGTCGCCGTGCGAGCATCGTAGCGAATCAGCACGAGCGCACCCGCCCTCGGCGCCGCGCTCCCGGCCGATACACTGACAGCGTGCTGCTCTCGGACCGTGACATCAAAGCCGAACTCGACGCCTCCCGCATCGCGCTCGACCCGTACTCGCCGGAGATGATCCAGCCCTCGTCGATCGACGTGCGGCTCGATCGCTTCTTCCGGCTCTTCGACAACCACAAGTACCCGTTCATCGATCCCGCCGAAGACCAGCCGGAACTCACCCGGCTCATCGAGACCCTGCCGAACGAGCCGTTCATCCTGCACCCCGGCGAGTTCGTCCTCGGTTCCACCTACGAGCGCGTGTCCCTCCCGGACGACGTCGCCGCGCGGCTGGAGGGGAAGAGCTCCCTCGGCCGCCTCGGCTTGCTGACGCACTCGACCGCCGGCTTCATCGACCCCGGGTTCACGGGGCACGTCACGCTCGAGCTCAGCAACGTCGCGACCCTGCCGATCAAGCTGTGGCCGGGCATGAAGATCGGCCAGATGTGCTTCTTCCGGCTGACCTCGCCGGCCGAGCGCCCCTACGGGTCGAGCGAGTACAGTTCCAGGTATCAGGGACAGCGTGGACCCACCGCCTCCCGTTCCTTCCAGAACTTCCACCGGACCGACGTCGGCGAGACGCAGCGCTGACGGAGGTCTGAGGCGGGCGTTCCGACCGCGGGCCCGCTGGTGGACCAGTAGAAAGGCTCCGCCATGAGCACGTCAGAGCGTCCGGACTTCGCCAGCGCGATCACGGCAGACGGGCCGACGCCGTTCTACCCGCGCCGGATGGTGCGGTTCGGGCAGTTCGTCGGCTCCTGGGACGTGCACTCGAAGCGGCTGGACGACGAGACCGGCGAGTGGGTGGAGTCCGACTTCCGCTGGATCGTGTCGTACGTCCTCGAGGGCCGCGCCGTACAGGACGTCCAACTCGTGGTGAACGACGACGAGCCGTCGGGCTGGGAGACGGTGAGCACCGCGCTGCGGGTCTACGACCGGCTGATGGGTGCGTGGCGGGTCAGTTACGTCGAACCGCGCCGCGGCGAGTTCTGCCAGCTCGTGGCGACGCCGCACCGCTCGGACGGCATCCGACAGGACGGCACCCGCAACGACGACAAGTTGATCCGGTGGAACTTCAGCGCGATCACCGAGTCCTCCTACACGTGGGAGAGCTGGGTGTCCGACGACGAGGGTGCCAGCTGGTGGCTGCAGGAGCACAACGAGGGGCGCCGCATCGTCTGAGGGTCTCGTCTGCGGCGGGCTCAGGCGCCCGCGAGGCGCTCGAGGAGTGACGCGAGCTGTTCGCGCTCGGTGGCGGAGAAGCCGGCCAGGAGCCGCTCTTCGGCGGCGAGGTGGTCCGGGAGGGTCTCCTCGACGAGGTCCTTCCCCGCCGGCGTGAGGGCGACGACCGTCCCGCGCCCGTCGTGTTCGCTCGGTCGACGGGTCACGAGGCCGCGGTCGACGAGCTTGTTGACGCGCTGGGCGATGGCGCTCGACGTCACCATGGACCAGTGGGTGAGGTCCTTCGGGGGGAGCTCGTGCGGGGCGCCGGCCCTGAGGAGGGTCGCGAGGACGTCGAACGACGCGCTGTCGAGGCCGTGTGCAGCGAAGGTCGCCGCGAGGCGGGCGTCCACCGTCGTCGCGGCTCGGGAGAGTCGTCCGATCACGGCCATGGGGGAGACGTCGAGCTCGGGTCGCTCGGCTCGCCACTGGTTCAGGATGTCGTCGACGCGCGTGCTCATGCGACCACTCTAGCGATTCGCTTAGCGCTGAGCTATATTTGCTCAGTGCTAAGCAAAAACCTCCGCGTCGCCGCCATCACCGCGCTCGCCCCCGTCAGCTGGGGGACCACCTACCTCGTCACGAGCGAACTGCTCCCGCCCGGACGGCCGCTGCTCGCCGCGGTCCTCCGGGCGTTGCCCGCCGGACTGCTGCTGCTCGCGATCACCCGCACCCTGCCGGTCGGTGGCTGGTGGTGGCGGTCCCTCGTCCTCGGCACCCTCAACATCGGCGCCTTCTTCGCCTTCCTCTTCCTCGCCGCCTACCGCCTGCCCGGCGGGGTCGCGGCCACCATGGGCGCGATCGGTCCCGTCCTCGTCGCCGTCCTCGCCAGCCTGCTCGTCGGGGAGGCGTTGACCCTCCGCCGCGTCCTCGCCGGCCTCGCGGGGATCGGCGGCGTCGCGCTCATCGTGCTGCAGGCGGACGTACGTCTCGACGTGGTCGGGGTCGTCGCCGCGCTCGCCGGTGCGGTGTCCATGTCCCTCGGCTCGGTGCTGAGCAAGCGGTGGGGCAGGCCGTCGACGGGTCGGCGGCTCGGTGGCCGCGACCAGGGTTCGTCGAGCCCCGTGTCGGGCCTGGCGGTCACGGCGTGGCAGCTCGTCGCCGGCGGGCTCGTCCTCGTGCCGGTCCTCCTCGTCGTCGAAGGGCTGCCCGCGGACGCACCCGGTCCCGCCGCGGTGGGCGGCTACGCATACCTCGCCGTCGTGGGCACCGCGCTCGCCTACGCCCTGTGGTTCCGGGGCATCGGCGTCCTCCCGGTCGGTTCCGTCTCGTTCCTCGGGCTGCTGAGCCCGGTCGTCGCCGTGCTCCTCGGGGTCGCCGTGCTCGGTGAGGGTTTGAGCCTCGGCCAGCTCCTCGGCATCGGGGTCGTCGCCGGCTCCCTCGTCCTGGTCTTCACGGCACGGGCGCCGAAGACCATACTGAGCGCATGAGATTCCGCACCGTCATCGAGCTGCAGGGCAACAACACCGGCATCCTCGTCCCCGACGCCGTCATCGACGAGCTCGGCGCCGGCAAGCGCGTCCCGGTCGTCGTGACCGTCGGCGCGACCACCTACCGCAGCACGATCACGCCGATGGGTGGCCGCTTCCTCATCGCCCTCAGCGCCGCGAACCGGGCTGCGGCCGGGGTCGCCGGCGGTGACGAGGTCGAGGTGGAACTCGAGGTCGACACGGCTCCCCGGGTCTTCCCCCTGCCGCCGGAACTCGAACAGGCGCTCGCGGGTGACGAGCAGGCGCTCGCCGCCTACGGGGCGCTGTCGTTCAGTCGGCAGCGTGCGCTCGCCGAGCCGATCGCGCTCGCGAAGACGGACGCGACGCGCGACAAGCGCTTGGCCGCGGCCGTCGAGGCGCTCCGCGGCGCGTGACGGCGAGGCCGACGCATCCGGACGGGCGCCGCACCGAGCAGACTCAGCGCGCGGGCGTCTCCGCGAGGAGCGGGACGACGAGCGGCAACTGCAGGGTGAGCCACGGGCTGAACGCGAAGGGCGCGCGCTCGACCGACTCCAGGAGGGTTGCGGGCTCGGCCCAAGCCCACTCCATGACCTCTGCCGGGTTCGGCTCGGGCACAGCGTCGGTGTAGGCGACGTAGACCGGGCAGATCTCGTACTCGACCACGCCGGAGGCGTCGACGGCGCGGTACCGGAAGTCGGGCAGCACGAGGTGCGGCGCCGAGATCGGCAGGCCCAGCTCGGCGCTCGCGCGGCGGAGGACCGCGTCGACGCTGTCCTCCTCGGGACCCGGGTGGCCGCAGAACGAGTTCGTCCAGACGCCCGGCCAGGTGAGCTTCGACAGGGCGCGGCGGGTCACGAGGATGCGGCCGTCGGGACCGATGACGTGGCAGGAGAAGGCGAGGTGGAGGGGCGTCTCCTGCGTGTGGACGGTCGCCTTCGGCGTGGTGCCGATGCGGGTGCCGTCCTCGGCGAGCAGGACGACGAGTTCTTCGGGTACCGACATGTGTCCATTCTCCCCGACGATCGGGGTGAACGCGAATGGACAGCTAGCGTACTAATCTCCAGGCTCGGTGAAGTAGCCTCGTGCTATGGAGACCCACCACGTCGTCGACGTGCCCTACCGGCAACAGCACCAGGTCGAGGACGCCCTCGAGCGGTTCCTCGAACTGGCGAAGACGCAGGCGGTGTCGTTCGGCGGCGCCGGGTACCTGCGGCTCTGGGAGACCATCGAACGCAGCATGGCCGGCGGCAAGCGCTTCCGCCCCCGTATGGTCATGACCGCCTACGAGGCGCTCGGCGGAGACGACGTCGTCGCGGCAGCCCACGTCGCGGCTGCCTACGAGCTCCTCCACACCGCGCTGATCGTGCACGACGACGTGATCGACCGCGACTTCGTGCGGCGCGGCAGCCCCAACGTCTCCGGCAGCTACCGGGACATCGCGCAGACCGCCGGCATCCCCCTGCCACTCGCCGAGCACCGTGGCATGTCCGTCGCCGTCATCGCCGGCGACCTCGCCCTGTCGGCGTCCTACCGCCTGATCGACCGCGCCGGCAGTGCCGACTCGGTCCGCACCCGCCTCCGCGAGATCCTCGACGACGCCATCTCCGCGTCGGCCGCCGGTGAACTCGCCGACGTCGACTTCACCGTCGGCGGCGTCGTCCCGACGGTCGACGACATCATCCGCATGGAACGCCTGAAGACCGCGTACTACTCCTTCGAGGCGCCGCTGCAGTCCGGCGGGGTCCTGGCCGGAGCGCCCGAGGCCACGATCGACGCCCTCGGCGCGTTCGGGCAGCAGATCGGCATCGCCTACCAGATCATCGACGACGTCCTCGGGGTCTTCGGCGACGCGAAGACCACGGGCAAGACCACGATCGGCGACCTCCGCGAGGGCAAGCTGACGGTCATGGTGGCGTTCGCCGCCGAGCAGCCCGAATGGCACGCCGTCGAGCACCTCTTCGGTGACCCGGACCTCGACGAGGACGGTGCCGCCGTGCTGCGCGACGTGCTCACCTCCACGGGTGCGCGCCAGCACGCGACGCTGCTCGCGGGGGACTACGCCAATCGGGCCTGGGAGCAACTGGCGTCGCCGAGCATCCCACAGCAGCTCCGCGAGGAACTGCGTCCCATCGTGGCCACGGTGCTCGAGCGGTCGCGATGACCGCGGGCGGCAACGGGACGGGGCACCCGAACGACGACGACTCGGCCGTCGGCGACGCCCGACGACTCTACGACCGGGTCGCGCAGGAGACCGCCAGCATCGTGATCCGGCGCTACTCCACCTCCTTCGGGCTCGCGGCCAGGCTCCTCGGCGGCGAGATCCGGCAGGACGTGGAGAACGTCTACGCGCTCGTCCGGATCGCCGACGAGATCGTCGACGGGGTCGCCGCGGCCGCCGGGCTCGACCCCGAGCGGGTCCTCGCCATGCTCGACGCCCTCGAGCGCGACACCGAGGACGCCGTCGAGACGGGGTACAGCAGCAACCTCGTCGTGCACGCCTTCGCCATCACCGCCCGGTCGGCGGGCATCGAGACCGACCTCACCCGGCCGTTCTTCGCGTCCATGCGGGCGGACCTCTCGCGCACCGTCCACACGCCCGAGACCTTCCGTGACTACGTGTACGGCTCCGCCGAGGTCGTCGGCCTCATGTGCCTGCGGATCTTCCTGCGCGGCCACGACGTCGACGACGCCCAGCGCGCCGCGTTCGTCGTCGGAGCCAGGAGCCTCGGTGCGGCGTTCCAGAAGGTCAACTTCCTCCGAGACCTCTCGGCCGACCACGACGAACTGGGTCGCAGCTACTTCCCGGGTGTCGCCGTCGACGACCTCACCGAGGCGCAGAAGCACAGCCTGCTCGACGACATCGAGGCCGACCTCGACCGCTCGGCCGCCGTGCTCGCCCAGCTGCCGAAGTCGAGTCGTCGTGCCGTCGCACTCGCGCAGGAGCTGTTCTCCGAACTGGCGAGACGGATCCGCACCACCCCCGCCTCGGACCTCGTCCGCACCCGCGTGCGCGTCCCCGACCCCGTGAAGCTACGGATCGCCGCCGGCGCACTCGCCGGCCGGACGCCCACCTCCACCGGCACCACCGCCTCAATACCGACGATCGACGAGAGCTCCCTGTCATGACCACTTCCCCCACCCGCACCGTCGTCATCGGCGGCGGCATCAGCGGACTCGCCACCGCGGCCCTGCTCGCCCGCGACGGTCAGCAGGTCACCCTGCTCGAACGCCGCGACGTGCTCGGCGGGCGGGCCGGCACCTGGGAGCAGGACGGGTTCACCTTCGACACGGGGCCGAGCTGGTACCTCATGCCTGAGGTCTTCGACCACTTCTACCGACTCCTCGGCACCTCGGCGGCGGACCAGCTCGACCTGGGCCGCCTCGACCCGGCCTACCGGGTCTACTCCGAAGGCCGCGACGGCCACCTCGACCTCGCCGCGAACCGCGCCGACAACCTGGCCCTGTTCGAGTCCGTCGAGCCCGGTGCCGGCGCGAAGATGGACGAGTACCTCCGGAGCGCCAAGGAGACGTACGAGATCGCGATCCGGAGCTTCCTCTACACGACGTTCGAGTCGTACCGGACGCTCGCGAGCCGCGAGGTCCTCGCGCGCATGCCGAAGCTGGCGAAGCTCCTGACCGAGGACCTCGACACGCTCACCGCCCGCACCGTCTCCGACGTCCGCCTGCAGCAAATCCTCGGGTATCCGGCGGTCTTCCTCGGGTCCTCGCCGTTCGACGCGCCGAGCATGTACCACCTGATGAGCTACCTCGACCTCGAGGACGGCGTGCTCTACCCGCAGGGCGGGTTCTCCCGGATCATCGACACCATCGCCGAGCTGGCGCGTGCCGAGGGCGTGGAGATCGTCACGGGCGCGGAGGTCACGGGCATCACGACGATGCCCGCCGGTCGTCGCTCGCGTGTCGCCGGGGTCAACTACCTCGACGTCGACGGTCGCCGTCAGCTCCTGCACGCCGACAACGTCGTGTCGGCCGCCGACCTCCACCACACCGAGACGACGCTCCTCCCGCGTGAGCTGCAGACCTACCCCGCCGAGTACTGGGAGAAGCGCACCGCCGGCCCCGGCGCCGTGCTCGTCATGCTCGGGGTCCGCGGTGAGCTGCCGGAACTGCTGCACCACAGCCTGTTCTTCACCACCGACTGGCGCGACAACTTCGGCCGCATCTTCGGCGAGGTGACGAGCGTGCCCGACCCGGCATCGCTCTACGTCTGCCGCCCGAGCGCCACCGACGCCGGGGTCGCCCCCGAGGGACACGAGAACCTGTTCATCCTCGTGCCCATTCCGGCCGACCCCACCATCGGCGGTGGCGGTGACGCCCGGGTCACGGAGATCGGTGACGCGGCCATCGCGCAGATCGCCGCCTGGGCCGGCGTGCCCGACCTCGCCGACCGCATCGTCGTCCGCCGCGACGTCGGTCCCGCCGACTTCGTGAACGACCTCAACGTGTGGAAGGGCACCTCCCTCGGGCCGGCGCACATCCTCTCGCAGAGCGCCATGTTCCGCAGCGGCAACGTGAGCAAGAAGGTGGACGGCCTCTACTACACGGGTGGTTCCACCATCCCCGGCATCGGGCTCCCCATGTGCCTCATCAGCGCCGAGCTCGTCGTGAAGCGCATGCGCGGCGACATCACGACCGGGCCGATGCCCGTGCCGTTGCGCAGACGTTCCGTGGCCGCCGACTGATGGGTCTGCTGTACCTGCTCGCGCTCCTCGTCTCGATCACCGGGATGGTCATGCTCGACCGGCGGTTCCGACTGTTCTTCTGGGCGGACCGGCGGCGGGCCGCCGTCATCCTGCCGGTCGGCGTCGTGTTCTTCCTCGTCTGGGACCTGTTCGGCATCGGCCTGGGGATCTTCTTCCGCGGCGAGACCTCGTTCATGACCGGATTGCAGATCGCTCCGGAGCTGCCGATCGAGGAGGTCTTCTTCCTGACCCTCCTCTGCTACCTGACGATGAACCTCTTCGGGGCGGCGCGGCACCTGACCGGGCGCACGGCCAGAGGGACGGACGCCGCCACCGGGGTGAGCGGACGATGACGTACGCCGGACTCAACGCGTGGTTCCTCGCCGTCGTGGCGGTCGCCGCCCTCCTCGCCGTCGTGCGGCTCGACGCCCGCCGTCGCCGCGGTGCGCCAGGGAGCGGCCCGACGGCCGGCACCTGGCTGCTCGGCGTCGGCGCCGTCCTCGTCGTGCTGCTCCTCATGACCGCCCTGTTCGACAACGTCATGATCGGGATCGGGCTCGTCGGCTACGACCCCGAGCTCATCTCCGGCGCCTTCATCGGGGTCGCCCCGCTCGAGGACTTCGCCTACGCCATCGCCGCCGCCGTCCTGCTGCCCTCGCTCTGGGTGCTGCTCGAACGTCGCACCCCGGCTCCCGTCTCCCCATCCCCGTCCCAGGAGGACCCGGCATGAACCGACTCGGCCAGCTCGTGCTGTCCTCACGACCGCTGTCGTGGATCAACACCGCCTACCCGTTCGCGGCGGCCTATCTGCTGACCACCCGCGAGCTCGACCTGACCTTCTGGCTCGGGACGCTCTACTTCCTCATCCCGTACAACCTGGCCATGTACGGGATCAACGACGTGTTCGACTACGAGTCCGACCTCCGGAACCCGCGCAAGGGCGGCGTGGAGGGCGCGGTGCTCGACCGGCGGATGCACCGGCTGACGATCTTCGCGGCGATCGCGACGAACGTCCCGTTCCTCGTCTACCTGGTCGTCGTCGGGTCGCCGCTGTCCTGGCTCGTGCTCGCGATCAGCGTCTTCGCACTCGTCGCCTACAGCGCGCCTGGACTGCGGTTCAAGGAACGGCCGTTCCTCGACTCGCTCACCTCGAGCACGCACTTCGTGAGTCCGGCGGTCTACGGGCTCGTGCTGGCCGGCGCGGTGTTCACTCCGGCACTGTGGGCCCTGCTCGTCGGCTACTTCCTCTGGGGCATCGCCAGCCATGCCTTCGGCGCGGTGCAGGACATCATCGCGGACCGGGAGGGCGGCATCGGGTCGATCGCGACCGTCATCGGAGCGGCCCCGACGGTGCGGTTCGCCTTCGTCGCCTACCTCGCCGGTGGCGCGCTGATGCTCGTGACGCCGTGGCCGATCCCGTTGGCCGGCCTGCTCGCCCTGCCGTACGCCGCGAGTGTGCTGCCGTTCTGGAACCTCCGCGAGGAGGACGCCGAGGGCGCGAACGCCGGCTGGAAGCGGTTCCTCCGCCTGAACTTCCTGACGGGGTTCCTCGTCACGATGCTCATCATCTGGTACTGGTTCCTGACGTCCTGATCGAACGCCGCGACCCTGTCTCAGGAGTCCGTCGGCGCGCCGCCCGCGTCATGCGGCGCCGCGCCCGGGAACTCCTGAGACAGGGTCGTCGGTCGAGGCTAGAGCTCGAAGGAGAAGCCGAGGTCCTCGGGGTACTCGCCGAGCTCGGTGAGGCCGGTCGCGGCGCGCTGCAGGGCGGCGAGCGTCAGGCCGAGCGTGCCGGGTCCGAAGCTGACGCGGGAGACGCCGAGCTCCGCCAGGCGCTTGAGCGGCACGGCGCCCGGGTAGCCGATGACGGAGATGCGGCCGTGGACCTGCTCGATCGCCTTCGCGACGAGCTCCTCCGTGCCGAGTCCGAGGAAGAAGATCACGTCGGCGCCCGCCTCGAGGTAGGCGTTGGCGCGTGCGACGGCCTCGTCCCATGCCTCGGGGTCGCCGGCGAGGGTGTCGACGCGGGCGTTGATGACGAGCGGGACACCGGCGTCCTCGGCTCCGGCACGAGCGGCGGCGACACGGGCCGCGGCCTCCTCGATCGGGAACTGCGGAGCCTTCGCCGCGCCGACGGAGTCCTCGAGGTTGATGCCGACGGCACCGGCCTCGACGATCAGGCGACGGACGTTCTCGCGGACACCCGCGGCGTCGTCGGCGTAGCCCTTCTCGAAGTCGATCGTCACCGGCAGGTCGACGGCGCTCACGATGATCTTCGCGGCGGCGATCGCCTCGTCGACGTCGAGTCCGCCGCCGTCTTCGAGGCCGCGCACGTTCGAGACGGAGTGGCTCGCGGAGGCGAGGGCGACCACGCCGGGCGCCTCGGAGACGACCTTGGCGGTGATGGCGTCCCACACGTTCGTCACGATGAGGGGTGTACCCGGCTGGTGGAGGGAGTTGAGGAGGGTGGCTTTCGCCTGCAGATCGGTCATCTCCGCAGTCTGGCAGCGCGCGTCCACCGGCTGCCCGACAAGCGTCGGGAATTCAGCGAACGTTCGGGTTCGATGCGCTCCGCGGATGGCGCGAGCCGTCCGAAGTGCCGGGTCCCGTGACGGAAGACGGACCGGTCATGCACGGCATCCCGCGGCCGTCGCCGACCGGACGACCGTGATGCCCTGCGTATCATTGGTCCCCGAAGGAAGGCGTTCCCATGACGAAACCGCCGACGGTCTACGACGTCGCGCACCACGCGGGCGTCTCCATCGCCACCGTCTCGCGGGTACTCGGCCGGCCGGACGACGTGAAGCCGGCCACTCGCGACAAGGTGCTGGCCTCGGTCGCGGAGCTCGGATACGTCCCGAGCGGTGCCGCCCGCGGACTCGCGGCCCGGCGCACGGGCGTCATCGGCCTGTTCTTCCAGGGGCTCGACGCCATGGACGATCTCGGCGACATCGCGCTCGAGGGTGACGAGGCCGCCGCCGGGGGAGCCCGCGTCGTCCGCGACATCCCCGAGCGGACCGACACGAGGACGCTCAACCTGTACTTCGACGAGGTCCTTCGCGGCTGCGAGCTCGAGTCCTGGCGGAGCGGCTTCGCGCTCCTCGTCGGGGTCGGCCGTGGGTCGACGGCGACGCAGACCGTGCGCGACATGGCGGGCCGGGTGGACGGGCTGATGGTCCTCGCCGGCAGTGCGAGCGAGGAGGAACTCGCGCGGCTGTCGCGTCACGTCCCGATCGTGGTCATGGCCGGACCCCGTCGCGGCGACGACCTCGACCACGTCTCGGTCAGCAACACCGAGGGCATGCGGACCCTCACGGCGCACCTCATCGACGACCTGGGCGCCCGCGAGCTCGAGTACGTGTCGGGGAGCCTCGGTTCGCCCGACGACGCGGAACGGTGGAGCGGCTTCCAGGCGGCCCTCACCGAGCGGTCGCTCGACGTCCCCGACGCGCCGACGCTGCGCGGTGACTTCACGCGGGAGGGCGGTCGCCGCGTGGGTCGGGAGCTGTTCGGTCGCGGCGTGCTGCCGCGCGCCGTGGTCTGCGCCAACGACCAGATGGCGCTCGGTGTCATCGACGCCGCCCGGATTGCCGGGGTGGGGGTTCCGGACGAGCTCATCGTCACCGGCTTCGACGGTATCGACGCCGGCCGCCTCTCGACCCCCCGGCTCACGACCGTGCGCCAGCCGATGGAGACCCTCGGCCGGGTCTCGGTGCAGGCGCTCACCCGCCGGCTGGCCGAACCGAAGCTCCCGGCGATGTCCGTCCGCCTGCCGGTCGAGGTCCTCCTCCGGGAGAGCTCCGAGCCGGTCACGTCCTGACCATCGCCTCTGCTCGCGTTCGCAATTCAGGACGTTCTCGGCGTGCCGCGCCGCGTCCGTGCGCCGCGCGGCCGCCGCGCCGGGGCGGTCCTGAGTTGCGAACGAGACGGGAAATCCGACACGGGTTGCACAGGGCAATGTATGCGCTTACACTCAACGGGTACAGACTTCAGCAAGGACGGTGGCGATGACGCACACGACGCACGAGCGGACCCAGGTCCGCAGGCGCAGACGACTCGGAGCGGCGGCGATGATCGCCGCGGCGGCCCTGCTCGTCTCCGGCTGCAGCATCCAGATCAAGAGTGAGCCGGATCCCTCGATCCCCGCCGACACGATGCTGCTGGCCTCCGACAAGGGCACCCCGATGCTCGAGCGGAACTTCAACCCCTACCTCGTGAACAAGCGCTCGGCCTCGAGCTACATCTACGAGCCCCTCGTGATCATCAACGTGCTCGACGGCAAGGAGACGCCGTGGCTCGCCGAGCAGGTCGACCTCCCCGATGCGCGCACGATCGACTACACGATCCGCGAGGGCGCGACCTGGTCGGACGGCGAGGACTTCACCCCTGAGGACGTCAAGTTCACCTTCGACCTCATCAAGCAGTACCCGACGCTCGACCAGAAGGGTGCCTGGCAGCACATCGACACGGTCGAGGTGAAGGGCCAGCACGTCATCATGCACCTGCTCGACGACGACGCCCCCGCGGCCGACATCGTCTCGCAGACGCTCATCGTCCCCGAGCACATCTGGAAGGACGTCAAGAGCCCCGACACCTGGCGGAACCCGAACCCGGTCGGTACCGGTCCGTACGTCCTCGGCAACTACACCTCGCAGCAGTACACGATGGACAAGAACGAGACGTACTGGCAGGCCGACAAGATCGAGGTCAACCACCTCGTGATCCCCGCGGCCACCGGCGAGCTCGACATCGTGACCAAGGGCTTCGACTGGGCGTACTCGTTCCTGTCGAACGTCGAAGGCACCTGGGGCGCGGCGAACGACCACAACAAGTTCTGGTTCCCGCCGGGAGGCGTGATCGGGCTCGTGCCCAACATGGACGTCGCCCCGTTCGACAACGTCGACGTCCGCCGCGGCATCGCCCTGGCACTCGACCGCGACAAGATCGCCGACGCGGCGACCGAGGGCTACCTCGGTGCCGCCGGCCAGTCGAGCCTCATGCTCCCCAACCAGGAGGACGAACTCGACCCGACCCTGCCGAACCAGGGCATGATCACCCAGGACACCGCCGGGGCCCTCGAGGCCTTCGCCGCCGCCGGGTACACGCAGCAGGACGGCAAGCTCGTCGACGCGGCGGGCAAGCAGTTCAGCTTCTCGATCACGACGGCCAACGGCTACGCCGACTGGCTGCGTGCGGTGCAGGAAGTCCGCAAGGAGCTCGGCGCCCTCGGCATCGACGTGCAGATCAAGCAGCCGCAGCCCCCGGGCTACCAGCAGGCCATCCAGAGCGGCACCTTCGAGGTCGCGATGGGCGGCATGGGCAACGGCATCATGTTCCAGGGCTTCAACAACAGCTTCAACAGCGAGTTCGCGAAGCCGCTCGGCGAGACGACGTCCAGCAACTTCGGTCGCTACCGGAACCCGCAGATGGACGCGCTGCTCGCCCAGTACAAGGCGACCACCGACGAGGCGACCCGCCTGGGGCTGAGCCACCAGATGCAGCAGATCGTCTACAGCGACTTCCCGGTCATCGGGATGTACTACGGCGGACTCTGGGGCCTCTACAACGACAAGAAGTTCACCGGCTGGCCCGACGCGGACAACCCGTACGCGCCGCTGCAGACCTACGACCAGACCCCGCTCCTCGTGTTCACGCACCTCAAGCTCCGGAAGGACGGTGAGTGACCGTGTACATGGTGCGCAAACTCGGCCTCTTCGTCCTCACGTTGTGGGCGGCCGTCACGCTGAACTTCCTCCTGCCGCGGCTCATGCCCGGCTCCCCGACCGACGCCGCGATCGCGAAGCTCGCGCAGAACGGCCCCGTCTCCGCGGCGACGCGGGCGGCGATCGAGGCCCAGCTCGGTGTCCCCGGCGGCAACCTGTGGGAGCAGTACGTCACGTACCTCCACCAGGTCGTCACCCTCGACTTTGGGGTCTCGTACACCTTCTTCCCGCAGTCGGTCGGTGAGCTCATCTGGCAGGCGTTCCCGTACACGATCATCCTGCTCGGCATCGTCACGATCGTCGCGTTCATCCTCGGCACGCTCATCGGTGTGCTCGCGGCCTGGCGACGGAACACCTGGCTCGACGCCCTGCCGACCCTGACCGGCACCTTCGCGAGCACGTTCCCGTACTTCTGGACCGCGCTGCTCCTGCTGTTCTTCGCCGGGTACGTCCTCCACTGGTTCCCGACCTCGGGCGCCTTCGGACCGACGGCCTCGCCGGCCTTCACCTGGGACTTCATCGTCGACGTCGCGTACCACGCGGTGCTGCCGGCGCTGACGATCCTCGTCACCAGCCTCGGCGGGTGGATCATCGGCATGCGCAACGCGATGATCAACACCCTCGGTGACGACTACGTGACCTTCGCCGAGGCGAACGGACTCCGCGGTCGCACGGTCGCCGTCAAGTACGCGGCCCGCAACGCGATCCTCCCGAACCTCACCGGCTTCGGGCTCGCGCTCGGCGGTGTGGTCGGCGGCTCGATCCTCGTGGAGCAGGTGTTCGGATACCCCGGTATCGGCTTCCTCCTGTTCAACGCGGTGATCGGTCAGGACTACCCGCTCATGCAGGCGCTCTTCCTGCTCATCACGGTGAGCGTGCTCGTCGCCAACTTCCTCGTCGACATCCTGTACGGCGTACTCGACCCAAGGACCCGCCGATGACCACCACACAGCACGTCAAGACACTGCAGTCCGACGAAGCCGTCCGTCCGCCGAGGAAGTTCGCCTTCATCGGTCGATCGGCGGCGACGCTCTGGGCCAACTGGAAGTCACGCCTCGGCCTGACCATCCTCGGCTTCTTCATCCTCGTGGCGATCTTCGCGCCGCTCCTCGCCCCGTACGGTGCCAGCCAGGACGGCTTCCCGCGGAACGCCGACTCGAGCCCCGAGCACTGGTTCGGGACGACGGCGGCGGGCGAGGACGTCCTCAGCCAGCTCATCTACGGCTCGCAGATCAGCGTCACCGTCGGCTTCATCGCCGGCATCCTGTCGACGATCGTCGCGGTCCTGATCGGCCTCAGCTGGGGCTACATCAAGGGGTTCGGCGCCGAGGTCGTGAACTTCATCGTCAACCTGTTCCTCGTGGTGCCGGGTCTGCCGCTCATGATCGTCATCGCCGCGTACCTCCAGAACGGTGGACTGGTGATGATCGTCGCGGTCATCGTCATCACCGGGTGGGCGTGGGGTGCCCGCGTGCTCCGCAGTCAGACGCAGTCGCTGCGATCGCGGGACTTCGTGACGGCCGCCCGCTTCTCCGGCGACCGCCCATTCCGCATCGTGTTCAACGAGATCCTCCCGAACATGACCTCGCTCATCGCCGGTGGCTTCTTCGGAGCCGCGACGAGCGCGATCCTGGCCGAGGCGGGCCTCGAGTTCCTCGGACTCGGCGACTCGTCGATCGTCAGCTGGGGAACGATCCTCTACTGGGCGCAGAACTCCAACGCCCTGCTCACCGGTCAGTGGATCCTCCTCTTCGCCCCCGGTCTCTGCATCGCGCTCCTCGCGATGAGCCTCACCCTCATCAACTTCGGTGTCGACGCGATCAGCAACCCGCGCCTCCGTGAAGGGAAGTCCCGATGAACGCCGTCAACCTCCAGGCCGACAGCGCCCCGGCTCCGGCCCCCGGCACGGGAGCGCTGCTCGAGGTCCGCGACCTCTCCGTCGTCTACGAGTCCGTCGGTGCCGCACCGGTGCAGGCCGTCGACCACGTGTCGTTCTCCGTCGGCGCCGGTGAGTTCATCGGTCTCGTCGGCGAGTCGGGCTCGGGCAAGTCGACGCTCGGCTTCGCGGCCACCCGGCTCCAGAAGCCGCCGGCCCGCATCAACGGTGGACAGATCCTCTTCGGCGGATCCGACATCCGCGAGCTCGACGAGGAAGCGCTCCGCGAGCAGCGTCAGGGCGGGTTCGCCATGGTGCTGCAGTCGGGCATGAACGCGCTCAACCCGGTCCGCACGATCCGCAACCACTTCGTCGACATCTTCAAGGCGCACGGGCACGTCTCCCGCGACCGCTGGGATGCACGGATGGCGGAGCTCGTCGAGAAGGTCGGGCTCACGCCGCAGGTCCTCGCCCGCTTCCCGGGTGAACTGTCCGGCGGTATGCGTCAGCGCGTCTCCATCGCGCTCGCCCTCTCGCTCGAACCGCGACTCATGGTGTTCGACGAGCCGACCACCGCGCTCGACGTGCTCGTGCAGCACGCGATCATGGACACGATCACCGAGCTGCAGCAGTCGGAGGGCTTCACCGCCATCCTCATCAGCCACGACCTCGGCGTCGTCCTCGAGGCGACCCAGCGCGTGCTCGTCATGCACGAGGGCCGCATCGTCGAGGACGCCCCGAGCCGCGACATCCTCGAGCGCCCGCAGGATCCGTACACGCGGATGCTGCTCAGCCACTACGCCGACCCGCGTGCAGCGGTCGTCGAGCTGCCCGGCTTCCCCTCACGGGCGAACCGGGGCACGGCTCCCGTCTCCGGCACGACGACGAGTGTCCCGACCGCGACGAGCGCGAGCTCCGAGTCGGGCAAGGCCTCGTCGCGCGCCGGTCGTTCGGCGGAGTCGGCGGTCATCGTCGACGCCGTCTCGAAGGTGTACCCGCCGCCGCGTCGCGGTGAGTCCGCGGTCACGGCCGTCGACGACGTGTCGTTCACGCTCGAACCCGGGCAGTCGCTCGCCCTCGTGGGGGCCTCCGGCTCCGGCAAGTCGACGATCGCGAAGCTCATCACGGGCATCGAGAAGCCGACGTCCGGCGCGGTCCGCTTCGGCGACCTCGACGTCGCCCAGCTGAACCGCAAGGGCATCCGGAATCTGCACAAGAACGTGCAGATGATCTTCCAGGACCCGTACGCGGCGCTCAACCCGCTGCACACGGTCGAGTACACGCTCACCCGTCCGGTCGTGAACTTCACGGGGCTGAAGGGCGACGCCGTCCGCAAGCGCGTGCTCGAGCTCCTCGAGACGGTGGGGCTCTCGCCGGTCGAGCAGTTCGCGGCGAAGCTTCCCCACCAGCTCTCCGGTGGGCAGCGGCAGCGTGTCGTGATCGCCCGGGCGCTCGCGAGCGACCCGCAGGTGCTCATCGCCGACGAGCCGGTGTCGATGCTCGACGTGTCGCTCCGGGCCGGTGTGCTCGCGCTGCTCGAGGACCTCCGCGAGCAGTGGGGCGTCTCGATGCTCTACATCACGCACGACCTGCTGTCGGCGCGACTCGTGACCGACAACATCATGGTCCTCAATCAGGGCCGTGTGGTCGAACGTGGCGAGACCGCGCACGTCCTGCAGCACCCGCAGGATCCGTACACGATCCAGCTGCTCGACGCGGTCCCCAACCCGGCGCGCGCCAAGCGCTGAGCCCGTCCCGTCCCTGCGGTCTCTCCGGTCCCTGAGCCACCACTCCCGGTCCCTGAGCTTGTCGAAGGGCCACACCACTCCCGGTCCCTGAGCTTGTCGAAGGGCCACACCCCAACATGAAACAGGAGCAACACCCGTGCTGACCTTCCCCGACGGCTTCCTCTGGGGCGCCGCCACCGCCGCCCACCAGATCGAGGGCAACAACATCAACAGCAACTGGTGGGTGCACGAGCACGAAGCCGGGACGAACATCGTCGAGCCCTCGGGCGACGCGATGGACAGCTACCACCGCTACCGCGAGGACATGCAGCTCCTTGCCGACGCGGGGCTCAACACCTACCGCTTCAGCATCGAGTGGGCGCGCATCGAGCCTGAGCGCGGCGTCGTCTCGCGGGCCGAGGTCGACCACTACCGCCGCATGGTCGACACCGCGCACGAGCTCGGGCTCAACCCGGTCGTCACGCTCATGCACTTCACGGTGCCGCGCTGGTTCGAGCGTGACGGGTTCTGGCGGGCGAAGGCCGCCGCCGACCTCTTCGCGCGGTACACCGAGCTGACTCTGCCGATCGTCGGCGAGGGCGTCGAGCACGTCTGCACGATCAACGAGCCGAACATCGCCGCGATGCTCGCCGGTGGTGAGGACGCCGCGAACCTCGTCGCGTACGGGCTCCCCAACCCGGACCTCTTCGTCGCCGATGCGCTCCTCGAATCGCACAAGCGTTCGCGTGAGGTGCTGTCGCAGGTGTCTGGCCTGAAGTCCGGCTGGACCATCGCGACGCAGGCGTTCCGCTCGAACGGTGAGCCCGGTTCGGACGAGATGCTGCGCGAGTACGGCTACCCGCGCGACGACTGGTACCTCGAACAGTCCGCCGGCGACGACTTCCTCGGTGTCCAGGCGTACACGCGCACGTTCATCGGGCCGAAGGGTCCGCTGCCCGTCGAGGACGGCGTCGAGACGACGCTCACCGGGTGGGAGTTCTACCCGCCGGCTGCCGCCGAGGGCGTGCGGAGTGCGTGGGAGCTGTCCGGCGGGGTGCCGATCATGATCACCGAGAACGGCATCGCGACCTCCGACGACACGCGTCGGATCGACTACACCGACGGTGCGCTCCGCGAGCTGCACGCGTGCATCGCGGACGGCATCCAGCTGGAGGGCTACCTGCACTGGAGCGCCCTCGACAACTACGAGTGGGCGAGCGGCTTCCGGCCGACCTTCGGCCTCATCGCCGTCGACCGCGAGACCTTCGTGCGGACGCCCAAGCCGAGCCTCGCGTGGCTCGGGAACGTCGCGAAGGCGAACGGCCTCACCGACTAACTGAGGTTCGCAATTCAGGACGTCTCCGGCGTGTCCGTCCCCGGGCCCCGCTGACGAGTCGCGCCACGCGACGGGTCTCCTGAGTTGTGAACGAAGGGACCGCAGATGGTGTGTGTCCGCAATTCAGGACGCCTCCGGCGCGGCGCGCCCGATTGTGGTCCGGTCGTCCGCGACGCGCGGTGCTGGTCCTGAGTTGTGGACGGAGAGAGCCCCGGGCAGCGGTTGCTGCCCGGGGCTCTTCGGGTGGTGGTCCGGTGCGGGACGCATGGGCCGGTGACGCCGGCGACCGGTCAGCGGTCGCCGCGCGGGCCGCGACCGGAGCGACCACCTGGGCCGCGTCCGTGGGCGGTGCGCTCGTCCCAGCCGAAGGCCCGGGCGATGCTGCCGAGACTGGCGAGGGTCGTCGCGAGGTCCTCGGGCGAGACGGCATCGGTGACGGTCTGGCGGACCGCGTCGACCTTCGTGCGGAGCGCGTCGTGCGCCTCGCGTCCGGTGTCCGTCAGGGTGATGCCGTCGGTGTCGACGGTGACCCAGCCTCGCGCGGCGAAGTCCATGACGATCTCGGCGGTCGAGCGACGCGGCCCGCGGTGCCCACGGTGGTGGCCCCGGCCGAACGGCGCGCCACCGGAGTGGTGATCGTGTCCGAAGCCGGGACCGCCGGGCCGTCCGTGACCGACGGTGTGGTCGCGGCCGGGGTGGCCGTGCTCGTGATCGCTCGGACGCTCGGCCGCCTCGGTGTCGGTCGCCGTCTCGGCGGTGTGGTCAGGACGGCCGAAGCCACGACCGGGGCCGAACCCGCCGCGTCGGGCGAATCGTTCCGGGCCGTGCGGTCCACGGCGGTGCGGCGGGAAGGACGCATCGATCTCGTCGACGCTCGTCGCGCCGCCTGCGATGAGCTCGAGGGTGCGCCAGCTTCGGCGACCGAGGCCGTCTTCGGCGAGCACCTCGTGCATGGAGTGCTTGATCGCATGGTCGACACTGCGGAGCCAGAAGCCGAGCGGACGCTCGTCGGACGGGCTGGTGGACTGCTCTGGGGAAGTCATTGGGGTGTTCATGGGTGGTCTCCTTATTTGCATGCTCTGTTACATGTAAATGTATAATGACATGTATGTCCGACGATCGTCAAGCGCAGCCCAGCGAACCCACAGCAACCGACCCGGTGGAGCTGATCGAGCAGGCGCTCGTCCAGATCCGGAGGGACCAGTCGGGTCGTCGCTTCGGCGGACGCGGCGGGCGTGGTGGCCCCGGGCATCGTCATCACGATGAGCACGGAGGAGACCATCACCACGACGCCCACGGCGGCGGCGGGGACGAGCACGGACGCGGTCGTGGGCCGGGCTTCGGACCTGGCCTCGGAGGGCCATGGTCCGCCGGCGGGGGAGGCCGTCATCCGCGTGAGCAGGCGATCGCTCAGGCGGCCCGGTTCCGGATGCTGGACGCGCTTGCTCGCGATGGGGCGTCCGGCGGCATGGGTATCAGCGCGCTCGCGGAGGCGATCGGGGTCGACCAACCGCGGGCGAGCCGACTCGTGGCCGAGGCGACGAAGCGGGGCGAGGTCGCCCGGGCGGTCGACCCGAACGACGGACGACGGAGTGTCGTGCAGCTGAGCGCCGCCGGTCGCGCGGTCCTCCAGGAGGCGCATCGGGGCCGGCGTGAAACGGTGACCACGGCCCTTGCGGACTTCACGCCCCAGGAGGCGGCGCAGTTCGCCGCCTTCCTGGAACGTTTCGTCGCGGCGTGGCCGCGCCCCGACGTCGCGGATCCGCCCGCCTGAGTTGTGGACCACGCGACCCGTCCGGTCTGAGCGGTCCACAACTCAGGACGAGTCAGGCGTGTCGGTCCGGGAACGGCAGCCTCACGGCAGACGCGCCGGGACGCTCCTGAATGGTGAACCGTGCGGCATGCATCGAGACTCGGCTCGCGCTACTGGGGACGCAGGCGCAGCTCCTGCATGCCGCCGTCGACGGCGATCGAGGTGCCGGTCGTGGAGCCGGACCGGGGACTCGCGAGGTAGGCGACGGCGTCGGCGACCTCGGTCGCTGAGACCAGACGGCCGTGCGGCTGCCGCGCCTCGAGGGCCGCGCGTTCGGCGGCCGGGTCCGCGGCGCTGTCGAGCAGGCGACCGACCCACGGGGTGTCGGCCGTGCCGGGGTTGACGCAGTTCACCCGCACGCCCTCACGCAGGTGGTCGGCGGCCATCGCCCGGGTGAGCGAGAGGACCGCACCCTTGGTCGCGGAGTAGAGCGCGCGTTGCGGGAGTCCGGCGGTCGCCGCGATCGACGCGGTGTTGACGATCGATGCGGCGGGCGACTCGCGCAGGTGGGGGAGCGCCGCCCGGGCGACCCTGGCCATGCCGACGACGTTGATGTCGAAGACGCGGTGCCACTCCTCGTCGTCGTTGTCCTCCACGCTGCCCTGCGCGCCGATCCCGGCGTTGTTCACGACGATGTCGAGGCGACCGAACCGGGCGACGACGGCGTCGACGGCCGCCCGCACGGAGGCGTCGTCGGCGACGTTCGTGCGCACCGAGAGTCGGTTCTCGGAATAACCGTCCACTGCGGGGTTGAGGTCGAGGATCGCCACCTTCGCGCCGTCCGCTACCAAGCGGTCCACGATCGCCGCCCCGATGCCGGAGGCTCCGCCGGTCACGACGGCCACGAGCCCGGTGAACACGCCCGTCTCCGAGTCGCTCATCGTCCCGCCTCCATCGCTGCGAGGGCTTCCGCGGGCTTCGCCACCGGTGCGACCCCGGGGACCGGCTCGACGAAGCGCTGCCGCTGTCGGCCGAGTCCCTCGATCTCGATCTCGCACACGTCGCCGGCCGAGAGATAGGGGAAGCGACCCGACAGGGCGACCCCCTCCGGCGTGCCGGTGAGGACGAGGTCGCCCGGTTCGAGCTGCAGGTACTGGCTGAGGTGCCAGATCACGGTCGCGACGTCGAAGATCAGGTCGGCCGTGGTGGAGTCCTGACGTGGTTCGCCGTTGACCCAGCTCCGCAGGCGGAGCGAGCCCGCGTCGACCTCGTCCGGGGTCACGAGCCAGGGGCCGGTCGGGTTGAATCCGGGGGCGCTCTTGCCCTTCGACCACTGCCCGCCGCTCACCGCCATCTGGAAGTCCCGCTCCGACACGTCGTTCGCGGTGACGAAGCCGGCGATGCGGCCGAGGGCCTCGTCCGGGCTGTCGAGGTAGGACGTGCGCTCGCTGATGACGACGCCCAGCTCGACCTCCCAGTCGGTCTTCGTGCTGCCCCGGGGGATGCGGACGTCGTCGTTCGGGCCGACGACCGTGTTCGGCGTCTTGAGGAACATGATCGGGATCTCAGGCGGCGCCGACCCCGACTCGGCGGCGTGCGCGGCGTAGTTCATCCCGATGCAGACCACGGCGCTCGGCCTCGCGATCGGTGCACCGATCCGGAGGGACGCCGCGTCGTCGAGCACGGGAAGGGCGCCCGATTCGAGTGCGGCGCGAGCCCGTTCGACACCCCCGCCGGCGAGGAACACCCCGTCCACGTCGGCGGTGATCGATCGGAGGTCGTGGGCGGTGTCGCCCGAATACACGACGGGGATCTCCTCGTCCACGGGGCCGAGTCTGGCGAAGCGCATGCTGATCCTTCCGGTTCCGCCGGGTGTCCGCAGGCGAGGGACCCGGCCTCCTAGCCGATAACGTCTGAACTCTACCCCGAGGATGTCGTCGCCAGGGGTGGATTCGCGGGTTGATCCCAGCATTGACAGCACAGACATCGGATGTTTATGCTCGGGGGCACCAGCCGAAGGAGCACACCGCCGTGAGTAGCATCATCGGATTCGAGACGCATGACGTCCGTTTCCCGACCTCGACCACCCTCGACGGTTCAGACGCCATGAACCCGGACCCCGACTACTCGGCCGCGTACCTGCGTCTCGTCACCGACGCGGACGACGGGCACGAGGGTCACGGCTTCGTCTTCACGATCGGCCGCGGCAACGACGTCGAGGTCGCCGCCATCCACGCCCTCCGCGAGCACCTCCTCGGGCGCGAGGTCGAGCCGATCCTCGACACCATGGGTGCCTTCTGGCGTGAGCTCGTCTACGACTCCCAGCTCCGCTGGCTCGGCCCGGAGAAGGGCGTCATGCACATGGCGATCGGCGCCGTCGTCAACGCCCTCTGGGACCTCAAGGCGAAACGTGCGGGTCTGCCGCTCTGGCAGCTGCTGTCCACCATGACACCTGAGCAGCTCGTGGAACTCGTCGACTTCCGCTACCTGAGCGACGTGCTCACCCGCGAGGACGCCCTCGAGATCCTCCGCGACGCGGAACCGGGTCGCGCTGCCCGCACGGAAGCCCTCCTCGCCGCCGGCTACCCCGCCTACACGACGACGCCCGGGTGGCTCGGATACTCCGACGAGAAGCTCGACCGCCTCTGCCGGGAGGCCGTCGCGGACGGCTTCGCGCAGGTGAAACTCAAGGTCGGTGGTGCCGTGGAGGACGACGTCCGTCGCCTCGCCATCGCCCGGAACGCCGTCGGCCCCGACATCCGCATCGCGGTCGACGCGAACCAGCGCTGGGACGTCGCCGAGGCGATCGACTGGATGGCGCGACTCGCTCCGTACGACATCGCCTGGATCGAGGAGCCGACGAGCCCCGACGACATCCTCGGCCACGCGGCCATCGCGCGCGGCGTCGCCCCGATCCCGGTCGCGACCGGCGAGCACATGGCCAACCGCATCATGTTCAAGCAGTTCCTGCAGGCGGACGCCCTCCAGGTCCTCCAGATCGACTCGACCCGCGTGGCCGGGGTCAACGAGAACATCACGATCCTCCTCCTGGCGGCGAAGTTCGGCGTCCCCGTGTGCCCGCACGCCGGCGGCGTCGGCCTCTGCGAAGCGGTGCAACACCTCTCGATGTTCGACTTCATCGCCGTCTCCGGCAGCGAGGATGGACGCATGATCGAGTTCGTCGACCACCTCCACGAGCACTTCGTCGAGCCGGTGGAGATCGTAGCCGGCCGGTACCGCGCCCCCCTCGCGCCCGGTGGGGGATCCGAGATGCTCGCGACCTCGATCGCCGAGTTCACGTTCCAGGGTGCCGATGCCTGAGCTGCTCGTCCCACGCCTCGCCTACGGCGCCGCCAACCTCGGCAACCTCTACCGGGAGCTCGGTGACGACGAGGCCTGGGCGATCCTCGACGCGGCCTGGGAGCACGGGGTCCGGTTCTACGACACCGCTCCGCACTACGGACTCGGCCTGTCCGAGCGTCGACTCGGCGCCTTCCTCCGCACGAAGCCGCGCGACGAGTACGTGCTGTCCACCAAGGTGGGCCGGTTGCTCGTCCCGAACCCGGACGGCGCGGGCACGCTCGACACCGACAACGACTTTGTCGTCCCGGCGACCCTGCGACGCGAATGGGACGCGAGCGAGTCGGGTGTGCGTCGCTCCCTCGACGAATCCCTCGAACGTCTGGGAATCGACCACGTCGACGTGCTCTACCTCCACGACCCGGAACGCAACGACCCGGAGTCCGGGATCGCGGAGGGCATCCCGGCGCTCGCCGCCCTGCGCGACGAAGGTCTCGTCGGCGCCGTCGGCATCGGTTCGATGGACGTCGAGGCGCTCCTCGCCGCCGTCCGCACCGGGCTGACCGACCTCATCATGATCGCCGGCCGGTTCACGCTCGCCGAGCAGCCCGCCGCGGCGGAGGTGCTCCCGGCCTGCCTCGACCACGGGGTGGGGGTGGTGGCCGCCTCGGTGTTCAACTCCGGGCTGCTCGCGCGCTCGGTGCCGGATCCGGACGGTCGGTACGAGTACGGCGCCGTCCCCTCCGAGGTCTTCGACCGCGCGGTCGCCATCGCCGAGGTCTGTCGCCGGTTCGACGTCGAGCTGCCCGCCGCAGCGCTCCAGTTCCCGCTGCGGCATCCAGCCGTGCGGACGGTCGCGGTCGGCGCCTCCCGACCCGAGCAGATGGTGCAGAACATCGAACGCTTCGAGGTGCCCATCCCCGAGACGTTCTGGGCGGAGCTCCAGGCCAGCGGACTCCTCGGCTGATGCGCACGGTCGACGCGCACCTGCACCTGTGGAACCGCGCCGACGGGTACCGCTGGCTCGACGGCGCCGACGAGGTCCTGCGTCGGGACGTCACGGCGGAGGAGGCCGGGGCCGAGCTGCGTGCGGCCGGTGTCGACACGGCGGTCCTCGTCCAGGCGGACGACACGGAGGCCGACACGGAGTTCCTGCTCGACACGGCCGAGGCGCACGACTGGATCGTCGGCGTCGTGGGCTGGGTGCCGATCGACGACGCCACGCGCGCGGAGCGCCTGCTCGACCACTGGGCGGATCGACGCGCGCTCCGCGGGGTGCGTCAGCTCCTCCACGACGACCCGCGCGACGGCCTGTTGTCCACACCGGACGCGCGTCGGCTGGCCGCGCTACTCGCCGAGCGCGACCTCGTGCTCGACGTGCCCAATGCCTTCCCGCGGCTGCTCGGCGACGCCACGGCGCTCGCCGCAGCGGTGACGGACCTGACGATCGTCGTCGACCACCTCGCGAAACCACCGACCGACCCTGCGGGGTTCGACGTCTGGTCTGCGCAGCTGACGGCGATCGCCGCGCTGCCGAACACCGTCGCGAAGGTGTCGGGGCTCAGTACGGCCGGCCGTCGGTTCGCTGCCGACGATGCCCGGCGGGCGTGGGATGTCGCACTCGACGGATTCGGTCCCGATCGGCTCATGGTCGGCGGCGACTGGCCGATCACCCTCACGAGTGGCGGGTATGCGCCCGTCTGGGCGGCGCTGACCGAACTGGTCGGCACGCTCTCACCCGCCGAACGGGCGATGCTGCTCGGTGGGACGGCCGCACGGGTGTACCGACTGGACGACGTGGCGTGACCGTGGACGGACAGCCTGACATGATCGAAACACCGACGAGGAGGTCACCATGTTGACAGGGATCGATCCGACGCTGAGCGGCGAGCTGCTGCTGCACCTGGACGCGATGGGACATTCGGACGCGGTGGTGATCGCGGACGCGCACTTCCCGGCGGCACGGCTCGGCGCACGCGTCGTCGTCCTACCGACGCTGTCCACACCGGAGGTGCTGCGCGCGGTGCGGACGGTCATCCCGCTCGATGACGAGCCGGTGCTCGACCTCATGACGAGCGCCGACGGGACGGTGCTCGAGGTGCAGCGCGAACTCATCGCCGCAGCCGGCACGACCGAGGACGCGGTGCGGTTCGTCGACCGCTTCGCTTACTACGACGAGGCCGCGACGGCGTTCCTCATCATCCGCACCGGTGAGACCCGGAAGTACGGGAACGTCACCCTGCGGAAGGGGCTCGTGACGCCTGGCGCTTGAGCCCGCCCCGCATCGTGCTCACCAGCAGAGGGCGACGATCGCGATGCCCACGGCCGCGTAGATCCCCGCTGTGACCTGCTGACGGCGGGTGCGCGGCTCGCCGGCGGTCTCGACGGTCGCCCCGTGCTCGTCGAGCGAGCGCTTCGGCTTGGGGGCGTGCCAGGGGAGTGAGCGCCAGCGCAGGGCTGCGCCGGCCAGCCCGAATCCGGTGATCGCGACCGCGAGCACCCACACCCACGACCAGACGCCGACCGGCGAGGCGAGCGCACGGACGAGGGCGAGGACCGCGATGCTGTCGACCGCGTCGACGACCAGTCGATGGCGATCGGTCGCGGCCCACCGGCCCGTCGACCACGCGTGGACGACCTGGAGCGCGACGAACCACGCGATTACGAGTGACACGACCACGGGGATGAGGAGCTCGATCATC
This sequence comes from Plantibacter sp. Leaf314, assembly GCF_001423185.1. Classification (NCBI taxonomy): domain Bacteria; kingdom Bacillati; phylum Actinomycetota; class Actinomycetes; order Micrococcales; family Microbacteriaceae; genus Plantibacter; species Plantibacter sp. Leaf314. Next base: position 1,706,428 of record NZ_LMOB01000001.1, on the reverse strand, counting down.
GTCCTGCTCCGATCTGTTCGAGGAGGGCGACGCCCGCGGCGTCGACCGACTGCTGGGTGGCCGAGACGAGCACGACCGTGGTGCCGGTCGCCGGGACGACGCCGACGAAGGACGCGAACCCGCCCGTAGCGCCGTTGTGCCACACGAGGTCGTCGCCGTCGATGGCCTCGCGGTCGACGATCCAGGCCCATCCGATCTCACGATCGCCGAACGCGGCCTTCGCGTCGAGCGCCTCGATGCCGGGTACGCTGCCGTCGGCCAGCCGTTCGGCGAAGCGGGCGAGATCCTCGGTGTCCGAGCGGATGCCGCCGGCAGGCCCGATCGCTGTGCCGGTCCATGCGGCGGCGGTCCGTCCGCCGGCGGTCTCACCGAGGAGGTCGCGATCGCCGAGCTCGGCCGCATCGTCCACCGGGGCCGTCGAGTCGAGCCCCATCGGACCCGTGATCCGTTCCTCGAGCAGTTCGGCGTAGCTGGTGCCGGCGGCCGCTCCGAGCGCGGCGCCGAGGAGCTCGAAGCCGAGGTTGGAGTAGGTGCCCTTCGGGGTGTCCAGGGAAGCGGACCGGGCCTGCTCGAGGAGCTGGTCGAGGTCTTCGCCGTAGGGGTTCGCCGTCGTGAGCGCGAACCAGCTCGAGGAGAGGATGGTGGAGAGGTCGATCGGGAGCCGCGGCAGCCCTGAGCTGTGGGTCGCGAGTTGCTCGAGGGTCACGGCGGCGGCGGGTGCATCGCCGAGTTCGAGGAGTTCGCCGAGCGTGGTGTCCGGGGCGACCTCGCCGCGCTCGATCGCGTCGGCGAGCAGCAGCCCGGTGAAGGCCTTGCTGACCGAACCGATCTCGAACCGGGTGTCCGGCTGGGCGCCGATCGTCGTGGTGCGGGTGCCGTCCGGGGTGACGACGACGGCCAGGAGGGCCCGGTGGTCCGAGCCGGCGAGCTCGCGGACGGTCGCCGCGAGCTCCGCGTCACCCGTCGCTTCGGTCGGGAGGGTGGAGGGGCCCGGCCGGACGGCGAGGCCGATCGCGAGGGCGACGGCCGTGCTGGCCGCTGCGATGATCCAGACCCGTCTGGATCGGGACGTGCGGCGTGCGGTGGTGGTCATGCTGAGTCCTCTCCGTGGTTCGGTGGTCATTCCATGGCGGCGACGGCGACGAGCAGCGGCACCAGCCGCGTGGGCGGGACGGCGACGCGTCCTCGTCCGGCTGCCTGCAGCCACCCCGCCGCGGTGAGCACGCGGATGTGGTGGTAGATCTGGCCGGTGGTGCCGATGCCGTCGAGCTCGCCGAGCTCGGTGAGGGCCGTCGTGCCGTTCGCGACCGCGAGGAGCAGCCGGAGGCGTACGGGCGACCCGATGGCCGCGAGCCGCGCAGCGGTCGTCGCGAGTGGGACGGATGCCGCGGCGTCGGCGGAACCGGCGTCGTCGCCGAGGGCGAGGAGGTCGTCGGTCGCCCTGGCGTACTGCCACTGGACCGGTGCCCCGCCCGCGACGACGGATCCGGTGAAGAGGACGGCGCCGTGTTCGAGTGACGCGGTGCGTTGTTCGAGTCCGCGGAGCGCCCAGAACGTGTCGTCGGAGGTGGCCTTCGGTAGGACGTCGTCGGAGTCCTCCGCGGCCTGATCGTCGCCGGTCGTCCCCCCGAAGACCGCGGCCTCGAGCCGACGGAGGCGTGCCTCGTGATCACCAGGGTCGACGGTCGTCATGTCCCAAGTGTACAAATAACGTAATTACGAAATCAAGAGGCAGGGCGGTACCGCCCGTCTCGGATCACCGGCGGGCGGCGAGCCTGCCCTGCTTCGCGTGGACCGGGAGGAGGAGTCCGAGGCCCACCAGGAGCACGAGCACGATGCCGAGGATGCCCCAGAACTGCTCGCCGCCGAGGGTGACGAACAGGGCGAAGGCGGTCGGTGCGAGGAAGGAGACGGCGCGGCCGGTCGTGGCGTAGAGGCCGAAGACCTCACCCTCGCGGCCCTCCGGGATGATGCGTGCCAGGAACGAGCGGCTCGCGGACTGCGCCGGGCCGACGAAGAGGCAGAGCATGAGCCCGAAGATCCAGAAGATCGTCGCACCGCCCTCGTGCAGGAGGAAGACCGCGCTGCCGGCGATCACGAGGCCGATGAGCGACGCGACGATGACCGGCTTCGGGCCGACCTTGTCGTCGAGCAGGCCGATCGTGATGGTCGCGATGCCGGCGACGACGTTCGCGGCGATGGCGAAGATGATGACCTCGCCGGGCGAGAAGCCGAAGGTGCCGGCGGCCAGGACACCGCCGAAGGTGAAGACGCCGGCGAGCCCGTCGCGGAACACGGCGCTCGCGAGCAGGAAGTAGAGCGTCTGCCGGCTGTCGCGCCAGAGCTCCGCGATGCTCTTCGCGAGGACGCCGTAGGAGGCGAAGAACCCGACGTGCGGCCGGGCGACGGCCTGGGGTGCGTGGTACTCGGGCACCGCGAACAGCACCGGGAGGGCGAAGATCCCGAACCACGCCGCGGAGACGAGCATCGCGACCCGGACGTCCATGCCGTCGTCGCCCGTCACGCCGAACAGGCCGACCTCGGGGGAGATGAAGCCGAAGTACACGACGAGCAGCAACACGATGCCGCCGATGTACCCCATGCCCCAGCCGAGGCCCGAGACCTTGCCGATGGACGACGGCGTCGAGACCTGCGCGAGCATCGCGTTGTAGTTGACGCCGGCGAACTCGAACACGATGTTGCCGACCGCGAGGAGGACAAGCCCCAGCCAGAGGAAGTCCGGATCGGGGGCGACGAAGAACAGGAGCGCGGTGATCGCAACGACGACGTAGGTGTTGAAGCCGAGCCAGAACTTCCGTCGGCCGGCCGAGTCGGAGCGCTGGCCGACGACCGGCGCGAGGATCGCGATCAGCAGGCCGGCGGCGGCGAGCGCCCATCCGAGCGAGGCGGACACCGCGGCCTCGTCACCGAAGGCGTCGCTCGTCAGGTAGACGGTGAATACGAAGGTGGTGACGACGGCGTTGAAGGAGGCGGAACCCCAGTCCCAGAGGCTCCACGCGAAGATGCGTCCCTTGCGGCCCGACTGCGCCTTCACGGCGGCGACCTGTGAGGTGTCGAGGTCGACGGTGGCCGCCGCGGCGTCCGGGTCGACGAGCGGTGGGGGCGGGAAGTTGCGGGGGCGGGATCCGAGGCGTGGCGTGTCGTCGCCGGTGCCGCTCCGCTTGCCGGTGTCGTCGGTGCCACCTGGGGGTGTCGTGCTCATGCACCGAGGCTAGTGCTCCGCGGTGAACGGCCGGTAGCGCACGGCCTTCGCGCCGTTGCTGGGGGTTCACTGGGACGCGGATCGGGCCCGGGAATAGCCGGGACGGTTCCGCGTTGGACTTGAGCGTACGACACTCAAGTTTGAATCCAGGAGGTTCACGTGCCCGAAGACTTCACCCAGGGCGGCGCAGCAGCAGACGGCGGTTCGTCGTCGTTCGACGACTTCCTCGCCCGATACCTCGAGGGCGAGCGGGCGCGTTCGGCGCGCACCATCGACCTCAGCCGCTTCCTCACCTCGCGGACGCAGGAGATCCTGCAGCGCGCCGGCCGGTTCGCACTCGAACGCGGCCAGAACGAGCTCGACGCGCTCCACATCCTGCGCGTCATCGTCAGCGAGGAGCCCGCGAAGGACGCCGTCGCGCGCCTCGGCGTCGACCCCAGGACCATCGCCCGCGCCGCCGAACAGCGACTCCCGCAGGCGTCGTCGCCGAGCGTCAAGGACCCGGCGATCACGCCGTCCGCGCAGCGGGCCCTGTTCCACGCCTACCAGGTCGCCCGTGCCGCAGGCTCCACCTACGTCGACCCGGAGCACCTCTTCTTCGCCCTCGTCATCAACCAGGACTCGCCCTCCGGTGAGGTGCTCGCACGCGCCGGTGTCACGGCCGACGCGCTCACGCAGGGGATGCGCCAGACCGTCGGCGACCCCGGCGTCGCGACCGAGGACCGGAGTGACGACGACGCCGACGACTTCGATTCCGACACCCCGATGCTCGACCGCTTCGGCACCGACCTCACGGCCCTCGCGGCCGGCGGCTCGCTCGACCCCGTGATCGGCCGTGCCGACGAGATCGAGCAGACCATCGAGATCCTCTCGCGCCGCACCAAGAACAACCCGGTGCTCGTCGGTGAGGCCGGCGTTGGCAAGACCGCCGTCGTCGAAGGCCTCGCGCAGGCGATCGTCGACGGCGGCGTGCCCGAGCAGCTGCGCGGTAAGCGCGTCGTCTCGCTCGACCTGCCCGCCATGGTCGCCGGAACCCGCTACCGCGGCGACTTCGAGGAGCGCCTCACCGGCCTCCTCGACGAGATCGCGGCGAGCCGCTCCGAGCTCATCGTCTTCATCGACGAGGTGCACACGGTCGTCGGCGCCGGCGGGTCCGGCGAGGGCGGCATGGACGCCGGCAACATCCTCAAGCCACGTCTCGCGCGCGGTGAGCTGCACCTCATCGGAGCGACCACACTCCGCGAGTACCGCGGCATCGAGAAGGACCCCGCGCTCGAGCGTCGGTTCCAGCCCGTGCGCGTCGGTGAGCCCTCGATCGAGGACGCCGTCCTCATCCTGGGCGGCCTCCGTCCCGCGTACGAGGAGCACCACGACGTCCGCTTCACCGACGACGCCCTCCGCGCCGCCGTGGAGCTCTCAGCCCGCTACCTGCCCGACCGCGTCCTGCCGGACAAGGCCATCGACCTCATCGACCAGGCCGGCGCCAGGCTCCGACTGCGACTCGGCACGACGGTGGACGTCAGCGCCCTCGTCGAGGAGCTCGCGACCCTCGAGGCCTCGAAGAACGCTGCGGTCTCAGCCGAGCACTACGAGGAGGCCTCGCGCATCCGCGACGAGATCACCGCGGTGCAGGCCAAGCTCGACGCCGCGTCCAACGGCCCCGGTGCCCGGACGGACAGCGCGGCCGTGGTCGACGAGACGCAGATCGCCGGCGTCGTCTCCCGCGCGACCGGCATCCCCGTCAACCGCCTCACCGAGGGCGAGCGGGAACGCCTCGCCGGCCTCGAGGACGAACTCCACGCGCGCGTCATCGGTCAGCACGACGCGGTCGCCGCGGTCTCGAAGGCCGTGCGCCGCAACCGGACCGGCATGGGCGACGCGAACCGCCCCGTCGGCAGCTTCCTCTTCCTCGGCCCGACCGGCGTGGGGAAGACGGAACTCGCCAAGGCGCTCGCCGGATCCCTGTTCGCCGACGACACCTCGGTGATCCGCTTCGACATGAGTGAGTTCGGCGAACGCCACACGGTGTCGCGACTCGTCGGTGCCCCTCCCGGGTACGTCGGCTTCGACGAGGCCGGCCAGCTCACGGAGCGCGTGCGACGCAACCCGTACTCGATCGTGCTGTTCGACGAGATCGAGAAGGCCCACCCGGACGTCTTCAACCTGCTCCTGCAGGTGCTCGACGACGGACGCCTCACCGACGGCCAGGGTCGGACGATCGACTTCCGCAACACGGTCGTCGTCATGACCTCGAACCTCGGTTCCGAGTTCCTCGCCTCCCGGTCGGGAGCGATGGGGTTCGTCGCCGGTGGTGCGGACGACCCGACGGGCTTCGGCTCGGAGGAGGCGCTCCGTGCCCGGGTCATGGGCAAGCTGCGTGAGGCGATGCGGCCCGAGTTCCTGAACCGGATCGACGAGATCGTCCTGTTCCGGAAGCTCGACCAGGCGCAACTGCAGGAGATCGTCGGGCTCATGCTCGGCCGCACCAGCGAGCGCCTCGCCGCTCGCGGGGCGTCCCTCGAGACGACGCCTGCGGCACTCGCGCTCCTCGCCGAGCTCGGGTACGAGCCGGAGTACGGAGCCCGTCCGCTGCGGCGCCTGATCCAGCGCGAGGTCGACGACCGGATCGCCGAACTCGTCGTCGCCGGTGGGGTCGCTGCGGGCTCCCGCATCCACGTCGGCGCGGCCGACGGGGCGATCGTCGTCACCGAGCAGACCGCGGTGTTCGCCGACGCAGCCTAGGGATCACCCCTTCGACAGGCTCAGGGACCGGACCTCCGGCCCTGGGCCTGTCGGCGTCTCCGGCCCCGGTCCCCGCCTGTCGAAGGGCTGTCCTGAGCCTGTCGAAGGGCACCCTGGCCATCCGCTGGGAGTTGAGCCAGCAGGACTCAACTTTCTTGACGACGAAACGGGCCTTCGCTAACATTGAGTCATCGGGGCTCAAGTCTCGTGCATCATCGGCAACACCCATCCAATCAGCTCGGTGCCGAGCTCGTCGAGTCGGCCGGAAGCGGCAAGCATGCCGTCCGGGTCGACGAGTTCTGAACCGGCAGTCAACACAAGGAGAACCAACACATGGCACGTGCAGTAGGCATCGACCTCGGTACCACCAACTCGGTGGTCGCCGTCCTCGAGGGTGGAGAACCCACCGTCATCGCCAACGCCGAGGGCTTCCGCACCACCCCCTCCGTCGTCGCATTCACGAAGGACGGCGAGGTGCTCGTCGGCGAGACCGCGAAGCGCCAGGCCGTCACCAACGTCGACCGCACCATCGCGAGCGTCAAGCGCCACATGGGCACCGACTGGAAGTTCGACGTCGACGGCAAGAAGTACACCCCGCAGGAGCTGTCGGCCCGCATCCTGGCCAAGCTCAAGCGCGACGCCGAGCAGTACCTGGGTGACACCGTGACCGACGCGGTCATCACCGTCCCCGCCTACTTCAACGACGCCGAGCGTCAGGCCACGAAGGAGGCCGGTGAGGTCGCAGGCCTCAACGTGCTCCGCATCATCAACGAGCCGACCGCCGCCGCCCTCGCGTACGGCCTCGACCGCGGCAAGGAGGACGAGCTCATCCTCGTCTTCGACCTCGGTGGCGGTACCTTCGACGTCTCGCTGCTCGAAGTGGGCAAGGACGACGACTTCTCCACCATCCAGGTGCGCTCCACCTCCGGTGACAACCGCCTCGGTGGCGACGACTGGGACCAGCGCGTCGTCGACTACCTGATCAAGCGCTTCAAGGACTCGACCGGTGTCGACGTCTCGGGCGACAAGATCGCGAAGCAGCGCCTCAAGGAAGCTGCCGAGCAGGCGAAGAAGGAGCTCAGCTCCTCGATGTCGACCTCGATCCAGCTCCCGTACCTCTCCCTCACGGAGAACGGCCCGGCGAACCTCGACGAGACGCTCAGCCGTGCGAAGTTCGAGGAGCTCACCAACGACCTCCTCGAGCGCACCCGCAAGCCGTTCAACGACGTCATCGCCGAGGCCGGCGTGAAGGTCTCCGACATCGCGCACGTCGTGCTCGTCGGTGGATCGACCCGCATGCCCGCCGTCGCGGAGCTCGTCAAGAAGCTCACCGGTGGTCAGGAGCCCAACAAGGGCGTCAACCCTGACGAGGTCGTCGCCGTCGGCGCAGCCCTCCAGGCCGGCGTGCTGAAGGGTGAGCGCAAGGACGTGCTGCTCATCGACGTCACCCCCCTGTCGCTCGGTATCGAGACCAAGGGTGGCATCATGACGAAGCTCATCGAGCGCAACACCGCGATCCCCACCAAGCGGAGCGAGACCTTCACCACGGCCGACGACAACCAGCCGTCCGTCGCGATCCAGGTGTTCCAGGGCGAGCGCGAGTTCACCCGCGACAACAAGAACCTCGGCACCTTCGAGCTGACCGGTATCGCTCCGGCTCCGCGCGGTGTGCCGCAGGTCGAGGTCACCTTCGACATCGACGCCAACGGCATCGTGCACGTGTCCGCAAAGGACAAGGGCACCGGCAAGGAGCAGTCGATGACCATCACCGGTGGCTCGTCCCTCGGCAAGGAGGACATCGAGCGCATGGTCCGCGAGGCCGAGGAGCACGCTGCGGACGACAAGGCCCGCCGCGAGCAGGCCGAGGTCCGCAACAGCGCCGAGCAGCTCGCCTACTCGATCGACAAGCTCATCAAGGAGAACGACGACAAGCTCCCCGAGGACGTCAAGACCGACGTCCAGGGCGACGTCGACGCCCTGAAGAGCGCGCTCGCCGGTGAGGACGAGGACGCGGTGAAGACCGCGTTCGACAAGCTCAACGAGAGCCAGGTCAAGCTCGGTGAGGCCATCTACGCCCAGGCGCAGGCCTCCGAGTCCGCCGCAGGAACCGAGGCCCCGGCTGAGGAGGCGACCTCCGATGAGGACGTCGTCGACGCCGAGGTCGTCGAGGACGAAGACGACAAGGACAAGAAGTAACCATGACTGACGAGAACCAGAACCAGAACCAGGACGATCCCATCATTCGCGACAAGCGACGGATCGACCCGGAGACCGGCGAGGTTCGTCAGCCTGGCACCGAGGGGGCTGACGCCGACGCGTCGGCCCCCTCGGGCGCACCTGCCGAATCCGCCGACGCCGCCGCGTCGGGTGCCGAGGACGAGCTGACCGTCGAGGACATCCTCAACGCCGCTCCCGAGGAGCCCGTGCAGGCAGGCGACCTCTCGCCCGCCGAGCAGCTCGCCGCAGAACGCCTCGGCGACCTGCAGCGCGTCACGGCCGAGTACGCGAACTACCGCAAGCGCACCGAGTCCGGCCGCGAGGTGGAGCGTGAGCGCACCACCGGCGAGGTCGCGAAGGTCCTGCTGCCGGTGCTCGACGACCTCGACCGTGCCCAGAAGCACGGCGACCTCGAGGGCGACTCCCCGTTCGCGCAGATCGCGGCGAAGCTGCGCACCTCCGCCGAGCGACTCGGTCTGAAGCCCTTCGGTACGGTCGGGGAGACCTTCGACCCCAACGTGCACGAGGCCATCTTCCAGCAGCCCACCCCGGGCGCCGAGGGCGAGACCGTCCTCGACGTCGTGGAGACCGGATACACCCTGGGCTCCACGCTGCTGCGCGCCGCGAAGGTGGTCGTCGCGGTCCCGGCGAGCTAGCCATGGCGAGTCAAGACTGGTTCGACAAGGACTTCTACAAGGTCCTCGGCGTCTCGAAGGACGTGACGCCGGCGGAGCTGAAGAAGGTCTACCGGAAGCTCGCCAGGCAGTATCACCCGGACTCCAACCCGGGCGATGCGAAGGCCGAGGCGAAGTTCAAGGAGATCAGCGAGGCCCACTCCGTGCTCGGCGACCCCGAGCAGCGCAAGGAGTACGACGCCGTGCGCGCGATGGGCGGTGGAGCACGCTTCACCGCTCCGGGCGCCGGTGGCGGTCAGGGCGGCTTCGAGGACGTCTTCGGATCGATGTTCGGTGGAGGCGGTGGCGGTGGCGGACGCCAGAGCTACAGCTACCAGCAGGCCCCTCCGGGCTACGAGGACATCCTGGGCGGCATGTTCGGCCAGGGTGGCTTCGGCCAGACGAGCGGCGGGTTCCGCGGCTACGGCGGACCGACACCCGGACGCGACATCACCGCGCACACGACGATCGACTTCATCACGGCCACCCAGGGCGACACCATCTCCCTGCAGACCTCCGAGGGACGCACCATCAAGGTGAAGATCCCGGCAGGGGTGTCCGACGGTCAGAAGATCCGACTGCGCGGCAAGGGGCAGCCGAGTCCGGACGGCGGTGAGCCCGGCGATATCGTGGTCACCGTGAGTGTCCGCAAGCATCCCGTGTTCGAACGCGACGGCCTGAACCTGCGCGTCACCGTGCCGGTCACCTTCGTGGAGGCCGCGCTCGGCGCGACGATCGAGGTTCCGACGCTCGGCGGCGAGCCCGTCAAGCTGCGGGTCGCCCCCGGTACGCCGAGCGGACGCGTGCTCCGCGTCAAGGGTCGGGGCGTCGCGACGACGAAGGGCACGGGCGACCTGCTCGCCGTCGTGCAGATCGTCGTCCCCGCCCACCTCGGCGGCGAGGCGAAGGAAGCACTCGAACGGTTCCACGAGCTGGAACCGAAGGACAACCCCCGCGACGAGCTCATCGCCCGCGCGCGGGGCTAGGCACCACCGGAAGGGATTGGGCGCATGGACGAGAACTCGCCGGTCTTCGCGATCGCGATGGCTGCTGAGCTCGCCGGCATGCACCCGCAGACCCTCCGGCAGTACGACCGGCTCGGCCTCGTGTCACCCACGAGGACGGCCGGGAAGTCGCGCCGGTATTCGATGCGCGACATCGCCCAGCTCCGGGAGGTCTCCCGGCTGAGCGCCGAGGGCGTCAGCCTGGAGGGCATCTCCCGCATCCTGACCCTGGAGAACGAGGTCACCTCGCTCCAGGGTCGGGTGCGCGAACTGGAGCACGCCCTCGCCAACGCCCTGCTGCGGTCCCCGGGGAACCGGGTGTTCGCCGCCGGCATGGAGGGCAGTGTCGTCCCGATGCGGAGCGGCACCCGCACCCGTCGGCGCACCGAGGTCGTCGTCTGGCGGCCGTCGCTCTCCGAGTAGTCCGACGACCACCCCGGCCGGACGCGCACGCCGCGTAGGGTTGGGGCATGAGCGCGCAGCCCGTGGTGACGAAGCCGGACCCGGCACAGACCGCTCCGGCGACCGCACGCCGGCGTCGCGGCGCGCGGCTGACGGGACTCTCGGCCTATCCGCTCATGTACTTCGGCGTCATCGCCGGGGTCCTCCCGCTCGTCACCCTCGTCGTGATCGGTGCGCCGATCCTGTTCGGTGTCCTCTTCGGCGCCGGCGAGGCGGAGTGGGTCGACGGTTTCTCCCGCGCGTTCGGGTTCATCCTGCTCTTCCTGACGCCGCCGTTCGGCGCGTGGGTGTGGGGCTACGTGGCCCTCGGCGTCGTCGCCTTCCTCGGCGGTATCGCCCTCAGCCTGCGGATCCTGCGCAGCCACGGCGTGCGTCGTGCCGGAGCCGTGACGCACTGGGGCATGTGGGCGACGGTGCCGCTGCAGCTCGTCTTCGCCGTCATCAGCCTCCTCGTCGTCTTCGGAGCGATCGCCTCCATCCGGGCCGAGGACGCCACCGGTGTCGAGACCGTGCGGGCCTTCGGCCAGGGGATCGCCATCGCGACGGGTGTGAACCTGATCGTCTCCGCCGGCCTCGGCGTCCTCATCTTCCCGGCCGTCCTCCGTGCCGTGAAGGCGGAGAAGCCAGCGAAGGCGAAGAAACCCGCGAAGCGGTCGCGCCGCCGCGGCTGAGCCCGCGAAGCCCCGCCGGTACGCTGAGGGGATGCCCGAGTTCTCCTTCGACGCACTGCGCCGGTTCCCCGATCACGAGGCACCGAACCTCTTCGCCGTCGATGCGACCGACCGGTTACTGCTCGACGAAGCGGCCGCAGCCCTCGACGGACGGGTCCCCGTCGCCGGTGAGATCGTCGTCGTCGGCGACACCCACGGTGCGCTGACGCTCGGCGCGATCGCCCTCCTCGGAGCGACGGACGTCCGGGTCCACCAGGACGCCGCGGTCGGTGAGCGCGCCCTCGCGGCGAACGCCGAACGGCTCGGCAGTGACGGCGGTTTCCGCAACCTGCCGCTCGGCGAGGAGCTGTTCACCGGCGCATCGCTCGTCCTCCTCCAGCTTCCGAAACACCTCGAAGCGCTGCACGAGATCGCCGCCGCCGTGGCCCGCTGGAGCACGGCCGATGTGCGTCTCCTGGCCGGCGGGCGGGTGAAGCACCTGACGCCCGCGATGAACGACGTCCTGGGGCGGAGCTTCTCGACGGTCGCCGCGAGCCTGGCCCGCCAGAAGTCGCGGGTGCTCCGAGCGAGCGGACCGGTGGTCGCCGCTGACGCCGAGGGCCGGCCTGCCGACACCACGACCGCGACGACGGTGCGCACCGAGCACCACGCCGACATCGGCCTGACCATCGCCGCCACCGGCACCGCGTTCGCCGGCACGAAGCTCGACATCGGCACCCGGTTCCTGCTCGAGCTGCTGCCGGACATCGCACCGGCGGCCCGGACGGCCATCGACCTCGGCTGCGGCACGGGCGTCCTCGCCGTGTCGCTCGCCATCGCGAGGCCCGAGCTCGCGGTCATCGCGACCGACCAGTCGGCCGCCGCGGTCACGTCGACCACCGCGACCATCGCCGCCAACGACGACGCGGATCGCCGGTTGGCCGAGCGCATCACGGTCGTCCGCGACGACGGCCTGTCGATGCAACCGGACACGTCAGCCGACCTCATCGTCCTGAACCCGCCGTTCCACAGCGGGACCACCGTCCACACCGGCGTCGCCCACGAGCTGTTCGCCGAGGCCGCTCGCGTGCTGCGACCAGGCGGCACCCTCGCCGTCGTGTGGAACTCGCACCTCGGTTACCGGGCGGCGCTCGAACGGCTCGTCGGCCCGACCACGCGGCTCGCGCGGAACCAGAAGTTCACGGTGACGATCTCGCACCCCCGGGCGACGGGCGGCACCACCGCCTGAGCTCGGAGCGTTCGCGTCAGGCGGCGTTCCAGAGTCGCTCGATGCGCTCCCGGTTCGCGGTCTCCTCCGGGGTCTCGTCGCTGTATGCGGACGCGTCGATCGTGACGGAGTCCGCGGCGTCGAACCACCACGTCCCCGGTTCGCCCTCGATCTCGATGCTCGTCCACGTCCCCGGTGCGACGCCGGCCTTGACGAGCCCGATCGCCGCCCCGAGCATCGCGTCGTCGCCGTTCCGGAACTCGAGCTGCAGGCGGTCGGCACTGCCCTCGAAGGAGACCAGCGAGCCCGAAGCGAGTCCCTGCTCGACCAGGGCGAACTGGGCGGCCGCTTCGGCACGCGAGCCGCCCACCGCGAAGGTGTCCGGGGTGCCGGCTGCGACGGGCCCGTCGATCCGGAGCGACGCGACGACCGACGCCGCCGGCAGGGTGTCGAGGGCGTCGAGCGCGGCACGTCCTGCCGCCGGGTCGGACACGGTGAGTCGGAGGCTGTCGCTCGACGCGTCGATGGCGGTGACGCCGGGCACGGCACCGACGGCCTGGACGACCGGCAGCATCTCCGCCGACTGGACACCGTCGTCCCAGGTGACGATGCCGCCCTGGATCTCCACTGAGACGTCCGTCGGCAGCGACCCCGTCGCGAGCGCGGTCGCAGCGGCGACGTCGTCGACGTTCGCGATCCGGAGGTCGAGGGTGCCCGGGGTCAGAGCCGCCCCGATCACCTCGAACTGTTCGGCGACGGCCAGGTAGGCGGCTCGACTCCCGCTCGGATCCCCGCTGGCGGTCGGGTCGTCGTCGTCACCGGAGGAGATGGAGAAGCGAGCGGCCTCGCCCTGCTCGGGGGACCCGGGGGTCGCGTTCGTCGCCTCGTCCGCGCCGGACCCGATCGGGTCGCCGTCGTCGCTTCGACCGGTGAGGACCGCGTCGGCGTAAGCGGGCGTCGCCTCGGCCGTCTCGCCGGCCAGGTCGTAGGCGTCGAGGAAGTCCTCGCCGGGTCGCGCCTCCAGGGTGAGCGACGAGGCGCGTCCGCCGTCGGCTCCGACCGGGAAGAGGTGCAGCTCACCGCCCGGGACGCCTTCGGCCTCGAGCGATGCGAGCAGCTCCAGCTGGGTCGCGTTGTCCTCGCGCCGGTCGAGGACGGCGACGGTGAAACCGCGGACGGAGACGTCGACGCCCTCCCAGGTGGCCCCGCCGCTCCGCTTCGACTGCTCGCTGAGGAAGCCGCCGATGCGGTCCACGATCTCGCCCAGGTGGTCGGCGGTGACGGCGTCGTCGATGAGGACCGATGCGGACGCCGTTCCGCTCCAGGGGAGGTCGTTGCTGCCGCTCGCGTCCACGTCGACCACGTCGGGGACGCCGTCGAGGAGTTCCTCGAACGCGCTGGCGGCGGCCGAGCCCGCGTCCACGTCCCCGCACCCGGTGAGGCCGGCGGCGGCGGCCGTGGCGACCAGTGCAGCGGCGGCGATCCTGATCGTCCGGTGTCGAGGCATGCACCCACCCTAAGCAGTCGCCGCCGGGCCCCGCGTCGGGGGCGTCCCGGGTCCCAGCCCGGGTGCGGGCCGGGCCCGTATGCTGGCCCGATGTCCGAGCCGCCCACGCCAGCAGACGCAGCTGGTCGCGGTTCCCGTCGGACGGGCCGGCACGAACTCACCGCGGTCGAGCGGTGGATCGACGACCGCGCGAACCGGCTCCTGCGGGACGCCCCCGGCGGCGGCGGGCGTGCACGGCTCGTCGAGTTCCTCGTGTTCGGCGCGAAGCAGGCCTGGGCGTGCGTCTTCGGTGCCGCGATGCTCCTCGTCATCGTCGCCGCCCGGCTCTGGTACCCGGACGACGTCTGGCTCGCACGGAACGACGCCCTCGTCGTCGCCGCCGTCGTGATCCAGGTGGTCATGATCGCCACCCGGCTGGAGACCGGCCGCGAGCTGTGGGTGATCGTCCTGTTCCACCTCGTCGGGACGGGCATGGAGCTCTTCAAGACGGGTGTCGGGTCCTGGGAGTACGACGGCGGCGGGGTCCTCCATCTCGGAGCCGTCCCGCTGTACACGGGGTTCATGTACGCGGCGGTCGGCTCGTACCTGGTGCGCGTGTACCGGCTGTTCGACCTCCGGTTCGACCGCTACCCGAGCGTCTGGCTGACCACCCTGATCGCCGCGGGCATCTACGTCAACTTCTTCAGCCAGCACTACGTCGTCGACCTGCGGTGGGTGCTGCTCGCGGCCGTCCTCGTCGTGTTCGCCCGGACGATCATGCACTTCCGGGTCTTCCGGCGGACGTACCGGATGCCGGTGCTGCTCGCCTTCCTCCTCGTCGCCGGCTTCATCTGGATCGCCGAGAACATCGGGACCGTCACCGGTGCCTGGCTCTACCCGAACCAGGAGGACGGGTGGCAGCTCGTGCCGCTCACGAAGCTCGTGTCGTGGTTCCTGCTCATGATGATCTCCGTCGTGATGGTGACCTGGGTCTACCCGCCGAAGCGGCCGGACCCCCGCCCGGCCTGAACGGCCGCCGACCGGGGATTGTCGGGCGTGTCCCCGTACCAGGTAGGGTTCCGAAGTGAGCGGCCCGATCCCGGTGCCCCGCTCGTCCACTCCGGAGAGCAGCCATGGCCCAGCGTCAGCCCCAGGACCCACGGTTCCGCGAACGTGCCGGCGCCCAGCCACGTCCCGTTCAGGCGCATGCAGCGCGGCCGGGCCCCGCTCGGCCGCAGCCGTCGCAGCCGGCTGCTGCTCGGCCGGATGCCGCCCGTCCTTCCGCGACGCCGGCCGTCGGCATCACCGTCCCCGCTGCGGCCGCCGCGCCCCTGCCCCGGACGAACCACCTCTTCGCCGGCGCGCAGTTCGCGTTCATCACCTCGATCGTGATGCTCGGGGTCTACATCGGCCTGACCTCGACGTGGACGCTCCTGGCACCCGACTTCCTCATCGGGCTCTCCCTCACGGCCGCAGCGACCTCCCTGCTCTTCGCCGTGCCGCCGGCGGGCGCCCTCCGCGGCCTGCTCGTGCTCGTGCCGACCATCGACATGCTCGCCGTGGCGTTCTTCCGCGACACCCTGCCGAACCTGCCGACGTCCGGTCTCCTGCTGGTGATCCCCGTCCTCTGGCTGGCCGGCGGGTTCGGGGTCTCCGCCCTGCCCGTACCGGTGTTCGGGGCGATCTTCGTCTCCCTCGTCCCCGTCGCGCGTGCCGGATCCTGGCCGACGACGCCCGGCGGCTGGGGTGCGCTCTGCATCCTGCCGGCGCTCGTCCTCATCATGACCGTCACGGTGCATCTGGCCGCACGGCAGCTCCGCGCCCATGAGGGGCGCGCCCGGATCGCGCTCGCCGCGGCGACCGAGGCGGCGGCGGTCGCGACGACGGTCTCGGAGTCCGTCGACGCCGCCGTGGTCTTCTTCCGCCCCGACGGTTCGGCCGCGCTCCGCAACCAGGCGACGTACGAACAGGCCGCGCTGGCGGGGTTCGACCCGAAGACCCGGTCTGGCGTCCACGTGTACGGGGCGGATCGGACGACGAAGCTCCGGCCCGAACAGCAGGTCATCAACCGGGCGCTGCGCGGGGAGAGCTTCCGCGGCGAGCTCTACTGGGTGGGCGAACCGGGCGACCAGCGCGCCATCATCGGGAACGCGCGACAGGTGCACACCGAGGACGGCACCTTCATCGGGACGATCACCGTCGGTCACGACGTCACCGACCTCGCCAACGCGGTGGCGTTGCGGGAGGCGTTCCTCATCGACGTCTCCCACGAGCTCCGCACCCCGCTGACCTCGATCATCGGCTACCTCGACCTCCTCACCGAGGGGCACGACCTCAAGGGACTCGGCCTCGAGCGCGAGGTCGCGACGATCCAGCGCAACGCCGAGCAGCTGTACGCGATCATCGGCGACCTCCTCGCGGCCGGTGATGCGGAGATGCGGGTACGCATCGCGCTCACCGACCTCGGCGACATCGCCAGGGAGAGCGTGGCGGCGATCCTGCCGCGCGCCTCGGAGGCCGGGGTCGCCGTCCGCGCCGAGGTCCCACCGCACGTCGAATTGGAGGGCGACGGGTCGAGGCTGCGTCAGGTCCTCGACAACCTGCTCTCGAACGCGGTGAAGTACACCCCGCGGGGTGGGCGCGTCGTGCTGACCGTCTCCGCGGACGA
The DNA here is from genome assembly GCF_001423185.1 of Plantibacter sp. Leaf314. Taxonomy (NCBI): domain Bacteria; kingdom Bacillati; phylum Actinomycetota; class Actinomycetes; order Micrococcales; family Microbacteriaceae; genus Plantibacter; species Plantibacter sp. Leaf314. The sequence goes on along the minus strand of NZ_LMOB01000001.1, from coordinate 1,690,074 downwards.
CGACACCTCGACCGTCACCGTCGCGGACACCGGCATCGGCATCTCGCCGGACGACCAACGCCAGCTCTTCGACCGCTTCTTCCGGGCCAGGGAGGTCCGCGACGAGGCGCAGCCGGGTGTGGGCCTCGGCCTGTCGATCGTGAAGTCCATCACCGAGGCGCATCACGGGTGGATCACGGTGTCGAGCCGTCCGGGCCGTGGCTCCACGTTCACCGTGACCCTGCCACTGCGCCAGCCGCGCGCCGGCACCCCCGCCACCGCCTGAATCGGTCGTCCGCGGGGAGGCACAGCCGCACGCATCGTGGGAGGCTTGGAGGATGGCGCAGATCCTCGACCAGCCGATCGTCGACGAGGCGACCCTCACCATGCAACCGTGGGTCACCATCGTGTGGAACGATCCGGTGAACCTCATGTCCTACGTCTCGCTCGTGTTCCGCAGCTACTTCGGCTACACGCACGAGGAGGCCGAACGACTCATGCTCGCCGTGCACCACGAGGGCCGCGCCGTCGTCGCGACCGGCAACCGCGAGGAGATGGAGCGCCACGTCGAGGCCATGCACGGCTACGGGCTCTGGGCCTCCCTCGCGAAGGCCGACGCGTGAGCGCCTTCGTCCGGCCCCCGGCCGGGCCCGTCGTGCTGCGGCTCGACGAGCAGGAGACCTCGATCCTCGGCCAGCTGGCCGGGCAGCTCGTCGAGATGCTCGAGGACGCGACCCGTGCCGGTCTCGCGAACGCCGTCGAACTCGACCCCGCGATGGCCCGTCTGGTGCCGGAGGGCTACCGCGACGACCCGGAGGCGGCCGCCGAGTTCCGTCGCTTCACCGCCGACGACCTCGTCGGCGGGAAGGTGGACGCCGCCCGGACCGTGCTGGCCGCGCTCACGACGGACGACGGTGACCCCTCGGTGTCCGGTGCATCGACCGGAGCCGAGGACGGCGCAGCGGTCACGCTCGAGGGCGAGACGGCGTGGACGTGGTTGCGGTTCCTCAACGACACCCGACTCACCATCGCCGCTCGGCTCGGGATCGAGGAGGACGACGCCGAGGGCTTCGAGCCGCCGACGCCCGAGACGGACGACGAGCAGGACCCGCAGCTCATGCTCGCCATCTACTCCTGGCTCGGCTACCTGCAGGAGTCGATCGTCGCGGTGCTCGACGAAGCCTGAGCGGCTGCGCGAGCGCCACGGGTAGCCTTGGGGACCATGCACATCCTCGTCTTCAGCGACCAGCATCCCGAGTCGTCCGGCGGGGCCCAGGTCTCGATCCGCCTGCAGCGGCGCTTCCTGGAGGCGGCCGGTCACACCGTGACGGTCTGTGCACCGCGGATGCACCAGACCCATGACGACGACCCGCACTACCTCGACACCCCGTCGATCCCCATCACGCTCGACCGCGAGTACTCCATGACCGTGCCCGGTCGCCTCACCGACCGGTGGCTCGACGCCCGTCTGGCCGCGCTGCCGCCGGTCGACGTCGTGCATGTGCAGGCCGACTTCTGGCAGGCGCTCACCGCCTACCGGTACGCCGAGCGGCACGGGATCCCGGCCGTGCACACGATGCACAACCGGATGGACGTCGGGATCGAGCAGACGATGCCGGCCCCCGGGCTCGTCATCGGTGCTCTCTCGTGGTGGCAGCGCCGGGTGCTCCGTCCCCGTCTCTCGACCCTGCCCACCGGCGTGTGGGCCTACCTGCAGGAGTTCGCGAAGCGCGCGGCCGTCGTCATCGCGCCGTCCCATCACTTCGCCCGGGTCCTCCGCGAGCAGGGCGTCACCGCGGGCGCCGAGGTGCTCTCGACGGGTGTCGACGACGCGGTCCTCGACGAGATCCTCGACGAACGCGCCACGACGCTCCAGGTGCCGCACCGGCTGCCGTCCTTCGTCTGGATCGGTCGGTTCAGCCAGGAGAAACGGCTCATGGAGTTCCTCGAGGCCGTCCGGCTGGCCGAGGTCGACGCGGTGTTCCGCCTGTACGGCGCGGGCCTCCTGCTGTCGAAGGCGCAGGCGTTCGTCGCGGAGCACGACCTCGCCGACCACGTCGTCTTCGCCGGGCGCGTGTCCTACCCGGATTCGCTCCGCGCCATCGCCGACGCCGACGCCCTCGTGCAGACCTCGATCGGATTCGAGACGCAGGGCATGACCGTGTTCGAGGCCGCCGCCTTCGGCACGCCGTCGATCATCAGCGATCCGAACATCGCCGCCGAACTGCCCGCCGGCACGATGTGGCAGCCCGCGGACGGTGGCGTCGAGGCGCTCGCCGCATCGATCCGCCGCGCGGTGGCCGACATCGACGCCGGCACGGCACCCGTCGTCCCGTCGGAACTCGCGCGCACCCTCCGTCAGTCGACCCAGACCACCCGACTCATCGCGCTCTACGAGGCTGCGGCGGCTGGTGGGGCGGCGCGCTAGCATCGCCTCATGCAGCGGACGACGACACGGGACCCCGCCACGGTCGGCCACGAGCGCGTCCTGATCCTGTCGGCGGGGGTCGGTTCCGGCCACAACAGTGCGGCCGCCGCCGTGGAGCAGGCCTGCCTCGAGCGCGCGGACGTCGGCGAGGTCCAGGTCCTCGACGTGCTGCAGGCGAGCACCTCGCTGTACCGCGACGTCCTCGGCAAGGGCTACTTCGTGCTCGTCGAGGAGACGCCGTGGCTGGTGGAGTGGGGCTACGACATCAGCGACGCCCCGTTCCGGCGTCGCGGCCCGCTCGACCCGTGGACCCGGGCGAACGCCATGCCCGTGGTCGCGGCGATCAAACGGTTCAAGCCGACGGCCATCGTCTGCACCCACTTCCTCCCGGCCCAGCTGCTCGCGTCGCTCATCCTGCGCGGCACCGTGGACGCGCGGACCGCCGTCGTGACCACGGACTACGACTTCCAGGGCCTGTGGTTGACGAGCGCCTTCCACTCGCTGTCGCTCGCCCGGGAGGAGGGGCGTGTGCAACTGACCGCACTCGGTCTCCCGCCCGACCGGGTCGCCGCCACCGGCATCCCGATCGCCGCCCAGCCGAGCACCCCGGCCGAACGTGATCCGAGTGCTCCACCCGCGCTGCTCGTCTCCGCGGGGGCCTCGGGCGGCGACTACGCGCTCGCGGTCGTCCGACAGACGCTGCACCTGCGCTCGCCGTTCACGGCCACGATCGTGTGCGGCCGGAACGACGCGCTCCGGCACCGCATCGAGGAGCTCATCGCGCCCACGGACGAGCGGTACACGGTGCTCGGCTTCACGGACGAGATGCCGCAGCTGCTCCACCGGGCAGATCTCTTCGTCGGCAAGCCGGGAGGCCTGTCGGCGTCGGAGTGCATGGCGGCCGGGCTCCCGATGGTGCTCGTGAACCCCATCCCCGGGCAGGAGGTCCGCAACGGCGACTACCTCATGGAGCAGGGCGCTGCGGTCCGGTGCAACACCGCGACGACGATCGGCTGGAAGATCGACGAGATCCTCCGCGAACCGGGGCGGCTGCAGCGGATGCAGGCGGCCGCGCGGCGCATCGGCCGCCCGGACGCCGCGCGCGACGTCGTCGGACGGTTGCTCGACGGACCGTCACGGCCGTTCGTCGTGACCAGGGCGGCGCAGAAGACGATCTTCGACGCGAGCGCCCGTCGCGTCGTCGCGAGCGAGTTGAGCGGGGAGGCGGCACTCGTCCGCCTCGTCGACCCGATCGCCGAGAGCACGGTCGCCCTACTCCGCGCTCGCGAACTGGACGAGCTGCAGCAGCGCTACACCGGCCCGGACGGCACGCTCGTCCTGCGCCGCGACGACGCCGTCCTGTCCGTCCGCCGCGACACGCAACGACTCCTGCGCGCCGTGCTCGGCCATGATGACGAGCTGGCCGTGAGGGTGGACGGGCTCGCGGAGTCCGAGTCGCGGACGTCGCCGCGCTGAGCCGACCGACCGCCGCGGTTCAGCCGGCCGCGCCCTCGGTCGCGACGTCGTCCTCGGCTGTGGCGTCATCGTGCCGCAGTGCCACGGCCGACGACCAGTCGCCCGGGCTGTGCTGCGCGGCCTGGAGCATCCAGTCGCCCGGACGGGCCGACCAGCGCCGGGTGGCCGGGTCCCGTTCGAGCGTCGGCGTGGGGTCGAGGGTGACGCGGACGATCCGCTCCTCGTCCGGCTGCAGAGTCACCTTCCGGAACCCCAGCAGCTCGGAGACGGGTCGCGCCCTGGCCACGTCCGCTGCGTAGAGCTGGACGACCGTCGAACCCTCGCGGTCGCCGGTGTTCGTCACGCGGACCTCGGCGGTCCCACCCGAGGCGTCGAAGCGGTGGCCGAGCAGGCGATGGGCGATGGTCGTGTAGCCGAGCCCGAACCCGAACGGGAAGGCGGGCGTCCGGCCCTCATCGTCCAGTCGGCGTTGGCCCCAGCGGTCGTCGTACACGACGGCCTTGGCCGTGCGGTCGAACGGTGGGAGGTGCGCGGGGTCGGTCGGGATCACGAACGGCAGCCGCCCGCCGGGTTCGACCACACCGGTGAGGACGTCGGCCAGCGCTCGACCGCCCTCCATACCGCCGTACCAGGCGAGGACGAGGGCCGGGACGCGGTGGCGCCAGCTCTCGGTGAGGATCGCGCTGCCGCCGACGAGAACGACGACCGTCCGCGGGTTCGCGGCCGTCACGGCGAGGATGAGCCGCTCGTCCGAGGGGCGGAGCCGGAGCGAGGTGCGGTCGCCACCGCGCACGAAGCGCGACGCCAGGTGGGCGACCGCGGTGATGGCGCCACGCAGCCGGCCGGAGTCGAGGGCTGCCCCCAGCACACCCACGTCGACGCCGCCGGTGACGACCGACTCGCCCTCGTCGTGCTGGTCGAAGCCGACGACGACGATCGCCGTCTCGGCCGCCGCAGCCGCCGCGACGGTAGCCCGGACGTCGCGCGCCGGCGCGGTCGTGATGTCCACCTCGGGCAGGGCCGCCCGCAACCCCTGCAGCGGCGAGACCGTGGAGGGCGGGCGGACGCGCGAGGAGCCGTGGTCGCCGAGGTTCTCCTGGTCGGCGAGGCGACCGAGCACGGCGATCCGACGCGTCGTCGCCGGCAGCGGGAGGAGCGGTGTGCCGTCGACCGGGGCGTTGGCGAGGAGGACGATCGACTCCTCGGCGACGTGCCTCGCGAGCGCCCGGTGCGCCGATCCCGCCACGATGTCCGCCGGCGGTTCCGCCGGGGCGCGGGTCGCGGCGTGCAGGAGCGTGGTGCGCAGGATGCGTCGCGCGGACTGCAGGACGGTGGCGCGATCCAGGGTGCCTGCCCGCAGGGCGGCGGGCAGTTCGTGCGCCCGTCGCAGACGGAGCGGCATCTCCACGTCCATCCCCGCCTCGAGGCTCCCGACGGCGTCGTGGGTGCCGAAGACCCAGTCGCTCGTCACGAACCCGGTGAACCCCCACTCCTCGCGGAGGACCCCGGTGAGCAGCGGACGGTTGACGTCCATGTACTCCCCGCGCACCCGGTTGTAGGCGCTCATGACCGAGTCGGCTCCGGCGTCGACCACGGCCTTGAAGTGGGGGAGGTAGACCTCGTGCAGGGCGTGGTCGTCGACCGAGACGTCGACCTCGAAGCGTTCGTCCTCCATCGAGTTGAGGGCGAAGTGCTTCACGCAGGCCATCGTGTGCACCCGGACACCTCGGGTCATCGCCGAGCCCATCCGCCCCGTCAGCACCGGATCCTCGCCGTAGCACTCCTGCGCTCGACCCCAGGCGGGATGCCGGAGCAGGTTGACGCAGACGGAGGCCGAGTAGTTCGCGCCGCGGACACGGGTCTCCGCGCCGATGGCCGTCCCGACCTGCTCCTCCAACTCCGGATCCCAGGTGGCCGCGCGCGCCATCGTCACGGGGAAGGCCGTGGACGAGCCGATGACCACACCGCGGGCACCGTCGCTGAAGCGGATCCCCGGGATCCCGAGGCGGGGGACCGCGCCTGCCACGAACGGCCGACGGTGGAGCAGGAGGGGGATGAGGGGCAGCAACCGCCGCGGGGAGTCGCCGTCGAGCAGCCCGAGGAGTTCCCGGTCGGTCAGCCGTGCGATGAGGCGATCGGCACCGGCGTCGGCGTCGATCCGTCCGTCGCGGATCTGCCGGACGAGCTCGTCGTAGGCGTCCGGGTCGGGTGATCCGCCTGCGCGGCGCTGTCTCGGCGGACGGGCGTTCCGACGCCCGGTGACGATTCCCATGCTCTGCATTCTGCACCCTCGTCGGACCCATCCGGCGCGAGGGCGATCACTCGGATCCGTCGCGCGGCGGAGGACACCCGGGCACCCGCCTGACAGGATGGAACGATGTCGGAACACGTGGGGGGACCGGCTGCCGAGACGCAGCCGCTGATCGAGGCCGACGAGGTCAGCGCCGTGATCGACGGCGAGACCCTGCTGGCGCCGACGGACATCCGGGTCGAGCGGGGGATGGCGCTCGCCGTCCGAGGACGCAACGGCTCCGGCAAGACGACCCTGCTCCGGATCCTCAGCGGCCGGATGCGCCCGTCGAGCGGCACCGCGACGATCGGCGGCCGGACGATCGACGATCGCGACCGCACGGTCCGACGATCGGTGTCCGCGCTCGTGGGCACGCCCGCCTACGCTCCCGACCTGACGCTCCGCGAACACCTGCGCTACATCTCCACCACCTGGGGTGTCACCGGGGGCGCGGCCGACGATGCCGCCGACGAGCTGCTCGCCGAGCTGCGCATCGACGCGCTCGCGCGACGGTTCACGACCGAACTGTCCTCGGGCCAGTCGCAGATGTTCGCCCTCGCGACGGCACTCGTGCGGCCCTTCGACGTACTCATCCTCGACGAACCCGAGCAACGCCTCGACGCCGAGCGGCGGGCACTGGTCGCCGATCGCATCGTCCTCGCGAAGGAACGCGGAGCGGCGGTCGTCTTCGCAAGCCACGACCCCGGACTCATCGAGCGGATCGCCGACGAGGCGATCACGGTCGAAGCCCCGTGACCACCCCCGACGTCGGCACGGCGCGCGAGGACCGTCGCGTCTTCAGCGCGAGCCGCGCGGTCCTCGCCGCGCGCGACGGTCGCCCACGGGCCACCGACATCGCGTTCGTCCTCTACGCCGGGCTGCTGACCGCCCTCATCGCGGGTGCGCCGCTCGTCCGGTTCGCGGTGCTCGGACTGATCGAACCCGATGCCGCCGGCGTGGTGTCGGCCGTCCGCCCCGGGGTGGTCGCGCTGATCGCGGCGGTCACGACGATCGTCGTCGTGCTCGGCGCGCGGTCGCGTGGCCCGGTCGTGCCCCGCCCGATGTCCGTGCAGTTCCTCGCGGACTCGCCGCTCCCCAGGCGACTGACCTTGCGCCGGCCCTTCGTCGGCTCCGTCCTCGCGCTGACGGGGCTCTCGGTCCTGGCGGCCGGGGTGGTCGGCCTGTCGCGCCTCCTGGTGTCGGGGGAGCCCGCCGCCGTCTCCGTCGGGGCGGCAGCCGAGAGCGCTTCGCTGATCGGCGTCTCCGGCCCGACCTCACCCGCCGCCGTCGTCGCCCTCCTCATCGGTGCCGTCGGGTTCGCGCTCCTGCTCTCGGTGGCCTGGCTGGTGGGCCAGCAGGGGTCACGGCGCACCGTCGCGGTCGTCGCCTCCATCGCCGGTGGTGCGGGGATCCTCGGGCTCCTCGTCCCCGGTGGGCTGCTCCTCTCCCCGTGGGGGTGGTTGGGACTGCTCTGGTCGCCCGTCGTGGGCGGCGTCGAGAGCCTCGTGCTCGGGAGCGCCCTCGCGACCGGTGACTGGGCGGCACTGTTCACCTGGGGTGGCGGCGGCTCGTTCGCGGTGGTCGGCGTGCCGGTCGTGTGGTGGCCGGCGGTGGCCCTGGTCCTCCTCGGACTCCTCGCGCTCCTGCTCGTCCCGCGCGAACTGGACCGCCTCCGGAGTGGGCCCCTGCTCGAGCAGGCGTTGCGGTGGCAGCGCGTCGGGATGATGGTGCAGAGCGGTGACGCCTCCGGTGCCGTCGGCGGCCTGCGCGCCTCGCCGACGCGGGGCCGTCGGATCCCGCTCCGGATGAGTGGTCCGTTCTGGCTCGTCGTCCTCCGCCGATCGCTCGTCGGCGCGCGCCGCACGCCGGGACGGATGCTGCTCGGCTCGTCGGTGCTCGTCGCGTCGGGAGCCGCGGTCGTCGTCGCGCTCGGTCTCCCGGACGGCGTTCGGTGGATGCTCGCCCTCCCGGCCGTGTTCGGCGCCTACCTCGCGGTCGGCGTGTGGTGCGATGCCGTTCGGCACGGGATCGACAGTGCCGGTGCTCCCACCCTCTACGGTCGGAGCCCGCGTGCGCTCGTCCTCGCCGGTGCCGTCGCGCCCCTCGTCGCCGTGCTCGGGTTCGGCGGCGTCGGCGCCCTGCTCGGTCTCCTGCTGGCCTCGACCTCCGGCGGGACCCTGCTCCTGCAACCGCTGGGGTGGTGGCTGCTGCTCGGGCCCTGGCTCGTCGTGCTGCGGGTTTTCGACGCCGCGAAGGGGCCGCTGCCGATCGGCCTGCTCATGCCGATCCCGACCCCGGTCGGTGACGTCTCGTCGTTGAACGTCCTCATCTGGCAGTCGGACGCCGTCCTGTTGGCGTTCCTCGTCGGTGGAGGGCTGACGGTGCTCTTCCCGGTGTCTGCAGGGGTGGCCGTCGCGCTGCTCCTCGCCGCCCTGCTGCTCGTCGGGTTGCTGGGCGCGATGCGGGTGCGGACGCTGGTGCGGCCGGCCTGAGCGACGCCGGCCTGACTCGTCTGACGCGCTGCGTCGCCCCCGGAGCGCACGAGAGCCGGAGGGAACACACGGTTCCGTCCGGCTCTCGGGTGCGGCCCCTTGCGGGGTGCCGCTGTGCCTACTTCGCGACCTTGGCGGCGGCCTCGGCGAGCTTCGGGACGAGCTGCTCGAGGACGACGGGGATGCTCAGCACCGATGCGGCGCTGTAGGCCTGCGTGAGCTCGTCGGTCGGGTCGAGGACGATGGCGCGGCCGTCCTGCACGACGGGGAGGCTCGCGAGGAGGGGGTCAGCGGTCGTCTCGGCGGCGGTGAAGCCGATCGGGAGCATGACGGCGATGTCGGCGTCGAAGGCGGAGACATGCTCCGCCGACACGGCTGCGTAGAAGCCGGCCGTCTCGAGGTCGAGGACGGCGGGGTTCTGTCGGAAGCCGAGGTCGGCGAGGATGTCGAAGCGCCCGTCGCCCTCGAGGTAGGCACCGTAGGCGTCGCCGAACTTCGTCGCGGCGACCGCGGTGAGGCCGGCGAACTCCTGGTGGAGGTCTGCGGCTTCGTTGATGGACTGCTTCGTGGCGGACACGAGCGCGTCGCCCTCCTGGGTCTTGCCGAGCGCAGCGGCGACCTGCTCGAGCTGGACGTCCCACGGGGTCGCGAACGCGGCGGTGCCCTTCGGTGCGAAGACCGTCGGGGCGATCTTGGAGAGTCGCTCGTACTGCTTCTCGTCGCCCGCGGAACGCGTGTTGAGGATGAGGTCGGGCTCGAGGGCCTGGATCTGTTCGTAGTTGACGGTGTCGCCGCTGTCCTCGATGATCTCCGGGGTGACGTCGCCGAAGAGCTCCGTCGCCCATGGGCCGACGCCCTTGTTGTCGGCTCCGAGGGACTGCCAGTCGTAGACGCCGACGGGCACGACGCCGAGGGAGAGCGCCATCTCCGCGTCCGACCAGCCGAGTGCGACGACGGTGAGGTCGCCGGCGGGTTCGGGGACCGTCACCTGGCCGAACATCGTGTCGACGGTGCCGAGCGTGCCCGTGGACGCGTCGTCGGTGGAGGACCCGGCGGTGCAGCCGGCGAGGGCGAGGCCGGCGACCGCGAGCGCGGCGACGGCGGTGAGGGTGCGGGGCATGCGGCGCATGTTCTGCTTTCCGTAGAGAGTGCGGGGGATGAGGTAAGCCTAAGCTTCCCGGGTCACGTCCCGGTAACGACTGGTGGTTCGGCCAGCGCGGTGCGCTGACGCGAGCGCGGGTCTCTGAGCCGAGCGCGCCCCTCCGGAGGCCCGCGCTCACCTCCATAGGGCGCGCTCACGTCAGCGCACCGCGCTGGCGAAAGGGCCAGTTGCGCGGCATATGTCGGTGTAGGCATATCTGCTCTGTGGATAACCCCGGGAGGGTGGGGGAGCGCCCATAGCGTCGATGGATGCCAGTCACCCAACTTCCTCGCTCCATCCCCGCCCTCGCCCTCGTGACGTCGATCCTCGCCCTGACAGCGTGCACCGGCCCGGATCCGACACCCCCGTCGAGGAGCTCACCGCCGCCGGTGTTCGCGAACGAAGAGGAGGCGCTAGCGGCCGTTACGGAGACGTACGGTCGGTTCGTCGAGATCTCCAACACGATTGCCTCCGAGAAGGGGTCTCAACCCGAGCGGATCCTGGAGGTCATGTCGCCTGACGCAGCCACCGCCGAGATCGACGGATTCGGGATGCTCAGCGGTAGCGGGCTCGACTACATCGGCGCTGCTCGCGTCGACGGCGTTCGACTGCAGACCTGGAGTGCGAACCCTGATGCCGACGGGGTCCTCGCCTCTGCGCTGACCTGCCTCGACATCTCGGGCATGGACGTCGTCGACGCGACGGGCACCTCGGTGGCGCCACCGGATCGAGTCACGCGGCTGCCGTTCGCGATCGAGATCGGGAACGGCGTGCGCGACGGATCCTTCCTCATCACCAGCAAAGTTCTGCAGGAAGGAGCATCCGTATGCGACGGCGAATGATCGAGGTCATCCTCCCGTCTGTCCTCAGCCTCGCCCTCCTCGGGGTCGTCCTTCCGACCGAGTCCGCATCGGCTGCTTCAGACTGTTCGTTCGGGGGTGCAATCAGCGGTAGCTGTATCGGAGACGGGTCCGTGATCATCGGCGGATCCGATACGCGACCCGGAACCGGCGGTGGTGGTGGAGATGCCGGAGGGCAGGACGAGGACGCCTCGGCCGTCGGCGATTCTGACGAGGACCGAGAGGTCGTCGTCTGCCCGATATTCCATCCACGGGATTGCTCGATCATCTACCCACCGCTTCGGCCGGAGGAGCCAGTCGATGAACAGGCACCCGCCGCACAACCGGTCACGATCCGGGACCTCATCAGCTTCGCGCCCGCTGCCCCGACCGTCACCACCGAACCAGGGGGCTGGGGTGTGCGCGGGCTGCACACGAACGTGATCGCCGGTGCATCAGGCCACACCCGCTCGGGCACTTTGCTCGGTCAGACGGCGGAGGTGAACTTCATCCCCGTCGGGTTCACCATCGACTACGGCGACGGCACCACCGTCACCAGCAGCACCGGTGGTGCCACCTGGGCGTCCCTCGGGCTCCCCGAGTTCTCCAAAACGCCGACCAGTCACCGGTACACGACCGTCGGGTCCAAGACGATCGCTGTGGAGGTGGAGTACGCGGCCGAGTACCGGGTCGGCGACAGCGGTTGGCTTCCCGTGATCGGGACCCTGACCATCCCGACGGACACTCCGCACCCCATCCAGATCGTCCGCAACGCGACGGTCGGTGTCGACAAGCCCTGCCGACCCGGCACACCCGCCCTCGGCTGCTGAACCCCGCACCGGTTCACTGCCGTGAGCGCGCCCCGGCGGCGTGAGCGCGCCTCTCCGGAGGCCCGCGCTCACGTCACCGGGGCGCGCCCGTGCCCGCAGCACCGCGCTCGCGTCAGCGCACCGTGCCCGCAGCACCGCGCTCACACCAGCGCACCGCGCCGACACCACCCGCCCGCAACGAAGACGGGTCGGGTCAGTGCGCGCCCATGAGGGGGATGACCAGCGGCGTGTGCGACTCGGGGTCGTCGATGATGCGGCAGCGGAGCCCGAAGACCTCCTCCACGAGGTCGGCGGTCACGATGTCGGCCGGCGCCCCCTGGGCGACCACACGACCGTCGCGCATCGCGATCAGGTGCGTCGCGTACCTGGCCGCCTGGTTCAGATCGTGCAGCACCGCGACGAGCGTGCGGCCACCCTCCTGGTTGAGGCGGGTGAACAGGTCGAGGAGCTCCACCTGATGGGTGATGTCGAGGAACGTCGTCGGCTCGTCGAGCAGCAGCAACGGGGTGTCCTGAGCGAGCGCCATCGCGACCCACACCCGTTGACGCTGGCCACCCGACAGCTCGTCGACGAGCCGACCGGACAGCTCGGTGACGTTCGTCGCCTCCATCGCCGCGATCACCGCCGCCTCGTCAGCCGCCGACCAGCGCTTGAGGATCGACTGATGCGGGTACCGCCCGCGCGACACGAGGTCGATCACCGAGATGCCGTCAGGGGCGATCGACGTCTGCGGCAGCAGGCCGATGCGCTTCGCGACCTCCTTCGACGGGTACCGCGTGATCTCCTGACCGTCGAGCAGCACGTGCCCCTGCGTCGGCTTGAGCAATCGGGCCAGGGCACGGAGGAGCGTCGACTTGCCGCAGGCGTTCGGGCCGACGATGACGGTGAACGAGTCGTCGGGGATCGAGAGGTCGAGCTCTTGGATGATCGTCCGCTGGTCGTAGCCGACGCGGAGGCCGGAGCCGGCGAGTCTCGGGGTGGGGGATTCGGTCTTCATGTCAGCGCTTTCCCGCCTGCGTGATGAGCAGGGCGATGAGGTAGATGCCACCGAGGGTCACGGTCACCGCACCGACCGGCAGCGCGGCCGGGGCGATGATCCGCTGGGCCACGACGTCGCTCACGAGGAGCAACGCCGCGCCCATGGCGGCCGAGGGGACGAGGGTGATGCCGGCCGACTTCGTCAACCGACGCGCGAGTTGGGGTGCGGCGAGGGCGACGAAGACGATCGGACCGGCGACCGCGGTCACGGTCGCGGTCAGGGCGACCCCGACGACGAGCAGCAGCAGTCGCGTGCGCTCGACCGGGATGCCGAGCGCCTTCGCGATGTCGTCGCCGAGTTCGAGCATGCCGAGCCGACGCGACAGGAGTCCGAGCATCGGCACCAGGACGGCGACCGCGATCGTCACCGGGACGACGTCGCTCCAGCCGAGGTCGGCCAAGGAACCCATGCCCCAGCTCGCCGCCGCGATCGCCGCGTTGAGGTCCGCGCGCAGCTGCAGGTAGTCGTTGAAGGCGTTGAGGACGGCGCTGATCGCGATGCCGATCACGATGAGCCGGAACCCCTGGACGCCCCGCGACCAGGCGAGGACGTACACGACGAGGGCGGTCGCGAGCCCGCCGACCAGTGCGCCCGTGACCGTCGCGGCATAGCCACCGCCGACGACGAGGGTGACGATGAGCGCACCCGTGAAGGCGCCGGAGTTGAAGCCGATGATGTCCGGGCTGCCGAGCGGGTTGCGGGTGATCGACTGGAAGATCGCCCCGGACAGCCCGAGGGCGATCCCGCCGACCACCGCGATCACCACCCGGGGCAGCCGCCACTCCAGCACGATCCGCAGCACGCTCTCCGAACCGTCACCCGCGAACGCCGCGAGGAGCTTGTCGAGCGGGATGCGGTACTCGCCCTGGGTGAGCGCGAACGCCCCGACGGCCAGGACGATCACGGACAGGATCGCGACGACGACGAGCTCGCGCCGATGCACCACCCAGCTGATCGGACCGAGGCGCACGGTGCGGCGCCCCGGCTCGGCGAACGCCGTCACAGCCCCTGCGCCTTCGACCGGCGGATCAGCACGATGAGCACGGGCGCCCCGATGAACGCGGTCACGATCCCGACGGGCATCTCACCCTGCACGGCCACCCGCCCGAGGAGGTCGGACAGCAGGAAGATGATCGGGGCGAACACCATCGTGAACGGCAGCGTCCAGCGCTGGTCCGGGCCGACGACGGCCCGGGCGAGGTAGGGCGACATGAGCCCGAGGAACGCGATCGGCCCGGCCGCCGCGGTGGCCGAACCGCACAACAGGGTGATCGCGACGACCGACAGCACACGCGTCCGGAGGACCTTCGTGCCGAGCGAGGTCGCGAGGTCGTCCCCGAGGGCGACGGCGTTGAGCGACCGGGAGACGACGAGCGCGAGCAGAGCGCCGACGACGAGGAACGGCAGCACCCCCAGGAACACGTCCAGCTGACGGTTCTGCAGGGAGCCGGCCTGCCAGAAGCGGATCTTGTCGAAGATGTCGGGGTTCCGGATGGTGATGGCGAAGGTGACGCCCTGCAGCGTTGCGGAGAGGGCGACTCCGGCCAGGACGAGGCGCACCGGGGTGGCGCCCGCCCGCCCACGCGAGCCGATCACGTAGACCACGACGGACGCGACACCCGCACCGGCGAACGACCACCAGACGTAGGAGCCGAGGTCCGCCGTCCCGGCGATGGCGACGGCCAGGACGACCGCCAGGTACGCCCCCGCGTTGACGCCGAGGATGCCGGGGTCGGCGAGCGGGTTGCGGGTGACCGCCTGCATCATCGCCCCGGCGAGACCGAGCGCCGCACCGACGCCGATCGCGAGGAGCATGCGCGGCACGCGGAACCCGGTCACGAGGATCGCGTTCGTGTCGCCGCCGCCCTGGGTGAGCGCCCGCCACACCTCCGACACGCTGATGGTTCCCGAACCGATGAAGAGGCTCGCGGCGGCGATGCCCGCGAGGAGGAGGATCGCCGCGACGAGCAGGAGCCAGCGCGCGGTCGTCGTCCGGGCGATCCCCGTCGAGGCCTCGCGGGCGCGGGCCGCCGCGGTCGGGAGCCGCAGGCTGTCGAGGTCGGCGCTCACCGGCTCATCGGTTGTCTTCGGCCCTGCCGTGGCGCCAGTAGCCCATGAACGCGACCGACTTGCGGTCGACGCCGCATCCGGAGACGAGGTGCCTGCGCAGCGTCTTGATGGCGGAGGCTTCCCCCGCCAGCCAGGCGTAGAGCGGCGCGCTCTCGAGGACCGGCCCTCCGGTCGCGTTGACGGGCGCCTCCCAGAGCAGCTGGGTGTCGACGTCGACGTCCTCGAGGGCGGGCTGCGTGGCGATCGTCGCGGTGTCGACCGACGGTGCGAGACGCCCGGCGATCCGCTCGACCTCGGGGATGAGGAGGGTGCCGACGGGCTGGGTCCCGCGGGGGAGCACGATGAGCTCGACGCCGTCGGGCTTCGTGGAGAGGGCGGCGACGTCGTCGGCGTGGGGGAGTTCGACGACGGCGATCCCGCGGGTGGTGTCCGGCAGGCTCTCGAGGATGCCGGCGATCGCCGGGAGTGCCGTCTCGTCACCGGCGAGGAGGACCTGATCGACCGTCGCGGGGGCGTGCCAGTCGATGCCGCCCGCCGCCACGGCGGACCGCGCGTTCGGGACGTTGACGATGAGCTCGTCGCCCACCTCGGCGTCCATCGCCCAGGAGGAGGCCGGTCCGACGCGGCCGTGGATGGCGATGTCGACGTCGAACTCAGCGAGCTCCGGCCGGACCTCGCGGATCGTGTAGGTCCGCATCGGGTGACGCTTGTCGTTGGGCAGCATCCGCCAGGCCTGGTACCAGTCGTCGTGCATGGGTAGCTCGTCGAACCCGGTGTCGGGCAGCGGGAAGAGCAGTTTGATGCGCTGATCGTGGCGGTTGTCCGCGATGTGCTGGACCTCGGGACCGGTGAACGTGAACCGCCGATAGCTCGGGCTCACCTGCTCGATCCGCCGGACGACGGCTGCGAGGAGGATGAAGATCGAGTCGGGGGTCTGTTCACTGAGGCGAGGCATCGATAGGTAAGCCTACCCTTCGATGGGCTGGAGGGCACCTGTCGTGTGGATCTTGTCGCCCGCTCGGCACGGTGGTAAACTTGAGTCAGATTCACTCAAGTTTGAACAGGAGACCGTACCCATGCCAGCAGGCCAGACGCCTCAGCAGGAGGATCAGCGCAGCGCGCTCGAGCAGTACGGCGTCAACCTGACCGAGATCGCCGCGTCGGGCAAACTCGACCCGGTCATCGGCCGCGACGCCGAGATCCGTCGCGTGAGCCAGGTGCTCACCAGGCGCACCAAGAACAACCCCGTCCTCATCGGCGAACCCGGGGTCGGCAAGACCGCCGTCGTGGAGGGCCTCGCCCAGCGGATCGTCGCGGGCGACGTCGCCGACAGCCTCAAGGGCAAGCAGCTCGTGTCGCTCGACCTCTCCGCCCTCGTGGCAGGCGCCATGTACCGCGGGCAGTTCGAGGAGCGACTGAAGGCCGTCCTCAAGGAGATCGACGAGTCCGACGGCCAGATCATCACCTTCATCGACGAGCTGCACGTCCTCATGGGTGCCGGCGGCGGTGAAGGCTCCGTCGCCGCGGCGAACATGCTGAAGCCCATGCTCGCCCGCGGCGAACTGCGCCTCATCGGCGCGACCACCCTCGACGAGTACCGCGAGTTCGTCGAGAAGGACGCCGCCATGGAACGGCGGTTCCAGCAGGTCTTCGTCGGCGAGCCGAGCGTCGAGGACACCATCGCCATCCTCCGCGGGTTGAAGGAACGCTACGAGGCCCACCACAAGGTGGCCATCGCCGACAACGCGCTCGTCGCCGCCGCGTCCCTCTCCAACCGGTACATCACCTCCCGTCAGCTCCCGGACAAGGCCATCGACCTCATCGACGAAGCGGCCAGCCGGCTCCGCATGGAGATCGACTCCGCCCCGGTCGAGATCGACGAACTCCGACGCAGCGTCGACCGCCTGAAGCTCGAGGAGCTCGCGCTCAAACGGGAGAAGGACGACGCCTCGAAGGAACGCCTCGCCCGCCTGCGGGAGGACCTCGCCACACGACAGCAGGCACTCGGTGAGCTGCAGGCGCGGTGGGAGAAGGAACGCGCGAGCCTCAACCGGGTCGGCGACCTCAAGAAGCAGCTCGACGCCGCCCGCAGCAAGGCCGAACGCGCACAGCGCGAGGGCAAGCTCGAGCAGGCCTCCAAACTCCTCTACGCCGACATCCCGCAGCTCGAACGCGAATTGGCGATGGCGGAGTCCGCCGAGCAGGACGCCGACGGCGAGCCGAGGATGGTCAACGACCAGGTGACCGCCGAAGACATCGCGGCCGTGATCGCCGCCTGGACCGGCATCCCCGTCGGCCGGCTCCTGCAGGGCGAGACCGAGAAACTGCTGCACCTCGAGCAGGAGCTCTCCCGCCGACTCATCGGTCAGCACCGCGCGGTCGCCGCCGTGTCCGACGCGGTCCGCCGCACCAGGGCCGGCATCTCCGACCCCGACCGCCCGACCGGTTCCTTCATGTTCCTCGGCCCAACCGGCGTCGGCAAGACGGAGCTCGCGAAGGCGCTCGCCGAGTTCCTCTTCGACGACGAGAAGGCCATGGTTCGGATCGACATGTCCGAGTACGGCGAGAAGCACTCGGTCTCCCGACTCGTCGGAGCCCCTCCCGGGTACGTCGGCTACGAGCAGGGCGGTCAGCTGACCGAGGCCGTGCGTCGGCGCCCGTACTCGGTGGTGCTGCTCGACGAGGTGGAGAAGGCGCACCCGGAGGTGTTCGACATCCTGCTCCAGGTGCTCGACGACGGGCGACTGACCGACGGTCAGGGCCGCACGGTCGACTTCCGGAACGTGATCCTCGTGCTGACGTCGAACCTCGGCTCGCAGTACCTGATGGACGCCTCGCTCTCCCTCGAGCAGAAGGAGGAGGCCGTCCAGCAGCTGGTGCGCCAGGCGTTCAAGCCGGAGTTCGTGAACCGGCTCGACGACATCGTCGTGTTCCAGCCGCTCAGCGAGGAGGAGCTCGGCCAGATCGTCGAGCTCTACATCGACCGCCTGCAGCGCCGCCTCGGCGAACGTCGACTGCATCTGGCCGTGACCCCCGATGCCCGGGCCTGGCTCGCGGAGCGCGGGTACGACCCGATGTACGGCGCCCGTCCGCTGCGTCGACTCATGCAGCGGGAGATCGACGACCGCCTGGCGCGGTCGATCCTCGACGGGTCGATCCGTGACGGCGACACGGTCCACGTCGGGCTGGCGCTCGACGGCGACGGCTTGACGGTCGAGCGCGCGGAGGTCCCGGCCTAGCGTTGCCCGGTCGTCGCGGCCGGCGCGGTGCGCTGACGCGAGCGCGACCCTGTGACGTGAGCGCGCCCCTCCGGAGGGACGCGCTCACGCGTGTACCCCGCGCTCACGCGACAGCACCGCGCTGGCCACCACCCCCGAATGGGGGAGGAACCCCCTGTCGTGCGACGGGCGACGCGCACTAGCGTGATCCTCGCGATGGGCCCGATCGGCGCGCCCTGAGAGGACCCGATGTCACACGCAGCCCCGAGCACGACCCCTGAGGCGATCGAACCGCCAGCCCCGATCTGGCGACGCCGCCACGCGATCACCTGGTTCTTCTTCGGCGGGCTGGGCCTCTGGGCGTTCCTCCTCCTCGTGCCGCACGTGCTCCTCGGGAACCCGGCGGTCATCCCCGCCTGGATCCTCCTCGGCTCCGGCCTGGCCGCGGCGACGCTGCTCCTCGTGATGGTGCGACGCCTCCAGCCGGGCGATGGAGTCACCATCCCCGTCCTGCTGTGGGCGGTGCTCGTCGGCGGATTCGTCGCGATCTCGCTCGGCAGCACCTTCGACTCCCTCATCGGCGTGGCCGCGACCGATCTGCACGACAACCCGCGCGACGTCGGTCTGTTCTTCGCCGGGGTCGCTGAGGAACTCGCGAAGATCATCGCGGTCGTCATCCTCGCCTGGCGCCTGCCGCGCAAGACCGCTCGCGGCGGCCTCTTCGTGGGCGGGGCCGTCGGCATCGGCTTCGCGGTCCTCGAGAACCTCTGGTACATCGGGCAGGGCTGGGCGCAGGGCGTCGAGGACACGCAGAAGCTGGCCGCCGGCGCGACTCCGATCGAGACGATCATCGCCCACCCGTCGTTCGAGGCGGCTCGAGCGGCCGTCGGGAGGACGATCTTCGATCCCGTCGGTCACCCGCTGTGGACGGCACTCCTGGCCGCCGCGGTGTTCGCCGCCGCCCGCAACGGGCGCTTCCGCCTCACCGTCGGCGTCGTGCTCGCCTACCTGGGCGTCGCGCTCATGCACGGGCTGTGGGACGGCAACGCCGTGGTCTGGGGACTGCTCTTCCCCGACATGCCTGCCCTCGGTGTCCTCAGCCTGCCCACCCTCGTGGTCCTCGTCGTCGTGTTCGCCCTGGTCTGGCGGGCCTGGGCTCGTCGGATCAACCGCGAGGCCGGGGTGGTGTCGCTCCACGTTCCGCGTCGCCGGCGGACGAAGGCCTGACCGCCACGCCTCCTGCACCGCGCCCACTGGGCGTCGGGCGCGCGGGGGAGTAGCGTGAGGCGCACCCGATCCGAGTCACCCGAGGAGACGCCCATGCTGGGACGCAAGACCTTCGAACAGCGCGAGGTCGACCAGGCGAAGGCGATGATCGCCGCGCTCGTCGCCGGACGGGTGACCCTCGCCGAGGCCGGAGCGGATCCCGCCGCGGTGGCCGTGGTCGACCCCGAGTTCTTCACCGGCCTGACCCTCGTGCTCGACCGTCCCTTCGTCCACCGGGTGCGGTCGGTGATCGGGCGCGGGCCGAGCGCCCTCAACGAGCTGGAACTCATCGTCGAGTCGATCATCGGACACGAGCGGGTGTTCACGGTGGGAACCGTCCTGACGTACGCGGTGGAGGGCTCGTTCACCGGCCTCGTCCCCGGCGAGACGATCCGGCTGGGTGCCGAACCGTTCGAACGCCTCGCCGTCGGCGTCTTCGCCGAGCTGGAGGAGTTGTTCGTCGTACCGGCGTGAGCTGCGTCGTGGGCCGCGAGCCTGCACCGTGAGCCCGGCGGACGGTGCCACGATCAGCTCGTGAGCTCATCGACCCCAGAACCGATCATGGTGCGGCACGGCGCGAAACTCCGGCTGTCCGTCTCCGCCTGCATCGGCCTCGTCGTCGGCGTGGTCGCCGGGCTGCAGTGGTTCTGGGCGGGCGCGATCCTCGCCGGTTGGGGCGCCACCTGCGTCGTCTTCGTCGGATCGCTCTGGGTGCGGATCTGGCGGATGGGTCCCGAACGGACGCGCGAGCACGCGACGTCCGAGGAACCGGGGCGGACGACGAGCGAGGTGCTGATCGTCCTCGCGAGCGTCGGGAGCCTCATCGCGCTGAGCGTCGTCATCCTCCAGGCGCGCGCGTCGACCGGCGTCGAGCAGGGCGTGCTCGCGGGCTTCGCCGTGCTGAGCGTGGCGCTCTCCTGGGCGCTCATCCACACGATCTACACGCTCCGGTACGCGCGCATGTACTTCGCGGCACCGGAGGGCGGGATCGACTTCAACCAGGCGGAGGCCCCGCAGTACAGCGACTTCGCCTACCTCGCCTTCGACCTCGGGATGACGTACCAGGTCTCCGACACGACGCTCCGCACGAGCGAGCTGCGGCGCACGGTGCTGAAGCACACGCTCCTGTCGTACCTCTTCGGTTCCGTGATCCTCGCGACCGTGATCAACCTCGTCGCCGGGCTCTAGCGCCTCGCCCGTCGACAGGTGGTCCCTGAGCCTGTCGACGGGCCGGGACAGGGAACGACGAACGACGACTGCGCAGCCCGGCGGACCGGACTGCGCAGCAGCGAGAAGCAGGGTGGAGCGAGCGGACTACTCCTGGACGATCACGAGGTCGGCGATGGGGCGACGCTCGCGCGGAGCGCTCTCGCGGTCGCGGAGCATGCCTTCCGGCAGCAGCTCGGGCTCGCCGAGTTCGCCGAGGGCCGTGACGGTGAAGGGCAGCAGGCCGTCCGGCAGCGAGAAGGCCTCGCGGAGGCCATCGGCGGAGAACCCGGCCATCTGGTGGGCGAAGAGCCCGTCGCTGTGGGCCTGGACGCTCAGGTGCGCCATGGCCTGGCCGAGGTCGTAGATCGCCCACGGGCGCTCCTTGCCCTCGTCGTCGAGGGTCTCGGCGACGGCGACGACGAGCGCGCCCGCCTGGGCGGCCCACCCGCGGTTGAACGGCACCAGCTGCTCGGCGATCTTGTCGAACGTCTCCGTGCCCTTCGTGCCGACGATGAACCGCCAGGGCTGGCTGTTGTTGGCGCTCGGCGACCACCGTGCGGCTTCGAGCGCGGAGGCCAGCTTCGCCGCGTCGACGGGCTCGCTGACGAAGGCGCGGGGGCTCCAGCGGTCGGCGAGGACGTCGAGGATGGGGGCATCGGTCTGAGCGGTGCGGGTCACGATGGACATGGATCTCCAAAGGGGGACGGGGAACGGGACAGGGTCGGCGTCTCCATTGACGATGGATGCAACTGCATGCATCTGCGGGCTATTCCCCGGCCTGCGCGATTCGGGCGGCGGCCACGATCTCGGCGATCCGGTGGGGCGCGGACTCGTCCTGCAGTGACGTGGTGTCGCCGAGCGGACGGCGGTCGACGATGTCGCCGAGGAGGCGCCGCATGATCTTGCCCGACCTCGTCTTCGGGAGGTCGGGGACGACGAAGACGTCGCGGGGCTTGGCGATCGGCCCGATCTCGTTCGCCACATGCGCGCGGAGCGCCGCCTCCAGGCTCGCGGACCGCTCCAGCCAGTAGGCCTCATCGTCGGCCTCGGGCCCGTGCGAGCGCGAGGACGGGATGACGAAGGCCGCGATCGCGCTCCCGGTGATCGGGTCGTGCACCCCGACCACGCCGGCCTCCCCGACGTGCGGGTGCGAGACGAGGGCCGACTCGATCTCGATGGTCGACAGGCGGTGACCCGACACGTTGATGACGTCGTCGACGCGGCCGAGCACCCAGATGTCGCCGTCGGCGTCCCACTTGGCGCCGTCGCCGGAGAAGAAGTAGCCCTGTTTCCAGTACGTCGCCCAGTAGGAGTCGCGGTATCGCTCCGGGTTGCCCCAGACGGTGCGCGCGATCGAGGGCCCGAACCGGCTGACGACGAGGTACCCGCCGGAACCGTAGGGCACCGTCTCGCCCGCTTCGTCGACGACGAGCGCTTCGAGGCCGGGCAGGGCCCGGCTCCCGGAGCCCGGCTTGATCGTGGTCGCGCCGGGCAGCGGCGCGATGACGGCCGACCCCGTCTCCGACTGCCACCAGGTGTCGATGATGGGGGCCTCACCGCGCCCGATGCGCTCGCGGAACCACATCCAGGCCTCGGGGTTGATCGCCTCGCCGACGGTACCGAGCAGCCGGATGCTCGAGAGGTCGTGCTCGGGAGGCGGGCCCTCCGGGAACCAGGTCATGAGTGTCCGGATGAGCGTGGGCGCCGTGTAGTACGTCGTCACCCCGTAGCGTTCGATGATCTCGAAGTGCCTCGCCTGGTGCGGGGTGTTCGGCGTGCCCTCGTAGATGACCTGGGTGAGGCCGTTGGAGAGCGGCCCGTAGATCTCGTAGGTGTGGGCCGTGACCCAGGCGAGGTCGGCCGTGCACCAGTGGACGTCGTCGTCCTTGGCGTCGAAGACCGCCCAGTGGGTCCAGGACGCCTGCGTGAGATAGCCGCCGGAGGTGTGGACGAGGCCCTTCGGCTTCCCCGTCGTGCCGCTCGTGTAGATGATGAACAGCGGGGTCTCGGCGTCGAAGGCCTGGGCCTCATGGGTGTCGGGGGCGACGCCGACCGTGTCGTGCCACCAGACGTCGCGCCCGGGCGTCCACGGCACGTTCGGGGTCTCCTCGCCCGTCCGCGCCACCACGAGGACGTGCTCCACGGAGGGGACGCCGTCGACGGCGGCGTCGGCGTTCTGCTTGACCGGCACCGCGGAGCCGCGGCGGTACTGGCCGTCGGTGGTGATGAGGAGCTTCGCCTCCGTGTCCTCGACGCGGAACCGCAGTGCCTCCGCCGAGAAGCCGCCGAAGACGAGCGAGTGGATGGCGCCGATGCGGGCGACCGCGAGCGTCGCGATGACCGTCTCCGGGATGACGGGGAGGTAGATGACGACGCGGTCGCCCTGCCCGATGCCGAGTGCGGTCAGAGCGTTCGCCGCCTTCGAGACCTCGCGCTGCAACTCGGCGTAGGTGATCGAGCGGCGGTCGCCGGGCTCGCCCTCGAAGTGCAGGGCGACCTTGTCGCCTCGCCCGGCGTCGACGTGCCGGTCGACGCAGTTGACCGCGACGTTGAGCGTGCCCCCGGCGAACCAGGTCGCGGCGGGGACGGTGAGCTCCGGCGAGGGGTCGTCGGGATCGGAACCATCGACCGGCCGCGCAGGCTCCCAGGTGTGCGCCGTCTCCCAGGGGGTGACCCAGTCGAGTCGGCGCGCCTGTTCCTCCCAGAACGCGACGGGGTCGGCAGCGGCGCGCGCCCACTCGCCCGGCCCGACGTTCGCCTTGCGCGCGATGTCGGCGGGCGGCGCGTAGCTGCGGGTCTCGGCGAGCAGGTTCGCGATGGTCGCGGAGGCCGCGGCGGACGTCGATCCATCAGTGGGAGGCATGCTCCAACGCTACGGGGGCGGTGCCGGCCCGTGCCATCCCGCGGTCATCGGGCGTCATGCTCGCCCACCCCCGGGCGCTGTGGAGGAGGGTCGGGAGTAGCCTCGGAACGCCGCCTCCCTGCGCGGCGACCGTCGACGAGCGGCGAACCGCCGCGTCACGAGAAGGGAACGACATGGCCACCGTCATCCAGTACCGGGAACTCGGGTCCGCAGACGTCCTCGAGACCGTCGAGGTCCCGACCCCGCACGCCGGTCCGGGCGAGCTCGTCGTGGAGGTCCGCGCCGCCGGGGTGAACCCCATCGACTGGAAGCTCCGGAGCGGCATCCGAGGCGGTGAACTGACCGGGACGCGCCGGGTCGGGAGCGACGGTTCCGGCGTGGTCGCCGAGGTCGGCGAAGGGGTCGAGGGCTGGTCGGTGGGCGACGAGGTCGTCATCACGAACGCCGCAGGGACGTACGCGACGCACGTCGTCGTGACGCCGCAGCAGATCATCGCCAAGCCGTCGAACGTCTCCTTCGAGGAGGCGGCGGCGATCGGCATCCCGGTGAGCACGGCGTATCAGGCCCTGCGCTCGCTCGGGGTGACCGAGGGGACGACCCTGCTCATCCACGGCGGCTCGGGCGCGGTCGGGCACGCGGCCGTGCAGTTCGCCGTGGCGTGGGGCGCGACGGTCGTCGCGACGGCCAGCGAGCGGAACCATGAGCGGCTGCGCGAGCTCGGAGCCGTCCCGGTCGTGTACGGACCGGGCCTGGTGGAGCGCGTCCGCGAGGTCGCGCCGCAGGGCGTCGACCGCGTGCTGGACGCCGTCGGGACCGACGAGGCGCTCGACGCCTCCTTCGAGCTCGTCGACGACCGCCGGAACATCGGGACGATCGTGGTCGGCGGGAAGGCGGCCGAGCTCGGGATCCAGGCGTGGTCCGGCGGCAACCCGCTCCCGCTCACCGACCAGGAGCAGGCGTGGCGTGCCGAGGCCATCCCGGCCGTCGCCGCACTTGCGACCGCCGGGCCCGAGGGGCGTCCCGGGTTCAGTTTCGAGCTCGGCACGATCCGGCCGCTGGCCGAGGCCGCCGAGGCGCACCGCGAGAGCGAGTCGGGGCACCCGAGTGGCAAGCTGATCCTCGTCCCCTGACGACGAGCTGACGGCGGCCCCTCGACACGCTCGGGGACCGGGTCGGTGATCGGACCGCGACTCCCCGACGGGCTCGGTGAGCGCCGTCGGGGAGCCGAGGTCGGCGACCTCCTACTCGGGGCCCTCGCCGTTGTCGTCGCCCACCGGCGCGTGGTCAGCGAGGTCGTCGGCGTCGTCGAGGTCCTCGAGCGAGTCCTCGGTGTCGTCGGCCCCGTCGAGTCCGGCGTCGCCGACCACGTCGTCCCCGCCGACACCGTCGCCGGCGTTGCTCGGGCCGCCGTCACCGGGGGCCGCGTCGTCGGCCGAGCGGTCGAACGTGTCGCCGTCGGGGACGACACCGCCGACGGAACCGTCGGTCGCGTCCTCACCCGGAACGTGTGCCTGAGCACCGGGGCCACCGTGCGCGAGGGCGTCGCGCTGCGCATCTGCTGCTGCTGCATCCATGGGATCGGTCATGTGAGCAGCGTAGGCATCCCCGACTCGTGCCGCTCGGGCTTGGCCGACGGCGTTCGCACGCCTATCCTCCGCGCTGCTCGCCGAGCGGCCCGCGGAACGCCAACGGCTCGACGCCCAGGGCTCAGCGGCCGCTGTGCTCCGCGATGATCGCCTTGATGCGGTCGACGTCGGCCGGCACGATCTCGAACCGCTGCTCCAGGCCCTCGATGCCCTCGAACGCCACCGGGCGCTCCGGCTCATCGCCGAGCGCTTCGCGGACGATCTCGGCGAACTTCGCGGGCAACGCGGTCTCCAGGACGAGCATCGGGACGCCCTCCCGCAGGTGGCGCCGCGCGACGGTGACGCCGTCGGCGGTGTGCGGGTCGATCGTGACCCCGTAGCGCTCGTGCACGTCGCGGATCGTCGCGACCCGGTCGGCGTGCGTGCTGCGGCCGGAGACGAACCCGAACTCGCTGATGCGCTCGAACTCGGGTGTGCCGGAGAGGTCGAACCCGCCCTCCTCGTCGAGCGCACGGAACAGCTCGCCGAGTCGCGAGGCGTCCTGGCCGACGAGGTCGTAGAGGAAGCGCTCGAAGTTCGACGCCTTCGAGATGTCCATGCTCGGGCTGGAGGTGTGGTGCGTCTCGGCCGCTGACCGCGGGCGGTACACGCCGGTCCGGAAGAACTCGTCGAGCACGTCGTTCTCGTTGGTGGCGACGACGAGCTGGTCGATCGGCAGCCCCATCGAGCGCGCGATGTGGCCGGCGCAGACGTTCCCGAAGTTGCCGGACGGCACCGAGAACGACACTTTCTGGCCAGGACCGTCGGTGGCGAGCAGCCAGCCGTGCACGTAGTAGACGACCTGGGCGACGACGCGGGCCCAGTTGATCGAGTTGACGGTACCGACGGCGTGGAGCGCCTTGAACGGTGCGTCCTTCGAGACGGCCTTCACGATGTCCTGGCAGTCGTCGAAGTTGCCCTCGACGGCGAGGTTCACGATGTTGTCGTCCTGGAGGCTGAACATCTGCGCGCGCTGGAAGCTGCTCATGCGGCCGTGCGGGCTCAGCATGATGACCCGGATGCCCGTCTTGCCGCGCATGGCGTGCTCGGCCGCGCTGCCCGTGTCGCCCGAGGTCGCGCCGAGGATGTTCAGCTCGTCGCCGCTCTTCGCGAGCGTGTACTCGAAGAGGTTGCCGAGGAGCTGCATCGCCATGTCCTTGAAGGCGAGCGTCGGGCCGTTCGACAGGCCGAGGAGCCGGAGTTCGGTGCCGCCCTCCTCACCGAGGGTGCGCAGTGGGGTGATGAGCGACGCGTCGTCGCCCTCGCGCCCGTTCGAGTAGACCTCGGCGGTGTAGGTGCGCCGGGTGATGTCCTGGAGGTCGGCGGCGGGGATGTCGTCCGCGAACTTCGACAGCACGGCGAAGGCGAGGTCGGCGTAGGAGAGTTCGCGCCACGACTCGAGCTCCTCGGCCGTCAGCTGCGGGTACTCCGCCGGCAGGTAGAGCCCGCCGTCGGGGGCGAGCCCGCCGAGGAGGATGTCCGAGAAGTGCTGGGGCAGGTCGTGTCCCCGCGTCGACTGATAGTGCATGACCGTCTCTCTCATCCGGATGGAAGCCCGACCACCAACCTTGCCACATCGTGGTTGGGCTCGCGTGGGTGGGTCGTCGCGAGAGCTAGGCGCGCGCGAGTTCCTCGCGGATCGCGGCGACGAACGCGTCGATGTCCGCTTCGGTGGTGTCGAAGGAGCACATCCACCGCACCTCGCCCTTCGCGGCGTCCCAGTCGTAGAACCGGAACCGCTCGCGCAGGCGGTCCGGCACTCCGGCCGGCAGGGTCGCGAAGACCGCGTTCGCCTGCGTCGGCTGGCTGAACCCGAGACCGGGCGCCTCGCCGGCTGCGATGAGGGCCTCGAGCGAGGAGCGGAGGCGCGCGGCCATCGCGTTCGCGTGGGAGGCCGAGCGCAGCCACAGACCGTCGCCGCCGTCGGCCGCGGGTTCGAGCAGGGCGATGAGCTGCGCGGCCCCGAACCGCATCTTCGACGCCAACTGCATGTTGAGCTTGCGCAGGTAGATCAGGCCCTCCGACGCCGAGGGCTCGAGGACGACGATGGCCTCGCCGAACATGAGTCCGTTCTTCGTGCCGCCGAACGACAGCACGTCGACGCCGGCGTCGGTGGTGAACGCGCGCAGCGGGACCCCGAGCGCGGCCGCGGCGTTGGCGATGCGGGCGCCGTCGAGGTGCAGCTTCATGCCGTGCCCGTGGGCGTGGTCGGCGATGGCGCGGATCTCCTCGGGCGTGTACAGCGTGCCGAGCTCGCTCGTCTGGGTGATCGAGACGACGAGGGGCTGTGCGCGGTGCTCGTCGCCCCAGCCCCAGGCCTCGCGGTCGATCAGCTCCGGGGTGAGCTTGCCGTCGGGTGCCTCGACCGTCAGGAGCTTGATGCCACCGACCCGCTCGGGGGCGCCGCCCTCGTCGGAGTTGATGTGCGCGGTCGTCGCCGAGATGACGGCCCCCCAGCGCGGGAGCATGGACTGCAGACCGACGACGTTCGCGCCCGTGCCGTTGAAGACGGGGAACACGGCGACGTCGCGACCGAAGTGGTCGGCGAACACCTCGTGGAGGCGGCGGGTGTAGTCGTCCTCGCCGTACGCGATCTGATGGCCGCCGTTGGCCGCCGCGAGGGCTTCGAGGATCTCGGGGTGGACCCCGGAGTAGTTGTCGGAGGCGAAGCCGCGGATGGAGGAGTCATGCAAGGAGTCGGTCACTGATCCATCCTCGCGCATGCCACACGCAGCTTCCGTGCATCGCGGGCGGACTTCCTGCGTGGATGGAACCCGGTCAAGGCTGTTCACAATTCAGGAGCGCCCGGGTGCGGCGTCATCGGACGAGGCGAATCGGCCGCGACGCGCCGTGGCGCTCCTGAATTGCGAACCCGAACGTGCGGTCAGTCGGCGGCGTGACGCGGGCCGTCGGAGGAGGGCGCGACCTCCTCCGACACCGCGTCGACCGCGGCGTCGACGTCGGCGTGCGCACCCGGCTCGGGTTCGGCGTCCGGCGTCTCCTGCGCGAGCGCGTGCTCGTACGCGAGGGCGTGCACGGCGATCGAGGACGCCACCGCGACCTGCTCGTCGTCGTCGCCCACGGTCGGGGTCGCGTTCGCGGCGGCCTGTTCGGGCGTCAGGTGCGCGTCCTGGTCCTCCTCGTCCTCGTCCACGAGGTCGAGCACGATGGGCTCGTCGCCGTAGATGTCGCCGACCGGGTCGCCCGCGAGCGGGGCCGGCGCGGGGAGGCGCTGCTCGGCATCGAGGAACTGCTTCGCCTCGAACGCGCCGGGGTTGAAGACCTCGTCGATCCCGCCGAGCCCGCTCATGCCTTGAGCGCTTCCGAGATCTTGACGCGTCCACCCATTTTGAGCAGCGAGTTCTCGTAGATGCGCGAGCCGACGAGGATGACGAGCGCCGCGGAGACCGCGAGGATCAGGAGCGACAGGATCGGCTCCCACCACTGCGCCGAGCCCACGAACAGGCGGACGGGCATGCCGACGGCGGCCGAGAACGGCACGTAGGACATGATCGTCATGATCAGCGGATTGTCATTGAAGAGGATGACGGCGAAGTACGGGATCATGATGAGCATCGTAATCGGCGTGGTGGTAGATCCGATGTCCTCCTGCCGCGAGACGAGCGATCCGGCGGCGGCGAACAGTGCCGCCAGGAGGATGAAGCCGAGGATGAAGAACACCACGAACCAGACGACCGGGGTTCCGAGACCGGCAAGCAGCTCGCTCTGACCCGTCACCGTCAGGCCGATGACCGACAGGGCGGCGATCGCGAGGATCTGACCGAACGCCAGAATGCTGTTGCCGAGCACCTTGCCGGCCAGGAGGGCCTTCACCGGGATCGCGGACATGAGGATCTCGACGACACGCGTCTGCTTCTCCTCCACGACGCTCTGCGCGATCGACGCACCGAAGGTCGTGGCCGACACGAAGAACACGAGCCCGAAGCCCAGCGACACGATGTAGAGCAGGAAGCCCGCCGACCCGTCGCTGTCGGGGTCGAGGATCGTGACCTGGGGTTGGACGCTCATCTGGGAGACGAGCGCCGGGTCCGCCTCGGTCGCGAAGATCAGTTCGAAGCCGGTCGCGTTGCTGTCGCTCGGGACGACCGCCGCTTCGACGTCACCGTCCTTCACGAGCTGCTCGGCGGTGGCGACGTCCGGTGCGCCCGTGATGTCGAACTTCCCGGCGGCGCCCTCGGTGAGTCCACCGCCCGGGCTCCCCACGACCGCGACCTTCGTCGCCTCGGATGCCGTGTTCTTCGCCATGAACCCGCCGACGACGATGCCGGCGAGGATCACGAGCAGCAGGATGCCCGTCGAGATGAGGAAGGTCTTGCTCCGGAGGCGCATCTTGACCTCGCGCTCGGCGACGAGGCCGATGCTCTGGACGAGGCTGGGAGTGGCGGGGCCGGAGTGACGGCGTCCGCCCGACTGGGTCGGCGTGTGCGTTGCGGTGCTCACTGGATGACCTCCTTGAAGATCTGGGCGAGGGTGGGACGGAGGGGGGCGAAGCTCGTGACGTCGCCGTGGGCGAGCGCCTCGCGCAGGACGGCCTGGGCGGCCGCGGCGTCGTCGGCGTCGAAGAGCGCGTAGCCGCCGTCGAAGTCGACGACCGTGATGCCCGGCCGTTCACGGAGCCAGCCGGTGTCCGCCGTGGTGAGGAGCTCGTAGCGGTTGCCGGCGTGCGCCTCACGGAGGGTGTCGCGCGAGCCGGAAGCCCGGATGGTGCCGGACGCGATGATCACGAGGTCGTCGCAGAGTCGCTCGACGATGTCGAGCTGGTGGCTCGAGAACAGCACGGGCGCTCCACCCGATGCGACCTCGCTGAGCACGCCGACGACCACGTCGACCGCCATCGGGTCGAGGCCCGAGAACGGCTCGTCGAGGACGAGGACCTCGGGGTCGTGCACGAGCGCCGCCGCGATCTGGGCGCGCTGCTGGTTGCCGAGCGACAGGCTCTCGAGGGTGTCGTTCCGGCGTTCGCCGAGGCCGAGACGCTCGAGGAGTTCGCCGGCGTTCCGCTTCGCGGCGTGTGCGGTGAAGCCGTGCAGCCGCGCGAGGTAGACGAGCTGCTCCTCGACCCGCATCTTCGGGTACAGGCCGCGCTCCTCCGGCATGTACCCGAACCGGCGGCGGTCCTCGGGGGTCAGGGCGGTGCCGTCGAGGGTCACGGTTCCGGCGTTGGCGGTGAGGACCCCGAGGAGGATGCGCATGGTCGTCGTCTTGCCGGCCCCGTTGCCGCCGACGAAGCCCGTCATGCGTCCGGGAGCGACCTGGAAGCTGACGTCGTCGAGCACCTTCCGTTCGCCGTACGACTTGTCGATGTGGCTGAGTTCGAGCATCGGCCGCCTCCAGTGAGCGTGTGTCCGGCGGGGGCCGGGGCGGGGGTCTCCCCGTCTGCTCATCACGCTACGGCCGCACCGCGTGCACCGGCATCCCCCGCGGGGCGGGTTGACGCGACGACGCCCGGCGTCCCCCGTCCGTCTGACGGGGGAGGCCGGGCGTCTCGTGTGGCCTGATCAGGCGGGACGCGACTCCGGGGAGACGGTCTTCGCCGGGTCGGTCTCGGCGACGGACGCGACGGCCTCGTCGATCCGGGCGATCACCGAGTCGTCGAGCTTCACGCCGGCCGCGGCCGCGTTGGCCGTGACCTGCTCCGGGCGGGAGGCGCCGACGATGGCACCCGCGATGTTGTCGTTGTGGAGCACCCACGCGAGCGCCAGCTGCGCCATCGTGAGGTCGAGCTCCTCGGCGATCGGCTTGAGCTGCTGCACGGCGGTCAGCACCTCGTCGTCGAGGAAGCGCTTGATCGTGTCGGCGCCACCCTTCTCGTCCGTCGCGCGGCTGCCCTGCGGCAGCTCGGCACCCGGGAGGTACTTGCCGCTGAGGACGCCCTGCGCCACCGGCGACCAGACGATCTGCGAGATGCCGAGCTCACGGGAGGTCGGGACGACCTCCTCCTCGATGACGCGCCACAGCATCGAGTACTGCGGCTGGTTCGAGATGAGCTGGAAGCCGAGCTCCTTCGAGAGCGCGTGACCGGCGCGAAGCTGCTCCGCGTTCCACTCGCTGACACCGATGTAGAGGGCCTTGCCGGCACGCACGACGTCGGCGAAGGCCTGCATCGTCTCCTCGAGCGGCGTCTCGCTGTCGTAGCGGTGCGCCTGGTAGAGGTCGACGTAGTCGGTGCCGAGGCGCGTCAGCGACCCGTCGATCGACTCCATGATGTGCTTGCGGGAGAGGCCCACGTCGTTGTGTCCCTTGGGGCCGGTGGGCCAGTAGACCTTCGTGAAGATCTCCAGGCTCGCGCGTCGTTCGTCCTTGAGGGCGTCGCCGAGCACCTGCTCCGCCGCCGTGTTCGCGTACGCGTCCGCGGTGTCGAAGGTGGTGATGCCCGCGTCGAGGGCGGCCCGAACGCTCGCCGTCGCGACGTCGTTCTCCACCTGTGAGGCGTGGGTCAGCCAGTTGCCGAAGATGATCTCTGAGATCTTGAGTCCGCTGTTGCCGAGGTATCGAAATTCCATGGTCGTCACGGTACTCCTCCCGCCGGTTCGGGGGACGGGGTTGCGCCGAGGCGGAGCGAACCCTCAGCTGCGCGGTGCGGCGAGCCCGTGCTCGTAGGTGTAGATGACCGCCTGGATGCGGTCGCGGAGGGCGAGTTTCTGCAACACCTTCGAGACGTGCGACTTCACGGTCGCCTCGCCGACGAAGAGGGTCGTCGCGATCTCCTGGTTCGACAGCCCCTGGGCCACCAGGTGCAGGACCTCGCGCTCGCGCTCCGTCAGCTGCTCGTAGTCGGAGCCGGTCGTGCGGACGGTCGGGGTCGGTGTCTGGCCGGCAGCGGGATCGGTGGCCGCCGCGTTCTGCCGGGTGAAACCCTCGATGACCCGACGGGTGACCGCGGGGGACAGCAGCGCCTCACCGTCGGCGATCACCCGCACCGCCGCCACGAGCTCCTCCGGGGACGAGTTCTTCAGCAGGAAGCCGCTCGCGCCGGCCAGGAGCGCTTCGGCCAGGTAGTCGTCGCGATCGAAGGTGGTGAGGATGAGGACCGCGGCGTGCACCTCGGGGTCGGCCACGATCCGACGGGTGGCCTCGAGGCCGTCCATGCCGGGCATCTGCACGTCCATGCAGATGACGTCGGGCGCGAGCGTCGTCGCGAGTGCCACCGCCTCGGAACCGTTCGACGCCTCGCCGACGATCTCGACGCCCGGTTGTGAGCCGAGGATGATGCGGAACCCCGCGCGGAGGAGTTCCTGGTCGTCGACGAGGAGGATGCGGGTGGGGTGCTCGGTCATGCGGGGTCCTCCGTCATCGGGGTCGAGGGGTGGGCTGCTGCGGACGACAGCGCCCTGGTGTCGTCCCGTGCGGGGCCGACCGGTTCCATCGCCTGGTCGCCGGATCGCCCGAGCGGGATGGCCGCGCGGACGAGGAAGCCACCACGGGTGCGCGCACCGACCTCCAGGACACCGCCGGAGGATGCGACCCGCTCGCGCATGCCGATGAGCCCGAGCCCGCCAGCTCTGGCCGACGCGGGGACGGTGCCCGTGTTGGTCACCTCGAGCTCCACGGCGTCGGTCAGGTAGCGGAGCCGGAGCTCCGCAGTCGCGTGGGTGCCGCCGTACTTCCGGGCGTTCGTCAACGCCTCCTGCGCGATCCGGTACAGGTTGAAGGAGACCACCGCGGGGATGGGGACCGGAGCACCGATGCGCTCGAACCGGGTCGGCAGGCCGTTCGCGCTCGACTCGTCGGCGAGCTGCCCGAGCCGGCCGACGCCCACCGTCGAGGGTCCGTCCTCCGGGTTCGTGTCGCCGTCCGCCCGCAGGGTGCCGAGCATCTTCCGCAGTTCGTCGATCGCGCTCCGGGCGCCGAGTTCCACGTTCGTGAGGGCGTCGCGCGCGGCAGCGGGGTTCGCATCGAGCACGGTGCGCGCCGCCCCCGCCTGCACGCCCATCACCGAGACGTGGTGGGCGACGACGTCGTGCAGTTCACGGGCGATCCGCACCCGTTCGAGTGCGACCGCCTGCCGGGCAGACCGCGCGCGCTCCTGCTCGAGCTCGATCGTCCGCGCTTCGAGCACCGCCCGCTCCCTCGCGGACTGGTACGCGCGCTCGCCGAAGAAGTAGGCGCCGCCGAAGTACAGGATGTTCGTGAGGATCTGGATGAGGATGAACGCGACGAGCGGCGAGAAGAGGCCGACCCTGGAGAGGTTCGGGAGGGCGTCGGGGTCGGTGGCCTGGATGAACATGTAGACGAGCAGCCAGGCGAACATGGCGAAGATGATGAGCACCCGGACGAGCACGGCACGACGTCGGTCCGACACCCAGGCGCCGACCGTGTAGATGGCCATGAACAGGGCGATGTTGGTGAACAGCACCTCGGGGACGAGCACCGTGCCGCCGATGATGAACATGACCCCGACGATGACCGACACGGTGCAGGGGGCGCGGCGACGGAACGCGAGGGGAGCGGTGATGCCGATCGCCCAGAGCACCGAGGCCCACATCGGGGCGGGCTCGGCGTAGAAGCCGGCGATCGTGTAGAGCGTGAGGCTCAGGAGGGTGCCGACGCCGAGCGCGATGGCGAGGACGACGTCGGAACGCAGCTCCGCGGTGGTGGCCGGTGGTCGTCGCCATCCGGCGTCGTACGGGTCGACCGGGCGTTCCTCGTGCTGCTCGGCGGCGGAGTCGCTCATGCCGTCAACGCTAGCGCGGAGCCCTCGCGCGGACATCCGTCGTGCGGAGGAGCGCGCGGCGGCGGGTCCGGACTCCCACGATCATCCTGAAGCTCCTGGCTTCACTTCGCAAAACTGAAGTCTCACGCTTCATTTTGACTGAGTGAAGAGATAGGCTTCACTCATGAACGCCTCCATCGCCGTGATCGTCGACATCTCGAGGTCGAAGGAGCACGAGGACCGCGTCGCGCTGCAGCGGACCGTCGAACACGCGCTCGCGCAGGCGGGTGAGCGGGTCGCGGCCAGACAGCCGTTCGTCCCGACCGTCGGCGACGAGTTCCAAGCGGTCTTCGCCGACCTCCCCGCCGCACTCCTCGCGTCGTTGCTGGTGCGCCTCGAATTGCCCGCCGGCGTGGACTGTCGCTTCGGCCTGGGATTCGGAGCGGTCAGGGAGATCGGCGCCGGGCCGAACGTCCCGCTGCAGGACGGTCCCGGATGGTGGGCGGCGCGAGCGGCGATCGACCGGGCCCGCGCCCACGAGTACGCCAGACTGCCCGAACTCCGGACCTGGTTCGCCGTCGGCGGCACCCGCGACCACGCCCCGGACGAGGCGCTGGTCAACGCCTACCTCCTCGGACGCGATCACCTCGTGGGGAAGATGTCGGACCGCGGTCGTAGGCTCCTGCTCGGCAAGCTGTCGGGACGGACGCAACGGGAGCTGGCCGAGCGTGAAGGCGTGTCAGCCTCCGCGGTCTCACAGACCGTGCGGGCGCAGGGGGTGCTGGCCGTCTTCGAAGGACAGCGGTTGATGACGGAGGTACTCGGATGATGGTGGTCGCCACCCTGTTGATCGCCGTCGGTGCCTCGGACGTCGCGCGGCTCGTGCTGGGCGCGGCGCTCGGCTGGCGCCGGGATCGACTGCTCGGCACCGCCGTCGGTCTCGTGCTCGGGACGATCGTCGCCCTGGGCGTCGGGATCGGCGCCTGGGCGGCCGTGCTGCTGTTCGTCCCCGTCTGGCAACTCGCCACCCGGCCAGGACGGCACCGCGCGGCGGCGGCCGTCGTCGGTCTGCTCGGTCTCCTCGTCGTCGCCGTCCTGGCCCTCGGCTCGGCGCAGCCGTCGCCGGAGGGGCTGGTGGTCACCTGGTACGAGGCGCTGCCCTACGCGGGCCTCACGGCCGTGCCACCGGAGGTCGCGGCCATCGTCGCCGCCTCCACCCTCTTCCTCATCGAATCGGCGAACGTGGTCGTCCGACTGGCGCTGGCGCCGCTCACCGCGAAGGAGACGGCGGAGGAACGGCGCACCGGCGACGGCGCCGTCCTCTTCCGCAGTCCCGACGACGTCCTCGAACTCCCCCTGCCCGGCGGGCGACTCATCGGACCGCTGGAGCGCATCCTCATCCTCGCGCTCGCCCTGGCCGGACAGTTCACGGCCATCGGCGCGGTCGTCGCGGCGAAGGGCATCATCCGCTTCCCGGAGATCTCGAAGGACTCCGCCGGAGGATCCAAGGCCGAGTTCTTCATCGTCGGCAGCCTCGCCAGCTGGGCGCTCGTCGGCGGAGCGGTGGCGCTCGCCGGCCTGGGCACAGCCTGAAGCCCGGAGCGGCACGCAGGGTGCGCACTGCTCCGGGCTCCTCCGCGGCATGGTCGGGTCAGGCCGCGGAACGCCCCGTGATCCCGGCGGTCGACGAGATGACGTCGGTCATCTTCTTGCCGAGCGCCTCGTAGAACATCGACAGCGGGAACTCGTCGTCGAGGACCGCATCGGTCAGCCCACGCGGCGGGCCACTGAGGATCTCGTCGGACAATCCGCGCGCCCAGTTCGACGCGGGATGCGGGGTCAGTGTGGTCCGGACGAGGTCGTACGCCGCGAGCCAGTGGGCCGTCTTCGGGCGGTCGATCGAGCGCCAGTACAGCTCGTCGATGCTCTCCCCGAGCTGGACGACCACGTCGGGCACCTCGTCCCAGTCGATGGTCAGGCGGGTGTCGGTCCAATGCAGCACGCCGCGCTGGTGCATCCAGGCGAAGAGCAGCTGCCCGCCCACCCCGTCGTAGTTGCGGACCCGGGAGCCGGTGATCGCGAACCGGAAGATGCGGTCGAAGATGATCGCGTACTGGACGAGCTTCGCGTGCCCGAGGATGGCCGCGTCGGCTGCGTCGAGTGTCTCCGTCTCGGAGCGGAGCGTCAGGGACCGCTCCAGCTGCACGGACTCGCGGAAGGCCGTGAGGTCGCAGCGCAGTTCCTCGAGGGAGTAGAGGAAGAACGGCATCCGCTGCTTGATCATGAACGGGTCGAAGGGCAGGTCGCCGCGCATGTGCGTGCGGTCGTGGATGAGGTCCCACATGACGAAGGTCTCCTCGGCCAGCTGTTGGTCGTCGAGGAGGGAGGCGGCGTCGGCCGGGAGATCGAGCTTGGTGATCCCGGCTGCGGCACGGACGACGCGTCGGTAGCGCGCCGCCTCGCGGTCCTGGAAGATCGCGCCCCAGGTGAACGGGGGGATCGCGCGCATGGCGACCGTCTCGGGGAACAGGACCGCGGAGTTCGTGTCGTAGCCGGGGGTGAAGTCGAGGAACCGGATGGGGACGAACAGGGCGTTCGTGTAGTCACCCGCTTCGAGCGCGGCGATGAACTCCGGCCAGATGACCTCGACGAGCACCGCCTCGAGGTGGCGGTCCGGGGAGCCGTTCTGCGTGACCATCGGGAACACGACGAGATGCCGGAGGCCGTCGACCCGATGCTGCTCCGGGTGGAAGGCGACGAGGGAGTCGAGGAAGTCCGGGACGCCGAACCCGTCTCGTGCCCAGCGCTCCAGGTCGGTGACGAGGGCCTCGAGGTACTCGGCGTCGTGGGGGAAGCGCGGGGCCAGGGTCGTGACGCTCGCGACGATCGTCGCGACGTGCGCTGCGGCCGCGGCGTGGTCGCCCACCTCGGGGATGGATCCGTCCTTCACCTGGACGGTCTGCACGGCGGTCGCGGCGGTCTTGAGCTCCACCCAGGCCGGGTCCGCGGCGAGTGCTGAGCCGTCTTCGACGACCTCCGGCTCTCCGACGATGCTCTTCGTGTTGGTGGTGGCGACGTTCGACATGGTGAACCTCCTGACCGCTGTGCAAGATGCCGCCTCACGGGATGGGAGGCGATCCCTTCGAGCGTACGGGCGGAGCAGGCGGTGGTTTCTTGCGTCGAGAGCGACTTCGCTGCAACATTCAGGCATTCGCGCCGCGGACGTGCGGCAGGCGTCGGTTATCCCCAGCGGCGCTTGATCCAGCGGTCGAACACACCCACCAGGGCGTCGGTGAGGGCACCGAGCAGGGCGAGCACGATGATGACGAAGAAGATCCGGTCGACGCGGCCGTTGTTCTGCGAGTCGACCAGCCGGAAGCCGAGGCCCATCGACGAGGCGATGAGCTCCGCGGCCACGAGGAACAGCCACGACTGCGCGAGCGCGAGACGCAGCCCGGAGACCACGGAGGGGGTCACCGCCGGTAGCTGCACCGTCCGGAAGAGCGCGACCCCGTTCAGCCCGAACGCGCGGCCGGCCTCGACCAGCTGCCGGTCGACATGACGGAGGGCGGCCGACACGGTCGTGTAGACCGGGAAGAAGGCGCCGATCGCGATGAGGGTGATCTTCGACTCCTCGCCGATCTTCAGCCACAGGATGAGCAGCGGCACCCAGGCGAGCGACGGGACGGCACGGATCGCGGCGAACGTCGTCGACAGCAGGATGTCACCCAGGCGGGAGAGCCCGACGACCGCGCCGAGGACGAGGCCGAGCACGGCGCCGATGAGGAAGCCGATGAGGACCCGCTGCACCGAGATGGCGACGTCCTGTTGCAGCCAACCGCGTTGCGCGAGGTCGACACCCGCGGCCCACACCTCGGCGGGCGCCGGCAGCTGCGAGGCGGGCACGAGACCGAAGGCCGTGACGAGCTGCCAGGCCACGAGGATGAGGACCGGGACCAGGAGGCCGCCGAGGACGACGACGATCCTGCGGGACCCGAGGACGGCGCGCGCCTCGCGGCCGGACCGGGTGGCCTGGGCGCCCGCGAGCGCTGCGGTCGGGGTGCCGAGGCCGGGTCGGTCGCTCACGGGCTACTTCGCGCCGATGGCGGACGGGTCGGCGTCCTTGACGAAGCTCGGGTCGAAGAGGTCCGCCAGGGCGTCGTCCACCTTGTCCTGCGAGGAGACGTCGCCGGATTCCACGAAGATCGGCCCGATGATCGACAGCACCTGCTCCTGCGCCTTCCCCGGGGTCGGGTCGACGTCGAGGTTGGAGCGCTCCGTGATCACCTTCGTCGCGACCGCGAGGTCGAGGCCGGCGGCGTCGGCGAGGATCTGCGCCGTCTCGTCGGGGTTCGACGTGGCCCACTCGCGGGCGTGCTCGTAGGCGTTCACGACGGTCTGGGCGACGTCGGGTCGCTCGTCGATGAAGGACTCCGTCGCGGCGAGGATGCCGTAGCTGTTGAAGTCGACGTTGCGGTAGATGAGCTTCGCACCCGCCTCCTCGGCACCGGCCATGATCGGGTCGAGCCCCGCCCACGCGTCGACGGAGCCGTTCTGCAGGGCCGCCCAGCCGTCGGCGTGCTGAAGGTTCTCGATCGTGACGTCGGAGGCCGAGAGTCCGGCCTCCTCGAGGGCCTGGAGGAGGAAGAAGTACGGGTCGGTGCCCTTCGTGGCGGCGACCTTCTTGCCCTTGAGCTCGGAGACGTCGGTGATGGGGGAGCCGGCGCCGACGACGATCGCGGACCACTCGGGCTGGGAGAACACGTCGATCGCCCGGATGGCGGAGCCGTTCGCGCGGTTCAGGAGCGCCGCCGAACCAGCCGTGGAGCCGACGTCGATCGCGTCCGCTCTGAGAGCCTCGTTGGCCTTGTTCGAACCGGCCGACTGCACCCAGTTGACGGTGATGTCCTGGTCGTCGAGCGCATCCTCGAGCCAGCCCTGGTCCTTGATGATGAGCGAGAGCGGGTTGTAGGTCGCGAAGTCGATGTTCAGGGTGCCGCCCTCGGTGGTGCCGGCGGTGCTGTCGCCGCCGGCTGCCGGGGCGTTCTCGCCGGCGACGCAGCCGCTCAGGAGGAGCGCGGCCGTCGCGGTGGCGGCGACGAGCGCGATGCGTCCGGCTCGGGAGGTGGTGAAGCGACGTCGAATGGGCATGCGTTGGTCCTTGCTGTGGATCGGTGCGCGATGGGTGGTGCCGGGTGGGTGCTGCCCGGGTCAGTACGGGAAGTGCGGGATGGACGGCAGTCGTTGGTCGCCGCGGGCCAGGCCGTGGCGGTCGA
Source organism: Plantibacter sp. Leaf314 (assembly GCF_001423185.1). NCBI lineage: Bacteria > Bacillati > Actinomycetota > Actinomycetes > Micrococcales > Microbacteriaceae > Plantibacter > Plantibacter sp. Leaf314. Next base: position 1,651,359 of record NZ_LMOB01000001.1, on the reverse strand, counting down.
TGCCGAGCCCGTCGAGGAGGCGTCCGCGCAGTTCGGCGAGTTCGGCCGAGCCGCGGTCGCGTGGTCGGCCACCGGGGACGGTCACGGTCTGCGCGATGGTCGAACCGGGTTTCCCCGGCTCACGTCCGAGGAGGATGACCCGGTCGGCGAGCTGGAGGGCCTCGTCGACGTCGTGCGTCACGAGGAGGATCGTGGTGGGTGCTGCGAGGTGGATCGAGAGCAGCAGGTCCTGCATCTTCAGCCGGGTGAGGGCGTCGAGGGCGCCGAACGGCTCGTCGAGGAGGAGGACGCCGGGTCGCCGGGCGAGCGCTCGGGCGAGGGAGGCGCGTTGGGCCATGCCGCCGGACACCTCGCGGGGACGGTGCTCGGCGAAGTCGGCGAGGCCGACGAGCTCCAGGAGACCGGCCACGCGCTCGCGCCCCTCCGCCGTGGGTGTCCGCTTCGGGAGTCCGAGGGCGACGTTGGCCGCGATGGTGCGCCAGGGGAGGAGTCGCGGCTCCTGGAAGCCGAACGCCATGCGGGGGTCGATGCCGGCGACGGGGGTGCCGTCGATGAGCACGGAGCCGGAGGTGGGGTGGTCGAGACCGGCGGCGATGCGCAGCAGGGTCGACTTGCCGCAGCCGCTCGTCCCGAGGATGGCGACGACCTCGCCGGCTTCGGCCGTGATGGTGACGTCGCGGAGCACCGGACGCGGGTCGGCGGAGGAGGTGCCGGGGCCGTTCGCGAAGGCTCGTCCCACGGCCTCGAAGGCGACCGCGGAGGCGCGGGTCTCCACGGCTGCGGCTCCGGATCCCGCCGCGCGGGCGGCGGTGGAGCTGCTCCCGGCGAGCGGGCTGCGGGCGGCGTTCGTCATGGGTCGATGGCTCCAGGGGTGGGGTGCCCGCCATGCTACGGGAGCCCGGCCAGCCCCTCTCGGCCGCCGCAACAGGGCGTCACATTCGCACGCGCGCGTGTCACCCTGGACCGCCCGGAGTCGGCGCCGACTACCAGCGCGCGACCTGCGAGACCGCGACGTCGAGGATCGCGACGGCCTCGTCCCGGTTGACCCTCGCGAGCAGGAGGGCGCTGACCGAGAGCGAGGTGAGCTGGCGTGCCTCGGCGGCGAGTTCGGCCGCATCCGCGTCGGGCCGGGCGAGGGCGAGCGCGTCCGAGACCGCCGCGGTGAGCTCGGCCCGGTAGCCGTCGACGACTTCGCGCAGGGCGTCGTCGTGGGCGGCGAGGCCCGCCGCGCTGTTGAGGAGGAGGCAGCCGCGGCGGGGGGAGTCGTCCGGCAGGGTCGCGATCACGTGCTGCACCCCGGAGAAGTAGGCGGCCAGTCCGGCGCGCCCGTCGTCCGCCCGGGCGAGGACGGCGAGCCGAGGTCGGATGACCGTGTCGAGGTAGTCCTGGACGGCGGCGTCGAAGAGTCCGCGCTTGCTCTCGAAGGCGTGGTACAGGCTCGATCGACGCAGTCCGGTGGCGGCCTCGAGATCGGCGAGGGAGGTCGCCTCGAACCCGTGATCCCAGAACACGTCACGCGCCGCCTGCACGACGGCGACGGTGTCGAACTCCTGCGTGCGTCCCATGGACGGCCTCCTCATGGCTCGGCCGTCCACGATGCGGACGGGGTTGTGGACCGAGCGTTCTACTATTATAGTAGACCTATCGGTACAGATAGTCCCTCACTCCGAGTGACTCGATCCCGACCTCTCGGAAGGCCCGTCCATGCTCGTCGTCAGTCTCATCCTCGTCGGCATCGCCGCGCTCGTGCACGTCTACATCTTCGTCCTCGAGTCCCTGCGCTGGACCGAGCCCTCCACCCGCAAGACCTTCGGCACCTCCGAGCTGGAGGCCGAGACGACGCGGGGGATGGCCTACAACCAGGGCTTCTACAACCTCTTCCTCGCCATCGGCACGATCGTCGGCATCGTGTTCCTCATCACCGGCTCGACCGGGATCGGCGCCGCCCTCGTCTTCGCCTCAGCCGGTTCGATGCTGCTGGCCTCGCTCGTCCTCATCACCTCCGACCGCACGAAGGCCCGTCCGGCCGTCGTCCAGGGCCTGCCCCCGCTGCTCGGGCTCATCGCGCTCGGCATCGCCCTCGCCCTCTGACCCCGGTCCGACCGACCGCGTCGCCCATCGGCGACACCCCGTCCGCAACCCGACGTCGTGCTGCGAGCTCCAACCGAATCACCGCACCAAGGAAAGGCACCACGTGAACACCTCCGCGCTCAGCACCCAGATCCAGCTCGTCTCACGACCGGAGGGCTGGCCGACCGAGTCCGACTTCCGCACCGTCTCCGTCGAGTTCCCCGAGCTCGCGCCGGGCCAGCTGCGGGTCCAGAACCTGTTCCTGTCCGTCGACCCCTACATGCGTGGCCGGATGAACGACGCCCGCTCCTACGTCGCGCCGTACCAGCTCGGCGAGACCATGACGGGCGGAGCCATCGGCCGCGTCGTCGAGTCCGCCGCCGAGGGGTTCTCCGCGGGTGACGTCGTCCTGCACCAGTTCGGGTGGCGCGACCTCGTCCAGGAGGACGCGAGTGGCTTCCGTGTCGTCCCCGAGCTGCCGGGCGTCCCGCTGTCCGCCTACCTCGGTGTCCTCGGGATGACCGCCCTCACCGCCTACGTCGGCCTCCTCGAGGTGGCGAAGTTCCGCGAGGGTGACACCGTGTTCGTCTCCGGTGCGGCCGGCGCCGTCGGCACCATGGTCGGTCAGATCGCCCGTCTGAAGGGCGCGAAGCGCGTGATCGGTTCCGCGGGCACGGCCGAGAAGGTCGCGCTGCTCACCGAGAAGTACGGCTACGACGCGGCCTTCAACTACAAGGACGGTCCGGTCACGGAGCAGCTGGCCGCCGCCGCACCCGAGGGCATCGACGTCTACTTCGACAACGTGGGTGGCGAGCACCTCGAAGCGGCGATCGACGCCTTCAGCGACGGCGGACGCGCCGCGCTCTGCGGGGTCATCTCGCAGATCAACGAGACCGACCGTCCCGAGGGCCCCCGCAACCTGGCGAACATCGTCACCCGCGGCCTCACCCTCACCGGCTTCACGGTCGGCAACTACACGCAGCACTTCCCGGCGTTCTCCGCCGAGATGGCCGGATGGCTGCAGCGCGGCGAGGTCGTCTTCGACGAGACCGTCTACGAGGGCCTCGACCACACGCTCGACGCGTTCCTGGCGCTCATGCGCGGCGCGAACACGGGGAAGATGGTCGTCAAGCTCTGACGCACCCCGGTGCCACCGCCCCTCGCTGGGCGATCCGCGGCCCGCTCACCCCTCATCGGGTGAGCGGGCCGCGGTCCGTGGTCACACCGCCGCGAGGGCCCCGGTGGCCGCGTCGATCCGCGACATCGCCAGCCGTTCGGCGGCGACGAGCGTGGTGACGCCCGTGGCGGCGGCATCGCGGTAGACCGCCTGCACCGTCCGGCCGATCGCCGACACCCGCTGCTCGATCGCCGCCGTGTCGGCGCCCGGCTCCGACGCCATCGCGAGGTAGATCACCCCGCCGGCGTTGGCGACGAAGTCCGGAGCCCAGAGGATCCCGCGCTCCTCCAGGGCGAGCGCGTCGGCCCTCGTGGCGAGCTGGTTGTTGGCCGCACCGACGACGGCGCGGCAGCGCAGCTGACCGATGACCCGCGCATTGAGGGCACCGCCCACGCCGCAGGGGACGAACAGATCGGTCTCGACGAGGTGCTCGTCGCCCGGTTCGATCCAGCTGGCGCCGATCTCCTCCGCGAGCGCGCGTTTGCGCGGGTCGACGTCGGTGACGATGAGCCGCGCACCCTCCACCGCGAGCCGACGTGCCAGCCGACCGCCGACCTGGCCGAGGCCGGAGATCGTCGCCCGGTGCCCGGCCACGAGCGGCGTGCCGAGGACCGTCTCGAGCGTCGCGGTGATGGCCGCGTGCACCCCGGCCGCGGTCGCCTCGCTCGGTTCTCCGACGCCGCCCCGATCCGCCGGCAGGCCGCTCACGTGGGCGGTCCGCTCCGAGACGACCGCCATGTCCTCCGCCGTCGTGCCGACGTCCTCCGCGGTCCGGTACCGCCCGTCGAGGGCTTCGACCGCGTCGCCGAGGTCGAGCATCGCGTCGCGTCGTTCCTCGGCGTCCAGGGTGCGGCCCGGTGGGAGGTGGATCACCGACTTGCCGCCGCCGTGGGCGAGACCGGCCGCCGCGTTCTTCATCGTCATCCCGGCCGCGAGTCGGAGCGAGTCGTCCACGGCGTCGACCCAGCTCGGATACCGCCAGAGCCGCGCGCCGCCGAGTGCCGGACCGAGCGCGGTGGAGTGGAGGGCGACGCTGATCGTGAGGCCGGAACGCGGACCGTGCGTGATCGACAGCCGTTCATGGGGGAGGGTGGTGCTGTGCATCGCGTCGCCGGACGCGGCAGGGTCGAATGACGTCATCGTCGGATCTCCTCGTGGGTGATTGGTGCGGGCTCCTGGTGGGAGCGTTCGGTGGGGCCGTGGTGGTGTCGCGGCTCCTGTCCAGATTCTCCACGGCCGGAGGCCCGCCCACAACCGTCGCCTCACCGAGCGGGATACCACCCTGCGCCTAGGCTGGGAGGCATGGGTGGAGTGTTGACGGGGTTCGCGATCATCGGCACCGTCATCCTCGTCGGCTACCTCGCGGGACGTTTCGGCGTCGGAGGCCCGACCACCGGGCACGTCCTCAACCGGGTCGCGTTCTTCGTCACCAACCCCGCGCTGCTGTTCACCGTCCTCGTCTCGGCCGATCTGCGCGAGGTGTTCAGCAGCTTCATCTGGGTCGCGCTCGCCAGTGCGCTTGTGGCCGCAGGCCTCTTCCTCCTGCTCAACGCGGTGTGGCTCCGGAAGGACCTCTCGGTCGCGACCATCGGCGCGCTCGGTTCGGGCTACGTGAACGCCAACAACATCGGCATCCCGGTCGCGGTCTACGTCCTCGGCGAGGCCGGGTACGTCGCGCCGGTCATCCTGCTGCAACTCCTCGTCTTCGCGCCGATCGCCCTCACGATCCTCGACGTCAGACAGCGCGGTTCGGTGTCCTTCCGCGGCATCGTCACGCAACCCTTCCGCAATCCGATGATCATCGCGTCGATCATCGGGGTGGTGCTCAACCTGTTCGGGGTGCGGCTCCCCGAGCCGGTCCTGGCGCCGTTCGAGCTCGTCGGTGGTGCCGCCGTCCCGCTCATCCTCATGGCCTTCGGCATGTCCTTGCACGGCATGCGTCCGCTCCAGGCGGGCAGTGGGCGCCGGGAGATCTTCGTGGCGACGGCGATCAAGGCCGTCGTGATGCCCGGGTTCGCGTACCTCATCGCCCACTTCGGCTTCGGGCTGAGCGGCACGCCGCTGTTCGCCTCGGTCGTGCTCGCCGCGTTGCCGGCCGCTCAGAACGTCTACAACTTCGCCAGTCGGTACGAGCAGGGGGTCGCACTCGCCCGCGACACGGTGCTGTTGACGACCATCCTCTCGGTCCCGGTCCTCGTCGTCGTGGCGGCCCTCCTCGCCTGATCGAGCGGCGCCGCGCGCCATCCGATGTCCTCAGAAGAACGGACACCTGTGGCCGAAAAAAGCGAACGTTCCCGACTAACGTGGGGCGGGCGCCTTCGAGATATACCAGCCGACGTCTCGATGGGCGGCAGCCCGAACGGCCCGTGATTCGAGGAGAACGACATGACCGACGGCACGACACCCAGGCACGAACGCGCAGGCGATCGGGCCGAATCCCGCGAGACGATCGGCGACGAGATGCTCGCTGTCCAGGACTTCTCGAGCGAGGAGCAGGGGTACCACAAGACGCTCAAGCCGCGCCAGATCCAGATGATCGCCATCGGTGGTGCGATCGGTACGGGACTCTTCCTCGGAGCCGGTGGTCGGCTGAACAGCTCGGGCCCCGCGCTCATCCTCGTCTACGCACTCTGCGGCTTCTTCGCGTTCCTCATCCTGCGCGCGCTCGGTGAGCTCGTCCTGCACCGCCCGTCGTCCGGCTCGTTCATCTCCTACGCCCGGGAGTTCTACGGCGAGAAGATGGCGTTCGGCGCCGGCTGGTTGTACTTCCTCAACTGGGCCATGACCTCGATCGTCGACGTCACCGCCGCCGCGCTCTACATCAAGACCTTCGGCAAGCTCTTCGGGTGGAAGGAGCTCGAGGACTTCCCGCAGTGGGTGTTCGCGCTCGGAGCCCTCGTCATCGTGCTCGCGCTCAACCTCGTCTCCGTGAAGCTGTTCGGTGAGATGGAGTTCTGGTTCGCGCTCATCAAGGTGTCGGCGCTCGTCGTCTTCCTCATCGTGGGCGTCTGCTTCATCGTCTTCGGCGGTCGCACCGACATCGGTGCCGTCGGCTTCTCGGTGATCGGCGACAACGGCGGGCTCTTCCCCGTCGGGGCGTTCGCGCCGATGATCGCGATCTCCGGGGTGGTGTTCGCGTACGCCGCGATCGAGCTCGTCGGGACCGCCGCGGGCGAGACGGCCGAGCCGAAGAAGATCATGCCGAAGGCCGTCAACACGGTCATCTTCCGCATCGCGATCTTCTACGTCGGATCCGTCCTGCTGCTGTCGCTCCTCCTGCCGTACACCGCCTACCAGGCCGGTGAGAGCCCGTTCGTCACCTTCTTCTCGCACATCGGTTCCGAGCAGGCCGGCGCGATCTCGGCCTCGGTCATGAACTTCGTCGTCCTCACGGCGGCCCTGTCGAGCCTCAACGCCGGCCTCTACTCCACCGGTCGTATCCTCCGCTCGATGGCCGTCAACGGCTCCGCGCCCGCGTTCACCGGGAAGATGAGCAAGAACGGCGTACCGTTCGGCGGCATCCTGCTGACGGCGGCGCTCACGCTGCTCGGCGTCCTCCTGAACGCCCTGTACCCGTCGAAGGCGTTCGAGATCGTGCTCGAGATCTCGGCCATCGGCATCATCGGCGGCTGGGCGACGATCATCCTCTGCCAGATCCAGTTGCAGCGGTGGGCGAAGCAGGGCAAGGTCGAGCGGCCGTCGTTCCGCTTGTTCGGCGCGCCGTTCACGTCCTACCTGACGCTGGCCTTCCTGGCGTTCGTCCTCGTCACGATGGGCTTCTCGGAGACCGGGCGGTGGGTGCTCGCCTCCCTCATCATCCTCATCCCGATGCTCATCGTCGGGTGGTTCGCCGCGAAGCCGAGGATCCTGGCGGCGGCGAAGGCCCGGGAGGGGCACACGGGCACCTGGCCCGTGGTCGCCGAGCGGCCTGCGATCGACGCCAACAAGCGGAAGCGCGGTGGCGCACCACGCTCCTAGGGGCATGCACGAGCGAGGGTCGGTCGGCGATCCGCGGTGAAGCGCTAAGCGATAGTGATCACTTGGAGCCGGTTCCGAGCATTCCCTTGCACGACGGGATCCGGTTCTGCAGGATGTGGGCAACCTCTTCCGTGCACCACCGGATCCCGTTGGAGTTCCTGTGAACCGTCGTCTCCGTCTCCTCGCCGTCCTCGCCGCCTGCGGGCTCGCCGTGGCCACCCCGCTGAGTGCAGCGGCGCAGGCGCCCGCCCCGACACCCGCCGACACCGTCGTCTACGAGCCGAGTGACGCGATCATCGCGAACCCGGAGCGCGGCTTCGACCACACGAACAACACCCACTACTACCCGGAGGGGACGGCCGGCGGCCCGGGCTACACGCCGCTCGACGTCCCGACGCTCGCCGCCTACCGCGAGGAGGGCATCACCGAGCTCGTCCGCGTGTTCTACCTGGAGCGGTTCGTCGCCGAGCCGACGCTCGACCCGGCCTGGCTCGCGCTCGTCCAGGCGGACTTCGACGCCGCCCGCGAGGCGGGCATCTCGATCATCCCGCGCTTCGCCTACCTGGCCGGCGGGGACTGGCCCTACACGCCGCCCTACGGTGACGCACCGCTCGACATCGTGCTCGGGCACATCGAGCAGCTGACGCCGATCTTCCAGGACAACGCCGACGTCATCTCCGTCGTCCAGGCCGGCTTCGTCGGGCTCTGGGGTGAGGGCTACTACACCGACCACTTCGCGGCCGATCCGGCGAACCCGGGCGTGCTCACGGCCGAGGACTGGGCGAAGCGGCGTGCCGTCGTCGACGCACTGCTCGAGGCGGTTCCGGCCGACCGGTCCATCCAGGTGCGGACGATGAGCATGAAACAGAACATCCTGGGGGTCCCGAGCGGCACCGAGGGGGCGATCACCGAGGCGCAGGCGTTCGACGGCAGCGCCATCGCGCGCATCGGTCACCACAACGACTGCTTCCTCGCCGCGCCCGACGACTGGGGCACCTACCTCTCCGACCCGCTGACCCTCGACCAGGACTACCTCGCCCAGGAGAGCGACTGGGTGCCCGTCGGCGGCGAGACCTGCAACGTGAACCCGCCGCGCTCCGAGTGGGAGACCGCCTCGGCGGAGATGGAGCGGTACAACTTCAGCTACCTCAACTGGGACTACCTGCAGGACGTCCTGCAGTCGTGGGGCCAGGAGAACCTCGACACGACCGCGAAGCGTCTCGGGTACCGGTTCGTCATGACGGGGAGTTCGGTCGCCGAGGGCACCCTGTCGCTCACGATCCGCAACGACGGTTGGGCCGCGCCCTACAACAGCCGTCCCGCGTACCTCGTCCTGTCGAACGCCGAGCGCGCCGTGCAGGTGCCCTTCGGTTCTGATGCCCGCACCTGGGCCGCCGGCGAGCCGGTGACGCTGCAGGCGTCGCTCGCCGACGTGCCGGCCGGCCGGTACGACACCGCCCTCGCCCTCCCGGCCACGCACGAGACGATCGCGGCCGACTCCCGGTACGCGGTGCAGACGGCGAACGTCGGCACCTGGGATCCGGCGACGGGGCTGAACAGCCTGCAGCGTCAGGTCACGGTCGCGGACGGCGTCGTCATGGCCGAGCCGGCCGCGGGTGCCGCGCCCCGGTTGCCCGACACCGGTGTCGCCGCGGCGCTGCCGGCGGTGATCGGCGCCGGCGTGGTCGGCCTCGGGGCGTTGGCGCTCGTCCTCACCCGGCGTCGCCGGGTCATGGTCGACTGACCCGTCGGGTCGCGGTCGCTCAGCCGAGGGTGGCTCAGCCGAAGATCATCGGTGCGTCGTCGTTCTCCTCGTCGGTGAGCGAGAAGTCGAGGTCGACGACGACGGGCACGTGGTCGCTCGGGCTGTCGCCCTTGCGCTCGTTGCGGTGGATCGACGCTTCGACGACGTGGTCTGCGAAGGCCTGCGAGCCGTAGATGAAGTCGATCCGGAGACCCTCGTTCCGCGGGAACCGGAGCTGCTTGTAGTCCCAGAAGGTGTACCCCTCGGGGACGAACGGCCGAACGGTGTCCTGCAGGCCGGCGTCGACGAAGGCGGCGAGGGCGGCCCGTTCGGGTGCGGTGATGTGTGTGGAGCCGGGCCCGAAGCTCGGGTCGCCGACGTCGGAGTCGAGCGGTGCGACGTTCCAGTCGCCCATGAGGGCCAGGGGCAGCTCGGGGTTCTCGGCGAGCCAGGTGCGGGTGTCGGCCTCGAGGGCGGCGAGCCAGCGCAGCTTGTAGTCGTAGTGGGGATCGCCGACTGCGCGCCCGTTCGGGACGTACAGACTCCAGAGACGGACGCCGTCGACGGTGGCCCCGATCGCGCGCGCTTCGAGTGGGAGTCCGTCGGCGTCGAAGCCAGGGCCGTCGAGGGCGAGGCTCGCCGGTGGCTTGCCGAAGCCGGGCATGTCGGGGAACCCGATCTGCACGTCCTCCATCGGGAGGCGGCTGGCGATGCCGACGCCGTTCCACTGGCTGAGTCCGTGCAGCTCCACCTGGTAGCCGGCCTTGGTGAAGGCCTCCATCGGGAACTGCTCGGGCTTGCACTTGAGCTCTTGCATCGCGAGGACGTCGACGTCCTCGCGGACGAGCCAGTCGACCACGCGGCCGACGCGGGTACGGATCGAGTTGACGTTCCAGGTGGCGATGCGCATGCCCCAACGCTATCGGTTTCCTTTCTCAGGAGACCCTGGGCGTGTCGCCCGTGGCAGGGTCCGCCACGCCGGCGAGGTCCTGAGAACGGGCCGGTCCGGTGGAACCGACAGGTGGGCGATTGAGCGGAGGTTCCCAGGGATGGCGACCAGGTGTCGCGTAGCGTCGGTGGGATGACGACGTCCACCGCCGCCACGATCAGCCTGTCCACCGCCTCGACCGGAGGCGACAGCGCCCTCGGAGGCGTCGCCGAATGGGCGGTCGGACTCATGGAGACCCTCGGCGGTCCGGGCGCCGCGCTCGCGATCGCGCTCGAGAACCTGTTCCCCCCGCTGCCGAGCGAGATCATCCTGCCGCTCGCCGGATTCGCCGCCAGCCAGGGCAAACTCGGTCTCGTCGAAGTCCTCGTCTGGACGACCGCGGGCTCGGTGGTCGGAGCGCTCGCCCTCTACGCGATCGGCGCCGTCCTCGGGCGGGACCGCATGCGTCGCCTCGTCGCGCGCGTCCCCCTCGTCCACGTCGAGGACGTCGACCGGGTGGAGGCCTGGTTCCAGAAGCACGGCTCGAAGGCGGTGTTCTTCGGGCGCATGCTGCCGATCTTCCGGAGCCTCATCTCCATCCCCGCGGGCGTCGAACGGATGCCGGTCCTGCGCTTCGCCCTCCTGACCCTGGCCGGCAGTGGCATCTGGAACACCATCTTCGTGCTCGCCGGGTTCTTCCTCGGAGAGCAGTGGCACATCGTCGAGGAGTACGCGGGCATCCTGCAGAAGGTCGTGATCGCCGGTGTCGTCATCGCCCTCGGCTTCACGATCTGGAAGGGCGTGCAGCGCTACCGCCGGGAGCGGAGCGCCGCGACGTCGTCCGACGACTGAGCACGGCCCGGACGGTCACACCCAGCGCGGGGTGGTGAGCTCCTCGGGCTTCGGTGCGGTGTGCGAGGCGGCCACCGAGCGCGCCTCGGTGCGGATCGCCTCGAGGACCGTCCGCACGGCGAGCCGCTCGGCGCGGTCGGGGCGGGACAGCGCGACGATCCGCCGGGTCGCGTCGAGCCCGGCGAGCGGCCGGAGGACGATGCCCCGCTCCGGACCACTCGCCGTGAACCGCGGGAGGAGCCCGATGCCGAGTCCAGCCGCCACCATCGCCTCCGCGATGCGGTTGTCGCTCACCCGCTGCACGACGCGCAGCTCCGCACCCGACTCCGCCTCGATGCTGCGGAGCAGGCGGTCGAGCGGGTAGCCGACCGGGACGCCGATCCAGGACTCGTCCGCGAGGTCCGCCGGCGTCAGCACCGTCTGGCCGCTGAGCCGGTGCCCGACCGGCAGGACGACGTCCAGGGGCTCGGCGAGCAGCTGCGTGATCCGGAGGCCGCGACGCACCCAGGTGCGCTCACCGCTGATCGCCTGCGCGATGACGATGTCGAAGTCGGCGGCGAGGTCGGGGAAGTCCTCCAGGTCCGGGTCGCGGTCGCTCACCTCGACCCGCAGGCCGGGAACGGCTTCGAGCGCGCGGAGTGCCGCCGGGACCACCATCTGCCCGAAGGTCGGGAACGTCGCGAGCGTGACCGTGCCGGTCGGGTGGTTGCGGTATTCGTCCCACACGCTCGTCGCGCGCTCGATCGCGACGGCGACATCCGTGGCACTCGCGGCGAGCGCCCGGCCGGCATCGGTCAGGACGAGGCCGCGGCCGCGGCGCTCGGTGAGAGGGAGGCTGGCCTCGCGCTCGAGCACCTTGAGCTGCTGGGAGACCGCCGACGGCGTCCGGTGGGTCGCCGCGGCGACCGCGTGCACGGTGCCGCGGTCGGCGAGTTCGCGGAGGAGATCGAGTCGGCGCACGTCCATGTAGCGAGGCTACCGAGTATCGGCAGTATTGTGAGCTTGTCCTTCATCAGAATCGGGCGTTTCATAGAAGCATGACCATCTACCTCGGCATCATCGCCCTCCTCGCTGCCAGTGCAGCCGTCGGTTCCGTCGTCGTCGTCAAGCGCGACGGCTACCGTGCCATCCCGGCCCGCACCTACCCGAAGTCCATCTGAGACCTCGCACCCGCCGGCACGTCCGGCGCATCCGACCTCCTCGCGATCCGTCGCCGGGAGGTCGTTCCATGTCCGCCCGCCGGTCAGGCAAGGTCCGTCCTCCGGTCAGGCGAGGAAGCCGCGGAGCAGTGCTTCGGACCCGGCGACGTGCTCGGCCATGGCCTGAGCGGCCTCGTCGGGATGTCCGCGCAGGATCGCCTTGACGATGCGCTCGTGCTGCTCGTCGGAGTGGGCGATGTTCACGGCCAGCAGCGGGATCCCGTTCAGCAGTTCGTTGACGCGCATGCGTGACTCGGCCACGAGCGGCAGCAGGCTCGGCGCACCGACGAGCTCGGCGATGAGCAGGTGCAGTCGGGAGTCGTGGCGGCGGTAGTCGGCCGGGGCGGCGTCGCGGCACTCGCCGAGCGCCTGCCAGAGGCGTTCGCGGTCGACGCCCGAGAGCTTGCACTGCGCAGCCTCGCGGGCAGCCCCGACCTCGAGGATGCTGCGGAGGACGAGGGTGTCCTCGATCCGGGCGGCCGAGACTGCGACGCGTGCACCCTCGTCGGTTCCGCGCCCGCCGACGGGGTCGTCGTCGGGCAGCTCGTCCATGACGAAGGTGCCGCCGTAGCGTCCACGGCGCGAGGTGAGGTAGCCCGCCTCGGTGAGCGCGGCGATCGCGTCCCGGACGGTGTCACGACTGACCCCCTGCATGGCGGCGAGGTCGCGTTCGGCGGGCAGGCGCCCACCGGGTTCGATGAGCCCGAGGCGGATCGACTGTAGGAGCCGCTGCACGGTCTCCTCGAACGCGTTGCCGGCCCGGCCCGGGCGCAGGAGGAGTTCCGCGCTCAGCACCTCGGTGCCGTCGTCCCCCTTGCGCGTCTCGCTCATCGGATCAGTCTATTTCCCGCGAGTCGCCGCCCCGCCCGGGCACGTCGTCAGCTCATTCCGGGGTGACGTAGGCCGAGGAGATGCCGCCGTCGACGAGGAAGGTCGAGCCGGTGATGAAGGACGAGTCGTCGCTGGCGAGGAAGGCGACGGAGGCGGCGAGCTCCTCGGGCTCCGCGAACCGGCCGATCGGGATGTGGACCAGTCGCCGTTGCGCGCGGACCGGGTCCTTCGCGAAGAGCTCCTGCAGCAGCGCGGTGTTCACGGGGCCGGGGCAGAGCGCGTTCACCCGGATGCCCTGCCTGGCGAACTGGACGCCGAGCTCGCGGCTCATCGCGAGGACGCCACCCTTCGAGGCGGTGTACGAGATCTGCGAGGTCGCCGAGCCCAGCACGGCGACGAACGAGGCCGTGTTGATGATCGAGCCCTTGCCCTGCCGCACCATGTGGCGGATCGCCGCGCGCGAGCACAGGTAGACCGACTTCAGGTTGACGTCCTGCACCCGTTCCCAGGCCGGCAGCTCGGTCGTCTCGATGGAGTCGTCGTCCGGCGGCGAGATGCCCGCGTTGTTGAAGGCGATGTCGACGGAGCCGTAGGTGTCGGCGGCGGTGTCGAAGAGGTGGTCGACCTGCGCCTGGTCGGTCACGTCGACCTGGACGAAGAGCCCGCCGACGAGCTCGGCGGCCGCCTGTCCGCTGGTGGGGTCGAGGTCGCCGATGACGACGACCGCGCCCTCCGCGGCGAAGCGCTTGGCGGTGGCGAGGCCGATGCCGCTCGCGCCGCCCGTGATGACGGCGACCTTCCCGGCGAGCCGCTGCGTGAGGTCGATGGGGGTGATGGTCATGTGGTGCTCTTTCTGTCTGCCCGCCCTTCGACAGGCTCAGGGACCGGGGGTTGGTGCTCAGGGAGCGGGTGGTGCTCGGGGGACGGGGTGGTGCGGGTCAGTCGGTGGCGATGAAGACGTTCTTCGTCTCGGTGAAGGCGAGCGGCGCGTCCGGTCCGAGCTCGCGCCCGAGGCCGGACTGCTTGAACCCGCCGAACGGGGTGGAGTAGCGCACGGAGGAATGCGAGTTGACGGACAGGTTCCCCGCTTCGACGGCGCGGGCCGCGCGGAGGGCGCGTCCGACGTCGCGCGTCCAGATCGATCCCGACAGCCCGTACTCCGTGTCGTTGGCGAGGGTGAGCGCGTCGGCCTCGTCCTCGAAGGGGAGCACCGTGACGACCGGCCCGAAGATCTCCTCCCGGACCGTTCGATCTCCTCGCTCGGGCGTGAGCACGGTCGGCGCGAACCAGTACCCGGGTCCGTCCGGAGCGCTTCCCGTGAACGCGACGGGTGCGTCGTCGGGCACGTAGGAACGGACGGACGCGAGGTGCGGCGCCGAGACGAGCGGGCCCATCTCCGTCGCGGGGTCGTTCGGGTCCCCGACGACGACGCCCTGCACGGCCGGTTCGAGCAGTTCCATGAAGCGTTCGTAGACGCTGCGTTGGACGAGGATGCGGCTGCGGGCGCAGCAGTCCTGGCCGGCGTTCTCGAACACCCCGTACGGGGCGGTCGCGGCCGCGCGTTCGAGGTCGGCGTCGGCGAACACGATGTTGGCGCTCTTGCCGCCGAGCTCGAGGGTGACCCGCTTCACCTGCTCGGAGGCGCCCGCCATGATCCGTTTGCCGACGGCCGTCGAGCCGGTGAACACCACCTTCCGCACGGTCTCGTTCGTGACGAACCGTTCGCCGACGACCGATCCGCGGCCGGGGAGCACCTGGAACAGGCCCTCGGGGAGCCCGGATTCGAGCGCGAGCTCGCCGAGGCGGATGCTCGTGAGAGGCGTCCACTCCGCCGGCTTCAGGACGACGGCATTGCCCGCCGCCAGTGCGGGTGCGAAGCCCCAGGCGGCGATCGTCATGGGGAAGTTCCACGGGGTGATGATGCCGACGACACCAAGCGGTTCGTGGAAGGTCAGGTCGATCCCGCCCGCGACGGGGATCTGCTGGCCGAAGAGCCGCTCGGGGGATCCGGAATAGTACTCGAGCACGTCGCGCACGTGACCGGCTTCCCACCGTGCCTGCGTGATCGGGTGCCCGGAGTTGACGACCTCCAGGCTCGCGAGGTGCTCGCGGTCGGCGTCGACCGCGTCGGCGAACCGGCGGAGGGCCTGCGCCCGGTCGACCGGTGCGAGCGCGGCCCACGCGCGCTGGGCGACGGCCGCGCGGGTGATGGCGGCGTCGGTCTCGGCGACGTCGAGGTGCTCGACGGTCGTGACGACGTGCTCGTTCGCGGGGTTCAGGATCGTGTGACTCACTGGGCGGTGCTCCTGTCGGTGGTGCCGGTGGTGCTGGGGGTGCGGTCGGTGCCGTCGCGGTGTCGTCGGGCGGCGTCGACGAGGCCGGCGAAGAGGCGTCGGTCGGCGGTCTCCTCCTCGGGGTGCCACTGCACCGCGAGGCCGAACGGCACGTCCGGCAGCTCGACGGCCTCGATGACGCCCTCCTCGGTGCTGGCGGTCACGACGAGTCCGTCGGCCACGCGGTCGATCGACTGGTGGTGGTAGACGTGCACGTCGAGCTCGTCGTCGTCCTGGCGGAGCAGGGCGGCGAGTCGCGAGTCGGCGTCGATCGCCACGGTCTTCGGTCCGAAGACGCCCTCGCCGGGCTGGAACGAGTCGTCGCCGACGACGTCGGGCAGGTGCTGGATGAGCGTTCCCCCGAGGGCGACGTTGAGAAGCTGCGCACCGCGACAGATGCCGAGGAACGGCAGCTCGGCGTCGATCGCCGCGGTGAGCAGGGCCTCCTCCCAGGCATCCCGATCCGTGCGGGGCCGACCGGTACGCGGATGGGCGGCCTGCCCGTACAGGCCGGGGTCGACGTCGGCGCCGCCGGAGACGATCAGCCCGTCGAGGCGGGAGAGCACGGAGGCCGCGACCGCGCGGTTCACGGGTTGCGGCGGGAGGAGGACGACGATCCCGCCGGCGTCGGTCACCGCGTCGAGGTAGACCTTGGGCAGGAAGGAGGCGGGCACGTCCCACACGCCGGTCTGCGCCTGCTCCAGATAGGTGGTGACGCCGATGAGCGGAGCGCTGGAGACCGGCGCCTCCGAAGCCGCCGCGGTCACCTCGGGGCCGTCCTGGTCAGAGGCGCTCAAAGCCGCGCACCCGTTCCCAGTCCGTCACCGCCGCGTCGAAGGCGGCGAGCTCCACCTTCGCGAAGTTGAGGTAGTGGTCGACGACCTCGTCGCCAAAGGCCTCGCGGGCGATCGTCGACTGGGAGAACAGCTCCGCCGCCTCCCGCAACGACGTCGGCACGCGTGGGGCGCCGCCCGTGTAGGCGTTGCCGGTCGTCGCCTCCTCGAGTTCCAGTTCGTTCTCGATCCCGTGCAGTCCGGCCGCGATGAGCGCGGCGACCGCGAGGTACTGGTTGACGTCACCGCCCGGCACCCGGTTCTCGACGCGCATCCCGAGGCCTCGGCCGACGACGCGCAACGAGCACGTGCGGTTGTCGTGGCCCCAGGCCACCGCGGTGGGGGCGAAGCTGCCGTCGACGTAGCGCTTGTAGGAGTTGATGTTGGGCGCGAAGAACATCGTCAGTTCGCGCATGGCGGCGATCTGCCCGGCGAGGAAGTGCCGGAACAGCTTCGACATGCCGTCGGGGGCGTCGGGGTCCGCGAAGACCGCCGAGCCGTCCTCGCCGCGGAGACTGATGTGGATGTGGCAGCTGTTGCCCTCGCGCTCGTCGAACTTCGCCATGAACGTGAGGCTCTTGCCGTGCGCGTCCGCGATCTCCTTCGCGCCGTTCTTGTAGATGGAGTGGTTGTCGCAGGTGACCAGGGCGTGGTCGTACCGGAACGCGATCTCCTGCTGGCCGAGGTTGCACTCGCCCTTGACGCCCTCGCAGTACATCCCCGCGCCGTCCATCGCGTTGCGGATGTCGCGGAGCAGGGGCTCCATGCGGGTGGAGGCGAGGATCGCGTAGTCGATGTTGTAGTCGGTCGCCGGGGTCAGCTTCGTGTAGTCCTTCGCCCAGGCCTCGCGGAAGGTGTCGTCGAACACGAGGAACTCGAGCTCCGTGCCGACGAAGGGGACGAGTCCGCGTTCGGCGAGCCGTTCGAGCTGGGCGATGAGGATCTGCCTGGGGGAGGCGACCACGGGGGCGTCGTCGAGCCACTGCAGATCGGCGGTGACGAGGGCCGTGCCCGGAAGCCAGGGCACGTGACGGAGGGTCGAGAAGTCGGGGATCATCGCCATGTCGCCGTAGCCGCGCTCCCAGCTCGACATCGCGTAGCCGTCGACGGTGTTCATCTCCACGTCGACGGCGAGGAGGTAGTTGCAGCACTCGGCGCCGTGTTCGGCGACGTCCTCGACGAAGAGCCGTGCCGAGACGCGCTTGCCGACGAGCCGCCCCTGCATGTCGGTGAAGGCGAGGATGACGGTGTCGATCTCCTTCGCCGCGACCGCGGTCGTGAGCTCCTCGAGCGTCAGGTTTCCTGAACGTGGGTGCATGGGAGCTCCTCGTGGGTCGGGGACCCGCCGTCGGTGGTTCTGCAGCGGCGGAGAACTGAAAGGTCGCGAACTCGACCATTACATCACAGCATCCCCGGGACGCGAAGGAGTTCTGCGGACTGAATCTGTCACAAAGGTATGTACACGCGACCATTGCAGGTCCTATAGTCGGGCCAACCGATCTGAGGACGTTGTGCGGGCCCGACGAGCGCGCAACCCGAGCGAACAGGACCTGTCGATGGCCAACGAAACGCGCAAGATCTCCGGGGTGACCTACACCGCGGCCGGTGAGGGCTACTTCGAGAAACGCAGCTTGAAACGATCCGCCGGCGTGTGGGGGCTCTGGGGCCTCGCCGTCGCGGCGGTCATCTCCGGCGACTTCTCCGGCTGGAACTTCGGCATCGACTTCGCCGGGTTCGGCGGCATGCTCATCGCCTTCATCATCCTCGTGGCGATGTACTACGGCATGATCTTCTCCATCGGGGAGATGGCGGCGGCCATGCCCCACACGGGCGGCGCGTACTCCTTCGCGAGAGCGGCGATGGGTCCGCTCGGCGGCTTCGTCACCGGACTCGCCGAGACGATCGAGTACGTCGCGACGACCGCGGTCATCGTGTACTTCTCCGCCTCCTACGCCGACGCCATCACGAGCGAACTCCTCGGCTTCTCGATGCCGTCACCGGTCTGGTGGGCGATCCTCTACATCGCCTTCATCGCGTTGAACTCCGCCGGCGCGAGCATCTCCTTCCGCTTCGCGATCGTCGTCTCGATCATCTCCATCGGCATCCTCCTCGTCTTCTCGGCGATGGCGGTCTTCTCCGGACAGTTCGCATGGGCGAACCTGTTCGACATCGCCCCCGACCCCGGGCAGACGGAGTTCCTGCCGCACGGCGTGCTCCCGATCCTCTTCGCCCTGCCGTTCGCCATGTGGTTCTTCCTCGGCATCGAGGAGCTGCCGCTCGCCGCGGAGGAGTCCCACAACCCGGCGCGCGACATCCCGAAGGCGGGCTTCTGGGCTCGGGGCACGCTCATCGTCACGGGTCTCCTCGTCCTGTTCCTGAACACCGGCGTGATCGGTGCCGAGGCGACGGGGACCGCGGGCGAACCGTTGCTCGACGGCTTCCGGGCCATCGTCGGTGACGGTGCCGCCGCCGTGCTCGCGCTGTTCGCGCTGATCGGTCTGCTCGCGTCGCTGCAGGGGATCATGTTCGCCTACGGGCGCAACATGTACTCGCTGTCCCGCGCCGGGTACTACCCGCGCTTCCTCTCCCTGACGGGGAAGCGCCAGACGCCGTGGGTCGCGCTCGTGGCCGGTGCCCTCATCGGGTTCGTGGCGCTCCTCATCGTGGAAGCGGCCGGCGGGTCGGGCGGCGTCGCCGGGGCGATCGTGCTCAACATCGCCGTCTGGGGCGCCGTGTTGGCGTACCTCATGCAGATGATCGCGTTCCTGCTGCTCCGGAGGAAGTTCCCGAACGCGAAGCGCCCCTACCTCAGCCCGTGGGGCGTGCCCGGCGCGGTCATCGCGGCCGTCATCGCCGCGCTCATCTTCGTCGGCTTCCTCCTCAACCCGACGTTCCTGCCGGCGATCATCGCCATCGTCGTGGTCTACGTCGTGATGCTGGTCGCCTTCGCGGTCTGGGGGCGCCACCGCCTCGTCATGTCGCCGGAGGAGGAGTACGCGGTCTCTGGTGGTCTGCACGGCGACCCGGAGACCGAGGGCTACGGTGGCGCGACCGAAGCCGGACTCCTCGCACCCGATGCACCTGAGCAGCCGGGGTCCGGCCCGACGCGTTGACCCCCGGCTCCGCCTCACCATCGCAGGACGGTGGCGGGGTGGCCGCACCGAGCCCCGGCGAGTCGAGCCCGATACGCCGGGGCTCTCCTGCGTCGAGGACATCGAGTGCCCCCATCCGGGCGACTGCGGCGAGGGGGGTCACAGCTTGTAGACTCGTCGGCGTGACGGACGCACGAGCTCAGCTCATTGACCACATCTCGGCGGAAGCCGTGTTCCACGGTGACTTCACCCTGACGAGCGGCAAGAAAGCGACGTACTACGTCGACCTCCGCAAGGTGAGCCTCGACCACCGCGTCGCGCCGCTCATCGGTCAGGTCATGATCGACCTCATCGCCGACGTCCCCGACGTCTTCGCGGTCGGCGGACTCACCATGGGAGCCGACCCCGTCGCCGCCGCGATCCTGCACCAGGGCGCTGCACGCGGCCTGACGTACGACGCGTTCGTCGTCCGTAAGGAGCCCAAGGACCACGGCCGCGGCAAGCAGGTCGAGGGCCCGGACCTCCAGGGCAAGCGCGTGATCGTCCTCGAGGACACCTCGACCACCGGCGGCTCGCCGCTCAAGGCCGCCGAGGCGCTCGAGAAGATCGGTGCCGAGGTCGTCGCGGTGGCCGTCGTCGTCGACCGCGCCACCGGCGCCCGCGAGATCATCGAGGCCGCCGGCTACCAGTACCTGGCCGCCATCGGCCTGGAAGACCTGGGACTCGCCTGATGTCCGGCGACGGGACCGATCGCGGCGGCTCCGGCCTGCCGGACGATTCGGCGGACGGAACCGACTGGCTCCTGTCGCAGCTCGACGCCGACGACACGGAGGCGATCGAGACCCAACCGGACGACGAGGACGACCGACCGTCCGCGCCCCCCGTCGTCGCCGACCCGACCGCCGTACCGGCTGAGACGCCCGCACCGGCCGAGTCGGCCCCCGCTCCCTCGTGGACGCCCGCGCCCGAGTCGAACCAGGCTCCCGCTCCCGCTCCCGCGTGGACGCCGGCACCCGAGTCGAACCAGGCTCCCGCTCCCGCGTGGACGCCCGTGTCCGACGCGTCTCCGGTCGCCGAGTCCACTCCTGCATCCGAGTCGACGGGTGCGCTCCGGCACCCGAACGCCCTCGAGCTGCCCGTCGTCCCGCCGACCCCGGCCCCCGCGGCTCCGACCCCGCCGGCTCGCAACGAGCTCACGGTCGACACCGATTCCGTACTCCAGCACGCCCCTGCCGGTACCTTCCGTCCCGCACCGACCAACCCGGTCGTCCTCCCGCCCGTCGACGACGAACCCTGGAGTCTCGGCGCGAGCGACGACGACGCGCAACCGGCAGCGGAAGACGTCTCGACGATGGCCCTGCCGACGGCCCGGGCCCTGGCCGCGGACGATCCCGAGGCCTGGGCGGCCGTCGACGCCGAGCACGCGACCCCGTCGACCGACACCCCGGCACGCCCGAGCGGCTTCGACACGGCACCGAACGCCGAACCGGTAGCGCCGCAGCCCGTCGATGCGCCGCTGCCTCCCGCCGCGACGTTCGGCGCGCAGCCGGTCGAGCCGACCTCGGCCCCTGCGGCCGCCGGCTCGGACGACGACCTCCCGGAGGGCTCCTGGAGCCTCTCCGAGACCTTCGGCGACGACGTCCTCGGTGGCGAGACCGTCGAGGTCCGCGACCGCTCCACCGACGCCGCCCCCGACCAGGCCTCCACCGCCGACGACGCCACGACCTCCGCCCCACGGACCGATCCGCTCGCCTGGCTCACGGAGCCGTTCGGCGAGACGTTCGGCGCGAGCCAGACGGCGCCCGCTGCGCAGTCGTCCGACGCCGCCGCCCCGATCTTCACGGACGCTGCTCCCGCCGCCGCCGACCCGCTCCCGGCGGAGCCCTGGTCGATCGAGACCGAGCCGCACACGGACGCCATCAGCGCGGACTCCGTCAGCACGGACGCCGTCAGCGCGGACGCCGCTTCTGGACCGGTCGACACCGTCGATGACTCCCTCGCTGCGCAGCCCACCCCGCTCGAGCCCGAGACGGTCACCGGACCGGCACCGGACGCCACCGCGAGCTCCGCACCCGTCACGCCGGCCGCCCCGTTCCGCTGGGACACGGTCGTCGCCGCGCCGACGCCGGACGCCCCGAGCTCACCGGCCGAGGTGCCGTGGCCCGAGACGGTGCCGGACGCCTCAGCCGAACCGCTCGACGAGACACGGCCGTTCGACAGCCTCGGTGGCCCCGGGTTCACCGCCCTCGGCGGCGCGGCCGCAGGCCAGCCGTCCCCGATCGACCCCGAGCCCGCGGCCACGGACCGATCCGCCGACACCGACGCCCTGGTGGACCACGCCCCTGCGGACGCCCCGGCGACGGACGACACCGCGACGGAGACCTCCGAGGTCCCGCCCGCCTTCGGCCCGCCGACGCCCCAGGCCGAGCGCTCCATCACCGAACTCATCTCCCTCGACGGCGTGCAGCCCGAGCCGACGGTCAGCCCCTTCGGGAGCGCGCCCTTCGTCTGGGACCTCGCTCCGAACGACGCACTCGACCCCCTCGTGCACGCCGCTCCCACGACGCAGCCGATCCCGGTGCCCGCCGTCCAGTGGGAGGGCACCGATGCACCCGCGGTCAGCGCAGCGTCGCCGTCGGAACTCGCCCTTGAGGGCGAGGTCCCCGATGCGGCGTTCATCGCCGGAGACGTGCAGCCGTTCGCTCCCGGGCTCGCCGCGGAGACCCTCGGTCGCCCGCTCGTCGACGGCCCGGGTGACGAGTATGCGAGTTGGCGTGACGACACGATCGACGACGCCGACTCGGACGCCCCTGCCGTGATCCCCGCGGCGAACGACACGGTCGACCTGTTCCCGACGCTGTCGCTCGGCGGACTCGACGCCAGCCTCGACGCCGCAGCTGCTGCCGGTGGACTCGGAGCGCTCGGCGTGCTCGGATCCGCGGGCACGAGCCCCGCGGCCGACCTCGATGAGCGGACATCCGACGACACCGAGGGTGCGGATGCGTCGATCGACGTGCCCGCGTCATCGACCGACACCGCCCCGCCGGCCGAGTCGGCCGGATTCGCGGTCGACCCGGAGGAACTCGACGACGAGTTCGACGAGGAGATCGTCCAGTTCGACGCGGTCCCGCTCTCCGCGGCAGCCGCCACGCCGCTGCCGTCCTTCGTCGCTGACACCGACGCCGAAGTCACCGACGTCGATGCGCCTGACGCCGAAGTCACCGACGCCGACAGCTCGGCCACCACCGAGCCGGAGCCCGTCAGCGAGGAGCTGCGGCTCGAGTCGCTGTTCGACGTCGGTCCCGACACCGAGACGGTTGAGGTCCCGGTCTCGGACGGTGCGCCGTCCCATGCCGAACCGACGGACGGTTCTGCCCCGGCCGAACCGACGACACCCGCTGAGCAGCCGAGTGCCCCCGAGGCGGAAGCGGCATCGTCCGACTCCCTCGCCGACGCCTTCGCCGCCGAGGGCGGATGGTCGCTGCAGACGGACGCCGTCACCGATCCGGAACCAGCACCCGCCGAGGCCACGGTGCCGGGCGTCGAGGACGTGACGGATCCGGTCGAGCGCAACGACGACGACGGCTCGGACGAGGTCACCGCAGGCGAGCACGGAGCCGGTCCGGCACCCGCATACGGTCAGGCCATGGGCGCGCACGCCGCCGTCCCGTCGCAGGGTCCGGCCACGCACCCCGTGCAGACGTCTCCTGCCGCGCTGCCCGGTGAGACGGTCGCCTTCCCCGAGCTCGACGGCTCGAACGGCTTCGTGACCCCGGCCGCGGCCGCGGGGATCGTCGGTGCCTCCCTGCCGCCGCAGCCCACGACCGCACCATCTCCGACGGAGCAGCCCGCCACGCCGACGTCGGTCCCGGATCGCGACCTTCCCGAGTACCGGGGCGAACCGCTCGACCAGAGCATCCCGAAGGCGCTCCTCTGGGCGGTCGTCGGGCTCGGTGCGGCGGTCCTCCTGCTCCTCGCGTTCTACTTCGGGACCCTCGTCGGTGCGGCGAACGCCGCGGGTGCGTCCGGTGCGGCGGGAGTCACCCCGCAGCCGACGGCATCGTCCCTCTTCTCGGGTCCGTCCGAAGAGGGTTCCGCCTGACCCTCGCCCGCCGAGCGCAGCACCGGCGCCGGACGGGCAGGGTGAGCGCGGCCGTGGCCGCCACCCTGCTCAGGCGACGTCGATGACCGTGACGCCCGTCGACCGGTCGCCCGCCGCGAGGGCGACGAGCGCCGACGGTGCCTCGTCCAGGCCGATGCGGTGCTCGATGAGGTCCTGCGGGCGCAGCGCGCCGCTCGCGACGAGGTCGAGCAGCTCGCGGTAGTCGGATGCCGGCATGCCGTGGCTGCCGTGCAGGGAGAGCTCCTGGGCGATGATCCGCGGCATCGGGAGCGTCGGCTCGGAGGAGAACAGCCCGATCTGCACCTGGCGTCCCAGGGGTGCGAGCGCCAGGAGACTCAGCCGCATCGTCGACTCCCGACCGAGGGCCTCGACCGAGACCTGGACGCCGCCCGGGCTGACCTCGGCGATGCGCGCGAGCACGGCGGCCTCGTCGAGCCCGCTGGAGTCGATCGTGTGCGTGACGCCGATCGACCTGGCGCGTGCGAGGGCTGCGGCGTCGATGTCGACGGCGACGACCTCGGCACCCAGGGCCACCCCGATCATCGCGGCACTCAGCCCGACGCCACCGCAGCCGACGACGAGCAGGCGCTCACCGCTGCGCAGCGCCGCCCGGTGCACGAGCCCGCGGAACGCCGTCGCGAACCGGCAGCCGAGGAGGGCCGCGGCGCCCGCGTCGAGTGACTCCGGTACCGGGATGAGGTTGACGTCCGCATCGTGCAGGGCGACCAGTTCGGCGTACGACCCCCAGTGCGTGAAGCCGGGCTGCGTCTGGTTCGGGCAGACCTGTCCGTTCCCGGCGAGGCATTCGGCACAGCGCCCGCAGGCGCACACGAACGGGACGGTGACGCGGTCGCCCACCTGGAACCGTTCGACCAGCGGGCCGACGGCGTGGACGCGTCCGACGAGCTCATGACCGGGCACCTGCGGGAGGGCGATCCCGTCGTCGTGGCCGAGCCAGCCGTGCGCGTCGCTCCGGCACAGGCCGGTCGTCTCCACCCGCACGACCACGCCGGCGTCGGAGGGTTGCGGATCCGGGACCTCCCGGACGGTCGGCTCGGTGCTGAACTGGTCGTAGACGACGGCGCGCATGGGCGATCCTCGAAGCTGGGGGAGCGGGTCGGTGTGGCTGCGGGAGGGGCCGGACTAGATCTCGACCTCGACGGGGTCGGTCACGAGGTCGATGACGCCGCTGAGGATCTCGTTCGGCCGGAACGGGTAGCGATTGATCTCGGCCTCGTCGCTGATGCCCGTGAGGACGAGGATCGTGTGGAGACCCGCCTCGATGCCCGCGACGATGTCGGTGTCCATGCGGTCGCCGATCATGCCCGTGTTCTCCGAGTGCGCGCCGATCTTGTTGAGGGCGGAACGGAACATCATCGGGTTGGGCTTGCCGACCACGTACGGCTCCATGCCGGTCGCCTTCGTGATGAGCGCCGCGATCGCGCCGGTCGCCGGCAGCGGGCCGTCCTTGCTCGGTCCGGTGGCGTCCGGGTTCGTGACGATGAACCGGGCGCCGCCGGCGATCAGGCGGATCGCCTTCGTGATGGCCTCGAACGAGTAGTTGCGGGTCTCACCGACGACGACGTAGTCGGGGTTCGTCTCCGTCATCGTGAAGCCGGCCTCGTGGATGGCGGTGGTGATCCCGGCCTCGCCGATGACGAACGCCGAGCCACCCGGCTCCTGCTCGGCGAGGAACGCCGCCGTGGCGAGGGCGGAGGTCCAGATGAACTCCTCCGGCACGTCCAGGCCGGAGGCGCGCAGGCGGGCACTCAGGTCGCGTGGGGTGAAGATCGAGTTGTTGGTGAGCACCAGGAAGGGCGTCCGCTGGTCCTGCCACTGCTGCAGGAGCGCGGCTGCGCCCGGGAGGGCGTGGTTCTCGTGGACGAGCACCCCGTCCATGTCGGTGAGCCAGCACTCGACCTCGTCGCGACGTGACATGCGTTCCTCCAGGTGGTTCGAGCGGGCCGGTGGAGCGGCGCGCCTCATGGGGTGGCGCGGCGTCGGGCCCGGATCTCCAGTGTGGCACGGCGCGGGTAGGGTTGGCTGGTGCCAGAGACCCCGCCCAGCCAGGAAGATCCGGCCGCCCACCCGGTCGATCCCGCGGCATCCGCGAGCCAGGGTGGCGTCGGCCCGTGGCAGGGGGACTGGCCTGCGGAGCCCTGGTACGACGAGGAGCTCCTCCGCGACGGCGATACACGGAACGTCGTCGACCGGTACCGCTACTGGACGATGGAGGCCATCGTCGCCGACATCGACGAGCACCGGCACCCGTTCCACGTCGCCATCGAGAACTGGCAGCACGACATGAACATCGGGTCGATCGTGCGCACCGCCAACGCGTTCGCCGCCGACACCGTCCACATCGTCGGTCGTCGTCGCTGGAACAAGCGCGGGGCGATGGTCACCGACCGCTACCAGCACGTCGAGTACCACGCCGACGTCGCGGGCCTCGTCGCCTGGGCACGCGACGCGGGACTGCCGATCATCGCGATCGACAACGTCCCCGGCTCGGTCCCGATCGAGACCACCCGCCTTCCCGAGCGCTGCATCCTGCTGTTCGGACAGGAGGGTCCCGGCCTGTCGTCGGAGGCGATCGCGGCGGCCGATGCGGTGCTCGAGATCACGCAGTTCGGCTCGACGAGATCGATCAACGCCTCCGCTGCGGCGGCCGTCGCGATGCACGCGTGGGTCATGCAGCACGTGTCCTTCGACTGACGTCGACCGGGTTGTCCCCCGTCCGCGGGTGGTTCCGAGGGATGCCCCTATCGCTTCCTCAGGAACACCTCAAGATTCCCTCAATTGCGGTCTTGGTCCCCCAAAGTGCCGACACGGACCGGCATACTTTGTACCGGAGCGATGCTCCACCGCTGAACCCGAATCCCTCCCGGCACCCGAAGCCACTGAGGGCCACCGCACGGACCCGAATCCGTGTGGTGCGCATCGGCGGTCACCCGAAGGATGAACTGAAGATGAAGCACAGCTCCGCCCTGGGAGTCTCGCCCGAACGAGGATCCCGTCCGTCCCTGGTCCGCGGCGTCACCGCGCTCGCCGTCCCCGCCGCCCTCGCGGTCGCCCTCCTCGTCGGCGTCGCTGCGCCGGCACAGGCGGACACCCGTGCCGACGAGACGTCGATGTCGGTCAGCGCGACGCAGACCGGCCCGAGCGAACTCATCGCCCCTGCTGGTGCGTTGTTCGCCTCGCTCCTCATCTGGGGTGCGGGAGCCGCGTTCGCGACCCGTCGTCGGATGCTGGCGGAACAGCGCGAGGAGGCGTCGCTGATCCCCTTCTGATCAGCACGCGTCGAACCTGCACCCGATCGCGGCGGCCCGAACCGCCGCGATCGTGTGCGCCCAGACGGAACCGCACCGTTCCGTCGCACCGGTGGCCGCCGGGAGTCCCCCCACTCCCGGCGGCCTCCGGTGTTTTCGGGCGAGGCCGACGGGATTCCACCCGCTCGTGACCCGTTCCGAGGAATCTGCAGCATTCCGCGTCATGATCGACCGCTCCGTCGATCACTCAAGGGAGCGAGACGACGGCGGGCGCACCCGAACCCGATCGAGGTCGCGCTCTTCCCGCCGTCAGCGATCGATGCCCGACCCGAATGGGCGTCGCACGGAAGCGGCGAACCACGCGCGCCGGAGCGTCGTCCCCACCCGAGGGTGACGCTCCGGCGCGGATTCCGCGCGCTCCGCCTGGTCGTCAGCCGATGAGGCTGGGGCGGAGATCGCGCAGGGTGCGGGCGTGCGTCATCCGCGTGACCCCGATCGCGGAGAGACTCAGCGCGATCGCCAGCCACGCGAGCAGCACCCCGGCGTCCTGCAGTGCCGCGTCCATCCGGCCCCCGTACATCAGCTGCCGCATCCCGTCGACGGCGTACGACATCGGGAGCACATGGTGCAGCGCGGCGAGCGGGGCCGGCAACGTCTGCCAGGGGAACGTGCCGCCGGCGGTGACGAGTTGGGCCACCATGAGGACGAGCCCGAGGAACTGGCCGACGCTGCCGAACCACACGTTCAGGGTGAGGATGATCGCCGCGAACGTCAGCGAGGCGAGCGCCATCATCCCGTAGGTGCCGAGCGGGTTGTGGACCTCGAAGTGGAGGGCGCCCGCGAGGATGCCGAACAGGGCGACCATCTGGATCGTGCCGAGCAGGCCGGGCGTCAGCCAGCCGGCGACCGTCACCTTGATCGGGCTGTGGAGGGCGGTGATCGCGCGGCGTGACACCGGCTTGACGATGAGGAAGAGGGCGTAGATGCCGATCCAGGCGGCGAGGCTCACGAAGAACGGCGCGAGGCCGGCGCCGTAGGTGCCCGCACTCGTCACCGAGGCGTTCGTCAGTTTCACCGGGTCGGCGATCGTCTTGGCCTGCAGCGTGCGGGAGTCCGGCGTGGTCGCCGGGATCGCGTCGGCACCCGACTGCAGTCCGTCGCGGAGGGTGACGATGCCGTCGCGCAGGGTGCCGAGGCCCGTCTGCAGCGTGGTGAGGCCGGTCTGCAGTGATGCTGCGCCGTCCGCGGCCTGTTGCGTCCCGGTGGCGAGTGCTGGCATGGCGTTGCTGAGGGTCCTGGCGCCGCCCGCGACCTGCTGGGCACCGCTGTTCAACTGGTCGACCTGCGACACCACGGTCTGGACCCGCTCGTTCGCCGTGGTGGCGTCGGCCGCGACCGGGTCGAGGAGGGCCAGGACCTGGGCGATCTGCTCGGGCGTGAAGCCGTTCTCCGTCAGGGTCTGCGCGATCTGCGCGCGTGCCGTGGGGATCGAGTTCACGAGCTGTTGGGCGGCCGCGCCGACCTCGTCGCCCTTGCCGGCGAGCGTCGAGGTGCCGGCGGCGACCTGTTCGGCCCCCGCCGCCAGCTGGTCCGTCTGGGCAGGCAGGCTGGCCGTACCGGCGGCGATCTGCGCCGTGCCCGACGCGAGGGTCGCGGCGCCGGCCTGGGCGGTCCCGGCACCGTCGAAGGCCTGCTGGGCTCCGTCGGCCAGCTGCGCGGCACCGGAGCTGGCGTCGACGAGCTTCGTCTTGATGGTGTCGAGGGCGATGAGGAACCGGCCCGCGGCCTGGCGGTTGACGGTCTGGACGATCGTCGCCTTGATCTGCTTGACCGCCTGCTCGCCGATCGTCGTCGCCAGGTAGCTGTTCGCGTCGTTCGTCGTGAGCTGGACCGTCGCCTGCCGCGGGGCGTCGCCGGACGCGGAGGTGAGCGAGGTCGAGAAGTCCGCGGGGATCGTGACGCTGAAGTCGAACGTCCCGTCGTTCACACCCCGAGCGGCGTCGGCCGCGCTGACCTCGTGCCAGGCGAAGGAACCGTCCTCGATGAGCTGCTCGGCGATGTCGTCGCCGTAGTTCTCCGTCTCACCGGTCGCGTCACCCGTGGTGTCGTCGGTCGCCGGTGCACCGGAGTCCTCGACGACGAGCGCCACGGGGACCTGGTCGAGCTTCGCGTACGGGTCCTGGTTGGCCCACAGGTACAGGCCGCCGTAGAGCAGGGGCACGCACATGAGGGCGACGAGGGCGAGGCGCGACATGGGGGTGGCCCACAGGCGGGAGAGTTCGGCGCGGATCATCGCGAAGATCTTCACAGGAGGTCCTTCTGGGGACGGGTGGTGCTGGCGGAGGGGAAGGCGGGGTCGGGTCGGCGCACGCGGTGCGTCATGACCAGTCCTGCTGGAAGAGGGGGACGAGTTCGTCCGTGGCGTTCTCGGAGACGGGGGCGTCCGACATGGCGTTGATGGCGGTGGCGGAGGCGTCTCCGGCGATGACGAGCACGCCGTAGCCCCGGGAGGCGAGTCGGCGGGCGATCGTCCACCAGCCGAGCGGATCGCCGCCGTGCCGGTCGGGGGAGACGAGGACGATCGCGGTGACGTCCTCGCGGAGGACGGCGAGTTCGGTGAGCAGCCGCACGCGCTCGGTCGGCGCGACGGTTGAGATCGGCTGCTTCGCGAGCGAGGCGAGGCCGAGGGAGTCGAGGAGTCTCGCGACGGCGAAGGGGTGGCTCGCACGACCGGCGAACATGAGTTCCTCGGCGACGACCCCGGCGACCGCGACGCCGCTGGCGGGTTCGGAGACGTCGGGCGCGTCGATGAGGGCGATTGTTCGACGCATCGTCTTGCGGTCGGTCGTGCCGTCGACGAGCACGGTGCCGGTGTCGGGCTTCATGCGCCCGGAGGCGATGAGACCGAGGACGGTCGGGCGCTGCTCGGTCTCGGCGCGGGCGAAGGTCGCTTCACCGGTCCGGAAGGAGAGCGAGGTCGGTTCGAGGACGATGCCGCCCTTGCCCTTCGAGACGCCGTCGAGTTCAACGCGCATGGGTGGTCTCCTCGTGGGTGTGGGTGGCTGCGCGGTCGGCGACGGCGCCGGCGTCCTGCCAGGAGAGGCCGACCGCGCCGAGGGTGGCGAGCATGACGAGCCGGCGACCGGCGTCGGTCGAGAGTTCGGAGCGGCTCGCCTCCTCCAGGACGCCGATCGCGGTGCTCTCGACGAGTCGGGCCAGGATGTCGGCGTCGATGTCCGGACGGATGGAGCCGTCGGCGATCCCGGCCTGGACGGTGCGGAGGAGCAGGGTGCGGACCGGTTCGAGGGCCGCTGCCGTGACGGCGCGCAGCGGGCCGCGCACGGCGAGCGGCGCCATGATGCGCACGTGGTCCACTTGCGCCCAGAGGACGTCGCCGATGAGCGCGATCGTCGTGAGCGGGTCGTCGCCGCGGACGGCCGTGATCGACGAGGCCACGCGTTCGGCGCCCGCAACGACGACGGCGTTCACGAGCTCGTCGCGGGTGGCGAAGTGGCCGTAGACCGAGCGGCGGGTGAGACCGGCGGCCGCTGCGATCGTCTCGAGGCTCGCGTCCGGATCGCTGCGGAGGGCGAGGCGGGCGGCCTCGAGCAGGGCGACGCGGTTCTCGGTGGCGTCGCGGCGCGGGGCCCGGGGTGGGCTCGACGGCACTTCGGTGGTGGTCATGACAGCGATCGTACTATCTTGCACAGCGGTGTGCAATATAGCCGGGGATGCATGCGGCGAGCTCTCAGCGACGGCTGCCAGCTTCCTCCCACGCCGGGCTCCGGCAACGGAGCTATGGTTGAACGATGACCGGTGAGAATCTGATGGCAACCCCTCCGACACTGCTGCCGGACGACAGCGCCACCGACGCCGAGTTCCACGCGGCCGTCGGTTCGATCGAAGCGCTGGCCGAGCTCCTCGCAGCCCACCCGCGCTCATCGCTCGGCTGGGCCCTGCTCGCAGACGCGGTCCACGACCCGCAGTCCCCGATCCCCGGCTACGCGGCAGCGCGCGTCGGATACCACCGGGGCCTCGACTCCTTGCGCGGCGCCGGCTGGCGCGGCCAGGGACCGATCCCGTGGTCGCACGCCCCGAACCGCGGCGTGCTGCGGTCGCTCTACGCCCTGCGCCGTTCCGCGAAGGCGATCGGCGAGACGGAAGAGGTCGAGCGACTCGACACCTTCCTGCGCGAGGCCGACCCGACGGCGTCCGAGGAGATCGAGTACCTCGTCGCCGCAGCGGCTCCGCCCACCTCGGCGATCGTCATCCTCGGTTCCGACTAGCCCTTCGACAGGCTCAGGGACCGGAGCGCGGCTCGGGGACCGGGGCGCGGCTCGGGGACCGGGGCGCGGCTCGGGGACCGACGCCCTACAGGCCGAGCGACTCCAGGTACGCCGCGGTGTCCTGCCATCCGTGGACGGCGACCGACGGCACCCCGAGGGCGAGCACGGGGTAGTCGTTGCCGCCCTCGTCGAGGCGGTCTCCCACGAACACCATCTCCCCGAGCGGGATGCCGGTGTGCTCAGCGAGCCGCGTCATGCCGAAGGCCTTGTCGACCCCCGCCATCGTGATGTCGACCGAGGTGGATCCGCCGGAGCGCACCTCCAGGTCGGGCAGCAGCGCCTGCACCGCGGAACGCAGCGACTCCTTCTTGGCGCCGTCCGGGTCCCAGGCCGTCTTCTCGGCGACCGGTGCGGCCTGGCCGAGTGCGGAGAAGGTGATCTGCGAACCGCGGTCCTCGAGGATCGGGCCCCAGGTCTCCTCGGCCCAGAGGCCGAGTCGCTTCGCCTCGGTCTCGAGGGCGCCCATCGCGCGGGCCTTCTGGTCGTCGCTCAGATCGTGGCGGTAGACCGTCGTCCACGCGGTGCCGTCGAAGCGGTCGTAACGGGTGCCGCAGGTGGGCATGAGGTGGAGGCGACCGAGGGCCTCCGGCGAGGCGGCGCCGATGCGGTCGAGCACCTGGTTCTGGAACTGCACGATCTGGCCACCGGAGATGATGCACACGGAGGTGCGCTCGAGGAGGGCGACGAACAGCTCGGCCATGCGAGGGTCGAGCGCGGACTTCGACGGGGCGAGGGTGTCGTCGAGATCGAAGGCGACGAGGCGCGGCAGGGAGGTCATGGATTCCGTTCGGTCGGTCGGGAGGTCGGTCGTCGAGGGCGATCGGCGTGCGAAACGGCCGGCCGGGGCCTGAGCATCCCATCATGGTATCGAGCGCCGGCCGGAACTCGATGCCCGAGACCCGGCTCCGGTACGATGAAGGAGTGCGTGCACGAGACGCCCGCCCGCAGAGGGTGGGCGTCCGGCCTGTCAGGGCTGGGTTCCTCCGGGGGTCCGCCGGGCACACGAGAATCCGGAAGGGGCGGCATCCAGATGCCAGCAATCGTGATCGTCGGCGCCCAGTGGGGCGACGAAGGCAAGGGGAAGGCCACCGACCTGCTCGGTGACCGCATCGACTACGTCGTGAAGTTCAACGGCGGCAACAACGCGGGGCACACGGTCGTCATCGGCGACGAGAAGTACGCCCTGCACCTCCTGCCGTCCGGCATCCTGACGAACGGCGTCGTGCCCGTCATCTCCAACGGTGTCGTCATCGACATCGAGGTGCTGTTCCACGAGCTCGAGGCCCTCCAGGCCCGGGGGATCGACGTCTCGCGCCTCCTGGTGAGCGCCAATGCGCACGTCATCACCCAGTACCACCGCACCATCGACAAGGTGACGGAGCGCTTCCTCGGCAAGCGTCAGATCGGCACCACCGGCCGCGGCATCGGCCCGGCCTACGCCGACAAGATCAACCGGGTCGGCATCCGGATCCAGGACCTCTTCGACGAGAACATCCTGCGCCAGAAGGTCGAGGGCGCGCTCGACCAGAAGAACCACCTCCTCGTGAAGGTCTTCAACCGCCGGGCGATCACGGTCGACGAGATCGTCGCCGACCTGCTCGCGTACGCCGAGCGCCTGCGCCCCATGGTCGCCGACACCGCGCTCGTGCTGAACGAGGCGCTCGACGAGGGCAAGATCGTCCTCTTCGAGGGCGGCCAGGCCACGATGCTCGACGTCGACCACGGCACCTACCCCTTCGTCACCTCGTCCAACGCCACCTCGGGCGGCGCGGCCACCGGTTCCGGTGTCGCACCGAACCGCCTCGACCGCGTCATCGGCATCGTGAAGGCGTACACCACGCGCGTCGGTGCCGGTCCGTTCCCGACCGAGCTGTTCGACGAGTCCGGCGACTACCTGCGCTCGAAGGGCTTCGAGTTCGGCACGACGACGGGACGCCCGCGTCGCGTCGGCTGGTACGACGCCCCGATCGCCCGGTACGCGGCACGCATCAACGGGGTCACCGACTTCGTCCTGACGAAGCTCGACATCCTCGACGACCTCGCCACCATCCCGGTCTGCGTCGCCTACGAGGTCGACGGTGTGCGGGTCGAAGAGGTACCGGTCTCGCAGAGCGACTTCCACCACGCGGTCCCGATCTACGAGGAGTTCCCCGGCTGGCAGGAGGACATCACCGGTGTCCGCCGCTTCGAGGACCTGCCGAAGAACGCGCAGGACTACGTGCTGGCGCTCGAGTCGATGAGTGGTTCGCGCATCTCCGCGATCGGCGTCGGCCCCGGCCGCGACGCGATCGTCGTGCGTCACGACCTCGTCGACTGAGCCGAGGACGAGCGTCGCATCTGCCGTGGTGAACGAATCCGGTCAGCCGTCCCTGCCAGGGCTCCCGCCGGTCGAGGAACTCTCGACCGGCGAGGTCCGGGCACGGCCGGCGGTACGTCCCCCGCGTGACACCGGCACGCTCGACCCACGGGTCCGGCGTGCCCTGGCGACCCTCGACGACGACCCCGACCTCTCGCTCGTCACCCTCGCGAACGCCCTCGGCATCACGCGTGCGACGCTCATCCGGATCGTCAGGGAAGCGATCGGCATGAGTCCGAAGGAGTACGCGGCCGGGGTCCGAGCCCGCCGCTCCAGCTGATCCGACACCGGTGGGCGTCGGTGCAGGTGGGAGACTGTGGGGATGAGCGACGACACCCCCTACCTCCTCCTCGGTTCCTACACCGCTGAGGCCGACGGCACCGGTGCCGGGATCAGCCTGCTGCGGCAGGACGAGGCGGGGACCCTCCGGCAGGTGCAGTCCTCGGAGGCGCAGTCGCCGTCGTTCCTGACGCTGCACCCGACGCTCCCGATCGTTTACGCGGCCAGCGAGTCGACCGGCGCGGTGGAGGCGTTCAAGCGCTCCGGCGAATTCGGCCTCTCGCCGTTCGGCAAGCCCCTCGAGGCGGGCGACGGCGTCTGTCACGTCGCGACCGTCCCGGGCGCCGACCTGCTCGTCGCGAGCTGTTACGGCGACGGTCGGGTGGTGTCCGTGCCCCTCGCCGAGAACGCGGCGTTCGGAGGGGACCCGCGGCTCGGAGAGTCGTCCGTCGACCCCTGGGCCTCGCCCACCGCACTCGCCGCCGAAGCCGCGGACGCCGGTGAGGACGCCCTGACGCTCCTCGCGTTGGAGGCCGCCGTCGGCGAGGCGCTGCCGTCCCGGCCGTCCCGCGCGCACGCTTCCGCCCTCCTGCCCGACGGCCGGATCGCGACCACCGACCTCGGCCACGACACGGTCCGGATCTGGCAGCTGCGGGGGAGTCGACTGGTCCTCGACCACACCGTCGTGTTCCCGCGCGGCACGGGTCCGCGGCACCTCGTCGTCCACCCGAGCGGTCACCTCCACGTCATCACCGAGTACTCGGTCGAGGTCTTCACCCTCGGGGTGGACGGGACGGACGGCCACTGGCACCTCCTCGCGGCCACGGTCGCGCCCGCGGAGGGGGTGTCGGAGGGCGACACGGGTGCCGAGATCAGCCTCGCCGCATCGCGCGAGCAGCTGCACGTCGGGGTCCGGGGGAGCGATCGCCTCGCCACCCTGCGCGTGACGGGCGACGGCTCGCGGGTCGAGGCCGTGGCCGACGTCGAGTGCGGCGGGACGATGCCGCGCCACCACCGGGAGTCGGGCCGCTTCCTGCACGTCGCGAACCAGCTGTCGAACAGCGTCGCGAGCTTCCGACTGGACGAACGCACGGGCGTCCCGACGACGCTGCTCGGGACCCTCGACGCCGGGTCGCCCACCTGCCTCATCCTCGCCTGATCGCGAGACCGGTCCTCGCGCGACGCTCGCCAGCGGATACGGTGGAACGGTGACCGCACGACGCCCCGAACCCCGACCGATCGACGGCCGGACCATCCGACTCGAACCGCTCGACCGCTCGCACTATCCCGAGCTGTTCGTGGCGATCGCGCACCCCGAGGTGTTCGCCGGCGGGTACGGCGGCGGACCGGACGGTTTGCCGACGACGCAGGCCGAGTTCGACGTCTTCGCCGACCGATACTTCACGACCGGCGTGCGCAACACCTACGTCATCCGGCTCGTGGGCGGCGAGCACGACGGGCTCCTCGTCGGCACCTCGACGCTCGGCGACTTCGACGAGCCGGGGGAGGCCGCCCACCTCGGTTGGACGGCGTACGACCCGCGCGTCTGGGGCACGGCCGTGAACGCCGAGACGAAGCTGCTGCTCCTCGGCCTCGCCTTCGACGCGGGCTTCGGCCGGGTGAAGATCCAGGCCGACGAGCGCAACGAGCGGTCGCGCACCGCGATCCTGCGGCTCGGGGCCACGTTCGAGGGCCTCATCCGACGCGACAAGCAGCGGGCGGACGGCACCTGGCGGACGACCGCGCTGTTCTCGGTGATCGCGGAGGAGTGGCCGGAGGTGCGCGCCGGTCTCGAGGAGCGCCTCGCGCGCAGCCCCGGCCCCGTCGCGCTCCGCCCCGGTCCCTGAGCCTGTCGAAGGGCGGTCCCTGAGTCCACCCCCGGTCCCTGAGCCTGTCGAAGGGCACTGTTCACCCGCGAGACACCGCGCGGTCCCGATCGCGCTACGTGGCGACCCTAGCTTGTCCTCCAGACGACGGACGCGGTATCCGACGGCCCGACAGCACGGGCGGCCGCCGACGTCACTGGAGGAACCGTGAACACCAGGCGTATGACCGCCCTCGCCATCGTCGCGCTCGCCGCGACGACGCTCACCGCATGCTCCGCCGGAGCGGACACCGGAGCCGCCTCCGACGTCGACGCCACGAAGGCGACCTCCGCCGAGGACTTCGGTGGCATGGACGCGCTCGTCGAGGCCGCCAAGGCGGAGGGTGAGCTCAACGTCATCGCGCTCCCCGACACCTGGGCGAACTACGGCAAGATCATCAGCGCGTTCGAGGACAAGTACGACATCACGGTGAACTCGGCCGACCCGGACGTGTCGAGCGCCGAGGAGATCACGGCCGCCAAGAACCAGCAGGGCCAGGACACCGCTCCCGACGTCTTCGACCTCGGATCCGCCGTCGCCCTCGACAACCTCGACCAGTTCGCGCCCTACCAGGTCGCCAACTGGGACGACATCCCCGAGGGCTCGAAGGAGAAGACGGGCCTCTGGGTGTACGACTACACCGGCCTCGTCTCCATCGGGTACGACGCGGACGCCGTCCCGGCCCCGAAGTCGCTCGACGACCTCCTCGGCTCCGACTTCGCCGGCAAGGTCGCGCTGAACGGCGACCCGACCCAGGCGGGTGCCGCCGCAGCCGGCGTCTACCTCGCGGCGCTGCAGTCCGGTGGGTCAGCCGACGACATCCAGCCCGGTGTCGACTTCTTCCAGAAGCTCAACCAGGCCGGCAACTTCCTGCCGCTCGACCCGACGCCCGCGACGATCGCGTCCGGTGAGACCCCGGTCGTCATCGACTGGAGCTACAACAACCTGGCCGCGGCGACCGAGAACGAGGGTCAGCGCAACTGGAAGACCACCGTCCTCCCCGGTTCGGCGGTCGGCAGCTACTACAACCAGGCCGTCAACGTCGACGCTCCGCACCCCGCGGCGGCCCGTCTCTGGCAGGAGTTCATCTTCAGCCCCGAGGCGCAGAACCTGTACCTCGCCGCCGGCGCGTACCCGTCGACCCTCGCCGCGATGGTCGAGGCGGACACCGTCGACCAGAAGGCCCTCGACGCCGTGGGTGAGATGCCCGCCGACCTCGTGCAGTTCACGCCGGAGCAGACCGAGCAGGCCACCTCGCTGCTCGCCGAGAAGTGGGCGGCAGCGATCTCCTGATGAGTGCCTCCGCCACGCGGCGGAGTGGGGCGGGGTCGGCGGAAGCCGACCCCGCCGTCTCGCTCCCGCCGACCACCACCTCGGACGCCTCGGCCGAACCCGCCGCGGCGCGCCCCCGTCGCCGTCCGCGCTGGGCACTCCTCGGGCTGACGCCCTTCGCGCTGTACACCCTGCTCTTCCTGGCGATCCCCACGGTCACCGCCCTCGCCACCGGCTTCTTCGACGGTGACGGCGCGTTCACCCTCGACAACCTCGCCGCCCTCGGTGAGCCGGCGGTGCTCGGCGCCTTCGCGAGCTCGTTCTGGGTCTCGGCCGTCACCGCGGTCGCCGGGGCCGTCATCGGAGCCCTCGTCTGCTACGCCCTGCTCGCGGTGCGACCCGATGGGCTCATCCGCACCTTCGTCGACGCGGCCTCGAGCGTCCTCGCACAGTTCGGCGGCGTCATGCTCGCCTTCGCCTTCATCGCGACGATCGGGATCCAGGGGCTCGTCACCGTGTTCCTCAAGGACCGGCTCGGGATCGACCTCTTCGCGGACGGCGTCTGGCTCTACCAGGTGCCCGGTCTCCTGCTGCCCTACCTGTACTTCCAGGTGCCGCTCATGGTCATCACCTTCATGCCGGCGATGGAGGGCTTGAAGCGCACCTGGTCGGAGGCGAACGCCACGCTCGGCGGCACGCGCTTCACGTACTGGACCCGCATCGCGATGCCGATCCTCGCCCCCTCCTTCCTCGGATCGCTTCTGCTCCTCTTCGCGAACGCGTTCTCGAGCTACGCGACCGCCGCCGCGCTCATCAGTCAGGGCGCCCAGATCGTGCCGCTGCAGATCCGCGGAGCCCTCATCAGCGAGACCGTCCTCGGGCGGGAGAACCTCGCCGGCTCGCTCGCGATCGGGATGATCGTGGTGATGGTCGTCATGATGACGGCGTACTCCGCACTCCAGGCCCGGACGGAACGGTGGCAGCGATGAGCGCCGTCCGCGACTCGGCCACGCCGTCGAAGCTCACGAGCCGGATCATCCTCGTCGTCGTCGCGCTCGTGTTCGCCGTGCCGATCCTGTCGATGCTCGAGTTCACGTTCCGCGCCGGGATCGACGGCGGCCACGACCTCGGCCACTGGGCGGCGATCGTCGACCCGGAGAACGCGCGGAAGTACCGCGTGCTGTTCCAGGGCATCGGCAACTCCGTCATCCTCGCGGCGGTCACGGTGCTCATCGTCGTCGTCCTGCTCCTGCCGACGATGATCCTCGTGAAGCTCCGGTTCCCGAAGCTGCAGCGGGTGCTGGAGTTCGTCTGCATCATCCCGATCACCGTGCCGGCGATCGTGCTCGTCGTCGGACTCGCGCCGGTGTACTCGGTGGTGGCCAAGCTCCTCGGCAGCGCCCCGTGGACGCTCGCGTTCGCGTACGGGATCACGGTGCTGCCGTACGCCTACCGGGCGATCGCCGCGAACCTGCAGTCGGTCGACGTCGGCACCCTCGCCGAGGCCGCCCGCACGCTCGGCGCCGGATGGGGGACCGTCCTGTTCCGCGTGCTCCTCCCGAACCTGCGGCGAGGCGTGCTCACCGCCGCGGTCATCTCGGTGGCCGTCGTCCTCGGCGAGTACACGATCGCCTCGCTCCTCGGGCGCAACACCCTGCAGACCTCGCTCGTGCAGGTGTCGAAGAGCGACCCGTTCGTGGCGGTGGCCTTCGCGCTGCTCGCGCTCGCGTTCGCCTTCGTCCTGCTGTTCATCATCGGCCGCGTCGGATCGATCCGCCGCATCAGGGAGACACCATGACCTCGATCGAGCAGTCGGCATCCACTGCCGCACCGGGAGCCGCCCGCCCGACGGGTGCCGCGGTGCGGTTCGACCGCGTCGTGAAGGACTACGGTTCGGGTGCCCGTGCCCTCGACGGCGTGAGTCTCGACCTCGCGCCGGGCGAGTTCGTCGCCCTCCTCGGCCCCTCCGGCTGCGGCAAGACGACCGCGCTGCGCAGCCTCGCGGGGCTCGAGGACATCACTTCGGGCAGCGTGCTGATCGACGGGGTCGACGTCGTGTCGGTGCCCACGAACAAGCGCGACCTCGGGATGGTGTTCCAGTCGTACTCGCTCTTCCCGCACCTGACCGTGTTGGAGAACGTGGAGTTCGGCCTGCGCATGCGCCGGGTGCCGACCGCGGAGCGGCAGGCCCGAGCGGCCGAGAGCCTGGAGCTCGTCGGCCTCGCGCACCTCGGTGGCCGCTACGCCCACCAGCTGTCGGGTGGGCAGCAGCAGCGCGTCGCCCTCGCACGGGCGCTCGTGACGAGGCCGCGCGTCCTGCTCCTCGACGAGCCGCTCAGCGCCCTCGACGCGAAGGTGCGCGTCCAGTTGCGCGACGAGATCCGTCGCATCCAGTCGGAGCTGCAGATCACGACGCTGTTCGTGACGCACGACCAGGAGGAGGCGCTCGCCGTCGCCGACCGGGTGGCCGTCATGCGGGCCGGGGTCATCGAGCAGATCGGCACACCGGAGGAGTTGTACTCCCGACCGTCCTCGCCGTTCGTGGCCGAGTTCATCGGGCTGAGCAACCGCATCCCCGGGACGCTCGTCGACGGTGGCGTGCTGGTGCTCGGTCAGGTGCTCCCGGTCCTCGGCGAACCGACGGGCAGCGGGGACGTCGTCGCGCTCGTCCGGCCGGAGGACGTCGTGTTCACGGACGAGGGTGAGCAGCCCGCTCGCTCGTCCGACGCGGTGGTGCTCACCTCGAGCTTCCTCGGCCCGGTGCGTCGCACGACCGTCGAGCTGCCCGACGGGACGCTCGTCGCGGTGCAGCACGGCGCGACCGAACGGCTCGAGGCGGGGGAGCGCGTCGGGATCCGCTTCGTCGGTCGGCCTGTGCCGGTGCAGTCGGTCTGATCCCGCCCCGCTCCGCCGGGGCGGGGCGCGCGCTCCGACACTCGTGTGGTACCGGAGGATGAGTCCGCGCCGACGAGGATCACCCGACTGCGGGATGTGTCGGGGATGGCCGCTCGGCACGATGGGAGCATGTCCTCCATCACCCAGTCGCACGCCGTCCACACCCGGGTCACCGCTCCACTGCGGGCGGTCCCGCTGCCGGTCCCGGTGCAGGGTGTGGTCGAGGAGGATCCTGCACCCGTGGAGGTCGCCGAGCGCGTCCGCGCCTCGGCGCACGTCGCCGCCGGTGCTGCGGGTGTCGACCTCTCGGCGACGCCGTCACCAGCGTCCTCGGGTGACGCCACCGACACAGGCTCGGGTCTCCGCTTCCTCGGCGCCGGTTGGGCGGCCGACGCGGCCCTCTTCGCGCAGTACCGCCGCCGCGGCGTCTGACCTCGCGGCCGACCCCGGGTCCACCTCGCGGATGACCGGCACCGGGCAGCGTGCATCGCCCGGCCGACGCGCCGCACCGGGCCTCCCGCGCACGATGGGATCATGAACACTTCGATCCTCTCCGCCCGCGGACTCACGAAACAGTACGGGGCCACCTTCGCCCTCGCCGGCGTCGACCTGGACATCCTCCCGGGCGAGTCGGTCGCCATCATGGGCGCCTCCGGCTCCGGCAAGACCACCCTCATGCACGCGCTCGCCGGGATCGTCACCCCGGACACCGGTTCGATCGCCTTCAGCACCCCGACGGGTGTCGTCCGCGTCGACCAGCTCGACGAGAAGCGACGCTCGCAGTTGCGGCGCGAGTCGTTCGGGTTCGTCTTCCAGCAGGGCCTGCTCATCCCCGAGCTGACGGCCGTCGAGAACGTCGCCATCGCCCTCATGCTGGGCGGCACCCCGCGCGCCGCGGCCGAGTCGAGCGCGGCGGCCTGGCTCGCCGCCCTCGGCCTCGCCGGTCTCGAAGGCCGCCGGATCGGCGAATTGAGCGGCGGGCAGGCGCAGCGCGTCGCGATCGCGCGTGCCCAGGTGACGGGCGCTCCCATCGTGTTCGCCGACGAGCCGACGGGCGCGCTCGACTCCCGCACCTCGGCCGACGTGATGGGTGCGCTCCTGCACGCCACCACCGGTCAGGGCCGGACGCTCGTCCTGGTGACGCATGACGAGACGGTGGCTGCCCGCTGCTCGCGCACGATCCGTCTCGCCGACGGTCGCATCGTCGGACAACGCCAGGACGCGGGGCCGCTGAGTGCGCCGCCCGCGCCGCAGCCGCCGTACCCGATGGCGCAGCAGGGCCAGCCGTACCCGCCGCAGCCGCAGGGCCAGCCGTACCCGCCGCAGCCGCAGCCGCAGACCGGCGTCGTCCCGAACGGCGCGCGCTCATGAGCGCCGTCGTCGACACCGCTCCGCCGCGGACACCGGTCCCCGCCGGCTCGGGTCGGAGCCCCGTCGTCCGCCTCACCTGGATGCTCGCCCGGCCGGGAGCCCAGAGCCCGGCGACGATCGTGCTCCCGGCGGTCGCGTTCGCGGTCACCACGGCGCTCGTGCTCACCGTGCTCGGCGGCGCGATGATGTTCTGGCGGTGGACCGGCGAGACGGCCCTGCTCTACCAGGTGCTCAGCGTGCTGGCCCTGGCGCTGCTGCTCGTCCCGCTCGGCTCCCTCGGCGGAGCGGCCGCGCGCCTGTCCGCGCGCCGTCGCGACGACCGACTCGCCACCCTCCGGCTGCTCGGCGCGACGCCCGGCACCGTCTCCGCGATGACCGTGCTCGAATCGGCCGCGGTCGCCCTGCTCGGCTCCTTCGCCGGCATCGTGCTGTACCTCGGCATGCTGCCGCTCGTCGGCCTCATCCCGTTCGGCGGTTCGCCGATCGGCGTCGAGGGCGTCTGGGTCGGTGTCCCGGTCGCAGCGGCCGTCGTCCTCGGTGTCACGCTCCTCGCGGCGGCCAGCGCGGCCATCGGTCTGCGTGCCGTGAACGTGAGCCCGCTCGGGGTCCGGACGAAGCAGCAGGCGCCGACCGTGCACTGGGTGCGCGTCGTCATCGGTGCCGCCGTGGTCCTCGTCGCCTACGCCCTGCTCTCCGTCGTGACCGGGTTGCAGGAGGTCGCCGCCATCGTCGCCGTCCTGGGCGTGGGGTTCGGCGCCGGCGTCGGCGTGCTCGGGTTGATCGGCCCCTGGGTCGTCGGGATGATCGGGCGGGGATCGGCGAAGCGCGCCTCGTCCCCGGAGCGGCTGCTCGCGGCCCGGAGCATCCTCGAGTCGCCGAAGGCCGCCTGGCGGCAGGTGAGCGGCGTCGCGATGACGAGCTTCGTCGCCGTCGTCGCCGGCACGGGCGTCGCCCTCATGGACGCCGCCGGAGGTGCCGACCTCGATCGCGAGAGCGCCATCCTCATCGACGACATCCGCACCGGCGTCGTCATCACGCTCGTCGCGTCGTTCCTCATGGTCGCCTGCTCCATCGGGGTGAACCAGGCCTCCGCGGTGCTCGACCGACGAGACCTGTACGTCAGCCTCGACCGCCTCGGAGTGCCGCGGCAGGTCATGGAGCGGGCTCGGACCCGCGCCGTCATGCTGCCGCTGCGGGTCGTCGCCCTCGGCTCGGCCGGACTCGGTGTCCTCCTCGTGCTGCCGATGGC
The DNA here is from genome assembly GCF_001423185.1 of Plantibacter sp. Leaf314. Classification (NCBI taxonomy): domain Bacteria; kingdom Bacillati; phylum Actinomycetota; class Actinomycetes; order Micrococcales; family Microbacteriaceae; genus Plantibacter; species Plantibacter sp. Leaf314. The sequence continues at coordinate 1,609,297 of NZ_LMOB01000001.1, read as the reverse complement.
GGGCATCAGCATCATCCTCGCCCCGCTGTCGGTCCTCGTGATCGTCGGATGCTTCGTCGGCGGCATCGGCCTCGTCTGGGCGGCGCTCCACGCGACCCGACCGGTCGTCACCCGGGTGCTCGGGACCCCGGAACGCGTCTGACCATCCCCGGTGTTCCAACGCAGAGCGCCCGTCCCGTCGGCTGGATCCCAGCACATGACGGAACGGGCGCTCTCGGCTTGCGGGCCTCAGCCGGTGACGACCGCGATCTCGTTCGGGACACCGGGCAGTTCACCCGTCGTGATGTCACCCGAGGCGAGGTCGACGGCGTGGAGCGTCTTCGTCGCCGGGTCGGTCACGTAGGCGACACCGTCGTGGACGACCAGTGCCGGGTGGGCGTCCTGCCACTCGGCCGGCGGCTCCCACGCGTCGATGACGGCGATGGTGTCGGTGACCTCGCCGGTCTGCTCGTCGAGGACGTGCAGCGATCCGTCGTTGCCGAGGACGACGACGTCGTCGTTCGGCCCACGGGCCACGTCGCGCCAGGTGTAGCCGACGCCCTCGGGCAGGTCGACGATCTTCGTCGTCTTGGCGACCGTGTCGGTGAACGCGAGCTGACGGAGGTCGTAGCCCTCGGCGTCGGGGTCGCTGTTGTAGTCGCCGACCGCGATGGACGAGGTCTCGCTGACGTACTGGTTCCCGGTCCGGCCGTAGGTGTCCGGAGCCTGGATCTTCGTGAAGACGCCGTCGTCGTAGACGAGGACGCCGTCGCTGCACCCGAAGACGACGGTCTCGTCCTTGACGGTGCCTTCGCCGTGGACCGAGGGGCACTGCTCGTTGCGGGCGATCTCGGTGCGCGACTCGTCGAGCACCCGGACACCGGTGCGGGCGTCCGGGGTACCGATCGTCGACAGCAGGGTGCCGTCCTCGAGCTCGATGGCGACGCCGTGGTGCGCGGCCTCCGAGGGGACGGTCTCGGTCTCGGGCAGCTCGTCGGTGGCGTCGAGGAGGTCCGCGCTGTCGAAGATCGTCGTGTCACCGGAGCCGTCGGCGAAGAGGATGGTCTTCCCGGCGTGACGCACGACGTGGCCGGCGGTGTCGGCGGGGAACACGAGGTCCGTCAGGACCGGCTCGGCCTGCTTCGAGGTGCCGTCCTCGTCCGTCCACGTCCCGGTGTCGAGGACCTGGAAGCCCTTCGTCGTCGTGACGAGCACGTGGCGGCCGTCGCCGGCGGCGTTCACCCGGTTGAAGCCGGCGAGCGGCAGGTCGCCCACGACGTCGAGGGTGGCGGCGTCGACGACGAGGAGGCCACCGTCGTAGGTGAGGGCGATCCGGCTCTGCGGGCCGTCGGACGCGGAGACGCTCGGGTCCGGTGCGGAACCGCTCGCGGTCGAGCAACTGGTGAGGAGGAGGGCCGCGGCGGTGCCGACGGCGAGGAACGTGGCCCGGCCGCGCTTCGTGCGCGAGGCCAGGGGACTGCGGTGGTGCTGCTGCATGGTTTCCTTCTGGGTTCGTGGACGCCCGCTCACGGCGAGAGTCCGGTGGCGATGCGCTCGGTGTTCGCGCGCATCATGGTGAGGTAGGTGGGGGCTTCGCCCGATCCGGCGGTCAACGACTCGGTGAAGAGCGGGACGACGGCGACGTCGACGTCCGCCTCGTCGGCGAGCACCTGGACGAGCCGGTCGGGTTGCGAGGAGTCCGCGAAGATCGTGTGGACCCCCGCCGTCTCGATCGCGGTGGCGAGCTCGTCGAGGTCGGACGCGCTCGGTGCCGCGAGCGTCGTGCCACTCGGGATGACGGCTCCGACGACCGCGAAGTCGTACCGCGCGGCCAAGTAACCGAACACGTGGTGGTTGGTGACGAGCTTCCGCTGCTCGACCGGGATGGCGGCGAAGGCCTCGGCCATCTCCGCGTCGAGCGCTTCGAGCTCCGCGGTGTACGCCTCGGCGTTCGACCGCACCTCGGCGGCGTCGACACCGGGCACCTCGTCGATCACGGCCTCGGTGACCCCTTCGACGACCGCGACCATCTGCACCGGGTCGGTCCAGAAGTGCGGATCGGCCGCGCCGGACGCCGTCTCGAGGACGTCGACGAGTGACCCCGCCTCGACGAGCGGCACCCCCTCGTCGGCCGCGGTCTCGAGGTGCTGGGTGAGCCCCTCCTCGAGCCCCAGCCCGTTCGAGACGATCAGTTGCGCACCGGTGATCCGAGCCGCCTCCTTGGCCGAGATCTCGAAGGAGTGCGGATCGGCGTCCGGCGGCATGAGGGTCATGACCTCGGCCTGCTCGCCGAGGAGTTCGCCGACGACGTCACCGAGGATGTTGGTCGTCGCCACCACCAGCGGGCGGTCGTCGGCGCTCGCCGCACAGCTCGTGAGACCGGCGCCGAGCACGAGGCCCGACACGAGCACGGCTGCGGTGCGGAGGACGGTGGTCTGGCGGGGGATGGTCACACGCATGGTCAGCGTCCCGTCTCGGCGAAGAACGCCGGTGGCGTGTCGAAGGTGAACGTGCGGGCGATCCGCGCGGCATCGCCGTAGTCGATCTCGACCACGGTGCGGGAGCTCGGGAGGTTGAGGTAGGCGCGGTTCTGGTCGACCTCCAGCTGGACCCCGGCGGCGAGGTCGGGCGCGCCCGCCAGCGCGGTCGCAGACCCGGACACGGCACCGGTGGCACCGTCGACGATGAGGAGGTCGCCGGTCGTCGTCAGGCCGACGACGTGCTGGTCGCGGTCGTCCACGGCGGTGACCAGTCGTAGGGGTGTGGGGGTCGGCAGCAGTGCCCAACGGCGTTCGCGGGTGTCGAGGAGCCAGGCGCCGGAGGTGCCGGCGACGGCGGCGACGGTCGGGCGACCGGGACGTGCATGGAAGGACGTCGCGCGCTCGTCGGCGGAGACGGCCTGCGGGTACGGGATCGCCTCGAAGGCGGGGACCGGGTCGGGGTCACTCGAACTGCGGTCGACGACGGCGAGGAGCGCGCCCTCGGCGCAGCCGATGACGACGCCGACGTTGGTCGCGATGCTGCCGGCCGGTTCGGTGCAGCCGGCGAGCACGACGTCGGCCGCGGCCACGGATGTCGACGCGGGGTCGAGGAGTTCACCGTCAGTGCCGTGGACGCGCAGCCTCCCGCTGCCGTCGGTGGCGATGACGGTCTCGCCGATCGGGACGGCCAGCCCGGGGGCGCCGGGGGAGCTCTCGATCCGCCCGGACTCGGCGATGTCGCCCGTGCCGAGCGCGGCGGTGTCGAGGAGGACGGTCTCGCCCGAGCCCGCGAACCGCACGGCGGTCGTCGTCGAGCCGGCGATGACGTCCGCAGGTCCGTCACCCTCGACCTCGCCGACCACGCGCGGCTCGGCCCGGTAGTAGTGCTGGTGGTCCTCGTGGTCGACCGTCCACACACCGGTGTCGATGATCGTGACGGTCCCCGCGGGCTCGGAGTGCGCGGCCACGAACCGCCCGTCGCCCGTGAGCGCTGCGAGCGGGCCGAGCTCGGCGATCGTCGTGCGCTCCTCGCTGAGGAGGTCGGTCAGTTCCACGGTGCCGGCCTGGTCGGCCGTCGCGAGGTGCAGTTGCGGCTCGGGGAGTTCGCTCGCACCCTCGACGTAGCCGTGGCCACGCGCCTCGCCGGTGGCGGTGGGGGTCGGCGACGCCCCGCCGGGCGGGGCACAGGCGGTGAGGGTCAGCGCGAGCGCTCCGAGAGCGAGCGCGGTCCGCGCGGGGCCGGGGCCGCGGCGGTCGGTCCGGGGAGTGCCGGTTCGGATGATCGGTCGGGGGAGTCGGTGCACGGTGCGCTTTCCAGGTGGGTCGGATCGGTCGATGGTTCGAGGTGGGGGCTGCCCGGCCGCCGGATGCGTGCGACGAGCGACCGCACGGCCCACGAGGCGGCTGCGAGCAGGATCGAGCAGGCGGCGATCGAGGCCCCGGCGGCGGTGTCGCCGTGCCAGGAGACGAGCAGGCCGAGGAGGACGGCCAGCGCGCCGAAGACGGTCGCGAGCAGCATGGTGAGCGGGATGGATCGTGCCCAGTGGGCGGCGGCGACCGCGGGGCCGAGGAGGAGCGCGACGACGAGCAGTGTGCCGACGGCGCTGTAGGAGGCGACGACGGCGAGGGTCACCAGGCCGACGAGCGCTGCGTGGGCGAGACGCGGACGGAGGCCCATCGTCGCGGCGACCCGGCGGTCGAACGCGAGGGCGACGAACGGTCGGTGGAACGCGATCGCGACGAGCACCGTGACGAGGAGGGCGACGGCGAGGCCGAGCAGGTCGGCGTCCCGGATCGCGAGGATGTCGCCGAAGAGGATCGCCGTGAGGTCGGTCGCGAACGATCGGCTCGACGAGACGATGATGACCCCGAGTGCCAGCATGCCGACGAAGAGCAGTCCGATGGAGGTGTCGTGGGAGAGCCTGCCGCGTCGGGAGACGAGGCTGATACCGGCGCTCATGACCACGGCGCTCACGGCTGCCCCGGCGACCGGCGGGAGGCCGAGCAGCGCTGCGGTGGCGACGCCGGGGAGCATGCCGTGGGCCATCGCCTCGCCGAGGAAGGCGAGCCCTCGGAGCACGACCCAGGTGCCGACGACCCCACAGATCCCCGCCACCAGCACGCCGCCGACGAGGGCGCGGAGAAGGAAGGCCGCGGTGAACGGCTCGGTGATCCAGGTCATGGTCGAGCACTCTACATGAAAATGATTCTCAGTATTGATAGGGTGAAGCCATGCGAACCCCGTCGAACCGTCCTGTTCCGGCAGCGCCCGGCCGCCCGAGGGTCGTGACCATCCGACTCCGCCAGGTGACGGCCGAGTACGACGGCCAGCGGGTCCTCCACAGGATCTCCGCCGAGCTCCGCTCGGGCGCGATCACCGTGGTCACCGGTGCGAACGGAGCCGGGAAGTCGACACTGCTCGCGGTCCTCGCCGGGCTCCATCAACCGATCACCGGCGAGGTCGACGGCCTGGCCGGGCGGTCCCTCGCCTACGTCCCGCAACGGAGCGCCGTGCCGGAACACTTCCCGGTGACCGCGCGCGACGTCGCGTCGATGGGGCGGTGGCCGGCGCTCCGTCACCGCTGGGCGCGGCTCGACGCCCGTGATCGCCGCCTCGTGGACACGAGTCTCGACCGCCTCGACGTCCTCCCCCTCGCGCCGCGTTCCTTCGGGGAGCTCTCGGGCGGCCAGCGTCAACGGGTCCTCGTCGCGCAGGCGCTCGCCCGCGAAGCCGACGTCCTCCTGCTCGACGAACCGACCGTCGGCCTCGACCTGGCCGCAGGGCGGGCGATCCGAGCGGTCCTCCGTGCGGAGGCGGAGCGGGGCGCGACGGTCGTCGAGGTGACCCATGATCCGCTCGCGGTCACGGACGCCGACGCGCGGTTGCACCTCGAGTCCGGCCGCCTCGTCCCGGCGTTGCGGTGAACCGGCTGCGTATCGCCTGGTCGCCTGCTGCGCGGGCCCGGCGCGTTGCTAGAGTTTCGGCATGAGCCAGGCCGACCAGCACCCCGAACCCACCGCCGGCGCAGCTGCGACGGATCCAGCGGCCACCGAACGGCTCGGCCGACTCCGGAGCAGCATCGACAACATCGACGCGGCCCTCGTCCACCTCCTCGCCGAGCGCTTCAAGTGCACGCAGGAGGTCGGCCGGCTGAAGGCCGAACACGACATGCCCGCGAGCGACCCGGCGCGGGAGCAACGCCAGATCACCCGGCTGCGGGCGCTCGCCGAGGAGTCGCACCTCGATCCGGCCTTCGCCGAGAAGTGGTTCAACTTCGTCGTCGCCGAGGTCATCCACCACCACGAGCGCCTCGCCAACCAGCACTGATCCCAGGCACCCCTCGCATCCCGCCGCGCAAGGGGTGACCCCCTTCGGACGGCGTCCAGCGTCCTGCGCCAGGATGGGTCCATGACCTGGAACGCCGACTCCCTGCCCGATCAGACCGGACGCGTCGTCCTCGTCACCGGAGCGAACGCCGGCCTCGGCTTCTGGACGAGTCTCGGACTCGCACAGGCTGGCGCGGAGGTGATCCTCGCCTCACGGAATGCATCGAAGACCGAAGCGGCCATGCGCGCCATCCGGGTGAAGGTGCCCGGCGCCCGACTCAGCCACCTCCCGTTCGACACCTCCTCGCTCGACTCGGTGCGCGCGACCGCCGGCCGGCTGTCGGAGCTCGACCGGCTCGACGCCCTCGTCGCGAACGCCGGCATGGTGCACATGCCGAAGGACCGCCAGGAGACGGCCGACGGCATCGAGTTGGTCTTCGCGACGAACGTCGTCGGGCATGCCGCCCTGCTCGCCGAAGCGCTGCCCGTGTTGCAGCGCACGGCGGACGAGCACGACACCGCGCCGCGCGTCGTGCTCCTCGGCAGTCTGTCCACCCTGCTCGTCCGATTCCACGGCGACGACCTGCAGCTGCGTGAGGGATACAGCGGCTGGCAGGCGTACGCCCAGTCGAAGATCGCCCTCTCGTCGCTCGGCTTCGAGCTCGACCGCCGGCTCGCCGTGTCGCACAGCACCGTCCGGGCGCTCGTCGCGCACCCCGGCTACTCGGTCAACGGACTCGACCGTCGTGTCCCCGGTGTGAACGAGCCGACGCGCGGACGTCGCTGCTCCGACACGCTGCAGTCCGTCTACGCGCAGAGCAAGCAACGCGGGGCCGAGCCGACGCTCCGGGCGGTCACCGACGAGTCGGCCGACGGCGGTTGGTTCTACGGCCCCCGGTGGCTGACGAAGGGCGACGCCGTGCGCCAGACCCCTGCGGCGATCACGACCGACCGGGACGTCGCCTCGGCACTCTGGACCGAGCTCGAGCGGCTCATCGGCACGCCCATCCTCCCGACGCGCTGACCAGCGTCCGAGTCGGGCCGTTCAGTCGGCGGGGGTGGCCGGAGGCTGCAGCACGCGCAGCCATTCCTCGGTCTGCGCGACGTGCGCGGAGGCCGCGCCGGCCGCACCCACCGGGTCGCGGGCGATGATGGCCTCCGTCATCGAGCGATGGCCTCGGTTGCTCACCCGCCGCAGTTCGTCGCCGTCCGGCAGGCTGAAGACGTCGTAGGCCCGCGAGCGGGAGCGGAACACCTGCAGGAGCGCCGTCAGCGTCGCGTTGCCGGCGGTCCGAGCGATCAGTTCGTGGAACCGGTGGTCGAGTTCGCTCGACTCGGCGGGGTCCGTCGTCTCCTCCATCGCCGCGACGAGCGATGCCAGCTCGGCGTGGACCTGCTCGCCGGCGCGGGCGGCCGCCTGCGAGGCCGCATGGGTCTCGAGGACCCGTCGGAGCTCGTACATCTGCAGCAGCCCGTCGAGGGGGAGGAGGTCGACGGTGAGTGACAGGCTGCCGATGATCTCCTCAGGACGCAGCATCGACACGTAGGTGCCCGAGCCGTGGCGTGACTCGATGATGCCGAGCGCCGCGAGCATGCGGACGGCCTCCCGCAAGGAGCCGCGGGACACACCGAGTTCGTCGCACAGCTCGCTCTCGGCGGGGAAGCGCTGACCGGCGACGAGGCGCCCGGACGCGATCATGTGCCGGAGCCCGTGGAACGCCGTGTCGACTGCTGACATGCCGGTCCTCCCAAGGGTCGTCACGCCATCGTAGCGGCCGTGCCACGGTGCGCCGGCGAGCACGTGGGGCGTCGAGACATCCGATGACTGTACGCCTCCGACACAAGTCATCGGATGACTATTCCTCGCAGACGTGCTTTCGACCAGTTGTAACACGATAGAAACCCAAGTCATCAAACGTGACCTCTATGGTTATCGGACAATCCACTGCATAATCGACTCGGAGGAACGTCACTGTGGACACTCGCACCATCGCACGGCCAGCGCCGCTCATGCTCGGCGACGGCCGACCTGCCACGGCCGCGTGGACGCTGGATCCGACCAAGCGCCACATCAACCACGGTTCCTTCGGTGCAGTCCCGATCGTCGCCCAGGACCACCAGCAGGCGCTCCGCCGCGAGATGGAGGCCGCGCCGCTCACCTGGTTCCCCGCACTCCCCGCGAAGGTCGCCGCCGCGCGCGTCGGCATCGCCGACTTCCTCGGCGCATCGGTCGACCAGCTCGCGATGGTCCCGAACGCGAGCGCCGGCGCCAGCGTCGTCTTCTCCAGCCTCCCGGTGCAGCGCGGCCTGGAGATCGTCGTCACCGACCACGGCTACGGCGCCGTCACGATGGGAGCCGAGCGGCTCGCACGCCGGTGGGGCGGCACCGTCCGGACCGCGCGCATCCCGCTCGACGCCGACGCCCAGGCCGCCCACGACGCCGTGGTCGCCGAGTTCAGCGACCGCACGGCCCTCGTGGTGATGGACCAGATCACCTCGCCGACGGCCCGCCTCCTGCCGGTCCAGCAGATCGCGGACACCGCCCGCGCTGCCGGGATCCCCACCCTCGTCGACGCCGCCCACGTCCCCGGCCTGTACGCCGATCCGATGCGCGACCTCCACTGCGACTTCTGGGTCGGCAACCTCCACAAGTTCGGGTGTGCGCCCCGAGGGGCCGCCGTCCTCGTCGCCCGCAGCCCGCTCGCGCAGGAGCTGTACCCGCTCATCGACTCGTGGGGCTCGCCGTACCCGTTCCCTGAGCGCTTCGACACCCAGGGCACCGTCGACGTCACGAGCTACCTCGCGGCCGGCACCTCGCTCGGGTTCATCGAGGACAGCTGGGGCTGGGACGAGGCGCGCACCTACATGACGGAGCTCGCGGACTACGCCGTCGACGTCGTGGCCGACGCGGTCTCCGCCATCACCGGCGAGGACAGTCGGGTCGACGTCGGGATGCCGGTCAACGCCCTGCGGCTCGTGAAGCTGCCGACGGGTCTCGCGACGACGCACGCCACCGCCGACGGCCTCCGCGACCGCGTCTCGGCCGAACTCGGTGTCGAAGGGGCGTTCACGAGCCTCGACGGGATCGGCTACGTCCGCCTCTCGACGCACGTCTACAACACCCCGGAGGACTTCGAGGACTTCGCCGAGCACGCCGTCCCGGTCCTCGCGCGATGGGCAGAGCAGGAGCGCGCGGCCACGAGCTGAGCGTCGAGAGCACGCCTGTCACACCAGCACACCAGCACACCAGCACCCCACATCGTCACACCAGCACCCCCACACAGCACCCCCACCAGCACCACTCAAAGGAGAAGCGAGCATGAGGAAGTCACGTGCATCGGCCGCCATCGGCCTGTCCGTCGTCGCCGGCCTCGCCCTGTCGGCCTGCGCCGGCGGAGCGAGCGACGGCACCGTCACCCTGCAGATGGTCGAGAGTCTGACCAACCCCGCCCGGACCGAGGTCCTGAAGACGCTCATCGCGGACTTCGAGGCCGAGAACCCGAAGATCAAGGTCGAGCTCATCTCCCCGCCGACCGACCAGGCCGACCAGAAGATCACCCAGATGCTGCAGTCCGGCTCCGGGGTCGACGTGCTCGAGGTCCGCGACATCACCGTCGGTCCCTTCTCCACCAACGGCTGGCTCGCCGACATGGACAGCGAGCTGAAGGACTGGAAGGGCTGGGACGACCTCACCGACAACGCGACGAAGTACGCGAAGGGTGAGGACGGCAAGGTCTGGTACGTGCCCTACGGCTTCTACGGCCTCAGCCTCTTCTACCGCACCGACCTCGTGAAGGAGGCCGGGTTCGACGGCCCGCCCGCGAGCTGGGAGGACCTCCTCGAGCAGGCATCGGCGATCCAGGACCCGTCGAAGAACCAGTTCGGCTACGCCTTCCGCGGCGGCACCAACGCCAACAGCAACGTCGTCGCCGCGATCGAGGCCTACGTCGCCGACGACCTCGACACCGAGAACGCGTTCAAGCTGACGAACGGCGACACGATCTTCTCCGCACCGGAGGCGCTCGACGCGGTCAACACCTACTTCGACCTCTTCAAGGAGGCTTCGCCGCCGTCGTCCGTCGCGTGGGGCTACCCCGAGATGGTCGAGGGCTTCTCGAACGGCTCGACCGCGTTCCTGCTGCAGGACCCCGAGGTCATCGCGACCGTCGAACAGTCCGAGGCGATCACGGCCGAGCAGTGGAGCACGGCTCCGCTGCTGACCGGACCGACCGGCAAGGCCGCCCAGCCCATGGCGACCGCGGGTTGGGGCACGGCGGCGTCGAGCGAGCACAAGGCTGAAGCGGCGAAGCTCATCGAGTTCCTGTCCGAGGACAAGCAGGCGACGACGTTCGCCCAGGAGAACAGCCTCGTCCCGATCGTGAAGAGCGCCGCCGAGAGCGACTTCTACAAGACCGGCCCCTGGGCCAGCTACGTCACGATGAACGAGAACCCGGACACCTACCTGAGCGTCACGCAGCCGCGCGGCTCCTCCTGGTGGACCGAGTGGATCCAGAAGTCCGACTCCGAGATCCAGCAGGTCCTCATCGGCCAGCTGACGCCGGAGAAGCTCCTCGCGGGCTGGGACGAGTACTGGACCGAGAAGTGGAAGAGCGAGTAACCGTCCATGACGACCACCACTGACGAAGCGGGTCGCAAGCAGCAGCATGCGGCCCCGACACCCCCGGCCGGTCCTTCGCGGACCGCCGGCGGGCGTCGGCGGCGCACCTTCACGGTGCGCCGCGGCTTCGGCCTCCTCGCGTTCCTCGCTCCGGCGTTCATCTTCGTCGCGATCTTCATCTACTACCCGATGATCGCGGGGTCCCAGATGGCGTTCCGCAACTGGAACCTCGCCAACCTCACCGACACCTCGTGGGTCGGTTTCGCGAACTTCCTGGCCGTGTTCGCCGACCCAGCGTTCGGCAAGGTCGTCGCGAACACCGTCCTCTGGGTGGTCGCCTCGATCGTCCCGCAGTTCGTCATCGGCTTCGGCATCGCCCTTTGGTTGCGCCGGAAGTTCCGCTTCCGTGGGCTCTACCAGGCGATGATCTTCTTCCCGTGGGCGATCTCCGGATTCCTCATCGGCATCCTCTTCCGCTGGATGTTCAACAGCGAGTTCGGCGTCATCAACGACCTCCTCCAGAAGGTCGGGCTCATCGACACCCCGATCCCGTGGCTGGCCGACCCGAACACCGCGATGTTCGCCGTCATCGTGGCGAACGTCTGGTACGGCGTCACCTTCTTCGCGATCATGATCCTCGCCGCCCTGCAGTCGGTGCCGGAGGACCTCTTCGAAGCCGCCGCGCTCGACGGTGCAGGCAAGGCGCGCATGCTCTTCCAGATCACCATCCCGTACATTCGCACGACGCTCGCCCTCACGGTGCTGCTGCGGGTCATCTGGATCTTCAACTTCCCCGACATCATCTACGGCATGACGGGTGGCGGTCCGGCGAACCAGACGCACATCCTCACGACGTGGATGATCGCGACCACCCAGCGCGGTGACTACGGCCGGGCGTCCGCGATCGGACTCATCGTCGTCGCGATCCTGCTCGTCTTCACGGCGTTCTACCTGCTGTCCATGCGCGAAAAGAAGGTGAAGGCATGATCGACCAGGAGACCCGGACCGCGAAGGTCGTCAAGTTCCTCTTCCTCGGGCTCTGGCTCGTGATCACGGTGTTCCCGCTCTACTGGATCGTCGTGACCTCATTCAAGAAGCCGGGGGCGATCTTCTCCTACCCGCTGACGTACTGGCCGGAGGTGTTCTCGATCGAGAACTACCTGGGCCTGTTCAGCAAGGCGCAGTTCGGCACCTACGTGCTGAACAGCCTCATCGTCGCGACGGTCGCGGCCGTCGTGGCGACCTTCATCTCGATGCTGTCGGCCTACGTGCTGGCCCGGTTCGAGTTCCGGAGCAAGGGAGCGATTCTCCTCGCGTTCCTCGCCACCCAGATGATCCCGTCGTTCATCGCGCTGGGGCCCCTGTACTTGTTGATGACGCAGTTGAAGCTCGTCGACAACCGATTCGGGCTCATCCTCATCTACATCGCGGTGTGCATCCCGTTCTGCACGGTGATGCTCCGCGGATTCTTCGAGAACATCCCGGATGCGCTCGAGGAGGCGGCCATGATCGACGGCTGCTCGCGGTTCGGTGCCCTGTTCCGGGTGCTCGTCCCGGTGCTGAAGCCCGGCATCGTCGCGGCGTTCATTTTTAATTTTGTGAACTGTTGGAACGAGCTGTTCCTCTCGGTGACGCTCATCAACAGCGATGCCAACAAGACGATCCCGACGGCGCTCAACGGCTTCATCACGAGCTACAACATCGACTGGGGCTCCATGTCGGCGGCCGCCGTGCTCACGATCATCCCGACGATGGTGCTGTTCGCCTTCGCCAGCCGGTACATCGTGCAGGGGCTGACCTCGGGGGCGGTGAAGGGCTGACGCCGCAGCGAATCGAACCTGGACGCGAGCTGGTAGTTCGTCTCTCTAGCGACCTCCAGGTGGAAGATGAACCATGTTCGGTTCGAAGCAGACGACGAAGTCCCTCCGTTACGCCCGCTATGGCGGCCCCGACGTCCTCGAGTTCGTCGAGTCCGAGATGCCGCACCCGCGGTGGGGCGAGGTCGTCGTCGACGTCCTGGCGAGCGGCATCAACCACATCGAGGCCTTCGTCCGCGAGGGGAACCTCGCGGACACGGTCCCGATCGAGCTGCCCACCGGGCAGGGGAGCGACTTCGCCGGGCTGATCCGCGAGGTCGGCACCGGCGTCACCGGCTGGAGACGCGGTGACGAGGTGATCGGCCACGCCGTCCGTGGGGCACACGCCACCCAGGTCGTCGTCCCGGCGTCGTCCCTCGTCCGCAAGCCGAAGCGAGTGAGCTGGGAGGAGGCCGGCGGTCTGTACCTCGCCGGGCTCACCGCGCTCGAGACCCTCGACGGTCTGCACCTGAAGCGCGGCGACACGCTCGTGATCTCCGCTGCGGCCGGCGGCGTCGGGAACATCGAGGCGCAGTTGGCGACCTTCGCGGGCGTGCGCGTGATCGGCACCTGCGGTGAACGGAACCACGACTTCCTCCGCGAACAGGGCGTCAAGCCGGTCGTCTACGGCGACGGGATGGCCGATCGGATCCGGACCCTCGCTCCCAACGGCGTGACGGCGTTCATCGACAACTTCGGCCAGGACGGGCAGCAGCTCGCCGCCGAGCTCGGTGTCCCGTCGGAGAAGTACCGGTCGAGCGAGGATCGGAAGGCGATCGAGCTCGCCGCTCTCGAGCCCGACGAGGAGTTCGCCGCACACGCCACGAAGCAACTCGAGCGACTCGCGGAGTACGCGGCCGACCATGCCTTGAAGGTCGTCGTCTCGGCGTTCTACCCGTTCGACCTCATCATCGACGCCTTCGAGGATCTCGAGCGTCTGCACGCCCGCGGCAAGATCATCGTCGGCATGCGACCGGCGAACCCCGACCGCATCGTGAAGCAGCGAGACCTGCACGACGCGAGGCCGTAGCCTCCGTCGCTCTCGGTTAGTTGAAGATGAAGCCGAGGACGGTCGCGCCGCCTCCACCGAGGACGAGCGCGACGACGAGCACCCAGGCGATCAGCCGCTGACGGCGCTTGCGCTGCTCGCCCCACTCGGCCAGTTCCCGGTCTTCGCCATCACTCATCGTCCCAGCCTATCGGCGAGGGGGTTCACCCCAGCATCAGGCGGTGGCCGGGACGAGCGCCTTGACCGAGGTGGTCCTCGCCCGGGCGACCGCGAAGGTCGTCGCGGCGAGCGACCCGAGGAGCCAGAGGACGAGGCCCACCACACCGGCCGCGGCTCCCGTGTCCCCGATGGCGATCGCCTGCAGTCCGCCGAGCGCTGGGGCGATCGGCAGGAAGGCGAGGAGCTGGTCGAGCACCTGGGGGACGGTCGCGATGATGCCCGTCGCCAGACCGACGATCGCGACGATCATCGAGATGAACCGACCCGCACCACCGAACAGGGCGTTGAGCGACTGGTTCGCCGCAGCGAACGCGAGCCCGGCCAGCACCGCGATCCCGGCGTACGCGGACCATCCCGCCGGGTCGAGGTCGAGCAGCGGCGCGGTGATCACGGCGACGAGGAGGCCCTGCAGCATCCCGATCGCACCCGCGGGGACGAAGGCGCCGAGCGCGAGTCGCAGCGAGGAGCGGGTGGAGCCGAACGCCCGCGTCGGCACCGGCCGGAGCACGAGGAAGCTCGCGAGTGCCCCGAGCCAGAGGGCGAGGACGGCGTAGAAGGGCGCGCTGTTCGTCCCGAACGACACGGTCGCGGAGTCCCCGGCGGACACCGGGTCGGCGACGACGTCGGCGAGGTTCTTCCGGTCGTCGCTCGTGTACGTCGGCAGGCTGTCGACGGCGCTCTGCAGGCCTGACGAGAGGGAGGTGATCCCACCGGACAGGGTCCCGGCGCCCGACGCGAGCTGGCTCGACGCGTCGGCGAGCTGGGTGGTGCCCGTGGCCGTCTGGCCGGCGCCGTCGGCGAGCGCGGACGCACCCGTCTGCAGCTGTGCCGTCCCGCTGGCCGCCTGGGACGCGCCGTCGGCGAGTCCGGCCGCACCGGCGGCGATCTGCGCCGCCGCCGTGTTGAGCTGGGCGATGCCGGCGACGAGGTCGGGCATCTTCGAGGAGAACTGCGTCGCCCCGGCCGCCAGACCGGCCGCACCGCCGGCCGCCTCGGCGGTGCTGTCGGCCAGTGATGCGGTACCCGGGTAGTCCGTGGGTGCGCCGATCGGCCCGCCGGTCGCGACCGTGGTGGCGAGGCCGCTCGCCGCCGCGACGTCAGCGCAGTAGATCGCGGACGCTCCGGACGCGGCGCAGTCGGCGGTGAGCTTGGCCAGCTGTGCAGCGACGGAGGCCGTGAGCTGCTTGGTGCCCTCGGCGCCGGCCGACAGCCCGGCCAGACCGGACGACACCTCTCCGGCACCACTCGCGAGCCCCGCCGCTCCAGCGACCAGGCCCGGGTTCTCGGTCGTCCCGTCACCCTGCGCCCCGGCGTTCAGTGTCGCGGCGCCGCTGGCGAGCTGACCCGCGCCGCCGCTCAGCTGGGTCGCACCGGACGACAACTGCGTCGCGCCGTCGGCCAGCGCCCCCACCCCGTCGCTCAGCTGCGTCGCACCCGTCGACAGTTGTGCCGCACCGGTGGCGAGCTGCGTGGTGCCGTTCGCGAGTTGCTGCGCACCCTGCGCCAGGGACAGCCCGCCGACGGAGAGCTGTTCAGCGCCGTCGGCGGCCGTCCCGAGCTGGTCGTGGAGGGTGTTGAACCCCACATAGACGTTCTCGAGGTAGGTGGTCGTGAGCTGGCGCCCGAGGAGCGAGGCGGCGGTCTGCGTGATGGTCTGCGAGATGGCGTCGTCGACGAGCTTGCTGCGGTCGCTCGTCGTGACGTCGAGGCGCGCCCGCTCGGCGTCGGCCGCGTCGCCCGAGAAGGAGGTCGCGGCCTTCGAGAAGTTCTCCGGGATCGTCACCACGGCGGTGTAGGACCCGTCGGCGAGCCCGGCCTTCGCGTCCGAGGCGTCGGTGATGACCCAGGTGTAGTTGGTCTCCTGGTCGCCGTCGACGAGCCCGGCCGACAGCTGTCGACCGAGTGGCACCGTCTGTCCGTCGACGGTGACCGGCTCGTCCTCGTTGACGATCGCCGCCGTGACCTGGCCGAGGCGCTCCGCCGGGTTCCACAGGGCCCACACGAGGCCGCCGGCGATCACGAGGGGCACGAGGATGAGGCCGATGATGGAGACGACCGTGACGCCCTTGCCGGAGCGGGCCCGTTCGAGACGGTTCAGGATGGTGCTCATGCGTCGACCTTCGATTCAGCACTGGCGGTGGGGGAGGAGGTGGCGGGATCGAGGTCGAGGACCTCGGTCGCGCCGCTGGGCAGGACGTCCGACAGCGACGCGACGTCGTCGGTGCCGATGACGACCGTGAGCGGCCGGGCCGCCCGTGCTGCTGCCTGCTTCGCGACCAGGAGCCGCTCGTACAGGGCACGTCTCGTGTCCTGGTCCGGCACCGTGTCGACACCGTCGAGGACGACGACCGCCGGACGCTCGGCGAGCGCTGAGCTGAGGGTGGCGACCGGTTCGCCGTGGTCGAGCCGCACGTAGGCGACGCGGGACCGGACGGCGCCGGCCCGGACGGGCAGGACCAGTCCGGCGACCTTGAGCCGTCCGCGGTCCGGTTCGAGACGACCGGAGAGCGTGAGCAGGAGCGCGGTGACGGACACCGGTCGGGATCCTCGGACGGCGAGCACGTCGCCGACCGCCACTGTCGTCTCGACGTCGCGGTACAGCGGACCGCCAGGTCCCTCGAGGGTGAGCCCGTCGGCGGCGATCGCCACGTCGGCCCCGCCGTGCCAGGCCCGCAGCTCCAGTTCCCGCTGCAGGCCTTCGCCCTCGACGTCGAACGAGGGGAGGACCCGGTCGAGCCATATCGGCAGGTACCAGGCGCGGTCGCCGAGGAGGGCGAGCACCGCGGGGACGAGGGTCATCCGGACGATGAACGCGTCGACGAACACCCCGACGGCGAGCCCGAGCGCGATGGGTTTGATGTTCGTGTCGCCCTCCGGCACGAAGGCGGCGAACACGGCGAACATGATGACGGCGGCCGCGGTGACCACCTTCGCCGAGCCGAGGAAGCCGGTCTCCACCGATCGGCGGGCGAGCTTCGAGTGGACGAAGTCCTCGCGCATGCGGGAGACCAGGAAGACCTCGTAGTCCATCGCGAGTCCGAACAGCACGCCCATGAGGATGATCGGCATGAAGCTGATGACCGGCCCCGTGCGTGCGACGTGCAGCGCCTCGGCGAACACGCCGTGCTCGAACACGAGCGCGACGACCCCGAAGGAGGCGGCGACGGACAGGAGGTAGCCGAGGGTGGCCTTGACCGGCACCCAGATGGACCGGAACACCATCGTCAGCAGCACGAGCGAGAGGCCGACCACGATGAGGCCGAAGGGGAGGAGCGCGCCGCCGAGTCGGTCGGAGATGTCGATGCCGATGGCCGTGAACCCGGTGACCTTGAGGTCGACGTCGTACTCGTCGAGGAAGTATTGGTGCAGGCCGCGGATCTCGGCGACGAGGTCCTTGGTGGCCTGCGAATCGGGGCTGCCGCTCGGGATCACCTGGATGATGCCCGTGTCGGCCGTCGCGTTCGGGGTGGCGAGTGGGACGGCTGCGACGCCGTCGAGTCCTTCGATCTCCTGCTTGAGGTCGGCCATGAGCCCGAGCGGGTCGGTGCTGCCGACGATGCTCCCGGTGACGACGAGGGGGCCGTTGAAGCCTTCGCCGAAGTGCTCGGAGACGAGGTCGTAGGTGATGCGGGCGCTGTCGCTCTCGGGGAGTGAGCCCGCGTCGGGGAGCGCGAGCCGGAGGGACAGGGCGGGGATGGCGAGGGCGCCGAGCACGGCCACGACGGCGACGATCGTGACGATGGGCAGGCGGGTGACGCCGCGGACCCAGCCGAGGAAGAAGCGGTTGGGGCGCCCTTCGACAGGCTCGGGGACCGGGTGCTGCTGCTCAGGGGCCGGGTCGTGGTGCTCAGGGACCGGGTCTCCGGCCGTCGCCTGCCGCTTCGCGCGCTTGGCGCGCTTCACCTTCGGCCGGAGCCGTTCGCCGGCGAAGCCCAGCATGGCGGGGATGAGGGTGAGCGAGATGACGACCGCGATCGCGACACCGACCGCCGCTGCCACGCCCATCGTGGTGAGGAAGGGGATGTTCGCGACCGCCAGGCCGAGCAGCGCGATGATGACGGTGAGGCCCGCGAAGATGACGGCGGACCCGGCCGTGGCGGTGGCGCGGGCGGTCGACTCCTCCGGATCGAGACCGGTGCGCAGACCGTCCTGGTGCCTCGAGATGATGAAGAGGGCGTAGTCGATCCCGACGGCGAGGCCGAGCATGAGCGCGAGCATCGGCGTGGTGGAGGAGATCGGTCCGAAGACCGTCGCCACGAAGATGAGCGCCATCGAGATGCCGACCCCGAGCAGTGCGGTGATGAGGGGCATGCCTGCCGCGAGGAAGGAACCGAAGGTGAGGACGAGCACGACGAGGGCGACGACGACGCCGATGAGCTCGATGATGCTCAGCGTGGGCAGGCTGTTGCTGAACAACTGCCCGCCGAGCGACGACTGCGCACCCGTCGGCAGGCCGTCGGCGAGGTCCGCCTCGGCGCGCTCGAGGTCGGCGACGGTCTTCGCGGTGATGTCGGACTGGGCGCTGTCGAACTGGATCGAGATGAGGGCGGCCCGCTGGTCGTCGGAGACGGCACCGGTGATGTTCTCGTCGAACGGCGACACCGCCTGCTCGACCTGATCGATGCGGCCGAGCGAGGTGACGGCGTCGTCGATGGCGGACCGGACAGCGGTGTCCTCGACGGTGTCGCCGGCGGGGGCGACGACGACGATCTGAGCGGACGCGCCGCTGACCTGCGGGAAGGTGTGCTCGAGCGAGTCGAGCGCCTCCTGCGACTGGGTGCCGGGGATGGAGAAGGCGTTGTCGGTGCCCTGGTTGAGGAGGAGCGCTCCGGCGCCCGCGAGCGCGAGCACGGTGATCCAGAGGATCAGCACCAGCTTCCGGGCGCGGAAGGCCCAGCGGCCGAGGGTGTACAGCAGTGAGGACACGCGTCGCTCCTAGCGAGGCCGGTGCGCTGCGAGCAGTCGGACCGGCCGACGGGTTCGGACAGATTCGATACAGCGGTGTATCCGATACATGACTGTATTCGATACACTCGTGTATCGGCAAGGGGCCGGAACTGCTGTCAGTAAGGTGTCAGGATGCACGTGCGCGAAGGAGTCGAGTCCCCGAACGACGAGGCGCCGGTCGAATCGGCTCGCCGGCAACGGACCCGCGAGCGGCTCGTCGACGCCGCCTACGAGGTGTTCGCCGAACTCGGGGTGCATGCGGCTTCGGTCGAGCAGATCAGTGAGCGCGCCGGGTTCACCCGAGGTGCCTTCTACTCCAACTTCGAATCGAAGGAGGAGCTGTTCTTCGCGCTCGAGTCGCGGGAGAACCAGCTCCGCCTCGACCGGCTGGAGGCCGGATTGCAGACCGTCAGTCCGTCGCTCCTCGACGCAGCGGGCCGGTACACCGAGGGATCACTCGAAGCCCTGATCCGCGCGTTCCTCGAACTCCAGCCGGACGACCGCCGCTGGTGCCTCGTGCAGTCGGAGTTCCGGATGCTCGCGATGCGCGACTCCGGCGTCGCCGCCCGGTACCTCCAGCATCAGGAGAGCGCGGGCCGGCAGCTCGCCGCGTGGCTCGACCAGGCGGCCGGGCTGGCGCGCGTCAGGTTCACGATCCCGACGCCCGACATCGCGAACATCGTCGTCGCCCTCTACGAGTCGGCGATCCAGACGGCGGTCCTCATGGACCCGGACGGCGACGAGGGCTCGCCGCGCGAACTCGCCATGCGGACGCTCCCGGCCATCGTCCGGGCCCTCACCGAGGCCGTCGACGACTGAAGGCGGTTCCGCTCGTCCGGGCCCGCTCCGGTGTCTCCGTGAGCGGGCCCGGGACGGTGGTGTCGGGTTCCGGCCCGGCTCAGCCGCTGAGGGCCGAGGTCGGTGGGGTCCTGGCTGCGCGGATCGCCGGGTAGAGGCCGGCGATCGCGCCGATCACCAGCGTGGCGCCGACCCCCGCGAGCAGTACCTCCGGCGGTACGGCCGTCGGCCAGTCGTTCATCGCGGCGACGACACTCGTCACCGCCGTTCCGAGGCCTGCGCCCGCGACCCCGCCGAGGGCGGAGAGCAGGAGGGCCTCGGTCAGGAACTGCGATCGGATGTGGCCGCGGGTGGCACCGAGCGCTCGACGCAGGCCGATCTCCCGTCGACGTTCGAGCACGGAGATCACCATCGTGTTCGCGACCCCGATCCCGCCGACGAGGAGGGCGACCGAGCCGAGCCCCAGGAGGAGGCCGGTGAAGGCCTGATCGGCGGCCTGTTTGGCGGCGAGGGCGTCCGACGGTCTGGAGACCTCGACCTCCTCGGGCGCCGCGGGGTTCACCGTGCGGGGGAGGAGGTCGCGGACGGCCTCGACGCGCTCATCGGTGGACCGTTCGTACACCGTGGTCGGTTCGCCGTCGTACCCGAAGCGTTCGGCGGCGACGGTCTCGCCGATCATCGCCGCGGTGTCGAGTTCCGGTGCGAGGTCGAGCGGCTCCAGGATGCCCACCACCGTGACGTACTGGTCGCCGAGCTGGATCATCGAACCGACCGTCGTGATGCCGAGTCGTTCTGCGGCCTTGGACCCCAGGACGACGGCGGGGTAGCTCCCCGTCGCCCGGTTCAGCCAGTCGCCGGAGGCGAGCTTCCCGCCGACGACGTCGAGCAGGCCCTCCGACACCGCGGCCGCCCAGAGGCCGCCGCTCGACGCTCGGTCGATGAGGCTGCTGCGGTAGACGAGCACACCGTCGAGCGCCGCTGCCGAGCCGGCGCGTTCGACGCCGTCGATCAGCCCCACCTTGCCGACGGTGTTCGCGGGCAGGGTCGCCGCCTCGCCGAAGAGGTCCTTGCCGGGTTGAACGGTCAGCAGGTTCGTCCCGAGGGCGGAGAGCTGCGCCTGCAGTTTCGCCTGACTGGACGAGGAGATCCCGACGACCGCGATCATCGCCGCGATACCGATCGCGATCCCCAGCGCGGACAGGACCGCACGTGTCGGCCGTGCCCGGAGACCCGTCGTCCCGAGCCGGAGGATGTCGCGACCGAGGAGCCGTGACCGACGGTCGTGGTCGAGATTCATGGGCCCGCTCATGCGGCGCGCCCCGAGTCGCTGACGATGTGGCCGTCACGGATCGCCACCTGCCGGGGCAGTCGCGCTGCGAGTTCGGCGTCGTGCGTGATGACCACGACGGTGGTCCCCGCCCCGTGGAGTTCGTGCAGGAGGTCGACGATGCTCGCCCCGGACACGGAGTCCAGGTTGCCGGTGGGTTCGTCGGCGAGGAGCAGCGGCGGGTCGCCGACCACGGCGCGTGCGATCGCGACCCGCTGCCGCTCACCGCCGGAGAGCTGCGTGGGACGATGACCGAGTCGGTGGCCGAGGCCGACGCGTTCGAGGGCGACGACCGCTCGTCGACGGCGCTCGGCCCGGGGGACGCCGGCGTAGATGAGGCCGTCGGCGACGTTGTCGACCGTGGTCGAGCCGTCGGCGAGATGGAACTGCTGGAACACGAAGCCGATGCGGTACGCGCGGAGCGCCGAGAGCTTCGCGTCCGAGAGGCGCCCGACGTCCGAGCCGGCGATCCGCGCGGTGCCGCTGGTGGGACGGTCGAGCGTCCCGATGAGGTTGAGCATCGTCGACTTCCCGGAGCCGCTCGGTCCGACGATCGCGACGAACTCACCCTCCTCGACCACCAGGTCGACGCCGGCGAGCGCGAGGGTGGGTGGCTCTCCGTATTCGCGGGTGACTCCCTCGAGGTGGATGATCGGTGGTCTGGCCGCCCGTGCCGGGGCGGCGGGCGATACCGTCCTGGGGTCCGTCATGACACCGGCACCACGACGTCGAGACCCTCGCGGACACCGTCTCCCGAGACCTCGACCCGCCCGTCGGCGAACAGCCCCGTCGTGACGGGGACCTGCCGGTGCTTCCCCTTCCCGTCGACGACCTCGACGCCGAAGGTCGTGTCGTCGATGGCGATGAGCGCTTCGACCGGCACGGAGAGGACGTTCTCGCGTCGTTCCGTGGGGAAGCCGACCGTGACGGTCGCGCGTTGGAGCTCCGCGGCCGCCGCAGGGTCGTCCAGGGTGACACCGACGGGGATCGTGACCTTCTTCTGACCGTCCGCGTCCGATTCGGTCGGGACGCCGACATCGCTCACCGTGCCGGTCGTGCGCTGGCCGCCGGGGAGGTTCACGTCGACCTTCGTCCCGACGACGCCGAGACGCTGATCCGCCAGCTTGAGCGGGACGTCGATGCGCTTGGTCAGCGACGACACGGTGACGACCTTGTCCGAGGCGGCGGTACCGACCGCGGCGTCCACCGACGCGATCCTGACGTCGCCCGGCATGAAGACGACGGAGCCGAGCTCCAGTCGTCCCGTCTCCTCGACGCCGAGGGCCTCCTGCCACCGCTCGATGGCACGCGCGGTGGACGCGGCGAACTCGTCGTCCGGTTCACGGTCGAAGTACCCGAGCGCCGCGAGGCTCATCTCGAGTTGCCGGACGTCCGGTCCGTCGCTCATGCCCGACCCGAACGCACGCCAGGCGGGGAGCGGTCCGTGCAGGAGCGTGATCGGGACGTTGTCGACGGCGTAGAGGGTGCCGCCGAGCGACACCGTGCTGCCGGGGGCGGGGACCGCGGTGACGATGCCGGCCCCGCCGCCGATGGTCCGTTGGTCGGCGTAGTCGAGGGTGCCGGTCGCCTGGGTCGTACCGGCGAGGTCGCCTGCCGTGATCGGTGCGGTACCCGTGCGGACGGTGTTCGACGGCTCCTCCTGGCCGGTCGGTCCGGCCGAGGACAGAGCCGCGATGCTCGCGACGGCGCCGCCCGAGATCAGGACGGCGCCGACGCAGAGGGCTGCGACGATCTGAGGACGGATGCTCATCGGCCGGTCGAGCCGGTCGAGCTGCCGTTGCTCAGGTCGAGGCCGCAGGCGTCGAGCACGTCCTCAGGGATGTCACTCGGGATGTTCATCGCCTCGCCCTTGACCGGGTCGGGGACTTCGATGCCGTGCTCGCGGAAGCACTCGGCCATCTGGAGCTGCTCGTCGAACCGGTCCGAGACGGGGACGTCGCCGCCTGACGGTGCGGGCGGGGTTCCGAGCTTGTCGGTGCACGTCTTGGACGCGGCCGTGAAGGCTTCCGGGTCAGCGTCGCCGAGGCTGATGGCTGCGCCGGAGCCGTCCTTGCCGGGGTCGGGGAGGTCCACCCCCTCGTCGCGCATGCAGGAGGCGAAGGCGAGCTGCCAGTCCTCGAAGCTCTGGACGGTCGACGGGGTCTGGGACGGGGACTCGGATTCGGGTGAGCCTGACGCGCATGCGGCGAGCGATCCGACGAGGAACGGGATGGCGATCAGCGCGGCGAGCGTGCTGAACGGCCGACGGACGGGACGGGTGGTGGTGGTGTGCACGGGCATGGTCGCTCCTTCGTTGCGTGCTGACTGGTGACGACCAGTCCACTCGGTGACGCGTTGCCCGGGCGTCAAGGAAACCGTTGACGTTCTCGGAACATCGTGCAGCGCACGATGACTAACCGACATTCGGGGTACGCCCGATCGGTGTCCGTACGCTCGCCGGGTCACCCACCCACCCGCCCATCGAAAGGAACCCCATGCGCGTGCTGATCGCCGAGGACGAGGCCTACCTGGCCGAAGCGATCCGTGCGGGTCTCCGGCAGGCCGCGATCGCCGCCGACGTCGCGCTCGACGGCGACGCCGCGCTGGAGGCGCTCACGATCAACGACTACGACGTCATCCTCCTCGATCGCGATCTGCCGGGCACCCATGGCGACGACGTCTGCCGCATCGTCGTCGCCGAGCACCCCGAGGTCCGCGTCATGATGCTCACGGCCGCCCGCCGACTCGACGACACCGTCTCCGGGCTGGGGCTCGGAGCCGACGACTACCTCGCGAAGCCGTTCGAGTTCCCCGAGCTCATCGCCCGCCTCCGAGCCCTGGCCCGCCGCACCACCGAGTCCCGTCCTCCGGTCCTGGAGCGCGCCGGCGTCCGACTCGACCCGTTCCGACGGGAGGTCTTCCGCGACGGCGCCTACGTCAAGCTCTCGCGCAAGGAGTTCGCCGTCCTGGAGCAACTGCTGCTCGCCGACGGTGGTGTGGTGAGCGCGGAGACGCTCCTCGAGAAGGCGTGGGACGAGAACGTCGACCCCTTCACGAACACCATCCGCGTGACGATCTCGAACCTCCGCCGTCGCCTCGGCCGACCGTGGGTGATCACGACGGTCCCCGGTGTCGGGTACCGGATCGAGGGCGACTGATGCCGCGCACCGCCGCCGCGGGCCGGGCCGCCCGCCCCAACCGCCTGACCGTCCGCCTCCGCCTGACGCTCACCTACGCGGCGCTGTTCACGATCGCCGGGTCCGTCATGCTCGTCCTCATCTACACCTTCATGCGGTACGTCCCGACCTACGCGATCACCTCGATTCGCACGACGACGGGCACCGTCGACGCGACACGCCTGGAGGCGGCTACACCGACCGACGGCCCTGGTGACGCCGCGACCTACCGACCGGTGGAAGGCCTGACCTCGGCCGACGGCGGCGCTGCGCTCATCGTGTCCGACCAGGGTGACATCCTGAACACCCTGCTGGTGTGGTCCCTCATCGTCCTCGTCGTCCTCGCCGGTGCGAGCGCGTGGGTCGGGTGGCTCATGTCGGGTCGACTCCTCCGGCCGCTGCAGGAGATCAACCGGGCGGCGCAGCGCGCGGCCGCCGGCTCGCTCGACCACCGGGTCGCGCTCGCGGGACCACGCGACGAGATCACCGACCTCTCCGACACCGTCGACCACATGCTCGAACGACTCGAGCGCGCGTTCCACGCCCACCAGCGGTTCGCCGCGAACGCCTCGCACGAGTTGCGGACGCCGCTCGCGACGACGCAGGCGATGCTCGACGTCGCCGCACAGGACGAGCACCTCGACGAGGCGACCGTCCGCGAACTCATCACCCGCCTGCGCGACACGAACACGCGCAGCATCCGGACCGTGGAGGCCGTCCTCGACCTCGCCGACCTCGGACGCACCGAGCTCGGCGTCGCGGAGGTCGAGCTCGACGAGATCGTCGCCGACGCCGTCGCCGCGGTGTCCACGGCCGCAGCGGCCCGTGGTCTCCGGTGCACCACCGATCTCGAGGAGTGCTCCGTCCTGGGCGACGCGGGGATGCTGCAGCACCTGTGCGGGAACCTCGTCCAGAACGCCGTCCGGCACAATGTCGACGGCGGGTTCGTGCACGTGTCGCTGGCCCGCGCGGGCACACCGGAGGATGCCGTGGTGCTCCGGGTCGAGAACTCCGGCGAGCACCTCCCGGCCGAGGCCGTCGCGCGGCTCACGGAGCCGTTCTACCGCGTCGGTGGCCGTGTCGCGGGCGACGCCGAGCGGTCACGGGGACTCGGACTCGCCATCGTGGAGAGCATCGTCGAGGTCCACGGTGCGGAAATGCGCCTCGCCGCCCGCCCCTCGGGTGGCCTCGTCGTCACCGTCACGTTCCCGGTGGGCCGAGGAGACGCGGCGACCGAGGCGTCGGCTCACCTCACCGGTTCGGCTCGTTCGCCGCGCGCCCACACGAAGAAGCCGGCGAGTGTGAACGCGCCGTAGAAGAGGTACATCGACGCCGAGACCCAGTACCCGGCCCCGAACAGGAGCGGCACCCCGACGATGTCCACCGCCACCCAGATGAGCCAGAACTCGACCCACCGTTTCGCCATGCCCCAGGTGGCGAGCAGGGAGCCCATGAAGATCCAGGCGTCGGCCCAGACCGGTTCGTAGGAGCCGAGCGCGCGGAAGAGCGGCGTCAACAGGAGCGTCCCACCCACCAGCAGGGCGACGAGCACGAGGCGGGCGCGCGCACCGGCCCATCGGGGCCTGATGACCGACACGGGACCGGTCGCCGTCTCGACGTGCTCGTTGCGCCGCCACTGCACCCACCCGTAGACCGAGACGACGATGAACATGAGCTGCCGGCCGGCTTGGCCGAGGAGGTTCGTCGGGTTCGGTGTGTGGAAGACGGCACCGAGGAAGACGGTCAGCAGCAGGGCGTTCCCGATGATCCCGACGGGCCAGGCCCAGGCTCGGCGACGCATGCCGCCGAGGGCGCTCGCCAGTCCGAACAGGTTGCCGACGACCTCGCGCCAGAGGACCACCTGGTCGCCGATCGTGAAGGTCGCGTCGAAGAGCCAGAGGAGGAATCCCACTGCTGTGCTCCGTTCCGACGATCCGCGGCCACGCGGCCGACGGTCCACCGTACAACGAGCGGAGCCGCCTCCCGGTCGGGAGGCGGCTCCGGGACGGCGTGGAGCGGCTAGCTCGCGGAGGGGACTCCGCCGCCGGCCGCGACGACCTGCTCGAGGAAGGCGTCGGTGGCCTTCGCCTGGGTGCGCATGACCCGCTCGGCGTCCTCGGCACTCCGCGCCTCGGCGGCCGCCACGAGGCCTGCGACGTACGCGGCGAAGATGTCCCACTGGAAGAATTCGATCGTGGGCAGCGCGGTGTAGGTCACCCGCGTGTTCATCTGGCGGGCGACCTGCTGCAGCAGCGAGTTGCCGGAGCGCTCGACCATGAAGTCGGCGAAGTCGGAGGAGGAGCGGAGCACGTGCTTGTCGCGGGCCTCGATGTCGGCGAGGACGGCGTCGCCGAGCGCACGGAACGTCTCGACGTCCTCGTCCGTGAAGTGGGGGATGCTCCAGCGCGCGCTGAGCTCGTGGAACCCGTTCAGGAGTCGCAGCGCTTCCGCGTACTGCTCCAACGTCGGCTTGGCGACGCGGGTGTACCGCTGCGGAGCGGTCTCGACGAGGCCGATGTCGGCGAGCTTGCTGATGGCCTCGCGGATCGGGGTGCGCGACACCCCCAGCCACTTCTCGAGTTCCTCGTCGTTCAGGCGTTCCCCGGGCTCGAGCGTGCCGTCCTCG
The DNA here is from genome assembly GCF_001423185.1 of Plantibacter sp. Leaf314. NCBI lineage: Bacteria > Bacillati > Actinomycetota > Actinomycetes > Micrococcales > Microbacteriaceae > Plantibacter > Plantibacter sp. Leaf314. The sequence continues at coordinate 1,582,935 of NZ_LMOB01000001.1, read as the reverse complement.
ATGGCGGTCAGCAGCTGGTCGAACACGATGTCGCGGAGGAGCTTCCGAGGGCTCGACTCGACGGTCTTGGGCACGGGCATGGGTCTCCGATCGTCGAGCTGGGATGTGACCTGTTCAGGATACCGATATCCGAGGTGTGTTGGACAGTTTCACGCCTCATGTGTTGTGGATCATGCGTGAAAACATCGACATCTTGACAAGTATTTGATATTCTAGTTGTGCCGCTCGCCCGATGGGCGGCTTCCATCAGCCTCATCACCCGTTCCCGCCCGGCTGCACTCCGGCGCCTCCCGGCCGCCAGGAGGTGTTCCGAGCACCCGATCATTGGAGCCACCATGTCAAGCGGTCTCGCCATCAGCGTGCTCGAATGCCCCTCGGTCCCTGAGGTGGCGGGCTTCTACGCGATGCTCGGGGCGCGGATCAGTCGGTTGGACGCCGCGACCGAACGCCGCCTCCACGTCTCGGTGGGTGGCGGCGAGCTCCTGTACATCGAGCGACGTGGGAGCGCACCGGTGTCGACGGGTGGGGAGCGGGACTCGGTCTGCATCCTCGCGGCGGTGAGCCCGAAGGCGCTGTACCTGGAGTTCGCCCGACGCATGTTGACTCACTGCGGTGAGGTGTTCGAGGTCGGTGCACCGGCGCTCCTCCCGGAGGACCATGGCGGTCGACACGGAGAGCGCTACCCGGGTTTCGGCCTCGTCGACCCGGCGGGGAATCTCATCCGGTTCGTCCGCGCCGGGTACTTCGACCGGTTCCGGCCCCTGCCGTCGGCATCGCTCCTCACCGCTTGAGGGCCGGGCTCTTGCTATCCTGGCGCGCACGCATGCACCCCCAGCATCGCGGGAAGGCGGGACTCATGTCGGTCGCAGCTGCGGAGGGGGATGGGGTGCGTCCTCGACGGATCCACCTGTTCCAGACCCTCGGTGCGCTCATCGGTGGCGTGACCCGGGTCACCGTCCCCTCGCTCGGCGATGTCGAACGCGCCGCGTTGGTGGCGGAGATGGATGTGATCGTACGACTGATCGGGCGGGCCGACCCCGTGGCCTACGCCGAACACTCCTGGCGGCTCATGGACCATCTCGTTGCCTGCTGCCCGAACCGCATCCTCGTCACGACCGCCCGCGACGCCCTCGCGCTCCTGTCGCCGCACCTGTCGGTGACCGCCGAGACTGAATGGCTGGACTGGGCCGAGTTGGGCGTCGACTTCCCGATCCTTCGCGATGCCGTCGCCGAGGGTGACGCGATCGCGGCGGAGTTGGCCGTCGAGCGTCTCTTCGGCATGGCTGCTTCTCCTGCATGATGCCCTTCGATGCATGACGCATGACCCGGACGCATTCCAACATCTGATATGCTGAAGAGGTCGCTTGCGACCACATCCATGGAGACGCCGGCCCGGACATTCGGGTTCCCGGCCTGAGCGCCCGTGGGTGAGTCGGGTGGGTGGGTTTCGGGTATCCGCCCACCCGACGGAACAGCCCCCGCGCCTTCGGGCGCGGGGGCTGTGTCACGGATTCGGATCAGCCGATGGCGATCAGCCGATGACCGGGCCGAAGCGCTGCGGGAGGACGCTCTTCGACACCTGGCGCAGCTCGGAGACGGTCATGGTCAGGACGTCCTGGATCTCGAGGGCGGGCTCGGTCGCCTCGCCGACGGCGGAGGCGTCGGTCACGCCGATGCGGAGCACGGGGTACCCGCGGCCCTCGCACAGCCCCTGGAACTTCACGTCGTCTTCGCGCGGAACGGAGACGAGCACCCGGCCCGTGGACTCAGAGAAGAGCGCCGTGGTGAGGTCGACGCCGTCGCGGCTGAGCACCTCGCCCAGGAAGACGCGCGCGCCGACACCGAAGCGCATGACGCTCTCGGCGAGCGCCTGAGCAAGGCCACCGTCGGAGAGGTCGTGGGCGGAGGACACGAGGCCCTCCTTCGCCGCGGCGTGCAGCAGCTCGGCCAGCGTCTTCTCGCCCGCGAGGTCCACCTTGGGCGGGTGTCCGCCGAGGTGGTCGTGGATCGTGCCGGCCCAGGCGGAACCGTCGAGTTCGAGTGCCGTGGTGCCGAGGAGGTAGAGGTTGTCGCCCTCGTCCTGCCAGCCGCTCGGGATGCGGCGCGCGACGTCGTCGATCACGCCGAGCACGCCGACGACGGGCGTCGGGAAGATCGGGACGTCGCCCGTCTGGTTGTAGAACGACACGTTGCCACCGGTGACGGGCACGCCGAGTTCGAGGCAGGCGTCCGACAGGCCGGCGACAGCCTCGGAGAACTGCCACATGACCTCGGGGTTCTCCGGTGAGCCGAAGTTCAGGCAGTCGGTGACGGCTGCGGGCACCGCGCCGGTGACGGCGACGTTGCGGTACGCCTCCGCGAGGGCGAGCTGCGCGCCCTGGCGGGGGTCGAGCTGGCAGTAGCGGCCGTTGGCGTCGGTCGCGATCGCGAAGCCGAGACCGGACTCCTCGTCGACACGGATCATGCCTCCGTCGTCGGGGAAGGAGAGCGCCGTGTTGCCCATCACGTAGTAGTCGTACTGGTTGGTGATCCAGCTCTTGTCGGCGAGGTTCGCGGAACCGAGGAGGGCACGGAACTGCTGCTCGAGCTCGGCCGGTGCGTCGGTGCGGGGGAGCGCCGACGCGGAGTCGGCCTGCAGAGCGTCGATCCAGGTGGGATACGCGACCGGGCGCTCGTAGACCGGGCCGTCGACCGCGACGGTCGAGGGGTCGACGTTCACGATCTCCTCGCCGTGCCAGTTGATGACGAGGCGGCCGGTGTCGGTGACCTCGCCGAGCACGGAGGTCTCGACGTCCCACTTGTCGGTGACGGCCAGGAAGGCGTCGAGCTTGCCCGGCTCGACGACGGCCATCATGCGCTCCTGCGACTCCGACATGAGGATCTCCTCGGGCGTGAGCGAGGGGTCGCGGAGGAGGACGTGCGAGAGCTCGACGAACATGCCGCCGTCGCCGTTGGCCGCGAGCTCACTCGTGGCGCAGGAGATCCCGGCGGCGCCGAGGTCCTGGATGCCCTCGACGAGGCTGTCGCGGTACAGCTCGAGACAGCACTCGATGAGCACCTTCTCGGCGAACGGGTCGCCGACCTGGACGGCCGGTCGCTTCGTCGGGCCGTTGGCGTCGAAGGAGTCCGACGCGAGGATGGAGGCGCCACCGATGCCGTCGCCACCGGTGCGGGCACCGAACAGGACGATCTTGTTGCCGACGCCCGAGGCGTTGGCGAGGCGGAGGTCCTCGTGACGGAGGACGCCGACCGACAGGGCGTTGACGAGCGGGTTGCCCTGGTACACCTTGTCGAAGTAGGTCTCGCCGCCGATGTTCGGCAGGCCGAGGCAGTTGCCGTAGGAGGAGATACCGGCGGTGACCCCGTGCACGACGCGCGCCGTGTCGGGGTGGTCGATGTCGCCGAAGCGGAGCTGGTCCATGATCGCGACCGGACGTGCACCCATCGAGATGATGTCGCGCACGATGCCGCCGACGCCCGTCGCCGCACCCTGGAAGGGCTCGATGTAGGAGGGGTGGTTGTGGCTCTCCACCTTGAAGGTGACGGCCCAGCCCTCACCGACGTCGATGACGCCCGCGTTCTCGCCCATGCCGACCATGAGGTTCTTCTTCATCTCGTCCGTGACCTTCTGCCCGAACTGGCGCAGGTAGATCTTGCTGGACTTGTACGAGCAGTGCTCGCTCCACATGACGGAGTACATCGCGAGTTCGCCGCTCGTGGGACGCCGGCCGAGGATCTCGCGGATCTTCGCGTACTCGTCGGCCTTCAGACCGAGCGCGCCGTAGGGCTGCTCGCGATCCGGGGTCGCGATCGCGTTCTCGACGGTGTCGGCGACGGCGGAAGTGGTGGGGGTGGTGGTCGTCACGAGGGCAGGACTCCAAAGGAAGAGGGGGGATGCCGGACCCACCAATCTTAGCGGCGCGCGGTGACGAACAGATCCTCGGATGGGCGTCGGAGGTCGAGGCCGATTCGTCACGGCGTGGTGCTGGATTCGGGGTCGGTTCACGAGCTTCGAGATCGACCGTGACGAACGGCGTGATGGCTGCGTCCTATCACCAACGAAGCGATCAACCGCTCGCTCGAGACGAACCAGGAAGGGCAACACCATGTCGAACACCACCTCCTCCCCGAAGCCCACCGTCACGAAGGGTGTCGTCGGTGAGAACAACGCGGCGACCCAGGCGAACACCTACGGCAAGACGGTGATCGACAACGGTGTGGTCGCGAAGATCGCCGGCATCGCCGCCCGCGAGGTCCGCGGCGTGCACGCCCTCGGTGGCGGCGCAGCCCGCGCCTTCGGTGCCATCCGCGACGCCATCGGCTCCTCCGACCTGTCGCAGGGCATCCGCGTCGAGGTAGGCGAGACCCAGGTCGCCGTCGACGTCGTGATCGTCGCCGACTACCCGGTCGACCTGCAGGCCGTCGCCGGCGAGGTCCGCGCCTCGATCATCCGCGCGATCGAGCAGTTCGTCGGCATGGAGGTCACCGAGGTCAACGTGACCGTCAGCGACGTCTTCATCCCGTCCGAGGACGAGGACCAGGACGCTGAGGCGCGAGTCCAGTGACCGCGACCAACACCGGCATCCTGATCGGCGCCGTCCTCGCCCTCAGCTGGGTGGCCTTCGGGTTCTGGGCGTTCGTGTTCGTCGCTGTCGCGATGGGGATCGGTGCTCTCGTGGCCCGCATCGTCACCGGCCAGACCGACCTGAACGCGATCGTCGACGCCGTCCGCGGGAAGCGCGTCTCGTCATGACCACCGCCGTCCTCGACCGCGGGGTCACCCCGGTCGCCGAAGCGCCCGTCGTGCACCCGCACGGCGGGCCGGGCCGGACGCGGATCACCGCGAAGGCCCTCGAGCACGTCGCCGTCAACATCGCGGCCGAATCGCTCGGGGTCCCGGCGGGACGCGTGAAGGTCGACCTCGCCGACGACCGGGGCGCGCTCGCGCTCATCGTCACCTCGCCGATGCGCGCGATCCCGTTGGCGCGCGTCTCGGCCGCCCCGGAGGCGCTCCAGCGTTCCGGGGGCTCCATCGTCGAGCGGGTCTCGGCCGCCACCGCAGCCATCGCCGCGCGCGTCGAGCAGTTGTCCGGCTCGAGCGTCTCGCGCGTCTCCATCCGCGTGAGCGGACTCGAGATCGACCAGGAAGGACGGGTCTCATGACCGCCACCGCAGCCACGACCCCGGCCGCCGGTCCAACCAAGGTGCTCCGTCGCCTGGCTCGCCGCGAGCTGCACTCGCCGCGTTCCACCGCCGCGATCCTCCTCGCCGTCCTCCTCGTGCTCGTCGCGCTCTGGATCGCCGTCGAGACGCTGCTCGCCCTCATCGGCGTCCGCCCGCTCCTCGTCGCTCCTGGCGAGATCCCGGGCGCTGCGGCGAGTCTGCCGACCACGCAGCCCGTCATCCTCGGCGTCGCGGGGGCACTCGTGCTCGTCCTCGGCGTGATCCTCCTCGGGATCGCCATCGGACCCGGGCGTCGGCACCGTCACCTGTTGTCGACCGGCCGCGTCCTCGCGGTCGTGGACGACGAGGTCATCGCCTCCGCCCTCGCACAACGCGCCTCGACGACGGCCGCCACGCACCCGGACGGCACCTCGGTGGCGGTCGGGCGACGCAGCGCGGCGATCCGCATCACCCCTGCCAGCGGCATGCCCGTCGACCGCTCGGAGGTCGACCGCGCCGTCGCAGCAGACCTCGACGCGTTCGGCCTGCAGCCGTCGCTCCGGGCCACCACCTCCATCTCGTCGAACGGGAAGGTCGGACAGTGAACTCCACCAACCGCGGACTCAACCGTCTGCTCATCCTCATCGTCGGACTCCTCTTCGTCGTCCTCGGGGCGGCGGCGCTCGCCGTCGTCACCGTGCCCGTCGTCGCCGACTGGTGGCGCGACAACCGTGGCTCCGTGCTCGACACGATCGACGGCTGGTTCGCCTGGAACCCGTTCGCCGCGGTGCCGGGCACGGACGCCGGTCAGGCGGCCCCGATCCTCGTCCCGATCGCCGGGATCGTGCTGCTCGTGATCGTCGCCGCCCTGCTCATCTCGTTCGTCCTGCGACAGGGGCGTGGCCGTTCCGGGATCGTGCATCGCGCCTCGGTCGACCACGGCGACATCGTGCTCCAGACGGACGTCGCGGCCAACGCCCTCGGTGATGCGCTCGACGACACGGAGGCGTTCTCGGCCGTCCGGGTCTCCGCTTGGGACGTGAACCGGGCGCAGGCGCTCAAGGTCGCCGTGACCTGCCGGCGCGGCGTCTCGCCCCGCACGGCAGTGGAGACCGTCAGCTCGGCCGTCGAGTCCCTCGACCGCCTGCTCGGCGTCGAGCTCCCCGTCCTCGTCGAGGTCGGTGGTGGCTTCCGAGCCGCCAAACCGAAACGCGTCCTGCAGTGATCGTCACTGCGCAGGACGCGCCGGTGCAATTGCAAGCCCCAGTCCGAATCGGCTGATCCGCAGCCCCGCGTCGCAGAATGCCAGTGTCGCGGAATGAACCATCGGGACACATCAACGCCCCACGGCGCATCCGTGGGAGAGGGAGCAACACCATGGGTAAGAAGATCCTCCTCATCATCGTCGGCCTCGTCGCCTTCGGCGCCTACACGCTCGGCGCGAAGGCCGGGCGCACGCGGTACCGCGAGATCAAGCACGCCGCCGAAGAGTTCTGGAACGATCCGCGCGTCGAGAAGGCCCGCAAGCAGGCCGTGAAGAAGGCGAAGAAGGCCACGGCGAAGGCGCAGAAGGAAGTCCAGAAGAAGCTGCACTGAGCTGAGCTGAGCTGAGCTGAGCTGAGCTGAGCTGAGCTGCACCGGCCCCTGGGCCGGTCGCCGAGTCGGCCTGCCGCAACGAGAACGCCGTCCACCCGCCTGAGTTCAGGTGGGTGGACGGCGTTCTGTCGTGGAACGGCGTCGATCAGCCGACGAGCGGGCGGAGCCCCTCGACGAGCGGCGTCGTCGGCCGACCGATCAGGCGGCTGAGGTCGCCGGAGGTGTCGCCGAGCAGGCCGTCGCGGGTGTTGCCGTCGAGCGCGACGACGAAGCCGACCGTGCCCTCGTCGAGACCGGCGGCCAGGAGCGCCTTCGAGTGGTCCTCGGGGGAGAGGTCCTGGTAGGTGACCTCGCGACCGATGAGCTCGCTGATCGCCTGGGCCAATTCGGGCTGAGTCCAGGCGACGTCTCCGGAGAGTTCGTAGACGGCGCCCTCGTGGCCGTCGGCGGTGAGGACGACGGCTGCCGCCTCCGCGTAGTCGGTGCGGGACGCGCTCGACACGCGTCCGTCGCCGACGCTCCCGACGAAGGACCCGGTCGCCTTGGCCTGGTCGACGGCCTGGCCGTAGTTCTCCGTGTACCAACCGTTGCGCAGGATGGTGAACGGGACGCCGGAGGCGCGGAGGAGTTCCTCGGTCGCCTTGTGCTCCGGCGCGAGGATGAGGGGCGAGGTGTCGGCCTTCGAGGCGCTCGTGTACACGATGCGGGCGACGCCGGCGCGCTTCGCGGCGTCGATGACGTTGGCGTGCTGGGCGACGCGCTGACCGACCTCGCTGCTGGAGACGAGCAGGACGGTGTCGCCGGCCTCGAGGGCGGCGTCGAGCGTGCTCGGGTCGGCGAAGTCGACCGTCGCGGTGCGCACACCCTGTGCGGCGAGGTCGGCGAGGGCCTCGGTGCGGCGGCCGGTGGCGACGATGGAGGCGGGATCGGTTCCACGGGCGAGCAGGTGCTCGACGACGAGGTGGCCGAGGTGGCCGGTGGCTCCGGTGACGACGAGAGACATGATGGTCCTTTCGTTGGGGTTCGCTGAGGAGGAACCCGCTCGCCACCACATTACTTCCCGATCTGCAGTACCCACTTTCAGGTAAGCTACTGTCCTCGACGTAAGGAATGAGCCATGACAAGCGGAACCGTCCAGCTGGGAAGACGCCCGGGATTCACCGACGGCATCCTGCCCGCGGCATGCCCGTCACGCACGGTGCTCGACCACGTCACGAGCAAGTGGGGCGTGCTCGTCCTGCTCGCCCTGTCCGACGGCACCCACCGCTGGGGTGAGCTGCGGCGAGTGGTCCAGGGCATCAGCGAGAAGATGCTCGCGCAGACCCTGCGGACCCTCGAGGAGGACGGACTCGTCGTCCGGGTCGCCCACCCCGAGATCCCGCCCCGGGTCGAATACAGCCTGAGCGATCGGGGCCGGGACCTCAACGAGCACCTGATGCCGCTCATGGCGTGGATCGACGGGAACGCGTCGGAGATCCTCGGTCGCTAGGCGGTCCGCCCGAGCGCCGCAAGGACGTCGACGAGGGTCGACGGATCGCCGACGTTGCCCGGGACGACGACGTAGAGCTTCTCCTCGTCCTCCGGGGTGACCACGCTCCAGACGCTGACGCCCGGCAACACCTGGCCGAGCACCCGTGCGCGCCGTGCACCGAGTCCGACTCGGGCGACCTCGGCTGAGGTGATGCCGCCCTTCGACACGACGACCTCCACCGATCGTCGGAGCGCAGCGGTCGCCGACGTCAACGCGATCATCACCCGCTCGCCGTGGTCGAGCGTGTTGTGCGAGGCGTCCCGTTCCCGCTCCGACGAGATGGCGGCGAACCCCGTCGCGGCGAGTCTCGGTCGAGCGACCTCCGCCACCGCCCGTCCGGTGGCGACCGCATCCTGGAGGGCGTCGCTCGTGGGGACGATCTCGGCGGGGCCGAACGCCGCCTCGACGGGTGCGAGCTGCCGCGTCGCACCGATGGTGTGGGAGCCGCAGACGAGGAGCGCGGCGACCGGCTCTGTCACGAGCGGCGAGGGGAGCAGGCCGTCGCTCTCGACGCCCGCGATGGCCGCGGCGAGGGGAGACGCGGACCGGACGACCACGTCGGCTCCGTCGGCCCAGGCTGCCGTGATGGCCTGCGCGATGATCCGGACGTCGTCTCCGGTCTCCGCGTCCGGAAGGAGCACCGTTCCGGGAACGGCATCACGGAGGGCTGCTCGGAACGCGGCGGCGCCGTCGCGGAGACCCGCCAGATCGAAGTGGGTGGCCTCCCGCCCGGACTGTTCGCGCACGTAATCCGGCAGATGTCCCGAGCGGAACGGGAACACGGGGTCCTGGGCGTACTCCGTCTCGTGGGCGGGCAGTGTCTCGTCACCGATCCGGACGTAGTGGGTGCCGTCGATCGTCGTGCGCCCACCCTCCGGGAAGGCCGGGACGAACACGATGACGCTGCGGTCTCCGGTGAAGACGGCGGTCTCGGGGAACACATGCCCGCGCAGGGTCGAGTCGCCGCGGAGCACGACATGGATACGTTCTCCCAGACGACGCCCGGCCTCCGCCGCCTGGTCACGGGTGCGTTCCAGGAGCGCCACGGCCCCGTCCTCCGGGACGGCACGGGTGTTGGTGAGCAGGTAGACGGCGTCGGCAGACCCGAGCGCGGTCTCCAGGAGGTCGGCGTCCCACTCCAGTAGGACGTCGACGCCGGACGCCGACTGCGTGCCCGTGGGGTCGTCGTCGAGGATGAGGGTCTTCATGCGGTGACCTCCTGATCGGACCGATGTGCGGTATCGGTCCTGAGCGCACTCATGCGTCGGCTCCCTGGTAGGTCTCGATGACCCGCGAGTCGTCGCGCGCGCCGAGCCCGGCTGCCGCCGCGGCGAGGAACCGCTCGCGCGCTGCGTCGAGGACGGGGGTCGAGGCTCCGGCAGCGCTCGCCGCACTGGCGACGAGGCCGGTGTCCTTCACGAAGATGTCGACGCGGCTCATCACCGGTGCGTCGGTGTCCTGCAGCATCCGCGGTCCGCGGTCCGACAGCATCCAGGATGCGGCCGCGCCGGACTCGACGAGGGGGAGGACGGCCGCGGGGTCGAGACCGAGCGAGGTCGCGAGTGCGAGGGCTTCCGCGGCAGCGGCGATGTGCACGGCACAGAGGTGCTGGTTGACGACCTTGATCGCCTGTCCGTCGCCGATCGCCTCGCCGACGATCCTGGCGGTCCCGAGGGCGGCGAGCGGCCCGGCGGTGGCGGCGGTCGCGGTGGGGGAGCCGGACACGAACATGGTGAGTTCGCCGGTGCTGGCGCGTGCCACGCCGCCGGTCACCGGGGCGTCGACGACTGCCGCGCCCGCGGCTTCGAGGCGGGCTGCCTGCTCGATGACGGAGGCGGGTCCGACGGTGCTCATGATGATCCAGGTCTGGCCGGCCGGGTCCGTGTCGGCGAGGGCGAGGTCGACGAGTGCGGCGAGCTGATCGGGTGTCGCGACCATGACGACGACGGTGTCTGCGCGGGGTGCTTCGGTGATCGACCCGACCGCGGCGACGCCGGCGGCGGACGCGCGTTCCCGTGCGGCGGGGAAGGGGTCGACGCCCGTGACCTGGTGACCTGCCGCCGCAAGCTGGCTGGCCATCGGCAACCCGATCGCACCGATGCCGACGAAGGTGATGGTGGATGCGGGCTGTGGCGTCGATGCCATGGAGTCCTCCAGAAGATTGGTTGGACCAATCGTACCGACGACGTTCCGTGGAGGCAAGCATCGGAGCTCTTCGACAGGCCCGGGGACCTGAGGTAGTCAGAACGGCGCGGGGTCCGGCTCGGTTCGATGGCGTTTGCCGTCGGGTGTCGTCCAGTCCAGCACGCCACCCGGCCCGTGGTCGAGGTCCCATCCGGGGAGGTGCTTCATGCGGTGGTGATGTCGGCACAGGCACGCGAGATTCCCGACATCCGTCGTGCCGCCGTCTTCCCACGCCACCGAGTGATCGAGATCGCAGGCCCGAGCTCGCCTCCCGCACCCGGGGGCCCGACACGTGCCGTCTCGGAGGCGCACAGCGCGCTGGAGATCCGCGGGCACCCGGTACTGGCCGCGGCCGACGGAGAGGACGGCTCCGGTTTCCGGCTGCACGAGGATTCGGGTGAAGGAGGGTGCGTTGACCGCGATGCGAGCTGCGGTCTCGGGATCGATCGGCCCGTATCCGTCGAGCGTCGCCGGTGCGTCGGAGACACCGGCCAGGCTCAAGGCCGGGACGGTGATCTGCACGGTCGGCTTGATGTGCTCCTGGACCTCGATCGGGTGCGGGAGCACCGGGCTCGACATCACATCTTCCGGGGTCACTCCGATCAGCGCGAGGGCTGCGAGGGCGTCCGCCTGGAGTTGCGCGCACGTGCGGGCGTCGCCGGCCTTACGTGATTCGGCAGCCGCCGCCTCGACCCGCTCGATGATGCCCTGCGCAATGGGTGCCGTGGTGAAGAGGTGCACCCACGCCATGCCGTCGGCGGCGCGCTCGAACTCGACGCGGCGGTCTGCCTCGGACCGCTGGGCTCGGGCGGTGATCGACTCGGGGTGGAGGCGCTCGCGCAGGACGCGGGCGCGCTTCCGAAGGTTCGCGTTGGTGGACCGTTCTGCAACTGGCAACACTGCCGCCAGGAACGCCGCCCGACCCGCGGTCGGCACGTCGCTGAGCTGGTCGACGATGGTCTGGGCATGCGGGGCGGAGATGCGACCGGCCTCGAGCGAAGCGAGCACTGCGGGTGCCTCGTTCACGAGCCGTTCCGCTTCGTTCGTCGCCCGCTGAACCGTCTGCTCGGGCGTTCGCGTAGCCATGGCGAGCGCCGCGCAGGTGGATCGGCGGGAGAGGGCCTGCCGTTCCGCGGGTGGGTACACGGCCGGGACGACCGAGTCGGCGAGGGCGTCGGCGTAGGCCGCCGAGCGAGCCAGGAGTCGCGCCGCCCGAGCGGCAAGCACGGCCTGCTGCCGGCAGATGTCCGCGTACTCGTCCGAGAACTCCGCGAGCTGCATGGCGTACTCGTCGCCAGCTCGAACTGCGGAAGTGGTGCTCTCGGTCATGACTCCAGTCCACCATGGACCACTGACATTCCAGATGCTGAGCAACCCCGGTGGTGGACGCTTCTCCGTGGGCCCTTCGACAAGCTCAGGGACCGAACGCCGAAGGCGGTGCGCGAGTCTCTGGGACTGGCATCGCCGGCGCACAGCTTCCCGGTCACTGAGCTTGTCGAAGTGCCCTCACGGAGCCCTTCGACAGGCTCAGGGACCGAGACTCGCGCCTCACCGACCGGCTCGGAGAGGGAAGGGTGCGCTTGATGGAGGTCCGCCGTGGGCACCTCGACAAGCTCGGTGAGCGGAACGGGTCCCGGTCCGGGGTCGCGAGCCGGTCAGCGCGGGCGGTCGTCGGCGCCGAGCTGCAACCAGTCCTCGAAGTGCTGACGCATCGCACGTCTCGCGGCGTCGGGCTCACGAGCCGCCAAGGCGTCGACAACGGCGTGATGCACGCTGTCCGTCCGCCGCACGCCGCGGTCATCCGGCTCCTCCACCTCGATCGCCCGGAGCCGACGCTGCCGGATCGTGTCGCGCAGCACATGGCTGAAGCCCTCGTGCATGAGCCGAAGGATCGGGTCGTCGACGATCGCGTTCAGGCGACTGTGGAAGGTGACATCCGCCTCGAGCGCCGCGTCGTGGTCCCCAGCGAGCGTCGCGGCGATCATGCGGTCGACGTCTGCGCGCAAGAGCTCGACCTGCTCGTCGCCCACCAAGCCTGCGGCGGCCTCCGCGACGGTCTCCTCCAGCAGCATCCGCGACCGCGCGAACTGGGCATCCGTGAGGTACCCGAGCTGTCGGGAGATCGTGAACCAACTGCGGACGAAGTCGTCGCCCGGGGCATCGATGTAGGTGCCTCTGCCCTGGGTGCGATGCAGGAAACCGAGCCGTTCGAGCACGGCCAGGTGTTCGCGGAGCGCTCCGCGACTCATCTGCAGTGCTTCGCCGAGCTCACGTTCCGGTGGCAGTCGCCGCGCGGTGGTGCCGGGTTCCGGCGTGGCCAGCTCCACGAGCCTCCCCACGAGCGCCTCGAGCGGCTCCGACATGCTGCCCCCTCGATTGGTCCGACCAGTGACGATGGTAGCTGGTGGTGCCCTTCGACAGGCTCAGGGACCGGGGCAGGCTCAGGGACCGGGGTGGGCTCAGGGACCGGAAGTCGCTTCGTCGACGCAAACACACCCGCCCCGACGGATCGGGACGGGCGTGGAGACGACGCGTGCTGGCTAGACGGCCTGGAGGGCTTGCACCGCGCTGGTGAAGAAGGCGAGGCCGTCAACGCCGGAACGCATGGCGAGCGGGGTGTCGGGCCCGAAGCCCGGCTCGATGGCGTGCTCGGGGTGCGGCATGAGCCCCACCACGTTGCCGGCCGGGTTCGTGAGGCCGGCGATGTCGTCGAGCGAGCCGTTCGGGTTGACGCCCGCGTAGCGGAACGCGACGAGCCCTTCGCCCTCGACGCGCTTGAGCGTCTCGGCGTCGGCGATGTAGCCACCGTCCGCATTCTTCAGGGGGATCGTGATCTCCTGACCCTTCGAGAACTGGTGGGTCCAAGCGGTGTCGGCGTTCTCGACCGTGAGCAGCTGGTCGCGACGGATGAACTGCTGGTGGGCGTTCCGGATGAGGCCACCGGGCAGCAGGTGCGCCTCGACGAGCATCTGGAAGCCGTTGCAGATCCCGAGGATGGGCATGCCCTTCGCGGCCGCCTCCTTGAGTTCCGTCATGATCGGCGACACGGCGGCGATCGCGCCGGCCCGCAGGTAGTCGCCGTAGCTGAACCCGCCGGGGAGGATCACCGCGTCGACACCCTTGAGGTCGTGGTCGCCGTGCCAGAGCGCGACGGGCTCCGCGTCGGCCATGCGGACGGCGCGCTGGGCGTCGCGATCGTCGAGCGAGCCCGGGAAGGTGATGACGCCGACGCGGGTGGTCATGCCTCGGAGCCCTCGGGGTAGTGGATCGCCACGACGTCCTCGATCACGGCGTTCGACAGGATGTCGTCGGCGATCTGCTGCACGGTCGCGCGCGTCGCGTCGGTGACGGGGCCCTCGACCGTCAGCTCGAAGCGCTTCCCGATGCGGACATCGGTGAACTCGCTCTTGCCGAGACGCGCGAGGGCGCCGGCGACGGCCTTGCCCTGGGGGTCCAGCAGTTCGGCTTTCGGCATGACTTCTACGACGATGGTCGGCACGGAGGTCTCTTTCGTTGCGACGCGGCGGGGATGCGAACAGTCTAGCGTCGAGCGAACGACACCCGTCCGATGCGATGCGTCGGACGGGTGTCGGGCTCGATCGGTCACTCGGGCAGTGCGGCGTCCGCCTCGTTCGCGTCACCCGCGATGCCGCGTGCGAGGGTCTTGTTGCGGAAGAAGTCGGGCCGGAGCTTCGCCTGGATGAGCATGATGACGATGCCCGCCACGATGATGATCATGCCGAGGATGAACACGAGGCCGACACCACCGATGTTCGACCCCGAACCGTAGGACGGGTCGGCGCTCTCGATGATCGTCGTGAAGAACAGCACCCCCAGGATGAGTCCGCCGAGGAGTGGGGCGACGAACTGGAAGAAGCAGTTCCGCACGCTCGAGAACCACTGCTTCCGGAAGTACCAGACGCACGCGAACGCGGTGAGTCCGTAGTAGAAGCAGATCATCATGCCGAGCGTGGTGATCGTGTCCCAGAGCACGTCCTCGGAGATGAAGCGCATGACCGCGTAGAACACCGACGCGACGACACTCGAGACGATCGTGGCGTAGCCGGGCGTGAAGAACTTCGGGTGCACCTTGGAGAACTTCGGCGACAGGGCGCCGTAGTGGCCCATGGCGAGCAGGGTGCGCGCCGGCGAGACGAAGGTCGACTGCAGGGAGGCCGCCGAGGACGACAGTACGGCGATCGACACGAGGACCGCCAACGGGCCGAGGATGGGACCGGCGAGCGAGAAGAACACGTTGCCCTGGATGTCCTCGTTGCCGAGTCCGAACTCGCCGTCGCCGACACCCGCGTAGTTGATGAGGGCGACCGACAGGAACAGGTACAGGACGACGATGATGACGACGGTGGCGGTGGCCGCCTTGCCGGGCGTCGAGCTCGACCCCTTCGTCTCCTCACTCATCGTCAAGGTGACGTCCCAACCCCAGAAGATGAAGATCGAGAGCGACAGGCCGGCGGCGAACGCGCTGAACGAGCCGACCGCGAAGGGGTTGAACCAGTCGAGTGAGATCGGCAGGGCGTCGAACGCGTCGCCGCCCGCGACGTGCGCGAACGCGATGATGCCGAACAGCACCATGACGAGGAGCTGGAAGCCGACGAGCACGTACTGGAGTTTCTGCGTCGTCTGCATGTCGCGGTAGGAGATGAGCGTCGCCCCGAGCATGAATGCGAGACACGTGATGACGTTGATGAACGGGTTCGACGTCAGGCCGGCGATGTCGGGGTTCTGGAAGATCTGCGACAGCATCAGGTAGAAGAAGTCGACGGCGATGCCGGCGAGGTTGGAGAGCACGACGATCGTCGCCGCGATGAGGCCCCACCCGGCCATCCACCCGACCCAGGGGCCGAAGGCGCGGGTCGCCCACGTGAACGAGGTGCCGGAGTCCGGCATGCGGCTGTTGAGTTCGCGATAGCCGAAGGCGACGAGCAGCATCGGGATGAAGCCGACGAGGAAGATCGCGGGCACATGGGTGCCGACCTCGGCGACCGTCGGGCCGAGTGCCCCGGTGAGGGTGTACGCGGGCGCGATGCACGAGATGCCGATGACGATCGCACCGACGAGGCCGACGGTCCCGGCGCCGAGTCCCTTCTTGGAGAGGGCGCCGGTCGCCGTCGTCTCGGGGTGGGCGACGTCGCGCGCCGGGGTGGATTCGGGAGGAGTCATGTCGGGTCTCCGAGGGTCAGCACGGAGTCGCGGGGCACGACCACCATGGGTACGGGGAGCTCGCGCAGCATCTTCGCTGCGGTGGAGCCGAGGAAGAGGTGCTTCGGGGTGGCGAGCCGGCTGGAGCCGACGAGGACGATCTCCGCCGGCTTCCAGTCGAGACCGGCGACGGCGTCCTCGATGCGGGTGCCCGAGGCGATCTCCGTGGTGACGTCGACGTCGGACGGCAGGTGCTCGGTCGCGTACGCGAGCACCTCGGCCGCATGGGCCTCGGCCCGGGTGGTCGCCTCGGGGTGCTCGGCGCCCTCCGGCTGGTCGAGGGCGACGAGTGACACGAGGCGGAGCGGGATGACCGCGTTCTTCGCGACGACGATCGCGGCGTCGAGCAGTTGGTGTGCGCCGGCCCTGGTGCCGATGGCGCAGGTGATGCGGCTCACCGTGCCGCCCGTGGGCTGCGCCTCGAGGAGGTCGCGGCTCCCGACCGGTGCGAGGGCGACCGGCACGACCGCCGAGTGGAGGAGGGTGTTCGCGACACTGCCGAGAGTGAAGCGCCCGAGGAGCCCGCCGCGGGCCGCGCCGATGATGATGAGACCGCCCTCGAGGATGCGGGAGGCCTCCAGCAGCCCCTCCGCGAACGACTCGTCGTAGACCAGGTGGGTCTTCGCCATGACGTCGGACGGGACGGCGGCCAAGGCCTCCGCGAGCCAGCGTTCGGCGGTCTCGCGCAGGAACCGCTCATAACCGGGGTCGGCCGGCGTGATCGTCGGCCGCTCCTCGTTGGCGAGCACGAGGACGATGTCGAGACGGGCGCCCGTCGTCCTCGCGATCCTGATGCCGAGCGCGAGCGCATCGCGACCGGCCGGAGTGTCTGTGTAGCCGACGATGTATCTCATCTGGTGTTCGCTTTCGATCGGGTGCGAAGGTGCCGGACTGCACGGCGGTGTGCGGGTGTTTCGTTGGTGCAGGGTATCGACGGGGGTGGCCCCTCGACAAGGTCAGGGACCGGGAGACGCTACCCCTGGTGCCGGGCGATGATCGCTGCGGCGGTGTCGGCGCCCTTGCGGATCGCGCCGTCGACGTGCTGGTAGCCCTCGGCCGCGAGGTCGCTCGTCGACCAGAAGATCGGTCCGACGGGCGTCGACTGCATGGCGCCGTATCGCGACAGGCCGCCCAGGTCGAAGCTGGCCGCGTATGCGCCGCGGGTCCACTCCTCGCTGCCCCAGTCGCTCTCGTAGTACACGACGGGCGACAGTGCCTGCTCGCCGTAGTAGTGGGAGAGCGAGGTGAGGATGCGCTCCCGGCGCTCCTCGGCGCTCAGCTTGAAGACCTCGTCGGCGCGTTCGTCCGAGACGAACCCGACGAGGGTGCCGCGCGGGTCCTCGTGGTTGGTGTTGTCGTACGCCTCGTGCACGAGCTCGTACGGGCTGAACGCGGTCGCGGAGAGCCCGTCCTCGCGCCAGAACGGCGTCTCGTACACCGCGTGCACCTTGATGACGAGACCGAGCGACATGTGCTGGTGCATCTGGTGGCTGAGTCGCGGCAGCGGCGGCTGGAAGTCGATCCGCGAGTACAGGTTCGGCGGGACCGCGATGATGGCGTAGCGGGCGTTCACCGTCACCTTGTCGGCCTCGGCGGAGACGCCGGCGTCGGACCACTCGAGTCGTCGGACGGGGGAGGACAGGTGGACGTCGTCGCCGAGGGCCTCGGCGAGCTTGATCGGGACCTGCTGCAGGCCGCCGACGACCCGCTTGTCGAGGATGAAGTCCGCCTCGACGAGGTGGGTGAAGCTACCCGCCGACGCCGCCATGAGCAGTGCCTGCAGCAGCGAGAAGGAGTGCGAGGGCTTCGTGAGCATCGCGGCCGCGATGAACAGGGCGATGTTGTCGCGCGCCTCGACGTCGTCCGTCTGCTCCGCCAACCAGGCGCTCCAGGAGATGCGGTCGTACTCGGTCGCCTTCTCGTGCGCCCACGGCTCGGTGACCCCGACCTGTTCCACGAGCTCGTCGAGGAGGGTGATCAGTCGCTCCATCTCGGCGGCCGTCGACTCGGCCACGGGGAAGATGTCGCCCGTGAAGCGGGTGCGCACGCCGTCGGCGTTGACGTAGACGCTGTCGCCCTCGCGGTAGCGAGAGTAGGTGTCGAGTCCCAGCTCGTCGAGCGTGGCGAGGAGCGCCGTCTGGTCGGGGGAGACCCACTGCCCGCCGAGCTCGAGCATCGCGCCGTCGATGTGGTTCGTCCACAGGCGGCCACCCACGCGGTCGCGAGCCTCGAGGACGGCGACGGACAGGCCGGCTGCGCGGAGCTTGGTGGCGGCGGTGAGCCCGGAGGCCCCGGCGCCGATGATGACGACGTCGCGTTCGATAGCACTCATGAGGTGTCTTCCTGTTCGTGGCCCTGCGACAAGCTCAGGGACCGGGGTGGTGCTCGGGGATCGGGTGGTGCGGGTGGACCGGGGTGGTGCTCGGGGACCGGGACGCTCGGGTGGGTGACCCGGTCGGGATCCACGTCGATAGTCGAGTATGGCGGTTCGCGCTGTCGGATGGAACCGTCGGTGTCGATCTCGACGGTCGATCCGACGGACGGCGACGCTTTCGGTCGTCGTCCGTCGGTCCGGTGGTGGCGACCGTCAGTCGATGGGCGTCATGGTGTACTTCGGGTACAGGTACTCGTGGATGCCTTCGAGCCCGCCCTCTCGGCCGATGCCGGACTGCTTGACCCCGCCGAACGGCGCCGCCGCGTTGGAGATGACGCCGACGTTCAGGCCCATCATGCCGGTCTCCAGCCTGCCGATCATGCGCTGTCCGCGCGCAAGGTCGGTGGTGAAGACGTAGGAGACGAGGCCGTACTCGGTGTCGTTCGCGAGGCGGACGGCGTCGTCCTCGTCGTCGAACGGGACGATCGCGAGGACCGGGCCGAAGATCTCCTCGCGGAGGATGTCGGACCCCGGGACGACACCCGTGACGACGGTCGGCTGGAAGAACGTCCCGGCGCCCTTGACGGCCTCGCCACCGGTGAGCACCTGGGCGCCACGTCCGACGGCGTCGGCGACGAGCGTCTTCGCCTTCGTGACGGCGCGGTCGTCGATGAGCGGGCCGATCGTCACGCCGTCCTCGGTGCCGCGGCCGATACGGAACGCGCGCACCCGTTCGGTGACCCGCTTGGCGAACTCATCGGCGACGTCGCGGTGGACGATGAAGCGGTTCGCCGCGGTGCACGCCTGTCCGATGTTCCGGAACTTCGCCGCCATCGCGCCGTCCACGGCCTTGTCCAGGTCGGCGTCCTCGAACACCACGAACGGGGCGTTGCCGCCGAGTTCCATGGAGGTGCGGAGGACGTTCTTCGCCGACTGCTCGATGAGCTTCTGGCCCACCGGCGTCGAGCCGGTGAAGCTGAGCTTCCGGAGGCGCGGGTCGGCGATGATCGGTGCGGACACGGCCGAGGAGCTGGCCGTGGTGATGACGTTCACGACCCCCGCCGGGAGACCGGCGTCCTCGAGGAGCTTCACGAAGTGAAGGGTCGTCAGCGGGGTGAGCTCCGCCGGCTTCACGACGACGGTGCACCCGGCGGCGAGCGCCGGTGCGATCTTGCGGGTCGCCATCGCGAGGGGGAAGTTCCACGGTGTGATGAGGAAGCAGGGCCCCACGGGGTGCTGCGAGACGGTCATCATGCCGGTGCCCTCGGGGTTGGAGCCGTAGCGGCCCGAGATGCGGACGGCCTCCTCCGAGAACCAGCGGAGGAACTCGCCGCCGTAGGTGACCTCGCCGTTCGCCTCGGCGAGCGGTTTGCCCATCTCGAGCGTCATGAGCAGCGCGAACTCGTCCCGGCGTTCCTGGAGGAGGTCGAACGCCTTCCTGAGGATGTTCGAACGCGTACGGGGTGCGGTCGCCGCCCAGTCGTCCTGCGCGGCGACGGCGGCGTCGAGCGCGGCGGTGCCGTCGGCGACCGAGGCGTCGGCGATGGTCTTGATGACGTCGCCCGTGGACGGGTCGCTGACGGTGAGGGTGCCCCCGTCGGACGCGTCGCGCCAGACGCCGCCGATGAAGAGGCCGCTCGGGACCTTGCTGAGCAGTTCGGTTTCGCGTGCATCGGTCATGGGTGGAGCTCCTTGCTGGGGTCGATGGCGTCGGTGACAGTGTTTCAGCGTGCGTGCCCCTCGACAAGCTCGGTGAGCGGGGTTGCGATGTCGTGGAGTCGCCGGGGTGCTGGGGAGCGGGCTCGTGCCGTTCCGCCCTTCGACCGGCTCAGGGACCGCTCGTCGAAGGGTGCGGCGTCAGCTCGTGGCGAGTGCCTCGAGCACGACGTCGAGTCCCTCGTCGAGCAGCTCGAGTGGGATGGTGAGCGGCGGGAGGAACCGGACCACGTTGCCGTAGGTGCCGCAGGTGAGCACGATCACGCCGGCCTGGTGCGAGGCTTTCGCGACGCGCGCGGTGAGCGTCGCATCCGGTTCGCCGGTGGCCGGGTCGACGAACTCGACGGCCATCATGGCACCGCGTCCGCGGATGTCGCCGATGCGCGGGTCGGTCGCTTGCGCGGCGGTGAACCGGTCCACGATGCGCGTCTCGATCGCTCGGGCCGCAGCGGCGAGGTCGTCCTCCTCGTACGCTTCGATGGCGGCGAGCGCGGCGACGCAGGCGAGCGGGTTCCCCCCGTAGGTCCCGCCGAGACCGCCGGCGTGCGGGGCGTCCATGATGTCCGCACGTCCGGTCACGGCCGAGAGCGGCAGCCCGCCCGCGATGCCCTTGGCGGTGATGATGAGGTCCGGCACGACACCGAAGTGCTCGGACGCGAACATGGCGCCGGTGCGGGCGAACCCGGTCTGCACCTCGTCGGCGATGAAGACGACGTCGTTCGCGCGGGCCCAGTCGAGCAGGGCGGGGAGGAAGCCGTCCGCCGGGACGATGAAGCCACCCTCGCCCTGGATGGGTTCGATGATGATCGCGGCCAGGTTGTCCGCGCCGATCTGCTTCTCGATCTGCGTGATCGCCCGCTGCGCCGCCTCGGCACCGGACAGCCCGCCGTCACGGAACGGGTAGGAGAGTGGCGCGCGGTACACCTCGGAGGCGAACGGCCCGAAGCCGCTCTTGTACGGCATGGACTTCGCGGTGAGGGCCATCGTGAGGTTCGTGCGGCCGTGGTAGGCGTGGTCGAACGCGACGACCGCCTGCTTCTTCGTGTGGCTCCGCGCGATCTTCACGGCGTTCTCGACGGCTTCCGCGCCGGAGTTGAACAGCGCCGTGCGCTTCGCGTGGTCGCCGGGGGTCAGTCGGTTCAGGGCTTCGGCGACCTCGACGTAGGAGTCGTACGGGGTGATCGTGAAGCAGGTGTGGGTGAACTCCTGCAGCTGACGGGTCACCGCTTCGACCACGCGTGGGTTGCTGTTGCCGACACCCGTCACGGCGATCCCGGACCCGAGGTCGATGAGCGAGTTGCCGTCGACGTCGACGAGGACTCCGCCGCCGGCGCCCGCTGCGAAGACGGGCATCGTGGTGCCGACCCCGGACGCCACCGCGGCGTGCTTCCTGGCCATGAGCTCTTCGGAGATCGGTCCGGGGATGGCGGTGACGAGACGACGTTCCTGTGGGAGTGCAGGTCCGCCGAGGACGTCGGTCGTGGGGGCGCTGCTCATGCTCGTCATCGATGCTCCGTTCGATCTGGCGGTCGGCCGCCGCTGCTCGACGTCGACCGCTCGTGATGCAGCCATGCTAGGCAGCGCCGATCCCCGGGACACTCGACAGTTCGTCGATGTTGAGCATCACCATTGGACGGATTGGCACAGCGACGTAGACTCACGCCATGGCCCCGTCGTTGCAGCACCTCCTCGATCGTCACGCCCTCGGTCTCCGACTCGTCGTCGCCGGGACGGCCGGATCGCTCGAGCGTCCGGTGGCGTGGGTGTCGAGCTCCGACCTCCCGGACCCGACCCCGTTCCTGATCGCGGACCAGATCGTCCTGACGACCGGCACCCAGTTCGGCACGGCCGTGTCCGCCACGCAGGTGGAGGCGTACGTGGCACGCCTCGCCGCGGCGGGCGTCGCCGCCCTCGGGTTCGGCACCGAGGTCATCACCGCCGGCCCGCCGTCGGAACTCGCCCAGGCCTGTGCCGAGCACGGCGTCCCGCTGTTCGAGGTGCCCTACCGCACACCCTTCATCGCGGTCATCCGCTACGCCGCCGACCTCATCGCCGAAGCCGACCGGGAACGGGACGCCTGGGCCCTCGCCGCCCAGCGGTCCATCGCCTTCGCGGCGCTCCGCCCGGACGCCTCGCACGCGGTCGTGACCGAGCTCGCCCGCGCGCTCGGCGCCTGGGTCGTGCTGCTCGACGCCCATGCCGCGACCATCGCCGACGCCGCTGCCGACGGAGGGCGGCTCCGCGGCCGAGACCGCCTCGTCGAGCGGGTCGCGGAGGAGGCGCAGGGGCTCCTCCGACGCGGCCAGCGATCCGGGGCGACGTTCACGAGCCCGAGCGGGACGGTCTCGCTGCAGACGCTCGGCCGCCGCGGCGACCTCCGTGGGGTGCTCGCGATCGGCGGCGCCGACGGCCCGCTCGACGCCGCTGCCCAGGGCGTCGTGACCTCCGTCGTCGCGATCACGGGCCTCACCCTGGAACAGGGCGGGGCGCTCGGACGGGCCGGTCGAGCGTTACGGCTCGGCGTCTGGCGGTTGCTGCTCGCCGGTGAGTCCGATGCCGCCGGAACCGTCGCCGAGGAACTCGCGACGCCCCTCCCGTCGGGCGCCGTCCGCGTCGGCGTGGCCACCGCCGCCGACGACGGCCGGGAGGCGTTGCTCAGCGAGCTCGAGCGTGCCGCGGCGCTCGCCGTCGGGGACCTGTTCGTGGCGGAACACGACGGCCGACTGTCCCTGATCGCTTCCGACACGCCCGGCTTGGACGCCGTGCTTGAGGGGCTGTTCGGCGGCACGCCAGGCCGTCATCTCGGGCTGTCCCGTGCGGTCGGACTCGCGGACCTCGCCCTCGGTGTCGGCCAGGCGGTGTCGGCCCACGCGCAGGCGGCGGCCGAGGGACGGTCGATCGAGCGGTTCGGGGCGCTCGCGGTCGGTGGGATGACCGGCCTCCTCGACGCCGCACGGTCACGTCCGGTCGCGGAGGACCTCCTGGGGCCCGTGCTGCTCGCCGACCGCGAGGAGGGCTCAGCACTCGTCGAGAGTCTCCGGCAGTGGCTCGAGGCCAACGGCCAGTGGGATCCGGCCGCGAAACGCCTCGGGATCCATCGGCACACGCTGCGGAACCGGATCACCAGGGTGGAGCGGCTGCTGGAGCGCCCACTCGACACCTTCGCGGCGCGGACGGAGGTCTGGCTCGCGCTCGTGAGTCTCGAGGATGCGGGCTCGGGCTCGGGCTCAGGCTCGGGCAGCGCGCGGGACTGACCAGCGTGCGTCCGGTCGGCTACTCGCCCGAGGCCACCGGGGGCTCGTCGTGGAGCGAGCGGAGCGCGGTGACGACGTCGTCGTGCCAGCGGCGCGCGGTCGGCAGCACCCCGCCGAAGATGGGCGTGTCGTGCGTCGCGCCGAGGTAGAGCACCCCGCTCGCGTCGACGCCGTCGGCCCGGAGGGCGGCGAGGTACGCCGCACCGTCGCCGCGCAGCGGGTCGTATTCGGCCGTGAGGATCACCGCGCGCGGGAGGTCGGCGTGCGAACGGGCGAGCAGCGGCGACGCGTGGGGCTCCTTCGCCTGACGGCGGTCGAGGAGGTACGTCTTCGCCACGGACCGCAGCTCCTTGATCGCGAAGAAGCGCGGAATGCCCATCTCACGGACGGGTCGGAGGTCGATGTGGCCTCCGGTGAGGTCGGTGACGGGCACCTCGAGCAGTTGGAGACGGACCGGGCGCCGGCCGCGTTCGCGATTCAGCAGGGTGAGCGCCGCTGCGATGCTGCCGCCGGCCGACACCCCGGCCACGGCGATGCGTTCGGCGTCGACCCCGAGCGTCCTCGCCTCGGTGAAGAGCCACTCGAGCGCCGCATGGGCCTGCTCGAGTTGCGTCGGGTACCGGTGTTCCGGCGCGAGTGCGTAGTCGACGGCCGCGATCACGACGCCCGCGTCCGCCGCCCGCCGCCGGAAGCCCGCGTCGGTCGTCGGGTAGTCGATGCCGCCGATCCGGAACGCACCACCGAAGCAGGACAGGACGGCGGGCACCGGCGTACCGGCGTCGGAGCCCGGCGGGTAGTAGAGCCGCACACGGACGTCGGGGAACCCGGTGACGGGGACGGTGTGCTCCTCGATGCGCAAGGCCGGGCCGGGCACACCGACCGTCGCGAGTTCCTTCTTGTCCCAGTTGAGGGCCGCCTTGCGATGCTGCTTGCGGGTCTTCTTCCGGCGAGGGGCCGCCGTGGTGGTGGCCGCCGTCGTCTTCGGTGGCTGCTTCGGTCGACCAGGTTCCGGCGTCGTGTCCGGGGTCGGCTGCGGCCGCTTCACGGTCGTCGTCTTCGGCCGGAGGAAGAACGCCTTCGCCTGCTCGAGCGCACTCGAGATGAGGTAGGCACGGTGCGTCCGCGCCCGTTCCACGAAGATCGGATCGAGGGGCATGTCAGCTCGCCTGCTCTCATCGGGACAGTGGGTCACAGCAGTCTAGGGCTGGTGGCCCGAGGCGTTCGAGCCGTGGCGCTGAGGCGGTCGGTCGCATCCGTCGCCGCTGGTTCACCTGCTGTTCACCGGGCGTCCCGGCCCTGTTCGGGTGCCACTCATAGCGTGGCGGAGACGGCAACGGGGGAACCATGCACACGACGCTCACCGCTCACGTCGGCAAGGACGTCTTCGTCCGGCCGTCGCCCGTCGCCATGGTCTGGCAGGGGCCCGGCACGCGTCACCAGGCGATGGCGGTCCCGGGTGTCACCCTCGGGTCGGGAGACGTGCTCGTGGAGGTGGAGCTCGCGACGGTGTGCGGCTCCGACGTCCACACCGTCCTGGGGCACCGTGAAGCGGCGACGCCCCTCGTCCTCGGGCACGAACAGGTCGGTCGTGTCGTCGCGGTCGGCGGCCCGGTGACGGCGATGGACGGCACGCTCCTCGTGGCCGGCATGCGCGTCGTGTGGTCGGTCGTCGTGAGCTGCGGCGTCTGCGACCGGTGCTCCGCCGACCTCCAGCAGACCTGCCGCCGACGCGCCACGTACGGACACGACCGCGTGCATCGCGGGTGGGAGTTGAGCGGTGGGTTCGCGACCCACGTCGAGCTCCTCGAGGGCACGGCCATCGTCATCGTCGGGGAGACGCCGCCCGCCGCCGTCTTCGCACCCGCCTCCTGTGCAACGGCCACCGCGATCGCCGCACTCGACGCCGCCGGGCGCGACCTGACCGGAACCGCGGTCCTCGTCACCGGCGCGGGGATGCTCGGGCTCACGGTCACGGCCATCGCGACGGACGCCGGCGCGCGCGTCGTGGTGAGTGACCCCGATCCGGCCCGTCGCTCGCTCGCCGGGCGCTTCGGGGCGGTCGCGACCGTGGACCCGGCCGCCGGCGAGGCCGAGCACCTCGACCTCGCGCGTCTCGCGGCGGGTGTCGAGGGCTTCCCGGTCGCCCTCGAGGTGTCCGGTGAGGCGAGCGGCGTCGACGCCGCGATCGGCGCGCTGTCGATCGGCGGAACCGCGGTGCTCGTGGGCAGCGAGTCACCCGGCGCGCCGCTCGGCATCGACGCCGAACGCATCGTGCGCGGTCTCCTGACCGTGCGCGGCGTGCACGACTCCCGGCCGCGCGACCTGCAGCGAGCCGTCGACTTCCTGACCGGGGCGTGGCGCCGCTACCCCTTCGCCGAGCTGGTCGGTGCCGAGTTCGCGTTGGACGACGTCGATGAGGCGCTCATCGCCGCCGCGTCCGGTGCGTTCCCCCGGGTCGGGGTACGGCCCTGAGTCACCAGCGCTCGGAGCCGCGCATGACTCGGTGCGCCGCCCGGCCATCGCCGTCGCACGACGTGACCCCTTCGGGCGCCCCCCATTCCGGGGGCCAGCACACTGGCTTTTCCGCGGATTCCCGCCGATCCCGAGCCCCGAAACGCCCCGGATCACCCACCTTGTGGGGTATCCTCGGGCCATGACGGTCACGACTCGCCACCCCGGTGTGGTCCGGGTGGGTGGCCGCCTCATGATCGTGGATCCATTCGCGGAACGAGGCGAGCTCACCGCGGGTCAGGAGCGCGTCCACCAGCTCCGACGTCGGATCACCATCCTCCTCGGCACGTTCCTCCTTCTGGTCGGCTTCATCGTCGGTGCGGCCGTGGGTGTGCTCGTGGAGTGGATGCTCGTCCACGACGAGACCCGGTCCGTCTCACTCCCCGGCTTCGACCCGGAATGGGCCCCGGGACTCGACGTCGTCGGCGCACTGCTCGGCGTGATCCTCGTCGCCGTCCTCCTGCTCGTCTGGGCCGAGCGGCGGAACCACCATCGTCGGCTGGACGGCGGTCACCAGCCATCGCGCTGGGTCGACCCGCTCAACGACCACCTGATCGGCCTGAGCGACGACGTCTCCTGGACGTCACTCTGGACGCTCACCCGCATGTACGCCACCGCCGAACGGTTGCAGCGCGAGCTGATGGAGCGCAGCGCGGCTCGACGCGAGGTGGGAGCCGACGACGAGTGCGACCTCGTCGAGGCGCAGCTCGCTGCCGACGACGCGCGCGACGCGCTCGAGAAGACGGCCCAGCTCATGGGCGTCATCGTGCCGGAGGGGCCGCTGCCCGACGCACAGGCCATCGCGGCCGACGGTGCGCGACTCCGAGCCCGTCGACGCATGCTCTGAGCGGCCTGCGCTGAGCTGAGCTGCCGTCGGCGAGACCCTCGCCGTGGTCAGCGAGCGTGCGGGAGGCCCGTGAGGCGTTCGAGGAGTTCGCGGTACCGTGCCGCGGTCTGCGTGACGATCTCGGACGGCAGCGTCGGCGGCGTGGGGGTCGCCTCGTCGTGCTGGTCCCAGTTGTGGGCGAGCCAGTTGCGCACGATCTGCTTGTCGAAGCTGGCCATGCGCTCGGTGGGGTCGTCGCCGGCGAGGTAGACGTCGCGATCCCAGTACCGGCTGGAGTCGGAGGTGAGCACCTCGTCCCCGAGGGTGATGACGCCGGTCTCCGGGTTCCGGCCGAACTCGAACTTCGTGTCGGCGAGGATCACCCCGTGGCGCTCGGCGGTCATCGACGCCGTCCGGTAGATCTCGAGGGACAGATCCTTCAGGGCGACCGCGTCGTCCTCGCCGATGAGCTCGACCATGCGACTGAACGAGATGTTCTCGTCGTGCTCGCCGAGCGGTGCCTTGTACGCGGGCGTGAAGAGCGGCTCCGGCAGCTGGTCGCCGTCGCGCAGTCCGTCCGGCAGGGGGATGCCGCAGACGGTGCGGCTGGCGACGTACTCCTTCCAACCGGAGCCCGTCAGGTAGCCGCGCACGACGCACTCGACGGGGAACATGTCGAGCTTCCGGACGAGCATCGCCCGGCCGGCGAACGCGTCGGGGATCGTCGCGACGGCGACACCCGAGGCGTCGAGTCGGTGGTCGGGGACGAGGTGGTTCGGGACGTCCCGCAGCTGGTCGAACCACCAGAGGCTCAGGCTGGTGAGGAGCTCGCCCTTGCCGGGGATGCCCGGTTCGAGGACGTGGTCGAAGGCGCTCACGCGGTCGCTCGCCACGACGAGCAGGACGTCCTCGGGGCCCTCGGCCGGTTCGTACAGATCTCGGACCTTGCCCGAGTAGACGTGGTTCCAGTCGTTGGTGTCCGAGGATGCGCTCACCCCACCAGTATCCTGCATCGGCGGCATGCGGGACCGACGGCGGGCTTGCGAGGGTGGGTGCATGGGCGTATATTCCACCCGCGCCCTCGCCTGGCATGTGCCGGGTGCCCGCGCCCCACTCCACGAGCAGGCCGTGCGACCTCCTCCTCCCCGCAGAAAGCGACACCATGTCCACCTCCTCGTCCACGCCACCGCAGGGTGTCAGCGGTCCGGCCCCGGGAGCGGTGCGGCCGTGGCCGGCCCTCTGGTCCCTGGTCATCGGCTTCTTCATGATCCTGATCGACACCACCATCGTGTCGGTCGCGAACCCGGCGATCATGCGCGGCCTCGACACCGACATCAACAACGTCATCTGGGTGACGAGCGCGTACCTGCTCGCCTACGCGGTGCCGTTGCTCATCACCGGCCGCCTCGGCGACCGCTTCGGGCCGAAGAACCTCTACCTCGTCGGCCTCGTCGTCTTCACGCTCGCGTCACTCTGGTGCGGGTTCTCCGGCACCATCGAGACGCTGATCGTCGCGCGCGTCGTGCAGGGGCTCGGCGCCGCGCTCATGACGCCGCAGACCATGGCCGTCATCACGCGCATCTTCCCGCCCGACCGCCGCGGCGCGGCCATGGGTCTCTGGGGTGCGACCGCCGGTGTCGCGACCCTCGTCGGCCCGATCCTCGGCGGGGTGCTCGTCGACGGCTTCGGTTGGGAGTGGATCTTCTTCATCAACGTGCCCGTCGGCATCGTCGGGTTCATCATGGTCTGGCGCAACGTGCCCGCCCTCGCCACCCACCCGCACCGCTTCGACATCCTCGGCGTCGTGCTCAGCGGGCTCGGCATGTTCCTGCTCGTGTTCGGTATCCAGGAGGGCCAGAGCTACGAGTGGGGGACGATCGCCGGCCCGATCACCGTGTGGAGCCTCATCATCGCGGGGGTCGTCGTGCTGGCCCTCTTCGTCGTCTGGCAGGCCGTCATGAAGGGCGAGCCGCTGCTCCCGCTGGCGCTCTTCCGCGACCGCAACTTCTCGGTCGGCAACCTGGCGATCTCGACGATCGGCTTCACGGTGACGAGCCTGTCGCTGCCGCTCGTGTTCTTCTACCAGACGGTGCGCGGGCTGACCCCGACGCAGTCGGCGCTCATGCTCGTCCCGATGGCCGTGCTGTCCGCCGGGCTGGCGCCGGTCGTCGGTCGGGCCATCGACCGCGTGAACCCGAAGTGGTTCGCGCTCGCCGGGCTCCTGCTGCTCGCGCTGTCGCTCGGGTGGTACTCGATCCTGCTGACACCGGAGCAGCCGATCCTCATGCTGCTGCTCCCGAGCGCCGTCCTCGGCCTGGCGAACGGGTTCATGTGGGGTCCGGTCTCGAACCTCACCACCCGTGGTCTGCCACAGCACCAGGCGGGCGCCGGCTCGGGTGTCTTCAACACCACCCGTCAGATCGGTGCCGTCCTCGGCAGCGCAGCCATCGCCGCCCTCATCCAGGGTCGACTCGCGGCGGAACTCCCGGCGGCTCCCGGTGGGGCGACCGGCGGCGTGAGCGAGGTGACCGGCGGGGAGCTCCCCGAGGCCCTGCACGCGGGCTTCACCGCGGCGATGTCGCAGTCGCTGCTCCTCCCGGCAGGGTTCGCCCTCCTCGGCGCGATCATCGTCCTGTTCTTCCAGAAGCCGAAGGCTGCGGCGTGGTCGACGCCCGAGACCCAGCACGGCCAGGCCGCTGCGGCTGCCGAGGCCGCGCGGGTCGAGACGGAGTAGCCGGACGCTGCGGCGGCGCCGGGCGGGTCAGGGGGCGAGGAGCTCCGTGACCGTCCTGGTGTCGCCGTTCCAGAACCGGAGGCCGAGGACCTCACCGTCCGGAAGCGGCCCGAGCGAGGCCAGTGCCTCGAGCGCGGCTCCGGTCTGCTCCGCGACGATGCGTCGGGAGAGCGTGACGTGCGGCGTCCAGGCTCCCGGTCGCGTGTGGTCGAACCCACCCTCGACCACGGCGGCGACCCGACGGTGCAGCGCGAGGAGTTCCAGGGTCGGCACGACGCCGAGCGCGAGCACCGCGCCCGATCGGCGCGGGAAGGTCAGCGGCGCCCCGAGCCGGACGGAGAACGGCTCGAAGACCGGCCGCCCATGCAGGTCCAGTGTCTCCCCGGCGAGCAGGGTGATGTGCGGGCGGTTGCTGGCGCCCTGATGCGTCGACAGGCTCGGCAGGCCGAGGTCCGACAGGGCACGCCAGCGCGCTCGGACGGCAGCGTCGAGCTCGTCGTCGAAGGTCAGATCGACGCTGTGCACCATCAGTCCGTCGCCACCGGCCAGACGTCGTCCAGCGTCGCCGGGTCGTCGAGGACCTCGGCGCTGGCGTGGAAGTCGGGGTACGGGAGGAACGTCTGCACCGCACCAGTCAACACCGGACGGGTTCTCGGTGGCAGGGCTTGCGGTCGGGCCTCAGTCAGCGGGGAAGAACGGGGTCACGGCGGCGGCGAAGGACCGCGGCTGCTCGACCCAGGGGTAGTGGCCGCAGCCGTCGAGCACGATCGCCTGCCCGAGCGGGAAGCGCTTCGCGAGGTCGAGGACCGGTGCGAGTCCGGTGAGGCCGTCCTCGGATCCGGCGACGACGAGGACGGGTGCCGCGAGGTGGCGGAGCGCGTCGCGGAGGTCCTCGACCTCGTCGGGCGTCGGCGTGTGGACGAACGCGTCCTGCGCCGCCGGGTGCCAGGCGCCCAGTCGCTCGTGCTCCTGCGCCGTCTCGTCCCAGTCGCCCCAGGCGATGGGGGCGACCGCGGGGAAGAGCCGGTTGCCGGTCGCCGAGTCCGGCGCGGCGAGGAGCGCCGGGAGCGCGTCGAGGAAGCCCGGGTACCAGTCCGCGGCGGCGTGCCGGGCGATGATCTCGGCGCTGTCGTCATCAGCGTCCACCAGCCAGGTGGCCGGAGGGGTGACGAGGCAGAGGCGGTCGAGGTGCTGCGGGTACCGGGCGGCGTAACTGATCGCGACCCGCGTGCCGGCGGAGTGGGCGAGCAGCTCGAAACGGTCGAGGCCCAACCACAGACGGACCGCCTCCACGTCCTCAGCGAGTTCCGGCCACCTCGCCGTCGTCCCGGCCGGGCCGGCGTCCGACTCGCCGACCCCACGCTGGTGGAGGACGATCAACCGCCGGCGAGTGCTCAGACCGCCGAGGTCGCCGAGGTAGACCGGGTGGCGGGCCGGGCCGCCGGCGAGCACGACCAACGGCGGGAGCGACTCGTCGCCGATGACGTCGACGTGCAGGCGTGTGCCGTCGTGACTCGTGAGGCTCGGCATGGTGTCGGTCGTCGTGGCGTCAGGAGACGCGTGCGGCGATGTCGGTGCGGTACTGCCCGCCCTCGAGCTCGATGCGCGACAGCGCCTCGTACGCCCGGCCCCGCGCCTCGGCGAAGGTCGACCCGAGCGCCACCACGTTGAGCACACGACCGCCCGTGGCGACGAGCCCGCCGTCGACGTCCGCCGTCGCGGCGTGCACCAGGTGGACGCCCTCCACCGCGACCGCGGCGTCGAGACCGGTGATCCCGCGCCCGGTGACCGGCGTCTCCGGGTAGTTCTGGCTCGCGAGCACCACGGTGACGGCGCTGGCCTCGGCGAAGGCCGGGCGCGGCTGCTCGCCGAGGGTGCCGGTGGCCGAACCGAGGAGGAGTGCCGACAGCGGCGTCACGAGGCGCGGCAGCACGACCTGCGTCTCGGGGTCGCCGAACCGGGCGTTGAACTCGATTACGCGGATGCCGCGCTCGGTGAGGATGAGGCCGGCGTAGAGCAGCCCCTGGAACGGGTTGCCCTCCGAGGCCAGCTGCCGGACGACCGGCATCGCGACGGTCTCGAGGACCTCGTCGACGAAGGCGGTCTCGCTGCCAAAGCGGTTGTCGAGCCAGGGCAGCGGCGAGTACGCGCCCATGCCGCCGGTGTTCGGCCCGGCGTCGCCGTCGAGCAGGCGCTTGTAGTCCTGCGCCGGGGACAGGGGGAGTACCGTCTCGCCGTCGGTGATGAAGAAGAGGGAGACCTCCTGGCCGTCGAGGAACTCCTCCACGAGGATGCCGCCGTAGCCGAGCCAGTTGGTCGCGTGCTGGATGGCCGCTTCGCGGTCGTGGGTGACGAGGACGCCCTTGCCCGCGGCGAGGCCGTCGGCCTTGACGACGTAGGGGGCGCCGAACTCGTCGAGGGCGGCGATCGCCGCGTCGAGGTCCTCGGCACGGACGGCGCGGCCCGTGGGCACACCGGCTTCGTCCATGATGCGCTTGGCGAAGGACTTCGAGCCCTCGAGGGCGGCGGCGGAGCGGTTGGGGCCGAAGACCGGGATGCCGGCGGCGCGCAGCTTGTCGGCCACGCCGGCGACGAGCGGCGCCTCCGGACCGATGACGACGAGGTCGACCGCTTCGTCGCGGGCGAAGTCGCGGACGATCGACGGGTTCTCCTGGTCGATGCCGACCACGGTCACATCCCCCGCGATGCCCGCGTTGCCGGGGGCGGCGATGATGTGGTGCCCGGCCTCTTCGGAGAGGAGAGCCTTGATGATGGCGTGCTCGCGGGCACCGGAACCGAGGACGAGGATCTTCACCCGTCTAGCTTAAGGCGCAATGCCCTAGCCTCGGATGCATGGTCAGACCCAGGATCACCGACGCCGTCGGTCGCGCCGCCCTCGAGCAGGCGCTCGGTGACGGACCGGTGGCGCGCACCGACATGGCGACCGCGGTGCGGTACCTGCTGGAGCTCCTCGTCGAACGGGCGCCGGGCAACACCGTCGAGGTACGGGTGCCGCCGTTCGGAGCGGTGCAGTGCATCGAGGGCCCGCGGCACACCCGGGGAACACCGCCGAACGTCGTGGAGATGGACGCGTCCACCTGGCTCGCCCTCGCCTCGGGCCGCATCGACTGGGCCGCGGCGATGGCCGGAGGGACGGTCCACGCTTCGGGGCAACGGGCGGACCTCTCCGGTCTCGTGCCCCTGCTCCTGCCGCGCTGAGCCCTGCCGCCGACCGCCGACCGACGCGGCTCCCACCCGGGCCGGCTGCAGCGGCGTCCGGGTACATTGGTGCGGTGACCTCCAACATCGACCCAGCGACGAGCCGTCCCGACGACGCCGAGCCCGCCGGCGCCCACGATCCCCTCGACGCCGTCGAGGAGACGACGCTCGACGCCACGATCGTCATCCCCACGTACAACGGTGAGATGTACCTCGAGCAGATCCTCACCGCGATCGAGGGGCAGGAGTACGACGGCACCTTCGAGACCCTGGTGATCGACTCCGGGTCGACCGACCGCACCCTCGACATCGTCGCCGCGCATCCGGACGTCCGCCTGCACGTCATCCCGAACAGCGAGTTCGGTCACGGCAGGACCCGCCAGCTCGCAGCCCGGCTCGCCCGTGGCAAGGTCGTCGCCTACCTGACGCACGACGCGATCCCCGGCGATGCACGGTGGCTGCACGAGCTCACCGCGCCGCTCGATCCCGACGGCATGGACGTCGTCGCGGTCATGGGCAAGCAGGTCGCCCGCCCGAACTGCTTCCCGCTGCTGAAGTACGAGATCACCGACGTCTTCCGCAACTTCGGACCGGACTTCGGGACGACGGTCTTCGCGAACGACGGCTTCGCCGACGGGAACGGCGGCCTGCTCGACGCCCTCGCGTTCTACTCCGACGTCAACTCGGCCACGCGGCGAGAGCTCCTGCTCGGTGACATCCCCTACCGCGACCTGCCCTACTCCGAGGACATGGCGTTCGGTGCCGACATCATCGCGGCGGGCCTACGGAAGGCGTACGCACCGCGCGGCTGGGTGATCCACTCCAACGACCTCACGCTCGACGAGTACCGCAAGCGCATCTTCGATGAGACGACGGCGCTCCGCCGCATCGGCAAGCCCGTCACACGCGTGAGCCGGTTCCGTCAGGTGGCCTACACGGTGTTCGGCGCCCTGCGCGACGCGAAGCGGATCGTCCGAGACCGGCAGTACGGTTGGAAGCGCCGTGCGTACTGGTTCGTCATGAACCCCGCGTACCACGCGGCGAAGTGGAGCAGCTACTACGTCGCCTCCCGCGTCGACCTGAACGACGAGGCCGCCATGCGTGCCGGCTCGTTGGAACACAGCCGCAAGTAACCCATCGCATGTAGGCCGCGGCTGAGTCTCCGTCAGCCGATCTCGCGCAGGAGGGCGAGCCGGCTGCGCGTCCGGACCGCGTCGCGGGCGAAGCCGCCCCGGCCGAGGCCGGGAGCAGTGATGAAGGTCTCCCGGTCGGTCGCCGCGACGACGTGCAGTTCGACGCCGAGGTCGCAGAGCGCGTCGACGAGGTGGACGAACCGGGCGCGAGCCTCACGGGTGAGCTCGTGGGACGCCGGCAGCGCGTCGAGCACCCACCGGTCGTAATCCGCCGTCCAGGCGAGGTAGTCGCCGACGGACGTCGGACGCTCGAGGAGCTCCGCCGCGGTGAACCAGACGGTGCCGTCGCCCGCGGCGGCCGCGCGAAAGGTGTGCCCGCTGATCGCCAGCGTCGTCGCCTCGTCGGGACGGGGACGGTGGAGGCCGAGGGTGGCGAGGTGGGCGTCCGCGGCCTCGCCGGCGACGGACCAGCTGCCCCGGGCGAAGCCGTCGCGTCTGCGGATCGGGGAGGTACGGCGGTGATCCGCCGAACCGCCGAGCTCGACCACGGTCATGTTCGCCTCGATCATCGCGATGCCCGGCTCGAAGAGGTGGTGGTACACCGGATCGGGCAGGAGGTCCTGCGGCCGGAAGTTCGAACTCGTCAACAGGGTCACCTGCCGGGCGAAGAGCGCCTCGAGCAGCCGGATCATGAGCATGCCGTCACCCGGATCGTGCACGTGGAACTCGTCGAAGAGCACGACGTCGACGTCGTCGAGCAGTTCGTCGAC
Organism: Plantibacter sp. Leaf314; assembly: GCF_001423185.1. Classification (NCBI taxonomy): domain Bacteria; kingdom Bacillati; phylum Actinomycetota; class Actinomycetes; order Micrococcales; family Microbacteriaceae; genus Plantibacter; species Plantibacter sp. Leaf314. The sequence continues at coordinate 1,548,704 of NZ_LMOB01000001.1, read as the reverse complement.
GGCCTGCTCGACCGCGTTCACGACCGCTCCGGCCGCCGCGCGGGAGCCGGCGCCGGGCTCACCCGTCGCCCGGGCGGCGTCGGCGGCCTCGGTGCGGAGCCGATGGATCGAGGCGTGCAGCCCGCGGAAGAAGGAGTGGAAGTGGACCCGTCCTCTCCGCGGCGTCGGGAGGGCGGCGAAGAACGCGTCGAGCAGCCAGGTCTTGCCGCGACCGGCGGCACCCCAGAGATACAGGTGTGCAGGCTCGTCCCCGCCGATCGGCAAGGCCGCCAGCCGGCGCACCACCTCGAGCTGTTCGGGCTCCAGGGTGAAGCCGGCGTCGCGCGCGGCGGCGACGACGGCCGCGAGCACGTCCTGCTCGGACGCGTCGTCGGACGGGATCCTCCCAGTCGTCTCGATCGTGTCCACCGCTCGATCGTAGTCGCCGACGGATGTCGGCCTGCGTTCACCATCGGTTCACGGTGGCCGGGATCGTGGGGGAGAATGGAGTCATGACAGATGCCACCGGGCAGCCAGCGCCGGAAGCTCAGCTCCCCTCCGAATCCGCCACCGACACCGAGGTCGCGACCGTGTACTCCTCGGGGTCCGTCGCCGTCCGCCGCTCGCCCCGCTACTGGCGGTTCCTCGTCATCGGGGCCTTCGTGGGCATCATCGCGGCCCTCGTCCTCACCTTCGCGTTCCCGACGAGCCCCGACTACTCGCTCACCCAGGTCTTCGGCTTCCTGCTGCTCGTGTGCATCGTGGTCTTCGGTGCCGCCGCCCTCGGGATCGGCCTCCTCATCGACCGCTCGATGGCACGACGGACCCGGATCGTCCGAGCGGATAGAGTTGACGTGCATCCAGCCGGAACCCCCGCGGCAGACGCGGAGCCGACCGGTCCCGCGAGTGCCGAGCCAGGTGAGTCCGGCCCCCCGAATCCACCCACCGCAGAAGGTTCAGGACGGTCATGACCTCATCCACCACCTATCGGGAAGCCGGTGTCGACACCGCAGCCGGTGACCGCGCCGTCGACCTCATGAAGGCTGCCGTCGCCAAGACGCACGGCCCCGAGGTGTTCGGTGGGTTCGGTGGCTTCGCCGGCCTCTTCGACGCCTCGGCGCTCACCTCCTTCCGTCGCCCGCTGCTCGCGACCTCCACCGACGGCGTCGGCACGAAGGTCGCGATCGCGCAGGCGATCGACAAGCACGACACCATCGGTCAGGACCTCGTCGGCATGGTCGTCGACGACATCGTCGTGGTGGGCGCGAAGCCGCTCTTCATGACCGACTACATCGCCTGCGGCAAGGTGCACCCCGAGCGCATCGCCTCGATCGTGTCGGGCATCGCCCGCGCCTGTTCCGACACCGGTACCGCACTCATCGGTGGCGAGACGGCCGAGCACCCCGGGCTCCTCGGGGTCGACGACTACGACGTCGCCGGAGCCTGCACCGGAGCCGTCGAAGCGGATGCGATCCTCGGGGAGCACCGGGTGGAGGACGGCGACGTCATCCTCGCCCTCGCGTCCTCCGGTCTGCACTCGAACGGCTTCTCCCTCGTCCGCCACATCCTCGCCCAGGCGGGCGTCGGCTACAGCGACCACAGCGACGAGCTCGGCACCACCTTCGGTGAGGCCCTCCTGGAACCGACGCGCCTCTACACCCTCCCGCTCCTGCGCCTGCTCGACGCCCCCGCGTTCGCCGGCGGCGTGCACTCGCTCAGCCACGTCACGGGCGGCGGCATCGCCGCGAACCTCGCACGCGTCCTCCCGAAGGGCTCCTGGGCCGAGGTCGACCGCTCCACCTGGAGCCCCGCTCCCGTGTTCCGCACCTTGAGCGACCTCGCAGGCTCCACGCTGGAGTCCAGCGAAGGCACCTGGAACCTCGGTGTCGGGTTCTTCGCCGTCGTGTCGCCCGCGCTGGCGGCCGACATCACCGCGGCGCTCGAGGCCGACGGCATCGCGACCTGGCAGGTCGGCACCGTGCACCTCGGTGCAGACGCCGCCACCCACGACCTCACCGGCTTCGAGCAGGGCGCGAAGGGGGTCGACGGCGGCGCCGTCCGCCTCGTCGGCGCCTACCGCGACTGACGCCACCGCCGCACGTCCCGCTTCCCTCCGTTCCGTCACTCGCCCAGCACGAACCACAAGGAGTCCCCACGCATGTGCGGCATCGTCGGCATCGTCTCAACCGAGCCTGCCAATCAGCAGGTCTACGACAGCCTCCTGCTCCTGCAGCACCGCGGTCAGGACTCCACCGGCATCGCCACCGCCGACGGCAGCACCTTCCACATGGTGAAGGCGAAGGGTCAGGTACGGGAGGCCTTCCGCACCCGCGACATGCGCTCGCTGCTCGGCAACATGGGGCTAGGGCACGTGCGCTACGCGACGAAGGGCGACGCCGCCAACGAGAGCGAGGCGCAGCCGTTCTACGTGAACGCGCCCTACGGCATCACGCTCATCCACAACGGCAACCTCACGAACACGCGTGAGCTCAGCAAGGACCTGTTCCACGTCGACCGCCGTCACGTGAACTCCACGAGCGACACCGAACTCCTCCTCAACGTGCTCGCGACGGAGCTGCAGGGGCAGATCAGCGGCCTCGACCTCGACCCCGACCAGGTGTTCAACGCCGTGGAGAACGTCCACGAGCGCGTCGAGGGCTCCTACGCGACGATCGCCCTCATCGCCGGCCACGGGCTGCTCGCCTTCCGCGACCCGTTCGGCATCCGCCCGCTCATCCTCGGGAAGCGCCAGACGGGTCTGGTCGGGAACGACTGGGTCGTCGCCTCGGAGTCGCTCGTCCTCGAGGCCGGTGGCTACGAGACCGTGCGCGAGATCGCCCCGGGTGAGGCCGTCTTCATCACCGCCTCCGGCGAGCTCTACTCCCGTCAGTGCGCCAAGAACCCCCGGCTCGTCCCGTGTTCCTTCGAGTACGTCTACCTCGCGCGACCCGACTCGGTCATGAACGGCATCTCGGTCTACGAGGCACGGCTGCGGCTCGGCAACCGGCTCGCCGACACGATCGCCGAGTACACACCGATGGGCGACATCGACGTCGTCATGCCGATCCCCGACTCCTCACGGCCCGCGGCCATGCAGGTGGCGCAGAAGCTCGGCATCGAGTACCGCGAGGGCTTCTACAAGAACCGCTACGTGGGCCGCACCTTCATCATGCCGGGCCAGGCCCAGCGCAAGAAGAGCGTGCGCCAGAAGCTCAACGCCATGGGGTCGGAGTTCAAGGGCAAGAACATCCTCATCGTGGACGACTCGATCGTGCGCGGGACCACCTCGAAGGAGATCGTCGACATGGCCCGGCTCGCCGGCGCCAACAAGGTGACGTTCACCTCTGCTGCCCCACCCGTCCGGTACCCGCACGTGTACGGCATCAACATGCCGTCGCGGCAGGAACTCGTCGCGCACGGGAAGAAGATCCCCGACATCGCCCGCGAGCTGGGCGCCGACAACCTCATCTACCAGGAGGTCGCCGACATGAAGGCCGCCATCCTCGAGGGGTCCGGCATCAGCGACCTCGAGATGAGCTGCTTCACCGGTGAGTACGTCACGGGCACCGTCTCCGAGGAGTACCTCGAGTGGGTCGAGCGCTCGCAGCTCTCCTGAGCAGCTGCACCCCCGCACCTGAACGACGACGGCGCGCGATCCCCGAGGGGATCGCGCGCCGTCGTCGTGTCGCGGGTGCTACTCGGCCGTGCCCGGCTCGGTGGCCGTCGTCGGAGCCTCGGTCGGCGTGACCTTCGGCTTCGTCGTGCGCGGCTTGGCCGGAGCCTTGGCCGTCGCGGCCTTCGGCGTGCCGTCCGTGGCGGAGGCGGACGTGGCCCGCTTCGTCCCCGTCGCACCGGCGGCCTTCGTGGCCGGAGCCTTCGCCCCGGTCGCCTTCGGTGCGGCGGCGCCGGTGGAGGCGCGGGTCGAGCTCGTCTTCCGGACCGTGGTGCCGGCGGCCGTCGCCGCCTTGGCGGCGGGCTTCCGCGGTGTCGTCGAGCGCGTCGTCGTCTTCCGCGGTGCACTGACCGTCGCGGCGGGTGCCGCTGCGGCGGACGTCGTCGCCCGGTCGGTGGCGCCATCGGTTGCGGTGCCCTCGGTGGACACGTGCTCGACCGGCGTCTCGCCGTCCAGTCGTGCCTGCGTCTCGTCGGCGGCCGCCGTCACCGTCTCGGTGTCGCCGGTGGCCGTGGACTCGAGGACGATGGACTCGGCCGGTTCGCTCGGCGCGTGGTCCGTGGCCGTCGGCAGGCCGGTGCCGGAGAAGACGGCGGCGAACTGCTCGGTCGGCGTCGGCTCAGTGGTCCGGGGCGGAGCCGGGACGGCAGTGGTCTCAGCCGACGGCTGCTCCTGCGTGCCGTACTGCTGGGTGCCGGTGTAGGCCTGGTTCGCCGAGTCGGGCGACGGCTGGGCGCCGTATCCGGCCGTCGGGCCGGTCTGGTACTGCGCGGTGTCGTAGGACCCCGTCTGGCGCTGGTACTGCGTCGGGTCGTAGACGGGCGCCTGGCCGGTCTGCCCGTTCTGGTAGACGGAGGGGTCGTAGGCGGTGGTCTGACCACCGGCGTACGGCTGACCCTGCTCGTACGTGGGCTGGGCGGCGGCCGCACGTGCCGCGGCACGCCGCTGCTGCCTCTCGACCAGACGGGCGACCTCGGCGTCGATCGCGTCCTCGGTGATGTGCTTCGACGGCCCGTAGGCGTCGAGACCGACGAACAGGACCGCGATGCCCATCACGAAGATCGGCCAGATCGGCCAGAAGTATCCCCAGGCGCCCGTGAGGAGCCAGATGACGACGAGGAGGACGGAGACCGCACCCCAGACGGCGAGGAACTGCTTGAAATCGTGTTGCGCCTTCAGGCGCTTCTTGGCGGCACTGCGGAGCTCGTCGGTGTTCATCCGTCCAGGCTAGTCTCCGCCTCGTCAGAACTCCATTTGCCCACGGTCGTCGGAGAAACCCCTCAGCTGCGGGTGACGGCTCCGATGGTGGACACCGTTCGACGAATGGGAAGGACGCGACTACGCGCCCTTCGCCTCACCGTCGGCGTACTTGTCGGCGTACTCAGCCCACTTCGCGATCTCGTCGTCGTAGCTCTCGTCGACGCCCGTGTTCGGGCCGTCGGCGGAGTGTCCCGTGAGCTCGCGCTCGAGCGCGTTGTAGTTCACGTCCGGGCTGAACGACTTGAGCTCACGAGCGATCTTCGTGTGCTTTGCCTTTTGACGGCCACGACCCATGCGAGACCCCCTCATGATTTTCTGACCGGCCGCGCTTGCGGGGCGTCCGGGGCTTTCGCCTACCAGGGAACGATAAAGACTAGCGTTCAGCTTACCATGCTGCCCGTGGCCGGAGCGCTCGTGCGGGAGGACCCGCTCGGCGGGCGGGCTGCACGGCGTGCCGCACCGGGGGTGGGCCTGCGCGACGACTGGTGGGACGATGATGGCATGACCGGAACCCTGCACATCACGGGAGACCAGGACGCCGACCGGCTGCTGTCCTCGGACCCGCTCGCCCTCCTCATCGGCATGCTCCTCGACCAGCAGGTCCCCATGGAGACAGCCTTCGCCGGCCCGCTGAAGATCCGCGATCGTCTCGGCTCCTTCGATGCGGCCACCATCGCGCGGGAAGAACCCGAGGCGTTCTCCTCCCTCTTCAAGACGAGTCCCGCCGTGCACCGGTTCCCGGGTTCCATGGCCGGCCGGGTGCAGGGGCTCTGCGCCGCGATCGTCGACGACTGGGACGGCGACGCGGAGGCGATCTGGACGCGCGACGCGCCCGACGGCCCGGAGATCCTGAAGCGCCTGCTCGCCCTGCCGGGGTTCGGTGAGCAGAAGGCGAAGATCTTCCTCGCGCTCCTCGGCAAGCGCTACGGACTGAGCGCCGACGGCTGGCGCGAGGCGTCGGAACCCTACGGCGAGGACGGCAGTCTCCGGTCCGTCGCCGACATCGTTGACCCGGAGTCGCTCGCGCAGGTGCGGGCGGCGAAGCAGGCGGCCAAGGCCGCCGCGAAGCGCGCGAAGGGGGAGTGACGACATGAGCGAAGCGCAGCGGGGTACCGCGATCGTGGTCGGTGTCACGCCGGGGCAGCCCGATACCGTGCTCATCGAGGCGGCGTCGTTCGCGCAGGCCTTCGCCTGCCGGCTCGTCCTCGCCCACGTCGACGCGAGCCGGTTCGTCGTGGTCGAGAACGTCGACGGCACCGTCACGTCGTTGCCGTTCGACGCCGATCTGCACGACTTCGACCCGGAGCCGGCCGATCCCGGCCTCGAGGCGACCGCGCATCGTCTCCTCGACCACACCGGCGTCGCGTGGGAGCTGAACCAGCTCGCCGGCGATCCGGCGCGAGCCCTCGGCAGGCTCGCCGATTCGGTGTCCGCGCGGGCCATCATCGTCGGAACCCGGGAGCGTGGCCTGCGGAAAGGCATCCTCGAGTTCTTCAACGGTTCCGTCGCCGCGACGCTGGCCCATCGGCAGGCGCGTCCGGTGGTCGTGGTCCCACTCGCGCCGAGCGCCACCGACGAACCGCTGTGGGACGCCCCCGCCGGCGACCTGCGGTGACGGCCGCTCCGACGGGGACACGGGCTCCGCACCTCCAACCCGCCACGATCGCGATGGTCGCGCTCGGTGGCGCGATCGGGACGGGCGCCCGCGAGGCGATCTCGCTCGCGATCCCGCCCATCGGCGGTGTCCCCGTGGCCATCCTCGGCATCAACGTCGTCGGCGCCTTCCTGCTCGGCCTCCTCCTCGAGTCGCTCCTCCGACGCGGGCCCGACGACGGCCGTCGACGCGATCTCCGCCTCTTCCTCGGCACCGGCGTCCTCGGCGGTTTCACGACGTACAGCGCGCTCGCGGCCGACAGCAGTGTCCTCCTCCTCGAGGGGAGCGCGCTCGTGGGGGTGCTGTACGCGGTGGGGAGCGTCGTGCTGGGCGTCCTCGCGAGCTGGAGCGGCATCGTCCTCGCCCGACGGATCGGCGGTGGCCGCTCATGACCCCCTGGCTGTTCCTCGCGATCGCGGCGGCCGGCGGTGTCGGCGCCGCTGCCCGCTTCGTCGTCGACGGCCTCATCCGCTCCCGTGTGGGTGGCGCGTACCCCTGGGGCACGACCGTCATCAACGTCAGCGGGTCGCTCCTGCTCGGCCTCGTGACGGCGCTGGCCCTCGGCGGGGTCGTCGACGAAGCGTGGCGGCTCGTCCTCGGGGGTGGGCTGCTCGGTGGGTACACGACGTTCAGCACAGCGAGCATCGAGACCGTCCGGCTGCTCCACGACGGACGTTCCCGGGCCGGATTGACGAACGCGTTGGGCATGCTCGTCGCGTCGGTCGTCGCGGCCCTGGTCGGCTACGGGCTCGGTTCGCTCCTCGCCTAGCCGCTCATTCGCCCAATTCTGGGCGAATGAGCGTTCGTTCGCCCGAAGATGGGCGATCGAACACGGCGGCTATGCCTCGAACCGGCGGTTGTGCCGGATGTTGAGCGCGATGGGGATGCCGAGGGCGACGACGAGCAGCAGGACGCTCCAGAACCCGATCTCCGACCACAGGAGGAAGACGCCGAACACCCCGAGGCCGCCGGAGAGTCCGCGCAGGATGATCGTGAACTGGGGGAGCCGCTGCGGCCGCCCCTGCCACATCGGCAGCGGGGAGTCGGGGTTCGCCGCGATCAGTCGCGCCATCGAGAGGGTGCCGGACACGGCCGCGAGGAAGAGCAGCGAGAGACCCCAGGTGAACATGCCCTCAGTCTGTCAGCTCCGACCGGACGCGGCCTGTGCCGCCCAGTCGGCCACGCGTCGAGCGCTCTCCTCCTCGGACAGGTCCTCGATGCGGGACATGATCGACCAGCGGACGCCGAACGGGTCGCGGATCGACGCGAAGCGGTCGCCGGAGACGAAGTCCGTGGCCGGCTCCCGGATCGTCGCACCCGCGGCCGTGGCCCTCGCGACCACCGCATCCACGTCGGCGCAGAAGAAGCCCAGGGAGTAGCAGTCGGACTCGCCGCCGGGCGCAGGGATCAAGCCGTACTCCGGGTTCGGTTCCCCGAGTTGGAGGCGTCCGTCGCCGAGGTCGAGTTCGGCGTGCACGACGACGCCGCCCATCTCGGTGGCGTCCACCAGTCGCGCCCCGAGGACCGCTCGGTAGAATTCGATCGCCTCGGCGGCGCGAGCCACCACGAGGAACGGGGTCAGGCTCGTGGAACCGTTAGGCACCCCGGCGGTGGTGTGGTCGCCGGTGACACCGGTCTTCGATGCAGTGGATTCGCTCATGCTGCGACGGTACGGACCAGCAGGGCCGTATGGCTTGGAGATTCGCGACGAGAGGGCCAGATGTCCGGTATCGACGGCACCGGGGCGTCCATCGATCCCCGCGGCGTGCTCTACCCGGCCCGGTTGCCGACCTTCCACCGGGTGGAGGCGCCGGCCGAGCTCTCCGGCCTCGTCCGGTGGTTCTGGATCCCGGAGTGGCGACTCGCGCCGGGGCGCACCTCCCGCCAGGAGCTGCTGCCGTTCCCCGCATCGAACCTCGTCGTCGGGCCGGATGCGGTGACGCTCGCCGGCCCGACGACGAGCGCGTCCCACCGCGATCTCACGGGGAGCGGCTGGGCGGTCGGCATGCTGCTGCGGCCGGCGGCGCTCATGACCCTGATCGACGATCCCGGGGCGCTCCGCGACGTCGAGGTGCCGTTCGCAGCGCCGTCGCTCCACGGCGACGTGGTGGCGGCGATGGCCGATCCGGACCGCGACGCCGCCCGCAGCGGGGCGGTTCGCGCCTGCCAGGCCTGGTGCGCCGACCGGTTCCCGACGGTCGACGCCGACGGACTGCTCGCCAACCGGCTGGAGGAGGTCGTTGCGGGTGACCGCGACATCGTCAGGGTCGAGCAGCTCGCAGCACGCCTCGGCGTGGGCGTCCGTGCCGTCCAGCGGCTCGCGCAGCGGTCCGTCGGGCTGCCGCCCCTGACGATCATCCGGCGCTATCGGTTGCAGGAGGCGGCGCAGCGGCTCCGAGACGACGCCGACGTCACGATCGCCCAGGTCGCCGCGGACCTCGGCTACGCCGACCACGCGCACCTGACCTCGGACTTCCGACGGGTGCTCGGGCTGACGCCGACGGGCTACCGTCGTGATCCCGACAGTCGCCCGGACCGATGACACGCTGACCGGTGACGCCCGGCGCCGGGCGCTCGGCTCAGGTCCTCGTGCGGCCCGTGTTGCGGTCGATGTGCGGCTTCCGCTCGATCGGTTTCTTCACGCGCACGATCTCGCCGCGTCGCTCCTGCCCGGGCAGCGGACGGGACCGGCGGCCGTAGATGAGCTCCGAGGAGTCGAGCAACCACGGCACGAGCGCCACGGTGACGCCGTGCACGAGCATGATCTGGTTGCGGATCCGTGAAGCCCGCCGGTTGTGGAGGAGGCTCTCCCACCAGTGGCCGACGATGTACTGCGGCATGTAGACCGTCACGACCTCGGAGCCGTGCTCCGCGCGGTGGGCCTTGATGTACTTCGCGAGCGGCATCGCGAACTCGCGGTACGGCGACTCGAGGATGACGAGCGGGACGTGGATGTTCTGCTCGATCCACTGCTGCTCGAGCAGTTTCGTGGACTCGGGGTCGACCGAGATGTGCACGGCCTCGAGGCTGTCGTGCTTGGCCGCGATCGCGTAGTCGAGCGCCTTGAGGATCGGCTTCTGCATCTTGCCGACGAGGACGATCGCGTGGTCGCCCGTCGCTCCGAAGGTGGTGGTCGGGTCGACCTCGACCTCCTTCTCGACGTCGCGGTAGTAGCGGTTGACGCCCAGCATGAGCACGAAGAGGATCGGCATGAGCACGAACACGAGCCATGCGCCGTGGGTGAACTTCGTGATCGTGACGACGATGAGGACGCTCGCGGTGAGGAGTGCGCCGAACGCGTTGATCGCGAGGCCTCGGTAGACGGAGCCCCGGTTGTCGCAGCCCTCCCGGAGCATGCGCAGCCAGTGCTTCACCATGCCGGTCTGCCCGAGCGTGAACGAGACGAAGACCCCGATGATGTACAGCTGGATGAGCTGCGTGAGGTTGGCCTGGTAGACCACGAGGATCGCGCAGGCGGCGAGACCGAGGATGATCATGCCGTTCGAGAACACGAGGCGGTCGCCGCGGGTGTTGAGCGACTTGGGGGCGTAGGAGTCGCGCGCGAGGACGGAGCCGAGGAGCGGGAACCCGTTGAACGCGGTGTTGGCGGCGAGGAGGAGGACGCACGCCGTCGCCGCCTGGATGAGGAAGAACGGGATGCTGTTCGCGCCGAACACCGCGGTCGCGACCTGCGCCATGAGACTCGGCTGCGGCGTGGTGGCGCAGTTCGCGAACCCTTCGAGGTGGCAGGCGTTCTCGGCGTAGTGCACGCGGGAGATGAGCGCGAGGGCGGTGAGTCCGACGAACAGCACGATGGCCGTTCCGCCCATGAGGACGAGGGTCTTCTGCGCGTTCTTGATCTGCGGGCGACGGAACGCGGGGACACCGTTCGAGACCGCCTCGACCCCCGTCAGTGCCGAACAGCCGGAGGAGAACGCGCGGAGGAGGAGCAGGATGAACGCGGCCTGCGTGAGGCTCTCGCCCTGCACCGTGAACTCGGCGCTCGACGCCACCGGGGCGTCGCCGAGGAAGGTGCGCGCGAGGCCGGCGACGATCATGACGAGCACGCTCGCGATGAAGAAGTAGGTGGGGATCGCGAAGGCCTTGCTCGACTCGCGGACGCCTCGGAGGTTCACGGCCATGAGCACGAGCACGAAGCCGACCGCGAGCTCCACGCGCCACGGGTTCAGCCCGGGGATCGCGGAGATGATGTTGTCGACGCCGGAGGCGACCGACACGGCGACCGTCAGGACGTAGTCGACGAGCAACGCCGAGGCGACGACGAGGCCGGCCTTCTCGCCGAGGTTGCGGTGCGCGACCTCGTAGTCGCCACCGCCCGAGGGGTACGCCTTGATGAGCTGCCGGTAGCTCGCGACGACCACGACCAGCAGGATCACGACACACGCGGCGACCCAGGGCGCGAAGCTCAGGAAGGCGAGCCCGCCGAGGGTCAGGATCATGAGGAGTTCCTGCGGAGCGTAAGCGACACTCGACAGCGCGTCGCTCGCGAAGATCGGCAGCGCGAGGCGCTTGGGGAGGAGCTGGCCCTCCAGGTTGTCGGTCGGCAGCGGGTCCCCGATCAACCAGCGTTTTGCTGATCGTGGTTCTGTCCCGGGCTCTCGACCCTCAGTTGTCACGAGCGGCGATATTACTCCTTCGCCAAGGGGAGTCAAGCGGAGATGGGCTGGATGGACAGGCATCGTCACCCGACCGTGACGCAGTGTTCATCGAGCGGGGGAGTGGCGGACCAGAACGGCCGAGCAATATCCTGATCGACGGCTGTTGCCTGGCTGTGAGCCGGGACAGCCGCTCGTGATCGACCACCCACCGCAAGGACACTCATCGTGACCGCTCGCCGTCGTCTCCTCCCGCTCGCCCTCGCCGCCCTCGCCGCGGCCCTGACGCTCTCCGGTTGCAGTGTCGTGGAGGGCATCCTCCCGAAGCCGGCCGAGACCCGTGACGCGCAGTCCGGCGAGATCGTCGGTGGGGGCACCACCGACGTCTTCACGCTCTCCGTCGGCGACTGCTTGAACGACGAGTCGTCCTCGGAGGAGGTCTCCGAGGTGCCCACCGTGCCGTGCTCCGAGCCCCACCAGTACGAGGTGTACGGCGAGGTCACCCTGACCGGCGACGAATGGCCGGGTGACGAGGCGGTCACGCAGCAGGCCGACGACGGCTGCTCCGCGCAGTTCCAGCCGTTCACCGGGATCGCCTACGAGGACTCCACGCTCGAGTTCAACTACTACACCCCGACGAAGGGCAGCTGGGAGGAGATGGGCGACCGGCTCGTCACCTGCGTGATCTTCGACACCGCCGCGACCACGGGCTCGCTCGCCGGCGCCGCGCGCTGACGCGAGGACGACGAAGCGCCCGCCTCCCGATGTGGAGGCGGGCGCTTCGTCGTCCGTCGATCGTCAGGAGCTGCGGAGTCGCTCCTGCAGGCGGTCGCGGACGGCGACGAGGTCGGCGCGCAGGGCGGAGACGGTCGCCTCGTCGAGGACACCACCGCGTGCGACGTGTTCGCGGAGCTCAGCACGGACCGCCTGTCGGAACTCGTTGATCGACACGTCCGTCTCGTGCAGCGCCAGGCGGCCCTGCACCTTCTGGTCCGCGCTCTCCTCGGAGGCGGTCGTCCAGCTCGGCCCGGGCTTCGACGACTGCTTCGCCTCACGCGCCGCGGAGGCGAGATCGGCGCGCAGGCTCTTCATGGCAGCCGTCACCCCGCTCCGGACCTCGTCGGCGATCCGGCGCACGGAGTCGGTGAGCTGGTCCTCGATGCCGTCGAGTTCGCCGGCGCGTGCCGCGAGTTCCGCTCGGCCGGCCTCGGTGATCTCGTAGACGCTCTTCCGGCCGTCGCTCGTCTTGGTGACCAAGCCCTCCTCCTCGAGCTTCGCGAGGCGGGGGTAGATGGTGCCGGCGCTCGGGCTGTACGTCCCGCCGCTCCGATCCGTCAGCGCCTGGATGAGTTCATACCCGTGCTTGGGCGACTCCTCCAGGAGGCTCAGCAGGTACAGGCGCAGACTGCCGTGCGCGAAGACGGGGCTCATGCTCCGGCCTCGCTCCCGGCGGTCGCCGTGGCGGGCTCTGCAGTCGCGCGTCGGAGGACCGTGACCGCACCGCCGACGGTGTTGAGGCGCACCTCGGCGAACTGACCGGACAGGGCGCCGGTGTGCGAGCTGTAGCCGCCGCCGCGCAGCCCCTTGAGGACGACGCCGTCGATGGCGAGGCGCCCGCCGACGGAGTTCGCCGTGTAGCGCGCGGCGAGGTCGTCGTCGAGTCGGACCGTGATCGCGCCGCTCACGGTGTTCAGGTCGAGCTGCTCCGCGGCGCCGTGGACGTCGAGGAGGAGGTCGGAGGACACCCCGTCGACGGACGCCCTCGTGATGTCGCCGGAGACGGTGACGTCGCCGGACACGGTGTGGGCGTTGATGCGGCCGGTGTGGTGCTGGACGGTGACCTCGCCGCTGACGGAGTTGAGGTCGAGGCGGCCGGTCATGCGGTCGGCCACGAGGTCGCCCGAGACGGTGTTGAGCTTCACGTCGGCGGTGAGTCCGGAGACGAGCGCGCCGGCGCTCACGACGCCGAGTGTGAGCGCGATGTCCCGTGGGACGAGCACGCTCACCTGGGCGGTGGCGCGGTTTGCGCCGAAGTTCGAGAAGACCTCGAGGAAGTTGTCCCAGCGCAGCTGCGGGTGGTCGATCTCCGCGACGTCGCCGTCGATGGTGATCTTGAGGTCCTTGCCGGTGACGGCGCCGACCTCGATGCGCGCACCGGGCTCGTCGTGCCCGATGATGTCGACCTGGCCGCCGATGAGGCCGACCTTCAGCCGCCTCACGAGCTCGAGGTCGATGATGCGGCTCTCGCCGGGGGCGATGATCCACTTCTCCTGTGCCATGGTGCGCTTCCTTCCGATTGAACGCGATATATCGCGTTGAGCTGAAACTCACGATATATCGCGTTCCGTCGCGTGGCAACCCCGGGAACCTCCGGGATCACCCTGAGTCGACCCTGGGATCGGCTGCGGTCGCGACCGCGGCGTCTGCGGTCTCCCGTGTGTGGTCTCGGGTTCGCGACTCGTGATGTACAGTTTGCTATACGCATAGTTCGCTATACATGGAGGAAACATGATGATTCGCTGGTTCGTCGCCGTCCTGATCGGAGCGGCGGTCTCGACCCTCGCCGGGGTGGTGGCCTGGGCGCTCTCGCCGATCGCCGCCGGTCTCTCGGGGATCGTCTTCGCCCTCGCCGCCCTCCCGTTCGGCGTGATGCTGGGCTGGATCATCGCCGTGGCCCCCAAGAGCCAGCCCTCGCCGCACACGTCCGAGACTGCGGAGGCGACCTGGATGAACACGGCGCTCGCCGGTACGGCGACCGACGTGGTCCTGGCGGTCGGGCTCGGGCTCGCGGCGATCTCGATCGTGCGGTCGGAACTGCCGACACAGCTCGTGCTGCTCGGCGTCCTGCTCGTCGCCTTCGCCTCGACGGCCACGCGGTACGCGATCGCCCGCACGCGTGCAGTCCGGGCGTGAAGAACTCGCTCAGGGAACGTCGTCAGGACGCCGGTTGGTCGCAGGCCCACCTGGCTGAACTGGTCGGCGTCACGCGTCTGACCGTCATCTCGATCGAGAAAGGGCGATTCGACCCCAGCCTGCCCCTCGCATTCCGCCTCGCGGCGCTGTTCGGGATCCACATCGAGGACCTCTTCGAACCGGATGGCGAACCTCCCCGGCGATGAGCCGCACCTCAGCGGTCATCGTCGGACGAGTCGGGTCATGATCGCCGCCGTTCAGTACCAGCGCGAGATGTTCAGCTCGTCGGGGAGCGGGACGTTCTCCGGAGGTGGGGCGTCCTCGCCGGGAGCCGGCGCGGTGTCGAGGCAGCTGTCGCCAGACGCGACGGGGGCGGTCGGCCGCCACGGATCCGCATCCTCGTCGTGGAAGGGCGCGTAGGCCACACGGTCGGTCAGTCGGAGGGACACGTGCGACTCGAACGCCGCGGTGAAGTCACCGAGCTCCTTCACGGCGAACACGCGCGCCGCCCCGAGCTCACCGGAGCGATCGAAGGAGCAGGAGACGGCGACGGGTGTCCACCCGGCGTCCCGAACGGTCGCGAGCAGCGAACGGGCCTCCTCCAGGGTCGCCCCCGGCACCACCGTCCCGTCCTCGGCGAGTGGTGCCTCCCACTCGTCGGAGCCCGTCACGCTGCCGCGCTGCACCGTGACGTTCGCCGAGGTGTCGGGTGCATGCGCCTCCTGCACGTCGCCGTCGGTGAGCAGCGGATCTGACGCGAGTCGCATGAGTCGAGCGTCGTCGACGTCGTTCGGGGCCACCGCCGGGCGTCCGATGCCGCAGCCGGTGCACAGGGCGGCGAGGATGACGATCGTGATGGCGGAACGCATCGTGCGTCCCCGGGTACTGCGCTGGGTCATGGCGTGTCTCCTGTCGTCGGCAGGTCGATGCCCCACCACGCTAACCGACACTTGTGCGATGCGCCCGGGATCAGGCGAGCCGGTTGCGCCGACGGGTGATGAGGATCGCTGCTCCGACGGCGAGCAGCATCGCTCCGGGCAGGGCGACCGCGAGCGGGACCCCGAAGGGGACGTCGAGCATCGCGGCGACGGCGAGGGCGATGGCGAACCCGAGGCCCACGCCGGCGCCGGTCATCGCGCTCATGACAATGGGGTCGATGCGGGCGGGTCGAGCGGACCGGGGTGAGGAGGTCGTCTTCGAGATCATGGTCCGAGCCTAAGCAGCGCGCCCTCATCCGACATCCGTCGGCTGGTGGAGCGGTCGGACGAGATCGACTCCACCGAGCGGCGGAGGCAGGAGCCGCGCCGCGTCAGCGCCAGCGGTACTCGAGCTCCGGTCGCCCCGGGGTGCCGTACCGCGGTGAGCGTTCCACCGCACCGGTCTCAGCGAGGTACTCGAGGTAGCGTCGCGCCGTCACCCGCGAGAGCGAACCGGCGGTGGCGGCCTCGCTGGCGGACAACGGATCGTTCGCCTGTCGCAGCAGCTCGGACACCAGCCGGAGGGTGTCCTCCGACAGTCCCTTCGCCAGTTGCGGCCGCGACGACGGCGCTCGCAGCGTGGCGAGGGTGAGGTCGACCTCGTGCTGACTCGCGACGGCACCCTCGGCGGTCATCGTGCGACGGAAGGTCCGGTACGCCTCGAGCTTGTCGGCGAACGCCGGGAAGGCGAAGGGTTTGATGAGGTACTGGACGACCCCGGCCGACACCGCCGCCCGCACGATCCGCAGGTCGCGCGCCGCCGTGATGGCGATGACGTCGACGTCGATCCCCGCGGTCCGGATGCGCCGGCACAGTTCGAGACCGTGCGCGTCGGGCAGGTTGAGGTCGAGGAGGACGAGGTCGATGCGGTCGTCAGGCGAACGGTGGGCGTCCGCGGCCCGCAGCAGGTGCATCGCGGTGGCCGCATCCCCGGCGACACCGGCGAGGGCGAAACCGTCCACCCGACGCAGGTAGGCGGCATGCGCCTGCTGCGCGATCGGTTCGTCCTCGACCACCAGGACGCGGATCGGCTCGCTCATGCCGTCGCCTCGTCCCGGACGCCGACGGCCGCCGGCAGCGTCACGACGAACGCCGAGGCCGGTTCGCGCACGACCTCGATGGTGCCACCGAGGCGGGTCACGGCCTGACGGACGAGCGCCAGCCCGAACCCGCGACCGTACCGGCCGGGCTCCTTCGTCGACCAACCGCGCACGAAAGCCAGGTCGAGCGCCTCGGGATCGAGCCCGGGGCCGCTGTCGGTCACCTGGATCACCAGCTCCGTCGCGTCCGTGCCCGACGTCTGCTCCGCGCCGGACGGATCGGCCAGCCCCTGCCCGAGGTAGACCTCCACCCAGGGGCGCTCGCCGGACGCCGCGTCGATCGCGTTGTCGATGAGGTTCCCGAGGATCGTGACGACGACCGCGGGATCCACGCGGACCCGTCCGAGTGCCGGGTCGCTCTCCAGGTGCAGCTCGACCCCCTGCTCGGCGGCCTGCGCCGTCTTCCCGAGCAGCAGGGCGGAGATCACGGGTTCCTGCTCGGCGGCGAGGACCCGGTCCGTCAGGCGCTGGCTGGCCCCGAGACCCTGGGCGGCGAGTTCGAGCGCCTCGTCGCGGCGATCCAGTTCGATGAGCGAGACGATCGTGTGCAGGCGGTTCGCGAACTCGTGCGTCTGCGAGCGCAGGGCGTCGCTCATGGTGCGCATCGAGGCCAGCTCGCCGCTCAGATGCTCGATCTCGGTGTGGTCGCGCAGCGTCATCACCCAGCCCCTCGGGTGCGGGCCGCCGGCGTCGTCCGGGCCGACGGCCGACTCCTGGTTCACCACGAGCACGTGGTCCTGCGTGAGATGGATCTCGTCGACCGCCTGTCGTCCGCTGCCGAGGAGCTCGCGCAGGCCGGCGTCGATCGGCAACTCGTCCACCGGGACCGCACCGGGCGAACGGTCGCCGAGCGGGAGCCCGAGGAGCTCGGCGGCCTGGTCGTTGACGAGCACCAGGCGCCGTTGCCGGTCGACGAGGACGAGTCCCTCGCGAACGGAGTGGAGCACGGACTCGTAGTAGTCGAACATGCGCGCCAGGTCCTCCGGCCCACGGGAACCGGTGACCCGCGACAGGTACCGGCGGAGGGTCCAGGAGGCGATGCCGCCCACGACGAGCACGAGCAGGGCCGTGCCGAGCAGCCACGGCACCCGGGTCTCGAAGGTCTCGGACACGTTGCTCACGGTGACGCCGGCGGCGACGAGCGCCACGACGGTGCCGTCACCGTCCCGGATGGGTGCGACCGCACGCACCGAGGGGCCGAGGGTGCCCGTGTACGTCTCGGTGAAGGTGCGCCCCTCGAGCGCCGGGGCGATGGTGCCGATGAACGGCTTGCCGATCTGCTCGCGCTCCCGATGGGTGTAGCGCGTGCGGTCGGGAGCCATGATCGTGACGAAGTCGACCCCGGTGTCGCGCATGAGCGCCTCGGCGTAGGGCTGCAGGGTGTCCTGGGGGCGCCGGGTCGTGACCTGGGCGACGACGAACGGGTTGTCGGCGATGCCGTTCGCGACGTCGAGGCACTTCGCGACGGCGCGCTCCTCCGTCTCGGTGCGGGCCTGGAACCAGAGCAGGACGCCGGCGACGAGGGTCATGGCGACGACCGCGACCAGCTGCACGAGGAAGAGTCGTGAGGCGATGCTCATGGACCGACCGGCCATCGTGTCACCTCCGTCTGCTCCGTCGCGTCGACCCTCCCAGTATCGCGGGGTGTCGGCGTGCCTGCGGTCGTCATCGGCGACCAGTACGACCACAAGCGGTCACTACGACCACAACCGGGGTGCGACGGCCCACCGGCCGCAGAGTGGGGCAACTCGACCACCCGCTGCCGCAGAGACGCGACACCGACGAAACGGATCCGGAATGGCAATGACGCTCTCCTCCCTCAAACGGCTGGACAAGACCCACTACCTCTACCTCGCGGTGATCCTCGCGGTGCTCGCCGGCATCGTGGTCGGCCTCACCGCACCGGAGTTCGCGAAGGGGTTGAAGCCCGTCGGCGACGCGTTCGTCGCCCTCATCAAGATGATGATCGCCCCGGTCATCTTCTGCACGATCGTGATCGGCGTCGGCTCCATCGCCAAGGCCGCTACGGTCGGCAAGGTCGGCGGTCTCGCGATGCTGTACTTCATCGTCATGTCGACCTTCGCCCTCGCGATCGGCCTCGTCGTCGGCAACCTCATCCAGCCGGGTGCGGGCCTGAACCTCGCTGAGACGAGTTACCAGGTGGAGGGGGAGGCGAAGAGCACCACCGAGTTCATCCTCGGCATCATCCCCACCACACTCGTGTCGTCGCTGACGGGCGGCAACATCCTCCAGGTGCTGTTCGTCGCCCTGCTCGTCGGGTTCGGCCTGCAGAAGATGGGCACGACGGGTGAGCCGATCCTCCGCGGGATCAAGCTGATCCAGGCGCTCGTGTTCCGCGTGCTCGCGATGATCATGTGGATCGCGCCCATCGGGGCCTTCGGCGCGATCGCCGCCGTGACCGGGTCCGCCGGCGCCAGTGCACTCGTCGGGCTCGCGACGCTCATGATCGCGTTCTACATCACGTGTGCGGTGTTCATCGTCGTCGTCCTCGGTGGTGTCCTGCGGCTCGCCACCGGGTTCAACATCTTCGCGCTCATGAAGTACCTCGGCCGTGAGTACCTGCTCATCGTCGGCACCTCCTCTTCTGAGGCCGCCCTGCCACGGCTCATCGCGAAGATGGAGCACCTCGGCGTCTCGAAGCCCGTCGTCGGCATCACCGTGCCGACCGGCTACTCCTTCAACCTCGACGGCACGGCGATCTACCTGACGATGGCGTCGATCTTCATCGCCGACGTGATGGGGGTGCCGATGAACCTCGGCGAGCAGATCTCGCTGCTCGCGTTCATGATCATCGCGTCGAAGGGTGCGGCCGGCGTCACCGGTGCCGGGCTCGCGACCCTCGCCGGCGGCCTCCAGGCGAACCGTCCCGACCTCGTGGACGGCGTCGGCCTCATCGTCGGGATCGACCGCTTCATGTCGGAGGCTCGCGCCCTCACGAACTTCACCGGCAACGCGGTCGCCACGATCATCATCGGCACCTGGGTGAAGGAGGTCGACCGTGCGCAGGTCGTCGAGGTCCTCGCCGGCCGGTCGCGGTTCGACGAGGCGACGATGAGTGTCGACGACCACACGGGTGCGGTGGCGGTGGCGAAGCACTGATCGAACCCGTCGACAGGCTCAGGGACCGGACCTCCGGACCCTGAGCCTGTCCGCGTCCCTGAGCCTGTCCCGGACCCTGAGTCCGCCTTTGGTCCCTGAGCCTGTCGAAGGGCTAGTTCGCCGGGGAGTCGACGATCGGCTTCGACGGCGGGGTGTCGCCCTCGAGCGCCGCCTCACCGGCGGCCGGACGCGCGGTGCTCGGGGCGATCCGGAACAGCGGGATCGTGTAGCCGCAGATCGGGCCGATGAGGACGGCGAACAGCACGGTTCCGATGCCGACGTTGCCGCCGAGGAGCCAGCCGATGCCGAGGACCACCACCTCAACGCCCGTGCGTCCGACCCAGATGGGCCAGCCGGTGACCCGGTGGATGCCGGTCATGAGGCCGTCGCGCGGACCGGGGCCGAAGTTGCCACCGATGTAGAGCCCGGAGGCGACGCCGAGCAGCAGGAGTCCGCCGGCGAACAGGAGGATGCGCGCCCAGAGGTCGAGGTCGGCGGGGATGACGGCGAGGCCGATGTCCGCCGAGGGACCGACGAGCAGGACGTTGAGGACGGTGCCGACACCGGGGCGCTGCTTCAGCGGGATCCAGGCGAGGAGCACGACCCCGCCGACGATGATGGTGATGAGGCCGAACGTCAGGCCGGTGCGCAGGTTGAGGCCCTGGGTGAGGACGTCCCAGGGGGCGACGCCGACGGCTCCGCGCACGATCATGGCGATGGCGATGCCGTACAGGAAGAGGCCGATGAGGAGTTGGAGCACACGACGGGTCATGGTGGACAATCCAATTCCACGATTGGCTTTGGCGCTAGAGGCCAATCTGGCTATCGTGGTTCAATGGCCTCCATCACCCTGAGTGCTCGCTCGCTCGCCGCCCTGCTCGGACAGTGGAAGAACGCCGCACCGGCGTACCGCGGTCTCGCGGATCGCATCCGCCTCCTCGTCCTCGACGGCCGCATCCCCGTCGGCACCCGGCTTCCCGCCGAGCGCGAGTTGGCCGAGCGCCTCGGCTTGAGTCGCACCACGGTCACCGCCGCCTATCGGGAACTGCGCGAGGCGGGGTATCTCCGCAGCATCCGCGGCTCGGGGAGCGTCACCCTCCTGCCGTCAGCCCCGGTCTCGCTGGCCCCGGTGCCGCAGGGCGGGTTCCTCGACTTCAGCAAGGCCGCCGTGCCGCCGTGCCCGGAGATCATCGACGCGGTCCAGACGGCCGCCGCCGAGCTCCCGCGGTACATGCACGACTTCGACTACGACCTCGTCGGCATGCCCGAACTCCGGCAGGCGATCGCCGACCGCTACACGGCTCGCGGTCTGCCCACCGACCCCGACGAGATCATGGTGACCGTCGGCGCGCAGCACGCCATCGCCCTCATCGCCCGCACCCTGCTCAGCCGTGGCGACCGCGTGCTCGTCGAGATGCCGAGCTACCCGCACGCCTACGAGGCACTCCGGGCGGCAGGAGCCCGGCTCGGCGCGGCCACGGTCTCGTCGGAGACCGGGTGGGACGTCCGGGAGCTCGAGCAGTGGTTCGAGCGCACCAGTCCGGCCATGGCCTACCTCATGCCCGACTTCCACAACCCGACCGGCGCCTCGATGCCGCTCGAGACCCGCCGACGCGTCGCTGCGGCCGCCCAGCGCCACGGGACGGTCCTCGTCATCGACGAGACCACGGCCGAACTCGACATCGACCGGCCGACGGACGAGGGCCTCGACGGCACCCCGTTCGCGGCGCTCCCGGGTGCGCCGGCGTCGATCGTCACGATCGGGTCCGTCGGCAAGACGATCTGGGGCGGCCTCCGCATCGGGTGGATCCGCGCCGAGCGGGGCACGATCAGGAAGCTCGTCTCGGCGCGGTCCCTGGGCGACCTCGGCACGCCGATCCTCGACCAGCTGACCGTCCAGCAGTTGCTGCCGGCGATGGACGGCATCGTCGCGCGTCGGGGCCAGGCCCTCGGCGAGACCCGCGACCGTCTCGTCGACCTGCTGGCCGAACGGCTGCCGGACTGGACGGTGCCGCGCGTCGACGGCGGCATCGCCACCTGGGTGAACCTCGGTGAGGCGGCGTCCTCCCAGCTCTCGCTCGCGGCTCGCGGTCACGGGCTCGTGATCGTCGCCGGACCACGGTTCGGCATCGACGGTGCGTTCGAGCGCTATCTGCGCATTCCGATCAGTTATCCGTGGGCGCAGACCGAGCAGGCGGTCGAGCTGTTGACCGAGACGTGGAACTCGGCCATGTTCGGTCACGTCCCCGCGCTGGACTACCTCGAGGACGTGGTCTGACCCGTCCTCGAGGGGCGACATCGCTCCACAGGACACGCGAATGCACGCGGTGTCCACCGTCTGCGGGAGACCGCGGTCGGAGCGTTCTGCGGTGACATACTTGCAGAGTCGGCACCTCTCGCATCAACCGAAAGCGGCTCCGTGCATCTGCTCTCCGTCCTCAGCATGAAGAACCGCGCGTTGATCGCGCTCGTCACCATCGTGGCCGCCGTGTTCGGCGTCCTCGCGGTGGGTGGTCTCAAGCAGGAACTGATCCCCTCGGTCCAGTTCCCGCAGCTCGCGATCATCACGAGCTACCCGGGTGCGGCGCCCGAGGTCGTCAACGACGACGTCTCGACGCCGATCGAGACGGCGATCCAGGGCGTGCCCGGCATCGAGTCCACCTCGGCGACCTCGAGCACGAACACGAGCCTCATCTCCGCGACCTTCACCTACGGCACGGATCTCGCCACCGCCGAACAGAAGATCACCCAGGCGATCAACCGCATCAAGTCGACCCTGCCCGACACGGTCGACCCGCAGGTGGTCAGCGGCAGTCTCGACGACCTCCCGGTGATCCAGATCGCCGTCTCAGGCGCGGCCGACCAGGACGGTCTGGCCGAGGTGCTGTCGAGCTCGGTCGTCCCCGACCTCAAGGACGTCGAGGGTGTGCGCGACGCCGCGATCGTCGGCGAGGTGGGCAAGCGGGTGACGATCACCCCCGACGACGCGAAGCTGGCCCTCGCCGGGCAGACGAGCCGGGTCATCGGCACCACGCTGCAGCAGAACGGCTCCCTCCAGCCCGCCGGCGACATCACGGAGGACGACAAGACCTTCTCCGTGCAGACGGGCACGAAGCTCACCTCCGTCGACGACATCGCCGCGCTGCCCATCACGGGCGCCTTCGCCGCCGACGGTTCCGTCCTGACCATCGGCGACGTCGCGACCGTCGCGCTGACGGACGACCCGATCACCTCGATCTCGCGCGTCGACGGCGAGTCGGCGCTGACGATCGCCGTCACGAAGCTTCCCGCCGCGAACACGGTCGAGGTCTCGCAGGGCGTTCGCGACATCCTGCCCGAACTCGAACGGACCATCGGCACCGACGCGAAACTCACCGTCGTGTTCGACCAGGCCCCCTACATCGAGCAGTCGATCGAAGCGCTGACGACGGAAGGCCTCCTCGGTCTCGTCTTCGCCGTGCTGATCATCCTCGTCTTCCTCCTCGACGTCCGCGCCACGATCGTGACCGCGATCTCCATCCCGACCTCGGTGCTCATCACCTTCATCGGGCTCCAGGTCGCCGAGTACTCCCTCAACATCCTGACCCTCGGCGCACTGACGATCGCGATCGGACGCGTGGTCGACGACTCCATCGTCGTGATCGAGAACATCAAGCGGCACCTCTCCTTCGGAGACAACCGGACCGGGCCGCAGCGCGTCGCATCGATCCTGAGCGCCGTCCAGGAGGTGGCCGGAGCGATCACCGCCTCGACCGTCACCACCGTCGCCGTGTTCCTCCCGATCGCGTTCGTCGGCGACGTGACCGGCGAGCTGTTCCGACCCTTCGCCCTCACCGTGACGATCGCCCTCCTCGCCTCGTTGCTCGTCGCGCTGACCATCGTGCCGGTGCTCGCGTACTGGTTCCTCCGCGCCCCGAAGGCCAAGCGGGCGGCCTCGGCCGCGGCTGTGGAGGAGGCGCCGGCGGCATCGACCGGGTCCGTCCGGAGCCGACGCGAGCGCCGCGTCAGCGTGCAGGACGAGGACGACCTGGAGAAGCCCTCGCGGCTCCAGAAGGGCTACCTGCCGATCATCCACTGGACGCTCAAGCACTCGGTCACCACACTGGTGCTCTCGGCGGTGGTCCTCATCGGCACCTCCGCTCTCATCCCCTTCATGAAGACGAACTTCCTGGGAGACTCGGGCCAGAACACGCTGACCGTCACCCAGACCCTGCCGGTGGGTACGAGTCTCGACGCCCAGGACGCCGCGGCCGAGCAGGTCGAGACCAAGCTGCGCGACATCGACGGCATCGACACCGTCCAGCTGTCGATCGGGTCGAGCGGCAGCTCGGTGCGCGACGCGTTCTCGGGCGGTGGCGGCGGTGCCATCACCTACTCCATCACGACGTCCGAGGACGCCGACCAGACGGCGCTGCAGAAGACGGTCCGCAAGGACCTCGCCGGTCTCGACGACGTCGGTGAGATCGAGGTGACGGCCTCGGCGGGCTTCGGTGGCTCGAGCGACATCGAGATCGACATCACCTCCGCCCGGCAGAGCGACCTGGCCGAGGCCGCCGACGCGATCCAGGACGCGGTCACCGGGCTCGACGGCGTCGACCAGGTCACGAGCAACCTGAGTGAGTCGCGACCCTTCGTCCAGGTGGCGGTCGACCGCGACGCCGCTGCCGCCGCCGGGTACAGCGAGGTCGCCCTCGGCGCCTACATCTCCCAGCTCATGCAGCCGACGACCGTGGGTTCCATCGTCATCGACGACACCACCCTCACCATCTACCTCGACGCGCAGGACCCGCCGACGACCGTCGACGCCCTCGCCGCCACGCAGGTGCCCACGGCCACCGGCCCACGCCGCCTCGACGCCCTCGCCACGGTCTCCCAGGTCGACGGCCCGTCGAGCATCTCGACCGTGAAGGGGCTGCGTTCGGCGACCATCAGCGCGACGCCGGCGAGCGACAACCTGGGCACGGCGAGCGCCGAAGTCCAGAACGCCATCGACGACGTCAAGCTGCCCGCCGGCACCTCGGCGACCCTCGGCGGTGTCACGGCCTCGCAGAGCGACGCGTTCGGCCAGCTCGGCCTGGCGCTCCTGGCCGCCATCCTGATCGTGTACGTCGTCATGGTGGCGACGTTCCGCTCGCTGCGTCAGCCGCTCGAACTGCTCGTGTCGGTCCCCTTCGCCGCGACGGGCGCGATCGGACTCCAGATCATCACCGGCATCCCGCTGGGCGTCCCGTCGATCATCGGCGTGCTGATGCTCATCGGCATCGTCGTGACCAACGCGATCGTGCTGGTGGACCTCGTCAACCAGTACCGTCGCCGGGGCATGACCGTCGCCGAGGCGGTCGAGCACGGTGCCGCCCGCAGACTGCGTCCGATCCTCATGACGGCACTCGCGACGATCTTCGCCCTCACGCCGATGGCCATGGGGCTCACCGGACACGGCGGATTCATCTCCCAGCCGCTCGCGATCGTCGTCATCGGTGGTCTCGTCTCCTCGACGGTGCTGACCCTCGTCGTGTTGCCGTCGCTCTACAACCTCGTCGAGGGCTTCCGCGAGCGTCGTGAACTCCGCCGTGCAGCGGCCGAGAAGCCCCGGGCGCGTTCCGTGGCCGCGATCGAAGGCCCGCGGGCGACGGCGCCGGTCGAGGAGCCCGCGCTCGTCGGCGCTGGTGTCGGCGGCGTCGGCGCAGCAGAGCGTCCGGCCACGACTGAGACCGGAGCGAGCGAGTCGACCGCCTCGACGGTCACGCCCGGTCCGATCGATGCGACGGAACCGACCGAGGTGACGGAGCCGACCGACACGGTTGCGACGACCGAGGTGGCGGGGCCGACCGACACGACCGGGGCGACCGAGCCGGTCGAAACGACCGAGCCGGGCACGGACGCCGGATCGATCGACGAGGGCGCAACCGCGGACGCGGGCGAGCCGACGGCTCCCGCGGCCCACGAGGTGCATGGAGCACACGTCGCGGTCGGCGACGAACTCCCACGGACCGAAGCGATCACCCTGCCGGACGCCACTGCCGAGACGGCTGCGGCGGAGGCTGCCCACCACGGAGAACACGTCGCCGACGGAGCACCGACGGACGCCGCGCCCATCGCGGACGCGGAGTCGACCACCCAGGTGGATCAGGCCGCTGACGTCGAGCCGTCGACGGACACGCAGCCGCTGACGGATCCGGAGCCGACCACTGCGGAGCAGCCGACGACTGAGGTTGCACCGATCGCCGAGGAGCAGGCGTCTGAGGCGCCGTCCGCGGAAGTTCCGGCCGCGGACGAGCCGTCCTCCGAGGCGGCCTCCACAGACACCCCGTCTTCCGACGAGCAGGCGGCTGAGACGCCGTCCACGGATGCCCCACCCGCAGATGAGCCGACGTCTGAGCCGTCGGCCACGGATGCGCCGTCTCCCGACGCACCGTCCGCAGACGCGCCCACGTCCGACGGGCCGCAGCGGCCCAAGCGCCGTCGCGCCCAGTGGCCGTGAAGCCGGTCGGCGTGAGCCCCCTGCGCTGAGCCCTCCCGGCTCAGCGCAGGGCGCCCACCGCCCCCGTCGCCGCCTCGACGACGGCGCCGGCCTGCACCAGGGCGACGACGGCTTCGATCTCCGGTGAGAGGAAGCGGTCGGGTCCTGAACCCGCGACGTCCGCCCGGACCCGCCGGACCACAGCGCCGGTGCCGGTGCCAGGACGGAGCGGCGCCCGCAACTCGAGCCCCCGCGCGGCGGTCATGACCTCGATCGCGAGGACCCGGCCCAAGCCGTCGATCGCCCGCCGCAGCTTCCGCGCCGCAGCCCACCCCATCGACACGTGGTCCTCCTGCATGGCGGACGACGGGATCGAGTCCACGGACGCGGGATGCGCCAGGCGCTTCAGCTCGCTCACGATGCCCGCCGCGGTGTACTGCGCGATCATCAGACCGGAGTCCACCCCGACCTCGTGCGCCAGGAACGGCGGCAGGCCGTTGCTGCGCGAACGGTCGAGGAAACGGTCCGTGCGACGCTCCGACATGGAGGCGACGTCGGCCACGACGATCGCCAGGAAGTCCAGCACGTAGGCGACCGGAGCGCCATGGAAGTTCCCGTTCGACTCGACCCGCCCGTCCACCGTCAGCACCGGGTTGTCGACCGCGCTCGCGAGCTCCCGCCCGGTGACCAGCTCCGCATGAGCGACCGTGTCGCGCGCGGCACCGTGCACCTGCGGGGCACAGCGCAGCGAGTACGCGTCCTGCACCCGGGTGCACTCCGGGCCACGGTGGCTGGCCACGATCGGGGAGCCGTCGAGCATCCGGCGCAGGTTCGCGGCACTGTCGGCCTGCCCCGCCTGCGGGCGCAGCGCCTGGAGGTCGGCGGCGAACACCGCATCCGTGCCGAGCAGGCCCTCGACGCTCATCGCCGCGGCCACGTCGGCGGTCTGCAACAGCATCCGCAGGTCGTGCACCGCCAAGGCCAGCATGCCGAGCATGCCGTCGGTGCCGTTGATGAGCGCCAGCCCCTCCTTCTCGGCGAGCCGCACCGGCGTGAGCCCCGCGGCGGCCAAGGCCTCCCCGGCCGGACGGCGCGCCCCCGTGGCGTCGACGACGTCACCCTCGCCCATCAGCGCGAGGGCGGCGTGCGCGAGGGGCGCGAGGTCACCGGAGCATCCGAGCGACCCGTACTCGCGCACCACCGGGGTGATGCCGGCGTTCAGCATCGCCGCGTACGCGCGGACGGTGTCGACACGGACGCCCGTCCGACCCGTCATGAGCGTCGAGAGCCGCAGCGTCATCAGCGAGCGCACGACCTCCACTTCGACGGGTTCGCCGCTGCCCGCCGCATGCGAGCGGACGAGGCTGGCCTGCAACTGCGCCCGCCGGTCGGGGTCGATGAACGTGGTCGCGAGCGCGCCGAAGCCGGTGGAGATCCCGTAGTGGGGCTCCGGATCGGACGCCAAAGCCTCGACGATCCGACGGGATGCCGCGACGCCCTCGAGCGCCGCCTCGTCGAGGTCGATCACGGCGCCGTGTCGCGCGATCGCGACGACGTCGTCGATCGACAACGGCCCTGCGCCGAGGAGGACGGGCCGGTCCTGCCCCTCCGGTCGAGCCGCGCCCGGTGTCGTCGAACCAGCGGGCGTCTCCGTCGTGCCTGGGTGCATCTCCATCCTCCGATGCAACACCCGTGGGCCTGGTGGGGCGGGGCGCGTAGAGTCGTCCGTGTCTGGGATGCCAGACGTTCCGCGCAGGACGGCAAGGAGCCGCACCCGGTCGCGCGGACGGGAGCGGAAGGAGCGGGCGATGAGCCAGGTACCGGCAGCGGACGCCACCCTCCGCGTGCTCAGCCACCTCGCGGCCGCCCGTGGTCCGGTCCCCGCCGCAGCGATCGCGACGGCACTCGGCCTCCCTCGATCGACGGTCTACCACCTCCTCGGCGTGCTGCAGCAGCACGGCTTCGTCGTCCACCTGCCGGAGGCGCGCCGCTACGGACTCGGGGTCGCGGCCTTCGAACTCTCCGGTGGGTACGCCCGGCAGGAGCCGCTCAGCATGCTCGGCCGACCGCTGTTGGCGGAGCTGGTCGACCGCCTGGGCGAGAGCGCCCACCTCGCGGTGCTGCACGGTCGTGACGTGCTGTACATCGTCGAGGAACGGGCTCCTCGGCGGCCGCACCTCGTCACCGGCGTGGGGGTCCGGTTGCCCGCCCACCTGACCGCGAGCGGGTGCGCGATCCTCGCCGCGCTCCCGACCGGCCAGCTGCGTGCGTTGTTCCCCGACGAGGCGGCATTCGTCGACCGCACCGGCCACGGGCCCAAACGGTACCGGGAGCTGCGTCAGCTCCTCGCCCGGACGGCCGAGGACGGCTACGCGCGGGAGGAGGGCGGCGTGACGGTGGGCCTCGCGAGTGTGGGCGTCGTCGTCCGTGACCACACGGGGTGGCCGGCTGCGGCGATCGCGGTCACCTACGACGCCGACGACGGGCCGGATCCGGCGTGGTTGGCGAAGGAGATCGGGCCTGCGGCAACCGAGCTCTCCCGTCGCATCCGCGGACGCTGAGCGCCCGGATGAGCGCCCGGGAGCAGGCTGCCGGGTCGTGGCTCAGTCGACGGAGCGCAGGATGAGTTCGAGCAACGCGGTCGCGTAGGCGTCGGGAGCGGTCGCCGCACTGAACCGGCGCACTTCGCCGCCGAGCTCGACGACGACCGTGTACGCCTCGGTGTCGCCGAGGGACAGCAGGACGTCGAGTTCCTCGTCGAGCGTCTGCTCCTCATCTGCGGGGTTCGGCACGGTCACCGCCCGTTCGAGCGAACGGAACGAGCCGCGCAGCAGGGCACGCAACTGGTGCTCCGAGGGCAGCCAGAGCGTCTCCTCCTGGTCGACCGAGTCGAGCGCCCACTCGGTCGTGCCGTTGAAACCGAAGCTGCGCCCACCCGGGTGCTCGTGCACCTCGACGGTCATCTCGCTCACGGTGAAGACGTCACCGGCGAGCTCGCCACCGTCGATGGTGAAGCGGTCGCCGGGTTCGGGCGTCCAGCGGAGACCGGCGGTGCGGAGCGCTCTGGCGAGTTCAGCGGAGATCATCCGTCCAGTATCGCCGACCACGGTCCGACGGAACCCGCAACCCCTCGATTCGGAGGGTTCGCTCTGCGAGGGTGGTTGTCCTGTCCGAAGGGTCCGATGATGCCCGAGCACGATGACCGCCAGCCGGCGCGATGTCCTGCGCGCGGACGCGTCACGACCACCCGGCTCTCGGGGGCGCCGGGCATGCAGGAGGCGTCCGGTGCCATGCGCTTCGTCGACGTCGACCCGGACCGCTTTTCCATGACCATCGACGCCGTGGCGCTCGGCGACTATGTCGTCCATCGGAACCTCGTCGGCCCCGGCACCTTCGACGTCGTCGACGCCGCCGGAGCGGAGGAGCCGGTCGCGATGATCATCCTCCTCACCGACGGTTCGGTGAGTCTGATCCACGGACGGCAAGAACTCGACCTGCATCCCGGTGGTGGCGCGCTCGCCGTGTCGGAAGAGGTCTACCGCACGACCGTCGATGAGCAGGCCACCTACCTGTACGTCTTCGTCCCCCTGCGCGCGCTGCGTCGCCTGGGCATCACGCCGACGCCGTTCGGGGCGCTCGCCCCGTCGCCGCTGCTGCGCGCGAGCGCGGCCTTCCTCGAGGAGGTCGTCTCGAGCTTCGAACCGATCGGTGGTGCCGCGCAGGTGCGCCTGTGTCGCGTGATCGACACGATGCTCGCCACCCTGTACGCCGAGAACGACCTCTTCCAGGCGGACGCGGACGCCGGACGCGTCCCGATCCGGTTGCGGATCATGGAGCACATCGCCGTCTCGTTCGCGGAACGCGAGCTGCGCCCGGAGACGCTCGCCCGCCGTTTCAACATGTCGACCCGCTCCCTGCAGCGCGTGTTCGAGGGCTCTGGTACGAGCGCGGCCGGCGAGATCGCCGAACGCCGACTCCAGCTCGCCCTGGCGCTCCTCTCCGACCCCGACCACCGGGCGCTGTCGATCGCGGAGGTCGCAGCCCGCTGCGGATACCACTCGCAAGCGCACCTCCGCCGGGCCGTCGTGGCGCACACCGGGTTCAGCCCGACCCAGGTGCGGGAGCAGGCGACGACAGGCGGCTCCTGAGCGACGCCGGTCCGTCCGTGACGCCGGCGGTCAGCTCGCCGAACGCCGGGCGCGACGCGGAGCCGTCAGCCACGGCCGGAGCATCCTCGTGACGAGCGGCAGGAGCCAGTAGGTCATGATCGGCGTCAGGATGAGCGTCGAGATGAGGACGTGCAGGAAGACGCCGAGCGGTTCCCACCCGGGCACCAGGCTCGTCACCAGGAGCGTGAAGACGAGGTTCAGGGGGAAGAACCCCAACCAGATGCTCACCGCCTGCTTCCACCGCGGGGGCGCGGGCGGCACGGGGTCGGGATCGTTCGAGCGTTCGGCTTCGTCGACGCGCAGGATGCCCTCCGGCGCGTCGAACCACCCCTCGATCCCGCTGCGTCGCTCCACCCGCGACTGCTCCATGAACTCCCGCCCGCTCGACAACCACCAGGCGCGCTCCTTCGACTCCTCCCAGTCGGTGAGGGTCTGTTCGTCGGCGAAGCGGTAGAGCATGTACCAGACGTCGCTCTCGGCGCCCGCGCGCACCCAGCCGGAGCCGAGGAAGCCGGGGTAGCGGTTGGCGAGGTTGATGCCCGCCTGCACCCAGATGGTGGCCTCGGAGATCGACGCCGGGTTGACGCGTCGCTCGATCGAGACGGTGATGGGATCGTGTTCCATCCCTCCAGTAGACCGCACTCGTGTTTCGATCTCGTGTCCCGGCCCCGCGCCGTAGAGTCGAGGCATGGCGACTCCTGACTTCGTACTGGCCCTCCGCGAGCGGATCGGTCACGCGCCGCTCTGGTTGACGGGGGTGACCGCGGTCGTCCTCCGCGGCCTCGGGACGCCTGAGGCAGAGGTGCTGCTCGTCCGACGGGCCGACAACGGGGCCTGGACGCCCGTCACCGGGATCATCGACCCGGGGGAGGAACCGGCGGTCGCCGCCGAACGCGAGGTGCTCGAGGAGGCCGCGGTGGTCGCCGTCGCCGAGCGGTTGTCGCAGGTGCAGGTGCTCCCGCAGAACGTCTACGAGAACGGCGACATCACCCAGTACATCGACCTCGTGTTCCGCTGCCGGTACGAGTCGGGTGAGCCCTACCCGGCGGACGGCGAGAACTCCGAGGCGCGGTGGTTCCCGCTCGATGCGCTGCCGGCCGAGGTCTCGCAGAACTTCCGCACCCGGATCGCCCTCGCGGCCTCCGACACCCCCGAGGCCCACTTCGTCCGCTGAGCCGCCGTCGGTCGTTCAGCGTGCGGCGGCGGCGATCGCGTCGGCTGCGCGGACGAGCCCGAGGTGCGACAGCGCCTGCGGGGTGTTGCCGACCTGCCGACCCTCCTGCACGTCGTACTCCTCGGACAGGAGGCCCAGGTCGTTGCGGAACGACAGCAGGCGGTCCATCAGCGTCCGCGCGTCGTCGAGCCGTCCGGACGACGCGTACTGCTGGACGAGCCAGAACGAGCACGCCAGGAACGGGTGCTCCTCGCCCGGGAGCCCGTCGACGCCGCTGGTGGTCCGGTAGCGGAGGAGCAGGCCGTCCTGCAGGAGGTCCTCCTCGATGGCCGCGACCGTCGTGAGCATGCGTGGGTCGTCCGGCGCGACGTAGCCGATCTGCGCGAGGACGAGGAGCGACGCGTCGACCTCCGTCGTCCCGGCGTGCTGCACGTAGCATCCGCGGGCGTGGTCGACGTTCTCGCGTTCGATGGTCTCCCGCAGGGTCTCGCGGAGGGCCTCCCAGCGCTCGACGGGACCGTCGAGGCCGTGTTCCCGGACCGCCCGGACGCCGCGGTCGAGCGCCGCCCAGATCATCGCCCGGGAGTGGGTGAAGTGCTGCTCCTCGCCGCGGACCTCCCAGATCCCGCGGTCCGGGCGGTTCCAGTGCTCCTCCAGCACGCCGAGGAGCGCGCGCTGCAGGCTCCAGGAGAAGTCGTCCTCGGCGAGCCCCACCGAGCGTGCCTCGTCGAGGGCGATCATGACCGAACCGAACACGTCGCCCTGGTACTGCGTGTAGGCGCCGTTGCCGACGCGCACGGGCGCGGCGCCGAGGTACCCGGGCAGGCTGTCGAGCTCCTCCTCGACGAGATGGCGTTCGCCCGCGAGGCCGTACATGATCTGCAGGTCGTTCGGGTCGCCGGCGATCGCGCGCAGCAGCCACCCCCGCCAGTCGTGCGCCTCCTCGGTGAACCCGTGCTGCATGAGGGCTTCGAGGGTCAGCGAGGCGTCGCGCAGCCAGACGTAGCGGTAGTCCCAGTTGCGCACGCCGCCGAACGACTCCGGCAGGCTCGTGGTCGCGGCGGCGACGATGCCGCCGGTGTCCTCGTGCGTGAGGGCCCGCAGCACCAGCAGTGAGCGGACCACCGCCTCCTCGTACTCCGCGGCCGGGTCGCACCGGGTGGCCCAGTCCCGCCACCAATCGGCCGTGTGGTCGATCCGTCGGCCGACGTCGACGGGCTCCGGCACCTCCCGGTGTGAGGGGTACCAGGTGAGCGTCAGGTCGACGGTTTCGCCGGCGGACACCTCGATGGACGCCGAGTGGGTGTGGTCGGAGGCGGTCAGGCGCACCCCGCGGAGGACGACGGCGTCGGGACCCGCCACGGCGACGATGCCGGATCGGTCGGACAGCTGGCGCACCCACGGCACCGCGTCGGCGTACCCGAAGCGGATGCGGACGTCGACATCGACGGTGACGGTGCCGCGGACGCCCTCGATCCGGCGGATGACGTCGGCCCTGCGATCCCCGTGCGGCATGACGTCCGTGACGCGGATCTCGCCGTCGCCCGTCGTCCAGGTGGTCTCGAGGACGAAGGTGTCGTCGAGGTATCGACGGCTCGCCCGGGCGTCCGCGTCGGCCGGGCGGACACTCCACCGGCCGTGGTCCTCGGTGCCGAGCAGGGCTCCGAACATGGACGCGGAGTCGAAGCGGGGGAGGCAGAGCCAGTCGATGCTGCCCTCCGTCGAGACGAGTGCTGCGGTGTGGCAATCACCGATGAGGGCGTAGTCCTCGATGGGGCTGGGCATGTCCCCATGCTGCCACGCCAGGCCGGGAGCGCTTGGGAGCGATGCCCCGTGACTTCTCAGGGTCGATCAGGTAATGTAGCGAAGTCGGCTCTAGACACCGCGTTTGTACCGCGGAGGGTTATGTCAGTCTGGTGGGCCGGTTTCGTCGGAGAGCACTCCGCGAACACACACACGATGTGAACGGTCCCGGCCATTGATCGCCCGGGTATGAGCATGCCGCAGCGCAGCCGAGGTCTCGGATGGCGCTGTGTGAGTCATGCAGGTCGTTCATGCGAACGAGTAATAACCCGGAAAGCAATTTCTCCATGCCCAAGAACAACACCCCCGCCGGCAAACGCCCGGCCAAGAACTTCGATCCCAAGTCCAAGTACGGCGAGAACAAGCGGCCCTTCGGCTCGCGCCCCGGCGCGAAGTCCGGCAGCAAGAGCGAAGGCCACCGCGGCTACCGTCCCGACGCCGGCGGAGCACCGCAGAAGTCCCGCTGGAACGCCGACGAGCGCGCCGAGCGCGCCGAGCGCGCCGCCCGCTTCGAGTCGGAGGAGCGCGGCGACCGTGCACCCCGCGGCGGCGACCGCAACGAGCGTCCGGCCTACAACCGTGGTGGCGACCGCAACGAGCGTCCTGCGTACAACCGTGGCGGCGACCGGAACGAGCGTCCTGCTTACAACCGTGGCGAGCGGACCGAGCGTCCGTCGTACGGCGATCGCAACGAGCGTCCTGCTTACAACCGTGGCGAGCGGACCGAGCGTCCGTCCTACGGTGACCGCAATGAGCGCCCGGCGTACAACCGTGGCGGCGACCGGAACGAGCGCCCGTCCTACAACCGCGGTGAGCGGACCGAGCGTCCGTCGTACGGTGATCGGAACGAGCGTCCCGCGTACAACCGTGGTGAGCGCACGGAGCGTCCGTCGTACGGTGACCGAAACGAGCGCCCGGCGTACAACCGTGGCGGCGACCGGAACGAGCGCCCGTCCTACAACCGTGGCGAGCGCACCGAGCGCCCGTCGTACGGTGACCGGAACGAGCGTCCGTCGTACAACCGTGGTGAGCGGACCGAGCGTCCGTCGTATGGCGACCGGAACGAGCGTCCGTCGTACAACCGTGGTGAGCGGACCGAGCGTCCGTCCTCCGGCGACCGCAACGAGCGTCCGTCGTACAACCGTGGCGAGCGCACGGAGCGTCCGTCCTACGGCGACCGCCCCGCACGCCAGGGAGACCCCCGTCAGGCGAGCCGCACGGACCGCCCCGCACGTTCCTTCGACGACCGTCCGAAGCGCAGCTTCGAGGAGCGTCCCGCACGTTCGTACGACGACCGTCCGAAGCGCAGCTTCGAAGAGCGTCCGGCCCGTTCGTCCGACGACCGCCCCAAGCGTTCGTTCGACGACCGCCCGAAGCGCAGCTTCGACGATCGCGGCACCTCCGACGCGAGCCGCGGCAGCGACTACTACCCGAAGCGCGATGCCGGCTCGTACACGCCCCAGGACGACGTGGTGCTCGAGCGCCTCGAGGCCGACGCCATCCAGGCCGCCGACGTCGAGGGTGTGACCTTCGAGAGCCTCGGCCTCGGTGGCAACATCGTCCGTGCGCTCGCCGAGCTCGGCGCCGCCAGCCCGTTCCCGATCCAGGCGGCGACCATCCCGGACGTCATCGCGGGTCGCGACGTGCTCGGCCGTGGCCGCACCGGCTCCGGCAAGACCATCGCGTTCGGTGCTCCGCTCGTCGAGAAGCTCATGGAGAACGGCGGCGGCAAGAACCGCAAGCCGGGTCGCAAGCCCCGTGCACTGATCCTCGCCCCGACCCGTGAGCTCGCGCTCCAGATCGACCGCACCGTGCAGCCCATCGCGCGCGCCGTCGGCCTGTTCACCACGCAGATCTACGGTGGTGTCCCGCAGGGCCGCCAGGTCGGTGCGCTGCAGCGTGGCGTCGACATCATCGTCGGCACGCCCGGCCGCATCGAGGACCTCATCGAGCAGGGTCGCCTCGACCTCTCGCAGGTCACCGTGACCGTCCTCGACGAGGCCGACCACATGTGCGACCTCGGGTTCCTCGAGCCGGTGCAGCGCATCCTGCGTCGCACCTCGCCCGACGGCCAGAAGCTGCTCTTCTCCGCCACCCTCGACAAGGGCGTCGCAGCCCTCGTCAACGAGTTCCTCCCGAACCCGTCCGTGCACGAGGTCGCAGGCGAGGACCAGGCGTCCTCGACCATCGACCACCGTGTCCTCGTGGTGGAGCACAAGGGCAAGGACCGCCTCATCGAGGAGCTCGTGAACCGCACCGAGAAGACCCTCGTGTTCGCTCGCACCCGTGCGTACGCCGAGCGGCTCGCGGAGCAGCTGGGTATGGCGGGCATCCCCGCCGTCTCGCTCCACGGTGACCTCAACCAGGCGCGCCGCACGCGCAACCTGGAGAAGCTCACCTCCGGTCGGGTCAACGTGCTCGTGGCGACCGACGTCGCCGCCCGCGGCATCCACGTCGACGACATCACGCTCGTCGTCCAGGCCGACGCCCCGGACGAGTACAAGACGTACCTGCACCGCGCCGGTCGCACCGGTCGTGCCGGCAAGATCGGTCGTGTCGTGACGATCATCCCGAAGGCCCGTCGCCGACGGATGACGGAGATGCTCGACCGTGCCGAGATCGAGGCCGCGTTCGACGATGCAGCCCCCGGCGACCAGCTCGTCGAGGACATCGCCACCGCGTAGTCCTCCACGGCAACAGAACGCCCGTCGAGCTCACGCTCGGCGGGCGTTCTGCGTGTCCGGTGGGTCTGCGGTTCTGACCGCCGCCAGGGGACCGCTACCGCGTGAGGGCCGCGCGCTCGTCGTCCCGCGGTGCGAGGACGACGGCGTCGTCGACCCCGTCGAAGGTCCGGACCGGGCGGGTGGAGTCCCACCGCTGCCAGCCGGGGTCGCCGGTCGTCGCGAAGGCGACCCAGGCGTCGTGCATCGCGGTCGCGAGGGACTGCGGTGCGTCGCGACCGGCCATCCGGATCGACTCCGCGGAGTCGATCCGGTCGAACACGAAGCCGATGTCCATCGCGTGCGCGGCTCCGAGCGCCCCGTTGCCGTCTTCGCCGACGGGGCTCCGCCAGGCGAACTCGTACACCCAGGTGTCCGCCCCGGCAGCGGCTCGGGCGTCGGCCACCCGGTTCAGCGGGACGCGCAGCAGGACGTCGGTCGCGATCGCACCGAGGATCTCGCCGGTGGACGCCTTCGGGCGGTTCCGGCGGAACGTGCGGACCGTCGCCGCGGAGATGCCGAGCTTCAAGCGCGCCGCCAGCAGGTGGACGCGCTTGATCGTGGGGAGGAGCCCGGCCGGCACGAGCCACAACCGGTACTCCTCGGTGGTGCTGCCGATCAGGACGGGGATCCCCGCCGCCTGCCCGGCGAGCAGAGCGTCGATCGGGCTGCTCGGGACGAGCGCGGTGTCCGTCGCGAGAGCGAACCCCGCGCCGCCGTTCAGCGGGTTGCCGCCAGCCATGACCCGTTCCTGCGCGGCCACGAGCCCCTCCGGCGGAATGCGCCGGAAGCCGGCGCGGGTGGCCGGTACCCCCAGGTCCTTCGCCATGAGCTTGGTGATGCGGCCGGCGCGCTCACGCGTCTGCGCCTCGAGCGGACCGCTCTGGATGATCGCCCGTCGCATGACCGCGGCGGCGTCCGGGTGGGCGAGGAGCGTCGCGACCGATGCGCCGCCCGCCGACTCGCCGAACACCGTCACCTGGTCGGGGTCGCCGCCGAAGCGGGCGATCTCGTCCTGCACCCACGTCAGGGCGGCCAGCTGGTCCGCGATGCCGAGGTTCAGCGGGACGTCGTCGAGCACCGAGAACCCCTCCGAACCGAGACGGTAGTTGACGGACACGAAGACGACCCCGTCACGGGCGAACGCGGTGCCGTCGTACGAGTCGAGCGCGTTCGAGCCGTGGACGAACGAGCCGCCGTGGATCCACACCATCACCGGGAGCGCCCCGTCCGCAGCCCCGGCCGGTGCCCACACGTTGACGTTCAGGATCTCGTTGCCGGGCACCGAGACGGTGGCGAAGAGTTCGCCGACCGCGCCGGAGTACGGGGCCTGTGGCGCGGTGGCTCCCGGGCGGGTCGCGTCGCGTGGCTCGTCCCACGGTTCGACGGGCTGGGGGAGTCGGAACCGGTCGTCGCCGAACGGCGCAGCCGCGTACGGGATGCCGAGGAACCGGGAGATTCCGGCCTTGGTGCGTCCGGTGACGGGGCCGCTCCCCGTGTGCACGGTGACGGGTGTCGATCCGTTCGTCGGCAGGGTCTCGTCGCCGGTCGGTTCCAGCGCAGGCTCGATGCTCATTCGGGTCCGTTCGTCGATGCTCGGGTGACCAACTGTATCGACGGCGCTCGCAGGCGTGCCTGTGCATCGGGCGAGAGGCGGTGCGCGAGACTGGATCGATGCAGATCCGTCCGTTCACCCGATCCGACACCGACGCCGTCATCGCCCTCTGGCACGAGGTCGGCCTCACCCGACCCTGGAACGACCCCGCGGCGGACATCGAGCGCAAGCTGACGACGCAGCCCGAGCTGTTCCTCGTCGCTGAGGAGGCCGGCGCCGTGATCGGGACGGCGATGGTCGGGTACGACGGCCACCGCGGGTGGGTGCACTACCTCGCGGTCTCGCCGGAGCAGCAGGGCGGCGGCCTCGGACGCGTCCTCATGGAGGAGGCCGAGCGTCTGCTCATCGAGCTCGGGTGCCCGAAGATCAACCTCATGGTCCGCACGGGCAACGACCGGGTGATCGGGTTCTATGAGGCGCTCGGGTACGGCACCGACGAGGTCGCCCTCCTCAGCAAGCGACTCATCCCCGACGTCTGACGTCGGTTCGTTCGCCCATGTTCGGGCGAATGGGCGTTCGCTCGCCCGAACATGGGCGAATGAACGGCTCAGAACAGGGTCGGTTGGACCTGGAGGCCGGTGGTGACGAACTCCGGTGCGCGCTTGCGCAGTTCGGCCCGCTCCCCGTACCCGTCGCGCAGCATGCCGAGCGCCGACGAGCGGACACCCCCGGTGGCCGGGTCCTCGGTTCCTCGCTCGAGCCCGTGGTCGCGGATCATCGGCCGGATGCGGGCCGCGAGCCACTTCCGGTACTCCTTCGGGGCGTAGACGCCGTCGGCGTACATCGAGGTGTACCGGTCGACGAGCTCCGGGTGCTCCTTCGACAGCCACTGCATGAACCACGGCTTGACGCCGGCCTTCAGGTACAGCGTCGAGAAGAGGACCGTGCTCGCGCCGGCCTCACGGATGCGCGACAGGGCGAGGTCGAGGTGCTCGACGGTGTCCGTGAGGTACGGGAGGATCGGCATCATGAACACCCCGACGTCGAACCCGAGATCGCTCGCTGCGCGGACGGTCGCGAGTCGGGCCGCCGCCGTCGGGGTGCCGGGTTCGATCGACTGCTGCAGCTCGTCGTCGAAGATGGCGATCGACATGGCGAGGTCGACGGGCACGCGCTGGGCGACCTCGGCGAGCAGCGGCAGGTCGCGCCGGAGCAGCGTGCCCTTCGTGAGGATGGAGAACGGCGTCCCCGAGTCGGCCAGGGCGTTGATGATCCCCGGCATGAGCCGGTACTTCCCCTCGGCTCGCTGATACGGGTCGGTGTTCGTCCCGAGCGCCACCGGGTGTCGCCCCCAACTCGCCTTCGCGAGCTCCTTCTGGAGCACCTCGGCGACGTTCACCTTCACGATGAGCTGCGAGTCGAAGTCCTTCCCCGCATCGAGATCCAGATAGCCATGGCTCGGCCGGGCGAAGCAGTACACGCAGGCATGCGAGCATCCTCGGTAGGGGTTGATCGTCCACCCGAACGGCATCACCGACTGTCCGGGAACCCGGTTGAGGGCTGATTTCGCGAGCACCTCGTGGAAGGTGATCCCGGCGAACTCCGGCGTCTGGACGCTGCGCACGAGGTTGTTCAACTTGGCGAGGCCGGGCAGCGCCGACGTCGCTTCGACTCCGAGTTCCTGTCCGCTCCACCGCATGCATCCATTAGAACATACGTTCGATCATCCGACATCGCCCGAGACGATGAGAGACTGACATCGATGACCATCCACACGGCACGGACGACACTCGAACCCATCTCCCCGGCGCTTGCCCGACGGATCGTCGAACGTGACGAGCGGGAGGGCGACGCCTGGCATCCGGAGTATCCGCTCGCCGACGAACTGGGTCCACTCCGAGGTCACGCCGCATCGACCGATCACGATCCGGTGTTCACGCTCTACCTCGTCCGCGACGCCGCGGGACTGGCCGTCGGAGGGTTCGGCTTCTTCGGCCCGCCTGACAGCACCGGTGCGGTCGAATTCGGCTACGGCCTCATCCCGGCGGCCCGTGGCGTCGGGCTGGCGACGGAGGTCGTCGTCGCGGCCCTCGCCGCCGCGAGAGCGCACGGCGCGTCACGGGCGATCGCCGACACCGACGTCGCGAACACCGCCTCGCAGCGCGTCCTCCTGAAGGCGGGCCTCGCCGAGGTGCGGCGCTCCGGCTCGACGGTCTGCTTCGCCGGTGAGCTCCGCCCCTGAGTGCCGGGCCGTCGACGGGATGGCCCCGCCAGGGTGCTCAGTGGTTCACCCGCGCGTGACCGGGCCAGGGCCGGCGGTGAGACTCCACCAGACGATGGTGGCGCTCACGAGCCAGAAGAGGATCATGAAGATCCAGTCGCGCGTGCGGAACGGGACACGGTACCGTTCCGTCCGCGTCCGATGGGCCCCGAAGGCGCGCGAGTCCATGGCGAGGGCGACCCGCTCCGCGTGCCGGATCGCCCCGGCGAGCAGCGGTACGACGTACCCGCCGGTGCGGCGGACGGCGGCGATCGGACCGCGCCCCTCGGCCATCCCGCGAACCCGGTGCGCCGAACGGATGACCTCGAGTTCATGGCCGAACCGCGGCACGAACCGGTAGGCCGCGAGCGCCGTGTACCCGATCCGGTACGGCACGTGCAGTTGCTGGATCATCGCGCGGACCACGTCCGGTCCGGTGGAGGTGAGCCCGCCGATCAGGGCCAGCACGAGCAGGCTCGCCAGCCGCAGTGCCGTCGCGAGTCCGACGAGCAGCGCCCCGAGGAAGAAGCGGTAGTCGCCGATCTGGAACAGGAGGACGGACTGGTCGACCTTGCCCGGGTCGGTCCACAGGCCGAAGCTGAACGACATGATCCCGACGACGACCGGGAGCCCGACGAACAGGAGGAGCGCGACCGGTCTCGTCAGTCGAGCACCGATGAGGATGATCACGACGGCGAGGGCGATGCAGAGCGTCGGTGTCAGGAGGTCCCTCGTGAACGCGAGCACCGCCATCACCGGAAGGGGTGCACCGAGCTTCGCGAGCGGGTTCAAGCGGTACAGGAACCGGTTCGCCGGGTGCGTCTCGTTCGTCGCGTACGGGTCGATCGACGTCGTGCTCACGGGAGGTCCGTCCCCGGCAGATCGGCGAGCCGCGAGAGATGCCGCCACTCGGGGTGGTGTTCCAACGCGCGCATGGCTCTCGCGAGCGGCGGCGGACGCAGGCCGGCCCGCTGGATGAGGTCGTCGTCGGCGAGGACGGCGCCGGTCGGGCCATGGGCCAGGAGCCGCCCGTCGGCCATCACCGCGACGTGGGTGGCGTGGTCCGCGACGAGCTGGAGGTCGTGGGTCACGACGATGACCGTCGTGCCCTGGGTGTTGAGCTCGGCGAGGAGGTCGAGGAGTTCGTTCGCCCGCGCGCGGTCCTGCCCGAACGTCGGCTCGTCGAGCGCGAGCACCGGGGCTCCGGCGATGAGCGCGCTCCCGACGGACAACCGCCGCTTCTGACCGCCCGACAGGAGGAACGGGTGCACCTCACGCGCCGACTCGAGCCCGAAGCGGCGCAGCAGCTCGGTGACGCGACGCTCGACCTCCGGCTCGTCGACGCCCCGGATCCGCAGGCCGTGCGCGAGCTCGTCGTGGACGGTGTGGGTGATGAACTGGTGCTCGGGGTTCTGGAAGACGAACCCGATCTGCGCGGCGACCGTGCGCACGTCGCTCCGGCCGGGGTCGACCCCGCCGACGTCGATGCGGCCTCGAGGGGGTTGGACGACGCCCGCGATCGCTTGGAGCAGGGTCGTCTTGCCGGCGCCGTTCGTGCCGATGACGGCGAGGAAGTCGCCGGTGTCGACCTCGAGGCTCACCTCGTGCAGGATCCGCGTCCGGTGTCGCCCCCTCCCGCGCTCGACGCTGAGGCGGTCGACACGCACGGCGACGGGCCGGTCGGCGCCGATGTGTGCCGCGACGGCGGTCGGGGGTGCCGGGAGCTCGATCGCGTCGAGGGCGTCGGTCAGCTCGTCGGGTGTCAGGGGGAGGCTCGGCAGGAGGACACCCGCCTCCTGCAGGCGCAGCGCGGCGAGGGTGGCGACCGGCAGCCAGACGCCCATCTCGAGGAGCTCCGTGACATGGCCGACGAGGACCTCGCGGGTCGGCCCGTCGAACCGGAGACGGCCGTCGCGGTCGAGGACGACGACGCGGTCGACGAGGTCGATGGCGGCGTCGAGGTTGTGCTCGACGAGCAGGATCGCGTGGTCACCCCGGGAACCGTCCAGCGCGGAGACGAGGGACCGGAGGGCGGCGTAGACCTCCTCGATGCCCGCCGGATCGAGGTTGGCCGTCGGTTCGTCGAGGACGAGCAGCTCGCCACCCATGGCCAGGGCGCAGGCGATGGCGAGGCGCTGCCGGCCGCCGCCCGAGAGGCGGTCGGGGTTCTCGGTCCGCCGTTCCCAGAGCCCGACCTGCCGCAGCGCGCGCTCGGCTCTGGCCAGGACGTCCTCGACGGGGAGCAGGAGGTTCTCCGGTCCGAAGCACACCTCGTCGAGCACCGAACCGGTGACGATCTGCGCGTCCGGATCCTGGAAGACCATCGAGACGTGCTCGCTCAGCTGGGCGACGGTCGCATCCACGGTGTCGAGGCCGGCGGTGACCACGGTGCCCTCGAGTTCGGCCGGGAGCGCGTGGGGGATGAGGCCGTTGAGGGCGAGGGCGAGCGTCGACTTCCCGGACCCGCTCGGTCCGAGGAGGAGCACCACCTCGCCCGGCGCGATCCCGAACGAGACGTCGTCCGGGGTCCACAGCTCCCGGTCGTCATGACGGATGCGCACCCGTCGGACCAGGGTGGCGGGCTGCGCCGGTGGAGCGACGTCCACTCAGGCCCGCGTGTCGACGGATCCGCGGCCGCGCTGCACCGGCTTGGCGATGGACCGCCCGACCCCTGCCCTGGCGAGCGCTGCGGCC
The DNA here is from genome assembly GCF_001423185.1 of Plantibacter sp. Leaf314. NCBI lineage: Bacteria > Bacillati > Actinomycetota > Actinomycetes > Micrococcales > Microbacteriaceae > Plantibacter > Plantibacter sp. Leaf314. The sequence goes on along the minus strand of NZ_LMOB01000001.1, from coordinate 1,506,577 downwards.
ACGCCGCGTCCGGCCGCGGTGAACGCGATCGGGCTGAGCACGAACAGGGCGATGTAGACGGCCTGTGCGACCGGGGTGAAGTGGTCGATGCCCAGGACGACGAGCACCGAGGCGGCGAACACGATCCCGGCGATCCCGGCGGCGAGATAGAAGACCCACGAACGCCACACGCGGTACCGGGACACGGCGAAGGGGATCTCCTGGAGGAGGCCGATGGCGAGGCCGGTGCCGAAGTAGCGGAAGAACCACTGCGGGCTGAACGCCGCGGAGACGAGGCCGGCGGTGAGGCCGGTCATGAGCGCCACGCCGCCTCGGCGCAGCAGTGCCTGTGCAACGACGCCCGGCAGGAAGTAGACACCGATGATGAGGCCGTAGAGCACCGGCGCGGTGGCGGAGATCGTGCCCCCGACGTACCCGGAGACGACGAAGACGAGGCCGCCCCCGACGCCGATCGCGGCGCAGGTCAGCAGCAGTCGCGTACTCAGACGTTGCATGAGCCCACCTTCACGAGCAGCCGATCTCCTGAGGACAGCCTATCCTCCCTTGGCCGGGCGGACGGCCGACGGATGTGGTCCGGATCGGGATGGTGAGCACCGTCCGGGAGGGATCAGATCGACCGCCGACGCGGGGTCAGCCGGACGTTCGGCAGCGGCGGGGCCGGGATGCGCTCGACCCCGTGACCGGCCACCGAGCCGAACCTCGGCGAACCGGCCTCCCAGTCCGCCCGCGCGGTCTCGATGTCCTCGTGGCTCCGACCGACGAAGTTCCACCACATGACGAGTTCCTCGGGGAACGGTGTCCCGCCGAGGAGGACGAATCGGGCACCGCTGCCACTGTTGAGGCTGAGGTGGTCGCGACCCGGCTCGAGGTAGAGCAGCGGACCGGAGGTGAGGTCGATGCCGTCCACCTCGAGCGCACCGTCGATCACGAGGACACCGTGCTCGAAGGCGGGGTCGACCGGCAGGGTCACCGCTGCACCGGGGTCGAGGACGACGTCGGCGCCGAGGAGCGGCGAGTGCACGGTCGCGGTGGACGTCGCGCCACCGAGCGTGCCGATGAGGACCGTCGCGCGGAGACCGGTTGCGGTGTGGACGGGCAGGTCCCGGTGCTGCTCGAACGCCGCCGGGACCGAGGAGGCATGCTCGGGGAGGGCGACCCAGAGCTGGAGGCCGTGCATCTCGTCCTCCTCCTCGCCGACGGAGAACTCGGAGTGGGAGACCCCGAGACCGCTCGTCATGAGGTTCAACTCACCCGGGCGGACGACCACGTCGCTGCCGACGCTGTCCCGGTGCCGGATGTCGCCGGCCAGCGGCCAGGTCACGGTCTGCAGGCCGGTGTGCGGGTGCGGCAGGACCCGCATCCGCGCGCGGTCCTCGTCGAAGCGGTCGAGGAAGCACCAGGCGCCGATCATCGGCAGCTCGCGCTGGGGGAGGGTGCGGTGGACGCTCAGGCCTCGGACGCCGCCGAGGGGGACCTCACGTGCCTCGAGCAGCCGCGTGCCCGAGCTGTCGGGCGCGTGGCAGACGCTGGGTACCGGATCGGCGTCGAGTCTCGTCATGAGCGCCTCCTTATCACGGCCAACGCTACTCCGCTCGGTCTGCCGCGGTCCTCGCCGACGTGCTTGACTGGGCGACGGGGCCGCTCCGGTCCCGTCGCTCCCGAGATTGGGGATCCCATGGGCCTGTTCGACAAGCACGACGGTACGCCCGAGCCGCTCGCACGAGGGCTCTGGCACGACCGCATCGGCACGTTCGCGACCCGGAGTGTCCAGACGCTCGCCATCGTCGCCGTCGCCGCGCTGATCGTCTTCGCGCTGACCCAGCTCTCCCTCGTGATGATCCCCGTCGTCATCGCCCTCATCCTCGCGTCCGCGATCTACCCGCTCATGCGGTGGATGCGGTCGAAGGGCCTCCCGTCGATCCTCGCCACCTGGATCGCCCTCGTCTCGATCCTCGTCGTCCTCGGCGGCATCGGCTGGCTCATCGTCTGGGCCGTCCGCAGCCAGTGGGACGACCTCGTCGACTCCGCCTCGAAGGGCTTCGGGCAGCTGCAGGACTGGCTCGGCACCCTGCCGTTCGACATCGACGAGAAGCAGATCGAGGACGCCAAGCAGACCGCGGTCGACTTCCTCACCTCGAGCCAGTTCGGCAGCGGGGCGCTCGCCGGGGTCTCGGCGACGGCGAGCTTCCTCACCGGGCTCGTCCTCATGATCGTCGTGCTGTTCTTCTTCCTCAAGGACGGGCCGCGGCTCTGGGAGTTCCTGCTCCGCCCCTTCACCGGGGCCGCGTACGACCGTGCCAAGCGCGTCGGCGGCAAGACGGTCGACACGCTCGGCGGCTATGTGCGCGGTACCGCGACGATCGCGGCCGTCGATGCGCTCGGCATCGGCATCGGCCTCGCGATCATCGGCGTCCCGCTCGCGCTGCCGCTCAGCGTCATCGTGTTCCTCACCGCCTTCATCCCGATCGTCGGCGCGACCGCCGCCGGCATCCTCGCGGCGCTCGTCGCGCTCGTGGCCAACGGTCCGGTCGCCGCGCTCATCGTCGTCGGTGTGGTCGTCCTCGTGAACCAGCTCGAGGGCAACTTCCTGCAGCCCGTCGTCATGGCGCGTTCGCTCAAGCTGCACGCCCTCGTCGTCCTGCTCGCGTTGACGGCCGGCACCATCCTCGGCGGCATCGTCGGAGCGGTCCTCGCGGTCCCGATCGCCGCGGTCGCCTGGGGCATCGTCGGCGTCTGGAACGGTCCGGACCAGCCGGCGGAACCGATGCGGCAGAAGCGCCCGGAGTCGGTCTGAGTCGAGCGGTCGCCGGCGCACCCGGAGTCGCCGGATAGCATGTGAGCGTGGACACCCACGACCTCCTCGGCCTCGTGTTCGAGGTCTTCACCTGGATCGGCTTCGGATGCGCCGTCGTCGTGCTCCTCGCCATGCTCATCGCCAGGGCGGCGGACGGCAGCTGGGTCGAGACGCACGGCGTCATCGTCGACGGACCGGTCGATCCTGAGCGCCCCGAGGGAACGGCCGGCCGGGAGGTCCGCTGGATGACGGAGGCCGCGGAGCTGTATTCCCGTCCCGTCTCCGACGCGGAGTTCGACGCGCTCCGCGACCCGGAGGAACCGAACGTCTTCTACGCCCGGCGCGAGCCGTCCCGTGCACGGTTCACGCGGAGCGCCGACCACGCGAAGGCGCTCCGGCTGCTGTTCTGGGTGAGCTTCGGCATCGGCGTGGCCTGCTCCGTCGCGTCGATCGTCCTGCTGTTCGTGGCCGACGCGGCCTGAGCGCGACCATCGCTCGGGTAGTCTGGGAGTCCGAGCGTCGACACCTGGTCCGCTCGTTCTCCCGGAGGCCTGGCATGACGGAACGGTGGGCTCGAGTCGCCCGCGGCACCGCCGCAGCGGCCTTCGCCACCTTCGCCGCCGCGCTCTCGCACACGATCGGCGGGGCCGCGGCACCGTCCGCGTTCGTGCTCCTCGTCGGCGGCACGTTCGCCGTCCTCGTCTGCGTGCTGCTCGCCGGCCGACGCATCACCGTTCCGGGGATCGTCGCCTCCGTGCTCGTGAGCCAGCTCGGCTACCACGCGCTCTTCACCCTCGTCCCGAGCACCGTCAGCGCGACGGTGGCCTCGGGCGGCGGATCCGGTGCCGGCTCGTGGCACCGGCACCAGGTCGTCGAGCTGGCGACCGGCGGAGGCATCACCATGCACAGCCACGGCGCCACCGCCATGTGGGTGGCCCACCTCGTCGCCGCCGTCGCCACGATCACGGCCATCCTCTTCGCCGAACGCGCGACCCGCGCCGCGCTCTCGGCGCTCACGGTCCGGGTGCTCGCACGTCGCGCCGCCCCGGTCCACCTCGTCCCGGCGCCTCGGCGGGTGCAGTGGGTCCGCGTCAACGAGCGCCCGCGCAACCTCGGCGTCGTCCTGCTCCACCTCCGTCACCGCGGTCCTCCGGCGTTCGCCACCGCCTGACCGCCGCGCCACCGTCCGACACGGACGGGTGCTGTGCGCGGCGTGGTCGGCCATCCGCATCGCAGTACCCACCGGCGCGCCCGCCCAGGCGTCGCCCCATCCGTCTCCGCAGGCTCGACGCCGCGGAGCAGTCGACAGGACATCATGAACGCAACGACCCCCCGCCCCACCTTCCGCAAGCCCGCCGCCCTCGGTGCGATCGCCATCGGCGCCGGAGCACTCCTCGCCGTGGGAGCGCCGCTCGCCGCCAGCGCCCACGTGAGCGTCACGCCCACCTCGACCGCCGCCGGTTCCTACACGGTGCTGAGCTTCGCCGTCGGTCACGGCTGCGACGGTTCGCCCACCACGAGCCTCTCCTTCGAGATCCCCGAGGAGATCAACGCCGTGACGCCGACGGTCAACCCGAACTGGACCATCGACAAGCAGATGGCCCCGCTCGCGAAGCCCATCACCGACAGCCACGGCGAGCAGCTCGCCGAACGCGTCGGCACCGTCGTCTACACGGCCAAGACGCCGCTCGCCGACGGCTACCGCGACACCGTCTCCTTCCAGGTCCAGCTGCCGGCCGACGCGGAGGGGAAGACCCTCGTGTTCCCGGTGACGCAGACGTGTGAGGTCGGCCAGACCGACTGGACCGACGTCGCGAAGGACGGCCAGACCGAGGACGACCTCGAGTCGCCCGCACCGGTCGTCGTCGTCACGGCCGCCGAGGCCGGCGACGACCACGGTGGGGCAGCCATGGACGACGACGGCGACGGTGACCACACCGAGGCCGCTGCGGCCTCCGACGCCGGCACCACCGATGTGCTGGGACGCGTGCTCGGCATCGCCGGGCTCGTCGTCGGCGCCGCCGGCATCGTGATCGCCGCGTCCGCGCGTCGCGCGGCGTCCGACGCGAAGCGCCAGGCCTGATGACGACGGCCCGTCGCCGCCGCCTCGTCGGCTCCGTCGCCACCGCGTTCCTCGCGGCGGCGGCGGTGTTCGCCATGGCTGGTCCGGCTGCAGCGCACAACAGCATCGTCTCGACGAGCCCCGCCGAGGGATCGACGGTCACCGAGCAGCCGGAGCAGGTCGTCATCACGACGAACGACAATTTGCTCGACCTCGGCGAGGCGGGTCAGTCCAATCAGATCCAGGTGACGGGGCCCGGCGACGAGCAGCTCCAGTACGGCACGGCGTGTGCCGCGGTCAACGGGCCGGCGCTCGTCATGCCGGTGCAGCTCGGCGAGGCCGGGGAGTACACGGTCGTGTGGCAACTCGTGTCGACGGACGGGCATCCGTTGTCGGGGAGCTACACCTTCCAGTGGGCACCGGCCGAGGGTCAGGAGCTCGCCGCCGGCAGCTCGGAGCCGGCGTGCGCGACGAGCGGTGCCTCGTCCGTCGGGCCGTCGTCGGCTGCGGGTGGCGCAGGTGATGGCGACACCGCCACACCGGCCACCGGTGGTCTGAGCGGCGACGTCTGGTGGGTGGTCGGCGCGATCGGTGTCGTCCTCGTGGCCGGCATCGGCGTGCTCCTCGTGACCCGTCGCAAGCCGGAGCCGGACGCCCCTACCTCGGTGTCGGGCGGTTCCGGCTCGGACGGTCCTCCCACCTCCTGATCGTCCTCCGGACGACGACGGCCCCGCCGGCATCCACTGCCGGCGGGGCCGTCGTCGTCCGGCTCAGGAGTGCTCGCGGTCCTCGCCCGACCGCTCGTCCTGCCGGTTGATGCGCGCCAGGCGGGCGTTGTAGTCACCGAGCTCGGCGTCACCGTCGCGCTCCGCCCGGCGGTCGTACCGTTTCGCGGCGCGCTCGTCACTCTGGACCCACTGCGAGACGACGATGAGCGCGACGAGCACCGCCGGCACCTCCCCGACGCTCCAGGCGATGCCACCGCCGACGCCCTGGTCGGCGAGGAGCGCGGCGGTGTCGGTGTACCCGAGGGCCGTCCACCAGTCGGCGGCGAGCACGGTCGAGCTCGACATGATCGCCAGGCCGAAGAAGGCGTGGAACGCCAGGGTCGCGAGCAGCAGGATGAGCCGGAACGGGAACGCGGGCCGGTTCGGACCGGGGTCGACGCCGATCAGCACCCAGAAGAACAGGTACCCGGTGGCGAGGAAGTGCACGGTCATGAGGACGTGACCCTGGTGCGCGATCATCGCCCACTCGAACCAGCCGGTGTAGTAGAACACCACGAGACTGCCGGCGAACAGGACGCCCGCGACGGCGGGCTTCGACAGGAGGCTCAGGTAGCGGGAGTGCACGACGGCGAGGATCCACTCGCGGAGCCCCCGCCCACCGTCCGTCCGGGCCGGCAGGGTCCGGAGGGCGAGGAGGACCGGGCCGCCGAGCACGAGGAGCGGCGGCACGATCATCATGAGCGCCATGTGCTGCAGCATGTGGGTGCTGAAGTGGATCTGGCCGTAGGCGGCGAGGCCACCACTCGTGGCGTACAGCAGTGCGACGCAGCCGAGCAGCCAGGCGACCAGCCGGGTCACCGGCCACGCGTCACCGCGCCGTCTGAGCCGCAGGAACGCCCACAGGTACCAGCCGGCGCCGACGGCCGCGATCCCGGCCCACATCCAGTCCACGTGCCACTCGGTGAACATCCGGAGTGGCGTCACGGGCGGTGGGTACTCGAACCCGAGGAGGCGTCGTCGGACGTCGTCGGCGACGGGCTCCTGCGACACCGGCGGTTGGCTGCGGGACAGCGCGACGGAGACGCCCATCGTCACGGCCATGACGACGACCTCGCCGACCGCGAGGCGGATGAAGGCCCTCGGGTCACCACCTGGACGCAGCAGCCGGGGGATGAGGCGACGTCGGTGCCAGACGCCTGCGCAACCGAGGAGCACGAGCGCGACCGTCTTGGCAACGATGAGCAGCCCGTAGGGGGTCAGCAGGTCGGACGGTCCCGCCAGCCGCAGTGAGGCGTTCACGACACCGGAGAAGGCCACCGCCCCGAACGCCCAACCGGCCAGCACCGAGTAGCGCGCGACCACGACCCCGATCTCGTTTCCGACGGCCCGGCGCAACAGGATCACCGCGACGAGGCCGCCCGCCCAGGCGGTGACGCCGATGAGGTGGACGGCGAGCGAGTTCACCGCGTTGCCGTGTTCGTCGGAGCCGGCTGCGTGTCCGGACAGTGAGAGCGGCAGGAGTGCGAAGACCGCGATGGCGTTCGCCGCGGCGACCCAGGCGAGACGGCGCGCGAGCACCACGATGCAGCCGACGAGGAGGACGCACCCGAGCGAGCCGAGGAGCGTCTGACCGAGTTCGAGTTGCGTCGCGTAGAAGAGGAAGGTGTTGGCGAAGGTGGGCGACGACACGGGGACGCCGATGGAGTTCGCCGCGGTGAACACGAGGACCGCGATACCGGCGGCCAACCAGACGGCCGACGACCAGGCGGCCCAGCGGACGGCCTTGGCCTGCGAGAACGAGACGATGCCGGGCACGATGCGTTGCCCCGGCAGGAGGAACGTCGCGGCGGTCAGCAGCCCGATCGTCACCGCCGCCGCCGCATCGTGGACCACGCGCGCGATCGGGAGCCCCCTCGTGACCACGACACCGGGGTCGGAGAGCAGGGTCCCGGTCGAGAACGCCCCGGTGCCGACGAGCGCGAGCAGGGTGACGGCGACGGCGACCGGCACGGATGCGAGCATGATCGCCTCCGGTGCCCGGATCGGAGCCAGTCCGGGGGAGCGGTTCGGCGCGACCGCGAGGTCGTCGTCCGGTGGGGAGGAGGTGCGGGGTTCGGCCACGGTGGTGGCTCCTTTCCTGCGGGTCGGCGCGCTCGTCCCTCGGGACGCGTCGCCGCTGCAGCACTGGCCGCTCGACGGGTCGGCGGGGACCGTGGTCGAGCGACGGGAATGGGGAGACGGGTCGTGCGGCGCTCCGGATGTCGGAGCGCGGTGGGACGACCCGCGGTGTGGGGCGGTCGACGGGGACCGATGGGGTCCGGCCGGCCGCGTGCTCAGCGGATGGTCGCGAGCGGCGGACCGCGCAGGGCGGTCGTCTCGGGGTGGAAGCCGAGCGGGTGCGCCAGGCGGGGTTCGATCGCCGTCTCGACGCGCGTCGGGCGCGTCGGCGGCGTGTCCGTCAGCGCTCTGCGGATGAGGCGGACGAGGACGAACTCCCGCACGCCCGCGAGGGCCGCGAGGAGCGAGCCCGCGCGCTGGAAGGCGGCGATGGTCACGAGACCGGCGGCGAGGTGGGCGGACCACATGCCCACATCGGTGTGGTGGCTCGCGGTCGCGCCGGTGACGAGGTCGACCGTTGCGGCGGACCCGTGCGTGCCGTGCGCCATGGCTCCCGGGTGCTGAGCCGTTCGCGGTGCGGTGCCGAGTACGAACAGGGTGTGGAACAGGACCTGGCTGACGACGACCGAGAGCGTGGTCCGCAGGAGGGTCAGGCGCCGACCGGCGAGGAGGACGCAGGCCGCCGTGGAGAGGACGAGTGGGGCGACGACACCGAGCGCACCCGGGACCTGGCCCCCGCCGGCGACGTGCGACAGCAGGGCGACGAAGGTCGCGAACACCGCCGCGCTCGACCCGCGCAGGACGCGGTCGGAGCGGTCTGACGGCATGGGTCCATTCTCACAGACGCGCGTCCGCTCGGCGTCGCAGACGATCGGCCCCGGACACGACGAAGCAGCCCCGCCATCCGGTGCGGATGACGGGGCTGCGGGTGTCGCTGGTGATGCGTGCGGGTGAACCCGCGGTCGGCTACTTGGCCGGCGGCATCAGGACCGAGTCGATGAGGTACACGGTCGCGTTGGCGGTCTTGACGCCACCGCAGATGACCTTGGCACCGTTGACGGTGATGTTGTCACCCGAGCCCTCGACCTTGACGGTTCCACCCTCGACGGTGGTCTGGTCACCATCGATGTCCGACGGCGCGATCTGGCCGGGGATGACGTGGTAGGTGAGGATCGACGTCAGCGTCGCAGCGCCCTCAGGCGTCTTGAGGCTGTCGATCGTGGCGGCGTCGATCTTCTTGAAGGCGTCGTCGACCGGAGCGAAGACGGTGAACTCGGAGCCGTTCAGCGTGTCGACGAGGTTGACGTCGGGGTTCAGCTGGCCGGAGACCGCAGCGGTGAGCGTGGTCAGCAGTGGGTTGTTCGATGCGGCGACGGCGACCGGGTCGGCCGACATGCCGGCGACGGATCCTGCACCGTCCGGGACGGCGTCAGCGTAGGCGGCGCAGCCCGAGCCGACGAGGTCCGCTGCCGGGTCGGCAGCCATGGACTCGGTGGGTGCGGAGCTGGGCTCCATGGAGGAGCCGCTGTCCGAGCTGGAGCCGCTGGAACAGGCTGCGAGGCCGAAGGTTGCGACGGCGGCGAGTGCGAGCACTGCCATGTGGTTCCGCTTGATGGTACGCATGTGATTCTCCTTTGATGAGGTTTGGACCGGCTGTTCGAGTGCCTCTCAGAACCGGCCCTCGATGACACTTCGGAGCCCCCACAGGGGTGGTTTGGAAAAAGTTCGGATCCGGCCTCGACGACCCTCCGGCATTAAGAGGGACGAACTTTCCGTCCGGAACGCTGTGGAGGCTCGCGCGGCGATGTCGGCTGTGGCGGCTACGATCGACGGATGAGCTGGAGCACCGAACCCGACTGGATCCCGGACGACGCGGACGCTCCCGACGACTTCGACGCACCGCCGCCCGACGACGCCTACCTCGGCGGCGGGGTCAGCTGGGGCGCGGCGCCGTCCACGGCCGCTCCGGCTGCCCCGCGCACGGCGACCCCGGCCGTCACGCGCGCCGCAGGCCAGAAGTTCGCCACAGCGCAGGAGGCCCTGCACACCGTCTTCGGGTACGACGCGTTCCGCGGGGAGCAGCAGCAGATCATCGAGCAGGTGGCCGGCGGTGGCGACGCGGTGGTCCTCATGCCGACGGGTGGCGGCAAGAGCCTCTGCTACCAGATCCCCGCACTGCTCCGGCCGGGCACGGGCATCGTCGTGTCACCGCTCATCGCGCTCATGCAGGACCAGGTCGACGCGCTCCTCGCGGTCGGCGTCCGTGCCGCCTTCCTCAACTCCACGCAGGATCCCGCGGAGCGTTCCCGGGTCGAGCAGGCCTATCTCTCCGGCGAGCTCGACCTCCTCTACGTCGCGCCCGAGCGGCTGAGCTCCGAGGCCACCCGCCGCTTCCTCGGGCAGGGCACCATCGCGCTCCTCGCCATCGACGAAGCGCACTGTGTGTCGCAGTGGGGGCACGACTTCCGCCCCGACTACCTCATGCTCGGCGAGCTGGCCGAACGCTGGCCCGACGTCCCGCGGATCGCCCTCACTGCGACCGCCACCGACGCGACGCACCAGGAGATCACCCAGCGCCTCCACCTGGGCGAGGCGAAGCACTTCGTCTCGAGCTTCGACCGCCCGAACATCCAGTACCGCATCGTGGGCAAGAACGAGGTCCGCAAGCAGCTCGTCGCGTTCGTGAAGGAGCAGCCGGCCGGCACCGCCGGGATCGTGTACTGCCTGAGCCGCAAGACGGTCGAGCAGACGGCCCAGCTCCTGCGCGACAACGGGGTGGACGCCGTCGCGTACCACGCCGGCCTCGACGCCTCGGTCCGCGCGGCCGCGCAGTCCCGCTTCCTCCGCGAGGACGGGGTCGTGGTCGTCGCGACCATCGCGTTCGGCATGGGCATCGACAAGCCGGACGTCCGGTTCGTCGCCCACGTCGACCTCCCGAAGAGCGTCGAGGGGTACTACCAGGAGACAGGGCGCGCGGGCCGCGACGGCGAGCCGTCCATCGCCTGGCTCGCGTACGGCCTCCAGGACGTCGTGCAGCAGCGCCGCATGATCGCGGAGTCGCCGGGCGACCTCGCCCACCAGCGCAACCTGAGCGCGCACCTCGACGCCATGCTCGCGCTCTGCGAGACGGTCGACTGCCGCCGGGTCAACCTGCTGCGGTACTTCGGCCAGCCGTCGACCCCGTGTGGCAATTGCGACACCTGCCTCGAACCGCCGGTCACCTGGGACGGCACCGTCCCGGCGCAGAAGCTCCTCTCCACGATCGTGCGCCTGAAGCGCGAACGGAATCAGTCGTTCGGTGCCGGCCAGATCATCGACATCCTCCGGGGCAAGCGGACCGACCGGGTCGCCCAGCAGCGGCACGACGAGCTCGCGACCTTCGGCATCGGCGAAGACCTCAGCGACCAGGAGTGGCGTGGGGTCGTCCGCCAACTCCTCGCACGCGACCTCCTGGCCACCGTCGGCGAGTACGGCACGCTCGGCCTCACCGAGGGGAGCGCGGAAGTGCTCGCCGGGAGCCGGCCGGTCGCCATGCGGCGCGAGCCGGAACGCGCTGCCCGGTCCTCGTCGCGGTCGTCCTCCCGCTCGTCGGGTGCGAATGCGGAGCTGGAACCGGCCGCCGCCGAGCTCTTCCAGGCGCTCCGGACGTGGCGCGCGGGCGTCGCGAAGGAGCAGGGCGTCCCGGCGTACATCGTCTTCGGTGACGCCACGCTGCGGGCGGTCGCGACGGCCAAACCCACCTCGCTCGGCGAGCTCGACGGCATCAGCGGCATCGGTGCGAAGAAGCTCGACGCCTATGGAGCGGCGCTCGTCGAGGTCGTGTCCGCGAACAGCTGAGCCACGGCCTGGGAGCTTCCTGCGACAGCTGTGGGGCATGACCAACACGGTCCGCCACGATCGGGCGGCCCCTTGTCCACATCCCACAGGTGCTTTCAGGCTTCGTTATGACAGTCCTACCATTGTGGGAGGTTTTCATGGGTGAAAGGCAGGGCACAGGGATGGTCGACACAGCGATCCGGACGAGCGTCAGCGGTACGACGGCAGCGACGGTCGAGGTGGCGCCGTCGGATGCGCGGCTCGACGTCCCGGCGCTCGCCCGCCAGCTCCTCGGGTCCTGGCCGGAGGCACGTCTCGCCTCCCGCGCGCTCGCCGCCCGCCCCGAGATGCAACGCATCGAGGGGCAGTCGATGGACGACCACCGCGACCGCGTGTTCCACCAGCTGAAGCTGCTCGTCGAGAACGGTCAGGTGCTCAAGGCCTTCCCGACGCGCCTCGGCGGTGCCGACGACCACGGCGGGAACATCGCCGGGTTCGAGGAGCTCGTGCTCGCCGACCCGTCGCTCCAGATCAAGTCCGGCGTGCAGTGGGGACTCTTCGGCGCCGCGATCCTGCACCTCGGCACCGAGCGGCACCACGACGCGTTCCTGCCAGGGGCGATGAACCTCGACGTCCCCGGCGCCTTCGCGATGACCGAGTCCGGCCACGGCTCCGACGTGGCGTCGATCGCCACGACGGCGACGTACGACCCCGAGACGCAGGAGTTCGTCATCGACACCCCGTTCCGGGCGGCCTGGAAGGACTACCTCGGCAACGCGGCCGTCCACGGGAAGGCGGCGACGCTGTTCGCCCAGCTCATCACGAACGGCGTGAACCACGGCGTCCACTGCTTCTACGTCCCCATCCGCGACGACGAGGGTGACTTCCTGCCCGGGATCGGCGGCGAGGACGACGGGCTGAAGGGTGGCCTGAACGGCATCGACAACGGTCGACTGCACTTCACCGGGGTTCGTGTCCCGCGAACCAACCTGCTCAACCGCTACGGGGACGTCGCCGAGGACGGCACGTACTCCTCGCCGATCGCGAGCCCCGGGCGTCGGTTCTTCACCATGCTCGGAACGCTCGTCCAGGGTCGGGTGTCGCTCGACGGCGCCGCGACGTCCGCCTCCGCCCTCGCGCTGCAGATCGCGATCACCTACGGCAGCGAGCGCCGCCAGTTCAACGCGGGCAGCGACACGCAGGAAGAGGTCATCCTCGACTACCAGCGCCACCAGCGCCGGCTCCTGCCTCGCCTCGCGACGACGTACGCGCAGATCTTCGCCCACGACCGGCTGCTCATGAAGTTCGACGAGGTCTTCAGTGGCAAGGCGGACTCCGACGAGGACCGCCAGGACCTCGAGACGCTCGCGGCCGCGCTCAAGCCCCTGTCGACCTGGCACGCGCTCGACACCCTGCAGGAGGCTCGGGAAGCGTGCGGCGGGAACGGCTTCCTCGCCGAGAACCGCCTCACGGGTCTGCGTGCGGACCTTGACGTCTACGCCACGTTCGAGGGCGACAACAACGTGCTCCTGCAGCTCGTCGCCAAGCGTCTCCTCACCGACTACAGCCGGAAGTTCGCGAAGGTCGACGCCGGGGCGCTCGCGCGGTACGTGGTCGAGCAGGCGACCGACCGCGCCGTGCACAACAGTGGGCTGCGGAGCCTCGCGCAGACGGTGAAGGACTTCGGGTCCACCGCGCGTTCGGTGAGCCAGCTCCGCGACACGAACGTGCAGCGTGAGCTGCTCACGGAGCGGGTCGAGTCGATGATCGCCGAGGTCGCGACCAAGCTGCGCGGTGCCAACAAGCTGTCGAAGCAGGCCGCGTCCGACCTCTTCAACGCGCACCAGAACGAGCTCATCGAGGCGGCACGGGCGCACGGTGAACTGCTGCAGTGGGAGGCGTTCACCGAGGGTGTCGAGCAGATCGAGGACCCGGGCACGAAGCAGGTCATGACCTGGGTGCACGACCTCTTCGGGCTCTCGCTCATCGAGAAGCACCTGGCCTGGTACCTCATCCACGGTCGGCTCTCGCCGCAGCGTGGTCAGGCCGTCAGCGCCTACGTCGACCGCCTCATCGCGCGGCTCCGTCCGCACGCCCTCGACCTGGTCGAGGCCTTCGGGTTCGCTCCCGAGCATGTGCGGGCGCCCATCGCGACCGGCCAGGAGGCGCAGCGCCAGCAGGAGGCCGCCGACTACTTCGCCGCGCGTCGAGCCTCGGGTGATGCTCCGGTCGATGAGAAGACGCTCTCCAAGAAGCAGCGCTGATCAGCGGTATCCCCCGAAGCGGGGATAGGGGCTTCCGATACGCTGTGCGGAGTGCTCATCGACCCGACGGTGTGCCGAGTGGAGGGCAGTGGCATGACGGCTGATCTGATCGTGGTTGGGGCCGGACTGTTCGGCTTGACGATCGCGGAACGCGCTGCGAACGAGCTCGGGCTGCAGGTCCTCATCATCGATCGCCGCTCGCACATCGGTGGCAACGCCTACAGCGAGACGGAGCCCGAGACCGGCATCGAGGTGCACCGCTACGGCGCGCACCTGTTCCACACCTCGAACGAGCGGGTGTGGGAGTACGTGAACCGGTTCACGACGTTCACGCCCTACGTGCACCGCGTGTACACGAAGCACCAGGGTGTCGTCTTCCCGATGCCGATCAACCTCGGCACGATCAACCAGTTCTTCCAGGCGGCGTACTCGCCCACCGAGGCGCGGGAACTCATCCGCAGCCAGGCCGATGCCGCCTCCGGCACCGAGGCGACGAACCTCGAGGAGCGCGGCGTCTCGCTCATCGGCCGCCCCCTCTACGAGGCGTTCATCGCCGGGTACACGCAGAAGCAGTGGCAGACCGATCCGCGTGAGCTGCCGGCGGACATCATCTCGCGCCTGCCCGTCCGGTACAGCTACGACAACCGGTACTTCAACGACACCTACGAGGGCCTGCCGACGGACGGCTACACCGCGTGGTTGACGAAGATGGTGGACCACCCGAACATCGAGGTGCGTCTCGAGACCGACTTCTTCGACGAGAGCCAGCCGATCCACCGCGGGAACACGCCGGAGGGCGTGCCCGTCGTCTACACCGGGCCGATCGACCGCTACTTCGACTACCTCCACGGGCGGCTCGGCTGGCGCACGCTCGACTTCGAGCAGGAGGTCCACCCGGTGGGCGACTATCAGGGCACCTCGGTGATGAACTACGCCGACGCCGAGGACGAGTTCACCCGCATCCTCGAGTTCCGGCACTTCCACCCCGAGCGCGACGGCTACCCGGATGACAAGACGGTCATCGTGCGGGAGTTCTCGCGCATGGCCACGGCCGACGACGAGCCGTACTACCCGGTCAACACCCCGACCGACCGGGAGCAGTTGGCCCGATACCGCGAGGCGCAGGCGTTCGAACCCGACGTGTTCTTCGGCGGCCGGCTGGGCACCTACAAGTACCTCGACATGCACATGGCGATCGCCTCGGCGCTCACGATGTTCGACAACCAGCTCGCGCCGCGACTGCGGGAGCTCGCGGAGTAGTCCGCGCGGCCGAACCCGTCCGACGACCGGCGTGGTCCGGTCGGTCGGAGCGGGTCAGGCGGCGCGCCGGGCCGCGGTGCGCTTCGCGTACTCCTGGTAGACGAAGCCGGCCGCGCCCGCGATCATGCCGGCACCCCGGGCCACCGCCCGCTCGCCACGCGCGACGTGGGTGAGCTTGCCCGTGACGCGTCCGAGCAGGACCCGTCCGCTGCCGCCGACGACACGGACGACCCCGCCCAGGAGGTACTGCAGACGCACCCGGATCGCGTGGGCGGGCCCTGATCCTGCGAGCCGCGCGACGGTCTCCTCGACGGTGCCGTTGCGGTAGGCGCGGGTGAGGATCCAGCGGCGGTTGAGTCGGTCCTGCGGCACGTGTTCGTAGACGACGGCCTCGTCGCACCAGAGGATCGTGCCGCCGCCGCGGGTGAGCTGGGTGGTGAAGAGCGAGTCCTCGCCGCCGCTGAAGGCGAGTCGGGTGTCGAAGCGCAGGCCGAGCCGTCGGACGACGTCGAGGTCGAGCAGGAGGTTGTTGGTCGCGACGGCGGGGAGGCGGTCCCCGGTGCGGTGCGCGGGGCGGATGAACGCCCGTCCGGCCACGAGCCAGGCGTCGCGCTCCACCTCGAAGACGGAGACGACGCGGCCGAACACCGCCGCCGATCCGTGATGCGCCCACATCGCGAGCATCGTCGCCAACCAGTCCGGTGCCGGCTCCTCGTCGTCGTCGAGGAAGACGAGCAGTCGTCCGTCCGCTTCGTCGAGGGCACGGTTCCGCACCGCGGCGAGGCCGGGGGTGCCTTCCAGGACGTAGCGCAGCCGGCCGTCCGCGGACGGGGACAGCTCATCGGCGACCACGCGTCCACCGCCGGCCGGGTCGTTGTCGATCACGAGCACCTCGGCGTCCCACTCCCCGCCGGCAGCCGTCTCGGCGAGCTGCGGCAGCAGCGGAGTGAGCAGCCGGCGGAGCTCGGCGTTCCGGTGGAAGGTCGGGACGGCGACGGTCACCCGTCGCGCCGAAGGATGCTCAGCGACCACGACGGTTCCGTCCCGTCGCCCGGCGCAGCGCCGCGGCGCGGCCGAACGCGGCGAGGTGACGCGTCCCGGCATCGGCCCAGTCACGGGCGGAAAGGTCCGGCTGTGCGGAGCGATCGCCTGCCTGCACCAGGGTCAGCGTCCGGTCGAGGTCGTCGGCGGTCAGCTCGCCCTCGTAGGTGTGGATCCAACCCGGCCCCACCTCGGCGGCGAGGGCGGCGTTGGTCTCGTTCGCCGGGATGAGCACCGGCCGGTCGAGGGAGAGGGCGGCGAGGGTGCCGCCCGAGTTGTGCATGAACCGGTACGGCAGCACGACCAGCTCGGCGCTCGTCATGATCGTCACGAGTTCGGCGTCGCTCAGGAAGTGCAGCTCGAGTCGGATGCGGTCATCGTCGGCCGCGAGCCCGGTGATCGTCTCGGCCAGCTCGGTCGTCGAGGGGCGCCCGCCCACGGTCAGGCTCACCCCACGG
Organism: Plantibacter sp. Leaf314; assembly: GCF_001423185.1. Taxonomy (NCBI): domain Bacteria; kingdom Bacillati; phylum Actinomycetota; class Actinomycetes; order Micrococcales; family Microbacteriaceae; genus Plantibacter; species Plantibacter sp. Leaf314. The sequence goes on along the minus strand of NZ_LMOB01000001.1, from coordinate 1,490,036 downwards.
CCGCGTTCCGCGAGTTCGCGGAAGGTCGTGACGAGGTGTTCGACGCCCTTGTACCGGCGGATCAAGCCCGCGTACCCGAACCGCCCCGGCGTCGCTTCCGAGGCGGGGAACTCGGCGAACCAATCCCGGTAGTGGCCGTGGAGGATGGTCTCGACGGGCTGGTCGGCCGGGAGCGTGGTCGTCTCGTTGATGACGATGCGGAGGGTCGTCGCCCGCTCGAGGCCGACGAGGAGCGCCCGCTGCACCCGGGTGATGTCCTGCGGCAGTTCGACGTTGTGGACGGTCCGCACCACCGCGATCCGTGACAGGCGGAGTCGCGCCAGCAGGAGGGCGAAGCGCACCTGGTTCCCGATCGCCTTGACCCGGTTCGACCCACCGAGGCGGGTCTCCGGCCAGTGCAGGTGCAGCACGTCGTAGCGTCCGAGCAGCGCTCGCCGCCAGGTGAACCGCAGGTGCTCCATCCCGGCCGTGGACCCGAGGGCGCGGTCGAGCTGCACGATGTACGGATTGGTCGTCGGACGCAGGCGCTGGTACGCCTGCATGACGCGGAGTCGACGGGACAACGGCATCTCCTGCCGGGAGAAGGGGCGGTCGGGTGCGCGCTCACGGCCGGATTCGGGTCGGCCAGTGCGCTGCTGGGTAAGCCTAGCGGGCCGCACCTCGGTCGGTGTGCGACGCGGGCACGAGCGCGGCGCGGAGCCCGGCCACGACCTCCGCCCAGTCGTACCGTTCGCGGAGCGTCTCGTACGCCTCGGTCGTTCCAGGACGACCCCAGGCGGCGTCGATCGCCGAGCCGAGTGCCTGCGGTGTCGCCAGCGGATCGACGAGGTGCGCGACGGAGCCCACCGTCTCGCGGAAGACCGGGATGTCGCTCACGAGCAGCGGTGCGCCGAACCGCGCGGCTTCGATCGGCGGGAGACCGAAGCCCTCGTCGAGGGAGAGGTTGGTGACGAGCGCTGCGTGCGCGTACAACCAGGCGAGTTCCGCATCGGTCACGTGCCCGAGGAAGCGGGCTTCACCGCGCTCGACCGCTGCGCTCGCAGCGGGCGTGAGGGCGGTCTCGACCCCGGAGTGCAGGGAGCCGCCCACGATGAGCAGCGGCTGCTCGGGGGTGATGACCTCGGCGGACGCGGCGGCCTCGATGGAGGCGGCCAGGTTCTTGCGGATGTTCAGGCGTCCGACGGTGACCGCGAAGGCCGCGAGATCGGCAGCACCCGCGGGGGCCTGCTGCTCGAGCGATTCGAGGTCGTTGCCCACGGCGAGGCCGACCGCCGTCGCCTGGGGGAGGCGCGGGTTGAGACGACGGATCCGAGCGGCCTCGGTGCTCGTCGAGGTCGCGAGCAGCGAGGCGCGCCTCGCGAGCACGGGCATGAGCGAGAAGTAGGCGCGTTCCGCCCGGCTGAACCACTCCGGGTGCTCCTGGAACATCACGTCGTGGATGAAGGTCAGGTTGCGACCGCCGGCCGGTGCGTAGTTGTGGGCGAGGACTGCGTCCGCACCGACGCGTCGCGCGAGGCGGGGGAGTTCGACGGCGTTCGACACCGCCTGGGGCCAGAGCCGCGTCTCGACCGTCTCGACGCCCTCCGGCAGGTCGTCGACGCGGTCGTCGGCGTGCTTGCGACGCAGGGCGACGACGAGTTCGTCGGCCGGGAAGACCTCGCTCCAGGCGAGGATGAACTCCCGCTGCACCGTCCGGTTCGCCCCGGGGCCGTGCACCCACCAGTAGCCGTCGAAGAGGACTCTCACAGCATCGCCTTCCCGTCGGTCGCCATATACTACCGCCAGTCGGCAGACGTCCCGAGTCGCCGGCGCGGAGGTGTGCGGTGGACCCGATGTATCGCGGTGACGGCCTGGCGATCGTGGTCGTCGACTACGGTTCGTCCGCCCTGCTCGCCGAGCACCTGGTCGCCGTGGAGCACGAACTGCCCGCTGCGCTCATCGTCGTCGTCCACAACCCCACCTCGGCCGCGGAACGCCAGGCGGTCGAGCGGCTCGTCGCCGAGCGCGGTTGGACGGCGGTCTACCCGGCGAGCAACCTCGGCTTCGGTGGTGGGGTCAACGCCGGTGTCGCCGCCGCGCTCGAAGACGAGACGACGACGACCCTCATGCTCCTCAACCCCGACGCGAGCATCGGCGCGGAGGCGACCGCGCTGCTCGTCGACCGTGCCCGCCAGGACCCGCTCACGCTCGTCGGCCCGACCGTGCGCCGTCCTGACGGCCGACCGTGGTCGAGCGGTCACCTCCTGTCGATGCACTCCGGGGCGATGCGTTCCCTCGCCAGCACCGCGCCGTCCGACGACCCGGGGCCGTGGATGCCGTGGCTGAGCGGCGCGTGCCTCGTGCTGAGCGCGACGCTCTGGCGGACCGTCGGCGGGTTCGACGAGGACTACTTCCTGTACTGGGAGGACGTCGACCTCAGCAAGCGTGTGCTCGACGGCGGCGGTTCGATCGTCTTCCTGCCGGAGGCTGTCGCGCTCCACGACGAGGGCGGCACCCATGACGACGGCACCGGTGGCAGCCGCGCGAAGTCGCCGACGTACTACTACTACAACGTCGTCAACCGCCTGCGGTTCGCCGCCGTCCATCTGGACGACGAGCTGCGTCGGCGCTGGCTGCGCGGCTCGCCGCGGGCGTCGTGGCAGATCCTGCTGCGGGGCGGGCGTCGCCAGTTCCTGCACCCGGTCGCCCCGCTCGGCTCGGCCTGGCGCGGGCACCGCGACGGTCGCGCCCTCGTGAAGCGCGCGGCCGCCGGGCCCTATGGTGGGGTCAGCACCGGAACGCCGGTCGCCCTGCCCGAAGAGGAGACCGCATGAGCCCCGTCGTCCGCCGTGGATGGATCATCGGAGGCATCGTGGCCGTCGCGGTCATCGTGGTCGTCGTCATCGTGCTCCTCGTCGTCCGCCCGGCAGCCGCGCCCGGCTCCGGCGACAGCCCCACCACGACGCTGACCCCGAGCGCCGCCTCGACGCCGAGCGCGAGCCCGACGGACGGCGGGGCAGCCGAGGTGCTGCCCGAGTTCCCACCGGCACCGCTCGACGAGCCCGTCTCGGCCCCCAGCGGGCTCTCCGCGACGATCGTCTCGATCGAGTCCGTCGACGGCGAGGCCGTCGGAGCCGGCGATGTCGGCGGTCCGGCGATCCGGGTCACCGTCCGCCTGACCAACGGGTCCACGACACCGCTCGACACCGCCCTCACCGTGGTCAACGGATACTCCGGTGCCGACCGCGAGCCCGCGGGCACGCTCGTCAAGCCGGGCGGCAAGCCGTTCAGCGGCACCGTCGGGCCCGGTGCATCGCAGGACGCGGTCTTCCTCTTCACCATCCCGGAGGACGCTCGGGGAGACGTGACGATCACCGTCGACTACGCGGCGGGACAGCCCGCGTTCGTGTTCCAGGGCGACGCCTCGACGGGCTTCTGAGCCGCCGAGTCCGCGAGCACGCACGGGTCACAACGACGGGTGTCAGCGCCCACGGGTGGTGACCCCCGCCCGTGTGGCACCACCTTTGGGGGTGCTCAGGCCCTTGGCCGGGCCGTGAGCTGAGCCATAGTATCCACCCTGGGTACACGCAGTTCGGGTTGTCGTGTTTCCGCTAACGAATCGTGCTTTGTTACGGATTACGAGGAACCACATTGTCCAGCCTGCCTGCAGCCCGCGGTGCGTCCGATGACGCTGTCGCCCCCGCTCTCCGACGACTCGGTCGCGTCGTCCTGACCGCGCTCGCGACCGCCGCCGTCGTCGGCGGCACCCTGGTCTCGATGCCGACGGCCGCCGTCGCGGCCGAACCCGCGGCCGCCGCTGCCACCCCGCTGCCGACCACCGTCGCCGCGGACGCCCTGCCGACCGCGCAGATGGACGGGGTCGCCTGGGGCCAGGCCGTCGCCGGCAACACGGTCTTCGTCGGCGGCGACTTCGCGAAGGCCCGCCCGGCAGGCGCGGCAGCGGGGGTCAACACCGTCGACCGCAAGAACCTCATGGCCTACACGATCTCGACCGGCGTCATGACCTCCTGGAACCCGAGCGCCAACGGCGTGGTGAACAGCCTCGCCGTGTCGCCCGACGGCTCCCGGCTCTACGTCGGCGGCACGTTCACGACGATCAACGGCGTGACCCGGAACCGCGTCGCCGCGTTCGACACCGCGACCGGCGCCCTGATCTCCAGCTTCGCCCCGGTCGTCAACGGCAAGGTCATGTCCGTCAAGGCGACCAACTCCACCGTCTACATCGGTGGTGAGTTCACGAGCGTCGGCGGCGCCACCCGCACGAAGGTGGCCGCGGTCAGCGCCTCCACCGGCGCCCTGCTGCCCTTCACCGTCGACCTCCAGGGTGGCTGGGGCGTCCGCGCCCTCGTCGTCTCGCCCGACGGCGGCAAGCTCGTCATCGGTGGCTCGTTCACCTCGACCAACGGCTCCACGAGCCCCGGCCGGGGCCTCTCCGCGGTCGACGCCGTCACCGGAGCGACCATGCCGTTCGGCGTGAACAGCGTCATCCACAACGGTGGCGAGAACTCGGCGATCTACTCGCTCGCGTCCGACGGCACCTCCGTCTACGGCACCGGCTACGACTTCTACGGTGACTCCACGCTCGACGACTTCGAGGGCACCTTCAAGGCCTCCTGGTCGGACGGCACGATGCAGTGGATGGCCGACTGCCACGGCGACACGTACTCGGTCGACGTCGTCAAGGACATCGTCTACACCGCCAGCCACGCGCACTACTGCGGCAACATCGGCGGCTTCCCACAGCCCGACCCGTGGGTGTTCCACCACTCGCTCGCCTTCAGCCCCAACGCCACCGGCACGATCACGCCGGACGTCCACGGCTACCGCAACTTCACCGGCAACCCCTCGCCGTCGCTCCTGCAGTGGTACCCGACGTGGCAGACCGGCACCAAGACGAAGCTGTACCAGGCCGGTTGGAGCGTCGTCGGCGCTGGTGACTACGTCCTCTACGCCGGTGAGTTCCTCGGCGTCTCCGGCGCGAAGCAGCAGGGACTCGTCCGCTTCGCGACGCGTGACAAGGCCCCCAACAAGCGTGCGCCTGAGGTGTGGGGCGACAACTGGAAGCTCACCGCACTGTCCTTCCGCGCCGGGCAGGTCCGCCTCAGCTGGCCCGCCAACTACGACCCCGACGACGCGACGCTGACCTACCAGATCTTCCGTCAGGACAAGGGCACCTCGGTCCCGATCTACACGACGACCGAGACCTCGAACTTCTGGACCCAGCCGGCGATGCTCTTCACCGACACGAACGTGACGGCCGGCCAGACCTACAACTACCGCGTCAAGGCGATCGACCCATGGGGCAACTCCACGCAGACGAGCACCTGGGTTCCGGCGACCGCCACCGGCGGCAACTCCTTCAGCTCCTACAACGGTGCCGTGCTCGACGCGGCCCCGTCGAACTACTGGCCGCTCGGTGAATCCTCCGGGACGAGCGCCTACGACTGGGCGTCCGGGAACGACCTGACGCTGGCGTCGCCCTCGGCGCGTGCCGTCTCCGGTCCGAACCTCGCCCAGGCCAACACGGCGACGTCCTTCGGGGGCACCTCCTCCTCCTTCGGCGTTTCGAGCATCGCGCAGCCGGCCCCGAACACCTTCAGTGTCGAGGCGTGGTTCCAGTCCAGCAGCACGCAGGGCGGCAAGATCGTCGGCTACGGCAACGCCAAGACCGGCAACTCCGGGAGCTACGACCGCCAGGTCTACCTCGACACCTCCGGAAGCGTCGTCTTCGGCGTGTACCCGGGATCGGTGCGGACCGTGCAGTCGGCGGCCGGCTTCAACGACGGCCAGTGGCACCACGTGGTCGCCTCCATGGGCGCCGACGGCATGACCCTCTCGCTCGACGGCAAGAAGGTCGCGAGCCGTGCCGACACCACGACCGGACAGGACTACTCCGGCTACTGGCGGGTCGGCGGCGACAACATCGGCGGATGGCCGGGTGTCGGTTCCTCCTACCTCGACGGCAGCATCTCCGACGTCGCGGTCTACCCGACGGTGCTCAACCGGGCGACGATCGACGCGCACTGGGTCGCCTCGGGCCGTACCTCCACGGTGCCGGCCGCCCCGGCGGACACCTACGGTCAAGCGGTCTTCGCTCTCGACCCCGACCTCTACTGGCGGCTGAACGAGTCGACCGGTCCGAAGGCCGCCGACTCGGGACCCCTCGGGAACACCGGCACCTACTGGGGTGACGTCTCGAAGCAGACGCCGGGCGCGCTCTCCGGCGTCACCAACACCGCGGCGACGTTCTCACCGAACGGCAACTCCGGCGTCGGCAGCGACAAGACCTTCTCGAACCCGCGCAACTACGCGGTCGAGACCTGGTTCAAGACGGACACGACGAGCGGCGGCAAGCTCATCGGCTTCGGCAACCGCTCGACCGACGGCACGTCGAACAACTACGACCGCCACGTCTACATGACGCCGGACGGACGACTGAACTTCGGTGTCTACACCGGCAACACGGTCATCGTGTCGTCGCCGTCCTCCTACAACGACAACACCTGGCACCACGTGGTCGCCGAGCAGTCGAGCACCGGCATGCAGCTGTACGTCGACGGTTCGCTCGTCGCCTCCGGCACGGAGACGAACGCGCAGGACTACACCGGCTACTGGCGCATCGGTGGTGACAGCACGTGGGGCGGTGACAACTGGTTCCGCGGTTCGCTCGACGAGTTCGCCGTGTACGGCAAGACGTTGACGGCCGCGCAGATCAGCGACCACTACTCGCTCGGGAAGATCGGCCGGGTCAACGCCCTGCCGACCGCGGCGTTCACCGCGACGCCGAGCGACCTCGGCGCGACCTTCGACGCCGCCGGCTCGACGGACTCCGACGGGACGATCGCCTCCTACGCCTGGGACTTCGGCGACGGCACGACGGGCAGCGGGGTGACCGCGACGCACACGTACGGCGCCGCCGGCAGCTATGCCGTGAAGCTCACGGTGACCGACGACCTCGGCGCGTCCACGACGCGCACCGAACAGGTGACGGTCGTCGCGCCCAACGTGGCGCCCACCGCGATCTTCTCCGCTTCGGTCGCGAACCTGGCGCTCTCCGTCGACGCCTCCTCCTCGGCCGACCCGGACGGCACCATCGCCTCCTACGCCTGGAACTTCGGCGACGGCACGAGCGGGGTCGGCGCGACCGCGTCCCACACCTACGCGACCGCCGGTTCCTTCACGGTGACACTCACGGTCACCGACAACCGGGGCGCGTCGGCCACGTCCACGCAGCAGGTCGCGACGGCCCTGCCGCCGAACCAGCTGCCGACCGCGGCCTTCACGCAGTCGAAGAACCTGCTGACCGTGTCGGTCGACGCCGCGACCTCCACCGACACCGACGGGTCCATCACGGGCTACGCCTGGGACTTCGGAGACACCACGACGGCGACCGGCAAGACCGCGAGCCACAGCTACGCGGCCGCCGGCACGTACACGATCACGCTCACGGTGACCGACGACCGTGCCGGTACCGCGATCACCTCGCAGACCGTCACCGTCGCCCCGGCGCCCAACGTGGCACCGACGGCGTCGTTCACCTCCTCGGCGAACCTGCTCGTCGCCTCCTTCGACGGATCCGCGTCGACCGACACCGACGGTTCGATCGCCTCCTACGCCTGGGCGTTCGGTGACGGGACCACCGGAACCGGCGCGACGGCCCAGCACAGCTACGCGGCGGCTGGGACCTACTCGGTCGTCCTGACCGTGACCGACAACCGCGGCGGGACGGCGACGGCGACCCGGTCGGTGACCGTCGCAGCGGCCCCGACGGCGACCGTGCTCGCCCAGGACGACTTCGAGCGCACCAGCGCGAGCGGCTGGGGCTCGGCTCCGGTCGGCGGTGCCTGGTCGCTCCAGGGAGCGGCGACCACCTACAGCGTCGGCGACGGCTCGGGCATCGTGAACCTCGCGAAGCTCGACACCCGTGCCGCCCGCCTCGGTGCGAAGTTCGACGACGCGGTCACGACCGTCTCGTTCTCCGTCGACCGCACCGGTCCCGGGTACTACGTGGCGGTGATCGGCCGACAGGTCGGAGCCAACGCGTACACCGCCCGGGTGCGCTGGGAAGCCAACGGTCAGGTCCGTCTCTACCTCTTGAAGAACGAGACCCAGATCGTCGACTCGAAGCTGCTCGACATCGTGTACGCGCCGGGTGACCGTCTGACGATCTCCGTCAAGGCGTCCGGCACGAGCCCGACCACCCTCGGTGCGAAGGTCTGGAAGACGGGCACGACCGAGCCCTCCGCCTGGCAGCTGAGCGGCACGGACACGGATGCCACGATGCAGGCGACCGGTCAGATCGGACTCATCTCCTACCTGTCGAACTCCTCGGCGTCGGCGACGGCGAAGCTCCGCATCGAGCAGTTCACCTCCGTCACCTCGGCCGCGGCCACCCCGGTCACGCCCCCGGCACCGCCGGCGAACGTGAACCCGGTCTCCGCGTTCACGATGGCGGCCACCGACCTGTCGGTGACCTTCAACGGCTCGACGAGTTCCGACAGCGACGGCTCCATCGCGTCCTACGCCTGGACCTTCGGGGACGGCGCCACGGCGACCGGCGCCACGGCGACGCACGCCTACGCCGCAGCCGGTGCCTACCCGGTGACCCTCACCGTCACGGACAACCGTGGCGGGACCCACACGAGTCAGCAGACCGCGACGGTCTCGGCACCGGTGCCGCCGGTCCTGCCGCCCGTCGACCCGCCGGTCGACCCGCCCGTGGAGCCGCCGGTCGACCCGCCGGCAGCGGAGGAGCCCGTCGCCCTCGACGACTTCGACAACCGCCAGGCCGCGAACGGCTGGGGAGCCGCCGAGGAGGGTGGCGCGTGGAGCACCACCGGACCGGCGACGAGCTACAGCGTCGCGAACGGCGTCGGCAAGATCACCGCGAACGCCACCGAGACGCGCAGCGCGGTCCTGGCCGGGGTGTCGATCCGCGACGCCCTCGTCGAGACGACGTTCTCCGTCGACAAGGCCCCTGCGGGCGGCGCGCACACGGTGACGATCGCCGGACGGAAGATCGGCAACTCGGTCTACTCCACCCGCGTCCGCCTCGACGCCGCCGGCCTCATCCGCGTCTACATCCTCCGGGACGAGACGCCGCTGGCCGACAGCTACGTGCTCCCGGGCGGCGCATACGTCGCCGGTCAGAAGCTCCACGTGACGCTCTCCGTCACCGGTGCTGGACCGACCACGGTGCAGGCCAAGGTGTGGCGTGACGCGGAGACGGAACCGGCCGCGTGGCAGCTGAGCGCGACCGACGCCACCACGGCGATGCAGGCTCCGGGAGCCGTCGGTGTCATCACCTACGTCACGGGCGCCAACACCAACGGCACGACCACGCTCTCCGTCGACTCGTTCAAGGTCACGGGAGAATAGACAGGGTGACCCTTCCACACCTGAGCATCCTCGTCGCCTCCGAGCTTCGTACCGAGGACTACGCGTCCCGGTACGAGGCCGGAGCGGCACCGGACCGGGCGCCGTACGGGGCCAACCACGTCCCGGGCGGCTGGCACTTCAGCGTCCTGGGCGGTGGCGACCCGAACGGGTTCGCGGCTCGGCTCTCGAGACTGTCGAAGCGCCTCCTGGTGTTCGACGTCGGCCAAGCGCTCTCGCACCTCCGCGACCTGCGGCGGTCCGAGTACGTGTACTGCCACAGCGAGGTCGAGTACCTCGGTGTCGGCCTGGTGTTCCGGCTCCTCGGGATCAGGCGACCGGTGCTCGTCGGGCAGACCATCTGGCTGTTCGCGGAATGGTCGAAGCACCCCAAGTGGCTGCAGCGCATCATGCGGTTCGCCCTCGCCAGGGTCGACCTCTTCGTCGCGAACGCCGAACCGAACGCGGAGGCGGGGCGGGCCCTCGTCTCGTCCGGTCGCCACCGCTACGTCCCCTTCGGCGTCTCCTCGGTCTTCGCGGCCACCTCGCCGACGGACGACGTCGAGCCGGCACCCCGGCTCCTGTCCGTCGGCAACGATCGCGCCAGGGACTGGCGCACGCTCGAGCAGGCGCACCGGCTCCTCGGTGCCCCGTCGCTGCGGATCGCGTCCAACAAGAAGATCCTCGCGGACCACGACGCCGTCGAGACGCGCGCGACCACGACCGTCGCGGAGCTCGTGTCGCTCTACCGCTCGGCCGAGGTCACCGTCGTGAGCGTCACGCCCAACCTGCACGCGAGCGGCATCACCACGCTGCTCGAGCTCGCGGCCGCCGGCGGTGCCGCCGTCGCCACACGGGCCGGTGGATTGGACGCCTACTTCTCCGACGACGAGGTGCTCTTCGTCCCCGCAGCGGACCCCGAGGCCCTCGCCACGGCGATCTCCTCGCTGCTCGACGACCCGGAGGAGCGCCGACGTCGGTCCGAGCGCCTCGCCGCCGCGTTCCAGGAGCGTCAGTACACGACCGCCGCCTACTGGCGCCGGGTCACCGAGGCTCTGGCGGAGCTTCCGTCGCGCGTCCGAGGCGCCTGATCCGCAGCGCGTAGGGCAGGATCTGCCCGAGCGTCACGGCCAGCGCGTTGCCGAGCATCGGGCCGACGGCGCCGAGGGTCGGGGTCAGCGCGAAGGCAAGGGCCACCGACACGGCGGCCATGAGCAGGGTCGGTGCGACCTGGAACCGGACGCCGGCGGTGTCCATCATGAACATGCCGAGCGGGTAGAGCGCCGCCTGGGCGGCGACCATCACGCCGAAGGCGAGCACGATCTCGACCGGGACCTCCACCTTGCCGCCGGAGATGAAGCCGAACACCCACGGGCCGGCGATGACCATGGCACCCGTGAAGAGGAGCACGCCGCCCGCGAAGCACGCGGCCAGGAGGAACGGTCCGGTCGTCGGGTTGCCGCTCGCCCGTGCCTTCGCGTAGCGCGGCCAGAGGGTCAGGCCGGCGGCGCTGACGAGTCCCTGCAGGGCGAAGAAGAACTGGCCGGCCATCGCGTACTGCGCGAGCGCGGCGGCGGACACGAACTGCGCGAGCACGAAGCGCTGGGACTGCATCGAGAGGGGCGTGGCGAGGAGCTGGGCGAGCATGGGCCAGCCCATGTCCATGACGCGGACGCCCGGGTGCCGCTTGACGAAGGGGATACGCCGGGCGGCGGTGCCGATGAGCGGGCTCGTGAACCGACGCGCGAGGAGGAAGCCGGTGAGGGCGACGCCGCCGGCCGCCAGGAGCGACCCGAGCGCCAGGTACGGATGCAGGGTCTCGGGGCCGACCGTGAGCGCGAGCCAGATGAGGAGGAGCGTCAGGGGGGACTGCACGCCCTGGATCATGATGATGATGTGGTTCCGCTGCAGGCCGAGGAGGATGCGCGTCCAGATGCCCAGCGGGATGCTGCAGCAGAAGACGGTGATCGCCAGGAACGCCGCGAGCGAGGAGCCGGGGATGTCGCCGGCGTCACCGAGGAACGCCGGCCACACACCGGCGAGGAGGAAGACGGTGTTCACCGCCATCAGCACCGCGGCGAAGGTGAGCATGATCCGTCCGACGGTCGTCACCTGCGCCGTGAGGGTCGGGTCGTCGCGCGGGTGGTCGGTCGTGGCGATGCGGTTCACGAGCACGGCCCCTGAGCCGAGGTCCGCGAACGACACCAGCCCTGGGAGGGCGACGACGAGGGTGTAGAGCGCGTATTCGTGCACTCCGGCGTCGGCGATGATGAGCCGGGTCGTCGTGAGGCCGCAGATGAGCGCGATGAGCATGGTGACGGCTTTTGCGCCGACCGATTTGACGGTGTTCACGACGGGGATCCAAGCGGGGTGTGGGGGAGCGGTGGGCCGGCAGGCCGGTCACCGGTCGGGCGGGATGCAGGAGGCGTCGCCCTGGCGCGGTTCACCAGGACGACGGCGAAGAAGAGGGTCATCGTCACCAGGGAGCTCGGCAACGGACTGAAGAAGAGGTCCCACACGGTGCGGATGCCGAGGTACAGCTCGAGGCCGCTGATGCGGCGGTCGGTCAGCCGGGAGGAGACGCCGAACAGGGCGAAGCCGACGGTGATGATGAGCCACACCAGGCCGACGACGCCGAACAGGATCCAGACGTCGCCGATGATCGAGTGCACCTCGAAGCCCGGGGAGAACATGTACCGCTCGACGTACCCGTTGTTCGGGTCGTAGCCGAGGGAGCTCATGCCCGACTTCGCGACCAGCACGTCCGTCATCGACGGTGAACTGCCGGAGCCGTAGCCGCCCGGTTGGTGGAAGAGGAGCGACACCGTCGCGCCGAGCTCCGGTCGACCTCCGAGGATGAGCGAGCCGGACGCCTCGATCTGGGCCTCCGAGCGCTGTTCCGTACTCGTCCCGAGGTAGCCCTCGAGGATCGCGGCCTGCGCGAGGAGGAACACGAGGTAGCCGACGATCGCCATCCGGCCGAGCGCCCACCAGGCGTGGGCGCGGCCACGCGCGACCGGGATGCGCTGCATGGTGACGATGGCCGCCGCCATGAGGAACATCGCCGCCGCCGACCGTGAGTCGTTGGCGGCGCTGATGAGGCTGAGGGCGATCAGGAGCACGATGTCCAGCCACCGGCGCCCGGCCCACCAGGACAGGCCGAGGAGGAGGATCGCGATCGGGACGGACAGCCCGAACTTCCACGGGTTGGTCTCGAACGACGCGCCGAACGGCAGGCCGAACACCATCCCCAGCCCGTACAGCGAGGCCATGCGAGGCGTCCCGATGATGCTCCGCGCCCAGAGCAGCGCGCCGACGGACAAGAGGATCCCGGCGATGCGCGCGGAGTTCATGGTGGCGAGGTAGCTCGAGACCGCGTGGTCGCCGGCGGCGAACCCGGTGATGAGCAGACCGGACACGATCGCCAGGAGCCCGAGGAGCAGCATGGTCGCGGCGCCCTGGTACCGGCGGAGGGTGCTCAGCCAGAGCGGGGCGATGATCGCGCTGGCGGCAGCGGCGAAGAGGATGTCGTCGTAGCGCGGGTATCGCATGCCGATCGCGACGCACAGGGCGGCGGCGACCGCGAACTCGAGCGCCCGGCGGCCACGGTCGGGGTCGGCCCGGCGGGGCGTGAGCCCCGGCCCGGGTCCGCCGCGCAGCGCCGCTGGGATGGTCGTCACGGCTCAGCGACCGAGGCGCTCGGCGACGGCGTGACGGATGTTCGAGACCGACTCGACCTCCGAGGTGTAGTACTTGCTGTTGCGGTCCCCGCGCTTGACGCGGTTGAGCACGATGCCGACGAGCTCGGCCCGCGCGCCCTCGACCGCGGACACGGCCTTCGCGAGGTGGCGGTGGCGGGTGAACCGTTCGCGCACGACGATGAGCATGCCGTCGGCCATGTTGCCGAGCCACAGCGAGTCGGTCACGGTGATGATGGGCGCCGAGTCGATGACGACGAGGTCGTAGTCGGAGGACGCCTGCTCGAGCAGCAGGCGCATGCTCGACGAGCTGAGCAGCTGGCTCGGGTTCGGGGGCGTCGTGCCGGCGGTGAGGACGTCGAGGGTGTCGGAGCCCCACGACTGCACGGCGTCCTGCAGGTCGTGCTGACCGAGGAGGACGGAGGTCAGACCGACAGTGCCGTCGAGCTGCGTGTACGTCGCGACGGTGGGGTGGCGGAGGTCGGCGTCGATGAGCAGCACCCGCTGGCCGGACTCGGCGTGCTGCTGGGCGAGGCCGATCGCGACCGAGCTCTTGCCCTCGTCGGGCTGCGCCGAGGTCACGACGACGGACCGGATGGGGCGGTCGATGCTCGCGAACCGGAGGTTGGCGGACAAGGTGCGGAACGACTCCGCGACGAGCCCCTGCGGGTTCGTGCGCAGCGACACCAGGACCGGTGCTCCTCGGCGCGCTTCGGAGATCTCGCCGAGGATGGGCGCCGCGGTGTCGTGTGCGACGTCCGCTCCGTCGGTGATGCGGGTGGACAGCGCGCGTCGGACGAACGCGAACACGATCCCGAGGAGCAGGGCGATGGCCCCGCCGACGGCGGCGTACAGGGTCGAGCTCGGCGAGAACTGCGCGTTGGGGAGCGTCGCGGAGTTGATGCTCGTGAGGCGTACCGTCGGCTGGTCCTGGTCGTCCTGGGGGGAGACGTCCGCGACCGCGCTCGACAGGGACGCGACGACGGAGTCGTTGATCTGCTTGGCGCGGCTCGGGTCGGAGTCGACGACGGAGATCTCGATGATCGCGGTGTTGAGCGGCGAGTCCGCCGAGACGGACTTGCTGAGCCGCGCGACGGTGGTGTCGAGGTCGAGCTCGTCGACGACGGGCTGCAGGACGAGGTTCGACTCGGCGAGCAGTGCGTACGTCTGGACGAGGCTCTGCACGTAGTTCGAGCCCTGGGCGAGCTCCGAGGTGCTCTCGCCGCGCTCGGCCGAGAGCAGCACGCTGCTCGTCGATCGGAACATCGGCACCTGGGTCTTCGCGACGACGTAGCCCGTCGCGCATCCGACGACCACCAGGACGGCGATGAGGACCCAGTACTTGCGAAGGGTCTGGACGTACTCGTGCAAGGTCATTTCGGGTCCCCCGTGGTCAAGGATGAATGGTCGTGTCGATGGGCTCCGACCGCCGCATTGGTATACTCGGTGCGGTTCTCAGGAGGCTGGATTGTCGATTGTCTCAACCGGCGTTCTCGCCGTCTGCCGTGCGAACGTGTGCCGGTCGCCGCTGGCCGAGTTCCGTCTGCAGCACGAACTCCCGGCCGCGTTCGGCGTCGAAGGTCTGCGCGTGGACAGTGCCGGCACCGAGACGGTGTCCGGGGCGAAGATCTGCGCCGAGGTGTACCGCCGGCTCATGCCCGCGGACGGAGCCGCGTTCGCCGCGAAGCACGTCGCGGCGCAACTGGATGCGCAGCGCATCGATGACGCGGGCCTGATCCTGACGATGACCACGGCCGCGCGCGGTTCCGTCGGCGCCATCGCGCCGTCCGCCCGCGCGAAGACGTTCACCCTCGTCGAAGCGGTCGGACTGCTCTCGCTCGAGCCCTCCGTCGCGGAACTCGACGTCCTCGCCGCCAACGCGGACCCGGTCGCCGCGGTCGCCGCCGTGTTGAACGGCCGCCGTGGCCTGCTCGGCGACGGGCCGAAGTTCAGCCGGTCGACGCGTCGGGTGACCGACGGTCTCGACGTCCTCGACGCGCACACCGATCGGGGAGCCCGGCACGGTGACGTGCTGCAGGCCGTCGACGAGCTCACGGCCGTCCTGGTGCGCGACATCGGGGTGCTCACGGCGCTCACGCCGCGCTGACGCGGTCACGATGCCCGTCCTCGGCGGGCGCGGAGCCGGCGGAGGACCATCGCCGGGTAGTACCGGGCGCGGTAGACCGCGATGAACCGTAGCGCCGCGGCCGTGCTCGGGAAGAGTCCACGGGCGACCCAGAACCGGGCGACGGCGAGGACGCCGTCGCGGTCCATGCGGGCGAGGGCGGTGCGGTGGACGGCGACCGTGGTCGTGGAGGACGCCATCGCGTCGTCGAGGACCGCGCGGACCTGTGCGCCGGAGCGGTGCCGCGGCCAGACGGTCGGGCTCTCGAGCGGTTCGCCGGAGGTGATGTCGTGCAGGGTCTCGCCATCGGTGAGCCGAGCTGCGGTGTACATGAAGAACTCCGTGAGTCCGGCGCGTTCGAACTCGGCGGAGAAGCCCTGCGGGTGGCGTGAGCCGAGATCGGCGACGAGGGTCCTGACGGCCGAGGTCGACAGGAGGAAGGGAGTGGCGGTCGAGGTGAAGCCGGCGACGAGGGTCTCGGCGTCGAGTCCGCTGTAGGCGAGGACGGTGCGTAGCTGCGGCTGCAGCGGGTGCTGCGCGTAGGAGTGCACGCCGCCGTTGGGCCGGCCGTCCGAGGCGAAGAGGTCGCCGGTGGTCGTGGGGCGGATGAACACGGTCTTGGCGTCGAGGACGAGGTACCAGTCGGTCTCGACGCGGTCTGCGATGAGGAGCTTCAGGGCCTGCTGCGCCCGCCAGCCGCTCGTCGCCGTCGGCTCCGTGAGGAGGTCGTCCGGGCGGACGATCTCGAGCTTCGAGGCGAGGGGGCCGTAGGCCGCGGTCAGGCGACGACGCGCCCCGGTGCGGAGGCCGGTGGACGAGTTGTCGATGACGAGGATCCGGGCGACGAGCGCCTGGTCGACGTAGCGTGCGAGGGATCGGGCCTGGAGGCGCAGCAGGTCGAACTCCGGCTCGAAGACGACCGTCACGAGGGTGACGGCGTCCGGTGAGGGCTTGGTGTTCACTGCGTCCGCTCGTTCCGGAGATCAGGCCGTCAGATCGGCGTCGGGTGGTGGTTCCGCCCTGTCGCGCCCACCGGATTCGGGTCGGGTGGGCGGGACAGCGGCTGTTGAACATGTTCAGCGTATGGGGCCGGACAAGCGCCTTGTAGCCCCAGATCAGGGGGGACAACAAGCGGGGGGCGTCACCCCGTCGGGTGTCCTTTGCGCCCCGGCCGACAACTGTCCGACCGAGACTGAGATGCCCAGGTCCGCAGAATCAGCTACTCGCTCCGGCGCCCGCCGAATGCACTCCAATGGATCGCGGCTGCCGCAATATGCGCGACCTCCACTGGCAGGATGAAGCCATGAGCGAAACCTGGTTCATCCTCTGGTTCCTCGGTGACCCCGTCTTCTGGGACTGGGCACGAACCCTTGGCGCAGCCGCACTAGGTGCCGGCGCGACAGCCTTCTTCGCATCGGGAGCCCAAAAGGCGCAGTTCCGCCAGCAGCTCGACGCTCAGACCAAACAGTGGGGAAACGAACGCGACGCCAAGGTCATTGACGACTCAATGGCCGATGCCCGCAAACTCGTTGAGGACTTCACCTCCGTCCATCGCGAGATTCAGCAGCATGAAGGATCTGTCGGTGCCATTTTCGGCAAGGATTCCTACCCCGAGGCATGGTCGAAGATCTGGACCAAGGAGCGCTCGCTGAAGATCGACGTCGCCAGCGAATACATCGTCGACGACCGCACCCGATCTGAGATCGGCCGGATAGTCCGCATCCTTGACCAAGCAGGCGACATCACCTCGGAGGGCTGGCATGGCCGTTCAACGATGTCCCTCCGCCGACTCACCCTGAACGTCACTTCCGCAGCAATCACAGAGCTCGGCGCATACATCCGCCACGCCGAGCGCTCCACCGTCAACGACACTCACCTTGACACCCTCGTTCGTATCGCTGCCGCCTACGACGACTACATCGACATGGAGATCGAGCGCGCCGAAGAAGCCGGCCGAGAACTCGTCGAGGCTGAGCGCGCCGAAGCTGAGCAGGCTGTCGAATCGGCACAACCGGAAACGCCCGAGCAAGACCCACCATCCACCACAGACCGCGGCTGACTTGGCCCCTCTGAGATCAACGCGCGGCGTCCGCTCCGGCTTCCAGCGCTGCGACCCGGTCCAGGATCTTCTGCGGCACCGCAGGGCGATCGCGCAACCACAAAGTCACGTTGGCCGTTAGAAGAGCAACCCACTTACGGCTTTCCATGTCGGTATCATCCTCGGCTTCCGAGCTGCTCTTGCTGGCTGCAATCGAGGCCTGGATCAAAGAAGTACCGTGAATTATTTCGTTGCCCAACCAGGCAGCGATCGGCTTGTCGTCGCCGCGGAGCAGGCCATGCAGAATGGTCACCCGCGAGTGCAGACTGATCAGCTTGCCAGGAGTGTCCTGAGCGTTGGCCTTCACGAGCAGCATTCCGCTTAAGGCCTCCAGCAGTGGCTCCGTTGCAGCGTGCACACGCTCGTCATAGCGATCGTTGCGAACGGATGCGAGCTCTTCCGCCCGCATCTCTCGGGCATGCTCGCGCTCAGCCTGCCGGTCTAGCGCGTCGAGGTCGCGTTGCTCGGCACGATCGACTGATGCCGCCTGCCGCTCAGTTTCCCGATCCTTCGTCGATGCTCTTCGCTCGCTGACAAACACGCGCCACGCGATCATCGCAGCGATCCCACCACCGATGACGGCGCCGATCATGGGAGGGAACGCCTGTCCGATGACGTCGACCCATGCATTCATCGGGTCCACCGCACTGGGGTCCACCACGGTGGGCCCGCTCGTCGGGGGAATCGTTGGCGCATCAGTCATGCATCGGATCCTATCTACCTCGCTCCGGGACGGGTGGCCACAGACGCTGTCGCCCTGGCACGTCTACAGATTCGAACCATGAGATATATCCAGCGATACAGCAGCGACCTCTCTCAGGTTCCAACGGACATAACTGCCTTGCTCACGATACGTACGACACCCCGCAGGCGGGCTCACGCCGCCTCCGCGCTATGGAAGGATGACCACATGCTTGACGCCGATGTGCGGTTCGCGCTTCACGCGCGGCTGAGGGAGGAACATCGTCATGAATTGGCGGCGACGAGGTTCCTAGATGAACTGGCCATCGCAGGGCGTGTCCGTATCGACGCGGCAGTTCTGAACGGGAGCTTCTCTGGGTACGAGATCAAGAGCGCGAGGGACACCCTGCGTCGTCTCCCGAATCAGGTTGAGGTCTACTCGAAGGTCTTGGACTTTGCGACGCTCGTCGTGGCGCAGAATCACGCGGCGCACGCCATTCCGCTTCTTCCATCTTGGTGGGGGGTGATTGAGGCCGTCGATACTGATGGTGCGACAACGCTGAGGGCGCATCGAGCAGCCACTCAGAACCCGTCTGTCGACCCCCGGCTTCTGTGCACCCTCCTATGGCGGGACGAAGCGCTATCGGCCCTAGCGGATCGGGATTTGGACCACGGAGTGCGGAGCAAGCCGAAGTCAGCCATTTGGGACCGCCTCGCTGAGGCGGTCCCAATCCGAGAGCTTCGGGATCTTGTTCGCGAGAGCCTGAAGGCTAGGGAAGGATGGAGAGCTGATGCTCTACCACTTCCAGGTGGCGCACCGTCCCCCACTCGCGCCAAGCTTTCGGCGCTCCCGGTGTAGTGGTTCCAGCGATGACTTGGTCGATCCAGTCGTCGGCCTGGGACGAGATCGGGGTTCGGTAGGCGGGGTGAGCCGCAAGCACGCGAAGCGCAGGGGGGAGTGCCGCTCCACCCTTTCCGCTCCCGCCCTGTCCCTTGAACAGCTCCCCCTTGGCGAGCAGCCAATCGTCCTCAATCGTGTAGCGGAGAGCAGCGCTGATGCTCATGAACCGCGGGTCGACGCCGAGATCGATGCTCTGCGGGTTGAGGATGCCGTAGTCAAAGAAGTCCGGCTTCACGGTCCCGGCCGCGCGAGCTTTCGCATGGACCGAGCTGAAAACTTGCCACTCAGAGCGAGGGAGCTCGCTGATTCCACGAGGAGTCCCGGTGACGATAGGGAAGCCTGCTCCTCCCGTTGTGATCGAGCGGAAAGCGGCGAACCGGGACAGCGCCAGCAGCTCGTTGTAGGCAGACTGAGAGGTGATTGCAGTCGATTCGCTTTCGAAGTCTGAGAAAACGTCGACCTCCGACTGAGGAATTCCGAGGGTCGCGCCGAGAGTGTTGATGGCAGACGGATCGATGGTCAACCACTCTGCTGGTGCAAGTCGAATCGCTACTCCGAGGCCGTACTTACCGTGCGCCGCGGACACCGCAGCGTAGTGAGCGGTCGACCGTCCGGGCGACGTCATGGGTATGAGTTCGAGACCCAGCTTGGCGGCCTCGTCGACCATCCACGTCAAGGGGAAGGTTCCGTGCACATCCTCCTCGGTGTCCAGGAGCGTGAGATCAACATAGGCTCGCCGCTTTCCTCGGGCGTCGGCAAGCTTCTGCGGAAGGCCCTTTAAATGGTCCGCGAGGCTCTTGGAATACGCCTCTTTATCAAAATCCCAGGGGCGGGGCGGCACGAGGAACGCCGGCGTCATGGAGTTCTGGGTGGTCGCAGTGAGCCGTTTCAAAGCTGCGAGCTCACCCGCGCGCACCAGAAGTATCGGGCGGTAATGGGACATGTGACTCCTCCGTCAGATGATGAACGCTCCCCGCGCCCTCTCTCAAAGTAAGGTCACTGACTGATTCCAGATAGAGGGACGCCCCTAGGCTCTACCTCAGTACCGGCGACGCTATACCCCGTCGCCGTCGATCCCGTTCGGTGGCCCATCCCGGCCGTCACGTTTTGAATTCCCGTCGAAGCAACGTGCATTGGCGAAGCAATCGGTGGACCAACTGAGATGATTGACCGTGCTCTACGCCTTCCTTGACGAGTCTTACACCGCCGACCGGTACTACGTCGGCGCGATAATCGTCGAAGAAAGCAACCTGCGAGCGCTTGGGGCGGCGCTGGCTGACGGCAGGACATACGCTCAGGGTTTCGGCGTCATGGATCCGAAGATCGAATACCACGCTCATAAGATCATGAGCGCTCAGGACGGCTGGGAAGCGCTCGGGAAGAACACGCGAGCCAAGTTGGCGATATACCGTGATGTTCTTCGACGAATTGCAGCGCTACCGGTCAAGATGGTAATCCGCGGCGTCGATGTGAACCGCCTCAATCAGCGCTACCGCTACCCCTATCCTCCACACCGGATCACACTTGCGCACGCGCTTGAGGCCATCGATGAGTACGCGGAGAGCGTTGGCGATGTCGTCACCGTTATCGCCGATGAGATCCAGGGCCAGGCCGTGCATATTGCCCAAGCGGCCCGGTACCAGTCGACAGGCACGGGCGGCTACTTGTCACGCAAGCTGCTTCAGATCCAGATGCCGATCGTGTTTGGAGTGTCGGCTCAGTCTCCAGGCGTGCAGTGCGCCGACCTCTACCGTCGCTTGGACGCTCATCAGGAAACTCGACCGCAGACGAGGCGCGCAGTTGAGGACATGTGGGAGATCCTCCGCCCGCTTCAGCATAAGGTTCGGCGCTGGGACCCTTAAGCACTGAAGGCCCCGCAAAGCGGGGCCTCAGGCAGACAACGCCCCGGATACCGGTTCGTCGTAGCACCATTATGACACGGTTTGGCATAGGCGTCGATCCTCGCACGATGATCGTGTTGCTCCGCTCAGCGCCGACTCGGCGGGGTCGAATCACACCAATCCCGCCGTGTTCACCGCGATCCATACAACCAGCGCCACCAGGAAAACAACAGCCACCCACGCGATGACCTTGGCTGGCCGACTCGCCTTCTTCCGCGGAACCCCGGGCGGTGAGCGATCGTTCATCACTTCGCCTTCCGCAGCAAGAACCCGACCGAACCAATCGGGGCAGGACGAGTCGCATCAACCGGCTCCCACCCGCGCCCAACAAGTCCGGACAGTTCACGGTTCACGGCGTCCTCCTCCGACTCTCGCGGCAGGCGCTTCCCAGCCGGGAGCGAGATGTACCAGAACTCAAATGACATGGGGCGAGCCTAGCCAGCCGTTGACCTTCGTCCCGCCGTCGTCTCAGTAGGCTTCTCGTCATGAGTTCATTCTTCGAAGCGGAGGATGCGGATCCGCAGTTTCATATGTCGAAGGCCATCATCGATGCGCTAGGCAAGCTGGTCGTCGCATCCGGAAGGGTTGAGCACATCGTGGTGCTTGCGCTTCGTGGCTGTCTCGACAAGACCGACGAGGACACGAAGAAGGCGTTCACCCGGACCATGCAGTTCGCTAGCAGCTGCGACGCGATCACGCGAACGCTGAAAAGCGAGTCGTTCAGCGAGGTCGATCCGAAACTCGCTACTGACTGGGCGAATTGGCAAAGCAGGGCCAGCGGTTTCATGAAGACCCGTAACGCCCTGCTGCACAGCAGCATCGAGAACTCACCAGGCGGCGCTGTGGCTTTCACGTTGAAAGGACCGGAGGTCGTCACTCGTCTGAGCGCCGAAGGGATTATCGAAACTGCGGAGGAGGGCCAGCAGCTTTTCTACGCGGGGATCAACTTCGGAGAGAGGATTCAGAACGTGGTGTGGAGTGACCGGCTGTCAGTCGATCCGCCCACTGACACCGGCCTGCACAGATTGTGAGCCCTCCATCAACCCGAGGCGCCGCAGATTAACCTCGTGTTCCACAACACGACCATTTTCGTGTCGTAACGAACAAGGTCACCGAAGCGATGTTGGCCATGGATCCCAATCCATGGCGGTCTACGATCGTGGCCATGGATGTAGGCCAACGCTGGGCATTTCGGCGCGACAGAACTTCACGGTGGACCGAGGTGCAGGTCAAGGTTGTCGGTGTAACGCGTCCTCCTCGCTTCCGGGTCGAGTTCGTTGAGGACAGGTATGAAGGGAAGACTGAGTCAGTTTCGCCCTCGCGGTTGGAAGTGCTCTGGGATGAGCTGCCCGCCTATGACAAGCGCGATCGACGGTGGGGCGCTCTGAAGGATTCGCCCCGGCTAACTCAAGTAGAGGAGTGAGCTGCTGAGATCATCGTCCCATCGGTGCTCGGTAGTGACGTGGCTACCCTCTCCTGGACCGGCTACAACGGGGCGCTTGTTGTCTACGATCTGGACGCTCTGCTGGCTGTTCTCTCGTGGCCGACGGAGCGACTGCTGGGCGATGAGTTGACGATCGTTGAGGACGGTGAGACGTGGCTATCGTGGAGTATCGCCCGAGTGATCGTCGAGGAACTGGCACCTCGGCAGGCGACACAGATCTCCGAGAACATCGAGGCCAAGGAACGGGACGACCAGCGTAAGTCCGTCGCAGGCTACGACGTTCGACGAACGCGTAACTCTGAACTGATCTCGATACCGGGCGAGGTGGCCGCCCGCTATGCAGAGGAACACCAGACCCCTGTGTTCGACCAGGTACCGCGGCGGGTTGGACTGGAAACGTCGACTGACAGAGATGACCTGGTAGAGCTCCGGCGAGAAGTCGTCCGCCTCGGCCGTCTCACTCAGTGAGCGATCAACAAGGTTCGGGAGCTGCGGTCACTAAACGTTGCAGTTCAGTTGGAACACGAACTCTTGAACTCCCCAGGCCCACACGCCGGCTACAGCTGGGGCTCAGCTCGAGGTACTTTCAAATCGATGTATCACTGGGTGAAGTGGAGGACATCTGAAGGCACGATCCCTAGTCACTCCGCAGCCAGTTCGCAAGAGCCCCGATCAGGACCTATCGCGCCCTACACTGAACCACGCCAACAACCCCGGTAAGACAAGGGAGATGGGCCGCTCCTGCAGCAGCCGACAAAGCCTATGACGTTCAACGACAACGCCGACATCAGCGGGAACAAGGTCAAGCGACGGGGCAAGACCACCGGTATCGCCGTCGGTGGCGGCGCAGTGGGGGTCATCGTCATCGCGCTCATCTCCCAGTTCCTCGGCGTCGACGTCTCGGGCATCCTCGGCGGCGGGGGAGTCGGCGGCGGATCACAGGAGGAGACCCTCCTATCCGAGGAGTGCCAGACCGGCGCCGACGCGAACGCGAACGTCGACTGCCGGATGGGCGGCGCCTACTCATCTCTCGACGACTACTGGTCCGAGGAACTCCCGGCACTCGGCGTCGACTACACCTCACCGGCGGACTTCATCATCTTCGACCAGCAGACGAACACCGGATGCGGTGCGGCCTCGAGTGCCACCGGCCCGTTCTACTGCCCGCCGGACCAGACCATCTACATCGACACGAGCTTCTACAGCGAGCTGCGCGACCGCTTCGGCGCCTCGGGTGGCCCACTCGCGGAGATGTACGTCGTCGCCCACGAGTGGGGTCACCACATCCAGGCGCTCACCGGCGTCATGGATCGCGCCGACCGCAGCGGCACCGGGCCGGCGTCCGACTCCGTGCGCATCGAGGTCCAGGCCGACTGCTTCGCCGGTGCTTGGGTGGCGGCGGCGTCCGACACCGAGGACGCCAAGGGGGTCGCCTTCCTGAAGCCCGTGACGCAGCAGGAGATCGACGACGCGCTGAGCGCCGCGGCCGCGGTGGGCGACGACCGCATCCAGGAGGCGGCGACCGGCCAGGTGAACCCGGAAGCGTGGACGCACGGTTCGGCCGAGCAGCGCCAGCGCTGGTTCATGACCGGGTACAACGGCGGTCCGGCCGCCTGCGACACGTTCTCGGTGTCGGCCGACCAGCTCTGACACACCTGGGGGAACGGTGTGGTGGCACCGCCAGCCGGACGATCCACGCCATGCTAGAACGACCAGTGTGACGCGTCGAGCGCGCACCGAGGAAGGACAGGACCATGGGCGAGCCGTATCCCGAGATCGAGCCATACGAGACCGGCATGCTCGACGTCGGCGACGGACAGTCGCTGTACTGGGAGACCTCCGGCAACCCCGACGGCAAACCCGTCGTGTTCCTCCACGGCGGCCCCGGCGGCGGCACGAGTCCCGTCCACCGTCGCCTCTTCGACCCGAAGCGGTACCGGATCGTCCTCGTCGACCAGCGCGGCTGCGGCCGCAGTACGCCGCACGCGAGCGATCCCGCCGCCGACCTGTCCACCAACACCACCTGGCACCTCGTCGCCGACCTCGAGACGCTGCGGAAGGCGCTGAAGATCAAGCGCTGGATGGTGTTCGGCGGGTCCTGGGGCTCCACCCTCGCGCTCGCGTACGCCCAGAAGCACACGAAGCGCGTGACCGAGCTCGTCCTCCGTGGCATCTTCACCCTGCGCGACGAGGAACTCGACTGGTTCTACGAGGGCGGTGCGGCAGCCGTCTTCCCCGACCTGTGGGAGGGCTACCTCGAACCGATCCCCGTGGAGGAGCGCCGTCGGCTCATCGAGGCCTACCACCGGCGCCTGTTCGACGAGGACCCGGCCGTGCACGGTCCGGCGGCGGTCGCCTGGTCGCGCTGGGAGTCCTCGACGATCACGCTGCTCCCGCAGGCCGAGACCGTCGCCCGCTTCACGGACCCGCGGTTCGCCGTCGCGTTCGCGCGCATCGAGAACCACTTCTTCACCAACCGCGGCTGGTTCGAACCGGGCCAGCTCATCCGCGACGCCGACAAGCTCGCCGGCGTCCCCGGCGTGATCGTCCAGGGCCGCTACGACATGTGCACCCCGGTCTTCACCGCTTGGGACCTGCACCGCGCCTGGCCCGAGGCCGAGTTCACGATCGTCCCCGACGCCGGGCACGCGTTCGACGAGCCGGGCATCCTCTCGGCGCTCATCGACGCGACCGACCGCTTCGCGAAGGACTGAGCGGCACCCGGCGACGCCCTTCGACAAGCTCAGGGACCGGGGAGGCTCAGGGACCGGGTGCCGCTACTCCGTGAAGCGGGCGCGGCGCACGGCCTTGCCGCCGCGGAGAGCCTCACCGAGCGAGCGTCCCACGAGCCCCTCGCGGGCGAATCCGCTGAGGAGCTCCTCGGCGAGCGCACCGCGGTCGACGTCTGGCTCCGGGCCGTCGTCGACGCCGTCGGCAGGGCCGGCGAAGCCGTCGTGCGCGAGCAGGATCGACCCCTGGTGGCAGTGCCGGACGGCGTGGGCGACGCGCTCGTGTTCGCCGACGTCCTTGACGTCCCACGCGGTCGCGGTCCACAGCACCGTCTGGAGGCCGGCCCGCTTGACCGCCTGCCAGGTCTCGATGCTCTGCGCGCCGTACGGTGGACGGAACCACTCGATGCGCTGCCCGCTCAGCTGCTCCAGCTCCTGCTTCGCGGCGAGGGTCCGCCGGTAGGCGACCTCCTCGGGGAAGTCGGTGAGGCGGACGTGGTCGTCACCGTGGAGGGCGAGTTCATGGCCCTCGGCCACGATGCGGTGGAGCAGTTCGGGGTGCTTCCTGGCCCGTCCGACGAGGACGAAGAAGGTCGCGGTGGCGCCGGCCGCGGCGAGGGCGTCGAGCACGCCAGGTGTGCCGTCGGGGCTCGGGCCGTCGCCGTAGGTCATGACGACCGTGCGCTCCTCGGTGGCGACACCGACGATCGAACCGTGGACGGGCAGCGAGCCGGTGAGGCGTGCCAGCAGTGCCTGCCGAGCCTTCGTCATGTGTCCACCGCCCCGTGTGTCGATCCGTCCAACAGTACCTCGATGCGCTGCGGATGGGGAGCGTGGAGCTGCGGGGCGGGAACCGGCGGTCGTGCCGGAGGAATCAGGCCTGGACGAGCGTCGCGTCGAGCTCGCGCTGCTCGTCGAGTTGGGCGAGTGCGCGTCGGAGTGCGGTGCTCGAGGTGCTCATCGTGTACGGGAAGTAGACGACCTCGACACCCACCTTCGCGAATTCCGCTTCGAGCCGGAGGCCCTCGGCGGTGCCGCGCCAGTCGTCGCCCTTGAAGAAGATGTCGAAGCGCAGCGCGTCCCACGCCTGCAGCTTGTCGTCCCAGGTCTCCTCGACCGCCTCGTCGACGAAGCCGATGTGGCGGACGATCTCGAGTCGCTCCGTCAGCGGCACGATGGGCTCGATGCGCTTGCGGGTGCGGAGCAGCTCGTCCGAGACGACCCCGGCGATGAGGTAGTCGCAGGCGCTCTTCGCGTGCCGGAGGATGTTCAGGTGACCGACGTGGAACAGGTCGAATGCTCCGGCGGCGTAGCCGACACGTCCAGTGCCTCGTTCATGCATGTCGGGTGTTCCTCTCCTCGATCGGACGGCGATGTGCGGCGCCACGATGAGCCTGTTGTGAGCCTAGGGACGGGTGGTCTCCAGCGAGAGTCCACCTTCGGGTGCCGCCTGTTCGGGGGCTTGTCACGCGTCGACGCGGGCGGCGTCCAGTCGCGTCATGTCGCGGAACCACTTGATCGACGCGAGGAGCAGGTGCCCGGCGTTCGCGACGAACATGAGGGTGTAGGCGGCGAAGAAGAGGTACGGCGCACCCAGCAGCAGGAAGATCATGCAGAGGAAGCCGTAGTCGGTTGGGATGACGAGGAGCGAGCGCAGGGGCGTGCTCTTGCCCTCGGCGGTCGAGGTCGGGTACCCGTAGGCCTGCTTGAGCTGGTCGTTGAGGATCATCGCGAAGAACGACACGGCGCCGACGATGCAGTAGCCGATCGGGATGAGCAGGAGCTCGGGGCTCGGCAGGTCGAAGCCGCGGTAGGCGGTGATGAGCACGGCGAGGTGCAGGGTGGAGATCTTCGTGGCGTCGACGACGTGGTCGAGCCACTCCCCGCTGGCCGAGCCGCCGCCGCGCAGCCTGGCGACCTGGCCGTCCGCGGAGTCGAAGGCGTAGCCGATCGCGAGCGCGAGCCACACGGCGACACCGGACCACCACTCCAGGGGGAGGAGCAACAGCATCGCGATGCCGGAGAAGGTGAACACGGCGCTGATGGCCGTGACGAGGTTCGGGGTGAGCCCCACCTTGTAGGCACCGGCGGCGAGGTAGCGGCCGGCCTTGCGGTTCACGTAGATCGAGTAGGCGGGAGCTCCCGCCGCACGCTTCTTCTGGGCGCCGGCGAGGCGGGCGACGATGTCGGCGTAGGACTCGGGGATCGAACGGGTGTCGGCAGTGATTCGGGTCATGCCAAGCCTCCGGTGGTCTCGGTGATGCGTGTCGGTGTGGTGTGTACGACCGGTTTCGGGTTCCAGTCGAT
Organism: Plantibacter sp. Leaf314; assembly: GCF_001423185.1. Taxonomy (NCBI): domain Bacteria; kingdom Bacillati; phylum Actinomycetota; class Actinomycetes; order Micrococcales; family Microbacteriaceae; genus Plantibacter; species Plantibacter sp. Leaf314. The sequence goes on along the minus strand of NZ_LMOB01000001.1, from coordinate 1,462,777 downwards.
GGGGAGGCGGGCGAAGCGTCCGGTGCCGTGGATCGTCGCGCCGTCGGCGAGCCGCATGGCGAGTGCTTCGTAGCCGTCGGCGATGTCGTCCCAGCGGTAGACCTCGGCGGCTCGCGCCTGGAGGGCTGCTCCGACGGCCGCGGTGGCGGCCTCGTCCTGTTCGGCACGTTCGATGCATCGCGCGACCTCGTCGGTCGTCGCGAAGAAGGTGCCGGAGCCGCCGACGACCTCCTGGTTGAACACGGAGTCGAAACCGATCACGGCCGTGCCGGCCCCCATGGCGCGCAGCAGCGACGGGTTCGTCCCGCCGACGGAGTGGCCGTGGACGTAGGTGAGGGCACCGGCGTAGAGCTGGTCGAGGAGTTCCTGGTCCCACACGCCACCGAGCAGGTGCACGCGCGGGTCGCTCGCCGCGAGCGTGGCGATGCGCTCGCTGTGCTCGGCTCCGTACGGTGCCGAGCCCACGACGACGAGGGGGTGGCGGGCGCTGCTCGCGAGGTAGCCCTCGACGATCAGGTCGACGTGGTTCTCCGGTTCGAACCGGGCGACCACGAGGTGGAAGGCGCCGGCCTCGACGCCGGCTCCTGAACCGAGCAGGTCGGTGCGGGGCTGCTCGAGGATCTTCGCGCCGTAGGTGAGGAGTTCGGTCGGGACGCCGAACTGCTGCTCGTAGTAGTCGGCGATCCCCGCGGCGTCGGCGATGAGCGCGTCGGCCGTGCGGACGGACCGCTCCTCGGCCCAGCGGTAGTAGCGCTTGCCGGAACCGCTCCACTTCGCGCGCTTCCATTCGAGCCCGTCCACGTGCACGGCGGTCGGGACGCCCTTGGCGCGGATGACCGGGACGAAGGGGGCGTTCGCGGCGTTGAAGACGAAGGCGACGTCGTGGCGCCTCGTGACAGCCATGTTCAGCACCGACAGGGCGGTGTGGCTGAGCGTCTCCAGGACCTTCTTGCGGACGGCGGGCAGGTGCACGAGGCGCATCCCCAGGTGTTCGTCCGGCTGGTCGGCTGCGGTGCGACGGCAGAAGACGGTGACGTCGTGGCCACGGGCGGCGAGTCGGCTGCCGATCTCCTCGACGGCCGTCTCGAACCCGCCGTAGGCGGCGGGGACACCACGGGTGCCCACCATCGCGATCCGGAGCGTGCCGTCGGCCTGGCGACCGTGGGCGACGCTCCTGCGCTTCGGGGCCCTCATCGGGTGGTCGCCGCGGCGGATCGCGCGGCGGACTGCAGGGTGGTGTTCATGGCTGAGTTCGGGTCTCTCATGATGTCGCTGCCGGCCCACGGGGTTCGGGTGTGCGCCGCTGCTGCTGTCCGGCGTCTCGGACGCCGGTGTTCGGGTATCGGGTGCTCGGTCGGGTACCGGTGCACGACGACGATGTCGCGGCTCGCGCACCTGAACCGGATTCGTCCGCCTTCGGGGGCGGACGGCGTCGAAGCTCGCGTCGCTCGGGTAAGCGTCACGGATCTCGAAGCACGATCGGGTTCGTGCGCGCGAGCGGCGTCATTGACCTGGTGAATCGTCTCGACGGGTTCGGGTGTTTCGGGTGCCGAGCGGCTCACCGGTTCGCGGTAGTGGTGACGACTGTAGCGAAGTGTTGTCCCCTCCGATAGGAGTTTTGTCCTCTTTTTGCGGGACACCCCTCGCTTTGGGGGCATCACCGACAGAAGTCCTCGCATCAGTACGCGCCGACCGGTTTCAGGACCACCTTGACGGTCTGCCACATGATCATGAGGTCGCCGGTGATCGACCAGTTCTCGACGTAGTAGAGGTCCAGTCGGACGCTCTCGTCCCAGCTCAGGTCGGAGCGTCCGGAGACCTGCCACATGCCGGTGAGCCCCGGCTTGATGTGGAGGCGACGGTGGACGTCCTTCTCGTACTCGGCCACCTCGCTCGCGAGCGGCGGGCGCGGGCCCACGAGGCTCATGTCACCCGTGAGGATGTTCCAGAGCTGTGGGAACTCGTCGAGCGAGTACTTGCGCAGGATGCGACCCACCCGCGTCACCCGCGGGTCGTTCTTCATCTTGAACAGCACACCGTTGCCCTCGCTCTGCGCCATCAGGGCGGGCAGCGCGGCTTCGGCGTCGGTGATCATCGACCGGAACTTGAACATCGTGAACCGCTCACCGTTGCGCCCCACGCGCTCCTGACGGAAGAGGACCGGGCCCGGGCTGTCGAGCTTGATCGCGAGCGCGAGGAGGGCCAGCACGGGGGAGATGAGCAGCAGGCCGAGGCTCGTGAGGCCGACGTCGAGGGCGCGCTTCATGATGTGGTGGCCGCCCTCGAACTGCGGGATCTCCACGTGGATGAGCGGCAGCTCCTCGACGGGACGGAAGTGGATGCGCGGCCCCGCGACGTCGGTGAGGCGCGCGGCGAGGACGAGCTCGGTCGCCGTCCCCTCGAGGTCCCAGCCGAGTCGGCGGATGTAGTCGCTGCCGCCGTCGACGGGCCCGGCGATGATGACGGCGTCGGCGGTGAGGTTCGCTGCGGCCTGGGCGACGCCGTCGACGTGGGCGATGACGGGGACGGACCGGCCTCGGCTCGAGAACGGCTCGGCGGTCTCCTCGTCGGTGATGGCCGCGCCGACGACGGTGTAGCTCATGCTGTGCTGCTTGGCGACCTGCTGGAGGACGTAGTCGACGTCGTCACGGCGGCCGACGACGACCGTCCGTGCCGTGTACTCCCCGACGCGGCGACGGCTGAGCAGCCACCGGCGCCACATCCATCGGGAGGCGAGGAGGGCGAGGGTTCCGGCCGGCAGGGCGAGGACGAAGTAGCCGCGCGCGATGTCGACCTTCGCGATGAGGAACGCGATCGCGAGGATGCCGAACGCGAACGCACTGGCGTTGACGACGCGCTTGTACTCGATGACGCCGGAACCGATGATGCGGCTGTCGCGGGTCCTCGTGAACCCGAGGAAGGCGAGCCAGACGACCACGATGAGGCCGGACAGCAGGACGTAGAGCTGCTGGGCCTCCGGGCCGACGGGCTCGTCGCCGAACCGCACGACGAAGGCCGCGGAGACGGCGAAGAGGGCGATGGCGCTGTCGGTGAGGACGAGCCAGCGGCGGTAGCGCTTCGACCACTCCCGCTGGGTGAGCGAGGTGACGGCGGCGGGTGAGGACTCGGCGCGGATCGCGGACGCACGGCGTCGGCCCAGCGTGACCGGTGTCGCGATCGGGCCGGTCATCGGGAACGCGCTCTCGGAGAGTTCGGCGCTCATGCGTCGTGCCCTCGCGGTGCACGCTGCAGGACGGAGACCGCGGTTCGGGTGCGCGGGCGGGTCTGTCGGAAGGACCGACGGCGGTTCGGGTACGTCGTCATGGGGGCTGCTATCCGCTTGTGGGTTCGGGTGTGGTTCGGGTGCGCGGTGCGCACGGGCGGTTCGGGCCGCCCGCGGAGAACGCGACGTCGTTCGTGTCCCCACGACCGATCGACGATGCCGATCGGGATGACCGTCCCCCTTGGATATCCCTCAACTGTAGGAAGCGGGGGTCATCGGCGGATCCCCCACTCCAGGGGGTCGACGGCCCCCAATTCTGGGGGTGAGGCACGGGTGCCACGCGCGATTCCGTCGTGGATCGGTCGCTCGGCGACGGACTTCGTCGCTCGACGCCGACGCGGTGGATTGGGGGACAGCAGCCGTGTGCCGGGTCGTTGCAGGGAGCGGTGGAAGTCCCCTCCGAGGCTCGGGCGCTACATTGGTGCCATGGATGGAGCGCGCGCGACCGATGGCGTGGTCGCCGACGCCGCTCGTGATCCGATGGCGGATTGGCCGACCGGGCGCCTGTTGTCGACCGCCTCGCGACTCATCGAGCACACCTGGCAGCAGGCTCTGGACGGCATCGGCGTCACCCACGCCGGCCTCATCGTGCTGCACCTGCTGGACAGTGGTCCGGCGAGCCAGAAGGACCTCGCCCGACGGGCCCGCGTGCAGAACCAGACGATGTCGCGCACGCTCGACCGACTGGAGCGCGCCGGGCTCATCGAGCGCATCGCGGCCGCCGACGACCGCCGACGGCATGTGGTGAGCCGGACCGCGGCGGGCGACGAGGCGTGGCTGGCCGCGCACCGACTCGAAGCCGACGTCTTCCCCGAGCTCCCCGACGAGTCCGCGCTGCGCTCGCAGCTGCTGGCCATCATCCGCTCCGGCGAGTCCTCCCGGTGGTCGCCCGAGGACGTCGAACCCGCCTGATCGGTTCGCCCGGCCGGCCTTCCCCGGTCACTGAGCTTCCTTCCCCCGGTCACTGAGCTTCCTTCTCTGGTCACTGAGCTTGTCGAAGTGCCCCCGAGGAACTTTCGTGACGCGATCCCACCGAGCCCGGGCGGGCCGCCCGTACACCCGCGCCCCCAGTCCGGGGGTATTCGAGCTGGTGCTGCGGGACGAGAGTGGCTAGTGTGATCAAAGTTTCTATTGTGACTGTTGTGACACGATGTCGACCGCGACCCGCCGATGTCGGAGCGATCGTGTCGTCGGACTGGAGAATGATGACCCCCGCACGCACGCCCGGAGCACCGTACGGCCGTCGCCGTCCCTGGCTGGCGATGGCCCTCTCCGTCGGCGTCGTCACCGCGTCGCTCACCGTCGGCGCGCTGCCGGCCCACGCGGACGACTACCCGAGCTGGGCGGACGTCGAGGCGGCGAAGTCGAGCGAGTCCGCGAAGGCCGCCGAGATCACGAACATCACCGCGCTCATCACCTCCCTCCAGGAGCAGTCGGACGCCGCGTTCCGCACGGCGCAGATCGCCGCGGAGTCCTACCGGCAGGCGCAGGACGCGGTGACCGAGGCGACCGCTCGCGAGTCCGCCCTGCAGGCGCAGGCCGACGCCGCTGCGGCCGCCGCGAAGGTGTCGAAGCAGCGCGCCGGTGCACTCATCGCGCAGCTCTCCCGTGGGGGCGGCGGCGACGTCTCACTCGACCTCGTCCTCGGCGCCGGCGAGTCCGACGACCTCCTCTCGCGACTGTCCGTCATGGACAAGCTCGGCGAGCGCAACGCCGCGAGCTACGCCGAGGCGGTCACCGACCGGAATGCGGCGTCCGGGCTGACCGACCAAGCGGAGGTCGCGAAGACCGAGCGCAAGCGACTCGAGGGCGAGGCGCAGACGAAGTACGACGAGGCGGAGAGCGCTTCGGCTGCCGCGTCGGCCGCGGTCGCCGTGCAGGAGCAGCAGGCCAATCAGCTGTACGCGCAGCTCGCCTCCTTGAAGAACACCACGGCCGAGACCGAGCGCGGTTACGCCGCGGGCGAGTCCGCTCGCCAGGCTGCGGAGGCCGCAGCAGCTGCGGCAGCCGCAGCGGCGAACACGCCCCCGGCGTCGAACGGCGGTTCGTCGGGCGGCGGCGGCTCGAGCAGTGGCGGCGGTGGCGGTGGCGGTGCCTCCAGCGGTGGTGGAGGCGGCAGCCCCGTCGCGCCGCCGAACTCCGCCGGCGTCGAGTCGGCGATCGCCTTCGCGCTCGCGCAGGTCGGCAAGGGCTACCAGCTCGGCGGCTCCGGCCCCGACGTCTGGGACTGCTCGGGCCTCACCCGCGCCGCGTACGGCAGTGGCATCGGCACCCACTCGGCGACGAACCAGTACTACACGATGCAGTCGCAGGGACGCCTCGTGCCCTACAGCCAGAAGCAGCGCGGCGACCTCATCTTCTGGTGGGGCGGCTCCGACTACTACCACGTCGCGATCTACCTCGGGAACGGGCAGATCGTCGAGGCGGCCAACGAGCGGGCCGGCACGCGCGTCGGCTCGATCTGGGGCTCCGGCGACGTCGCGGCGTACGTCGGTCGCCCGACGGGTTGATCCCATGACCTCCGCCGAGGTCGACGCCTATCTCGACTCCCTCTCGCACCAGCTGAAGCCGGTGGTCGTCCGTCTGCGTGAGGCCATCATGGCCTCCGACGAGGGCTTCTCGGAGCACCTGAAGTGGAAGGCACCGAGCTTCGTCTACGCGGGCGAGGACCGCGTGACCTTCGCGCTGCACCCGGCGAACCGGATCCGCATCGTGCTGCACCGGGGCGTGCAGCGTCGGGCCGACGCCGACGGGTTCCGGTTCGAGGACCCGTCCGGCCTCGTCGTCTGGGCGGCTCCCGATCGCGGTGTCGTGACCTTCGCGAGTGTCGAGGCCGCGGCCGACGCCGAGGCCGCGCTCCTCGAGCTGATCGGTCGATGGGTGCGCGCCTGAGCGGTGCCGGACGGTGACCACCGACCGGCTCGGAGCGCGGTGTGTCGCGGCCCTCTGTGTGCGCCGGATCCGCCGACGTATGATCGACTGCCGAGCGAGCGACAGCGCGCCGACCCACCCGTCCTGAAGGAGGCGCCCGTGCGCAGTGCCGTGCTCGGCGTCGTCCTGCTCGTCATCGGGGCGATCGCGATCCTCACCGGCATCCTCCCGGGGAGCGAGGCGCTCGGCATCGCGGATCGCGTGTGGCCGATCCTCCTGTTCGTCGTGGCGATCACCGTCGTGGCCGAACTCGCCGCGGACGCCGGACTGTTCACCCTCGTCGCCTCGCGGCTCGTGCGGTGGGGCAGGGGGAGCACCTGGCTGCTGTGGGTGCTCGTCGTCGCGCTGGCGACGCTCAGCACCGTGTTCCTCTCGCTCGACACCACGGCCGTCCTGTTGACGCCGGTCGTGATCACGCTCGCCCGGCACGCGGGACTCTCGCCGGTGCCCTTCGCCCTCACCACCGTGTGGCTGGCGTGCACGGCGTCGCTGCTGCTGCCGGTCTCGAACCTCACGAACCTCCTCGCCGAGCACGCGATCGACGAGGCCTCGGCGGCATCGGGTGGCGGCCCGCTGGGGCCGGGAGGCTTCGCCGCGCTCCTGCTCGTGCCGGCGATCATCGCGGTCGTCGTCCCGTGCGTCGTCCTCGCGATCGTCTACCGGCGACAGCTCGCCGGGCGGTACACGGTGGACGTGGAGCCGAGCGACGACGATCGCGTGCTGCTGTGGGTCTCCGGGCTCGTCGTGCTCGTGCTGCTGCCGCTGCTGGTGTCCGGGATCCCGGTGTGGATGTCGGCGCTCGGAGCGGCGGTGGTGCTGGTGGTCGTGTTCCTCGTCCGTCGCCCACGGGCGCTCCGCCCGGCGCTCGTCCCCTGGCAGCTCCTCCTCCTCGCCTCCGGGCTCTTCCTCGTCGTCGAGGCGGCGCACGCGATGGGGCTGGCCCGTCTGCTCGCATCGATCGCCGGGACGGGGGACTCGCTCCCCGCGCTCCTGCAGCTGGCCGGGGTCGGCATGGCCAGCGCGAACCTCGTCGACAACCTGCCGGCCTACCTCGCGCTCGAGCCGGTGGCCGGCGACCCGGTGCGGTTCGCCGCCCTCCTCATCGGCGTCAACGCCGGGGCGCTCATCACGCCGTGGGCGGCCCTCGCGACCCTGCTCTGGCACAGCCGACTCCAGGCGGCCGACGTCGAGTTCGGGTGGGGGCGCTTCATCGCGCTCGGGTTCGTGGTGGCGCCGCTGACGGTCGCGCTCGCGACGGTCGGGCTGTGGGTGGCGCAGGGCTGAACGCGCCCGACCGAGGCCGGGTCCTCAGTGCTCGTGGCGGGCGTCGGCGGCGCGGCGGCGGGCCAGCAGCTCGGTGACGATCTGATCGATGAGCTCGAAGGGGATCGGCCGGCTGAACGGGAACTGGAGCGTGTCCTTCGCCGCGCGGTAGTCGGCGACGGCCGACTGGAGGGGTTCGTCGAACGGCGGGATCGAGTAGAGCGCGATGTGGTGCTTCCACGCGCCGAGGTAGAGCAGGTAGCGGTCGTCGAGCATGAAGGTCGGCATGCCGTAGCGGATCGCCTCGGTGATCCCAGGGACGATCCGGTGCACGCGGAGACGGATCTCCTCGATGGCGTCGGCGGGGTCGGTCGGCAGCGCGGCCAGGTAGTCGTCGATGGTGCTCGGTGTACCAGGCATGTGCGTCCTCCCCAGGCTTCGGACGGCACGGGACCACTCGTCCCGTGCCGTCATCGTCCCATGTCCGCCGCCGGTGCGACAGTGGTGGTTCTACCGCTCCGCGAGGGCGCGACGCACGTCGTCCTGCACGAGGTCGGCGTTCATGGCCGCGCCGGCCATCGCCCCGGCGGCCGCCGCCTGCACGACCTGCGGCCGCAGGCTGGTGACGTCCCCGGCCGCCCACACGCCGGGGACCGAGGTGCCGCCCATCGCGTCGACCCCGATCGCATCGCCGTAGTGCGCACCCGCCGGGTGCGGTTGCGTCTGCACACCGAGCTCGGCGAAGGCCGCCGCGTGCACCCGGGCGACCGGTGCCACCGCGAGCGCGTCGACGCGGACGGTCCGGCCGTCGGCGAGGCGGACGCCCACGAGTCGGTCGTCCTCGACCTCGAGCCGCTCCACGAGGCCGTCGACGACCTCGATGCCACGGGCGGTGAACGCGGCCCGTTGCTCGGCACCGAACGCCTCGGCGGTGTTGCGCAGCACGACGACCCGTTCGCTCAGCTGTCGGAACAGCTGGGCCTGGTGCGCCGCTGCCTGGGCGTCCGTCCCGAGGATGCCGATCACCCGGTCCTGCACCTCCCAGCCGTGGCAGTACGGGCAGTGGAGGGCGTCGCGCCCGTAGCGTTCGCGGAGTCCGGGGATGTCCGGGAGTTCGTCGGCCGTGCCGGTGGCGATGAGCAGTCGGCGACCGCGGAGGGTCGACCCGTCCGTCCTCGTCAGCATGAACCCCTCGTCGTCGCGGACCGCCGTGCTGATCTGGGCGTCGACGATCAGGACCCCGTAGGCGGCGACCTCCGCGCGCCCGAGACGGACGAGCTCCCGAGGGGGGATGCCGTCACGCGACAGGAAGCCGTGGACGCCGTCGGCCGGGGCGTTCCGGGGCTGGCCACCGTCCACGACGATGACGGAGCGACGCGAGCGGCCCAGCATGAGGGCGGCGCTGAGTCCGGCCGCACCGCCGCCGACGATGATCGCGTCGACGAGCTCGGTCGGGGCCGGTGCGGCGGCGGACGGGATGTGGGCGGGCGTGGTCATGATCGTTCCGTTCGGTCGAGGGGCGGTGCGGGGTCCAGCGTGCGTCGCAGTGTGCCGAAGTGGCAAGAAACCTTGCTGGAACGGCAACGGCCCCGGAGAATCGAGCCATGGCGCATGGACACGAGGAGCAGCGGTCGATCGACGGGGTGCTGGACGCGGTCGGGCCGCGTCTCCGCGCGATCCGGCAGCACCGCGGCACCACCCTCGCGGCGCTCTCCGCCGAGACCGGCATCTCGGTCTCCACCCTGTCCCGGCTCGAGTCCGGACAGCGCCGACCGAACCTCGAACTGCTCCTGCCGCTCGCGAAGGCGCACCAGGTCCCGCTGGACGACCTCGTCGGCGCCCCGCAGACCGGTGACCCCCGCGTGCATCTGAAACCCGTCCAGCGCCACGGCCAGACGATCGTGCCGCTCACCCGCCGGCCGGGAGGCTTGCACGCGTTCAAGAGCATCATCCACGGCGGACCTGGTCCGCAGACCCCCGGAACGCAGCAGGTGCACGAGGGCTACGAGTGGCTCTACGTCTTGAACGGCCGGCTCCGCCTGTTGCTCGGCGATCAGGACCTCGTCCTCACCGCGGGCGAGGTCGTCGAGTTCGACACCCGAGTGCCGCACTGGTTCGGGCGGGCGGAGGCCGGAGCGGTCGAGTTCCTCAGCCTGTTCGGCAAGCAGGGCGAACGCATGCACGTCCGGGCGAGGTCGACCGAGGCCCGATGACGCGTCCGGCCGGCGTCCGGCGCACGGAGCGTCCGGACATGGCAGGCTGAGGCCGACGGTCCACAGGGGCCGCCCGACGAGCAGGGGGACCGATGAGCGCATCCGACGACCGTCCGTTCGCCGAGCAGCTGCTCGAACGCCGAGGGTTCGCCGTCGCGACCGCGCTCGTCGTCATGCTCGGCGGGCTCGTCGTCCCGTTCGTCGGCTGGGTGGCCGGCATGGTCATGCTCTGGCGGGCACGCGCCTGGACCACGCGCCAGAAGGTGTGGGCGACCGCCGGCCCGCTCCTCGCCACCGGGGTCGTGCTCATCGTGCTGGCCCTGCTGACAGCGAACTGGAGCACGACCGACGCCGGGCTCGGCGGCTCGCCGGTGATCCCGGTCGTCCTCGACCTCGGTGGGACGGCCGTGGTGCTCCTGCTGGTGTCGTACGCCGTGGCGGGTGGGTGGCTGTTGTGGTCGGTGCTGCGCCGACCTGCACCGCAGGGCTGAGCGGCGCCGTCGGATTCGCGGTCGGCGCTCAGGTGGACCGGGCAGAGTGGGACGATGCCCGACTCCTCTCGCTCCCGCCGACCCGTCCCCGTCCAGCCCGGACCCGGTGAGGAATCCGTCTGGGAGTACCCGCGCCCGCCCCGGGTCGAGCCCCGCGACGAACGTGTCGTCATCCGGTTCGGCGGCACCGTCATCGCGGAGTCGACGTCGGCGGTCCGCGTCCTCGAGACGAGTCACCCGCCCGTGTACTACGTGCCGGCCGCCGATTTCACGCCGGGCGTCCTCGTGCCGGTCGACGGCACGACCATGTGCGAGTTCAAGGGTGAGGCCCATTACCTCGACGTCCGGGTGGGCGACGAGGTCGCGCCCGCGGCCGCCTGGACCTACCCGGACCCGCGCTCGGGCTACGCGCCCCTGTTCGGCATGATCGCCGTCTACCCGGGGCGCATGGAGGCCTGCGAGGTCGACGGCGTCCGGGTGCACGCCCAGGATGGCGACTTCTACGGTGGGTGGATCACGCCGGGGATCATCGGGCCGTTCAAGGGCGCCCCCGGCACCATGGGCTGGTAGCACCTCCTCCTCGGACGCCAGCCTCGTCTGCTCCTACACCCGTCCCACCCGCCGTGCAATGGCTGGGTGGCGGGCCGACCCCGTGCCACGCTGAGCGCCAGGACGCCTCGACGACGAGGCTCGGGTGCAGGAGGCGGTCGTGGCCATGGACGCATTCGGTGAAGCGGTCGACCCGGGGTGGTCCCTCCTGCGCGTCGTCCCACTGTTCGGACTCGCCGTGAGTGGTGGTGCGGTCGTCGGCGCGGTCATCGCCGCCGGCGCGCAACTGTTCGGGGCGGTCGGGACCGTCTCCGCGCACCCGGCCGACCTCGGCGGCATCGCCGTCCTCGTCGGTGGGCTCGTCGGCGGCATGCTGGCCGCCGTCGGGGCGGTGGGTGCGCTCCTCGCGTTGGGCGTGCTGGACCACTGGGGCGAACGCGCTCCGCTCCGTCGAGCCTGGATCGCCGGCGGGGGGTCGGCCGTGCTCGTCTCGGTCGTCGGCGGCCTCATCGCGGCGCCCATCGGACTCGGGTCGACGATCGGGGTCGTCGCGTTCGCCGTCCTCGCTGCGGGCGGCGCAGCGGGCGGGGGCCTGTACGCCTTCGAGCGTGCCCTGGCTCGTCGAGGTGTCGCCGGCGGGTGAGGGTGGCCGTCAGCCGGCGAGCTGCAGGAGGCGGGCCCGATGCCAGTCGGTCTGGGTCAGCGCGGACACCCGCAGGAGTCCCGTCAGCGCGTCCCACCCGGCGGACCAGCCGATGCGCGAGGCGATGGTCCAGACGTCCGCATCGGGGTCGTCGGCCAGGACCGACCGCACCTCGTCCGCACGACGCAGGTGATGGGCCGCCAATTCGTCGCACCGCTCGGCGAGGCCGGTGAAGCGGAAGCCGTGTCCCGGGATCACCTGGTCGCCGTCGTGCCCACGGACGCGGTCGAGCGAGGACAGATAGGCCGTCACGGGGTTCTCGGCGGTCCGTGCACCGAGCCCGAGGCCCGAGAAGATCGTGGGGAGGACGTGGTCGCCGGTGAACAGGTAGCCGCGGTCCTCGTCGCGCAGCGTGAGATGCCCCGTGGTGTGCCCGGGCGTGTGGATGACGCGGACCGTGCGACCGGGGAGGGCCAGCAGCTCGCCGTCCTCGAGCGTCCGATCGGCACGGGTGTCGCCGAGGTGGCCTGCCGGGGCGGCGGCGCCTTCACTCCAGGGGCGCACGGTCGTGTCGTCGGCCGGGACGCCCCAGGCGTCCAGGGCCGCGGCCAGCTCGGCCGGGCCGGGCGGCGTCGAACCGGCCGCCTCGTCTTCGAGCCGGTGCATGAGCACGGGCGCGGCCAGTTCCTCCCGCAGGACCCCGGCGAGGCCGAGGTGGTCGGGGTGGAGGTGGGTCACCACGATGCCGGTGAGGGTGGTGACGCCGACGTCGCGGAGCTCACGGAGGAGATGCTCCCGACCCTCCGGGGTGTCGGTTCCCGGGTCGACGACGATCGCGCGGCCGTCCGTGCCGAAGAGCACCGAGCAGAGGGTGAAGGGGTTGCCGGGATCGGTGGTCGGAACGGCGATGACGACCGTGTCCGCGTCGAGCTGTTCCGTCGGTGGCGTCCGTCCCTCACGGAAGGCGGCGGCCTGCGATTCGCTCGACGAGGTGATCATGGGGGTGCTCCGGGTGCTGTTCGGGGGACGGACCAACCCTAGTCGTGGCTCCCGCGAGGTTCAGTACGATGGGTGCATGACCGTGAACGACATCCTCATCGGCGTGATCGCCCTCATCACCGTCCTCGGCGGCATCGGCATGGTCGGCGCGCTCGTCGCGATGGCCAAGTCGGGCTACCACGGCTGACCGCTCGCCTGTCGAGCTCAGCGCGCGACGGCCTCGTCCGTCGCGCGCTGGATGGCTGCGAGCGCTGCGGCGACGGCGGAACGCTGCAGTGAGCCCTTCCGCGCCGTCGCGATGATCTTCCGCTCGCTCATCCCCGAGATCGGCTTGCGGACGACGTCGGTGCGCGAGCCGATCGCGATGTCGGGGAGGACGGCGACGGACAGCCCTGCCGCGACGTGGTCGATGACGACTTCGTAGCTCGTGAACCGTCCGACCACCCGGGGTTCGAAGCCCGAGCGTCGGCACAACAGCGGGACGAGTTCGCCGAGGTAGGTGCCCGGGGCGTCGAGGGCCCACGACTCCGCCTGCAGCTCGCCGAACGACACCATGTCGCGCCCGGCGAGCGGGTGGTCGAGCGGTGCGATGAGCAGGAGCGGGTCCGTGGTGAGCGGCACGCTGTGCACCGAGGGGTCGAGGAGGAAGCCGTCCTCCTGGTCGACCGTGATGACGACGTCGCAGGTGCCGCGTTGGACGGCCGTGGTGCTCTCGTGCGGTTCGACTTCGATGAGTTCGACCTCGAGTCGCGGGTACTGCTGGGCGAGCGCGCGCGCGGCCGGGATGAGGACCGGGGCGATGACGCTCGCGAAGCCGGCGATGCGGAAGCGGCCGGACGGCTCGGACTCGACCTCGGCCAGTTCCACCTCGATGGCGTCCATCTGCGCGAGGAGCGCCCTGGCGCGTTCCACGAGCAGTGCTCCGGTCGGTGTCAGCGCGAGGGTCCGGCCGCGTCGTTCCAACAGGGCGGCGCCGGTCTCCGACTCGAGGACGGAGAGCTGCTGGGAGACCGTCGAGGGGCTCAGGTCGAGCTCGCGGCCGACTGCACGGATCGTGCCGAGGCGGTCGAAGGCCTCGAGCAGTCGCAGTCGTACGGGGTTCAGGGCCATGGTGCAACAGTATCGAGCGGGCCTGGGCGCCCTCCACACGGCCGCCAGTCCGATCGGGGGCCCGTGGCTCGTCCGAGGACCCCGCGTCACTCCCAGACGAAGGTGTCGGGGAGTCGGCCCGGTTCGGTGAGCCTGGCGTTCCGCAGCACCGCTCCCTGCGGGCCGAGGGACAGGGCGGTGACGGAGAGCGAGGCGAGTCGCAGGCCGTCGTGGTCGTCGATCCGCACGACGGCCTCGTCCGCGTCGGCCGGCAGGCGCGTCGTTGATCGCAGCGTCTGCAACCAGGGCTCCCAGGATGCGGCCGTGGCGCCGTCGAGCGGGCCGGTCGGCGCCGGGGCCTCGACGAAGTCGGGCCGCCACCGGCGCACCCGGGGGACGTCGAGGTGGTCGGGTCCCTCGTGGGTCACGACGTGCAGACCGGGTGGCACCTCGACCGAGCGGAGCGACGTGCCGTCCCAGCTCGTCACCTCGACGCGGTCGGGGCGGAGCTCGACGAGGTTCCACGAGCGGGCCATCCGGCCGTCGGAGCCGTCGACCCCCGTCGTCACGGCCTGCAGGGGGAGTACCCCGCGCGAGACCCACCCGCTCGCCGGCATCGGGAGGTCCTCGCGTCGGTTCAGCACGACCGCCGCCCGCGGCCCGCCGTCGGCGTCGAGGTTCGTCGCCAACCAGGCACCACCCGCCTCCCGGTCGTGGATGCCGCGGACCCCGTCACCGAGCGCCGGCCACCAGGAGCCGGGTGGATCCCAGGCGCGTCCCGGCTGCTCGTCGCGGAGCCCGAGCACGGCGATCGGCCACGGGCGCCCCGGCTCGAAGTCGATGATGACGGTGCACACGGGGTTCCTCCTCGGCCGGCCGGACTAGGACAGACTAGACGAGGACCGCGCGCCGGAGCGCCGGTGGCGAGGAGACGAGATGACCACGCAGGACGCAGCACTCGGGGCGCACCGTCGCACCGTCGTCGTCGGCATCACGGGTGGGATCGCGGCCTACAAGGCGGTCGGCGTGGTGCGCGGCTTCGTGCGTGCCGGGCACGACGTCCACGTGGTCCCGACCGAGAGCGCCCTGCGGTTCGTCGGGCTGCCCACCCTCGAGGCGATCAGCCGGAACCCGGTCACCACCTCGCTGTACGACGGCGTCGCCGAGGTCAGGCACGTCGCCCTCGGGCAGCGGGCGGACCTCCTCGTCGTCGCTCCCACGACGGCCAACACCCTGGCGAAGCTCGCGGCCGGGTTGTCCGACGACCTCCTCGGCACCACCATCCTCGCCAGTCGTGCACCCGTGCTTCTCGCCCCGGCGATGCACACCGAGATGTGGCAGCACCCGGCCACGACGGCGAACGTCGCCCTCCTGCGCTCGCGCGGCGTCGCCTGCATCGGACCGGAGACCGGCGCACTCACCGGCGGCGACGAGGGACCGGGGCGGATGAGCGAGCCGGAGGACATCGTTGCGGCGGGACTCGCGCTCCTGCAGGGCCGCGACTCGGCCGGCGACCTGCGCGGCGATCGCGTCGTCGTCTCCGCGGGTGGCACGCGCGAACCGCTCGACCCGGTGCGCTTCCTCGGCAACCGCTCGAGCGGCCGGCAGGGATTGGCCGTCGCGCAGGCGGCCGTCGCCCGCGGCGCCGAGGTCGTGCTCGTCGCGGCGCACCTCGACGCGGACGTCGCGGCCGAGGCTGCCGGTGTCGTGGGACTCAGGGTCGTCCCCGTCGGGACCGCGGCGGAACTCGCCACCGCGATGGACGAAGCGGCGAAGGAGGCGAGCGTCGTGGTGATGGCGGCGGCCGTCGCCGACTACCGGGCCGCCGAGATCGCCGAGCGCAAGATCAAGAAGGACGACACCGGCGACGAACTGATCCTGCGACTCGTGCGCAACCCCGACGTCCTGGCGGGGCTCGCCGAGGCAGCCGTGTCGGGCCGCCTCATCGTCGGCTTCGCAGCCGAGACCGCATCCGACCGCGACGAGCTCCTCGCCCTCGGCCGGTCGAAGATCGCCCGAAAGGGAGCCGACCTCCTCGTCCTCAACCGCGTCGGTTGGACGGACGGCTTCGGCACACCCGACAATGAGGTCCTCGTGATCGACCGGGAGGGCGAGCTCGTCGGTGAGGCGTCCGGCTCGAAGCGCGCCGTCGCCGACCGCCTGCTCGACCTCGTGCTCGCCCGCCGCTGAGCCCGCCGCACCCCCATGGGCGAGCCTCCCCCCGAACGGGGCTCGCCACTGGCACGATGGGCACCATGCCACGCCTCCGTCCCGCGCGCCGTCGCGCATCCATCGCCGCGACCCTGGCCGGAGTCATCGTCCTCTCACTGGGACTCGCACAACCGGCCGCTGCTGCGGAGTACCCCAGCTGGGAGGACGTCGAGGCGGCACGGTCGAGCGAGACGTCGAAGCAGTCGACCATCGTCCAGATCGAAGGCCTGGTCCAGGAGCTCAAGAACGCCGCGGTGCTCGCCGAGGCGGAAGCGGTGCTGCGCGCGGACGAGTACGAGGCGGCGCAGCTCGCCGTCGACGAGGCCAGCTACCGTGCCGTGTCGCTCCGCGAGCAGGCCGTCGCCGCGACGACCGTCGCCGAGACCTCCAAGCGGCAGGCGGGTGCGCTCGTCGCCGCGTGGCTGCGGTCCGGGAACGTGGACCTCTCGACCGCGGCGTTCCTGGACGGCGACGAACCCGAGGCGCTCCTCGGCCGACTGAGCACGATCTCCAAGCTCAGTGAGTCGACGGACGGCACCTACGACCGCGCGAAGACGGACGCGAACACGGCCTCCCTCCTCACCGAGCAGGCCACCATCGCCGAAGCCGCGCTCGGCGACCTCGCGGCGGCGGCCGAGACCGCCCTCGGTGACGCGGTCGCGGCCCGAGCGGACGCCGAGACCGCCGTGGCCGATCAGCAGGAGTACCTCGCCACGCTCGAGGCCCAGCTCATCGTCCTCAAGGAGAACCGCGCGGCCACGGAAGCCGACTACCGCAAGGGCGAGGAAGTGCGCGCGGCGGCAGCGGCTGCTGCAGCTGCGGCCGCCGCGGCAGCCGAAGCGGCGAGGGTTGCGGCCGAAGCCGCCGCGAACGCCGCAGCGAACGCCGGTGGCGGCGGCGGTGGTGGCGGCGGTGGCGGTGCCAGTTCAGGTGCGGTCGGCGGTCAGGGCTGGGCGCTGCCGATCTCCGGCAGGATCACCGACAACTACGGACCACGACCGGGGCGACCCGTGCCGGGCGTCAACGCGTTCCACTCCGGGACCGACATCGGAGCCGGGTGCGGTCGCGCGGTCTACGCCGCCAGCGCCGGCCAGGTGGTCTACGCGGGGTGGCTCGGGACCTACGGCAACTGGGTCCTCATCGACCACGGCGGCGGGGTCATGACCGGCTACGCGCACAACAGCAGCATCCTCGTCGGCGAAGGCCAGTCGGTGTCCGCGGGGCAGAACATCTCCCTGGTCGGATCGACGGGTGCCTCCAGCGGCTGCCACGTCCACTTCGAGGTCAGGATCGGCGGCTCCCGCGTCGACGCGGTGCCGTTCATGGCGGACCGCGGAATCCGCCTGGGCTGAGCGGCGGTTCCGCTCGGGGGCGACGCCTCAGAGGCCGAGGCGTTCGAGTTCCGCGTCCATGCGGCGCGCCATCTCGGCGTAGCCGTCGTCGTTCGGGTGGAGTCCGTCTGCGGCCATCCACTCCGGGTGCCCCTCGATCCAGTGCGACGCTCCGGGAACGGTGTCCGCGTCGATCTCGTCGGCGGCCTCGGCCACCCAGTCGATGATCGTCTCGACCGCCGCCGGGCGCTCGTCCGTGTACC
This sequence comes from Plantibacter sp. Leaf314, assembly GCF_001423185.1. Lineage (NCBI taxonomy): Bacteria > Bacillati > Actinomycetota > Actinomycetes > Micrococcales > Microbacteriaceae > Plantibacter > Plantibacter sp. Leaf314. The sequence continues at coordinate 1,445,511 of NZ_LMOB01000001.1, read as the reverse complement.
AGAAGGGCTCGACGACGATGAAGCGCGCGTCCGGGAGTGCGTCGCGCAAGCGGTGCAGGTCGGAGCCGATCTGCTCGTGGATCCGATCGGCCGACCGGTCGAAGCTGAAGGCGTCGTTGAGCCCCATCGTCACGAAGACGATCTCGGGGCGTTCGGCGATGATGAGCGAGGGCAGATCGCCGCTGTCGTCACCGAAGCGATCACGGTGGTTGATGAAGCCGAGGCCGTTCACGCTCGGGTTGAACTCGCGCCATCCTCGTTCTTCGCTGATCACCGTCGACCACCGGTTCGCCGGGTCGCTCGCGCCGGTGCCGAGCGTGTAGGAGTCTCCGTAGAAGGCGACAACCGGGCCGTCGTCGTCGGACTGGGCGCATCCGGTGAGCCCGGCGGCCAGGGCGAGCACCGCGGCGGCGGCGAGCAGTCGTGATCTCATGCGGGTGCTTCGGAGCGGTCGTCGTCGCGGAGGGTCTCCGTGTCGGTACTCGACGGGCGGCCGGGAACGCGGATGCGGACGAGACTAGGGCGATCAGGCGCGCATGCGTGCACTAGCCTGACTCCATGCCGCAGATCCGTATCCGGGACGCCGCCCTGTTCCTCGGGGTCAGCGACGACACCGTCCGCCGCTGGATCGACCAGGGCGCGCTCGTGAGCGCGAAGGACGACGCCGGCCGTGCGGTCGTCGACGGGCTGTCGCTCGCGCGGCTGGCCCGACAGAACGCCGTCCTCCCCGTCGACCCCTCGGAGATCGGACGCTCCGCACGGAACCGCTTCGTCGGCATCGTCACGGACATCACGATGGACACGGTCATGGCGCAGGTGGAACTGCAGTGCGGACCGCACCGCGTCGTGTCGCTCATGAGCAGTGAGGCCGTGCGCGAACTCGGCCTCGAACTCGGCTCCACAGCCATCGCCGTCGTGAAAGCCACGACGGTCCTCATCGAGACCCCGAAGGCGCAGGCATGAACCGCACCGCACCCCGTCGCTCCACCCGACTGCTCAGCGCCGTGGCCCTCGGCATCGGGATCCTGCTCACCGCATCCGCCTGCGCTGCGCCAGCGACGGCGCCGACACCGAGCGGCTCAGCTACGGCGGACGAGCTCAGCGGCTCCATCACGGTGTACGCCGCGGCGTCCCTCAAGACGACCTTCACGACGCTCGCGGCGGACTTCGAGCAGGCGCACCCCGGCACGAGCGTCGAGCTCACCTTCGCCGGATCGTCCGACCTCGTCACGCAACTCACGAACGGTGCCCCCGGCGACGTGTTCGCCTCGGCGGACGAGAAGAACATGTCGAAGCTGGTCGACGCCGACCTCGTCGAGGGCGACCCGGTCGACTTCGCCACCAACGTCCTGCAGATCGCCGTCCCGCCGACGAACCCCGCCGACGTGCAGACCTTCGCCGACCTCGCCCGCCCCGGCGTCAAGACGGTCGTGTGCGCGCCGCAGGTGCCGTGCGGCGCGGCCACCGTAGCCGTCGAGGAGGCCACGGGTGTCGCGCTGAGCCCGGTCAGTGAGGAGTCGTCGGTCACCGACGTCCTCGGCAAGGTGACCTCGGGGGAGGCCGACGCCGGGTTGGTCTACGTGACCGACGTCATCGCGGCCGGCGACGCGGTGCGCGGCATCGCCTTCGACGAGTCCTCGAAGGCCGTCAACACCTATCCGATCGCGCCGCTCGCCGGCAGCGCGAACCCCGCGCTCGCCGCAGCCTTCGCCGCCTTCGTCGTGAGCGCCGACGGGCAGCGTGTGCTCGCCGACGCCGGCTTCGGCGCGCCGTGACCGCATGAGGAACCAGGGCTTGGGGGTGCCCCGCTGGGTTGTCGTCATCGCGGCGGTCGGAGCGGCGTTCGTGCTGCTCCCGCTCGTCGCGATCGTGCTGCGGGTCGACTGGGCGGACTTCGGCGCCCTCGTGACCTCGGAGTCCTCGGTCGCGGCGCTCGGCCTGAGTCTGCGGACCTCGCTCATCGCGACGGCACTCTGCGTCCTGTTCGGCGTGCCGCTCGCGCTCGTCCTCGCCCGCACGCGGTTCCCGGGCCAGCGGCTCCTGCGGTCGCTCGTCCTCCTCCCGCTCGTGCTTCCCCCGGTCGTCGGCGGCATCGCCCTGCTCTACACCTTCGGTCGGCTCGGTCTGCTCGGCCCGGCGCTCGCCGACGCGGGGCTCAGCATCGCGTTCTCGACGACCGCCGTGGTCCTCGCCCAGACCTTCGTCGCGCTCCCGTTCCTCGTGCTGAGTCTCGAGGGTGCGATCCGCACGAGCGGCGCCCGCTACGAGGCGGTCGCGGCGACGCTCGGTGCGCGGCCGACCACGGTCTTCCGGACGGTCACGCTGCCGCTCCTCGCGCCCGCCATCGTCTCGGGCGCCATCCTCTCGTTCGCGCGTGCGCTCGGCGAATTCGGCGCCACGCTCACCTTCGCGGGGAGTCTGCAGGGCGTGACCCGCACGCTCCCGCTCGAGATCTACCTGCAGCGCGAGACCGATCCGGACGCCGCGGTCGCCCTGTCGCTCGTCCTCGTCGTGGTGGCCGTCCTCGTCGTCGGGGTCGCCGGTGCCCGTGGAGCGGTGACGCGACGTCCGGCCCGTGGGCGGCGACCGTCTCCGCGACCCGTCGTCGGAGCCGATCGATGATCCCGGCGGAGCGTGGCGGTTCGCCGCTCAGCCTGCGGGCGACCGTGCGCGCCCGCGATTGGGACGTCGCCGTCGAGCTCGCCCCCGGTGAGACCGTCGCCGTGCTCGGACCGAACGGAGCCGGCAAGTCCACGTTGCTCGCCCTCCTCGCGGGTCTCCTGCGGCCGGACACGGGGCTGGCGACGCTCGGCGGTCGTGAACTGTTCCGGGTGGGTGAGGCCGGGCGAGAGCGCTGGCTCCCGCCCCACCGGCGAGGTGTCTCACTGCTCGCGCAGGAGGCGCTCCTCTTCCCGCACCGGTCCGTGCTCGACAACGTCGCCTACGGGCCGCTCGTCGCCGGGATGTCGCGCGACGAGGCGCGCGACATCGCCAGGAGGCGGTTGGCCTCGGTGGAGGCGTCCCACCTCGAGGACCGCCGGCCCGCCGAGCTGTCCGGCGGTCAGGCGCAACGGGTGGCGCTCGCCCGGGCGCTCGCGCCGGATCCCGCCCTGCTCCTCCTCGACGAACCGATGGCCGCGCTCGACGCCTCGGTCGCCCCGCAGCTGCGTCGCATGCTCCGCGAACAGTTGCGCGGACGCACGACCCTCCTCGTGACCCACGAGGTGCTGGACGCGTACACCCTCGCCGATCGGGTCGTCGTGCTCGACGCCGGGCACATCGTCGAGCAGGGGCCGACGTCGGAGGTGTTGGAGCGGCCGCGGAGTGCGTTCACCGCCGACCTCGCCGGCCTGAACCTCGTGACGGGCGTGCGGACGCGGAGCGGGCTCCGGCTGGTCGACGGGACGGAGGTCGCGGTCGGCCCGGTCGTCGAGGGGGAGCCCATGCCGCTCGGGGCCGCCGTCGCCTGCGCGTTCCGCCCGTCGCGGGTGGAGGTGTTCGACGCCGACGAGGCTCCCGGTGGCGGCGCCGTCCGTGCGGTGATCACCGACCTCGAACCGCGCGGTGACGTCGTCCGGATCCGCACGGAACTCCTCGCGGCCGACGTCACGGTGCCGACGCTCGCCTCGGCCGGGTGGTCCACCGGTGATCCCGTGGACCTCGTCGTCGACCCGCAGGCCGCCGTCCTGTATCCGCGGTGAGCCATCATGCGCCGGGGCACGACGGCGAGGTGACCGGCCGAGACGTGACACAGTGAGTCGATGAACCGATTCTGGAGACGCTGGTGGCCGCTCGTCGTCGGGGCGGCCGGCACGCTCGCGATCGGCGTGGTCTGCGTGGCACTCATCGCCATGGGGCTCGTGCGGCCGAACGCCATCCTGGCCGCCTCGTACGCGGTGCGAGGGGTCGACGTCTCCTCGTACCAGGGCGAGATCGACTGGGATGTCCTCGCGGCTCAGCGCATCGACTTCGCGATCATGAAGGCGACCGAGGGATCGGGCGATCAGGACGAACGGTTCGCCGCGAACTGGGCGGGCGCGCAGCGGGCGGCCGAGAAGACCGGCCTGCTCGTCGGGGCGTACCACTTCCTGAGCTTCGACAGCCCGGCCGAGACGCAGGCGCAGAACATCTTCGACACCGTCCCCGTCACCGCAGGGGCGCTGCCGATCACCATCGATCTCGAGTGCTACGCCGACTACTGCCGGACGCCTCCGAGTGCTGAGCGGGTCGCGGCCGTCCTCGACCCACTCCTCGCGGCACTCGAGGAGCACTACGGGCAACCGCCGATCATCTACGCGACCATGCGGTACTCCGACGCGTTCCTCGCGGGTGCATACGAGCGGAACCCGCTCTGGATCCGCTCGGTCGTCACGCCACCGGTCCTGTCGGACGGGAGGGCGTGGGACCTCTGGCAGTACACCAGCCGGGAACGCCTGGCCGGTTACGTCGGCAAAGAGGAGTTCATCGACATGAACGTCTTCGACGGGTCCCTGGAAGACCTCCGAGCGCTCGTCCGCCCCTGAGCCGCAGGTTCCCCCGGCGGCTCCGGTGACGGTGCCTCGGGTTACGGTGCGGGGGCGGGGCCTGAGGTCGGCTCGGCGACGGGGAGGAACGTGTCCTCACCGTCGACCTCCTGCTCGATGGAGTCCTCGGTGGTCTCGGTGTCCTCGGGGATGCGGTCGTCCTTCGCTGCGTGCTTGCTCATACGAACACGATACGACGGGTGTCGCGCTGAGCAATGGGGTTGCGGGCCGGCGCCGGGCGCCTGCCGACCAGCGCGCTCAGGAGGCGAAGGCGAGCGAGCGGGCGTCGAGTGCTGCGGTCAGGACGTCGATGGCCGCAGGACCCACGCCGTGGATGTGGGCGAGCGCCGCGGGGGAGACCCTGGTGAGTTGCTCGAACCGGGTGAACCCGTGAGCGGACAGCGCCCTGCCGGCGACCGACCCGATCGAGGTCGGGAACTCGGACGTCTCGGTGGGGACCAGTTCGACGAACAGGGCCGCGATGCGTTCCTCGATGTCGTCGCGGATGCGCCGGACGGCGTCGATGCCCTGCCCCGCCGGATCCTCGAGTTCCCAGTCCTCGTAGCGTTTGCCGGGGAAGATCGGGCAGGCGTCACCGCAGCCCATCGTGATCACCGCGTCCGACGCCCGCACCGCTTCCGTGGTGAGGATGCGTGGGACGGCGGCCGTGATGTCGATACCGTGTTCCGCCATCGCTTCGACGGCGACCTGGTTGATGCGGTCCTTGGGTTCGCTGCCCGCCGAGAGCACCTCGACCCGGTCGCCGGCGAGCGCGCCCAGGAAGCCGGCCGCCATCTGGGAGCGTCCGGCGTTGTGCACGCAGACGAAGAGGACGGTCGGAGTCGTCGGGGTGGTCGGGTCGATGGTCATGGCGTCTCCTGGAGGTGGCGTGATCCGAGCGCGGACGAACGGTCGAGGAGGTCGACGAGGACAGCGTAGCTCGCGCCGGGCTCGGCACCCCGGGTGAAGCCGTCGACGAGCTCGAGGGACACGAAGCCGTGGAGGGCCGCGCGGACGATCCTGCCGGCGTCGGTCATCGCGACGCTGTCGAGCCCGCGTCCGGCGAGGGTCCGTTCGACGAGGAGGACGAGTTCCCGATCGGCGGGATCGCCGGTGGGGGTCCGGACGTCGGTCGTCGCGAAGGCGAGCGTGTACCGGCCGGGGTAGGCGAGGGCGAAGCGACGGTAGGTCTCGGCCAGCGCGGTGAGCGCCGGCGTCCCGCCGAGGCCACTCGTCGCGATGTCGATGCTGCTGGCGAGGTGGGCCAGTGCGAGGGACGCGACGGCGGCTCGGAGGTCCTCGGTGCTCCGCACGTGCTTGAGGAGCGCGGGCGCCGAGGTGTCCAGGTGTCGGGCCAGGGCGGCGAGCGTGAGCGCGTCGGCTCCGTAGGCGTCGGCGAACTCGGCGGCTCCGACGATCACCAGCTGGCGGGAGAACTTCGTCCGGGAGACAGGTGTGTCGGTCATCGGATCGAGCCTAACCGCTTGCCGGGGCTGTCCTGGGACGGCCGCCGGCGCCTCCGGGCTGGCGTCAGACGGTGGGTGGCGTCGCCTCGTGGTGTGGAGCGCCGTGGGTGCGGCGGTCCTCCTTCATGGCGGCTTCCGCGAGGTGGCGGCGCCCGCCGGCGAGTTCGTCGCGCACGTGTGCTTCGAGCGTGCGGAACGGCTCCCAGTAGTTGCCGTCGTAGTCCTCGACGATCTGGAACGTCCAGCGTCCGTCGATGACGTTCCGCCCGACGAGCTCACGATCGATGCGATCGGCGAGCTCGGCGTGCCCGGCGTCGCGGAGCGCGTCCGCAGCTTCGCCCAACGCGAGGTCCGCCTTGCCGGTGAGGCGGTGGAAGCCGTAGAGCATGCCGCGTGCCTGCTCCACCACCTCGAGGGCCTCGGTCACCTTGCCGACCGCTTCCACAGTCGCGTCGTCGACGCCGTCCGGGATCTGGTGGGCGTCGTCGGGTCCGTCGGTGGTGCGGTCGTCTGCAGAACTCATGCCACCAGTCTGTCTCGATCGAAGCTGGATGTCTGGGGCTTGCGAATGGAGGTGCATGGCGGGAGCCGGCCGCGGTCCTTCGCGCGCACCGAGCGAGTGCACCTTGACTGCCCTTCGACAGGCTCAGGGACCGGAGTGTGTTCGGTGAACCGCACCCGGTCGCTGAGTGCGTCCCCGGTCACTGAGCTTGTCGAAGGGCGCACGAGAAACCCTTCGACAAGCTCAGGGACCGAAGCGCGCCCCGTGAATCTCCTCCGATCACTGAGCTTGTCGAAGTGCCCACGAGGAACCCTCCGACACGCTCGGGGACCGGAGGTGGTCAGAACGGCGCGGGATCAGGTTCGGTTCGGTGGTGCTTCCCGTCGGGTGTCGTCCACTCGAGGACCCCGCCTGGGCCGTGTTCGAGGTTCCATCCGGGGAGGTGCTTCATGCGGTGGTGGTGTCGACAGAGGCAGGCGAGATTGCCGACATCCGTCGTGCCGCCGTCGTCCCACGCGACCGAATGGTCGAGGTCACACGCTCTGGCGCGTCTCCCGCAGCCGGGTGCCCGACAGGTGCCGTCCCGGAGGCGCACCGCGCGTTGCAGGTCGGCCGGGACTCGATACTGATTCCGCCCGACGGAGAGCACTGCGCCGGTTTCCGGCTGGACGAGGATCCGGGTCAGGCTGGGCGCATTCACCGCGAGGCGGGCCGCGGTCTCCGGGTCGATCGGACCGTACCCATCAAGCGTGGCCGGGGCGTCGGAGACACCGGCCAGGCTGAGCGCCGGCACCGTGATCTGCACGGTCGGCGTGATGTGCTCCTGGACCTCGATCGGATGCGGGAGCACCGGGCTCGCCATCACGTCTTCCGGGGTCACTCCGGTGAGGGCGAGTGCGGCGAGGGCGTCCGCCTGGAGCTGCATGCAGGTGCGGGTGTCACCGGCTGCGCGGGACTCCGAGGCCGCGGCCTCGACGCGCTCGATGACGCCCTGCGCGATCGGTGCCGTGGTGAACAGGTGCACCCACGCCATGCCGTCGGCGGCGGGCTCGAACTCGACGCGACGGTCTGCCTCCGAGCGGACCGCACGTGCAGTGATGGACTCCGGGTGGAGGCGCTCTCGGAGGGCACGGGCACGCTTCCGCAGGTTCGCGTTGGTGGTTTCCTCTGCGACCGGCAACACTGCCGCCAGGAATGCGGCCCGCCCGGCGGTCGGCACGTCGCTGAGCTGGTCGGTGATGGTCTGCGCGTGCCGCGCCGAGATGCGGCCGGCCTCGAGCGAAGCGAGCACTGCGGGCGCCTCGTTGACGAGGCGTTCCGCGTCGTTCGTCGCCCGCTGCACGGTCTGCTCGGGTGTCCGTGTCGCCATCGCGAGTGCCGCACAGGTCGACCGGCGCGAGAGGGCCTGTCGTTCCGCGGGAGGGTACACGGCCGGGACGACCGAGTCTGCCAAGGCATCGGCATACGCCGCCGATCGGGCCAGGAGGCGGGCCGCCCGAGCGGCCAGCACGGCCTGCTGCCGGCAGATGTCCGCGTACTCGTCCGAGAACTCCGCGAGCTGCGCGACGTAGTCGTCGCCAGCTCGAACTGCGGAAGTGGTGCTCTCGGTCATGGATCAAGTGCACCATGGACCACTGACATTCCAGATGCTGAGTGGCACCGGTGGTGGACGCTTCTCCGAGAGCCCATCGACAAGCTCAGGGACCGGCGGAGCGTCGCCGGGGAGGGGCGCCTTGCGTACCCTTCGACAAGCTCAGGGACCGGAAGGGTTAGCGGTCCGCTGAGCTTGCGCGGGTCAGTAGTTCAGGCAGCGATCCGGATCCTCGATCTCCGGCGGATCACCCTGATAGAGGGTGAAGAAGTTCTCGGCCGGGCCGGACAGGGACCCACGGGTGTGGATGCACAGGCGAGCGAGATCGTCGTCGCTCCGCACGCTGGAGGTGATCGATGACGTCTCGCAGGCGCCGTCGTCGGGCCGCAGAACGAGGTCCCGGTTGGTTCCCTCGTTGTCCACGACCCATGTCCCGGAGAAGTCGATCACGTCGTTGTCGCGTGGGTCTTCGTCGAAGCTGCACTGCACCTCCGAGGGCCAGGCGGTGGCGTCGAAGGTTCCGTCGTCGGCCAGCTCGAGCAGGGTGTCTCCGCTGCGCCACGTGCCGACGGCTTCGTCGGCAGGCAGTCCGTACTGCGTATCGGAGCAGGAGACGAGCGAGGCGCTCAGCAACACGCCGAGGACGGAGGCGGCCACCCAGTGTGCTCGGCGGACGGTCGCTCGCCGCGTGCGGCTGGTTGCTCGGCGTGACGGTCTCGACTCCACGCTGCGAGTCTGGTCACCGTGGACGGGCGTGGCAAATCGTGTCGGGCCTCGGCGGGCTGGGTGGCAGGCCGGGCAAAAAAAGAACCCCCACCATGTAGAAGCTAGGTGGGGGTTCCGTGGCTCCGACGGGCGTCGATCCCGTGACCTCACGATTTTCAGTCGTGCGCTCTACCAACTGAGCTACAGAGCCGAGTACATCAGCTGCACGAACGGCGACGATGTCTCAAAAGCAGAAGCCCTCCCTTGCGAGAGGGCTTCCGACCTTTTGCGACCCTGACGGGACTTGAACCCGCGACCTCCGCCGTGACAGGGCGGCACGCTAACCAACTGCGCTACAGGGCCATACATGTTGAATTGGTGATGATACAAACTGCGGTGATGCTGGTGTTGCTCGGTGCTTCTCGCAGTCGCGCAGACTCACTATACCTGAATCTGAGCGGCTGTTTTTCCAGTAGTCGGTGGTGACCCCAACGGGATTCGAACCCGTGCTGCCGCCGTGAAAGGGCGGTGTCCTAGGCCGCTAAACGATAGGGCCGCGAAGCCCTGAAGCTTCATGACTACCGAGCGACAAGCATACGGATGAAACCCCGGAATCCAAAATCGGGTTCCCCCGCCGCCGTGTCCCGCTCGACGGCGGATCTCGCGACAGGCGCCGAATGGTCGCTGAGCCGCACATCGCCGGGGTTAGCCTCGGGCGTGGCACCATGCCCGCCCGGCCGCGCCGCGCGGGGTGTCCGAGGGCTGTCCCCACCCCTCCGGGGGTACCGTGGACAGTGGTACAGATGTGACCGATGTGACTGCAGCGAACCGAGATGGGCCGTACTTCATGAGCAAGAGACTTCCCGGTGCCTCGCGCCGAGGCCGGACGACGACCGCCGGGACGGTGTCCTCCGCCCGTTGGCGCGGACGCCTCGCCGCCGCGGTCGTGATGTCCCTCGCGATCGTCGGATCCTTCGGCATCGCGGGACCGGCTTCGGCAGCCGACTACCCCTCATGGGACGACGTCCAGGCGGCGAAGGGCAACGAGGCCGCGAAGGCCGCCGAGGTCACGAACATCAAGAACTTCATCGTCCAGTTGCAGGACGAACTGCAAGTGGCCCAGGACGAGGCCCAGAAGCGCGGGACCGAGTTCCAGGCGGCCGAAGAGGCGTTCTTCGAGGCCGACGCCCGTGCGACCGCGATCCAGGCCCAGGCCGACGCGAAGACCACCGAAGCCGACACGGCCACCAAGCAGGCCGGTCGGGTCGCCTCCCAGCTGTACCGCTCCGGTGGTGCCGACCTCAGCCTGAGCCTCTTCCTCGACGGGGAGAGCAAGGGCGCGACCGACCTCCTGTCGAAGCTCGGCAACATGAACCAGGTCGCCGAGCACAGCAACGGTGTCTACGAGCAGGCCGTCGCCGCGCGGAACACCGCAGCGGCGCTCGGTGAGCAGGCAGGCGTCGCCCGCGACGAACGCGAGTCGCTGCGGCAGGCCGCGCAGGCCGCCATGCAGGCCGCGCAGGAGGCGGCGTCCGCGGCGGCGGCGAAGCTGGAGCAGAACCAGGAGCTGATCGTCACGCTCAACGCGCAGTTGACGGCGTTGCAGGACACCACGGCCAAGACGGTCCAGGACTACGAGGCCGGCGTGGCCGCGGCGAAGGCGAAGGCCGCAGCCGAGGCTGCGGCCCGAGGGCAGAGCGCCGATGGCGGTCAGCTCAGCAGCCAGGGCTGGGCCATCCCGGCGTCCGGCAGCATCTCCGGCACCTACGGCTATCGCGACCCGATCTCCACCGGCGGTGGCAGCTCGGGCAGTTTCCACCGGGGTACGGACATCGCGGGCGGGTGCGGGATCCCGATCTACGCGGCGACCTCCGGCACGGTGACCTATGCCGGGTGGTATGGCACCTACGGCAACTTCATCCTCATCGACCACGGATCGGGTGTTTCGACCGGCTACGCGCACATCGTGGACGGCGGCATCCAGGTCGGTGTCGGCTACCAGGTCTCCGCGGGGCAGGTCATCGCCTACGTCGGCACGACCGGCGCCTCCACCGGCTGCCACCTGCACTTCGAGGTCCGCATCAACGGCAACGCGATCGACGCCCAGCCGTTCATGGCCGACCGCGGCGCACCGCTCGGCTGATCGCGGCACCCCGCACGACGAAGCGGCCGACACCCGAGGGTGTCGGCCGCTTCGTCGTGCGGGGTGAGGCTGGGCCTCAGGGGGTCAGTGACCCTCCGCCTTGAGCTTCTCGAAGCCCGCGAGGATGATCTTCTCGGCGGCGGCGGCGTCGCCCCAGCCGTCGATGCGAGCCCACTTGCCGGGCTCGGTGTCCTTGTAGTGGACGAAGAAGTGCTCGATCTCGTCGCGCGTCGCCTGCGGGATGTCGTTGAGGTCCTGGATGTGCGCCCAGCGCGGGTCCTTGTACTGCACGGCGATGACCTTGTCGTCGCCGCCGCCGTCGTCGGTCATGTGCAGCACGCCCACGGGACGGACCTTGATGCCGACGCCCGGGAACGTCGGGAAGTCGAGGAGGACCAGCACGTCGACCGGGTCGCCGTCCTCGCCGAGGGTGTTCTCGAAGAAGCCGTAGTCGGTGGGGTAGACGAAGCTCGTGAACAGCACGCGGTCGAGGAAGACCCGACCGGTCTCGTGGTCGATCTCGTACTTGTTGCGGCTGCCCCGCGGGATCTCGATGACGGCGTCGTACTCGGCCATAAGCCTGCTCCTTGCGAGGTTGGATGTCCTGGAATCGGCACGGTCGCCGACGAGGACCAACCCTAACCGATGCGCCCAGGAGCCACCGGTGCCGGGGGCACGCCCGCCGTCGTGCAATAGCGTGGTGCGCGTGAACGCCGTCCGACCTCCGCTCCACCCGTCCGTCGCCCTGCTGCGGAAGGCGGTCCGCGACGCGATCGGCCGGTGGTCGGCGGCCGGCTCCAGGGCGGAGGGCGAGACGGACCTCCTCGTCGCCCTGAGTGGTGGGGCGGACTCGCTCGCTCTCGCCGCGGCGACCGCCTTCGAAGCGTCGAAGCTCGGGTTGCAGGCCGGTGCCGTCATCGTCGACCACGGCCTGCAGACGGATTCCGCAGCCGTCGCCGCCCGCGCGGCTGACCAGGCGAGGGCGATGGGCCTCGACCCCGTGCTCGTCCGGCGGGTCGAGGTCGGTGCCGACGGCGGTCCGGAGGCGGCTGCGCGCGATGCCCGGTACGCGGCGCTCGAGGGCGCACGCGTCGAGGCCGGGGCGTCGGCCGTATTGCTCGCACACACGCTCGACGACCAGGCCGAGACGGTGCTCCTCGGGCTCGCCCGCGGATCCGGCGCCGGCAGCCTGCAGGGGATGTCGCCCGTCAGCGGCGCCCTCGTCCGCCCGCTCCTCGGCGTCCGCCGGGTGCAGACCCGCGAGGCGTGTGCCGCGATGGGCCTCACCCCCTGGGACGACCCGCACAACACCGACGCCGCGTACACGCGCGTCCGAGTGCGCGAGCGGGTGCTCCCCGTGCTCGAGAGCGAACTCGGGCCGGGCATCAAGGAGGCGCTCGCCCGCACCGCGGACGCCATGCGGGAGGACGCCGAGGCCTTCGAAGAGATGATCGAGGAGACCATCGAGGAGATCGTCGAGCACGCCGAGGCCGGGATCTCCGTCAGCGCGGCGGCGCTCGCCGCGAACCCCGCCGCGCTCCGGCAGCGCGTCATCCGGTACATCGTGCAGAGCGAGTTCGGGGTCGCCCTCTCCCGGACGCAGACGATCGAGGTCGCGCGGCTCGTGACCGACTGGGCCGGGCAGGGACCGATCGATCTACCCGGCTGCCGGGCCATGCGCCGCGACGGCCGCATCGTGTTCTCCGCGCGCTGACGGCAGGCCCCGCGAGGAGGAGGGGCGCACCGGCGTCCGGGTCATCTCGCATACACTCGACGCATGGAGCAGAGCGACATTTCGGACGACCTCACGACCATCCTCGTCACCGAGCAGGAGATCCGCGACAAGCTCGCCGAACTCGCCCGCCGGATCGAGGTCGACTACGCCGGGAAGGACGTCCTGCTCGTCGGCGTCCTGAAGGGCGCGGTCATGGTCATGGCCGACCTGGCGCGCGAACTCCGCATCCCGCTGTCCATGGACTGGATGGCCGTCAGCTCCTACGGGGCCGGCACGAAGTCGAGCGGTGTCGTGCAGATCCGCAAGGACCTCGACGCAGACCTCACGAACCGTCACGTCCTGATCGTCGAGGACATCATCGACTCCGGCCTCACCCTCTCCTGGCTGCTCGAGAACTTCGCCTCGCGCGGCGCCGCCTCCATCGAGGTCTGCGCGCTCCTGCGCAAGCCGGAGGCCGCGAAGGTCCACGTCGAGTGCAAGTACGTCGGCTTCGACATCCCGAACGACTTCGTCGTCGGGTACGGTCTCGACTTCGACGAGAAGTACCGCAACCTCCGCGACGTCGGCGTGCTCGCCCCTCACGTCTACGCCTGAGCGAGCGACGAACCTCGCCTGGATCACTCGTTAAGCCCATGGCAAACATGGGGGAGGCATCCAGCAGCGAGGGGGTAGCCTGATTTCCGACGCGGCTCCGCCCGTCGACCCCTCCTGCAGAAAGGGAACGGGCCAGTCCCGGCCTCTCAACTATGAACGTCAAGCGCCTCTTCAAGGGTCCCATCCCGTACCTCATCATCGCTGCTCTGGTCTTCTGGATCGGCATCAGCCTGATGAGCATGAACGGCTTCCGTGAGGTCTCCACGCAGGAAGGCCTGGCCTTCCTCGAGAAGGGGCAGGTCAAGGAGGCCGTCATCACGGACGGCGACCAGCGCGTCGACCTCACGCTGACGAAGGCGGACGACGAGTTCGGCAAGCAGGTGCAGTTCTACTACGTCGGCGCTCGTGCCGCCGACGTGGTCGAGGCCGTCGACGCCGCAGACCCCTCCGGCGGGTACAACGACAAGGTCCCGCAGCCGAGCTGGCTGCTGTCGATGCTCGGTCTCCTGCTGCCGCTGCTCCTGATCGGTGTGTTCTTCTGGCTGATGCTGTCCGGCATGCAGGGCGGCGGCAACAAGGTCATGCAGTTCGGCAAGTCGAAGGCGAAGCTCGTCTCCAAGGAGTCGCCGAAGGTCACCTTCGACGACGTCGCCGGTGCCGACGAGGCCATCGAGGAGCTCGAGGAGATCAAGGACTTCCTCAAGGAGCCCGCGAAGTTCCAGGCCGTCGGCGCCCGCATCCCGAAGGGTGTGCTGCTCTACGGCCCTCCCGGAACCGGTAAGACCCTGCTCGCCCGCGCCGTCGCCGGCGAGGCAGGCGTCCCCTTCTACTCCATCTCCGGTTCCGACTTCGTCGAGATGTTCGTGGGTGTCGGCGCGAGCCGCGTCCGCGACCTCTTCCAGCAGGCCAAGGAGAACTCGCCGGCGATCATCTTCGTCGACGAGATCGACGCCGTCGGTCGTCACCGTGGTGCCGGCATGGGCGGCGGTCATGACGAGCGCGAGCAGACCCTCAACCAGCTCCTGGTGGAGATGGACGGCTTCGACGTCAAGACCAACGTGATCCTCATCGCCGCGACGAACCGTCCCGACATCCTCGACCCCGCGCTCCTGCGTCCCGGTCGCTTCGACCGCCAGATCGGCGTCGACGCCCCGGACCTCGCCGGCCGCAAGCGGATCCTCGAGGTGCACGGTAAGGGCAAGCCCCTGGCCGCGAGCGTCGACCTCGAGGTCGTCGCCCGCAAGTCGCCCGGCTTCACCGGTGCCGACCTCGCCAACGTCCTCAACGAGGCGGCGCTGCTGACCGCGCGCTCGAACGCACAGCTCATCGACAACCGTGCCCTCGACGAGGCCATCGACCGCGTCATCGCCGGTCCGCAGCGACGCACCCGCGTCATGCGCGAGCAGGAGAAGCTCATCACCGCGTACCACGAGGGTGGTCACGCGCTCGCGGCAGCGGCGATGAACAACACCGACCCCGTCACGAAGGTCACGATCCTGCCCCGCGGCCGCGCCCTCGGCTACACGATGGTGCTCCCGCTCGAGGACAAGTACTCCGTCACGCGCAACGAGCTGCTCGACCAGCTCGCCTACGCGATGGGCGGCCGCGTCGCCGAGGAGCTCGTCTTCCACGACCCGACCACTGGCGCCTCGAACGACATCGAGAAGGCCACCGGCATCGCCCGCAAGATGGTCACCGAGTACGGCATGACGACCGACGTCGGCGCCGTCAAGCTCGGCCAGTCCTCCGGTGAGATGTTCCTCGGTCGCGACATGGGCCACCAGCGCGACTACTCCGAGGAGATCGCGCAGCGCGTCGACGCCCAGGTCCGCGAACTCATCGAGGCCGCACACGACGAGGCCTGGCAGGTCATCACGACCAACCGCGCCGTGCTCGACCGCCTGGCCGCCGAGCTGATGGAGAAGGAGACCCTCGACCACCTGCAGCTGGCCGAGATCTTCAAGGACGTCAAGAAGCTCCCGCCGCGTCCGGTCTGGCTGTCCAGCAAGAAGCGCCCGGTCGGGTCCGGTTCCGCCGTCGGCTCGACGACGTTCACCGCCCCCATCGACTCGGGTGCGGCAGACGGCGGCGTGAGCTCCGAGCCGGAGCCGGAGGCGCCCGTGAAGCCGAAGCGCACGCGCGCCACGAAGCCGCGACCGGCGACCGCCTAGCCCGCATGACGCCCGGCGAGCACCCCGCGAACGCCGCGGTCGGAGCCGCGCAGGCCGAGTCTGATCCAGGCTCGGCCTCGCGGCCGTCCGTGGACCGTGCCCGGATCGCCGCGGCCGTCCTGGAGATCCTCGACGCGATCGGGGAGGATCCGGCCCGCGACGGCCTGGCCGACACCCCGACGCGCGTCGCCGACGCGTACGCGGAGTTCTTCAGCGGCATCGGCCAGGACGCCGGTGAGCACCTGGCTCGCACGATCCCCATCGAGGAGGGTGCGACGAGCGACGCCGTGCTCGTCCGCGACATCGCCTTCCGTTCCGTGTGCGAGCACCACCTGCTGCCGTTCCTCGGCACGGCGCACATCGCCTACCTCCCCGACGAACGCGTCATCGGGCTCGGCGCCCTGCCGAAGGTCGTCGACACGATCGCGTCCCGCCCGCAGGTGCAGGAGCGCCTGAGCGAGCAGATCGCCGACGTCCTCGAGGAGCGACTCGCCCCGCGCGGCGTCCTCGTCGTGCTCGAGGCGGCGCACGGCTGCGTGTCCATGCGTGGCTCGCGTCAGCTGACGAGCACCACCGTCACGATCGCCAGCCGCGGCGCCCTCGCAGATCCTGCCGCGCGGGCCGAACTCATGCAGCTGATCGGCACCACCGCCGAACAGGCCCGGTGATCCGGTGACGAGCGACGACGGGCACGCCGTCCCCGCAGACGGCCGGCGCACGACCGCGGCACCGACGACGCAGCCCGAGATCATGGGCGTCGTCAACGTCACGCCCGACTCCTTCAGTGACGGCGGCCGCTACTTCGACGTCGACGACGCCGTCGCGCACGGCCTCGAGCTCGTCGCTGCGGGGGCCACCGTGATCGACGTGGGCGGTGAGTCCACCCGGCCGGGCGCCGCTCGGGTCGACACCCGCGAGGAACAACACCGGGTCGCACCCGTCGTGTCGGCCCTGGCGGCGGCCGGGGTGCGGGTGAGCATCGACACCATGAGCGCCGAGACCGCCCGAGCTGCAGCCGACGCCGGTGCGTCGATCATCAACGACGTGTCCGGCGGGCTCGCGGACGACCGGATGCCGGCGTTCATGGCCGCGTCCGGCCTCGACTGCGTCATCAGCCACTGGCGCGGCCACTCGGTGGACATGGCGAGCCGTGCCTCCTACACGGACGCGGCGGTCGACGTCGCGCGCGAACTCGACGACCGCGTGTCGACCCTGCTCGGTCAGGGCGTCGATCCACAGCGGATCGTCGTCGATCCGGGGCTCGGCTTCTCGAAGCACACCGAGCACAACTGGCGCATCCTCGCGCGCCTCGACCTGCTGCTCGAGCTCGGCTATCCGGTGCTCGTCGGCGCCTCGCGCAAGCGGTTCCTCGGCGCACTCCTGCGGGACGACGCCCCGATGACCGATCGCGATCTTCCGAGTGCCGTGGTCAGCGTGCTGGCGGTCCAAGCCGGCGCCTGGGGCGTCCGCGTCCACGACGTCGCCGCCACGAGACTCGCCCTCGACACCCTCGATGCATGGCAAGGTGGAGCCGATGACTGATTCGATCACCCTCACAGGCCTGCGGGCCTTCGCCCACCACGGCGTCTTCGACTTCGAGCGCGAAGCGGGGCAGGAGTTCGTCATCGACGTGACGGTCACCCTCGACCTCCGCCCTGCGGCAGGCGGCGACGAACTCGGCGCGACCATGCACTACGGCGAGCTGGCGGAAGCCGTCGTCGCCGCGGTCGAGCGCGACCCGGTCGACCTCATCGAGACGGTCGCGGAGCGCATCGCCGCCGTCGTGCTGTCGAACCCGCGAGCGGAGGCGGTGCGGGTCACCCTCCACAAGCCGAGCGCCCCGATCACGGTGCCGTTCGCGGACGTCGCGGTGACGATCGAGCGCACCGCCGCGGATCGCGCCGAGACCGGACAGGCCGGCTGATGGTGTCGCGCACCCCGATCCACGACCCGGCGCGACGCCCGGGGCCACCGAAGCCACGCGCGGTGCAGGCTGTCATCGCGCTCGGGGCGAACCTCGGGGATCGCCGCGCGACGATCGCTCAGGCGTGCGAAGACCTCGCCGCCGTCGACGGCGTGCTCGAGGTCCGACCCTCGCCGCTCGTCTCGAGTGCCGCCGTCAAGCCGGCGGGCGTGGACGAGTCGGCACCCGCCTACCTCAACGGGGTCGCCATCGTCCGGACCCGGCTCCGGCCGCTCGAACTCCTCGACGAACTCCAGCGGATCGAACTGGCCCACGGCCGGGTCCGCGAGGAGCGCTGGGGCGACCGGACACTCGACCTCGACCTCCTCGCCTACGACGACGAGACGATCGACGACGACCGCCTGACGGTCCCGCACCCGCGTGCCGCCGAGCGCGGCTTCGTCGTCGTGCCGTGGCTGCTGCTCGACCCCGACGCGACGTTGCCCGGTGTGGGTCGCCTCGACACCCTCGCCGCCGCCAAGGACGGATCCGTGGTCCCCGACGACGGAGCGCAGCCGTGAGGCGGACCACCGCGACGCCGCTCATCGTGCTCGCCGGGGTCGGCGTGGTCTTCGGGTTCCTCGTCGAGGTGGCGTCGGTGTCCGCCGGGCGTGCCTCGATCATCCCGCCCGTCACCCTCACGGTCTCCCTCGTCGCGGTCGCCATCATCCTCATCGCCCTGTCCTGGCCGATCCGGCGCAGCACGACCGGGCACGCGACCCGACGGATCGACCCGTTCCGGGCGATGCGGGTGGCCGCCCTCGCGAAGGCGTCGAGCCACGCGGGGGCCCTGGTCGCCGGTGCCACCGTCGGGATCATGCTCTTCCTCCTGACCCGCCCGATCCTGCCCGCGCTAGGCTCGCTGTGGCTGGTGATCGCGTCCATCGTGGGATCCGTCGCGCTCGTCGTCGCCGCTCTGGTGGCCGAGTGGTTCTGCACCGTTCCGAAGGATGATGATGACGACGCCGCACCCGGGGGAGCCCCGTCCCACACCTGAACCGCTCGTCGAGCGGCCCTTGATCGACACACCGCTCGACGAGACGTCGGCCACGGAGGCCACACACGCCGAGTCGTCCGCTCCCGGCGGGCACCGGCTGGACCTGCCCGACGTCGAGTGGCGACGGGTGAGCCGCAAACTCATCGCCATCGAGTTCATCTCCGAGGGCGCCGGCCTCCTCGTCGTCACCGCGGCGGTCGTGTTCGTCGCGCTCGTCTGGGACTGGACGTGGATCTGGTGGCCGTTCGCCGCCTTAGCGGTCATCTCGCTGATCACCGCGGCCTTCATCCCGCGTCGGATCCGGGCCATCGGCTACCAGCTCCGCGCTGACGACCTCCTGTTCCGCCGGGGGATCATGTGGCAACGCTTCGTCGCCGTCCCGTACGGTCGCATGCAGCTCGTCGACATCAACCGCGGGCCCCTCTCGCGCGCGTTCGGCCTGGCCGACCTCAAGTTCGTGACCGCATCCGCCTCCACCGGCGTGGTGATCAACGGGCTGCCCGAGGCCGAGGCGGAGGGACTGCGCGACCACCTGGTCGCCGTGGCGGAGAGCCGACGGACCGGCCTGTGAGCGAGCAGCAGCCGCAGGGACCGCCGCCCCGGTTCGAGGCGCCCGCTGCCGGGCCACGCGTCAAACCGACGGCCGAGGCGATCATTCCGCGCGTCGCCGGGCAGAGCCTGGTCGACGGTCAGTGGCACCGCCTGCACCCGGCGACGCCCCTGCTCCGCGGCGGCATCGCGTTCGTCGCCATCCTCGGCATCGTCATCGCCAACCTGCGCGAGCGGCTCATCGAGTTCTTCATCCCGGCGCCGGGCATGGAGCAGCCGACCGACCCGATCGACTACATCCTGAACCACGGGTTCGTCGGCTGGGTGCTCCTCGCGATCGCCGGCGGGCTCATCGTGGTCATCGCCGTGTTCTGGCTCTCGTGGCGCATGCACACCTTCCGCGTCACCGACGAGGCCGTCGAGGTCCGCAGCGGCATCCTCTTCCGCACGAACCGCAAGGCCAAGCTCGACCGCATCCAGGGCGTCTCCATCGAGAAGCCGCTGCTGGCCCGACTCATCGGCGCCTCCCGCATCAACGTGAGCGTCGCCGGGCAGGACGCGAACGTCAAGCTCGAGTACCTCTACACGGCGGACGCCGACGGCCTCCGCCGCGACGTGCTCACCCTCGCGAGCGGCGTGAAGCTCGCCGAGCGCCAGCAGCGGCCCGCCGCCGCTCCGGTCGACCCGAGTCTGCCGGACGCCGCGACGCCGGACGGCGGCGGCGTCTCACGGTTCGTCACCGAGCGGGTGGACGACTTCATCTCACCGGAACTGGACCCTCAGGAGGCGGTGCCGGATTCGGTCGTGCGGCTGACCCTCGGGCGTCTCGTCGGCTCGACCGTGCTCAGTCCGTTCACCGTCATCGTCCTGATCTCGGTCGTGGTCGGGGTGGTCCTGCTCGTGAACGGTCTCGAGTGGGCCTGGTTCTGGCTCGTGCCGATGGTGCTGAGCCTCGGTGCCTTCATCTGGTCGAGCGTGACGAAGTCGCTCCGCTACAGCATCGCCGCGACCCCCTCGGGCGTGCGCGTCGGGTTCGGTCTGTTCTCGACGACCAACGACACCATCCCTCCGGGTCGCATCCACGCCATCGAGGTGTCGCAGCCGATCATCTGGCGTCCCTTCGGCTGGTGGAGGGTCCGGATCAACAAGGCCGGTCTCTCCCTCGAGCAGGCTGCCCGCGGGGCGAGCAACAACACGGTGTTGCCGGTCGGATCGCTCGTCGACGCCGCCCAGGTCGTGGAGCTCATGCTCGCGGGCCGCATCGACGGCAGCGCCTGGGCTCCACTGCAGTCCGCCCTCTCGACGCGTGACGGGGTCGGGTTCGTCGGGTCGCCCCGTCGCTCGATGTGGATCAACTGGTTCTCGTGGCGGCGCACGGGCTATGCGCTGCGCGACGGGATGCTGCTCTTCCGCCAGGGGGTGGTCTGGCGGAAGCTGCACATCCTGCCGCTCGCCCGGCTGCAGAGCATCCGGATCAACCAGGGGCCGCTCCTGCGGGCACTCGACCTGGCCTCCGCGACCGCGCACACGGTGCCCGGTCCGGTCATCGCGAAGCTCCCGGCCATGGCGCGGGACGAGGCGGTACGCATGTTCGAGGCGGCCTCCGAGGCGATCGTGGTCGCGCAGGCGACCGACCGGAGTCACCGCTGGGCGAGCTTCGACCCCGAACACCAGCCCGGTGACGAGCCGGTGACGGCCCCGTACCTCGCAGAACCGACGGCGCAGCCGGGCACGGAGGCCGTGGCTGAGGCCGAGGGACCACTCGAATCCCCGGCAACGCCGGTGCCGGCCGACGACGATCGGACGATGCGGTGAGCGCCGACCGTCGGAATGCCCGCCTCGGCGTCGGGATCATCGGAAGCGGTCGGGTCGGCCCGGTCATCGGGGCGGCCCTCGGCGGTGCCGGACACGCGATCGTCGGCATCACCGCGGTGTCCGAGGAGAGTCTCGACCGCGCGAACGCCCTGTTGCCGGACGTCCCCGTGCTCGATCCGACCGAGGTCGTCGAGCGGAGCGAACTCGTCGTGATCGCCGTGCCGGACGAGCAACTCGCGTCGCTGGTCGAGGGGCTCGCGGCGGTGGGTGCGTGGCAGCCGGGCCAGCTCGTGGCGCACACCTCGGCTCGCTTCGGCACCGCGGTCCTCGCTCCGGCCGCTCGCGCGGGCGCCATCCCGTTGGCGTTGCACCCGGCGATGGTGTTCACGGGGACCAGCCTCGACCTCGCCCGCTTGCACGAGACGTCCTTCGCCGTCACCGCTCCGGCACCCGTCCAGCCGATCGGCCAGGCACTGGTCGTGGAGATGGGCGCGGAACCGGTGATCATCGCCGAGGCCGATCGGGAGGCGTACGCCGAGGCGGTCGAGACGGCTGCCAGCTTCTCGCGGGCCGTCGTGCAGCAGGCGACCGGACTCCTCCAGGAGATCGGGATCGAGAACGCCGGCGGGTTCCTGTCCTCGCTCGTCCGGTCCTCGGTGGACGAGGCCTTGCGCGGCGCCACGACGCCCGACGTCGACGAGCTGCTCTAGCCGAACGGCCGCCCACTCGTCCGAACGGGCGAGCGAGCGGCCGTGGTCGCGCCAGACGGAGTGGGCGACGTCGTGGTACCGGGGTCAGTGGCGACGGCGGATGAGCGCGTCGATCGCGAACCGACCCGGGCCCGTGAGGGCGAGGGCGAGGGCGGCGACGCCGAGCACCATGACGTACTCGAAGCCACCTTCGGCGGCGGAGAAGCCGGCCGGCAGGTGCACGAGGACCAGGGCCACCGCCATCGTCACGGCGAGCAGCGCCCCGATGACGCGGGTGCCGAGCCCGACGATGAGCAGGAGTCCACCGACGACCTCGAGTCCGGCGACGACGACCGCGGTCACGTCGGGGAGCGGGATGCCCATCCCGCCGAAGCCGGCGGCGACGCCCGGGATCGTGTCGACGAGGAACTTCTGCAGCCCGTGCGCGATGAAGACCACCCCGAGGACCACGCGGAGGAGGACGAGCCCGGCGTCGAGGCCGACGGAGCGCCGGTCGGCGGCGGCCGAGGCCGGAACCGGTGGGACGACGGTGGCGTCGCGGCGGTCGGTGTGCTGGTGGTCGGAGAGCGTCGTCATGACGAGCCTTTCGAGTTCGTTTCCGGCGTCGGTGCCCCCGATCGGGACTCCTGGCCTTCGAGCCAAGCACGGGCCGAGGCCACGACAGGGTGCTCGGAACGGTTCTTCGAGACCCTTGTCAGGCCGTCGATAGCCGGTTCATAGGAAACCGTCCGTGCGCGCAGCCCGAGCGTGGTCCCCGGTAAACTCCAGTGACCGCACGAGGAGAATCGCACCGCATGACTGACACGACGCCAGAGCCGATCGACGACGCAGCAGAGCAGGCAGAGCTCTCCGAGCAGAAGGCCGTCCGCCTCGCGAAGCGCCAGCGCCTCATCGACGAGGCGACCTCCGGTGCCGGTGGCGCCTACCCGGTCACCCTGCCCATCACGGACACCATCCCGGCCGTGCGCGCCCGCTACGGCGAGCTGCAGCCCGACGAGGCGACCGGCGTGACCGTGGGCGTCGCCGGGCGGGTCGTGCACCTGCGCAACACCGGCAAGCTCTGCTTCGCGAGCCTGCAGTCGGGCGACGGCAGCCGCATCCAGGCGATGGTGAGTCTCGCCAGCGTCGGCGACGAGCAGCTCGCCGCGTGGAAGGAGCTCGTCGACCTCGGCGACCACGTCTTCGTCTCCGGCGAGGTCATCTCCAGTCGCCGTGGGGAGCTGTCGATCATGGTGGCCGAGTGGACCATCGCCGCGAAGGCGATCCTCCCGCTGCCGAACCTCCACAACGAGCTGAACGAGGAGACCCGGGTCCGCAGCCGGTACCTCGACCTCATCGCCCGCGACCAGGCGCGCAAGAACGTGCTCGACCGGGCGAAGACCGTCGCGAGCCTCCGCCAGACGTTCACGGAGCGCGACTTCGTCGAGGTCGAGACGCCCATGCTGCAGGTCATGCACGGCGGCGCGTCGGCACGGCCGTTCGTCACGCACTCGAACGCGTTCGACACCGAGCTCTACCTGCGCATCGCGCCGGAGCTCTACCTGAAGCGCGCCGTCGTCGGCGGGATCGACCACGTCTACGAGATCAACCGCAACTTCCGCAACGAGGGTGCCGACTCCACGCACAGCCCGGAGTTCGCGATGCTCGAGGCGTATGAGGCCTACGGCGACTACGGCACCATGGCCGACCTCACCCAGACCCTCATCCAGAACGCCGCACTGGCCACGAGCGGCAGCCACGTCGTCACCTGGGCCGACGGCACCGAGTTCGACCTCGGCGGCGACTGGGACCGCATCTCGATGTTCGAGAGCCTCTCCGCCGCAGCCGGTGTGGAGATCACCCCGCAGACCCCGATCGAGGAGCTCAAGGCCCTCGCGGAGCGCGAGGGGGTCGAGGTGCCCCACCCCATCCACGGCAAGTACGTCGAGGAGCTGTGGGAGCACTTCGTGAAGGGCGGGCTCGAGCGCCCGACCTTCGTGATGGACTTCCCGGTCGACACGAGCCCCCTCGTCCGGGCGCACCGTTCCGTCGAGGGCGCGGTCGAGAAGTGGGATCTCTACGTCCGCGGCTTCGAACTGGCGACCGGCTACTCCGAGCTCGTCGACCCGGTGGTGCAGCGCGAGCGGTTCATCGAACAGGCGAAGCTCGCCGCGCAGGGCGACGTCGAGGCGATGCGTCTCGACGAGGAGTTCCTGCGGGCCCTCGAGTTCGGCATGCCGCCGTCGGGCGGCATGGGCATGGGCATCGACCGGCTCCTCATGGCGCTCACCGGTCTCGGCATCCGCGAGACGATCCTCTTCCCCCTGGTCAAGTAGCGGCCCACCCGGCAGCACGACCACGAACAGTCAGGCGCGACGATGAGCATGATGGACCCGGGCGACCACCAGGACCCCAAGAAGCAAGGACCGACGACTGCACGGATCACGATCTGGATCGTGGTGAGCGGTATCGGCCTCTACCTCGTGGTGAGCGGCCTCTGGGGCGCCCTCGCGGGTGGTTCCTGACCCTGTCGAAGGGCGGTTCCTGAGCGACCCGTCCTTGCGGTCCCTGCGCCTGTCGAAGGGCGGTACGATTGACGGGTGATCGAGGACTACTGGCTGAATGCGCTCTGGTCGCTGCTGCCCACCGTGGTCGTCGGCGTCATCTTCTGGGTCGTGATGCGTGCCATCCTGCGCTCCGACCGCAACGAGCGCAAGGCGTACGCGCAGGTCGAGGCCGAACAGCGGGCCAAGCTCGGTCTGCCGCCCGTCGACTCCACGGCTCCCCGCGAGGTCTGAGCGTCCGTCCCAGGCCGCGGTGTCGCATGCCCGCAGTCCGGGGCGGTCAGTAGGCTGGAGCCTCGGCACCTGAGCGGATGGGCGACATGACGATCGAGTTCTCCTGGAACTGGCTGGGCATCACCGCCCTCGTCCTGGACTTCATCATCCGGGTCATCGCGGTCATCGTCGTCCCGCGCAACCGGCGCCCCACCGCCGGGATGGCCTGGTTGCTGGCCATCTTCCTCATCCCGTACCTCGGCGTCATCGTCTTCCTGCTCATCGGCAATCCGAAGCTGCCGCGGGTGCGTCGGCGGAAGCAGTACGACATCAACGTGTACATCCGTCAGACGACCCGCGACCTCGTCAAGGCGAACCTGACCTCGAACGCGCCGGCGTGGTTCCGATCGGTCGTGACACTCAACCGCAACCTCGGCTCGATGCCACTCCAGGGCGGGAACGCCGCGAGCCTGATCGGCGACTACGAGGCCTCCATCCACGCGATGGCCGGCGACGTCGACCGCGCCGAGCACTTCGTGCACGTCGAGTTCTACATCCTCACCTGCGACCGGACGACGAAACCGTTCTTCGACGCGCTGGAGCGGGCCATCGATCGCGGCGTCACCGTCCGGGTGCTGCTCGACCACTTCGCGAGCTGGCGGACCCCCGACTACAAGCACACCCTGCAGCGCCTCACGGCGATGGGGGCGCAGTGGGCGCTCATGCTGCCGCTCCAGCCCTTCAAGGGGAAGTTCCAACGTCCCGACCTCCGGAACCACCGCAAGATGGTGATCGTCGACGGCGCCGTCGCGTACATGGGGTCGCAGAACATGATCGACCGGAGCTACAACAAGCCGGGCAACATCAAACGCGGGCTCCAGTGGCAGGAGCTCATGACCCGGGTGGAGGGCCCGGGGGTCGCCGGCATCAACACGATCTTCCTGAGTGACTGGTACAGCGAGACGGGCGACGTGCTGTCGCAGGAGGTCGGGTTGCTCGACGCCCGCCCGGCCGGCGACCTCGAACTCCAGGTGGTGCCGAGCGGCCCCGGGTTCGACGGCGACAACAACCTCAAGCTCTTCCTCGCGCTCATCTACGCGGCGCAACGGCGCATCGTCATCACGAGTCCGTACTTCGTCCCCGACGAGTCGTTGCTCGCCGCCGTCACGACCGCCGTGCAGCGCGGGGTCCCGGTCGATCTGTTCGTGTCCGAGATCGGCGACCAGGCGGTGGTGTGGCACGCACAGCGGTCGTACTACGAGGCGCTTCTGCGGGCTGGGGTGCGGATCTTCCAGTACCCGGCGCCGTACATCCTGCACGCCAAGCACTTCACGATCGACGACGACGTGGCGGTCATCGGCTCGAGCAACATGGACATGCGGTCCTTCGGTCTCAACCTGGAGGTGTCGCTCATGGTCCGTGGGCGGGAGTTCGTCCGTGAGATGCGTGCCGTGGAGGACGGGTACCGCGAGATCAGCAAGGAGCTGACGCTCGCGGAATGGCTGAAGCAGCCGCTGCGCTCGACCGTCCTCGACAACCTCGCCCGACTCACCTCGGCGCTCCAGTAGCGGTCGGCACGGCCCGGCGACGGGTGCGCTGAGCGAGCCCGACGGCGCCCGCTCCGCCTCCGAATCCCCGGCGAATCCGCCAGGGCCGCGCGGCGACCGCGTCCCTATACTGGGGGCAAGTCAGGCCCACGACGGCGTCGCCTGCTCCCGGTCGACCCTTCGCCTGACGCGATCGAAGGAGGCATCAGTGCACCACACCGATATTCCGACCCGCTCCGACATCGTCGAGCTCGCGAACGCCCGAGAAGCGTCGAGCGTGTCGATCTACCTCGAGACGAGCACCAACCCCGCGGACACGAGCCACATCCGGCTCGACCTGAAGAACCAGGTCAAACAGGCGGTGGAGCAGTTGGCTGCGGCGGGAGCGGACCGTGCCGCGGTCGGGCGGTTCACCGACGAGATCGACCGCCTCCTCGAGGACCCGGACTTCCTCCGGTACCTGTCCTCGAGCCTGGCCATCTTCGTCAGCCCGACGACGACCCGGTACTTCCGTGTGCCCAACGTCCTGCGCTCGTGCACCGAGGTGTCGGACCGCTTCTACATCAAACCGCTCATGCGGGCGCTCACCTTCCCGCAGTCCGCCTACGTGCTGGCCCTGGCGCAGAGCGGGGTCCGCCTCGTCGCGGTCGCGCGCGACCTGCCGGCGACGAGCATCGAGCTGGACATCCCCGAGGACGTCGCGGCGGCGGCTCACGTCGACTCCATCCGTGGGCGGGGCTCGAACGGTCGCGAGCAGCTCGGACGCATCCAGGGCTCGGAGGGCCAGAAGATCCGGATGCAGGAGTACGCGCAGATCATCGACAAGGCGCTCGCGCCGATCCTCGCGAACTCGAAGGAACCGCTCATCCTCGCGGGTGCCGAACCGATGACGGGCATCTTCCGCTCGGTGAGCACGTCCAAGCAGCTGGTGAAGCCCGAGATCGAGGGCAACCAGCAGGAACGCTCCGACGAACAGCTCGCCGCCGCGGCCCGACCGATCCTCGACGAGCTGTACGCCGCGGAGCTGCACGCGCTCTGCGAGGAGTTCGGCACCCGGGCGTCGAACGGACGCGCGGTGACCGACCTCGGCGACGTGGCACGCGCCGCGACCGCGAACGCCGTCGACACCCTGTTCGTCGACATCGACACGAACCTGCCCGGCACGGTCGACGAGGCCACCGGTGTCGTCACCCTCGACGAGGAGGCCGACGCGTCGAACTACGGCGTGATCGACGAGATCCTCCGACGGGCGCTCCTGTCCGACGCCAGGATCCTCGCCGTCCGAGCCGAGGACGTCCCCGGCGGTGGGGCGCTCGCCGCGACCGTCCGGTTCCCCGTCTGATCCACCCGCGATCCGTCCACACCCGCAGCGCACGTGCCAGGTGCACGTGCGCTGCGGCGTTCCCGGACCCCCGGCATCACGCCCACGGCGAACAGGGGCGATGAGAGCTGCGGTGGTCGTTACGCTCCTACTAACGGCATCACCACCCTGCCCGGTGCCGGAGGAGAGTGATCATGTTCGAGAGATTCACCGACCGTGCGCGTCGTGTCGTCGTCCTGGCCCAGGAAGAGGCCAAGATGCTCAACCACAACTACATCGGGACCGAGCACATCCTGCTCGGCCTCATCCACGAGGGCGAAGGAGTGGCCGCCAAGGCGCTCGAGTCCCTCGGGATCTCCCTGGATGCCGTGCGCGAGCAGGTCACCGACATCATCGGCACCGGCCAGCAGCAGCCGACGGGACACATCCCGTTCACGCCGCGCGCCAAGAAGGTGCTGGAGCTGAGCCTGCGCGAAGCGCTGCAGCTCGGCCACAACTACATCGGCACGGAGCACATCCTGCTCGGCCTCATCCGCGAGGGTGAGGGCGTCGCCGCCCAGGTCCTCGTCAAGCTGGGCGCCGACCTCAACCGGGTGCGCCAGCAGGTCATCCAGCTGCTCTCCGGCTACCAGGGCAAGGAAGCCGCGCCCGTCGGCGGCAACCAGAGCGAGCAGCAGGCCCAGGGCGGATCCCAGATCCTCGACCAGTTCGGTCGCAACCTCACCCAGGCCGCGCGCGACAACAAGCTCGACCCGGTCATCGGTCGCGACAAGGAGATGGAGCGGGTCATGCAGATCCTCTCCCGTCGTTCCAAGAACAACCCGGTCCTGATCGGTGAGCCCGGTGTCGGTAAGACCGCGGTCGTCGAGGGCCTCGCCCAGGCGATCGTCAAGGGCGACGTCCCGGAGACGCTGAAGGACAAGCAGCTGTACTCGCTCGACCTCGGCTCGCTCATCGCCGGCAGCCGCTACCGCGGTGACTTCGAGGAGCGACTGAAGAAGGTCACCAAGGAGATCCGCACCCGCGGCGACATCATCGTCTTCATCGACGAGATCCACACCCTCGTGGGTGCCGGTGCCGCTGAAGGCGCGATCGACGCAGCCTCCATCCTCAAGCCGCTGCTCGCACGCGGTGAGCTCCAGACCATCGGTGCCACCACGCTCGACGAGTACCGCAAGCACTTCGAGAAGGACGCCGCACTCGAGCGCCGCTTCCAGCCCATCCAGGTCATGGAGCCGTCGCTGCCCCACACGATCAACATCCTCAAGGGGCTGCGCGACCGCTACGAGGCCCACCACAAGGTGTCCATCACCGACGGTGCACTCGTCTCGGCCGCCAACCTGGCCGACCGCTACATCTCCGACCGCTTCCTGCCCGACAAGGCCATCGACCTGATCGACGAGGCCGGCGCACGCCTGCGTCTGTCGATCCTCTCGAGCCCTCCGGAGCTGCGCGAGTTCGACGACAAGATCGCCGGCGTCCGCGAGGCCAAGGAGACGGCCATCGAGGAGCAGGACTTCGAGAAGGCCGCTTCGCTCCGCGACGAGGAGAAGAACCTCCTCGGCGAGCGTCTGCGCCTCGAGAAGCAGTGGCGCTCGGGCGACGTCAAGACCACCGCCGAGGTCGACGAGGGTCTGATCGCCGAGGTGCTCGCCCAGGCGACCGGTATCCCCGTCTTCAAGCTCACGGAGGAGGAGTCCTCGCGGCTCGTCTTCATGGAGAAGGCCCTGCACCAGCGCGTCATCGGTCAGGAGGAGGCCATCTCGGCCCTCTCGAAGACCATCCGACGCACCCGTGCCGGTCTGAAGGACCCGAAGCGTCCGTCCGGTTCGTTCATCTTCGCCGGCCCCACGGGTGTCGGTAAGACCGAGCTGGCCAAGGCGCTCGCCGAGTTCCTGTTCGACGACGAAGGCGCGCTCATCTCGCTCGACATGTCGGAGTACGGCGAGAAGCACACGGTCTCGCGACTGTTCGGTGCTCCTCCCGGGTTCGTCGGCTTCGAAGAGGGTGGCCAGCTCACCGAGAAGGTGCGCCGCAAGCCGTTCAGCGTCGTGCTCTTCGACGAGATCGAGAAGGCGCACCCCGACATCTTCAACTCGCTCCTCCAGATCCTGGAAGAGGGCCGGTTGACCGATGGTCAGGGTCGTGTCGTCGACTTCAAGAACACCGTCATCATCATGACCACCAACCTCGGTGCTCGCGACATCGCCGGTGGGCCCGTCGGCTTCCAGATCGAGGGCAACGCCTCGACCGGGTACGACATCATGCGCGGCAAGGTGAACGAGGAACTGAAGAAGCACTTCAAGCCCGAGTTCCTCAACCGTGTCGACGACATCATCGTGTTCCCGCAGCTGTCGAAGCCGGAGCTCCTGCAGATCGTGGACCTGTTCACGAAGCGCCTGTCGGAGCGTCTGCTCGACCGCGATATGACGATCGAGCTCACGCTCCCGGCGAAGGAGCGACTCATCGAGGTCGGGTTCGACCCCACTCTCGGTGCGCGTCCGCTGCGCCGTGCCATGCAGCGCGAGGTCGAGGACCAGCTCAGCGAGCAGATCCTCCACGGCCAGCTGAACGCCGGCGACCACGTGCACGTCGACTTCGTGGACGGGGCGTTCGCGTTCACGACCTCGGCTCGCGGCGAGTCCGTCGGTGCCGGCGTGAACTCGCAGGCTTCGCTCGGAACGGGTTCGGCCACGCCGGACCTCGCGATCACGGGCGAGTAGTCACCAGCACCACCGAAGGCCCCCACTCCGCGGAGTGGGGGCCTTCGTCGTGCGACCGGCGGTGTCCCCGCCGCAGCCTCGCCGTCAGCCGAGGCGGTCGAGGTAGCGGAGGATGATGCCCTCGCGGAGTGCCCAGGGGGAGACGTCGAGCTCGCGCACGCGGAACGCGGCCATCGCCTCGGAGAGGACGATCCCGCCCGCGACGATCTGGAAGGTGCGGTCGGCGGTGATGCCGGGGAGTGCGGGGCGCGCCTCGGCCGGGATCCTCGCGAGCCGCGGGATCCAGTCGTCGAGCTGGCTGCGGCGCAGCAGCGACCGTTCGGTACCGCCGATGCCGTCGGCGACCGAGCCGGCGAGCCGCGCCAGCGAGCGGATGGTCTTCGACGACCCGACGACGTGATGCGCGTCCGGTTCGGCGGCGAAGGCCGGCAGGGCGTCGGCGAGCACCTGGCGGGCGTGCAGCCGGAGTGCCTCCTGCTGGGCTGCGGTCGGCGGGTCGTCGTGGAGGAACCCGACGGTGGAACGCCCGGCACCCAGCGGGAGGGAGATGGCGACGTCGGGGACCTCGTCGCCGCCGGCGGCGATCTCGAGGGAACCGCCGCCGATGTCGAGCAGCAGCATCTCGCCGGCGGACCAGCCGTACCAGCGGCGGACGGCGAGGAAGGTGAGTTTCGCCTCGTCGTCACCGGACAGCACCTGGAGTGCGATGCCGGTCCGCTCCTCGACCAGCGCGAGGACTTCGGGCCCGTTGGTGGCCTCGCGGATGGCGGACGTCGCCATCGAGAGCAGCTCGTCGAGGCCGCTCTCGCGGGCGATCGCCGCGGCCGCGCCGATCGAATCGAGGATGACGGCGACGCCCTCATCGCTGATGGAGCCGTCGGGCAGGAGGTATCGCATGAGTCGCAGCACCGACTTGTGCGACGACTGGGGGATGGGGCGAGCGCCGGGGTGGGCGTCCACGATGAGCAGGTGGACGGTGTTCGATCCCACGTCGAGGACTCCGAGTCGCATGCCCTCACCGTACCGGGCCGGGGGATCGCAGGCGGCGCGCAAGGTCGCGCAGACGATCGACCACACCCCGTAGGATCGCGGCATGAACGCCGCCAGCTCCGAAGCCGCAGCCCCTCGCACGCTCGTCATCCTCGGCGCCGGGGGAGACCTCACGGCACGACTCCTCCTCCCGGGGCTCGCCTCGCTCCTCGCCTCGCCGCGCGGCGAGGCCGTGCGCTTGATCGGCGTGGATCGCTCGGAGTCGACCGACGAGGCGTGGCGCAAGCGGGTCGCGAGCTCCTTCGCCGACGCCCCCTCGAAGCTGGCCGATGCGATCGTCTCCGAGACCACCTACCTGCAGGCCGACGTCTCCGACCCCGCGTCGCTCGAGCGGGTCCTCGAGGCCGCCGGCCCGAACGTCGCGCTGTACTTCGCGCTGCCGCCGGCCGTCACCCTGCTCGCCTGCAAGGCGCTGCGGAAGCTGGAGCTCCCGAAGGGCATCATGCTCGCCCTGGAGAAGCCGTTCGGGACCGACTACGCCTCCGCACGCTCGCTCAACCGGCTCCTCCAGCACCTCGTGCCCGAGGAGCAGGTGTTCCGTGTCGACCACTTCCTCGGCAAGTCCACGGTCCTCAACCTCCTCGGTCTCCGCTTCGCGAACCGCATCTTCGAGCCGCTGCTGTCGGCCGACAACATCGAACGCGTCGACATCGTCTTCGACGAGCAGTTGGCACTCGAGGGTCGTGCCGGCTACTACGACCGGGCCGGAGCGCTGATCGACATGATCCAGAGCCACCTGCTGCTCGTGCTCGCGTTCGCCGCCATGGAGCCCCCGGCGAGCGTGCACGCCGAGGACCTGCGCGGCGGGATGGCGCAGGTGCTTCGCGCGACACGACCGTGGAGGACCGACGGGACGGAGAGTCGGCGGGCGCGTTACGGCGCCGGCACGATCGGCGACCGCAAGCTGCCCGCCTACATCGACGAGCAGGGGGTCGACCCCTCGAACCACACGGAGACGCTCGCCGAGATGACGCTCGCGATCGACAACTGGCGGTGGGCCGGCGTGCCGTTCGTGCTGCGCTCGGGGAAGGCGTTGTCGGGCACGCGGCAGGAGATCGTGTTCACCTTCAAGCCGGTGCCGCACCTGCCCGCCGGCCTCCATGGGACGAAGACGCCGGCGCGGCTCCGCATCGGCCTGAAGCCGGCGTCGCTCGACCTCGACCTGATGATCAACGGCGAGGACGACCCGTTCGAGCTGGACCCCGTCGCCCTCCACGCGGAACTCCAGGCCGGGCAGCTGAGCGCGTACGGCGAGGTCCTGTCGAGCATCCTCGAGGGCGACCCGACGCTGTCGGTGCGCGGTGACGTCGCCGAGCAGTGCTGGCGGATCGTCGCGCCGGTCCTCAAGGCGTGGCGCAAGGACGAGGTGTCGATCGACACCTACCCGGCGGGAAGCGCTGGTCCCGCGTCCTGGCACTGACCCGGAGGCCTTCGCTCGGTCGGGAACACCGCGCGGGCGTCAGTAGACTTGCTCGGAGGTTCTGACGCTGGGAGGCGAGATGGTCGAGCAGGCTCCGCAGGGATACACCGTCCGTCGCGCCCGCACCGGCGACGTCCGCCGCATCCAGCAGCTCGTCGAGCCGCTCGTGCAGCAGCGCATCCTCCTCGGCAAGGACGACGTCGTCTTCTACGAGGCGGTCCAGGAGTTCCGCGTCGCCGAGACCGACGACGGCGAGCTCATCGGATGCGGTGCGCTGCACGTCATCTGGGAGGACCTCGGCGAGGTCCGCACGCTCGCCGTCTCGGCCGACCACCTCGGAACCGGCGTCGGCCACGCGCTCGTCGAACGCCTCGAGCACGACGCGATCGAGCTGGGCCTGCGTCGCCTGTTCTGCCTGACCTTCGAGACCGGCTTCTTCACGCGGCACGGGTACCAGGAGATCGGCGAGGAGATCGTCCCGCCGGAGGTCTACGCGCAGCTCGTGCGCTCCTCCGACGAGGGTGTGGCCGAGTTCCTCGACCTCGCACGGGTGAAACCGAATACGCTCGGTAACACCCGGATGCTCAAGCTGCTCTGAACCACCGCTTGAAGGTTGGTCCTCCGCGGGTGGGGCTATGAGACCGTTCACAATCAGCGGCTGATCAGGCGTTCGAGTGCCTCGGGGCGAAGTCGGTCTGCTCAGATGAGCACGCCCGGGTTTACGTGCCGTTCACATTTCCGGTGGTCTTCCGTCACGCATGTCGGTTAGCTTGTGAGGCACTACCCATCGTCTGTGCCTCGAATGGGGGGTGCGTTGTCGCGCGCCCCGAGCGAGGACGGCCCTCGATTCGGAGCCACATGTCGTTCAAACACCCGTGGAGGCTGTCCGCCTTCGCCGCCCTTGCCGGGCTCGTCGCCGCACCGCTCGTGGCGACACCCGCACTCGCCTCGACGGACGGCCTCGGCGTCGTCATCAACGAGGCCTACCTCTCGGGTGGGAGCGCAAACGCGCCCTATCTGAACAAGTTCGTCGAGCTGTACAACCCGGGCGCGACGCCCGTCGACGTCAGCGGCTGGTCCATCCAGTACCGGAAGCTCGACGGTGTCGGCGCCTCCTCCACCGTGGTCCCGCTCACCGGCTCCATCGCAGCCGGCGGGTACTACCTCGTCTCCGGATCGTCGAACGGTGCCAACGGTGTCGCGCTGCCGACCCCGGACGTGACGAGCTCCCTGAGCCCGCAGGGGCAGAACGGCACGCTCGCGCTCGTCGCATCGACGGCCGCCGTGACGTTGCCGACCGGTTCCGTCGTCGCCGACCCGACCATCGTCGACCTCCTCGGCTACGGCACCTCGAACACCTTCGAGACGGCCGCGTCGCCGTCGCCCTCGGGCAACGCCGTACCGCAGTCGATCGTGCGCACCGACTTCGCCGACACCGACAGCAACGCCGCGGACTTCGGACTCAGCGACACCGTCACCCCGCAGAACAGCGCGGGCGACACCCCGGTCGACCCCGAGCCGACCCCCGACCCGGAGCCGAGCCCCGAGCCCACCGACCCGACCACCCCGGTCGAGCCCGGCGTGGCGACGATCGCCGAGATCCAGGGCACCGCGGCCGCGAGCACCATGGTCGGCCAGACGGTGACCACGAAGGGCTTCGTCACCGCCAGCTTCCCCACGGGCGGCTTCAACGGCTACTACCTCCAGACCGAGGGGACCGGCGGCGCCATCGACCCCGCGACCCACCTCGCGTCCGACGGGATCTTCGTCTACTCGCCGGCAACCGTCGGCTCCGTCGCGGTCGGTCAGTACGTGCAGGTCACCGGCGTGGTCGACGAGTACTACGGCCTCACGCAGCTGAAGGTCACGGACGCCGCGGCGGTCACCACGCTCGACGCCACCGGGGTCACGGCACCGACCGCAGCGACGGTCGCGTTCCCGGCCACCGACGAGGAGCGCGAGCGTCTCGAAGGCATGCTGGTGGCTCCCGCGGGCGACTACACCGTCACCGACACCTACGCCACAAACCGCTACGGCGAGGTCGGCCTGGCCGCGTCGGACAGCCCGTTCGTCACCCCGACCGTGCTCGGCAAGCCCGGGTCCGCTGAGGCGCTCGCCGCTGCGGCCCGGGTCCCGGCGGAGAAGGTCGTCCTCGACGACGCCTCCACCGTCGACTTCTCGAAGGCGGAGAACACCGGCATCCCGCTCCCGTACGTCTCGACCACCGCACCGGTCCGTGTCGGTGCAGCCGTCGCGTTCACCGCACCGGTCATCTTCGACTTCCGCAACAGCAACTGGAAGTTCCAGCCCACGCAGCACCTGACGGGCGCCAACGCGGCCGAGGCGCAGCCGGCGACGTTCGAGAACACGCGCACCACCTCGCCTCGCGGGGTCGGCGGCGACGTCTCGCTCGCGACCTTCAACGTGCTGAACTACTTCGCCACCACCGGCGACTCGCGCACCGGCTGCACCTTCTTCACCGATCGTGAGGGCGGCAAGACGACCGTCGACGACTCCGACGCCGCCGGTTGCGGCGTGCGCGGGGCGGCCACGGCGGAGAGCCTCGCGCGCCAGCAGGCGAAGATCGTCTCGGCGATCAACGCGCTGGACGCCGACGTCGTCTCCCTCGAGGAGATCCAGAACTCCGCGTCGATCGGTCTCGACCGCGACGACGCCCTCAAGACGCTGACGGCTGCGCTCAACGCCGCCGCCGGCGAGGGCACCTGGACGTTCGTCCCCTCGCCCGCGAAGGTTCCCGCGGACGAGGACGTCATCCGCACGGCGTTCATCTACAAGTCCGCCACCGTCGAGACGGTCGGGGAGTCGCGCATCCTCCTCGACGAGCCCGCCTTCGACAACGCCCGCGAGCCCGACGCCCAGGCGTTCAAGCCGAAGGGTGCGGACGACGCGGCGACGTTCCTCGTGATCGCGAACCACTTCAAGTCGAAGAGCACCTCGAAGGCCGCGACGGGCGACAACGCCAACACCGGTCAGGGCGCCTTCACCGGCGACCGCACGCGTCAGGCCAAGGCCCTCGTGACCTTCGCCGACACGGTCTCGAAGGACGTCGGCACGAAGAAGGTCTTCCTCGTCGGTGACTTCAACTCCTACGACGCCGAGGACCCGCTGGACGTGCTCCGCGACGCCGGCTACATCAGCCAGGAGGCGAAGACCGGCGAGTACACCTACGCCTACGACGGTGCGGTCGGCTCGCTCGACCACATCTTCGCGTCGCCGGAGGCCGACCAGAGCGTCACCGGCGCCGACGTGTGGAACATCAACTCGGTCGAGTCGATCGCCCTCGAGTACTCGCGGTACAACGCGAACGTGACCGACTTCAACGTGCCGGACATGTTCCGTTCGAGTGACCACGACCCCGTGATCGTCGGCATCAGCGCCGACGGGAGCGAGTCCGCGACCGTCAACCTGTTGAACATCAACGACTTCCACGGTCGGATCGACGCCAACACGACGAAGTTCGCCGGCACGATCGAGCAGCTGAAGTCGATGTTCGCGCCCGACCAGACGGCGTTCATCTCCGCCGGCGACAACATCGGAGCCTCGCTCTTCGCCTCGTCGTCGCAGGAGGACCAGCCGACGATCGACGTGCTCAACGCACTCGGTCTGGCGGCCTCCGCGGTCGGCAACCACGAGTTCGACCAGGGCTACGGCGACCTCGTCGACCGCGTCATGGCCGACGGGAAGAACGCGGCCTGGCCGTACCTCGGGGCCAACGTCTACGAGAAGGGCACGAAGCAGCCCGCACTTCAGGAGTACACGATCCTCGACATCGACGGGGTGAAGGTTGCCGTCGTCGGCGCCATCACCGAGGAGACGCCGACGCTCGTGTCGCCCGCGGGCATCGCCGACCTCGACTTCGGGGACCCGGTCGAGGCCGTGAACCGCGTCGCCGCCCAGCTCAGCGACGGCGACGAGTCCAACGGTGAGGCCGACGTCATCGTCGCCGAGTACCACGAGGGTGCTGGAGCCGGCACGCCGGACGGCGCGACCCTCGAGCAGGAGCTCGCCGAGCAGAGTGCCTTCACCGACATCGTCACCGCGACGAGTGCCGAGGTCGACGCGATCTTCACCGGCCACACGCACAAGCAGTACGCGTGGGACGCTCCGATCCCCGGTGTCACCGGCAAGACCCGTCCCGTGCTGCAGACCGGCAGCTACGGCGAGTTCATCGGCCAGATCACGCTGACGGTGGACCGCGAGAGCGGTGACGTCACCGCCTACACGGCGAAGAACGTCGCGCGCACCACCGTGGCCGAAGCCGACCTCGTCAAGCAGTACCCGGCGGTCGCCACGGTCAAGACGATCACCGACAAGGCCCTCGCGGTCGCTGCGGAGATCGGCAACCGGAAGATCGGTGAGGCCAAGGCCGACATCACCCGCGCGTTCAACAACGGGGTGAAGGACGACCGCGGTGCGGAGTCCACGCTCGGTGCGCTCGTCGCCGACTCCCTCCGGGCCTCGCTCTCGAGCGCGGACCGCGGCGGGGCCGACATCGGCATCGTCAACCCGGGTGGCATGCGTGAGGAGATCCTCGCCGGTGACATCACGTACGCCGAGGCGAACGCGGTGCTGCCGTTCCTGAACAACCTGTGGACGACCTCGCTCACGGGTGCCCAGTTCAAGACGGTGCTCGAGCAGCAGTGGCAGCTCGATGCGGCCGGGAACGTGCCGTCTCGTCCGTACCTGCAGCTCGGGCTGTCGTCGAACGTGCAGTACACGTTCGACCCGACGAAGGGCCAGGGCGAGCGCATCACGAGCATCACGGTGAACGGTGCGCCGATCGACCCCGCGAAGAGCTACCGGATCGGCTCCTTCAGCTTCCTGCTGCAGGGTGGCGACAACTTCCGTGAGTTCGCGAACGGCACCGACACGCGCGACTCGGGTCTCGTCGACCGCGACGCGTGGGTCTCGTACCTCTCGGCGAACAGCCCGGTCGCTCCGGACTTCGCCCGCCAGAGCGTGCAGGTCACGAACGTACCGACCGCGGCGATCGCCGCCGGCGGGAAGGTCACGTTCGACGTCGCGAAGCTCGACCTGACGTCCACGGGCAGCCCGGTGAACACCTCGCTCGCCATCGAGGTCAACGGTGCAGCCGTCGGAACGGTCCCGGTCACTGCCGGTGCCGCAACGGTGTCGTTCACGCTGCCGGCCGGCACGGCCGACGGCGCGGCGACGGTCCGCCTCACGGCACTCGAGTCGGGCACCACGCTGACGGTGCCGCTCACGGTCGCGACGCCGCCGGTGGTCACGCCGCCGACGCCCGCCCCGGACTCGGCCCTCATCCAGGCGCTGAAGGACCTGATCAAGGCGATCACCGACTTCATCATCGGCAAGCTCGCCACGATCCACGTCGGCAAGGAGTACGCCGGCACTTGGGTGAGCGTCTGGCTGCACTCCGACCCGATCCTCGTCAGCGACGGCCTCGTGCAGGTCGACGCGGACGGCAACGTGCAGGTCACCGTGCCTGAGGACGCCCCGGTCGGCTCGCACCGCCTGGTCGTCCAGGACGCCGACGGCAACGTCATCGGTTGGCAGGACATCGTCGTGCAGGCAGCGGCGGTCGACCCCGGCACCGACCCGGGCGCCCAGCCCGGTGCGGGCGGCGGGACCGGCAGCGGTTCCGGCACGGCCGGCGGCAGCCAGGACGGCAGCCTGAGCAACACCGGTGCCGAGCCGTGGGGGAACGCGGCGCTCGCCGCACTGCTCCTCGTCGGTGGTCTCGCGCTCGTGATCGCCCGTCGTCGCTCGGCGCAGCAGCTCTAGCGCTCGCGACACCCCGCACCATCCCGATGCCCCGTCATCGGTCGGACCACGGTCCGCACCGACGGCGGGGCATCGGGCGTTTCCGTGCGACTGCACTTAATCTGTGAGCATGTCGAGCCTCACGAATCCCCGCGGACCGGAGCGGCCCGCCGTCTACTGGCGACGCAGGCTGATCGTGTTCGGCGCCCTGCTCGCCGTCGTCATCCTGGTCGTCGTCCTGATCGTCCGGCTGGCGTCGGGTTCCGGTGCCGAGCCGGCTGCCTCGTCGTCGTCACCGACCCCGTCGGCGTCCGCGCCGCCGGTCGCGAGCGCTGCGCCCGAGACGTCCACGACCGCGCCGATCGACGAGGCCGCGACCACTGACCCCGGTTCGGCGGCTGCGTGCACCGCGGATCAGATCCGGGTCGAGGCGGTCGTCAACGGCACGAGCTTCGCGGCGGGCGAGCTGCCCCAGCTGTCGCTGAGCGTGACGAACACCGGCTCGGCCGTGTGCACGATGAACGCCGGCACGAGCCAGCAGGTGTTCACCGTCTCGAGTGGCGAGGAACCGTACTGGACCTCCACCGACTGCCAGACGGCGCCGAGCGACCAGCAGGTGCTTCTGGAGCCGGGGAAGACGGTCTCGTCGAACCCGCCGATCACCTGGGACCGCACGCGGTCCGCCCCCGACACTTGCGATACGCCGCGCGACCCGGTGCCCGCGGCCGGTGCGTCGTACCACCTCAACACCTCCATCGGCGGGTTCGCCTCCGCCGACAGCGCGCAGTTCCTCCTGAACTGAGCCGAGGGACTCGCGGGGCCACCCTGTCGCCCGGCACCGGCCTGCGACAATGGAGGCATGGCGAAGCAGAAGCGACCCGAGTTCCGTTCCGAGCCCTTGGCCGCGGCCCTCGCCGCCGGCGACATGGTGGCGGTGGCGCTCGCGTTGCGGAACGGGCGGTTCGTCGTCCCGCTCATGAAGCCGGGCAATCCCGACAAGCCGACGGAGACCGGCGAGGTCTGGATGTTCCGGCAGCCGGAGACCGCGAGGCTCGCGCTGCTTCTCTTCTCTGACGCCAAGAACAAGCCGGCCGCCTTGCCGCCCTACGTGGGCCTGCACGACGGCGTCTGGCTCGCGAGTTTCCTCCGCACCTACGGTGACGACATCGAGACGGTGCTCTTCGACGTCGCCGGTCCGCACTCGCTGCAGGCGTCGCCGGAAGAGTTGCTCCGCGTCCTCGAGCTCGAGGCGCCGACGGAGTAGGCGTGGGCGGCCGAAGAGCTCGGCCCTGACCGCGGGCGGTCGGCTCAGAAGGCCGCGTCGAGCTCGCGTTCGCGTCGGGCGGGCCGGGCTGCCTCAGCTGCGGTCTTCGCGATGCCCAGCACGGACTTGAGGTCGTTGCTGACGTCGGAGTTGAGCAGCAGTTTGTAGCCGAGGCGGTTGCCCTCGGCACCGCGCTGCTTCGCGACGCTCACGGGGCGCACTTCGCCGCTGAGGCTGATCTCGCCGTAGGCGGCGAGGTCGCGGGGGAGGGCGAGGTCGCGGATGACGGAGACGAGGGCGAGGGCGATCGCGAGGTCGGCCGCCGGTTCGGTGATCTTCACGCCGCCGACCGTGGAGATGTAGACGTCGTGGTCGCTGAGGTCGTAGGAGTAGCGCCCGTGGAGGACGGCGAGGATCATCGCCACGCGGGACGGGTCGACGCCGTTGGTGACTCGGCGGGGGTTCGGTGCCTGCGTCTTGTTGATGAGTGCCTGGACCTCGACGGGGAGAGCGCGGCGGCCTTCCATGACGATGGTGACGCAGGTGCCGGCCACGGGCTCGTTCTGGCTGAGGAAGAGGGCGCTCGGGTCGGGGACCTCGGCGATGCCGTCGCCGGCCATCTCGAAGCAGCCGACCTCGTCGGTCGCGCCGAAGCGGTTCTTCTGTGCGCGGAGGAAGCGGAGTGCGGTGTGGCGGTCGCCCTCGAACTGGCAGACGACGTCGACGAGGTGTTCGAGGAGCCTGGGCCCTGCGATCGAGCCGTCCTTGGTGACGTGGCCGACGAGGAGGATCGGGAGGTCGCGCTCCTTGGCGATGCGGGTGAGGACGGCGGAGACCTCGCGAACCTGACCGGGTTGGCCGGCGAGGCCGTCGGACTGCGAGGAGGAGACGGTCTGCACGGAGTCGACGATGAGGAGTTTCGGGTCGACCTGGTCGATGTGGCCGAGGATGGTGGCGAGGTCGGTCTCGGAGGCGAGGTAGAGGTCGTCGTGGAGGGCGCCGGTGCGTTCGGCGCGGAGGCGGACCTGGCTGACCGACTCCTCGGCGCTCACGTAGAGCACACGGGCGCCGGTTTTCGCGGCCCGGGACGCGACCTCGAGGAGCAGGGTCGACTTGCCGACACCCGGCTCGCCGGAGAGCAGGATGGCTGCGCCAGGCACGATCCCGCCGCCGAGGACGCGGTCGAACTCGGCGATGCCGCTCGACCACCGGGGTGCTTCGTCGGAGCGGGCCTCGGTGATGGGGCGGGCGGCGCGCTCGTCGGTCGCGCGGATCGGGGTCAACTTGCCGAGGACACCGGTGGGGGCCGTCGCCTCGACGACCGTTCCCCACTGCTGACATTCGCCGCACCGGCCGGCCCACTTGGCGGTGGTCCAGCCGCATTCGGTGCAGCGGAATGCAGGGGAGTGTGCCTTGGCCATGCGGCCAGCCTAGGCGTGGCCACCGACACCACCGGCCCTCCGCGCCGCCTGTGGATGAGTGGCATCGCTCAATTCGCGTCGGCGCTCGTCTTCTATTACACTCGACCCCGGTACCGTGTCCGAGCGGCCGAAGGTGCAACTCTCGAAAAGTTGTGTGCTTGAAAGAGCACCGTGGGTTCAAATCCCACCGGTACCGCCAGCAGAAGCCCCCTCCACCCGAGCAACACCGGGACGGAGGGGGCTTCTTCGTGTCCGGCCGGACGCACGATTGGCCGGCCGTCCGGGTGAGCTGAGAGAACCCTGGAGCCCCACATCGCCGACGGGCAGGTTCCCAGTCACACGTCACCTGACGGCCACCTCGTGTCTGTTGTCGCGGCACCTCCCGTGCTTAGCGTTCAGGGCATCCCGTCGGCGGCCGAGTCGCAGCCGACACCGAACCCAGCCGAACGAGGACCACCGTGACCGCTCCAACCCCTCACCCGCGCAAGACCCTTCGACTGGCCGCAGTCGTCCTCTGCACCGCTGCCGCCGTCGGACTCACGGCAACCGGCGCCCAAGCCGCCTCCGCGATGAGTGCGACGTCGAG
The DNA here is from genome assembly GCF_001423185.1 of Plantibacter sp. Leaf314. NCBI lineage: Bacteria > Bacillati > Actinomycetota > Actinomycetes > Micrococcales > Microbacteriaceae > Plantibacter > Plantibacter sp. Leaf314. The sequence continues at coordinate 1,404,196 of NZ_LMOB01000001.1, read as the reverse complement.
CACCAGCCCCCCGTCGCCGGATCAGCCCGCGCTGACGGCGCACGACCATCCGATCACCGATGTGCCAGGACTCGTCAACGGCCGCGAGCTGAACGCCGTCCGCGGTCGGGACGGCAAGACCGTCGACGCGACCCGACTCATCCGCTCCGAGTCCCTCGACGCGATCACCGCAGCCGGGGCGAAGACGCTCGCCGACACGCACCACGTGGACCTCGTCATCGACCTCCGCACGCCGACGCAGATCGCAGCGAAGCCCGACGTCCCGGTTCCCGGTGCCCGCTACGTCGCCGTCTCGCTCTTCGGCGCAGACGGTGACTACAGCGACGACACGGCGATGTACCACGACCTCGTCGACAAAGGGCACTCCGCATCGTCGCCCGGTCAGATGATCAGCGCGTACGGACAGGTGCTCCAACTGCTCGCAGACCACACCGGAGGTACCGTCCTGGTTCACTGCTCGCACGGGATGGACCGCACGGGCACGGTGGTCGACCTGCTCGACCACGTCCTCGGTGTCTCCGAGTCCGACATTTTGCACGACTATCTGCTGTCCAACACCCAGCTCGGGGTCACCTGGGCCACGCCGGACCTGCTGCAGGGGACCTTCGAGCACGACATCGCCACGAAGTACTCGGGCATGGACGCGTACCTGACCAAGACCATCGGCGTGACCGACCGGGAACGCGCCGCGCTGCAGAGCCGGTACCTCGTCTCCGCCGACCAGTCCGCACCGGGCACGACGGCGAAGGCACGCTCGCACACGCCCGTCTGGGTCATCGCCGGTGTGGGAGCTCTTGGAGTGGTGCTGCTCGGGGGAATCGCCTCCGTCCTCAACCGGTCGCGCCGGGCCCCCGGCAAGTAGCCGCACCGAGAACGAACTGAAAGACATGGATTCTCAGCTACGCCCAGGGACGCCTCATCTGAGGCACAGCACCGCGTCGCACAGTGAAGTCATGACCAGATCACGTGCCGTCCTCGTCCCGCTCGTCCGCACCGCCGTCGTCCTCGCCGGCGTCTCGATGCTCGCCGGCTGCCAGGCCACCTCGGCGGCCACCGCCGACCCGTCGTCGTCCGCTTCGTCGGCAACGAACGGCCGCGACGACGGCGGTGCGATGGGCGACCGCGCGGATTCCAAGACCGAGCAGAAGAACCTCGCCGCCGTCCTCAAGCTGTACACGGACGCGTTCCCCGATCCCACGTCCTCGCAGGCGCAGGCGACCGCCGACAAGCTCATCGCCGCCGACGCCGTCGCGCACGGTTCGGGGCAGAAGGCCGGGCCGGGCGGGCTGCTCAGCGAGTTCACCGCCGACCGGGGCCGCGTCCCCGGGGCACAGGCGGTCGTCAAGCACACGGCAGCAGACGGGGACCTTGTCGCCGTGCACTACCAGGTCGCCTCCGATCCGGCCGACGAGCGGACCGGTGAAGCAGCGGTCGACCTGTTCCGTCTGCGCGACGGCGCCGTGGTCGAACGCTGGTCCTTCGATCAGCCCATCGCCACGGGCACCCCGGCGAGCGGCAACACCAACACCATGTTCAGCGACCTCTACAAACCGGCGAAGCCCGCGGCCGCGCCGACCGAGGAGCAGGAGGAGCAGAACCGGACCTTCGCGGTGGACGCGTACAACACGCTCTTCCGCGACCAGGACGTCTCCATCCTCGACAAGGCGTTCGACCCCGCGTACCTGCAACACAACCCGGTCGCCCCGAACGGCACGGCGGCGCTCAAGTCGTTCTTCTCCGGGTCCTCCACGTTCCCGCCGCAGGAGTCGGTCATCTCGCTCAGCGACGGCGACATCGTCTGGACCTTCTCGCAGAGCGTCGGAGCGAAGTCGGGCGACCCAGTCCTCGCGGCGGACCTCTTCCGCGTCGACGACAAGCTCATCCGCGAGCACTGGGACGTGGTGCCGACCGCCGGCTGAGTCTGGCCGCGGGCGTCATGGACGGACGATCGGCCTCCACGACGCCCGCTGGCTAGAATCGCGGCATGAACGACGACACGACCAGCAGTCCCGACGACGGCGCGGACTTCGGCGTCGAACCCGGAATGTACCGGCACTTCAAGGGTGCGCTGTACGAGGTGATCGGCGTCGGGCGTCACAGCGAGACGGAGGAGCCGCACGTCTTCTATCGGACGACGACGACCCTGCCCACGTCGTGGGTGCGACCGCTCGCGATGTTCGTCGAACCCGTCTCACGCGACGGCTACGACGGCCCGCGCTTCGCCCGCGTCAGCGACTGAGCGAGGAGGATCACCGCATGCACGAGACTTCCGATCCGCAACCCGAACCCGCCGACGCTCGAGACCTCCTGGTGGAGCGGGTCATCCGTGCGCCACGGTCAGCCGTCTGGGCGGCGTGGACCGACGCGGCGACGCTCGGCCGTTGGTGGGTGCCCGCGCCGTCCGTCTGCCGGGTCCTCGACCTCGAGCTGTGGCCCGGCGGGTCGTTCCGCACGGAGTTCAGCGAGGACGGGGAGGCGTTCGTCCCGCAGATCACCGGCTGTGTCCTCGAGGTCGTCCCCGAGCAGCGCCTCGTGTGGACGACGGCGCTCGTCGCCGGATGGCGGCCTGCTGAGGACCCGTTCATCACGACCGTGATCGAGATGGAGGACCACCCCGACGGCACCCGGTACCGGGCGACCGCGCTCCACAGCGGCATCGCGCAGCGCGACCAGCACCTGGAGCTCGGATTCCATGCCGGGTGGGGGATCGTCACCGAGCAACTCGCCGCACTCGTCGAGGAGGCGTGAGCGGCTCGAACCGACGGTCGACACCCCGCTGCTCCACGTAAACTCGGGGGATGCCGAGTCCGACCCCCGCACCTGCACCCTTCGCCCTCCGTCCGGCGCTCATCCCGGGCATCCTGGGGGCGGTCGCGCTCATGCTCGGACTCGCGCTGCTCGAACTCGACGCGTTCACGATCGTCCGGTTCGTCGTGAGCATCCTCGCGCTCATCATGGCCGTGTTCGCCTGGCAGGCGAAGCAGCCGCTCTGGATGATCCCGACGCTGCTCGTGGCGATCGTCTGGAACCCCGTCATCCCGTTCCCGTTCAGCGGCATCCCCTGGGTCATCGCCCAGTTCCTCGGCGGTGTCGTCCTCGTCGCCGTCGGCATTCTCCTCGAGAACAAGCACGCCACCCCACCCGCCACCTGAGCGGAAATGTTTCGGGAACGGCTGCGGGTCGTCCTCGCTCTGGCAAGCTTGCGCTCATGACGCTTGAACGCAACTGGGCCGGCACACACACCTTCGCAGCGCCGCGGATCGTGAACGCCACGTCGATCGACGAGGTCCGCACCCTGGTGGCGGACGCGGCCCGAGACGGCACGCGCGTCCGCGCCCTCGGCACCCGCCACTCCTTCACCGACCTGGCCGACTCCGACGGCACGCTCATCACCGTGCTCGACATCCCCGCCGACCCGGTGTTCGACGAAGCGGCCGGTTCCGTCACGATCGGGGCCGGGACCCGCTACGGCATCGCCGCCGCCTGGCTCGCCGAACACGGCCTCGCCTTCCACAACATGGGGTCGCTCCCGCACATCTCCATCGGCGGCGCGATCGCGACCGGCACCCACGGATCCGGCAACGACAACGGCATCCTCTCCTCAGCCGTGAGCGGCCTCGAGTACGTCGACGCCACGGGCGAACTCGTCCACGTCCGTCGCGGAGACCCAGGCTTCGATGGCCTCGTCATCGGTCTCGGGGCGTACGGTGTCGTCGTCCGCGTCACCGTCGACGTGCAGCCGGCCTACCGGGTGCGCCAGGACGTCTATCGCGACGTGCCGTGGGACGCGGTCCTCGCCGACTTCGAGGGCGTCACCGGCGGCGCGTACAGCGTGAGCATCTTCACGAACTGGCTCGGCGACACCATCGAGCAGATCTGGTGGAAGACCCGCCTGGTCGCCGGTGACGACGAGCTGCCCGTGGTCCCGGAGTCATGGCTCGGCGTGCAGCGGGACGCTCTGACCGCCGGCAACCTCGTCGAGACGGACCCCGACAACCTCACGCTGCAAGGCGGGGTGCCCGGCGACTGGTGGGAGCGGCTGCCGCACTTCCGACTCGAGTCGACACCGAGCAACGGCGACGAGATCCAGACCGAGTACTTCATCGACCGCGCCGACGGTCCCGCGGCGATCACGGCGCTGCGTGCCATCGGCGACCGCATCGCCCCGCTGCTCCTCGTGACCGAACTGCGCACCGCGGCACCCGACAAGCTCTGGCTGAGTGGTGCCTACCATCGCGAGATGCTCGCCGTGCACTTCACCTGGCGCAACCTGCCCGAGGAGGTGCGGGCTGTGCTGCCCGCGATCGAGGAGGCACTCGCGCCGTTCGGCGCCCGACCGCATTGGGGCAAGCTCAACCTCCTGACCGCCGAGCGCATCGCCGAGGTCGTGCCGCGGCTCGCCGACGCCCGGGACCTGTTCGAGCGGTTGGATCCCGCCGGCACCTTCACGAACGCGCACCTGGAGCGCATCGGGGTCCGCCTGCCCCGGTAACCGGTGCTGATGGGCCGGGTGTCAGCGCGGTGCGGCGGCGTGAGCGCGGGTCATCGGGCGCCAGCGCGATGCGCTGACGCGAGCGCGGGGGAACCGGCGCGGGCGCGAGGCACGCGCGTGAGCGCGGGTCTCCGGAGACCCGCGCTCACGCGACAGACCCGCGGTGACGTCAGCGCACCGCGCTGGCGCAACCCGGGAGGTCAGTCCTCGACTCGGATGCCGAACTGCTCGGCGAACATCGCGGCGAGCTCGCCGACCTGGAACGGGGTCATCGTCGCGCCCCGGAGATGCTCGACCCCGGCGATCCGCCGCAGCTCGAGGGTGCGGAGGTCGACGTCGGCGAGCTTGGCCCGGGTGACGTCGAGGCTGTTCAGCGTGCAGTCGACGAACCGGACCCGGGTGGCCGTCGCATCCGCGAGGTCGAGCTCGTCGATGGTGCAGCCCTCGAAGAGGACGTCCTGCAGCACCGCGCCGCGCAGGTTGACGAAGCCGAGCTTGCACCCGCTGACGCGCACGGACTGCCAGTTCGCGTCGTAGCAGTCCGCCGACCCGACCCGCGAGCCGTCGAGCTCCACGTCGCGCAGCCGACTCCTCGGAGCCAACAGGATGGGCGCGTCCCAGCGCTCGAGTCGGGTGTCGAGGAACGACGCCGCACGGAAGTCCGTCTGATCGGCGGTGATCCCCGAGAGCGACGACTCCGAGATCGTGATGCCCGAGAGGTCGCGGTGCGACAGGTCGAGGTCGGCGAATCGCAGCCCCTCGACGGCGTCGTGCGCCTCGAGGTCGCGTTCCTCACCATCCGTCAGCCCGATGAGCCGGACCGGATCGAGTCGTGGTGCGGTCGTTCCGGTGCGTTTCGCCATGTCGTGCTCCGATGCTGATGCCTGAGGGTCGCGGACCAGCCTAGGTGCGGCCACCGACGCCCCTCGGGGTGATCCCTCAGCTCCTTGTGAACCGACCCGGCAGGAACGGGAGCAGGGGAGCGTGGTAGACGAGCGAGGTGTCGATCCCCGCGGTCAGGGTGGTGCCGGCGGCTCCGTACCGCCACTGCCGGTTGAAGAGGAAGACCTCGAACGACACCTCGGCACCGGTGATCCGCCAGCTGCCCGTGCCCCACTGCGCCGGTTGCCCGCGGCCGTCGAACACCACGGTCGGACGCTGCAGCGCGCCGTACCAGGGGCGACGGAGCGTGACCTCGATCCGGTCCTGCGCCGGCACACTGTCCTCGGAAGCCTCGGTGCTCATCCGCTCAGCCTAGGGCGAGCGGCGACGTCCGCGAGGCGCCGGTGCCGGAGGGACGGCCTTCGCCGCGACGACCTCGGCGTCCGAGACGGTGACCGGTCCACGTCTGGTCTCGATCGTGCTGCCGGCGGTCGTCCGCTCGACGAGTTCACCGAGTGCGTCGGTCGCCCCCGCCTCCGAGCCCTCGGGCAGCCGGTAGCGGACGACGACGCGGGTGCCGAGCGGTGCGTCGCGGAGGAACCGGACGGCGGCCGGACCGATCATCGCGTGGCCTCCGACCAGACGCTCACCTGGAACTCACCAGGAGCTGGGGCGGTAGTCCTTGAGGAAGACGCCGAAGAGGTGCTCGCCGGCCTCGCCGCGGACGATCGGGTCGTAGACGCGGGCCGCGCCGTCGACGAGGTCGAGCGGGGCGTGGAAGCCCTCCTCGGCCAGCCGGACCTTGGTGGGGTGCGGTCGCTCGTCGGTGATCCACCCGGTGTCGACGCTCGTCATGAGGATCCCGTCGGTCTCGAACATCTCACGTGCGCTCGTGCGGGTGAGCATGTTGAGCGCCGCCTTCGCCATGTTCGTGTGCGGGTGGCCTGGGCCTTTGTAGCCGCGACCGAAGACACCCTCCATCGCGGAGACGTTCACCACGTAGGTGTGGTCGAAGTCCGAGGCCGCCATCGAGGCACGGAGACGACTGATGAGGATGAACGGGGCGGTGGCGTTCGCGAGCTGGACCTCGAGCATCTCGATCGGCTCCACCTGGTCGACGTTCTGCACCCAGCTGTTGCTGTGGTCGACGTCGGGCACGAGTCCGCCCGCGTCGATCGCGGTCCCGGCGGCGAGCCGCTCGAGCGACGACGAGCCGGCGGTCATGGCGGCCTCGGTGAGGGCGTCCGCCTTCGCCGCGGCGGCAGCGAGGATCGGGTGCGCGGAGACGGACGCCGCGAGCGACAAGGGGTGCGCGTCGTTCGTGTGGCCGAAGGTGACGAGCTCGGGCAGCGGGCCGTCGGGCAGCGGCGCGAGCTCCGCGTCGACGAGCGGCTGGTAGGCGCCCTTCGTGCGGCGCACCGTCTGGGCGGCGTTGTTGATGAGGATGTCGAGTGGCCCCTGCTCGGCGACGGAGTCCGCGAGCGCGATGACCTGGGCCGGGTCGCGGAGGTCGATGCCGACGACGCGCAGGCGGTGCAGCCAGTCGCCGCTGTCGGGGAGGGCGCTGAAGCGGCGGACGGCGTCGCGCGGGAAGCGGGTCGTGATCGTCGTGTGGGCACCATCGCGGAGGAGCCGCAGCGCGATGTACATGCCGATCTTGGCGCGACCACCGGTGAGGAGCGCGCGCTTCCCGGTGAGGTCGGTGCGGGCGTCGCGCTTCGCGTGGCTCATGGCGGCGCACTGCGGGCAGAGCTGGTGGTAGAACGCGTCGACCGTCGTGTAGGGCTGCTTGCAGATGTAGCAGTTGCGCGGCACGAGGAGCTCGCCGGCCGTCGGGGCGGTGGTCGTGGTCGCGAGCGGGATGCCCCGCGTCTCGTCGTCGATGCGGTCTGGCGCGCCGGTCGCGGTCGCGGCGATCACCGCGCGGTCGGCGTCCGCGATCCGGGCGCGGCGGTCGAGACGGCGTTCCTTCTTGACGGCCTTGAACATCTTGGCGGTGGCACGACGGACCTGGAGGTAGTCGGGGTGCTCCTCGTCCATCGTCGCCATGTGCTGGAGGACGCGGAGGGTGACCTCGAGATCGGTGGGATCGATGCCCGCGTCGTCGCCGGTCGTGGGGCTCGTCGGCTCGTCGTGGGGGAGGGAGGTCATTGCTTCATTCTACGAGCCGAGCGCGCCTCACCGGTCCTCGGGCGAGTGCCTCCGTCACCAGGTCCAGGCGACGGAGGGCGGTGTCCGGCGTGCGTGAGACCATGGGGCGGTGACCCCCGATCCCGCACCACTCGTCGACGTGGCCGACCTCGTCAGACTCGTCGGACGGGTGGCGTTCGATCGCGGGCGCGGATACGCGAGGGACGGCCGCGTGACGTCGGTGGACTGGAACGCGGACAAGCGCCGGGTCCACGGGATCGTCGAAGGGTCGACCGACATCCCCTACGCGTGCATCGTCGACCTCGGAGACGACTCGGGCGGGATCGCGCGCATCGAAGGCAGCGCCTGTTCGTGCCCCCTGCGCGGTGACTGCAAGCACATCGTCGCCACCCTGCTCCAGAGCAACGCGGCGCACCTCCGTGCGGAAGGCCGCTCCGACCGGTGGGTGGCCCCACAACGGCCACCTGCGGAGCGGGAGGCGTCCTGGCGTTCCGACCGGCGGTGGACCGCGCCGATCAACGACCCCGAACTCGACGAGCCGGCCGAGCATCGACCGATGTACGCGGACGACGAGCTCGAGGCCCTGCCCGAGGCATGGCGTCCCGCGGCCGGCCAGCGCCCGGCGCGATGGGCGCCGAGTCCACCGACGCCACCGGAACCGCCCACCTGGCGCAACCGCCTCGACTCCCTTACGGGCGACGGCGGTCGGGCCGTCGCGCCCACCGCGATGGGCCTGCAGTTCGAGGTCCGGGAGGGCATCCCGCGCACGGCCGAACGCTGGCGCGGGCCGACGTCCCGCACCGCCGACGGCCCGCCCGACCCACGGCACCCGCGCCGCATCGCCGTCCGACCGGTCGTCCGCAAGGCCGGGGGCGGCTTCGTCAAGTCGACGATCTCCTGGACGTCGTTCACACACCAGGGCCACCGCCTGGCGCTCGACCCGGAGCACCAGCAGTGGTTCACCCAGTTCCAGGCGCTCCTGCGCGCCACCCGTCCGCCGGCCGGGGCGTTCGCCGGAGCGGGCGACGCGGACTGGCTCGTCATCGACGACTTCGGCAGCCCGGTCCTCTGGCACCTGCTCGAGGAGGCGGCACAGCTCGGCATCGAACTCGTCGGCACACGCAAGGGCACGGTCGCCCTCGGAGCCACCGCCGCCATCCGGCTGGACGCCGCACACGCCGAGGGTGGAGTCGTCCTCCGCCCGGTCGTGACGATCGACGGCACGGACGTCGACGCCTCGACGAGCGGCGCCATCGGCGACCACGGCCTGTACCACTACGCCCTGGAGCCGCGGCAGGCGATCGTCCTCGCGCCACTCGCGGAACCGTCGTCCGACGAAGCGCGTGGGTTGCTCGGCCCGGGGGAGCCCGTCCTCGTGCCAGCGGCCGAGGTCCCGGAGTTCCTGGAGCACTACGTGCCCCGACTCCGCCGGACGATCGCGCTCAGCTCGACCGACGGCGCGGTCGTGCTCCCGGAGATCGTGCCGCCCGTGCTCGTGCTCACCGCCTCCTTCGAGCCGAAGCAGTCCCTCCGGCTCGCCTGGGCGTGGCAGTACGCGCCGGCACAACGCATCCCGATCGGTGGGACGTCCACGGCGCTCGCCGCGGGCCGGTCGCTCCCGACGACGGTCGCCGACGCCGGTTCCGCGTCGTCCGGTTCCGGTTCGTCCGGTTCCGGGAACGGCGGGGACGTCCTCCGCGACGAGCGGGCCGAACGGCTGATCCTCGAACGCGTCGGTGCCGCCCTCGCCGCAGCTGCTGAGCCGGAGCGACGGGCGATCACCGCGGGAGCGCTCGACGAGCTCATCACGCCGAGCATCTGGCCGCCCCGAGCGCAGCAGCTGAAGGAGTTCGACGCGGCGCTCGTCACCGAACGGGCCATCCCGGTACTCGAGTCGCTCGACGACGTCCTCGTCGAGATCATCGGTGAACGGCCCGAGTACACGGAGCTCACCGGGACGCCGCACATCTCGGTCACCACCGTGGAGACCGAGCAGCGCGACTGGTTCGACCTCGGGATCGTCATCCACATCGGCGACTACAGCATCCCCTTCGAGCCCCTCTTCAAAGCGCTGTCGAAGGGCCGCACGAAGCTGCTCATGGTCGACCACACCTACCTCTCGCTCGAACACCCCGCGTTCGACCGCCTACGCGAGCTGCTCACGGAGGCTGCGGCGCTCACCGAATGGGAGACGAAACCGAGCATCAGCCGCTACCAGGCGAGCCTCTGGGCGGACTTCGAGGACCTCGCCGACGAGACCGAGCAGGCCGTCTCCTGGCGTGAGGCCGCCGCCGGACTGAACGCCATCGACGCCGTTCCGGACACCCCGCTGCCGGCCGGGCTGCAGGCGGAGCTCCGCCCCTACCAACTCGACGGGTTCCGCTGGCTCGCGTTCCTCTGGGAGCACGGCCTCGGCGGCATCCTCGCCGACGACATGGGCCTCGGCAAGACGCTGCAGACCCTCGCCCTCATCGCCCATGCCCGCGAGACGACCGGTGCTCCCACGCCGCCGTTCCTCGTGGTCGCGCCCACCTCGGTCGTGTCCAACTGGGTCGCCGAAGCCGCCCGATTCGTCCCTGGGCTCGTCGTCCGCAGCATCACCGCGACGCAGGCGAAGGGCAGTGCATCCATCGCGGAACTCGCCGCCGGGGCCGACGTCGTGGTCACCAGCTACGCGCTGTTCCGGCTCGACGCCTCGGCGTACCAGGCGAGCGACTGGTCGGGGCTCATCCTCGACGAGGCCCAGTTCGTCAAGAACCATCGCGCCAAGCTGCACGACTGCGCGGTCGAGCTCCGTGCGCCGTTCAAGCTCGCCATCACGGGCACGCCGATCGAGAACACCCTCATGGAGCTGTGGTCGCTGTTGTCGATCGTCGCGCCGGGGCTCTTCGCCTCCGCTTCACGGTTCACGGAGCACTACGTCAAGCCGATCGGCAAGGGGCTCGACTCGAGCCGTCTCCAGACGCTCCGACGACGCATCCGTCCGCTGCTCATGCGCCGGACGAAGGAGCTGGTGGCGCCGGAACTCCCGCCGAAGCAGGAACAGGTGCTCCGCATCGAACTCGCACCGGCGCACCGGAAGCTCTACGATCTCGTGCTGCAACGGGAACGACAGAAACTCCTCGGCCTCGTCGACGACCTCGACCGCAACCGCTTCATCGTGTTCCGGTCGCTCACCCTGTTGCGCATGCTGAGCCTCGATGCGAGCCTCATCGACGCCGAAGAGCACGCGGGCATCCCGTCGAGCAAGCTCGACGCCCTCCTCGAGCAGCTCGACGACGTCGTCGCCGAGGGGCACCGCGCGCTCATCTTCAGTCAATTCACGTCGTTCCTCGGCAACGCCGCCCGTCGGCTCGAGGAGCAGGGCATCGCCTACGAGTACCTCGACGGGTCCACGCGGCGCCGCGGCGAGGTCATCGACCGGTTCCGTAAGGGGGATGCGCCGGTCTTCCTGATCAGTCTGAAGGCGGGTGGCTTCGGTCTGAACCTGACCGAGGCGGACTACGTCTTCCTCCTCGACCCCTGGTGGAACCCGGCGGCCGAGGCGCAGGCCATCGACCGCACGCACCGTATCGGCCAGCAGCAGAACGTCATGGTCTACCGGCTGGTCGCCGCCGACACGATCGAGGAGAAGGTCATGGCGCTCCAGGCGAAGAAGTCGGAGTTGTTCGCCGCCGTCCTCGACGACGATGCGGTGTTCAGCCAGGCGCTCACCGCAGAGGACATCAGAGGCCTCCTGGAGTGATCCCCGGCAGCCGACCGACGGCTGCCAGGAGTGCCGCGGGCGCCTCGGGCGATAGCCTGGCCGGTATGGAACTCGGGGTGTATGCAGTCGTCGGCATCGCCGTGATCGTGGCCGTCGCGGCCTTCTCCCGCAAGCTCGGGGTCGCGGCGCCCATCATCCTCGTGATCGTCGGCGTCGGCCTCTCCTACCTCCCCGGTGTGCCGGAGATCGAGGTCGAGCCGGAGCTCGTGCTCGATGTCGTCCTCCCGCCGATCCTCTACGCCGCGGCGATCAGCGTGCCGATCATGGACTTCCGCCGCAACCTCGCGACGATCACGAGCCTGTCCGTGGTCCTCGTGATCGTCACCGCGTTCGGCGCCGGGTTCCTGCTCTTCAGCCTGCTGCCCGACCTCAACCTCGCTGCCGCCATCGCCCTCGGTGCGATCATCAGTCCGCCCGACGCCGTGGCGGCGACGTCCATCGGGCGCCGACTCGGGCTCCCGCCCCGGCTGCTGACGGTCCTCGAGGGGGAGGGCCTCGTGAACGACGCGACCGCGCTCGTGCTGTTGCGCTCGGCCAGCGCGGCGGCGGCCGGTGGCCTGCTCACGCCGTGGGCGACCGTCGGCGACTTCCTCTACGCCGTCGTGCTCGCGATCATCGTCGGGTTCATCGCGGGGTATGCGACCGTCTGGCTGCGGTCGAAGCTCAACGACTCGGTCCTCGACACCGCGATCTCGATCGCCGTCCCGTTCGTGGCGTTCATGCCGACGGAGGCGCTCGGCGGTTCCGGGGTGCTCGCGGTGGTCGTCGCCGGCCTCTACACCGGGCATGCGAGTTCGGCCGCGTTCTCGGCGCAGGCGCGGATCAGCGACCGCATCAACTGGCGGACCATCCAGTTCCTCCTGGAGAACGCGGTCTTCCTGCTCATCGGACTCGAGATCCGCACGCTCATCGGTGCCGTCGACGCCGAGATCCTGTCGGTCGAGGAGTCCATCGGGATCGGCCTGGTGGCGACGGCCGCGCTCATCGCGCTGCGGTTCCTCTGGGTCGGCCCGCTCGTCCTCGGACTCCGCGCACGGGAACGTTGGGCGGAACGCCAGACGCTGCAACGGTGGCTGTCGATGGGGTACTCGGAGCGGTTCCCGAGACAGAACCGTCGATGGCATCGCCGACGTCGCCGCGAGCGGGCCTACGAGCGGCAGCGTGCCGACCTCGAGCAGCTGCGGCAGGAACAGATCGACTGGCGCGGTGGGGTCATCCTCAGCTGGTCGGGGATGCGTGGTGTGGTGACCCTCGCCGCCGCACAGTCGCTCCCGGAGAACACGCCGTACCGCGAGCAGCTCGTCCTCATCGCGTTCACGGTCGCCGTGGTGACGCTCGTCGTCCAAGGCGGCACGCTGCCCTGGCTCATCCGACTGCTGCGGGTGCAGGGGATCGACGAGTCGGAGGATCGCCGACAGCTCGCGACCCTGCTCGACGAGATCAGCTACGCGGGCATCAGCGTGCTGGAGGATCCGGCGTCTGCGGTGGGCATCGAGGAGGAGATCGACCCCGACCTGCTCGAACGGGTCCGGCAGTCGACCTTCCTCAGGGCCGAGGCGGCCTGGGAGCGCTCGCGGGAGTCGGTCTCACCGAGCGAGACGCACGCCGAGACCCCGCACCGGCTCTACCGGCAGTTGCGGCTCGCCGTCGTGCAGGCCGAACGCGAGCGGCTGCTCGACGCCCGGGCGCGCGGGGCGTACCCGTCGCGGATCCTCGCGGAGGCACAGACCATGCTCGACATCGAGGAGACCCGGCTGCGCCCGCCGCGCGCCGACCACTAGGGCAGCTCGACCGTTCTCAGGAGTCCTCCGGCGCGCCGCCCGGCAGACGGATGGACGCGCCGGCGAACTCCTGAGAACGGGTCGTCGCGGTCAGGAACTCGGGCCGGGGTTGGTGACGTCCGCCACACGCTCCGCCTCGCGCTCGGCGGCGGCGTCGCGTTCGGTCTCCGAACCGGGGTTCGTGATGTCGGCCTCGCCGCTCGCCGCGGGGTCGTCCGCACGGACGTCCGGGCCGGGGTTCGTCGTCGAGGCCACGCGCTCGGCTGCCGCGTCGTCGACGGCCTCGTCGTGCGGACCCGGGTTGTTGATGTCGGCGTTCTGGTCACTCATGGGGTGCTCCTTCCGAGATCCGCCTGGGACGGACTCTGTCTCGCGCATCGTCGCGCTGATCCGCTCTCACGGTAGGTCCGTGGGCGGACGGGTGCAAGGGGTGGTGCCGCCCGCTCAGGCGCGGGTGGCGAAGGCGTCCACGCCGGTGAGCTCGGCCGAGAGCGCCCAGAGTCGGGCCGCCTCCTCCGGGTCGGTCGCGTGGTCGGCGACACCCGAGGCCGGGGATACGGCGGCGTCGGCCGAGCCGGCGATGTCGCAGTCCTCGCAGAACACGCCGCCGAGGCCGACGAGAGACGGTGAGGTCGCCGCCCACACCTCGGTCGCGGCACCCTGCTCCGGAGACTTGAACCCGGAGACGAGGAGCTTGCCGTCGGCGTCGACCCAGCCGAGCGCCATCATCTCCTCGCGCGGCAGGTGACGCTGCAGCGGCGTCAGGATGCCGCCCGGGTGGACCGAGAACGCGCGGACGCCCTCCTCGGCGCCGAACGCGTCGAGCTGGACCGCGAAGAGCGCGTTGGCGGTCTTCGCCTGCCCGTACGCCTCCCACTTGTCGTAACCGTGCTCGAACTGGACGTCGTCCCAGCGGATGCCCGAGCGCTTGTGGCCACTCGAGGACAGCGCGACGACCCGCGAGGAGCCGCCCTTCACGATGGCGGGCCAGAGGCGGTTGACGAGGGCGAAGTGGCCGAGGTGGTTCGTCGCGAACTGGAGTTCCCAGCCGGGGCCGACGCGCGTCTCGGGAGCGGCCATGACGCCGGCGTTGGTGATGATCAGGTCGATGCCACGACCGCTCGCGAGGAAGCGCTCCGCGAAGGCCTCGACACTGGCGAGGTCGGCGAGGTCGAGTTCGTCGACCTCCACACCGTCGATGCCGGCGAGTTCCTCACGGGCGGTGTCCGGGCGTCGTGCGGGGACGATCACGTGGGCACCGGCGTCGACCAGGGCGCGGACGGCCTCGCGACCGATGCCGGAGTAGCCGCCGGTGACGATGGCGAGCTTGCCGGAGAGGTCGATGCCCTCGAGCACCTCCGCCGCGGTGCTCGAGTGGCCGAAGCCGGAGTCGATGGGATGCTGCGGGGTGCGCGTGGGAGTGGTCATGCCCTCACGCTACGACGCAGGCGACGACGGGGGAACCGGGTGGACCTGGGAACATGTGCAGGTACCGGCCCTACTCAGCGGGTGGACAGGACGCGCACGGAGGGCAACGGGTGTCCGTGCAGCAGCGCGCGGAGTTCCTGCAGGCGGCGGCGCACGCCCCACATCGTGACCTTCTTCAACGACTCCGACACGATGCCGCCGCTCATCTTCGACTCACCGGACACGCGCTCGGTGAAGACGATGGGTGTCTCCACGACCCGGAGGCCGCGCTGCAACGCCCGCCAGAGGAGTTCGACCTGGAAGCAGTAGCCCTGGGACGCCACGTCGGCGAGGTCGATGCGCCGCAGCGCCTCGCTCCGGAACGCGCGGAACCCGCCCGTCGCATCGGCGACACCGATGCCGAGGGCCAGACGCGTGTAGAGGTTGCCGCCGCGGCTCAGCGCGAGCCGGTGGGCGGGCCAGTTCTCGACGACGCCACCAGGGACCCAGCGCGAGCCGAGGGCGAGGTCGTGCTCGTCGAGCAGCGCGATGAGTCTCGGGAGGTCCTCGGGGTGATGGGAACCGTCCGCGTCCATCTCGACGATGACCTCGTACCCGCGGGCGAGCGCCCAGGCGAACCCGGCGAGGTACGCGCCACCCAGCCCGTCCTTCACGGCTCGGTGGAACACGTGCACCTGCTGGTGCTGCGCGGCGAGCTGGTCGGCGAGGAAGCCGGTGCCGTCCGGCGACGAGTCGTCGACGACGAGGATGTCGACCCCCGGGACGGCCAGTGTCCGGTTGACGATCGGCTGCAGGTTGTCGAGTTCGTTGTAGGTGGGGATGACGACGAGGGAGCGGTTCACGTCGGTTCCTTTCGGGTCGGTTGGAGTGGTTCGGAGCGGAGCGGCCCCTCGACAGGCTCGGGGACCGGGGAGGGGATCGGGGACCGGAGGAGGGAATCGGGACCGGTGAGGGCCTACGGGGTCTTGCCCACGAGCGAGGCGAAGACGACGTAGTTGTTGGCGTAGGTGTTCGCCGCGTCGTCGAAGGGTCCGTTGCAGGTGATGAGCCGGAGTTGCGCATCAGGCGTCGGTCCGTAGACCTCCTCGGTCGGGAAGGTCTTCTTCTCGACGTCCATGGCGCGGTCGACGGCGTAGGTGGCGGTCGAGCCGTCGGACATCGTCACCGTCACCTGGTCGCCCGCGACGAGCTGCTTGAGGTGGACGAAGACCGCCTCGCGGAGGGTCGTGTCGAGATGCCCGGCGATCACCGCGGGCCCCACCTGGCCGGGGAGGACACCGGCGCGGTACCACCCGGCGTCCTCCCACTCGACGGGTGGCAGGAGCACACCGGACGCATCGCGGTCGAGCGGTTCGACCGCCGCGTCGACGCCGATCGACGGGATCTGCACGCGGCTGACGCTCAAGGCGCTGACGTCGGCGGTCGGCGCCTGGGTCGCCGGGTCCTGTTTGGCCCCGGCGGCCCCGCGGTCGGTCGCCTCCGAGGAGGTGAGGGGCCCGTCGGCGGCGTTCGGCGACGACGGCGTCTGCCCGGAGTGCGTGGCGCCGCACGCCGAGAGGGCGAGCGCCGTGACGAGCGCTCCGGCGACGGCGAGGGCGCTGATCCTCGCGCGTGGTGCCCGGGTCATGAGCTGGCTCCGTTCGTGAGTGGCGGGCAGCCGTCGAGGTCGTCGGTCGTGAGCATCATGGGCGCGAGGGCAGCCCAGGCGGCACCGAAGTAGCTCGGCACCTCCTGCGCGAGCTCGTCGGCCGCTCGCAGGTCGTCCGCCGCCTCCGGCAGGTTGCCCACCGCGGCGCGCGCGGCGGCTCTGGCCTCCAGGGCGAGCGGGTGCTGGTCGGAGGTGAGCGGCGAACCACCGAGGTCGGTCTCCGCGCGCAGCTCCTTCGAGCGTGCGAGCGTCGAGACGAGTCGAGCGGCCGTCGCCTGATCGGCAGGGACGCACGACTCGGCGTAGCGGATCGGGAGTCGGGCCGCGTCGTAGCCGTAGCGGACGCTCTGTCCCGTCCCGGCGGCACCGGGCATCGCGTCGACCGAGCCGTCGGCGTGCACCTGCGCCCAGTCCGGTGGGAGCGGGCTCTCGTCGAGCAGGGCGGACGTGACCGCAGCGGAACCGGCCTGCAGCTCGGCCCAACGGGGATCGCCCGTCGCCGCGCCCAACACCGAGAAGGCGACGGGGGAGGCGTACGACGGGTTGTACGCGTAGGGTTCGGTCGCTGCCGCCCAGGTGCCGGGCAGCAGGATGCGACCCGCGGCGGTCTCGACGGTCATGCGGTCCGCGATCACCCCGGCGAGCTTGACGCCCGCATCGGTGAAGCGCGGCTCGTCGAAGCGCTTCCCGGCGATGACGAGGGCCCGGGCGGCATCGAGGTCACCGTCGCTGGCGGGTTCCTCGTCGACGACCTTGCCGTCGCTCCAGCGCCAGGCCAGCAGCCCGTCCGGTCGCTGCAGGTTCGCCTCGGTCCAGTCCCAGATCCCGGTGAACGCCTGCTCGTCGCCGACACCCGCGGCGATGAGCAGGCCGTAGGCCTGGCCCTCGCTCACGGTGTCGTCACCCTGGTCGCGGCGCACGACCCGGCCGTCGTCCACCCAGTCCGAGAGGAACGCCTCCGCGGCCTGGGTGGCGGAGCGGTCCGTCGCGGTCGGCTGCGGACCGCTGCCGGCCTCGACGGTGCCGGGTGACGCCGCCGGTGGCCCTGGGAGGTCCGCCGGGAAGCCGGTGGCCAGCGAGGCGATCACGGCGGTGGCGGCGACCGCGGCGACCGCCGTCACCGCGATGCCGATCGTCTTCTTGGCGCTCATGCTCAGCTCGCCGCCGTCCCGATCTCCTGCACGAGCCGCACGAGCTTCGCGTCGAGGTCGTCGAACACGCTCTGCAGCGCCGACGAGTCCTTCGCGAGCCCGCCGCCACCGGTCTCGACCGGCCCTTCGGGCGCGTTCCCGGCGGCGGAGCTGTCGAGCACGGGCATCAGGGTGACGCCACCTGCAGCGTTGTCGAGCACGAAGAGCGTGCTCACGGTGCCGGGTGCGAGGTTCACCGAGGCTTCTGCGGCCTGCTTGCCGCCGGTCAGCTTGAGGTCCCACGGGCCGGCGGGGACGCTGGCGTAGTCGGTCGCCGTTCCAGTGGTGGCGCCCTTCGCGATGGGCATGCCGGTCGAGGTGCTGACGTCGACGCTCTTCACGTCGGTCGACGCCTGGATGAGCCGGATGCGCGCCGCGCCCTCGGTCGGACCGGTGAGGTCGTCCTCGAACACCTTCGTCTGCAGGTCCTTGTTGGGACCGTAGGCGGCGACGGTCGCCGCCTCCCCGGCCGTGATGGTCACGTTGGTGCTGATGACCGGCTTCGTGCTGTCGGGGGAGCCGGCGGGGACCATCGACACCACGTAGGTGCCGGCGGCGAGGTCGGTGTACGGCGAGACCTGTCCGTAGGCGACGTCGTCGAGTTCGAAGACGGCCGCACCGCCGGAGAGGGCCGAGAGCTTCACGTCGACGGACTTCGTGTCGGCGGAGAGGTGGCCGACGCGGATCCAGCCGCCGCCGGACGCGTCGGTCGTGGCGGCGTTCGCGGCGGTGGTGCCGAAGCCGATGAGTGCTGCCGTCGCGACGGCGGCGAGGCCGCTGAGGGCGATTCGCCTCGTGGTGGTGGTTCGCATGGTGGAACTCCTGTTCTTCGGGTGGTTCTGGGGTTCGGTCGGTTCGGGTGTCCGGCCGGAGCCGGAACTCGGGTGGGTGGTCAGCGGACGAGGTCGGGTTCGACGACGGAGTAGGTGACGCGGACGCCCTCCGCCGTCTGCTCGACCCGGTCGGCGGCGTACTCGCCCTGGATCGACCGGATCGAGTCGGCCAGGCGGCTGTCGCCCGCCTCGTCACCGGTGCGGAGCACCATGGTCCGGCGCACGTCTCCGGTCTCGCCGTCGAGCACCGGGGTGCTCTCGAGCCGGACCGGGGTGGTGGCGAGCACCTGTCCGAGGGCGAGCAGGGCGCGGGAGTCGAGCTGACCGTCGCCGAGGGTCTGCCTGGCCTCCGCCGAGACGCTGAGCGACGGGTTCTGCAGGAGCTGCGCACCGAGCGCCGCCCGAGCCGCCGTGCGTCCGGCACCCCGCTCCGCTGCGGCGTCGAGCCCGTCGGCGTCGATGCGACGGACTTCGACGGCCTGCGTTCCGGAGCCGAACGTCGCGACGAGTTCGGAGTTGTCGATCGCACCCTTCACCTCGGGGAACGTCGTCGGGAACGTCCGCATCGAGTCGGTGGTGACGATGTAGTCGGCGTCGCGCCAGCCGTTCGGCGACTTGGCCTGTACGGCGGAGTCGGTGTCCATCTTGTAGTACCAGATGACGTTGTCGCGGTCGAAGCCGCTCTCGACGAGGTCGACCCACATGGCGTCGTCGACGATCACCCGGGACTCCTGGGGCACGTTCGTCTGCACCCACTGCTGGGCCTGCCGGACGGGCTTGTCGAGGTCGGCGAGGAGGAATCCGCGGAGCTGGGTCGCGGTGTTCGGGACGGCGACGACGGCTGCCGCGAGCACGGCGGCGATCCAGACGGCGCCCGCAGCGCGTCCACCGATGCGGCGACCGCGGGGTGCACCTGTCTCGAGCGCGGAGCGCCGACGGAGTCGACGGACGGCCACCCCGGTCACGCCCATGATGAGGATCGTCATGAACGGCAGCAGCATGATGACGTACGGCACGGGCAGGTATCCTCCCGGACGCAGCATGAACAGCCCGAGGAAGACGGTCATGGCCGCGATGACCCGCAGCCGTTTGACGAACAGTCCGGCGACGGCGGCGACCGCTCCGGCGACGAGGAGCGCCGCGTCCAACTGCCACCACATGCTGAGCGTCTTGGCCGACAGGCTCGCGGGGTCGAACAGCGAGCCGCTCGCGACGCGCGATCCGAGCTGGAAGAAGACCCCGCCGAGGAGGCTCACCCGGTCGGGGCCCGGGAAGAGTTCGCCCTTGATGGCGGCGAAGAGCACGTAGGTGAAACCGATGACGA
The DNA here is from genome assembly GCF_001423185.1 of Plantibacter sp. Leaf314. Lineage (NCBI taxonomy): Bacteria > Bacillati > Actinomycetota > Actinomycetes > Micrococcales > Microbacteriaceae > Plantibacter > Plantibacter sp. Leaf314. Next base: position 1,384,701 of record NZ_LMOB01000001.1, on the reverse strand, counting down.
CGACGATGGTCGCAGCCACCGGCAGCGTGTACCGCCGGGTCTCCTTGCGGGCCGCGCGCCACATGGTCCAGGCGAGGAAGGGCAGGGCGAGCAGGAAGGTCTCCTTACTGAGCACGGCGATGCCGAACGCGGCGGCGGACCCGGCGAAGCCGACGAGCTGGTGCTTGCGGCTGGTGGCGAGGACGAAAGCACCGAGCAACCACGGCACCGCGACGTTGTCGAGGTAGACGGTGCGGTGGAACTGCACGGCGAGCGGCGAGATCGCGAACACCAGCGCGGCGACGGCGGCCATGGCCCGGCTGAGGTGCAGGCGTCGGGCGAGGACCCAGACGAGCACGACGGCGATCAGCGTCGCGACCAGCATGGCTTCACGCGCCGCGATCACGGCGATGTCGTAGCGGTCGAAGGCGCCGGTCAGCCCGGTGTACGCCGCGATCTGCAGCCAGCCGAGCGGCGGGTGGTCGTACCAATAGGTGTAGTGCGCGAGCTCACCGAGCTTCAGCACGCTCCACGCCTGGGCCGTGTAGGTGCCCTCGTCGTCGATGCGCTGCGGGGATCCACCCAGGTTCATCGCCTGCACGACGGCGGCGATGGCGAGCACGGGCAGGAGGAAGGCCAGGGTACGGCCGTGGCGCGACAGCCAGCGGCGCACGACGCCAGGGCCTCGCTGGGTCGGTGGCCCGGAGGCGAGCCAGCCGAGGCGGTCGCTCTCCAGGTGGAGTTGCGGACGGCCCGGGGCGGCCGGTCGTTCGAGGATGCCGGTCATCGGGTTGCTCCGTTCTGGAGGACGAGCTCGGGTGCGCGGTCGGGCAGGTCGACGGCGACGGGTGCGGCCTCGGTCGCCTCGGCGACCTCGTCGCTGCGGTGGGCGCCGGTGTGCTCCGTCTTCTCCCAGGAGTGGTCGCCCTTCCACTCGCGGAAGACGGAGCGGACGGCTGCTGCGCCGAGGAAGATCTGGTACGGGAAGGTGCCGAGGATCAGCCGGGCGTAGTCGCGGAGGCGGACCTTCTGGCCGTAGAGGCGACCGAACTCGCCGAGCCCCGAGGCCTCCACCGCGAGGGTGACGATCGTCGGCGCGAGCGGGATGAACGTCAGCAGGGCGATCGGGGCGGGCACCTTCGCGAAGAGCACGAGCAGGACCGAGACGGGGATGAGGAGTCCGGTCGCCGCCTGGAGGAACGGCATCGACAGCAGGTACCGGGCGAACATCCGCTGACGGAAGGTCGGCAGTTTCCGCCACTCGCCTTTCTTCAGCACCTGCAGGAAGCCCTGGTTCCAGCGCGTGCGCTGCTTGTACAGGGACTTCAGGGTGCCGGGGGTCTCCTCACGGGTGACGACCTCCGGGCTGTAGGCGACGACGACCGTCGCGCCGGCGCTCGAGAGCCGGACGCCGAGCTCGCAGTCCTCGGCGAGGCAGCCGTCGTCCCACCCCTCCGACCAGTCGAGCCACGTCTTCTTCACGAACACGGTGTTCCCGCCGAGCGGGATGAAGCGCGAGTTCGCGTGGAAGTGCAGGCGGGACCGGAACCAGAAGTAGTACTCGAGCACGTTCCGGAGCGACCACCAGCTGGACTGGAAGTTCATGAGCTGCACGCCGCCCTGCACGACGTCGGCGCCGCTTTCGGTGAAGCGGGAGTCGACGAGGGTGAGCAGGCGGGGATGCACCTCGTCCTCGGCGTCGAACACGCCCACGACGTCGCCACGGGCGATCTGCAGGGCCCGGTTGAGGGCCTTCGGCTTGTTCTTCGGCACGCTGTCGTCGACGACGACCTTGATGAGCTCGGGGTGCCGGGCGGCGGCCTCGCGGACGACGCGCTCGGTCCCCGGGTCGTCATGGCCGACGATCGCGATGATCTCGAAGTCGGGGTGGTCCTGTTCGGCGAGGCGGTCGAGCGTCTGGCCCATGACCTCCTCCTCGTGCCGGCCGGGGACGAGCAGGGTGAACGAGTGCTTCGCGGGCAGCGGGACCGCTGCGAAGCCCGTGTTCTTGAGGTGGCCGGTCGACCGCCAGGCGTGGAGCATCCAGTAGAGCGTGGTGACCGCGATGATCGTCAGCGCTGCGGCGAACAGCAGCAGGGTGCCATAGCCGAGCCATTCGCCGACGCTCCAGGAGCCGGGATCGCCGACCGCCGTCGGGTCCACGAGGGTGCCGCGGTTCGGCAGCGGTTCCGCTGGTGCCGTGGGCTGCGGGGTGAGCAGGGGAGCGGGTTCGTCCGCACTAGTGAACGGGCGGGCGGACGCATGTGCGAGCGCTCCGAGGAGCGGGGCGAGGACGGGTGCCATCAGGACAGGCCTCCAGAGGTCGGCAGGGCATGGGTCGGTGCGGATCGGCGAGCGGTCGTGGCTCGGACGGCCGGGGCTGGTGTCGCCGCGGCCGTCGGGTGCTCGGGCGTCGTCGGGGTTGCAGCGTGGTGCCTGCGGCTGCTCGCCGACCGGGCGGGCCGGAAGACGACGTACCGGTAGGCGAGGAACCGGAACACCATCCCGAGGACGAGCCCGACACCGTTCCCGGCGATGTTGTCGGCGAGGGCGGTCGTGTAGCCGAGGACGTAGTGCGAGACGAACAGGCATCCCGCGGCGATCCCGAGGCCGAGGACGTTCATGAGGGCGAACAACGCCCCCTCCTTCCACACCCCGCGGCGGTGCTCGGTCCGGAACGTCAACGCCCGGTTGCCGAGCCACGCGACGATCGTGGCGACTGCGACGGAGATCACCTTCGCGCCGATCGGCTTGTCGTCGAGCACGGTGAACCGGAGCAGGTTGTACACGCCGACGTCCACGACGAACGCGGTGCCGCCGACGAGGCCGAAGGTGACCAGCTGGGAGACGAGCTTGGGCAGACGCAACGGCTGGCGTGCACGGCGGGGACGAGCCCCGGGAGCGACGGATCGTTCGGGGACGGACGACTTGCTCGGGTGCACGACGGAAGATTCGGGCTTCACGGTCATGCACGCCGTTCGGGCTCGTCGCGAACCGTGGTTTGGTCGTGGACGCCGACGCCCAGGGCTTTGCCAGGTCCACGAAACAGGACCGAAATTCCTTGATTTTCCGGGGAAGTTGACGTACTCGCGAGGCCTCGGGGGGCAACACCCCGGTCCCCTGAACTGGGCTGACGCCAGCCCGTCAACCGGCACGACGGCGATCACCCGTTCGCCTACGATGGGGACAACGCCCGTCGTGCTCGGGCGTCGTGTGGCCCGGATCCGGGTGCGCGCGGATGACCGGCTCAGAGGGAGACATCTGTTGGGAAAGCTGATCTACGGGAGCTCGTCGCGGGAGCTCGAACTCGACGACCGGATGCTCGCGCACGTCAAGTCGATCGCCGTGATGAAACTGCGTCGCAACGAGTCGTTCACGATCTCCTGGCCCCGTTCGCTCGAGACCGGTGGTGGACGCGTGACGATCTGGGTGCACCCGTCGATCTCGCTGCAGTTCGAGTTCGACCAGGAGCAGCGTCCGGAACTCAACCGCAGCTGGCTCGAGTCGATGATGCAGGAGGCGAACAAGACGGGCGACCTGGCCATCGGTCGTGAGGTCCCCGAGGCGATGCCGACGAGACCGGCGCCCGTGACCGAGCCTCGGCCCCGGAAGTCCTCCGCGTGAGCGACCGGGTGATCGTCCTCACCGGGGCGAGCGATGGGATCGGTGCTGCAGCAGCGAAGGCCCTGACCGAGGCGGGCGAGCACGTCGTCGTGGTCGGTCGGTCGCCGGAGAAGACCGGCGCCGTCGCCGAACGGGTCGGGGCGGCGTCGTTCGTCTGCGACTTCGCCGAGCTGGCCCAGGTCCGCCTGCTCGCCGAGCAGCTCCTCGAGCGCTATCCGCGCATCGACGTCCTCGCCAACAACGCCGGCGGCATCTTCGGTGCCGACCGTCGGGTCACGACGGACGGGCACGAGCAGACGTTCCAGATCAACTACCTGGCTCCGGCCCTCCTGACCCACCTGCTGCTCGACCGCCTCATCGAGTCGGACGCGACCGTCATCAACACCTCGAGCGTCGCCAACCGCCTCTTCGGGAAGCTGGACCTCGACGACCTCGACGCCGAGCGGTCCTACTCGCCGACGCGCGCGTACGGCAACGCGAAGCTCGCGCAGATCCTCTTCACCAAGGAGCTCGACCGCCGCTATGGCCCGCGAGGGCTGTCCGCGGCCGCGTTCCACCCGGGCGTCATCTCCACGAACTTCTCCAGCTCGCCGGACGGCGCGATGCGACTCCTGTACGCGACGCCGCTCGGCCGTCACCTCCTGAACACCCCCGAGGAGGGAGCCGACACCCTCTTCTGGTTGGCCGAGAGCCAGCCGGGCATCGACTGGACGTCGGGCGGCTACTTCGTGAAGCGGAAGCCTGCGCGGGCCAACAAGCTCGCGTCCGACGTCGTCCTCGCGCGGCGACTCTGGGAACGGACCGAGGAGATGCTCGCCGACCACCACTGAGCTGTCCCGGCGGTCCGTCTGTTCAGGAACGCCATGAGACGACACTAGATGTCAAGCCGACGGGCCCGATTCGGACGGCTAACAATGACACTTTCCCTTGGCTTGTCTGAAATGCCGCAGCCGTGCTCCGCACGGTGGGACGAATATATCGGTGAGAACCTCGCTCTCCGTGTGAACTCTCATCCCCCTCCCGCAGGTGAGGTACCGCGCTCCTAAGAGCCTGAACCTCATCGGCGATACCTGGTGCTCTTTAGAAGTCAGACCCAGCAAGCTGCCCTGTCAGCCCGAGTCGGCTACGCATCAACAAGGACCTCCTCAAGGAGGCTGACGACGTCGCTCGGTATGCACGTCGGTACGTCTCCGTATGCCGATTCGATGAGTCGACGCTTCAGACCACGCCCTTCTTGGTTGAGACCGGGAAATGCCGCGACGATCGCGGCTTCGAGAGCATGACCTTGACGATTCAGCCAAGCAGTCGAAACTTGACAGCTGAACCCACCGACATAGTCGACCGGCTCACGCGGCCCGGAAGATCCAAGGACTCGCTGCGTCACTATGTCAACGATTGTTTGTGCGCTCGCTCCGCCAACCTGGAAGTGGCGAAGCGAGTCATCGCCGACGTCTGCACCGCTCAGCATCCCGCGACGCATTAGATGCAAGCCGACTCCGAGTGGGTCGAGAATTAGGTTCTCGATCGCGTACCTGCGCTCACAGTAGTGAATGCCTTCAGGCGCCCCGCCTCGGACGTCCCGATCCACAAGCCCGCTCACCCTGTCATTACCTGACGCGCGGAGCTGGGCTACAAGCCGAAGAACGGCGTCTGAATTGCCTTGACCACCGCGCCCGGACGCGATGAAGTGCAGCGAGATCGGTGATCCTAGTTTTTTTCTGAGCAGGTCATAAAGTGCCTGATAGCAGCTCTCGTCGTCTTCGCTCTCAACGAATACTTGTCGGCGATTGTCAGTACTGACGCTGAGAGTCGGTAGGCCGACGATCAGACTGGCGAGCGCTTCATCACGGGTCGCTTTGATCAAGCGAGGAGAGTCGTTCCTCCTCATGACAAAAAGAGCCGACTCGGGTGCGAGTGCCACAGTGGTCGGCGAGTGCGTCGTGAGAACCACGTCTACGCCGTATCGATCGCAAAATAGTTCCACTATTACGGTGAGTAAGCTTCGGATCATCATCGGATGGAGGCTCGCGTCCGCTTCGTCGAGCAGCAGCACCTGTGGCATCTCGATTGATCGGTCGAGACGCTCGCCGGTAAAGAGAGTGAGCGCGACCGTCAGCAGCGTCTTCTCGCCACTTGAGAGTTGGTCCGTTAGCACAACATCGCCGGTGTCGAGATGTTCTAGGCGAGCCACGTAGCTCAGAGAATCTTCGACCCCCTGAGGAGGCACGAACTTGTACCCAAGGCCGATGAAGGCCAGGGTCTCGTCCAGGAGGTCCCACGGAGCTGGCCCGTAGTTCGCGACGAACTGATCCTGTGTCAGCGGCGAAAGACCCTGGTCGCCTTGCTCAACGCGCCACTGCTCGAATCGATTTCGGTTGTACCGGTCGTGGTAGGAGAGGAAGATTTCGGTAGCGCTGATAGCAAACGGGTCGCGAACGCCATCGATTAGAGGGTGATGCTCGCGGAAGTCGTCGAGCTCCAGTTCCAAGATGGAGTGGCCCGAGCGCTCGAGGAGGATCTGAAGTGCTGCTTCGGAGACCCATCGGTTCTGAACGGTTGCGTGTTGGAGTGTTTCTGCCCACTCGGATTCAGGAATACGGCTGTAGGACTGCCGAATGTCCCGCCGGTAGTTGTCGAACTGCTGGAACGCTTGCACGTAACGCTCGCGGTAAGCGGCGGGGGACTGCGCGCCATCGGCAAGGGGAACAAGCTCCGCGAGGCGGAACATTCGAACGCCTTGCTGCGGCTGCCCGACGTTGACGACAGGTAGCCCATCCACCGAGAGGGACCCGTCCAAGATCGCGTTGAGCAGATTCGACTTGCCGGATCCATTCGGCCCAGAGATCACCGTAAACCTAGGGAGTTCGTCCAGCGTCACAGCTTCACGGATGGTCCCACTAGCGCGCCCGAAGACCAGTCTCACCTTGTACCCCATTCACGCCGGATCAACCTCATTCGCCCAGGGTATCGATGCGCCTGCCTGATCCCATGGAAATTGGGTACCCGCCGCGCGACACGAGCAGCGAAGCCATCCCCGCACAACAACAAGGGCGCAAGACGAGCCGCGCCCCTGAGCCAAGGCCGTTCCCGACACGTCTCAACGGTTCCCGCGTCACCGGACCGTGGCGGCGGGAGCCTAGGCTGGTGGGATGCGACGGAACGAATGGACGATGGCGCTCGTCGTCGCCGGGGTCCTCGCGGTCGCCGCGCTGCTGATGTTCCTGGTCCTCGGACCTGAGGCTCCGGTCGTGTGGGGACTGGTTTCCGGGGTGCTGCTCGCCCTCGTCGTCGGCGCCATGGCGTTCGTCAAGCGCGAGCGCTGACCCTGTCCGCTTACTGAGGCCGTCCCCGCCCTTCGACAGGCTCAGGGACCGGACAGGGGTGACCCTTCTGCGCCCGTCGACAGGCTCAGGGACCGGACAGGCCCGGTCACTGAGCTTGTCGAAGTGCCCACGAAGGTCCTCACGATCGGATCGTGGCAAGACTGGGCGAGTTCGGCCCTCGTGCGCGAGGATGGACGCCATGACGACGAAGCGCATCCTGTTCATCGGCGGCAGCGGCATCATCTCCTCGGCGTCCGTCGCCAGAGCCGTGTCGCTCGGCCACCACGTGACGGTCCTGAACCGCGGTCTGTCCCACGTCCGCCCGCTCCCCGAGGAGGTCGAACTCCTCCGAGCGGACATCCGCGACACGGACGCCGTCACCGAGGTCCTCGGCGCCCGCGAGTTCGACGTCGTCGCGCAGTTCACGGCCTTCACGCCGGAGCAGGTGCAGGCCGACATCGACCGGTTCGCCGGACGCATCGGTCAGTACGTGTTCATCAGCTCCGCCTCGGCGTACCAGAAGCCGCCACAGCGCCTTCCCGTGGTCGAGTCGACCCCGCTCCGCAACCCGTTCTCCCAGTACGCGCGCGACAAGATCTCCTGCGAGGACGTCCTCGTCCACGCCTACCGCGGGCAGGGGTTCCCGGCCACGATCGTGCGCCCCTCGCACACCTACGACCGCACGCTCATCCCCACGATGGGCCGCCGCACGGACCTCGACCGCATGCGCGCCGGCAAGCCCGTCGTCGTGCACGGCGACGGGACGACCCTCTGGACCATCACGCACACGGAGGACTTCGCCGTCGGGTTCGTCGGGCTCCTCGGCCGCCGCGACGTGCTCGGTGAGGCCTTCCACATCACCGGCGACCACGCGCCGAGCTGGAACGACATCACCCGATGGATCGCCGACGCGGCCGGGGTGGAGGCGCAGATCGTGCACGTTCCGTCCGACCTCATCGACGAGATCCACCCGGCACTCGGCCCGACGCTCCTCGGCGACAAGGCGTTCCCGATGATCTTCGACAACACCCGGATCCGGAGCCTCGTGCCCGAGTTCCGTCCGTCGATCCCGTTCTGGGACGGCGCGGCCGAGATGGTCGCGTTCCACGACGCGAACCCGCAGTGGCAGCCGGCCGACCCGGAACTCGACGCCGCCTTCGACCGGATGGTCGCCGCCGTCGGTCACTGAGCCGCCACCGGTCCCTGAGCCTGTCGAAGGGCCTCCGCCGCCCGCAGGTCCTTGCGGAGGATCTTGCCCGAGGTGGACTTCGGGATGACCTCGACGACCTCGACCCGGCGGATCTTCTTGTGCGGCGCGACGCGCTCCGCGACCCACGCCATGAGTGCCTCCGAGGTCACGTCCTGCCCCGCCTGGAGGACGATGAACGCCTTCGGCACCTCCTGGCCGTCCTCGTCGGAGACCCCGATGACGGCGGCGTCGGCGATCGCCGGATGGCCGAGCAACAACGCCTCGAGCTCCGCCGGCGCCACCTGGTAGCCGTGGTACTTGATGAGCTCCTTCAACCGCTCGATGATCCGCACGGTGCCGTCGCCGCGGACGGTCGCGATGTCGCCGGTGTGGAGGAAGCCGTCGTCCTCGAGCGTCGCGCGTGTGGCCTCCTCGTTGCCGAGGTACCCGAGCATGACGTTCGGCCCGGCGCACAGCAGCTCACCGGGTGCGCTCTCCTCGTCCGAACCGGCTGCGGGGTACTCGACCTCCACACCGGTCTCCGGGTCGACGATCCGACACCGCATGTTCGGCAGGCTCGTCCCGACGCTGTCGAGGGAGGCGCCCTCCGCCTGGAACGCGATCGCATGACTCACCGGGCTGAGCTCGGTCATGCCGTACCCCTGCCGCAGCCGGCAGTCGAGGCGCTCCTCGACTGCCCGTCCGAGCGTCGCGTCCAACGGCGCGGCACCGGAGAAGATCGTGTGGACGCTCGACAGGTCGAACTCGTCGACGAGCGGGTGCTTCGCGAGCGCGACCGCGATCGGCGGCGCGATGAACACGTAGCTGCACCGGAAGTCCTGGATGATCCGGAGGAACTCCGCGAGGTCGAACCGCGGCATGGTGACGAGGGAGGCCCGGCACGCGAGTGCGAGGTTCAACAGCACCGTCATGCCGTAGATGTGGAAGAACGGGAGGACCGCGAGGATCCGGTCGTCGGGCCGCATGCCCAGCTGCGGGATCGACTGCTGCACGTTGGCCACGAGGTTCCGGTGCGACAGCATCACCCCCTTCGGCCGCCCGGTCGTGCCGGACGAGTAGGGCAGCACCGCCACGTGCGTCGCCGGGTCGAACGAGACGTCCGGTGCGGGGAGGCGTCGGACGAGGAGATCGGTGAGCGAGGCGTGACCCTCTGCGCCGTCGAGGACGACGACGCGGTCGGAGGGGATGTCGCAGGCGCTCGCCGCAGCCCACGCCTGGGGCAGGAGGGCGGAGACGGTGAACACCATCGTCGCGCCGGCGTCGAGGAGCTGCGCCTCGATCTCCTCCGCGTTGTACAGGCCGTTCACCGTCGTCGCCGTCGCTCCGGCACGGAGGATCCCGTGGAACACGGTCGCGAAGGCGGGGACGTTCGGGGCGTGCAGGGCGACGACGTCCCCGATGCCGATCCCGGCCGCCGCGAGGGCGCCGGCCAGCGCGTTGATCTGCGAGATGAGCTGCCGGTAACTCGTCTCGGCGCCGCTCGTACCGTCCCGGAGGGCGATGCGATCGAGGTCGCTCGAGGCGATGCCGCCGAACAGGGTGTCGTAGACGCTCAGATCGGGGATCTCGACGTCGGGATGCGGGCTGGTGAACACGAGTGATCTCCTTCGAACACCGGTGATGGTGGAGTGAGTCTACTCACGCCAGGTGCTCGTTAGGCTGAGACCCGTGAACGCGCCCCGCCCCATCCTCGGTCTCCTCCTCGACGTCGACGGCCCCATCGCCAGTCCCATCACCCGGACGATCAACCTCCCGAGCATCGCTCAGGACCTCGCGACCCTCGCGAACGCCGGCATCCCGATCGCCTTCAACACCGGCCGCAGCGACGCGTTCCTCCGGGCGGTCGTCGTCCCGCCGCTCCTCGCCGCCGGGCTCGACGACGACGTGCGGCTCTACGGCATCTGCGAGAAGGGCGCCGTCTGGTTCGGGTTCTCCGCGGCAGGCGTCGACGAGCTGCGGCTCGACGAGGAGGTGGCGATGCCCGAAGGGTACGGGGCCGCCATCGAGCGCCTCGTCGACGAACGGTACGCGGAGACGGTCTTCTTCGACCACACGAAGCGCGCGATGGTCTCCGTCGAACAGCACGTGGAGGTGCCGGCGGCGGACTACGCGGTCGTGCGGAAGCACTTCGACGACGACGCCCGGGCCGAGCTCGCCCGTCGCGGGTTCGGGGTCGACCACGCCCCCGGGCGCTACCCCGACGACGCCGGCCTCGTCCAGTACCGGATCGACCCGACCATCATCTCCACCGACATCGAGTCGGTGCGCCTCGGCAAGGACCTCGGGGCTCAGCGCGCGCTCGAGCTCCTCGAGGCCGACGGCGGCGCGCTCCCGCTCGCCTGGCGGACGGTCGGGGACTCCCGCAGCGACTACGCGATGGCCGACTGGCTCTTCGAGCACGGCTACACGGTCGAACACGTCGATGTGCGGCCCGCCGACGGCGTCCCCGAGAAGCCGTACCCGATCCTGACCCACCCGACGCTCATCCACGACGAGGCCGGCGCGGCCTTCCTCGCCCGGTGGGTCGAGATGGTGCAGGGGACCGCGACGGACGACGCGGACGTGAGCTGACCATGGCCGACGACGGAGACCGCGCACCGAGGGACCGTCGCCACGGTCCGACGACGGAACGCGGCCTCGATCGCGTCGTCAACTTCAGTGACGCCGTCGTCGCGATCGCCATCACGCTCATCATCCTCCCGCTCGTCGATCTGGCGCAGGAGTACGGAGGCGGCCCCGTGGCCGCGTTCCTCGCCGAGAACTGGACGGGGCTGGCCGCGGCCGCGCTGAGCTTCGTGGTCATCGCGAACTTCTGGCGCGACCACCACCGGATCTTCGAGCGCACCGTCGGCTACTCAAGGCGGCTCGTGTCGCTCAACTTCGTCTGGCTCGCCGGCATCGTCTTCCTGCCGCTGCCGACAGTGCTCCTCTTCGACTCATCGGGGGACGACCGCGGCGCCCCCATGCTGTACATCGCGACGATGCTCGTGTCGATGGTCGCGGTGCGACTGCAGCAGCTGGTGATCCAGCGGGACGGGCTGCTCAGTGAGGAGGCCGCTGCGATGCCGCCCCGCCCCTGGGCGCTCGTCTGGGCGCCGACCGGGCTCATGCTGCTCGCGTTCATCCTCGCCGCGACGGTACCGGGGCTCGGCACGCAGGCGCTGTTCCTGCTGCTGCTGTCGATCCCGCTCGGCTGGGTCGGGGGCCGGAAGCACCGGGGCGACTGAGCAGGCCACCGGGTGACCGGGTCAGGTCTGGCAGTGGGGACACCAGTAGGTGTCGCGGAGCGCGGTCGGGTCGGCACCGAGCTTGCCGCGCTGGATCCGGGTCCCGCAGCGCAGACAGCGCTGGCCGTCGCGTCCGTACACCCACGTCTTCCTGCCCGGCCTCGTATCGCCCGTCGTGACCCGGTTGCGGCGGTCGCGGTTCGCGTTGATGAGGCGGTAGCCGAGCCGGACCGCGCCCGGGAGGTCGACCTCGGCGCTCGGCCTCGTGGGCAACACCCCGCGGATGAAGCACAGCTCGTTGACGTACTCGTTGCCGAGCCCGGCCAGGTTGCGCTGATCGAGGAGCGCGACGTGAATCTCGCGGCCGTCGGCCTCGAGGTTCCGGATGGCGCGAGCCTCCTCCCAATCGGGACCGAGGAGGTCGGGGCCCAGCCAGCCGAACCGCTCCTCGTCCTCGCGTGACGGGAAGACCTCGACGAGGCCGAGTTCGAACCCGACGGTCACCCAGTGCTCGGTCGACACGATCGCGCGCGCCTTCCACGCCGGTCGCCGCCAGTGCTCACCCGGCTGGTAGACGTGCCACAGCCCCTCCATCTTCAGGTGGGTGTGGAGGGTGTGGTCGCCGATGTGGTGCAGGAGGTGCTTGCCGCGCGGGATGACGTCGTGGACGACCTCGCCGCGGAGGTCGACGGTCGCGAAGGCGGGGACGCGCAGGTCGAAGCCGGAGACGACCTCGCCGGCCAGCGCCTGTCGCAACCGATGCGCGGCCTGGAAGACCGTGTCACCCTCTGGCATGAACCGCTCCGTCCGTTCCGGCTACGGTGCCACCGGCACGGTGTCCGGCGCAACCCGTGGCACCACCCAGCCGTCTTGGCTCAACCACGCCGGAGCCGCAATCCGCGCGGTGTCTCGACGAACCCGGCCTCCCGCAGGGCGTGGCCCGTCGGGGTGCCGAGGACGAAGGTGCCGTTCACCTGTTCGATCCCGAGCTTCTCGATGCGGCCCGCCGTCACCGTCGAGGCGAGGGACCGTGCACCCGCGCGGAGCTGGTCCTCGTCCTCCGTGAACACCAGTGCGGTCTTGCCACCCCGCTCGAGGTAGTAGACGGGCGCACCGTCGACGAGGACGATGAGCGCGCCGGCCTTCCGCCCCGGCCGGTGCTTCACCCCGGTGACCTCCTGGCTGGGCCAACCGAGTGCGGCACCATAGGGGTTCGCAGGGTCGGTCGCGGCGAGCGTCACGGCGGCGAGCGGTGGGTCGTCGTCGGTACGGATGAAACTCCGCAGCCGGTCGACCGTGCCCGAGGAGGCGAACTGTGCGCCCCCGAGTCGCTCCACGAAGTACCCGCGTCGGCAGCGGCCGTTCTCCTCGAACTGCTTCAGCACCCGGTAGGCGAGGGCGAAGCCGCCGACGACGCCTTCGGCCACCACCGAACCCCGGGTGACGACGCCGTAGCGCTCCAGCAGGGTCTCGCCGGTCGCGACGGCACGGATGGTGGCGTCCTGCTCGGCGAGCGGCAGGATCGACCATCGGCCGCCGAGGGTCTGGCTCGCGCGCGTGGACATCGAGGGGCGCTGCAGGTTGCGTCCGCGGTACAGCTTCGCGCGCGGGGTCTGCCGTTGTACCCGATGGGCCGAGGTGCCGCCTCCGGAACCGACGAGCGTGCGGAGCGGGGAGAAGGTGTCGTTGGTCACCAGCCCTGCCCACACGAGCTCCCAGAGGGCGTCGACGAGGAGTTTGTCGTCCGTCGACCCGACCGATTCCGCGAGCTGGCGGAAGAAATACGCGCCGCCACCGCCCAGCGTCGCGAGCAACTCCGTCTGCAGGGCGTCCGGCGTGTGCGGGGTGGGGGTCAGCGGCAGCGTGAGCGGCGCCGTGTCCGCGAGGTGGAGGGCGACCCAGCCGTCGTTGCCGGGGATGGAGCCGCTGCCCGACCACACGACCTCGCCCGTCGCGGTGAGTTCGTCGAGCATGGCCGGGCTGTAGTCGGCGACCCGCGAGGGCAGGATGAGCGACTCCCAGGCCGAGGCCGGGACGGGTGCCCCGGCGAGCTGATCGATGACCGTCGCGACGCCGTCGACCCCGCGGAGCGTGCCGCCGAGGTGCTGCCACACGGGCAGGAACCGGGCGAAGGCCTGCTGCTCGACAGGCTCGACCTCGTGGCGGAGCGCGGCGAGCGAGCGGATGCGCAGCTTGCGGAGGACGCCGGCGTCGCACCACTCGGTGGCGTCGGTCGGGCTGCGGTCGGCGTCGTCGCCCGACTGCTGCCGGCCGGCGGGGAGGAACTCGCCCTTGACCACGCGTCCGGCGTCGGCGAGGCGCGCGAGGGTGTGCTGGACCACGGCCGTGCCGAGCCCGAACCGCCTGGCGGCCTGCCCGGTCGTGAACGGGCCATGGGTGCGGGCGTACCGGGCGAGGAGGTCGCCGAGCGGATCCGTGACCGGCTCGGTGAACGCCACCGGTACGCCGATCGGCAGGGGCGTCCCGAGGGCGTCGCGGAGACGGCCCGCGTCCTCGATGGCGGCGAAGCGTTCCTCCCCGGCGATCGGGACGCGGATGACGCGCTTCGTGCGTTCGAGCTCGGCGACGGCTGCGGCGGAGCGCTCAGGGTCGGGGACCCAGGCGTCCGGGTCGTCACCCCGGTTCGCCTCGCCGTCGGCGGACACGGCGACCCCGTCGAAGGTCGTGCGGGCGGCGATCTCATCCACGGTGAGCGGACCGAGCATCCGCAGCGCGTCGGCGACCCCCTCAACCCCCTTGAGTCGTCGCTCGGGGTCGAGACGTTGCAGTTCGAGCGCGGTCTGCTCGATGACGCCGGGGTCGAGGAGTTCGCGGAGCTCCACCCGACCGAGCAACTCGCCGAGCATGGTGCTGTCGACCGCGAGTGCCGCAGCTCGCCGCTCGGCGAGCGGGCTGTCGCCCTCGTACATGAACGCGCCGACGTAGCCGAAGAGTAGGGACCGGGCGTAGGGCGACGGCTGATCGGTCGTGGTCTCGACGATGCGGATCGCGCGTGACTGCAGCTCGCGCGCGAGCTGGTCGAGGGCCGGGAGGTCGTAGACGTCCTGCAGGCACTCGCGCAGCGTCTCGAGGATGATCGGGAACGTCGGGTACTGCTTCGCGACCTCGAGGAGTTGGGCCGACCGTTGGCGTTGCTGCCAGAGGGGCGAGCGCTTCTGCGGCGAGTAGTTCGGAAGCAGGAGGGCACGCGCGGCGCACTCGCGGAACCGGGAGGCGAACAAGGCGGACCCGCCGACCTCCTGCGTCACGAGGGCGTCGAGCTCCTCCGGCTCGAAGACGAAGAGTTCGGCTCCCGGCGGCTCGCTCTCGGTGTCGGGAAGCCGCACGATGATGCCGTCGTCGCTCGCCACCGCGGAGCCGTCGACGCCGAGCCGCTCCTGCACACGTGCGCCGACCGCGAGCGCCCACGGTGCGTGCACGCGGAGTCCGTAGGGGGAGTGGAGGATGACCCGCCAGTCGCCGAGTTCGTCTCGCGAGCGCTCGACGACGAGCGTGGTGTCGTTCGGGACGACGCCCGTCGCCTCGCGTTGTTCACGGACGTAGGCGACGAGGTTGCTGATGGCCCGTTCGTCGAGTCCGGCCGCCTCCAGGCGCGGGGTCGACCCGGTTCCCGTGGTGTCGAGCTCGCGGACGAAGGCGCCGATGGCGCGACCGAGCTCTGCCGGGCGTCCGATACCGTCTCCCTTCCAGAACGGCAGCCGCCCCGGCTGGCCGAACGCCGGGGTCACGAGCACGCGGTCGTGGGTGATCTCCTGGATGCGCCAGCTCGTCGCACCGAGGGCGAAGACGTCGCCGACGCGGGACTCGTAGACCATCTCCTCGTCGAGTTCCCCGACGCGGGCCCCGGCGCCGGACTCGCCGACCATGAACACGCCGAAGAGTCCGCGGTCGGGGATGGTGCCACCGCTCGTGACCGCGAGACGCTGGGCCCCCGGTCGACCCGTCAGGACCCCGGCGTCACGATCCCAGACGATCCGCGGGCGCAGCTCGGCGAAGGCGTCGGAAGGATAGCGGCCGGCCAGGAGGTCGAGCGTCGCCTCGAAGGCCGAACGGGGCAGGGAGGCGAACGGCGCGCTGCGCTTGACGGTCTCGAACCAGTCCTCCACCCCGAGCTCGTCGAGTGCGACCGCGGCGACCGTCTGCTGCGCGAGGATGTCGAGCGGGTTCGAGGGGACCTCGATCGCCTCGATGAGTCCGGCCTCCATCCGCTCGGTCGCGACCGTGGTGCTGATGAGGTCGGCCCGGTGCTTCGGGAACAGGACGCCGCGCGAGACCTCGCCCACCTGGTGGCCGGCTCGTCCGACGCGCTGCAGGCCGCTGGCGACGCTCGGCGGCGACTCCACCTGGATGACGAGGTCGACCTCGCCCATGTCGATGCCGAGTTCGAGACTCGACGTCGCGACGACGCAGCGCAGCCGACCTGACTTGAGGTCCTCCTCGATGCCGGCGCGCTGCTCCTTCGAGACGGAGCCGTGGTGGGCTCGGGCGAGCAGCGGGATGTCGTCGTCGCTCTCCTCTGCGGTGGGGCGGGCCGCTGCGGCCGCGACGCTCGCCGAGCCGCGGGTCTGTCCGCTCTGTGCCATGAGCTGGGCGGGTGGGCGCCCGGCGCCCGGCGTCACGAGGGCGCTCTCGCTGAGCCGGGCCTCGTTGATCTCGTTGAGTCGGGCGGTGAGGCGCTCGGCGAGCCGTCGTGAGTTGGCGAAGACGATCGTGGAGCGGTGGGCGAGCACGCGGTCGACGATGGCCTCCTCGACGTGCGGCCAGATGCTGCCGACGCGGTCCTCGCCACCGCCGTCGCTGTTCGGGGTGTAGCCCGTGAAGCCGCCGCCACTGCCGTCGTCGTCGGCCTCGCCCGGTGTCCGCATGCCGGCGTCGGGATCGGTCATGTCGTCGACGGGGACCACGACCCGGAGGTCGAAGGTCTTCGCCGCCGGCGGCGAGACGATCTCCACGGGTGCCCGGCCGCCGAGGAACCGTGCGACCTCCTCGGCCGGGCGCACGGTGGCCGAGAGCCCGATGCGCTGGACGGGCTTGTCGAGCATGGCGTCGAGCCGCTCCAGCGAGACCGCGAGGTGCGCGCCGCGCTTCGTCGAGGCGACCGCGTGGATCTCGTCGATGATGACGGTGTCGACCGTGCGCAGGGTCTCCCGGGCCGCGCTCGTCAGCATGAGGAACAACGACTCGGGTGTGGTGATGAGGATGTCGGGTGGCTCTTTGGCCATGGCCCGGCGGTCTGCCGACGGGGTGTCGCCGGAGCGGACGCCGACGCTGATCGTCGGCGGTTCGGTGCCGAGGCGTCGTGCCGCCTGGGCGATGCCCACGAGCGGGGTCCGGAGGTTGCGCTCGACGTCGACCCCGAGCGCCTTCAGTGGGGAGATGTAAAGCACGCGGGTGCCGCGCGAGCGGTCGCGCTGGGCGGCGGCCGCCTCCGCCTCGTCGGCTTCGAGCCCACTGAGCGGCACGCCCGTCCGCCGCTTCGCCCCGTGCTCGGCGATCGCCTCGGACAGCAGGCGGTCGATCGACCACAGGAAGGCCGACAGGGTCTTGCCCGAACCGGTCGGTGCGACGACGAGCGCGTTCGCCCCGCGCGAGATCGCTTCCCACGCGCCGGCCTGAGCCGGCGTGGGCGCGACGAACGCCCCCTCGAACCAGTCGCGCGTGGCGGGGGAGAAGCGCTCGAGCACCTCGATCATGGGTTCCATCATCCAGCACACCACCGACACCGCGACCGGCATCGCGTCCGGTGGGCGGGGCCCCTATGATCGCGGCGTCCACCGGGGACGCCGTGTCGAACCGCCGCCCGCCTGGATCGCCGTTCGGCTCCATGCGGTATGAAGGAGCTATGAGCGTTCGCACCCCAGATCCCAACCCGGAACCCGATCTCCCCGGCAATTCCAATCCGGGCTGGCTGTCGGACGTCGAACTCGAGGAGATCCGACGCCGCCTCCCGCTGCTCTATGTGGAGGCCGTACCCGTCCGGGTCGACGGCTTCGGCGTCGTGACGGAGGTCGGCGTGCTGCTGCGGGCGACCGCCCTCGGCGAGATGACGCGGACGCTCGTCTCCGGTCGTGTTATGTACGGCGAGACCATCCGCGACGCGCTCTTCCGCCACCTCGAGAAGGACCTCGGTCCGATGGCGTTCCCGCTGCTCCCGGCGTCGCCCGTGCCGTTCCAGGTGGCCGAGTACTTCCCGCTCCCCGGGCTCTCGCCGTACTCCGACGACCGGCAGCACGCCGTCGCGCTCGCGTACGTCGTCCCGGTGACGGGGACGTGCGAGCCGCGTCAGGACGCGCTCGAACTCACCTGGATGACGCCCGAGGCGGCGTCCTCCGATGCGATCGCCGCCGAGATGGAGGGTGGTCGCGGCGCCCTGCTGCGCGCGGCCCTCGCCTCCGTCGGCCGCCTGCGCTAACCCTTCGACAGGCTCAGGGACCGGGAGAGCGGCTCAGGGACCGGGGCTGGCTCAGGGGCCAGGGACCGGGCGGGGTCAGCGGGTGAGGCGGACCTCGTCGATGGTCTCGCCGAGGAACGGCTCGGTCCGCGCCGCGCCGTCGGCGTGGAACCCGTTGCGCTCGTAGAAGCGGTGCGCGCGCGGGTTGTCCGCGGCGACCCAGAGGTAGGCGGGCTGGCCGTCGGGGATCGCGGCATCGAAGAGCTGCTGCCCGATGCCCGTGCCGTGCCAGGCGTCCAGCAGGTAGATGAAGTACAGCTCACGCTCGCGCGGCAGGTCCTCGTCGCGGCCGGGGCCGGAGCCCGAGAAGCCGACGATCTCGCCGTCGACGAGCGCGGCGAAGTGCGTGTACTCGGGGCCCTGCGCGGCCCAGTGGGTCCACAGCTCGGCCATACGGCGAGGAGAGAGGTTCGCGAGGGTGGCGGAGCTGATCAGGTGGTCGTAGGTCTCGTGCCAGGTCGTGGCGTGCACACGGCCCAGGGACTCGGCGTCGACGTCTCGGATCGGGCGGACGACTGCGGTGGCGTTCATGGTGGAACCGTATCCCGACAGCACCCGTCCGACGAAATCGGGGCCGCGGGAACGGCGAAGCGCCGCCCACCCGGAGGGGGACGGCGCTTCGATCGAGCGGGTCGGTGCTAGTTGCTGCTGGACGCGCGGCGGTTCGTGCGCGGACGCGAGGACTCCGCCGGAGCGCCCGAGTTCGCGGCGTAGCCGGTGCTGTAGTGGGTCCGGCTGCCACCGGTGGCTGCACCGGCACCGGCGCGGGCGCCACCGGAACGGCCGGCGCCGGAGCGCTGACCGCCCTGGCCACCCTGACCGCCGGCGGGACGACCGCCACGACGACCGCCGCCGCCCTGACCGCCCTCGCGAGGAACGCCGTCGCGGCTCGCGCCGGCACGGGCACCATCGCGGTCGCGGTGACCGTTGCCGAGGCCGTTGCCGTCGCGCGCGGCGCGCTTGCGCTGCGCGTTGGCACCCTGCGAGCGACCACCGCCGCCACCACCCTGCGGCTGCACGGCCGCGCGCGGCGCGGGCTTCACGTAGGCGGCGACGTCGCCGATGAGCTCGAGGACCGCCGGCGAGGTCGCGGTGACCGCCTGCGGGGTGACGTTGATCTCGGCCTTACGGAGGAGCTTCTTGAGGTCGTCCATCTGGCCGGGGATCGCGAGGGTGACGACGTCACCGGCGCTGCCCGCACGAGCCGTACGGCCCGAGCGGTGCAGGTACGCCTTGTGCTCGGTCGGCGGGTCGACGTGGATGACGAGCTCGACGTCGTCGACGTGCACCCCACGGGCGGCGACGTCGGTGGCGACGAGGACCTTGGCGGTCCCGGCGCTGAAGGCGGCGAGGTTGCGGTCGCGAGCCACCTGCGAGAGGTTGCCGTGCAGGTCGACGGCGGGGATGCCGGAGTCGGTGAGCTGCTTCGCGAGCTTCTTCGCGTGGTGCTTCGTGCGCATGAAGAGGATGCGACGGCCGCTGCCGGAGGCGAGGGCCTGGATGAGGTCCTTCTTCGACTCCACCGAGGGGGTCGTGAAGACGTGGTGCGTCATCGCGGCGACGGGCGAGTTCGCCTCGTCCACCGAGTGGAGCACCTCGTTCTGGAGGAACTTGCGGACGAGCTTGTCCACGCCGTTGTCGAGCGTCGCCGAGAACAGCAGGCGCTGTCCGCCGCGAGGCGTCTTGTCGAGGATGCGCGTGACGACCGGCAGGAAGCCGAGGTCGGCCATGTGGTCGGCCTCGTCGAGGACGGTGATCTCCACGGCGTCGAGGTTCACGAAGCCCTGCTTCATGAGGTCCTCGAGGCGACCGGGGCAGGCGATGACGATGTCGACGCCGGCGCGGAGGGCCTCTTCCTGACGCTTCTGCGAGACGCCGCCGAAGATCGTGGTGGTCTTCAGGGAGTAGGCGTCGGCGAGCGGCTGCATGACCGCCGCGATCTGGGTGGCGAGCTCACGCGTCGGCGCGAGGACCAGGCCGAGCGGGCGACCCGGGCGGCGCTTGCCGCCGGCGAGTGCGCCGCCGAGCCGGGCGACCATCGGGATGCTGAACGCGAGGGTCTTGCCGGAGCCGGTCTTGCCGCGGCCGAGGACGTCGCGGCCGCCGAGGGTGTCGGGGAGCGTGTCGATCTGGATGGGGAACGCGCTCGTCTTGCCGTCCTTCGCGAGGGAGGCGACGAGTGGTGCCGGGACGCCGAGGGCGTCGAAGGTGATGGGGGCTGCTTCGGTCATGGGTGTGTGTCTCTTTCAGGCACGGCCACGAGCTTCGATGACGGCTGCCGGGCGCACAAGTGCTGCAGTGGCGGGCACGGCCGTCGTGATTCCTCACGGGCTGCATCGCTCACGCGAGTTCTCGCATGGGTGATACGGCGTGCTTCCGTCGGCGTCGTCGCTGGTGGGAGGTGGCGAAGGCGCAGGGTCGCGCATCCGTTCGCCGTATGAAGTGTCATCGACCCTGGCATGCACCGCTGGGATGCCATGTAGGGGAGAGAGGGAGCGTTCTACGACGCAAGCGAACCCCGCACCGGATGGTGCGATCGAACGCAAGTGGTTCAACCCTAGCGCATGAGGCTCCGCACTCGCTGAGTGGCCTGCGTTACGGCGGTGTTTCCGTCTCCTGGGATCGGTCGTCGGCGCTTGACAGTCCGCCGGAGCGAGTGAGTAATGTGTCACCCACCACAAACCGGTATCGGTGTACTGTGTCACACGGTACAGAAAGGCCTGTCGCCCATGAGCTTCGATGAAGACGCCCGAACAGCGAGCGCCGCCGTGCGCGCGGATCGCGAGGCAGGTGCCGTCCACCCCGTCGCCGGACACCGTGTTCCCGTGGCCGCCGGACGGGTCCGGTTGGGCGAGGGTGAACTCGGCGCGTGGCAGCGGCGGAACCGCCGGGCGACCGCGCCGCACGCGATCGAGCAGCTCCGACTCGCCGGCAACCTCGACAACCTCGCCAGGGTCGCCGATCCCGAGGACGCGACGGGTGCCTTCCGGGGCCGCTACCCGTTCCTCGACACCGACGTGTTCAAGACCCTCGAGGGGCTCGCCTACCTGCTCGCCGAGGACGACGGCGATGACGAGGTCACCCGAACGGTCCGCGACTTCTACGAGGAGGCCGTCGCCGTCATCCAGGCCGCCCAACGAGAGGACGGCTACCTGAACTCCTACTTCCAGGCGCCCGAGATCGACAAGGAGCCCTGGGAGGACCTGGCCTGGGGGCACGAGCTCTACAACCTCGGCCACCTCATCCAGGCAGCCGTGGCCGCACAGCGGAGGCTCGGCGACGGGCGTCTGCTGGACGTCGCGCGGGCGTTCGCCGATCTCGCCGTCCGACGGTTCGGACCGGACGGCGACCCACAGGTGTGCGGGCACCCCGAGGTGGAGATGGCGCTCGTCGAGCTGTTCCGTGAGACGGGCGAGCGGTCCTACCTCGAGTTGGCGTCCGCCTTCGTGGACCGTCGCGGCCACGGCACCGTCGAACTCCGGGTCTTCCCGGCGGAGTACTTCCAGGACTCGGCGCCGCTCCGCGAGCTGGACTCCGTGACCGGCCACGCCGTCCGGATGGCCTACCTGGCCGCCGGCGCCGCGGACGTCGCGCTCGAACAGGGCGACGACGGCCTCCTCGCAGCCCTGCAGCGTCTCTGGGACGACATGGTCGAGACGAAGCTCTACTTCACCGGCGGGCTCGGGAGTCGCCACTCCGACGAGGCGATCGGCGACCGGTACGAGCTCCCCTCCGAGCGCTCGTACAGCGAGACCTGCGCCGCCATCGCGGTCATGCAGTGGTCCTGGCGGATGTACCTCGCGACGGGTTCGGCAGCCGTGCTCGACACCTTCGAGACCGTCCTCTACAACGCCTACGCCGCCGGACTCTCGGCCGACGGTACGGCCTTCTTCTACGACAACCCGCTCCAGCGTCGACCCGACCACCTCCAGCGTTCCGGGGCGGAGCCCGACGGCGGACTGCTCCGTCGCAGCTGGTTCGGCTGCCCGTGCTGCCCGCCGAACATCGTGCGCTGGACCGCCGAGCTCCAGGACCACCTCGCCGTGGTCACCCCGGTGGGGATCGAGCTCGCCCAGTACACCGCGGCGACCATCGAGACCGAGCGCTTCAGCTGCACGGTCGACACCGCGTACCCGTGGGACGGCTCGGTCGTCGTCACGGTCGACGCCGCCGACACCGCCGAGGTCGAGCTCGCCCTGCGGGTGCCCGGCTGGGCGACGGACGCCACCGTCCGTGTCGCCGGTGAGTCCGTGGACGCCCGACCGGTCGACGGCTGGATCCGCCTCACCCGCCGATGGACGGCGGGGGAGCGGGTCGAACTCGACCTCCCGATGCCGGTCCGGGCGCACGGCGCGCACCCCTCGGTCGACGCCCTCCGCGGATCACTGGCGTTCGCGCGCGGACCGGTCGTCTACTGCGCCGAGCAGGAGGACGGCACGACCGACCTCGACCTGCTCCGCCTCTTACCGGCGGACGCCGATCGCGCCGTCGTCGAGCACCGCCGCATCCTCGAGACCGAGCGCATCGACGCCGTCGCGCTCCTCCTCCCGGCCATGGCGGACGCCCCGGCACCGGCCGTGCTCTACCCGGCGCTGACCGGCGGCGGCTCGACGCCCGCTGGAGCGACACCACCGCCCGCCGAGCCGATGCGCGAGACCACCGCGACCCTCATCCCCTACGCCCTCTGGGGCAACCGCGGACCCGGCGCCATGCGCGTGTGGTTCCGCACTCGCTGACCTTCCTCGACCCGTTCCCCTCGCACCGCTCCACCCTCTCCATCCGCGGGCATCCGCCCGATCCACACGAAAGCAGAGCGTCATGAAGCAACGATTCTCCATCCCCGCCCTCGCGGCGGCGGCCGTCCTCCTCCTCGCGGGGTGTACCTCCGCGGGCTCGGGCTCGGCGGGTGAGGGCCCCTCCAGCACCCCGGTCAAGGGAGGCACCGTCGACGTCCTCCTGAACGCGGACTTCTCCCACCTCGACCCGGTCCAGGGCTTCGACGGTGGCGTGAACAACTTCTACCGCCTCATCTACCGCACGTTGACGACGCAGTCCACGGGCGAAGGGGCCAAAGGCACCGAGATGGTCCCCGACCTCGCGACCGACCTCGGCACCGTGAGCGACGACGGCCTCCAGTGGACCTTCACGCTGAAGGACGACCTCAAGTTCGAGGACGGCACCCCCATCACGAGCGCAGACGTCAAGTTCGGCGTCGAGCGCTCCTTCGACCCGGCCATCGCCGTCGGGTCGCCCTACGCCCGCCTCACCATCGCCGGCGCGGACACGTACGAGGGTCCGTACATCACCGGTGACCTGCCGTCCATCCAGACGCCGGACGACAAGACCATCGTCTTCAGCCTCAAGGAGCCCTTCGCCGACTTCGCGAGCGTCGTCGGACAGAACAGCTTCGTCCCGTTCCCGGCCGACACCGAGCGGGTGACGACGACGAGCCTCGACAAGATGCCGATCTCCTCCGGCCCGTACAAGGTCGAGAGCTACGAGCGCGGTTCGCAGCTGAAGCTCGTCCGCAACGACGAGTGGGACGCGAAGACGGACGACGTCCGCAAGGCCTACCCGGACGGCTTCGACTTCACCTTCGGCCTCGACGCCTCGACCATCGACGAGCGCATGATCGCCGGCCAGGGTGACGACGCCAACGCCATCGCCGGATCCGTGCAGGCGGCCTCCATCTCCCGGATCCAGACGCCCGCGCTGAAGGCGCGCACCATCTCCGGCCTCCAGGGCTGCACCACGTACATGGGCCTGAACACCACGAAGCCCAACATGGACAACCCGCTCGTCCGCCAGGCCATCGCCTACGCCATCGACCGCGAGTCGGTGAAGGACGCCTCGGGCGGTTCGCAGCTCGCGGACATCGCGACCACCATGCTGCCGCCGACCGTCGCCGGTCAGACCGACTTCGACCTCTACCCGAGCAAGGACAACGCCGGCGACCCGGAGAAGGCCAAGGAACTCCTCGCCGAGGCGGGCCTCCCCGACGGCTTCTCCTTCACCCTCGACATCCGCAGCCAGCCCAAGATGCAGGCGCAGGCCGAGGCGGTGCAGCAGGCGCTCGCGAAGGCGGGCATCACGGTGAACTTCAACCTCATCGACACCTCGACCTACTACGAGGTCATCGGAACGACGTCGCAGCAGAACGACGCCGCCATCACCGGTTGGTGCCCGGACTGGGCCTCCGGCTCGACCTTCCTGCCGCCGCTCTTCGACGGTTCGCAGATCTTCCCGAAGGGCAACTCCAACATCGCCCAGCTGAACGACCCGGCCGTCAACCAGCGCATCGCCGAGATCCGCGCGATGACCGACACCGATGAGGCGAACGCCGCGTGGGGTGCGCTCGACGAGCAGATCCAGCAGCTCGTCCCGACCGTGCCGCTGCTCTTCGAGAAGACCGTCATGGTCGTCGGCGCCAACGTCGCCGGTGCGTACTCCCACGCCGGCTACTCCGGCGGTATCGACTACGTGTCCGTCGGCCTGTCCTCGGCCGGCGAGTAGTCGGAAGGCCGGTAGCCGCAGATGTCGTCGTCCGTTCCCAGTGAGCTGACCACCGTCGCCGAGGAGGTGGGTGCGCCGGCCGGTGCGCCCACCCCCGCGCGGCGGGTGATCGCCACCCTCCGCAAGAGCCCCCCGGTGCTGCTCAGCGTCACCTTCATCGTGCTCGTCGTGCTGCTCGCGATCCTCGCCCCGCTGATCACCGCGATCAGCGGCTGGGGTCCGTACACCTTCGACAAGTCGGCGGTGGACTCCGACCTCGGCGGCGTGCCGATCGGTGCGCTCGGCGGGATCTCCGGCGAGCACTGGTTCGGGGTCGAACCCGGGAACGGACGCGACATCTTCGCGCGCATCGCCTTCGGTGCGCAGGTGTCGCTGTCGATCGCCGTCTCGGCGACGATCGTCACGACCGTGCTCGGCGTCGTGCTCGGCATGCTCGCCGGCTTCTACGGCGGGTGGGTCGACCAGGTCGTCTCCCGCGTCATGGACTTCCTCATGGCGTTCCCGTCGCTCATCTTCATGATCGCGCTCCTGTCGGCACTGCCGGCGGGCAACCGGCCGGTCCTCCTCGTCGTGGTGCTGAGCATCTTCGGTTGGCCGTACACCGCCCGCGTCGTGCGCGGTCAGGCGATGTCCTTGCGGACGAGCGAGTTCGTCGAGTCGGCGCGCGCCTCGGGCGCCGGGGGCATCCGCATCGTGTTCCGCGAGATCCTGCCGAACCTCCGCGGCACCATCATCGTCCTGGCCACGCTCGCCGTGCCGGGCTTCATCGGCACGGAGGCCGGCCTGTCGTTCCTCGGCGTCGGCGTCACGCCGCCCACGCCGAGCTGGGGCCAGATGATCGCCAGCGCGGTCGGCTGGTACGCGGTCGACCCGATGTACTTCCTCATCCCCGGCACCTTCCTGTTCCTCACCGTGCTGTCGTTCACCGTGCTCGGCGACCACCTGCGCAAGGCCCTCGACTCGGGAGACGCCGCCTCATGACCCTCTACCTGCTGCGTCGCATCGCCTCGGCGATCGGCATCCTCCTCCTCATCAGCCTCTTCACCTACATGATCTTCTTCCTGCTCTCGCCGGACCCGGCGGTGCAGATCTGCGGCAAGACCTGCACGCCCGACCGGATCGACCAGATCCGTGCGCAGCTCGGGCTGGACCAGCCGTTCTGGCAGCAGTACCTCGAGTTCCTCCGCGGGCTCGTCATGGGCCGGAGCTACGGCGAAGGGGCCTCTGCGGTCTCCTGCGCGGCACCGTGCCTCGGCTTCAGCTTCCAGACCAACGAGTCGGTCATGGACATGATCGTCGCACGCTTCCCCGTGACCGTGACCGTCGCCGTCGGCGCCGCGGTGCTGTGGCTGCTCGTCGGCGTCAGCGGCGGCCTGCTCAGCGCGGTCAAGCAGGGCACCGGCTGGGACCGCGGGGCGATGATGGTTGCCCTCGCCGGCATCAGCCTGCCGAACTACTTCCTCGCGCTCCTGCTGCAGTACGTCCTCGTGGTGCAACTGCAGATCCTGCCGTTCCCGCAGGCGGTCCCGTTCGCCGAGGACCCCGTGCGCTGGTTCCAGAACTACCTGATGCCGTGGATCGTGCTCGCCCTGGGCTACGCGTCGATGTACGCGAGGCTCGTCCGCGCCAACGTCATCGACACGCTCGGCGAGAACTTCATGCGGACCGCCCGCGCGAAGGGCCTGCCAGCGCCGCTCATCCTGCGCCGCCACGCCCTGCGACCGGCGCTCACCCCCGTCGTCACCCTGTTCGGCATGGACTTCGCCGGACTCCTCGGCGGTGCGCTCATCACGGAGACGGTCTTCGGCCTGAACGGCGTCGGCAAGTTGGCCGCCGACTCGATCGCCAAGAACGACCAGCCCGTGATCATGGGCGTCACCCTGCTGGCGGCGTTCTTCGTCGTCATCGGCAACGTGGTGGTCGACGTCGTGTACACGGTCCTCGACCCGAGAGTGAGAGTGAAGAGCGCATGAGCCCCACCGTCACCAGGACCATCTCCCTGCCCGTCCCCGGGGCGTCGCTCCTCGAGGTCGACGACCTCACGGTCACCTTCCCCACCACGGCCGGCGACGTCGACGTGGTGCGGAAGGCGTCGTTCTCCGTCCAACACGGGCAGACGCTCGGCATCGTGGGCGAGTCCGGCTCCGGCAAGTCGATGACGTCGCTCGCCATCATGGGCCTGCTCCCGAGCGGTGGCCGGACGACCGGCAGCGTCCGGCTGAGCGGCCACGAGCTCGTCGGGCGGAGCGACCGCGAGATGCGTCGCGTGCGCGGCGACCGGATCGCGATGGTCTTCCAGGACCCGCTCTCCTCGCTCAATCCGTACTACACGGTCGGGCTGCAGATCGAGGAGGCGTACCGCGCGCACCGCGGGGGATCGCGGAAGGCCGCCAGAGCCGTCACGATCGACGCGCTCGAACGGGTGCGCATCGCCGACGCCGCCAGACGCGTCGACCACTACCCGCACCAGTTCTCCGGCGGCATGCGGCAACGCATCATGATCGCGATGGCGCTGTGTCTGGAACCCGACCTCCTCATCGCCGACGAGCCGACGACCGCGCTCGACGTCACGGTCCAGGCCCAGATCCTCGAGCTGCTCTCGGAGCTGCAACGTGAGACCGGCGCCGGGATGATCTTCATCACCCACGACCTCGCGGTGGTCAGCCAGGTCGCCGACGACGTGCTCGTCATGCGTGGCGGCGACCCCGTCGAGACGGGCAGTGCGGAGGAGATCTTCTCGCACCCCAGGGAGCCGTACACCCGCGCCCTCCTCGACGCCCTCCCGCGGATCGACGACGCGTTCACCGAACGGCCCGCGAGGACCACCACCACCGGAGAGGCACGAGCATGAACGACACCGGGGTGCTCCTCCGCGCCGAGGGGCTCACGAAGGACTTCACGACGAAGGGCGACGGAGCGATCCGCGCACGGACGACCCGGTTCCGTGCCGTGGACGACGTCGCGTTCTCGGTGCGCTCCGGCGAGACGCTCGGCATCGTCGGCGAATCGGGCAGCGGCAAGTCCACGACCGCCCGCATGATCGCCAAACTCATCGAGCCGACCGCCGGCACCATCACCTTCGACGGTGAGGACGTCACCACGGCCAAGGGGCCGGCGCTCGCCGCGTTCCGCACCAAGGTGCAGGTCGTCTTCCAGGACCCGTTCTCCTCGCTGAACCCGCGGCACACGGTCGAACGGATCGTCTCGGCGCCACTCGACTACCAGGGCATCACCCCGAAGCAGGGCAAACGCGCCCTCGTGCGGGACCTCCTCGACCGGGTCGGCCTCAACCCCGACCACCTCCAGCGCTACCCCCGGCAGTTCTCCGGCGGGCAGGCCCAGCGCATCGGGATCGCCCGCGCGCTCGCCGTCTCCCCGAAGCTCGTCATCTGCGACGAGGCGGTCTCGGCGCTCGACGTCTCGGTGCAGGCGCGCATCATCGACCTGCTCCGCGACCTGCAGGCCGAACGCGGACTCAGCTACCTCTTCATCGCCCACGACCTCGCCGTGGTGCGGCAGATCGCCCACGACGTCGCCGTGATGCACCGGGGCCGGGTGGTCGAGCAGGGGAGTCGCGAAGCGATCTTCGACGACCCGCAGGACGAGTACACGAAGACCCTGCTCGCCGCCGTGCCCACGATCGACCCGAGCTGGGAGGCCGCCCGTGCCACCATGCTCGAACAGGAGCGGACGTCCACAGGCGCCGCCGGAAGGACCGACGCATGACCCACCGCACCACCACGTACCTGCTTCCGGGGATCGCGGTCACCGACCACACCGTGGACGTCCCGCTCGACTGGCGACACCCGGACGACGGGCGCACCATCTCGCTGTTCGCGCGGGAGCTCGTCGACCCCGTCCGGCGCGGCGAGGAGCTGCCCGTCCTGGTGTTCCTCCAGGGCGGTCCAGGCGGCAAGGGCCCGCGTCCGGTGTCGCGCGACGGCTGGATCGCGGAGGCGCTCCGCTCCCATCGCGTCCTCCTGCTCGACCAGCGCGGTACCGGCCGGAGCACCAGGATCGACGGTCGGTCCATCGCGGCGATCGGCGACGCGACCGAGCAGGCCGCGTACCTCGAGCGCTTCCGGGCGGACTCGATCGTCGACGACGCCGAGTACTTGCGTCGCACCGTCTTCGGCGGCCGTCGGTGGTCGACACTCGGGCAGAGCTACGGCGGATTCCTGACCCTCACCTATCTGTCCCGTGCCCCCGAGGCCTTGGCGGCCTGCTACGTCACCGGCGGTCTCGCGAGCGTCCAGCCCTCCGCCGCCGAGGTGTATCGACGCACCTACCCGCGCACGGAGCGGAAGAACCTGGCGTTCGCCGAGCGCTACCCGCAGGACGTCGACACCGTCTCCCGGATCGCCGACCGACTCGCCGAGGAGGAGGTCCTCCTGCCCGACGGGGACCGGCTGACGGTCCGCCGCTTCCAGAACCTCGGGATCGACTTCGGCATGAAGCCGGGGTACGAGCGACTGCACTGGTTGCTCGACGAGGCGTTCGACGCCGGTGACCGTCTGAGCGACACCTTCCTCGCCCAGGTGTGGGGGAGGACCTCGTACGTCGACAACCCCCTGTTCATCGCCCTGCAGGAGAGCATCTACGGCTCGGCGGGCTTCGGTGCCACCGGATGGGCCGCGCAGGTCGAACGCGATGCCCGCCCCGCCTTCGCCGAGACGGCCAGACCGCTCCGCTTCACGGGCGAGATGGTCTACCCGTGGATGTTCGAGGAGATCCGTGCGCTCCGGCCGTTCCGGGACGCCGTCGAGCTCCTGGCCACCAAGTCCGACTGGGATCCGCTGTACGACCCCGACACCCTGCGTGCGAGCACGGTGCCCGTCGCCGCGGCCGTGTACTACGACGACATGTACGTCGACGCCCAGCTCCAGTTGGAGACGGTCGACGCCGTGGGAGGCGCCACAGCCTGGGTGACGAACGAGTACGAGCACGACGGGATCCAGGACGCCGCCGTGGTGCGGCGCCTGTTCGCGATGGTGGACGAACGCGGCGGACGTCGCGATGACGAGGAGCACGCATGATCGACCCCGACGACACGACCGCGCAGGTGGCGGGTATCGCCCCGGCGACCGCTGAGGCGCCGGCCGCCTCGATGCCGAAGCCGGCGACCCCGGACCCGCGGCTGCCCCGACTGACCGAGGTGCCCGCGTTCCGCGAGTTCCTCAGCACCGGGTGGGGCACGCCCGACCGCACGCCCCCGGTGGAGCCGGGGATCGCCGCGGCGGCGGCAGCGCATCGGGAGCGGTTGAGCGCCGCCTTCCCCGGTCGGACCCTCGTGATCGCGTCCGGCAGGGCCCCCGTCCGCGCCAACGACTCGAACTACGACTTCCGGCCGAACAGCGACTTCTTCTGGGCAACGGGGTGCTCCGCGGAGGACGCCGTCGTGGTCCTGCGACCGAGCGGTTCCGGGCACGATGCGACGCTCTACATCCCCGCTCCGGCGCACCCGGGCGAGACGGGCTTCTTCGCCGACGCCAACCACGGTGAGCTGTGGGTCGGGTCCGCCCCGGGGCCGTCCGACTGGTCGGCCGTCCTCGACCTGCGGGTCGAGCTGCTGTCGGCCCTCCCGGACGCCCTCCGCGGTGCCGAGCGGCCGCTCCTCGCGGGGAGTCTGACGTCGCGGCACGAGGCGCTCACTCCGCTGACCCTCTCGCCGGAACTCGGTCGCGTCCTGTCCGAGCTCCGGATGATCAAGGACGAGTGGGAGATCGCCGAGCTGCGCCGGGCCGTGGACGCGACGGTCGGCGGGTTCTCCGCGGTGATCCGTGAGCTGCCCACCGCGGTGGCGGGCGGCGGGGAACGGTGGCTGCAGGGCACCTTCGACCGGCACGCCCGGACGACCGGGAACGGACCCGGGTACTCCACCATCGTCGGCAGCGGCGCCCACGCACCGACCCTGCACTGGGTGCGCTGCGACGGACCCGTCCGGGGGGAGGACGCGATCCTGCTCGACATGGGCGTGGAGACGCGGGCCTTCTACACGGCCGACGTGACCCGCACCTTCCCGGTGTCCGGGACGTTCAGCCCGGAACAGCGCAGCGTGCACGACCTCGTCGAGGCGTCCCATCGAGCCGGTATGGCGGCGGTGCGGCCAGGGCGTGACTTCACCGACTTCCACCACGCGGCGATGGAGGTCATCGCGCAGGGCCTCCACGACTGGGGGCTGCTCCCGGTGTCCGTCGACGAGGCGCTGAGTGCGACCGGCCAGCAGCATCGCCGGTACCTCGTGTGCGGCATCGGACACCACCTCGGGCTCGACGTGCACGACTGCGCGATGTCCTCCTACGAGGCCTATCAGGGCGGGTCGATGGCTCCGGGCATGGTGCTCACGGTCGAACCGGGCCTGTACTTCCACGCCTTCGACGAGACGGTGCCGCCGGAGCTCCGCGGTATCGGGGTCCGGCTGGAGGACGACCTCCTCCTGACCGCGACCGGCGCCGAGGTGCTGTCGGACGCCCTGCCCATCGACGCGTCGGGCATCGAAGCGTGGATGCGCGCCCACTAATCTGAGGCGACGACGGTGGGAGACGAAGGATGGGAGTCGCGATGAGCATGACGGCGATCCGGCCGGCCGAGCAGCGGTTGAGCCTGCGAGCACAGGTGGAGCGCGCGGTGTCGGCGGCGATCATCTCGGGGGAGCTCGCACCGGGGACGATGCTCTCGGTGCCGACCCTCGCGGTGCAGTTCAACGTCTCGGCGACGCCCGTCCGCGAGGCCATGCTCGACCTCGAGAAGCGCGACTTCGTCGAGGCCGTGCGGAACAAGGGCTTCCGGGTCACGGTCGTCAGCGAGGCGGCCCTCCGCAACACCGCCGAGATCCGGCAGCTGCTGGAGCCACCGGCGATGGAGCGGCTCGCCGGGACGTTCGAGCCGTCGTCCCTGCCCGAGCTGCGTCGTCAGGCCGACGACATCGTGGCCGGTGCACGCGACGGCGACCTGACCCGCTACCTCGAGGCCGACCAGGCCTTCCACCTCGCGCTCACGGCCATGCTCGGCAACCCGCTGCTGGTCGAACTCGTCGAGGACCTCCGCGGGCGCACCCGACTGGTGGGGCTGGCGGCCATGCTCGACTCCCAGCAGCTCGACCGCTCGGCGGCCGAACACCACGAGCTCCTCGACGCCCTCGAACGCGGCGACGGTGCGGCAGCCCGCGACCTCATGCACCGCCACATCGGCCACACCACGGGCTGGTGGGCCGGCAAGCCGGAGTCCGACGCCGAGTAACGCGACGACCCCGCGTGGTCCGGACCGGATCCGCCGCAGAGCACGCTTGCCCAGCCGATGAATGTGTGACACATTACTGAGCAGGCCTTCCCCGTATCGACCGAAAGGACCGCCCATGACCCGCATCGTCGTCGTCGGCGCCGGCATCGTCGGTGCGGCCTGCGCGCGGATCCTCG
Organism: Plantibacter sp. Leaf314; assembly: GCF_001423185.1. NCBI lineage: Bacteria > Bacillati > Actinomycetota > Actinomycetes > Micrococcales > Microbacteriaceae > Plantibacter > Plantibacter sp. Leaf314. The sequence goes on along the minus strand of NZ_LMOB01000001.1, from coordinate 1,352,938 downwards.
CCCGACGCGGCGCCGAGGTGGTCGTGCTGGACCGGTCGGCCGCGGCGGGTGGGACCAGCGGTGCCGGCGAGGGGAACCTCCTCGTCTCCGACAAGGGACCGGGCCCCGAACTCGACCTCGCCCGGTACGCGTCGCGACTCTGGCCCGTCGTCACCGCCGAGCTCACGGACGAACTGGGACCGACCTTCCCGAGCGTCGAGTTCGAGCGCAAGGGCGGGATCGTCGTCGCCACCACCGAGGCCGGCGCGCAACCACTCCTCGACTTCGCCGCCGCGCAGCGCACCGCCGGGGTCGACGCCAGGCCGCTCACTGAGGCGGACCTCCTCGCTGCCGAACCGTCGATCACCCGGGCGTCGACCGCGGCCGTCCACTACCCGGAGGACGCCCAGGTCCAGCCGGTCATCGCGACCGAGGCCCTGCTGGCGTCGGCGCGGCTGGCGGGCGCGATCGTCCGGACCGGGGTCACGGTGACGGGCGGCCTGCGCAGCGCGACCGGTCGGCTCACGGGCGTCCGGACCTCGGCCGGCGACGTGTCGGCCGACGTGGTCCTCGTCTGTGCCGGCCCCTGGTCGGCGGAGCTCGGCGCGGTCCTCGGTGCACCCGTCCCGGTCCGCCCCCGCCGCGGCATGGTCCTCGTCACGACCCGTATGCCGCACCGCGTCCACCACAAGGTCTACGACGGCGACTACTTCGGCGCCACCCAGTCGAGCGACGCGTCGCTCCAGACCTCGAGCGTCGTCGAGTCGACGGCCGCAGGGACCGTCCTGATCGGGTCGAGCCGCCAGCAGATCGGCTTCGACGCCCGGCTCGACGTCGACGTGCTCCGTGAGGTCGCCGGCAAGTCGTTGCGCCTCTTCCCGTTCCTCCGCGACGCCTCGGTGATGCGCAGCTACGGCGGGTTCCGCCCGTACATGCCCGACCACCTCCCGGTCATCGGCCCGGACCACCGCGTGGACGGCCTCTGGCACGCCACCGGCCACGAGGGCGCCGGCATCGGCCTCGCCCTCGCGACAGCGGAACTCATCGCCGCGCGGCTGCTCGGCGGAGCCGCCGCCCTCGACGACACTCCCTTCCAACTCGACCGCCAGGGGCTCGTCGCCCACCTCGGCGTCGACCGAGCGGCGGAGGTCGCCTGATGGTCTCGAGACGACTGCCGGCCACGAGCGACCGCATCGTGCCGGGTACGGAGGACGCGGTGCGCATCGAGCTCGACGGCACCCCCGTCGACGGGCTCCGCGGCCAGACGATCGCCGGCGTCCTGCTCGGTTCCGGCGTCCTCGCCTGGCGTCGTACGAGCGGTTCCGGGAAGCCTCGTGGCGTCTTCTGCGGCATCGGCGTGTGCTTCGACTGCATCGTCACGGTGAACGGTCAGCGGGACGTACGGGCGTGCCAGCGTCGGGCGAGCGACGGCGACCGCATCGAGACCCAGCACGACGCCCTGCCACGGCCGGTGTCCGAACCTGCACCCGAGCCCGAGCCGCTCGAGGGTCGATCGTGAGCGCCCGTCGGCGCGACGTCGTCGTGGTCGGCGCCGGCCCGGCCGGGCTGCAGGCCGCCCTCGCCGCCCGGGCGCTCGGCGCGTCGGTGACGCTGCTCGACGCCTCCGACGAACTCGGCGGTCAGTACTGGCGGCACCTGCCGGCGAGTCGTCCGTCCGCCGCCGAGGCGTCCCTGCACCACGGCTTCGAGCGCTTCCTCGCCATACGCGCCGCGCTCGACGCCGACGCCGGCTGCACGGTCGTGACCGAGGCCCAGGTGTGGGCGATCGACGTCGACCGCGACGCCCCCGCCGACGACACCACGGCGACCGGGCTGCGCCTCCACGTCCTCGTCGGCCCGCCCGACGGCGCGGACCGCACGCCGCTCACCCTCCGGCCGGACGCGCTCGTCCTCGCGACCGGCGCGCACGACCGCACCCTCCCGTTCCCGGGATGGGACCTCCCCGGCGTGTTCTCGGCCGGTGCCGCCCAGGCCCTCGCGAAGGGCGAGCGCGTGGCCGTCGGGCAGCGGGTCGTCGTCGCGGGTGCCGGACCGTTCCTCCTGCCGGTCGCCGCCTCGCTCACCGCGACCGGATCGCGCGTCCTCGGCGTCTACGAGGCCACGACCGTCGGGGGACTCGCGGCCGGCTGGCTCCCGAAGCCGTGGCAGCTGCTCGGCGTCACCGGGAAGGTCGGCGAGCTCATCGGCTACGTCGGTGGCCACCTCAGGCACCGGATCCCGTACCGCGTCGGTCACGCCGTCGTCGCCGCGCACGGCACCGAGCGGGTCGAACGGGTCACCATCGCGGCCGTCGACGCCGACTGGTCGCCGATCCCCGGCACCGAGCGCACCGTGGAGGCCGACGCCGTCTGCGTGAGCCACGGCTTCACCCCACGACTCGAACTCGCGATCGCCGCCGGATGCGCGCTCACCCCGACCCGGTTCGTCGAGGTCGACGCCGAGCAGCGGACGAGTGTCCCGACCGTCTTCGCCGCCGGGGAGATCACCGGCATCGGCGGGGTCGACGCAGCGCTCGCGGAAGGGGCGATCGCGGGACACGCGGCCGCCGGCGGTCTGCCGGGAGCCTCCGGCATCCGCTCCGCTGTGAGCCGTCGCGACACCTTCCTGGCCTTCACCGATCGACTCGAACGGGCGCACGGCATCCGCGAGGGGTGGAGCGACTGGCTCGAGGACGACACCACCATCTGCCGCTGCGAGGAGGTCGACCACGGTGCCCTCCGCGGCACGGCGACCGCCACCTGCGCGACCGGTCTGCGCTCGTTGAAACTCAGCACCCGCGCGGGCCTCGGGATCTGCCAGGGCCGGATGTGCGGCCGGACGGTCGAGGAGCTGCTGCACCGCGTCGCCCGGGAGTCCGGCGGCGACGGGCTCATCGACGGCGTCTCGAGCGACCGCCGGCCCATCGCCTCCCCGATCCGCATCGGCGAACTCGCCGCGCACGGGCCGGAACCCGCCCCGCATGAACCGACGTCGACCCCGTCGACCGAACCCCTCGGCTGACCGACCGGTCGCCGCGTCACACCCTCGGAAAGGAACCACCCATGGCCCAGCAGTTCGACCTCGGCGGCGTCATCGTCGCGACCACCCTCGCGTTCAAGGAGGACGCGTCAGCTCCCGCCGGCCTGGCCGTCGACTACGACCGCTTCGCCGAGCACTGCAACTGGCTCATCGAGAACGGCTGCCGCGGCGTCGGCCCGAACGGTTCCCTCGGCGAGTACTCCTCGCTCACGGACGCGGAGCGTCGCAAGGTGATCCAGGTCGCCGTCGACACCGTCGGTGACCGCGGACTCGTCGTCGCCGGCGTGCACGGCGTGGGCTGGCACCAGGCGCAGCAGTGGGCCGAGTACGCCAAGGAGGACGGCGCCGACGGTGTCCTGCTCCTGCCGCCCACCATCTACCGGGCCAACGACGACGAGGTCATCGAGCACTACAGCCGCGTGAACGAGGTCGGCCTGCCGATCATGGCCTACAACAACCCCATCGACACCAAGGTCGACCTCACGCCCGACCTCCTCGTCGAGCTCGCGAAGCTCGAGCACGTCGTCGCGGTGAAGGAGTTCTCGGCGGACATCCGTCGGGTGCTGGAGATCCAGGACAAGACCGACCTCGACGTCATCGCCGGAGCCGACGACCTCCTCTTCGAATCCCTCGTCGCCGGTGCCGTCGGCTGGTTCGCCGGCTACCCGAACGCGTTCCCGCGCGAAGCGGTCGAGCTGTACACGCTCGTCACCTCCGGCCGGGTGGACGAGGCCCGCACCCTGTACCGGGAGCTGGTGCCCGTCTTCGGCTGGGACTCGAAGACCGAGTTCGTGCAGGCCATCAAGCTGTCGATCGACATCGCCGGCGAGAGCTACGGTGGACCGACGCGGCCGCCGCGCGGCCCGCTCAGCGCGCTGCAGACGGAGCAGGTGACGACGCAGACGCGCCGCGCGCTCGACTACCTCGCCGCCCGCTAACCGAGCGCCGAACGCCGAGCACCTGGACACCCGAGCACCGAGGAGCACCCGATGAAGTCCTCCCGCATGATCAGCGCGGTCGACTCGCACACCGAGGGCATGCCGACCCGCGTCGTCACCGGCGGGGTCGGCGTGATCCCCGGCGCGACGATGAACGACAAGCGGCTGCACTTCATGGAGCACCTGGACGACCTCCGGCTGTTCCTCATGAACGAGCCGCGCGGTCATGCGGCGATGAGCGGCGCGATCCTGCAGCCCTCGACGCGCGCCGACTGCGACTGGGGAGTCGTGTACATCGAGGTGTCCGGGTGCCTGCCGATGTGCGGGCACGGCACGATCGGGGTCGCCACGGTCCTCGTCGAGACCGGCATGGTGGAGGTGGTCGAGCCGGTGACGACGATCCGGCTCGACACCCCCGCCGGGCTCGTGATCGCCCGGGTCGACGTGAGCGACGGTCACGCCGACCGGGTCACCCTCGAGAACGTGCCGAGTTACGTCGAGCGCCTGGACGCAGTCATCGAGGTGCCGGGGCTCGGCACCGTGCCCTACAGCCTCGCCTTCGGGGGCAACTTCTACGCCATGGTCGACCTCGACGCCGTCGGTCTGCCGTTCGACCGCGACCGGCAGCAGGACATCCTCGACGCCGGCCTGCGGATCATGGCCGCGATCAACGAGCAGGCACCGCCAGTGCACCCGGAGATCGAGGGGCTCGACCACTGCCACCACGTCGAGTTCATCGCGCCGGGCTCCGACGCCGTGCTGTCCCGGCACGCGATGGCGATCTTCCCCGGGTGGTTCGACCGCTCCCCGTGCGGAACCGGCACCTCGGCACGCATGGCCGAACTCTGGGCTCGCGGCGAGTTGCCGCTCCACCAGGACTTCGTCAACGAGTCCTTCATCGGCAGCCGGTTCACCGGCCGCCTCATCGCCGAGACGACGGTCGCGGGCCGACCGGCGGTGATCCCCACCATCTCGGGTCGGGCCTGGGTCACGGGCATGGGCTCGTACCTGCTCGACCCCGCCGATCCGTTCCCGACCGGCTTCCAGTTCTGACCCGCTCCACGATCCCGGAGGATCACATGTCGACCACCCCCMCCCCCMCCCCCACCCCCGCCACCGAGACGACCGCCGAGCAGCTCGAGACCGTGCTGGCCGGCGCTGCGACCGCCGCACCGGCGTGGGCCGCGACGCCGCCGGCCACCCGAGCCCGGGCGCTCGTCGCGGTCGCGGACGCCTTGCTCGCGCACGCCGACGACCTCATCCCCGTCGGGATGCGGGAGACGGGTCTCGCCGAGGCGCGCCTGCGCGGAGAACTCCTGCGCACGGCTGTGCAGCTGCGCCTCTTCGCCGACACCGTCGTCGACGGTTCGTACCTCGACGTCCGGATCGACGAGGCCGACCCCGACTTCGCCCTCGGCGCGCGTCCCGAGCTGCGGCGCGTGCTCGTCCCGCTCGGTCCGGTGCTGAACTTCGCCGCGAGCAACTTCCCGTTCGCCTTCTCAGTGGCCGGCGGCGACACCGCGGCGATCCTCGCGGCCGGCTGTCCGGTCGTCCTCAAGGTCCACGACGGGCACCCCGGGCTCTCGCTCGCGACCGCCGCCGTCGTCGAGGACGCCCTGCGGGCGAGCGGCGCACCGGACGGCGTCTTCCAGACCATCGTCGGCCAGGACGCCGGCGTGACCGCCTTGCGCGACGAGCGGGTGCGCGCGGGCTCCTTCACCGGGTCCCTCCGCGCCGGGCGCATCCTCGCCGACATCGCCGCCGCACGGCCGGTCCCGATCCCGTTCTTCGGCGAGCTCGGCAGCGTCAACCCGGTCTTCGTCACCGGGCAGGCGGTGGAGGAGTCGGGCGAGGCGATCGCGACGGGGTTCGTCGGGAGCGTCGCGGGCTCGGCTGGACAGCTCTGCACGAAGCCCGGGTTCGTCTACCTGCCGGAGGCCGCGGGCCTCGACGACACGATCCGGACCACGGCCGAGGCCGTGCCGGAGCACCGTCTCCTGAACGACCGCATCACCGCCGGATACGGCGAGCGCCGCGACACGATCCTCAGCACCCCCGGTGTCCGCGTCATCGCGGAGGGCTCGCTGCGGATCGATGCCGACGGTGACGGCTGGGCCACCCCGACGATCGTGGCCGTGTCCGTCGACGCCTTGCGGGACGGCCGGGACCGGCTGCTCGACGAGGCGTTCGGGCCGCTGTCGATCCTCGTCGAGGTCCCGGCCGGCGCCCCGCTCGCGCCGCTCGTGGCGGAGTTCTGCGAGGGCAACCTCACCGCGACGCTGCACGCCGGCGCGGAGGAGACGAGCGACGACCTCGTGGAGCTCGTGGGACAGCTCTCGGCCCACGCCGGTCGGGTGCTCTTCGGTGGATGGCCGACCGGTGTGGCCGTCACGCCGGCCATGCAGCACGGCGGACCGTGGCCGGCCACGACGAACGACTCCAGCACCTCGGTCGGGACTGCGGCGATCACCCGTTTCCTGCGGCCGGTCGCCTTCCAGAACATGCCGGACCGCTTCCTGCCGGCGGTGTTGCGCAGCGACGCCGTCGGGATCCCCGCGGCGGTGGCTCCCGCCGGCGCATCGAAGCAGTGGGGCGAGGCCGCGACGGCGTAGCCCCGGTGGCGTGGTCGGTCGGGTCGTCGGCGCGCTGACGGCCCGATCGCCGGGCCGTGCCGTGGGGCTAGACGGCCCCCTCGACCGTGGCGCCGACCTCGTCGTCCTCCACGTCGCCGGGGAGCGGCGGGTCGTACGCCCAGGTGGGTGCGAGCGCCTTGATGCGGGCACCGCGCCACTGCCAGGTGGCCCAGAGCGGGTACCAGTAGAGCGGGGCGATGGCGCCGGTGATGACGAGGCGGTCGCGGTACAGCGTCTTCGTCGGGTCGTGCTTGTCGCGCGAGACGGCCATCTGGTGGTCCCAGCCGGCGAGCTTGCTCAGGGGCCCGGTGATCGGGTCGCCCTGGTCGTGGAGGATGCGGGTGCCGTCGCGGCGTTCGAGGAACTCCAGGTCGATGATCTGGTCGCCGAGCGGGACGGCGCCGGCGGCCTTGACCCGGACACGGTGCGCTCCCGGTTCCCAGACGGTCGGGAAGCCGGCGGCGTCCAGCGCCTCGAGCCCCATCATCGGGCTGTACAGCTCCCGGAGGACGGCCGGGGAGCGGAGCGCCCGCCAGGCGACGTCGACATCACAGTCCAGGACGAGTTTCAGCATCACGCGCATGCCCTCAGTGTCGCACGCGCGGCCCGGCGGCGGCAGGGGAGGCGCGGGTAGGGAAGACTGTGCCTATGGCGATCCGGTACTGGCTGGGCGTGATCCAGCGGGATCACGTCGTCCTCGGTGTCCGGCACGGCTTCCTGCAGATCAACCACGGGCAGCGCGGTGGTCTCGAGCAGATGCGCGAGTCCGACGGGATCGTGTACTACTCGCCGCGCGTCAGCACGCCGGACGGTCAGCCGTTGAAGGCGTTCACGGCGATCGGGCGGATCGCCGACGACACCGTGTATCAGGCGGCGGTGCCGCGACCCGACGGTGCGGACTGGCGTCCGTGGCGTCGGAGCGTCGACTGGTACCCGGACGCCGTCGAGACGCCCATCCGGCCGATGCTCGCGCTCCTCGACTTCACGAGCTTCACCCGTGACTGGGGCATCCAGCTCCGGCGTGGCCTCATCGAGCTCAGCCGCCACGACTTCGAACTCATCCGCACCGAGATGCGCCCGCCCCACCCCGACGACCGTCGGTTCCCCACCGCCTCCCGCTGACCCTTTCTCTCCTGGCGCCAGCGCGGTGCGCTGACGTCACCGCGGGTCGCACGCGTGAGCGCACCCCTCTGGAGACCCGCGCTCACGTCCGGTGGCCCGCGCTCGCGTCAGCGCACCGCGCTGGCGGCCCGCCCGCAGCGGTCTTCGGACGCAACACTCGTGGGGTGGATCGGGGCGGCTGGATACGATGAACGGGTGAGTATCGCAGCCGCCACACCGCCGCCCGTCCACCCGCCCTTCGCCCAGACCAAGTACCAGGTCCGGTTCGACTGGGGCGTCGCGGGAGCAGGCCGGGTCGAGACGGCGGACGTCGCAGTCGTCGTGGACGTGCTGCACGCCACGACCTCCCTCGAGCAGCGGTTGAGCGCCGGCGAGACGGTCGCGGCCTCCGAGCTCGACGACCGCGGTGAGACGGCGCAGATCGCCGCGCTCCTCGCAGACACCGGTGCGACGGTCGTCGCGGCGTGCCTCCGCAACCGCTCGGCCGTCGCGGACTGGATCATCGCGAAGCAGGCCGAACTCGGTCGGCGCACGAGCATCGTCGTCATCGCGGTCGGTGAACTCGACGACACGGCCGAGACGCGGTTCGCCGTCGAGGACCTCTTCGGTGCCGGCGCCGTGATCGAGGCGCTCGGGCTCCGCGGCATCGACTTCACCTCGCCGGAGGCCGCTGCCGCCGCCGCCGCCTTCGAGGGCCTGCGCAACGGCGTCGGTCACCTCCTGTCGGCGTCGGCGACGGCCCAGCAGCTCGCCCAGTCCGGCCACCCGCAGCACGTGCAGGCCGCGCGCGAGGTCGACGTGTCAAGCGTCGTCCCGGTCCTGGACGGAGCCGTGTTCCGGGCGTAGTCTCTGGCCATGCGCGCACTCCTCGGAACCACCGTCCTCGCCGAAGCCCCCGAATCGGAGCTCATCAAGATCGAGGGCAACTGGTACTTCCCGCCGTCGAGCCTCAACCGGGAGCGCTTCGTCGAGACCGACACCCAGTACCACTGCCCGTGGAAGGGCGACGCCCAGTACTGGGGCGTCACCGACGGTGGCGAGGTCAAGCCCGATGTCGCCTGGTCGTACCCGACCCCATACCCGACCGCGTTCGACCGCGTCGGCAAGGACTTCTCCGGCTACGTCGCCTTCGGGAACGAGGTCACGGTCGTCGACTGATGGCCGACTGGGGCGACCGCCCGCAACCGCCTGAGCGCGGCGCGGAGCGCGAGACGATCGAGGGCTTCCTCGATCTGCAGCGCGCCAGCATCGTCTGGAAGGCGCTCGGACTGACCGACGAGCTCGCGGCCAAACGACTGCTGCCGAGCATCACGACGGTCTCGGGCGTCATCCGACACCTCGCCGATGTCGAGCGCAGCTGGTTCCGCGAGGACATGGACGGCCAGTCCGGCGTGCCTGCGCGGTGGACCGACGACGACCCCGACGGCGAGTGGCGGGTGACGGCCGAGAACAGCCTTGCCGAGATCATCGCGGACTACGAGGCGGCGTGTGCGGAGTCCCGCGAGGTGGCGTCCCGGTACGGCCTCGACGACCTCTGTCGCGGCAACGACCAACGGTTCACCCTGCGGTGGATCGAGCTCCACATGATCGAGGAGACCGCCAGGCACCTCGGCCACCTCGACGTCCTCCGCGAACTGCTCGACGGCCGCACCGGCGAGTAGCCGGCCGCGGCCACCGAGTTGCAGCTGGTCAGGCGTCGACGAGTGCTGCGCGGTCGCGTCCGCGGGTGACCCGGACGGCCACGGTGACGACGGCGACCACGACCGCGGCGATCGACGCCGCGACCCCCGCCTCGGTCGACAGGAGTTCACCGGTGAAGCGGCCGACGGCCACCCACGCGAGGCCCCAGCAGAGCGACAGCATCGGGGCGAGGCGTCCGCGACCGACGACCGCGAGCACGACCCCGACCGCGCCGGCGACCGCGAGGACGACGATCGCCCAGACGCCGGCGGCGGGCCCGTCGGCGCTGCCGATCCCTGATCCGACGAGCGCCGCGGTGAGGTTGGCCGCCGTCGCGACGCACACCCAACCGAGATAGAGGCCCATCGTGCCGTCGGTGATGATCGCGTCGGCCACGCCGCTCGGCCGGGTGCGGAGCACGATCACGAAGATGCGCGCCAGGACGCCGAGGAGCGCGACGATCACGAACACGCTGAGGACCAGGAACCCCGCCTGGACGACGAGGATCCACGCCGCGTTCAGCAGCAGGCTCGCGACGACCCAGGAGCCGAGACGACGGTGGCGCTCGCGGCTCGTCTGCGAGGGCAGGAACTGCCAGACCGCGTAGGCGACGAGCCCGAGGTAGATGACACCCCAGATGGAGAACGCCGGCCCGTCGGGGGCGATCGGGGTCGACGAGGCGCTCAGGGCTCCGTTCGCGGCGTTCTGGATCTGCGTGCCACCGGCGGCGCCCGACCCGAGGTACGAGCCGATGATCGCGAGGACCGCGCTGACGGCCACGGCGCTCTGCCGGATGCGGTCCGCGGTGGTGGGTCGTTCGGTACCGGTCATGACGCGTGCCTCCAGAATTGTGCAGCTAGCTGATCAATTCAGCGTACGCCACCAGGAGGCAGCTCGTTGGGGCTTGCGGCGGAGGCTCAGAGGAGCTTGCGCAGCGTCCGCAGGTTGCGCGTGGTGACGTGCGGCTTGAACCGGGCCTTCGACGACTCCTTCGCGAACGCGGTGTCGGTGCTCGAGCCCTTCGGGACCTCCCAGTAGAGGACGCCGTCGCCGGAGGAGACCCGGTCGGGCTGATCTCCGGCCGTCTCGGCGAACGCCAGCAGGGCGTCGAGCGAGGCCTGCTCCGAGGAGAACATGACGTACGGCTGGACCTGCTCGGTCTCCGCCCAGGGATAGGCGCCGACGACGTCCGCGAGCGCACGCTGATGGCTGAGGACGATCCAGGCCTCGTAGCCGAAGGCGTCGGCCAGGGCCTGCTCGATGCGGAGCTTGAGTGCGCCCCGCGTGTCGGTCGTCGCCGCGGCGGGCGCGAGCCCGGGATCGGTGAAGACCACGTTGCCGCTCGCGAGGACGGTGCGCACCTCCGTGCATCCGAGCGAGCGGAACACCTCGGCGAGCTCCACCGAGCGGATCGTGACACCGCCGACGTTCACCCCGCGCAGGAGTGCGATCCAGCGGTCGGCGGGGACCGGGTCGCCGGTCACGAGCCGACGGCCGGGTCGTTCGGGGTCGAACCGTCGAACGCGGCCGCACGACGGCGCATCGCCGGGGTGACCTCGCGGTGCACCCAGCTGAGGAGGAACCGTTCGTCGTACGAGCGCGAGCACTTGCCACAGGAGGTGGCACGGCTCGGGCGCCGGTGCCGGTACAGGACGTGTCCGGACGGACAGGTGCCCACCCAGGGCGCGAGCTCGTCCGCGGTCTGGCCCTCGTGGAGTCGTGAGCCTTCGTAGCCGAGTTCCTCGGCGACCTTGCGCCACTTGGGCCCGTGCCCGGCCCGCGCCCCGGCGAGCGCGTGGGCGACCTCGTGCAGCAGGATCTGGTGGATCTCGTCGTCGTCGTAGCGGGCGGCGAGGTACCGGGAGACGGTGATCCGCTTCGTCGTGAAGTTGCAGAGACCGGCTCGGCGCTTCGCGTTGTCGAATCCGAACGTCCACACCGCCGGGTCGAGGTGCAGCACGATGAGGGCCTGTGCCCACGCCGTGACCCGACTCAGTTCTGCCATGCCTGGATGGTACCCCCGGCGACCGACACCACCGGGCAGGAACCGGGCCTTCCCGCCGCGTGGCGAGATCAGGTCATCGCGGTGCGAGCGGCTCGAGGGGGAGCTCGACGATCCGGTCGTCGTCGGCGCCCGGTGAACCGCGGCCGTCCGTGTTGTTGGTGAGGATCCAGATCGTCCCGGGCGGGCCGGCGACGACGTCGCGGATCCTCCCGAACTCGCCGACGAGGTAGGGGACGGCGTCCACGACGCCGACGAGGGTCGTGCTCCCGGCCGGCACGTGCACGCCGTCGGTGATCCCGTACAGACGCTCACCGCGGAGGGACGCCATGAAGATCGTGTCGTCGACGATCGCCAGGCCGCTCGGGCTGGCGTCCTCGGTGGCCCACTGCGCGACCGGGTCGATCATGCCGTCCGCTCCGGCGATCCCTTCGGCGATCGGCCAACCGTAGTTGCCGCCTGGTGTGATCCGGTTGAGCTCGTCCCAGGTGTTCTGTCCGAACTCACTCGCCCAGAGTCCGCCGTCACGATCCCAGGCGAGGCCCTGCGGGTTGCGGTGGCCGAAGGAGTAGACGGGTGAGCCGGGGAAGGGGTTGTCAGCCGGTACCGCGCCCTCCGGGGTGAGCCGGAGGATCTTGCCACCGAGGCTGTCGCCGTCCTGCGCGAGGTTCCGGTCTCCGGCGTCACCGGCCGTCGCGTAGAGCATGCCGTCCGGGCCGAACGCGATGCGCCCGCCGTTGTGGTTGCCGGCACGCGGGATGCCCACGAGCACCTCGTCGACCGCGCCGAGGGCATACGAGCCGGCCTCGCCCGTGAGCGGCATCCGGACGATGCGGTTGTCGGAGGCCGTCGTGAGGTAGGCGTAGACCCACGTGCTGTCCTCGGTCGACGGCTCCGGGGTGAGCACGGCGAGGCCCAGCAGCCCACCCTCCCCGCCGGCGGCGACGCCCGGGACGACACCGAGCTGACGGACGTCTCCGCCGCTGACGAGTTCGAGGATGTCGCCGGCGTCGCGCTGACTCACGAGCGTGCTTCCCGAGGGGAGCCTCACCATCGACCAGGGCGCTTCCAGGCCGCCGACGACGGTGGTGGCGGCACCGGTCGGTGCGACGGGCCCGACGGGATCCGCGGGCGCCGACGCCGACTCGCTCGGCACGGGGGAAGGGGAGAGCGCCGCCGTGCCCGGCGAGCGGGGCTCGGCCTCCGTGCAGGCGACGAGTGCCAGCGCGGCGGCGAACAGGGTGGTGAGCGCGGCGGGCGCACGCAGGCCCCGTCGTGTCGGCGTCTGCGTGCTGGCCATGGTCAGCCCTTCGTCTGGAAGATGCCCTGGGCGGGTTTCGGGGAGGGGACGGCGGTCCCGTCCGTCACGACCTGCGCACCCGCGATGAAGGCACGCAGCTCAGCGCCCGCGACCGCCTTCGCCGGGTGGGGCCCGGCGGCGAGGAGTCGCGGCAGGAAGTCGAGTGGGAGGGCGGTGTTCGAGCCGACGAGGACGACGTTGCCGAACCGCCGTCCCTTGAGGATCTGCGTCTCCGCCAGTGCGGCCACGTGCGCCACCGACGCCGACAGGGTGGCGGCCTGCCCACGGGCGAAGGCGAGGCCACGACCGTCGGCGACGTTCACGACGATCACGCCGGTCGGCGAGAGCAGCTCGACCGCCGAGGCGTAGAACTCCGTGCTCGTCACGTGTGCCGGCGTGTTCGCGCCGCTGAAGATGTCCACGACCACGAGGTCGACCGTGCCGCGGAGGCCCGGGGGCAGCTTCGCGACGATCTCTCGAGCGTCGCCGTAGCGGACCCGGATCTGCGCCCGCTTCGACCAGGGCAGGTGCTCACGCACGAGGTCGATGAGTTCCCGCTCGAGTTCGACGACCTGCTGGCGCGATCCCGGCCGAGTAGCCTCCACGTAACGGGGGAGCGTGAGCGCGCCGGCGCCCAGGTGGACGGCCGTGATCGGCTGACCGGGGTCGGCGATCTCGTCGATGATGTGGCCGATGCGCTGGACGTACTCGAAGAAGAGCTCCTCGGGCTGGTCGAGGTTGACGTGGGACTGCGGGGTGCCGTCGACCACCAGCTGGTAGGTGCCGGGCACGAAGCGGTCGGCCTCGATCCTGGCCAGGTAACCGCTGACGCCGAGTCGTACCTGTGCCTCGTCCATGCCCCCAGCCTAGACTTCCCGCGACAGCACGAGGCGGAGCGGGAAGGGTGCGGCCGTGGCCCAGGTGGACCTCAACAGCGATCTCGGGGAGGTCTGGCGCGGTGCGTCGACGGCCGACGACGACGCGATGTTCGCCCTGATCACGAGCGCGAACATCGCCTGCGGCTTCCACGCCGGCGACGACACGTCCATGCGCGACGCCGTCCGTCGCGCGACGGCCAGCGCGGTGTCCCTCGGCGCCCATCCCTCCTACCGGGACGAGGCGGGCTTCGGCCGACGCGACCGGGACGTCCTGCCCGAGGTGCTCGAAGCCGAGGTCCTCGAGCAGCTGCGGGCCTTGGGCCGGGCGGTCGACGAGGTCCGCGAGGTCGACGGCGACGGACCCCGGCTCGCGTACGTGAAACCGCACGGCGCCCTCTACAACCGGATCGCGCACGATCGGGTCCAGGCGGTGGCGGTCGTGCGGGCGGTGCTCGCGGCCTCCGAGGAGCTCGGGCGGTCGCTCCCCGTCCTCGGCATGCCGGGCTCCGTCATCGAGGGGGAGGTCCGAGCCGCCGGGCTCCGGTTCGTCGCGGAGGCCTTCGTCGACCGAGGCTACCGCTCGGACGGCTCGCTCGTCCCACGTGATCAGCCGGGAGCCCTGCTGACCGACGAGACGGAGGCCGCCCGCCGCGCCGTCACCCTCGTCCTCGACCGTCGGATCACCACGGTCGACGGCGTCGAACGGGAACTCGAAGCCGCCTCACTCTGCGTGCACGGTGACACCCCCGGAGCCGTGTCGATGGCGGCGGCGGTCAGGGCGGCCCTCGTGGCGGACGGCGTCGAGCTGGTCGCACCGTGGTGACCGCGGACACCTCAGGCGGTCCCGTCCTCCGCGCGATGGGGGAGGAGGCGGTCCTCCTCGAACTCGGATCGCTCGACGACGTCCTCCTCGTCCACCGGGCGCTCGCCGCCGCACGTCCTGACGGTCTCGTCGACCTCGTGCCCGCCGCCCGGACCGTGCTCGCGGTGACGGACGCGCGGGGCCCGGCGCTCGCCGCGGTCGGCGCCTGGTTGCACACGACGGCGGAACGGGTGCTGCGGCCGGACGGGGGAGACGCGATCGCATCCGCCGCAGGGGCATCGGATCGGCCGGAGGTCGTCATCCCGGTCCGCTACGACGGCGCCGACCTCCTGGAGACCGCGGCCCTTCTGGGGATGGACGCCGACGGGCTCGTCGCGCGGCACACCGGTTGCGTCTGGACCGTGGCGTTCAGCGGGTTCGCGCCCGGTTTCGCCTACCTCGTCGGCGGAGCCGCGTGGCCACTCGAGGTCCCGCGGCTGAGCGTGCCGCGCACGGCCGTCCCCGCCGGTGCGGTGGCACTGGCCGGGGCGTTCGGCGGGGTCTACCCCCGGTCCTCGCCCGGTGGATGGCGCATCATCGGGCGCACCGACACCGTGCTGTGGGACACCGCGGCGGACCCACCGGCCCGGCTCGTCCCCGGGGACCGGGTGCGCTTCGTGCGGGTCACCGCATGATGGGCGGGACGCTGCTCGTGGAGACCGCCGGGCCGTCCGCCACACTCCAGGATCTGGGGCGCCCCGGTGCGGCCTCGCTCGGGGTCGGTGCGTCCGGCGCGCTCGATCGCGGAGCGCTGCGCCTCGCCAACCGCCTCGTGGGCAACCCGGAGGGCCGTGCGGCGCTGGAGATCGTGCTGGGCCCGTTCGCCGCCGTCCCGGACGTCGACCTGTGGGTCGCGGTGACCGGCGCCTGGGGCCCGATCACGGTCGACGGCCGCCCGGTCGACGGGCACCGGGCCGTCCTGGTGCCGGCCGGCTCCAGGCTCGAGCTCGGCGCGGCGACGCACGGCCTGCGCTCCCTCCTCGCCGTCCGGGGCGGCTTCGACGGCCCGCAGCTCCTCGGCTCGCGATCGACGGACACCCTGGCCGGCCTCGGCCCCGAGCCGGTCGCCACCGGCGATCGACTCACCGTCCTGCCGACACCGCGCCGCCGCATCCCGGTGCTCGACATCGCCCCCTGGACGCGACCGGACGCCGGGGAGCGGCTCGTGCGGGTCACGCCGGGACCACGCGCGGACTGGTTCGACGACGAGGCGCTGCGGCGGTTCGTCGAGCAACCCTGGACCGTGACGGCCGACGCCGATCGGATCGGGATGCGCCTCGACGGGACGCCGCTCCAACGAAGGGACCCGGGCCGCGAGCTGCCGAGCGAGGGCATGGTCGCGGGTGCCGTGCAGGTGCCGCCGAGTGGTCTGCCGACCATCCTCCTCGCCGATCACCCAGTCACCGGCGGATACCCCGTCATCGCGGTCGTGCGGCCGGCGGACCGCGACCTCCTGGCGCAGCTGCGGCCCGGCCAGCGGGTGCGGTTCAGTCGGACCTGAGGGCGACAGCGGGGTCGGTCCGGCGGTTATACCGGAAAGTCGAAAACTCGTCAAGGAAACAGTAGACACGCCGCAGATTCCGGCATATAGTTGTTCTTTGCGCTCCCAGAATCTCTATGCCTTCATATTGCGGTCGGCTGGTGTGCGGGTTCAACCCGCCACATGTTCCTTTCTGGTGAGTAACTCCACTGACGACCAGTAACTCGGCCCCCAACAGGCCTCCGGAGGTTATCCCCTTGGCTGCTGCGCGCAACGCAACCACCAACTCACCCAAGAACGGCCGCGGAGCATCCCGCCTCTCGTTCGCGAAGATCACCGACACGCTGACGGTTCCAGACCTCCTGGCTCTGCAGACCGAAAGCTTCGACTGGCTGGTCGGCAACGACGTGTGGAAGGCACGCGTCGCTGAAGCCACCCAGGCCGGCCGGCAGGACCTGCCGACGAAGAGCGGCCTCGACGAGATCTTCGAGGAGATCTCTCCCATCGAGGACCTCGGCGAGACGATGCAGCTCTCCTTCGCCAACCCGTACCTCGAGCCCGAGAAGTACTCCATCGACGAGTGCAAGGAGCGCGGCAAGACCTACGCGGCCCCGCTCTACGTCGAGGCCGAGTTCATGAACCACCTCACCGGTGAGATCAAGACGCAGACGGTCTTCATGGGCGACTTCCCGCTCATGACGGAGCGCGGTACCTTCATCATCAACGGCACCGAGCGTGTCGTCGTCTCGCAGCTCGTCCGCAGCCCGGGCGTCTACTTCGAGTCGGCTCAGGAGAAGACCTCCGACAAGGACATCTTCTCCGCTCGCGTCATCCCGAGCCGCGGTGCCTGGCTCGAGTTCGAGATCGACAAGCGCGATCAGGTCGGCGTCCGCATCGACCGCAAGCGCAAGCAGTCCGTCACCGTGTTCCTCAAGGCACTCGGCATGACGAGCGAGGAGATCCTCGAGGAGTTCAAGGGCTACGAGTCCATCGAGCTCACCCTCGAGAAGGACACGATCCTCACCAAGGAGGACGCGCTCCGCGACATCTACCGCAAGCTCCGTCCGGGCGAGCAGGTCGCTGCCGAGGCCGCGCGTGCGCTCCTCGACAACTTCTACTTCAACTCGAAGCGCTACGACCTCGCGAAGGTCGGCCGGTACAAGATCAACAACAAGCTCGGACTCGACAAGCCGCTCAGCGACTCCGTCCTGACGAACGACGACATCGTCGCCACGATCAAGTACCTCGTCGCCCTCCACCGCGGAACGGCCACCCTCCCGGGTGTCCGCAACGGCAAGCCGGTCGACCTCCGTCTCGACACGGACGACATCGACAACTTCGGCAACCGTCGCATCCGCGCCGTCGGCGAGCTCATCCAGAACCAGGTCCGCACCGGCCTGTCCCGCATGGAGCGCGTCGTCCGCGAGCGCATGACCACGCAGGACATCGAGGCGATCACGCCGCAGACCCTGATCAACGTGCGCCCCGTCGTCGCCGCGATCAAGGAGTTCTTCGGAACCTCGCAGCTGTCGCAGTTCATGGACCAGAACAACCCGCTCGCTGGTCTGACCCACAAGCGTCGTCTCTCGGCGCTCGGCCCCGGTGGTCTGTCGCGTGAGCGTGCAGGCGTCGAGGTGCGAGACGTCCACCCGTCGCACTACGGACGCATGTGCCCGATCGAGACCCCGGAAGGCCCGAACATCGGCCTGATCGGTTCGCTCGCATCGTTCGCGCGGATCAACTCGTTCGGGTTCATCGAGACCCCGTACCGTCGCGTCGTCGACGGCCGGGTCACCGAGGACATCGACTACCTGACCGCGATGGAAGAGGACAACTTCATCGTCGCGCAGGCCAACGCTCCCCTGAAGAGCGACGGCCACTTCCAGGAGGACCGCGTCCTCGCCCGGAAGAAGGGCGGCGAGGTCGACCTCATCCCGTCCGAGGAGATCGGCTACATGGACGTCTCCCCGCGCCAGATGGTGTCGGTCGCGACGTCGCTCATCCCGTTCCTCGAGCACGACGACGCGAACCGCGCACTCATGGGTGCGAACATGCAGCGTCAGGCCGTCCCGCTCCTCATGTCGGACTCGCCGCTCGTCGGTACCGGTATGGAGGGCTATGCGGCCATCGACGCCGGCGACGTCGTCACGGCCGACAAGGCCGGCGTCGTGCAGGAGGTGTCGGCAGAGTCCGTCACGATCCAGCTCGACGAGGGTGGCACGCAGACCTACTACCTGCGCAAGTTCGACCGCTCCAACCAGGGCACGAGCTACAACAACCGCGTCATCGTCTCCGAGGGTGCACGCATCGAGGCCGGCGAGGTCATCGCCGACGGCCCCGCCACGGAGAACGGCGAGCTCGCGCTCGGCAAGAACCTCCTCGTCGCCTTCATGACGTGGGAGGGTCACAACTTCGAGGACGCGATCATCCTCAGCCAGAACCTGGTGAAGGACGACATCCTCTCCTCGATCCACATCGAGGAGTACGAGGTCGACGCGCGCGACACCAAGCTCGGCAAGGAGGAGATCACCCGTGATCTCCCGAACGTCAGCCCGGAGCTGCTCAAGGACCTCGACGAGCGCGGCATCATCCGCATCGGTGCCGAGGTCCGCCCCGGCGACATCCTCGTCGGCAAGGTCACGCCGAAGGGTGAGACCGAGCTCTCCGCCGAGGAGCGCCTGCTCCGCGCCATCTTCAACGAGAAGAGCCGCGAAGTCCGCGACACCTCGCTGAAGGTGCCCCACGGTGAAGCCGGAACGATCATCGCGGTCAAGGTGTTCGACGCACAGGACGGCGACGACGAGCTCGGCTCGGGCGTCAACCAGCGTGTGGTCGTCTACATCGCCCAGAAGCGCAAGATCACCGAGGGCGACAAGCTCGCCGGCCGTCACGGCAACAAGGGTGTCATCGCGAAGATCCTGCCCGTCGAGGACATGCCGTTCCTCGAGGACGGCACGCCGGTCGACGTCATCCTCAACCCGCTCGGCATCCCCGGTCGAATGAACTTCGGCCAGGTCCTCGAGATCCACCTGGGTTGGATCGCGAAGCAGGGCTGGAACGTCGAGGGCAAGCCGTCCTGGGCGAAGAAGCTGCCCGCGGCCGCCCACTCGGCGGAGCCGAACACCAAGGTCGCGACCCCGGTGTTCGACGGCGCTTCCGAGGAGGAGATCGCCGGTCTGCTCGATTCGACCAACGTCACCCGCGACGGTGACCGCCTGATCGGTTCCTCCGGAAAGGCCCGTCTGTTCGACGGCCGCTCCGGCGAGCCGTTCCCGGCGCCGGTCTCGGTCGGCTACATGTACATCCTCAAGCTGCACCACCTCGTGGACGACAAGATCCACGCGCGTTCGACGGGTCCGTACTCGATGATCACGCAGCAGCCGCTCGGTGGTAAGGCTCAGTTCGGTGGACAGCGCTTCGGTGAGATGGAGGTCTGGGCCCTCGAGGCCTATGGAGCCGCGTACGCGCTCCAGGAGCTCCTGACCATCAAGTCCGACGACATCCTCGGCCGCGTCAAGGTGTACGAGGCCATCGTCAAGGGCGAGAACATCCAGGAGCCGGGTATCCCCGAGAGCTTCAAGGTGCTCATCAAGGAAATGCAGTCGCTGTGCTTGAACGTCGAGGTCCTCTCGGCCGACGGCACCGCGGTGAGCCTGCGCGACACCGACGACGACGCCTTCCGCGCCGCCGAGGAGCTCGGGATCAACATTTCCTCCAGGTTCGAGTCGTCGTCCATCGACGAGATCTAAGCCTGACCACTGTAGAGACTGACGAAACCTTTCATAGGAGATACATTGCTCGACGTCACAACTTTTGACGAGCTTCGCATTGGTCTGGCCACCGCAGACGACATCCGTGCCTGGTCGCACGGAGAGGTCAAGAAGCCCGAGACCATCAACTACCGCACCCTCAAGCCCGAGAAGGACGGTCTGTTCGGTGAGCAGATCTTCGGTCCTTCCCGCGACTGGGAGTGCGCCTGCGGCAAGTACAAGCGGGTCCGCTTCAAGGGCATCGTGTGCGAGCGCTGCGGTGTCGAGGTCACGAAGTCGTCGGTGCGCCGTGAGCGCATGGGCCACATCGAACTCGCCGCCCCGGTCACGCACATCTGGTACTTCAAGGGTGTCCCTTCGCGCCTCGGCTACCTGCTGGACATGGCGCCCAAGGACCTCGAGAAGGTCATCTACTTCGCGGCCTACATGGTCATCGATGTGGACGAGGACGCACGTCACCAGGACATGCCCGGCCTTGAGAACGAGCTCCGCCTCGAGATCAAGACGCTCGGCGACCAGCGCGACTCGCGCATCGCAGACCGCCTGAAGAAGCTCGAGGACGACCTCGTCGCCCTCGAGGAGGAAGGCGCCAAGAGCGAGCAGAAGCGTCGCACCAAGGACGCCGCCGAGAAGGAGATGAGCCAGACCCGCAAGTCCTACGACGAGCAGATCGCTCACCTCGAGCGCGTCTGGGAGGACTTCCGCAACCTCAAGGTCGGCGACCTCAAGCCCGAGGACTCCGTGTTCCACGAGCTGCAGGACCGCTTCGGCCTGTACTTCGAGGCCTACATGGGTGCCGAGGCGGTCAAGAAGCGCCTGCTGTCCTTCGACCTCGCCGCCGAGTCCGAGCTGCTCCACCACCAGATCGCGGAGGGCAAGGGTCAGAAGAAGATCCGCGCCATCAAGCGTCTGCGCGTGGTCAACTCGTTCCTCATCACCGGCAACTCGCCGGCCGCGATGGTGCTCGACGTGGTCCCCGTGATCCCGCCGGAGCTCCGTCCGATGGTGCAGCTCGACGGTGGCCGCTTCGCGACCTCCGACCTCAACGACCTCTACCGTCGTGTGATCAACCGCAACAACCGTCTGCGTCGTCTGCTCGACCTCGGGGCTCCCGAGATCATCGTCAACAACGAGAAGCGGATGCTGCAGGAGGCCGTCGACGCCCTGTTCGACAACGGTCGCCGTGGTCGCCCCGTCACCGGTACCGGCAACCGCGCCCTGAAGTCCCTCAGCGACATGCTGAAGGGGAAGCAGGGTCGTTTCCGCCAGAACCTCCTCGGCAAGCGCGTCGACTACTCCGGCCGTTCGGTCATCATCGTCGGCCCGCAGCTGAAGCTGCACCAGTGTGGTCTGCCTAAGCAGATGGCGCTGGAGCTCTTCAAGCCGTTCGTCATCAAGCGCCTGATCGACCTGAGCCACGCTCAGAACATCAAGGCCGCGAAGCGCATGGTCGAGCGCAGCCGTCCCGAGGTCTGGGACGTGCTGGAGGAGATCATCCGCGAGCGCCCCGTGCTGCTGAACCGTGCGCCCACGCTGCACCGTCTCGGCATCCAGGCGTTCGAGCCTCAGCTCGTCGAGGGCAAGGCCATCCAGCTGCACCCGCTCGTGTGCGCCGCGTTCAACGCGGACTTCGACGGCGACCAGATGGCTGTCCACCTCCCGCTGTCCGTCGAGGCCCAGGCCGAGGCGCGCATCCTGATGCTCGCGTCGAACAACATCCTGAAGCCGTCCGACGGCCGCCCGGTCACCCTGCCCACGCAGGACATGATCATCGGCCTCCACCACCTCACCACCCTCAAGGAGGGTGTCGAGGGTGAGGGTCGTGCCTTCTCGTCGGTCGCCGAGGCGATCCTCGCGAAGGACCAGGGCTCGCTCGACCTCAACGCCAAGGTGCGCATCCGTCTGACCGACGTGACGTTCGCCGAAGGCACGGGGCCCGAGGGCTACGAGGGTTCCGGCGTCGCACTCGTCGAGACCACGCTCGGTCGCGCACTCTTCAACGAGGCGCTGCCGGCGGACTACCCCTACGTCGAGGACGTGGCGGACAAGGGCAAGCTGTCCTCGATCGTCAACGACCTCGCGGAGCGGTACCCGAAGACGGTCGTCGCGGCCACGCTCGACAACATCAAGGACGCCGGTTTCCACTGGGCGACGCGTTCCGGTGTGACCGTTGCGCTCAGCGACGTCCTGACCCCGCCGAACAAGCGGGAGATCGTCCAGGGCTACGAGAAGCAGGCCGCCAAGGTCCAGAGCCAGTTCGACAAGGGTCTGACCACGGATGCCGAGCGTCGTCAGGAGCTCATCAAGATCTGGACGGAGGCCACCGAGAAGGTCGCCGAGGCCATGCGCGCGAACTTCCCGGCGGACAACACCATCAACCGCATGGTGTCGTCGGGTGCTCGTGGTAACTGGCTGCAGATCCGCAACATCGCGGGTATGCGAGGCCTGGTGAACAACCCGAAGGGTGAGATCATCCCTCGCCCGATCATCTCCTCCTACCGTGAGGGACTGTCGGTCGCGGAGTACTTCATCGCGACCCACGGTGCCCGTAAGGGTCTGGCTGACACGGCGCTCCGTACCGCCGACTCGGGATACCTCACGCGTCGTCTCGTCGACGTCTCGCAGGATGTCATCATCCGCGAAGACGACTGCGGCACGACCAAGGGTCTCGAGCTCGCGATCGCGAACGCCGACAGCTCGGGTGAGCTCGTGCGCGACCCGAACGTGGAGAACTCCGTGTTCGCCCGTTCGCTGGCCGCCGCTGCGGTCAACCCGAAGGGTGAGGTCGTCGCCGAGGCCGGCGAGGACGTCGGTGACGTGCTCATCGACAAGCTCGTGTCGGCCGGTGTCGAGAACATCAAGGTGCGCTCGGTCCTGACCTGCGAGTCGACCGTCGGTGTGTGTGCAGCCTGCTACGGCCGCTCGCTCGCCACGGGCAAGCTCGTCGACATCGGCGAGGCCGTCGGCATCATCGCGGCCCAGTCGATCGGTGAGCCCGGTACCCAGCTGACGATGCGTACCTTCCACACCGGTGGTTCCGCGTCGGCAGACGACATCACGCAGGGTCTGCCCCGCGTGCAGGAGCTGTTCGAGGCGCGCACCCCCAAGGGTGCGACCCCGATCGCCGAGGCCGCCGGTCGCATCACGATCGACGAGAACGACAAGTCGCGCAAGGTCATCCTGACGCCCGACAACGGCGACGAGCCGGTCGTCTACCCGGTGCTGAAGCGTGCGGTCCTCCTCGTCGAGGACGGACAGCACGTCGAGCTCGGTCAGAAGATCCACGTCGGTGCGGTCGACCCCAAGGAGGTCCTGCGTGTGCAGGGCGTCCGCGAGGTCCAGAAGCACCTCGTCGGTGGCGTCCAGGGCGTGTACCGCTCGCAGGGTGTCCCGATCCACGACAAGCACATCGAGGTCATCGTGCGCCAGATGCTGCGGAAGGTGACCGTCGTCGACCACGGCGACACCGACCTGCTGCCCGGCGAGCTCGTCGACCGCCTGCGCTACGCCGAGCTCAACCGCTCGGCCGTGTCGGAGGGTCGTCGCACCGCGTCGGCTCGCCAGGAGGTCATGGGTATCACCAAGGCCTCCCTCGCGACCGAGTCGTGGCTGTCGGCCGCTTCCTTCCAGGAGACCACGCGTGTCCTCACGCAGGCCGCCATGGAAGGCAAGAGCGACCCGCTGGTCGGCCTCAAGGAGAACGTCATCATCGGTAAGCTCATCCCGGCCGGTACCGGCCTGGCGCGCTACCGCAACGTGACGGTCGAGGCCACCGAAGAGGCGAAGGCGGAGCGTTACCCGAACCGCATCTTCGGTGAGGACGGCGCGTTCAACGAGTCCGACCTGAGCTTCGTCGACTTCGACAGCTTCAGCTCCGACGACTTCACCCCCGGGAACTACAACTAGGGGTTGAACGACTCAACCGGAAGGCCCGCCCTGCATCATGCAGGGCGGGCCTTCCGCCGTTGTGGGGGACACCCGAGTTGTGCGGGCGGGCCGGGGCCGACATGCTGAGGGGATGAGCGATCAGCCCGAGCAGCCCACCGGTTCGTTCCAGCCCCTGGAACCGGACTCGGCAGCGGCGCAGCCGGACATCCGGTACGGCGCACCGGCGCCGAAGCGGAAGCGGAACCCCCTCGTCATCTGGCTGAGCGTGCTGGCCGCCGTGCTCGTGATCGCGCTCGTCGTCGTCATCGGCCTCCTCGTCGTCGGTCAGGGCGGTACGCCCGCGACGGACGCCACCGGCACGCCGACCGTGACGGCCACCGCGGAGCCGACTCCGGCGCCGACCGCGACGGACGCCGTGCCCGCCGCGCCCGTGCGACCGACCGACTGCACGCAGCTCTTCCCCGCCGGCTACATCGACTCGGTGACCGAGGGCGGGATCCTCGAGCTCAACCCGGCGTGGGCACAGCCGGATCTCGCGACGGAGTTCATCGGGTCGAACGACAACGCGCTCGTGGCCGTCATCTCGGCGAACACCGACCGCCTCAACTGCATCCTCGGCAAGTCGAGCGGTGGTGGCGACCTCGGGATCGAGACGAACGTGCTCGTGGTCGACGCCGCCACGCAGACCGCTGCGATCGCGCGGATGAACGAGGCCGGCTTCACCTGCTCCGAGGAGACCGGTGGCACGATGTGCTTCACCGAGACGACCGAGGACGCCGGCACCTACGGGGAGCGCCACTTCCTCCGCGACGGCACGTGGATCGCGACCCGCTGGTCGAACACGTCCATCACCGGCTGGACGCAGACGATCGTCTCCACGCTCTTCCCCGCCTGAGACCGTGGCCCGGCTTCCGGATTCCGGCTAGGCGATGCTCCAGTAGTACACGTCCGCGCCGGGGTGCAGGACGGTGATGGCCTCGTCGACGGTGCGGTAGTCGGTGTCGTCGGTGTGCCCGGCGTAGTACACCTGGGTTCCGGCGTCCGTGATCTCGACGCGGGACACGATGCCCGTGTGGTCCCGGTCGCCACTGTTGTCCCAGTCGAACTGCACGATGTCGCCGACCTTGACCTGGTCGCGCTGGGTGTCGTCGAGCGCGGTGGCGAGGTCCGGGCGCCCCTCCAGGTAGTTCATGAAGAACGTGGAACTGACCCAGGCCTTCGAGAAGTCGAAGTCCTCGCCCGTCCCCTCGGCCCACCAGTCCTCGTCCATGGTCCACCCGCGCTCGATGAGACTCTGGCTGGCGAAGTTCGCGCAGTCGGTGTCGGGAAGTGAGCCGTACTCGGCGAGGTTGTAGTCGTCCCAGTGTGCGAAGACGTAGGCCATCTGCGTGTCGACCGGGCTCATGATGTCGTAGCGGTAGCTCAGGGTGTCTCCATCGATCCGGAGCTCGTCCGCGTACACGGCGATCCCCACGTCGGCGGGGGAGAAGTCCGAGGCAGGTGGCACAGCGACCGTCACCTCGGTGCTCGTCGCCGACAGGATCTCGGCGTCCTGCGCTCCGAAGACGACGCGCGTGACGCCGTCCACGTCGGTTCCGCTGACGGTGACGGTGCTGCCGCCGGCCACGGGGCCGGCCGTCTCCGAGATCGCCGTGACCGCCGTGGCGTTCACGGTCGACGCGGGGACCGACAGCGCCGCATCACCGTTCGGCTGCGCGGCGGCGCCTGAACGAGGCGAGCCGGAGCCGTTCGCCGCGAGCGGCGCGATGACCGCGGTGGCGAGGAGGAGGGCGGCACCGGCGGCAGCACCGGCGACGACGCGGCGTCCGCGGAGGGGCAGGCCGCGGTATCGGGCCGAGAGGCGACGGAGCGGCGAGTGGGCACGTGTGTCGTCGCGCTGGGCATGGGGGAGCTGCTCTGGCATGGTGCCTTTCCGGGGGATGCGCCGTGGGGGAGCGGCGTCGCGGGATCGGCGTTGATCCGACAAGTGTCTGTTGTGAGTCCCACTCAATCGCGCGGAGCTGAGGGGACCGTTTCCGTCGGATATGAATCAGACCTGAATCGCGTCGGACGGGAGTGCCGCGTGCTCGGCGAGCTTGCCGGGCATCGCGGCCCGGTGTTGCTACCGTGGCGGACGGAGCGCCGTGCGGGCGCTCCTGAACAGGCTTCCGCCGAAGGAGTACGCGATGAGCACCCAGAACCCCGAGCCCGGATCGTCGACCGACCCGACCACTCCGGCGGCTGCCCAGACCGCGTCTGGTACCGCCCGTCCGACCACCGCGAGCGGTGACCCCGTGGTCGAGCGGGACATCCTCTCCGAGGACACCGTCCAGCAGGACACCATCACGACGGCGGACGGCGTCGGCGCCGACCCGGTCGTCGAGGACCGGCGCGCGGCAGCTCGCAGTGACGCCGACGCCGGTGTCCGCGAGACGCGCCCGTACCGCCCGCACACCCCGCAGCGCGCGTACTCGAACGTCGATGACGACGACGACACCACGTCCACGTCGACCACTGCGGCGACGTCCCAGCAGGCCGACATCGGCGCGCACCCCTACCCGGCGGCAGCCTACGAACCGGTCGCGCGCTCCGGAGCGAGCGACACCGCCGCCGCGACGGAGACCGAGCAGCAGCAGGCCTTCCCGCTCTACGTCCAGGCGCCATCCGAGCCGGAGGTCCGCGGCAACCGCGGCTTCGGCATCCTCATCGGTCTGCTCGGCACCATCATCTTCGCCGGTCTGTACGCAGCCGCCGTCGCTGGCCTCGAGCTCGTCCTCGAGGGCGACGGCACCTTCGTCGAGAACCTCATCACGATCTCGACCAGCTGGCCCTTCCTCCTGGCGACCGCCGGGTTCTTCCTCTCCTGGGTGGTCACGGCCACGATCGTCAACCGATCCGGCTGGGTGCACTGGGTGCTCGGCGGCTTCATCATCGGGCTGGTCGTCTTCCTCGCATGGGTCGGCGGGTTCCTCATCCAGGAGCGCGCGTGGACGCTGAGTGTCGACGAGGTGCTCGCCGAAGTCACCGGCGTCGCGTTCACCTTCGGACCGGTCCTCGCGTTCGTCGTCGCCCGCGAGATCCCCGTCTGGTTCGGTGGATGGATCGCCGCCCGCGGACGCAAGGTCCGTGAGGCCAACCTCGAGGCCCGCGCCGAGTACGAGCGTGTCCTCGAGGCCGGACCGACGACCGCCCGCTGAGCATGACCGACCGCGACCGCGAGCGGGAGCACGGGGCGCCAGGGCCCTGGTGGGTCGCTCCGTTCGCGGCGATCACCTATGTCGCGCTCGTGGTCTGTGCGTTCGGCTTCATCAGTCTGCTGGCGGATCTCGATGTGGTGACCGACCCGGACGCGGGGCCGCTGACCGGCCCGTTGATGGTCGTCGTGGCCGCACTCGTGGTGCTCTGGGCGATCATCCGTGAGACGCGCCGGACGCCGGTGCGCGTCTCGGTGGGATCGGCCGTCCTGGCCGGGCTGCTCGCGTGGCTCGCCTACGGGGTCAGTGGCGGGATCTTCGATGCGGTGGCGAGTCGGGACGGAGCCGATGCGGCCGCGTTCGCGGTCACGACGCTGACGGGACCGTTCTCGGTGACCGTCGGGGTGTTGGCGCTCGTCATCGTGCTCGCCGCAGCCGCGGTGGCGACCTCGTCGACCGGCGGCCGGCCGACACCGCGGTGGCCGTGGGAGCGCGGCGGCATCTGATCCCGGCGGGCTCACGCGCCGACGCGCCGCTTGCGCGATAATCGTTGCGTTGCTGCCGTCGGCCGACGGCGCCTGGGGAGGAACCACCGATGCGATCACCCGACCCGACCGACACCGGTCTGGAACTCGACCTGGCGGGCACCGCCGACGAGCTCGTCGCGCTCGTCCAGGCTGCGGTCGCCGACTCCGGCGCGGATGCGCAGACGACCAGGCACTACGTCGCGATCGACGGTGGGACGAACGCCGACATCCGCTTGCGCGTGGTCTCCGTGGACGACCCGGCGCCGCTGCTCGCCTTCGCCATCACGACGGCCCCGTCCGCCCGGGGGACCGCAGCGGCGACCTTCATCCTGCAGCACGGCGTCCAGAAGAAACGACGGCAGCGCACGCTGCTCGGCGAGCAGCCGTTCCTCGCGTTCCTGCACGCGCTGGCCGCGCTCGTGGCCGAGTCGGATCCGGGCGCGTCGGCGACGGTGCGCGTGCACGGCGCGAGGACCGAGCTCGCCCCGATCGCCGCGGAGTCGTCGACCGGCGGGTCTTCCCTGCCCGACGCCGCGCCCTCCGCCACCCCGACCGGTGCGGCGCCCGTCGCCTCCGCGTGGCCGGTCTCCTCCGGTGGCGAGCTCGCGGACGGCACCGATTCCTTCGTCGCTCCTCCGGGAGAGGCGCCGAGCTTCCTCGCGCAGCCGGTCGATGCGCCACCGGCTCCTGACGTGCCGGCGCCCGATGCCCAGGCGGCGCCCCCGGAGCCGTATGCTTCCGCCGTCACCCCGTCGGACCGGGGACCGGAACATGAGCCGAATGCCGTCCCCGTCGTCGCCGCCCCACCGCTCGGTGCGCCGCAGTTCCGCCAGCCGCCGGCGGCCATCCCGCAGTCGTCGCAGGACGCCTCCTCGACGTCCTCGGTGGCACCGGAACTCCAGATCACCGTCCCGCCCGGACTGATCGCGTCGGCACCGCCCGGGTCCGACAGGCCTGCGTCGACGTCGAACCCCACGCCGCCGCCCGACGGCCCCGTCGCGACGCCCCAGGCCGATCTCGGCGCGACGGTCGTCTCCTCGTCGACGCGGGGCGGCGACTTCGCCCTCGAACTGCCCGACGGCGAACGCATCCGGCTCCGTGGGCCGGTGCTCCTCGGTCGCAACCCGTCGGCGCGTCCTGAGCAGCCCGACGCCGAACTGCGGGCACTCGTCGACCCGCGGATGTCCGTCTCCAAGACGCACACGGCCGTCGTGCCCGGGCGTCGGTCGCTCCGGGTGACCGACCTGCACTCGACGAACGGCACGACCATCACGGACGCGTCCGGTGCCGTCACGGTCTGCCAGCCGGGTGAGGCCTACGTCGTCGAGGCGGGTTCGACGATCGGGATCGGCGAGTTCCCCATCCGGGTGATCGCCGGGTGAAGCCGTTCCGGCGCATGGGGAGTGCTCCCCATCGTCGCGCCGGACGCTCTCGGATACGCTGAACGACGTACCCGCCGGACGAGCAACCGGCGGGCGGTGCAGGTCCGCTGCGCCGGTTCCATGAAGGGGAATGATGAGCGAGCAACCACTCGTCGTACACGGGGCGGAGATCCTCTCCGTCGCCGCGCCACTGACACCGAGCGGCTCCGGCCTGCCGCAGAACATCCCACTCGACTTCTCCGGTAGCTGCAGCAGCGCCGTGACCGCCGCAGCGGAGAGCTTCGCGATGTGGGTGTCGGTGCACGTCTCCCTCGCCGGCTCGGCGATGGTCGAGGCCGGGAAGTCGGCGAGCGACATCGTCAGCACGTGGGATTCGACCGATACGCAACTGGGTGGGCAAGGCTGATGGCGAACTGGACAGCAGACACCCCCGGTCAGATCGACTCCGGGTCTCTGGCGACGACTGCGACGACGCTCCAGACGACGGAGACGAGTCTGACCGAGGCGCGCGACACCGCTGTGACGGCGCAGGGTGGCATCACCGATTCGATCTGGAGCGGAGAGGCCGCGACCGCCTGGGTCAACTCCCTGTCGACGCCCATCGGCAAGATCAATGCGGTGGTTCCGGAGATGGCGGCGGTCCGCGCGGCGATCGCCACGTACACCACGACCGTCGAAGACATCAGGACGCGTGCGACGAGCTACAAGGAGACGATCGTCCAGGCGACCCTCCTGGCCACGGTGCAGTACATGGATGCCATCGGCGGGCCGGATCCGGCACAGCAGGCGCTGCGCGACGAGCAGCACCAGACGGCCCTGAACGATAAGGCGAAGGCCGAAAGCCTCCTGGAAGCGCTCTCCACAGAGCGTGAGGAAGCCGACGCCCAGCTTGTCACCGCACTGTCCACGCCTGGTGGCGACAACTGGGACGCCCAGCAGGCGGCCCTCGCGGCCATCGGCATCACCTCCGCCGCCGGCCTCACCCCGGACGCGATCGCCAAGGGCATGGCCGAACTGGGTTCCGAGCTCGCCAAGAACGGGATCTACGACGCCGAGGACGCTGCCAAACTGCAGTCGCTCTACGCGTTGTACGGCAACGACCCGGTCGTCATGTCGAAGATGAATCTCGCCATGGGTGGCGAGGACGTCATCTCGCTGATCAACGCGATCGACAAGGCCGGTGCTGATGGATGGTTGGCGCCCGGCGCGGCACTGCTGCTCGCACAGTCGGTCCGCGGCGGGCTCTCCGTCGGTTCACAGCGTTGGAACGAGGAGACCGGCGACAAGTTCGCCCAGGAACTGTACGACGGCTCCGCATCCGTTCACGGCACGGACAGCTGGACCAGCCTGGCCTTCCTGTTCGGCGATGAACAGGGCAACCCGATCGGCGTCACCACCACGGTCGGACTGGCGGACATCGCTGACGAGATGGAGCGCGGCAACCCGGGCTCCAGCGCGGGGATGTACGGTCCCGGCCAGGGCATCATGGGCCCGAACGGCTTCCTCTCGCTCGCGGAAGCTGAGCAAGCGGGTTACGACGTCAACCGCCTCGGCGATTGGACCTCCCGCGTCTTCAGCACCCTCGGCGAGTACCCCGAGGCGGCCATGGACTGGCTGACGAGCACCGAGACCGATCCCTACTTCGACAGTCCTCAGTACGCGAGCGACCCGAACCTGAGCGCAGCCTACGACAGCGACAAGCTCGGAGCGAACCGGATCGACTACTGGTTCGGTCGCCGGGATTCCGGACTGGACGGATTCGAGGGAGTGCTCGCGCTCTGGGCGGGTGCTGAGTCGATTCCCGGCGGTCCGACGGATGCTGGGACATATTCTGAAGATGCCTGGAAGCAGGCCGCAAAGCTGAGCCACGATGTCATCTACCAGCTCGTCGGCGAACCGAAGGACAGCCAGTATCCCCCCGATCCGGACGAGTTCAGGCCAGGCAATCCCCACTTCCAGATCGAGAACGTCAGCGACCTCGGCGGAGTGAAACTCGCTGCGGCCCTTGCTCCGCAAATACCCGGCCTGATCGAGGACCCGATCGTCTCCCCCTCCGGGGAGCGTCCCTCTACCGGTGGCCCGATTGCGAACATCAATGCGTACGGTATCGCCGTGGACGCGAACGGTGATCCGGTAGCGAAGCTTCCCTACGCGAACGTCTCACCAGCTGCATTGGCACAGATCCTCGGTATCGCCGGCAGCTCGAGCGGCGGCGCGGAAGCGCTGACGATCGTCCTCGACGACTACAGGGATGTCTTGATCGGCGCGACTGAGCTTGGGGCTTACGCACCTGCGGATGCGGCGACGAGGCTGGCCTTCGTGCAGGACGTGTTGGCGGGGAGCACTGATGGCGTGGATCTCGCTGCAGCCACGCGTCGTGACGAGGCCGTGGACTCCGCCATCGGTCTCGTCGAGACGGGCGTTGGCATGCTGCCGATTCCAGGGCTCGACAAGTTGATCGGCTCGGTGGGCGACGAGCTCGCCGAGAAGCTTCTCTCGGAGGGCGCTGGGTACGTGCGTGGTCAGTTGACGGACGCGGCGACCGGGGCGGTGAGTGACATCTGGGCCGGGAGCCATGACGATGTGGAAGCCGCGATCTCGGACGGAGCCCTGACGAGATCACAGAGCACGCAGATCCAGATCGCCAGGACGCTGTTCGAGTTCGGAGCCGTGCCCGGAGTCGAGCCTCCGCCGGCCAGCGACCCGGTGGCACAGTATGCGTGGGTCGAGGAGCACCGAGACGACTTCGATAAGGCGTTCACCGGTAATCCCAATGGCTCGCTGGACCTCAACCGCGTTGCCGGTGACGCTGATGCCAGATACTCGCTCTTCCGTGGCCATGCCGAAGGTTGAGCGCACGACGCTCGTGGTCTTGGCGCTGATGTCGGTCATCGTGCTCGCAGGATGCGCGCCGACGAAACAGCAACCCCTGCCCAGCCCGACCTGGTCCGGATCAGCTCCGACCGGGCCATTGGAATCGGACACTTGGGTCGTCGGAGCCCGAGCATCCCTCAGCGCGCAGGCGATCGCGCAGAACCGCAACGACTTCTCGCTCGATGTCCTGACGAACACCACCGGGGAAGAACTCCGTACCCGACTCTTCACCAGTGCTCGGGAGAGCGTGCGCGCGGGGAACGAAAGCGTCGTGTCGCCCGGCCCGACGCCGTTCGCTCCGTCCGAAGTCGTTGTCGCCGACGATGACGCATCGGCAGTCGTTCGCGGGTGCCTCGCTGATGACTGGGCATCGTCCGACGGCGCAGTACCATCCCGACTCCGAGCTCACGGAGTGGAATTCCGACTCCAACGCAGCGGGGATCGCACGCTGATGGTCGAGAACGCAAGCGTTCCAGGGCTGGACTGTTCCCAGGCGGAGCTGCCGATAGCCCTGTTCTCACCAGCCCCCGAACCGTCTCAGGTCTCCGACCCTGCCGACATCGTGAGACCCGCACCGGTCGCGGACGACGAGTAGCCGACACCCGTCGCTAGGCTGATCGAGGCCGTGTCCAACGGCCCGCACCTCCAAGGGGACCCTGCATGCGCATCAAGCTGACGTTGACCAGGCCGTCGGGTTCGTCCGCCGACATCGTCGTGACCACCGATGCGGCGGCGAGCATCGCCGAGGTCGCATCGACGATCGCGCGCGTCGATCCGCAGGGGCCCGACTCCGCCAACGCCGACTTCACCTTGCACGCCCGTCTGCCGGGGTCGACCGAGACGCTCCCGCTCCCGCCCGAGGCACCCATCGGTGAGGCCTGGGTGGGCTCCGGTGCCGTCATCGAACTCGCCGACGCCGGGGTCTACTACTCCGCGGCGCGCACGGGCCAGGCGCCCGCCGTCGCCGTCGTCCGCGTCCTGTCGGGCGACGACGCCGGCCGTGAGTTCACGTTGCCGGCCGGAAGCTGGACCATCGGACGCGAGGCGAGCTGCGATGTGGTCCTCGACGACCCGCTCGTGTCCAAGCGGCATGCCCGCCTCGAAGTCGGCGGCGAGATCGAACTCGTCGACCTCGGCGCGGCGAACGGCATCGTCGTCGACGGTGGCATCGTCCCGCGGCTCAAGGTGGTCGAGCCGGAACGCGTGCTCATCGGCGACACCGAGGTCGAGATCGGCTTCGCCGGGACCGTCGGTCGCGCCGGTGTCGTCCCGAAGGCCGGGCCCGTCTACTTCAACCGCTCCCCTCGGGTCGAGCAGCGGTACGCGGGGGAGACGTTCCCCGCCCCCGAGCCGCCGACCGAGCGCGAGAACCAGCCGTTCCCGCTCCTCGGCATGCTCACGCCGATGCTGCTCGGTGGTGCGATGTACTTCTTCACGAAGAACCCGTTGTCGCTCATCTTCATCGCCATGACGCCGCTCATGCTCATCGGCAACTACTTCACCGGCCGAGGTCGGAACAAGCGCAAGCTCAAGCAGCAGATCAAGATCTTCGACGAGCGGCTCGAATCGCTCGGCAAGCAGCTCGCGGCGGAGCGGGAGATCGAGCACGACGTCCGCATGCGCGAGGCGCCGTCGACCTCGGAGGCGCTGAAGCACGCCCTCACCCGCGGCCCGCTGCTGTGGACCCGCCGCCCGGAGCACTGGTCCTTCCTGAACCTCCGGCTCGGCGTCGGCACCATGCCGTCGCGGAACGAGGTGTCGGCGAAGGCGCGCGACAGCTTCCTGCCGGAGTTCCAGGAGCGACTCGAGAAGCTCAAGGACGAGTACGCCACGGTCGCCGACGTCCCCATCATCGACAACCTCTACGACGCCGGCGCACTCGGTATCGCCGGGTCGCCGCAGACCGCCGGCGGCGCCGTGAACGGCATCCTCGTGCAGCTGACGGCGCTCCACTCGCCGGCCGAGGTCGTCGTCGCCGCCATCGTGTCGCCCGCCTGGTCCAACGCCCTGTCGTGGGTGAAGTGGCTGCCGCACGCCTCCTCGTCGAACAGCCCGCTCGACGTCGGACACCTCGCCGACAGTGTGTCGAGCGGTAACCAACTGCTGGCGGCCATCGAGGAACTCGTCCAGACCCGGCTCCAGGCGGCCAGGGCGGGGGACGCGCGCCGTGGTGCCATCTCCGAGAAGCAGGCGGCGCAGGAACGCGGTGCCGACATCGGCACGAAGAGCTCGAACGACACCGGCACGAAGTCGCCGATCCCCGCGATCGTGCTCCTCATCTCCGACGACGTCGGCGTCGACCGCGCGCGGCTCGTCCAGCTGGCGGAGATCGCCGCGGACGCCGGCGTCTTCCCCATCTGGATCGCCGACGAGGTCGTCTCCCTGCCGGCCGCCTGCCGCACCTTCCTGCGGGTCCCCGAAGCCGGAGCAGGCGTCGACGCACCCGCGACCGTCGGCATGGTCCGACTCGGGTACTCGGTCGACGACGCCCGTCCGGAGTTCATCGACCCCGTGACGGCGCTCGACTACGCCCGGCGCATGGCCTCGGTGATCGACGCGGGCGCCCTCGTCGAGGACTCGAGCGACCTCCCGCGTTCGGTCTCGATGGTGACGCTGCTCGGTTCGGAGCTGACGACGTCGAGCGACGCCGTGGTCGACCGCTGGCGGCAGAACTCCTCGATCCACGACCGCACCCCCGGGCTTCCGCCGAAGCCCCGCCGGGCCGGCCAACTCCGCGCGACCGTGGGCTCCGGCGGTGTCGATGCCATGCACCTCGACCTCCGCTCGCAAGGCCCGCACGCGCTCGTCGGTGGGACGACGGGTGCCGGGAAGAGCGAGTTCCTGCAGGCCTGGGTCCTCGGGATGGCGGCGGAGTACAGCCCCGACCGCGTCTCGTTCCTCTTCGTCGACTACAAGGGCGGTTCGGCCTTCGCCGACTGCGTGACCCTCCCGCACTGCGTCGGCCTCGTCACCGACCTCAGCCCCCACCTCGTCCGCCGTGCCCTGACGAGCCTCCGCGCCGAGCTGCACTTCCGCGAGCACTTGCTCAACCGGAAGAAGGCCAAAGACCTGTTGGAGCTCGAGAAGCGCGGCGACCCGGACTCGCCGCCCGCTCTCGTCCTCGTCATCGACGAGTTCGCGGCGCTCGTCGGCGAGGTCCCGGAGTTCGTCGACGGCGTCGTCGACATCGCCCAGCGCGGTCGGTCCCTCGGCATCCACCTCATCATGGCCACGCAACGCCCGGCCGGTGTCATCAAGGACAACCTGCGCGCCAACACCAACCTCCGGGTCGCCCTCCGCATGGCCGACGAGTCGGACAGCCAGGACGTCGTCGGCGTCAAGGACGCGGCGCACTTCGACCCCGGCGTGCCCGGCCGCGGCATCGCGAAGACCGGGCCAGGGCGCCTGAGCATCTTCCAGTCCGGGTACGCCGGCGGGTGGACGAGCGACGAACCCGAACGCTCCGACATCGAGGTCCGCGAACTGCGGTTCGGTGGCGACACCCGCTGGGAGGAGCCGCGAGCCGCGGACGCCGAGGAGGAACGCGACCTCGGCCCGACCGACCAGCAGCGCCTCGTCGCCAGCATCATCGCCGCCGCCGACCGCGCGTCGATCCCCGCGCCGCGGCGACCATGGCTCGACGAGCTGGCCCCCGTCTACGACCTCAGCAAGCTCCGGCAGCGGTCCGACGCCGAACTGCTCATCGGCGTCGCCGACCTGCCCGACTCGCAGGAGCAGCGACCCGTGTACTTCCGCCCGGACGTCGACGGCCACATCGCCGTCTTCGGCACCGGTGGTTCCGGCAAGAGCACGGTCCTGCGCACCCTCGCGACGGCAGCCGGCATCACGCCGCGCGGTGGGCCCGTCGAGGTGTACGGCCTCGACTTCGGCGCGGGGAGCCTGCGCATGCTGGAGGCGCTGCCCCATGTCGGTTCGATCATCCCCGGTGACGACCAGGAGCGGGTCATCCGGTTGCTCCGGCACATCAAGGAGATCATCGACGACCGCAGCGTCCGGTACGCGGAGGCGAACGCGTCCTCCATCACCGACTACCGCCGGGTCTCCGGCCGGAACGACGAGCGCCGGATCCTGCTGCTCGTCGACGGGTTCCAGTCCTTCCGGCAGGAGTACGAGACGACTCTCGGGCTGTCCTCCTGGTACACGCTGTTCCAGCAGCTCATCACCGACGGTCGCCAGCTCGGCGTGAACATCGCGTTCTCCGCCGACCGGCCGGGGTCCGTGCCGACGAACATCAGCGCGGGTGTGCAACGCCGCGTGGTGCTGCGGCTGGCGGACGAGACGGGGTACCAGCTCCTCGGCGTGCCGAAGGACGTCCTCGGGCCGGAGTCGCCCGCCGGACGCGCGATCGTCGACGGTCTCGAGGTCCAGGTGGCCATCCTGGGCGGCTCGCCGGTGCTGTCGGAGCAGTCGCTCGCGACCGTCAAGCTCGCCGAGGCGATGTCGAGGGCCGGCGCCACGGTCACGGCGCCACCGATCGGCGCGCTCCCGAAGGAGATCGAAGCACGCGAGCTCCCCGACCGCGTCGGCGACCGCCCGACGCTCGGCATCGGCGACGCCGACCTCGCGCCGCTCGGCTTCGACCCCTCCGGTGCCTTCCTCGTCGGTGGCCCGCCCGGGAGTGGCCGCACGAACGCCGTCGCGGCGCTCGTCGGTGCCATGCGCCGCTTCGACCCGGCGACCCGATTCGTCTACTTCGGTTCCAAGCGCTCGGACCTGCTCCGCGAACTGCGGTTCGACGAGTCGGCCGTCACCCCGGAGACGATCGTCGAACAGGCGAAGGCGTTGTCGGCGGCGATCGCGGCGGAGACGGTCACCACGCGCACCGTCGTCGTCATCGAGACGATCTCCGACTACCTCAACGGCATCGCCGACCCGCCGCTCGTCGAGCTGATCAAGGCCATCAAGCGCAGCGACCACCTGGTGATCGCCGAGAACGAGGTGTCCGGCTGGTCGTCGTCCTGGCCACTCATGGGCGAGATCAAGAGCGCCAGGCGCGGCATCCTCCTGCAACCGGAGCAGATGGAGGGCGACCTCGTCCTCCGGACCACGTTCCCGCGGCTCGCCCGCAAGGACTTCCCGCCCGGGCGCGGGATGTACGCGAACCGTGGTGCGCTGTCACGCGTGCAGGTGCCGATCGCCCCCGAGTTCCCGCTCGTTTGAGGGCCGACAGACACCGGCGGGGAGGGCATGGGGAGTGCTCCCCATGTGTTCCCGACAGGCGTTGTGGTTACATGATGAAGGCACCGACGGTGCCGGTGACCACAACGAAGGAGCAAGAGACATGGCCAACATCAACGTCAACTACAGCGAGATCAAGCAGGCCGCCGTCAACCTGACGACGGGCAAGGGCGAGGTCGAGACGACGCTCAACCGCCTGCAGACCCTCATCAACAACCTCGTGTCCTCCGGGTTCCAGACCGACACCGCGTCCGGCACCTTCAACGAGACCTACACGGCCTTCACGCAGAGCGCGACGGTCACCATCCAGCACCTCGACAAGCTGTCGGGCTACCTCAACAACGCTGTGACCACGCTCGAGCAGACCGACGCGGCGCTCGCCGCCGGCGCCGGCCAGTAGTCACCACCGTCGGCTTCGCTCTGCGCGCCCTCCCGACACCTCGTCGGTGAGGGCGCGCGGTCGTTGTCGAGCCTTGAACCGACGAACCGACGAGGAGCGAGCCGTGTACGGCGACACCCAGCAGATCAGACTCCGGGCGACCGAGCTCCGGGCCCTCGCGACCGAGGTCCGAGGCAGGGCGGGCGAGCTGCGATCCGCAGCCGAGCTCTCGTGGACCTCGACAGCCGCGGACACCTTCGTCGAGCAGCTCGGCACCCGGGCGGTGTCGCTCGAGACCTCCGCGACGCAACTCGACGACGCCGCGACGAAGCTCGACGAGCACGCGACCGCGGTCGACCACGTGAAGCAGATGATCGAGGACGCCGCCCGCTGGGTGGGCGACCGCTGGAACGACGCGGTGAACCTCGTCTCCGGCGCCGTCGAGACCGTGAAGGACGGGGCCGCGAAGGTGTTCGAGTTCTTCGGCCAGGAGGTCCCGGACTTCCTCGTCCACCAGGCGAAGGACATCGTCGCCTCCACCCCGTCGCTCCCCAGCCCCGGCGATCGCGGCTGGCTCGATCTCGCCGACCTCTACCGCAGCCGAGGATGGACCCCCTGATGACCACCACGCGCACCCGGCCGGCTCCCGCCGCCGCCGCGTTCCTCCTGTCCGCCGACGAGCTGCACGTGCTCGAGCACCGGACCCCGCACCTCGTGCTGCCCCACGCCTTCCACACCGAGTGGGGCTCCGAGGTGTCACCAGACGAGATCCGCGAGCGCGAGCTGCGAGCCGTCGCCCGACTCCGAGAGCGACGACTCCTCGCCCACGGCGACGGCGGCGTTCCAGACGACCTCACGGCCGACGTCGATCCCGATTTCGCCGCCTTCCTGTCGATGCCCCAGTTCGCGACGGCGGCCGTCGACTCGTCGTGCTGGACCTTGGACCGGACGGCGATCCAGTCCGTCTCCGTGATCGGCGCGCATGCCCTGGCGTTGTTGCGGACGCAGCGGGTCGATCACTCGGATGCCTCGCTCGCGGAGCACGGCACGGCCGCACGCGATGAGGACGCGATCGAGATCCGCGCCTTCGACACGGCCGGGTTGGCACAGCAACTCCTCCGACCACTCTCCGCGCTGCACGACGTCCCCGACTCCCGAGGCCGCTCGACGGACGTCGTCGTCCTCCCGCTCGCCGATGCCGAGGCGCTCGTGCTCGCCCTCCGCCAGGACCGACCCGATGTCGTCGGCGCGGTCGTCGAGCAGCTCCACAGTCCGCAGGCCGCGTCCCTCCTCGGTGGACTCGCCAAGCGCATCGACGGTGGGTTCCGGCTCGACGCGCTGTCCCGGCTCGGAAGTCCAGCACGCCGGTGGACGGACACCTGGCTCCGGAGCTCCGACGGGTGGGTGGCCGTGACGGTCGACACCCCGGACATCGATCCGTCGCGCACGGATCCGACCGCCGTCGCCGAGGCGAGCCGGGTCTCGCTCCGGGCGGTTCGGCGCGCGGACATCGTCGCCGAGGTGCTCACCATCGCGGCCCAGATCCAGGGAGCACGGGCATGAGCGACATCACGGTCTCCGGAGGCACAGGCGGCGTCGGCGCGAAGCTCGACGACATGCGTCTGCAGGCCCAGCAACTCGCCACGCTCTCGAACGAGCTCATCGGCCGCTCCGGGACGGCCGCCGCGAAGGCCGTCGACGGCGATCTGCTCGAGTCGATGCTGCTGTCCCCGATGACCGGGGCGGCGGCGGAGGGCGCCATCGTGCTGGCCTCCGGTTCCCTGCTGCTCGTCGCGACCGAGACCGGCGTCTCTGCCGTCTTCCTCGAGGGCGCCGTGGTCGCGTACGAGACGGCCGACCAGATGATCGCCGCGGCGACGGTCGCGCTGCACAACGGTGTCGCCTTCGTGATCGGCGTCCTGGCGGTGCCGGTGGGCCTCGTCATCGCGGCGGGCGTGGTGGTGGTCGGTGGGGCGTGGATGCTCACCGTCGCCGGTGTGAACGTCGTCGTCGAGGGGGTCGACTCGCTGGTGGAGGGCGCCCAGCAGACGCTGGATCAGATCGGCGACAACCCCTGGTTGTTGCTGTCGCCCGCCGGAGTCGCCGCAGCGTTCGCGACCAACTCGGTCTCCGCCTACTCGCCGCAGGAGGTCGTCGACCGGACGGCGGCGACCTACGCCGACGCGCTGTCGAGGCTGCAGGACCTCGCCCCGGTCGCGGCTCAGGCCGCCAACGAGTGGTTGGGCGAGAACGCCTGGATCGCGGACATCCTCACCGACGGTGCCCCGGGTCTCCTGGCCGGCCTCACGTTCCTCCCCGGCCTGGTCCCCGGCTTCAACGGGCTCATGTCGGTCCTCACCGGCCAGGGCTGGCCGCCGCTCACGTATGAACAGGCGATCGCGGCCATCGCCGGTGGTGGCGGCCGGTTCGGACTCTTCGAGGACGGCCAGGGCGGCCTCGCCATGGACCCGGACAACCCGACGCAGCCGCTTGCCGTGCCTCGGGACCGGACGGTCACCGACCTCGGTGACCTCATGCAGGGCTCGGCCGACATCGACCAGGGTGAGGAAGAGCTCAGCAACATCCGCGTGATCCAGTCGGCCGGACCGCCGCCGAGCTGGATCGTGCAGATCCCGAGCACGCAGGTCTGGGACCCGCACGGCGGAGCGATCTCGAACGACCTCACCTCGGACATCGCGGCCATGCAGGGCGGACAGACCGCGCTCAGTCAGGCGGTGAAGGACGCGATGGCTGCGGCCGGCATCTCGCCGACGGACCCGGTGATGCTCGAGGGCTTCAGTCTCGGCGGGATCACGGCCGGGCTGTTGGCCTCGGATCCTGATCTCGGGTACAACGTCACCCACGTCGTCACCGCGGGTTCACCGATCGCCCGGTTCGACATCCCCGACGACGTGCAGGTCCTCTCGATGGAGTTCAACGAGGACCCCGTCGCGCGTCTCGACGGGCAGGGGAACCCGGATTCGGCGAACTGGACGACCGTGCAGGGTGATGCACCGAGACTCGGCGGCGTGAATCCGGAACAGCAGGATCCAGGGATCGCGGGTGCCCACAATGCACAGCGGTACGAGATCATGGCGGATCAGACGACGTCGTCGGGAGACCCGAGCGTCGAGTCGTACCTGGACTCGGCGAGTGGCTTCTTCAGCGGTGATCAACAGGTGACCGACTACAGTCCTACGCGGAGATGATCGAATGCGGCCTGCCACCGGGTCGCCCCTCCGCAGCCCGTTCCGACCGTGAGGCCCTCCATGCGCATCAGTACCATCGTCCGATCCGGGGCCGTGTCGGTCGTGCTGTTGGGGCTCCTCACCGCTTGCGGGACCGGAGCACCGACGGCGCAGCGGAACCCGACCCGCAGCCCTGAGCGGCCCCTGGCGGCCGTCGAGGAAGCGGTCGCGGAGGTCCCCGGCGCCGACTTCCGTGCCGCCCGCGCCTGGGACGGCACGACGGCCTACGTCACCGCGACGCTCTCGGCCACCGACGCGTTCACCGGCGACCCCGGCGCCCTGGTGGACTACTCCCTCGCGCAGCTCGCCTCGCAGGACGAGCTCGACCGCGGTCGGTTCGTGCGGTTCGCGTTTGACGCCCCCGGGCAGACCGTCGAGTCGACGATCGCGATCCTCGCGACGCTGGACATCGCGTCCGAGCAGTACGCCGGCGGTGATTCCGTGGAGCTGTCCAGCTCCGACCTCGACGCCCGGTACGGATCCTGGCCAGGCGAGGTGCCGACCCTCCCCGCTGCGTTGGGAGGCACGGGATGACGACGATCGAGACGCCCCGATCCACCCACGTCCTGCGGAGCGAGGGCCGCACCGACACCGGCCTCGTCCGACGGCTCAACGAGGACGCCTTCTACGCGGGCGCTCCGGCCTTCGTCGTCGCCGACGGCATGGGCGGGCACGAACGCGGCGAGGTCGCCAGCCGGGAGGTGGCCGCCGCGCTCGAACGGGGCATCCCGGTCGGCACCCCCACGACGACCGAGGCGGTGGTGACGACGATCGTCGCGGCCAACGCCGTCATCCGGAGCATCCCGACACCGAACGGGGTCATCGGCACGACGGTCGCGGGTCTCGCCCTCGTCGCGCTGTCCCCGCAGACCGATCTGCACTGGATGGTCTTCAACGTGGGGGACTCCCGGGTCTACACGTGGACGGACGGCGTGCTCCGGCGGATCACCGTCGACCACTCCGCCGTCCAGGAGCTCATCGACGCCGGTTCCCTGACCGAGGCGGAGGCGCGTGAACATCCCGACCGCAACATCGTGACGAAGGCGATCGGCGTCGAGGCCGGCATCGACCCGGACGTCTGGTTGCTCCCGGTCGCCGGACGGCAACGGTTCCTGCTCTGCTCCGACGGGCTCACCGGCGAGCTCACCGACGAGGGCATCGCCGAGGTCCTCTCGCAGGGCTTCGAGGGTGCCGCAGACCGCCTCGTGGAGCTCGCGCTCGCTGCCGGCGGACGCGACAACGTGACCGCGCTGGTCGTCGATGTCGTGTCGACCTCGCTCATGTCCAGCGGGCCCGGCTACGATGACGCGGGTGGTCTCGGGTATCTTGAAGAGACGATGCCGCGAGGCTAGAGGAGTGGCCGTGTACTCGTACGAAATGGAACCGGCCGAGGTCCGCCGTTGGCTCGCTGTGGCGGCGCCCGGCAGGCTCGTGCTGGTCGACGCCCAGGGCGACGACGCCGCGGCTGCGGCCTTCGCCGCAGACCTCCCCGGCGACGCCTCGCTCGCGTTGATCGTCGACCGCCTCGCCGCCGGCGGTCTCTCGAACACGCCCGCGTTCGCGGCGGCCGTGTGGGACGAGTCGGGCGCGACGGTCATCGTGCGCGGGCTCGCCGCAGCCGTCGTGACGAGCGATGCCGGGACCGAGACGGTCCTGGGCGCCCGGGCGACCACCTGGGTCGAGGAGCACCACGCCGACGCGGTCAGCGTGACGCTCCGCAGCGACCAGCCGAACCCTTCCGGTGTACGGCTGCCGCTCGGGTCCGGCGCCGTCTGGACCACCTCCATCACGGCGACGCTCGACGAGGATGCGACCGCCGCCGTCCCCGCTCCGGCTGCAGACGAGCCCCGGTCGACCGAGTCGTCGACCAGCGCGCCGACCGCGGCGGAGCAGCTCGCCGCCCCGCACGTCCCATCCCCGGCGGAGCCCGCCGCGTCGGTGGCGTCGCCGTCGGCCGCCCCTGAGGATGAGGCGGGCGACGACGAGTCTGCCCCTGAATCGCCCGTCGAGCCGGCACAGCCGCTCCACGTCGTCCCGTCCGTCTCCGACACCCAGTTCTTCCACGACGAGGACGACCCGGACGCGCCCCAGGCACCCCCGGAGGAACCCGTCGATGAGGGCTACGACTTCCTGTTCGGCCAGACCGTGCTCCGTCCGGTCGGCGCGGCAGCCGTCGACGAGGCCGGCGACGCCGAACGCGCGGCGACCCAGCTGGCCGCCGAGCAGCAGGCTGCGGCGACGGCTGCGCCCGAGGCCCCGGTCGCGGAGGCGACGGAGCTCGGCGACCACGACGGCCACACCATCCTCGCGGAGGACCTCGCGGCCCTCCGTGCGCGTCGCGCGGCGGAGACCCCGCCCGCGCGGTCCACCACCCCCGCGGCCACACCGCTCACCTACCTCGAGCTCCCCGGCGGCACCCGGCAGTCGCTCGCGTCACCGGTCGTCCTCGGTCGGGCACCGAGCGTCTCCCAGGTCCCCGCATCGGTCGTCCCCACGCTCGTCACCCTCGCCGGCGACGACATCTCGCGGAGCCACGTCCGCGTGGCGGTCGAAGGCGGCACGGTCGTCGTCACGGATCTGCACTCGCGGAACGGCACCCAGGTCGTCCTCCCCGGCCAGGCGCCGCAGTCCCTCCGTCCGGGGGAGTCGACCCCTGTGATCGTCGGAACCGTCATCGACCTCGGCGGCGGCGTCGCACTCCGCGTCCGAGAGGGCTGACGTGCGTCGTTCCCCCTCACAACCGCCGGCCATCCCCGGACTGCGGTTCGAACGACAGCTCGGAGCGGGCGGGTTCTCCGACGTCTTCCTGTACGAGCAGCAGCTGCCGAGGCGTCAGGTGGCCGTCAA
This sequence comes from Plantibacter sp. Leaf314, assembly GCF_001423185.1. NCBI lineage: Bacteria > Bacillati > Actinomycetota > Actinomycetes > Micrococcales > Microbacteriaceae > Plantibacter > Plantibacter sp. Leaf314. Next base: position 1,309,717 of record NZ_LMOB01000001.1, on the reverse strand, counting down.
GGTCCTCCTCGCCGAGCACCTCAGTGAGCAGACGCGTGAGGCGTTCGTCGCCGAGGCGAACCTCATGGCGCAGCTGTCGGCGCATCCGTACATCGTCACGATCTACACGGCGGACGTCGCACCCGACGGTCGGCCGTACCTCGCCATGGAGTACTGCGCCGGGCCGAGCCTCGCCGAACAGGCGAAGCTGCGCCGGTTCCCCGTCGCCGACGCGCTGCGCACGGGTGTCCGCCTCGCCAGTGCGGTCGCCACCGCGCACGCGGCCGGCATCCTGCACCGCGACATCAAGCCGGCCAACGTGCTCACGAACGCCTACGGCTGGCCGGCACTCACCGACTTCGGCATCTCCCAGGCCGTCGAGCTCGAAGTGCCGTCGGCCGTGGAGGGCCGCCCGGGGGACGTGGGTTCGACGGGGGCCTCCGGAACGCAGACGGTCGGTCTGTCGATCCCGTGGTCGCCACCCGAGATGTTCGAGGACGAGCCACGACCCGACGTCCGGTCGGACGTCTTCTCCCTGGCCGCCACGGTCTACACCCTGCTTGCCGGACGGACGCCCTTCGAGATCCCGGGCCAGTCGAACGGCGCGGCCGACCTTATCAGCCGCATCGAGCGAGGGACCGTCACCCCGCTCGGGCGTGACGACGCACCCGCCTCACTCGTCGCGACGCTGCAGAAGGGCCTCGCGAAGGACCGCGCCAACCGCTTCGACAGCGCCGTCGACTTCGCCCGCGCGTTGCAGCGGGTCGAGATGGAACTCGCCTACGCGCCGACGCCCATCGACATCCCGAACCTCGTGCAACCGCCGTCGCAGGCCCCGCGGCAGGACCCGAGCGGCAGCGCCTCCGACGAGACCCGGGTCCGACAGGTGCCGTCGGTGGAGGCTCAGCCCCGGCCGGGTGTGCAGCCCGCGCTCGGCGACGAGACGGTGGTGCGGTCGGCCGGTCCGCTCGTCCAACCGATCCAGCCCTCGGCACCCATCGTCATCGGCGCATCCGCCTCGGCACCGTCCGAGACGATCCGTCGCGACCGCCTCGAGCCGGCCACGACCGAACCGACGACGGACCCGACGGACGACGCCGTACGGCTCGCCAAGCGCCGCCGCCTGACGCGGTGGCTCGTGGTCGGTGGCGTCGCGGTGCTCGCCGTCGGTGGAATCGCCGCCGGCATCGTCTGGCAGGGCGCCGTCACCGACCCGAAACCGACGGCGGCGGCGACCGGCGCGCCGATCCAGCTGAGCGACGTCCCCTCGCCGAAGGCGTTTGGGGTGAACATCAGCGAGGACGGCAGCGTCGTCACGTTCATCTGGGACAATCCGGACCCGAAGGACGGCGACACGTACATCTACCAGGTGACGAGCGGCGGCAAGGACTCGCCGAAGGTCCCGACCTCGACCTACGCGGTCGATCTCAAGCCGAGCGCCCCTGGCGCGCAGCTCTGCATCGAGGTGGTGATCGTCCGAGCGGGCGTCACCTCACCGGACCCACTCGAGATGTGCTCACAGCAGTGACCTCGACACGGTGCCGGACGAGCGCGGCGGGAACGGACACGACGACCATGGACAGCAAGGGGAGCAGACGATGACCACGGACGAGGCGACGAGGAAGACCGCGGTACGCGTCGAGTTCTGCGGCGAGCAGTACGAGGTCGACGCACGGCAGCCGTTCCTCATCGGACGGGAGGGCGACCTCGTCGTCGACGAGAACCCGTTCCTGCACCGCACCTTCCTCAGCATCACCTTCGACGCCGGGCTCTGGTGGCTCACGAACATCGGCAACACCCTCTCCGCGACGGTGACCGACACCACCGGGAACGTGCAGGCCTGGCTCGCCCCCGGTGCGCGTCTCCCGATCGTCTTCCCCGAACTCCAGGTGCTGTTCAGTGCCGGGACGACGACCTACGACTTCACGATCACCTCGGACCTCGAGTACTTCAGCCCGTCGCAGCTCTCGACGACCACGGCGGGCACGACGACGGTCGGACCGATCCATCTCACGAGCAGCCAGCGCCTGCTGATCGTGGCGCTCGCCGAGGACGTCCTCCGGCAGGCGTCACCTGGGCGTGGGGAGATCCCGGCCTCGGCGGCGGCGGCGGCCCGGCTCGGCTGGAGCCAGACGACGTTCAACCGCAAGCTCGACAACGTCTGCGACAAACTGGACAAGTTCGGCGTCCAGGGGCTGCGCGGCGGGCCCGGCAAACTCGCGACCGGACGCCGCGCTCGGCTCGTCGAGTACGCCGTGTCGACCCGCCTCGTGGACGCCAGCGACCTGCCGCTCCTCGACCACGCCGAGCAGGCGGCGGTCGACGAGGGACAACCGGCCCGGGGTTGACCCTCGCAACCGTTTTCCACGCCTCACTTGTTTGTTAGAGTGACTCCGCGTTTGCAGTGCGGTCGCTCGACCGCGCGTTGACCGAACACATCTGGGGGATCGTGAGCAACTGGAGCGGCTGGCTGCGCAAGCGCAAGACCGCGGCCTCGATCACGGCCCTGTCGGTCCTCGTCGCCGTCCCCGTGACCGCGGCCCTCATCCACCAGGGCTTCCCGGTGACGGAGGTGGACCTCGAGTCCCGCGACGTCTGGGTCACGAACGGCGAATCGCTCCTGGCCGGCCGTCTCAACGACCAGATCTCCGAACTCGACGGCGCGGTCTCGACGGCGTCGAACAACGCCGACATCCTGCAGAACGGCGACGATGTCTTCCTCCAGGACAAGGCGCTCTCCTCGCTCGAGCGCATCGATCCGGCGTTCACGAGCCTCATCCAGCGGGTCTCGCTGCCCACCGGCGCGACGGTGCACTACGGCGGCGACCGCCTGTCGGTCGTCGCGGGGGAGACGGGCAAGCTCTGGTCGGTCGACGCCGCCGGCGAGCTCCGCTTCGACCCCACCGAGACGAAGCCGATCGTCTCCATCGGCAAGGCGGGACAGGCGGTCGTCACCTCGACGGGCACCATCCTCGCGGTGGCGCCCGCCAAGGGACGCCTCTACCGGATCCTGCCGGACGGCACGAAGACCGAGTCGAAGCTCCCGAAGCTCAAGGACTACCAGCTGAGCGCCGCCGGTGAGCAGGCGGTCATCCTCGACCTGAAATCCGGCGACCTCGTGAAGCAGGACGGCTCGGTCGTCGAGCTTCCGGGTGATCCGCTCAAGATCCAGGAGCCCTCGGCGACGGACGACAGCGCCGTCGTCGCGACCGGTGACTCCCTGGTCCGCATCCCGCTCGGTGGCGGCGACCCGGAGGTGCTCGACGCGGACGTCCTCACCGCGGCGACGAGTGCGGACGAGGTCACGGCGCCGGTCAACCTCGACGGCTGCATGCACGGCGCTTGGGCCTCGTCCAGCCGCTACGCCGCCGAGTGTGCCGACAAGAAGCCGGTCATCGAGGACATCAACCCGGAGACCATCGGGCAGCAGCTCGTCTTCCGCGTCAACCGCTCGGTGATCGCGCTCAACAACGTCCAGACCGGCAACTCCTGGCTCGTGCAGGCGAACATGCGGCTCGTCGACAACTGGGACGAGGTGACGCCTCCGCAGGAGGAGGACGGCGAGGACGGCGACGAGAAGGCGTCCGAGCAGTCCTTCGAGGACACCCTCGCCGAGCGCACCGAGGAGAACCGCCCGCCCATCGCCCGCGACGACGCGTTCGGGGTCCGTCCGGGCCGCGCGACGGTCCTGCCGCTCCTCGACAACGACTCCGACGCGGACGGCGACGTCCTCACGATCCAGAACACGAGCGACGTCTCCGCGGAGACGGGCAAGCTCGAATTCATCGACGGCGGCCGGGCGCTCCAGTTCACCCCGGCCGAGGGCTTCGTGGCCGGAACGACGTCGTTCCGCTACTCCGTGAACGACGGCCGTCCTGGTGGTGTGGCGGATGCCGTCGTGAGCCTCGCCATCAAGCCGCCGGAGGTCAACGAGCCGCCGACGTCCCATCGAGAGGCGGCGGTCTCGGTCGAGGCCGGGCAGACGGTCACCTACAACGTGCTCGCCGACTGGCGCGACCCCGACGGCGACGACATCTTCCTCCAGTCGGCGTCGCCCGCATCCAGCGACCTCGTGCGGTTCACGCCGGACGGCTTCGTCACGTTCACCCATGCCTCGCCCGAGATGGGCCCGCGCGACGTCAAGTTCGTGGTGTCCGACGGCGTGACCTCGGCGGAGGGCACGCTCAAGGTCGACGTGCAGCCGGCCGGTGCCTTGAGCCCGATCGGTACCCCGGACTTCGTGTCGACGTTCGTCGGTGAGTCCGCCCAGGTCCTGCCGCTCGCGAACGACCAGTCGCCGAGCGGCGCACCGCTCGGCCTCATCGGTGTCGACGCCCTGCAGGGCGGGCTCGTCTCATCGCCGAGCCTCGAGAAGCAGTCGGTCACCGTCTCCTCGAACGAGCCGGGCACCTACTACCTCAAGTACACGCTCGGCGCGGGTATCGCGTCGAGCATCGGGCTCATCCGCGTGGACGTCCTTGAGAAGCCGACCGATGTGCGGCCACCCGTCGCGGTGAAGGACGAGGGCTACCTCCGCCCGAACGAGACGATCACGATCCCGGTCCTCGCCAATGACGAGTCACCGGGTGGGCAGGTCCTCGCCGTGCAGTCCGTCTCCGTGCCTGACGAGTCGGGTTCGCTGTCCGTCGAAGTCCTCGACAGCGCGGTCATCCGGGTCTCGTCCTCGGCGCCGATCGAGCGGCAGCTCCAATTCACCTACGTGGTCTCCGACGGTACGTCCACGGCGACGGCGGCCGTGACCGTCGTGCCCGTGCCGCCGTTGCCGAAACATCAGGCGCCGGTCGCCACCGACGACGCGATCGTCGTCCGCGCCGGCGACATCGCCAATGTCGCGGTCCTCGAGAACGACTACCACCCGGACGCCGCCGTCATGCTCGTCGACCGCACCCTCGTCGACCCGCCGACCGCAGGACTCGCGTTCGTCGACGACGACGAGGTCCGCTTCCAGGCCCCGAGCGAGCCCGGCACCTACACGACCACCTACCGCGTCTACGACACGTTCGGCGAGGCCGACACCGCCACGGTCACGTTCAACGTGGTCGGTGAGGACAAGAAGAACAACCAGCCGCCCGTCCCGCAGTTGCTCACCTCGCGCGTGTTCGCCGGCGCGACGGTCCGTGTCGACGTCCCGCTCGACGGCCTCGACCCGAACGGCGACTCCGTCGTCGTCGACGACATCGCGTCCGCGCCGCTCCTCGGCCGGGTCATCGAGCAGGGGAGCACCTGGTTCGTCTACGAGGCGGCACCCGACTCCTCCGGCACGGACACCTTCCAGTACCGCGTGAAGGACACCTACGGTGCGGTCGCCGTCGGCACGATCAAGATCGGCGTGATCGGCCGGCCGGAGGTCGACGGGCAGCCGAACGCCGTCGACGACTACGTCGAGGTGTTGCCGGGCAAGGTCGCCTCGGTCCCGGTGCTCGGGAACGACTCCGACCCGAACGGGTACAAGCTCAAACTCGAGCCGAAGCTGCTGTCGGTCGACGACGGCCTGACCGCCGAGGTCAGCAAGAGCCGCGTCGTCATCGAGGTGCCGGAGGAGGAGGCGTTCTTCACCGTCCGCTACCAGATCACCAACGGCAAGGGCGGGATCGACAGCGCCTACATCCAGGTCAAGGTGACGAAGGACGCGAAGCCGCAGTACCCCGAGGCCGACGACCACGTGCTCGAAGATTCCGACATCGTGGGCAAGTCGACGATCGACGTCGACGTGCTCGACGGTGCGCAGAACCCCGGCGGTGTCGTCGGCGACCTGCAGCCGAGCCTCGAGGGCGCGAACGCCGCCTCCGGCGAGGTCCGCGACGGCGACACGATCCGCGTCACGCTCACCGACCGTCGGCAGGCGATCGCCTACCGGCTGACGGATCCGGTGACCCAGCTGAGCGGTGCCGCGTTCATCATCGTGCCGGCGGCCACCGACGGTGAGCCACCGCGGATGAAGAGCCCGCTGCCGGAGCAGATCGTGAAGGTCAACGAGACGCGCACCTGGAAGCTGTCGGACATCGCCGAGGCGCCGTCCGGCAAACCGGTGACGATCGCCTCCGAAGGCAGCGTCGTGAACTTCCGCGGCAACGGCACCTCGAGCTACGTCGACGACGCGACGATCACGTTCACCCCGGCCAAGGACTACCGCGGTCCGGCGTCGGTGAGCTTCGAGGCGACCGACGGCCGCGAGAGCAAGCTGCTCACCCTGCCGATCACCGTCGGCGATCCCGACCTCGAGGACGTGCCCCCGACGTTCACCCCGGTGACGATCCCCGTCGAGGCCGGCGAGCCGGCGATCGTCGTCGACCTGCGTGCCTCGAGCGACCACCCCAACCCCAAGATCCTCGCTGCGCTGTCCTATCAGGGCCTCACCGGGACGTCGGCGGGCATCCAGGCCACCCTGTCCGGCTCGCAACTGTCCGTCTCGGCGCCGCAGGGCACGCAACCGGGGACCTCCGCGACGCTGAACTTCACGGTGACGTACAAGGAGTACTCGATCCCCGGTTCGGTGCAGGTGCAGGTCGTGTCGTCGACGCGACCGCTGCCGCGGGCCATCGACGACCGCGTCGAGGAGGGCCGCAAGAACAAGGCCGAGCCGGTCAACGTGATCGCGAACGACTACAACCCGTTCCCCGACACCCCGCTCAAGGTGCTCGACGCCACCGTGGAGAGCGCCCCGGCCGGCGGGGCGACGGCCACCATATCCGGCGGCACGGTGACGGTCACCCCCGGTTCGTCCAAGAGCGGCACGGTGAGCGTGATCTACACGATCCAGGATGCGACGAACGACCCGAACCGACGGGTCCAGGGACGCATCACCGTGGTCGTGAAGGACGTGCCCGATCCTCCTTCGCTCAGTCTGAAGAGTGCGAAGAGCGGCAAGATCACGGTCGTCGTCGGCGGTTCGCCGGCGAGCAACGGTTCACCGATCGAGTACCACGCGGTCAAATGGAGCGGCGGCGGCGAGAAGCAGTGCGCCCCCGGCAACGATTGCACCTTCGACGTGACGAACGGCCAGAACTACACGTTCACCGCCTACGCGGAGAACGCCGTCGGTCCGAGCGCGGGCTCGAATGAGATCTCCGCAACCGCTTACGGCGTCCCGAGCGCGCCGCAGAACGTGTCGCTCAGCTCGTCCGGCGACGCTCCCGCCAAGCTGTCCATGCGCTGGTCCGCACCGGCCGACACCGGTGGCAAGATCGACTCCTACGCCTGGCGTCTCGTCAAGGGGTCCAGCGTCGTGTACCAGGGGTCTACCGGGGGCACGAGTGCATCGCAGGACGGCGTTGCCGCGGGCACGTATCAGCTCTACGTCTCCGCAACCGGTCCTGGTGGGACCGGTCCCGAGGGCGGCCCGGCTGAGGTCACGGTCAAGGACCCGCCACCGCCAGACCCTCAGGGCAACATCAGCAAGGGTCCAGGTCCCATCCGCTGCGTCAGCGACGGACGCGTGGGCTGTTACCCCGTGGTCATCAATTGGAGTGACCTCCCGGCGGGCTCCTATCGACTCGATCTCTACGAGAACGGCTCTGTGGTGAGCACCCTCGCCAGTGTCGACGCCGGAGCAAGCGGGAGCGCCCAGTTCACCCGTCACTACGGCAAGACGGACTTCTCGCTGTTCGTCCGGTTCACCCGCCTCTCGGACGGCAAGTACTACGACCTGGCAAAGACCAACGGCACCGACTGGTGACCGACTCGTCGCCACCACCCCTGACACCCGAAAGCAGCCCACCCCTATGACTGTCACGCAGGAACAAGCCACCTGGTTCGCCGACGCGTTCGGCAAGCTCGTCGGCAACGTCGAGCAGGCCATCCTCGGCAAGGAGCACGTCATCAAGCTGGTCGTCACGGCGATGCTCTCCGAGGGCCACGTGCTCCTCGAGGACTACCCGGGCACGGGCAAGACGGTGCTCGCGAAGGCGCTCGCGAACACCCTCGACGGCACGAGCTCCCGCATCCAGTTCACGCCGGACCTCCTGCCCTCCGACGTCACCGGGGTGACGATCTACGACCAGGGCAAGGGGATCTTCGAGTTCCACAAGGGACCGATCTTCGCCTCGATCGTGCTCGCCGACGAGATCAACCGCGCCTCGCCGAAGACGCAGTCGGCGCTCCTCGAGGTCATGGAGGAGGGCATCGTCACGATCGACGGGACGAGCTATGACGCCGGCAAGCCCTTCATGGTGATCGCGACGCAGAACCCGATCGAGCAGGCCGGTACCTACAAGCTCCCCGAGGCGCAGCTCGACCGCTTCCTCATCAAGACGACGCTCGGCTACCCCGACCGCCAGACCTCGGTGAACCTCCTCCTCGACGCGTCCAACCGGGCCCGGGCGACGAAGGTCCAGCCGATCATCGCCTCCAGCGCGGTCATCACCATGGCGCAGCTCGCGACGGAGGTGCACGTCGACGGCAGCATCCTCGAGTACGTCGCCGACGTCGTCGCCGCCACGCGTGACGACCAGGACGTCGCGCTCGGCGTCAGCATGCGCGGCGCGTTGGCGCTCGTGCGTGCGGTGAAGACCTGGGCGATCTCCCAGGGCCGCACCTACGTGACCCCGGACGACGTCAACGACCTCGCCCAGGCCGTCCTCGCACACCGCATCATCGTCGACCCCGAGTCCGACTTCGCCGGCGTGACGGCCCAGGACATCGTCTCCCGGGTCCTCGTCAGCATCGCTCCGCCGGCCTACCGCGCAGCATGAGCGAGACCCTCGAGCAGCGCGCCACCCCCGCGCCGGACGGACCCGACGCGGTCCGGGCGGCGGCGGTCGGCGCGCCGGTCGAGGGCTCACTGGACGGTGCCGGGCAGTCGGGGGACGCCGCGCCCGCGGCCGGGCCGAACCCGATCCGTCGCATCGTCGACGGGGTGGGCGCCGTCGTCGGCCCGTGGGCGAAGGTCGCCTGGGACGCCGCGAAACCCGTGCTCGACGTCGTCAGCGGTCTCGGCTGGGTGGTCCTCGGCATCGGGGTCGTCGCGACCGTCGCCGGCTTCATCCTCGGGTGGGCGGAGCTCGTGTTCCTCGGGTTCGTGCCCCTCGCCGCGATCCTCGCCTCCGTCGCCTACCTGTTCGGCCGGTCGACGTTCCGCATCTCCATCCACCTGAACCCCAGCCGGGTCACCGTCGGCGAACGCGCCATCGGGCAGGTCCTCATCGCCAACCCCGGCGGCCGCGCGACGACACCGACCCGCCTCGAGGTCCCAGTCGGCTACGGGCTCGCCGAGTTCGCGATCCCGGCGATCCCGAAGGACGGCGAGCACGAGGAGCTCTTCGCCGTCCCCACGAACCGGCGTGCCGTGATCCCGGCCGGCCCCGCCGTCTCCGTCCGCGGTGACCAGCTCGGGCTCCTCCGCCGAGAGGTCCGCTGGACGGAACCGGTCGAGCTCTTCGTGCACCCGGAGACCACGCGGCTGCACCCGACCGCCGCCGGACTCATCCGTGACCTCGAGGGCCTCGTCACCAAGACGATCACGAACAACGACATTTCCTTCCACGCGCTCCGCGGCTACGTCGCCGGCGACGACCGGCGCTACATCCACTGGAAGTCCTCCGCGAAGACGGGCCAGCTCATGGTGCGGCAGTTCGAGGAGACGAGACGGTCGCAGCTCACCATCGTGATGACGACCGACTCCCGCTACTACGCCGACGACGAGGACGAGTTCGAGTTGGCGGTGTCCCTCACCGCGTCCATCGCGACCCAGGTGATCCTCGACCAGGTGCCGATCAGCGTCGTGACCGACCGGCTCGCCCTGCGGACCCACACGGTGACCTCTTTCCTCGACGACAGCTGCCGCCTGCAACTGGCCGAGGGGACGTTCGAGACGCCGCGGACCTTCGCCCGGGAGACCACGAAACGGCTGCCCGCTCCGAGCGTCGTCATCATCGTGGCCGGTTCGCGGCTCGAGGCCCAGGAGTACCGGGGTATCCAGCGACTGTTCGGCCCCGACGTCAACGTCTTCGGCATCCGTGTCGAACGGGGCGCGCGAGCGAGCATCAAGGACGTGGCCGGCATGAACGTGATGACGGTGGGCGCCCTCGGCGATCTCGCCAAGGTCATGTCGAGGGCCCTGTGAGCGGCGTCGACGAGCGCACGACCGTGCGTCCACCGTCCGCGGCCGCCGATGTCGACGTGCAGGGCATCGTCCCGACGTTCGTCGCGCCCTGGCCGCTGCCCGGTCGATCCTGGATCGACCTCGTGGTGGTGTTCGTCCTCGCGGCCATCGGTCTGCTCGGCTTCGGTGCCGCACTCAGCGGCACCGGGTTCCTCCTCGCCGGCCTCGGCGGGCTGGTGCTCGGACTCGCGGTGGGGGTCGCGTCACACGCGCTGCGGTTGAACGCCATCCTGACGGGGCTCTCGACCGTCCTCCTCTTCTACCTCTTCGGCAGCGCCCTCGCGATGCCGTCGGCGGCGACGTTCGCGGTCCTGCCGAACCTGCGGACGCTCGGTGGGATCAGCATCGGTGCGGTCTTCGGGTGGAAGGACTTCGTCACCCTCCAGACACCACTGAGCGCGCCCGCCTACATCATGACCCTGCCGTACGTGGCGGGGCTCCTCGTCGGCGTCGTGTCCGCCGTGCTCGCCGTGCGCTGGCTGCCGCGTCGCCCGCAGATCGCGGTCCGCTGCGCCGTCGTCCTGGTCGGCCCGACCGTCCTGTACGCGGTCGGCGTGCTCCTCGGGACCCAGACGCCGTTCCTCGCCGCCGTCCGGGGGATCGCCTTCGCGCTGATCGCCCTCCTCTGGCTGGGCTGGCGACCGGGAGCCGGACGTGGGGAGAACGCCGCCGCGTCGACCACCGCGGTCCTCCGTCGCAAGAAGATCGTCGGCACCGTGGTCCTCGCGGCCGTCGCCGTGGTCGTCGGCGGGGGTGCGGCCGTCGTGGCCTCGCCGCCCGCGGACTCGCGCTTCGTCCTGCGCGAGGTCGTCACGCCGCCGTTCGACCCCCTGGAGTACCCGAGTCCGCTCGCCGGCTTCCGCGAATACACGAAGGACCTCGCCGAGACGAAGTTGTTCACAGCCACCGGGCTCGAGCCGGGGGACCGCATCCGGCTCGCGGCAATGGACAGCTATGACGGGCGCCTCTGGACCGTGTCCGGGCCCTCGACGGCCACCGACGGGTCCGGTGCCTTCGAGCTCGTCGGTGATCAGCTCCCCGGGCCGCAGCTCATCACGAAGGGCGGCGACCGACGCGTGTCCATCGACGTCACCGGGTACGACGACATCTGGGTGCCGAGCGTCGGCTACCCCAGTGCGTTCACCCTCGACGGCAAAGCGTCGGAGCGATCCGAGGACGTCCGCTACAACGCCGAAAGCGGGGCCGCCGTCATCACCTCGGGCCTCGGGGAGGGCGACGACTACGAGGAGCGGACCACGACGCAGGCGGTGCCGAGCGACACGTTCCTCGCGACGACGCCGACCGCCCCGGTGGACCTGCCCCCGGTCACCAACATCCCCGACATCGTCGTCGCGAAGGCCTCCGAGTTCGTCGGGACCGAGACGACGCCCATGGGACAGTTGCGGAGGATCGAGCAGACGCTCCGCACCACGGGGTTCCTCAGCCATGGCCTCGCCTCCGACAGCTCGCCGTCGCGGGCCGGCCACGGCGCCGACCGCATGTCCGAGCTCTTCACCCGCACGCCGATGGTGGGCGACGAGGAGCAGTACGCCTCGGCGTTCGCGCTCATGGCCCGCTCGCTCGGGTACCCCGCACGGGTCGTCATGGGCTTCGCGCCCGAGGTGACCGAGGGTCAGGGTTCGGTGCAGGTCGTGGGTGACGACGTCACCGCGTGGGTCGAGGTGCCGTTCGAGGGTTACGGCTGGGTCGCCTTCTCGCCGACGCCGGACGAGACGGAGATCCCGCAGGACCAGGACCCGAAGCCCAAGACCGAGCCGCAGCCGCAGGTGCGCCAGCCGCCGCGCAGCGACAACCTCGACGACAGCCTCCTGACCGAGGCGTCGATCGACGACGGCGACGACGACGACAAGGACGACGGATTCGTCATTCCGGAATGGGTGTGGTGGGTCGCCCTCGTCGTGGGTGTGCCGGTGTCGCTGTACGTCATCCCGCTCCTGGCCATCGCCGGCGCGAAGCGTCGCCGCACGAAGCGACGGCGCGCCGGGAGCGGCGACCGCCGGGCAGCCGGCGCGTGGGACGAACTCGTCGACCGCTACGCCGAACTCGGGTACAGCGTGCCGGCGGCGGCCACCCGGTCGAGCACGGCGACCGCCCTCGGCACGCAGGAACCGGACGGAGCCACGACGCTGACGTCCCTCGCCGGGACGACCGACGACGCGGTGTTCTCCGGCCGGGACGTCGACGACGCGACCGCCGAGGAACTGTGGCGTCGGTCCGAGGCGGAGTCGTCGCGTGCCCAAGGGGCGCTCGGCTGGTTCGCCCGCCAGCGGAGTCGGTTCCGGTACCGCGCGAAGCGCAGCATCGTGAGTCGTCTGCAGCCGCCGTCGTCCCTCCGGGGACGGTCCGCGGGCGGGCAGCGCGCCGACGGTCGTCGCTGAGGTCCGATCCGCCGTCGAGGCGCTACCCTCGGTGAGTATGGAGCGCTCGCTCGAGACCACGGTGAGCCAGGCCGTCGACGCCTGGCTGCGGTGGTTGCCGCGCTGGCATCCCGCCGCGCACCGCGGGCGCACCAGGATCTGCCGACGGTGCATCGGTTCACCGGTGCTCCGCGCCGCGGGCCTCGTGGACGACGTCCCGCATCAGGTGCAACACGGCCTGGCGACCCGCATGAAGACGATCGTCGACCACGCGGTCGCGGAGTACACGGACCGGAACCTGCCGATCCTGCGCGCTGAACTGCGGGCGGCCGACCTCCGTGAGGCGCAGCGGGCCTACCGGCCGGGGGAGGGGCTCGACCCCGAGTTCGACGGACTCCAGCTCGACCCCGATCCGGATCCCGGCCAGCCGTACCTCTTCACCCTGACCGAGCTCGGTGCGTCCCAGGCGCGAGCCGTGCCGCCCCCGCCGCCGCTGTCGGACGACGCGAAGGAGGCGTTGCGCACCGAGATCGCCCTGGCCGACCAGTGCGCGAACGAGACCGGTCGCCGGGTGTGCGAACTCCTCATCGGACACCGCCGGGCCATCCACGACGCGATCGAACGGTACGTGGAACCGCAGGTGGCGGCGCTCCTCGACGATCTCGCGCTCGAACTCGATTCGCCGACGTCCCCCTGGTAGTCGCCTCCGCCTGGGAGGCGTCGGGGTCTTCCCGGACCCAGGAGGGGAGATCTCCCCATCGTGCTGTCCAACAGGCGTCACTATACTTTCGAGCACTTGTCAGCAGCACGATCCATGCTCATTGGGGGCGCAACACCATGACCGGTCCAGGAGATCAGAACCCGCAGCAGCCCCAGTGGCAGCAGCCGCCCGCTCAGCCCGACCCGCAGCAGGGCTGGCAGGGCAACGGCCCGCAGTCCTCCGCCTCGGGCCAGCACCCGACGGGGCAGTCCGGCCAGCAGTCGCCCTACGGGCAGTCGCCGACGCAGCCGTCGGGGTCCGGCGACCAGCAGTCCGGCCAGTACGGTCAGCAGCAGGGCCAGTACGGCCAGCAGACCGGTCAGTACGGACAGCAGTCGGGTCAGTACAGCCAGCAGTCCGGTCAGTACGGCCAGACGGGCCAGTATGGGCAGACGGGTCAGTACGGCCAGCAGGACACGGGCCAGTACGGCCAGCAGCCCACTGAACAGTACGCACAGGCACCGGGCGGGTACGGCCAGGCACCGTACGGCCAGGGCGGCGGTTCGTACGACGGCGGTGCCGGTCAGCCGCCCAAGAAGAAACTGTCGAAGAAGGGCCTGACCGGCATCATCGCCGGTGGCAGCGCGCTCCTGCTCATCATCGTCGGCGGCATCGTCGGCGTGAGCATCGGCAACTCGCTCCATGCGCCCGAGGTCACGGTCAAGGCTTACCTCGACGCGCTGAAGGCGGGCGACGCCGAGGAGGCGCTGAAGCTCTCCGGCACCGAGGTGTCCGACGCCGACGTGCTCCTGACCGACGAGGCGTACAAGGAGGCCTCGGGGAAGGTCTCGGGGTACACGATCGGCAAGACGACCACGAGCGGCGACACCGCGACGGTGCAGGCACGACTCACCCAGGGCGGCGAGAGCGTCGACCAGGAGTTCACGCTCACGAAGGTCGGGAAGGACGCCGTGCTCTTCGACAAGTGGAAGCTCGAGGCGCCCGAGCTCAGTACCGTCCAGGTCGACGTGGTCGCACCGGATGACGCCGTCGCGACCGTCGGCGGGGTGGACCTGACGGACGTCGAGCCGATCGCCGAAGGCTCCTACCAGCTGCGGGCGCTCCCGGGCACCTACGACGTCGCCCTCAGTGAGAGCGACTGGTACTCGGCTGAGGCCACGACCGCGACGGCGCTCGGCTACGGACAGACGGCTGAGCCGGCCACCCTCTCGGTCGCGCTCACCGACGCCGGGACGACGGCGATCGAGGAAGCCGTCAACACCTACATCGACGGCTGCGGAGCGTCGACCGAGATCGCGCCGACCGGTTGCCCCTACGAGATCCGCAACGCCACCGGCTACACCCCCTCCGGCGTGACCTGGACGTTCGACACCCGCCCGACCTTCACGGTCGGCGAGTTCAACGGCACCGGGTGGAGCGTCGAATCGGAGACCGTCGGGCGCATGTCGATGACGTGCACCCTCACCGACCCGGCCACCGGCCAGACCGGCCCCGGCGGCGGCGGCCCCGTCGACTTCAACGTCGGCGGCACGGTCGAGGGGTTCACGGACGAGGGCGCGACGTTCGTCCCCCTGCCGTAGACCGACAGCTGGACGACCCCTGGGAGCACGGCTTCCAGGGGTCGTCGTCGTTTGACCGCAGCTCCGGCTCGGGCTAGTCTTGGTTGGGTGTGCGCACTGTCGTGCGCTCTCGTGCTGTCCGCCTTCCTCGGAGGGTGACTCGCGGAGCGGACGCCCGTCTCGCACCATCGGGTGGATCCCGGCCGGGCTGGTCCCGGCAGTCGATCGCCCCCACGGCATACCCACCATCCAAGCGACGCGCATTCGCGCGGCGCCGGTGGGTCCATACGACCTCGTGATCCGGGAGACCGGCCCACGAATGCTGCAGTACCACTGTCACCGTGCAGTCATCATCAAGGAGCTAGTAGTGCCAACCATTCAGCAGTTGGTTCGGAAGGGCCGCAGCCCCAAGGTCGTCAAGACCAAGGCGCCCGCCCTGAAGAGCAACCCGCAGCAGGCGGGTGTGTGCACCCGCGTGTACACCACCACCCCGAAGAAGCCGAACTCGGCGATGCGCAAGGTCGCCCGCGTGAAGCTGCGCAACGGTACCGAGGTCACCGCGTACATCCCCGGTGAGGGCCACAACCTCCAGGAGCACTCGCTGGTCCTGGTCCGTGGCGGTCGTGTGAAGGACCTCCCGGGTGTCCGTTACAAGATCGTCCGTGGCGCCCTGGACACGCAGGCCGTCAAGAACCGCAAGCAGGCTCGCAGCCGCTACGGCGCGAAGATGGAGAAGAAGTAATGCCTCGCAAGGGTCCAGCTCCGAAGCGCCCCGTCGTCGCCGATCCCGTTTACGGCGCCCCCATCGTCAGCCAGCTCGTCAACAAGATCCTGCTGGACGGCAAGAAGGGCCTCGCTGAGCGCATCGTCTACGACGCACTCGAAGGCGTCACCGCCAAGAACCAGCAGGATGCCGTCGTCACGCTCAAGAAGGCGCTCGACAACGTCCGTCCGACCCTCGAGGTGCGTTCGCGCCGCGTCGGTGGTTCCACCTACCAGGTGCCGGTCGAGGTCAAGCCTCACCGCGCCAACACCCTCGCTCTCCGCTGGCTCGTGAGCTACGCGAAGGGCCGCCGCGAGAAGACGATGACCGAGCGTCTCCAGAACGAGATCCTCGACGCATCGAACGGTCTCGGTGCAGCCGTCAAGCGTCGTGAAGACACGCACAAGATGGCCGAGTCGAACAAGGCGTTCGCGCACTACCGCTGGTAGTCGCCGCCCGATGCGAGGGCGGACGATCCGTCCGCCCTCGCATCACCGAGTGAATCAGCTCACCCCTACCTATCCCCGGAGGACCCCGTGGCACAAGACGTGCTCACCGACCTGAACAAGGTCCGCAACATCGGCATCATGGCCCACATCGATGCCGGCAAGACCACCACCACCGAGCGCATCCTGTTCTACACGGGCGTCAACCACAAGATCGGCGAGACCCACGACGGTGCGTCGACGATGGACTGGATGGCGCAGGAGCAGGAGCGCGGCATCACGATCACGTCCGCCGCGACGACGTGCTTCTGGAACAAGAACCAGATCAACATCATCGACACCCCCGGCCACGTCGACTTCACGGTCGAGGTCGAGCGTTCGCTCCGCGTCCTCGACGGCGCCGTCGCCGTGTTCGACGGCAAGGAGGGCGTCGAGCCCCAGTCCGAGACCGTCTGGCGTCAGGCCGACAAGTACGACGTCCCGCGCATCTGCTTCGTCAACAAGATGGACAAGCTGGGCGCCGACTTCTACTTCACGGTAGACACCATCATCAGCCGCCTCGGCGCCAAGCCGCTGGTCATCCAGCTGCCGATCGGTGCAGAGTCCAACTTCGAGGGCGTCGTCGACCTGGTCGAGATGCGCGCACTCACCTGGCGTGGAGACGCCAAGGGTGACGTCGAGATGGGCGCCAAGTACGCCATCGAGGAGATCCCGGAAGACCTCAAGGAGAAGGCGGCCGAGTACCGCACCGCGCTCCTCGAGGCCGTCGCCGAGACCGACGACGCACTCATGGAGAAGTACTTCGGTGGCGAAGAGCTGACCGTCGCGGAGATCAAGGCCGCGATCCGTCACCTCACCATCACCAGCACCATGTACCCGGTCCTCTGTGGCTCGGCGTTCAAGAACCGCGGCGTCCAGCCGATGCTCGACGCGGTCATCGACTACCTGCCCTCCCCGCTCGACGTCCCCGCCATCGAGGCGCACGACGCTCGCGACGAGGAGAAGGTCGTGGAGCGTCACCCCGACTCGACCGAGCCCTTCACCGCGCTCGCGTTCAAGGTGGCCGTGCACCCGTTCTTCGGTCGCCTGACGTACGTCCGCGTCTACTCGGGTCGTCTCGACTCGGGTGCGCAGATCATCAACTCCACCAAGGGCAAGAAGGAGCGCATCGGGAAGATCTTCCAGATGCACGCCAACAAAGAGAACCCGGTCGACTTCGTCACCGCCGGTCACATCTACGCGGTCATCGGCCTGAAGGACACCACCACCGGTGACACCCTGTCCGACCCGCAGAACCAGGTCGTCCTCGAGTCGATGAGCTTCCCGGAGCCCGTCATCGAGGTCGCGATCGAGCCGAAGACCAAGGCCGACCAGGAGAAGCTGGGCACCGCGATCCAAAAGCTGGCCGAAGAGGACCCGACGTTCCGCACCGAGCAGAACACCGAGACCGGCCAGACCGTCATCAAGGGCATGGGCGAGCTCCACCTCGACATCCTGGTCGACCGCATGAAGCGCGAGTTCAACGTCGAGGCCAACGTGGGCAAGCCCCAGGTCGCGTACCGCGAGACCATCAAGCGCAAGGTCGAGAAGTACGGCTACACGCACAAGAAGCAGACCGGTGGTTCGGGTCAGTTCGCGAAGATCCAGTTCGATCTGGAGCCGATGGACGTCACTCCGGAGACGACCTACGAGTTCGTGAACGCCGTGACCGGTGGTCGCATCCCGCGCGAGTACATCCCGTCGATCGACGCCGGCTTCCAGGACGCCCTGCAGGTCGGTGGCCTCGCCGGCTACCCGGTCGTGGGTGTCAAGGCGATCGTCACCGATGGTGCGGCGCACGACGTCGACTCCTCGGAGATGGCGTTCAAGATCGCCGGCTCGATGGGTCTCAAGGAGGCCTACTCGCGTGCCAACCCCGTCCTCCTCGAACCGCTCATGGCGGTCGAGGTCCGTACTCCTGAGGAGTACATGGGCGACGTCATCGGTGACCTGAACTCCCGTCGTGGACAGATCCAGTCCATGGACGACGCCACCGGCGTCAAGGTGATCCGTGCCAACGTCCCGCTCTCCGAGATGTTCGGCTACATCGGCGACCTCCGGTCGAAGACCTCTGGTCGTGCCGTGTACTCGATGACCTTCGAGAGCTACGCGGAGGTCCCGAAGGCTGTCGCCGACGAGATCATCCAGAAGAACAAGGGCGAGTAGTCACTCACTCTCTCTTCACCGCGGTCCGGCCGGGTGTGCGAACACCCAGCCGGATCGCGTAACATGAATACACATCCCTGCAGTGCGTCGGGCATCGAATGGTGCCCGCCGCCCCGCACAACGTCCTGAGGAGGACTCACAGTGGCAAAGGCCAAGTTCGAGCGGACCAAGCCGCACGTCAACATCGGAACGATCGGTCACGTCGACCACGGCAAGACCACGCTCACCGCGGCGATCTCGAAGGTCCTGGCGGACAAGTTCCCGTCCGCGACCAACGTGCAGCGCGACTTCGCGTCGATCGACTCCGCGCCGGAAGAGCGTCAGCGTGGTATCACGATCAACATCTCGCACGTCGAGTACGAGACGCCGAAGCGCCACTACGCGCACGTCGACGCCCCGGGTCACGCCGACTACATCAAGAACATGATCACCGGTGCTGCGCAGATGGACGGCGCGATCCTGGTCGTCGCCGCCACTGACGGCCCGATGGCACAGACGCGTGAGCACGTGCTGCTCGCCAAGCAGGTCGGCGTCCCCTACCTGCTCGTCGCGCTGAACAAGTCCGACATGGTCGACGACGAGGAGATCCTGGAGCTCGTCGAGCTCGAGGTCTCCGAGCTCCTCGCCTCGCAGGGCTTCGCTGAGGACGCTCCGGTCGTCCGCGTTTCGGGCCTCAAGGCGCTCGAGGGCGACGAGAAGTGGGTCCAGAGCATCCTCGACCTCATGGACGCCGTGGACGAGAACGTCCCGGACCCCGTGCGCGACAAGGACAAGCCCTTCCTCATGCCGATCGAGGACGTCTTCACGATCACCGGTCGTGGAACCGTCGTCACGGGCCGCGCCGAGCGTGGCACGCTCGCGATCAACTCCGAGGTCGAGATCGTCGGCATCCGCCCGACGCAGAAGACGATCGTCACGGGTATCGAGATGTTCCACAAGCAGCTCGACGAGGCATGGGCCGGCGAGAACTGTGGTCTCCTGCTCCGTGGCACGAAGCGTGAAGACGTCGAGCGCGGCCAGGTCGTCGTCAAGCCGGGTTCGGTCACGCCGCACACGAACTTCGAGGGCACCGCGTACATCCTGTCCAAGGATGAGGGTGGGCGTCACAACCCGTTCTACGCGAACTACCGTCCGCAGTTCTACTTCCGCACCACCGACGTCACCGGCGTCATCACGCTGCCCGAGGGCACCGAGATGGTCATGCCTGGCGACACCACCGACATGACCGTTGAGCTGATCCAGCCCATCGCCATGGAGGTCGGCCTCGGCTACGCCATCCGCGAGGGTGGCCGCACGGTCGGCGCCGGCACCGTCACGAAGGTCCTCGCGTAAGCATCAGCTGACGCAAGTACCTGATCGGCCGTCCGCGGTCGAGTCGGTTCCACGAAGGGCCCGGAGCGTATGCTCCGGGCCCTTCGTCGTTCCCTGATGCTCGCAGCAGATGTTCAGCGGTGGCGTGTAATATATGAGACGTCTGCCAACCCGGGCAACATCACCCACCCGAGGTCCACGTGTCCCGCTCGTCCTCCACTCCACGCCGCCGCTTCCGACCCCGCGTGCTGATCCCCTGTCTGCTCGGGGTGTCGGTCCTCCTGGGCGCTGGAGTCGCGACGGTCTCCGCAGCGACGCACGCCCTGGGCGTCCGTGACGAACTCGTCGCCGCGCTGCCGGAACTCGAAGCGGTGCGGGCCGGCGTCGGCGGAGGCGGTGCGGAGGGTGTCGACACTGAGGCCTTGGATCGCGCGGGGCGCGCGGTGGAACGTGCCCTCGAAGTCACCCGGGGCGTCGACTGGTGGATCGCCGAGCGGGTCCCCGTCGCCGGGGCCAACTTCGAAGCCGTCCGAACAGCCGTCGAGGCGGCGCACGTGGTCGTCGACGACGTGCTGGAACCGGTCCTCGCCCTGCCGCTCGACGGCCTCGCGGTCGACGGTCGGCTCGACACCGTGCGGCTGGGTGAGATCGCCCGGACCTCCGCCCGGGCGCTCGAGCGACTGGAGGAGCAGGTAGCGCGGCTCGACCGCCTCGACCGCTCGGCGCTGCTCCCACAGGTGTCCGCGGCGCTCGGCGGCGTCGACGGACCACTGCAGGATGCCTCGTCGCTCAGCGCCAGCCTGGCGCCGGTGCTCCGCGCGCTGCCCGGGCTGCTGGGGGAGGACGGTCCGCGTGATGTGGCGGTGCTCTTCCAGAACTCGGCGGAGAGCCGTGCACTCGGCGGGATCGCCGGCGCTTCGGTCCTCGTCCACATCGAGGACGGGGTGCTCGACGTGACCCGGACGCTCTCGGCCGCGGACTTCGTGGCCCATGCCGATCCGGTCCTGCCGCTCCCGGCAGACACCGACGAGCTCTACCGAAGCGACGGCTATGCGCTCGCCGGCACCTCCATCCACGAGGTGACCGCTCGCCCGGACTTCCCCTATGGCGCGCAGGTCGCGTCCCAGCTGTGGCAGGAGAGCCAGGGGGTCGAACCCGACCTCATCCTCGCGGTCGACCCCGCTGCCCTCTCCTACCTCCTCAGGGCGACCGGCCCGGTCGCCCTCGACGACGGCTCGGCGATCACGAGCGACACCCTGGTCGCGCGGCTCCTGAACGGCGTCTACCGGGAGCACCCCGGCCTGACGGATGAGGCGAACCGCGCCCAGGACGCGACCTTCACCTCCACCGTGCAGGCGCTCGTCGCCCAGCTGCAGGGTGGTGCGGTCGACGTCCCGCAGGCGGTCGAGGCCTGGGCGCAGGCGGTGGACGAACATCGTCTGCTCGCTTGGAGCCCTGACCGGGTCGAGGAGCGGGCGCTGGTGCTCGCGGGGGTCGGGGGAGCGGGCCCGGAGCGCTCGGATCGAGCTGCCTCCTTCGGTCTCTACCTCGCCGACGCCGTCGGTTCCAAGCTCGAGTACTACCTGCAGCAGCGGGTGCGGGTCGCCGCAGGCTCCTGTGCTGCCGATGGCACGCGTCCGGTGACGGTCTCGTCCGCGTTCACCAACACGATCGACACCGAGGCGTCACTCGGGTCGGAGGAGTTCGACTACATCGCGGGCTTCTACGAACGGGAGGGGCTCGAGCGAGGCACGATCCGCCTCCGCATCATGGCCTACGCCCCCGACGACTCCGCGATCCGCGCGGTCCGAGTCGGTGGTGTGGACGTCCCGTACGTGTCGGGGAGCGACGACGGACGGCCGGTCGCGTACGCGATCGTGAGCATCCCGCCCGGCGCGACGGTCACGGTCGAGGTGGAGGCGTCGATCGAGGGTTCAGCCGTGGACGAGGTGGTCTTCGACGGCACCCCGGGGGTGCATCCGGTCGAGGTCGAGAAGGCCGTGGACCCCTGCTGAGGAGCGGCCCGGAGACTGCTGGAACCCCCGAGACTGGGCGGATCCTGACCATCCTGAGATCGCGACACGCCCGGGTTGCACGCATGGTGGATCCGTGGCAAACTAGTCCAGTTCAGTATTTCGGACGAGCGTGCCTGTGCGCGCTCCGGCGGATCACTGCCAGGTAGTGCATAGGAGCTCCCAGACGCGGCAACGCGACAGGGATCGAGCCTAGGCCGCGGGTAGCAGAACACCAATCACTTCATCGCAATCCAGGTCGTAGCAGCGCTGCGCCCAGCCCCGACCACGAGTCGGAGTGGAAGCCGGTGGATGACCACGAGGGTCGCAAGACGCGAGTGGTCGTTGACAGCAGAACAGTGGTGCGACACCAGTAGTGCCAATGGCGCGGAGCAACCGAACGTTGCAAAGCGCACGATATGCGTCCAATACGGAGAGATCCGCACGACGCGAGACAGAGAGTGAGTCACACATGGCGGGACAGAAGATCCGCATCCGACTGAAGTCGTATGACCATGAGGTCATCGATACTTCGGCGCGCAAGATCGTCGACACGGTCACCCGTGCAGGCGCAACCGTCGTCGGCCCCGTGCCGCTTCCGACGGAGAAGAACGTGGTCTGCGTGATCCGTTCGCCGCACAAGTACAAGGACAGCCGGGAGCACTTCGAAATGCGCACCCACAAGCGTCTGATCGACATCATCGACCCGACCCCGAAGGCCGTCGACTCGCTCATGCGTCTCGACCTGCCGGCGGACGTCAACATCGAGATCAAGCTCTGAGCTCGGTAGAGACGGAAGGAAGACATGTCTAACACCAAGACCAGCAAGGGTCTGCTCGGCACCAAGCTCGGCATGACCCAGGTATGGGACGAGAACAACAAGCTCGTTCCCGTCACCGTCATCGAGATCACGCCCAACGTGGTCACCCAGGTCCGCACCCCCGAGGTCGACGGCTACGACGCCGTGCAGATCGCGTACGGCCAGATCGATCCCCGCAAGGTCAGCAAGCCTGACGCGGGTCACTTCGACAAGGCCGGCGTGACGCCGCGTCGTCACCTCACCGAGGTCCGCACCGCTGACGCATCCGAGTACTCGCTCGGCCAGGAGCTCACCGTCGACGGTGTCTTCGAGGCCGGCCAGAAGGTCGACGTCGTCGGCACTTCGAAGGGTAAGGGTTTCGCCGGTGTCATGAAGCGTCACAACTTCAAGGGAACGGGCGCATCTCACGGTGCTCACCGCAACCACCGCAAGCCGGGTTCCATCGGCGCCTCCTCGACCCCCAGCCGTGTCTTCAAGGGCATGCGCATGGCCGGTCGTATGGGTGGCGAGCGCGTCACCGTGCTGAACCTCCGGGTTCACGCGATCGACGCCGAGAAGGGCCTGCTGCTCGTCAAGGGTGCCGTTCCCGGCGCTCGTGGCCGCATCGTATTCGTCCGCACCGCAGTGAAGGGAGCGTAGTTCCATGGCTATCGCTACTCTCGACGTGCTCGACACCAAGCTCAAGAAGGCCGGCACCGTCGACCTTCCTGCCGAGGTGTTCGACGTTCAGACCAACATCCCGCTCATCCACCAGGTGGTCGTCGCGCAGCTCGCTGCCGCACGCCAGGGCACGCACAAGACCAAGCGCCGCGGCGAAGTGTCCGGTGCAGGCCGCAAGCCGTTCAAGCAGAAGGGCACGGGTAACGCTCGTCAGGGCTCCATCCGCGCACCTCAGATGACCGGCGGTGGCATCGTCCACGGTCCAGTGCCCCGCAGCTACTCGCAGCGCACCCCCAAGAAGATGATCGCCGCAGCTCTGCTCGGTGCCATCTCCGACCGCGCTCGTGGCAGCCGCCTCCACGTCGTCGACTCGCTCTCGTTCGGCGAGAAGCCGTCGACGAAGGTCGTCTCCGAGTACCTGACGAACGTCGCTTCCTCGAAGCACGTCCTGATCGTCCTCCAGCGCAACGACGAGCTCAGCCACCGCAGCGTCCGCAACCTGCAGAACGTGCACGTGCTGTCGTACGACCAGCTGAACGCATACGACGTGCTCGTCTCCGACGACATCGTCTTCACCAAGGCCGCCTTCGAGGCATTCGTCGCCAGCAAGACCGGCGCCAAGGCCGCAACCGAGGAGGTCTCGGCATGACCGCGATCAACAAGGACCCCCGCGACGTCATCTTCGCGCCGGTCGTCTCCGAGAAGAGCTACAGCCTGATCGACGAGGGCAAGTACACCTTCCTCGTCGACCCGCGCTCGAACAAGACCGAGATCAAGCTCGCCATCGAGAAGATCTTCGGTGTCGAGGTCGCTTCGATCAACACCCTCACCCGTCAGGGCAAGACCCGTCGCACCAAGTTCGGCACCGGAAAGCGCAAGGACACCAAGCGCGCCATCGTGTCGCTCAAGTCGGGTTCCATCGACATCTTCACGGCTGTTGGCTAAGACGGCCGGGAACGAAGAGGAATAAGAAATGGCTATTCGTAAGTACAAGCCCACGACTCCTGGTCGTCGCGGTTCGTCTGTCGCGGACTTCGCGGAGATCACCCGTACGACGCCGGAGAAGTCGCTGCTTCGTCCGTTGTCGAAGACCGGTGGTCGCAACAACCAGGGTCGCATCACGACGCGTCACATCGGTGGTGGCCACAAGCGCCAGTACCGTCTGATCGACTTCCGTCGCAACGACAAGGACGGCGTCAACGCCAAGGTCGCTCACATCGAGTACGACCCCAACCGCACGGCTCGTATCGCGCTGCTCCACTTCGTGGACGGCACCAAGCGCTACATCCTCGCTCCGAACAAGCTGAGCCAGGGCGACATCGTCGAGTCGGGCGCCGGCGCGGACATCAAGCCGGGTAACAACCTGCCCTTGAAGAACATCCCGACCGGTACCGTCATCCACGCGATCGAGCTCCGTCCCGGTGGCGGCGCGAAGATGGCCCGCTCCGCGGGTGCATCGGTGCGTCTCGTCGCGAAGGACGGCCCGTACGCGCAGCTCCGTCTGCCGTCCGGCGAGATCCGCAACGTCGACCTGCGCTGCCGCGCCACCATCGGTGAGGTCGGCAACGCCGAGCAGTCGAACATCAACTGGGGTAAGGCCGGCCGTAAGCGCTGGCTGGGCGTCCGCCCGACCGTCCGTGGTGTCGCGATGAACCCGATCGACCACCCGCACGGTGGTGGTGAGGGCAAGACCTCCGGTGGACGTCACCCGGTCAGCCCGTGGGGCCAGAAAGAAGGCCGCACGCGCCACCCCAACAAGGAAAGCGACAAGCTCATCGTTCGTCGTCGTACCGCCGGCAAGAAGCGTAAGTAGGAGTAAGAGAAGATGCCACGCAGTCTCAAGAAGGGCCCCTTCGTCGACGACCACCTGCTCCGCAAGGTCGTCACGGCGAACGAGGCCAGCAACAAGAACGTGATCAAGACCTGGTCGCGTCGATCGATGATCATCCCGGCCATGCTGGGTCACACCATCGCCGTCCACGACGGTCGCAAGCACATCCCGGTGTTCGTCACCGAGACGATGGTCGGGCACAAGCTCGGCGAGTTCGCGCCCACCCGCACCTTCCGTGGACACGTGAAGGACGACAAGAAGGGCCGTCGCCGCTAACGCGGTGACGTGAAGGAGGAAGAGAAATGGTGGAGTCGATCGCCCGCGTGCGACACATCCGCGTCACCCCCCAGAAGGCCCGTCGTGTCGTCGCGCTCATCCGTGGCAAGCAGGCTCAGGAGGCCTTGGCCATCCTGAAGTTCGCACCGCAGAGTGCCAGCGAGCCCATCTACAAGCTCGTTGCCTCGGCCATCGCGAACGCTCGCGTCACGGCCGACAAGGACAACGTGTTCCTGGACGAGCAGGACCTGTACATCGCGAAGGCGTACGTCGATGAGGGCGCAACCCTCAAGCGTTTCCGTCCCCGCGCACAGGGCCGCGCGTTCCGCATCCTCAAGCGCACCAGCCACATCACCGTCGAGCTCTCGACGCCTGATGAGACTGCCGGCGCTGCCAAGGCCAAGAAGGTGAGCAAGTAATGGGTCAGAAAGTCAATCCATACGGCTTCCGTCTGGGAATCACGACCGACCACGTGTCGCGTTGGTTCTCCGACAGCACGAAGAAGGGTCAGCGTTACAGCGACTTCGTCGCGGAAGACGTCAAGATCCGCCGTCTGCTGGCGACCTCGCTCGACCGCGCTGGAGTCAGCCGCATCGAGATCGAGCGAACCCGTGACCGCGTCCGCGTCGACATTCACACCGCCCGTCCGGGCATCGTGATCGGTCGTCGTGGCGCCGAGGCCGAGCGCATCCGTGCCGACCTCGAGAAGCTCACGAAGAAGCAGATCCAGCTGAACATCCTCGAGGTCAAGAACCCCGAGGCCGACGCTCAGCTCGTCGCACAGGGCATCGCCGAGCAGCTCTCCGCACGTGTGGCCTTCCGCCGCGCGATGCGTAAGGGCCTGCAGGGCGCCCAGCGCACGTCCACCGTCAAGGGTGTCCGTATCCAGGTGTCCGGCCGTCTCGGCGGCGCTGAGATGAGCCGTTCCGAGTTCTACCGCGAAGGCCGTGTGCCGCTGCACACGCTCCGCGCGAACATCGACTACGGCTTCTACGAGGCGAAGACCACGTTCGGCCGCATCGGCGTGAAGGTCTGGATCTACAAGGGCGACATCACCAACAAGGAGCTTGCTCGCGAGCAGGCCAACCAGAAGTCGACGCGTCCCGAGCGCCGTGACGGTGGCGACCGCCCCCGTCGCAACGCCGGTCCGAGCAGCGCCCCCAAGGCAGCTGTCGAGGCGCCCGCCGCCGCAGGAGTTGAGGCATAACCATGTTGATCCCACGCAAAGTCAAGCACCGGAAGCAGCACCACCCCGGCCGTTCCGGCCAGGCCACCGGTGGCACCAAGGTGTCGTTCGGTGAGTACGGCATCCAGGCCCTGACGCCCGCTTACGTGACCAACCGTCAGATCGAGTCCGCTCGTATCGCCATGACGCGTCACATCAAGCGCGGCGGCAAGGTGTGGATCAACATCTACCCCGACCGTCCGCTGACCAAGAAGCCCGCCGAAACCCGCATGGGTTCCGGTAAGGGTTCGCCCGAGTGGTGGGTCGCGAACGTCAAGCCGGGTCGTGTGCTGTTCGAGGTCGCCGGAGTCGATGAGACCCTGGCCCGCGAGGCGCTCACCCGTGCAATCCACAAGCTGCCCCTCAAGGCACGCATCATCAAGCGCGAGGAGGGCGACGCATAATGGCGATCGGATCCAAGGAGCTCACCCCCGTCGAGCTCGACACCTTTGAAGACCAGCGCCTCGTCGAGGAGCTCCGCAAGGCCAAGGAAGAGCTGTTCAACCTGCGCTTCCAGTCGGCCACGGGGCAGCTCGAGAACCACGGCCGCCTGCGCGCCGTGAAGCGCGACATCGCTCGCATCTACACGGTCATCCGTGAGCGCGAGCTCGGCATCCGGGCCACGCCGACCGTCGAGGTCGTCGAGGCCAAGGCCGAGAAGAAGACCAAGAAGGCCAAGGCCGCACCGAAGTCCGAGGACACCGCTGCAGCCGACGCCGAGACCACGAAGGAGGCCTAGACATGGCTACCGCTACTGACAAGGCCCCCGAGGGTCACGAGTCGGCCGAGCACGACGTCAAGGACGCCGCTGCTCGTGGCTACCGCAAGACCCGTCGTGGTCTGGTGACCAGCGACAAGATGGAGAAGACCATCGTCGTCGAGGTCGAGGACCGCGTGAAGCACCCGCTCTACGGCAAGGTCATCCGCCGCACCTCCAAGGTCAAGGCTCACGACGAGGCGAACTCCGCCGGCATCGGCGACCTCGTCCTGATCAGCGAGACCCGCCCGACCAGCGCCACCAAGCGCTGGCGCCTGGTCGAGATTCTCGAGAAGGCCAAGTAGGCCTCGCGGCTTACTGAGAGGAAAGCGAACAATGCTTCAGCAAGAATCACGAGTCAAGGTCGCCGACAACACCGGTGCCAAGGAGCTCCTGACCATTCGTGTGCTCGGTGGCTCCGGCCGCCGCTACGCGGGTCTCGGTGACACCATCGTCGCGACCGTCAAGGACGCGATCCCCGGTGGCAACGTCAAGAAGGGCGACGTCGTCAAGGCGGTCATCGTCCGCACCCGCAAGCAGACCCGTCGTCCCGACGGTTCCTACATCAAGTTCGACGAGAACGCCGCTGTCATCCTGAAGGCTGACGGGGACCCCCGTGGTACCCGCATCTTCGGACCGGTCGGTCGCGAGCTTCGTGACAAGAAGTTCATGAAGATCGTCTCGTTGGCGCCGGAGGTTATCTAAGTCATGGCAAAGATCAAGAAGGGCGACCTGGTTCAGGTCGTCTCCGGCCCGAAGCAGGACCGCGGTGGTTACCGCGGCAAGCAGGGTCGCGTCATCGAGGTCCTGGCGGACAAGAACCGGGTGATCGTGGAGGGCGTCAACTACGTCACGAAGCACTCCCGTGTCGGCCAGACCCAGCGTGGGACGAAGACCGGCGGCATCGAGACCGTCGAGGCTTCGATCCACATCTCCAACGTCGCGCTCGTCGACCCGGAGACCAAGGGCCCGACCAAGGTCGGCCACCGCAACGAGGAAGTCACGAAGGACGGCGTCACCAAGACGGTCCGCGTTCGTTACGCCAAGAAGTCAGGTAAGGACCTCTAATGACCGACACAGAAGTGGCGACTGGCAAAATCCAGCCCCGTCTCAAGCAGAAGTACCGCGCTGAGATCCTTCCGCAGCTGCAGAAGGACTTCGGCTTCACGAACGTGCACCAGGTGCCCGGTCTCGTGAAGGTCGTCGTCAACACCGGTGTGGGCGAGGCAGCCCGCGACAGCAAGGTCATCGACGGCGCTGTTTCGGACCTCACCAAGATCACCGGCCAGAAGCCGCAGGTCACCAAGGCTCGCAAGTCCATCGCGCAGTTCAAGCTGCGCGAGGGTCAGCCCATCGGCGCTCACGTCACGCTTCGTGGCGACCGCGCCTGGGAGTTCCTGGACCGCCTGCTGAGCCTCGCTCTTCCGCGTATCCGCGACTTCCGCGGCCTCTCGGACAAGCAGTTCGACGGCAACGGCAACTACACCTTCGGTCTCCAGGAGCAGTCCATGTTCCACGAGATCGACCAGGACAAGATCGATCGCGTCCGCGGCTTCGACATCACCGTCGTGACCACGGCCAAGAACGACGACGAGGGTCGCGCGCTGCTCAAGGCGCTCGGCTTCCCGTTCAAGGCAGCTGAGTCCAAGTAGGCTGAGCTTCTGCCCGGTCCTCGGTGTATGTCGAGGACCGGGCTTCCGCCCGTTCGGGGCACTCCTGCCCAGAACGGTTCAACCACCACAGGTCGGCACCCTTGCACAGGATGTCGAAACCTGGTGAACAAAGGAAACACTCGATATGACCATGACAGATCCGGTCGCAGACATGCTGACCAGACTGCGCAATGCGAACTCGGCGCACCACGACACCGTGTCGATGCCGCACTCCAAGCTCAAGGTGAACATCGCCGAGATCCTCAAGTCCGAGGGCTACATCTCCGGCTGGGAGGTCGCTGACGCGGCCGTCGGACAGACGCTCTCGCTGAGCCTCAAGTTCGGCCCGAACCGCGAGCGCTCCATCGCCGGCATCAAGCGCGTCTCGAAGCCCGGCCTCCGCGTCTACGCGAAGTCGAACGAGATCCCCAAGGTCCTCGGCGGCCTCGGCGTCGTCATCCTGTCCACCTCCAGCGGACTCCTCACGGACCGCCAGGCCGAGAAGAAGGGCGTGGGTGGGGAAATCCTCGCCTACGTGTGGTAGCCAGTCATGTCTCGTATTGGAAGACTCCCCATCGACATCCCGGCAGGCGTCACCATCGACGTCGCCGGCCAGAACGTCACCGTCAAGGGCCCGAAGGGTGAGCTCTCGCTCGTCGTCGCCAGCCCCATCGAGGTCAAGCTCGAAGACGCACAGCTGCTGGTCACGCGTCCTGACGACGAGCGCAACTCGCGTTCGCTCCACGGCCTGACCCGCACGCTCATCGCGAACCAGATCATCGGCGTCACCCAGGGCTACTCCAAGGGCCTCGAGGTCGTCGGTACCGGTTACCGCGTCGCACAGAAGGGCAGCGCCGTCGAGTTCGCGCTCGGCTTCTCGCACCCCGTCACCGTCGAGCCGCCGGTCGGCATCACGCTGACCGTCGAGGGCAACAACAAGCTCACGGTCGCCGGTATCGACAAGCAGGCCGTCGGCGAGGTCGCCGCCAACATCCGTAAGATCCGCAAGCCCGAGCCGTACAAGGGCAAGGGCGTGCGCTACGCCGGCGAGATCGTGCGTCGCAAGGCCGGAAAGGCTGGTAAGTAACCATGGCTCGTCCAACGAAGACTGCCGCACGTGGCCGTCGCCACGCGCGTCTGCGCAAGAAGGTCGAGGGCACCGCGGTCCGTCCGCGCCTCGTCGTCAACCGTTCAGCCCGTCACGTGTTCGTGCAGGTTGTCGATGACACGAAGGGTCACACCCTCGTCTCCGCCTCGACCATGGAGGACACCCTCCGGACGTTCGACGGCGACAAGACCGCCAAGTCGCGCAAGGTCGGCGAACTCATCGCCGAGCGTGCGAAGGCAGCCGGCATCGAAGATGTCGTATTTGACCGTGGAGGCAACCGCTACGCAGGTCGCGTGGCAGCAATTGCCGATGGTGCTCGAGAGGGCGGATTGAACCTGTGAGCGAAGACAACAAGCAGCTGCAAGAGCCTGTCGCAACCGTGGCCG
Source organism: Plantibacter sp. Leaf314 (assembly GCF_001423185.1). Lineage (NCBI taxonomy): Bacteria > Bacillati > Actinomycetota > Actinomycetes > Micrococcales > Microbacteriaceae > Plantibacter > Plantibacter sp. Leaf314. Next base: position 1,279,508 of record NZ_LMOB01000001.1, on the reverse strand, counting down.
AGGCCCCGGTCGAGACCGCGGCGTCGACGGCACCGACCGGTGACCGCGAGCCCCGCGAGGCGCGTCGCGGAGGCCGTGAGCGCAACCCGAACCGCGACCGCGGAAGCCGCGACAGCGACAAGAGCCAGTTCCTGGAGCGCGTCGTGACCATCAACCGTGTCTCGAAGGTCGTGAAGGGTGGTCGCCGCTTCAGCTTCACCGCCCTCGTGGTCGTCGGTGACGGCAACGGCATGGTCGGCGTCGGCTACGGTAAGGCCCGCGAAGTGCCCCTCGCGATCGCGAAGGGCGTCGAGGAGGCGAAGAAGAACTTCTTCCGCGTCCCGCGCGTCGGTTCGACCATCCCGCACCCCACCCAGGGTGAGGCGGCAGCCGGTGTGGTGCTCCTGCGCCCCGCCGCCGCCGGTACCGGTGTCATCGCCGGTGGTCCGGTCCGCGCCGTCCTCGAGTGCGCCGGTATCCACGACGTCCTGAGCAAGTCGCTCGGTTCGTCCAACACGATCAACATCGTCCACGCGACCGTCACGGCGCTGAAGCAGCTCGAGGAACCTCGTGCCGTTGCAGCTCGTCGTGGTCTCGAGTTCGACCAGGTCGCTCCGGCCCGTCTGCTCCGCGCAGAGGCAGAGGCCGTTCAGGCGGCCGCTGCTGCGAAGGTAGGTGCCTGATGGCCCAGCTGAGGATCACCCAGATCAAGGGCAGAATTAGTGAGAAGCAGAACCAGCGCGACACGCTTCGCAGCCTGGGTCTCCGTCGCATCGGTGCTGTCGTCGTCCGTCCGGACAACGCACAGAACCGCGGCTACGTGAACACTGTTGCTCACCTCGTACAGGTTGAGGAGATCGACTAATGGCTGAGAAGAACGAAACCACTGAGGAGAAGGCCCCCAAGGCCGCTGCGAAGGCAGCTCCGAAGACGGCCGCTGCGAAGTCCGAGCCGAAGGCGAAGGCGGCCCCCAAGGCTGCTGCTGCCAAGAAGCCCGCGACGGACGAGCCCGCCGAGAAGCGCGAGCAGGTCCTGAAGGTCCACCACCTCCGTCCCGCCGCCGGTGCCAAGAAGGCCCGGATGCGCGTCGGTCGCGGTGAGGCGTCCAAGGGTAAGACCGCTGGTCGCGGTACCAAGGGTACGAAGGCCCGCTACAACGTCAAGGTCGGCTTCGAGGGTGGGCAGATGCCGCTGCACATGCGCACCCCGAAGCTCCGTGGCTTCAAGAACCCCTTCCGTGTCGAGTACCAGGTCGTGAACCTGGAGAAGCTCGCCGAGCTGTACCCCAAGGGTGGCGACGTCACCACGGTCGACCTCGTCGCCAAGGGTGCCGTCCGGAAGAACGAGAAGGTCAAGGTTCTCGGAAACGGTGACATCTCGGTTAAGCTGAATGTCGCGGTCGACAAGGTCTCCGGCTCAGCTGAGCAGAAGATCGTGGCAGCCGGGGGCAGCGTCAAGTAGCCCTCGGCCGGCTCCGCACAGGAGCTCACTCGGGTGGCCGGCATCATGCCGGTCACCCGGGCCGACCCCGCACCATCCCACAGGAGGCCCCTTTTGTTCACCGCCATCGGCCGGATCTTCCGGACCCCGGATCTTCGTCGGAAGATCGGGTTCACACTCGGAATCATCGCCATCTACCGGCTCGGGTCCTTCATCCCAGCTCCGTTCGTGAACTTCCCGAACGTGCAGCAGTGCCTCGCGAACCAGCAGGCAGCAGGAGCTTCGGGCCTCTACGAGCTCGTCAACCTCTTCAGCGGTGGCGCTCTCCTCCAACTCTCCATCTTCGCGCTGGGCATCATGCCCTACATCACCGCGTCGATCATCGTCCAGCTGCTCCGCGTGGTCATCCCGCACTTCGAGACGCTGCACAAGGAAGGCCAGTCCGGCCAGGGCAAGCTGACGCAGTACACCCGCTACCTGACGATCTTCCTCGGCATCCTCCAGTCGACGACGCTGATCACGGTCGCGAAGAGCGGTGCGCTCTTTGGGAACCAGGGCGGCGTCTGCGCCGACCTCATCACCGCCCAGGGCGGCACCTGGTACGGCATGCTCCTCATGGTCGTCACCATGACCGCGGGCACCGGCCTCGTCATGTGGATGGCCGAGCTCGTCACCGAGCGTGGTGTCGGCAACGGCATGTCCCTCCTCATCTTCACGTCCATCGCCGCGACCTTCCCCGGTTCGCTCGCCGCCATCTGGACCGCGAAGGGACCGGAGGTCTTCCTCCTCGTCCTCGCCGTCGGGCTGGTCATCGTCGGGCTCGTCGTGTTCGTCGAACAGTCGCAGCGCCGCATCCCGGTGCAGTACGCCAAGCGCATGGTCGGACGCCGCACCTACGGCGGCAACAACACCTACATCCCCATCAAGGTCAACATGGCCGGTGTGGTGCCCGTTATCTTCGCGTCGTCGATCCTGTACCTGCCGGCCCTCATCGCGCAGTTCAACCAGCCGACGACCGGTACGCCGGCGCCGTGGGTCCTCTGGATCCAGCAGTACCTCACCAAGGGTGACCACCCGCTGTACATGCTCATGTACTTCCTGCTCATCGTCGGGTTCACCTACTTCTACGTCGCGATCACCTTCAACCCCGAAGAGGTCGCCGACAACATGAAGAAGTACGGCGGCTTCATCCCGGGCATCCGCGCGGGTCGCCCGACGGCCGAGTACCTCGACTACGTGCTGACACGGGTCACGCTTCCCGGCTCGATCTATCTGGGGTTGATCGCGCTCCTGCCACTCATCGCTCTGGCGCTCGTCGGCGCGAATGCGAACTTCCCCTTCGGCGGCGCATCGATCCTCATCATCGTCGGCGTCGGCCTCGAGACGGTGAAGCAGATCGACTCGCAGCTCCAGCAGCGCCACTACGAAGGACTCCTGCGTTGAGCGCGTCCGGAAAGCCCCGTCTGCTCATCGTCGGTCCTCCCGGGTCCGGCAAGGGCACGCAGGCAGCCTTCCTGTCGGAGCGCTTCGGCATCCCGGCGATCTCGACCGGAGACATCTTCCGCGCGAACATCAAGGGCGGCACGCCGCTCGGCAAGCAGGTCCAGGAGCTCGTCCGCGGGGGCGGCTACGTCCCGGACTCGTTGACCAACGAGATCGTGCGCGACCGCCTGCACCAGCCGGACGCCCTCGACGGGTTCCTGCTCGACGGGTACCCGCGCACGACCGACCAGGTCGTCGCGCTCGACGCGCTCCTCGCGGAGAACGGCACGAGTCTCGACGCGGTCGTGCAGTTGCAGGCCGAGACGGAGGAGGTCGTCGTCCGGTTGCTGAAGCGTGCTGAAGCGGAAGGTCGCCCCGACGACACCGAAGACGTCATCCGTCACCGGCTCGAGCTGTACGCGAAGGAGACCGCTCCGCTGATCGAGGTCTTCACCGCGCGCGGACTCGTCGTCGCCGTGGACGGACTCGGTGAGGTGTCCGAGGTGACCGCCCGCATCGATGCCGCGTTGGCAGCTCGCGGCATCATCGTGCCCGCCGTCTGACGCAGAACGCCTCCAGTACGGTGTTCCGGAAGTCGATCTACAAGACCCCCGAGCAGATGCGCGCGATGATCGCGCCCGGGCTCGCCACGGCGGCGTCGCTCGACGCCGTCCGCGAACGGATCGCTCCCGGAGTCACGACCCTGCAGCTCGACGCGGTGGCGGAGGCGGCGATCATCGCTGCCGGTGGCCACTCCAACTTCAAGCTCGTCCCGGGATATCGGCACACGGTCTGCACCTCGGTGAACGATGACGTCGTGCACGGGATCCCCGGCGGCCGGGTCCTCGCTCCCGGTGACATCGTCTCGGTCGACAGCGGGGCGGAGATCGACGGCTGGAACGGCGATTCGGCGATGACCATCGTCCTGCCGGACCCGAGCCGTCCGGAACTCGTCGCCGAGCGCGAGCGGTTGTCGGCCGTGACCGAAGGGTCGCTGTGGGCCGGCATCGCCGAACTCGCGACGGCGCGTCACCTCAATCAGGTCGGTGCGGCGATCGAGGAGTACGTCGAGGACCATTCCCCTGAGGGCCGTCCGTACGGCATCCTCACCGACTACGTCGGTCACGGCATCGGTCGCACGATGCACGAGGCGCCGCCGGTCTTCAACTACCGCGTCCGCCAGCGCGGCCCCGAGGTGAAGCCCGGGCTCGTGGTGGCCATCGAGCCGATGGTGGTGGCGGGGAGCCCCGACACCTTCGTCCGCGACGACGAATGGACGGTCGCCACGCTCGACGGTGCGGCTGCAGCGCACTGGGAGCACAGCGTGGCCGTGCACCGCGACGGCATCTGGGTGCTGACGGCGTCAGATGGCGGCGCTGCGGCCCTGGCCGCGTTCGGTGTCACACCGGTCCGCCCCGCCTGATCACCGCGCTGCCGGCGTCGGCTGCGCCACCGGTAGAGTTGCTCGTCATGAGTGCTCCGATCGTGTTCCTGCTCGACGTCCTGCCAGCAGACGCCATGGCCGACGAGGCGACGCTCGAAGCGTCGATCACCTCCGGCGGTGACGGCTCCGGTGTCCTGAGCGTCTTCGACCTGGGGCCGGCACGCGGCGACGGGATCTTCGAGACGATCGGTGTGGTCGGGCGCCACGCGCAGTCGGTCGACGCGCACCTCGCCCGCCTGACCGAATCGGCGGCCATCCTCGACCTGCCTGCGCCGAACCACGCGCAGTGGCGGACGGCCGTCGATCGCGCGGTCGCAGCGCTCCCGGACGCCGAGCAGAGCGCGGTGCGTCTCGTCCTCACCCGGGGGAGCGGTGAGCGTCCGACGGCCTGGGTCTCGGCGACACCGGCGAGCGGATTCCCGGAACGAGCGGACGGGATCGAGGTCGTGCTCCTGGATCGTGGCCTGTCGAGTGACGTCCAGGAGCGGTCGCCCTGGCTGCTCGCGGGCGCGAAGACGCTCTCGTACGCGGTCAACATGGCCGCCCTCCGGGAGGCGCACCGTCGTGGCGCGGACGACGTGCTCTTCGTGAGCAGCGACGGGTTCGTGCTCGAGGGGCCGACCTCGACCGTGGTCGCCCGGATCGGGGGCACCTTCGTCACGCCGCCCGCGTCGAGCGGGATCCTTCCCGGCACCACGCAACTGGCGCTCTGGGAGCACCTCGAAGCCGAGGGACACCCGTGTGAACACCGCATGCTGACCCCGGACGATGTGATGCAGGCCGATGCGGTGTGGTTGCTGTCGAGCGTGCGGCTGGCCGCCCCCGTCGCAGCCGTCGACGGCCGGCCGGTCGGCATCGACCGAGGACTCACGGCGGAGCTGAACGCCGCCCTCCTCGCGCGGACCGAGTGACGACGGGCGCCTCTCGACGTTGAGTTGGTGAAACGCCGAAACATAGCATAGAATCGATCTTTGGTGCTTTCTGCATGCCTTCGGCGAGCCGACATCCGCACCGCAATCCATCCGCACGACCAGTGCGACTCAACCTGAGCGACAGTGAGGCTATGGCCAAAAAAGACGGCGTCATCGAGATCGAGGGCCAAGTGGTCGAGGCTCTGCCCAACGCGATGTTCCGCGTTGAGCTGACCAACGGACACAAGGTACTTGCCCACATTTCGGGCAAAATGCGTCAGCACTACATCCGCATCCTCCCAGAGGACCGCGTGATCGTGGAACTGACCCCCTACGACCTGACCCGTGGTCGGATCGTCTACCGCTACAAGTAGGTCGCGCTGTAAGTAACGGCCGGACGCGCCGCCACCAACCGGTGTCGGGCCCGGCACGACGACAGCGAAAAGAGAGAACTATGAAGGTCAAGCCCAGCGTCAAGAAGATCTGCGACAAGTGCAAGGTCATCCGTCGCAACGGCCGCGTCATGGTCATCTGCGAGAACCCGCGCCACAAGCAGCGCCAGGGTTGATCTCAGAGGACCTGCAGTACGCAGCCCTGAGCACCACAGCAGCACCCCTCTAACGGCAGTTCCATATCCTGCAACGCGCAAGCGCGGCGGGGGACACCTCGGGTCGGAGGCCCGAGCACCGGAATTGCTCCACACCTCCACAACTCCTAGGAGAAGCCACCATGGCACGTCTCGCCGGCGTAGACATCCCACGCGACAAGCGCGTGGAAGTTGCACTGACGTACATCTACGGTGTTGGCCGCACGCGGTCACTCAAGACCCTCGCCGACACCGGCATCAGCGGAGACATCCGCGTGAAGGATCTCACCGATGACCAGCTGATCGCCCTGCGCGATTACATCGAGGGCACCTTCAAGGTCGAGGGTGACCTCCGCCGTGAGGTCGCCGCCGACATCCGCCGCAAGGTGGAGATCGGGTCCTACCAGGGCATCCGTCACCGTCGTGGCCTTCCGGTCCACGGCCAGCGCACCAAGACCAATGCGCGCACCCGCAAGGGCCCGAAGCGCACCGTCGCCGGCAAGAAGAAGGCCCGCTAGGCCCCGCCTAGTCGCCTCGTCATAGGACTCAGGAGATATTCATGGCAGCACCAAAGTCGGCCGTTCGGAAGCCGCGTAAGAAGGAAAAGAAGAACATCGCCGTGGGCCAGGCCCACATCAAGTCGACGTTCAACAACACGATCGTCTCGATCACCGACCCCTCGGGCGCGGTCATCAGCTGGGCTTCGTCCGGTGGCGTCGGCTTCAAGGGTTCGCGCAAGTCGACCCCGTTCGCCGCACAGCTCGCCGCCGAGTCGGCTGCGCGTCAGGCGCAGGAGCACGGCATGAAGAAGGTCGACGTCTTCGTCAAGGGACCGGGCTCCGGCCGCGAGACCGCGATCCGTTCGCTCCAGGCCGCAGGCCTCGAGGTCGGTTCGATCAACGACGTCACGCCTCAGGCACACAACGGTTGCCGCCCCCCGAAGCGTCGCCGCGTCTAATTCCTTCGGTTCACCGGCCGTGATCCGTCCGTGGCGATCATCTGATCGCCGCGGACGGATCACGGCATGGTCCTGGTGACCAGGGCCAGCGAACACAATTCAATACCTCGCCAACGCAAGTGTCATATAGCGGACACTTAGCCGAAAGGAATCCATAGTGCTCATCGCACAGCGCCCTACGCTCACCGAAGAATCCATCTCGGAGTTCCGCAGCCGGTTCATCATCGAGCCGCTCGAGCCAGGCTTCGGGTACACCCTCGGGAACTCGCTCCGTCGCACCCTGCTGTCGTCCATCCCGGGCGCCGCAGTCACGAGCATCCGCATCGACGGTGTGCTGCACGAGTTCAGCACCATCCCCGGTGTCAAGGAAGACGTCACCGAGATCATCCTGAACATCAAGGGTCTCGTCGTCTCCAGCGAGCACGACGAGCCGATCACGGCGTACCTCCGCAAGACCGGCGCAGGCCAGGTCACCGCGGCCGACATCTCGGCTCCGGCCGGTGTCGAGGTCCACAACCCGGACCTGGTCATCGCGACGCTCAACGACAAGGCGAAGTTCGAGCTCGAGCTCACGATCGAGCGTGGCCGTGGCTACGTCTCGGCGACGCAGAACCGCAACGAGTTCAGCGAAGCCGGTCAGATCCCCGTCGACTCGATCTACTCGCCCGTCCTCAAGGTGACCTACCGCGTCGAGGCGACTCGTGCCGGTGAGCGCACCGACTTCGACCGCCTGGTCGTCGACGTCGAGTCGAAGCCGGCGATCACGCCGCGCGACGCCATCGCGTCGGCCGGTCGCACGCTGACCGAGCTGTTCGGTCTGGCCCGCGAGCTCAACACCGCCGCAGAGGGCATCGAGATCGGCCCCGCGCCGGTCGACGCCGTGCTGCCCGGCGAGCTCTCGATCCCGATCGAGGACCTCGACCTCTCCGTGCGCTCGTACAACTGCCTCAAGCGTGAGGGCATCAACAACGTCAGCGAGCTCGTTGCGCTGTCGGAGACGCAGCTCATGAACATCCGCAACTTCGGTCAGAAGTCGGTGGATGAGGTTCGCGACAAGCTCACCGAAATGGGCCTCTCGCTGAAGGACTCGGTCCCCGGGTTCGACGGCGCCCACTTCTACAGCGGCTACGACGACGAGACCGTCTCCTAGCTCGCGATCCACCTGACGACTTTCCAACCTGAAGAGAGACAAGAATGCCTACTCCCACCAAGGGACCCCGCCTCGGAGGCGGCCCCGCTCACGAGCGTCTGCTGCTCGCCAACCTCGCTGCTGCGCTGTTCACCCACAAGCGCATCCAGACCACCGAGACCAAGGCGAAGCGTCTTCGTCCCCTCGCTGAGCGCCTGATCACCTTCGCGAAGCGTGGCGACCTGCACGCCCGCCGTCGGGTGCTCGCGACCATCACCGACAAGAGCGTCGTCCACGAGCTCTTCACGGAGATCGCTCCGCTCGTCGCCGACCGTCAGGGCGGCTACACGCGCATCATCAAGACCGGCTACCGCAAGGGCGACAACGCTCCGATGGCCGTGATCGAGCTCGTCCTCGAGCCCGTCACGCCGAAGGCGAAGCCGGCCAAGCAGTCGGCGAAGCACGCCGCAGCGCCGGTCGACGAGGCTCCTGCCGAGGAGACGCCCGCTGCCGCCGAGGTCGAGGCTGCTGAGGCAGTCGAGGCAACGGAGACCGACGGCGAGTCGGTCCACGCCGGCGAGACCACCGACGAGGCTCCCGCGAAGGACGCCAAGTAGGTTCGGCACCACACGAACGGAACCCCGCTCTCCGCACGGAGGGCGGGGTTCCGTCGTTCCCGGGCACGTTTCGACGGTGTCCTAGGCTGGAGGCATGAGTACCACTCCTGCCGTTCCGGACGGCCGCCCGGCACGTCCACAGCACCCCGAGATCACGCAGTGGCGTCCGGCGGAGCGCGCGGACATCGACGACATCGTCGCGCTGTGCCGCGCCATGGACCCCTTCGACAACCCCCACCGGGTGACGAGCCGTGACGAGATCGCCGACGAGTTCGATCACGAGTGGATCGACATGGCGACCGACAGTCTGCTCGCGTTCGCCGAGGACGGGACGCTCGTCGCCTACGCGATGGTGATCCTGTCGCCGTCGAGGGACGTCTCCGTGTACTCCTACGTGTTCGGCGGCGTGCACCCCGCGTGGCGCGAGCGTGGGATCGGTCGTGTCCTGCTCGCCTGGTCCCTCGAGCGGTCCGAGCAGCAGCTGGCCTCGGTGGAGACGGGCGCTCCGGCCTCCTCGCGGGCCTACGTCGACGAACGCAACACCGCGGCGGCGCGATTGTTGGAGCGGTTCGGGTTCGGCGTGGCACGCTACTTCACCATCATGGAGCGCGACCTCTCCCGGTCGGTCGACGAGATCGACGTCCCAGCCGGCGTGACGCTCGAGGAGTACCGGCCCGAGTTCGCCGATCGCACGCGCGACGCACGGAACGACTCCTTCCGCGACCACTGGGGGAGCCTCGAGACAGTTCCGGCGATGTGGGCGCAGTTCGTGGGCGGCGCACACTTCCGAGACGACCTCTCGGTGGTGGCGGTAGCCGACGACGGACGGGTCGTCGGGTTCACCCTGGCGGAGGTCGACGAGGACAGCTGGTCTGCTCAGGGCTTCACGAGCGCCTACATCGCCCTGGTGGGTACCGTCCGCGACTGGCGCGGGCGGCGCCTGGCTCCGGCCCTCCTCGCCGCGGCACTCCGACGGATCCAGGCCGCCGGTCTGGAGCGGGCGACGCTCGAGGTCGACACGGCCAGCCCGACGGGAGCGCTCGGGCTCTACGAACGGCAGGGGTTCGTCGCGACGACGCGTGATCTGGCGTACGTCCGTGAGCGGTGACGCATCCGAGGCGGAGGGTGTCCTTCCGGCGCAGCGGTTCAAACTCGCGATCGCCTACGACGGGACGGACTTCGCCGGGTGGGCGAAGCAACCCGGCCTCCGGACGGTCGAAGGAGTCCTCGAGGAGGCGCTCTACCGGGTGCTCGGGAAGACCGTTCCACCAGTGCCGCGGTTCGTGGTCGCCGGCCGCACCGACGCCGGCGTCCACGCGTCGGGTCAGGTGGCGCACCTCGACCTGACCGAGCGCCAGTTGGCCAAGATCACCCGCCTGCAGGGCCGCCACGCGGAGTTCCCTGACGGCTCACCGCGCTTCGAGAGCGCGAGCACCCTGCTGGCCCGGCGACTGAACGGCGTCCTCGGGATGGATCGCGACGTGGTCATCCACGTGGCCGAGCCGGCTCCGGAGGGCTTCGACGCGCGGTTCTCCGCCGTCTGGCGTCACTACCGGTACCGGCTCGCCGACGCCGGCGTGCGCAAGGACCCGATCGTCCGCCGCACCACGAGCTGGACGACCTCCTCACTCGACCTCGAGCTGCTCCAGCAGGCGGCGGCGTCCCTCGTCGGACTCCACGACTTCCAGGCGTACTGCAAACCGCGACCTCGGGCCACGACCATCCGGACCCTGCAGGCCTTCAGCTGGGAACGCGACGACGCGGGAGTGCTCGTCGCCCGGCTCACCGCGGACGCGTTCTGCCACAGCATGGTCCGCTCGCTCGTCGGTGCCTGCGTCGCCGTGGGGGAGGGGCGCCTCTCGCTGGAGGAGGTCGTCCGGCTCCGGGACGGCGGCCACCGGGAGATCGACTTCCGGGTCATGCCGGCGCGGGGACTCACCCTCGTCGAGGTCGGGTATCCGGAGCCCGGGCTCCTGCAGTCGCGCGCAGCGACGACGCGGCAGCGGCGGAGTCATGAGCACGTGGCGGCCGGCGCCGATTGATCGCGGGTGTGAATTGACCGACGAGGGGTGATCACGTAGACTCTCCCGTTGGTGCCTGCGCCTTCTGCGGTGCGGTACCCGAAGTTGAGCCCTCCACCTCGGGCGTTCCGATCGGAACTCCCAACAGGAGCGGGATTCACGAACGACCAACTCCGACCAGAAAGCAGCACTATTGTGACGCGCACGTATTCCCCGAAGGCCAGTGAGATCACGCACGACTGGGTCGTCATCGACGCCACCGACGTGGTCCTCGGCCGCCTGGCCAGCCACGCCGCAGCGCTCCTGCGCGGCAAGCACAAGGCGACCTTCTCCCCGCACATGGACGGTGGCGACTTCGTCATCATCGTCAACGCGGACAAGGTGGCCCTCACCGGCGCCAAGCTCCTGCAGAAGAAGGCCTACCGCCACTCCGGTTACCCGGGCGGGCTCTCGGCCGTCACCTACGCCGAGCTCCTCGAGAAGAACCCGATCCGCGCCGTCGAGAAGGCGATCCGCGGCATGCTGCCGAAGAACTCCCTCGGCCGCGACCAGCTGAAGAAGCTCAAGGTCTACACCGGCAGCGAGCACCCTCACGCCGCTCAGCAGCCCAAGCCGTTCACGCTCGACCAGGTCGCCCAGTAAGCACCGGACAAGAAAAAAGGATTTTACAGTGGCGAACATCGCAGATTCCATCGAAGAGACCCCGCAGAGCTACTCCACCGAGTCGGCTCCTGAAGCAGCTGTCACCGCGCCTCGCGCCGTGCTGAGCGTCCCCGGCGCAGCCGTCGGTCGTCGCAAGCAGGCCATCGCCCGCGTGCGCCTCGTCCCCGGCAGCGGCACCATCACGGTCAACGGCCGGACGCTCGAGGACTACTTCCCGAACAAGCTGCACCAGCAGCTCATCAACGACCCGTTCACCGTCCTCGACCTGGTCGGCGGCTACGACGTCATCGCACGCATCTCCGGTGGTGGCCCCTCGGGCCAGGCCGGTGCGCTGCGTCTCGGCATCGCGCGCTCGCTCAACCAGATCGACGAGGAGAACAACCGCGCCACGCTGAAGAAGGCCGGCTTCCTCTCCCGCGACGCTCGCGTCAAGGAGCGTAAGAAGGCCGGACTCAAGAAGGCCCGTAAGGCTCCGCAGTTCTCGAAGCGCTAATCGCGCTCAGGACAAGCGAAGCTCAATGCCTCAGCTGTTTGGTACCGACGGTGTTCGCGGTCTCGCGAACGCCGACCTGACGGCAGACCTCGCTCTCGGCCTTGCCCAAGCCACCGCAGTGGTGCTTGGGCAAGGCCGTAGTGCTGAGGCCCGCCGTGCCGCCGGGAAGCGCCCGGTCGCCGTGCTCGCACGCGACCCCCGCATCTCCGGCGAGTTCCTGTCCGCCGCCGTCGCGGCGGGCCTGGCGTCCTCGGGCGTCGACGTGCTCGAGGCAGGCGTCCTGCCGACGCCCGCGACGGCGTTCCTCATCGCCGACATCGACGCCGACTTCGGCGTGATGATCTCCGCCTCGCACAACCCCGCGCCCGACAACGGCATCAAGATCTTCGCCCGTGGTGGCACCAAGCTCCCCGACGCCGTGGAGCGCCGGATCGAGGAGTACCTCGACCGCCCCAAGCTCAGCCCGACCGGTGCCGACGTCGGTCGCATCGTCCGGTTCGCCGACGCCGAGGACCGCTACGTCGTCCACCTGCTCGGCAGCCTCCCCAACCGCCTGGACGGCATCCACGTCGTCCTGGACTGCGCGCACGGCGCTGCCGCCGGCGTGTCACCGGAGACCTTCCGTGATGCCGGCGCGCGGGTCACGATCATCGGCAACGACCCTGATGGCATGAACATCAACGACGGGGTCGGCTCGACGCACCTCGACCTCCTGTCACGGGCGGTCCTCGAGCACGGCGCCGATCTGGGCATCGCGCACGACGGCGACGCGGACCGGTGCCTGGCGGTCGACGCCGACGGCAAGATCGTCGACGGCGACCAGATCATGGCGATCCTCGCGGTCTCGATGCAGGAGCGCGGCAAGCTCAAGGACGACACGCTCGTCGCGACCGTCATGAGCAACCTCGGATTGCACGTGGCCATGCGGGAGCACGGCATCACGGTCGTGCAGACCGGTGTGGGCGACCGCTACGTCCTCGAGGCGATGAACGAGCACGCCTACTCGCTGGGCGGTGAGCAGTCGGGCCACGTCATTATGGCCGACTACGCGACCACCGGCGACGGCATCCTCACGGGCCTGCACATCGTGGCCGAGATGGCGCGCACCGGCAAGACCCTCGCCCAGCTCGCCGAGGTCATGCAGGTGTACCCGCAGATCCTCGTCAACGTCACGGGCGTCGACCGCAACCGACTCGTCGGCGACGAGGTCGTCGACGCCGCGGTCCGCGACGCGGAGGCCGAGCTCGGCGACGAGGGCCGTGTGCTCCTGCGTCCGTCGGGCACGGAACCGCTCGTCCGGGTCATGGTCGAGGCGGCCGACCAGCCGACGGCGGACCGCTTGGCCCATCGTCTCGCCGACGTCGTCCGCGAACGACTCGCCATCTGAGTCGTCCGGCGGCGGGCCGGTGGGTCCAGCTGTGGAAGAGTGATCGCATGACTTCGACGACGAGTGGGGCCTCCGGGCAGCCGACGCCCTACGTGGAGATCGACCGCGCCGAGTGGGCGCGACTCGCTCCGGAGACGTCCACGCCGCTCAGCGAGACCGAGGTCGTGCAGATCCGCGGCCTCGGCGACCGCCTCGACATGCGGGAGGTCGAGGAGGTCTACGTACCGCTCAGCCGGCTGCTCAGCCTGTACGCGAAGGGGACGCAGGACCTCGGACGGGCGACGAGTCGGTTCCTCGGTGATCAGGCCCTCCGCACCCCGTTCGTCATCGGGGTCGCGGGCTCGGTGGCCGTCGGCAAGTCGACGATCGCCCGACTGCTGCGGGAGCTGCTCTCGCGCTGGCCGGACACCCCGCACGTCGAACTCGTGACGACTGACGGGTTCCTGTACCCGAACGAGGAGCTGCAGCGACGCGGCATCATGGATCGCAAGGGCTTCCCGGAGTCCTACGACCGCCGGGCCCTCCTGCGGTTCATCACGGCGGTGAAGAGTGGGGCCGCCGAGGTGCGCGCGCCGTTCTACTCGCATCTCCGTTACGACATCATCCCGACGGCGCAGGTGGTCGTGCGGCGTCCCGACGTCCTGATCGTCGAGGGGCTGAACGTCCTGCAACCGGCCGCGACCGCGAGCGGCCTCGCGATCAGCGACCTCTTCGACTTCAGCATCTACGTCGACGCCAGGACACGCGACATCGAGTCCTGGTACGTCGACCGGTTCATGGCGTTGAAGCGCGGCGCGTTCTCCAACCCGAACTCCTTCTTCAACGTCTTCGCCGAGCTCTCCGATGAGGAGGCCGCCGATCAGGCGCGCGGATTCTGGCGGTCGATCAACGAGCCGAACCTCGTCGACAACATCCGCCCGACCCGCTCCCGGGCGAAGCTCGTCCTGCGGAAGGACTCGGACCACACCGTGTCCTCGGTGCTGCTCCGCAAGCTCTGAGCGCCCCGTCCGGCACCTGACCGTCGAGCTGCGCGAGTTGGTGCAGCATCCTCGCAAAATCGCGCGATTATGCTGCTCTACATGTGTGGAATCGTGGGGTACGTCGGGAACGACAAGACGGTCGACGTCCTGATGGGCGGATTGAAGCGGCTCGAGTACCGGGGGTACGACTCCGCCGGGATCGCCGTCCTCGACGCGACGGGTTCGATGAACACGCGCAAGCGTGCCGGGAAGCTCGCCGTCCTCACCGAGGACCTCGCCGCGAACCCGATCGCCCCCGGGACGACCGGCATCGGCCACACCCGCTGGGCCACGCACGGCGGACCGACCGACCGCAACGCGCACCCGCACCTCGGCGACGAGGGGCGCCTCGCGCTCATCCACAACGGCATCATCGAGAACTTCGCCGAGTTGCGTGCCGAACTCCTCGCCGACGGGTTCACCTTCGAGAGCGACACCGACACGGAGATCGCCGCGGTCCTCATCGGCCGTGAGTACCGGTCGACGGGCGACCTCACCGAGGCCTTCCGCCGCGTCGTCGCCCGGCTCGACGGGGCCTTCACCCTGCTCGCGATGCACCAGGAGCTGCCCGGCGTCGTGATCGGAGCGCGCCGGAACTCGCCGCTCGTCATCGGCCTCGGCGACGGCGAGAACTTCCTCGGATCCGACGTGGCCGCCTTCGTGCAGTACACGCAGCGCGCGGTCGCGATCGGCCAGGACCAGATGGTCGTCATCACCCCGGACGACGTCACGGTCACCGACTTCTCCGGCAACCACGTCGTGACCGAGCCGTTCGAGATCCAGTGGGACGCGTCCGCGGCCGACAAGGGGGGCTGGTCGAGCTTCATGGCGAAGGAGATCAGCGAGGAGCCCGACGCCGTCGCCAACACGATCCGCGGACGGGTCGAGGGCGGACAGGTCGTCATCCCGGAACTCGCCGGCCTCGACGAGCTCTTCCTCGACATCAACCGCATCGTGATCATCGCCTGTGGCACGGCCGCGTACGCCGGAACCGTCGGCAGCTACGCGATCGAGCGGTGGGCGGGCATCCCGGTCACGGTGGAGCTCAGCCACGAGTTCCGCTACCGCGACCCGGTGATCGACGCCCGCACCCTCGTCATCTCGGTGAGCCAGTCGGGCGAGACGATGGACACGCTCATGGCGGTCCGTTTCGCGAGCGAGTCCGGCGCGAAGACCCTGTCGATCTGCAACACCCAGGGCGCGACGATCGCCCGCGAGTCCGACGCCGTCGTGTACACGCACGCCGGGCCGGAGGTCGCGGTCGCGTCGACGAAGGCGTTCACCGCGCAGATCACGGCGCTCTACCTGTTCGGCCTGCACCTGTCCCGCGTCCGCGGCACGCAGACGCCGGAGTTCCTGGCGGCGCAGGTCGAGGAGCTGCAGGCCGTCCCGGACAAGATCGCCAGCATCCTCGGCGCATCCGAGAAGATCGCTCAGCTCGCGCACTGGATGGCCGATTCCCGAGCGGTGCTCTTCCTCGGCCGGCACGTCGGATACCCGATCGCCCTCGAGGGTGCGTTGAAGCTCAAGGAACTCGCCTACATCCATGCCGAAGGGTTCGCCGGTGGCGAGCTCAAGCACGGACCGATCGCCCTCATCGAGCCGGGCCAGCCCGTCTTCGTGGTCGTGCCGAGCCCGCGGGGTTCCGCGATCCTGCACCCGAAGGTCGTCTCGACCATCGAGGAGATCCGCGCGCGCGGTGCCCGAGTGATCGCGATCGCCGAACAGGGTGACGCAGCGGTCCTGCCCTCGGCGGACGAGGTCATCCCGATCCCGCTCGCCGGTCCGCTCTTCGAGCCGCTCCTCGCGGTCATCCCGCTCCACATCTTCGCGATGGAGCTCGCGACGGCGAAGGGTCTGGACGTCGACCAGCCCCGCAACCTGGCGAAGTCCGTCACCGTCGAGTAGACGTCGGTCCGCGGGGTCCGAGGTGGCCCGTCGGCCGGTCCGCTCCGCATGATGCGTCAGCCGTAGAGTAGAAGGATGATCATCGGTATCGGGGTGGACCTCGTGGACCTCGCGAGGTTCGAGCGGGCCGTGACCCGGACCCCGAACCTCCTCGCCCGACTCTTCGTGCCCGCCGAGCGGGAGTTGCCGTTGCGATCGCTCGCGGGCCGCTTCGCCGCGAAGGAGGCGCTCATCAAGGCGCTGGGCTCCTCCGATGGGATCCGTTGGCAGGAGATGGCGATCGTGAACGGTCCGGAGGGGAAGCCCGACTTCGAGCTGTCCGGGGTCACGGCAGGGGTCGTCGCCGAGCGCGGCATCACCAACCTGCACCTCAGCATGACCCACGACGCCGGGGTGGCCGTCGCCTTCGTCGTCGCCGAGCGGGAGGGCTGATGCCGAGCGGTTCCGACACGCGTCCGACGCGCGAGGCGATCATCGACCTCGAGGCGCTCCAGCACAACGTCCGTCGTCTGCGCGAGATCACCGGCGTCTCCGAACTCATCGTCGTCGTCAAGGCGGACGCCTACGGGCACGGAGCCGCGGCGATCGCCCGGGCGGCCGTCGAGGCCGGTGCCGACCGGCTCGGCGTCGCCGACATCCGCGAGGGGGTCGCGCTCCGCGCGGCAGGGGTCACCGCACCCGTCCTGGCCTGGTTGCACGGACCGGACGCCGATTTCGGTGCAGCGCTCGACGCCGGGATCGAGCTCGGTCTGTCGTCGGTGGCGCAGCTCGACCGCGTGATCGACGCGGCCAAGGAACACGGATCCGGGGTGCCCGTCGTCCAGTTCAAGCTCGAGACCGGCCTCAGCCGGAACGGGGCGGCCGAGGCCGACTGGCCGGAGCTGTTCCAGGCCGCCGCGGCAGCCGAGCGCTCCGGTGTCGTCCGGATCGACGGTCTGTTCTCGCATGTGTCGAACACCTCGAGTGCGGACGACGCCGCCGCCGCCGTGCGGTTCGAGCGCGGTGTCGCCCTCGCCACCGCCGCCGGGCTCACGCCACGGAGTCTCCACCTGGCCGCCTCCGCGGCCGCCCTCGGCGAACCGTCACTCCGGTACGACGCCGTGCGTCTCGGGATCGCCGCCTACGGGCTGTCGCCCTTCGAACCCACCGAGGACACCGCGCGCTCGGCGGGCGCCTTCGGTCTCCGCCCCGTCATGACGCTCCGGGCGTCCGTCGCCGCCGTGCGCCGGGTCGAGCCCGGTACCGGCGTGTCCTACGACTACAGCTACCGGGCGGAGTCCTCGACGACGCTCGCCCTCGTCCCGCTGGGCTACGCCGACGGGGTGCCCCGCAGCGCCTCGAACGCCGGCCCCGTCGTGATCAACGGCCGCCGCTACCGGGTCTCCGGCCGGATCGCCATGGACCAGTTCGTCGTCGACGTGGGAGACGATCCGGTCGCGGTGGGTGACGACGCCGTCCTCTTCGGCGACCCGGCGACCGGCGCGCCCCGCGTCGAGGAGTGGGCTGAGGCCGCCGGGACGATCAACTATGAACTCGTCACCAGGATCGGGCCACGAGTGGTGCGGACGCCGAGGGAGCGGGCATGACGGATCAGGTCCTCACCCCGGGCACGGTCGACGTGGCGACGCCGGAGGAGATGCACGCGTACGGCGTCCGGCTCGGCGCCGGACTGCGCGCCGGCCAGCTGCTCGTGCTGACGGGGCCGCTCGGGGCTGGCAAGACGACCCTCACACGCGGGATCGGGGAGGGGCTCGGGGTGCGTGGTCCGGTCACCAGCCCGACCTTCGTCCTGGCGCGCACCCACCCGAGTCTCATCGGCGGTCCGCCCCTCGTGCACGTGGACGCGTACCGGCTCGGCTCGGCGCTCGAGCTCGACGACCTCGACATCGACTTCGCCCGATCCGTCGTCGTGGTCGAGTGGGGCGCCGGACTCCTCGACGGCGTCGTGCCCGAATGGTTCGAGCTCGTGATCGAGCGGCCGACGGGTGCCGGCGATGCGCCGACCACGAGCGACGCCGGTGAGGAACCGATCGAGCGGCGGACGCTCACCCTCTCGCGGCACCCCGCCACCGACCCCGGGTAGGCTGGACGACGTGCTGTTGGCGATCGATACATCCGCGGGCTCGAGCGTCGCCGTCGTCTCCCTGGACGGCGTGATCCTCGCCGAACGGTCGTCCGACGACCCGATGCGCCACGCCGAGGTGATCGGCACGCTCATCGCCGGCTCGCTCGACGAGGCGGGGGTCGCCGTCGCCGACCTCACCGGGGTCGTCGCCGGCATGGGCCCCGGGCCCTTCACCGGACTCCGGATCGGGATCGCGGCCGCACGCAGCTTCGGTGTCGGGGCCGGCCTCCCGGTCCACCCCGTCGTGAGCCACGACGGCATCGCGCTCGACGCGTACGGCACCGGCCGGGCCGCGCCGGACGCCGGGCTCCTGGTCGTCACCGACGCCCGGCGGCGCGAGCGCTACTGGTCGGCCTACGCGGGGCTCGACGCGAACGGTCTCCCCGTCCGAGCCCAGGGTCCCGCCCTGGCGAAACCGGAGGATCTGCCGAGCACGGAGGCCGTCCGTTTCGACGCGGTCGTCGTCCCTGCCGGTGCCCTGGGCCGGATTGCGGCACTGCTCCTCGCCTCCGACGGAGCGTTCGCGGGGGAGGAGCCCCTCTACCTGCGCTCGCCCGACGTCACGATGTCCACCGGTGCCAAGCGGGTGACGGCATGACCTGGTTCCTGCGCCGGGCCGGCGTCGCGGACCTCGACGCGATCATGGAGCTCGAGCGCACCGTGTTCCTCAACGACGCGTGGTCGACGGAGATGATGCGCGCCGAACTCGCCTCGCTGCACGGCCACTACCTCGTCGCGACCGAGGTCGACGCCGAGGACGCCCCACTGGCCGGCTACGCCGGGCTCTTCGCACCCTCGCGCTCCGACGACGCCGACATCCAGACCATCGCCGTCGCCGGCCACGCCAGAGGCGGTGGGCTCGGGCGTCTGCTCATGCAGGCGCTCATCGAGCAGGCGAGACAGCAGTACGTGTCGCAGGTGTTCCTGGAGGTCAGGGCCGACAACCCCATCGCGATCGCGCTGTACCGGAGCCTCGGCTTCGAGGAGCTCGGGGTGCGACCCGGCTACTACCAACCGGACGACGTCGACGCCATCGTCATGCGCCTCACCGTCCAGGCGCGGCCACCGATGCCCACGCACGGGCAGCCTCCGCTCGAGCAGGCCGACCACCACCCCGGGAGCATCGCATGAACCGCGACGAACCGCTCGTCCTCGGCATCGAGACGAGTTGCGACGAGACCGGCATCGGTATCGTCCGCGGACACCGACTCCTCGCCAACACCATCGCGTCCAGCATGGACGAGCACGCCAGATACGGCGGAGTCGTCCCCGAGGTGGCTGCGCGAGCACACCTCGAGGCGCTCCAGCCCACCCTCATGACGGCGCTCGCCGAAGCCGGCGTCACGCTGGCGGATCTCGACGCCGTCGCCGTGACGAGCGGTCCGGGGCTGTCCGGCGCACTGATGGTCGGTGTCGGAGCGGCGAAGGCGCTCGCCGTCTCCCTCGGCAGGCCGCTGTATGCGGTCAACCATCTCGTCGGACATGTCGGCGCCGACGTGCTCGATTCCGAGGACGGCCTGATCGAATACCCGACCATCGCGCTGCTCGTGTCGGGTGGACACACCTCGCTCCTCCTCGTCCAGGACCTCGTCTCGGACGTCGAACTCCTCGGCGAGACCATCGACGACGCGGCGGGCGAAGCGTTCGACAAGGTCGCGCGCATCCTCGGTCTGCCCTACCCGGGCGGCCCCCAGATCGACCGGGCGGCGGTCGGCGGCGACCCGAAGGCGATCCGCTTCCCCCGAGGGCTCAGCCTGCCGAAGGACATGGAGCGTCACCGCTACGACTTCTCCTTCTCCGGGCTGAAGACCGCGGTCGCCAGATGGGTCGAGGCCAAGCAGGACGCCGGAGAGCCGGTGCCGGTCGCCGACGTCGCGGCGAGCTTCCGCGAGGCCGTCGTCGACGTGCTCGTCTCGAAGGCGGTCAAGGCGTGCACCGAGCTCGGTGTGCCACGCCTCCTGCTCGGCGGTGGCGTGATCGCGAACGCCCGCCTCCGCGAGGTCGCCGCCGAACGCACGGCGGCAGCGGGCATCGAACTCCGCATCCCGCCGCTCCAGTTGTGCACCGACAACGGGGCGATGATCGCGGCGCTCGCGTCGCAGCTCATCTCCGCCGGACGCGAGCCCTCCTCGCTCGACTTCGGCGCCGACTCGACCCTGCCGGTCACGGAGATCCAGGTCCACTAGACGGCCTCGAGGCTTGAGCGGGGCCCTGTCGCCGCGGCCGTCCTCGACGAGCCCGCCCACCTCGCGACGCATAGGATGGGGCCGGTACCCGGTCACGGAGCGAAGGAGTGGCGATGGACGAGCAACAGCACCCCGAGGGACGGCCCGCGCACCAGGACGGCGGGCCGGGACCGCAGCAGCCGCAGCAGCAGTCCGGTCTGCCGGAGCACGGCGGTCAGCCGGCGCAGGGGTATCAGTACCCGCCGGCTCAGCAGCAGCAGCCCTACCAGCAGCCCGCACAACAGCCCTCGCAGCCGCAGCCGCCCTACCACCAGGCCTCACCGCAGCAGCAGTGGCCTCAGACCGACCAGCAGGGGTACGGCGCGCCGCCGGCCACCGACTGGCGCGCCGGCGCACCCGCCGCTCCATCGGGCCGACCGGCTCAGCAGTCGGCTCCGTCCGCTTGGCAGGGCGAGCAGTCGACGTACCTCCAGACCGTGCCGACGGCCGTGTACCAGGCTCCGAGCCAGGGTGGATATGCCGCGTACCAGCAGCCGCCCGCATCGGCGGGCGCATCGGACGCCACCACGTCCACGACCCGCAGCACCTGGTCGCTCATCAGCGGGATCGTCGGGCTCGTCGTGTCGGTCTTCGTCGGTTGGGGCTTCCCGCTGTCGATCGTCGCGATCGTCCTCGGGTTCGGAGCACGCCGCCGCGAACCGGGGGCTCGCGGTCGCGCGCTGACCGGGCTCGTGACCGGCTTCGTCGGCCTCGCCTGTTCGATCGGCTGGCTGGCCTACAGCGTCGTCGTCATCATCGGATACGTCTCGACCTAGTCGGCGCGGCGGACGCGCGTCGCCTCGGTGACCGAGCGCTCCCACGAGGCACGGGGCGGCACGTCAGTGAGCGACGCGCTCCACCAGCAGGGCGCTGTGCTTCCCCGCGATCCTCGTGAGGATGATCGTGGCCGAGTGGTCGCCGCGCAACGCGAGCCGTTTGCGGAACGTCGCCGGGTCGATGTCCACGCCGCGCTTCTTGATCTCGAGGACGCCGATCCCGCGCTCGCGCATCGTCCGCTTGAGGGTCTTCTCATCCATGGGGAGCCGTTCGAGCACACGGAACGTCGACGCGAACGGCGAGGTCGTCGCGCTGTCGGAGGTGAGGTACGCGATGCCCTGACCGAGCATGCCCGCCTCCAAGCGGACGGCGAGGTCGCCGATGAGACGGGCGCGGATGACGGAGCCGTCGGGTTCGTGCACGTACTCACCGAGGTCGCGGACCGGGGCGTCGTCCGCGTCGCCGTCCGCCGTGAGCTCGTGGTGGACGCCGTCAGCGAGCAGGAGCGCGGCACGCCGGACACCCGGTCGGGCGAGCGGGCCGAACCAGAGGGTCATCTCGACGAGTTGGCCGTCGACCGATACCCACTGCGCCTCGGCTTCGTCCGGGATGAGGGAGCGGTCGAAGCCGGGCCCGAGTTTGACGCCGACCGGGAGGCTGCCCGCCGTGGCGAAGACGGTGTCGAGGGAGGGGGTGTAGTCGGCGGCGCTGGCGAGCCGCGCCGTGTCGGCGTGTCCTGCCGTCCGTCGGGCCGGGTCGAACCAGACGGCGTCGAACCCCTCGAGGGCGACGTCCTCGGCCGCTTCGTTCCGGACGGTCGCCGAGGGGAACGGTGCCAGGTTGTAGCTCGCGATGGCGGCGGTGACCTCGTCGATGTCGACCGCCGTCACCTCCAGGTCGAGGGAGGCCATCGCCATCGAATCGGCGCCGATGCCGCTCCCGAGATCGGCGATGCGCGTCAGGCCGGCCCGGGCGAAGCGCCCGGCGTGCAGAGCGGCGACGGGCAGGCGGGTGGCCTGTTCGAGGCCTGCCTCCGTGAACAGCATGCGGTCGGCGAAGGGGCCGAACTTGCCGACCGCCTTCTGCCGGAGGCGCGACTGCGTGAGCACGGCCGCGACGAGTGCGGGGGAGTGCCCCTCGTTCCGGAGCCGACCGACGAGTCGGACGGCCTCGTCCTTGGACGGGTAGGGCGGGAGCGAGTCGAGGAGTCTGAGCCCCTCGGCCGTCAGGAGCTCCACGAGTTCCGATCGTTCCATGGTCAGCGGACTTCTCGCGGAGCTGGGTGCATCCGGCAACGCTAGCAGCCGGTGATTGGCACTCGCATTGCGTGAGTGCCAGAAGATGCCTAGACTGGAATCAGCACTCTCGCAGTGTGAGTGCTAACAACGTCTTCGTTTCAAGAAAGAGGTCAACCGTGTCGGTCTCCATCAAGCCGCTCGAGGATCGCATCGTCATCAAGCAGGTCGAGGCAGAGCAGACCACCGCTTCCGGTCTGGTCATCCCCGACACCGCCAAGGAGAAGCCCCAGGAGGGCGAGGTCGTGGCGGTCGGACCCGGTCGCATCGACGACAACGGCAACCGCGTCCCCCTCGACGTCGCCGTCGGCGACAAGGTGATCTACTCCAAGTACGGCGGCACCGAGGTCAAGTACGCCGGTGAGGACTACCTGGTCCTGTCCGCGCGCGACGTCCTCGCCGTCGTCGTCCGCTAGACACCGACGAACGAACCGAGCGGCTCAGGCCGCTCCACAGCCCGAATGGCATCAGCCGTTCGGGCTGTGTCCGTTTCACGAGGTCGGCCAGCCCGCCGCGGGTCTAGCCTGGACCAGTGCAGAACCCGAGCGATCCAGCGGAAGTCGAAGTCGATGTCGAGCTCGCCGCCGGAGCGGCGCGCGGGCGTTCAGGGGTCGAGGTCCCACAGCAGGGGAGCCGGTCGGGCCTGATCTCGGCCGTCGCCGCGTACTGCCTCTGGGGAGCACTGCCGCTCTACTTCATCGCGCTCGCGCCGGCCGGAGCCTTCGAGGTGGTCGCCTGGCGGATCGTGTTCTCCCTCGTGTTCTGCGCCGTGCTCATCCTCGTGACGCGCTCCTGGCGTCGCCTGCTCGGGATCCTGCGGCAGCGGCGCATCGTGCTCACGATGGGGTTGGCCGGCGCGCTCATCTACGTCAACTGGCAGACCTACGTCTACGGAGCCCTCAACGGGCAGGTGGTCGAGGCCTCGCTCGGGTACTTCATCAACCCGATCGTCACCGTCTTCCTCGGCGTCTTCTTCCTCCGCGAGCGGCTTCGTCCCGCGCAGTGGGCCGCAGTGGTCGTCAGCGTGATCGCGGTGCTCGTCCTCGCGATCGGGCACGGCAGCGTCCCGTGGATCGCCCTCATCCTCGCCTTCTCCTTCGGCCTGTACGGCTACATCAAGAAGCAGGTCGGTGGTGTGGTCGACGCGGTGTCGGGTCTGACGCTCGAGACGGCTTGGCTGACGCCTGTCGCGATCGCGCAGCTCATCGCCGTCGGTGTCTCCGGCGGGCTCACGATCGGCACCGCCGGAGTGGGGCACACGCTCCTGCTGGTCGGTGCCGGTGTCATCACCGCCGTCCCGCTCCTGCTGTTCGCCGCGGCGGCTCGGCGGTTGCCGCTCACCTGGATGGGGTTCATCCAGTACTTCGCGCCGATCATCCAGTTCGTCGTCGGCGTGGCGGTCCTCCACGAGGCGATGCCGCCGGAGCGGTGGCTGGGCTTCGGACTCGTCTGGTTGGCACTCGCCATCCTCACGGTCGACATGCTCGTGGCGTCCGCGCGCAGCCGACGGTCCGCGGCCGCCGATCGACGCCGCGCCGCGAGGGTCTGAACAGCGGATTCCGGCGCTGATCGCGCGACCACTGCAGGAAAGACGCGAAACCGGTACCTCTGAGGTAACGATTTGGTCGTGTTACACGCTTGTAACGTCAACGACATTGTCCAGCGCACTCTCAGCGGATAACTTGACACAACGGCAGCCCCTGGAGCTGCCACTCTTCTGACAAGCAAGGAGTACCATGAGCGTCTTTTCGAAGGCCACGGCCGCTCGCTCCCGCCCTCGTGCCATCGTTCTCGGTGGCATCGCACTGATCGGAGCCAGCGCGCTGGTCCTGAGCGGATGCGCCTCAGGTGGCAGTGACGACAGTGGCAGCGGCAGCAGCAAGCCTGCTGGCGACCTCACCCTGAAGCTCGGCACCGCGTTGCCCCAGACGGGCAACCTGGCGTTCCTCGGCCCGCCCGAGGAAGCCGGTGTCGGTCTCGCGGTCAAGGAGGTCAACGACGCCAACCTGGGCATCAAGATCGACCTGACGCTCGGCGACTCGGGTGACTCCGACAACAAGGCGTACGCGACCGAGGTCCCCCGTCTGCTCTCCGAGGGCGTCACCGCCATCATCGGTGCAGCGTCGTCGGGTGTGTCGAAGCTCTTCATCGACGAAGTCACCGGCGCAGGCGTCATCCAGTTCTCCCCGGCGAACACCTCCGCCGACTTCACGACGTGGGACGACAACGGTCTCTACTGGCGGACGGCGCCGTCCGACGTGCTGCAGGGCGAGGTCCTCGGGAACCTGATCGCGGAGGACGGCAACGCCACCCTCGGCATCATCTACCTGAACGACTCGTACGGCACCGGCCTGGCGAAGTTCACCAAGGAGGCGTTCGAGAGCGCCGGCGGTGAAGTGGTCGCCGAGCAGTCGTACAACACGGGCGACACCTCCTTCGACGCGCAGATCAGCGCGGTCAAGGCGGAGAACCCCGACGCGATCGCGATCATCGCGTTCGAGGAGACCAAGACGATCGTCCCCGGTCTCGCCGGGTTCCCGTCTGACAAGCTCTACTTCGTCGACGGCAACCTCGCCGACTACAGCGCGGACTTCGCTCCCGGCACCCTCACGGGCGCCAAGGGAACGCTGCCCGGTCTCGACACCGCCAAGCTCGGTGACTTCACCGACCGCCTCCAGGCGTTCGTGAAGGACGAGGGTGGCGAGCCGCTGAAGGACTACAGCTACGCGGCCGAATCCTACGACGCGGTCATCCTGCTCGCCCTCGCGGCGCTGCAGGCGGGCTCGACCGAGGGTGCCGACATGGCCGGCGAGCTCCAGTCCGTGTCCGGTGGTAAGGACGACGGCGAGAAGGTGTCCACCTTCGAAGAGGGTGCGAAGGCCATCGCTGAAGGCAAGAAGATCAACTACGACGGAAACTCCGGTCCGATCACCTTCGACGAGAACGGTGACCCGACCGAGGCGACCATCGGTATCTACCAGTACGGTGACGACAACAAGTACACCCGCACCAACTAGTCGCCTGAGCGACTGACGAGGCCCCGGAGCGATCCGGGGCCTTCGTCGTGTCCGGCCCCCGGCAGCTCCCGCCAGACCTCGAGCTGGTGGTGGTGGTGGTGGTGCCAGCGCGGTGCGCTGACGCGAGCGCGGGTCCAGCGCGTGAGCGCGGGTCTCCGGAGACCCGCGCTCACGCGCCTCGGGCGCGCTCACGCCCGTTCGCCAGAGGTGTTGCACAGTGGGGCGCGCTCACGTCAGCGCACCGCGCTGACGGATGGTACTGCGCGCTCACGTCAGCGCACCGCGCTGGCAGTGAACGCAGGGGCACGGGTCAGCGGAACGCGCGCTGCAGCCCGGCGCGCTCGAGCTTCGCAGCGAGCCGGCTCGGATGGACGAGGTCCTCCCAAGTGGCGCGGACGACGGTGTAGCCGAGCGCGCGCAGCCGGTCTTCCCGGCGCTGAGCGTCCTCCGCGGTCGCCGCTCGTCAACGTGTGCACCTCGACAGGCCATGGGCCGACGATCGGGAGTCCCCAGAGCCGCGCAGCCGAGTAGTGGCTGAACAGGGCGTCCTTCCGGAGGGCGACGGCCGCCGCGTCGATCCGGAGGCGGTAGCGGTCATCGGGGGACAGGGATCGCCAGGTCGGTTCAGGGACGTAGATGCCTTTTCGCAGACGCACCAGGTCTCCGTCGCGATGAGCAGCACTCACCAGACGCTCGGCACCGACCCGACGTGCGTCTCGGACGAGGAGGAGGCCGTTCGGGCGGATGAGCAGGTTCAGATCGAAGGATTCCATCGATTCACCGTGCCCGTTCCGTGGCGCTTCAACACGGAGGAGAGGGTAGGTGTGGAAACGGCCACTCGCCCAGCTCGTGGTGGAGCGAGCCGGGGATGGTGCCCAGCGCGGTGCGCTGGCGTCACTGCTGGTCACGGGCGTCAGCGCGGGTCGCTGTGCCGCGGTGGAGGTGACTCGAGCGCGGGGCTCCGGAGACCCGCGCTCACGCGCCAGGACCGCGCTCGCGTCAGCGCACCGCGCTGGCACAAGGAGGGGAGGGGAGGCCGAAATGCACAACTCCTCCGTCCCCGTCTCAGGAGGCCGTCTTGGTGCGACGGTGCCCCTCGGGGGAGGGAGGAGTTGTGGTTCGATCACCGGTCGGGTTCCGGTGGCTTCAGGTCGTCACACAGCCGATGGCCGGGACGAGCACGTTCGAGGGTACCGAAGTCCCCGTCGAGCCGCGAGTGGGGAACCCCTGATCAGTCCTCGTCCTGGCCGAGCGTGCCCAGGTAGAGTCCGATGACCTTGTCGTCCGACAGCAGTTCACGGCCGGTGCCGGTGTACGCGTCGCGGCCCTGATCGAGCACATAGCCACGGTCGCAGATCTGGAGACAGCGACGCGCGTTCTGCTCGACCATGATGGTCGTGACACCGGCCTTGTTGATGTCGGAGACCCGGATGAACGCGTCGTCCTGGCGGACGGGCGACAGTCCAGCGGACGGCTCGTCGAGCAGCAGCACGTGCGGGTCCATCATGAGCGCCCGCGACATCGCGACCATCTGCCGCTCACCGCCGGACAGCGAACCGGCGCGCTGCTTGAGCCGCTTGCCGAGTTCACTGAAGATCCCGGTGACGAACTCCAGACGTTCGGTGTACTGCTTCGGCTTCTGGAACAGCCCCATCTTCAGGTTGTCCTCGATGGTGAGGCTCGGGAAGACGTTGTTCGTCTGCGGGACGAATCCCACACCACGCGCGACGAGCTTGTTCGCCCGGAGCCCGGTGATGTCCTCACCGTTCAGGAGGACCTGACCGCTCCGCACCTTCACCTGCCCGAAGATCGCCTTGAGCAGCGTCGACTTGCCGGCGCCGTTCGGCCCGATGATGCCGATGAGTTCACCCTTGCGCGCCGTGAGGTTTGCGCTGTTGAGGATGTTCACGCCGGGCAGGTAACCGGCCGTCAGATCGCTGACCTCGACGACCATCTCGGCGGTGTTGACCGCGGTGCCGCCCACGGGGGCGCCCTTCACGTCGCTCATTTCCGCTCCTCCTCGGGCTCGGCACCAGCCGCGAGCCGTTCATCTTCGATCTCGGCCAGCAGCTCTTCGGCTGCGGCGCTGTCCTCGCCGGCGATCCGGCCGGTCACGACACCGAGGTCGACGTCCTGGTGGCTGCCGAGGTAGGCGTCGATGACGGCCGGGTTCTCCATGACGGTGTCCGGCGGCCCTTCGGCGACGACGCGACCCTCGGCCATGACGACCACCCAGTCGGCGATGTGGCGCACCATCTGCATGTCGTGCTCGACGAACAGCACGGTCATGCCCTCGTCCTTCAGCGCCAGGATGTGGTCGAGCAGCGACTGGGTGAGTGCCGGGTTGACGCCGGCCATCGGCTCGTCGAGCATGACGAGCTTCGGGTCGCTCATGAGCGCCCGCGCCATCTCGAGGAGCTTGCGCTGGCCGCCGGACAGGCTGGCGGCGTAGTCGTCGCGCTTGGTGTCGAGCTTGAACCGTCGCAGCAAGTCCATGGCCTTGACCTCGAGGTCCGCCTCCTGCTTCCGCCAGAGCGGCTTCACGAGGCTCGAGAAGATGCCCTCACCCGTCTGACCGGTCGCTCCGAGCTTCATGTTCTCGAGCACGGTGAGGAGGCCGAGCGCCTTCGTCAGCTGGAAGGTGCGGACCTGCCCCATGCGGGCGACCTTGAACGCGGGGACGCCGCCGAGGCTCTTGCCGTCGAAGTTCCACGTTCCGGTGTTCGGTTTGTCGAAGCCGGTCAGCAGGTTGAACAGGGTGGTCTTGCCGGCACCGTTCGGACCGATGAGGGCGGTGATCGCGTTGCGGGGCACCTCCAGGTGCTCCACGTTCACCGCCTGCAGGCCGCCGAAGGTCCGGGTGACCTGGTCCGCGATGAGGATCGGGTCGACCTTCTTGACGCCCGGGACGATCTCGCCGACGTGGAGACCGGTGGTCTTGACCGGCCGCGAGGTGGGTGAGCTGTTACTTGACAAAGGTCAGCTCCTTCTTGTTTCCGAGGATGCCTTGCGGCCTGAAGATGACGATCAGCATGAGCGCGACACCCACCAGCACGTAGCGGAGCGTCGACGCCTGCGTCGAGCTCATGAACGGCAGGACGTCGGCCTTCACGAGCGCCGGGAGGACGTTCGAGAGGAACGCCATGATCACCCAGAAGATCACCGAGCCGAGCAGCGGTCCGAAGACCGTCGCGGCCCCGCCGAGCAGGAGGATCGTCCAGATGAAGAACGTGAGGCTCGTGACGTACACGCTGGGCACGACCGCGGAGGGCAGTGCCAGCACCACCCCGCCGAGTGCGCCGAAGACGCCACCGACGACGAGCGCCTGCATCTTGTACGCGAACACGTTCTTGCCGAGGGCGCGCACGGCGTCCTCGTCCTCGCGGATGCCCTTCAGGACACGGCCCCAGGGGCTGCGCATGAGGAGGAACACGAGGAGGGCGGCGACGGCCAGCAGCAGGATGCCGAAGATCCGGACCCACCACTGGTTCGCGTTGAGCTCCCACGGGCCGAAGCCGTAGATGCCCTCCGGGATCGGGTTCGCGGCCCGGAAGCCGGCGTGGTAGTTGCCGAGGCCGTCAGCGGAGTTGGTGTACTCGTCGAAGACCTGCGTGGTGAAGAGCAGACGGACGATCTCCGCCGCGGCGATCGTCACGATGGCCAGATAATCGGCCCGCAATCGCAACGTCGGAATGCCGAGGATGAAGGCGAAGACCACCGATGCCAGGCAACCGACGATGATGCCGGCCCACCACGGGAGGTCGAAGCTCAGGATCGAGATGGCGTAGCCGTAGGCGCCGAGCGCCATGAATCCGGCCATACCGAAGTTCAACAACCCGCCATAGCCGAAGTGCACGGCCAATCCGAGTGCTGCGAGCGCGTAGGCGATCGTCTCCGGGCTGATGACCCAAGCGAGCGTGTTCGAGAGAATGCTTCCCCAGTCCATGCGCGTGCCCCTAACCGATTCTCTCGCGACGTCCGAGGATGCCCTGCGGTCTCACGAGGAGCACCGCGATGAGCACCACGAGGGCGCCGACGTACTTGATGTCAGACGGGATCCAGAGCGTCGAGACTTCGACGAGGATGCCGATGATGAGGGCGCCGACCATGGCGCCGAAGGCGGTTCCGAGCCCGCCGAGGGTGATGGCCGCGAAGATGAGGAGGAGGAGCTGCGCTCCCATGTCCCACTTGATGCCGGGTCGGAAGTACGCCCACAGGATGCCGGAGAGGCCGGCGAGGGTGGCTGCGAGGATCCAGACGATACGGACCACGCGGTCGACGTCGATACCGCTCGCCGCTGCGAGGCTCGGGTTGTCCGAGATCGCTCGCGTCGCCTTGCCGGTCTTCGTCTTGATGAGCCACCAGGCCACGCCGAGGAGGACCACGACGCTCACGGCCATGCTGATCATGTCGGTCACGCTGAGCGACACCGTGCCGAACAGCTTGATGTTCTCCTCTCCGGAGCCGGGCAGCTGGAAGGTGCCGCCGCCGACGAAGTAGAGGAAGACGTAGCGGAGCGCCAGCGACAGGCCGATCGAGACGATCATCACCTGCACGATGCCGACGCCCTTGCGTCTCAAGGGTCTCCAGATGCCGGCATCGAGCGCGAAGCCGAAGGCGGCGCTCAACGCGAGGGCGATGATGATGGCCAGCCAGATGGGCCACTGCAGGAACACCCCGAAGACGAGCGCCATGATCGCGCCGAACGTCACCATCTCCGCGTGGGCGAAGTTGCTGAGGCCGGTGGTGCCGAACACGAGCGACGCTCCGATGGCCGCCAGGGCGAGCATGAGTCCGAAGTTCAGCCCGTTGACGAGCCGTTCGGCGAGCTGATCCCAGAAGCTGACGGTGACGCGTTCGCCCTCACCGAGGAAGAAGTTCACGGACTTCGATTGGGTGAGGCCGAACTCGGCCTCGATGGTCGCGCCGCCTTCGGCGACGATGACGCCCTTCGGGAGGGTCTCCTCGTCGAGGGTGACCTTGTACGTACCTTTCTCGGGGACGCCGATCTTCCACTTGCCGTCGGCATCGGTGTCGACGTCGGCCTTGTAGCCGTTGCCGTCGACCGTGATGTTCACGCCGTCGAGTGGTTTGTCGTCGTACTTGACGTTCCCAGCGAAGTAGAAGTCGTACTCCTCACCCACTTCGTCGGCATGAGCCGGGACGGCGCTCATGACGGACGTGAGGGTGATCGCCCCGAACAGCAAGGCGATGAGGAGCACGAATCTCCGTGCCAGTCTCGGGTTTCGGGTTGTTCCAGCGAACTTCACTGCACCTCCAGTGCCAGCCCACATTCGTGGACCGTTCTCCTGCGTCGGACAACGCTGTTCGACGATAGAACCTGATTATTGCCTACATGTTTCGCCCGTGCGTATTTCTGCGCATGGTTTTGTCGGGATCGTGGAATAGGGGTACGCCCTGCTCGGTTACGATGGTGATACCGGCAGGTCTGCGTTGCTCCGGTGTGTTCGTGGCTATGAGAGGGATAAATGGACCAGCCTGATCCGTTCGGATTCGTAGGACTCACGTATGACGATGTGCTGCTGCTCCCCGGGCACACCGACGTCATCCCGAGCGAGGCGGAGACCTCGTCCCGATTGACGAAGCGGATCACGGTGAACACGCCGCTGCTGTCGAGTGCGATGGACACCGTCACCGAGGCACGCATGGCGATCGCGATGGCTCGCGAGGGCGGCATCGGGATCCTGCATCGGAACCTCTCGATCACCGACCAGGCCGAGCAGGTCGACCGCGTCAAGCGGAGCGAGTCGGGCATGATCACGAACCCGATCACGACGACCGCCGACGCCACCGTCGCCGAGGTCGACGAACTGTGCGGCCAGTTCCGCATCTCAGGGCTCCCCGTCGTCAACGGTGAGGGCGTGCTCGTCGGCATCATCACCAACCGCGACATGCGGTTCGTGTCGCCGTTCGAGAAGGCGACCACGCGGGTCAGCGAGGTCATGACGAGCACGGGCCTCGTCACGGCTCCCGTCGGCACCGACCGCAACGCGGTCATGGCGCTCCTCGCCCAGCACCGGATCGAGAAGCTGCCGCTCATCGACGAGGCGGGCAAGCTCAAGGGCCTCATCACCGTCAAGGACTTCGACAAGAGCGAGAAGTACCCGCTCGCCACGAAGGACGACTCCGGTCGGCTCCGCGTCGGCGCGGCCATCGGCTTCTTCGGTGACGCCTGGTCCCGTGCCGGTCAGCTGCTCGACGCCGGCGTCGACGTCATCGTGGTCGACACCGCCAACGGAGAGAGTGCCGGCGTGCTCGACATCATCCGCAAGCTCAAGGCCGACCCGGCGTTCGCCGGTGTCGACGTCATCGGCGGCAACGTCGCGACGCGGTCAGGCGCCCAGGCCCTCATCGAGGCGGGTGCCGACGCCATCAAGGTGGGCGTCGGTCCGGGCTCCATCTGCACCACCCGTGTCGTCGCCGGTGTTGGCGTGCCCCAGGTGACCGCGGTCTACGAGGCGTCGCTCGCAGCCCGCGAGGTGAACGTCCCGGTCATCGCCGACGGCGGCCTGCAGTACTCCGGCGACATCGCCAAGGCCCTCGTCGCCGGTGCCGACACGGTCATGCTCGGTTCGCTCCTCGCGGGCACCGACGAGAGCCCCGGCGACCTCGTGTTCGTGGGCGGCAAGCAGTTCAAGAACTACCGGGGCATGGGTTCGCTCGGTGCCATGCAGACGCGTGGCGAGAAGACGTCCTACTCCAAGGACCGCTACTTCCAGGCCGACGTCCCGAGCGACGACAAGCTGATCCCCGAGGGCATCGAGGGCCAGGTGCCCTACCGCGGACCGGTCTCGGCCGTCGCGTACCAGCTCATCGGCGGGCTGCGTCAGTCGATGTTCTACGTCGGTGCACGCAACATCGGTGAGCTCAAGGCGAAGGGCAAGTTCGTCCGCATCACCTCCGCCGGTCTCAAGGAGTCGCACCCGCACGACGTGCAGATCGTCGTCGAGGCGCCGAACTACCGCAAGTGACCCCAGCGTGACCTCGACGGTCCGGCAGGCGCCCGCCTGCCGGACCGTCGTCGTCGTAGGCGACCGATAGGCTGGTCTGGTGAGCATGGATATTGAGATCGGCCGGTCAAAGCGCGCCCGGCGCGCGTTCGCCTTCGACGACATCGCCGTCGTCCCGTCGCGGCGGACCCGCGACCCGCAGGACGTCTCGGTGTCGTGGTCCATCGACGCCTACCAGTTCGAGATCCCCGTGCTCGCGGCACCCATGGACTCCGTCGTCTCACCGAAGACCGCGATCATGATGGGCCAGTTGGGCGGAGTCGGCGTCCTCGACCTCGAGGGCCTCTGGACCCGGTACGAGGACCCGGAGCCGCTCCTCGCCGAGATCCGCTCGCTGCCCGTCGGTCGCGCGACCGCTCGCATGCAGGAGATCTACGCCGAGCCCATCAAGCCCGAACTCGTGACCGCTCGCCTGGCCGAGATCCGCGCCGCCGGCGTGACCGTCGCAGCGGCCTTGTCGCCGCAGCGCACGCAGGAGCTCTACGAGACCGTCGTCGCCGCGGGCGTCGACCTCTTCGTGATCCGCGGCACGACCGTGTCCGCCGAGCACGTCTCCAAGAACCAGGAGCCGCTCAACCTCAAGAAGTTCATCTACGAACTCGACGTCCCGGTCATCGTCGGCGGTGCGGCCACCTACACGGCGGCGCTGCACCTCATGCGGACCGGTGCGGCCGGCGTACTCGTCGGCTTCGGCGGCGGCGCGGCCTCCACCACGCGAGCCTCGCTCGGGATCCACGCACCCATGGCGACCGCGGTGGCCGACGTGGCGGGCGCTCGCCGTGACTACCTCGACGAGTCGGGTGGCCGGTACGTCCACGTCATCGCCGACGGCGGTCTCGGTACCTCCGGCGACATCGTCAAGGCCGTCGCTATGGGTGCCGACGCCGTCATGCTCGGCACCGCACTCGCCCGCGCGACCGACGCCCCGGGTGGCGGCTGGCACTGGGGCGCCGAGGCGCACCACCTGCAGCTGCCGCGCGGTCGTCGCGTCGAGGTCGGAACCGTCGCCACGCTCGAGGAGATCCTGTACGGGCCGTCGCCGAAGTCGGACGGCACCGCCAACCTCATCGGTGCGCTCCGTCGCTCGATGGCCACCACCGGCTACTCGGACCTCAAGGAGTTCCAGCGCGTCGAGGTCGTCGTCGCGCCGTACCAGGGCAACTGACGCTTGCGGGAGCCCACGGGTTCCCGCAAGCGGTTGTCGGCTCGGAAGCTCGGCGCTAGCCTCGGAAGCAGAGCCTCGCGGACGAGCTCCTGCAGTGCAGGACCGTCGCGAGGGCGGTTCCAGCGAGCGGAGTTCGACGATGGCCACCACGCCCAACAACGTGTCCCGATCCACCAAGCTGGGGATGGAGGAACGCGACGCCGCGATCGAAGCGCTGAAGAGCAAAGAGCTGGACATCCTCGTCGTCGGCGGCGGCATCGTCGGCACGGGAGCGGCGCTCGACGCGGTCACCCGCGGTCTGAGCACCGGCCTGCTCGAGGCCCGCGACTGGGCGAGCGGCACCTCCAGCCGTTCCTCCAAGCTCGTGCACGGCGGTATCCGCTACCTCGAGCAGCTCGACTTCCGGCTCGTCCGCGAGGCCCTCATCGAACGTGGGCTGCTGTTGCAGCGCATCGCTCCGCACCTCGTGAAGCCCGTCCGCTTCCTGTACCCGCTCAACAAGCCGGTGTTCGAGCGGTTGTACATCGGCGCCGGCATGCTCCTGTACGACCTCTTCAGCTGGACGGGTGGCCGTCCGCCGGGCGTCCCGCACCACCGACACCTGTCGAAGCGCCAGGTGCTGAGCTCCATCCCGAGCCTGAAGTCTGACGCCTTCGTCGGTGGCCTGACCTACTACGACGCCCAGGTCGACGACGCGCGCTACGTCGCCTCCCTCGCTCGGACGGCCTCCGCCTACGGCGCGCACGTGGCCAGCCGGGTGCGTGTCGAGGGGTTCATCAAGGTCGGCCAGCGGGTCGTCGGCGTGAAGGCGCACGACCTCCAGACCGACGAACGGTTCGAGATCCGGGCCAAGCAGGTCGTGAACGCGACGGGTGTGTGGACCGACGACACCCAGTCGATGGTGGGGGAGCGCGGCCAGTTCAAGGTGCGCGCTTCGAAGGGCATCCACCTCGTCGTGCCCCGCGACCGGTTCCAGTCGAGCATGGGTCTCCTGCTGCGCACGGAGAAGAGCGTCCTCTTCGTCATCCCCTGGGGCCGCCACTGGCTCATCGGCACGACCGACACCGACTGGCATCTCGACAAGGCCCACCCCGCGGCGACGGCCGCGGACATCGACTACCTGCTGGAGCGCGTGAACACCGTCCTCGCCGTCCCACTCACCCGCGAGGACGTCGAGGGGGTCTTCGCCGGGCTCCGTCCCCTGCTCGCGGGGGAGTCGGAGCAGACTTCGAAGCTGTCGCGCGAGCACCTCGTCGCCCACTCGGTGCCGGGTCTCGTCGTGATCGCCGGTGGCAAGTGGACCACGTACCGGGTGATGGCGAAGGACGCGATCGACGCCGCCGTCGACGCCCTGGACGGGAAGATCCCGGCCAGCGCGACGGAGAACATCGCGCTGCTCGGTGCCGAGGGTTACCAGGCCGCGTGGAACAAGCGCGGCAAGATCGCTCGCGCGTTCGGCGTCCACACCGCACGGATCGAGCACCTGTTGAACCGCTACGGCGTGCTCACCGACGAGCTGCTCGACCTCCTCAAAGAGGACCCGACGCTCGCCGAGCCGCTCCCCGGAGCCGACGACTACATCGGCGCCGAGGTCGTCTACGCGGCGTCCCACGAGGGTGCCCTCCACCTCGACGACGTCCTCGCTCGCCGGACACGGATCTCCATCGAGGCCTGGGACCGCGGTGTGTCGGCGGCTCCGGTCGCGGCCAAGCTCATGGGAGGCGTCCTCGGGTGGGACGAGGAACGGATCGCCAAGGAGGTCTCGTACTACCTCGAGCGCGTCACCGCCGAGCGGGCGTCCCAGGAACAGCCGAACGACGAGGCCGCCGACCGCGTGCGGCTCGAGGCCCCGGACATCGTCCCGGGGGCCTGACCCTCCGGTGATCGCCCGCAGCGCAACCGCTGCGGGCCCCTCGGGCGAGCGACGCAGGCGCGGCGGATAGACTAGGAGGACTGCCACAACAAGCCTGAGGAGTACAGCCATGGTGGATGTTCGGCGGGTCAAACTTCCCGGAGTGGGTGTGCTGCACACCTTCGTCACGGACGACGGCGGCAAGGTCGGGGTCATCGCCCACCGTTCCGGCCACAGCGACCTCATCACCTTCGCCGACCACGAGGACGGCGCAGACGCCGGCAAGGTGTCGCTCCGGCTCAACGAAGACGAGGCGCACACTCTGGCGGAGCTGCTCGGTGGCACGCAGATCACCGAATCGCTGAGCGCACTCGACCAGATCCCTGGGCTCAGCATCGACTGGTTCACGGTCGACTACGAGGACCACATCGCCGGACAGCCGCTCGGCAACCCCGCCGAGAAGGGCATGGTCGGCCTCACGGTCGTGGCCGTCGTCCGAGGCGATTCCGCGAACCCGGCCCCCGCGGCCGACTTCCGGGTGTTCCCGGGCGACACCCTCGTCGTGGCCGGTAGCCCGGAGAAGGTCGCCAAGGCCTTCGCCTACTTCCGTTCCGGCGCCGTCAAGAAGGTCGCCGTCGACGCCCCGCCCGGAGGGTAGGGATGCTGCACGCCGCGACCGACAACCCCCACCTCGGCCAGGATCTCCTCATCCTCGGCGTCCTGTTCGTCATCGCCTACATCCTCGGCCGTCTCGGCAAGCTCATCGGGCTCCCGTCGATCCCCGTCTACATGCTCGTCGGTCTCCTCGCGAGTCCGTACACGGGCTGGTTCCCCTTGGACTTCGCGAGCGCGCAGATCGAACTGATCGCGGTGTTCGGCCTGGTCCTGCTGCTGTTCAACCTCGGTCTGGAGTTCGACCAGGACGA
The DNA here is from genome assembly GCF_001423185.1 of Plantibacter sp. Leaf314. Lineage (NCBI taxonomy): Bacteria > Bacillati > Actinomycetota > Actinomycetes > Micrococcales > Microbacteriaceae > Plantibacter > Plantibacter sp. Leaf314. The sequence goes on along the minus strand of NZ_LMOB01000001.1, from coordinate 1,243,058 downwards.
GTTCTTCGGCAACGCCGGGAAGCTGATCGTGTCCGGCGGGTCGTACATCCTCGTCAACATGGCCGCCGGCCTCGTCTTCGGGTTCCTCGTCGGGTGGGGGACCCGTGAAGCGCTCATCATCGCCGGGATCACCGCCACCAGCTCCAGTGCCATCGTCACGAAGCTGCTCATCGAGCTCAAGCGACTGACGAACGACGAGACACCGATGATCCTCGGCGTCACCGTCGTCGAGGACATCTTCATCGCCATCTACCTCGCGATCGTCGGCGTGGTCCTGAGCGGCGAGACGGAGGTGTGGCCGGTCATCGGCAAGCTCGCGATCGCGTTCACGTTCATCCTCGTGATGTTCACGATCGCCAGGTTCGGCGGTCGCTTCGTCTCGCGGTTGTTCCGCACGAAGGACGACGAGCTCTTCACCATCCTGTTCTTCGGCCTCGCGGTGGCCTTCGGCGGCATCGGCGAGATCCTCGGGGTCACCGACGCGATCGGCGCCTTCCTCATCGGTCTGGTGCTCGGTGCGACCCGATTCCGCAACAAGATCGAGCAGATCGCGATCCCGCTCCGCGACGTCTTCGGCGCCTTCTTCTTCCTGAACTTCGGTCTCGCGCTCGACGCGACGAAGTTCGGCAGCGTCCTCGTCCCGGTGCTGCTCGCCGTCCTGATGACGGTGGTGCTCAACGTGATCGCCGGGCAGTTCGTCGCCTGGCTGAACGGTCTCGGACCACAGGCGGGCATCAACGCGGCGGTGATCCTCCAGAACCGAGGGGAGTTCGCGCTCATCCTCGCGACCCTGTCCCTGAGTGCCGGGTTGAACCCCCTCATCCAGCCCTTCGCCGGGCTCTACGTGCTGATCATGGCGGTGATGGGTCCCATCGTGGCCGGCCGCTCCGAGCAGATCGGCGCGTTCATCCTCAGGCCGCGTCGCCGCAAGCCGAAGCGCGTCGACCACCCCGACGGCCCCGACCGCACGGAGGACGAGGCGATCGCCCTCGTCGTGGGGACGGCCGACGACCCGGACGACAGCGCGCCCGACACCGATCAGGCGGCCATCGACCGACTCGTCGAACAGGCGATGAACGACCAGGAACCACCAGCACGAAAGCGAGAGCCCGATTACTAGCCCCGCCCCGTCGGCACCAGTCCCGACCGACCACGGTCAGGCCCGTCCGACGCTCCGCTCCGTCATGCTGCGTCCTCGGTGGATCGGCGTGCTCGTCCTCTGCCTGGCCGTCGCCGGCGCGTTCGCGGCCCTTGGCCAGTGGCAGCTGGCCCGTGCCATCGAATCCGGACAGGTCGTCCCGAGCGAGACCGAATCGGTTCGGCCGCTCGCGGACGTCCTCGAGCCCGGGGTCGGGATCCGAGAGGTCGACGCCGGACAGCGGATCAGCGTGACGGGCACCTGGGTGCCGGGGGACTACCTCGTCGTCGGCGACCGGGTGAACGACGGCGTGCTCGGCTACTGGGTCACCGGGCACCTCGCGACCGATGGGCCGGATGCGGCGGGCCTCGCGGTGGCGGTCGGCTGGACGAAGGACCGACAGGTCGCCGACCGGGTCGCGGACGCACTCAATGCCGACGCTCCGAGCGGTGTCGTCGAACTCGAGGGGCGGTTGAACCCGCCGGAGGGACCGGAGGAGCCCGCGTCCGACGCGGCGCCGACCGACCTCGACAACATGTCGGTCGCGGCCCTGCTGAACCGGTGGTCCGATGCGGACGGCCTGCGGGTGTTCACCGCGTTCCTGGTGGACGACGACGCCGCAGCGGGCCTCGAGACCATCTCGTCGCCGGCGCCCAGCCAGGAGATCCAGCTCAACTGGCTGAACATCTTCTACGCGGCCGAGTGGGTCGTGTTCGCCTGCTTCGCCGTCTTCCTCTGGTACCGCCTCGCCAAGGACGCCTGGGAGCGCGAGATCGAGGAGCTCGAGGACGCCGAGGAACAGGCGTCGCAGCCCACCGCGTGATGTCCGGAGCCCCGATGGCCGCGGCTAAGATGGAGGGCATGCCCCTCCAGCCGAAACCGTCGACGTTTCCCGCGATCCGAGGCGCGCTGAAGTTCTACCAGGTGGCCGCGCCGATCACCGGCGTGCTGCTGCTGTCGCTCTGCGCCGAGATGCTCATGAAGTACGCGTTCGGCCTCGAGCTCGAGCTCGGTGGCGCCTACGGCTTCCTCGCCTTCGTCCCGTCCGGGACCGCCACCGCGGTCAACCTGAGCACGGGCATCCTCATCATCCACGGCTGGTTCTACGTCGTGTACCTGTTCGCCGCGTTCCGGCTCTGGAGCCTCATGCGGTGGAACGTCCTGCGTCTGCTCTGGCTCGCGCTCGGCGGCATCATCCCGTTCCTGTCCTTCTTCTTCGAGAGCCGCATCCCGCGTGAAGTGAAGGGCTACCTCTCCGGTCGCGAAACAGCGGCGGCCGCCGAACCCGTGGAGTCCATGCAGTGAGTGAACCGACCCCCGCCGTCGCGGAGCAGACCGCCGCCCGACCAGTCCTGGTCGTCGACTTCGGCGCACAGTACGCCCAGCTGATCGCCCGACGCGTCCGCGAGGCCGGCGTGTACTCCGAGATCGTGCCGCACACCGTGAGCGCTGCCGAGGTTGCCGCCAAGAACCCTGTCGGCATCGTGCTGTCCGGTGGCCCGTCGAGCGTCTACGAGCCGGGTGCTCCGTCGCTCGACGAAGGCATCCTCGAGCTCGGTGTCCCCACCTTCGGCATCTGCTACGGCTTCCAGGTCATGGCCAAGCAGCTCGGTGGCGAGGTCGCGCACACCGGTCTCCGCGAGTACGGCGCCACCGACGCGACGAGCGTCGTGGACGTCCCGGGCACGCTGCTGCACGGCGTCCCGACCGAGCAGAACGTGTGGATGAGCCACGGCGACTCCGTCTCGAAGGCGCCGGAGGGCTTCGAGGTCCTCGCCTCGACCGCCTCGACCCCGGTCGCGGCGTTCGCCAACGCCGAGCGCGGGCTCTACGGGGTCCAGTGGCACCCGGAGGTCAAGCACTCCGCCTACGGGCAGCAGGTGCTCGAGAACTTCCTGCACCGGGCGGCGGGCATCCCCGCCGACTGGAACAGCGGCAACGTGATCGCCGAGCAGGTCGAGCGCATCCGTGCGCAGGTCGGCGACGCCAAGGTCATCTGCGGGCTGTCCGGCGGTGTCGACTCCGCGGTCGCCGCTGCGCTCGTGCACGAGGCCGTCGGCGACCAGCTCGTCTGCATCTTCGTCGACCACGGACTCCTCCGCAAGGACGAGCGTCGCCAGGTCGAGGAGGACTTCGTCGCCTCGACCGGCGTCCGACTGGTCACGGTCGACGCCCGCGAGCAGTTCCTGTCGGCACTCGCCGGGGTGAGCGACCCGGAGCAGAAGCGCAAGATCATCGGTCGCGAGTTCATCCGTTCCTTCGAACAGGCCGAGATCGACCTCGTCAAGGAGGCCCAGGACGAAGGGGAGCCCATCCGCTTCCTCGTGCAGGGCACGCTGTACCCGGACGTGGTCGAGTCCGGTGGCGGGTCGGGAACGGCCAACATCAAGAGCCACCACAACGTCGGCGGCTTGCCGGAAGACCTGCAGTTCGAGCTCGTCGAGCCCCTCCGCACCCTGTTCAAGGACGAGGTGCGCGCGATCGGCCGCGAGCTGGGACTGCCCGAGGCGATCGTCGGTCGTCAGCCGTTCCCCGGCCCGGGGCTCGGCATCCGCATCGTCGGTGAGGTCACGGCCGAGCGCCTCGACCTCCTCCGCGACGCCGACGCGATCGCCCGCGAGGAACTCACCGCGGCCGGCCTCGACCAGGAGATCTGGCAGTGCCCCGTCGTCCTCCTCGCAGACGTCCGGTCCGTGGGCGTCCAGGGCGACGGTCGCACCTATGGCCACCCCATCGTCCTCCGCCCGGTGTCCTCGGAAGACGCGATGACCGCCGACTGGACGCGCCTGCCATACGACGTCCTCGCGCGCATCAGCAACCGCATCACCAACGAGGTGAAGGACGTGAACCGCGTCGTGCTCGACGTCACGTCGAAGCCGCCGGGGACCATCGAGTGGGAGTGATCACTCCCTGATCCTCCGGAAGGCCGTCCCGTCTCGGGGCGGCCTTCCGTCGTCTGGCGGCCCGGTGGCACGACGAAGGCCCGCCCCACGGATGGGACGGGCCTTCGGTGGAACCGGGCTGCTAGTTGCGCGAGATGGCGAGCAGGCGCAGGATCTCGACGTAGATCCAGATGACCGTGACCATGATGCCGAAGGCGCCGGTCCAGCCGTACTTGGCGGGTGCGCGGTTCTGCACGCCGCGCTGGATGAAGTCGAAGTCGAGCACGAGCGAGTACGCACCCATCAGCACCGCGAAGATGCCGATGACGATCCCGAGCGGGATACCGAAGATCGTCGCGCCGTACAGCCCGAAGGGGTTGTTGAGGACACCGGTGAACATCAGTACCAGGTTGAGGAGCTGGAAGACGCCGTAGCCGATGATGGCGACGAGGAACACCTTCGTGAGCTTCTTCGAGGCGCGGACCTTGCCGCTCGCGAAGAGGGCGAGGGTCACGCCGACGACGGCGAGGGTCGCGAGGACCGCCTGGACGACGACGCCGGACCAGGCCGGGTTCGCCTCGAAGACGCGCGAGATGCCACCGACGAAGAGTCCCTGGAAGACCGCGTACCCGAGGATGAGCGCGGGGACCGGCTCCTTCTTGAAGGAGTTGACGAGACCGAGGCCGAGGCCGCCGATCATGCCGATGATCATGGGGAGGGCGTAGCCGCTGCCTGCCTGAAGGAGCGAGGTCGTCCACATCCAGGAGATGACGGCGAACACGACGAGGACGGCGAACGAGCCGAGGGTCTTGACGAGCGTGTTCTCGATCGTCATGCGGTCGGCGGTGCCGACGCCCGCCGGTGCGGTGGGCTGTTCGTACATCTTCTGGAGCTGTTCGGCGGTCAGCGAGGGGTTCGCTGCTTGAGCTGCCTGCAGCGTCCCGCCTCCCTGCTTCGCGAATGCCGGGTTCTTCGAGAACGCGGGATTGTCGAGGGCCATGGCTGATTCCTACTCTCAGTCGTGGAGGCTGTGTCGCGCCAAGCGGCGCTGCTGGCACCCAGAGTATCCGAGTTCCCTTTGAAACAGCCGGATCGGGCCTGGAAAGGTCTGGACGCCGACGGATGTTCGCCGCCAGCTGACAGCCGGCACCCGGCCAGGCCGCCTGATCCTCGCCCTAGGCTGATCGCGTGCGCATCGACTCCTTGCCCAGCCCGCTCGTGATCGGACACCGTGGAGCGCCGGGGTATCGCCCGGAGCACACCGAGGCGTCCTACCGACTCGCCTTCGCCCTGGGCGCCGACGCCGTCGAACCCGACCTCGTCGCGTCGAAGGACGGCGTGCTCGTGGTGCGCCACGAGAACGAGATCTCGGGGACGACGGACGTCGCTTCGAGGCCGGACTTCGCCGATCGGCGGACCACGAAGACCATCGACGGCGATCAGCTGACCGGGTGGTTCACGGAGGACTTCACCTGGGCCGAACTGTCGACGCTGACCGCCCGGGAGCGCATCCCCGCGCTGCGTCCTGGCAGTGCCGACCACGACGGGACGTCGCCCATCCTCCGGTTCACCGATCTCGTCGCCATCGTCCGCGACGCCGCCCGAGAGCACGGGCGCCCGCTCGGGATCGTTGCTGAGGTGAAGCACGCGACCCATTTCGCGTCCGTCGGGCTGCCACTCGACCGGTTGCTCGCCGACGCCCTCGCCATGACCGGCTTCGGCGCGGACGCCGCCGCCGAACCGCTCATCGTCGAATCGTTCGAGCAGTCCGTGCTCACGGCCGTGCAGCGGCGTGACGTGCGAGCGGAGTTCGTCTACCTCCTCGAACGGTCCGGCAGGCCGAGCGATCTGGTGGCGCGACTGGGGGAGGCCGCTCCCACGTACGCCGACGCCATGACCGACGCCGGGCTCGCGACGCTCGCGGGCGAGGTCGACGCCATCAGCGTCGACAAGGCACTGCTGATCGATCTGGACGCGGCCGGCGGCCCCTGCCCGACCGATCTCGTGCAGCGCGCACACGCGGCCGGCCTCCGGGTCTACACCTGGACGCTCCGACCGGAGAACCGCTTCCTCGCGCCGCCGTTCCGCTCGGGGGAGGACCCGGCCGCCTTCGGCGACTGGCGGGCGGAGTTCGCCCTGGTGCTCTCGACGGGCGTCGACGGGGTCTTCGTCGACCACGCCGACCTCGGTGCGGCCGCCCGCTCGGCCCTCCCTGCTCGGCGGGAGCACTGACGCCCCGGCGTCCGGGGCGGGCCGATGTCGGAGGCAGCGCCTAGACTTGCAGGCGATATGGCGAGCACTCCTTCTTCGAACGCCGACGCCGTCCAACCGGTGATCGTCGACTGGCCCACAGCGTCCATCCCCGGGACGCCCTCAGACGAGCATGCCGCCGGGAGTCGTCTCCTCGACGGACTCAATCCGCAGCAGCGGATCGCCGTCGAGTACCGGGGGCAGGCGCTGCTCATCGTCGCGGGCGCCGGCTCTGGCAAGACGAGCGTGCTCACGCGACGGATCGCCCTGCTGCTGGAGCAGCGCGAGGCCTGGCCCAGCCAGATCCTCGCCATCACCTTCACGAACAAGGCCGCAGCCGAGATGCGTGAGCGCGTCGAGGCGCTCGTCGGCCAGGCCGCCCAGGGGATGTGGATCTCGACCTTCCACTCCGCCTGCGTCCGCATCCTCCGTCGGGAGGCGGAACACTTCGGGTTCACGAAGAACTTCACGATCTACGACAGCGGCGACCAGCGCGCTCTGCTGAAGCGCATCATCAAGGAGCTCGAGGCCGACGCCTACGGGTTCACACCGTCGAACACCTCGGCCAAGATCTCGAAGCTGAAGAACGAGCTCTCCGACGTCGAGTCGTACTCGCGCACGATCAACACGAACGATCCGCAGGAACTCGTGTTCCTGCAGATCTTCCGCAAGTACACCCGGGCGCTCGCCGACGCGAACGCCTTCGACTTCGACGACCTCATCAGCCAGACCGTCTTCCTGTTCCGAGCGTTCCCGCACGTCGCCGCGCAGTACCAGCAGCGGTTCCGGCACATCCTCGTCGACGAGTACCAGGACACGAACCACGCCCAGTACTCGCTCATCCGCGAACTCACCCGTGCACCCGCCGCCGGCTCGGACCACCTGGCCATCGCGCAGGCGGACGGCGCCTCGCTCACGGTCGTCGGCGACTCGGACCAGTCCATCTACGCGTTCCGTGGCGCGGACATCCGGAACATCACCGAGTTCGAGCGGGACTTCCCGGGAGCGAAGGTCGTCCTCCTCGAGCAGAACTACCGCTCCACCCAGAACATCCTCTCGGCGGCGAACGCGGTCATCTCCAACAACTTCGACCGCAAGGACAAGAAGCTGTGGACGGCCGTGGGCGACGGCGAGAAGATCGTCGGGTTCACCGGCTACTCCGGGCACGACGAGGCGCAGTTCATCGCCGACGAGATCGAGAGGCTCCGGAACGGCGGCACGGCCTACAGCGACATCGCGGTCTTCTACCGCACCAACGCCCAGACCCGTGCGCTCGAGGAGATCTTCATCCGGGCGGCGCTGCCCTACCGGATCATGGGTGGCACCAAGTTCTACGAACGAGCGGAGATCAAGGACGCACTGGCGTACCTCGTCTCCGTCGCGAACCCCGCCGACATCATGGCGCTGCGGCGCATCCTCAACACCCCGAAGCGCGGCATCGGTCCGGCGACGGAGACTGCGCTCGCGAGCTTCGCCGAGAACAACGGCGTCACCTTCCGCGAGGCGATGCGGCGCGCCGACGCGCTCGGGCTCGGCCCGAAGGTCACGAGCGCGATCCTGCAGCTGTCCGCGCTGCTCGACGAGGCGCAGGCCGCGCTCGACGACGCCGCGGCGGCCGACCGCCCCACCGCGTCGGCGACCGCCGTCGGTGACGTCCTGGCCCTCCTCATGACGAAGAGCGGCTACCTCGACTCCCTGCGCAACAGCCGCGATCCGCAGGACGAGGCACGTGCCGAGAACGTCGACGAGCTCGTCGCCGTCACCAAGGAGTTCGCGAAGAACAACCCGGACGGCGGCATCGTGGACTTCCTCACCGAGGTCTCGCTCGTCGCCGCCGCCGACGACCTCGACGACGCGACCGGAAGCGTCTCCCTCATGACGCTCCACACGGCGAAGGGGTTGGAGTACGACGCGGTCTTCCTGACCGGCATCGAGGAGGACCTGCTCCCGCACCGGATGTCGGCGAGTGAACCCGGCGGCCCGGCGGAGGAGCGTCGTCTGTTCTACGTCGGCATCACCCGCGCCAGGAAGCGTCTCTACCTGTCGCTCGCGATGACCAGGGCCCAATACGGCGAGACCGCCGTCGCGATGCCCAGTCGCTACCTCCAGGAGATCCCGGCCGACCTCATCGAGTGGCGGCAGTCGCCAGGCAACGTCAACGGCCGCGGTGGAACGCAGTCGCGCGCGCTCAATGCGCGCCGCGCCCCGTCGAGCGACCGCTGGTCGGTCCGGTCCCTGCCCGAGGGGGCGTCCGCCGGCGACACCCGGTTCTCCGGCGGGTCGAGCAAGCCGGAGACGGCCTGGGCGAACCGCATCACGGCGAAGGTCCGCGACAACGGCGACCTCGAACTCGCCCCCGGCGACCGGATCTCCCACGCGGACTTCGGCGTGGGGCGCGTGAACGCGGTCACGGGGGAGGGCGCGAAGCGCATCGCCCACGTACAGTTCGAGTCGGCCGGGGCGAAGAAGCTGCTGATCAAGATCGCCCCCATCGAGAAGGTGGAGTGAGCACGGCGGTGCCCTCCGTCCTCCCTCCCGTTCGGGTTCCCCGGGCGGGATGGAGCCTCTAGGCTGATGCACCATGGGTCTGTTCTCCAAGCGCAACGCGTCCGATGCCCGATCCGCAGCTGCGGAAGCCGAGACCTCGGCTCCTGAGGCCGAGGCGGCTCCCGAAGCCGCGGCCCCGGAAGCTGTTCCGCACGTCTCCATCTCGGTGACGACGGTCAACTCCGCCGCTCGGACCCCGGAGGCCCCCGTGTCGGTGCCGTCCACTCCGGCCGCGGCCCCCGCTCCGACGGCTCCCGCCGGCGAACCGGACACGAACGTGGACCTGGCCCAGGCGCTCACCGCCTTGGCGGAGGGTGGCGACGAGCGCGCCATGATGCACGTGCTGCGGCAGAGCATCCAGGGCAAGCTGCTGCTCTCCACGAGCCTCGACGGTGTCTCGGAGGAGGACAAGGCCGCGGGCCGTGTCCCCCTCGGTGTCCACCGCGACGCCGAGGGCGCCGTGTACCTCCTCGCCTTCACCTCTGCTCGTGAGCTCGAGAAGACGCGGACGGCAGACGGGCCCGTGACCGGGGTCGCGGTGGACGCGGTGTGGGCGCTGCGTCAGGCGTCCGGCGAAGGGTACGCCGGGATCGTCCTGAACCCGGCCGACGGCAAGGCGAGCGCCGTCGTCCCGAAGACGCTCATCGTGCGCCTGTTCGGGGACGGCCGCAACAACGACCCGGCGAAGCAGGCACTCGCCCAGCCTCGCGACGCCGACGCCCTCCAGCGACTGGTCGCGGCGCTCGCCGCGCACGGCGGCTTCGTCGCCGGACGAGCGGAGGTCGACGAGGACGGCAACCGCAAGACGATCGGCATCGCCGAGACCCGGCTCGGCGACCGCCGGCTCCTCGAGGTCTTCACCGCGCCGATCGAGATCGCGGCGCTCGGACGAGGCGACGACGCGTACCCCGTCACGGCCGCGGAACTCGCAGCAGCGCTCCGCAGCGACGAAGGCATCACCGGGATCATCGTGAACCCGGCTGCACCGTGGCTGGACGTCGACCGCGCTCAGCTCGCGCCGCTCCTCGACGTCCGCTGACGTCACCGGCGGTCCGGGCCGGCGTCGAACGGCGCCGGAGTGCGACGAGCGCGCCGCCGAGGCCGAGGGCGAGCGTGGCCACCGTCGCGGCGAGGATGAGCGACCGGTGGTCGGTGCCGGTCTCGGCGAGACGGTGCTCGGTGATCTCCGAGACGGGCGGTGAGACGACCCGCGTGGTCTCGGCGGCGACACCGAACGCCGACCGCCAGGGGCGGATCATGGCGCCACCCTGCTCCGGAGCCGTGTCGGTCGGTTCGATCCGTTCGACCCAGACGTAGTAGCCGTCCTCGGGGACGATGCAGGACGGCGTGGTGTAGTCGCCGGGGCCCGCGTCGACGACGGTCTCCACCTCGCAGACGAGGGGAGCGCCGAGCGGCGCCTCGGGTGCTTCGACCGGCTGCTCGCCGAACGGCCCGAGCAGCTGGCTCCGGACGGTCACCGGGATGGGCGCGTAGGGCCCACCCTCCGGACCGAAGACGCCCCACTCCGAGGAGAGCCCTGCGTCCGTCGCGATCCCGACCGACAGGTGGTCGACGATCTCGGTTCCGGGTGCGGCGGTGGCGTGCGAGGTGGTCGTGACGACGACCGGCTGGAACGGCAGGGGCGTGGTCCGCTCGCGGTCCGCGCTCGCCTCGGCGGTGACGGTGATCGGACGAGCGACGAGGACGCTCTGCACGTGGTCGGCGCTGCGGGCGATGGTCATGCCGTTGCCGTAGGGCAGTTCGCCGTAGCCGACGGTCGCCGAGAAGGAGACGACGGCCGAGTCGGTGCTCGGCACGATCCGGTGGCCTTCACCGTTCCCGACGGTCTTGACCGAGGTGCCGTCCTCGAAGGTGGCGCCGTCGAGCGTGATCGTCCCGGTGTGGGTCCCCGGCGGCAGGGTGGTCGTCCCGGACGAGACGAAATCGACGGCCAGCTCGGAACGCACCACGTCGAAGCCGTCCTCGCCTCGGTCGAGGTACAGCTCGGCGCTCGCACCGCGACTCGCGCCGCCCGGGCCGTCCGCCTCGGCCAGCATCCGGTGCGCGAGCGCCAGCACGTACTCGGCGCTCGCGCCGGCCCGAGAGGCGATCTGCGCCGGCGTGTAGCCGTTCATACCGGTGATCATCCAGGTGGCGAGTTGGCCGGCAGCCGCCTCGTCGGCGTTCTGGCTCGCTCCCCAGTGTCGGGACAGGTAGGCGAGGCGAGCGGCGTCCTCGGGCGTGAACCAGCCGAGCGAGTCCCCGTCGACGTATTCGTAGCTGTGGCCAGGGGGGATCGGGAGGTCGAGGTTGATGCAGAACCCGACCGTGCCGTCGTCGAACGCCCAGGATCCGAGCCAACGGCCGTCCGAGGCCGCTCGGTGGCCGTAGGCGGCGCCGGTCGCGGCGAGAGCCGAGGCAGCGGTCGCGCCGCCGAACACGATCGTCAGCAGCATCGTGAGGAGGATCGGGACGGCCAGCAGGAATCGGGAGCGGGGTCTGCGGGGCAGACGGGTTCGGAGGGGGAGGGCAGGAGTTGTCATGTGCCCATGGTGGGAAACGGCCGTACCCGGTGTTGTCGACCGGGCGCCGGATGTGGAGGCGACGCGTTCGGGTGCGTCCTGTGGAGCAGTCTGCGTCAGCGGGAGGCGACGGCCAGCTCGGCCTGTTCACGCGCTCGCATCGTCCGGAGGTACCAGGTCGAGGGAGCCGCCCTGGCCCACCTCGGCAAGCGGGGCCAGACGAGCCTGGCGACCCGCAACCTCCGGTCGAACCGGCGCTGCTGGACCGGGGTCCAGCGGAAGCCGTAGGCGGTTCGGAGCATGGGCGGCAGGAGCCCGGCCGTGACGAGGCGGACGAGCGGGAGCAGTGCGCGCACCAGGGGAGGTGCCGCCCGAGCGGTCAAGAGCTGGACGGACACGGCGCGGGCCTCGGGGGTCACGTGGAGGTCCGCGAGCCGTGCCTGGAAGTACTCGTCGAAGGCCGCGCGGGTGGCCGGCCACCGCTCGGCGGGGAGCTGCAGGCTCGTCCCGACGATCGCGTACTCACGGTGCAACCGCTCGCGTGATCCGTCGTCGAGCGGGCCGAAGACGAGCTCGTACACCTGGACCGCGGTGTCGTACAGCGTGGCCGCCACCCAGAGTTGTGCGTCGGCGTCGAAGGCCGAGTAGGCGGGTGCCGGGTCGTCCTCCGACGACCGGACCGGCGCATGTGCCCGGTTCACGCGACGTGCGACGAGGCGCTGTTCCTCGGGGGTCCCGAGCGCGAGCGCGTAGACGAAGGTGAGTGTCGCGTGCAGCCGGTCGAGGGGACGCGCGTCGAAGTCGCTGTGACGCGCCACCCCGGCGCCGACCGCCGGATCGGCGATCTGCAACAGGATGGCGCGGCCCGCACCGGCGACGAGGATGCCCTCGCGGGCCAGGTCCGCCATCCCGGTCATGGAACCGACCCTAGTCGTTCACGGTGAACGTCCGGCTGCGGACGAGCGCTGGGGGTAGAGTCGTCACTGGCCCTTTTTCTCTCGCCGCCGAGATAACGCGCGGCCGAAAATCGCCACGACAATCACAGCAGAACGCGCGAAGCGCGGATGGGAATGACACGTGGATCTTTACGAGTATCAGGCACGAGACCTGTTCGAACAGTACGAGGTTCCGGTCCTCGCCGGCATCATCGCCGACACCCCGGACGAGGTGCGGGCAGCGGCCGAGCGTCTCGGCGGCGTCGTCGTCGTCAAGGCTCAGGTGAAGGTCGGAGGCCGCGGCAAGGCCGGCGGCGTCAAGGTCGCCAAGACCCCCGACGAGGCGTACGAGGCGGCCAAGGCCATCCTCGGTCTCGACATCAAGGGCCACGTCGTCAAGCGCGTCATGGTCGCAGCCGGTGCGCGGATCGCGCAGGAGTTCTACTTCTCCGTGCTGCTCGACCGCGCCAACCGGTCCTACCTGTCGCTCACCAGCGTCGAGGGTGGCATGGAGATCGAGCAGCTCGCGGTCGAGAAGCCCGAGGCGCTCGCGCGCATCGAGGTCGACCCGCTGACGGGCGTCGACAAGGCTGCGGCGGTCGCGATCGCGAAGGCCGCGAACTTCCCCGAGGAGCTCGTCGACCAGGTCTCCGACGTCTTCGTGAAGCTCTACGACGTCTACAAGGGTGAGGACGCGACGCTCGTCGAGGTCAACCCGCTCGTCCTCACGGAAGAGGGCCGCATCGTCGCCCTCGACGGCAAGGTGTCGCTCGACGAGAACGCCGCGTTCCGTCACCCGAACCACGCCGCCCTCGAGGACACCGCCGCCGAGGACCCCCTGGAACTCAAGGCCAAGGAGAACGACCTCAACTACGTCAAGCTCGACGGTGAGGTCGGCATCATCGGCAACGGTGCGGGCCTCGTCATGTCCACGCTCGACGTCGTCGCCTACGCGGGCGAGCAGCACGGCGGCGTGAAGCCGGCCAACTTCCTCGACATCGGCGGTGGAGCATCGGCCGAGGTCATGGCCGCCGGCCTCGACGTCATCCTCGGTGACGCGCAGGTCAGGAGCGTGTTCGTGAACGTGTTCGGTGGCATCACCGCGTGCGACGCGGTCGCGAACGGCATCGTGAAGGCGCTCGAGATCCTCGGCGACACCGCGACCAAGCCGCTCGTGGTCCGCCTCGACGGCAACAAGGTCGAGGAAGGCCGCGAGATCCTCCGCGCAGCCGCCCACCCGCTCATCACGCTCGCCGCAACCATGGACGAAGGCGCCGACAAGGCCGCCGAGCTGGCTTCGAAGTAAGGGATCGCACACGCATGTCAATCTTCCTCAACAAGGACTCCAAGGTCATCGTCCAGGGCATCACTGGCGGTGAGGGCACCAAGCACACGGCGCTCATGCTGAAGGCCGGCACCCAGGTCGTCGGTGGCGTCAACGCCCGCAAGGCCGGCACCACCGTGACCCACGACGGCGGCGTCGAGCTGCCCGTGTTCGGCACGGTCGCCGAGGCCATCGCCGAGACCGGCGCGGACGTGTCGATCGCCTTCGTGCCGCCGGCGTTCACCAAGGACGCGGTCATCGAGGCCATCGACGCCGAGATCCCGCTGCTCGTCATCATCACCGAGGGCGTGCCGGTCGGCGACTCCGCCGAGTTCTGGGCCTACGCCCAGTCCAAGGGCTCGAAGACCCGCATCATCGGCCCGAACTGCCCCGGCATCATCACGCCGGGCGAGTCGCTCGTCGGCATCACGCCGGCGAACATCGCGGGCAAGGGACCCATCGGCCTCGTGTCGAAGTCGGGCACCCTGACGTACCAGATGATGTACGAGCTGCGCGAGATCGGCTTCTCGACCGCGATCGGCATCGGCGGCGACCCGATCATCGGGACGACGCACATCGACGCGCTCGCCGCGTTCGAGGCCGACCCCGAGACCAAGGCGATCGTCATGATCGGCGAGATCGGCGGCGACGCCGAGGAGCGCGCGGCCGACTTCATCAAGGCGAACGTCACCAAGCCGGTCGTCGGTTACGTCGCGGGCTTCACCGCCCCGGAGGGCAAGACCATGGGCCACGCCGGCGCCATCGTCTCGGGCTCCGCAGGCACCGCGCAGGCGAAGAAGGAAGCCCTCGAGGCCGCCGGCGTCAAGGTCGGCAAGACGCCGAGCGAGACCGCCGACCTCATGCGCGAGATCATCGCCTCGCTGTAGCGACGCACGCACCACCAGCACCCACGACGCGGCGCCCGATCCGGGCGTCGCGTCGCGGCGTTCCAGGCCTCACCCGCCGTGTGCCTGACGTTCGGGGTGCACCGCGCCGGGTAGGGTCGGAGGCGCATGAAACGTCTGACCGTCGCCCTCCTCGCCGCCCTCGATGCCACGCTCGCCGTGGCCATCGGCATCGGTGTCGCACTCGTCCCCCTGCTCGCCCTGTGGGCGCTGTACTTCCAGCTCGAGGTCGATCCGGCCGCGCTGTGGCGCGGGGCGGTCGACATCTGGACGCTCGGCAACGGCTCGAGCATGCGCATCACCCTCGACACCGAACTCGTCACCCAGCTCGGGTTACCGCTCGGGATGGAACCCTTCCTCGTCTCGCTCGCACCGCTCGCCTTCACGATCGGCACGGTCCTGTTCGGGGTGCGCACGGGGACGCGCGCCGCCCGCAGCACCTGGTGGCAGGGCGCCGTCGTCGTGTCCGTGCTCGTGTTCGCGGTCCTGGCGTTCCTCGTGACCCTCACCGCCCTCCACCCGGCCGTCCGGCCGTCGATCGTCCAGGGCACACTCGCCCCGACCGTCCGGTTCGCGCTCGGCGTCGTCGTCGCCGCCCTGTGGGTGCGGTTCCGCGAGCAGGATGCGGCCGACCCGATCCTCGACGGCCTCCGCGCCACCCTCGACCGGCTGCCGGCCGGCGCGTGGCCGATGATCGTCACCTCGCTCCGAGGCGGGGCGCTCGCCGCGTCCGCGCTGCTCGCGGTGTCCGCCGTCCTGACGGCCGTCCTCATCGCCGCGGGCTACGGCGCCATCATCTCCCTGCACGAGAGCGCGCAGTACGGCGTCCTGGGTGGCGCGATCGTGACCGGCGCCGAGCTGTTGTACCTCCCGAACCTCGTCATCTGGGCGATGAGCTGGATCACCGGCGGCGGGTTCGCCATCGGCAGCGGGACGGCCGTGTCCCCGATCGGCACGCTCGTGGGCAGCATGCCGGCCGTCCCGGTGCTCGGCGCCATCCCGACGGGGGAGAGCCCGTTCGGGTTCGCGGTGCTCGTCGTCCCGGTCGTCATCGGCTTCGCCGCGGCGGTCGTGCTGCGACGGCGCCTGCTCGTCGACCTCGACGGGAGGGACGGCCTCGCACGACTGGCCGTCGTCGGCCTCGGCATCGGCGTCACGGCGGGAGTCGTCGTCGGCGTCCTCGCTGCGATCTCGGCGGGCGCCGCCGGCCCGGGCCGCCTCGTGGAGGTCGGTCCGAACGGGTGGGCCACAGGCCTGTGGACCACGCTGACCGTCGGGATCGCCGCGGTGATCGGCATGGCCGCCGGTCCGACGCATCTGGCCGAGGAGGACCGCCTCCCGGAGCTGCAGGTCCGCCCGAGCGTCCGGAACGCCCGCGACCGATAGGATGCTCTGGTGCTGTCACTCGTCGTGCTGATCTCCGGTGGCGGATCCAATCTCCGCGCCCTCCTCGAAGCTTCACGCGACGCGGACTTCCCCGCCCGGGTCGTCGCCGTCGGTGCCGATCGCGAGGCGGACGGCCTTGCCCACGCCGAGGAGTTCGGTATCCCCTCGTTCACCGTCCCGTACTCCTCGTTCGACTCCCGAGCGGAGTGGGGAGCGGCGCTCCTCGAGCAGATCCGCGTCTGGAGTCCTGACGTCCTCGTGCTCAGCGGGCTCATGCGCCTGCTCCCGCCGGTCGTCGTCGACGCCCTCTCACCTCGCATCATCAACACCCACCCCGCGTACCTGCCGGAGTTCCCGGGCGCCCACGGCGTCCGCGACGCGCTCGCCGCCGGCGCCACGCAGACGGGTGCGTCGATCATCGTCGTCGACAACGGTGTCGACGCGGGGCCCATCATCTCGCAGGAGCGCGTGCCGATCATGCCGGACGACACCGAGCACCGTCTGCACGAGCGCATCAAGCCCGTCGAGCGGCGACTGCTCGTCCAGGCCGTCCGCGACCTCGCCACCGGAACCATCGACCTCGAGGCGCTCTCCACGGCGTCCCGCCCGCCAGCAGAAGGAGCACCCCAGTCATGAGCGGTCCCAGTCACGACCACAGCCTCTACCGCGAACGCGACGTCGTCCCCGTGCGTCGTGCGCTCGTCTCCGTCAGCGACAAGACCGGTCTGCTCGAGCTCGCGGGTGCGCTCGCCGCCGCCGGGGTGGAGATCGTCTCGACCGGGTCGACGGCTGCCACCATCCGGAGTGCCGGGCACGAGGTGACCGACGTCTCGGACGTGACCGGGTTCCCCGAGTCGCTCGACGGCCGCGTCAAGACGCTCCACCCCTCGGTGCACGCCGGCCTGCTCGCCGACCTGCGGCTCGAGTCCCACGAGGCCCAGCTGGCGGAACTCGGCATCGAGGCGTTCCAGCTCGTCGTCGTGAACCTGTACCCCTTCGTCGAGACCGTCGCGAGCGGCGCGGTCGGCGACGACGTCGTCGAGCAGATCGACATCGGCGGACCGGCGATGGTGCGCGCGTCGGCGAAGAACCACGCGAACGTCGCCATCGTGGTCTCGCCCGAACGGTACGGACTGATCGTCGACGCGGTCGGAGCCGGCGGGACGACGCTGGCGCAGCGACGCTCCCTCGCCGCTGAGGCCTTCGAGCACACTGCCTCCTACGACGCAGCGGTCTCGGCCTGGTTCGCGAGCACGGGGACGACCGAGGGCGAGGCCTTCCCGAGCACCCTGACCGTCACCGGTCGTCGCGAGACGGTGCTGCGCTACGGCGAGAACTCGCACCAGGCCGCGGCCCTCTACGTCCGTCCCGGCGGCGCGGGCATCGCCCAGGCCACGCAGCTGCACGGCAAGGAGATGTCGTACAACAACTACGTCGACGCCGACGCTGCGGTCCGCGCCGCGTACGACTTCGCCAACCCGGCCGTCGCCATCATCAAGCACGCCAACCCCTGCGGGATCGCGTTCGCGAACCCGAAGGCGCCCGACCCGATCGCGTCCGCCCATCGTCGCGCACACGAGTGCGACCCGGTGTCGGCGTTCGGCGGGGTCATCGCCGCCAACCGTGTCGTCACGCTCGGCATGGCCGAGACGGTGAAGGAGATCTTCACCGAGGTACTCGTCGCCCCCGGTTTCGAGGACGCCGCGCTCGAGGTGTTGAAGACGAAGAAGAACCTGCGTCTGCTGCAGCTGCCCGACGGGTTCACGCGTGAAGCGCACGAGGTCCGTCAGATCTCCGGCGGCCTGCTGTACCAGGACGCCGATCGCTTCGCCGACGACCCCCAGGACACCGCCAAGGGCTGGACGCTCGTCACGGGTGAACCGGCGGACGACGACACCCTGCTCGACCTCATCTTCGCCTGGAAGGCGTGCCGTTCGGTGAAGTCGAACGGCATCCTGCTCGCCAAGGGCAGCGCGAGTGTCGGCGTGGGTATGGGCCAGGTCAACCGCGTCGACTCCTGCCACCTCGCCGTGAGCCGGGCGGGTGACCGCGCAGCGGGTTCCGTCGCCGCGTCGGACGCCTTCTTCCCCTTCGCCGACGGTCTGCAGGTCCTGCTCGACGCCGGTGTGCGGGCGGTCGTGCAGCCGGGCGGTTCCGTCCGTGACGAGGAGGTCATCGCCGCGGCGCAGGCAGCCGGCGTGACCATGTACTTCACGGGGGAACGTCACTTCTTCCACTAGACCGGCGGCTGCTCCTCGGCGGAATCCGAGCGAGCTCCTGGTCATCTCCCAGCGGCGTCGGGCCTTCGTGGCCCGGCGCCGCTGTGTCGTTCCGCTACGGTTGTCGGATGACTGCCACCTGGAGCCGCAAACTCATCGCATCCGCCGCCGCCGCCGTCGCAACCATCGTCGTCGGTTTCCTGGGGGTCATGTTCGTCACCTTCGTCGGCTACCAGTTCGCCGGGACGATCTTCGCCCAGGCGAGTCCGTACTTCTTCGAGAGCACGATCATCACCTTCGTGCTGCTCCTCATCGTCGGCGTCGTCGGCCTGTACCGGTTCCGGCTCCTGGCCCTCCTCGGCGGAGCGGCGCTCGCCGTCATCGGCGCGCTCCTCGGCCTCATCGTGCAGGTCGCGACGACGGGTCAGCCCGTCAACAGCACCGTGCTCGGCAGCATCGTCGCCACGCTGATCAGCCTCAACCTCGTCTTCGTCGTCGTCATCGCCCTGTCCGCGGCATTCATCGGATACCCCGTCTACCGGATGGTCATCCGGGCGCAGGACGCCGTGCTCGACGAAGGCCGACGCATCGCGCTCGTCCGCATGCCCGCCTCCAACCTCGCCGAGGGGCTCGTCACGCACCAGGAACGCGCCACGATCGACACCGAGCTCGCGGACCAGCAGTGGGACGCCTACGTCGCCGCGCTCGACGCCGCGGGTTGGGACACCACCGAGGTGTCCTGGGCCGACCAGCTCGCCGATTCCGTCTTCATCGAGGACACCGTGGTCGTCGTCGGCGACCTCGCCATCGTGACCCGTCCCGGCGCCGAGAGCCGTCGTCCGGAGATCGTCGCCGCCGAGACCACCGCGCGTGAACTCGGCCTCCGCATCCACCGCATCGAGGGTGACGGCACCCTGGAGGGCGGCGACGTCCTGCAGGTGGGCACCACCGTGTACGTCGGCCGCAGCGGCCGCACGAACGCCGAGGGTGTGCGCCAGCTCCGGAACATCCTCGCTCCGCGCGGCTTCGACGTCGTCGCCGTCCCCGTCACGAAGGCACTGCACCTGAAGTCGACGGTCACCGCGCTGCCCGACGGCACCGTCCTCGTCCACCCCGACCTCGTCGACGACCCGTCCTTCTTCGGCCGACACCTGGTCGTCCCCGAGCGCGAGGGCGTCGCGGTCGTCGAGCTCGCCGACGACACGGTGCTGATCTCGGCAGCCGCGCCGAAGACGGCCGCGTTGCTCGAGGACCGCGGCTACACCGTGGTGCAGGTCGACATCAGCGAGTTCGAGAAGCTCGAGGGTTGCGTCACCTGCCTGTCCGTGCGGGTCAGCTGAGCCGATCGTGGAACAGCAGGCTGGAGCGCGGGGTGGACGGGACCTGAACCGGAGGGCCGTCGCGCAGCGTCTGGACATCCCGCTGGAGATGGCCAGGCACCATGGGATCCCGCCGTTCTGGTCTGCGGAGCAGCTTGCCGCGTTCGAAGCCGATCCTCCCGCGTGGTACGTGCAGTCCCGCGCCAACCGGACGGGCAAGCGGCCGGTGTGGGTGGAACTTCGCTGCACGATCTGCGGGACGAGCGAGACGCTCCGCCCGAAGAAGTGGTGGCCGGAGTTCTCGATGGTGAGCTGTTCCTGGCACGGGGCCGACGAGTTGCCGCCGGTCCCAGAGGGATCGCGTCGGCGCGAGATCGACGGCATCGGGGCCTTCGTCGGCATCGTCGACGAGCCGGCGTCCTGACGGCGGGACCGACCGACCCCATGCGTGCAAGCGCATGGATCCCTTGCAGTCCGGCGTCGTCCTCCCATAGTCTGGTCTGCTGCGCCGACCCTCGTTCCTCGTGATCGGTGCCGCCCGCGTTCGAGTGCGACCTGTGCACCCGCCCCGCGGCTCTCGCCCCACAGGATGAGGAGGATGCCATGACGCTCTCGAACCAGGACGCTCCAGCGCTGACGGTCGACCGTGCCCGTTCCGCCTCGAGCCGCCGAGCCGCCGCCGCCCGAGCAGCCTCCGGGCCAGCCGTGACGGACGCCGTCGCACCGCACTAGTACCCGGCAGTCCGCCACATCATCCGTCCGGCATCGCCCGGACCCGTCACCGGATGCTGCGATCCCGCAGAGCGACCTCGCCGTCCGGCTGTTCCACGACCACTGTTCCGTCGGCGTTCGACGTCGCCGACTCTCTCGCAAGGATTCCCCGCAATGACTCCGCTCGGCGACGACCGCCGTCCTGTCCAACCGCGTCAGAGCACCTTCCGTGCCCTCATGCGGATCTACCCCTACGCGAAGACGGCCATGCCGCGGATCGTGCTCGGCATGGTCGCCGCGCTCGTGGCCGGCCTCGTCGCGCTCGCCATCCCGCTCGTGCTGCAGGCGCTCGTCGACGGTCCGCTCTCGAGCGGTGACTCCTCGCAGATCTGGCCGGCGGTCATCGTGGTGCTCGCGCTCGGTGTCCTCGAAGCGGTCATGATCGCCCTCCGCCGCTGGTTCGTCCTGACCCCCGGCACGCACGTCGAGGCCCGCATGCGGAACGCGCTCTTCGCGAAGCTGCAGGACCTGCCGGTGACCTTCCACGACCGTTGGCAGAGCGGGCAGTTGCTCTCGCGTGCGGTCAGCGACCTCGGTCTCATCCGCCGGTGGATCTCCTTCGGCTTCGTCCTGCTCATCGTGAACGGCGTGACCATCATCGTCGGAGCGGTCATCCTGTTCACGTGGAACTGGCTCCTCGGCCTCATCTTCATCGCTCTCGCGATCCCCGTGTGGATCTTCGGATTCACCTTCGAGGGGCGCTACTCGGTGATCGCGAGGCGCAGCCAGGACCAGGCGGGCGACCTCGCGACCGCGGTCGAGGAGTCCGTGCACGGCATCCGCGTGCTGAAGGCGTTCGGGCGCGGCAAGCACGCGCTGCAGCGCTTCACCTCCCGTGCGGAGGACCTGCGTGGGACGGAGATCGAGAAGGCGAAGGCGATCGCCGGCATCTGGTTCTGGCTCGTGCTGCTGCCGGACATCGCGTTCGCGCTCTGCCTGTTGGCGGGGGTCTGGCTGGCGTCCATCGGCGAACTCACCGTCGGTCAGCTGTTCGCCTTCTTCGCGACGGCGACGATCCTGCGGTTCCCGATCGAGTCGGTCGGCTTCCTGCTGGCCATGACCTTCGACACGCGATCGGCGACGGACCGGTACTTCGACGTGCTGGACTCGGTCAACACGATCACCGACCCGGAACATCCCGAGCACCTCGCCGACCCCGTGGGCGAGCTCGTGTTCGAGGACGTGCACTTCCGGTACGAGGACGCACCAGCGCGTGAGCGTGACGTCGTCGACGGCGTCCGGTTGCGCCTGGAACCGGGGGAGACCATGGCCCTCGTCGGGCTGACCGGCTCCGGCAAGTCGACCATCACCGCCTTGACCACGCGACTGTACGACGTGACCGGAGGGCGCATCCTGCTCGACGGCATCGACATCCGAGCGCTCACCCGCGAGGAACTGCGTCGCCACATCGCGATGGCGTTCGAGGACGCGACGCTCTTCTCGGCGAGCGTCAAGGAGAACGTGCTGCTCGGACGTGACGACCTGGACCTCGACTCGCCCGAAGCCGAGCGGGTCCTCCGCGAGGCACTCGACATCGCGCAGGCGGGGTTCGTGGACGAACTGCCGGACGGCGTCGAGACGACCGTGGGGGAGGAGGGGCTCAGCCTCTCCGGTGGCCAGCGACAGCGGCTGGCGCTGGCGCGCGCGGTCGCCGCCCGCCCGGCGGTCCTCGTCCTCGACGACCCGCTGTCGGCGCTCGACGTCGACACGGAGGCGCTCGTGGAGGCGGCCCTGCGACGGGTCCTCGCGTCGACGACGGCGCTCATCGTCGCCCATCGCCCGAGCACCGTCATGCTCGCCGACCGCGTCGCGCTCCTCCAGGACGGACGCATCACCGCCGTGGGCCGCCACAGCGACCTCCTCCGGGAGAACGACCATTACCGCTATGTGATCTCGAGTCTCGAAGCAGACGAACGCGAGACGATCCGACAGGAGGTGAACCTGTGAGCCAGGAACAGACGGTCCACGGGGTTCGGGGCGAGGAGCGCGACGACCTGACCCGTGCCGAGTCCGCACAGATCAGACGACGTTCGCTGCGACTGCTCGGTTCCCTCATGGCGCCGCTGCGCTGGCGCGTGGTCGCAGCCATGACGATCGTCATCGTCTCGACGGCGGCGCAGGTGGCGGGTCCGGCGCTGATCGCGCTCGGCATCGACCGGGCGCTGCCTGCGATCCTCGAGCGCGCCGACTGGATGCCGGCGTTCCTCGTCGTCGGGGCGTACCTGCTGACGGGGGCCGTCGGGGCGACGCTCATCTCCTGGTACACCGTGCTCGCGGCACGGATCAGTCAGGCGATCCTCATCGACCTCCGCAAGCGGGTGTTCCTGCAGACGCAGCGGTTGAGCCTCGACTTCCACGAGAACTACACCTCCGGACGGATCATCTCGCGGCAGACGAGCGACCTCGACTCCATTCGTGAGCTCCTCGACTCGGGCATCAACCAGCTGGTGTCCGGCGTGCTCTACATGGGCTTCACGGCCGTGGCACTCGTGCTCGTCGACTGGGTCAGCGGATTGGTGCTCCTCGGCGCGCTCATCCCGTTGACCGTGCTCACCCGCTGGTTCCAGATCCGATCGCAGAAGCTGTTCCGTGAGTCGCGTGTGGCGTCTGCGAAGCTCATCGTCTTCTTCGTGGAGGCGATGACGGGCATCCGTGCGGTGAAGGCGTTCCGCAAGGAGCGGCGCAACGAGCAGACCTTCGGTGCGACCGTGGAGCATTACCGCACGGTCAACGCCCGGGTCATCCAGCTGTTCGGGGTGTTCGACCCCGGACTGGTGTTCATCGGCAACCTCTCCGTTGCGGTCGTCCTGCTCGTGGGCGGGTTCCGTGTCGCCGACGGCCAGTTGGCGATCGGTGCCTTGCTCGCGGCGCTGCTGTACACCCGTCGGTTCTTCGACCCGATGGAGGAGATGGCGATGTTCTACAACTCCTACCAGTCGGCCGCGGCGGCGCTCGAGAAGATCTCCGGCGTCCTCGAGGAACGTCCGAGCGTGCCCGACCCGGTGGCGCCCGTCGACCTCTGGGCCTCGAAGGGCCGGATCACCTTCGACGACGTGACGTTCGCATACGCGGCGGACCGCGTCATCCTGCCGAGCTTCGACCTCGAGATCCCCGCAGGGCAGACCATCGCCCTCGTCGGGACCACGGGTGCCGGCAAGTCGACGCTCGCGAAACTCGTGAGCCGGTTCTACGACCCGTCCGAGGGTGCCGTCCGCCTCGACGGCGTGGACCTGCGCGAGCTGCACCCGAAGGACCTCCGCCGTGCCATCGTCATGGTCACGCAGGAGGCGTACCTGTTCTCCGGCTCCGTGGCGGAGAACATCGCCCTCGGCAAGCCCGACGCGAGCTTCGAGGAGATCCGGGCAGCGGCCAGGGCCGTCGGCGCGGACACCTTCATCGAGGCCCTGCCGGACGGTTACGACACCGACGTGAACAAGCGTGGCGGACGCGTGTCGGCCGGGCAGCGGCAGTTGTTGTCCTTCGCGCGGGCGTTCCTCGCGGATCCGGCCGTGCTCATCCTCGACGAGGCGACGGCGTCGCTCGACATCCCGAGCGAGCGACTCGTGCAGGAGGCGCTGCAGACGCTGCTCGCCGACCGGACGGCGATCATCATCGCGCACCGCCTCTCGACCGTCGCGATCGCCGACCGGGTGCTCGTGATGGAGTACGGGCGGATCGTCGAGGACGGTGCGCCGGCCGACCTCATCGGCGGGACCGGCCGCTTCGCCGCGATGCACGCCGCCTGGCGCTCCTCCCTCGGCTGACGGGTGCGCGGGGGTGTGGTGCCCGGTGTCCTCCGGTGACGGACGGACGCCGGGCACTACACCTCGACCGCCCGACCTGCCACAATGAGCGGATGACCAGTGATGAACCGCGTTCGCTGCGCGTCGCCGTCGCCGACGACGCCGTGCTGCTCCGCGAGGGCGTCGTCCAGATCCTCCGGGCCGGCGGTCACGACGTCGTGGGGTCCTTCGGTTCCGCGATCGAGCTGGTCGAGCGCATCGACGACGGACTGCAGCTGGACGCCGTCGTCCTCGACATCCGCATGCCGCCCACCCACACCGACGAGGGGATCGTGGCCCTTGAGCAGCTCCGGGCCACGGGGTTCCGTGCCGGGGTCCTCCTCCTCAGCACCTACGCCGTGCCCGCCTACGCGGTCCGCGCGCTCGGTTCGGGCGGCGGCACGGGCTACCTCCTCAAGGACCGCGTCGCCGACTCGGGGACGCTCGTCGACGCCGTCGAACGGGTCGCGGCCGGTGAGTCCGTCGTCGATCCGGAGGTCGTCTCCCTCCTCGTCGCCGAACGCACCCGTTCCGACGGGCTCGACCACCTCACCGAGCGTGAGCGGGAGGTCCTCACCCTGATGGCCGAGGGGCGGTCGAACTCCGGTATCGCGAAGGCGCTCGTCGTCAGCCTGAAAACCGTCGAGGCGCACATCAGCCGCATTCTGGCCAAGCTCGGACTCGAGGACTCGCCGGCGGACCACCGCCGCGTGCTCGCGGTCGTGCGTTGGCTGGAACACACGGATGGCTGACGGTCGCCCACGCGGACGGGCGACCTCGCTGCCGATCCCGGCACCCGTCGGTCGTGGCCGACTGCCATGGCCGCTCCGCCTCGTCATCCTGGTCGTGGCGGCGCTCCTCTGCGTCTGCTCGGTGGTGTTCGGTGCGGGCCAGCCGGGCATCGCGGACAGCAACGGGCTGCCCTGGCTCGTCGGTCACCTCGCCGCGCTGACCGCCGCCGGCCTCATCTGGTGGCTGGCTCCGACCTCGGTCCCCGGGTGGGTGATCGTCGGGTACACCGTTGCCGAGACGGCCTACATGTGGGCGTACGGCGTCGAGGCGGGCTGGCTCTGGCCGCTCCTCATGTCGATCTCCGTCCTCCCCGGGGTCGCCCTGGTCTGGCTGGCCCTGGCCTTCCCCGCCGGCCGCCTGCGGCGTGGCTTCGACCGCCGGCTCGTCATCACGGCGTCGGTCTACCTCGTCACGTACGCGATCGCGACCCTCGTGCTGACCCGTCGATACCCGCTCGACGCGCAGCACGAGCCCAGTTCCTACGCGGTGCTGGCGAACGGCGGGCTCGCCGCCGTGCTCGGCCAGGTGCATGCCGCCGTCATGGGGCTCTTCGCCGTGGTCGTCGCCGGCGTGGTGCTCCTGCGGTGGGCGCGCAGCAGCGGCGCGGCCCGGCAGGTGGCGTTCATCATGCCGGTGGCCTTCGTCCTGTGGCTCGTCATCGGCGTCGGATGGTCCCTCGCGCGCCTGGGCGGTTGGCCGCAGGACCTCAGACTCGCCGTCGAGGACCTCAACGCCTTCTCGGTGGTGCTCGTGCCGGCGGCCTATGCGACGGGGCTCGTCCGGATGCGGGCGATCCGCGCCAGGGCCGTCGACCTCGTGCAGACCGGCGGGCTGAGCGAGACCGGCCACGACCGCTGGGACAGCTCCGTGAAGACCGTCCTCGGCGACCGCTCGGCCCGTCTCGTGTGGCCGGGGTCGCAGCGGACGACGGGTCGCGACGCTCGGGGACGGGCGATGTCGAGCGTCGGCGACGCGGACGCCCCGCTCGTCTACATCGAGCACGACGCCGCGCTCCTCGACAACCCGCAACTGCTGCGCTCGGTGTCGGCGTCGTTGCGCATCATGATCGACAACGAGCGGCTCACCGGAGAACTCCGGCACTCCCTGCGCGAGGTGAACCGTTCGCGGCTGCGCATCGTCCAGGCGGCGGACGAGGCGCGCCGTCGTGCCGAGCGCGACCTGCACGACGGTTCGCAGCAGCAGCTCTTCTCGGTCGCCCTCCGGCTCCGGATGGCGAGCGATGCGGCGCGAGCCGACGGGCAGCTCGCGCTCGCCGAAGGACTCGAGACGACCATCGAGCAGCTCGCGAGCGCGATCAAGGAGCTCCGCGAGCTCGCGCGCGGGCTCCATCCGGCGCTCCTCGCCGATGGTGGTCTCGGGCCGGCGATCGCCGAACTCGGTCGGCGTTGCACGGTCGTCACCCGTGTGAGCGTCGAGCTCCGCGAGCGCCCGACGCAGCTCATCGAGTCCACCGTGTACTACGTCGTCTCGGAGTGTCTGGCCAACGTCACGAAGTACTCGGAGGCCACGGGCTGCGAGGTGACCGTCGGCGACGCGGACGGCCGCCTGCGGGTGGTCGTTGCGGACGACGGGGTGGGCGGCGCGGACCCGGCGAGCGGGAGCGGACTGCGCGGCCTCGCCGACCGGGTCGACGCCGTCGGCGGGACCATGCGGATCGAGAGCCCTCGCGGCGGCGGGACGGCCGTCACGATCGAGCTGCCCGTCTGAACCCGAGCCGCAGGCGCGTCAGTGGAGGAGGGCCTCCCGGCCGAGCCGGTACCGCCCGCCGCTCATCCGGACGATCGGTGTGCCTTCGGCCTCGTAGTGCTCGAGCGCGCGTTCCTCGTGGCCGGTCGGCGGCAGGCCTCCGGAGCGGACGACGCGCCACCAGGGCACGGCGTGCCCGTACTGGGCCATCACCCGCCCGACCCCGCGAGCCGACCTCGATCCGATGATCGCGGCGACCTGCCCGTAGCTGAGGGCACAGCCCTCCGGGATGTCGGCGACCACCGCCAACACGGCCTCGGCGAAGGCCTCAGCGGTGTCGATCGCCGGCTGCCCGCCCACGGGTCAGAGGCTGATGCTGCCGATGGTCTCGCCGTACTGTGTCTCACCGACGGGGGAGAAGCCCACCCGGAGGAAGAACGCCTCAGGGCCGAGGTCGCCGGGCTCGTAGATGACGTTCACGTGGTCGAAGTCGCGCTTCTTGGCCTCCTCGATGAGCGAGGCGACCGCGAACCGGCCGACGCCGCGTCCCTGGTCGTCGGCGTCGACGTTGATGCGCCAGAGGGCGGAGCGGAACTCCTCCTGCATGGACTCGTGGTCGAAGTTCGCGGAGATGAAGCCGACGACCTCGTCGCCGTCGAGGATGACGCGCTGCCACGAGGTCGCGGGGTTCACGACGGCGGCCGCGACCGCGTAGGACACGGGAGCGACGAACTGCTCCTGCCCGGGTTTCATGGTGAGCGCGTTGACCGCCACGATCGTCGATGCGGACAGTTCTTCCAGACGCAGCTCAGCCATGACTTCAGGCTAACCTGTCCGGCCCACCGCGGATAGTCCGCCCGGGTGCCGACACGCCCCCGGGCGCGCACACCCACGGCGGATCCTCAGTCGACGGCGAGGGCTCCGCCGGTCGGCGATCCGGAACTGTCTCGATGTCAAGAGACCTGGCGCGTCTTGTAAGCTAGGTGCTGGCCGTGCCGTCCCACCTTTCGGATGCGGTCTCCTCCATGCCATGCGGAGCACTCCACCGCGTGCGCACCTCCGTAGGCCGCTCGGCTCAGGGCGGCATCAGAAAGGACAACCAGTGTCGAAGATCAAGGTCGAAGGCACCGTCGTCGAACTCGACGGCGATGAGATGACTCGCATCATCTGGCAGTTCATCAAGGACTCGCTCATCCACCCCTACCTCGATGTGAACCTCGAGTACTACGACCTCGGCATCGAGAAGCGTGACGAGACGGACGACCAGATCACGATCGACGCCGCGCACGCCATCCAGAAGCACGGCGTCGGCGTCAAGTGCGCCACGATCACCCCCGACGAGGCGCGGGTCGAGGAGTTCGGCCTGAAGAAGATGTGGCGGAGCCCGAACGGGACCATCCGCAACATCCTCGGCGGCGTCATCTTCCGCGAGCCGATCATCATCTCGAACATCCCGCGGCTCGTCCCGGGCTGGAACAAGCCGATCATCATCGGCCGTCACGCGTTCGGCGACCAGTACCGCGCGACCGACTTCCTCTTCAAGGGCGAGGGCAAGCTCACGGTCGAGTTCACGCCCGACGACGGCTCGGAGCCGCAGAAGTTCGAGGTCTTCCAGTCGCCGGGCGACGGCATCGCCCAGGTGCAGTACAACCTCGACGCCTCCATCCGCGACTTCGCACGGGCGAGCCTCAACTACGGCCTCAACCGCAACTACCCGGTGTACCTCTCCACGAAGAACACGATCCTGAAGGCCTACGACGGCCGCTTCAAGGACATCTTCCAGGAGATCTTCGACGCCGAGTTCAAGGAGCAGTTCGAGGCCGCGGGCATCACCTACGAGCACCGCCTCATCGACGACATGGTCGCTTCGGCCATGAAGTGGGAGGGCGGCTACGTCTGGGCGTGCAAGAACTACGACGGCGACGTCCAGTCCGACACCGTCGCCCAGGGCTTCGGTTCTCTCGGCCTCATGACGAGCGTGCTCGCCACCCCGGACGGCAAGATCGTCGAGGCTGAGGCGGCGCACGGCACCGTCACGCGTCACTACCGTCAGCACCAGCAGGGCAAGCCCACGTCCACGAACCCGATCGCGTCGATCTTCGCGTGGACCCGTGGCCTGCAGCACCGCGGCGTGCTGGACGACAACCAGGAGCTCATCGAGTTCGCAGCGACCCTCGAGGACGTCGTCATCAAGACGGTCGAGTCCGGCGCCATGACGAAGGACCTCGCGCTCCTCGTCGGGCCCGAGCAGGCCTACCAGACGACCGAGGAGTTCCTCGAGACGATCTCGGCGAACCTCAAGGCGCGCCTGGCCTGATGACGTCGGCCTGACCGACACCAGCACCACACGGACGGGGTCCGGGAGCACACGCTCCCGGGCCCCGTCCGCCGTTCGGGTCTCGACGCGGTTCCGGACGGTCGTGTTAGCGTCGATGGACCACCTCGACGACGAAGTGAGGACCATCGATGTCACCGATGACGAGAAGACAGCTGCTCGCCTGGGCTGCGGCGGGTGGGGCGACGGCGCTCCTGGCGGGCTGTTCCACTCCGGGCACGGTGTCGCCGAACACGGGTCGGACGATCGCCCCGATCGGCTCGGGCGAACGGATCACCCTCACGTACTGGGCCTGGTTGAAGGACCTCCAGAAGGTCGCGGACGTCTGGAACGCCGACCACCCGAACGTCCAGGTCGAGGCCGTGTGGATCCCCGGCGGCAACGACGGCGGGTATCAGAAGCTCTACTCGGCGCTCGCAGCTGGCGGTGGCCCGGATCTCGCACAGGTCGAGATGCGGACCCTCCCCGAGTTCCTGCTCGTGAACGGGCTGATCGACCTCCGGCGCTACGGCGCCGACGAGGTCGCGTCGCGGTACAACGAGACCCTCTGGAACCAGGTCTCCTACGTCGACGGGGTGTACGGGATCCCCCAGGACTCCGGTCCCATGGCGCTGTACTACCGGCCGGATCTGCTCGACCGGGTGGGCGCGAAGCCGCCGACCACCTGGGACGACTGGTTCCAGGTGGCGGGGGCGGTGCGCGAGGCAGGCATGTACCTGGACTGCTTCGCCCTCGACGACGCCTCGTGGTTCGCGGCCATGGCGACCCAGGCCGGCGCGTCCTGGTTCCGCGTCGACGGCGACCGATGGATCGTCGACATGACGGACGACGCGACCCTCGAGACGGCGCGATTCTTCGACCGGGCCATCGACGAGGGCGTCATGACCACCTCCTACAGCCAGTTCTCACCGGCCTGGTTCGCCGCTGCGGCGAAGGACTCGATCGCGTCGGTCGCCGGCGCCAGCTGGGGAGACGCCCTCCTGCAGGGTGTCTCCGGGGCCGAGGGCAAGTGGCGGGTCGCGCCGTTGCCACGGTGGGCGAGCGGTGGGTACGGTTCGACCTTCCAGGGTGGGTCCACGGCCGCCGTCCTGGCGAACAGCGCCCACCCGCGGGAGGCGCTCGAGTTCGCCGTGTGGATGACGACGAGCGAAGCCGGTATCGACGCCATGATCGAGCACTCCGGCATCGGCTGGTCACCGAACGACGCCTACATCGGTGCCGGCCGACAGCAGCCGAGCGAGTTCTTCGGCGGCCAGAACTACAACGAGGAGGTCTTCGTGCCGGCGGCCACGGAACAGAACGACGAATGGCAGTGGTGGCCGCTGACGCAGCAGACCTTCAACATCCTCGCCGACGGGTTCCGGGCCAAGGCCTCGGGCGGCACCCTCGTGGACGCGGTGGTCCAGGGTCAGCGCGACGTCATCACCGCGTTCCGCAACAAGGGGCTTCGGATCGAGGCGGCGTCGTGACCGCCGTCACGGAACGCCCGGACCGTGGTGCGTCTGGCGACCCGTCGCGCCCGGGAGCGCAGCGCCGACGCCGGACCTCGGTCGCGGCCCCGTGGGTGCTCCTCGGACCGTTCCTGGCGCTCTTCATCCTCACCTTCATCCTGCCGATCATCGTCGCGATCGGCAGCAGCTTCCTCCGCGTCTCGCGGAAGGGCGTCTTCGGTGAGGAGGGGGTCACCACCGAGTTCGCCTGGTTCTCCAACTACGTCCAAGCCTTGGAGAACGGCAACTTCATCGCCTCGATCGGCCGGATGCTCCTCTTCGGCGTGGTGCAGGTCACGGTCATGATCGCCCTGTGCACCCTGCTGGCGCTCCTGCTCGAGTCCGCCTCCGCGAAGTGGCCCGGGTTCTTCCGGGCCGTGTACTTCCTGCCATACGGCATCCCCGGCGTGATCGCGACGATCCTGTGGTCGTTCCTCTACGTCCCAGGGCTCAGCCCGATCATCGACATCGCCGGTGCGATGGGGATCGAACTCGACTTCCTCGGCGCAGGCACCGTGCTCTGGTCCATCGCCAACATCGTGACGTGGACCTACACCGGCTACAACATGATGATCATCGTCGCCCAGCTGAAGGCCATCCCCGGTGAGGTGTACGAAGCGGCGAAGGTCGACGGTGCCGGACCGTTCCGGGTCGCGATGAGCATCCAGCTGCCGCTCATCCGACCGGCGCTCATCCTCACGACGGTGTTCTCGATCATCGGCACCCTGCAGCTCTTCGCCGAGCCGCAGGTGTTGCAGACCGTCTCGCCGGCGATCGACAACGAGTACACGCCGAACCTCAGCGCATATACGACCGCCTTCGCCTACAACGACTACAACGTGGCGGCCGCGCAGGCCGTGCTGATCGCCGTGGTCGCGTTCGCGCTCTCGTTCGCCTTCCTCCGACTGACCTCGAGGAGGGCGTCATGAGCACGACCAGGAGCATCACGACCGCGACCGCGTCGAAGCGGTCGCAGCGGCTGACGGACCGGCACGGACGCCCAGGCGGCTCCCGGGCCTCGCGCGTCATCGTGACGGGCGTCCTCGTCGTGGTCGCCGTGTACTTCCTCGTGCCGGTGTACTGGGTCGTCGTCGCGGCCACGAAGAGCACCGAGGACCTCTTCGGGAGCAACGGGTTCCTCCTCGGTTCGGAGTTCTCCCTCTGGTCGAACCTGCACGAGGTGCTCACCTACGACGGCGGCATCTTCGTCCGGTGGTTCGGCAACTCGGTGCTCTACGCGGGTGTCGGCGCGCTCGTCGCGACCTACCTCGCAGCAGCCGGTGGCTATGCCCTCGCGAAGTACCGGTTCCGGGGTCGGAACCTCGTGTTCGGCACCATCCTCGGCGGGGTGCTCGTCCCCGGTACCGCGACGGCGCTGCCGCTCTTCCTGCTCTTCAGCCAGCTGGGGCTCGCGAACACGTACTGGGCGGTGCTGCTCCCGTCGCTCGTCTCGCCGTTCGGCCTGTTCCTCTGTCGGATCTACGCCGACGCGACGATCGACGACTCGCTCATCGAGGCGGCTCGGATCGACGGCGCGAGCGAGTTGCGCATCTTCCACACGGTCGGCTTGACGATCCTGACGCCGGCGCTCGTGACCGTCTTCCTGTTCCAACTGGTCGGCATCTGGAACAACTACTTCCTCCCGCTCGTCATGCTGTCGGACAGCTCCCTGTATCCGATCACGCTGGGACTCAACAACTGGCGGAGCCAGGTCGACCGCCTCCCGGGGTTCTACGAGCTCACCACCGGTGGTGCACTGCTGTCGATCATCCCGCTCGCGATCGCGATGATCGTGCTCCAGCGGTTCTGGCGGGGCGGGCTCACGGAGGGCTCCGTGAAGTAGTCGGCCGCGTCCGACCCGGTACCACCGTCTCGAACGAAGGGCTCCACCATGCACCATGACGACGCGCTCACCGAAGCCCGGATCGTCCGCTTCATGCGGGAGCGGCTCACCCCGGCGCTCCTCCGGAGGTCGGCGCCACTCGACGTGACGGCTTGGGAGGTCCCGGGTGAGCCCGTGCCGTTCGAGACCGCCGTCGCCGCGGATCACCGGCCGTTCGCCGTCGGCGACGCCTGGGGGAGACCGTGGGGGACCACCTGGTTCCACGTCACGGGGACCGTGCCCGCCGGGTGGGACGAGCCGGGGACGCGCATCGAGCTCCTGATCGACCTCGGGTTCTCCATCGCTCAACCCGGATTCCAGGCGGAGGGTCTCGTGTACGACCCGAGCGGCCGGATCGTGAAGGCGCTCGAACCCCTGAACATGCACGTCCCGGTGCAGGTCGGCGCGGGCGGCGTCGTCGACGTCTGGGTGGAGGCGGCCTCGAACCCGGACGTCGCCGGAGTGTGGGACTTCGCGCCCACCCCGCTCGGCGATCCCGCGACCGCCGGCACGGATCCGATCTACCGCCTCAATCGCGTCGACGTCGTCCAGCTCGACGTCACGGTCTGGGAGCTGCTGCAGGACTGCTGGACGCTCGACGGCCTCCGATGTGAACTCGGTCCGGAGCAGCCTCGGCGGGCCGAGCTCCTGCGTGGTCTCGGCGGGGCCGTGCAGGAGGTCGATCCCGACGACGTCGCCGGGACCGCGCAGCTCGGCCGCGACGTGCTCGCGCCGCTGCTCGCCGCTCCCGCCTCCGCGAGCGCGCACCGCATCGTCGCCGTCGGTCACGCCCACATCGACTCGGCCTGGTTGTGGCCCGTGCGGGAGACCATCCGCAAGTGTGCGCGCACCTTCTCGAACGTCCTGGACCTCATGGACCACGACCCCGACTTCGTGTTCGCCTGCTCCTCCGCCCAGCAGTTCGCCTGGATGCGCGACCACTACCCGGAGCTCTTCGAGCGCATCCGGTCGCGGGTCGCGGAGGGACGCTTCGTCCCCGTGGGCGGCATGTGGGTGGAGTCGGACACCAACCTCCCGGGAGGGGAGGCCATGGCTCGCCAGTTCGTCGCCGGGAAACGGTTCTTCCTGGAGGAGTTCGGGCTGGACCTGACGGAGGTGTGGCTGCCGGACTCCTTCGGGTACTCCGCGGCGATGCCGCAGATCGTCGCCGCAGCCGGCGCCACGGACTTCCTGACGCAGAAGGTCTCCTGGAACGAGACGAACCGCTTCCCGCATCACACCTTCCTGTGGGAGGGGATCGACGGCACCCGGGTCTTCACCCACTTCCCGCCGGCGGACACCTACAACTCGGCGCTCGCGGCGACCGACCTCCACCGTGCGCAGCGGCAGTTCCAGGAGAAGGGTGAGTCGAACGTCTCGCTGCTCCCGTTCGGTCACGGCGACGGTGGCGGTGGACCGACGCGCGAGATGCTCGCTGCCGCCGTCAGGACGAGGTCGCTCGAGGGCTCGCCCACGGTCGAGATCGGCACGCCGAGTGCGTTCTTCGCAGCAGCCCGGGCCGACTATCCCTCGCCGCCGGTGTGGTCGGGGGAGCTCTACCTGGAGTTCCACCGGGGGACCTACACCTCGCAGGCCAGGACGAAACGGGGCAACCGCCGGAGCGAGCATCTGCTCCGCGAGGCGGAGCTCTGGGCGGCGACGGCGGCGATCAGGACCGGTGCCGAGTACCCCTACGACGCCCTCGACGAGGCGTGGCACACCGTCCTCCTCCAGCAGTTCCACGACATCCTGCCGGGTTCGTCGATCGCCTGGGTCCACCAGGTCGCGGAGGCGAACTACCAAGCCGTGGCCGAACGTCTGACCGCGCTCGTCGACGAGTCACTCCGTGCGCTCGCCGCGCCGGGGGACGGCGGACCGGCCGGGTTCGCGAACGCGTCACCGTTCGTCGTCGACGGCGTACCGGCCCTCGGTGTCGCGGCCACGACCACGGCCGGCCGAGCCGTCCTGTCCGGGCGGGCCGACGGTTGCTTCGTCCTCGACAACGGCCTCGTCCGCGTCACGGTCGACCCGGACGGGCGCGTCACCTCCGTCCTCGACCTCGCGGCGGACCGGGAGGTCGTCGCGCCCGGTGCCGCTGCTGCGGAGCTGCAGCTCTTCCGCGACACTCCGAACCAGTGGGACGCCTGGGACGTGGACCTGGCTGATCGGACGCACTGGACCGTGCTGGACCGGGCCGACGTCGTCGAGGTCGCGCTCGAGACGCCTGGGCGCGTCGCGGTCCTCGTCCGTCGGAGCTTCGGGTCCTCCTCGGTCACCCAGACGATCGCGCTCGACGCAGGGCGTCCGACCGTCGACATCCTGACGGCCGTCGACTGGCACGAGCGCCAGAAGCTGCTGAAACTCGCCTTCCCGCTGGACGTCCGGGCCGACGTCGCGAGCTCCGAGATCCAGTTCGGCCACGTCGACCGTCCGACGGCCGTGAACACCTCCTGGGATGCCGCCCGCTTCGAGACGGCGGCGCACCGGTGGGTGCACGTCGGGGAGCCCGGGTACGGCCTGGCGGTGGCCAACGACTCCACCTACGGACACGACGTCACCCGCACCACGCGCGAGGACGGCGGCACGACGACGCTCGTCCGGCAGTCGCTGCTGCGGGCGCCCCGGTTCCCGGACCCGACGGCGGACCAGGGGGAGCACGTCCTCCGGTCGACCCTCACGGTCGGCGCCGGGATCCTCGACGCCGCGGCGGAGGGGTATCGGATCAACCTGCCGCTTCGGCCGGTCCAGGGTGCGGCGGTGGACCCGATCGTCGTCGTCGACCGCCCCGGCATCGTCGTCGAGGCCGTCAAGCTCGCGGAGGACCGCTCAGGCGATCTGGTCGTCCGACTCTACGAGGCCACCGGCGGTCGGTCGGCCGGTCGGGTGTCCTTCGGGTTCCCGGTCCGGTCGGTCCGACGGACGGACCTCCTCGAGCGTGAGCACGGCGAACAGCCTCGACTCGCCCCCGACGGGTCCGTGGAGCTGCGCCTGCGCCCGTTCGAGATCCTCACGATGCGGGTCGCCCGCGTGCACTGAACCCGGAACGGGCCCCGGATCAGGTGATCCGGGGCCCGTTCCGTGACGGTGAGGACTCAGAGGCTGCAGGTCGTACCGAGGTCCGTGAACTCGGACTGGAGCTTCGAGAGGGAGTCCGTCAGGGCGGTCTGGTCGGCGGTCGCCGGGTCGCTGACGGCGGTCCTCGCCTGTTCGATGAAGGCCTGGAGGGCGTCGACGGAGGCGTCGGCCGAGTCCTTGACCTCCTTGTTCGTGACCTTGCCGGCGGCTGCTTCGAAGGTGTCCGCGAAGTCGTCGAGCTGCGTCACGGCGCCCTCGGGGTCGGAGGAGAGCGAGCTGAGGCCGGACTGGAGCTTGGCTGCGGAGTCGGTCACCTCGGATTCGATCACCTTGCAGGCGTCGGCCTTGCTCTGGGCGCCACCGGCACAGCCGGTGAGGAGCAGGCCCGCGACGGCGATCGCGCCGAGGAATGCTGCTGCGTTCTTCTTCATGGTGGTGTGGGTCCCCCGTGTTCGGTGCCCGTCAACGGGCCGCCCGCGCGCTGCGGGCCGGTCTCCAGGGTACCGCTGGAGGCCGACACCTGGCGGGGATCGGGCGTCATCGCGTCGGACGGCGGGCTGCGGCATGGACTTGCGCCACGAATATTTGTAAGCTTGGCAAACAAACCGGTGGGGGCAGCTCGCACCCGGGACTGAAGGAATCACGCCATGCACACGAGCCACGACGATCTCCGCGGACGACCCGCGTGAGGGTGGGACTCGACATCGGCGGCACGAAGACCGACGCCGTCGTCGTCACCGACGACGGAGCCCTGCTGCACCGTCTCCGACGCCCGACCGGGCGGGGCGCTCAGGCCGTGGTGGAGACGGCGCTCGAGGCCGTCCATGCACTCGCCCTCGCGGTCGACCGTCCGATCGACAGCTTCACCTCGATCGGTGTCGGCATCCCCGGCCTGGTGGTGCCGGGCACCGGTGTCGTCGCCCATGCCGTCAACCTCGACGTCGAGGAGCTCGAGCTCGGCGCGATCCTCCACCGGCACCTCGCCGTGCCGGTCGCGGTGGAGAACGACGTCAAGGCGGCCGCGCTCGGAGCCTGGCAGCTGCTCGACGGCTCGGGCACCATGGCCTACCTGAACCTCGGCACGGGCGTCGCCGCCGGGATCATCACCGACGGTCGCCTGTGGCAGGGGTCGAGTGGCGTCGCCGGCGAAGTGGGGCACCTGTCGGTCGACCCCCTCGGCGATCGCTGCGGATGCGGCCAGCGCGGCTGCATCGAGACGATGGCCGCCGGCGGCGCCGTCGCCACCGCCTGGGGTGGGAGCGCAGCGTTCCCCGTGCTCGAGATGTTCGACCACGCCGACGCCGGAGACCCGCGCGCCATCGCCCTCCGAGCGCGTCTCGGCCACGGCGCCGCGGCGGCCGTCCGCATCCTGACCCTCACCGTCGACGCCGACGACATCGTCCTCGGTGGGGGACTCACCGCGCTCGGCGGGCGCCTGCTCGCCGTCATCCGAGAGGCCCTGGCCGAATCCGCCGCCGGGTCCCGGTTCGTCGAATCACTCCACCTGGAACAGCGGGTGCGCTTCGTGCCGACGGGGTCACCCGTCGCGGCGGTCGGCGCGGCACTCGTAGGAAGAGGAGCGTCATCACATGGCTGAAGTCGTGATCGTGAAGGATGCAGCTGCCGCAGGCGAGCTCGTCGCCGAGGCGGTCGTCGCGCTGATCTCGGGGCGGCCCGACGCCGTCCTCGGGCTGGCGACGGGATCCACGCCGGTACCCGTCTACGCGGCGCTCGCCGAGCGGGCGCGCGGACTCGACCTGTCGCAGGTGCGCGGCTTCGCCCTCGACGAGTACGTCGGCTTGCCGGCCGGGCACCCCGAGTCGTACCGGTCCGTCATCACCCGCGAGGTCGTCGAACCGCTCGGACTCGTGCCGGAGCGCATCCACGTGCCGAACGGCGCGACGGAGACCATCCAGCATGCGGGTGCGGACTACGAGGCGGCGCTCGAAGCCGCCGGTGGCGTCGACCTGCAGATCCTCGGCATCGGCACCGACGGCCACATCGGGTTCAACGAGCCCGGCTCGTCGTTCGCCTCCCTGACCCGGGTGAAGACGCTCACCGAGCAGACCCGTCGCGACAACGCGCGGTTCTTCGACTCGATCGACGACGTCCCGATGCACTGCATCACCCAGGGGCTCGGCACCATCCTGCGGGCGCGGCATCTCGTGCTCCTGGCGTTCGGCGCCGGGAAGGCGGCGGCCATCGCCGCCGCACTCGAGGGGCCGCTGTCGGCGAGCCTGCCCGGTTCCGCCGTGCAGTTGCACCCGCGCGCCACCGTCGTCATCGACGAGGCGGCGGCGTCCGAGCTCCAGCACGCGGACTACTACCGCTACGCCTACGCGAACAAGCCGGCCTGGCAGGGGATCTGACCGCGATACCCGAGGCGGTCGCCCTTCGACAGGCTCAGGGACCGGTCGGTGGGTCGGGGACCGGTCGGTGGGTCGGGGACCGGTCGGTGGGTCAGGGACGGATCAGGCGACGCCGGCCAGGCGCAGGAGCGCGGTACTGACGGCCGCGGCCAGCACGATCACGACGAACGGCGCCTCCCGCCACGCGAGGACGCCGGCGACGAGCACGCCCGAGAGCCTCGCGACACCGGCGAACTGCTGGTCCTGCGTGAGTGCGGTGGTCGCCAGTACGGCGGCGAGGAGGACGATCGCGGCATCGGCGAGGAGGGTCTCGACGCGTTCCGAGACCTCGGCGCGGGTGCGGAGGAGTGGTCCGGCCAGACGGAACGCGTAGGTCCCCGCCGCGAGGATGACGATCCCGGCCAGGACGATGAGGGACTGGTTCACGAGGCGACCTGCTTCGTCGGCCGTCGGCGGCCGAACCCGAGAAGCAAGCCGACGAGGGACAGGAGCACGGGCACGCCCGCCGGCAGGAACGGGGTCGCAGCGACGGCGACGACGGCTCCGACGAGTGCGGCTCGCCTCGTGCGGCGCTCGCGGAGTGCGGGGAAGATGAGCGCCAGGAGGACCGCCGGGAACATCGCGTCGAGCCCGAACGCGTCCGTATCCTCGATGACCGAACCGGCGAACGCCCCGAGCGCCGCCCCGGCGGGCCAGCAGAGCAGGATGCCGAGCCCGCACGCCCAGAAGGCGGCGCGCTTGCGGTCGAGCGTGTCCTGGTCGAGGGCGAAGACGACGGACTCGTCGTTGAGCAGGTGCGTCCCGAGGATCCGGCGCCAGCCCGTGCCGACGACCTCGTGGATCGCGAGGCCGAAGGGGAGGTGTCGCGCGTTGACGAGCAGGCCGGCCAGTGCGGCCGTCAGCGGGCTGCCTCCGGCCGCGACGATGCCGACGAACAGGATCTCCGAGGCGCCGGCGAGCACGAGCAGGGCGAGTGCCAACACCACCCAGGGCTGCAGGCCGGAGTGGACGGCGACCGCGCCGTAGGAGATGCCGACGAGTCCGTCGGCGACGCACACGAGCGCGATGGCGCGGGTGGTCCTCCGACCGAGCAGAATCCATATCGAACGCACGTACACTATGTTGAACGACCGCCCATCGTTCGTCAAATCGAACGCACGGCCCATTGGAGTGAACGCATGTCCCAGGTGGAGCAACCGGACGACGGAGCGCCGCACGCCGCGGTCGCAGCGGCACTGACCCGCGAGCGGCAGCGTGCCGGTCTCTCCCTCGCCGAGGTCGCCCGTCGCGCGGGGATCGCGAAGTCGACCCTGTCCCAGCTGGAGGCGGGACTCGGCAATCCCAGCCTCGAGACCCTCTGGTCGCTGAGCGTCACCCTCGACGTCCCGTTCGCTCGCCTCGTCGAGCCGGTGCGACGGCCCGTCCAGGTGATCCGGGCAGGGGAGGGGCCGACGCTCGCCGCGTCCGGAGCGAACTACGTCGCGACGGTGCTGTCGGCCTGCCCGCCGAACGCCCGGCGGGACATCTACCGCATCGTCGTCGAGCCGGGGGCGCCGCGGCTGTCCGAACCGCACTCGCCCGGGGTCATCGAGCACTGGGTGATCAGCACCGGCCGGGCGTCGATCGGCCCCGTCGGCGAGGAGGTCGAACTCGGGCCAGGGGACTACCTCTCCCACGCCGGCGACGTGCCGCACCGCTTCGAAGCACTCGAGCCGGGTACGACGGCCGTCGTGGTGACCGAACACGTCTGAGCACCTCGACAAGCTCGGTGACCGCGGCGGCTCGGAGACCGCGGCGGCTCGGTGACCGGGACGGCTCCGTGGGCGCTCAGGCGTCGATGACGTGCACGAGCTCGTCGATGAAGCCCGCGAAGTCGTCGGAGCGCCGGATGATGCGGGCGACGCTCGACCGCTCCGAGAACACCTCGACGAACTGGTCGAAGACGGTCTGGAAGGCGGCGCGACCCGATTCGCTGAACGCGACGAGCGCGACGACGCTCACGCGCGCTCCACCCCACTCCATCGGTGTCTCGTTCACGGCGATCGCGATGGCCGTCGAGTGGGCCGTCATCGTCATCGCGTGCGGCACCGCCAGGGTGTCGGTGAACGCGGTCGACGACATGCGCTCCCGCTCGATCGCCGCCGTGAGGTAGCTCTCGTCGATGATCCCGCGATCGATCATGCGTTCGCCGAGCAGCCGGATCATCGCCTCCTCGTCGGCCGCGTGCGCGTTGCGGAGGAAGAGGTCCGGGTGGAAGTACTGCAGCAGTTCGTCGCTGATCTCCGAGAGACGGGAGGAGCGGCGCACCCGGCTGACCGCGCCGCGGACGCGCTCCACGTCGGCCGCAGTGAGGAAGGGCTGGATGACGACGATGCCGTCGGCCGGGGTAGGAGGCTCGATGGTCGTGAGCACGAGGTCGCTGTCGATGGCCGACCAGTCGACGTCGGTGCGGGTGATCACGGATCGGACGTCGAGGACGTCGCCGAGCTGCGACTCGACGCGTCGGCGGAGCACCTCGTGCATGTCGTAGTAGCCGGCCGAGACGATTGTGCAGCCGAGCAGGGCCTCCTTGCGAGCCGTCTGTTCGAGCTGGGCACCGACGTGCATGGCGATGTACGCGATCTCGTCGTCGTTGATGACGATGGAGCCGTGGCGCTGCAGCTGGCTCGCGATGAAGACCGCGAGCTCGTAGATCATCGGGTACGAGGTCTTGATCGACCGGGTGAGCGGGTTCCGCGAGTAGGACTGGTCCTGCGCCCGGCGGATGAGGTTCTGCACGTGCAGGGTGAGCCGCACGATGAAGTCCTCGTCGGAGAGGTCGACGAGGTATTCGCGGCCCGCGCGGTCGACGGCCTGACGGACCGCCGCGAGGTCGGCCTGGTCGACGTAGTCGTCGACGAGCACCTCGGCGGACGCGCCGCTCCCCGGGGTGACCACGCGCGTGACCAGCAGGTAGCTCAGGTAGACGAGGTCGGCTTCCCCGAGGGCGACGTGGAAGTGGGCGTCGACCAGCCGCTGCAGGTCCTCCGCGACCGCCTCGACCTCCGGCGTCCGTGGCGCGTGGTCCGTCGGCTCCGCGGGGCGGTCCTTGGTGACGCGGTCGATCGCGATCGCGATGTGCAGGAGGACGTTCGCGATCCCGTACTCGTTGACGTAGTAACCGCGGGCGGTCAAGGCGTCGAGGAGCTCGCCCTTGAACGGGCTGAACTCGTTCGGCGCGAAGGCCCGCTGGAGCGCTTCGAGCTCGACGATGCCCCGGTCGGTCTCGTCGCGGAACATGCGGCTGAGTAGTCGGCGACGTTCCGTCTCGCCGCCCGCCATGGTGACGGTCGACCCCGACCGGTCGAGCGTGAGTGCGGTGTCGGCCAACATGGCGCGGACGCGGCCGAGATCACCCTCGACGGTCGACTCGCTGACGTGCAGGCGCTGCGCCGTCTCGTGCACGTCGATGCCGGTCGGCGCGCTGATGAGGAGGCGGACGAGACCGTACAGTCGGTCCCGAGGCGTCTCGGACTCGAAGGCCGACGCTGCTCGCCGGCGGTACACGGCGTACCCGTCCGCGTTCAGCCGGTAGCCGTTCGGACCCGACTCGACGACGTCGTGCGGTGCGGTGCGGGTGTTGACCGCCGTCACGTAGCTGCGCACGCTGCGTGGGGTGACACCGAGGACCTCGGCGACCTCGGTCGCCGTCGTCCAGCCGTCGCGGCCTGCGAGGTAGCCGAGCATGCGGTCGTGTTTCTCGCGTGCCACGATGCCCCTCTCCGGCGGACGGTCCTCGCGCGGTCCGGGCGAACCGCTTCACCGAGTCAACCATCATCCGACGCGCTTCCGCGCGTTCGAGGACCTTTCCGCCCCGCCGGAAGAGCTTCTGGTGGAGCGGCGACCCGCCCGAGGGAATGATGGTTCGGTAGGCAATCGGCGGTTCTGGAGAAGGTTCGATGAAGATCCTGGTGATTTGTGGCGCGGGTGCGTCGAGCACGTTCATGGCGCAACGCCTCCGACGTGCCGCAGCCGACCAGTCCCTCGACGTCTCGGTCGAAGCCGGCGCCGAATCCCAGGTGCTCACCGGCACGCTCACCCTCGACGGTGTCGACGTGCTGCTCGTTGGAGCCCACCTCGCCGATCATGAGCCCGCGCTCCGCGCCGTGGCCGAGCCACTCGGCACCGCCGTGGCCGTCCTCCCCGGCGACGTCTTCGGCGTCGAAGGCGGCGCCAGAGCCCTCGAACTCGTCCTCTCGATCCAGTCACCAACCAGGAGGTAACCCCATGGCAACTCGAACCGTCCGCATCGGCTCGTCGCACGGCCTGCACGCCAGGCCCGCGAAGCTGTTCACGCAGGCTGCGAAGGACGCCGGGGTCCCGGTGACCATCGCCAAGGGCAGTGGCAAGGCCGTCAACGCGGCGAGCATCCTCGGCGTCATCGCCCTCGCCGTCGAACACGGCGACTACGTGACCCTGTCCGTCGAGGGCGAAGGCGCAGCAGCCGAGGGCACCCTCGACACCCTCTCCGAGCTCCTGGTGACCGACCATGACGAGCAGTAGTCCGGTGGGCGCGCT
Source organism: Plantibacter sp. Leaf314 (assembly GCF_001423185.1). Taxonomy (NCBI): domain Bacteria; kingdom Bacillati; phylum Actinomycetota; class Actinomycetes; order Micrococcales; family Microbacteriaceae; genus Plantibacter; species Plantibacter sp. Leaf314. Next base: position 1,200,871 of record NZ_LMOB01000001.1, on the reverse strand, counting down.
CCAGGGCATCGGCATCGGCCAGGGGGTCGCCGTCGGCCCGATCGCCCGGATGGCCGATCCGCTCCCGGCGCCGGCGGACGTCGCCAGCACTCTCGACCTCGCGACCGAGACCGAGCGCGCGAACACCTCCCTCGCCGCCGTCGCCCGCGAGCTCGAAGCCCGCGGTGCAGCCGCCGGTGGCGCCGCACGCGACGTGCTCGAAGCGCAGGCCATGATGGCCGAGGACCCGACGCTGGCTGAGGAGATCGCCACCCGCCTGGCCAACGGCAAGACCGCGGAATGGGCCGTCTACGCCGCGTTCGCGTCGTTCCGCGACCAGCTCGCGGCGATGGGCGGGTACCTCGGCGAACGTGCCGCCGACCTCGACGACGTGTCGCAGCGGGTCATCGCGGACCTCATGGGGGTCCCGGCACCCGGCGTCCCCTCGCCCGGTCACCCGTTTATCCTCGTCGCCCGCGACCTCGCGCCGGCCGACACCGCCCTGCTCGACCTCGACCTGGTGCTCGGACTCGTCACGAGCGACGGAGGCCCGACCTCCCACACGGCGATCCTCGCCCGCGAGAAGTCGATCGTCGCCATCGTGGGCGTCGTCGGTGCCGCAGACCTCACCGACGGCACGACGCTCGTCGTCGACGCGGCGACCGGCGCGGTCACCGTCGACCCCACGCCCGAGTTGGTGGCGGAGACCGAGCAGCGCATCGCCGACCGGCTCGCCCTGGTCAACGCCCCGGCCATCCCCGGCGCGCTCGCCGACGGCACTGCCGTGCCGCTCCTCGCGAACCTCGGGTCTGCCGAACACGCCGACGCCGCAGCGGAGCTCGGCGCCGAGGGCGTCGGCCTCTTCCGGACCGAGTTCCTCTTCCTCGACCAGGCGCTCGCGCCGACCGTCGAACAGCAGCGTGCGCACTACGAGAAGCTGCTGCGCGCCTTCCCCAGCAAGAAGGTCGTCGTCCGGGTGCTCGACGCCGGTGCCGACAAGCCGCTGGCATTCCTGAACGACGCGCACGAGGACAACCCGGCGCTCGGGCTCCGCGGACTCCGCGCGCTCCGGGCGAGCGAGGACATCCTGCGCGAGCAGCTCACCGCACTCGCCCAGGCCGACGCGGCGACCGACGCGGACCTCTGGGTCATGGCGCCGATGGTGTCGACCGTCGAGGAGACGAAGTACTTCATGGCGATCGCCGCCGAGTACGGCCTCAAGACGCCGGGCGTCATGGTGGAGGTGCCGTCGAGTGCACTCCTCGCCGACCGCGTCCTCGCCCATGCCGGGTTCGCGTCGATCGGGACGAACGACCTCACGCAGTACACCCTCGCCGCGGACCGCCTGCTCGGCTCCGTCGGTGCGTTTCAAGACCCGTGGCACCCGGCGGTCCTCCGTCTCGTGCAGCTCGTCGGCGAAGCCGGCCGGCATCACGGCAAGCCCGTCGGCATCTGTGGCGAAGCAGCCGCCGACCCGCTCCTCGCCGTCGTCCTCGTCGGACTCGGCGCCACCACCCTGTCCATGTCGCCGTCGGCGCTCGCCGACGTCCGGCACTCCCTCCAGCAGTACACGCTCGACGACGCCCGACGCATCGCAGCAGCAGCACTGGCCACCGACGGCGCCGCCGAGGCCAGGGCAGCGGCCACCGCCGCGACCACTCCCGAAATGAAAGAGGCAACATCATCATGACAACGACGTCTACTCCCAAGAAGCCGGGAGGTGCACGAGTCGGCGTTCAGCGATTCGGCACCTTCCTCTCCGGCATGGTCATGCCGAACATCGCGGCCTTCATCGCCTGGGGCCTCATCACGGCGTTCTTCATCGCCACCGGCTGGCTCCCGAACGGCGTGCTCGGCGGCTTCGGCAACGCCGACGTCATCGGGTGGCAGGGTGCCGCGACGGCACTCGCACAGGCCGACGACGGCACGACCTTCCCGCAGTACGTCGGTCTCGTCAGCCCGATGATCACCTACCTGCTCCCGCTGCTCATCGCGAACACCGGTGGCCGGATGATCTACGGTGAGCGTGGTGGCGTCGTCGCCTCCATCGCGACCATGGGCGTCATCGTCGGCAGCGCGATCCCGATGTTCATCGGTGCGATGATCATGGGCCCGCTCGCCGCATGGCTCATGAAGCAGGCGGACCGCCTCTGGGACGGCAAGATCAAGGCCGGCTTCGAGATGCTCGTAAACAACTTCTCCGCCGGTATCCTCGGCGCGCTCCTCGCCATCGGCGGGTTCTACGGCATCGCGCCGATCGTCACCGCGCTCAGCAGCTTCCTCGAGGGCGTCGTCGACTGGCTCGTCGCCAACTCGCTCCTGCCGATCGCGAGCATCTTCATCGAGCCCGGCAAGATCCTCTTCCTGAACAACGCCATCAACCACGGTGTGCTGACCCCGCTCGGCGTCCAGCAGTCCGAGGAGACCGGCAAGTCGGTCCTGTTCCTCCTCGAGGCGAACCCCGGCCCCGGCCTCGGCATCCTGCTCGCGTTCTGCTTCTTCGGCATCGGTCTCGCGAAGGCCTCTGCCCCCGGTGCGGTCATCATCCAGTTCTTCGGCGGCATCCACGAGATCTACTTCCCGTACGTGCTCATGAAGCCGATGCTCGTCTTCGCGGCCATCGGTGGCGGCATGGCCGGTGTGGCGACGAACGTCGCGTTCAACACGGGTCTGCGTGCCCCGGCCTCGCCGGGCAGCATCATCGCCGTGCTCATCCAGACGGCTCCAGACAGCTACATCGGCGTGATCCTCTCGGTCATCGTCGCGGCAGCCGTGTCGTTCGCGATCTCCGCGATCATCCTCCGGGCGAGCCGCAAGCGCGACCTGGAGAACGAGAACGCCGGTGACCTCTCGGCCGCCGTCGCAGCCACCGAGGCCGCGAAGGGCAAGAAGTCCAGCGTGCTCGGCAACCTCTCGGCCGGGAGCGCCGCCGCCGGTGCCGACGTCGTCGACGAGGGCGTCGTCACCACCCTCGAGCGTGGTCCGATCCGCAACATCGTCTTCGCGTGCGACGCCGGTATGGGGTCCAGCGCCATGGGCGCCTCGGTGCTCCGCAACAAGATCAAGAAGGCCGGCATCGACGAGATCACCGTCACGAACAAGGCGATCGCGAACCTCGCCGACGACGTCGACCTCGTGATCACCCAGCGGGAGCTCACGGACCGCGCGAAGGAGAAGACGCCGAGCGCCGTCCACATGTCGGTGGACAACTTCATGAACTCCCCGAAGTACGACGAGGTGGTGGAGTTGCTCCGCGGAGAGGGAGCACACTAGCAACGGAACGATCCCGGGGTGCGCGCGAAGGGCGTGCACCCCGGGCCACACCCACCACCCTTCACCGGGCTCCCGGCCGCATCGGCGGAGCCCTCCACGAGGAATGCAGAGGAAGCCATGTCGCAGGTACTGACCCAGGACCGCATCACCATCGTCACCGGGACGGTGACGCAGGAGGAGGCCATCCGACGCGCGGCCGACGCCCTCGAGGCGGCGGGAGCGGTCACCGACGAGTACTTCGAGGCCATGCTCGCGCGTGAGCAGTCGGTGTCGACCTACATGGGCAACCTCCTCGCGATCCCGCACGGCACCAACGACGCGAAGGAGGCGGTCCGCGATTCCGCCCTGTCCTTCACCCGGTACGAGACCCCCATCGACTGGGACGGCGAGGAGGTGCGCTTCGTCGTCGGCATCGCCGGCAAGGACGGCGGCCACATGGAGATCCTCTCCAAGATCGCCATCATCTTCTCCGAGGACGACGAGGTCGCCAAGCTGCTCGCCGCTGAGACCGCGGAGGAGCTCTACGCACTCCTGAGCGAGGTCAACGAGTGATGCGGGCCGTCCACTTCGGCGCCGGGAACATCGGACGCGGGTTCGTCGGCCTCCTCCTCCACGAGGGCGGCTACGAGGTGGTCTTCGCGGACGTCAACGCGGAGCTCATCGGAGCCATCGCCGCGGCCGACAGCTACACGGTCCACGAGGTGGGCGACGGCGCGAAGGACACGGTCGTCACCGGGTTCCGCGCCATCAACAGCGCGACCGACGAGGAGGCGCTCGTCGCCGAGATCGCCGCCGCCGACGTGGTGACCACCGCCGTCGGGCCCACCATCCTGCGGTTCGTCGCGCCGGTCATCGCCCGCGGCATCGCCGCCCGTCCGGCCGACGCGGCACCGCTGGCCGTCATGGCCTGCGAGAACGCGATCAACGCGACCGACCTGCTCGCCGCCGAGGTGCGGCAGGCCGTCGGCGACACCGCCTGGGAGTCGCTTGCGGGCCGCGCCGTCTTCGCGAACACGGCCGTCGACCGCATCGTCCCGGGCCAGCCCGCCGGGCAGGGGATCGACGTGACCGTCGAGACCTTCTTCGAGTGGGCCATCGAGACCCCGGCCTTCAACGGTTCCCTCCCATCGATCCCCGGCGCACACTTCGTCGAGGAGCTCGCCCCGTACATCGAGCGCAAGTTGTTCACGGTGAACACCGGTCACGCCTCCGTCGCCTACTTCGGTGCTCGCGCCGGTATCGGGACGATCGCCGAGGCGCTCGCCGAACCGTCCATCGCGGCGGCCGTCGGTGCGGTGCTCGAGGAGACCTCCGCCCTGCTCGTGGCGAAGCACGGCCTCGACGTCGACGCGCAGCGCGAGTACCGCGAGACGATCCTGCGTCGGTTCGCCAACGTGCACCTGCCCGACACCGTCGAGCGCGTCGGTCGCCAGCCGCTGCGCAAGCTGAGCCGGACCGAACGGTTCATCGGACCCGCCGCCGAGCTCGCCGAGCGCGGGATGGGTCACGACGCCCTCGTCGCCGCCATCGGAGCTGCACTGGAGTTCGACGTGAGTGACGACGAGCAGAGCGTCGAGCTGCAGGCCAAGCTGCACGACCTGGCTGCCGAGGCGTTCGTCGAGGAGGTCACGGGGCTCGCGCCCGAGCACCCGCTGGCTCCGGCGGTGCTCGCGCAGGTCACCGCTCGGCAGGCGACGCTCTCCTAGCCGGGCAACCCGTCGACAGGCTCAGGGAACGGACATCTCCGGACCCTGGGCCTGTCGTGGTCCCTGAGCCTGTCGAAGGGTGGTCCCTGGGCCTGTCGAAGGGCTGACGCTCAGAACACCTTGCCGGGGTTCAACAGGTTCTGCGGATCGAAGAGCCGCTTGATCCCGTGCTGGAGTCCGAGCTGGTCGGCACCGAGTTCGTCGCCCAGCCAGCGTTTCTTGAGCAGTCCGATCCCGTGCTCACCCGTCAGCGTCCCGCCGAGACGGAGCGCGGCGGTGAACAGCTCCTCGGCCGCCTGCCAGATGTGGTCCGGTACCTCGGTGCCCTCGAAGACGAAGTTCGGGTGGAGGTTGCCGTCGCCGGCGTGCGCGACCGTCGGGATGGTGATCCCGTAGCGCCGCTCGATGTCGCCGATCTCGGCGAACATCGCCGCCAGCTGGCTACGGGGCACGGAGACGTCTTCGATGAGCGGGGTGCCGAACCATTCGAGCGAGGGGTGCAGGGCGCGGCGGACCGCGAGCAGGTGCTCACCGGTCGCGTGGTCGGTCGACATCTCGGCGCGGCCACCGGCGGCACGCAACACCTCGAGGACGGCCGCTGCTTCGAGCTCGGCGCTCGGTCCGTCGGTCTGGATGACCACGTGCGCTTCGCCGCTGCTCGGTGTCGGGAGCTGCAGGTACCGGTGGACGGCGACGAGTGCGACGGGGTCGAGCAGTTCCATGATGGACGGCTGGATGCCCGCCGCGGTGACGGCCGCCGTGGCACCGGCAGCGGTGACGACGTCCGGGAAGTACGCGGCGATCGTCGCGACGGTACCGGGGGTGATCCGCCTGATGCGGACGGTCGCCTCGACGATGACGCCGAGGACACCCTCGGATCCGACCATGAGGCTCGTGAGGTCGAGCCCGGTCACGCCCTTGACACTTCGGTGACCGACGCTGATGAGTCGGCCGTCGGCCAAGACGACCTTGAGCGCCAGGACGGCGTCCCGGGTCACCCCGTACTTCGCACACAGGAGGCCGCCGGCGCCGGTGGCGATGTTGCCGCCCACAGTCGAGATCGCCCGGCTCGCGGGATCCGGGGCGAACCAGAGCCCACGGGTGAGCAGGAGATCGTTGAAGGCGCCGTTGATCACGCCGGGATCCACGACCGCGAGCAGATCGGGTTCGTTGATCTCGTGGATCCGCGTCATCCCGAGGGTCGACAGCACGATCTCGCCCGCCCCGCCGAGGGCGCCGCCCGCGAGTCCTGTGCCGGCGCCCCGCGTCACGACCGGCGTCCCGGTCGCCGTCGCGATCCGCATGACGGTCTGGACGTCCTCGATGGAACGCGCGGAGACCACGGCGATGGGCGCTGCGTCCGACACGTGCCCGGACTTGTCGGTCCGTGCCGCCGCCAGGTCGACATCCGTCGTCGACACCGCGTCGCCGAGGGCGTCGCGGAGGGCGTCGAGGACGTTCGGTGCGGTCATCGCGGCAGGGCGGTTCCGTCGGCCCAGACCGCTTGGACGGACCAGCGGTGGTCGAGGAGGACCGCGTCCGCGGCGTATCCCACGGCCAGGCGTCCGAAGCGCTCGCCGAGGCCCAGGACGCGGGCGGGGGTGCTGGTGAGGGCTCCGACGGCCTCCGCGGCGGGGATCCCGCTTCCGATCGCCAGGCGGAGCGCGCGGTCGAGGGTCAGGGTGGAGCCGGCGATCGAGTCGCCTTCGACGAGCCTCGCGAGGCCGTCCGTCACCTGGACCTCGAGGGCGCCGAGGAGGTAGCGGCCGTCGGAGGACCCGGCCGCCGCCATCGCGTCGGTGATGAGGGCGACGCGGCCTGGAGCCTGCTCGAACGCGAGCTTGGCCACGTCGGGGTGCACGTGTTCTCCGTCGAGGATGAGTTCGACCGTCACCCGCTCGTCGGCGAAGGAGGCGATGATCGGCCCAGGCGCGCGGTGGTGGATCCCGTTCATCGCGTTGAACACGTGGGTGACGAGACGTGCACCGAGGTCGAAGGCCGTCTTCGTCAGGGCCTCGTCGGCGTCCGTGTGCCCGACGGCGACGATGACACCGGCCTCGACGAGCACCTGGATCGCTTCGAGCGCGTTCGGCAGCTCCGGGGCGATCGTGATCTGGCGCAGGGTGCCGCGGCTCGCATCGATGAGCCGCTCGACGATGGCCGGGCTCGGGTCGATGAGGGCGGTTGGGTCGTGTGCGCCCTTCTTGACGGGGGACAGGAACGGCCCCTCGAGGTGGGAGCCGAGCACGAGGGGGTCCTCGGCGACGAGGTCCGCGATCCCGTCGAGACTCGCGACGAGCGCGTCGACCGGGTTGGACACCAGGCTGATGAGCGACCGGGTCGTGCCGTGCGCTCGGTGGACGGCGAGGGCGCGCTCGATGGCGTCGCGACCGTCGTCGAACGACGCCCCGCCACCACCGTGCACGTGGAGGTCGATGAACCCGGGCGTCAGGTGGCCTCCGTCGGCATCGTGCACGAGGGCACCGGCGCCGAGGGGGAGTGACCGCCAGTCGTCGCCGGATCCGGTCGCGCGGATGACCCCGTCGACCGCGTGCAACCAGAAGGCGTCGACCTGGCCGTCGACGTCGATCTTGGTGGCCGAGTGGATCAGGAGGTCCGTCATGCGAGCTGCCTCCGTCCGCGGATGACGCCGCTCGCGACCGCGATCACGGCGAAGACCGCCGCGATGATCGGCTGCCCGAGGTGCAGCCAGGCGAGGGCCGCCGCGGCGAAGATGAGCAGTTCGACGACGGCTTGGCCGTAGAGGTCGATCCGGATGACCGCGCGGGGCGACAGGAACAGCGCCCACAGGATGATCGCGACCACCGGTGCGGCGATGCCGACGACGACGTTGAGGGGGAACGGCCAGACCGCGACGCCCCAGAACCCGAGCGAGAAGAAGGCGAAGAGGTCGAGGAAGAAGCGCAGGATCTCGGTGGGGCCGATCTTCACGTCGGCGGGAGTTCGTTCAGACACCACACGATTCTACGGCGCGTGGTGGGAGTCCCGGCCCGCCTCAGCGGAAGATGATGGTCCGAGCGCCGTCGAGCAGGACGCGGTCCTCGGCGAACCACTTCACCGCCTGCGTCAGGGTGCGGCTCTCCTCGTCCTGCCCGATCGCGACGAGTTCCGCCGGCGAACGCGAGTGGTCCACGCGGACGACGTTCTGCTCGATGATCGGCCCCTCGTCGAGGTCGCTCGTCACGAAGTGGGCGGTCGCCCCGATGAGCTTCACCCCACGCGCGTGCGCCTGCTTGTACGGGTTCGCGCCCTTGAACCCGGGGAGGAACGAGTGGTGGATGTTGATGGCCCGCCCGGCGAGGCGTTCGCACAGCTCGGGGGAGAGGATCTGCATGTACCGGGCGAGGACGACGAGCTCGATGTCGTACTCCTCGACCGCGGCGATGACCCGGGCCTCGAACGCCGCCTTGGAAGCGGCGTCCGTGACGGGCAGCGACTCGAACGGCACGCCGTAGAACGAGGCGAGGTCGCGGAGCGAGCCGTGGTTGCTGAGGACGAGCGGGATCTCGACGGGGAGCTGGCCGGCGCGCTGGCGGAACAGGAGGTCGTTGACGCAGTGCGCGGCCGTCGACGCCAGGACGAGCGTCCGCAGCGGGCGCCCGACCACATCGAGTCGCCAGTCCAGCGCGTAATGCTCGACGACCGGGGCGATGGCCGCCTCGAACCGGTCCCTGGTGACCGCCGCTTCGACCTGCAAGCGCATGAAGAACCGCCCGGTGTCGTCGCTCGAGAACTGCTGGCTCTCGGTGATGTTCCCGTCGGCCTCGACGATCGCGCCGCTGATGGCGTGCACGATGCCCGGGCGGTCCTCGCAGATGATGGAGAGGACCCAGTGGACGGAGCGCTCGTGCGGAGCGGCGGGCGCGGCGGTGGGGTCGGTCGAGTTCGTCACCGCCCCAGGGTACCGGCCGGGGGAGGCTCAGGCCGCCGGGACGGACCGTTCGTCGACGAGGTCGGCGTGCGAGGACTGCCGCAGGTAGGACCGGACGGTCTCGCGGCTGCGCTGCAGGCAGTCGATGCGGTCGTCGATCGAGGCGATCTGCGTCCTGAGGGATTCGGCGGTCGCCCGTGAGCAGTCCGCCACGGGCCGCGCGGCACGGGTGTCGTCGAGGTCGAGGACCACGCGGACGAGTCGGGTCGTGAGACCCGCGTCGACCAGGTTGTCGACCGTGATCACGTGGTCGACCGCGGACGGCCCGTACTCGTCGAGCGCGTGCGGGGCCCGCACCGGGGCCAGCAGGCCCTCCTGCTCGTAGGAGTGGAGCCGGGACGCCGGGACGCCCGTCCGTTCAGCGAGTTCTGCGATGCGCATGTGCGGCCTCTCTGTCACCTTCACCTCACGTGCAACGTCGGACCGAGGCCGTCGCATTCCCGGCCTCGGGTAGACTCGTCCGCGGTCGCCGGATGTCGGTCGGCCCTGGGCGCGCACATCAGCGCGTAGACGAACTCGTCCGCCGTGTCGGCCGACGGGTGAACGCCATCGTTGGAGCGATCCGATGACCTCCTCTCCTCCCTCCTCGGCGCGCCCCGCCGAACCGACCAAGCCGACCTCGCCCCCGTTCCCGTGGGTGGGATTGATCGCGCTCGCGGCCGGGACCTTCCTCTCGGTCACCGGGGAGATGATCCCGACCGGGCTCCTCCCGGAGATGAGCACGTCGCTCGGCGTCACCGAGTCCCAGATCGGACTCCTCGTGAGCGTGTTCGCGTTCACGGTCGTGCTGTCGAGTGCCGCCCTCATCCATCTGACCAAGCGCGTCCCACGGCATGCGCTGCTCGTCGCCGTCATCGCCGTCCTCGGTGTCAGCACCGGCCTCGGCGCGCTGGCGCCGAACTACGAGCTCCTCGTGGCGACGCGTGTCCTCGGCGGACTGGCCCACGGCGTCTTCTGGGCGGTCGTCGGTGCCTACGCGGGCCACCTCGTGCCCAAGGAGCAGCTCGCCCGGGCCGTGTCCGTGACGATCGCCGGTGGCACGCTCGCCTTCGTCCTCGGCGTCCCGCTCAGCACGGCGCTCGGGCACGCCCTCGGTTGGCGGCTCGCATTCGGCGTCCTGGCCGTGGCGATGCTCCTCGGTGCCCTCGTGGTCTGGTGGAAACTGCCGCCCGTCGGACGGGAGGAGTCGCATGCGGCTTCCGCCGGTGCCACGGGTCGCGATCCGAGCGTCGTCCCCGTCGCGATCGTGTGCATCGCCGTCGGCGTGATCATGGCCGGACACTACGCGTTCTACACCTACATCGCCCCCTTCCTCATCGGCGAGGTGGGTGTCCCGTCGGGCCAGCTGAGTCTCCTCCTCCTCGTCTACGGTGTCGCGGGTGCGATCGGCCTGATCCTGACCGGCAGCGTCTTCGCGAAGCGGGCGACGACAGGACTCTTCGTCGCGCTGACGGTGTCGGCGGCCATGGTGAGCGCCCTCACCCTCTCGACGGACTGGCTGCCCGGTGCGCTCGTCGCGTTCTTCCTCTGGGGCACGGCGTTCGGGATGTTGCCGCCGCTCATGCAGACCCGACTCCTGCATGCCGCGAGCCCGCGCATCCGTGACACGGCGAACGCGTTCTACACGACGGCGTTCAACACGGGTATCGGTGGGGGATCCGCGCTCGGCGCACTGCTCCTCGCCGAGGTCGGACTCGGCGTGCTGCCCTGGGTCTACGTCGTGCTGGCGGTGGTCGCGACCTCGCTCCTGGCCGCGGACGTGCTCCGCACCCGCAAGCGCGTCACCGTCTGATCACCCGGCGCGGGCGTCAGGGCGCGGTGGGCGTGTCCGTCGCTGTGGGAGGGTCGTCCGACGGCGGCTCGACGGCGATGCCCGACTCGGCCGGGGCGGCCTCCGGACCCGGCGTCGCCTCCGTCGGCTCCTGAGTCGTGCTTCCCCCAGGCGCCGCGGTGGTGTCCGTCGCTGCCGGATCCGCCGTGGTCTCTGCGGTGGGCGCTGCGTCGGGCGCAGCGGGGAGTGCCGGATCGGTCGCTGCCGGAACCGGGGTCGCCGGCGATGCGGGATCGGCGGCGGATGCTGCCACGGCCGACAGTCGGGCGGCGTCCAGCGGAGCGGCGTCCAGGGCGAGGGCGACGTCCGTCGTCAGGAGTCCTGCGATCGAGAGGTAGTCGACCGAGACCGACGGACCTCGCCGGGACGGATCGGCGGGGTCGGCTCCCCAGACGCTCAGCTCGTGGAGCCCGATCGCGACCGCGTCTCCGGAGAGCACCGCCCGACCCGCGGCGTCGAGCGTGACGCGTTGCTCGTCGCCACCATCGACGGTGTAGCCGATGGAGCCGTTCGGAGCGCCGACGACGACGAGCGACGCCCCCAGTTCGAGGACACGCAGCACGCGGAGGTCGAGGAGGCCCGTGACGTCGGGACCGGCCACGGTCACCGTGACCGGCTCCGCCCCGACGGTCACGACGTCGCCGAGGGTCTGTCGGACGGTCAGCACGAACGTCCCGGTGCGCCCGAGGTCGACCGGCCCGGTCGACCAGCCGCTCTCGGACGCCCGTTGCGTCTCCGAGGCCGCGACGGTCGTCGAGGCGAGGACCGTGTCACCCTCCAGGATGTCGATGGTGGCGCCGGGTGCTCCGGTGCCGGTGAACGCTGGCCAGAGGAACCCTCCGCCGGAATCCGCGAGCATCGTCGGCGGCACGGGCTCGGTGGGGCCCACCGGATCGACGGGATCGGTCGGGTCGACGGGGTCGGTCGGATCGACGGGGTCGGTCGGGGGAGCAGTCGGCGGCGTGGTCGCCGGTGGCGTCGCCGGGATCACCGGCACGGGCGTCGGCGTCGGATCGGTCGTCTCATCCTGGTCCGGTGTCGGCTGCGGCATGGGGAGCGGGGTGGCCGGCGTGGTCGGGCCGGTGGACGACGGTGCGTTCGGTGCCGCAGCAGGCGGATCCACGGTCTCGCCGGCGGCCACCGAGGTGCCCGGGTCGGCGGATGGGAACACGAGCGGGCTGAGGACGAGGGCTGCGGCAGTGACGGCCGCGACGACCCCCACTCCGATCGCCGCGACGAGTCCGCCCGAGAGGCCTGCCGAGCCGGCGGCCGTGGCCGCCCCGACGGTACCCACGGCGGCGACCCCGGCCCCACCGGATCCGCCGACTGCGGCACCGGACGCGGCATGGCCACCGAGGTGCGCGGTCAGGGCAGCCCCGCCCGTGACCGTCGCCGGCATCGCGACGACCGCCGTCGACGCCGGTCCGTCCGTCTGCAACCAGGCCAGATAGCCGGTCGCTCCGGCGGCCCCGGCGACGAGAGGGAGGAGGACGAGCGCCATGCGGGACCCGACGTCCTTCGCCTCAGCGGCGACGATCGTGCACCGCTGACACGCGTCGAGGTGTGCTTCGACCTTCGCCGTGTCGCGGGCGCTCAGGTTGCCGCGCGCGTAGGAGCCGAGTCGGCTGATGGTGAAGGCGTGCTCGGAGTCGTCGTCGACGGCCTGCAGGTGCGCTTGGATCCAGGCCTCCCGCAACCCCTCACGAGCCCGGTAGGCGAGCGCGGACACCGAGTTGGGCTTCATGCCGAGCAAGGGCGCCACTTCGGCGGGCGTCATGCCCTCGATCTCCGTGTACCAGAGGACCTCCTGCCAGCGCGTGGGCAGGCTCCGGAACGCCCGAGCACTCAGACTGCGGTCGAGGGCCTCCATCGACGAGGCCTCGTTCGTGTCGGGGTCCTCGAACGAGTCGAGGGTGTCGAGTGAGGTCTCCCGGCGCGAGCGACCCCACGCTGCCGCGGTGTTCCGGATGGTGGTGAACAGGTAGGGGCGGAACGCACCCGTCGGGCCCTTCCCGCGACCGACCGCCTGATAGATGCGGGCGAACGACTCCGAGACGAGGTCGTCCGGGTCGAGGCTCGAGGTGATCGACCGCGCGACCGTCCGCCCGGCGTTCGCGTGCCTGCGCCACAGCTCGCCGTACGCGTCCTGCGAGCCCGCGCGCGTGCCGTCGATCAGCTCCGCGTCCGAGCGCTCGGCGAGCGGCACCGCCGGGGTCACGTCCACGCTCATGATGCCTCCGTCTGCATGCTGCGCACTGCCGGGCACCATGCCCGCCCGAGAGAGTCGGGTGGGGCGGGATCATGACGCGGAATCCTCATCTTCGCACGGGGGAGCGGCGGCGCGACCGTCCCGGATGGACCTCATCCACGGATCGGGTCGGGAACCCGCGTCATGAAGTGCTGCCGGGTCGCTCTCTCAGGGTGAACGGCAGGGTTCCCGACCTCGGGGGCTCGGCCGGGTCGTCCTCGGACGGCCACGATGCGTGCCGCGGCCGGTGCGCATCGGGCGGCGGACCCGAACCGCTGCAGATCTCGACGGGAGGGGGCGCCATCGTGCGAACCCGTCGATCGGCCGGGAGTGGTGCTCGGGGGCGAGCGCCACTCCCGGCCACCTTCCGTTGATCCGATCCGTTCAGCTGAGCCAGTCGACCTCGGGCGAGCGGTGGAACGCGATCCCCGATGCCGACCAGCCGCGGGCGATCTCCGCCAGACGATCCCGGAAGTCGGGCCAGTCGGCGGCGCGACGCTCGGACCAACCGATCTCGGCGACCGAGGCGATGCGCGGGAACACCAGGAACTCCAGTGTCTCGACGTCGCCCACGGTCTCGGTCCAGAGCGGCGCCTCCACACCGAGGATGTCCTCTTCGCCGACACCCGCGACGACGTCGGTCGGTTCCCAGGCCGCCGAGCGTTCCACACTCGTCGGCCCGTCCGCCCAGGTGAGTCCGGCCGAGTCGTCGTCGGGGTACTGCATGTCGAGGTAGGCGGCGTCGGCCGGCGACATGATCACCCGCCCGCCCTGTCGCACGAACGACCGCAGCTGCTCGGAGTGACCCGGTTCGGGTGCGACGTAGTTCCAGTACTGGCCGACGGTGCCCGGCGCGAGCTCGCCGGATGCGCCGAACTCATGCCAGGCGACGGCGGTCTTGCCGGTGGCGGCGACCAGCTCGGACACCCGTCGGGCGAACCAGCGGAAGTCGGCCTCCGGGGTCGCGAGTGCCTCGTCGCCGCCGAGGTGGAGGTACGGTCCCGGTGTGAGCGCCGCGAGCTGGCCGAAGACGTCCTCGAGGAACGCGTACGTGGTCTCGGAACGGATGGCGAGACTCGAGAAGCCGACCTCGGTGCCGGTGTAGGGCTCGCGCGCGACCCCGTCCGCATTGAGCTCGGGGTAGGCCGCGAGGGCCGCGTTGGTGTGGCCGGGCACGTCGATCTCCGGGACGATCGTGATCGCGCGGTCGGCGGCGTAGTCGACGATGGCGCGGTAGTCCGCGGCGGTGTAGAAGCCGCCCTCGCCACCGCCCACGGCCGTCGCCGCCCCGATGCCGGTCAGCTCCGGCCAGCCGGCGATCTCGAGCCGCCAGCCCTGGTCGTCGCTGAGGTGCAGGTGCAGGTGGTTGAGCTTGAGACTCGCCAGCTGGTCGATGAACCGCTGCACCTGCGCGACCGTGAAGAAGTGCCGTGCGACGTCGAGCATGACGCCGCGGTAGGCGAAGCGCGGCGCATCGTCGACGACGACGGCGGCCGCCTCCCACACCTGCGCGCTGGCCTGCGGCGCCCAGGTGGCGGGCGGGAGTAACTGGCGGAGGGTCTGTGTGGCATAGAGGACGCCCGCCGCGTCGGAACCGACCAGGTCGACGCCCTCCGCCGTCACCGTCAGTCGATAGGCCTCAGGTGTCGGAGTGAGCCGTTCGTCGATGCTGAGGGTGATCGCAGGACACCCGCCGGTCGCGAGGTGATCCGCACCGCGCTCGTCCGCCGCGACCGTGTCGACCGGGATCGCGTACCCCGTCGACGTCCGCAGCGCCTCGGCCAGCAGCCGGGCCGGCGTGGCGGCTTCGGGGCTGGTGATCACCCTGGTCCCCGACTCGAGCACGAACGGTTCGGCGGACGGATCCGAGCGCTGCGAGCGGGGGCGGGGGAGCAGACTCATGCAGGTTCCTTCGCTGGCTGACCGTCGTGCGCGTCCGTCCGAGCGGGTTTGTTCGGACGGTGAACACAAGTCGAACCATCCTGTCACAGCCCGTGCGGAGGGTGTCGCAGCGGCGTCGGGACCCGGTCCGGAACGGTGCGCGACAGCCGTCCCGTTGCTATGCTGCTAGCAGTCGCAACTGGCGTATAGACGGAGCCCGCTCCGCCTCAGATGGTTCACCATCGGGGAGCGACCCTGCACCTTGAAGACAAGGGCGGATTCGGCCGCACGCCTGGGCCGAAACGGCACATCACCGACATCCGTTCTGTCACAAAAGGGAGCCAGTCTTGTCCGACACCTTCAACGCGCCACTCTCCGAGGTCGATCCCGAGATCGCCGCGGTCCTCGAGCAGGAGCTCGGTCGCCAGCGCAACACCCTCGAGATGATCGCGAGCGAGAACTTCGTGCCCGTCTCCGTCCTGCAGTCGCAGGGCAGCGTGCTGACGAACAAGTACGCGGAGGGATACCCCGGCCGCCGGTACTACGGCGGATGCGAGTTCGTCGACATCGCCGAGTCGCTCGCGATCGAGCGCGCCAAGAGCCTCTTCGGTGCCGCGTACGCGAACGTCCAGCCCCACTCGGGAGCGACCGCGAACGCCGCGGTGCTCTCGGCCATCGCCACCCCGGGCGACACCATCCTCGGGCTCGAGCTGGCCCACGGTGGCCACCTCACCCACGGCATGAAGCTCAACTTCTCGGGCAAGCTCTACAACGCCGTCTCGTACGGCGTCGACCCCGAGACCTTCCTCGTCGACATGGACGTCGTGCGCGACAAGGCGCTCGAGCACAAGCCGCAGGTCATCATCGCCGGGTGGTCCGCCTACCCGCGTCAGCTCGACTTCGCCGCCTTCCGTGCGATCGCCGACGAGGTCGGCGCGAAGCTCTGGGTGGACATGGCGCACTTCGCCGGACTCGTCGCCGCAGGCGTGCACCCCTCGCCCGTGCCGTTCGCCGACGTCGTCTCCTCGACCGTGCACAAGACGATCGGCGGACCGCGCTCCGGCTTCATCGTCAGCCGCGACATGGAACTCGCCAAGAAGCTCAACTCCAACGTGTTCCCCGGCCAGCAGGGTGGGCCGCTCATGCACGTCATCGCCGCGAAGGCCACGGCGTTCAAGCTCGCCGCGACGGCCGAGTTCAAGGACCGTCAGGAGCGCACACTCCGTGGCGCCAAGCTCCTCGCCGAGGCGCTCACCACTGACGCGTCGAAGGCCGCCGGCATCGACGTCCTCACCGGTGGCACCGACGTGCACATGGTGCTCGCCGACCTCCGGACCTCGGAACTCGACGGGCAGCAGGCCGAAGACCTCCTCCACGAGGTCGGCATCACGGTCAACCGCAACTCGGTGCCGTTCGACCCGCGACCGCCGATGGTCACCTCGGGGCTCCGGATCGGTACGCCGGCGCTCGCGACGCGTGGCTTCGGCGACGCCGAGTTCGCCGAGGTCGCCGACATCATCGCCCTCGCGCTCCGCAACGGTGCCGAGTCCGGTGCGCTCCGCGAGCGCGTCACGGCGCTCGCCGAGCGTTTCCCGCTCTACGCCGGCCTGCAGCAGTAGGGCCCCGGAGCATGACCGCACAGATCCTCGACGGCAAGGCCAAGGCCTCCGTCATCAAGTCCGAGATCGCGATCGAGGTGGCCGCGCTCAAGGAGCGCGGCATCTCGGTCGGCCTCGGAACCGTCCTCGTCGGTTCCGACCCGGGTTCGCAGTGGTACGTCGCCGGGAAGCACCGCGACTGCGCCGAGGTGGGCATGGAGTCCATCCGTCGCGACCTGCCGGAGACGGTGTCCCAGGAGGATCTCGAGGCCGTCATCGACGAGCTCAACGCCGACGAGAGCTGCACGGGCTACATCGTGCAGCTGCCGTTGCCGAAGCACATCGACACCGATGCGATCCTCGAGCGTATCGATCCCGAGAAGGACGCCGACGGGCTCCACCCGACGAACCTCGGGCGGCTCGTGCTCAACGTCAACCGGCCGATCCACACCCCGCTGCCGTGCACGCCGAAGGGCGTCGTCGAGCTGGTCGAGCGCCACGGGCTCAGCTGGGCCGGGAAGCACGTCGTCGTCGTGGGCCGCGGGGTCACCGTCGGTCGGGCCATCGGCCCGCTGCTGACGCGCCGTGATGTCAACGCCACCGTGACGTTGACCCACACCGGCACGGTCGGTCTCGACGACATCCTGCGCACGGCCGACGTCATCGTCGCGGCGGCCGGTGTCCCCGGCATCGTCACGCGCGACGCCGTCAAGCCGGGCGTCATCGTCCTCGACGTCGGCGTGAGCCGCGAGACCGACCCGGAGACGGGCAAGTCCCGCGTCGTCGGCGACGTCGCACCGGACGTCGCCGAGGTCGCTTCGTGGATGAGTCCGAACCCCGGCGGGGTCGGACCCATGACCCGCGTGGGTCTCCTCGCGAACGTGGTCCGCATGGCGACGCCCGCCGAGTAGCGCTCCGCATTGGAACGGCCCGGTCCCGTCAGCTCGCGC
The DNA here is from genome assembly GCF_001423185.1 of Plantibacter sp. Leaf314. NCBI lineage: Bacteria > Bacillati > Actinomycetota > Actinomycetes > Micrococcales > Microbacteriaceae > Plantibacter > Plantibacter sp. Leaf314. Next base: position 1,183,453 of record NZ_LMOB01000001.1, on the reverse strand, counting down.
TGATGGGACCGGGCCGTCGTCGTCGGGGCTCAGACCTCGCGGGTCGCGCCGGCCGCGGGTCGCACGGCGAAGATCGTCGGGGCCGTGAACGACGCCTCGGCGAACGCGGCCCCGACCGCCTCCGACACGGTCGCTGCGAGCGTCACCGGGACGAGGGCGATCGCCGCGCCGCCGAAGCCGCCACCCGTCATCCGCGAACCGATCGCGCCGGCCGCCATGGCCGTCTCGACGGCGAGGTCGAGCTCGGGCACCGAGATCTCGAAGTCGTCGCGCATGGAGGCGTGCGAGGCGACGAGCAGCTCGCCGATCGCGGTCGGACCGTGCTCGCGCAGCGTGCGGACGGTGTCGAGCACGCGCTGGTTCTCGGTGACGACGTGGCGGACGCGGCGGAACGTCTCGTCGTCGAGGAGCTCGCGGGCTCGATCGAGGTCGCCGACCGTGACGTCGCGGAGCGAGTCGGCGCCGAGGGCCGCCGCTCCGGCCTCGCAGGACGCCCGTCGCGCCGCGTAGCCGCCGGAGACGTGGGCGTGCTCCACGCGCGTGTCGATGACCAGCAGTTCGAGGTCGTGTTCGTCGAAGCCGAGGGGGATGACGTCGGTCTCGAGCGAGCGGCAGTCGAGGAAGACCCCGCAGTCCGGACGACCGAGCAGGGACGCCGACTGGTCCATGATGCCCGTCGGTGCTCCGACGGCGCGGTTCTCCGCGAGCTGACAGATCTTCGCGAGCGTCTTGCGGTCGTGGTCCAGGTGCCAGATCTCGTCGAGGGCGACGGCGACCGACGCTTCGATCGCCGCGGAGGAGGAGAGGCCCGCTCCGACCGGGACGTCGGAGTCGAGGTAGATGTCGACGCCGGACAACTCCGCAAGGGGCGCGCCGAACTGCCCGAGCGCCCACACGACGCCGAGCGGGTAGGCCGACCAGCCCTGCAGCGCGTCGGGGTCGAGCGTGCGCAGGGAGGCCTCGACGACCTCGGGCGAGAAGCTGCTGGACACCCGGATGCGGTCGTCGTCGCGTCGGCGGACGGCCGCGACCGTGCGGCGGTCGATCGCCATCGGGAACACGAAGCCGTCGTTGTAGTCGGTGTGCTCGCCGATGATGTTCACCCGGCCGGGCGCCGACCAGAGGCCGTTCGGTTCGCTGCCGAAGGTGCGCTCGAATCCGCTCGTGGCGGTCTGCTGGAGGTCGGTCATACGGGGTTCTCCTCGTCGGCTGCGGCGATCGCGGCGCGCAGGGCGGTGGCGGTGGACTCGGGCGGCACGTCGCCGATCCACGCACCCATGGCGGCTTCGGAGCCGGCCAGGTACTTCAGGCGGTCGGCGCCACGGCGCGGCGAGGTGAGCTGCAGGTGGAGTCGGAGCTCGTCGCGGTGGACGCGCGTGGGTGCCTGATGCCAGGCGGCGATGTACGGGGTCGGGGTGTCGTAGAGGGCGTCGACGCCGCGGAGCAGCCGCAGGTAGAGGACGGCGAGTTCGTCGCGCTCCGCGAGGGAGGTGGCGGCGAAGTCCGGGACGTGCCGGTGCGGCATGAGGTGCACCTCGACGGGCCAACGGGCGGCGAAGGGGACGAAGGCTGTCCAGTGCTCGCCCGCGAGGACGACGCGCTCGTCGGCCTGCTCCGACGCGAGGATGTCGGCGAAGAGGCCGGGGCCGTACGCCTCGCTCGCCGCGATGAGCCGCTGGGTACGCGGCGTCACGTACGGGTAGGAGTAGATCTGGCCGTGCGGGTGGAGGAGGGTGACGCCGATCTGCTCACCGCGGTTCTCGAACGGGAACACCTGCTGGATCGAGTCGATCTGCGACAGCGCGTGCGTGCGGCGCGCCCAGGCCTCGATCACCGTGCGTGCACGGGTGCGGGAGAGGGAGCCGAAGGAGCCGGTGCTCGACGGGCTGAAGCTCACGACCTCGCAGCGGCCGACCGAGGTGCGGGTCCGCCCGATGCCGATGGTCGCGAGGTCGGCGAGGTCGACGGGGGCGTTCTCGTCCTCGAGGAGCGGGCCGAAGGACGGCGACTTGTTCTCGAAGACCGCGACGTCGTACTGATCGGGGATCTCGGAGGGGTTCGACGGGCTCGCGGGGGCGAGCGGGTCGAGGTTGGCGGGCGGCAGCATCACGCGGTTCTGGCGTGCCGCGGCGATCGAGATCCATTCGCCGGTCAGCGGATCCTGGCGCATGGACGCGGTCGGGGGGCGTGCCGCGAGGTCGCGGGTGTCCGGCAGCCGTTCCGCGGGCAACGTCGTGTCGACGTCGTCGAAGTAGATGAGTTCGCGGCCGTCGGCGAGGCGCTGGGTGCTGCTCGCGATCGCCGGGTCGATGACGAAGCTGTCGTCGAGTTGGGGCATGGGGATCCTCTGAACGGGTTGTCGAACGGAAACGTGCAACGTTTCGTCTTGAAAAGTATAGGCAAGTCGGCGAAGATTCAAGCATGTCCGTCGATGATCCGATCCAGCTGCCTGCGCCGCTGCGCCGCGACCGCATCCGTGAGCTCCTGGACGAGCGCGGTTTCGTCCGCGTGGCCGACATCTCCGAGGACTTCGGTGTCTCCCGGGTGACCGCACGGACCGACCTCGACACCCTCGTCGACCAGGGCGACGCCGTCCGTGTGCACGGTGGCGCGATGCCGGTGTTGGGCCGTGGAGCCGTCGAGTCGCCCATCGAACTCGCGACCGCGACCTCGGCGCACGCGAAGCAGCGCATCGGTGAGGCCGCCGCGGCGATGGTGCGCTCCGGACAGAGCGTGATCGTCGACGTCGGCAGCACCGGTCTCGCCCTCGCCCGAGCACTCAAAGCCCGACGGGACCTCTCCGACCTCGTCGTGATCACCAACGGCCTGACCATCGCCCTCGAGCTCGAGTCGGAGATACCGAGGTTCTCGGTGATCGTGACCGGCGGATCGCTGCGGCCACTCCAGCATTCGCTCGTCGACCCCCTCGCCGGGTCGTTGCTCGGGCAGGTCCACGCCGACTTCGCCTTCATCGGGTGCAACGGGGTCGACGCCGAGCATGGCGTCACCAACGTCAACCTGCCCGAAGCCGAGGTGAAGGCCAGGATGGTCCGCGCGGCCGAACGCGTGGTCGTGGTCGCCGACGCTTCGAAGCTCGGGGTGCGACAGCTCGGCCGGATCGCCGGACTCGACGCCTTCGACGCCCTGTTGACCGACGACGGTGCCTCACCCGAGATCGTGGCGAGCCTCAGGGAGGCCGGGCTGCCGGTCACCCTGGTGCCGCTCGGGGACTGACGCGCCGAGCGGCTCCGGATCACCGACCCTCGCGCACGCGCGACCCGATGCGGCACCATGGTCGTATGAGTGATCGAACGCACCCGGCCGTGTCCATCGTCGAGCGCACGCTCCGGGATCGCGGCGCTCAGGGGGAGGTCACGTGGCTCGACGACGCCGCTCGAACGGCGGCTCTCGCAGCGGAGGCCCTCGGGGTCGCCGCCGGCGCCATCGCGAACTCCCTTGTGTTCACCCTCGACGGTGAACCGACCTTGATCCTGACGAGCGGCGCGCACCGGGTCGACACGGCCTGGCTCGGCGAGCGGCTGGGCGGACGGCTCAAGCGCGCCGACGCCGAGGTCGTCAAGGCGGCGACCGGGCAGGTCATCGGTGGTGTGGCGCCGGTCGGTCACCCCGAGCCGATCCGCACCTACGTGGACGAGGCACTCGCCGCGTACCCGGAGGTCTGGGCCGCGGCCGGCCACGCGCACACGGTCTTCCCCACGACGTTCGAGGAGCTCGTGCGCGTGACCGGCGGGCAGGTCATCGCGGTGGAGCCTCCGACGGATCCTGCGTCGTCGTCGGGCGCACCGTCGGCGTAGCCATCGGAGCGGCCGTCGCGGTCGGCGGCGTGCCGTGCTGCTTCGTCACCCGGCTCGGCGGCAGCGGAGCGGTCGCGACGACGCCGTTCCTGCGGCCCCACCAGGTGCTCACCACGGCTGCGGCGACGCACAACGCCATCGGGATGAGCATGAACGGTCCGCCGGCCCCGTCGCCCCGCTCGAAGACCTGGTCGGTCTGCGACATCAGCGCCGTGGGCACGAGCAGGAGGAGGTTGTTCGTCGCGTGGATCAGCACCGGCGCCTCCAGGCCGCCCGTGCCCCGGGCGGCGAAGGACATCGAGGCGCCGAACACGAAGTAGTAGGCGATGAGCCACGGGTCGCCCGCGAAGTGCACCGAGGCGAAGACGGCGCCGGAGGCGATCGTGCCGACGACGAAGGCGGTCATCGGGCGGCTGAACCAGGAGCCGACGGAGCGCTGGATGAGACCGCGCGCACCGTACTCCTCCCCGGCCGACTGCAGGGGTGTGGTGAGGACGACGACGGCGAGCATGGCGATCACGGTGCCGTCGAGCACGACGGGTTCCAACGGGGACAGGAGGAACGAACCTCCGACGTACACCACCCAGACCGGGATGATGATGAGGGCGAGCCGCCCGAACCAGCGCCAACGGAACCGCCCCTCCACCGAGGACAGCCACCGTGGCCGAACGCCGAAGAGCGCCCACTGGATGAGCATCGACGCGGGGATGAGCGCTGCGAGCGACAGGTTGTTCGCGAGCATCGTGACCGGCGTCAACGTCATCAGGCCGTTCGCGACGTCGTCGAGCGTGTACGCCCCGGTGGCGACGTCGATGATCAGGGCGACGCTTCCGAAGGCGACGGAGAAAATGAGGAAACCCACCACGAGCAGGAGGAGGGCGAGCGCACCTCGCCACCAGGCGGGCGCGGCTCGGAGGGCGTGGTCGTACGTCGCCGTCCGCCGCGGGGGCTCGACCGTGTCGGCCTGTGCGGGAGGCGCCGTCGAGAAGGACGGCGAAGTCGTCTGCGGGAGCTGTCCGGGATCCGTCATGCAGCCAGCGTAGGCAGCCCCTCCGGCCCGACGCGTCCCCCGAGCGGCGGACGACCAGCGACGGACGGCGGACGACCCGCGACGGATCGAGCGGGCGGTCTGGCCCAAGGCGACCGCCGGTGGGAGACTGGCCGCTATGGCAGGACACCGCATCTTCACGACGAGCTTCGGCAGCATCTACCCGCACTACGTGGCGAAGGCGGAGCGGAAGGGGCACACGAAGGCCGAGGTCGATCAGGTCGTCACGTGGCTCACGGGCTACGACGCCGCCGGGATCGAGCGGGTGGTGGCCGACGGAACCGACATGGAGACCTTCTTCGCCGAAGCCCCGGCGATGCACCCCAGCGCCTCGCTCATCACGGGCCTCATCTGCGGCATCCGCGTCGAGGAGATCGAGGATCCGCTCATGCAGCGGATCCGCCAGCTCGACAAGTTGGTGGACGAGGTCGCGAAGGGCAAGAAGATGACCTCGATCCTCCGCGAACCCGCCTGACCCGAGAGCACGCACCCGCCCCGCCCCGACACCGCCGGCCGCCACACGTTCGCGTGACGGCCGGCGGTGCTGCGACGACGGCTCAGTGCGCGAGCACCGGCTCCGTCGACGCCTCTGGGGCGTGGTGCAAGGCGAGTCCCTGGTTGCGTCGGCGGAACAGCAGCGCCGCGGTCACAGCGCCGACCGCGAAGAAGCCGGCACCCCAGAAGTACGCCGTCTGGTAGCTGCGGATGGCCGCCTGGGCGAGCACCTCGGCCGTCGGTGGGGCGTTGTCCGTGATGTAGGCCGTGGCGGCGCTCGCCGCGAGGGTGTTGAGCAGCGCCACACCGATCGAGCCGCCCACCTGCTGGCTCGTGTTGACCGTCGCCGAGGCGACGCCGGCGAACGCGCGATCCACGCCGAGGGTCGCGGTCTGCATCGAGGCGGGCATGATCGACCCCATCGCGAAGCCGAGCACCATGAGCGCGGGCATCACGTCGCCCAGGTAGGAGCTGTCGAGGTCGAGTCGGGTGAGCAGGAGCATCCCGACCGCTCCGAGGGTCATGCCGAACGGCACCATCACCTTCGGTCCGAAGCGCGGGACGAGGAGGTTCGTCCCGAGCTGGGCGGCGAGCACGAGCATCGCGATCATCGGCAGGAAGGCGAAGCCCGTCTGCTGCGGGGAGTAGCCGAGCGAGGCCTGCAGGTAGTACGTGACGAACAGGAAGATGCCGAACATCCCTGCTCCGGCGATCATCACCGAGATGAACGCCGCTCCGCGGTTGCGGTCGAGGACGATCGACAGGGGGAGGAGCGGGTGGGCGGCTCGTCGCTGCCAGAGGACGAAGGCGATGAGCAGCACGCCGGCAGCGGTGAGGAACCCCCAGCTGAGCGGCGAGTCCCAGCCGTCGGTCTCCGCGTTCGCGAAGCCGTACACCAGGCTGAACAGCGCACCTGAGACGAGCACGGTGCCGGGGACGTCGAGCTTCGGACGCGGACCGGTAGCCTTCGGCGTGGTGATGAAGACGACGGCGCCGACGATCGCGATCACGGCGATGAACACGTTGATGGAGAGGTTCCAACGCCAGTCGAACTGTTCGGTCAGGAACCCGCCGAGGAGGAGTCCGACGGCGCCACCCGCACCGGCGATCGCGCCGAAGACGCCGAAGGCCCTGGCGCGTTCCTTCGGGATCGTGAAGGTGGTGGTGAGCATGGCGAGTGCGGTCGGGGCGAGGAGTGCGGCGAAGACGCCCTGGAGTGCCCGTGCGGCGACGAGCATCCCGAACGAGTCGGCGGCGCCGCCGAGCGCCGAGGCGACCGCGAAGCCGATGAGTCCGATGATGAACGCCCGCTTGCGGCCCATGAGGTCGGAGAGGCGTCCACCGAGCAGCAGGAGGCTGCCGAAGGCGAGCGAGTAGGCGGTGACGATCCACTGGCGGTCGCCGTCCGAGAAGCCGAGGTCGGCTTGGGCTGCGGGCATCGCGATGTTCACGACCGTGGCGTCGAGCACGACCATGAGTTGCGCGAGGCCGACGGTGACGAGCGTCCACCAGCGACGTGAGGAGACGGCCGGGGTTCCGGCGGTGAGAGTCGAGGTCATGCTGAGGAGCATATACGGAACCGAACAGTTTCGGAACCGATAAGTTCCAGAACGCACGAGTTCCTGAACTATGCTGTTCCTCGAGACGAAAGGGAGGTGAGCCGCGATGACGCAGCTCGAGACTCCGCCAGACGCCCCGAAGCTCGGACGCAAGCGTGACCACTCCCGCGACGCCGAGATCCTCGAGGCGGCACTCGACGTCCTGGCCGAGACGGGCTACGCCGGGATGACGGTCGACATGGTCGCGTCCCGCGCCAAAGCGGGCAAGGCGACGCTGTACCGGCGCTGGGCGTCCAAGTCCGAACTCGTGATCGACGCCGTCGCCTGCATGAAGCAGATCGATCCGGACTTCTCGAAGCTGCCCGACACCGGCTCGCTCCGGGGCGACCTCGTCGCGCTCATCAAGGCGCCGTCCATCGCCGACGGTGAACGCAAGATGCGCGTCTTCGCCGGGGTCATGTCGATGATCTCGGACGCTCCAGAGCTCACCGAGTCCGTGCACTCCGCCATCGTGGAGCCGCGCATGGCCGTCAACCGGTTCCTGTTGCGGCGCGCGATCGACCGCGGGGAGATCCGTGAGGACGCGGACGTCGAGACGCTGTCGCTCATCAGTCAGGCGATGGTCAGCTACCGGGTGCTGATGTTGCGCGAGCCGGTCACGCGGGACTTCCTCGTGTCGGTGATCGACGGCGTCATCATGCCGGCCGTCCGGAAGTAGCCCGATGACCGAAGGGCCGATCAGACCTCGTACCGAGCTGATCGATCACGCTCCACCGGTCCGACTCGGAACGGTGGACGCCCCGCTGCGGTTCTCCGGCCCCCGTGAGCCGGGCGGACGTCACCTCATCGTCGACGGCGTACCGGCGTTCGAGCTGAGCTTCCCGTGCGGCACCTGTGCCATGCTCTTCCGTCGTCTGGACGCGGCCGCCCGGGCGCTCGCCGAGGCAGCGCTCCACGACCACCTCGACGAGCATGTGCCGGCGATCGACGACCCGTCCTTGCGTGATCTCGTGTCGACCGTCCTCCCTGCCGGGACCTACCTCCCGCTCCTGCTGTCCGTCGAGCCGGTCCTCGTCGCTCCGGGCGGCGACCTCGACTACTTCTCGCATGAACAGGTGGTGCACCGCGGGATCGATCCGAACCTGGGTGCGCCGGAGGACCCGGCGACCGAGTACTACCGTGGTTCGACGCGGACGACGGGTGCGCACGAGACCCTGTTCGAGTTCCTGGTGCCGATGCTGCCGCCGAGCCGGAACGATCGTGCCCGCGTGGACGCTTACGAGACCGCGTTCCGCGCCGGGGGAGCGGCGACCGTGCTCGCCGTCTCCGTCCTCGATCGGACGCAGCCGTCCGACAGCGTCGATGCCCACACCGGGCTCGTGCATGTCGTGCTCGACGGTCACCACAAGCTGGAGGCTGCGGCGAGGCTCGGTGTCGCGGTGACGGTTCTGGCCTTCGTCTCGGTCGAGGCGAGCCTCGCGGACGAGGCGACGGTGACCGGCCTTCCTGGGCTCCTTGCCCGCTGAGGGGCGGCAGTCCTCAGGCCGACGGTGCTGCGGCGGACGAATGGTGTCGCGCTGGTGGGCCCGGTGGGGCTCGAACCCACGACCCGCGGATTAAAAGTCTTCGGAGGGGAGTTTAGCGCAGTGATTGAACGTCCTCGATGGTCCCTGGATCGTAGTCGGGACGCGGGATCATTTCGATGGAGCGTCATCGGCGATGCATGGATGGTGTCGCAACGTTCCCTAGCATTGCCCTAGCACCCCCACACCCCTGTCGGTCGGAAAACGGGCGGCGTCTACGTGACGCTCACCGGCCTGGTGGATAGGTCTCACTTGGAAAAAATCGGCTAGGACTCTCGGTTGATCCGGTCCATCTCGTCGTGGAACCATTGCAGGCGAACGGAGTAGGGGCCCACTGCCTCGGACTTTGCTCGGTTCAACTCAGCCTCAACCCGGCCTGCCGTGTCGTGGATGTCAGAACCGCGGATAGGTAGTGCGGCATCCCGGATCGCGTCCAGGGGGCGTACGACGTGCCTGAACCACGCTGCCACCGTCGGGTCGAAATGGGGATGCCCTTCCATGAAGACTGTGATCGCCTCGGACACTCGTGGGTGCCGCTTGACGTCGGCGAGGCGCTGACCCGAGGGCATCGGCTCTGGCGCGTAGAACCAGTAGGGCATGGAAGCGCGCACGATCGCGTCGATGAGCTTCGGGATTCCCTGCTCCGTCTCCTGCTTGCGAAGTGCCTCCGCAGCGCGCTTGTCGATGACACGCTGCTTTCGCAGTGCCCGGCGCGCTCCGAGATAGGAGGCGGCAAGGGCGAGGCCGATCGACACGATGATGCTCGCCACCAGCTCCGCGCCGTTGATCGGGTCTGTCCACTGGATCATGATCGTCACCCTAGCGACTCCACGGATGCGAACTGCCCTATGTCGAGCGGCGTTCGCGCCAGTGTCCTATCCGTGCTCCATGATGACGACAGCGGCACTTGGATGCCCAAGGGGGAGACGATGGACGTTCGATGGTTGTTGGTCATCCTGACGGTCGTGGGAGCAGTTGTGACCGGGTGGGGCCTCGTGAACGCGCTCGTCCAGGGGCAGCGTGAGTATCTGCGAGTGCTCAGGCAGGAAGCACACATGAGACGGCTCGAGAATCGATGGGCCAGGGAAGTCGCAGGCCTGTCCTCAACCGACCCGGTGTATCGAGCCTCAGAGGAACGCAAGTGGGCCGAGTGGCGCTTGCTGGACCTCCCCATGACCACCTACACCGAGATCGAGATACTGCCGACGACGGTGGGGCGCTCCATCCTCGGTCACGCGCTCAAGCAGGTTCGCGGTGACCTCGTGACCGTTGGGATCGGCCTCGCGATCTCCACGGTCGCCTCGGTCTGGTCCATCTGGATATGACACGTAGATGACAACTGGACCTCATGTGGTCGAGCACGCATGTGATCCTCTGAAACACTGCCGACAGGTGTTGTACATGAGTAAAATATTGTCATGTCAAGAAAGCAACGGGCGGACGCCGCCGAGAGAGCGTCGAGGGCGTGGCAGCTGCGAGTCAGCGGGTCCACGTGGCAGGAGATCGCCGACCAGCTCGGCTACGTGAGTCCGTCGAACGTCTACCGGGCATGCATGAACTACTTCGGGACCGTCCCGCAGCCAGACAAGTCCTTCCGCATCGAGATGTGGCGACAGCGGCTTGAAGCGCTGTGGGGTCCCGCACTGCGTGACGTGCAAGAGGGTCGTGCGGGAGCGATCCGAGCCGCGACGACCGTAGCTCAGCGCGCCGCGGCTCTCGACGGTCTCGATGCACCAACCCGAGTGAGCGTGACGAGCGACGCCGAGATCGACGCATGGATCGACGACTACGCGCGTCTGAAGCGGCTCGCGGGGGAGCTTCCCGCTGAGGCGGAGGAGGGCGACATCTTCGCCGAGGTCGTCGAGGACGAGCCGGTCGGGATCGAGGCCAGCCGTGTTGACGCCTGAGGACGAAGCGACCGCGCAGGCGATCGTCGAGGAGCTTCAGACTTGGGACGACGTGAAGCGTCGCCGAGTGCTGTATCAGCTGGCTCGTGAGGTGGTCGAGTCCAACGGCATGAACCTCGACTCTGCGCACGCGATCACGAGCGTCGGCCGGACCTTCGGGGTGGACTTCATGGAAGCGGCGGCGATCCTTCGCGGAGCTGCCGAGGACGTTGCCGATGAACGGGGCCACCGATGATGCCGTTCGATGCCCTGCCGCTGGCCGTGTCCGAGCTGAGCTTGGCGTCACGGCGCAGGATGCTCCACGAGGTGGTGCAGGACGCGTACGAGCGCGAGGGGTTCAACTACAGCACCATGCTGCTCGCCATGCACACAGGTGGTCTGCTCCATCTTGAGCTCGATGACGCGATGCAGGTGATCGAGGCTACGGGCGATCTGTTCCGTGGTGAGGATGCGGTGGTCTTCCCTGACATGGGTGAGGGGCCTGAGCTGTAGACCCAGACCCCTCGTGGCATCCACGGGAGTCCCCTTCCCCGATGCCTCACGTGCTCCGATCCGAAGCGGACGCGCGTGCCGTCGAAGGTCAGCCGGTGGCCCAGTCGGATCGGTCCCACTCGCCTCGCGATGCCTCGGTCTGACCGTGGAGTTCGCGAGCCCGTTCCTCTTCGGCTGCTGCCTGACGAGCGGTGTACTCATCTACACGGTCGGCGGGGGCGTAGCGCGGCGCGTAGAGCCACACGCGGTCCCTCACGGCGTCAAGCTGAGTCGGGCGGTACGTCCACGCAGTCGCGTACCCAGCACGCTCAGACGGGCTCGCGATCTCGGCGAACAAGCGCAGGCCGAAGTCGGTTTCGGGGACAGAGGTCGCGCCCGCCAGGACCCGAAGAGCGACCCTGCGGAGACCGGGGCGCAGGGGATCGCCGGTCATCATGTCTACCGGCCGGCCTGCGGTCACCCACGCATCGCCACACGTGCTGCACATGGCTGCTTTCGTGCCGTCCGTCCATCTGAGCGGTGACTCCCACCAGCCAATGGACGCTCGGACGCCGCACATCCCGCACCCGCCCTCGGATACTACGGTCGGGCGAACCTCAGTCCAGACGGTCTGCACGGCGGCGTCGAGATCGGCGGGGTTCAGCCAGGCGAAGGGCTTCGACGACAGGTCGAACGGCTTCCGCTTGGGGTCGAACGTTGCCCAGTGATGAACGGCGATGAGCGGCTGCGCTGAGACCTCGGCGACCCGACTCGCCACGCTGGGCGTCACCTCGCGTTTCGTGACCTTCCGGATGATCTGGGCTGCATCTGGGGTGCAGCCGTCGTGTTCGCGACGCCAGGCATCGACAACCGGCATGCCCTGACTGGCACGGACGCTATCGTTGCGATCCTCGGTGAGATCATCACCATGGTTCCGCCACGGTGACAGCGGCAAGCGGCGCCCTGCTCCCGCCTTCACGACGCCTCCACAGACCCGGCAGACGGCCCGGGGCCAAGATGCGCGCTCGATCCTACTGCGCGCCTCGGCGAGGCGATCCGCCCGGCTCACGAGTTCACCCGGGGGATGGACCCACGGCGTCGGCGGAGCGCGTCGGCGATGGTGGTCAACGCCTTCGCGACCCGAGTGGACCGGTTCACGTTCGCCGAGGCGGTCAGGCCGCTGGGGCAGCTCAGGTGTCGACGGAGGGTCAACTGACGAGGGTCGTGCTCGTCGTAGGGTGCACCGCATGCGCGGCACAGGTCGGGGTGGATCATGGTTCGTTCCTTTCAGTGGTGCGTGGGGGAGGGGTGACGCGCCAGCGGCCATGGGAGCCGATGCTGAGGGCTCCGAGCCGGGCGAGCCTGTGGATGATCTCGGCGAGGTTCGTCGGGTAGCTCAGGGCGTCGCGGAGGGCGTGGTACGTCATGCCCTTGGTCCCTGAGTTGGCGATGGTGGTGGTGACGATGTGCTCGGTCGTCGAGGGGGTCATGACGCGCTCCGCTCAGACTCTGAGTCCTGCGCAAGATTCCAAGATTCCTGCGTTTCCACCCCTGGCATCTTGGGAATGTTGGAATCTTGAGGGGCGTCTGACCGGATGCTCCACACTCGACCCGCGCCGACCTTGCTGGACTGCACGACCGGATTTTTCGCACGGAACCTTGCCTTCGTGAGCTGCTGTTCGCTGAATCCCGCGTCGCCGCCAGCGTCGATGACATCGCGTGCGTGAGCCTCCCAACCAGGGCTGTCATAGAGGTACTGGTAGATGAACGCCTGCGCTGCGTTGCCGTCGCTGGACTCGACCTCGCCATACGCTCGGTTCAGGATCTCGCCAACCGACGTGGTGGTCTCTCCGAGTTCGACCGACCGCCCCACCTCGACGGTGTGCCCATCGTCGGTCTTCACCGTCACCGAGTCGATCCGGAAGGCGTAGGACTGTCCGCCGGCAGCGCTGTAGTTGCTCTTGTCTACAGTCAGCACCCGTTCGTCGGTGTTGTCGTCGCGAGCTACCAGGAGCAGGGAGCGGGTGGCATCCCGCAGGGCATGTGATCCCGACAGCTTGTCCGACGGTGATCCGGCCCCCTTGTTGAAGTGCATGATGAGCACCACCGCGATCCCTTCCTCCTGCGCGAGGGTCGCAAGTGGGTCCAGGGACTCGCGTACGTCGCCTCGCTTGTTCATGTCACCAGACATGAAGGACGATGCCGGATCGAGCACGATGACCTGAGCCCCGCTCTCACGTACTGCTCTTCGCAGCTGCTCGGTGTCCAGGGGAAGCGTCGGTGTCGTCTCCCGCGTCACACCGTCGACCGTCAGGTCAACGTTCACCTGCACCACGCGGTCCAGGTCGGCCCCCGCTGCTTGCAGACGCGGAACCATGACCGCCGACCAGCTGTCTTCGATCGACACGATCAGCGCGGTGATCGGCGTGCCGTGCAGGTCACCTTCAAGTCGGCCATGCGTCCCTTCGGCGATCCACCCGAGCACCCACGTGCTCTTCCCTTCACCACCGCGCCCAGCGACCACGGTCAGGGTGCCAAGGGGCACCTGCCCGCGCTTCAACTCGAGCTGCTTCTCCGTGCGGATCGCGCTGGCCTTCGTGAGACGCACCGTGCGGCCGTCTCCGCGCTCGGGCTTCGCCGTGTCGGGGATCATGGCACTCAGCCGCGCCGTGACCGGGCTCAGCTCCTCGTCCACGTCAGCCCCTTCCCGGTGGTCGCGGCGAAAGTGACCGGGGTGAGGACCGACAGAATTTCCTCGTCGGTCATGCCGAGCTGTCGACCGTAGTGGTCGAGGGCGTCGAGAGCGTCGACGTTCACCCCGCCTCCGAGGGCGACCATGGCCCGCACATGGAGGAGGCGACGAACTGCCTCATCACGGTCGACCCACAGGGGACCGGCGTAGGTGAACGGCTCGGCCAGGTCCCACAGGGGGTATCGAGTCTGCTCGTCGATCAGGGCTCGTACGAAGTCGTGCACGCGGTGAACGGCTTCGTCGGGAAGCGTCGCGATCGTGGTGGTCAAGGCGAGGCGGTCGGCGGGGACAGCTGTCGCGACGCGGCTCACGATGGACCGTGGGTGTCGCCCTTGCAGCGAGCGCTTCACACGCTGGGCGGGTGTGCCGGGGCTGGGGGTGATGCTCATGGGGCTCTTCCTAGGGTGCTCGTGAGGCGATACCCTGGGTGGGTACCGACCCGGCTCAGGTCGTCTGGTGTTGAGGGCCTCACGTTTCGCGGCGTGGGGCCTTCGTCGCGTGTTGCGCACGTGTCAGGCGGGTGCGGTGTCGAGGAGGTCGGCCACGTCGATTCCGAGTGCGCGGGCGAGGTCTGCCTGAGTCACGACGAACCGAGCACCAATCTGACGGACGGGCACCGGGAACTCACCCCGGGCATTGAGCGAGTAGCTGTGTGCTCGGCTGAGGCCGAAGAAGGCACCGGCCGTCGGGAGCGAGACCGTCGCTGGCAGTCGCCTAAGGGCTGTGAGGGGGTTGGTATAGGTCGTTTGCATGCCTCAACGTTATGATCGCTATATGGACAAGTAAACGATCACTTGCTAACTTAATGATCATGAAGATGATGGTGGAAGCCACGCTCACCGGCGCACGCGTCTCTGGGCTGCGAGGTATGGACGGATGGGCCGTTGAGACCGATGCCGCGACAGGTGCCGTGACGCTCGTACCGCCACCAGGTAGCGCCGTGACGAGCAAAGAGTGGCGCATGGTCCCCCTCGCCGCGGTCCTGCGCGCTGCTGAAGGTGTCCAGACCGGCGACCTCGTGTCGAGCCTGCTCACGATGCTGGCGTCTGACGGCGAAGACCCTACTCGCAGCTCGCGAGGTGGCAAGCGACAGCACTTGGAGCGCGTCTCGCGCGTGTACCGGGCGGCTCTGTCGCAGGGGCTTTCGCCTCGTGAGGTGATCGTCGAGCACTTCCAGACTGAGGACTCTTCGGCGGGCCGGTGGATCGCACAAGCTCGCAAGGAGGGATACCTGGGTAGCTACGCCGACGAGAAGGCGCGCTACGCCTGGCCGAAGCATGCGGGACGCAAGTTGGGCCCAGACGGGGAACCCCTGCCGCCGGTACCGGTCACCGCCGATCAGCTTCGCGCCTTCCCTGAACCGATCAAGAGGAACACCGGTCGAGCCCGCTCGACGCCCACGCGCACGAGCGCTCCTACCGGGTCGGAGGACCAGAAGTGACCGAGAGCACACCACGTCGTTACACGGGCGTCCGTCAGCGTCACAGCAAGGGCTGCGCGCAGGCTCAGGCCTGCAAGTGCAAATGGGCGTTCGTCGCCGAAGCCGTACACGCGGGGCGTCGCGTGCAGGCCACGGGCTCGGGATTCAGTAGCGCACGCGAGGCGTCGAAGGCTCGTGCTGTGGCGCTCGCCGACCTGCAACGTCACCCCGTCGCCAAGCGCGGCCAGACGGTCGCGGGGTACCTCGCCGCATGGCTGGAACGCAAGGAGGCCACCGGCTCGCTTCGGCCCTCCACGGCGCGCGCTTACGGCTCGCACGTCACGCTCTACCTCGTGCCGATCCTTGGGGCCGTGAAGCTCGCTGACCTGAACGTGAGCCACCTCGACCACCTGCGCGACGAGCTGCGTCGGACGCGCCCCGACATGAGCGCCGCGACGACCACGAGGGTGTTCGCCACCCTGCGAAGCGCGCTGCGTGATGCGTTCCGCCGTGGCGAGATCACGGACGATCCCACGAGGCGCATGGAGCGAATCAAGACGACCCGTCCGCGCTTCGAGGTGTGGCAACCTGCCGACCTCGGACGGTTCCTCGACTGGGCCGAGATGAAGGGGGAGCGCTTGGCCCCGGTCGTCGAGTTCACCGCCATGTCAGGCCTTCGTCGTGGTGAGGTGCTGGGACTCCGTTGGGTGGACGTAGACCTCGATCGTGCCCGTCTGGTGGTCGCTCAGCAGGCGATCCGCGTCGGCGCGGAGGTGCTGGTGGGCGCGCCGAAGACAGCAGCAGGTGAGCAGCGCGTGGTGGACCTCGACGCGGGGACGGTGGCGAGGCTCAGGACGTGGCGTACACGGCAGGAGGCCGAGCGAGCCGAGTTCGGTGACGCGTGGCAGGACTTCGGGCTGGTGTTCACGTGGCAGGACGGACGGCCCCTCAACGCCGACGACCTCACGAAGCGGTTCCCGAAGCTCATCGAGCGCTTCAACGAGGACCGTCGGCTCAGCCTGCTCGCGGCCGACGCTCCTGAGCGCATGACCATGATGGTGAAGGACTCGGCGCGCATGGCGCTCATCGCTCAGTGCGAAGCGCTCGCGGGTCCACCCCTGTCGAAGCAGAAGTTCCACGCGCTGCGCCACCTGCAAGCGTCGCTCATGCTTGCCTCGGGCGCGCCCATGGCCCTCGTGTCGAAGCGCCTCGGGCACAGCTCCATCGTGCTCACGACGGACACCTACACCCACATGCTCGACGGCGTGGGGGCTCAGGCTGCGACCGCTGCCGCTGCCCTCATTCCGAGGCGTTCGGCTGGCGTTTCCTAGCAATTCCCTAGCATCGGGGCCGATCGCGTTGATGGGCGGTCCCCGACGCTGGGCCAGATGCCCGGAATCATGCGGTGAAACGAAGTGGGCCCGGTGGGGCTCGAACCCACGACCCGCGGATTAAAAGTCCGATGCTCTGCCAACTGAGCTACAGGCCCATACGGGTTCTACTCTACGAGATCCGGGCGCGCGACGTTGACGCGTCGCGTGATCGTCTCGGGGAGCCGCGCCCGCTCGAGGCGGGTACCGTGGTCGGGTGCGCGGAGCGTGGCGCACGGGAGGAGGACGCATGACCGAGGGATTCCACCGTCCGACGAAGCTACCGCCGTCGATGCTCGAGGCCATCCAGGGCGGCCTCGACCCCGAGGCGGTGTCGAGGATCACCCACGAGACCGCGGTCGCGCTGCTCACCCGCGTGCGGGCGGACCCCGACCCCGCGGTGGTCGACCGCCTCGTCACCTACACGGACGAGCACGGGATCGACGCCATCGCCGAACTCTGGTCACATGCGAGTCCGAGGAGTCTGCCCGGAGCGCTCTGGCGGATCTACCTGTTGCGCCTCCTCATCCGTCAGGACCCGGTCGCCACGAGCTACAGCTTCCAGCGGGGGACCGAACTCATCACGACGGTGGACCCGGTGATCGCCGGTGCTGCCGAGCCCACCGGTCCGGAGGAGATCATCGTGCTCGCCGACCAGATCCTCCGTGGCCTCTACACCGGCGACTTCGCGATCGCGCTCGAGCGGGCGGCGTCCTTCTGCCGCATCAACGCCGTCGGATGCTCCTCGCTGGCGGACGACCGCGACGCGGTCGATCCGGCCGACGCCGCGCGGCTCACGACGAAGGCCGCCCGGTTCGGCACCATCGCCGAGGAACTCGCCGGGTGCGCCCGCCTCTGGCGTACCGACTCGCTTGACTGAACCTCAGCGTCGGGTCAAGCTCCTGCACCTGGGAATACACACAGGCGATCGCTTGCTACACTGATTCAGCCGGGCCGCAGTAACCCCGGGCTCCAAAAATCGCCGCTTCGAGCGGCCTTGCGCCGAGAGGCGTTCCTGCGGCCTGGCACTTCTTTCCCTCGGGCTCGTCCCCGAGACCCTGGCTCCGTGATGACACCGGAACTGGGGTGGTGCGTCGTGCCGATTGCTCCAATCGGATCCCGGCTCCGCGTCGAACTACGTGCATGACCACCGCACTGTACACGCAGACCCGTCCTCGGGCGGGCGTCGCGCAAACCGTCGGTGTCCGTGAGAAGCTAAGACTTGTGACCACGGGACCGGAAGCCGACGCTGCACCGCAGCCGTCCTTGGCGAACGTCCTCGATGCCCTCCTCGTCCGCGTCGCCGGCGGCGACCAGGTCGCCTTCAGTGAGTTGTACGACCACATCGCTCCGCGGGTCCTCGGACTCGTCAAACGGGTGCTCGTCGACCACGCCCAGTCCGAGGAGGTCACCCAGGAGGTGTTCCTCGAGGTCTGGCAGAACGCCACGAAGTTCGAGGCGGGTAAAGGCACGGCGACCACCTGGGTGCTCACCATGGCCCACCGTCGGGCGATCGACCGCGTCCGTGCCTCGCAGGCCGGCCGCGACCGCGACCTCAAGATCGGTATCCGCGACTTCGACGAGCGTGTCGACGACGTCCAGGAGACGGTCGAGATCCGCATCGAACATGAGCGGGTCAAGCGCGCGTTCGTGCGGTTGAGCGAGCTGCAGCGCGAAGCGGTGACGCTCGCGTACTACGGCGGTTACAGTCACAGCGAGATCTCGAACCTGCTCGGCGTACCGATCGGTACGGTCAAGACCAGGTTGCGGGACGGAATGATCAGACTTCGAGACGAGTTGGGGGTGCGTACATGACCGAGCGAGACGATGCAGCAGACCTGGCAGCCGGCAATGCGCTGCACACCCTGACCCCGCGCGAGCAGGAGCGGTTCGACCGCCTGCGCGCCGAACACCAGTCCGTCCGCGAGGAAGCGGCGGAATTCGAGGAGACCGTAGCCATGCTCGACCTCGCAGCACCACCGGTGCAGCCGTCGGCCGCGCTCAAGAACTCCCTCATGGCGGCGATCCAGAACCTGCCGCAGCTCCCCGTGGACGCCCCGGTCACGACCCCGGTCGTGCAGGACGATGCGATCCCGACCATCCCGCGGGTCGAACAGACGACGGCCCCTGAGGCCGACGTCGCGCCGGAGACGACCTCGTCTCCCGCCACCCCGACGCCGATCGCGGGAGCTGCGGAGCGCAAGGCCGCCTCTCGGTGGCGGCGAGGTGCCGTCGGCATGGTCGTCGGTGCCGCAGCGGCCGTCGGACTCATCTTCGGTGGCGTCGGACTGGCGAACACCTTCGGCGGCGGATCCCTCACGCAGACCGTCGCCCTCGCGGAGATCAACGCGGCGTCCGACGTCCAGCGCGCCAAGGTGTCCATGGACGACGCGACCGCGACCCTCGTGTGGTCCGGTGAGCTCGGGAAGTCCGCGCTCCTCGTCGACGGGCTCGGTTCGCTGCCGGCCGACAAGGTGTACGAACTCTGGTACATCGGCGAACAGGGTCCGGTGTCCGCCGGAACGTTCTCCGCGGCGAACGGCACCACCTGGCGGGTCCTCGACGGCGCGATGAGCGCGGGGGACAAGGTCGGCGTGACCGTCGAACCGCAGGGCGGCTCCGAGCAGCCGACCACCGACCCGATCATGGTCATCGACACGGCGTAGCCCGTTGCACGCAGGTCGCGGGACCGTCCGCCGACCGCACTGACATGACGAAGGCCCCACCCGGGAATCCCGGGCGGGGCCTTCGTCATGTCAGCGTCGGATCAGCCGAAGCGACCCGAGACGTAGTCCTCGGTCGCCTGGACCGACGGCTTCGAGAACATCGTGGTGGTGTCGTCGTACTCGATGAGCTTGCCCGGCTTCCCGGTGCCGGCGATGTTGAAGAACGCCGTCTTGTCGCTCACGCGGCTCGCCTGCTGCATGTTGTGCGTGACGATGACGATCGTGTACTCCTGCTTGAGCTCCTCGATGAGGTCCTCGATGGCGAGGGTGGAGATCGGGTCGAGCGCCGAGCACGGCTCGTCCATCAGCACCACGTCGGGGGACACCGCGATGGCGCGAGCGATGCAAAGACGCTGCTGCTGACCGCCGGAGAGCCCGGAACCGGGCTTGTCGAGGCGGTCCTTGACCTCGTTCCACAGGTTGGCGCCCTGCAGGGAGCGCTCGACGAGCGCGTCCTGGTCAGACTTCGACATCTTCCGGTTGTTGAGCTTCACACCGGCGAGGACGTTCTCCTTGATGCTCATCGTCGGGAACGGGTTCGGGCGCTGGAAGACCATGCCCACCTGGCGGCGAACGAGGACGGGGTCGACGCCTGGTCCGTAGAGGTTGTTGCCGTCGATCAGGACCTCACCCTCGACGCGCGCACCGGGGATGACCTCGTGCATGCGGTTGAGCGTCCGGAGGAACGTCGACTTGCCGCACCCGGAGGGGCCGATGAACGCGGTGACCGTGCGGGGCTGGATCTGGAGGGAGACACCCTCGACGGCCATGAAGCTGCCGTAGAAGACGTTGAGGTCGTTGACTTCGATGCTCTTGGACACGGGGTTCCTTTGCTCGCGGCCTAGCGGCCGAACTTGGGGGCGAAGATCTTGGCGATGAGGCGGGCGATGAGGTTCAGCGCCATGACGATGAGGATGAGGACGAGCGCGCCGGTCCAGGCGCGGTCGACGTAGGAGGCTCCGTCGGTGCCCTGGTTCGCGTACTGGGTGTACACGAAGACCGGCAGGGTCATCATGGGGCCGTCGAAGAGGTTGTAGTTCATGCTCTGCGTGAACCCGGCGATGATGAGGAGCGGGGCGGTCTCACCGATCACGCGGGCGACGGCGAGCGTCACACCGGTGATGATGCCGGCGATCGAGGTGGGGAGCACGATCTTCAGGATGGTCAGCCACTTCGGCACACCGAGGGCGTAGGAGGCCTCACGGAGTTCGTTGGGGACGAGCTTCAGCATCTCCTCGCTGGATCGCACCACGACGGGGATCATGAGCAGCGACAGGGCGATCGCGCCGCCGATGCCGAGTCGGACGCCGGGGCCGAAGAAGATCGCGAGGAGCGCGAAGGCGAACAGGCCGGCGACGATCGAGGGGATGCCGGTCATCACGTCCACGAGGAAGGTGATGCCCTGCGCCAGTCGGCCGCGGCCGTACTCGACGAGGTAGATGGCGGTCAGGATGCCGATCGGGATGGAGATGACCGACGTCGCCAGGGTGATGAGCAGCGTTCCGGTGATGGCGTGCAGGGCTCCACCGCCTTCGCCGACCACGTTCCGCATCGACAGGCTGAAGTAGTTGATGTCGAAGCGGGCCGCGCCGGCGGAGATGACGGTGATGGCGACGGAGATGAGTGGCAGGAGTGCGATCACGAACGCCGCGGTGACGAGCGTGGTGAGCAGACGGTCCTTCGCCTTCCGGCGGCCCTCGACGAGGAGCGAGGCGACGTACACGGTCACCGCGTAGAGCGCGGCACCGAGCACGACGGCTCCGGGCACGTTGTAGCTCTTGTCGGTGCTGGACTGCTGCACCAGCAGGAAGATGAGTCCGCTGACGATCAGGCTGCCGCCGAGGATGGTGAGCGGAGCGAACTTCGGCAGCTTGCCCGCGGTGAGCGAGTTGGAGAACGGTGTGGCGATGGTCGCCTGACGGCGGTCGGTCGTGGCGGTCATCAGTTCGCTCCCGAGAATTCTTTACGACGGTTGACGATGAGTCTGGCGATGAAGTTCACCACGAAGGTGATGATGAACAGGATCAGGCCGGTGGCGATGAGCTTGTTCACGTCGATGCCGAAGGACTCGGGGAAGTTGAGGGCGATGTTCGCCGCGATGGTGTTCGGGTTGCTCGAGGTGAGCAGGAAGAACGAGTAGACGGCCGCCGGCGAGAGCACGAGGGCGACGGCCATGGTCTCGCCGAGCGCGCGGCCGAGGCCGAGCATGGACGCGGACACGATGCCAGGGCGGCCGAAGGGCAGGACGGCCATCTGGATCATCTCCCAGCGCGTGGCGCCGAGGGCCAGGGCGGCCTCCTCGTGGAGCTTCGGGGTCTGGAGGAAGATCTCGCGGGAGATGGCCGTGATGATCGGGATGATCATGACGGCGAGGACGAGGGCGACCGTCAAAATCGTCCGGCCGGTGCCCGAGACGGTGCCGCCGAAGAGCGGGATCCAACCGAGGTTCTCGGACAGCCAGGCGAAGAAGGGCTGGACGAAGGGGGCGAGGACGAGCGCGCCCCAGAGGCCGTACACGACCGACGGCACGGCGGCCAGGAGGTCGATCACGTAGCCGAGGGCGACCGCGAGGCGGCGCGGCGCGTAGTGGGTGATGAAGAGCGCGATCCCGAGGGAGAGCGGCACGGCGATCGCCAGGGCCAGGACCGCGGCCCAGATGGTGCCGAAGACGAAGGGGCCGACATAGGCCCAGAAGCTCGTCGGTGCGCCGGTGAACGACGAGGAGTCGGCCGTGAGGGCCGGGAACGCCTGGACGATGAGGAAGATCGCGACCGCCGCCAGGATGACGAGGATGAGTGATCCGGAGACGACGGACAGCGTGGAGAAGACGCGGTCGCCGACTCGTTGCTTGGCTTTGGGTCTCGCAGCTAGGGCCTCGACAGCCATGGGTTCCCGTTCTCTCGATGCGATGGTGGTGCCCCTCGACAGTTCGGGGAGCGGGTACTGCGGGTACTGCGGGTGCTGGTGACGCAGGACGAGCGTGCCGGGCAGGACCCGGCACGCTCGACCGTCGGACTACTTGATGGACGCGATCGCGTCCTGAACCTTCTTGGCGAGGTCGGCGGAGAGCGGCGCAGCACCGGCCGACTTCGCAGCCTCTTCCTGGCCGGCGTCGCTGGCGATGTAGCCGGCGTACGCCTTGACGAGGTCGGCGGCCTTGGGGTCCGCGTACTCCTGGCAGGTGATGAGGTAGCTCACGAGCACGATCGGGTAGTGGGTCGCGTCCGTGGTCTCGCGGTCGAGCTTGATCGCGATGTCGTTCGCCTCACGGCCCTCGACGAGCGGCGAGCCCTCGACGACGGCGGCAGCACCCTCGGCGCTGTACTCGACGAACTCCTCGCCGACCTTGATCTTCGCGACACCGAGGTCGCCGGCCTTCGACGCGTCGGCGTAGCCGATGGTGCCGGTGCCGCCCTTGACGGTGTCGACGACACCCGAGGTGCCCTTGGCGCCCTCACCCGACTGGAACGGGAAGGTGTCGGCCGGCTCTGCGGTCCAGACGTCCGGTGCGTTCTTGTTCAGGTAGTCGGCGAAGTTCTTCGTCGTACCCGAGTCGTCCGAACGGTGGACGGCGGTGATGGCCGTCGACGGCAGCTTCGCCTCAGGGTTCAGGGCGACGATCGCCGGGTCGTCCCAGCTGGTGATCTGACCGGCGAAGATCTTCGCGATGGTCGCTGCGTCGAGGTTCAGCTCGTCGACGCCCTCGACGTTGAAGATGACCGCGATCGGGGAGATGTAGACCGGGAGGTCGATCGCCTTGGAGTCGGCTGCACACGCGGCGAAGGTGCTCGAGAGCTCCTCGTCGGAGAGGGCCGAGTCCGAACCGGCGAACTGCACGCCGCCGGCGATGAACGCCTTACGGCCGGCGCCGGAGCCGTCGGGGGAGTAGTTGATGGTGACGTCCGGGTTGGCCGTCTGGAAGGCGGCGACCCAGGCTTCCTGGGCGCTGCCCTGCGACGAAGCGCCGCTGCCGGCCAGGCTGCCCTTGAGGTCGCTGGCGGCTGCGCTCGTGGCGGTGGCGCCGCCTTCGTTGGCCGCACAGGAGGTCAGTGCGACGGCTGCGACTGCTGCTACGACCGCGACGCGGCCGAAACGTGAGAACTTCACAGGGATGTCCATTCATTGGTGTGGGTGCGAGCCGGTGCTGGCTCGTCAGTGACGCTAACCATGCGGCATGACGAGCATCCCCCGCGCTGGTAAACAACGGGTGAACGGAGATCGACGGCTTCCTTGCGCGACGCCGGGAATACGCACGAAACGGCCCCCGTTCGGGGGCCGCTCCGGTCGCTCTGGGTGCGCGGACCGCTCAGACGCGTGGTTCGTGGGTCTCGATCGCGATGATGCCGGAGCTCGGGTTGGTCCGTGAGAGGTGCACGATCGAGAACGCACCCGTCTCGAGTGCTGCCGCGCTGCCGAGGTAGGACCCGCGGGTCGAGCCGGTCGCCAGGGCGATCTCGCGGAGGATCTCGGGGAGGACGGGACCGTGGCTGCAGAGGATGGCGGTCTTCAGTGCGCGCACGCGGCGCCCGACGACCCGGCGGACGTCGGCCTCTCCTCGTTCGTACGCGTCCTGGCTGATCAGCTCGGAGCGTTTGGGCTCGATGCCCGCGGCGGCGGCGATGGGGCTCACGGTGCAGACGCAGCGCACGGCCGTGCTGGTGACGATCTTGCGCGGACCGAAGGCGAGCAGGGTCGCGACGTTGCCGGCGGCCTGTTTGACGCCTCGGGCGGCGAGTGGCCGGGTCGCGTCCTCGCCAGGCCATTCGGAGGGGGACGTGGCTTTGCCGTGCCGCATGGCGATGAGGGCGAAGGTCGCGGTAACGCCCTCTTCGACGAGCGCGGCGAACGTCTCGAGGATCTCGACGTCGCGCTCGTAGCTGAGGTAGCTCCGTGCACGCTTGATGCTGACCCACTCCAGGGCGGCGACTTCCCCGTTGGGGATGAACGTGCTCTCGCGGACGGCCTGCTCGGTGACCTCGGCGGACCAGTAGTGGACGATCTTCTCGCGACCGCTGGACAGCGGGTAGGTGGAGACACCGAGGGGGACCCCGAGGTGGACGCTCAGGCCCGTCTCCTCCTTGATCTCCCGGACGGCCGTCTCCGCGAGGGTCTCGCCCGGGTCGACCTTCCCCTTGGGGATCGTGATGTCGCCGTACACCGTGCGGTGGATGACGAGGAGGTGGACCTTCCCGTCGATGAGACGCCAGCACACCGCACCGGCTGCATAGATTGCCGTCGTCGTCATGGTCTCTACCTCGTCGTGTGGTGGTGCTCGTCCAGGTCGCGGTGCCGCTTCGTCAGCGACGACTCCTCGGGCGCCGGCGCGCCGCGGTCTCGAGCATGAGGGAGTCTTGCAGATCCGTGAGCGGCTGGCCATCAGCGTCGACCGCGTGGCGTGTCCACACCCCGTCGGCGTCGAGCCACCACGACGAGGTCCGCTCGTCGAGGGCCTGCTCGAACATGGCGGCGGTCGCGGCGAGATGCTTCGGATCGGTGAGGCGCACGAGTGCCTCGACCCGGCGGTCGAGGTTGCGGTGCATCATGTCGGCGCTGCCGATGAACACGTGCGGATCGCCGTCGTTGTGGAACGAGAAGATGCGGGAGTGCTCGAGGTACCGCCCGAGGATGGACCGCACGCGGATCGTCTCGCTCATGCCCGGCTGGCCGGGCTTCAGCGCGCAGATGCCGCGCACCCAGAGGTCGACGGGCACGCCCGCCTGGCTCGCGCGGTACAGGGCGTCGATGATCGCCTCGTCCACCATGGAGTTGACCTTGATGCGGATGCCGGAGGGCTTGCCCTCCTCTGCGTTCGTCCGTTCCTGCTCGATGTGCTTGAGCAGTCCCTTGCGGAGGTGGCGGGGCGCGACGAGGAGGCGCTTGAACTTCTTCTCGATGGCGTAGCCGGACAGCTCGTTGAAGAGCCGCGTGAGGTCCTTGCCTACTTGGTCGTCGGCCGTGAACAGGCCGAGGTCCTCGTAGATCCGGCTCGTCTTCGGGTTGTAGTTACCCGTGCCGATGTGGCTGTAGTGGCGCAGCACGCCCCGCTCCTGACGGACGACGAGGGCGAGCTTGCAATGGGTCTTCAAGCCGACGAGCCCGTAGACGACGTGCACGCCTGCCTTCTCGAGCTTTCGGGCCCAGGAGATGTTGTTCTGCTCGTCGAAGCGCGCCTTGATCTCGACGAGGGCGAGGACCTGCTTGCCCGCTTCCGCGGCGTCGATCAGTGCTTCGACGATGGGGCTGTCTCCGGAGGTCCGGTACAGGGTCTGCTTGATGGCCAGGACGTGCGGGTCGGCCGCCGCCTGCTCGATGAAGGCCTGCACGCTCGTGGCGAAGGACTCGTAGGGGTGGTGGACCAGGACGTCCTCCCTCGCGATCGACCGGAAGAGGTCGGGCTTGCCGTTCGGCTCGTCGGGCTGGAACTGCAGCGCGGTCGTGGGCACCCGCTTCGGGTACTGGAGGTCGGGACGGTCGATACCGGCGAGGCTGAAGAGCCCACCGAGGTCGAGCGGCGACGGGAGGCGGTAGACCTCCTGCTCCGTGATGTCGAGTTCGCGGACGAGCAGGCCGAGCGTGACGTCGTCCATGTCGTCGGTGATCTCGAGGCGGATCGGCGGGCCGAACCGACGACGCAGCAGCTCCTTCTCGAGTGCCTGGATGAGGTTCTCGGTCTCGTCCTCCTCGATCACCATGTCCTCGTTGCGGGTGACGCGGAACACGTGGTGATCGACGATCTCCATGCCGGGGAACAGATGGCCCAGGTGGTTGGCGATGACCTCCTCGAGCGCGATGTAGCGGACGCTCGGGGCGGTGTCGAGTGCCGCGGAGCGACGCTCGGCCGGGCCGACGCGGACGAAGCGCGGCATCATCTGGGGCACCTTGAGCCGGGCGAACTCCTCGCGCCCGCTGCGCGTGTTCCGCACCCGCACCGCGAGGTTCAGCGAGAGCCCCGAGATGTAGGGGAAGGGGTGGGCCGGGTCGACCGCGAGCGGCATGAGGACGGGGAAGACCTGGTTGCTGAAGTACTCGCTCAGGTAGTCGCGGTCTGCGGCGTCGAGCGAGTCCCAGGTGACGACGGTGACGCCGCGTTCCGCGAGGTCGGGACGCACGAGGTCGTGCCAGGCGCGGGCGTGCCGCTCCTGGAGGATGTGGGCCTGCTGCGAGATCTCGGAGAGGACGTCGGCCGGGGCGTTGCCCACGTTCGTGGGGACGGCCAGGCCGGTGAGGATGCGTCGCTTCAGACCCGCGACCCGGACCATGAAGAACTCGTCGAGGTTCGACGCGAAGATCGCGAGGAAGTTGGCGCGCTCGAGGACGGGGAGCGCCGGGTCCTCTGCGAGCTCGAGCACGCGCTGGTTGAAGGCGAGCCAGCTGAGTTCGCGGTCGAGGTAGCGGTGCTCGGGGAGCGCCGGATCGTTGCGCTCGAACGCGGGATCGAAGTCCTCGTCGTCTCCATCGAGGCCGACGTCGAGCACGGTTGGGTCTGCTGGCATGTCTTCATCATGACACCGTGACGGCGGTGGTCGCGACGACTGCGGTGAACACTCTGTAAATGCGGTCACCCTGGCGTGCTGTGGAGCGGGATCAGGCGTCGGTTCTCGCGTACTGGACGTCGATCGTGTGGTCGGTGAATCCGAGGGATCGGTACAGCGAGACCGCCGGCACGTTGTCCGCTTCGACGTAGAGCGTGACGGCGTCGACCGCACGGTCGCGCAGCCGCGCCATCCCGGCTTCCATCAGGAGTCTTCCGAGTCCGCGGCCGCCTGCCGCCGGGTGCACGCCCACCGCGTACACCTCGCCGACCGTCTCCTCGATCTTGAGCCAGATGAACCCGAGCAGGTCGCCGTCTGAGCCGCGGGCCAGGAGGAAGTCGCCGGCGTCGAACCACGACTCGGCCTCGCGCGCGCGGAGGTCGTCGAGGGTCATCCGCCCCTGCTCGGGATGGCCGACGAACGCGAGCGCGTTCACCTCGAGCCATTCCTGTTCGTCGACACCCGGCCGGAAGGTCTCGATCGTGACGTCCGCGTGCGCGGCGGTCGCCGATCGGGCGCGGTTCGACGGCGCCTTCGTCAAGCGCAGCTGCAGGAGCGTCCTGACGGACGAGAATCCGAACTCCTCGGCGAGCGCCCGGGAGGAGGGGTGGTCGCCGTGCGCCCAGATGCGGACGTTCGGCGGGCAGTTCGAGAGGACTCCGCGGAGTGCCGCGCGGCCGTACCCGTGCCCTCGCCACTCGGGCTCGATCACGAACTCGAGTTCCCCGTGCCCGACGATGGCCGCGCCGACGACGGCGAAGTCGTCCGGGTCGACGGGCGGATCCTGGGGCTCGACCGCGAGGATCAGGGTGCGGGCGCCCGAGGCGACGTCGATGAGCGACTGGTCGCTGAACGGCGGCTGGCCGTCGACGAGCGACGCCGTCCGGACGAGGCGGTCGAGCGCGGCGCGCGTCGGCGCGTCCTCGACGTTACGAACCGACAGCGTCAGCCGGGGCATGATCATCCTCGTAGACGTTGAATCGGTAGCCGACGTTCCGCACGGTGCCGATGAGCTGCTCGAGGTCTCCGAGCTTCGCGCGCAACCGACGGACGTGCACGTCGACGGTGCGGGTGCCGCCGAAGTAGTCGTAGCCCCAGACCTCGCTGAGCAGCTGCTCGCGCGTGAACACCCGGGAGGGATGGGTCGCGAAGAACCGGAGCAGCTCGAACTCCTTGAAGGTGAGGTCGAGCGGTTTGCCGTGGACCTTCGCGGAGTAGCTGGCCTCGTCGATGACCACGCCCGAGGCCTGGATCTTGCTCGCCGAGTGTTCCTGCGAGGCACGGCCGATGGCGAGCCGGATCCGTGCGTCGACCTCCGCCGGCCCGGCCGACTCGAGGATGACGTCGTTCACGCCCCAGTCGGCGCTGACGGCGGTGAGCCCGCCCTCGGTGAGGATCAGGAGCAGGGGGACGGACAGGCCGGACGCCCCGAGGATCTTGCACAGCGACTTCGCGCTCGCCAGATCCTGCCGGGCGTCGACCAGCACCAGGTCCGAACTCGGCGCGTTCACGAGCTGCGACGGATCGGCCGGGATCTGCCGGGTGCGGTGGCTGAGGAGTCCGAGGGATGGGAGGACCTCGGTGCCGACCATGGAGGTCAAGACCAAAATTTGCGCCACGCGCATCCTCCCGACTGAGTTTGGAACCATATTAGGCGAACGACTGCGCCCGCCGTCGCACCGGCGACCGGAGGTGGTCCGCATGCTCCATGCTCTGTGACAATGGGTCCGTGAGCGAAACCACCCTCTCTCCCCGGCTGCGCTGGATCAGCGTCGTCTCCATCTGGGCGCTCGCGCTCGTCGGTGTCGTCGTGTCCGGCCTGCTCTGGAGCCCGGGGGAGACCTACTACGGGCTGTCCGCGACGCTCGGTCTCTGCACCCTCGCCGCGTTCTCGGCTCAGTTGCTGACCCGCCAGAAGATCGGGTTCGTCGACCGCATGTCGACGAGCGTGACCGGCTCGGTGCTGATCCTCGCGCTCGGAGGCGCCGTGTATGGCCTCATCGCACTGGCTGCGGGGTAGACTTTCCCCATGCTGCTCGCTCTCGAAATCTTCTTCATCGGCTTGCTCGTCCTCGCCAGCCTCGCCATCGCGTTCACCGCGGTCGTGGTGCTGAAGAACCTGTACCGCGGACAGCGCTAGTCGGGCTCCTCGATGATCGAGATCCCGAGCGGCCTGCCGAGCGAACTGGTCCCGCTGTCCTGGCTGATCGGTGTCTGGGAGGGCACCGGGGTCATCGACTACAAGATCGGTGAAGAGACCGTCACCCGCGAGTTCGGTCAGCGCGTCAGTTTCAGCCACGACGGCCTGCCCTACCTGAACTACAACTCGTACACCTGGCTCCTCCCGGAGCAGCCTGCGGCCGATGCCGAGGGTGGCTCGACGACGGACGCCGACAGCCTCTCCGACGACGACGCCGGTCCGGAGGCGACGGAAGCCCCGCTCGATCCGCTGGCCGCCCCTGAACCGCTCGTCACCGAGACCGGCTACTGGCGTCTGGAACGACCCCTCATCGAAGGCGATCCGGGCCCGGGCATGCTCCCCGGCCAGGGGCCGAGGCCGTTCGGCACAGCCCAGTCGGTGGAGGCACTGCGTACCTCGACCGGCGCCTTCCCGCTGCAGGTGTCGATCGTCCACCCGAACGGCGTGAGCGAGCTCTACCTGGGGCAGATCGACGGCCCGCGCATCGACCTCGCGACCGACGCCGTGGTGCGCACTGCGGGTGCCAAGGAGTACGCCGCAGCCACGCGCCTGTACGGGCTCGTCGAGAACCACCTGCTGTGGGCGTGGGACATCGCCGCGCTCGGCCAGGATCTCCGCACGCACGCCTCGGCGCGCCTGGCCAAAGCCGACTGACGTGTCGACATCCATCGGATCGGCCGTTCCGAGCGCGGTTCCCGGCTCACCCTTCCTCACCCTCCCCGGCGCCGTCGAACAGGCGGACGCGTTCGACCACGGCGTCCCCTCGCACTACGGCAGCCCGAACATCGAGCAGCGACTGATCTCCCGTGGCACGGCGATCGTCGACCTCTCCAACCGTGGCGTCGTGACGATCACGGGGCCGGACCGATTGAGTTGGCTGCACTCCATCACGAGCCAGGACCTCCGCTCCCTGCCGGCCGGCACCTCCACCGAGACGCTCTTCCTCGACCAGAGCGGGCGGATCGAGCACGCGGCCAAGCTGCTCGACGACGGAACGACCACCTGGATCATCACCGAGGCTGACGATGCGGCTCCACTCCACGCCTGGCTGGACCGCATGCGGTTCATGTTGCGCGTCGAGGTGGCCATCGCGACGGAGCAGTACGCGGTGATCGGCGCAGCGGCGGGGCTCGCCATCGACGCCGCAGCCCCCAACGGGCTGCCGCTCGTCTGGCACGACCCGTGGTCGGAGGTCGCCGTCGGCGGTCACCAGTACGCGACGGGCGAGCACCCGGGTGCCACCTGGACGTGGACCGAGACCATCGTCGAGCGCGCCACCCTCGACGCGCTCGCGCAGCAGGTCCGTGCGGGCGCGTTCTCCGCCGCAGGTTCCCTGGCCGCCGAGGCGCTGCGGATCGCCGCCTGGCGTCCACGGCTGCAGGCCGAGGTCGACGAGCGGAGCATCCCGCACGAGCTCGATTGGCTCCGCTCCGCCGTGCACCTGAACAAAGGGTGCTACCGGGGACAGGAGACGGTCGCGAAGGTGCACAACCTCGGGCACCCGCCACGCCGGCTCGTCATGCTCCTTCTCGACGGCTCCGACGCGGTCCTCCCGCGTGCCGGGTCGGACGTCGTACTCGTCACCGGTGGCGACGAGCCGGTCCGCAAGACCGTCGGGAGCATCACCTCGAGCGCGATCCACCACGAGCTCGGCCCGGTCGCTCTGGCGGTCGTCAAACGCTCCACGGATCCGGCCGCCGTGCTGACGGTCGAAGCCGAGGGTGTCGACGTCGCGGCGTCGCAGGAGATCGTGGTCCCGGCAGATGCCGGCGCGACGGCGAACGTCCCCCGACTCCCGCGACTCGGCGCCGTCCGGCGCTGACCGGAGTGGTGAGGCAGAACGCGTCCGAGGAGCAACCGGGTCGCGACCGTTGGACGGCGGCGCTCCTGCGGCGCATCGCCCTCGGTGACGCCTGGCACCGCCTGGTCGCCTCCGTTCCGGCGGTGCTGCAGGTCAGCCTCACCGCGATCGCCGCCTATGCCTTCTCCCACTACGTGCTCGGGCACGCCGTCCCACTCCTCGCCTTGACCGTGACGATCTCGAGTCTCGGGTTCGTTCGCGACGCCCGCCCGATCCGGGTCCTCGAGACGGCCGTGGGGATGAGCGTCGGGATCGCGCTGGCCGAGATCCTGCTCCTCGGCTTCGGCCAGGGCACGTGGCAACTCGCGGTCGCGCTCGTGCTCACGCTGCTCGTCGCCCGGTTCCTGTCGCCGGCGGCATCGTTCGCGATCGCGGCGGCGGTGCAGTCCGTCCTCGTCATGCTCCTGCCCGTCCCCGACG
Source organism: Plantibacter sp. Leaf314 (assembly GCF_001423185.1). NCBI lineage: Bacteria > Bacillati > Actinomycetota > Actinomycetes > Micrococcales > Microbacteriaceae > Plantibacter > Plantibacter sp. Leaf314. The sequence goes on along the minus strand of NZ_LMOB01000001.1, from coordinate 1,152,294 downwards.
GCGGACCGTTCGTCCGGACGCTCGACGGATTGATCGGCGGGGTCTTCGCCCTCCTCGCGACGGCACTCATCCCGCGCGACCCGCGCCGGAGCGCTCGCCGGGACGGCCAGCGGCTCATCGACGAACACGTCCGGACGCTGGCATCCCTCGTGGCGGCCCTCCGCCTCGGCGATCTGGAGCAGGCGGACCGTGCGCTCGCCCGGGCGAGGGCCACCCAGCCGGCACTGGACGCGTGGCGCGGCACCCTCGACTCGGGGCTCGCCATCGCGCGCATCTCCCCGTTCCTCAGGAAGGCCGTCTTCGACCTCGAGCGACAGCGGACCATGCTCGACGGCATGGACCTCGCGACCCGCAACCTCCGGGTGATCGCCCGGCGCATCGACTACGTGTCTCGCGATGCCACGAGCCGGCCCGAGCTCGCGGACCTGCTCGCTCGCACCTCCGTCGCGCTCGGCATCCTGTCGCAGTCGATCGGGGACATCGCGCAGCAGCCGGTCGCGAGGCAGTCTCTCCTCGAGATCGCCAAGCACCTCGACCCGGTCGCCGTGTTGCCGGAGGCCTCGGTGTCGGAGCAGGCGCTCGTCCTCGTCCTCCGTCCGTACCTCGTCGATCTGCTCACGGCGACCGAATTGCCGACGGCGGACGCCCAGGCGAAGCTTCCCCCGGTCTGATCCGCGACGCGAGACGCTGCTCAGGCGACCGGCGTCGGAGCGGGGGCGACGGCCGACCACGGCAGCGTCAGCTCACCGAGACGCCAGCGGGAGCGCCCCGCCGTCACGGGCCACCCGGTGTCGACGAGCGTGCCGACGGTCGCCAACCAGCGCTGCACGGGACCGTAGACCGCCAGGGGTGCGTGCACGCGCCAGGCACGGTCGAGGTCCGTCATGAGTGCGTGGATCCGTTCCCCGGGGACGTTGCGGTGGATCAGCGCCTTCGGCAGCCGTTCCGCCACGATGGACGGGAGCTCCAGGTCGGCCAGCCGCAGACTGATCGAGAACGACTCCGGGTGACCCTGGTCGTCGACGGCGACCCAGCTGGACACGCGTCCGATCTCGTCACACGTCCCCTCGACGAGTGTCCCGCCCGGCTGGAGTCGCTTCGCCATCAGGTGCCAGGCGTCCGCCACCTCCGACTCGTCGTACTGGCGGAGCACGTTGAACGCGCGGATGACGACCGGGCGGTCCTCACCGGTCGGGACCTCGAAGCCGCCGAGCGCGAAGGACACCCGAGCGGCGGGGGAGAAGCGGGTCGCACCGTCGCGGACCAGTCGCAGTTGCGCATCGGCGGTGCGGACGCGGCCCGGCTCGATCTCGAGACCGATGACCCGCAGCTCGGGTCGGACGGCGAGGAGCCGTTCGTGCAACTCCAGGGTCGTGATCCCGCTCGCGCCGTAGCCGAGGTCCACCACCAGGGGGTTCGTCGTCCGTCTGAGCGCGGGGAGGGTCGAGATCCAGCGGTCCACCCGACGGAGTCGGTTCGTGTTCGTCGTCCCGCGAGTGATCGATCCGACGGGCATGGGCCTATTCTCCCTCACCGACGAGACCTCCGGGTCCACCTCGCGGCCACGCGCCGTCGGTATGCTGGAGGCATGCCTGAGACTTACACCCTCGTCCTGCTGCGCCACGGCAACAGCGACTGGAATCAGAAGAACCTGTTCACCGGTTGGGTCGACGTCCGACTCAGCGAACTCGGTGTCACCGAGGCCAAGCGCGCGGGTGAGCTGCTCGCCGACTCCGGCATCACCCCCGATGTGCTCTACACCTCGGTCCTCTCCCGCGCGATCCAGACGGCCAACCTGGCCCTCGAGACCGCCGACCGCATGTGGATCCCGGTGAAGCGCAGCTGGCGTCTCAACGAACGTCACTACGGCGCACTGCAGGGCAAGGACAAGGCGCAGACGCTCGCCGAGTACGGTCCGGAGCAGTTCCAGACCTGGCGTCGGTCCTTCGACGTCCCGCCGCCGCCGATCGCGGACGACGACCAGTGGTCGCAGGCGGACGACCCGCGGTACGTCGGCATCGACGGCGAGCTGCCGCGCACCGAATGCCTGAAGGACGTCATCGACCGCATGCTGCCGTACTGGGAGTCCGACATCACGGTCGACCTCGCCGCCGGCAAGACGGTGCTCGTCACGGCGCACGGGAACTCGCTCCGCGCCCTCGTCAAGCACCTCGACGACATCTCGGACGACGAGATCGCGGAGCTGAACATCCCGACCGGCATCCCGCTCGTCTATGAGCTCGACGCGGACTTCCGTCCGATCGCACCGGCCCGCTACCTCGACCCGGAGGCCGCCGCCGCCGGTGCCGCGGCCGTCGCAGCGCAGGGCAAGAAGTAGCGGAAACCCCACCAAACCAGCGCCCCGGCCACGAGGACGACTCAACCGCATCTGCGGTGAATGCGCCTCTGGCCGGGGTTTTCCCTTGCGCGAAAAAGGGCTTGAACGCGTTCCGAGTTGGGCGTACAGTGACTGCACTGTAACCCGATTGGGGGGATACGCATGGAGCAGTCGACCGACGGCACCCGTTTCCCCCTGTGGCGCGCCCTCGCCCTCGGCGGGTTCGCCGCTGCGGCGTTCACGGCCGTCGCCCTCTTCGGGACTCCGTCGTCCGCACACGCCGACGACGGTGCGGACCCGTCACTCCTCGGAGCGGTCACCGAGGTCGTGGACTCGCTCGATCGACCGATCGACGCCGTCGCAGCGGTGGTCGACGTCGTGGACACCACTGTCGTCGAGCCCGTGGTGGACGTCGTCGACGACACGGTGGCGGCTGTCCCGGTCGTGAACACGGTGGTCGAGGAGACCGTTGGCCCGGAGCCGGTGGCGACGATCGTCGAACCGGTCGTGCAGACGGTCGAGGACACCGTCGATGGACTCGGCGACGTGGTCGCGGCCGTCCCGGTTCCCAGTGCTCCCGTCGTCGTACCCACCGTTCCAGTCCCGTCGAGCCCGGCCCCGGTGGGGCCCGCGCCCGAGCAGGCCGGCGACACGCCGACCGCTCCAGCGCCGACGAGCGCTCCGGCTCCGGTGTTCGGGCCGCCATCCGCACCGCTCGGAGACCTCGTCTCCTCGGACGCCGGTACGGATCGCGAGCGTGCCTCCGTCCACCCCTCGACCGACGCCGTCGCGCCGAGCACCACCACGCTTCCCGCGACACCCGGCGGTCTGCCGGCGCTGCCGGCCGCTGACGATCACTGGGCGGTCTCGCCGAGCGGGTCCAGCTCGTCCGGCTCGGGCGCGGCGGCCAACGGCCCGGTCAGCGGTGAGCAGTCCGCCGAGGTCGCGATCCCCGCACCCGGTGTGGATCGACGCGCCATCGCTCGAGACGACGACCTACCAGCCTCCCCCACCTTCCCTGCAGACACTGCTCCTGACTGACGACGGACGACTCCGCCCTTGACGGCGGAGGCCCACCCATCGGGTGGTTCGACAGTCCGAAGTCTCCCGGCACCGGGAGCACACCAGTCATTCTGCAAGGAGCAGGAATCATGAATTCGTATGTCAAGAAAGGCCTCTATTGCGGCCTGTTCGTCGCGGGACTCACGTTCCTCGGAGCCACGGCGGCCAACGCCGACACCTCGGGTGAGGACAGCATCCTCGGCGGGAACCTCGTCGACGTGGTCCTCGAAGCGCCGGTCGAGATCGTCGACACCGCGGTGACCGTCATCGGCGACTCGTCGGCGACCAGCGTGCCGGAGCCCGCGCCAGCGGACCCGGCACCGGCACCTGACCCGGCACCGGCACCTGACCCGGCACCGGCACCTGACCCGGCACCGGCACCTGACCCGGCACCGGCACCTGACCCGGCACCGGTTCCCGCCCCGGAGCCGGAAGCCACCAGCACCAGTGGTGACGACAGCATCGCCGGCGGCAACCAGGTCCAGCTGCCCGTCACCATCCCGGTGACGGTCGAGGACAACGCCATCTCGATCATCGGCGACGCCGAGCAGTCGAGCGGTGCGGCTGCGCCGGCCGGGGAGTCGACCACGGCTCCCACGGGTGGTCAGGCCACGACCGGTGACGACAGCGTCGCCGGTGGGAACCAGGTCCAGCTGCCCGTCACCGTACCGGTGACGGTCGGTGGGAACGCCATCTCGGTGATCGGCGACTCGAGCAGTGAGCAGGCGGGTCAGCCTGCGGCTGCTCCCGGTGGAGCGGTCGCTCCGGCGGGGTCGTCGACGACGACCGGTGACGACAGTGTCGCCGGTGGGAACCAGGTGTCGCCCGTGGTGACCGTACCGGTGACGGTCGGTGGGAACGCCATCTCCGTGATCGGCGACTCGAGCAGTGAGCAGGCGGGTCAGCCTGCGGCTGCTCCCGGTGGAGCGGTTGCTCCGGCGGGGTCGTCGACGACGACCGGTGACGACAGTGTCGCCGGTGGGAATCAGATCATCGGAGACGTCGAGCTCCCCGTCTCGCTGGTCGACAATGCCGTCAGCGTGATCGGTGACGCCGAGTCGACGGGCGGAGCGACCACGACCCCGGCCACGTCCGGGAACGGGACGTCCACGACGGTCGGCGACGGCAGCGTCGCCGGTGGGAACCAGGTGATCCTGGATCTGGGCCTGCCCGTCACGGTGGGCGGCAACGCCATCGCGGTGATCGGTGACAGCGAGACCGGTGGCCCCGGGGTCACCGACCCGACCGACCCGACCGACCCGACCGATCCGACCGATCCGACCGATCCGACCGACCCGACCGACCCGACGGACCCGACCGACCCGACGGACCCCACCATCCCGGTGGTCCCCGGTACGCCGAGCAGCCCGACGACCGTCGTCGTCAGTGCCGCCACGCCGTCGCAGTCCGGCTCGGGTGTGACGGCTTCGGCGCCGCGCTCGACTGAGCCGGCCCTGGCCGACACCGGAAGCGCTGCGGCCGGACTCCTGCCGCTCGCCGGACTGGCGACCGTCCTGGGTCTGCTGCTCCTGGCCGGCGGCGCGATCGTCCGTCGCCGTCAGATCGGCTAGTCCCGCGACAACGGACGAGCGGTGCCGACCCGGATCCGGGTCGACACCGCTCGTCGGGGTGTCCGGTGGACGTCGCTCAGTGGTGGACCGGCGTCGTGGTCTCGGGGATCCAGTCGCCGGTGGCCAGGTACTGCACCTTCTTGGCGATGGACACTGCGTGGTCGGCGAAGCGCTCGTGGTACCGCGAAGCGAGGGTGGCGTCGACGGTCGCGACCGGCTCACCCTTCCACGTGTCGCCGAGCACCTTCTCGAAGACGCTCGCGTGGAGTTCGTCCACGTCGTCGTCGTCGTTCCGGATCTCGTCCGCGATGCGGGGGTCCTGCGTGCGGAGCAGTTCGGTGAGCTTGCGCGCGATGGACACGTCGAGGCGGCCCATCTCGGCGAACGTCGTGCGCAGCCCCTTCGGGACGGCCTTGTCGGGGAAGCGGTAGCGCGACAGCTGGGCGATGTGCTCGGCCATGTCGCCCATCCGCTCGAGCGAGGCGCTGATCCGCAGGGCACTGACGACGATGCGCAGGTCGCGGGCCACCGGCTGCTGGCGGGCGAGGATGTCGATCGCGAGTTCGTCGAGTTCGATGGCGAGCTGGTCGATGCGGTTGTCGTTGGCGATGACCTCTTCGGCCACGGCGACGTCCGAGTTGCCGAAGGACTGCGTCGCCTTCTCGATGGAGATCGTGACGAGCTCGGCGATCTCGACCAGGCGATCCTGGACCTCTCGCAGTGACTGCTGGAATACCTCGCGCATGGCTCTGGGTGCCGTCCTTCCGTGACCTGGCGGTGGGCAGGCAGATGCCCGCTCCGCCGATGATGCCGAACCAAGGTTAACAGTTGGGGCCCCGCGCGTGAACAGTCGTCGAAGTGGCGGGGTATTCGCGAGTTCGGCCTCCAGCGGACTGAGTAACGTAGTACCCATGGACACCATGTGGTTGGTGCTGATCGCGTTGGCACTCGGCCTCATCGTCGGGGGCGGTTTCGTCGCCCTCATCACCCTCGCCCTCCGCCGTGGCGAGCGCGCTGCGACGGTCGTGAACCCGGTCGTGCCGGATGGGGTCGACCAGGTGCTCGAGGCCCTCGACAGCGCCGGTATCGTCGTCGACCCGTCGAACAACGTGCTCAAGGCGTCGCCTGGAGCCTTCGCGCTCGGCCTGGTCCGCGACCGCGTGCTTGACAATCAGGAACTCATCGACCTCGCGCTCGAGGTCCGCCGCACCGGAGACGCCGTGACGAGCGACCTGGAACTGGCCCTCGGCCGGTTCGGTGAGGCGACGAGACACCTCCGGGTGCGCGCTGCGCCGCTCGGCTCCCGCTTCATCCTGTTGCTCGCCGAAGACCACACCGAGGCGCGCCGCCTGGACGAGGTCCGTCGGGACTTCATCGCGAACATCAGCCACGAGCTGAAGACGCCGATCGGTGCCATCGGCCTCCTCTCCGAGGCGCTCGACACCGCGGCCGACGACCCGGAACGGGTCAAGCGGTTCGCCAGCCGACTCGCGACCGAGTCCCATCGACTCACGCGGATGACGGCGGAGATCATCGACCTGTCCCGGCTGCAGGCGGCCGACGCGCTCCATCAGCCGGAGCTCGTGCGGCTCGACCGCGTGATCGCCGCCGCGGTCGACCAGAACCGCGTCCCGGCGGACGCCACTGGCGTCGGCCTGTCGGTCCGCGGGGGCAAGAACCTCGAGGTCTACGGCGACGAGGCGATGCTCGTCGTCGCCGTGCACAACCTCATCTCGAACGCGATCCACTACTCGCCGACCGGCGCCCAGGTGGGGGTCGGGGTCCGCGCGGTCGACGACGTCGTCGAGATCGCCGTCACCGATCAGGGGGTCGGGATCGCCGAGGAGGACCGCGACCGCGTGTTCGAACGGTTCTTCCGCGTCGACCAGGCTCGGTCCCGGCACACCGGCGGCACCGGCCTCGGGCTGAGTATCGTCAAGCACACCGTCCACAACCATGGCGGGGAGGTCAAGGTCTGGTCGCAACTCGGCCGCGGTTCGACTTTCACCATCCGCCTGCCCAGAGCAACGACCCCGCCGGAGGATCTCTCCACCGGCACGGCAAGGAGTACCCTGTGACCCGCATCCTGCTCGTCGAAGACGAAGCATCGTTGAGTGAACCGTTGAGCTATCTGCTCGAGCGGGAGGGCTACGAGGTCGAGGTGGCCGAGGACGGTCCGTCGGCGGTCCAGTCGTTCACCGCTCGCGGCGCCGATCTCGTACTGCTCGACCTCATGCTGCCCGGCATTCCGGGCACGGAGGTCTGCCGGCAGATCCGCGCGGTGTCGAGCACGCCGATCATCATGCTGACCGCGAAGGACTCCGAGGTCGACATCGTCGTGGGTCTCGAACTGGGAGCCGACGACTACGTCACGAAGCCGTACTCCACCCGCGAGCTGCTCGCACGGATCCGTGCGGTCCTGCGCCGCCGTGTCGATGCGGACCAGGCCCAGGAGGAGGTGCTGCTCGAGGCCGGCACGGTCCGGATGGACACCGAGCGCCATGTCGTCGAGGTCAACGGTGCACCGATCCCCATGCCGCTCAAGGAGTACGAGCTGCTCGAGCTGCTGCTGCGGAACGCCGGGCGCGTGCTCACCCGCGGACAGCTGATCGACCGCGTGTGGGGGAGTGACTACTACGGCGACACCAAGACGCTCGACGTCCACATCAAGCGCATCCGTTCGCGCATCGAGGCGAACCCGTCGGAGCCGGTGATGCTCGTCACCGTCCGCGGACTCGGCTACCGGTTCGAGGCCTGACCGCGTCGTCCGGCAACACCGACGAACGCCCCGCCTCTCAGGAGAGGCGGGGCGTTCGGTCGTGCCAGCGGTGATCGTCGCTCGACTATTCGGTCGGCTCCGTCGTGGGCGTCGCGAGCGGGGTCGGGATGTCGGTCGGCTCCACCGTCGGCTCCTCGGTCGGCTGCGGCGTGGGGACGAGCGTCGAATACTCGAGCAGCTCGCCGGTGAGGACCGGGACGCTCGCAGTGGCGCCGGTCTCCTCGCCGTACTGGAAGAAGACGTCGAGGATCGCGCCCGGCTGCACACCGAGCGACTCGATGCGCAGGGGGTCGTTCGCCCCGGTGCCGTCGAAGCTCGTGAGACCGGGTTCGGCGAGGACCTGGAACTGCTCGTCGATGCCCTCGACCTCGACGAGCACGGTGTGTGCGCGGTCGTCGCGGTTCGCGACGCTGAACACCAGGTTGCCGGTCTCGCCGTCGTCGGAGATGACGATCGCGTTGCGGACCGCGACCGAGCCGACGGTGACACCGACGCCGTCCGAGGCGTCGTACTGCTTCAGGGTCGCCTGCGGGGCGATCAGGTTGCACCCGCTCATGCCGAGTGCGACAGCACCGGCGACGACGATGGAAGCGATGAGACGCGCCTTCACAGAACCCTCCAAGATGTGGTGGCCCCGGGCGCAGACGAGTGACAGGTGTCCCGGGATCCGGATTCGAGTCTAGCCCACCCCCGCACAGGGACGCGGTCGGTGCGGAGTACCGATCTAGGCGCTGTCTGTCGGTGCTGCCGCGGGCACCGTACCCGGCTCTGACCAGGGGTCCTATGGTATTCTGGGAGACGCCGAAGGGACCGACACCCATGATCTTCGAAGTTGGCGAGACCGTCGTCTACCCGCACCACGGTGCCGCGACCATCACCGAGGTGAAGACCCGCGTCGTCAAGGGCGAGGAGAAGCTCTACCTGAAGCTCCGTGTCACCCAGGGAGACCTCGTCATCGAGGTCCCGGCCGAGAACGTCGACCTGGTCGGGGTACGCGACGTCATCGGCCAGGAGGGTGTGGACCGCGTGTTCGACGTGCTCCGCGCGCCGTTCACCGAGGAGCCGACGAACTGGTCCCGTCGATACAAGGCGAACCTCGAGAAGCTCGCGTCGGGAGACGTCATCAAGGTGTCCGAGGTCGTCCGCGACCTCTGGCGTCGCGACCAGGACCGCGGTCTCTCCGCGGGCGAGAAGCGCATGCTCGCGAAGGCGCGGCAGATCCTCGTCTCCGAGCTGGCGCTCGCGGAGCAGACGGACGAGGAACAGGCGTCCTCCGTCCTCGACGAGGTCCTCGCGTCCTGAGCCGGCCCGCTGCTCGCGGATCGCACGGGAGAAGTAGGCTCGGCACATGGCTGCGATCTACGAACCGAGTGCCGCTGCGGAGACCTCTCTGGACGGTCCCGCCGTCGGGGTGATCGTCGTCGCCGCCGGGAGCGGGACGCGTCTCGGTGCCGGGATCCCCAAGGCGTTCGTGTCCCTCGCCGGCAGCACCGTGCTCGAGCACGCGCTCGCACCGGTCTTCCGGCTCCGCGAGCCGGTGCAGCTCGTCCTCGTCGTGCCGGCCGACCGCGTGGGCGAGGCCGAGACGATCGGGCGGAGGGCGGCCGGGCGTGCCTCCGACCACCTCAGGGTGGTCGTCGGCGGTGGCACGCGACAGGAGTCGGTGCTCAACGGGCTCGCCGCGCTGTGGCCCGGGGTCCGCACCGTGCTCGTCCACGACGCGGCCCGTGCGCTCACGCCGACGGCACAGTTCGAGCGGGTGATCGAGGCCGCGGCGCGCACCGGCTGGGGTGTCGTGCCCGCGCTCCCGGTGACCGACACGATCAAACAGGTGGACGCGAGCGCCGTCGTCGAGCGGACGATCGACCGTGCCGAGCTGCGGGCCGTCCAGACGCCGCAGGCGTTCCCGAGGGACGCCCTGGTGGCGGCGTTCCGCGTCGCCGCGGAACGGCTCGCCGCCGCGACCGACGACGCGGCCCTCTACGCTGACGCCGGCCATCCGGTCGTGACGGTGGAGGGCTCGGAGGCCGCGTTCAAGATCACGACGCCGTGGGACGCTCAGCGCGCGGAACGGCTCCTGACCGAACCGGCTGCGGCCGATGCCCTCGCCGACCGCGCCGACACCGGTTTGCCGTCGTCGTCACCGTCGTCGTCACCGACGCCGCAGCCCGGCCGGATCCGGACCGGCATCGGTATCGACGTCCACGCCTTCGCTGAGGCGGGCGAGCTGCACCTCGCAGGCCTCTCCTGGCCGGGGGAGCGGGCGCTCGCCGGTCACAGCGACGGTGACGCGGTCGCCCACGCGATCGTCGACGCGCTCCTGTCCGCGGCGGGGCTCGGCGACATCGGTTCGATGTTCGGCACCGACGATCCGCGCTTCGCCGGAGCTCGAGGCTCGGTCTTCCTGGAGGCGGCGGTCGAGCGACTGCGCGCCGCCGGGTACGAGGTCGTGAACGTCGCGGTGCAGCTCGTCGGGAACCGCCCTCGCTTCGCGCCCCGTCGCCTCGAGGCGGAGTCGGTGCTGGGTGCGCTCGTCGGCGGACCCGTCAGCATCGCGGCGACGACGACGGACTCGCTCGGCTTCACGGGTCGTGGCGAGGGTGTCACCGCCGTGGCGACGGCGTTGATCGAGCGCCGCTGACCACCGGTGACCGATCGCGGCCACCGCGTCAATCGGAGGTCGTCTGGCCGACGAGTTCGACGGGCAGCCCGAGGAACCGTCCGTAGGCGGTCACCGCGCGGCGGAAGCCGGCTTCGACGCGTCGGCCGAGCGGGGTGAACGGCTCCGGCGTGATCGTCACGGTCTTCGGCCCGATCCGTCGTCGCCACGTGCCGACGATCCGACCGTCGACGGTGATCATCGGGAGGAAGATCCCGTTCGCCCCTGGGACGACGCGCTCCGCGTGCTCGGCGGGGAGCGACAGTCCACGATCCCGGTAGCCGAGGAGCAGCTCGTCGAATCCGGGCAGGGCCAGGACCGACGGCGCCCCGGTGGGGTGCGGGGCCGACGCGGTCTCGACGGCCGACCAACGCAGCACACCCTCCTGCTCGCGCTCCTCGACCCGGTCGCCCGCGATCTTCAGCCCGCGGTTGACCTGGGCGACCGTGAGCTTCGACCACCAGGTGAGGTCGGCGACGGTCGCCGGTCCATGGCCAGCGAGGTACCGGACGACGAACTCGCCGAGGGCCTCGTCGGGTTCGAGTACCCGCGGTGAGCGGATCCACTCCTCGGAGAGGACGAGTGACTGCTGCTTGCCCGCCGGCGGTCCCCAACAGACGACGCCACGCATGGCGAGCTCCATGAGCAGGTGGGAGCCGCGCTGCCCCGTGACCGGGATGCCCGCGGCCGTGTGGGCGGCCAGCAGCTCGTCTCGACCGGCTCGGCGCCCACCGCCGAGCATCGCCTCGGTGAGGTCGCGGGATCGCGAGAACGTCTCGGCGTCGAGTTCCAGTTGGCGGTGGCGCGCGGCGATCGTCGAACGGACCCGGGGGACGCCCAGGCCGAGGATCCAGCCGAGGTCTTCGGCGGCGACGAGGTGGAGCGTGCCCCGCATGGGCCAGGACCGGACCACCGACCCGTCCTCGAGGGCGGTCAGCACCTCGGCGAGGGTCGAACCGGGCGAGCGGACGCCGATCGCCCACAGTCCGGAGGCCAGGTCCTGCGCCTGGACGGCGAGCAGTCGGGACACGACCGCGGCCGGAGACCGCCGCGGCCCTCCCTGGAGGAGCTGCGCGCCGAGGCGCGCCTCGAGAACGCGCGGCTCGTTCGGCCCAGTCGTCATGCGACCATCATGCCGCGACGGCGGCGGCTAGTCTGGTCTCGTGGCCCTCCGACTCTACGATTCGAAAACGCAGTCCCTCCGGGACTTCGTGCCGCTCCGCGAAGCCGAGGCGGGGCTGTACGTCTGCGGACCCACGGTGCAGTCCTCGCCGCACATCGGCCACCTGCGCAGCGCGCTCGTCTACGACCAACTCCGACGCTGGCTGACCGCCTCAGGGCTGCGCGTCACGCTCGTCCGCAACGTCACCGACATCGACGACAAGATCCTGGCGAACGCCGCCGCGGGTTCCGAGGGCGGCTTCGCCCTGCCCGGGGAGGAATGGTGGGCGCTCGCCTACCGGTACGAACTGGAGTTCACCGCGGCCTACCGCGCGCTCGGCATCCTGCCGCCGAGCTACGAGCCGCGCGCCACCGCGAGCATCCCGGAGATGCAGGAGCTCATCGAGCGACTCGTCGACGCCGGGCACGCGTACCCCGCACCGGACGAGTCCGGAGACGTCTACTTCGACACCGCATCATGGAGCCGGTACGGCGAGCTGACGCGTCAGAGCGCCGAGCACATGGAGGCCGCGACCGACGCGGATCCCCGCGGGAAGCGCGATCCGCGCGACTTCGCGCTGTGGAAGGGCACAAAGCCCGGCGAGCCACGCTCGGCGAGCTGGATGTCGCCCTGGGGTGAAGGCCGACCCGGCTGGCACATCGAGTGCTCGGCGATGTCGACGAAGTACCTCGGCGAGGAGTTCGACATCCACGGCGGCGGACTCGACCTGCGCTTCCCCCATCACGAGAACGAGCTCGCCCAGTCGAGTGCGGCCGGCGACCCGTTCGCGCGGTACTGGTTGCACAACGGCCTGGTCGCGGTGTCCGGCGGACAGAAGATGTCCAAGTCGCTCGGTAACTCCGTCTACGCGGCCGACCTCCTCGCCGAGGCGAGGCCTCTGGTCGTGCGGTACTACCTGGGTGCTGCGCAGTACCGCTCCACCCTCGAATTCCACGACGGCGCACTCGCCGAAGCGGAGGCGGCGCTCGGTCGTATCGAGGGCTTCCTGGACCGGTCTCGTCGCGCAGGCCTCCTCGACGAGGCGGACCGCGCACCCGATCGCGCGACGCTCCCGGCCGCGTTCGTCGAGGCGATGGACGACGACCTCAACATCCCTCGTGCCCTGGCGGCACTGCACGAAGCCGTCCGCGTGGGCAACGCCGCCCTCGACCGCGGCGACGATCACGACGTCGCCCGGGAGAGCAGTGTCGCGGTGCTCGACATGACCCGCGTCCTCGGTATCGACCCGACCGACCCGTCGTGGTCGTCGGGCACCGACCCCATCACTCACCGATCCCTGTCCGCACTCGTCGAGCGCCTGCTCGTCGATCGCGCTGACGCCAGGGTCGCCAAGGACTTCGCAGCGGCCGACCGGATCCGCGACGAACTCACCGCGGCCGGGATCACCATCGAAGACACCCCGTCCGGAGCACATTGGAGTATCAGTGGCAAGTAAGCCTTCCCGCCCGACCGGGCCGAAGAAAGCGAAGAAGGGTCCCACCAAGGGCACTGGTGGCCTCGGCCGCAAGGCGCTCGAAGGTCGTGGGCCGACCCCCAAGGCCGAGGACCGCGCCTGGCACCCCGCCGGCAAGCGGAAGGCCGCGCAGGAGCGCTACGCGGCCTCCGGCGGCACCGGCAAGCCCAAGCAGCCGGCCGGCCAGAACGGACGACCGTCGACGAACGGCCGCACCAAGCAGAAGTCGAGCGACGAGTCCGAGGTCGTGACGGGCCGCAACTCCGTGCTCGAAGCGCTGCGCGCGAAGATCCCGGCCACCACGCTGTACGTCGCGACGCGCATCGAGATGGACGACCGCGTGAAGGAGGCGCTCAGTCTCGCCACCCGCCGCGGCATCCCCGTCCTCGAGGTGATGCGGCCGGAACTCGACCGCATGGCCGGGTTCGACGGCGTCCACCAGGGGCTCGCGATCAAGGTGCCACCGTACGAGTACGCGCACCCCATGGAGCTGCTCGACCAGGTCATCGCGCGGGGCGAGAACCCGCTGTTCATCGCCCTCGACGGCATCACCGACCCGCGTAACCTGGGTGCGATCATCCGCTCGACGGCTGCGTTCGGCGGGCACGGCGTCATCCTCCCGCAGCGTCGGAGCGTCGGGCTCACTGCTTCGGCGTGGAAGACCTCGGCGGGTGCGGCAGCACGCACGCCCGTCGCGATGGCAGCCAACCTCACGCAGACGCTCAAGGCGTTCAAGGAGCGCGGCGTCTTCGTGATCGGCCTCGACGGCGACGGCGACGTGTCGCTCCCCGGCCTGGAACTCGCCGACCAGCCGATCCTGGTGGTCGTCGGCAGCGAGGGCAAGGGGCTCTCTCGCCTCGTCACCGAGACGTGCGACGCGGTGGTCTCGATTCCGATCTCCGCTGCGACGGAGTCGCTGAACGCGGGCATCGCGGCGAGCGTGACGCTCTACGAGATCGCGCGTCGACGGAGCGCCGAGTAGGCAGTACCTCGACGCTGCAACGCGTCGACCGAAGGCCCTGGGAACGGATCACCGTCCCAGGGCCTTCGATCGTCGGGGCCAGCGGCGTCGGTCAGACGAGGTCGCGCCAGTCGACCGGGCCGGTCATGGCGGCGGGGATGCTGATCGCCTCGGTGGGCGGCACGATCATCGTCGCCTCGTCGCGACGGTGTCGCAGGACGGTGTTCACGTAGGATCCGACCGCCTCGGCCAGCGGGATGTCGCGGCCTTCGTTCTGCGCGAGGAACCACCGGTGCTCGAGGAGCTGGTGGAAGATCTCCGCCGGCTCGAGCTTGCCGCGGAGCTCGCGGGGGATCGCCTTCACGACGGGCTCGAACACGCGGATCAACCACTCGTGTGCGGCCATCTCCTCGTCGAAGCCGTCCTTCCCGAACGACGCCGAGTACGCGTCGAGATCGTTGAGCAGACGCCTGGCCTGGTTCTCCCCGGCGTCGAGGCCCGTGAGTCGCAGGAGCCGACGCTGGTGGTGTCCGGCGTCGACGACCTTCGGCTGGATGCGGACGGTGGAGCCCTCGTCGGTCGTCTTGATCGCGAGTTCCTCGATGTCGAAGCCCAGCTCGTTCAGGCGGTGCACGCGTTCCGTGATGCGCCAACGCTCGGAGGCGTCGAAGGACTCGGACCCCGTGAGCTCCTTCCAGAGCGAACGGTAGGCCGCGACGATGCCGTTGCTCACGGTCACGGGGTCGAGCTCGACGTCGGCCCGCCCGCCGGCCTCGAGGTCGAGCAGTTCGCCGGCGATGTTCACCCGCGCGATCTCGAGGTCGTTCTCACGTTGTCCGTTCGACAGGCCTCCCTCGTAGAGCTTGCCGGTCTCGGCGTCGACGAGGTAGGCGGCGAAGGCTCCCGCATCGCGTCGGAAGAGCGTGTTCGACAGCGAGACGTCGCCCCAGAAGAACCCGACGATGTGCAGGCGGACGAGCAGGACGGCGAGGGCGTCGACCAGGCGGGTCGC
Source organism: Plantibacter sp. Leaf314 (assembly GCF_001423185.1). Lineage (NCBI taxonomy): Bacteria > Bacillati > Actinomycetota > Actinomycetes > Micrococcales > Microbacteriaceae > Plantibacter > Plantibacter sp. Leaf314. The sequence continues at coordinate 1,137,276 of NZ_LMOB01000001.1, read as the reverse complement.
GGTGTCCGGACGCAGCGTCCCCTGGAAGAGCGCGCGGTAGGGGAGGGAGAACTTCAGGTGCCGGGTGACGAGCACGCTCGGGAGTTCCCGGCCCTTCCGGTCGGAGCGGTTGGTGATGACCGCCAGCGGGTCGACGCAGGGGATGTCGAGGCGCTGCAGGGTGCGCAGCATGTCGTACTCACCCTTCGCCATCTCGGCGGTGGTCTCCTTGACGGCGATCACGTACCCCGAGAGGTTCGCGAACCGCACCAGGTGGCGGGAGATGCCCTTCGGCAGCGACGCGATGGCCTCGTTCGGCCAGTTCTCGAGCGGAAGCTCCCAGGGCAGGTCGAGCAGCGCCGGGTCGACGGTGGCTGCGGTGATGTTCAATGCGCCGGACATGGTGCGATGCGCTCCTCGGGAGGGATCGAGCTGACGTGGGACAGACGAAAACGACGATGGTCGAGCGATCGGAGACCGACCGCTCGACCATCGTCGGCGGAACTACTAGATCGAGGAGGACACGACCGGCTTGTTGCCGAGGCGCTCACCCGAAGCCGAGTCGAACGCGTGCACGTGGTGCGGCGTCGGCGCGAGGAACACGGTGTCGCCGATGTGGGCGTGGTTGCGGCCGTCGACGCGAGCGACGATGTCGGTGCGCTTGCCGGAGACCTCGGTGTGGCCGTAGAGGTAGCCGTCGGCGCCGAGCTCCTCGACGAGGTCGACGGTCACCTCGATGCCGGAGCCGGAGTTGCTGGAGACGGTGATGTCCTCCGGGCGCACGCCGACCGTGACGTTCTTGGACGGGGCGGCGTCGGTGATCTCGCGCTCCACCGGGATGATGAATCCACCGAGCTTGATACCGCCGTCGGCGATCTCACCCTCGAAGAGGTTCATAGCGGGGCTGCCGATGAAGCCGGCGACGAACACGTTGTTCGGCTTCTCGTACAGGTCGCGAGGCGTGCCGACCTGCTGCAGGATGCCGTCCTTCAGGACCGCGATCCGGTCGCCCATGGTGAGCGCCTCGGTCTGGTCGTGGGTGACGTAGACCGTGGTGACGCCGAGGCGACGCTGGAGCGACGCGATCTGGGTGCGGGTCTGGACGCGGAGCTTGGCGTCGAGGTTCGACAGCGGCTCGTCCATGAGGAAGACCTGCGGCTGGCGGACGATGGCGCGACCCATCGCGACACGCTGACGCTGACCACCGGAGAGTGCCTTCGGCTTGCGGGTCAGGTAGTCCTCGAGGTCGAGGAGCTTCGCGGCTTCGAGGACGCGGGTGGCGCGCTCCTCCTTGCCGACGCCGGCGATCTTGAGCGCGAAGCCCATGTTCTCGGCGACGGTCATGTGCGGGTACAGCGCGTAGTTCTGGAACACCATCGCGATGTCGCGGTCCTTCGGCGGCACGTCGGTGACGTCGCGGTCGCCGATGAAGATGTGGCCGTCGTTGACCTCTTCGAGGCCGGCGAGCATGCGGAGCGAGGTGGACTTGCCACAGCCGGACGGGCCGACGAGGACGAGGAATTCGCCGTCGGCGACCTCGAGGTTCAGCTTGTCGACCGCGGGGCGGGTGCCGCCCGGGTAAAAACGGGTTGCATTGTCGAACGTCACAGACGCCATGGTTGTTCTCCTTCACCGGCAGGTACGTGCCGGACGATCCGTTGTGAATGGACGCGAGCCCGCCGACGATGGCCGACTCGCCGTTCCAGTATGCCACGGGCCCCTGGGAATGGAAGGGTGCCGGGTGGATCGGTCTCTCGGTGGACGCACAGCGTCCTCCCTGCCTGGTTTGGGCCTCTCCCAGGCGGCAGGTCTACGATTGCTCTGTTTGGCGCTGCTGGGTCTACGTAGCGCAATCCCCCCGAAACGAGGATCAATGTCTGGCGCTGGATCGCAGAACCGACCGACGAAGAACGAACGCCGCGACGCGGCCCGCGAGAAGGCACGCGTGCTGCGCGAGCAGCAGAAGCGCCGCGACCGCCGCAACCGCGTGCTGCTGCAGGGTGGCATCGTGCTCGGCGCGCTCGCGATCGTCGCCGCCGTGGCGATCATCATCGTGACGTCGATCAAGCCCGCCGGCCCCGTCCCGACGGCTGCGCAGAACGACGGGTTCACCGTCGGTGCGGGTCTGCAACTCGTCGGCGCGCCCGCCGACGCGCCGACGCCCACGTCGACCGCCACCGACGCGGCCGAGCCGGCACCGGCCGAGACGCCCGCCGCAACGGAGACCCCGACGGCCGAGGGCGTCGAGATCTCCGTCTACCAGGACTTCCTGTGCCCCTACTGCGGCCAGTTCGAGACCACGAACGCCGAGCAGGTCAAGGGATGGCTCGAGGCCGGAGCGGCGACGTACACGGTGCACCCCCTCGCCACGCTGAGCAACCTGTCGCTCGGAACGCAGTACTCACTGCGTGCCTCGAACGCCGCGGCCTGCGTCGCGCAGTACTCGCCGAACGACTTCTTCTCCTTCAACACCGCGCTGTTCGAGAACCAGCCCAAGGAGAACACCGAGGGCCTGACCGACAAGGAGCTGAAGTCCATCGCGAAGGGCGTCATCTCCGGCGGCGAGAAGAAGATCAACGCCTGCATCGACGACGGCACCTACAAGTCCTGGGTGAAGGACTCGACCGACCGCGCCCGGAGTGGCCCGCTGCCCGGCACCGACGTCGCCAAGGTCGAGGGGACGCCCACCATCCTGGTGAACGGCAAGCAGTACACCGGCTCGCTGACCGACGCGGAGCAGTTCGCCGCGTTCGTGCTCGCCGTGTCCAGCGAGAGCTACTCGACCGACACCCCGTCGCCGAGCCCGAGCGAGTCGCCCGCGACCAACGGCTGATCCGCCGCCATCGTAGGATGGTCCAGACCGGGGTTCGCCCCTGTCGGCCGACGTGGCGCAATTGGTAGCGCAACGCTCTTGTAAAGCGTAGGTTACGGGTTCAAGTCCCGTCGTCGGCTCCAACCCAGAACCGCCCGTCAGCGCTGCTGGCGGGCGGTTCCGTGTGGAAGGAACCGTTCGTGAACCGCATCCCAGCGTCGCTCGCACTCCTGATCGCCGTGGTCAGTGGGGCGTTCATCGCCGTCCAGGCCCGCTTGAACGGCGAGCTCGGCGCGCGGCTCGGCGACGGCTTCACCGCCGCCGCGATCTCCTTCGGCGGCGGGCTGATCATTCTGAGCATCGGGCTGGCCGTCTCCCGAACCGGGAGGCGGGGCCTGGCGACGGTCGCGACGGCGGTGCGTCGTCGCGAGATGCCGTGGTGGACGGTCCTCGGCGGGTGCGCAGGCGCCTTCCTCGTGCTGTCGCAGGGGCTCACCGCGGCAGCGCTCGGGGTGGCCCTGTTCACCGTGGCGGTCGTCGCCGGCCAGACCGCGAGCGGCCTCGTGCTCGACCGCATCGGCTTCGGCCCGGGAGGCGTCGTCGGGTTCACCGTGCAGCGCGTCCTCGGGGCGGTCGTCGCCCTCGTCGCCGTCGGCGTCGCGGTCTCGGGAGAGCTCGGCGGGAGCATCCCGCTCGGTCTGCTCGTCCTGCCGCTGCTCGCGGGGATCGGGATCGGCTGGCAGCAGGCGGTCAACGGGCGGGTGAAGATGCGTGCGCAGAGCACGCTCGCGGCGACCTTCATCAACTTCATCGTCGGAACCGTCGTGCTCGTGGTGGCCGCGGTGCTGCACGCGCTGTTCGTCACACCGCCCGGAGCGCTACCGGGGGAGTGGTGGCTCTACCTCGGTGGACCGATCGGCTGCGTCTTCATCGCCGTGGCGGCGTTCCTCGTCCAGCACACCGGGGTGCTCATCCTCGGGCTCGGGACGGTCGCCGGTCAGACGTTGAGCGCGCTCGCCCTCGACGTCTTCCTGCCGACCGACGACAGCGGTGTCCACGTGTCCACCGTCGTCGGCACGCTGCTCGCGTTCGCGGCGGTGGCGATCGCATCGGCTCGGTTCCGCCGTCGACCCGCAGCGCCGGCCGGCTCCTGAACGGAGCGGATCACGGCATCCGGCTGAAATGCGCCTTCGCGTTGATCGTCTTCCGACGCCCGGTCCGGCCGTTCCCCGGCTTGCCGCCGACGTAGAGCCACCCGAGGAGGTCTTCGCCCTTCTGGAGGCCGTGCGCCTTCCTGACGGCCTTCGCGCGGGTTGCGCCGCCGGTCCGCCAGAACACACCCCATCCGGCGTCGTCGAGCAGCAGGCTGATCATGTGGGCGACGCCGGAGGCCACGGCCTCCTGCTCCCAGGAGGCGACCTTCGACTTCTTCACGCTCACGACGACCGCGAGCAGCAGGGGAGCACGAAGGGGCTTCGTCGACGGCTTGGAATCGCCGTCCGCCTTCGCGAGCGCCCGGCCCAGCTTCACCCGGTCGTCACCCCTGAGGGCGATGACCCGCCACGGGCGCAGGGCTCCATGATCGGCCACGCGGCCGGCGGCGCCGATGATCTCCAGCAGCTCCTCGTCGCTCGGAGCGACGTCGGTGACCTTCGACCACGAACGCCGCCCGGCGACGGCGGCCAGGACGGGGCTCTCGGCGGGCTCCGTCACTCCTTCGGCTCAGCGGTGTCGGCTGCTGCGAAGTTGAGCGCGATGGAGTTCATGCAGTAGCGATCCCCGGTCGGCGTACCGAAGCCGTCGTCGAAGACGTGCCCCAGGTGGGATCCGCACGAGGCGCAGCGCACCTCGGTCCGGACCATGCCGAGCGTGCGGTCTTCGATCAACTGCACCGCGTCGGGGTTCACGGACTCGTAGAAGCTCGGCCAGCCGCAGCCGGAGTCGAACTTCGTCCCGCTCTTGAAGAGTTCGGCGTTGCAGGCGGCACAGGTGTACAGGCCGGCGCGCGACTCGTCGAGGAGTTCACCCGTCCAGGCCCGCTCGGTCGCCGCTCCGCGGAGGACCTGGTACTGCTCGGGCGTGAGTTCCTCGCGCCACTGCTCGTCGGTCTTCGACACGTCGTACGTCATGCTGCTCCATTCGTTCTCGGTCATCCTACGCGCGGGGCCGCGTCGTACCTGCGGCCTCCGACTTCCAGTTCAACACTGGGGAGTCGCTGATCCTTCCCGGTGAACGTGCCTCCGCGCCGGACCGGATGCGACTCGGTGACGCTCCGCTGAATAGACTGAGGAATCGTCCGGGCGGAGTCCTCCCGGGCTCGCGGCACGGTACCGATCAGGAGGGGGTCGAGCATGCAGCCTGCATCGCACACGCCCGACGGCGGCGACGCGTCGGTCCCCGCCCCGGGCCTCAGCGAACGCGAACGCGAGATCCTCGAGTTCGAGTCCCACTGGATGCGCCACGTCGGGGCGAAGGAGGCCGCCATCCGCGACCGCTTCGCACTCTCGCCGACCCGCTATTATCAACTGCTCGGCGCGCTCATCGACTCGCCGTCCGCTCTCGCCCACGACCCCATGCTGATCAAGCGGCTGCAGCGCACCCGCGACGCCCGACTCTCGGCGCGAGGAGCTTCAGCTCCACGTACCGACGGCTGAGCAGCTCACGGAGAACACACCATGGCTGAATCCTTCCCGCCCGACCGTTTCGACGAGGTCCCGGACCTCAAGCGCGTCGGCGCGCACCGTGCCCCGGCGCCGAAGGGGCGTGGCTGGATCGCTTTCCTGGTCGCCGTCGTGGCGACGTTGGTCCTCGTCGGGATCGGCACCTTCGCCCTGTTCGGGCTGAACGACCGCATCGACTTCTTCGGCGGTGCCACCAGCCCGAGCGCGACGCCGACGCCCACGCCGACGCCCACGGAGGTGGCGCCCGTGGTCGATCCCGCGGCGAGCATCCTCGTCTTGAACGGGACGCCGACCGAGGGTCTGGCGGCATCGGCGGCGGCCGCGATCGCTGCCGCCGGGTTCACCCAGCAGATCCCGACGAGCGACGCGAGCACGGAGGACGTCACGGCGAGTGGCGTCTACTATCAGGACCCCTCGCAGGAGGGCGTGGCACGCGCCATCGCGAACGCGCTCGGAGGCGTCCCGATCCAGATCACGGACCAGTACGCGATCCCCGTCGAGGAGGGCGAGGCTCCCGTCCTCCGCATCGTCGTCGTGGTCGGCGCCGACTACCAGCCGGCCGCCTGAGCGCAGCGTCCCCGCCGGAGCTCGTCGGCTCGTCCGACCGGCCAGTGTTTCCGGGGTGTTTCCTCCATGTTGAGTTGTCGTAATACTCCGCGACGATTGTCGATTTCGGGGTGATCCGGGACAACGCCCCGGATTAGGATCTGGAATTGGCCGCTCATCCCGTCCCGTCTCGACTCGCCCCTGAGTCCGTTTTGGCGCAGGGTGGCCGCCGGGGTCCCGACTCCGGACGGCAGGTCCGGGTTCGGCAGCAGCCGACGCCTGTGAGCACGCAGCAATGGGAGTATGAAATGGCGAACGGAACCGTCAAGTGGTTCAACGCTGAGAAGGGCTTCGGCTTCATCACGGTCGACGAGGGTGGACAGGACGTCTTCGTCCACTACTCGGCGATCGACATGAGCGGCTACAAGTCCTTGGAAGAGGGCCAGGCGGTCGTCTTCGAGGTCGGCACCGGAGCGAAGGGGCCCCAGGCCGAGGCCGTCCGATTGGCGTAAGCGCCCATCGGACACGGGATTCCTGCGACGCCGCCCACTCCGGTGGGCGGCGTCGTTCGTCGTCTCCGGGCCGTTCCCGGGAGTTCGCTCAGGGCGCTGACGCTCACTTGCACTCCCACCCCCTGAGTGCCAGAATCGACTTAGCACTCGTACTCATTGAGTGCTAAAAACGTTCATGACGTCCGGGAGGGACGAAAAACACACATGGCTAAGATCATTGCTTTCGACGAGGAGGCCCGTCGCGGCCTCGAGCGTGGACTGAACATTCTTGCTGACACGGTCAAGGTCACCCTTGGGCCGCGCGGTCGCAACGTCGTCCTCGAGAAGAAGTGGGGCGCCCCCACGATCACCAACGACGGCGTGTCCATCGCCAAGGAGATCGAACTCGACGACCCGTACGAGAAGATCGGCGCGGAGCTCGTCAAGGAGGTCGCCAAGAAGACCGACGACGTCGCCGGCGACGGCACCACCACCGCCACCGTGCTGGCTCAGGCGCTCGTGCGCGAGGGCCTCCGCAACGTCGCCGCAGGCGCCGACCCCATCAGCCTCAAGCGCGGCATCGAGAAGGCCGTCGAGGCCGTCACGGTCGAGCTCATCGCCAACGCGAAGGAGGTGGAGACCAAGGAGGAGATCGCTGCGACCGCTTCCATCTCCGCCGGCGACACCACCATCGGCGAGATCATCGCCGAGGCGATCGACAAGGTCGGCAAGGAAGGCGTCGTCACCGTCGAGGAGTCGAACACCTTCGGCACCGAGCTCGAGCTCACCGAGGGCATGCGCTTCGACAAGGGTTACCTGTCGCAGTACTTCGTGACCGACCCCGACCGCCAGGAAGCGGTGTTCGAGGATCCCTACATCCTCATCGCCAACCAGAAGATCTCCGCGATCAAGGACCTCCTGCCGATCGTCGACCAGGTCATCCAGTCGGGCAAGCAGCTCCTCATCATCGCCGAGGACGTCGACGGCGAAGCACTCGCGACGCTCGTCGTGAACAAGATCCGTGGCATCTTCAAGTCCGTCGCCGTCAAGGCTCCGGGCTTCGGCGACCGTCGCAAGGCGCAGCTGCAGGACATCGCCATCCTCACCGGTGGTCAGGTCATCTCCGAGGAGGTCGGCCTCAAGCTCGAGACCGTCACCCTCGACCTCCTCGGCCGCGCCCGCAAGGTCGTCATCACCAAGGATGAGACCACCATCGTCGAAGGTGCCGGCGACGCCGAGGCCATCGCCGGTCGTGTGTCCCAGATCCGCAAGGAGATCGACAACACGGACAGCGACTACGACCGCGAGAAGCTCCAGGAGCGTCTCGCCAAGCTCGCGGGCGGTGTCGCGGTCATCAAGGCCGGTGCAGCGACCGAGGTCGAGCTCAAGGAGCGCAAGCACCGCATCGAGGACGCCGTCCGCAACGCGAAGGCTGCCGTCGAAGAGGGCATCGTCGCCGGTGGTGGCGTCGCCCTGATCCAGGCCGGCAAGACCGCCTTCGAGAAGCTCGAGCTCGTCGGAGACGAGGCGACCGGTGCGAACATCGTCAAGGTCGCCATCGACGCTCCGCTCAAGCAGATCGCGCTGAACGCCGGCCTCGAGCCCGGTGTCGTGGCCGACAAGGTCCGCAACCTGCCCGTCGGACACGGCCTCAACGCCGCGACCGGCGAGTACGTCGACATGCTCGCAGCCGGCATCAACGACCCGGTGAAGGTCACGCGCTCCGCGCTGCTCAACGCAGCGTCGATCGCCGGCCTGTTCCTCACCACCGAGGCCGTCGTCGCCGACAAGCCGGAGAAGAACCCGGCTCCGGCCGGCGACCCGACCGGTGGCATGGACTTCTAAGTCCGACAGCAGCACACGCGCAGGGCGTCTCCTTCGGGAGGCGCCCTGCGTCGTTGTTCCCGCGGGGCCCGGCCCGGGAGCGGAGTCCCGGGCCGGACGACCCGTGCGGTGGTCAACCGCTGAACATGCTCGCGTTCGCCCGCTCGATCTCGGCGTACTGCGTGCTCGCCACGGACAGCGCCCTGCTGATCTCGCCGAGGTTCTCCTCGACCTGCCGCTGCGTGCCACGCCAGCGTTCCACGACGCCGTGGAAGGCCGCCGCTGCGGCACCGGTCCACTGACCGTCGAGAGCGGCGAGCTGGGCGTGGAGGCGGGCGACCTCGCTCTGGATCTGCTCGATCGTCACTCTGACCGCGTTGGAGGCGTGCTCGACCGCGTCGCTGTCGACCTGGAAGGTGGCCATGGGAACTCCGTTCGTCCGGGCGGTGCCGGTCACCGCCGTTACCGAGACGCTAGGAGTTCAGCTCACGCCACCGGGTCGACGACCGCGGTTCCGACGCTCAGGCACCCTGAGCCTGGCCCTGTGGAGCGGTGTCGGCAGCGGTGGGGCGGATCAGGCCGGCGGGCCGGCGATGACGACCGGAGCCGTCGCGGCGGTCGGGGCCAGCGGCAGGATGACGCGGAACGTCGCCCCACCTCCCGGTGTCTCCGTCACGTCGACCGTGCCGCCGTGCGCGGCGACGATCGAGGCCACAATCGCCAGGCCGAGCCCACTGCCGCCGGTCTCCCGCGTGCGGGAGCTGTCCGCACGCCAGAAGCGCTGGAAGATCTTCTCGCGGATCTGCGGAGGGATGCCCTCGCCGTGATCGACGATGGCGATGCTGGCCGTGCCGGCGCGCGCGTCGGTGCCGACGGCGAGCTCGATGGGGCTGTCGTCGGGCGTGAAGCGCAGCGCGTTGCCGATCAGGTTCGTGACGACCTGGCGGATCTTGTTCTCCTCGCCGAGGACGATCGGCGGGACGGCCAACGTGAGGGGTTCCACGGCCGGCTTCGCATCGGGGGCGACGGCCTCGCCTGAGGGCTTCGGCCGGCGACGGAAACGGTTGAAGGTCGCACCGAAGATCGGGCCCGTCGCACCGGCCGGAGGAGGGGTCTCGGCGGCAGCGGACGCCTCGCCGCCCTGCTCGACGGTCAACTGGTCGAGGGACATCATCCGCTCGTCGCGGACGACCCGGACCGTGCGCCCCGGCGCCTGTGCGGTGGTGTCGAGGGCTGCGTCGCGGGCGACCGGCAGGAGGTCGACCGGAGCGACGTTCAGCGGACGCGTCTCGTCGAGACGGGCGAGCTGGAGGAGGTCCTCGACGAGCGCACCCATCCGGATGGCTTCCTTCTCGATGCGCTCCATCGCCTGGGCGACGTCCTGCGGGGTCTGCAGGGCACCCATCCGGTAGAGCTCGGCATAGCCGCGGACCGAGACGAGGGGAGTGCGGAGTTCGTGGCTGGCGTCGCCGACGAAGTTGCGCATCTGCTCGATGGTCTTCCCGCGGTCGGAGTAGGCGCGGTCGATCCGGGCGAGCATGGTGTTGAGGGAGCGGCTGAGACGCCCGACCTCGGTGTTGGGCGTCGACCCGGCCAGACGCTGACTGAAGTCGCCGTCCGCGAAGGCCGCAGCGGTGCGTTCCACCTGCCGGAGCGGTTCGAAGGTACCGGTGACCAACCACCGCGTCAGCAGGGCGCCCACCACGATGATGAGGACGCCGAGCACGAAGAAGATGGTGAGGTAGGTGGCGATCGTGTTGTCGGTGCCCTGCATGGAGATCGCGACCCACGCCGCTCCCGTCCGGAACCCGTCGAGCGTGACCGGGACGGACACCGCGTGGTAGACGATCGTGCCACTCGAGTTCGTGGTCGTGTAGACCTGGTTGCCGCTCGCCGCGACATCGTTCGCGCTGAGGTGCGCCGGGTGCTCCGGCGCGATGCTGTCGTCCCAGCCGGAGGAGGCCCGGAGTTCACCGTTCGTGTCGTAGACCGCGACGAAGAGCGTCGAGGGTGCGTCCAGCTGGAGCTGACCGTCCTCGGAGATCTCGCCGACGATCTTGCCCTTGGCCGCCGTCAACAGACTGTCGTTCGCCTGTTGGGTCAGGACCTCCTTGAGGAGGGGCGTGGTGCCCATCCCGGCGACGAGCAGACCGAACGCGAGCACGAGCACCGTCACCCCGGTGATCTTCGTCCGGAGGGAGACGCTGCTCCACCAGGTGGACAGGGAATCGGCCATCGGGTGGGGGCTACGCCTTCCCGGCCTTGAGCATGTAGCCGAATCCGCGCTTCGTCTGGATGAGCGGCTCGCTCGAGAACTGGTCGAGCTTGCGCCGCAGGTAGGAGATGTAGCTCTCGACGATGCCGGCGTCGCCGTTGAAGTCGTACTCCCAGACGTGGTCGAGGATCTGCGCCTTCGACAGGACCCGGTTGGGGTTCAGCATGAGGTACCGGAGGAGCTTGAACTCCGTCGGGCTGAGGTCGATCGGGGTGTCGCCGACGAGGACCTCGTGGGTGTCCTGGTCCATCGTCAGCTCGCCGGTGCGGATGACCGCATCCTCGTCGGCCTGCATGGTGCGGCGCAGGATGGCCTTGATGCGCGCGACGATCTCGTCGAGGCTGAACGGCTTGGTGACGTAGTCGTCGCCGCCGACGGTGAGCCCGGTGATCTTGTCCTCGGTGTCGTCCTTCGCGGTGAGGAACAGGATCGGAGCTGTGTAGCCCGCGCTGCGGAGACGCTTGGTCACGCCGAAGCCGTTCATGTCCGGGAGCATGACGTCCAGGATGATGAGGTCGGGTTCCTCCTCGAGCACCGCGGAGATGGCGGCTGCACCGTTGCCCACGGCTCGCACGGCGAATCCGGCGAAACGCAAGCTGGTGGTGAGGAGGTCGCGGATGTTCGGTTCGTCGTCGACGATGAGGATGCGGGGTCCGGTCATGACTCCATTATCTGCACGTTTCTTGAGACTTTTCTGAGAGCGAGGATCAGGCCGTCTGCAGGGCGTGTGCGTCGAGGATCGTGTAGCTGTAGCCCTGCTCAGCGAGGAAACGCTGCCGGTTCTGGGCGAACTCCTGATCGACCGTGTCGCGGGACACGAGGGTGTAGAAACTCGCCGTGAGTCCGGAGGACTTCGGGCGGAGCAGGCGTCCGAGTCGCTGCGCCTCCTCCTGGCGGGAGCCGAACGAGCCGGAGACCTGGATGGCGACCGTGGCTTCAGGGAGGTCCACCGAGAAGTTCGCGACCTTCGACACCACGAGGACCTGCTCGGTGCCGTCGCGGAACGCCTGGTAGAGCCGTTCGCGTTCGTCGACCGGGGTGGCGCCCGTCAGCTTCGGTGCTCCGAGGGTCTCGGCGAGTTCCTCGATCTGGTCGAGGTACTGACCGATGACCAGGATCTGCTCGCCGCGATGCCGCTCGACCAATTGCCGGACGACGTCGAGCTTCGCCGGCGCGGTCGCCGCGAGGCGGTACCGCTCGTCGTCGGCCGACGCGGCATAGGTGAGTCGGTCGGCCTGCGGGAGGTCGACGCGGACCTCGAAGCAGGCGGCGGGGGAGATGAAGCCCTGTGCCTCGATCTCCTTCCACGGGGCGTCGAACCGCTTGGGCCCGATGAGGGAGAACACGTCGCCCTCGCGGCCGTCCTCGCGGATGAGGGTCGCCGTGAGACCGAGCCGGCGTCGGGCCTGTAGCTCGGCGGTGAGTTTGAAGACCGGAGCCGGCAGCAGATGGACCTCGTCGTAGACCACGAGCCCCCAGTCCATGGCGTCGAGCAGCGCGAGGTGCGCGTACTCGCCCTTCCGCTTCGCCGTGAGGATCTGGTACGTCGCGATCGTGACCGGCTTGACCTCCTTCACCTGCCCGGAGTACTCGCCGATCTCCTCGGCGGTGAGGGAGGTGCGCTTCAACAGCTCGTCCCGCCACTGCCGGGCGGACACCGTGTTCGTCACGAGGATGAGCGTGTTGGTGGAGGCTGTCGCCATCGCTCCGGCACCCACGAGGGTCTTCCCCGCGCCACAGGGGAGCACCACGACACCGGAGCCGCCGGAGAAGAAGTTGTCCACCGCCTGCTGCTGATAGTCGCGCAGGTGCCAACCGTCCTCGACGAGGTCGATCTGGTGGGGGGTCCCGGCGGTGTACCCCGCGAGGTCCTCGGCAGGCCACCCGAGTTTCACCAGCTCCTGCTTGAGCGCGCCACGGGCCCAGGGCTCCACGAGGAAGGTGTCGGGGCTCGGGTGCCCGATGAGCAGCGGGGCGATGCGTTTGGCGCCCGCCACCTCCGTCAGGATCGGGAGGTCGGTCGAGCGGAGGACGAGTTCGCCGTCCTCGGAGCGTTCGATCACGAGGCGGCCGTACCGGTTGACCGTCTCCCGCATGTCGATGGTCACGGAGGCCGGGATGGAGAACTTCGAGTAGCGCTCCAGCGTCTCGATCATCTGATCCGCGTCGTGCCCGGCCGCCCTCGCGTTCCACAGACCGAGGCGCGTGATCCGGTAGGTGTGGATGTGCTCGGGCGCGCGCTCGAGCTCCGCGAACACGGAGAGATCGTGGCGGGCGTCCTCGGCGAGCGGGTGGGCGACCTCCAGCAGGACGGTGCGGTCGCTTTGGACGATCAGTGGTCCATCAGACATAACGGTCGAGTCTACCGGCGGATTCGGCGTGGAACCCCCGTGACCGCGCGTCAACCGGCGACCCGGACCTCCGTGATCATGGCCAACGGCAGGGTCCGCTCGACGTCCGCAGCCCGGTCGAGCCCTCGGAGGCGGCCTCCGGCGAGACTCACCGGCTCGATCGTGAAGGTCGACCGGCGCTCGCCGTGCTGGAGCTGGACGGTCACCGGGGTGTGGTCGCGGACGGCGACCTCCAGTTGCTTCGCCAGCCACGCGGTGCTCGTGTCGCCGAGGTCGTCGGCTCGCAGCCGGGACACGAGATCCGGCCCCGGTTCCGGGCTGGCGCTGGTCGAGGCTGTCCGGATGAGTGGCTGTCGACGGATGCGGAGCGGAGCGCCGTGGTCGTCCTCGGCCACGACCGGATAGCGGGCGTCGTGGAGCGCCCAGTAGACGGTGGCGGCGTCGCTCCGGCTGGTGAGTCGGTTGGCGTCGCTCGGACGGAGTCCGAGGGCGACGAGGCTCTGGTCGACGGACACCGCCGCGATCAGTCCGGTGTCGTCGGAGCGGACATAGCTGCTGCGCCCGGGATCGGCCGAGGCGTCCGCGGACGCTCGGATCGTGCCGACCCGGACGAGGCCGAACCGTGATTCGGCCTCGGAGACGAGGTAGCGCAACGGTTGCGGGACGCCAGTCAGCGAGATGGACTCGAGGTACTCGAGGAGGCCGGCAGCCGTGTCGCCGTCGGCGAGGGCACGGGAGACGCTCTCGGGGGTGATGCGGTATCTCGACGCCTGGGCTCGGCCTTCGGGCTCGGCGAGCGCCCTGAGGCGCACGTCGAGTTCGGCGATCGGGGGGCCGAGCGCGATGACGGTGAGGTCGTCCTGGAGCACGACTTGCGACACCTCGGCCGGCAGCGTCGACGCGAGCAGTGCCGCAGCGCCGTCCGGGTCGCCCGCGATGAGGAGTCGACCGAACCCGCTGGTCGCGCCCCCGGCGGTGATACCGAGGAGGTCGGCCGCCGCCTCGACCGCGCGGGTCGGGGTGGTGACGGCCTCTCCGGCCAGGGGATACCACCAGCTGAGCTCCTCGACGAGGTCGGTGGCGTCGCGTCCGTAGGCTGCGAGGATGCGCTCGCGGAGGGCGGCCGGGATCGCCTCCAGCCAGGCCGTGGCGAGTCGCGACCACCGCGCCGACGTCGTCGACGCGAGCCAGTCCTCGCCCCCCTGACTCAATCGGATCGCGGCGCCTGCGGCGACGGTCAGCCCGGCCTCCGATGCCACGGACAGGGCGAGTTCGATCTGTTCCGGGGTGCTCACCGCAGCGGCGGCGAGTCGCTTGAGGTCGGGCATGGACGGTGCACCTCGGCCGAGCAGGCGCGCAGGTTCCCGGTCGAGTTCGTGGAGGCTCTCGCCGATGATGCCGACGGTCCCGGCCGCCCGTTCGCTCGCCAAGGCATCGGTGTCGGTCGACGTCGGAGTCCGTGCCGGTGGGGGTGGGGCGGACACCTGCTGCAGCTGGGCTCGGGACGGCCGGCCCTCCGCCGCCCATCCCTCGAACACCGGCTCGACGGCGCGGACGGGTCGGACCGAGTCGTCTTCGTCGATCACGACCAGGACGGCGTCCTCCAGTCGCGCGACGGCGGCCTCCACCTCCGGTGCGGAGCGGTCGAGCCGTGCTGCGAGCGACCGGCGATCCGATCCGTCCGATGCCGCGGCGAGGACCGCGAGGGTGTCGCGATCGAGGAGGGCCATCCGTCGCGCGACGCTCGCATCGTCCAGCAAGGCTTCGGCGAGGTCGAAGAAATCGCCGATGCGTGCCGTGGAGGTCTTGCGGTCGGCCAGCAGACCGCGCAACGCGTCGTCCGGGAGGTCCCGGAGGCGGCGCGCGATCGCGAAGGCCTCGCCCATGGTGGTCAGCGCGTCGACGGTCCGCGCGACTCGCGGGACCGGCGCACGGCTCCCACGATGATGAGCGTGATCAGCATGAGGAACGCGATCGGGAGCCCGACGAGCGGCAGGATCGTGACGACCGGCCACGCACCGACGGCGAAATCGCCCTGCTCGAGTCCGGTGGCGGTACCGATCATGACCGCGACGAAGGCGGCGATCGAGACGGCGACGATCGTCACGACCATGAAGGCCAGGATCCGTTCGGGACGCGAGATGCTCGGCGTCTGCTCATCAGTCACGATCCCAGGATAGAGGCACGCGGCTGCTGCACCGAATAGGCTGGGGACCGAGGACCGATGGTCCTCTCGATCGTGCTTCCTGCGCGATCACCGCACGGCGCTGCATTTCTGCGCACGACACACAGCGAGGTTCCCATGCCCACCGGCAAGGTCAAGTTCTACGACGAGGAGAAGGGCTTCGGCTTCATCAGCTCCGATGACGGCCAGGAGGTCTTCCTGCACGCTTCCGCACTGCCCGCGGGCACGGCCGGCGTGAAGCCGGGGACGCGGCTCGAGTTCGGCATCGCCGACGGGAAGCGTGGCGCCCAGGCGCTCTCCGTCCGCGTCCTCGAGGCACCGCCCAGCCTCGTCAAGCTGAAGCGCAAGCCGGCCGACGACATGGCGATCATCGTCGAGGACCTCGTGAAGCTCCTCGACGGCATCGGCGGCGACCTGCGACGCGGCAAGTACCCGAACAGCGGACACAGCAAGAAGATCGCTGCCGTCCTGCGCAAGGTCGCGGACGAACTGGATGCGTGACGCGGAGGACCAGGTCTCAGGCGACGAGGTGACGGTCTCCGACGAGACGATCGGGGAGTCCGAGCGCACCGTGGCATCCGTGGAGGATGGGCCGACGGCGTCCGAGGACGACGGAACGGCGCCGCCGCCGGTGCCCGACGAGACGCTGATCGCGGCCGTCGCGTTGGCTCGCGAGGCGCTGCAGTCGATCACGCCGGCGAGCACGGTCGGCGAACCCGCCGGCCATGTCGTGGTCGACGACCACGTGGTCTCGCTGCTGTTCGCGAACACGATGCCCGGGTACCCCGGTTGGTTCTGGACGGTCACCCTGTCGCGGACGTCCGACGACGCCGAGCCGAACGTCCTCGAGACGGAGCTCATGCCTGGCGACGGCGCGTTGCTCGCGCCGCAGTGGGTCCCGTGGTCGGAGCGACTCGCGGACTACCGGGCGGCTCAGGAGGCGGCGGCCGCGGCGGCTGCCGATGAGGCGCTCGACGACGGCGATGAGGCGGACGAGTTCGACGACGAGGACGACGTCGCCCTGTCCGGAGATCCGCGCGATCGGGATCGTGACGGCATCGAACTCGAGTACGACGACGAGTCGGACGACACGGACGAGGACGACGATTCCGACGAGGACGAGTCGGACGACGACTCCGACGATGATGACGACGACGACGATTCCGACGACGACGACGATTCCGACGACGACGACGAGTCCGACGACGACGACGACGATCGCTTCGAGGACGAGTAGTCCACACCCACATCCCGACAGACGAACGGGCGGTCGACCCCAGTGGGGGCGACCGCCCGTTCGGCGTTCAGGCTGGACGGCTCAGAGCGCGCCGACGACGTGTTCGATGCTGGCGATGAGCTGCCGTACGTCCGCCGGGTCGATGGCCGTGAACGTCGCGACGCGCAGCTGGTTCCGACCGAGCTTCCGGTAGGGCTCGGTGTCGACGATGCCGTTCGCCCGGAGGGTCTTCGCGACGAGTGCAGCGTCGATGGCCTCGTCGAAGTCGATGGTGACGACGACCTGCGAACGGTGCGAGGGGTCGGTGACGAACGGGGTGGTGTACGAGGTCCGCTCCGCCCAGTCGTAGAGCGCACCGGAGGACTCCGCCGTGCGCGCCGACGCCCAGGCGAGCCCGCCGTTCCCGTTGATCCAGGAGATCTGCTCGTCGAGGAGGACGAGCGTCGACAGCGCCGGGGTGTTCAGCGTCTGCTCGAGTCGGGAGTTGTCGACCGCGTTCTTGAGGCTCAGGAACTCGGGGATGTACCGTCCGCTGGCCGCGATGCGCTCGATGCGTTCGATCGCTGCGGGGGAGCAGAGGGCGAACCAGAGTCCACCGTCGGATGCGAAGTTCTTCTGCGGTGCGAAGTAGTAGACGTCCGCCTGAGCGGCGTCGAAGTCGACGCCGCCGGCGGCGCTCGTCGCGTCGATCACGGTGAGTGCGCCCGCATCGCCGGCGACGCGGCGGACCGGTGCCATCACGCCGGTGGAGGTCTCGTTGTGCGGCCAGGCGTAGACGTCGACGCCCTCGACGGCCTCGGGGTCGACGCGGGAGCCGCCGGCGACCTCGCGGACGTCCGGCGCGGTGAGCCACGGCGCCGCAGCCGACTTGGCGAACTTGCCGCCGAACTCGCCGAAGACGAGGTTCTGGCTGCGCTGCTCGATCAATCCGAAGGCGGCCGCGTCCCAGAACGCGGTCGAGCCGCCGTTGCCGACGATGATCTCGTAGCCGTCCGGCGCGCGGAACAGTTCGGACAGGCCGGTGCGGACGCGGCCGACGAGCTGCTTGACGGGAGCCTGGCGGTGAGAGGTCCCGAGGAGGGACCGGCCCGCATCGGCCAGGGCCGCGATCTGCTCGGGGCGGATCTTCGACGGGCCGCACCCGAATCGACCGTCGGCGGGCAGCAGGGACGTGGGAATCGTGATCTCCGGCATAGGCCGATTCTAGAGGCGGAGGCCGTGCGGCGTCGTGCGACCCCGCGCGGAGACGTCCACACGGGGCGGAGTGGCTTGGCGCTGGAACGGCGTCACCGCGCACTAGGCTTACCGGGAACGTGCAATCGGGCAGGGAGGGCGTCGATGACCGATTTGATTGACACCACAGAGATGTATCTCCGCACCATCCTGGAGCTCGAGGAGGAGAACATCATCCCGCTTCGTGCGCGGATCTCCGAGCGCCTCGGGCATTCCGGGCCGACGGTGTCCCAGACGGTCGGTCGGATGGAGCGCGACGGACTCGTCGTCGTCTCAGGCGATCGCCATCTCGAGCTCACCGAGCCCGGGCGGCGCAAGGCCGTGCACGTGATGCGCAAGCACCGCCTGGCGGAGCGACTGTTGAGCGACGTCATCGGCCTCGAGTGGGAGTTCGTCCACGAAGAGGCCTGCCGCTGGGAGCACGTCATGAGCGAGCAGGTCGAGCGCAAGCTCCTCGACATGCTGAACCACCCGACGGAGTCCCCGTACGGCACGCCGATCCCCGGCCTGGACGAGTTCGGTGACAGCCCTGCGGTCGCGTTCTCGCAGGGTGTCATCAACATCGTCGGTCTCGTCGACGGACGCTCGGAGCCGGTCACGGCGACCGTGCGCCGATTGGGCGAACCCGCGCAGGTGGACCCCGAACTCCTGCTCCAGCTGAAGCAGGCCGGCGTCATGCCGGGGCGCACCGGCACCTTCGCCGCTGCCGGGGGCTACGTGCTCGTCACCATCGACGGTGTCGACGGCGGCCTCGAACTGCCGAACGAACTCGCCACCCACATCTTCGTGGAGACCCCCGCGGCGTGAGCATGAGACGTGCATGAGGATTCCCTTCATGTGCCGTGTTTCCCGTGATGGAAACGTGACTTTCCGAGGGGTAACCCGTAGGCTGTCACTCGTCCTGCAGGCCATGATCTGGCCGGAGGAAGACGACCGAGGCACCCCCTAGCCCGTCCCTCGGCCACACGAACCGACATCAATCGTCGGATGGGGCTGCGCCATGCCGATCGCCTTGCGGTGGTCAGTGTCGCTCATGCGGGGTGCCGGAGGAATCCACGTGACAGCAGCTGGTGCGAGCGGCCCCGAACAGGCCGAGACGACCCCGGACGTCCCCCTCACCCGGAAGCAACTCCGACTCCAGGAGCAGGCCGCGCAGCAGGCGGAGGCGTCCCCCGCCTCGTCCGAGCCCGCCACCACTCCCGTCGATGCCGAGCAGGCAGTGGTCGAAGAGCACCCGGAGATCGTCCTGGACGACGCACTCGTCGAGGAGACCGACGACGCGGCGGCGACCGGAGAGATCGTCCTCGACGACCGACCGCTGACGAAGCCGTCAGCTCCAGCGGTGACGGCCCAGCAGTCGTTCACCGTCTCCACCACGTCTGGCTCCCCGCTCGCGACCGTCGCACCGCTGCGCACCGGCGCCGAGCGCGTCGCGCGCAAGCCGAAGCCGAACACGGCAGTGTCCCCGGCGATCGCCGTCCGCAAGCCCAAGCCGACCGGAGCCCGCCCCGGCTCGGTCCGAGGAGTCGCCACGATGGCGTTCCTGGTGCCCGCGTTGCTCGCAACGGTCGCGCTGCCCGCGTACGCGGCGAGCAGCAGCGCCCAGACGGAGTACGGCACATCCGCGTCGGAGCAGCTCAAGACCTCCGGTGCCCAGAGTGTCGTCGCCTCCGACAAGGTCGCCGACGCACCGATCTCCCGCGACCTGTACACCGCGACCACCCCGGACGAACTGGCCGAGCGTCAGCGGAAGCTCGACGCCGCAGCCGCCGCCAGCGACGCCACCTATTCGATCACGGTCGGCGCGCGCCAGTCCGGCGACGACTACCCCTGGTTCGACCAGGCGACCGACGACGAGGGCGGCGGACTGTCGCCCCTGCGGTACTACTACCGCGAGTGCGTGGACTTCGTCGCCTGGCGCCTGAACCGCGACGCGGGCACGCCGAGCGGCAACTGGGCCTTCACCTGGGGGAACGGCCTGCCCCCGAGCAGCGCGTACGGCTGGGCGGACTCCTGGCAGTACAACAAGGGGACGAACGCCATCGCCGGTTCCGTCGCCTGGTTCAACTACAACCACGTCGCGTACGTCCAGTCGGTCAATGCCGACGGAACGGTCACCCTGGAGGAGTACAACTGGGGTTCGGCCCGCCACAGCTACAACACGCGGACCATCGCCGCGAGCGCCGTGGCGCTCTACCTCTACCCACCGGGTGTCGGCTGATCCTGAGCGCTCGACCTGGACCGCATCCTCCATCGGAGGGTGCGGTCCTTCGTCGTCCACGGACCGACCGTCGACGGATGGCGGACACCGCCCGAAGGCGACGGCGACATGGCGCGCAGAGGAAATCTCTCCGAACCCGCGGAAATCCCGGCCTCGTGGGTTAATCTGGTGCTCTGCAACTCGGAGAGGTTCAGGAGCTGATGCACGCTAGATGCCGCCAGGTGGTCGCGAACGGTCGCGACCTCTACGTGCTGCGTCATTCCAGCCAAGCGTGCCGCGGCTCCGCCGTGGGTCAAGAGGGTGCCGTCATGACGACGGTGCCCTTTTTTGTCGCCCGGAAACGACCCGATCCGATGTCGCAGTGGTTCTGCAGGTCTTGATCGTCGACCGGTCGCGGCAGCCGTCGCGGCCCTTCGGAAGGGAACGTGTATGCGCACACTGGTGTTGAACGCGGGCTACGAGCCGCTCGCGATCGTCTCGTTCAAGCGGGCGCTCGTGCTCGTCATGAGCCACAAGGCGAGCGTCGTCGAGATCGACTCCTCGCACCCCGTCGTGGCGGCGAGCGGCTCGTACGATCGGCCGTCGGTCATCCTCCTCACCAGATACGTCCGGATCCCGCACGCCCGTCGTGTGCCGGTCACCCGACGGGGCGTGCTGCGGCGCGACGGTCATCGCTGTGCGTACTGCGGGAAGGCGGCGACCACGATCGACCACGTGCAGCCGCGGTCGCGCGGAGGCGTCGACAGCTGGGAGAACCTCGTCGCCTGCTGTCTGCGGTGCAACAACGTGAAGGGTGACCGCACCCTGGCGGAGATGAACTGGAGCCTGGGTGTGTCGCCCGGGACGCCGCACGGGTCCCAGTGGATGGTGCGCGGTGTCGAGCGTTCGGAGCCCGACTGGGAGCAGTACCTGGCGCCGGCTGCTTGAGCGACCGGCTACACTCGACGGGGTCAGCCTCTGTAGCTCAATGGAAGAGCAGTTCCGTCCTAAGGAAAGGGTTGGGGGTTCGAGTCCCTCCAGGGGCACCATCAGGGCACGGCCCGCGAACGGCGACACCCTCCCGGAGCGCTGGGGTCACTCAGGCGGTCTCACGTCGGGGGGCGGCTGTCGGATAGGGCGTCGAGCACGCCGTAGGCTCGAAGCATGACGCACGACCTCAACCGCCAACTCGAACGCGACGCCATCACGCTCCGCCAGCTGCGGTCAGCGGTCGTCGTCGCGGACACGCGGACCCTGGGGGCGGCGGCCAACTTGCTCGGCGTCGCACAACCGAGTCTCGCCCAGCAGTTGCGGCGGCTCGAGGCCGCGCTCGGCGTCGAGCTCTTCAGTGTGCTCGGCGAGGAGTACCGTCCGACCCGCGAGGGGCAGCGCTTCCTGTTGAAGGCCCGCACCTTCATCGACGTGGTCGCCGACATGGACCCGGCGTCCCCCGCGCGACACATCCGGGTCGGTCGTCCACCCACGACCTGGGACGCCGTCGTGTCCGAGGCCGGACGTCGTATCGACGTGCCGGCCGTCGCCGTGGCGATCGAGCCGGTCGAACAGCTCCACCTCGTCACCACGGGGCGCCTCGACGCCACCATCGTGCGCCTGCCCATCGATCTGCCCGAGGCGCTCGCTGCCGAGGAGATCGCGGCGCTGCCGCTCGGGGTCGTCATGCGTGCCGCGCACCCGCTGTCCAAGAAGGACGCCATCGACTGGTCCGACCTCGCCGATCAGGAGCTACTGCGCCCGGAGCCCGGCAAGGACCCCGAGTACTCGGCGTGGCTGGCCGGAGCACTCGCCGCCCGCGGCTGGTACCCGCGCTCGTTGACCATCGACGCCGGCAACGACACCCTGTTCCTCGACGCGCTCCGCTTCGGCGAGCGACTCGTCGCACTCCGGCCGGTCGCGGCCATGCGCGAGGGCGACGGCCTCTGTTGGCGCCCGTTCGCCGACGCCCCCGAGCTTCGGGAGCGGTTCGCACTCGTCACCCGCCGCGAGTGATCCCGACGGGCTGACGAGCGGGTCGGGCGTCGGTGCGACGGTGGCGCCCGCCGGGCCCGGTCGGCATCCTGGCGCGTCCTTTCCCTCTGGGACCGGGCGTTCTCTGGACACAAGTCGGTCGACTTGTTCCTGCGTTCCGGCGCATTCGTCACCGACTTCCCAGCTCGGAGTCGCTACGCTGGTGTCTGAATCGGGGGATGACAGAAGCAGGATACGCACATGCCCGAACGACGACCACAGCAGCAGCGAGGTCATGAACGACGCCAGACCGTCGTCGAAGGTGCCGCGCGCATGTTCGACCGGGTCGGCTATGGACAGGCGAGCCTGTCGGACATCGCCCGCGAAGCGGGGACGACGCAGGGCTCGCTCTACTTCTACTTCCCCTCGAAGGAGGAGTTGGCGCTCGCCGTCATCAACGAGCAGAGCCAGCGCTCCATCGCTGCCCTGACCGCCCCGACCACGGCGTCGTCGCCGTTCGGTGCGCTCGTGCAGGCCTCGCGGATGATCACCGAACTGTTGCTCACCGACCCCATCGCACGGGCGGGGCTCCGCCTGTCGCTGGAGCAGGGCGTGATTCAGGCTCCCACCTCCGACTTCCACGAGCGGTGGATCGCGAACGTCGAGCAGCAGGTGCAGGCGTCGATCGAGCTGGGAGAGCTGCGCTCCTCGCTGGACCCCTCGGATCTCGCCCGGTCGTTCGTGGCGTTCTTCACGGGAACCCAGTTGATCTCGAGCATGCTGACGGGTCGGAGCGATCTGCTGAACGCCGTCGACGCCATGTGGCGCCTGCTCATCACGGCGGTCATCGTCGTGGACCGACAGCCGGAGGTGCTCGCCGTCCTGGATGCGGCCTTCGACCCGCAGGCCACCGAAGCCTGAACGCACGTTAGGGGATAGCCCTGACGCCCTCGTCGGAGCGCGACTCTAGAATCAGTAGGGTGATTAACTCACTTTGCTGATCGTCGTGTGACGACGGATGGATCACGGACGTGCGGGGGCATGTCGTCATCCATCGGCGGAGAGTTGGTTCACGTGCCGGGCTGGGCGATGTCGTGGGGGGATCGCCCAGCCGCCGGCATGATCCGCGTCAGCGCGAACGGTCGGTGAGGGCGTAGCGGTGTTCCGGCCGACCGGTCGTTCCGTACCGCAGCTGCGTCGTGAGCAGGCCCCGGCCCGCCAGGGCCGACAGGTACCGCTGGGCGGTCGCGCGGGAGACGCCCACCAGTTCCGCGACCTCGGCTGCCGAGCGCTCGCCGTCCACGGCCGACACCGCCTCGAGGACGGCCGTCTCCGTCGCGGACCGCGACCGCGTCGGTGCTGCGGTGTCCCCGGAGTGGAGGATCCTCAGAGCCCGTTCGATGGTCTCCTGGTCGGCGTTGACGGCCTCGCCGAGGACGTTCCGGAAGCGGGCGTACGCCGCGAGTCGGTCCTGCAACAGTTGCGGGGCGAACGGCTTCACGAGGTATCCCAGCGCTCCGGATCGCAATGCCCTCCGGATCGATGCGCCGTCCGATGCGGCCGAGACGACGATGGTGTCGACCGGGAGGTCGACGAGGAGGTCGAGGCCGTTCCGGTCGGGCAGGTACCCGTCGAGCAGGACGAGGTCCGGACGCTCCGTCGCGACGGTCCGCGCGGCCTCCGCGGCGGACCCCACGGGCGGGAGGGCACGGAACCCGTCCAGTTCGTCGACGATCCGGCAGTGCAGACGGGCGACGTGGAAGTCGTCGTCGACGACGAGGACGGTGAGTTCGGTGGGCATCAGTCGTCGTTCTTCTCGGGCGAGATCGGATCCACGGTCCCCGGCAGGCGCGCGCAGAACACCGCGCCGTGGCTGCCTGGGGCGCCAGGCGATGCGAGCCACACCTCGCCGCCGCGTCGGCGCGCGATGTCCCGGGAGAGGGGGAGACCGAACCCCTGTCCGTGGATCGCGTCCGGATCCTCGACGGTGGGTTCCTCGGGTGGGCGTCGCTCGCCGATCTCGAGGGTCGGGACGATGCCGTCGCCCGAGTCCATGACGGAGCAGTGGAGCTCGGAGCCGTGGTCGAGGACCTCGACTTCGACCCAGGCCGGTCGTGCCGAACCGGCGACGGCGGCCCGGACGGCGTTGTCGAGCAGGTTCCCGAGCACGGTGGTCACGTCCTCAGGATCGCACAGCGATCCGGTGACGAGGGTCTCCGATCCGATGGTCAGGAGCACCCCGCGTTCCGCGGCCTCGACCCCCTTCGCGCCGAGGAACGCCTGCAGGTACGGTTCCGTGAGTCGATCGGCGTGCTGGACGGGGTATCGCAGTGGGCCGTGGTCGAGCACGTTCGCGAGGTACCCACGGGCCTCGTCGTCCTGACCGGTCTCGAGCAGGCCGGAGATCGCGTGCAGACGGTTCGCGAACTCGTGCCGCTGCGCGCGGAGGGCGGTGGTCATCGTCGCGACGGCGTCGAGTCGGCGGGTCAGCGCCTCGACGTCGGTGCGGTCGCGCACGACGACGACCCGGCCGAGGTCCACGCCGTCCTGCGACACCGTCCGGACGTCGATGAAGAGGACCCGGGAGCCGACGACGAGTTGGGTCGGGACCTGAGCGGGTGCGTCGTCCGCCACGAGGGCGATGAGTCGCTCGGGCAGATCGAGCTCGGCGAAGGGGCGTCCGACGGTCGCGTCGACGCCGAGCAGGCGGGCCGCCTGATCGGTGCACACCGTCACGATCCCGCGCGGGGAGACCCCGACGACCCCCTCGCCGACGCCGCCGAGCACAGCGGCCTGGTTCTGCACCAGGGCGGCGAGCTCCTCCGGGCCGAGGCCGAGGGTCAATCGCCGCAGTCGGCGCCGGATGAGCATGGACGCGACCAGGCCGATGGTCAACGCCAGGAGGGCTGCCCCCGCGACCAGCGTCGTCTCCCGCGCGACGTCGGCGAAGACCCGCTGCGGGGCGAACCCCACGCTGACCTCTCCGACGACCTCCCCGGCGCCTGCGCCGACGACGGCACCCGCGGTGTCCGTCGACTCGGCCGCGAACACGGGCACCTTGGCCCGCGCGGAAGGACCGAGGGTCCCGGTCTCCCACGACACGGACTCCCGGCCGGACAGCGCCGCTTCGGCGCTCGTGCTCACCTGGCGTCCGAGTTCGTCGGGATCGGGATGCGCCAGACGGATCCCGCGTTCGTCGGTGACGACCACGAAGAGCGCGCCGGTCCGTGCACGGACCTCGGCAGCGAGCGCCTGCAGGGTGGAGGTCCGCAGCTCGGCGGTCTCGGGCGTCCCGGGGGTGCGCGCCTCGAGGGTCACGGCCGATCGGACGTCCGGGTCGCTCGCGACGCTCTGGGCGATCGCCAAGGCCGTCGACTGGGCCTCCTGCACGAGGCGTTCGCTGCTCATCCAGGCGTAGACCCCGGTGCACACCACGACGACGGCCGTGACCACGATGAGTTGGAGGACGAGGACCTGCGCCGCGAAGCTCGAGCGTCGGGCACGCCGCCGTTCCGGCCTCGCCGCTCCATCGCCGATCATGGCTCCGATGGTACGGCGCTCGCGGTGACGGTGCCGAAGGCGACCGGATGAGCAGAACGCGCAGAAGTCGACGGAACTGGCAGATCCGCGCCGAACGCCCACAAGCGAGACAGCTCGGCGCCGCTCCCGTACGGTTCCGTGAACACCCGCAGCAGCCGGCGCCTCGTGCGCGCCACCGCGACGGGTCACGTCGTGCACACCGCGGTGCACGCAGACGAAGGAGTCGACATGCTGGTCATTCTCGGATTCGCGATGATCCTCACCTTCATGGTGCTGATCATGACGAAGCGCCTCACCCCGATGGTGGCGCTCATCATCGTCCCCACGGTCTTCGGACTCTTCGCGGGTGCCGGCCTCGGTCTCGGCGACATGGTCATCGAGGCCATCGGGAGCCTCGCGCCCACCGCCGCCCTGCTCATGTTCGCGATCATGTACTTCGGGATCATGATCGACGTCGGTCTCTTCGACCCGCTCGTCCGGTTCATCGTCCGCGCCCTCGGCAACGACCCGGCCAAGATCGTCGTCGGCACGGCACTCCTGGCCGGCGCGGTCTCCCTCGACGGCGACGGATCCACGACCTTCATCGTGACCACGGCGGCGATGCTGCCGATCTACCTGCGCCTCGGGATGAACCCCGTCGTGCTCACCTGTGTCGCCGGGCTCGCGAACGGCACCCTCAACATCGTCCCGTGGGGCGGGCCGACCGTCCGTGCCGCCTCCGCACTGGGCGTCTCGCCGACGGAGATCTTCGTGCCGATGCTGCCGTCCCTGGCCGCAGGTCTGGTCCTCGTCTTCGTCTTCGCCTGGTTCCTCGGGCTCGGCGAGCGGAAACGACTCGCCGGCGTCGACCTCCTCGGAGCGGACCCGAGGGGCGTCGCAGCACCGGGCTCCGGCTCGGGACCCGCCGACCACCCGCTCACCGGTGGGATGGCGACCACCTTCTCGACCAGTGCCCGCGGGCGCCTCGCCACCCTGGTGCGGCCCGACGACACCGCGATGGCCGACACCATGCTCGACCCCGATCGCGACACGCTCCGACCGCGGCTCATCTGGGTGAACCTCGTCCTGACCATCGCCGTCATGACCCTGCTGGTCGTCGACCTGATGCCGCTGCCCTACGTGTTCATGGTGGGCACCGCGGTGGCACTGCTGGTGAACTTCCCGCGGCTGGCCCAGCAGTCGAAGGAGATCGTCGCCCACGCGCCGAGCATCGTCGGCGTCGTCTCCATGGTGCTCGCGGCCGGCGTGCTCATCGGCGTGCTCAACGGGACGGGCATGGTCACGGCGATGGCCGACTGGATCGTCGACATCATCCCGAACGAGCTCGGGCCGTTCCTCGCCGTCATCACCGGCGTGCTCAGCATCCCGATGACCTTCTTCATGAGCAACGACGCGTTCTACTTCGGCATCCTGCCGGTCCTCGCGGAGAGCGCGTCGACGTTCGGCATCGAACCGGTCGAGATGGCGCGGGCGTCGATCACCGGGCAGCCGGTCCACCTGCAGAGCCCCCTCGTCCCGGCGATCCTCCTGCTCGTCTCGCTCGCGAGTGTGAACCTGGGCGACCACCACAAGAAGGTCCTCTGGCGGGCGGCGATCGTGTCCCTCGTGATGCTCGTGGTGGGCGTGCTCGTCGGCACGATCCCGTTCGGCTGAGCGGCAGGGGCTGACGGGCGGTGGCCGGCCGGGCACTCAGCGCGTGGTCGTCCAATCGAGGTTGACGATGTCGCCGATGTAGATGTCGAGACCGAACCCCGGGATCGACGGGTTCATCCGGAGCAACTGCTGCTGCGGCAGGTCGAAGCGCTGGGCGATGTCGAAGAACACGTCACCCGCGACCACGGTGTAGCTGACGGGATTGCCGTCGGCGTCCGAGACGACCGGACCGAGCGCCCCGTCGCGCGGTCCGAGGTCGTACGCCGGACCCTCCGGGATCGGTTCCGCCGGTTCCGCGGGGGCGTTCGGGACGATGGGTGCCGGCTCGGGCGGCAGGGCGTCGCGTGCCGTCTGGGTCGGCACGGGAGCGACGGACGGCGACGGGTCGGGCCGCTCGGTGACGACGACGGTGACCGGCGGTGCTGCAGGCGCTGCGACGCAGGCGCTCAGCGCGAGGAGCCCGGCGACACCGAGCGAGACGGCCCGGGCGCTGCGGACGGCGCGTCGGCGTCCGCTCGATTCGATTGCCCCCACAGTGCTTCCCCCAACAGCCGGACCTGGTCCGCGGCGGGATGGCGGACGTGGTCGAGTCTTCAGCCTACGGCGCAGCACGGCTGGAGCGAGCAGGGCTATCCCCGAACCCGGAGGCCTGATCGACGCCCTCCAGTAGGCTGCTGGAACGCGCATCGAAGGAGAGCCATGACGGATCAGCACACCGACCAGCCATCCCCGGGGAGTGCAGCCGCGGGTTCCTCAGCCGGCCTGCGATGGGGCATCCTCGGCCCCGCGGGCGTCGCGAAGAGCTTCACCGCCGACCTCCGCCGACACGGATTCGACGTCAGGGCCGTCGCCTCGCGGTCCGCCGAGACCGCGGCCGCGTTCGCCGCCGAGTTCGACATCCCGAACGTCCACGTCGGGTACGAGGCCCTCGTCGCCGATCCCGAGGTGGACGTCGTCTACATCGCGACCCCGCACCCGTTCCACGCCGAGCAGGCGGTCCTCGCCCTCGACGCCGGGAAGCACGTCCTCATCGAGAAGCCCTTCACCCTCAACGCCGCCGAGGCGCAGGCGGTCGTCGCGCTCGCCGCAGAGCGCGGCCTCGTCGTCCTCGAGGCGATGTGGACCCGGTTCCTCCCGCACATGGTCCGTCTCCGCGAGTTGCTCGCGGACGGTGTGATCGGTCAGCCGCGCAGCCTCGTCGCCGATCACACACAGCTGCTCTCCGACGACCCGCAGCACCGGATGAACAACCTCGAACTGGGCGGCGGTGCCCTGCTCGACCTCGGCGTGTACCCCGTCTCCTTCGCCTCGGCGGTCTTCGGCACCCCGACGTCGATCCAGGCGACCGCCGCCTTGCGCGACACGGGCGCCGACATGCAGGTCGCGACGCTCTTCGGCTACGCGGACGGTCAAGTGGCGAACACCCTCTCCGCGAGCAACACCGTCGGGCCGAACCGCGCCGCCATCGTCGGCACCGAGGGATGGATCGAGTTCGATCGGGTCTGGTACACGGCGACCACGTTCCGGGTGTTCGACACGAGCGGGGAGGTCGTCGAGACCTACCGCTCCGAGGTCGAGGGTCGCGGCATGCATTTCCAGGCCTGGGAGCTCGAACGGCTCGTCTCCGAGGGTCGTCTCTCCGGTGAGATCATGCCGCTGGCCGAGACGGTCGCGATCATGGAGACGCTCGACGAGGTCAGGCGTCAGATCGGCGTCCGCTACCCGGACGAATGACGCGGGGGACCGGCGACCGAGGGTCGAGTCCACCGCGCTGTGCCCGCGCTCCCTGGTGGAGTTCGATGGCATCGCTGTAGTGGCCGATGAGCGCGCTGCTGACGCTCTTCCAACTGCGCGGGAGGACGCCGGCTCGGGCCGCAGCTCCGAACGCCGCACGCTTCACCTCGTCGCCGACGAGGTCCTGGACGAAGCCGCGCAGCTGTTCGAGCCTGCCGGGCTCGTACAGCCACCCGGTCCGGCTGGAGTCGACGAGGTCTACGGGACCACCGCGCCCGGTCGCGACCACGGGCACGCCTGACGCCATCGCCTCCTGGATCGTCTGGCAGAACGTCTCCGACTCCCCGGGGTGGACGAAGACGTCGAGTCCCGCCATCGCGACCGCGAGCTCCTCGCCGCCGAGGAACCCGGTGAAGACCGCGTCGGGGAGCCGCTGTTCGAGTGCGGCGCGGAGCGGTCCCTCGCCGACGACGACGAGTTTCACGCCAGGGAGGCCGCCGAGGACCGCCAGATCGGCGACCTGCTTCTCCGCGGCGAGACGCCCGACGTATCCGACGATCCGCTCACCGTTCGGCGCGATGGACCGACGCCAGGCCTCGCTGCGCCGCTCCGGTGAGAACCGGGCCGCGTCGACACCGCGGACCCAGAGGCGGACGCGGGGGATCGCGTGCGCCTCCAGCTGCGCGATCGACTGTCGCGAGGGTGCGAGGGTGATCGTCGCCTTGCCGTGGAGGCGTTCGACGTGCTGCCAGAGCAGTGACTCCGCCACCGGGAACCCGTAGCGTCCGGCGTACGCGGGGATGTCGGTCTGGTAGACCGCGACGGTCGGGACGCCGAGTCGCTCGGCCGCCTGCACCCCGCGCCACCCCAGCACGAACGGGGAGGCCAGGTGGACGACGTCCGGCCGGAAGCCGCGCAGCAGCTCGGTGATACGGCCGACACCACCCGCGGCCACCCGCACGTTGCGGTACCGGGGGAGCGGGATCGACGGCACGCCGTCGACCCGGAACCCCTCGTGGTGGCTCGGCGTCGAGGCGCCGGCACCCGGGGCGATGACGAGCACCTCGTCACCGCGGTCCGCGAAATGCTCCATGATGCGGAGCAGGGAGTGGGTGACGCCGTTCATCTGCGGCAGGAACGACTCGGTCACGATTGCGATCCTCACACCCACGATGCTCCGCTCCGGACGGGTCCCGGAGGTGCCCGAGAGGAGACGCGACGGTGACCATCGGGTGACATCGCGGTGCCGCACGATGAAGCGCAGCCTGCTTTACTTATCGCATGACTGCAGGCGGATTCGGACACGGCGGCGGGATCGCGTCGGAGCGCATCGAGTCCTTCCCGTACACCCCGGCCCGGCGGCTGCGGCCGAACGCCAAGGTCCTGCCGGAGCACGCCCGCGGCCACAACCGAGCGCTCGTCCTGCAGACGCTCTTCGCGAGCGGCGCCATGAGCCGTGCCGACATCGCGCGTGCCACCGGGCTCACCCGGGTGAGCATCTCCGATCTGGTCGCCTCGCTCATCGCCGACAACCTCATCGTCGAGGTCGGCTTGCGGGAGACCGCGCGCCCGGGCAAACCCGCCACCCTCATCGACATCAACCGCGCCGAGTTCCAGATCGTCGGCCTCGACCTCTCCGACACCGAGCTGTTCCGCGGTGCCGTCCTCACGCTCGACGGCGACATCGTGACGATGCTCCAGGTGCCGCTCGACGGGGCGACGGGGGAGGCCGCGATCGCGAAGGCGGTGGCGCTCGCCGCCGACCTCGTCGACGAGGCGACGGTGGAGGTGCTCGGCCTCGGCGTCGGTTCGCCGGGCGTCGTGGACATGACCGGCACGGTGCGCAGCGCCCCGAACCTCGGTTGGACGGACGTCGACCTCCAGGGCGCGATCGAACAGGTCGCCCAGGTCCCGGTGCTCGTCGCGAACGACGCCAACGCGGCGGTGCTCGCGGAGTACAGCTTCGGTGGGGCGGACGGCGACCTCATGCTCGTGAGCGTCGGCAACGGCGTCGGCGCCGGGTTGCTCGTCGGCGGCCACCCGCTGTTCGGCAGTCGGTTCGCGGCCGGCGAGATCGGCCACGTGGTCGTCGGTACCGATGGTGGCCCCCTCTGCGCCTGCGGAAAGCGCGGGTGCCTCGAGGCCTGGCTGGCCGTCCCGCACCTCCGGCAACTGCTCGACGAGGTCGACGGGAGTGGCCTGCCGATCACCGAGGTCGAACGTCGCCGCGACGAGATCCTCCGGGCGGCCGGGGAACGCCTCGGCATCTCGCTCGCCGCCATCGTCGGTGCCCTGAACCTCTCGGAGATCGTCGTGAGCGGTCCGGAGGAGCTGCTCGGCGGCGTGCTGTTGGACGCGGCGATCGAGACCGTCCGGGCGCGGACCATGACCGAGTTCCACAGCGGTGTCCGCATCCGGATGAGCGAGCAGGGCTCGGACATCGTCCTGCGCGGGACCGCGGTGATGGTGCTCTCCGGCCTCCTCGGCGTCTCCTGACGGACGCCGGCCGCGCGCGTCGCACAATTCCTGGACCGACTCGACGAAAAACCGTACTGCTTCCCGGCGTTTCGCCTACCTGGCACGTATGGTGCAAGGGTGTGGCGGCTAGAGAAGAGACGGGATGACGGCGACGTGACGTCCGGAGTCGAACGGGAAGCAGCGGAGTCGCAACTCCGCGAGGGTCCCGTCGCGGCATCGGCGGGCGTGGTCGACACGGCGCTGAACGCGTGGCGTCAGCAGCTCAGCACGGTCGGCGGACCCTCGCCCCTGCTGCACTTCGTCGATGCTCCGACGACCCGGGTCGAACTGAGTTCCACCCACCCCGGCGGCCTGCCGCAGTTCATCTCGGGGAAGTCGACGCTGTTGTCGAACCTCATCCGCGACGAGATCGCCCTCCGCGGAGCGAAGCGTGCCGCCGACCGCATCACCACCAAGGGCATCGAGCTTGCGACCGTCCGCGGCATCGACGCCGTGCACCTCGCCGTCGGGCTGGCCCAGTGGACGCACCAGGGTGAGGACTTCAGCGCCCCGGTCCTCCTGCGGCCGCTCGCCATCCGTCGATACGGCCGCGACTTCGAGGTCAAACTCCGCGGCACCACGACGGCGAACCCTGAGCTCGTCCGTGCGCTCCGTGAGCAGTTCGGCATCGTCCTCGACCCGGACGAGTTCGTCGCCCTGAGCGAGTCCGGCGGCGTCTTCAAGCCGCAGCCCGTGATCGACCGCCTCCGCTCGCTCGCCGCAGGGCTCGAATGGTTCACGGTCCAGCCCCGGTTGCTCGTCTCGTCCTTCGCCGCGGTCGGGCACTCGCTGCTGGACGACGCCGCCAAGCTCGACCACCCGATCCTCGACGCCGTCGCCGGCGACGAGGGCGCCGTCGGTCTCGTTCGCAGCAGCTTCACCCCGGTGGACGCGCCCGGACAGGACGACCGCCCGCCGTCGACCGACACCCTGCTGCTCGACGCGGACGTGGAGCAGGAGAACGTCATCGCGCAGATCGGCGCCGGCAACTCGCTCGTCGTCACCACGCTCCCGGGCACCGGCGGCACCCAGACGATCGTGAACGCCATCGGCGTGCTCGCGTCCCAGCACAAGCGCGTCCTCGTGGTGAGCCCTCGCCGCTCCACCCTCGAGGGCATCCGCCACCGGCTGACGAAGGTCGGACTTCCCGGCCTGTGCGCGTCGCCGTCGACCCTCCGCCGCGACCTGATCCAGGCGATCACGCGGAACGAGCGCGCGATCCCGCCGCAGGTGGGGGAGGTCGACGACGCCCTCGTGCGGTTGCGTCGGGTCCTCATCGACTACCGCACCTCGCTGCAGGCGAAGGACCCGGACCTCCGGGTCTCCGTCATCGACGCCCTCGAGGCGCTCTCCAAGCTCTCCAAGCTGCCGAACCCGCCCGGAACCCTCGTCCGCCTCGACCGCCAGACGCTCGTGGGGCTCGCCGCCGGTCGTTCTCGCGCGGCCGAGGCGCTCGAAGGCGCAGCCGCCCTCGGTGAGTTCCGATACGGTCCTGGCGACTCGCCGTGGTACGGCGCCTCGTTCGACACGACCGCCGAGGCGCAGGAGACCCACGAGCTCGCCAAGCGTCTGCACCGCAAGGATCTGCCGCAGCTGCTCGAGCGCGCCTACGGACTCATCGGCCAGACGCAGATGCGTCCCTTCGAGTCGATCGACGAACTCGGCATCTACCTCCGACTCCTCGCCGACATCCGCGAGACGCTCGACCGCTTCCAGCCCGACGTCTTCGACCGTTCGCTCGCCGACCTCATCGTCGCGACGAGCCCACGGAAGGACTCGACGGCCATGTCCTCGGCCAGCCGTCGTCGTCTCAAGGCGCTCGCCAAGGAGTACCTGCGACCCGGCGCGCACGTGCCGGACATGAACGCCGCGCTCCGCAGGATCCAGCAGCAGCGCACCCTCTGGCAGCGCTACGTGACGACCGGCGCGCCCCCGGAGGTGCCGCTCGGCATCGCGGACGTCGAGCAGACGTACACCATGGTCGCGGGGAAGCTCGAGCTCGTCGACCAGCCGCTCGGCATCGCCGACACCCCGGACCGCCTCGGACGCCTCGCCATCCCGAGCCTCGTCCGGACGATCTCCGAGCTCGCCGCCGAATCCGAGGTGCTGCACAACCTCCAGGAGCGCACCGCGATCCTCGCGGGTCTGCGTGAGCAGGGGCTCGGCGAACTCATCATCGACCTGTCCCAGCGGCACGTGCCGCGGACGCGCCTGGCCGACGAGCTCGAACTCGCCTGGTGGCAGTCCTTGCTCGAACTCGTCCTCACGGAGGACCGCGGTCTGCTCGGTGCGAACACGAGTGTCGTCGAGCGCCTCGAGTCCGACTTCCGACTCGTGGACGAAGCGCACGCCTCCGCCTCCGGTCAGCTGCTCGCCTCGCTGCTCGCCGACACCTGGAAGATCGGCCTCGTCGACCACGCGACCGAGGGCATGGCCCTCCGGTCGCTCCTGAAGCGCGACCGACCGCTCCGAGCCGCCGAGCTCGAGCAGGCGGCTCCCACGCTCTCACGCGTCCTCGCGCCGGTCTGGCTCGTGTCGCCGTACGAGGTGCCGCGGATCCCCGAGAGCGCGTCCTTCGACGCCGTCTTCCTCGTCGACGCCGGGGCCACCCTGCTCGCCGAGAACGTGGACGCCATCCGCCGCGCTCGTCAGGTCGTCGCGTTCGGCGACCCGGTCACGCAGAGCCCGTCCCCGTTCGAGATCCGCCTGACGGATCAGGAGGCGACGTCGGAGCCGCACGCCGACCTCGCCGAGTTGCACCGCGAATCCGCGCTGGAGCAGCTGAGCTCCGTCCTCCCGACCCTCATGCTGACGCGGTCCTACCGCGCCGGCGGCGAGGACCTCGCCGAGCTCGTCAACGAGCGCTTCTACGGCGGCCAGATCGACTCCCTCCCGTGGGCGGGCTCGTTCCTGGGGCACGGCAGCCTGAGCCTCGACTACGTGCCCGGTGGACTCGGCATGCCCGACCCCGTCACCGGCGCCGTCGAGAGCGTCGACGTCGAGGTCGAACGGGTCGTCGAACTCGTCCTCGAGCACGCGTCGAACCGTCCGCGCGAGTCGCTCATGGTGGTCACGGCGAGCGACAAGCACGCGGTGCGCGTCCAGCAGGCCGTCCTCGCCGCCTTCGCGCGTCGTGCCGACCTCTCCGACTTCCTCCTCCGCGAGCGCGCGGAACCGTTCACCGTCCTGACGCTCGAGCAGTCCGTGGCCGAGAGCCGCGATCGGGTCATCTTCTCGATCGGATACGGACTGACGCCGCACGGTCGCGTCCTGTCGGACTTCGGTGCGCTGGGCCAGCCCGGTGGCGACCGGTTGCTCGCGGTCGGGATGACGCGCGCCCGACGGTCCATGGTGATCGTCTCCTGCGTGCGTCCTGAGGACCTCGATCAGAACCGGATCCAGCACGGCATCCTCGCGCTCGCCCGCATCCTCACGGACACGTCCCGCCGTGCCTCCGAGGACCAGGCGACGCACGAGGCCGAGCCGATGCTCGTCGACCTCGCCACGCGTCTGGAGACGCTCGGGATGCGGGTCGACATGGGTTACCGCGGCAAGCTCGCCCTCGTCGCCTCATGGGGTGGCCGGGCCGTCGTCGTCGAGTGCGACGAGGAACTCGGTGACGCGAGCCTTCGTGAGTCGTTGCGGCTCCGCCCCGACGTCCTCCGCCGTCTCGGTTGGCACTACGTCCGCGTGCACAGTTTCGACCTGTTCGCCGACGCGGAGGCGGTCGCCCAGCGCGTCGCCGGCGTGCTCGGGCTCACGACGACCGAACACCTCGACACCGCGCCGATCGCCGTGCAGGTCCCACGCCACTGATGATCGGACGCTGATCATGCAGGACGATCAGGAGCCGCGAATCGTCCGCCCGCGAGGGTCGAGGCGGGCGATCCGTCCCGGCGCTCCCGGGACGGATCCGGCGCCGCAGCTCCCGGCCGGCCCGGTGAAGGCCACCGAGGACACCGACGAGGCCTGGGGCGGTCCGGCGAAACCCGCCGGCGGCGGTGGCAACGACGCCGAGCTGCAACGCAACGTCCCGCCCCACTGGTGAGTGGGACGGGACGTCGACAGGACTGCCAGGCTGCAGGCTAGCGGCCGTCGGTCGTGTCGTCGCGTGCGGGCGGCAGGGGTGCGCTCGTGCCGGTCTTCAGGACGTCGCGGATCTCGGTGAGCAGGGACAACTCGCTCGGAGCCGCCGCTTCGTCCGCGATCGTCGGCTTGGTCGTGACGCGCTTGAAGTGGTTCATCGGCAGCACGATGACGAAGTAGACGACGGCTGCGATGAGCACGAACTGGATCGCGGCACCGAGGAAGGCGCCGAACTGCAAGTCGGCCGTCTGCCCGTCGAGCGTCGGGATCTTGACGATGAAGGCGTCCTTCAGGCTCTCCGCCTTGAAGAGCGCGCCGAGCAGCGGGTTGAAGATGTTCTCGACGAGCGAGTTGACGATCGCGGTGAACGCAGCCCCGATCACGACGGCCACGGCCAGGTCGATCACGTTGCCTCGGAGGATGAACTCCTTGAAACCTTTGAGCATGGGGTCTCCCTGATGATCGGGGATGGAACGGACCCTCGCTACGCTACCGGCTCAGGACGAGCTGCTCCCAGTCGACGCGGGAGCCGGGCTCGACGACGAGGACGCACCGGAGGAGCCCTTGGCGTCGGACGAGGAGGACTTCGACGAGCTCTCCGAGCTGCCCGAGGACGCGGGGATGGAACTCGACCCCTTGCCGGCACCGGCGCGGGAGTCCGTGCGGTAGAAGCCGGACCCGTTGAAGGTCACGCCGACCGCGCTGAAGAGCTTCCGCAGCTTGCCGGAGCAGGCCGGGCACTCGGTGAGCGAGTCGTCGGTGAACGCCTGCTGGATGTCGAAGGCATTGCCGCACTCGGTGCAGCGGTACGCGTAGGTGGGCACGGGGTCTCCTGGGATGTGGCGGGTCGGCGCGCTCAGCGGCGCGGTCGGACCTGGTCGAAGTCGATGATGCGGCTCGGGGTGACCGCGCCGCCGACGGGCTCGTCGTGGATCTCGCTCGGGACCTCGTCGAGGATCTCGGTGTCGTAGAGGACCGCGTAGACGGGTGGGCAGCGCTCCATCGAACCGAGCGTCTTGTCGAAGTAGCCGCGACCCCAGCCCATCCGCATGCCACTGCCGTCGACGGCCGCCGCCGGCACGAGGATCAGATCGACGTTGTTGATGGCGATGGGACCGAGCGTGGTGCCGACGACCTCAGGCGTGCCGGCGAAGCCGACCGTCTCGATGCCGTCCTCGCCGATCGTCCAGTCGAGGAGTCCGTCGGTGCGGGTGACGGGGAAGAGGATGCGGATGCCGGCCTCCTGGGCCCACTGGAGGAACGGACGCGTGTCCGGTTCGCTCGGTGAGGCGAGGTAGCAGGCCAGGGAGGTCGCTCCGAGTCGGGAGACGAGGGCTCTGAGGTTGTCGGTCAGCCCGGTCGTCGACCGCTCCTTCTCGAGCGAGGTGAGCAGCTCACGCCGCTCGCGGAGCTCGGCGCGGAGCGCTCGTTTCTCGTGCTCTGCGGGGCTCGTCATGGGTCCCATTCTAAACGGCTCGGCGTCGGCGTCGGCTCGTTGCGCGGCGACCTACCCGACAACTGCCGCCTCGTCCAGGGGTTGAGGGGATTTCACCCCCGTTCGAGGCCCTCTTCGGCGACTTCACCGGCTCCACACGATAGGTTTTCCCCTATGACCACTCGAGTTACCAAAGCAGTCATCCCCGCAGCAGGTCTCGGCACCCGGTTCCTCCCGGCCACGAAGGCGCTGCCCAAGGAGATGCTCCCCGTCGTCGACAAGCCGGCCATCCAGTACGTCGTCGAGGAGGCTGTCAGTGCCGGCCTGGCCGACGTCCTCATGATCATCGGCCGGAACAAGAACGCGCTCGCCAACCACTTCGACCGTGTGACGGAGCTCGAGCTCAACCTCGCGAAGAAGGGCGACACCCAGCGCCTCGAGAAGGTCAACGAGTCGAACGAGCTCGCCGACATCCACTTCCTGCGCCAGGGCGACCCGAAGGGCCTCGGCCACGCCGTCCTCCGCGCCAAGCGCCACGTCGGCAACGAGCCCTTCGCCGTGCTCCTGGGTGACGACCTGATCGACGCCCGCGACGTCCTGCTGGAGCGCATGCTCGACGAGCAGGACAAGCGGAACGCGACGATCATCGCCCTCATGGAGGTCGACCCCGACTCCATCCACCTCTACGGTGCGGCAGCCGTCGAGGCGACCGACGACGCCGACGTCGTGCGGGTCACGGGCCTCGTCGAGAAGCCCGCGAAGGAGGACGCCCCGTCCAACCTCGCGATCATTGGCCGCTACGTGCTGAAGCCCGAGGTGTTCGAGATCCTCGAGCGCACCGAGCCGGGCAAGGGTGGCGAGATCCAGCTGACCGACGCGCTGCAGGAGATGGCCGCCGACGTCGAGGGCACCGGCGGTGTCTACGGGGTCATCTTCCGAGGCCGTCGCTACGACACGGGTGACCGCCTCGACTACATCAAGGCGATCGTGCAGCTCGCGGTCGACCGCGAAGACCTCGGTCCCGAGCTGCGGCCGTGGCTCAAGGACTTCGCCGGAGACCTCGACTGAGGACGGCCGACGACGCACGACGCGCCCCGGGCCCGCGAAAGCGGGCGTCGGGGCGCGGCTGCGTCGGTGACCCGGGGAGTGCTCCGCTAGGCTCGCCACAGGACGCGAGAGGGGTGGCAAGGTGGTGCAGGTCGTACCCGTTCTGAGGAGCGGACGAGTCAGCATCCGGCCCATCAAGGTCCGCGATGCGAGGCCCCTCGAGCGCGAGCTCGCGGAGAACCGCGCCTGGCTGCGCCGGTGGGAGGCCACCAGCCCCTACGGCCCCGTTCCGGCCGACAGTCGTGCGGCGATCCGGTCGCTGCAGAACCACGCCCGTTCCGGTGCCGGTCTCCCGTTCGTCATCGAGGTCGACGGCGAGTTCGCCGGCCAGCTCAACGTCTCCGGCATCACCTACGGCTCCCTGGCGTCCGCGTCGATCGGGTACTGGGTCTCGCAGCGCTTCGCGGGCCTCGGTGCCACGCCGATCGCCACGGCCCTGGCGACGGACCACTGCTTCACCGCTCTGCAGCTCCACCGCCTGGAGATCTGTATCCGCCCGGAGAACGCACCGAGCCTGCGCGTGGTCGAGAAGCTCGGCTTCCGCTACGAGGGACTCCGGCGTCGGTTCATCCACATCGACGGCGACTGGCGCGACCACTTCTGCTTCGCGCTCGTGCGCGAGGAGGTCCCCGGTGGGGTCCTGAACCGGTGGTTGGACGGCCAGGTCCCGAAGGACGCCTGCGTGATCCCCGAGACGGACCGCATCGCCGCTTCGGCACCCTTCCCCGGGCGTTGACCCCGCGGGCCGGCACGGTGGTCGGTTTGGAGATCCATCCGCGGACACACCCCGCCGGTGATCGGTCCGCGGGCGTCCACCCGCTACGGTCATGAACATGGACGGCGGATTCCTGAGCGGTGGGGTGATCATTCTGGTCGCGGCGATGCTGTGGCTGGTGTACCTGGTGCCCTCATGGGTGCGCGACAGTCAGTTCTCCGCCAGTGAGCGGAACGCGATCCGACTCCAGCAGACGCTCCGCGTGCTCGCGGAGACCGCCGAGGTGCCGGAGGCCGTCCGCCTCGAGGCCACCTCGCGCGAGGTCGCAGCCCAGCGGAAGCTGCTGAAGCAGCTGGAAGCCAGGACGAAGGCGACGGCGGAAGCCGCAGCGCGCGTCGAACTCGCCGAAGCCGACCGCATCCGGCGCGAGGAGGAGGCGAAGGCCGTGCAGGCCGAGGCCGCCGCTCGTGCCGCGGAGGACGCTCGTCGTGCAGCCGCCGCCGCAGCCCGAGCCGTCCAGCGCAACGCTCGGGCCGCGAAACTCGCGAGGAGCCGACGACGCTCGAGGCTGCTCGCCACCACGGTGCTCGTCGCCTCGATCATCGGCTTCTGCTCCGGTGTCACCACCTTCCTGGTCGGCGGCGGCCTCGTCCTCGGTGTCACGTCCACCGTCGTCGGGCTGCTCGCCCTGTCCGCCCTCTCACGCATGTCGCGCATCGCCCACCGTGCCGTCGCGCCGGTGCCCGCGGTCGCGGTGACGACCAGGCGGGTCGAGTCGGCGCTCTTCGAGTACAACGAGCCCGTCAAGGCGGCCTCCCAGGCGCAGACGTGGACCCCGACGGCCATCCCCAAGCCGCTGCACCTCTCAGAGGGCTCGTCCGCCGCAGCCGAGCTGGCGAAGGCCGACGCGTACGACCGGCTCCGCCAGGCCGCCATGCAGGAGGCCATCGCCTCGCGCGCCGAGCGACTCGCTCCGGCCATGCCGACGATCGTCCGTCGCCCGGAGCCGGTCGCCGCTCCGCAGCCCGAGCGGGTCGAACCACAGCCGGCTCCGAGCCGGTTCGCCGCCATGGGCGTCGTCGACGAGGGCGAGATCGCCGCCGGCGGCTCCACGCTCCTGCAGCGTCGCCGCGCCGCAGGCTGACCGACGGCCCTCCGCTCCGGTCGTTCATGAAGCGGTCACCCGCTCCGGATAGACTCGTGGAGGGGGTTCGTCGATCCAGTCTCGTCGGCGCCCTGGAACGCGAAAGGTGACCGATGGGCGTGTGGCGCAAAGGCCGGCGGAAGCCGATGAAGCCCTACGTCGCGCCTCCCGAGGTCGCTCCGCCGCCGGTCGAGCACGCGGTCGAGGAAGGCCTGCTGATCGCCCGCTCGTGGACGGTGGTCGAGGTCACGAACTGGATCATCGAGCGAGCCCTCCGCGATGGTGCCTCGTACGACGCTGAGGCCACGCAGGCCGCCGTCCGCCGCGAGCTCGGGCGCATGGCGGACGAACAGGAGGAGTACGCCGACCTGGCGCGGGAGGCCCGCCAGACGGCGTTCCAGCGGCGAGGGAGCGCTCGCCACCAGCACGACTACCGCGCAGGGGATCTCAGCGCGCTGTCGCGTCGTCGCGAGGTGTACTCGGGGCTCGCCGCTGAACTGCGGCGCGTGAGCCAGGACGAGGCCTTCGTCGCGGCGATCGCGGAGTCCGCTCGCGAGCGCGCCTGGGGAGATCTGGAGCGCGCCATCCAGGCGAAACTCGACCGGGTACTCGACGAACCGGTCGTCGACGAGCACTACCGGCGCGCCAGGAGTCAGCGGCTCCGGTGGTTCCGCGACCTGGACCTCGCGGCGCTCATCGCGGCGAATCCACAGGATGGCGGGATGCCGGTCGACGACGGCCCGAACCCCTACGAGGACTAGCTCCGCCGGTTCGAAACGGGTCGCGCGGTCTGCTAGCCTGGACGAGTAGTTGGGCCCATGGCGCAGTCCGGTAGCGCACCTCGTTCGCATCGAGGGGGTCAGGGGTTCGAATCCCCTTGGGTCCACCAACACGACGACAGCCCCGCACCTCACGGTGTGGGGCTGTCGTGTTGGAGGGGCTGTCGTGTTCCCAGGGCCGTGCGCGTGCCCCCGCGTGTCGGCTCCGCGCCGCGTCCTGTACGGTCAGGGGCACGGCGCCGCCTCGGCACCCGTGAACGGGACGAGCAGTCATGCCAGCAGGATCCGAACCGACCGTGCAGCACGACAGCGTCCTCGGGGTGGTCGGCACCTCGCTGAAACCCGACGAACGGCGCGTCCCGATCCACCCGGCGCACTTCGAACGCATCCCGGAGGAGTTCCGGTCCCGCATCGTCGTCGAGCATGGGTATGGCACCCGATTCGGCGTCTCCGGCGAGGAGATCGCACCGTACGTCCGCTCGTTCGCGACGCGCGCCGAGGTCATCGCGCAGGCCGACGTCGTCCTCCTCCCGAAGCCGCAGCTCGAGGACGTCCAGCAACTCCGCGACGGGCAGACGCTGTGGGGCTGGCCGCACTGCGTCCAGGACACCCCGCTCACCCAGCTCGCGATCGACAAACGGCTCACCCTCATCGCCTTCGAGGCGATGAACCACTGGGCCGCCGACGGCAGCTTCGGGCTGCACGTCTTCCACAAGAACAACGAACTCGCGGGCTACAGCTCGGTGATCCACGCCCTGGAGCTCTGCGGCTCCACCGGCAGCTACGGTCGTCGCCTGACTGCCGTCGTCATCGGCTTCGGCGCGACCGCCCGAGGCGCGGTGACCGCGCTCAACGCCCACGGCATCCACGATGTGAGGGTGCTCACCAACCGTCGGGTGGCGGCGGTGGCGTCACCCATCCACTCCGCCCGCATGATCCAGTTCGACCACGACGACGGCCCCTACCTCAGCGAGGTGATCACCGACGAGGGGCGCGTCCCGCTCGCTCCGTTCCTCGCGGAGAGCGACATCGTCGTGAACTGCACCCTGCAGGACCCGAACGCCCCGCTGCTGTACCTGCGAGAGGACGACCTGGGTGCCTTCCGCCCCGGCAGCCTCATCGTGGACGTCTCCTGCGACGAGGGGATGGCCTTCGAGTGGGCGCGGACGACCGGCTTCGACGACCCGATGTTCACCGTCGGGCGGGGCGAGATCAACTACTACGCCGTCGACCACAGTCCCTCGCTTCTCTGGAACTCGTCCAGCTGGGAGAACAGCGAAGCCCTCCTGCCGTTCCTGCCCGTCGTGCTCGCCGGGCCGGCGGCGTGGGCCGACAACCTGACCGTCGACCGCGCCGTCGAGATCCAGGACGGTGTCCTCCGCAACGAGGCCATCGCCGAGTTCCAGCATCGGACGATGGAGTACCCGCACCCGATCATCTCGGCCTGAGAGGTTCGTGGCAGGCCGCACAAGCGGTCGATCCCGGCGGACGAGCGCCCCTACGCTTGACGCTTGCGCGCTGCAGGAGCAGGGCGCGACCAAGGACTGCAGGACCAGCTCGAGGAGGCACGGATGTTCGTTTGGGAGAGCTGGTGGGGTGTCGCCGCAGCGGCGGGGATCGCCACCGTCGCAGCACTCGTCGTGCTCGCCGTCGTCTCGGTGTCGTTCCGCTTGGCGGCAAGACGGCGCGACTGGCCGGCCGCGCTCGCGGGGAGCGCACGGCACCCGTTCCGCGCGCTCGTGATCCTCGTGGCGGTGTGGCTGGCGGTGGCGGCGACGCTGCCCGACGAGAACGTCCGCGGGCTCATCGATCAGGGCTTCCGGATCGCCGTGATCGCCGCTGCCACCTGGTTGGTCGCCGCGCTCCTCGCCTTCGTCATCGGGCTCGGACAGGCGCGGTACCGCATCGACGTCCCGAACAACAAGGTCGCCCGACGCATGCAGACGCAGCTCGCGCTCGTCCGGCGGCTCGCGATCGCGGTCGTCGTCATCGTCGGCGTCGCCTCGATCCTGCTGACGTTCCCCGGCGTGCAGGGCGTCGGAGCGAGTGTGCTCGCCTCGGCCGGTGTCGTCAGCATCGTCGCCGGCCTCGCCGCGCAGTCCGTCCTGGGCAACGTCTTCGCGGGGATCCAGCTCGCCTTCAGCGACGCCATCCGCGTCGACGACGTCGTGATCGTCGAGGGGGAGTGGGGGCGGATCGAGGAGATCACGCTCACCTACGTCGTCGTCGGCATCTGGGACGACCGGCGGATGGTGCTGCCCTCCACCTACTTCACGTCGACGCCGTTCCAGAACTGGACCCGCAACACCAGCGAGCTGCTCGGTTCGGTGGAGTTCGACCTCGACTGGTGGGTGAGTCCCGCCGTCATGCGCACCGAGCTGGAGCGCATCCTCGACCGCACCGACCTCTGGGACGGCCGGGCCCAGGTGCTGCAGGTCACCGACGCCGTCGGCGGGTACGTGCGGATCCGCATCCTCGTCACGGCGGTGGACGCACCGACACTCTTCGACCTGCGCTGCCTCGTGCGCGAGCAGATGGTGGAGTGGATCCTCGCGCAGAACCCGTCGGCGATCCCGCGCAACCGCGTGCAGATGGTGGAGCAGGAACCGCGCCCGGTCCCGAAGCGCGGCGGTCCGGTGACGGAACCGGTCGGGCTGTTCAGCGGCAGCGTGGAGGCCGAGCAGCGCGCGAGCCTCTTCACCTCCTCGATCACGCTGCCCGAGGCGGACGAGCAGGGCGGACGCTGATCGCGGACCGGCCGCGTCGGTCTGCACCGAATCGTTGTCGTTCCGGCGATCTTGTATGCGCTTCCGCTCGCTACCATCGAGGGAACCTCGCCGGGCGACCTGCCGGCGGGCCGTCGGTGCCCCTGCCGACCTGGACGGACGACGCCTGATCGCACGACGGTGTCTGCAGGCGAAGGAGACCCCGCGTGAACCACGACATCCGCTTCCTCACCGAGGAGGACACGGCCGTCCCGGGTGAGCGGCCGGAGCAGCGACTCGAACGACGGTCCGCCTCCGTGCTGAAGCACCGGCTGCTCGACCAGGAGCGCAAGCAGTTCGAGGACTCGCTCGCCTGGGCGAAGACGGACGGCGCACTCGAACGTGCGGCTGCACTCATCGTGTCGGCCCGCCGACGGTTCCTCATCGGGGCGTCGAAGTCGTTCACCTACGCGTCCCTGCTCGCCGCCGACCTGAGTTACGGTCTGGCGAACGTCACCCTCATCGACGGCACCATCGTCCGTCCCCTCGACGTCCTCAGCGACGTCCGATCGAGCGATGTGATGATCGCCGTGTCGTTGCGGCGGTACCGCAAGTACACGATCGCCTCCGCCGTCCCCTTCGCGCAGGCGGGCGGCAGCCTCGTCCTCATCACCGACGCCCCGGACTCCCCGCTGACCCCCTACGCGGACGAGACGATCGTGGTCGGGCGAGCCGACGACGGTCACCCGAGCTCCTCGATCGGGATCGCGCTCACCCTGCATCTCCTCGCGACGCTCACGACGGCCAGCGCCAAGGGCGCCGGCCGACGTGCGGTGGAGCGGGAGCGGTTGGCTGAGACCCTCGGGGTCTACGTGGACGAGGAGGGCTGAACCGCGGCCACGGTCAGTTCCCGGGGCGCTTGCCGTCCCGGACGATCGACAGCGGTTCGGTGATGTCCTCGAGCGATTTCCGGGCCGCGTCGACGCCGAAGATGAGGGCGATGAGACCGCCGAGGATCATCACCCCGGCTCCGATGAAGTAGCCGACCGTCAGCGGGCCCCGGTCCGTGCCGTCGCCGATGAGGATCCCGTACAGCAGTGGCGCGACCGAGCCGGCGATCTGACCGATCGCGAAGAAGTACCCGATGACCTGGCTGCGGAGTTCGAGCGGGAAGATCTCGCTCACCGTGAGGTAGGCGCTGGACGCTCCTGCCGAGGCGAAGAAGAACGACACGCACCAGAAGATCGTCTGCGTCGTCGCATCGAGGACGCCGGCGTTGAAGAGGACGGCCGAGACGGCGAGCACCACGCCCGAGACCCCGTACGTCAGGAAGATCATCTGGCGACGACCCCAGGTGTCGAAGAGTCGTCCGAGGAGGAGCGGTCCGAGCAGGTTCCCGATGGCGAACGGGAAGAAGTAGTACTGGGTCGACGACGGGCTCGTGCCGTAGAAGTTCTGGAGGACGAGCGCGTAGGTGAAGAAGATCGCGTTGTACAGGAACGACTGCGTGATCATCATCGCGAGCCCGACGAAGGTGCGCTTGGGGTAGGTCCGGAAGAGCACGCCGAAGATCGTGCGGATCGGGATGTGCCCCTGTGCCTGCACCGTGAGCGCCTTCGAGTCG
Source organism: Plantibacter sp. Leaf314 (assembly GCF_001423185.1). NCBI lineage: Bacteria > Bacillati > Actinomycetota > Actinomycetes > Micrococcales > Microbacteriaceae > Plantibacter > Plantibacter sp. Leaf314. The sequence goes on along the minus strand of NZ_LMOB01000001.1, from coordinate 1,092,458 downwards.
TCGACGGGGTCGATCGTGCCGCCCTGCTTGCGGACCGTGTCCTCGATGTCGTCGACCGTGGCCTCCGCCTCCTGCTCCCGGCCATGCGTCATGAGCCAGCGCGGGCTCTCGGGGATGTGCCGCCGGAGGAAGATGATCATGAGGCCGAGGACCGGGCCGATGAAGAAGCCGATCCGCCAGCCGACGTCCTCGGCGAAGTAGTCGGTGTTCAACAGGAACAGGTTCGCGGCCGATCCGAGTGCGGCACCGCCCCAGTACGTGCCGTTGATGGCGATGTCGACGTGGCCTCGGTACTTCGACGGGATGAGTTCGTCGATGGCCGAGTTGATCGCGGCGTACTCACCGCCGATGCCCATCCCGGCGAAGAAACGGAAGATCGCGAGGAACCAGAACGTCGGCGACAGGCCGGCAATCCCGCTCGCGACCAGGTAGATCGCGAGCGTGAGGATGAAGAGCTTCTTCCGCCCGAGTCGGTCCGCCATCCGCCCGAAGACGAGGGCGCCGGTGACCTGGCCGAGCAGGTAGATCGTCCCGAGCAGCCCGACCTCGGCAGCCGAGAGCCCCAGGGACTTCTGGAAGCCGGCCGAGGCGACGATCTGGATCTCGAGTCCGTCGAGCACCCAGGAGAACCCGAGACCGACGACGATCATCCAATGGAACCTGGTCCAGGGCAATCGGTCCATCCTGGCGGGGACGAGACTCTTGACGGGACCCGGCTGCCCGGAGGTCGACGTGCTCGACATGGAACGACTCCTTCCACGGCCGTCCCCTCGACGGTCGATCCGGGAGATGACGCTACTCCCGAGGCGCGGATCCGACGCAGCGGATCTCGCCCCCTTGACTTCATCTGAACGGAGGAGCACAGTACGCCCGGCACCCCGGCCGATGGTGATCGTCGTCGCGGAATGGTCGTACGCTCGAACGGCGAGTGGACCGCGGACGGCGGTGCGCCGCCGCCGAGGAGGAGACGAGATGCACCTGGTGGAGGACGGCACGGAGACGGGTATCGCCCGCGTGTTCGAGGACCGGATCGCCGGCGGCGTCGCTCCCGGATCGTACGTCGCGGTGTTCGATCGCGATCGGATCCGCTTCTCGCACGGCTTCGGCGAGAGCACCCGAGGTGGCGACGTGCCCGACGAGGACACGCTCTTCCGCATCGCGTCCTGCACGAAGAGTTTCACCGCTGCCGTCCTCCTCATCCTCCGCGACACCGGTCGGCTCGACCTCGACACCCCGGTGGACGCGTTCGTCCCGGAGTTCGCCCCGGCCACGCCCGGTGGGACGGCCGTCCGGCCGACGGTCCGGATGCTGCTCACGATGTCGGGTGGGCTCGGGACGGACGATCCGTGGGCCGACCGCCAGGAGTCGATCACCCCTGCGGAGTTCCGTCGGCTGCTGGCGCGCGGCGTGCGGTGCGTCACCGTGCCGGGGACGGCGTTCGCCTACTCGAACCTCGGCTACGCGCTCCTCGGTCAGGTGGTCGAGCGGGTGACGGGCGGGCGGTTCGTGGACGCGGTGACGTCACTCCTGCTGGAGCCGCTCGGGCTCGGTGCCGTGTTCGAGCGACCCGACCGCGAGCACCCGGAGGACGGCGGAGCGGTCACGGCGATCGGTCACCGCGTCCGACGGGACCGAGCCGTCGACGCGGACGACCGGTTCGTCGAGGTCCCGTTCTCGGGGCCTGGGGTCTTCTCCGCGATCGGCGGGCTCTTCGCTTCGGCGACCACGCTGATGGGCTGGGTCCGTTGGCTCGACGCCGCCTGGACGGGTGACGAGAGCGGTCCGCTGTCGAGCGCGAGTCGCCGCGAGATGCAGCAGCTGCACCGCCTCGCCCCGCCGCGCCCCTCGCTCGACGGCCTCCCGCCGCGCCTCGCGCTCGGCTACGGCTTCGGACTCTTCGTGGAGGAGGACGCCACGCTCGGGCCGCTCGTGTCGCACTCCGGTGGATACCCGGGCTACAGCGCGCACATGCGCTGGCACCCGGCTTCCGGCATCGGCGTCGTCGCGTTCGAGAACGCGGGATACGCGGCCGTGGCGAAGCCCGCCGAACAGGTGCTCCGGTTGGCGATCGCCGAAGCGCAGACATCCGGCGAACTCGCCGAACCCGCGATCCGTCCGTGGCCGGAGACCCTGGTGGCGTCGATGACCGCGACCGGGCTGCTGTCGCACTGGGACGACCGGGTCGCCGCGTCGTTGTTCGCCGAGAACGTCACACTTGACGTCCCGCTGGACGAACGACGCACCGCGGCCGAGGCTGCCGTCGCGGCGGTCGGCGGCATCGCCGAGGTGGCGTCCGGCCGTGCCACACCCGTCTGCGACTCGCCGGACCATCTCGTCTGGTTCGTCGAGGGCGAGCGGGGCCGGCTCCGACTCGAGGTCCGCATGACCCCGGTGCTGCCGCTGCGCGTCCAGACCTTCACCGTGACGGTCGATCACGAGGCGCCGGAGACGACGGACGCCGACGACTGAGGATCAGTCGCCGGCGTCCGGATGGTCGGTTCGGGTCAGCCGATCGAGTCGTCGTCGCCGTTCCCGTTGCGGTTGGTCGGAGAGATCTCCTCGGTGGCCTCGACGTATTCGTAGGCGGTCGTCGTCGGGCCGTCGTGGTCGCCGGTGTTCGTCGCCTCGCCGGCGGGGCGGTAGATGAGCTGGCCTTCGCCGTAGGGGAGGACGAGTTCGCCGTCCTGGCCGTCTTCGAGCGGGATGATCTCGCTGTCGAGCGGACCACCGATGAGTTTCGCAAGCGTCTGTGACATGTCGTCAGCCTAACGCCGACCGCTGTCAGAGTGCTGCGATGGTCCAGGACACCCGGTGTGGTGTATTGGGGGCCAGCACGACGAGGTCCGTGCCGGTCGAGAAGGCGTCGGGCGGGCAGGTCATCGGCTCGACGGCGAGGCCCAGCCGGTCGAGCTCCGGGACGGGCTGGTCGGCCGTGTGGACCTGCACCCACGGCAGCCCGTCGCCCCAGTGCATGGTGACGCCGGTGCCGGCAGGCGAGGTCACCCGGACCACGACCTGACCGGCGTCGGCGTCCGTCGCGAGGTCCGTGAACGCGTGGTCGATGAAGGTGTCGCCGATGCTGCGCGGCGTCCGGAAGTCGAAGTGCCGGGTGTCGGCGCCGTCCACGTCCTCCACGGCGACGGGGCTCAGGCGGTCGGGGGTGACCGTCAGCACCTTCGATGCCGGGAGCTCCAGGGTCCAGTCGTCGACCCGGCCCTCGCCGGCGACGAGATAGGGGTGCGGTCCCGTGCCGTACGGGGCGTCGGTGTCGCCCAGGTTCACCGCTTCGACCTCGGTGCGCAGCCCGTCGTCGTCGAGCGTGTACGTCGCAGCCACCTGCACGCGGAAGGGGTAGCCGTCCTGCGCCTCGATGACGACGCGGAACGTCGCGGACGCGGTCGACGAGGCCACGAGCTCCCAATCGGACCAGGCGGCGAGGCCGTGGAGCGCGTGCCCGCGCGAGGGCTCCGTCAGGGCGAGTTGGTACTCGACCCCCGCGAAGGTGTACCGGCCGTCGACCACACGGTTCGGCCACGGGGCGAGCATCGCACCCCGGAAGGCCGGACGGACCTCGTCGGCGTCGAACGGGACCACCAGGTCGCGTCCCTCGTGCCGCAGGAACCGCAGGGAGGCGCCGACCGACGCGATCGACGCGGTGTACGCCCCATGGGTGAGGTCGACACGTCGTCCCGAGATCGGTCGGCGGTCGACGGTGGCGGAGGGGGACGCGGCGGGGGTGGATTCGATCACGGCCCCATTCTGTCGTATGGCGGCCGCTCCGAGCGCGTCGTCCGGCGGCTCAGTCGAGGGAGCGCCCGCGCCGGTCGGAGAGGAACAGCGCGGCCACCGCGGCGACGACGAAGAACGCCGCGAACACCGAGAAGAGCAGCGCGTGGCCGGCCACGAGCAGGACGGGGACCGAGAGCGGGGCGATGATCGACGCGATGCGCCCGATCCCGGCCGCCCACCCGGCGCCGGTCGCGCGCAGCTGGGTCGGATACAGTTCCGGCGTCGTCGCGTACAGCGCGCCCCAGGCACCCAGGTTGCAGAAGGAGAGACACATGCCGAACGCGATGATCATCGGCTCGGTCGTCGCCGTGCCGAAGAGGACCGCGGACACGGCCGAACCGGCGAGGAAGGTGGCGAGGGTCTGCTTCCGACCCCATGCCTCGATGAGCCAGGCCGACACCGCGTAACCGGGGAGCTGGGCCAGCGTGATGATGAGCGTGAAGCCGAAGGATCGGACGAGCGAGAAGCCCGAGTCGACGAGGATCGTCGGGATCCAGATGAACGCTCCGTAGTAGGAGAAGTTCACGCAGAACCACACGATCCAGAGCGATGCGGTGTCTCGGCGGTGCTCCCGCACCCAGAGGCCGCGCAGCCGCTGCCCCGCGGAGAGGCCGGCGCTCGCGGCGGTGTCGCCCCCGGTGCCGCCGGGAACCTCGACGTGGTCGACACCGGCGGAGGCCTCGAACTCGCGGACGACGACTTCCGCCTCGCGGTGGCGGCCGCGCGATTCGAGGAAGCGCACCGACTCCGGCAGGCGCGTCCTCACGATGGCGGCGTAGACCGCGGGGAGCGCGCCGATGGCGAGCGCCCACCGCCAGCCGTCGTCGCTCGTCGGCACGACGAGGTAGCCGATGAGCGCGGCGGCGATCCACCCGACGGCCCAGAACGCCTCGAGGAAGACGATGATCCGACCGCGGATCCGTGGCGGGGCGAACTCGCTCATGAGGGTCGAGGCGACGGGGAGTTCCGCGCCGAGCCCGAGGCCGACGACGAAGCGCAGCACGATCAGGACCCCGAGCCCCCACGCCAGCGCCGAGGCGCCCGTCGCGATGCCGAAGACGAGCAGCGTGATGGCGAAGACGTGGCGGCGGCCGACGCGGTCGGCGAGGAGCCCGCCGAGGGTCGCTCCGATGGCCATCCCGAGGAACCCGGCCGAGGCGATCCAGGACAGCTCGGTCTTCCCGAGCTGCCATTGGACGGCGAGCTGGGCGAGGACGAAGGAGACGAGTCCGACGTCCATGGCGTCGAGCGCCCATCCGACACCGGAACCGACGAGGAGTCGTCCGTGCGCCTTCGTGAACGGGAGCGCATCGAGGCGCTCGCTGCGGCTGCGAGGGGTGGTGGGCGCGGTGGACACGTCACCATTCTGGTGCAGGATGCACCCACCGGGGCCGCTCTGTCGCAGATAGGCTGACGGCAACGAACTGCAGGCGTGCGGCCGGGCAGTTCAGCCGCTCCGCCCGCCGTTCCGTCGAAAGGCCACTGCCGTGACCGATGTCCCGCCGCCCGACCCGCAGTACCCCGACGGCCGGCCGCCGCAGCAGCCGAACCCGCCCCGGCAGCCGCCGCAGCAGAACTGGGGACAGCAGCCGAACGGCCAGCAGCCCACCTGGCAGCAGCAGCCGAACCCGAACCCGCAGCAGAACTGGCAGCAGCAGCCGAACGGCCAGCAGCCCACCTGGCAGCAGCAGCCGACCCCGCAGCAGCAGCCGCAGCAGCCTTGGCAGCCGCAGAATCCGGCCGGCCAACAGCAGCCGCAGCAGCCTTGGCAGCAGCAGAACCCGTATGGCCAGCAGCCGCAGCAGCAGAACCCGTACGGCCAGCAGCCGCCGCAACAGCCGCCCTACGGACCGCCGAAGCGCAAGCGCACCGGCCTCATCATCGCGCTCGCCGTCGGCGTCCCCGTCGTGGTGATCGCCGCCATCATCACCGTCGTCTCCCTCGTGCTCGCGCAGGGCGGCGCGCCGGTGGCTGACCCGAGCCCGACCCGCTCGGCGACGCCGACGAAGACCGCGTCGCCGACGCCGTCGGAGACCGACGCCACGCCCGAGCCGTCGAAGACCTACGTCTCCATCCCGCCGGATCTCGACTTCGCTGCGGGACAGGAGGTCCCCACCGAGTGGACGGCGTACCTGACGAACGACTTCGACTCGTCGTGGGCGGCCGGTGGCAAGGACAAGAACGGCATCGACATCTACACCAACGCCTCGACCTCGTGCGAGGTCCGGCTCGGCAACATCGCGCTGACGCAGGACGAGATCGCCGTCGGAGACGACGAGCGCTCGAGCGACGCCTACCTGGCGAAGTACGTCGGCGCCGACTACGTGAAGGCCGACGGCACGACGGAACAGCTCAACTACAACAGCGGCGGTGGGCTCATCGAGTTCCGCGTGCTGTCGTGGACGCAGGCGTCGGGGGAGCGCACCTACTGGGGTGTCCGTTCACTCACGAAGATGGGGACGCTCGTGGTCTTCACCTTCACCTGCCGTGATCAGGCCGCACTCGACCAGCTCGCGAGCGACGTCGTCAACCTCATCTCCGTCGAGCTCCTCCCGAAGCGCTGACGGGACGGGCCGTCAGAACGCCCGGAGGACGGCCTGCGCGATCGTGAAGATGGCGAGGCCGGCCAGGGCGCCGACGATCGTCCCGTTCAGGCGGATGAACTGCAGGTCGCGTCCGACGAGCAGTTCGATCTTCTGCGTCGTCTCGCGGGCGTCCCAGCGTTCGACCGTCTCGGTGATGATGCTGGCGATGTCGTGCCGGTACCGGGTGACCACATAGGACAGGGCGTCGGCGACGCGCGTGTCGACCCGGGTCGCGAACGCCTCGTCGGTGGAGAGTCGTCGACCGACGTCCGCGATGGTGCCGGCGACACGCTTGCGCAGCTCGCTGTCGGGGGCGTCCAGCGCCTCGAGGAAGGCCGTCTTCGCGGCGGTCCACGTCTTCCCGGCGACCTCGCGGACCCGCGGACTGTCGATGACCTCGTGCTTCGCGTTCTCGAAGCGCGCGATCGTCGATTCGTCGGTCTGCAGCTGCTCGGCGAGCTCGGCCAGGTAGCCGTCGAGCGCGTGACGGAGCTGGTGGTCGGGATCGGCCCGGACCGCGTGCACGAACGACACGGCCTCGCGGTAGAGCTTGTCGTCGACCAGCCGGTCGACGAACGACGGCACCCACGTGGGCAGCCGGCTCGACACCAGGCGCTCGAACGCCTTCGGGTTGCTGCCCAACCACTCGCCCGTCCGGTCGAGCAGGAGGTCGACCGCGTCGTGGTGCGCTCCGGCACCGACGATGTGTTCGACCCACCGGCCGATGTTCGGCGCCCACTGCGGGTCGATGAGGTGCTTCGATGCGAGCGCCTCGATGACCTCGCGGACGTCGTCGTCGGACAGGGTCTCGAGGAGCCCACGGACCGCGACCGACGCCTCGGCGGTGACGCGTTCGGCGTTGGCCGGCTCGGACAGCCACCCACCGAGCTTCTCCGAGAGGCTGACGGTGGCGAGCTTCTGTCGCACGACCTCCTCGGAGAGGAAGTTGTCCTCGACGAATTCACCGAGGCTGACCCCGATCTCGTCCTTGCGCTTCGGGATGATCGCGGTGTGCGGGATGGGGATGCCGAGGGGGTGGCGGAAGAGGGCGGTGACCGCGAACCAGTCGGCGAGGGCGCCGACCATGCCGCCCTCCGAAGCGGCCCGGACGTACGCCAGCCACGGGTAGCGACCCTCGAGCGCGAACGCGACGGCGAAGATGACCGCCATGACGAGGAGCAGCCCGGTGGCCAGGCGCTTCATCGAGCGCAGGGCTCTGGCGCGGTCCGCGTCGGCGGCGGTGAGTTCGAGGGCGGGGGAGCTCGTCATCCGCCCATCCTAGGCTCGCGCGGTGTGGGAGAGCGTCCCCTCGCGAGGCCGCTGATGTACCCCCTGGTGGTACCCTGAGCCGGTGATCGAAGACATCAAGAAGCGCGCCCTCCACCGCACGAAGATCCTCGAAGGACAGATGCGCGGGCTCGAGAAGATGATCGAGAACGAGGACTACTGCATGGACATCATCACGCAGTCGCTCGCCATCCAGAAGTCGCTCGGCTCGCTCAACAAGCTCCTCGTCGAGAACCACCTGCTGACGCACGTCACGCAGATGTTCGAGGAGGGTGGCGACAGCAAGGACGCTGCGGTCGCCGAGCTCCTGCGTGTCTTCGAGCTCAGCAACAACCGGGGCTGACCCCGGCGCAGGACGTCAGGCGGGGCCGAGCCAGGCGTTCGCGACGGTCGCGTGCGCTGACTCGTCGTCGGAGGGGTGGAACATCCCGGCGAGGACATCGCGGTAGAGACGGCCGAGCTCGCTGGCAGCGAAGTAGCTCCCGCCGCCGGCCACCCTGATCGCCTGGTCGACGACCTCGCGGGCGGTCTCCGTCGCGCGCACCTTGAGCCCGACGAGCTTCGGGAACCAGAGGGACCCGTGGTCGACGCCGTCGTCGAGGTCTCGAGCCACGCTCGCCAGCTGCGGCAGCATGCCGTCGTAGGCGATGGCGGCAGCGGCGATCCGGCGACGGATGTCCGGGTCCGAGGCGTAGCTCGCGCCACCGGCCTTCTTCGAGGTCTTGCGGTGCGCGGTCTCGACGGCGAGCCGGAGCGCACGCTCCGCGACACCCGTGTAGACCGCGGCGATCAGGGTCTCGAAACAGGCGAAGATGCCGAACACGATGGGATCCGGGTTCGGCCCGGGGTCGAGACGGCGGACGACGTGTTCGGCGCTCGCCTCGGCGCCCTGGAGCAGGGTCGTCCGGCTCTGGCTGGCGCGCATCCCGACGGTGTCCCAGTCGTCGAGGATCTCGAAGCCGCCCCGAGAGCGCTCGACGAACCCGTAGACCACCTTCGGGCCGTCGGCCGAGGTCGAGTCGAGGCCGGTCGTCCCGAGCCAGGTCCAGGCCGGGGACAGGGAGGTGAAGATCTTGCGACCGTGGAATCGGTACGAACCGTCGGGACCCGGCCGGGCCTCGGTGTCGGACCCGAACAGCACGAGGTCGTTCCCGGCCTCGCTCACCCCGAACGCGTAGAGTTCGTCGCCCGCCGCGCCGTCGAGGACGAACCGGAGCGAGTCGTCGCCCCGTTCGTGCAGCAGCCGCGCGACACCCGTCCACACCAGGTGCATGTTGACCGCGAGCGCGGTCGCGGGGGCTGCGGTGGCGAGCCGCGATTGCAGCTGCGTGACCTCGCTCAGCCCGAGGCCCAGACCACCGAGATCCACGGGGACGAGCGCGCGCAGGTACCCGCACGCCCGCAGTTCGACGAGGTCCTCGTCGAAGAAGGCGTTCTCGCGGTCGGCCACGGCCGCGCGTTCACGGATGCGCTCGATGAATTGGTCGCCGAGCACGGAGCTGGGATCGAACGCGCGAGCGGTGGGGTCTGACTGCGTGGGAACGGTCACGGGACCATTGTCGCACCGGGGTCCGACGATGACACGGGTGTCTGCGGGCGGTGCGGCGATCAGACCTCGTGACGAGATCGCTGCTCGAGCTGCAACTCGGCCCAGTCGCCGATCGCCTTCGTGGTCTCGGCGGGGCGGTCCCGGTGCACGTTGTGCCCGGCGCCCTGGATGACGGTGAGACTCACCTGACGATTGGCGAGGATCTGTGCGGCCAGCGGGCCGCGGACGAGGCTGTACACCTCTGGGTCGGAGGCGATCACGAAGGTCGGGTTCCGGAGGGAGGCGGCCGCCGGCCGCACATCCCACGGGTGGTTCTGCTCGCTCGTCTGCTCGATCGCCCACCGGCTCGCCTGCGACACCGCCTGGACCTTGAGCTCGACGTCGAGCGGGTGCCACTCGGGGTTCTTCGCGCGGACGGATGCGGCCGTGTTGTCGGCGAACGCCGCCTCCTGGCTGGCCCGGATGGTCTCTGCGTCGTGGTCGTCGAGGGCGATGGCCGGATCCAGCAGTACGAGTGCCGCGGTCCAGCGGGGATCCGCCGCCGCCGCGACCGCCGTGGCCGCGCCACCGAGCGAATGCCCGACGACGAGATCCCAGGTGCCCCGGGTGTCGATCGCCGACGGCGCCGGTCGCGTCGCCAGCAGGTCGGCGGCGTACGCCTCGACGCGGTAGTCCAACGATCGCGGGGCCAGGCCGTGTCCGCGCAGGTCGACCGCCTCGACGAGCCACCCGCGGTCTGCCAGGGCGGCGCAGATCCGCCACGTGCTCGGTCCGTTGCTCCCGAGGCCGTGGACGACGAGCGCGCGGGCCGGAGCGTCATGACGACCCCAACGGTGGCGCGGAAGCTCCACCGGGGTGATCGTGCGGGCGGCGAGGCTGGACGCGGTGTCGACGACGGGCTCGGTCATGCGTTCAGCCTACGGTCTCGAGCTCAGTCGAGCCGGTCCGGGTCGGTGCCGGTGCGCTCGCCGTTCTCCAGCGCCGAGATGGCGGCGAGGTCGTCGGCGTCGAGGGTGAAGTCGAACACCGCGAAGTTCTCGGCGATCCGCGCCGGTGTGGCGGATTTGGGGATCACGATGTTGCCGAGCTGCAGGTGCCAGCGCAGCACGACCTGCGCGACCGTGCGGTCGTGTTTGCGGGCGATCGCCCCGAGGTCGCTCGTGGCGTCGGAACCGTCAGTGGCGGGGGTGAAGAACCGGCCGCGCGCGAGCGGCGACCAGGCCTCCGTCGCGATGCCGTGAGCGGCGTTGACGGCACGCAGTTCGCGCTGGGGGAGGAAGGGGTGCAGTTCGATCTGGTTGACGGCCGGCGTGATCTCGGCGGATTCGAGGAGGCGTTCCAGATGGCTGCGGTGGAAGTTCGAGACGCCGATGGAACGGGCCCGACCCTCGGCCTTGAGCCGTTCGAGTGCGCGCCAGGTCTCGCGGTAGCGGTCCTGCTTCGGCGCGGGCCAGTGGATCAGGTAGAGGTCGACGTGATCGAGGCCGAGGAGGTCGAGACTCGTGTCGAACGCGCGGAGCGTCTCGTCGTAGCCCTGGTCGGTGTTCCAGACCTTGGTTGTGACGAACAGCTCGTCGCGGGGGAGTCCGGACTCGCGGATCGCCACGCCGGTACCCCGCTCGTTCCCGTAGAGGGATGCGGTGTCGATGTGTCGGTACCCGACCTCGAGCGCGGTCCGGACGACGTCCGTGCTGGCGGCGTCCGCGACCTTGTAGACGCCGAAGCCGAGCTGGGGGATGGAACGCCCGTCGTTGAGGACGACGGTCGGGGTGGTGGCTGCCATGTCACCAGTATCCTCGACAGGGCACCGTCGCCGTCGAAAGGGAGCCCATGCCGCACCTCATGATCGTCACCGGGAGTGTCCGTTCCGAGCGGGTCGGGGGTGCCGTCGCCGACTGGGTCGTGGGCGTGGCCCGCGTCGACGAGCGGTTCACCGTCGACGCGGTCGACCTCCGCGAGCTGGCGCTGCCCTTCATGGACGAACCGGCGCATCCTCGGAAGCGCGCGTATACGAAGCAGCACACGATCGCGTGGAGCGAGCGGGTCGACCGGGCCGACGCCTTCGTGTTCGTGACGCCCGAGTACAACTACAGTTTCGCACCGGCGCTGAAGAACGCACTCGACTACCTGATGCACGAGTGGGCGAGGAAGCCCGTCGGGATCGTCAGCTACGGCGGGTTGTCCGGTGGGACGAGGGGCGTGGTCGCGCTGCGGCCCGTGCTCCAGGCCCTCGGTCTTGTGAGCACGGGTGCCAACGTCGAGATCCCGTACGTCGCCCGCCAGATCGCCGACGGGGTGTTCTCGCCGAACGACCGTCAGTCGGCGGTGCTGCCGATGCTGCTCGACGAGGTGTCCGCCCTCGATGGAGCGCTCGCGCCCCTGCGTTCCGCCGACTGACGGACCGGCGGGCCGACACGCTCGACGATCAGGACGGGTGCGTGTTGATCGGCTCGGTGTCGGGGATGGGGCTCGCATCGCGTCCGCGGAGGTCCGGGTGCCAGCGGTGACCGACCCAGGGGATCACGAAGCCGAAGAGCGCGAAGATCCCGGCGACCCAGAATGCGCCGACGGCTCCTGAACCGTCGATGAGGAACCCGGCGGCCGCTGATCCCATGGCCGCTCCGATGAGCTGACCGGTGCCGACCCAGCCGTAGGCCTCCGCCGTGTCGCTGAACTTGACGCTCGCCGAGACGATGGCGAACAGCACGGCGAGGGCCGGGGCGATGCCGATCCCGGCGACGAAGAGCGTGACCGACAACCACCAGGCGTTGAGGAAGAGGCTCGCGACGGCGAGTCCGGCGAAGACGATGAAGATGCGGCGGGCCAGGGCGTAGGGGCCGATGGGGGTGTGCCCGAGGGCGAGACCGCCCGCGAGGGACCCGACCGAGAAGATCGCGAGGACGATGCCCGCTTCGAGGCCGTCGTGGCCGAACGTCGCGACGACGCCCGCCTCGACGGCCGAGCAGGCGCCGATCAGCAGGAAGCCCACCACCGTGGCGAGGAGGACCGGCGGACGCTTGAGCACCTGACCGAGCTTGCGACGGCTCCTCGGGATGCGGACCCGACCGACCTCGGGGGAGAAGATGAACCACAGGCAGCCGACGATCATGATCGCGGCGGCCAGGACGATGCCCCAGACGGTGCCGACCTGCGTGGAGACGAAGGTCGTCACGACGGGCCCGAGGACCCAGATGATCTCCTGGGCCGAGGCGTCGAGTGAGAAGAGCGGCGTCAGCTGCTGGGAGGTCACGAGCTTCGGGTAGATGGTGCGCACGGCGGGCTGCACCGGCGGGGTGCTGAGGCCGGCGACCAACCCGACCGCCATGTACGCCGGGACGCTCATGGGCACGAGGGCGATGGTCGTGACCGAGACGGCGCAGACCACCAGCGTCAGGAGGAGCACCTTGCGGATACCCCACACGCCCATCCACCGACTCGTCAGCGGGCCGGCGATCGCCTGGCCGATGCTCGTGGCGGCGAGGACGAGTCCGGCTGCGCCGTAGGACCCGGTGACCTGCTCGATGTGGAGGAGGAACGCGAGGGAGAGCATCCCGAACGGGAAGCGAGCCGTGAGCTGCGCTGCGATGATCCGGGCGACGCCGGGGGTACGAAGAAGGTCACGGTAGCTGCTCACAAGGAGACCAGTCTATGGACCCGTCCGGACGTCCGCGACACGCCCACGACACGCCCAAGACGGCGGTCGGTGTCGGTGGTCCCGAGGAGAATTCCACCTGTGGATAGATATCCCTCACACGGGGGAGAAAAGGGCGGGAATCCGGGATTTTCGCGTCGCCGCCGAGCGTTGTACCCAGTGGAGAACCGGTGGATAACTCGCCCGAAACGGTGGAGAACCCGGTGGAAAACTACAGGGCTGTAACTACTAGCCCTTGTGGTTGGCCCGAAGGTCTTCATCTATATGTAGTATTGGAACCCCGGCGCCAGACGCCGCGGGAATCACCAGGATTTAGAGGGGAAGGCACGAAGAGCTATGGCAATCACGGTCTACACGAAGCCCAGTTGCGTGCAGTGCACGGCGACGTACCGCGCGCTCGACAACAAGGGCATCGAGTACAACATCCTCGACCTGTCGGTCGACGAGAACGCGCTCGAGCAGGTCAAGGCGCTCGGCTACCTCCAGGCGCCCGTCGTCATCACCGAGGAAGACCACTGGTCGGGCTTCCGTCCCGACAAGATCGAAGAGCTCGCTGCACGTCTGGCTTGAGCCCCCGGTCGCAGGCGTCACCATGAGCCGGCCCCAGCAGCACCGCACCATCCGCCCGTCCGGAATCCGACGAGGAGGCCCACCGTGGAACCACGGCTGATCTACTTCTCCAGCATCTCCGGCAACACGCACCGCTTCATGCAGAAGCTCGATCTGCCCTCACTGCAGATCCCGCTGTATGCGAAAGACGAAGCCGTGCACGCCACGGCGCCCTACGTCCTCGTGACCCCCACCTATGGCGGGGGAAACGGCGACGGAGCGGTGCCCAAACAGGTGATCCGGTTCCTCAACGTCGAGGCCAACCGCTCCCTGATCCGCGGGGTCATCGCCGCCGGCAATACGAACTTCGGTGAGGCCTACGGTCTCGCCGGCGACGTGATCGCCAGCAAATGCAAGGTCCCGCACCTGTACCGCTTCGAACTCTTCGGAACCCAGGACGATGTCACCACCGTCCACAATGGATTGGAATCATTTTGGCAGCAGCGCCAGTTTCAGTGATCGACGCACCGTCGACGAGCCAGATGGACTACCACTCGCTCAACGCGATGCTCAACCTCTACGGCCCGAACGGCGAGATCCAGTTCGACAAGGACCGTGAGGCCGCGCGGGAGTACTTCCTCCAGCACGTCAACCAGAACACGGTGTTCTTCCACTCCCTGAAGGAGCGGCTCGACTACCTGGTCGAGAAGGAGTACTACGAGCAGGCCGTGCTCGACAAGTACCCGTTCGACTTCATCCAGGACCTCAACGACCTGGCCTACTCGAAGAAGTTCCGCTTCCAGACCTTCCTCGGTGCGTTCAAGTACTACACCTCGTACACGCTGAAGACGTTCGACGGCAAGCGCTACCTCGAGCGCTTCGAGGACCGCGTCGTCATGACCGCCCTCGGCCTCGCCGACGGTGACCAGCAGCTCGCGATCGCGCTCGTCGAGGAGATCATCGCCGGACGCTTCCAGCCGGCGACGCCGACCTTCCTCAACTCGGGCAAGGCGCAGCGCGGCGAGCTCGTCTCCTGCTTCCTCCTCCGCATCGAGGACAATATGGAGTCGATCGCCCGCGGCATCAACTCCGCGCTGCAGCTCTCGAAGCGCGGCGGCGGCGTCGCACTGTCGCTGTCCAACATCCGCGAGTCCGGTGCTCCGATCAAGCAGATCGAGAACCAGTCGAGCGGCATCATCCCCGTGATGAAGCTCCTCGAAGACTCCTTCAGCTACGCGAACCAGCTCGGTGCCCGCCAGGGCGCCGGTGCCGTGTACCTGAACGCGCACCACCCCGACATCCTGCGCTTCCTCGACACCAAGCGTGAGAACGCCGACGAGAAGATCCGGATCAAGACGCTGTCCCTCGGCGTCGTCGTCCCCGACATCACCTTCGAGCTCGCGAAGAAGGGTGAGGACATGTACCTGTTCTCCCCGTACGACGTCGAGCGCGTCTACGGTGTGCCCTTCGGCGACATCTCGGTGAGCGAGAAGTACCACGAGATGGTCGACGACTCGCGCATCAAGAAGACGAAGATCAACGCCCGCGAGTTCTTCCAGACCATCGCGGAGATCCAGTTCGAGTCCGGCTACCCGTACATCGTGTTCGAGGACACCGTCAACGAGGCGAACCCCATCAAGGGCCGCATCAACATGTCGAACCTCTGCTCGGAGATCCTGCAGGTCAACACGCCGACGACGTACAACGAGGACCTCTCCTACAAGGAGATCGGCAAGGACATCTCCTGCAACCTCGGATCGCTGAACATCGCGCTGACGATGGACTCGCCCGACTTCGGTCGCACCGTCGAGACCGCCATCCGCGGCCTCACCTCGGTGTCCGACCAGAGCCACATCACCTCGGTGCGCTCGATCGAGGACGGCAACGACAAGTCGCACGCCATCGGCCTCGGCCAGATGAACCTGCACGGCTACCTCGCCCGTGAGCGGGTGCACTACGGCAGCGCCGAGGGCATCGACTTCACGAACATGTACTTCTACACGGTGGTGTTCCACGCGCTGCGCGCCTCGAACCTCATCGCGAAGGAGCGCGGCGAGACCTTCGACGGCTTCGCCGACTCGAAGTACGCGTCCGGTGAGTTCTTCGACAAGTACACCGACCAGGTCTGGGAGCCGGAGACGGCCCGTGCCCGCGAGCTGTTCGAGCAGGCCGGCGTGCAGATCCCGACGCAGGCCGACTGGGTCGCCCTCAAGGCGTCCATCCAGGAGTACGGCATCTACAACCAGAACCTCCAGGCCGTGCCGCCGACCGGTTCGATCTCGTACATCAACAACTCCACGTCGTCGATCCACCCGATCGCGTCGAAGATCGAGATCCGCAAGGAAGGCAAGCTCGGTCGCGTGTACTACCCGGCGCCGTTCATGACGAACGACAACCTGGAGTACTACGAGGACGCCTACGAGATCGGCGCCGAGAAGATCATCGACACCTACGCCGCGGCGACGCAGCACGTCGACCAGGGACTCTCGCTGACGCTGTTCTTCAAGGACACCGCCACCACGCGCGACATCAACAAGGCGCAGATCTACGCGTGGAAGAAGGGCATCAAGACCATCTACTACATCCGTCTCCGCCAGCTCGCGCTCGAGGGCACGGAAGTCGACGGCTGCGTCAGCTGCATGCTCTAACCCCTTCGACAGGCTCAGGAACCGGATGGTCCCTGAGCCTGTCGGCGGGCCACCCGCGTCACCCCGGTCCCTGAGCTCGTCGACGGGCCGACCCCACTTCCCCATAGAGGACACCAATTCATGTCAGAGAAGCTCAAGCTGGTCGACCGCGTCCAGGCGATCAACTGGAACAAGATCGAGGACGAGAAGGACGTCGAGGTCTGGAACCGCCTCGTCAACAACTTCTGGCTGCCCGAGAAGATCCCGCTGTCGAACGACGTCCAGTCGTGGAACACCCTGACGCCGCAGGAGCAGCAGCTCACCATGCGGGTGTTCACGGGCCTCACCCTGCTCGACACGATCCAGGGCACCGTCGGTGCCGTCGCGCTCATCCCCGACGCGATCACCCCGCACGAGGAGGCCGTCTACACGAACATCGCGTTCATGGAGTCGGTGCACGCCAAGAGCTACTCCTCGATCTTCTCCACGCTCAGCAGCACGAAGGAGATCGACGAGGCGTTCCGCTGGTCGGTCGAGAACCCGAACCTGCAGAAGAAGGCGTCCATCGTCCTCGACCGCTACCACGGTGACGACCCGCTGAAGCGGAAGGCAGCCTCGACGCTCCTCGAGTCCTTCCTGTTCTACTCCGGCTTCTACCTGCCCATGCACTGGTCCAGCCGCGCGAAGCTCACCAACACCGCCGACATGATCCGCCTCATCATCCGCGACGAGGCCGTGCACGGGTACTACATCGGTTACAAGTTCCAGAAGGGCCTCGAGAAGCTGACGCAGGCCGAGCGCGACGACGTCAAGGACTACACCTTCTCGTTGCTCTACGAGCTCTACGACAACGAGGTGCAGTACACGCAGGACCTCTACGACGAGGTCGGCCTGACCGAGGACGTCAAGAAGTTCCTGCACTACAACGCCAACAAGGCGCTCATGAACCTCGGCTACGAGGCCATGTTCCCGAAGACGGTCACCGACGTGAACCCGGCGATCCTGTCGGCGCTCTCGCCGAACGCCGACGAGAACCACGACTTCTTCTCGGGCTCCGGCTCCTCCTACGTGATCGGCAAGGCCGTGGTCACGGAAGACGAGGACTGGGACTTCTAGTCACCGCGCTCCTGCGCTGCATGCACGAGGGCCGGATGGAATCCATGATTCCATCCGGCCCTCGGTCGTTTCCGGGGTCGATCGTTCGGCGTCAGCCGCCGAGCGCGCCGCCCATGCCGCCGGCCGCGGCGAGGAAGAAGTAGAAGAACGCCGTCACGCCCTGGACGACCGGGAAGAAGAGAACGGCGACGGCCGTCACGACGATCGTGATGATGACGGCGAGCGACACCAGGCTGACGACGCCGTTCCGTCCGGCGCTCGGAGCGTCGACGGGTTCGGCGACGAGCAGCTCGTCCATGGTCGCTTCGGTCGTGAGCATCGTTCTCCCTGGGTGTGCGGTGTTGTCGACCATACCTGCCGTGACGGGAGGAATCGTCGACTCGCCGGTGGATCGGGACATCCGATGCCCGGCGGCGTCGGATGCGCCGTTCACGAGCTCAGCGGCGGGTGGACCAGAGCGCCCAGGCGATGAGTACCGGCTGGAAGAAGAGGCGGGTGAACCGGCGGCTGTCGGTGTCGAGGCCGAACGCGTCGCGGCGGTTGATCCACTGCGACAGGTTGCCGGGGAAGATCGCGGTGAAGAACGCCGCGGCCACGTTGCCGACCAGGTTCCGCTTGACGCCCGAGGCCAGGGCTGCACCCAGGGCGATCTCGACGACGCCTGATGCCAGCACCGTGGTGTCCTCGTCGATCGGCACCCATTCCGGAACCTGCGCCTGGAAGTCCTTGCGGGCGAAGGTCAGGTGGCTGATGCCGGCGAAGACGAGGGCGCCTCCGAGCAGCAGACGGGCGGCGGTACGGGCTTTCGATCCAGCCATGCGGGGTCCTCTCGACGATGGTGATGTCACCACGCTATCCGCAGATCACGGGGACGATGCCGGTTCGGCCTGCACAGATGCTCAGCCGCCGAACCTCAGCCGTTGATCTGCGAGTTCGCGTCGAGACGGTGCCAGGTGCGGTTGTGGTAGACGAGTGGCGCTCCGTCGAAGCTGGGGCTGAACGCCGGCGTGGCCGGGGCTGGAGCCGCCGCGGCCGACTCGGTCCGGACCGGGTCCGCCGGCGTCTGCGTCTCCGCCGGCGTCTGCGTCTGCGACACACTCGACTCGAGGGCGTGCACTGCGATGACCGTGGACGTCCCCGCCTCCATGCGGTTCACGATGCGCCCGCGGATCCACACCCCGTTGCCCGTGAAGTACGGCTCACCCGTCGGGAGGCGGTCCCAGATGGAGGTGTCGGCGAACCGGTCGATCCCGCTCGTGGCGCACAGCTTCGCGATGTGGAGCTGTTCGGAGCCCAGCAGGTGGACGACGACCGTGTCGGAGGCGGTGATGGTCGGTGCGCTCGACGACAGCGACGAGACCGAGAACACGAGGAGGGGTGGCTCCGCGCTCACCGAGAAGACCGAGGTGGCCGTGAGGCCCACGGGTCCGGAACCGTCGTCCGCCGTGATGACGGACACCCCGGCCGGGTGCTGTCTGAAGGCGGCCTTGAAGTCGTCGGGGGAGAGGGACGCGAAACCGGGGGCGACCTCACCGCCGTCGACGGGGGACGGCAAGGCGGTCACGGAGGCGGCTGCCGGGTGGACTGAGCTCACGGGGGATCCTTCGAACGGCTGTGGACGGCTGGTGCGGCGTCCGATTCCGCGGACGCTGCACAGGCTACGTTTCGCTCATCCGGGAGCCACTGCAACTCTGTTACCCGGTGTGACGGCGGACGGACGGGTCCGCAGCGGACGCCGCCACTCCGGCTGCGTACGCTGGAGGGTATGCCCATCCTCATCGCACCGGACGACCTCGCAGCCCTCATCGCCTCGGAGACGCCGGTGCGCGTCCTCGACGTGCGGTGGCGACTCGACGCCCCGGACGGACGGCCCGCCTACCTCGAGGGACACCTCCCCGGCGCGGTCTACGTGGACCTCGACCACGAGCTGGCGGACCACGTGCCCACCGGACAGCAGCCGGTCGATGGCCGTCACCCGCTGCCCGCTCTCGAAGCGCTCCAGGCCGCCGCACGGTCGTGGGGGATCGACGACGGCGAAGTCGTCGTGGTCTACGACGACCTGAAGAGCCTGTCGGCCGCGCGGGCCTGGTGGGTGCTGCGGAACGCCGGTGTCGCCGACGTCCGGATCCTCGACGGGGCGTTCCGCGCCTGGACGGACGCCGGACTGCCCGTCGAACGCGGCGAGGTCGTGCCGGAGCCGGGCACGGTGACGCTGACGCCGGATGCCCTCCCGAGCATCGACATCGATGCCGCTGCCACGTGGACGCGCGACGGCGGCGTGCTGCTCGACGCCCGCGCCGGCGAGCGGTACCGCGGGGAGGTCGAACCGGTGGACCCGCGCGCCGGCCACATCCCCGGCGCGATCAACACGCCGACGACGGCGAACGTCGACGAGGACGGACGGTTCCTGTCGCCCGAAACGCTCCGCGAGCAGTTCCTCGCGGCAGGCGTGCCGGAGGGTGCGGCGGTGGCCACGTACTGCGGGAGCGGCGTGACGGCAGCGCACAACGCCGTCGCCCTCACGCTCGCCGGCTTCGAACCGGTCCTCTACCCGGGCTCGTGGAGCGAGTGGGCCAACCACCCCGAACGCCCGGTGGCGACGGGCCCCGAGGCCTGAGCGCGTGCCGCGGGCACGCTAGCCCGCGAGCACCTTCTGCAGGCGCTGCAGCGACACCGACTCGGCCGTGCCCAACTGCTGGGCGAACAGGCTGACCCGCAGCTCCTCGAGCATCCACCGCGCCTTCACGAGGTGCTCAGGCGCCTCGGCGGGCAGGGGGATCGTGCCGCCGGCCGCCTCGAACCGGGCGAGCGCCGTCTGGGCCTCGGTCATCCAGACGCGGTCGCGGTTCGGATTGTCCGTCAGGCGCTCGGCGCGATAGCGGATGCCGGCGAGATAGCGCGGCAGGTGCTCGAGTCGAGCGGACCCCGTCCGTGAGACGAAGCCCGGGAACACCAGACCGTCGAGCTGCCCGCGCATGTCGGTGAGGGCGGCCAGCAGGGTCATACTCGTCGCCGCCTTCATCGCCTTCTCGGTGTCGCGCGCTGCCTGCAGGATGCGGGCGACGATCGCGACGGTCTGGAACATCCGGTCCATCACCGACGCCGACACGCGGTCGCGGAGCGTCTCGTACTGCAGTTTCGAGAACACCTGGCCGTCCGGCACAACCCGGTACAGGACGTCGTCGATACAGGCGGCGAGACAGTCCTCGAAAAGCGCTGGGGTCGAACGGTACGGACTCGTCGCGAGGGCGAGCTTCTCGTTCGGCTTGAGGTGCTGCTGCACGTAGGCGGTCGGTGAGGGGATCGCGAGCAGCAGCAGCCGGCGGACACCGGACGGCATGGCGCGTGCCTGGTCGGCCTCCGTGCTCATGATCCGGATGGAGACGCTCGTGCCGTCGTCGACGATCGCGGGGTAGCCCCGGATGACGCCGTCCTCCTGCCTGATGTCGATGAATCGCGGCAGGTCGTCGAAGTCCCATCGGGTGAACCCGGAGCGCTCGATCGCGTTCGGGACCCGGGCGGCGGCGACCTTCGCGACGCTCGCGCGCGTGCGCTGCTTCAACCGGTGCTGCAGTTCGACGAGGTCCTTGCCGCGGGCGAGTGCGCGCCCGCGTTCGTCGATGACCCGGAAGGTCACGAGCAGGTGCTCCGGGACACGTTCCATCTCGAAGTCCGAAGCGGAGATGTCCATGTACGACAGTCGCTTGATGGCGTTCGCGAGCCGCGTGGCGAAGGAGTCCTCGGCGGAGGGCCGGTCTGCCGAGACCGCGGGGACGTCGGCCGGGAGCTCGGCGATGAGCTTCGTCGCCCAGTCGGCCGCCGGGACGATGTTGCGGCGCAGCGCCTTCGGGAGGGCCTTGATCATCGCCGTGATGAGGTCGCGCCGGAGTCCGGGGACCTGCCAGTCGAACCCGGCGGGCGAGAGCCGGTCGAGGAGGGCGAGGGGCACGATGACGGTGACGCCGTCGTCGTCGCTACCCGGCTCGAAGCGGTAGCTGAGCTTCAGTCGCTGGTCGGCCTGCACCCATTCGGCGGGGAAGCGGTCCTCGTCCACGGCTGGGGCGTCCTCGGGGAGGAGGTCCTCCTGACGCATGGTCAGCAGTTCGGGTTGCTCCGTGCGGGTCTTGCGCCACCACGACTCGAAGCCGCGCGTGGTCGAGACGTCCGCCGGCACCCGGGCGTCGTAGAAGTCGAACACGGCCTCGTCGTCGAACAGGATGTCGCGCCGGCGGGTCCGTTCCTCGAGCTCGCTGAGCTCCTTGCGCAGTCGGCGGTTCGCCCGGTGGAAGTCGAACAGCTTGTCGCGGCCGATGTCGTGCGTCCACTCGCCGTCGACGAGCGCGTGGCGCAGGAAGAGCTCGCGCGCCTGCTCCTGGTCGATGCGCCCGAACTGCACCCGACGTCGAGGCACGATGGGCACGCCGAACAGCGTGACCTTCTCGAAGGCGACGGCGGAACCCTGGCTCTTCTCCCAGTGCGGTTCGCTGTAGGAGCGCTTGCAGAGGTCGCCGGCGATCTGCTCGGCCCAGGCCGGGTCGATCGAGGCGTTGGTGCGGGCGAAGAGCCGACTCGTCTCGACCAGCTCGGCGCTCATGACGGCGTTCGGCTGCTTCTTGGCGAGCGCGGAGCCCGGGAACAGGACGAACCGCGTCTGGCGGGCGCCGATGTAGTCGCCCTTCTTGGCGGTCTTCGTCGCCGGCGGCGCCCCACGACCCTTCACGACGGGCGCGACGGTCTGGTCCTTCAACCCGATGTGGGAGAGCAGGCCGGCGAGCAGCGACTTGTGGATCCCGTCGGGGTTGACGGACGCCTCGCCGATGGTGAGGCCGAGCGGTTTCGCGAGCTGCCGGAGCTGACGGTAGACGTCATGCCATTCGCGGACGCGCAGGTAGTTCAGGAACTCGTTCTTGCAGAGCCGGCGGAAGGCGCTCGACGAGAGTTGGTCCTGCTGCTCCTCGAGATAGTTCCAGAGGTTGAGCAGCGCGAGGAAGTCGCTCGTCGGGTCGACGAACCGGCGATGCAACTCGTCGGCCTTCTGGCGGTGTTCGAGTGGGCGCTCGCGGGGATCCTGGATGGTGAGGGCGGCGACGATCGCCAGCACCTCGCGGGAGACGCCGTGGCGTTTCGACTCGACGACCATCCGGGCGAACCGCGGGTCGATGGGGAGGCGGCTGAGGTCGCGTCCCACCCGGGTGAGGCGGGGGCCGCCGCCGCGAGCTGAGCCGTCGGCGAAGGTCCGGGTCTCGATCGCGCCGAGTTCCGCCAGGAGGTCGACGCCGTCCTTGATGCCCCGGGCGTCCGGCGGCTGCAGGAACGGGAATGCAGCGATGTCGCCCAGGCCGAGGGAGATCATCTGGAGGATGACTGCTGCGAGGTTGGTGCGGAGGATCTCGGGCTCGGTGAACTCCGGTCGCTTCGCGAAGTCCTCCTCGGAGTACAGGCGGATCGCGATGCCGTCGCTCGTGCGGCCGGAGCGCCCGGAGCGCTGGTTCGCCGATGCCTGCGAGATCGCCTCGATCGGGAGTCGCTGCACCTTCGAACGGACGCTGTAGCGGGAGATGCGGGCCGTGCCGGCGTCGATCACGTACTTGATGCCGGGGACGGTGAGGCTCGTCTCGGCGACGTTGGTCGCGAGGATGATGCGGCGGCGGAGGCCCGGCACGGAGGATGGTTGGAAGACGCGGTGCTGGTCGGCCGAGGACAGGCGGCCGTAGAGCGGCAGCACCTCCGTGCCCGGCAGGTTCCGGCCGCGGATCGCGTCCGCGGCGTCACGGATCTCGGTCTCACCGGACAGGAAGACGAGCACGTCGCCCATCGATTCGCGGGCGAGCTCGTCGAGGGCCGCGTTGATGCCCTCGAGGTAGTCGCGGTCCGCCGATTCCGATTCCGGGGCGTCCTCGTCGTCGTCGGAGGGCTCGTCGGCCACGAGCGGGCGGTAGCGGATCTCGACGGGGTAGGTCCGGCCCGAGACCTCGACGATGGGGGCGCCGTCGAAGTGCTGCGAGAAGCTCTCCGGGTCGATCGTGGCCGAGGTGATGATGACCTTGAGATCGGGGCGCTGGGGGAGCAGCTGCTTGAGGTAGCCGAGCAGGAAGTCGATGTTGAGGCTGCGTTCGTGCGCCTCGTCGATGATGATCGTGTCGTACTTGCGGAGCAGCCGGTCGCGGTGGATCTCGTTGAGGAGGATGCCGTCGGTCATCAGCTTGATCTTCGTCGCCTTCGACGCCTGATCGGTGAAGCGCACCTGGTACCCGACGATGCCACCGAGCTCCTGGCCGAGTTCCTCGGAGATGCGCTCCGCGATGGTGCGGGCGGCGAGACGACGCGGCTGCGTGTGCCCGATCGACTCCCGACCGAGTTCGAGGCAGATCTTCGGCAGCTGCGTGGTCTTGCCCGAGCCGGTGGCCCCCGCCACGATGACCACCTGGTTCTCGGAGATGGCGCGCGCGATGTCCGCACGGGCGGCGCTCACCGGCAGCTCGGGCGGGTAGGAGATTCGGAGGTCGGACATCAGCCCTCCATCGTATCGGGCTGGGCGACGGTGCGGCCCGTTCCCGGTGGCCGAGCGGCTCGGCGACCCGGTCGAATCCCTCCGACCAGACCCGGTCACTGAGCTTGTCGACGTGCTCACGGGACGCGTCCACACCAGCGCGAACTCGGCATCTGGAATGTCAGTGGTCCGTGGTGGACTCGATCCACGACCGAGAGCACCACGTCCGTAGTTCGAGCTGGCGACGAGTACGCCGCGCAGCTCGTGGAGTTCTCGGACACGTTCGCGGACATCCACCGCCGGCGCGCGGCTCTGGACGCCGAGGAGGCCCGGCTGCTGGCCCGGTCGGCGGCCTACGCCGACGCCCTCGCAGACACGGTGGTTCCCGCCATCTATCCGCCCGCAGAGCGCCGGGCACTGTCGCGCCGCTCGACGTGCGCGATGCTCGCGATGGCGACCCGCTCCGCCGAGCGGACAGTCCTGCACGCGACGGACGACGCCGAGCGCCTCGTGAACGAGGCACCGTCCGTGTTGGCGGCGCTGGAAGCGGGTCGCATATCGGGCCGACACGCGCGCACGATCACGGATCAACTGCGCGAGGTTCCGACGGCCGGTCGCGCGTCCTTTCTCGCCGAGGTGCTCCCGATGGCTGAGCGATTGACCGCCGCGCGGCTCAAAAAGCGCGCAAAGGACCTCCGCGAGCGACTCCACCCCGAGTCCATCACCGCGCGTGCACTGCGTTCCGAGGCGGACCGCCGCATCGAGTTCGAGCCGGCCTCAGACGGCATGGCCTGGGTGCACCTGTTCACCACGGCACCCATCGCGCAGGGCATCGTCGAGCGCCTCGAGAGCGCAGCGTCCGAAGCGCGTCGCGCGGGCGATCAGCGCACCAGTGGGCAGTTGCAGGCCGACGCGCTCGCGGCCCTCGCCCTCACCGGTGTCACCCCGGATGACGTCGCATCGAACCCGGTGCTTCCGCACCCGATCGAGGTGCAGGAACACATCAAGCCGACCGTGCAGATCACGGTCCCGGCGCTCGGCATGGCCGGTGTCTCCGACGCCCCCGCCACGCTCGATGGGTACGGTCCGATCGATCCCGAGACCGCCGTCCGCATCGCGGTCAACGCACCCAGCATGACCCGGATCCTCGTCCAGCCCGAAACCGGCGCCGTCCTCTCCGTCGGCCGCGGCCAGTACCGAGTCCCCGCCGATCTGCAACGGGCAGTGCGCCTCCGAGACGGCACCTGTCGCGCACCCGGCTGCGGCCGCCGCGCCAGGGCCTGCGACCTCGACCATTCCGTCGCCTGGCAGGACGGCGGAACGACGGATGTCGGGAATCTCGCCTGCCTGTGCCGACATCACCACCGGATGAAGCACCTCCCCGGCTGGAACCTCGACCACCAACCGGACGGCGTCCTCGACTGGACCACACCCGACGGAAAACACCACCGGACAGCCCCGGACCCCGCACCGTTCTGAACTCTTGCGGTCCCTGAGCTTGCCGAGAGGTGCTCGTGCTGCAAACAGGGTTGCATCGCAGAGTGGTTTGCGTTACAAAGTAGGTATGACTTCACCGATGGAACCCACCGATGGTTCGGACGCGCTCGACCCGGCCGCCATGCTCGCGCTGCAGGAGCGACAGGCGAGCCGCGTCGACGACATCTTCACGAGGCCCACCATCGCGATCGTGTACATCTGGGGTGTCGCGTGGACCGTCGGGTTCCTCGCGCTCTGGTCCGCGAGCGACGAGAACCCCTGGTTCACCACGCCGCCGACGGTCGCCGGGTGGCTCTTCGGGATCCTGATGGTGGGCGGCATCGTCTCGTCGTCGATCATCGGCTCCCGCGTGTCGCGGGGTATCCAGGGAGCCCAGCAGGTGCAGGGGACCATGTACGGCATCGCCTGGGCGATCGGGTGCACGGCCGCGGCCGTGTTCGGCGGCGCCCTGTTCGCTGCGGGGATGGCACCCGCACTCGCCGCCATCTTCTACCCGGCCATCTACAGCCTCGTGGTCGGTCTGCTGTACCTCGCAGGTGGAGCGGTCTGGCGCGACCGCCTCATGTACGGCATGGGCATCTGGATCATCGTCGTGGGCATGGCCGCGCCGTTCTTCGGCTCGCCGGGCAACGCGCTCATCATGGCGATCGCCGGCGGAGGCGGCTTCCTCGTGTACGCGACCTTCCTCGAGGCGACCCGCCGTCGGCGTGCCCACCGATCGGCGGTGTGACCGATGGACGAACTCGACCCCCTCATCCACGCACAAGCCCGCCTGCGCATCATGTCGACGCTCGCGGCGATCGATGCCGACAGCAGCATGTCGTTCCCCCGTCTGCAGGAGATGCTCGACATGACCGCCGGAAACCTGTCCACCCACCTGCGGAAACTCGAGGACGGCGCCTACGTGCTCGTCACCAAGACCCACCGGGGACGCACTCCGGTCACCTACCTGGAACTCACCACGCTCGGGCGCCGCGCGTTCGAGGACTACATGACCGGGCTCCGAGCGATGCTCGGCGGCGCGACGGGAACGGGGACATCATGACGACCACACCACTGGCCACCCTCGAGGGCGTGACGCGACGCTACGGCGACGTGACCGCGCTGGACGACGTCGACCTCAGGATCGAGCCGGGTTCGCTCGTCGGGCTCCTCGGCCCCAACGGCGCCGGCAAGTCCACCGTGCTCTCCCTGCTGCAGGGCACGCGACGTCCGACGAGCGGCACCGTGACCCTCTTCGGTGGCGACCCCGCCCAGGCGGTCAACCGCACCCGGCTCGGATCGACCCCGCAGGAGACGGCACTCCCGCCGACGCTGCGGGTGGGCGAGGTCGTCGACTTCGTCGGACGGCACTTCGCCGACCGCGTGCCGACGGACGTCCTGGCCGAGCAGTTCGGTTTCGGCGAGCTCATCCGACGCCAGACGGGCTCGCTCTCGGGCGGCCAACAGCGGCGCCTCGCGGTCGCGCTCGCATTCGTCGGAAAACCGCGTCTCGTGCTCCTCGACGAGCCGACGACGGGCCTCGACGTCGACGCACGCCGCACCCTCTGGGACGCGATCCGCCGGCAACGCGAGCTCGGTGCGACGATCGTCCTCACCAGCCACTACCTCGAGGAGATCGAAGCGCTCGCCGAGCGTGTCGTGGTGCTGGGTGGCGGACGGGTCATCACCGATGCGCCGCTGCGCGAGGTGCTCGGGCTGGTCGGCATCCACCGGGTGCGACTCCGGAGCACCGACCCCGCGTCGGTGGAGCGGCTCGCCGGGGTCGTCCAGGCGAGCCGGGATGGGGACACGGTCGAACTCGACGTCCGCGACGCCGACGCGTTCGTGCGCGATCTCGTCCGGTCCCAGGTCCCGTTCACCGATCTCGCCGTCCGCGGCGCGACCCTCGAGGAGGCGTTCCTGACCCTCACCGCGGACGCCCGGGCGACCGTCGGACGGAGCGCCGCCTGATGGCCACCACGCTGCAGCTCACCACCCTGCACGCCCGGTACTCCCTGCTCGAAACGGTGCGCGTCCCGATCGCGGTGATCGGCTCGCTCGTATTCCCGGCGCTCTCGCTGTTGTTCTTCGTCGTCCCGCAGGCGCAGGTCGCCGGCGACCCCCGCATCGCGACCCAGGCGGTCATCTCCCTCATCGTCTTCGCGGTGCTCGCGAACGCCCTGTTCGGCTTCGGGCTGACCATCGCCCAGGCGAGGGAGCAGGCGTGGGATCCGTACCTGCGCACGCTCCCGGTGACGGGTGTCGCCCGGGTCCTCTCGCACCTCTGCTCGGTCGGCCTCCTCGGGTTCGCGGCCGTCGTGCCGGTCGTCGTGCTCGGTGCGCTCCTGACCGCGGCCACCGCGACCCCGCTGGGACTCCTCGGCGGCGTCGTGGCGCTCGTCGTGGGTGCCATGCCGTTCATGCTCCTGGGCACCGCGATCGGGTACGCCCTCCCGAGCAAGGCCGCGATCGCCGTGGTGCAGGTGGCCATGTTCTCGTTGGCCTTCGCCGGCGGACTGTTCATCCCACCGTTCCTCTTCGCCCCGTGGCTCGACCGGTTGTCGATGTTCCTCCCGAGCCGCCAGACCCGGGAGCTCGTCGTCTGGGCGGTCCAGGGCGGCGAGTTGCCGTGGTGGTCGTGGGTCGGGGTCCTCGCGTGGACGCTCGTCCTCACCGTCGTGGTCCTCGCCCTCTACCGCCGCGACGAGGGCCGCCGCTACCGCTGAGGTCCGCCGGCACCCCGTCGCTCCGGCCGTCCCCGCGTCCCGTCATACGTCGACACACGCCGTGCGCCGGTCGCCAGGCGCTCGTACGCTGACGTCCATCCCGGCCGGTCCACGGCCCCTCGACGAGCGGATGGAGCGACCCGTGTCCAGCAGCGCAGACCAGATGAACGCCGCCGACCGGCCGACCGGTGCGCGCTGATGGGAGCGCCTGTGGTGTTCGGCACCGGTCCGATCTCGGTCGACGACCTCGTGGCCGTGTCCCGCGACGACGCGATCGTTGTCCTCGACACGGCGGCGCTCGACCGCATCGGTGCGGGGCGGGCCATCGTCGACCGGCAGACGGCGGCGGTCGGAGTCGACGCGCCGGGCGCACCGTCTCGAGGCCCGGGCGTGGGGCGAGTGGCTCCGCGCACCGCGACGCTCGACGCGTCGGCGGTGGAGGAGCGCGTCGTCCATGATCGCCGTGGCGGCATCGGTCTCCCGCTGTCCGTGGACCGGGCTCGGGCGGTGGTCGCCGCCCGGCTCGCCGGATGGACGCGTGGCGCATCCGGGATCCGCCTCGAGACCGCCGTGTTCGTCGCGGAGCTCCTCAACCGTGGCGTGACCCCGGTGATCCCGTCCATCGGATCCGTCGGTGACGGCGACCAGACCCACCTCGCGCCCGTCGCGACGCTCGTGATCGGACAGGGGGAGGCGGTCCTCGCGGGCGAGCGGCTCTCCGCACGGGTCGCCCTGTCGCGGGTCGGGCTCGCACCGCTCGGCCTCGCGGTGCACGAGGCGCTCGCGTTCGTGCACCACAACGCCTACTCCCTCGGCGTCGGCGCACTCGCGCTCCACCGGCTCGGTGCGCTCAGTCGGCTGGCCGACACCACGAGCGCTCTCTCGTCGCGGGCCGGTGCGCCGTCAGGACTCGGCGAGCGAGGACCGGCGTTCGACGCGACCGTCCTCGCCGGCAGCCCGTCGGCGGGCACCCGGGCGAGCGCCGAGCGCATCGCCGAGCTGTTGGCGACGCCGGTGCGCGCGGACGGTGCGCGCGGTGAACGGGATCCGGACGGACTGCGGCTCCGGGCGACCCCGCAGATCAACGGTGCACTCGCCGACGAGGTCACGGCGGCCGTCCTGCTCGTCGAAGCGACGCTCGCAACGGCCTCGGATGATCCGCTCGTCGATCAGGCGTCGGGTGTCCTCCGGACCGGCGGTCTGCTGCATGGCGCGCGGCTCGCCCGTGCCTTCGACGGGCTCCGCGCGGCCGTCGCGCACACCGCCGCTGCCGCCGAGCGACGGCTCGCACGCATCGACGGCGGTGAGGTCGACCACCGCGAAACCGGGCACCGGCTCGTCCCGCATCGGCTCCGGCAGTCGGCGGCGGACCTCGTCGCCGAGCTCCGCGTGCTCGCGACCCCGGTCGTCGCGACCGGCGTGCCGGACGAGGCCGCGGACGATCCTGCTTCGTTCGCCGGGACCTCCCTCCGACTGCTGGAACGCTCGACCGCCCTCCTCGCGGACGTCCTGGCGGTCGAGGCGGTCGTCGCAGCGGACGCGCTCGGTCCGGCGGAGCACGACGAGTGGTCCGTCGGGTTCTCGGTCGCCCACGCCGGCCTCCGGTCGGCTATCGAGCAGGAGCAGCATGGTCAGCAGCTCGTCGCGGCGGCGCTCGCCGCGCTCGGCGTCGACCGCTCCTGAGGGACCCGTCGGCCGGACGGTGCCGGTGCGCGCCGTCGCATGCCATGTATTTCGACACGTGTCGAGGGGGTGGGCGATGTCGGTACCCTCCGGTAGGTTCGGACCACCGACCGAGAGACGTTCAGCGAGCCACCGACCGCGGCGGCGACGACCCTTGGAAGACGACCTGTCACGAACAGCCGTGCAGAGAAGAGGCATCGGTCCAGCATGATCTCCTTCGAACACGTCTCCAAGCGCTTCGACGACGGCACCCTCGCGGTCGACGACTTCTCCCTCACGATCCCGTCGCGGTCGACCACGGTCTTCGTCGGATCCTCCGGCTGCGGCAAGACCACCCTCTTGCGCATGATCAACCGCATGGTCGATCCGAGTGAGGGCCGCATCGTCATCGACGACGAGGTCGTCTCGGCGGTCGACCCTGTCCGGCTGCGTCGCCGCATCGGGTACGTCATGCAGAACTCCGGCCTGCTCCCGCACCGCACCGTGATCGACAATGTGGCCACGGTGCCCATGCTCACCGGCATCAATAAGAAGCAGGCCCGGGCGGACGCCCTCACCCTGCTCGACACCGTCGGACTCGACCGCTCGCTCGCCGACCGCTACCCGAGCCAGTTGTCCGGCGGGCAGCAGCAGCGTGTTGGGGTCGCGCGAGGTCTGGCGATCGACCCCAACATCCTCCTGATGGACGAGCCGTTCGGCGCCGTCGACCCGCTCGTCCGGGCTGAACTCCAGCGGGAGCTGCTCCGCCTGCAGCGCGACATCGCCAAGACGATCGTGTTCGTCACCCACGACATCGACGAGGCGTTCCTCCTCGGCGACCAGGTCGTCATCCTGCAGAAGGGCGGCCACATCGCCCAGGTGGGTTCACCGGCGGAGATCGTCGCGGAGCCGGCGAACGACTTCGTCGCCCAGTTCATCGGTGCCGATCGCGGCCAGCGCACCCTGCACGTCGAGCGGGTGGGCGGACGGGACGTCGTCGTCGACGAGTCCGGGCGCCCAGCGGGTGTCCTCGGAGACCGCCGCGATCCCGGTGGGCCACAGGGCAGGGAATCGGCCGAGGGCGGCGCGTCCAGATGAACTGGGTCATCGCGAACTGGAGCATGATCTGGGAGCTCACGCTCACCCATGTGCAGTTGAGTCTTCCGCCGATCATCCTCGGGTTCCTCATCTCCCTGCCGCTCGGCTGGCTCGCCCACCGGTACCGGTGGTCGCGCGGGGTCCTGCTCACGGTGAGCGGCATCCTCTACGCGATCCCGTCGCTGCCGCTGTTCGTCCTCATGCCCTCCCTGATCGGGACGAAGATCCTCGACCCGGCGAACGTCGTCATCGCCCTGACCATCTACGCCGTGGCGCTCCTCGTGCGGACGATCGCCGACGCGCTCGACGCCGTCGACGCCGGCGTGCGGCAGTCGGCGCAGGCCGTCGGGTTCTCGACCGGCCAACGCTTCTGGCGGGTCGAGTTCCCGCTCGCCGGCCCGCTCATGCTCGCGGGCATCCGGGTGGTCTCTGCCAGCACCATCAGCCTGTTGAGCGTGGGCGCCCTCATCGGGGTCACGAACCTCGGCTACCTGTTCACCGACGGCTACAACCGCCAGTTCCCGATCGAGATCCTCACGGGTATCGTCGGGACGGTCGTCATCGCGATCGTGTTCGATGTCCTGCTCGTCCTCCTGGGGCGCCTGCTCATGCCCTGGACGCGTATGAGCTCGAAGGGGGCGATCCGTCGCCGTCGCGCCGCCACCGAGGCCCGCGAGTTGGCGACCACCGGGGGAGGAGTCGCATGATCAACTTCCTCGCCGCGTTCGCGTGGATCTTCGACCCGGAACACTGGGAGGGTCCTGGCGGCATCCCCGTCCGGGTGCTCCAGCACCTCGGCGTGACCGGCCTCACCGTCCTGATCGCCTGCCTCATCGCGATCCCGCTCGGGCTCCTCATCGGGCACACGGGCAAGGGGCGTGAGCTGGCGGTCGTCATCACCGGGTCGCTCCGCGCGCTCCCGACGCTCGGCCTGCTCTCGCTCCTCGCACTCATCACGCTCGGCTGGGGCTTCTCGAGCACGAGCCTCGTCCCCGCGATCACGGCACTCGTCGTGCTCGCCGTCCCGCCGGTCCTCGCCGGCGCGTACGGCGGTGTCGAGGCGATCGACCGACAGACCGTCGACGCCGCTCGCGCCGTCGGCATGAACGAGTGGCAGATCCTCGGCAAGGTGGAGATCCCGCTGGCGCTGCCGCTCATGATCGGTGGCGTCCGTTCGGCGGTCCTGCAGACGATAGCGACCGCGACGGTCGTGGCCTTCCTGACCAACGGCCCCGGGCTCGGCCGGTACATCCTCGACGGCCTGCCGGTGCGCGACTACGCGCAGATGCTCGCCGGATCGATCATCATCATCGTTCTCGCCCTGCTGCTGGAGGGCCTCTTCTCGCTCCTCCAGCGAGCGGTCGTCCCGCGCGGCGTCCAGGCGACCCACGCCCGCGTCGACGAGACCCGCTCGCGCGGTGCCGGCGACCGATCGACGTCACCGGACCCCGAGCTCGCAGCGGCGGAGACGAAGATGCAGACCGCAGCGCACCGGATCGAGTAGCACTCCGAACCCTCTCGGGCGCCAGCATCGCCCGAGGCACCATCCCGCACAACGGCACCACCGTTCTCGTCCATCACAGATAGGAAACCTCATGTTCACCATTCGACAGGGTCGACGCCTCGCCGTCGGCATCGCGGCGACCGCCGCAGCAGCACTCGCCCTCAGCGCCTGCTCCGCGGGCGATCCGACCGCCGGTGAGACCGCCGCTTCGGACACCATCACCGTCGGTTCCGCCGGGTTCCCCGAGTCCGAGATCATCGCGCAGATCTACATCCAGGCGCTCGAGGCGAACGACATCAAGACCGCCGAGTCGCTCAACATCGGCGCCCGCGACGTCTACATCGCCGCCCTCGAAGACGGGTCCATCGACCTCGTCCCCGACTACAGCGGCAACCTGCTGCAGTTCTTCGACGACTCGGCGACGGCCAAGTCGAGCGACGAGGTCTACTCGGCGCTCCAGGAGGCGACTCCCAAGGGCTACGAGGTGCTCGACCAGTCGAAGGCCGAGGACAAGGACTCCTACAACGTCACCAAGGAGTTCAGTGAGGCGAACAACGTCACGAGCCTCGCCGACCTCGCGTCCCTCACCGTCCCGCTGGCCATCGGTGGGGCTCCTGAGCTCGCCGAGCGTCCGTACGGACCGAAGGGCCTGACCGAGGTCTACGGTGTCCCGGCCGACAAGCTCACCTTCGTGCCGATCAGCGACGGCGGCGGCGCGCAGACCACCGCGGCCCTGCTCGACGGCACGGTCCAGATGGCCGACATCTACACGACCACCCCGTCGATCGCCGCGAACGACTTCGTCACGCTGGAGGACCCGGAGAACCTGATCCTCCCGCAGAACGTCCTCCCGCTGATCAACTCGGACAAGGCCAGCGACAAGGTCAAGGAGGTGCTCAACGCCGTGTCGGCGGAGCTCACCACCGAAGACCTCATCGAGCTCAACGCCCGCAACCAGGGCGACGAGAAGGCGGCACCGAAGACCCTCGCTGCCGACTGGCTCAAGGACAAGAAGCTCTTCAACTAGTCCGCACCACCTCGATGGCGTCGCCCGGTCCGCCGGGCGGCGCCATCGTGCTGTTCGCGGTGAGCGCATCCGGGCGAGGCGGGATGTCCAGGGGGGCTGTGCGACGCCTGGAGTTGGTACCGTCGGGGTATGAGTTCCGAGACCCCCGTCGAGTTCATCGCGTCCTGGACCGCCTGGCACACCGCCCGCGAGCGTTCGGTGCGCGCGCCGCACGGGATCGCCGCGCTGCGCTTCACGCACTGGCTGACCGAGGAGGCGACGCCTCTGGAAGGCGCTCCGGGCACCTGGCGTGCCGACGACACCGGCATCGTGGGCGAACGGCTCACCGGCACGGGCCTCACGACACCGAGCGGTGCGCAGATCATGACCGACCGCGTCGAGCTCGTCCACGGTGAGGAACTGCACTTCGGCGACGCCCTCCTGCGCGGCATGGAGCGCGACGGCGCCTACGCCCTCCGAGTCCTCGATCCCGAGGCTCCGACGCGCACCGCGCTCTCCGGGATCAGCGCCTTCGCCCCGGACGTCTCGTGGATCAGGCCCGCCCGATTCGTCCCCTCGCCCGGGGTGACGGTGGAGACCGAATCCATCGACGGCCACGTCACGACGGAGACGCCGGTGGGCCGGGTCGAGTTCACGCTCGGCGACGAAGCCGTGTCCTTGACCGTCACCGGCGGCCCGAACGGGCTCTGGGCGGTGTTCTCCGACGGCACGAGCGGCGACGAGACCTACCGGTTCCGGTTCATCAGCATGCCGGCGCCCACCGCAGACGGACACGTCCTCGTGGACTTCAACCGCGCCTACCTGCCGCCGTGTGCGTTCAGCGACCACTACGTGTGCCCGCTGCCCGCCCCGAACAACCGGCTCCGGTCCCGCATCACGGCGGGCGAGCAGCTGCCGCTCGGTCGATAGGGATCGGGCGACGGACCCGACATGACGAACCGGCTCGCCGGGGCGATGAGCCCGTACCTCCGCTCCCACGCCGAGCAGCCGGTCGACTGGTACCCCTGGGGGCCCGAGGCCTTCGAGGAGGCCGCCCGTCGTGACGTCCCCCTGCTCGTGTCGATCGGGTACTCGACCTGTCACTGGTGCCATGTCATGGCGCGGGAGTCCTTCGCGGACGAGCGGATCGCGGAGCTGCTCCGCCGTGACTTCGTGGCCGTCAAGGTCGATCGCGAGGAGCATCCCGACGTCGACGCGAGCTACCTCGCCGCGGCCGGGGCGTTCACCCGGGAGCTCGGCTGGCCGTTGAACGTCTTCGTGACGCCTCGCGGGCATGTGTTCCACGCCGGCACCTATTCTCCGCCGGTGCCGCTCCGGGGCCACCCGTCCTTCCCGCAGGTGCTCGAGGCGGTCCGGGTGGCGTGGACGGAGCGTCGAGAGGACGTCGTCGCCAGCGCCGACGGCCTCGCCCGCGCGATCGCCGAGGCGATGACCGCCCCTGAAGACGCGTCCGTGCCGGGGCCCGAAGACCTCGACGCCGCGGTCGCGATCATCGAGGGCCTCGAGGACCGCGACCTGGGCGGATTCGGCACCGCCCCGAAGTTCCCGATGGCGCCGGTGTTCGACGTCCTGCTCACGCCACGTGAGGGGGAGGCTGCTCGCCGCGGTGTCGACCTCGCGCAGCGCACGCTCCGGACGATGGGGGCGTCGGCGCTCCGCGACCCCGTGGAAGGCGGGTTCTTCCGGTACGCGGTCAACCGCGACTGGACCGAGCCGCACTACGAACGCATGTTGACGGACAACGCGCTGCTGCTCACCGCGTACGTGCGGGCCTGGGCGGAGCGTCCAAGCCCGTGGGCCGCCACCGTCGCCACCGGGATCGCCGGCTTCCTCATCGACACCCTCCAGCAGCCGAGCGGCGGCTTCGGGTCCGCCCAGGACTCGGAGAGCGTCGTCGACGGCGTCCGGTCGGAGGGCGGCTACTACCGGCGCGACGTGCACGGCCGAGCAACGCTCGTTCCGCCCGCGGTCGACCGCAAGGTGCTGTCGGGGTGGAACGGACTCGCCATCGGCGCGTTGGCCGAGGCGTCGACGGTCCTCGACCGCCCCGAGTGGCTCGAGGCCGCCCGGTGGGCCGCCGACGCGGTCGTCGAGAACCACCTGCTGCCGGACGGCACCCTCGCGCGCGCCTCGCTCGACGAGCAGCGCTCGGGGGCGGCGGCGGCCCTGGAGGACTACGGGATGCTCGCCACCGGATTGGTGCGTCTCGGCCTCGCGACGGGTCAGGTGCGCTACGCGGAGCTCGCCAGGGACCTCGTCGAACGATGCCTCCCCGAGGGTTCCGGGGCCGAGGCGTCAGGGGCCGGTGCGCCGACCGCTGTGGCCGGGTTCGTCCTGCCGGGTGGTGGAGACCCGGTGCTGGCCGCTCACGGCACCCGCGTTGACGGCGACCCGTCGGAGGGCGCCTACCCGTCGGGGATCTCCGCGCTCGGCCAGGCGTCGCTGCTGCTGTACCAGCTCTCGGCGGACGGGCGCTTCCGGGCGGCCGCCGAGGGCGCCGTGCGGTTCGCCGCGTCGGCGGCGCTGCGGGCACCGACCGCGTTCGGCGCGAGCCTCGGACTGGCCGCATCGCTCGGGGAAGCGGCCTCGCAACTCGTCGTCGTCGCGCCGGATCACGTCCGCACCGACGAGAGCGAGGACCGGGTCACCGCCGCTCGGGCGATGCGTGACGCCGTCAGGACGCGACGCGACGCGGTGGTGACGGTGTTCACGGACCAGGAGGCCGCCGCCTGGGCTGCTGCCGGCTTCGGCCTCTTCGCCGAGCGGACGAGCCGGGACGGTCTGCCGACCGCCTATCTCTGCCACGACTTCGTGTGCCGCCTACCCGTGACGGACGTGGCAGCACTCGACCCACGGTGATCGGGTCACCCGCCGAACGACGCTGAGGCGCCCGACCCCGCCCGAGATGGCGGCGCGACTCAGCACTCGATGACGTTGACCGCGAGGCCGCCCTCGCTGGTCTCCTTGTACTTCGTCGACATGTCGACGCCGGTCTGACGCATCGTCTCGATCACGGTGTCGAGGGAGACGAGGTGCGTCCCATCACCGTGCAACGACAGCCTGGCCGCACTGACCGCCGTCGAGGAGGCGATCGCGTTCCGCTCGATGCACGGCACCTGGACGAGTCCGCCGACCGGGTCGCAGGTCAGGCCGAGGTGATGCTCCATCGCGATCTCCGCCGCGTTCTCGACCTGCCGTGGGGTGCCGCCGAGCACGGCGCACAGGGCGCCGGCCGCCATCGCGCACGCGGAGCCGACCTCCGCCTGACACCCGCCCTCCGCACCGGAGATGGAGGCGTTCGCCTTGAACAGCGACCCGATCGCGGTCGCGGTGAGCAGGTATCGGCGGATGCCGTCGAGCGACGCCCCGGGGACGAATCGCAGGTAGTAGCTGCCGACCGCCGGGATGATGCCGGCCGCCCCGTTCGTCGGGGCCGTCACCACCCGTCCGCCTGAGGCGTTCTGTTCGTTGACGGCGAGGGCGAACGCGTGGAGCCACTCGGTCGGCAGCTCGCGGCCGCTCTCCGCCTCGGCCACGTCGAGTCGCTCGCGGACGGCGCGGGCGCGACGCTTGACGCCGAGGCCGCCGGGCAGCGTGCCCGTGTCCGCGAGTCCGGCCGTGACGCACTCGTGCATGGCCGCCCAGATGGCGTCGAGGCCGGCGTCGACCGCTTCCGGGGTGCGCATGGCCTCCTCGTTCCGCCTGGCGATCGCGTCGATGGGCAGTCCGCTGTCGTCGCAGATGTCGATGAGCGACTCGGCCGTCCGGAACGGCATCGGGACGGGGTGCTGTGGCAGCGCGGACGCCGGGTCGTCGCCGTCGCGCCTGATGAAGCCGCCGCCCACCGAGTAGTACGTCTCCGAGCGGACCGGTACCTCGCTCGAGCGGTCCCAGGCGGACAGGGTCAGCGCGTTCGGGTGACCGGGGAGGCGCGTCCTCGGGACGAACGAGACGTCGTCTCGGGAGAAGTCGACGGGCCTGACCCCGGCGAGGAGGAGGGTTCCGCCGTCCGGGTGCTCGCTCCAGGCGTGACGGACCTCGGCCGGGTCGCATCCCTCCGGGGTGAGTCCGCGGAGTCCGGCGACGACCGCGTCCGGGGTGCCGTGGCCGATACCGGTCGAGCCGAGCGAGCCGAAGAGCGAGCACGTGACGCGGTCGACCCGTCCGAGCAGACCGTCGCGCTCGAGACCGAGGACGAACGCCAGCGCTGCGCGCATGGGGCCGACGGTGTGCGAACTGGAGGGGCCGATGCCGATGGAGAAGAGGTCGAATGCGGACACGTATGCCGTCACTGGACGACCTCCTTCGGTACGACTGGCTCCCT
Organism: Plantibacter sp. Leaf314; assembly: GCF_001423185.1. Lineage (NCBI taxonomy): Bacteria > Bacillati > Actinomycetota > Actinomycetes > Micrococcales > Microbacteriaceae > Plantibacter > Plantibacter sp. Leaf314. Next base: position 1,054,994 of record NZ_LMOB01000001.1, on the reverse strand, counting down.
CCACTCTAGGCGCGATCGGTTGCGGTCGGTCGCTGACGGCGGCTGTCGGCCCCGGTCAGCGGCCGTCAGCGCGACGTGAGTGATCGGTGAGTGCCGACGAGCACACTCGTGTCCGGGTCGCCCACCGGCGGTCCGCCACGAATCGAAAGGCATCCGCATGAGCATCCGCTCCGACTGGGCGATCGAGGCCCACGGCCTCGTGAAGACCTTCGGCGACAACCGAGCGGTCGACGGCGTCGACCTCTCCGTCAGGACCGGCACCGTCTACGGCGTCCTCGGCCCGAACGGCGCCGGGAAGACCACCACCATCAGCATGCTCGCGACGCTCCTCCGTCCCGACGCGGGCAGCGCGACCATCTTCGGCCACGACATCCAGCGCGAATCGCAGGTGGTCCGCCAGCTCATCGGTGTGACCGCGCAGTTCGCCTCGGTGGACGAGAACCTCTCCGCGACCGAGAACCTCGTCATCTTCTCGCGGCTCCTCGGCTTCGGTCGTGCCGAGGCGAAGCGCAAGAGCGCCGAGCTCCTCGAGGAGTTCGGACTGAGCGAGGCGGCGGCTCGTCCGCTGAAGAAGTTCTCCGGCGGCATGCGGCGTCGGCTCGACCTCGCCGCGAGCCTCATCGCGCAACCGCCGCTCATCTTCCTCGACGAGCCGACCACCGGCCTCGACCCGCGGACGAGGGCGCAGATGTGGGACACCATCCGACGCCTCGTGGCGACCGGGTCGACGGTGCTGCTCACGACCCAGTACCTCGACGAAGCCGACCAGTTGGCCGATCGCATCGCGGTCATCGACCGGGGCCTCGTCGTCGCCGAGGGGACGTCCGACGAACTGAAGGCCTCCGTGGGGGAGTCGTCGCTGCAACTGCGACTGGCGGATCCGGCCGACCTCGAGGACGCCCGACGCGTCATCACGGAGGTGCTCCGGGTGGAGACGGTCGTCTCGCCCGAGGCGACCCGCATCACGGCGCCCATGCGCGACCCCGACGCCGTCACCGACCTCTTCATCACCCTCCGTGAAGCCGGGATCCGGCTCGCGGAGATGAGTGTCCAGAAGCCGACGCTCGACGAGGTCTTCCTCACCCTCACCGGACACGGCGTCGAGACCGACGACGCCGGCGCCACGTCCGACACCGATTCCTTCGACACCGCAGAGCAGGTCCACGCATGAGCACGATCACCATCACCCCCGGCACGGACCGGTCCCTCCGGAACCACGTCAGCCTGTCGCAGACGGTCCGCAACTCCTTCACCATGGCGTACCGCGGACTGCTCAAGATCAAACGGACGCCGGAGCAGCTGATCGACGTGACGATCCAGCCGATCATCTTCACCCTGATGTTCACCTACATCTTCGGCGGCGCGATCGCCGGCGACGTGGCGAGCTACCTCCCGATCATCATCCCCGGCATCCTCGTGCAGACCGTCATCACGACCTCGGTCGTGACCGGGATCCAGCTGCGCGAGGACATGGACAAGGGCGTGTTCGACCGCTTCAAGTCGATGCCCATCGCCCGGATCGCGCCGTTGGCGGGTGCACTCCTGGCCGACACCGTGCGGTACACGATCGCGACCACGCTCACCTTCGCCATGGGGTTCGTCATGGGCTACCGGCCGGAGGGTGGCCTCGGCTTCGTGGTGGTCGCCGGTCTGCTCGTGATCGTCTGCGCCTGGGCCATCAGTTGGATCTTCGCGTTCTTCGGGGTCATCGCCCGGAGCGCCAGCAGCGTGCAGGGCATCTCCTTCCTGGTGCTGTTCCCGCTCACGTTCCTCTCGAACGCGTTCGTGAACCCGGACACGATGCCGGCGTTCCTCCAGGGCTTCGTCGCCGTGAACCCGGTCTCGCACCTCGTCACCGCCGTCCGCGACCTCGCGAACACCGGCACCTTCGGCTCGGACGCCTGGCTCGCGCTCCTCGGTGCTGCGGTCATCGTCGCGGTGTTCGCACCGCTGACGGTGCGGGCGTACATGCGCCGCGCCTGAGATCGGCTCCGACGGACGGTCAGCGCGCCGCCAGGACCCGGCTGCCCAGCAGCTCGAGGGCCCTGGCGGCGCTCTCGTTCGCGGACAGGCGGGCGACCCGTGCGGCGATGACCGTGTCGTCGACGTCGCTCAGGAGGACGTTCGCGTCCGGTTCGTGCAGGCGGCGGACGAGTGACGGGATGTCCTGCCGGGACGCGAGCCCGGCGGCGAGGGCGACGAGCTCCGCGCCGACCACCCGGACGTCGTCCTCCTCCGCACGCAGGTACCAGCTGCCGAGGGCGAGGACGGTGGCGCCGAGGACGGGGCGGTCGAACCGTTCCGGCAGCAGGCGGCCGAGCGCGACCGTCCGGGTCCGGATCAGGCGGGCCAGACGCCCGTGGACCTCGGAGGAGGTGGTGCCGTCGAGCACGGCCGCAGCGAGGGCGGCGGAGGCGACGAGCGCGAACCAGGGCGAGCGGCGGGACTCACCGCCGCTGAAGGCCCCGAGCGCGCGGCCGTAGAGCTCGGTGCCGCGTCGGCTGTCGCCCTGGGCGCGGGCGATCTCGGCGAGGCCGGCCCACACGATCGACTCGCGTTCGGGGATCGGTGTGAAGCCCGTCGACGGCGTCTCATCGGCGAGGAAGCGGTCGAGGACCGCGGTCGCCGACGCGTAGTCGCCCCGGCCGATGTCGCCGAGCGCGATGAGCCAGTCCAGCTGGCGGAGGTCGGCCTCGGCGCCGATCGCTTCGAGGCCGGTGGCCGCCAACCCGGCCCAGTGGAGGGCGGACTCGGATTCGGCGTTCTGGCTGTGCAACTGCGCCAGCATGTGCGCGCTCATCGCAGCTCCCCAGACGTCGCCGATCGACACGGAGAGCTCGTTCGCCCGGAGCGCGGCCACCTCTGCTGATGCCGGGTCGCCCTCGTTCTCGGCCATCTGCGCCGCGAGGAGGTTGCCGACGTTGGCGACCCGAGGGTCGGGTGAGGTCCGGAACGACTGCATGAGGTCCACCGACCGATCGGCGCGTCCGGCGGCGAGCATGAGCCCGACGAGCGCGTGCATCCGCGGGTGCTCCGTCCGATGCACGCGTTCGACGCGGCGGAGCGCCCCGATCGCGCGGGCCGACGTCCGGACGTCGGTGGTGAGGAAGGTCACCGCGATGATCGCGAACGCGACCGCCGGGGCGTCACCGGTCACCGAGCCGGCGTCCTGGCGTCGGAGGACGGCGAGGACCGGCTCACCGAACGCGAGCACCTCCTGATGGGCGCTCCGGAAGGTCCAGAACACCGCGAGCGCGGCGAACAGCGGGCCGACGACGTCTGCCCGGTCGTCGGCGAGGGCCTGTCGCAGGATGCTCACGAGGGTGTCCTGTTCGAGGGCGAGGATCGCGAAGGCGTCGAGTTGCTCGGCCCCGTGCATGCGCGGCTGCATCGCGTCGGCGAGGGCGATCGCCCACCGCCGCATGGCGTCCACGACCTCCGCCTCCTCGCCGGCGTCCTGCATCGCGATCATCCCGAACTCGCGCACCGTCTCGAGCATCCGGAATCGGAGCGACCCGGTCGCCGGGTCGTCCCGGACGGTCAGGAGCGATTGTCCGACGAGCGCGTCGAGGGCGTCGGCGACATCGTCGACCTCCGGGGCGACGGCGCCGGCCGCGTCGATGCCGAACCCGTCCGGGAATCGCGACGTGCGACGCAGGACCGTCCGCTCACGCTCACCGAGGAGGTTCCAACTCCACTCGATGACCGCGTGGAGGGTCTGGTGACGCTCGGGTGCGCTGCGGGAGCCGGTGGTCAGCAGGGCGAAACGGTTCCCGAGCCGTCGTTCCACCTCCTCCACGGACATGGAGCGGGTCCGTGCCGCCGCCAGCTCGATCGCGAGGGGGAGCCCGTCCAGAGCGGCGCACAGTCGTGCCGCGGTCTCGAGCGGGATGTGGACGCCCGGGCGGGCGGCGCGAGCTCGTTCGATGAACAGGCGCACCGCCGGGCCGACCTCGTCCGGGTCGTCACCGTCGGTGTGGGCGGCGCCGAGCGGTTCGAGCTGGTAGACGTGCTCGGCCGTGATCGACAGCGGGCTGCGGCTGGTCGCGAGGACGCGGAGGCCCGTCGTCCAGTCGAGGACGTCGGCGATCCACCGGGCCGCCGCGTCCACGAGGTGTTCGCAGTTGTCCATGACGAGCAGCGTGGGACGTTCGGACAGCCGCGCGACGATGCGCTCATGCAGGTCCACGGGCAGGGCGGCGAAGGCCTCGCCGAGGCGCCGGGAGCCGGTGACGTCCCGGATGCCGAGGGCGGTGGCCACCGCGAGCGGGAGGTCCTCCGCGTCCCGGATGCTGGCGAGCTCCACGAAGACGACACCCGGTGTGGATGCCGACGCGCGGCGGGCGACCTCCTGGGCCAGGCGGGTCTTGCCGAGTCCACCCGGGCCGAGGATCGTCGTCATCCGCACCTCGGCGACCAGCTCCCGGATCGCCTCGAGGTCCGTCTCCCGTCCGATGAGCTCGTTCGGCGGCGTGCGGAGCCCCAGGACGAGGCGGTCGGTGCGTTCCTGAGGTGGAGGCGGTGCTCCGTGGGCGGAGGCCGCGGTCGCCGGCTGATCGGCGCCCTCCTGCAGCAGGGAGGTGTGGGCGGCGACGAGGGCGTTCGCCGGATCCGTCCCGAGCTCGTCCCGCAGGTGGCGCCGGTGGTCAGAGAACAAGCGCATCGCATCGGCGCGTCGGCCGCACTGCGCGTAGGCGTTGAAGAGCATCAGGTGCGTCGCATCGTCGAGCGGTGCCGCTGCGGCGAGCGACTCCAGGTCGCTGATCACGGCGACACCCTCGCCCATGTCGATCCGGCTCTGCGCCCTGACCCGGCGCAGCTCGTCCTGCAGTCGCGCCCCACGGCCGGAGAGCTCCTCGGCGAGCGGTGGGTCGAGCTCGGCGCCGGGGTCACCGGTCCAGAGCTGCAAGGCCTCCTGCGAGAGCTGCGCGGCAGCGTGCGGGTCGCCGCCTCGCACCGCCGTCGACGCGGCGTCCGCGAGGGCGGAGGCGGCGCCGAGGTCGACGTCGTCCGCGCCGGCCGTGAGCCGGTAGCCGGCGGCCGACGACTCGATGAGTCCTGGCTCGGCGACGGCTCGCACCCGGGACACGAGGGTCTGCAGGGCCGCCTTCGCACCGACCGGCGGGGCGTCGTCCCAGAGCGCGTCGATGAGGGCCGTCGTCGACACGGACCGGCCCTCCGCGAGGGCGAGCGCGGCCACGAGGGCTTTGGCGCGGCGCCCACCCGGTTCGACCAGCCCGCCGGCACGACCCACGACGCGGACGGGACCGAGCACGGTCACTCGAGGCGTGGACGCGGGCACCTGTCGAGCATACCCAGCGGGTGGGACGGCTACCGCAGGGTCTTGCGGGCGGTGATCTGCCCGGTGTCGAAGCCCAGCAGGTGCAGGCCGCCGTGGAAGCGGGCGTGCTCCACCTTGATGCAGCGGTCCATCACGACGTTCAGACCCTTCGACTCGCCGTACTCGGCTGCCTCCTGGTTCCAGATGCCGAGCTGGACCCAGACGGTGGGGGCGCCGACGGCGACGACCTCGTCGATGACCTGCGGGATGTCGCTCGCCTTCCGGAACACGTCGACGATGTCGGGGACCTCGGGGAGCGACGCGAGGTCGGGGTACGCGGGCTGCCCGAGGATCTCGGTCGCGTTCGGGTTGACGAAGTAGATGCGGAAGTCGCTCGACTGCTGCAGGTAGGTGCCCACGAAGTACGAGGAGCGCGCGGGGTTGGGGGAGGCGCCGACGATGGCGACGGACTTCGCTTCACGGAGCAGCTTGAGGCGGGCCTTGGCGTCCGGTCCGACCCAGGTGCGCTGGGATCGCAGGAGCTTCGCGAGGGGTGAGCTCGCCGGCAGCGAGCAGGTGAGCCCGTTGGTGAGTCGGACGGTCTCCGTCGCGTCCTGCCCGGTCACTGTCTCGTCCTGCCCGGTCACTGTCTTGCCCTGCCCGGTCACTGAGCTTGTCGAAGTGCTCATGCCGTTACTCCTTCACCGCGGCCGCGAGGGCCTGGTCGAGGTCGTAGATGATGTCGTCCGGGTCCTCGATGCCGACGCTCAGTCGGACGATGCCGGGCAGCACGCCTGCATCGACGAGCTGCTGGTCGGAGAGCTGGGCGTGCGTGGTCGACGCCGGGTGGATGATGAGCGTCTTCGCGTCGCCGATGTTCGCCAGGTGGCTCGCGAGGTCGACGGACTCGATGAGTTTCTGACCGACCTGGCGACCACCCTTCACCTCGAAGCTGAAGACGGAGCCCGGCCCCTTCGGTAGGTACTTGTTCGCCCGCTCGTGGTGCGGGTGGGCGGGGAGTCCGGCCCAGTTGACGGCGGCGATGCGCGGGTCGGCGTCCAACCATTCGGCCACGATCCGCGCGTTGTCGACATGCGCCTGGATGCGGAACGGCAGCGTCTCGACGCCCTGCGCGAGCAGGAAGGCCGAGTGCGGCGCGAGCGCCGGGCCGATGTCGCGCAACTGCTCCGCACGGAGGCGGGTGAGGAAGGCGTACTCGCCGAAGTTCCCCGACCACTGCAGCCCGCCGTAACTCGGCACCGGCTGCCCGAAGAGCGGGAACTTGTCGGAGTCCCAGTCGAACCGGCCGCTCTCGACGACGACGCCACCGAGCGTCGTGCCGTGTCCGCCGAGGAACTTGGTCGCGGAGTGCGTGACGATGTCGGCACCCCACTCGATCGGACGGTTGAGGTAGGGCGTGGCGATCGTGGAGTCGATGATGAGCGGGATGCCGTGGGCGTGGGCGACGTCGGCCAGACCCTCGATGTCGGCGATCTCGCCGGACGGGTTCGCGACCGTCTCGGCGAAGACGAGCTTGGTGTTCTCCTGGATCGCGGCGGCGTAGTCGGCCGCGTCGGAGGACTGCACGAACGTGGTCTCGATGCCGAAGCGTCGCAGGGTGACGTCGAGCTGCGTGATCGACCCGCCGTAGAGGTTGGCCGAGGCGACGATGTGGTCGCCCTGCCCGGCGAGCGAGGCGAAGGTGATGTACTGCGCGGCGAGACCGGAGGCCGTCGCGACGGCACCGAGACCGCCTTCGAGGCTCGCGATGCGCTCCTCGAAGCTCGCGACCGTCGGGTTCGCGAGACGGGAGTAGATGTTGCCGTACTTCTGCAGGGCGAAGCGCGCGGCGGCGTCGGCGGTGTCGTCGAAGACGAAGGCGCTCGACTGGTAGATGGGCAGCGCGCGGGCGCCGGTCACCTGGTCGGGGATGTTGCCCGCGTGGATCGCACGCGTGCGGAAGCCATACTCACGATCTGCCATGCGTTCACGCTACCCGAGCGCCACGCGGGGCTCGGCCCTGCTGCAACAGAAGGACGCATTGCTCCCGACCGTCCATCACCGTGCCCAGCGCCTGCCCAGGCCGGACGCGTATCGTGACGGGCACAGCCCCGATGGGGTTGCCGGACGAGGGCGCAGTACCCGGAACGCGACAAGACTGACCACTGAGGAGTGATCGTCATGTCATGGATCGTGCTCATCGCATCGGGTGTCCTGGAGGCCGTCTGGGCCACCGCGCTCGGCAAGTCCGAGGGCTTCACCAAGCTCTGGCCCACCGTCACCTTCGGCGTGGCGCTCGTCCTCAGCATGGCGGGCCTGGCCTGGGCCATGCGCGACATCCAGGTCGGCACCGCCTACGCCGTGTGGGTCGGGATCGGTGCCGCGCTTACCGTCGGCTACGCCATGGTCTTCGGCGGTGAGGAACTGTCCGTCGTCAAGGTGCTGCTCATCCTCGGGCTCATCGGTTGCGTCATCGGCCTCAAGCTCGTGGGCGGGGAGCACTAGCCCGAGCAGCTCGGCGAGCCGCAGGGCGTCAGGACAGGTGCACTGCTCCGAGCGCCAGGACGGCGATGAGGAGCCACGACCCGAGGCCGACGACGAGCGCCCGCCACCCGGTGGTGATGAGCGTCCGCACCCGGATCGCCGCGCCGAGCGCGAACAGCGCCATCGCGAGCAGCGCGGTCTGCGCGGCGTCCGCGACGTCGAGGACGACCTCGGGCACCGGCAGGAGCGTGCGGACGAGCACGGCCGCGATGAAGCCGGCGACGAACAGCGGGACGATCGGCGGTCGAGCGGTGGCGGTCCCGTCCGCGCCCCCGCCGGCTCCGGCCGACACGGTCTGGAGTCGGCGGCGTTCGATCGTCGCGGCGGCGGCGACCATGGGCGCGAGCAGGACGACGCGCGTGAGCTTGACGACCACGGCGACGGCGAGCGCGCTCGTCCCCGCGATCTGCGCGGTCGCGACCACCTGGCCGACGTCGTGCACGCTCGCACCCACCCAGTGGCCGAACTGCTCGTCGGTCAGGCCGAGCGGTCCGCGGAGCGCGGGGAGGACGAAGATCGCGAGCGTGCCGCAGAGGGTGACGAGCGCGATCGGGGTGGCCTGTTCCTCGTCCTTCGCCTTCACGACCCCGCTCATCGCACCGATCGCCGAGGCACCGCAGATGGAGAAGCCGGTCGCGATGAGCAACGGTTCCGGGCCGGTGAGGCCGATCGCCTTGCCGAGCCACAGGGTGGTGAAGAAGGTGATGACGACGATGGCCACGGTGGTCGCCAGGGTCACCCAGCCGAGTCCGGCGATGTCGACGAGGCTGAGCTTCAGCCCCAGCAGCACGATCCCGATCCGCATGAGCCGCTTCGCGCTGAGTCCGAGTCCCGGCTTGAGCACGCCGCTCGCGAGCCGCTGGAAGGCCGGCAACTGGCCCGTGACCATCCCGAGCAGGACGCTCGCGGTGAGGAGTGGCACGACCGGCACGAGGGTGTGCAACCCGAGGGCGAGCAGTGCCGCGGCACCGGCGACGAGCACGCCGGGGATGGCCTTCACCACCGACCGCCCGTCAGACCCACGACGGCAACCAGGCGTGGAGGTGCCAGAACCAGTACGGGACGGTGATCGCGGTCCAGAGCGGGTACCAGAAGATGCTCAGGAGCGTGGTGATCGTCAGGAACACGCCGATCACCCCGACACCGGCGACCCGGCGTTCCTCCGGATCATCACGGGACCCGAGGATCTTCCCGACCGCGAAGACGAGCGCGAGGATCAGGTACGGCTCGAACACGATCGTGTAGAACTGGAACACCGTGCGGTTCAAGTACAGCAGCCACGGGAGGTAGCCCGCCGCGACGCCGAGCACGATGAGCCCCACCTGCCATTCGCGGTAGCGGACCAGACGGTAGACGCAGTAGCCGAGAGCGACGGCTGCTCCCCACCAGATGAGCGGGTTGCCGATCGAGGTGATGGCCGAGGAGCAGGCGTCCCAGGCGCAGCCGTCGGTCCCCATCGCGGGGGACTGGTAGTACATGCTGGTCGGCCGGATCATGAGCAACCAGCCGAGCGGGTTCGCCGCGTACGGGTGCGGTGTGCTCAACCCGACGTGGAAGCCGTACGCGCTCTGGTGGTAGTGGACGAGGCTCTGGAACCAGTGGGGGACCCAGGCGAAGGTGCCGGTCCACCCGTTGCCGACGGCGTTCGCCCATTGCCGGTCGTAGCCGCCCGAGGTGAGGATCCACCCCGACCAGCTCGCGAGGTACACCACCGCGGCGACCGGGACCATCGTCAGGAAGGAGACGGGACCCTGCTTGAGGACCGCGGCGCTCGCCCAGAGGCTGAGCCCGAGGCGGCGGCGGAGCAGGAGGTCGGCGACGATGACGTACAGGCCGAACGCGGCGAGGAAGTACAGGCCGTTCCACTTGACGGCCGTCGCCGCACCGAACGCGATCCCGGCGGCGAGCAGCCAGGGGCGCCACCAGAGCACGGGACCCCAGGCCGGTTCCGCGCCACCGGAACGGCTCGAGGCGAGCTTGGCGGCGAGTCGGGACGCATGCCAGGAGCGGTCGAGCAGGATCGCACCGAACCCCGCCAGCACGAACAGCATCACGAAGTTGTCGAGCAGGGAGACCCGCGCCATCACGATCGCGTGACCGTCGATCGCGAACAGGAACCCGGCGAGGACCGCGAGGATCGACGAGGTGAACAGGCGCTTCGCGATCAGGATCACGAGGAGCACCGCCAGGGTGCCGGCGATGACGGTGGAGATCCGCCACCCGGTGCTGTCGTCGATGCCGAAGACGGCGATGCCGAGGGCGATCAGCCACTTGCCGAGGGGCGGGTGGACGACGTACGACGGGTTCGTGCTCGGGTCACCGGCGTCGCCGTTGGCGAAGCCCTCGTCCGCCCCGTCCGGCCAGGTGCTCTCGTACCCGTTCAGCCACAACGACCACGAGTCCTTCACATAGAACGTCTCGTCGAAGACGAGCGAGTGCGGGTGGCCGAGGTTCCAGAACCGGAGGACGAAGGCGAGGAGGGTGACGGCTGCGGGGCCGCCCCAGATCCACAGCTTCCGGCGGCGCTCGGTGCGGAGCATCCGCTCCCACCAACGGTCGAGGCGCGATCCCGTCACGGGGGGTTCCAGGAGATCGACCGACACCGTCTCATCTAACCACCCGGCCGGTGGGAGACTGGTCCGGTGATCATCCTCGGCGCGACCCCCATCGGCAACCTCGGCGACGCGTCGCCCCGACTCCGCGAGGCGTTGGCCACCGCGGAGGTCATCGTCGCCGAAGACACCCGGACGGCGATCCACCTCCTGCGGGCGCTCGGCGTGGAGTCGCGCCCCCGACTCATCGCCATGCACGACCACAACGAGCGGGAGCGTGCCGCCGAGATCGTCGAGCTCGCCCGCGAGACCGACGTGCTCGTCCTGAGCGACGCCGGCATGCCGACCGTGTCCGATCCCGGGTTCCACCTCGTGGACGCGGCCGCCACGGCGGACGTCCAGGTCACAGCGATCCCCGGACCGTCCGCGGTCGTCACGGCGCTCGCCGTCTCCGGGCTCGCGACGGACCGGTTCACCTTCGAGGGCTTCCTGCCGCGGAAGCCGGGCGACCGTCGGAGCGCCCTCCGCGCCCTCGCGACGGAACCACGCACGATGGTGTTCTTCGAATCGCCCAACCGCCTGGCCTCCTCGCTCGAGGACGTCGCGGCGGTCCTCGGCGGCGACCGCCGGGTCGCCGTCTGTCGGGAGCTCACGAAGCTGTTCGAAGAGGTCAAGCGCGGAACGGCCGCCGAGCTCGCCGTCTGGGCCTCGGGCGGGGTGAAGGGCGAGATCTGCGTCGTCATCGCCGGTGCCGAGGCCGTCGAGGCCGATCCCGACACCGCGCTCGAGCAGGTGCTCGCTCTCGTGGCCGCAGGTATGCGCCTGAAGGACGCCTCGAACGAGGTCGCCGAGGCCACGGGCCTGTCGAAGCGCGACCTCTACCAGGCGGCCCTGGCTGCACGCCCGCCGAAGACGGCACCGGGCTCGGAGCGGCGCCCCACGTCGTAACAGGCACGAGCGCGGTGCCCGCTCGTCCTAGGATTGACCCCATGGCCGACGGCACCTCGTTCTACATCACCACGCCCATCTTCTACGTCAACGATGCTCCGCACATCGGGCACGCGTACACGGAGGTGGCCGCCGACGTCCTCGCGCGCTGGCACCGTCAGGCCGGCGATCGCACCTGGTTCCTCACCGGGACGGATGAGCACGGCCAGAAGATCCTGCGCACGGCGACCGCGAACGGCGTGACGCCGAAGGAGTGGGCGGACCGCCTCGTCAGCGAGTCCTGGTACCCGCTGCTCGACACGATCGACATCTCGAACGACGACTTCATCCGCACGACCGACGAGCGCCACGAGCAGAACGTCCAGCTCTTCCTGCAGCGTCTGTACGACGCCGGGTACATCTACACGGGCGAGTTCGAGGGCTACTACTGCGTCGGGTGCGAGGAGTACAAGCAGGAGAGCGACCTCGTCCAGGGCACCGGCGAGTACGTCGGCCAGCTCGTCTGCGCGATCCACTCCAAGCCCGTCGAGCTGCTGCAGGAGAGCAACTACTTCTTCCGCATGAGTGACTTCGCCGAGCGACTGCTCGCCCTCTACGAGGAGCGACCGGAGTTCGTGCAGCCGGAATCGGCACGCAACGAGGTCATCCAGTTCGTCCGCCAGGGCCTGAAGGACCTCTCCATCTCACGCTCCACCTTCGACTGGGGCATCAAGGTCCCGTGGGACGAGAGCCACGTCGTCTACGTGTGGTTCGACGCCCTGCTCAACTACATCACCGCAGCCGGCTACGGCTCCGACGAGGAGGCGTTCGCCGAGCGCTGGCCGGCCACGCAGATCGTCGGCAAGGACATCCTGCGGTTCCACGCCGTCATCTGGCCGGCCATGCTCATGGCCGCCGGACTCGAGGTGCCGAAGCGTGTCTTCGGTCACGGTTGGTTGCTCGTCGGCGGTGAGAAGATGTCGAAGTCGAAGCTCACCGGGATCGCCCCGAGCGAGATCACCGACACCTTCGGCTCCGACGCGTTCCGCTACTACTTCATGCGCGCCATCGCCTTCGGCCAGGACGGCTCCTTCAGCTGGGAGGACCTCTCGGCGCGCTACCAGGCCGAACTCGCGAACGGCTTCGGCAACCTGGCCTCGCGCGTGCTGGCGATGGTCACCCGCTACTTCGAGGGTGTCGTGCCGCCGAGCGGCCCCGCCGAGCCTGCCGACGTCGCGATCCAGCAGACGGTCGCCCGCGCCGCTACGGACGCCGACGCCGCCATCGAGCGACTCGCCATCCAGGACGCGCTCGCCGCCATCTGGCGGATCGTCGACGAGCTGAACGGCTACATCACCGAGCAGGAGCCGTGGGCGCTCGCGAAGGACGAGGCCAAGCGCGAACGCCTCGGCACCGTCCTCGCCACGGCGGTCGAAGGGCTCCGCGCCCTGTCGGTCCTGCTGCACCCCTTCGTCCCGAAGGCGACCACCAAGCTCTGGACCGCACTCGGGGTCGAGGACGCCCTGGGTCAGCTCGGCGCGCAGCGCATCAGCGAGGTCGGCACCTGGGCTCAGGTCCCCGCCGGCACCACGGTGGCCGGGCTCGAGCCGCTCTTCCCGCGGATCGAGGCCGTCGCGGAATGAGCGGGGCCGTCGCACCGGATCCAGCCGCCACTCCGCATCTGCGGCAGCGGGAGGCGGGGGAGCGCAAGCAGTTGAGCTACCCGGAGAGCCCCGAGCCGCTGCCGGTGGCCGTGTACGACAACCACACGCACCTCGAGCACGCCGACGGCGAAGCGCCGCTGACGCCGACCGAGCACCTCGACCGCGCGCTCGCCGTCGGTGTCCGCGGGATCGTGCAGGTCGGCACCGACGTCGAGACCTCGCGCTGGTCGGCGGCGCTCGCGGCAAGCGACCCGCGCGTCCTCGCGGCCGTGGCGATCCACCCGAACGACGCTCCGGACCTCGACCGCGCGGGAACGCTCGACGACGCGCTGGCCGAGATCGACCGCCTGGCGGCCCAGCCCCGCGTCCGGGCCGTCGGCGAGACCGGCCTCGACTTCTTCCGCACCGAGGACGATGGCCGAGCCGCGCAGTTCGCCTCCTTCGAGGCGCACATCGCGATCGCGAAGCGGCACGGCATCGCCCTGCAGATCCACGACCGCGACGCCCACGACGAGGTCGTCGAGACCCTGTTGCGCGTCGGGGCTCCGGAGCGCACCGTCTTCCACTGCTTCTCCGGGGGCCGCGAACTCGCAGCGCTCTGTGCCGAGCACGGCTGGTACGCCTCGTTCGCAGGCACCGTGACGTTCAAGAACGCCGCCCCGTTGCGCGAGGCGCTCGAGGTCATGCCCCGCGAGCTCGTCATGGTCGAGACCGACGCGCCGTACCTCACACCGGCGCCGTTCCGCGGTCGGCCCAACGCCCCCTATCTGCTGCCCCACACGGTCCGTGGCATGGCCGCGCACCTCGGTGCAGACCTCGAGGGGTTCGCGACGCAGCTCGCCACGAACACGGAGCGGGTCTACGGCCCCTGGTCCGACTGACCGTTGGGCGGCCTGGAGCCGCGCCGCGATCGGGGCCACCGGCGATCGGGGATACTGGGGGGATGACCGCTTCCGTCGCACTGCTCGGCCCCGCCGAGATCCGAGACCTCGCCACCCTGCTCGACGTGACGCCGACGAAGAAGCTCGGTCAGAACTTCGTCATCGACGCGAACACCGTCCGCAAGATCGTCTCGGTCGCCCATGTCGCGCCGGGCGACGTGGTGGTCGAGATCGGTCCGGGACTCGGATCGCTCACGCTGGGCCTCCTCGAAGCCGACGCGAGTGTCGTCGCCGTCGAGATCGACGGTCGCCTCGCGAAGCAGCTCCCGATCACGGTGGGGGAGATGGCGCCGGGCATGATCGACCGGCTGTCGGTCGTCCACGAGGACGCCCTCCGCATCGAGGAACTGCCAGCGTCGCCGAACCGGCTCGTCGCCAACCTGCCGTACAACATCTCCGTGCCGGTCCTGCTGCACTTCCTCGAACACTTCACCTCGCTCACCGCCGGCGTGGTCATGGTGCAGGCGGAGGTCGGGTACCGACTGGCCGCGGTCCCCGGGAGCAAGGTCTACGGCGCGCCGAGCGCGAAGGCCGCCTGGTACGGGGCGTGGCGCATCGCCGGACAGGTCAGCCGCCAGGTGTTCTGGCCGATCCCGAACGTGGACTCCGTGCTGGTGGGCTTCGAACGACGGAGCGACGTGATCGGCACCGAGCAGGAGCGGGTCGAGACCTTCGCGCTCATCGACGCCGCCTTCCAGCAGCGCCGGAAGATGCTCCGCCAGGCGCTCGGCAACGTCCTCGGCAGCTCGCAGGCGGCCACGGAGCGCATGGAGGCCGCCGGGGTCAAGCCGACCGCGCGCGGTGAGGAACTCACCGTCCACGACTTCCTGTCGATCGTCCGCGCAGGGCGATAGCGTTGGTGCATGACCGCTGATGCTCGTTTCCCGCTGAACGTCCCCGACATCCACCGCCCGTACGCCGCGGCGGACGACCGCTACGCGCGGAACGACTACCGCCAGGTGGGTACCTCCGGGCTCTTCCTGCCCCCGATCTCGCTCGGCCTCTGGTACAACTTCGGCGACAACCGGCCGTTCGACGGACAACGTGCCCTCCTCCGGCACGCGTTCGACCACGGCATCACCCACTTCGACCTCGCGAACAACTACGGGCCGCCCTACGGCTCGGCGGAGACGAACTTCGGCCGCATGATGCGCGAGGACTTCGGCCCGTACCGCAACGAGCTCATCATCTCCTCGAAGGCCGGATACGACTTCTGGCCAGGCCCGTACGGCAACTTCGGTTCGAAGAAGTACTTGACCGCGAGCCTCGACGAGTCCCTGGAGCGTATGGGCCTCGACTACGTCGACATCTTCTACTCCCACCGGGTCGACGAGGTGACGCCCATCGAGGAGACGGTCGGTGCGCTCGACGCGATCGTGCGCTCGGGGAAGGCGCTGTACGTCGGCATCTCGTCGTACTCGGCCGAACGGACCGCGGCCGCGCACGCCGTCGCCCGTGAGCTGGGGACCCCCCTCGTGATCCACCAGCCGTCGTACTCGATCCTCAACCGCTGGGTGGAGGACGGACTCACCGAGGTGCTCACCGAGACCGGGCTGGGCGCGATCGCCTTCGTGCCGCTCGCGCAGGGCCTCCTCACCGACAAGTACCTCGGGGACGGCCCGGCGGAGCGCGCCACGAACCGTCCGTCACTGCCGGACCGTCAGGTCAGCGAGGAGATGGCGACACGGTTGCGGTCCCTCAACGACATCGCGACCGAGCGTGGCCAGACGCTCGCGCAGATGTCCCTCGCCTGGGTGCTGAACAACCCGGCGATCACCTCCGCGGTCATCGGCGCCTCCCGGCCGGAGCAGCTCGACGAGAACCTCGCCGCGCTCGACGGGCCGGCGTTCACGACCGAGGAGCTCGAGGAGATCGACCGGCTCGCCGAGGGCGCGGACGTCAACATCTGGGCGGACTCCTCGGACAAGTAGGGCGGTCCGGGGCGGTTCCCGGATCGACTAACTTGGAACAATGACCACCGAGGCCATCCTCAAGCACGTGCACGTGCGCGCACCGGGGAAGATCAATGTCTTCTTGAAGGTCGGCGACGTGATGGACGACGGCTACCACGACGTCGCGACCGCCTACCAGGCGATCTCCCTGTACGAGGACGTGCACGCGTACCCGGCCGATGACTTCAGCGTCTCGTTCTCGGGGTCCGTCGACGTCTCCGGGGTGCCGACCGACACGAGCAACCTGGCCATCCGCGCCGCGAAGGCGCTCGCGAGGCGGACGGGGTTCCGTGGCGGCGTGCGCCTCGAGATCGAGAAGCACGTCCCGGTCGCCGGGGGGATGGGCGGTGGCTCGGCGGACGCCGCAGCCACCCTGCTCGCCTGCGACGCCCTCTGGGGCACCGAGCGCAGCCGGGACGAGCTCCTGGCCCTGGCCGCGCGTCTCGGCGCTGACGTGCCGTTCGCGTTGCTCGGCGGGACGGCCGTCGGCACCGGTCGCGGCGACCAGCTGAGCAGCGCGCTCGCCAAGGGGCAGTTCGAGTGGGTCCTCGCGCTCGCCGACTTCGGGATGTCGACGCCGCTGGTCTACCAGGAGCTCGACGCGCACCGCGCCCGCCACATCCTCGACATCTCGCCGTCCGGTCGCCAGCCGACCGTCGACGCGGCGGTGCTCCAGGCGCTTCGGGCCGGCGATGCCCACCTGCTCGGCGACGTCCTCTACAACGACCTGCAGGCCGCCGCGTTGCAACTGCGGCCCGTGCTCGGCGAGGTCCTCGAGTTCGGTGATTCGCAGGGTGCGCTCGGCAGCCTCGTGTCGGGCTCCGGTCCCACCATCGCCTTCCTCGCCGCGGACACCGACGACGCCCTGGAACTGCAGGTCACGCTCGCCTCGTCCGGGCTGAAGACCATCCGGGCACACGGGCCGGTCCACGGCGCCCGCATCGTCTCGCAGAGCTGAGGCATACCTCCGCGGACGACGGAACCCCGGTCGGTGATCCGACCGGGGTTCCGTCGTACGGGCTCAGGCCGCGACGCCTCGCACGCGGAGGGAGTTCTCGATGATCGTGAGCCCCTCCATGCCGGGCAGCTTCGCGATGTGACCGTCGATGCGGCGCACCTCCGCCAGACCGTCCTCGTCGCCGAACAGGTGCCCCATGACGTGGGTGACCTCGGAGTCGGGCATGACGCCGGAGCCCACAGGGCCCCACACCTTGCGGAGCAGGAAGCGGGTGAGGCGGCGGGCGCTCTTCGACGACTCGAGGCGGGCCCTGGCCTGGCTCGCGTAGAACGCCACGTGGCGGGTCTCCTGCTTCGCGATGCGCTTGAGGAGCACGGAGAGCACGGGGTGCCGCTCCAGCTGCGCGAGGCGGGTGTACGCGGCCGTGGCGGACCACTCGTTGGCCGCACCCCAGCTCATGTGCACGGCGATGAAGTCGGTGCCGACGAGGTTGCCGAGGATCGACTGCTTGATCGGGTCGAGGCGGTCCTTCCAGCCGAGCTTCAGACGCGTCGCCTTGAGCTCGTCGAAGTCGACGGTGATGTCGTGGGCGGCCAGGACGGCGGCGAGTGCCTCACCGTGCCAGAACTCCTCACGGTTCCACATCGTCATGAACGCGCCGACCTCGTCGTCCTCGTGGGACGGCGTCATGAGCATGTCGCGGAGGTAGCAGACCGTGTGGTACTCGATGTCGCACATGTACCGCAGGCTGCGGAGGGTGGAAGCGGGGAGCGGATTCGTCTTGAACTCGTCGAAGTCGAGGTCGCTCCAGTTCACCGAGACGCTCGTCTCGGTGAACTTGTCGATGTCAAACGCCATGTGCGTTGGGGCGGTCGGGGATCGTGTCCTCGGCCGTCCGCTCTCCTCTCGGCTGTGCGGGGCGCGGTGCGCGGGTCAGTTCGTCTTCGGAGCGGACGCCCCCGGTGGTTCGTGCCCATTCTCGCACCGTCCACCGGCCGGCCTGCGCCAGCTGGTAGAGGGTGTGGTCGGGGTTCACGGCGACGGGATTGCCGACCAGCTGGAGCCAGGCGGCGTCGGCGTGGGAGTCGCCGTACCCGTAGGAGTGGGCGAGGTCCATCCCGTGCTGCTCCGCATACTGCGTGAGCCAGGCGCCGCGGGCCTCGTCGACGAGCGGCGGGCTGTCGAGGTACCCCGTGAGGCGACCGTTCTCGGCGTGCATCGCACCGGCGACGACCTCGTCGAAGAATGGTGCGAGGGGAGCGGCCATGAGGTCGATCGTGCCCGTCACGAGGATCGTCCGGTGACCGGCGGCGCGGTGCGCGGCGATCTGTTCGAGCGCCTGGGGGAGCAGTCGCGAGCGGACCGCCTTGCCGAACCCGCCTCGGACGAGCTGCTCGAGCTGCGCCACGTCGACGCCCTCGTAGCGACGCATGAAGGTGCGGATGAATTCGCCGCGATCGCGGAGCTCGGCACCGATGTAGCCGGGCATCGACGCGCCGAGCGCGGCGATCTCGATGGGCCACCGCGAGCGCGAGGTCGCGGCGAGCCGCAACCACAGGTACTGCTCGATGAGGTTCCAGGCGAGCACCGTGCCCTCGAGGTCGAACACCGCGAGGACGTCGTCCCGCACGGGGAGGATCTTCTGCTGCTTCGCCGCGCCGGCCTTGCGGTTCGCGAACGCGCGGGTCAGCGTGGTGACGGCCGGGAAGTGGATCCGCTGGAAGTAGTCGTCCCAGTCGATCGTCGTGACGTCGAAGCCGCGGTCCGCCTGCTGCTCAGGGGTGAGCGAGGCGTGGAGCTCGCGGGTGCGACGGTCGTCGAACACGATCTCGCTCTGGACGTACGAGCGGTAGAGCCCCGTGAAGTCGCGGAGCGACCCGAGGTCGCTCGACGCCTTGCGGATGCGGTCCTGCCAGCCGCGGGTCCGTGCGTTGGCCGGGAGGTGCGACACGATCCGCGCCGCGGCGCTCGTCGCCTTCTGCCGGCGGTCGATGGAGCGCTCGATGGCGCGGCCGCCGGGGAAGTTCCAGGTCGGCACGCTGATGTCGCCGGCGTCGGCGGGGATCGGGTGCTCCGTGAAGTAGCTGTGCACGTTCGCGTACATCTTGTGGAACGGCAGCGGGTTGCTCGCGCCGGAGCTCACCTGGAAGTAGCGCGGGGCGGCGGGCTCCGGAGGGGTCTCGGCCGCGGCGAGGATGGCGTTCACGACGAAGTCGACGGGGATGATGTCGAGGACGCTGTCCGGCAGGCCGGGGAAGTCGGGCAACTGGCCTCGGCCGTAGGCGATGATCAGCGGATCCGCCACCTTGTAGCCGTCGATCCAGCCGGGGAACGGGTGCGCGAGGGCGCTCTCGATGATGGAGGGGCGGACGAAGGACAGTCGGTTGCCGGTGCCGGCCCAACGCTCCTCGGCGACGCGTTCCGCCATTGCCTTCGTGAAGGTGTAGACGTCCGTCCAGCCGAGGCTCTCCGCCCTGGCACGACCGTGGGCGACGAGCCGGGCGTCGACCCAGGCGATCCGTGCGGCCTCCGCGGCGGTCGAGACCGCCTGCGGGCCGGCCTTGCCGTGATCCCGGCGAGCGGTCTGCATGAGCTTCCGCAGGACCTCGGGCCGGCGGGAGGACTCCTCGGCGCGGACCCGGGCGGAGCGTGCCGCCTCGGCCTCGGCCCGCCAGTCCACGTCGTGCACGAGGCTCCGCTCCGGCTGGATGCCCTTGCGGGTCCCACCGACGTAGGCCGTGGACACGTGGACGACGTGCGGGGTCGCGCCGCTCTTGGCGAGCGCCGCGTAGAGGGTGGTCGCGCCCCCGACGTTCGTGGCGAAGGCCTCGTCGATCGGCGGGTCGAAGGAGACGGTGGACGCGCTGTGGATCACGACGTCGAGGTCGGACGGGAGCGCCATCTCGTCGAGTCCGCCCTCGATGACGTTCACCCGCTCGGCGACGATGGCCGAGGCCGCCTCGGCACCGACGCGCTCGCGCCAGGCCTTGAACACCGGCTTCCGGAGGAGGGTCTGCAGTCGATCGCTCCCGCGGACGGACCCCTTCTTGCGGATCAGCAGACTGACCCGGGTGGTGGGGTGGTCGGCCAGCAGGCGCTCGAGCACGGCCTGCCCGAGGAAGCCGGTGCCGCCCGTGACGAGGACGTGGGCGCCGTCGAGGGCGCTGGGCGAGACGGACGGTGCCGTGCTCGCGGTCGGCTCCGGCTGCGGAGCCTCGTCGGGGGTGGTGGCGTCGGTCATCGGTTCTCCTCGGTGCTTCCGTGGCGTCCACGGTGGGCGAGCTTGGCGGCGAGATGGAGGCCCGACTGACCGGGGAGCGCGTCGATGGCCGCGTCGATCCCGATCACCGCCGGGTCGCTCCAGGTGGCGGTACTGCGGAACACGAGTGCGGCGAACCGAGCGGTCTGCCGGGCACCCGTCACGTCGGATCCGGTCGGCCAGACGGCGGAGCGGATGCGGCGGCGGGTGATGCCCTGCGCGCGGGGCGACGCGGCGAGCCGGTCGCCGGCCTGGGCGCTGAAGAACTCCAGGTGGCGTGCCTTGGTCTCGAGGATCTCGTCGATGAGGCGGTCGAGGCCGGGGTGGGCGGCGCGCTCGCGGACGGCCCGGTAGGCCGCAGCGGTGATGAGGTCGTCGATCGTCCCGATCGTCATGTGCCACGCGATGATGTCCTCACCGAGGACGTTCGCGATGAGGGCCTGACCGATCGGGGTGAACCGGTCGCTCACACCCCTGAGGGTGCGGCGGAGCCCGGTCGCGCGGACCTTGACCCGCGGTGTGCCGTTCGCCTTGAGCACCGTGTCGATGGTGTCGGTGATCCAGTACTTCTCGTACGCCCAGGTGATGAGGAACGCGGTCACCCTGGCGTCCTTGTGGGTCGGCGTCACGAGCACACCGCGCAGGTACTGCATCGTCGCGCGCTCGATGTCGGAGAGGGCCCGGAGCAGCGCGACCGTCTCGGGGGAGAGTGGCGTGGAGGAGAAGTCCTCCGCCTCGATCTCCTTGCGACGACTACCGACCGCCGAGGTGGCGTAGTCGCGGACGCTGAACCCGTGGGCGGGGCGCAGCATGGCGCTCTCCTGCTCGACGTCGTCGAGGGCGGCGGGTGCTGCTGGGCGCGGCGATTCCCGGTTCACCATGGCGTCTCCGTTCCGTGACGATCCGACCTCATCACTGTAGCTTGCAACGATACGCAACGCGTAGCGTATTCTGATCCACATGGCTACAGCTCTCGTCACCGGTGGGACCTCCGGCATCGGTGCCGCGTTCGCCACGGCGCTCGCCGGGCGGGGCTTCGACCTGGTGCTCGTGGCCCGCGATGCACAGCGTCTGGAGGCGTCGGCCGAACGGCTCAGCGCGACCGGACGCACGGTCGAGGTGATCTCCGCCGACCTCTCCGACCGCGCCGACGTCGCACGACTCGCCGCCCGCATCGAGGACGCCGCAGCGCCGATCGACGTCGTCGTCAACAACGCCGGCTTCGGGGTGCACGCGCGGCTGACGGATCCCGACACGAGCGAGCTCGACAACGCGATCGAGGTCATGTGCCGCAGTGTCGCCGTGCTCTCGGGCGCCGCAGCCCGAGCCATGCGGGAACGCGGCGGCGGCACCATCCTCAACGTGTCGAGCACCGCCGGGTTCATCACCACGGGCGGGTACTCGGCGGTCAAGGCATTCGTCACGACCTACACCGAGGCGCTCGCGGTCGAACTCGCCGGCACCGGCGTGCACGTCACGGCACTCTGCCCGGGCTGGGTCCGCACCGAGTTCCACGACCGCGCCGGCATCAGCACCCGTTCGATCCCGTCCGGTCTCTGGGTCGACGTCGACCGACTCGTCGACGACGCCCTCCGCGACGCCGGTCGTGGCGTCGTCGTGTCGATCCCGAGCCTCCGATTCAAATCGCTCATGGCCCTCGTCAAGTTCGCGCCCCGATCCTCGATCCGGTGGATCTCGGGCCGGATGTCGTCGAGTCGTCGTGCCGCGAACGCCGCCCAGTCAGGAGCCCACCGATGACCGCAGAGCCGCGGTTCACCTCATCCCTGCACGCGAACGCGCGCTTTGTCGCCCAGCGCCTCCTCCTGAAGCCGCTCGTCTGGTCGTTGACTCGCGTCCGCGTCACAGGCCGCGAGCGTCTCACCGGGGTGGACGGTCCGTTCATCGTCGTCGCGAACCACCAGTCCCACCTCGACGCGCCGCTCGTCGTCGGTGCCATGCCACGACGACTCTCGCGCTTCCTCGCCGCGGGTGTCGCGGCCGACTACTTCTTCGACGTCCCCGCCCGCCGACTGTTCGCGGCCCTGTTCTTCAACGCCTTCCCGGTCGACCGTTCGGGCGACCGCAAGCGGGCCGGTGTGTCGAGGGAGCTGCTCGAGAGCGGCGTCCCGATCCTCATCTTCCCCGAGGGCGGCAGGTCCCGGACGGGAGAGCTCGGCCGGTTCAAGCCCGGCGCCGCGGCCCTCGCGACCCGTCAGGGCATCCCCTGCCTCCCGGTCGCCGTGCTCGGCACCCACGCCGCGATGCCCAAGGGCCGGAACTGGCCCGTCCCCGGACGGCCGCCCGTCAGCGTCGTCTTCGGGCGACCGATCCACCCGCAACCGAACGAGACGCCCGTCCAGCTCATGGACCGCGTCGTCGCCGAGATCGTGGCCCTGCGTGCCTCGGTCGAGCCGGAAGCACACCTGTCGATCGACACACCACGAAAGGAAGCCGGATGACGTCTGTGGAGCACATGAAGTGGTGGGGCTGGGGTGTCGAGGGTGTCGCCTTCGAGCACAGCAACAAGCCGGACTTCGCGCCGTTCGTGAAGCAGGCCGTCGGCCTCGACCTGAGGAAGCCGGCGCAGTCGCACCTCAGCTTCGACGAGCTCACCGTCCCGGCCTCGCGCGCGACCGAGGAGTTCATCGCCGAGCTCTCGCTGCTCGTCGGGCAGGGCCACGTCACGGCCGACGACGAGGAACGTGTCGTCCACACCTACGGCAAGAGCATCCGCGACCTGCTCCGGATCCGTGCGAACGACCTTCCGCGGACGCCCGACCTCGTCGTGTACCCGGCCGATGAGGCCGAGGTCGCGTCCGTGGTCGCGGCGGCCGTCGCCGCGGACGCCGTCATCATCCCGTTCGGCGGCGGAACCAACATCGCCGGCTCGCTCGACCCGCAGCCGACGGAGGAGCGGGTCATCATCTCCCTCGACCTCGGCCGCCTCGACCGCGTGCTGTCGATCGACGAGGGCTCCGGCCTCGCCACCATCCAGGCGGGTGCGCAGGGGCCGTCGATCGAGGAACAGCTCGGCGCCAAGGGCTGGACGATGGGCCACTTCCCCGACAGCTTCACGCACTCGACCCTCGGCGGTTGGGTGGCGACGCGCTCCTCGGGCATGCAGTCCGACAAGTACGGCGACATCGCCGACATCACCAAGGGCCTGCGCATGGTCCGGCCGAACGGGATCGTCGCGATCCGTCCGGTTCCGAGCGCCTCCACCGGACCGAGCGTCCGCGAGATGATCATCGGCAGCGAGGGCCGCCTCGGCATCATCACCGAGGTCACGGTGCAGGTCCACCGCACGCCGGCGGTCCGCGAGGTCCTCGGCTACTTCTTCCCCACCTGGGAGGCCGGACTCGCCGCGATGCACGAGATCGCGGAGAGCGACGCCAGCCCGTCCGTCACGCGCGTGTCGAACGCCCGGGAGAGCGGCTTCTCGCTCGCGACCCGCAAGGCCAGCACCGGCGTCTCGGCGCAGGTGACCAAGGGCCTCATGAAGGTCCTCACGGCCCGCGGCTGGGACCTGGAGCAGCTGTGCCTCTCCTTCATCGGCTACGAGGGCAGCGCCTCGCACGTCCGGTACGAGAAGGGCCTCGTCGGCTCGATCGTCCGGAAGCACGGCGGCATGGGCGTCGGCAAGGGCCCCGGTGCCCTGTACGACCAGAAGAAGTTCGACACCCCCTACCTCCGCGACTTCCTGCTCGACCGTGGCGCGGCGGCAGACGTCTCGGAGACGGCCGCACCGTGGTCGCGGTTGCAGGAGGTCTACGACGCCGCGAACGACGCCGCCAACGCCGCCTACGACAAGCTCGGCGTGCACGGCTGGATCATGTGCCACCTCTCGCACTCGTACCACTCGGGTGCCTGCCTGTACTTCACCTTCGCGTTCATCACGGGCGACGACCCCATCGGTGAGTACGAGCAGGTCAAGTCGGCCATCCAGCAGGCCTTCGTCGACCACGGCGGGACCCTGTCGCACCACCACGCGGTCGGTGTCGAGCACGCTCCGTGGATGGAACAGGACATCTCGAGCGAGGGCGTCGCGATCATGCGTGGCCTCTTCGAGAGCGCCGACCCGGGATCGAACTTCAACCCCGGCAAGATCCTCGCCGACTGAGCTCGGTCCGGGACCGCGCTCCGGTCCCTGAGCCGCCTCCGGTCCCTGAGCCGCCTCCGGTCCCTGAGCCTGTCGAAGGGCGGCTCAGGACCCGAGGCGGGTGGAACGCGAGGTCGTCACCGGCAGGCGCACGAGCAGTGCGCCGGCGTCGACGGTCACGCGTGCCGCGGCCACCAGGCCGATGCCGTCGCCGTCGGCCTGGAACGCCGCGGGTGGTGACACCGTGACGTCCAGCCGTTCCGCCCGCAGGTAGCGGACCGCGCCGCCCGCGGAACCGGCCGTCTCGACGGCGCTCGGCCGCGGGCGTGGCCGCGCGAGCTTCGACCTCGTCAACCGGGCGACGGGGTTGTTCGCGCGATGCAGCCAGCGGGTCACCCGGACCCCGTCCCATCCCTCGAGCGAGCGCACCATGAGGACGTCGAGGACGCCGTCGTCGATCAATGCGTCGGGCAGGACGTCGAGTCCGGCCGAGACGGTCCCGCAGTTCCCGACGAACATCGTGTGGGTCCGCGCGCTGCGCATCGATCCGCCGTCGACCTTCCAGGACAAGCGCGGCCGGTCCCGACGGAAGAGTCCCCGGACGATCGGGCCGACGTAGGCGACCCAGCCGAACCGGCGCTTGAGGACGGGATCGGCGTAGGCGACCATGTCGGCGTCCACCCCGAAGCCGGTCATCACGAGGAACGGGGTGCTCCGCTGGACGCCGTCGACGCGTCGGTACTCGATCGACCCGACGTCGATGCGGCGTTCCTCCCCGGTGAAGGCCGCTCGGACGGCTGCGGCCGTGTCGATGGGGATGCCCGCGTTCCGCGCGAAGAGGTTCGCCGTGCCGAGCGGGACCACGGCGAACGGTGTCCGCGTGTGACGCATGGCTCCGGCGACCTCGCGGACGGTCCCGTCGCCGCCCGCTGCGATCACGAGTGCGGCGCCACCGTCGAGGGCCTCGGCGACCTGTTCGACGGCGGCGGACCGCTCGCGGGTCGGGATCCAGGTCGTCGGGCCCCAGCCGGCGTCGTCCGCGGCGTCGTCGACGAGGCGGCGGAGACGCTCGAGCTGGACGCGCGTCGGGTTGTAGACGACCGCGGCGTGCGGTCTGGCGCTGCGAGGGTTCATGCCGCGAGTGCCGGCCAGAGCACGGAGAGGACCTGGTCCGCCCAGTCGTCGTCCATGTCGGCGCCGCGGACGAGTTGACCGAGGACGGCGCCGAGCAGGAGGGTCGCGACGAGCCGGCCGTCGAGACCGGGCTTGAGATCTCCTGTGGAGATCCGCTCGTCGACGAGGTTCGACAGGGCACGAGCACGGTTGCGGGTGAGGTCCCGGAGCAGGGTGGAGAACTCGGGATCGTCCTGGAGCAGGATCGACGCGATCGTGCCACGGCCGACCACGTCCTCGATCATCGCGCGCGCTTCGTGGAGCAGCCAGGTGAACGTCTCGTACGTCGGCAGGTCCTCGGGGATCTCGACCGGGGTCTCCATGGCGCGGGCGACGGCCGCCGTGAGCAGTTCGGAGCGGTTGCGGTACCGCCGGTAGATCGTCGTCTTGGCGACACCGGTGGTCTCGGCGACCGCCTCGATGTTGACGGCGACCGAGCCGCGCGAGCGCATGAGGTCGAGGGCTGCGTCGAGGATGCGGTCGCTCATCTGCTGCGCTCGGGAGACGCGTCGGGAGACCGGCACCGACCAACCTCCTCCGCGCGAGAGCCGATTCCGGGTGGATCGGTCGATTGCGCTACGCCCACCGTAGCGCAATCGGATGGGGGTGCAAAGGACGGCCGTCAGTCCCAGCGTGGGTCGTCGGGGTCGGGGGAGTCCTCGCCGTCGGCGTCGGTCATGACCGCCGCGCCGTCGATCCACGCCGTCAGTGCGTCACCGTGCAGCTGCTCGGGGGCCGGCGCGCCGAAGAGCTGCGGGTGCGTCACGGCAGCGAGTGGTGCGTCGCTCGCGAAGACGACGACGTTGCCGAGCGGCCCCTCGTCGTCGACCGGGTCGAAGTCGAGGACGACGGCCACATGCGCGAACACGGTCCGGAGGGTCGCCGCCTGGCGCCTGGCGTAGTCGAAGGGGCTGCCGTCGAGCAGGTTGACCGCGATCACACCGTCGGCTGCGGACCGCGCTGCGACCCGACGGTAGAACTCGAGGCTCGCGACCCGACGGTGGATCACCGCCGCATCCCAGAGGTCGACGACGGTCACCTTGGCGTCCCGCCACACCGTGCCGTCCGCGGCGGTGGCCGCGATGTCGTCGACCGGCTCGTCCGCCACGGCTCGGGCGTCGCCGAACCGGACCTCCACGCGCGAACCCTCCGGCAGCGGGAGCGCTTCGAGCATCGCGGCGTACAGCTCCGGCTCGAATTCGACGACGAGCTGCGGAGAGCCCGGTCGGGTCGCCTGCACGTAGCGGGGGAGCGTCAGCGCCCCGGCCCCGAGATGCACGGTGATGAGCGGCTCACCGGCCGGGCCCTCCGCGTCGATCACGCGGGCGATGTGCCGGATGTAGGGGTACTCGAGCGAGCGCGGGTCGGTGAGTGACACGACCGACTGCGGGATGTCGTCGACGGAGAGTTCGTAACGCTGCATGCGCTTGTCGAGGAGGGTGAGCCGCGCGTCGCGCTGGTCGAGCGGGAGCCGGCGGGAACGGGAGAACAGAGCCACCTGTGCAGCCTAGGGTGCACGGAGGCCGCGCGTCGCCGGAGCCGGTATCGTAGACCGGATATGGCACACCTTCTCGGCGCTGAAGCGCTCCACCTCGAGTACCCGACCAAAGTCGTCTTCGACGGCATCACGATCGGGGTGAACGAGGGCGACCGCATCGGCATCGTCGGCCGCAACGGCGACGGCAAGTCCACGCTCCTCGGTCTCCTCGCGGGCCGCAAGGAGCCCGACTCCGGTCGGGTCACCGTGCGCAACGGCGTCACGGTCGGCGTGCTCGACCAGTCCGACACCCTCGATCACGACAAGACCGTCGGCCAGACGATCGTCGGCGGGTTCTACGAGCACGAGTGGGCGGGCGACCCGAAGGTCCGCGACGTCATCTCCGGCCTCGCCTCCGACATCGCCTGGGACGCCCTCGTCGCCGATCTCAGCGGTGGTCAGCGTCGTCGGGTGGCGCTCGCGGCGCTCCTCGTCGGCGACCACGACATCCTCTTCCTCGACGAGCCGACCAACCACCTCGACGTCGAGGGCATCACCTGGCTCGCCGAACACCTGAACCGTCGGTGGTCCAGGAACTCGGGCGGCCTGCTCGTCGTGACCCACGACCGGTGGTTCCTCGACGCGATCTGCACCGCCACCTGGGAGGTGCACGACCGCATCGTCGAGCCCTTCGAGGGCGGGTACGCGGCGTACGTGCTCCAGCGCGTCGAGCGCGACCGCTCGGCAGCCGTGTCCGAGGCGAAGCGTCAGAACCTCATGAAGAAGGAGCTGGCGTGGTTGCGCCGCGGCGCTCCTGCACGGACGGCCAAGCCCAAGTTCCGCATCGAAGCGGCCAACGCGCTCATCGCCGACGAACCCCCGGTGCGGAACGCGGTCGAGCTCGCCGGTATGGCGACCGCCCGACTCGGGAAGGACGTCGTCGACATCCTCGACGTCACCGTGTCCTACGGCGACCGCACGATCATCAAGGACGTCGAGTGGCG
The DNA here is from genome assembly GCF_001423185.1 of Plantibacter sp. Leaf314. Lineage (NCBI taxonomy): Bacteria > Bacillati > Actinomycetota > Actinomycetes > Micrococcales > Microbacteriaceae > Plantibacter > Plantibacter sp. Leaf314. The sequence continues at coordinate 1,027,163 of NZ_LMOB01000001.1, read as the reverse complement.
CATCGCCCCGGGTGAGCGCACCGGCATCCTCGGCGTCAACGGCGCCGGCAAGTCGACGCTCCTCGGACTCGTCACCGGCGAGGTCGAGGCCACCGAGGGGCGTGTCAAGCGCGGCAAGACCGTGCAGGTCGCCACGCTGACGCAGCAGCTCGACGAGCTCGCCGAGTACGAGCAGGACCGCGTGAGCGACGTCATCGGACGCAAGCGCACGAGCTACGTCGCCGGTGGCAAGGAGATGACCCCCGGGCAGCTGCTCGAACGCCTTGGCTTCACGAGCGCCCAGCTGTCGACCCCGGTGAAGGACCTCTCGGGTGGCCAGCGTCGACGTCTGCAACTGCTGCTCATCCTGCTCGACGAGCCGAACGTCCTCGTCCTCGACGAGCCCACCAACGACCTCGACACGGACATGCTCGCGGCCATGGAGGACCTCCTCGACTCGTGGCCCGGCACCCTGCTCGTCGTCTCGCACGACCGGTACTTCCTCGAGCGCGTGACGGACCAGCAGTACGCGATCATGGACGGCCACTTCCGCCACCTCCCCGGTGGCATCGACCAGTACCTGAAGCTCAACGCCGGGACCGCCGGCAGCCGCTCGCAGGAGCACGACCGCCCGACGGCCTCGGGCGGCGGTCCGACGAAGAAGACGCCGAAGTTGAGCGGTGCGGAGCTGCGGAACGCGCAGCAGGAGATCAAGGCGATCGACCGCAAGCTCCACAAGCTCAACGGCCAGATCGAGCAGGCTCACGAGAAGGTCGCGGTCCACGACCAGAACGACTTCGCCGGGATCACGGCGCTCGGCGCCAAGATCCAGGCCATGTACGGCGAGATCGCCGACCTCGAGGTGCGCTGGCTGGAGCTGTCCGAGCTCGTCGAATAGTCGCCGTCGTCGACCGCGATCGACCGCGTCCGTCGCTCTGTTCCGAAGTGTTACGCACCGGTTCGTCATCCCTGCTAGGCCGACGTACCGTCGAATCAGCGTCCACCGGCGCGCACCACCCGAAAGAGGAATCACAGCAATGACCTTCTCGAAGAAGCTTCTGGCCGGACTGGCCATCATCCCCGCCATCGCGCTCCTCGCCGGATGCGCCGGCGGTTCAGGCGCCGCCGCCGAAGACAAGGGCACCGAGGCGAACCCCGTCAAGATCGGCGTCGTCGGCGCGAGCGACCCCTACTGGGAGACCTACAAGGAGGCCGCCGAGAAGGAGGGCATCTTCGTCGACATCGTCGACTTCGGTGAGTACACGCAGCCGAACCCCGCGCTCACCGAGGGCGAGATCGACATCAACCAGTTCCAGCACATCGTCTACCTCGCGCAGTACAACGAGGCCTCCGGCGAAGACCTCACGCCCATCGGTTCGACCGCGATCTACCCGCTCGGTCTCTACTCGACCAAGGTCGACAGCGTGAAGGACATCAAGAAGGGCGACACGATCGCCATCCCGAACGACGAGAGCAACCAGGCGCGCGCCCTCCTCGTCCTGCAGTCGGCCGGCCTCCTCGAGCTCAAGGACGGCGGCAACATCTTCTCGACGCCCGACGACATCATCGCCGACAAGTCGAAGGTCACGGTCACCTCGCTCGAGGCCTCGCTCACGCCGACCTCGCTGCCCGACGTCACCGGTGCGATCATCAACAACGACTTCATCAACGATTCCGGTCTGAAGGCGTCCGACGCGATCGCCGAGGACGACCCGTCCGACCCGAACGCCCTGCCGTACGTCAACATCTTCGCCGCGAAGGCCGCTGACGCCGACAACGAGACGTACGCGAAGCTCGTGAAGATCTACCAGGACACGAAGTCCGTCGTCGACGGCGTCGTGGAGAACTCCGGTGGCACGGCCGTGCCCCTGAAGACGCCGGTCAAGGACCTCGTGCAGTCGCTCGAGACCGTCCAGAAGGACATCAAGGCCAAGGGCTGATCCAGCGTCCGATGCGTTCCTGTGGGAGGCTGTCACCCGCCCCCGCAGGAACGCATCGTCGTTTCCCCGCCCGCTGACCGCCCCACCCCGAGGACACCCGCATGCCACTCGTCAGCCTCCGAGACGTCGCGAAACGCTACCCGTCTCCGCAGAAGGGCGCCCCACCGATCGCAGCGATCGACGGCGTCGACCTCGACATCGAGGCCGGTGACGTCTTCGGCATCATCGGCTACTCGGGAGCCGGGAAGTCCACGCTCGTGCGGCTCATCAACGCGCTCGAGCCGGCGACGTCCGGCAGCATCGTCGTCGACGGGACCGAGGTGACGACGCTCTCGGAGAGCGGACTGCGGCAGCTGCGACTCGGCATCGGGATGATCTTCCAGCAGTTCAACCTCTTCAACTCGAAGTCGGTCCGGAAGAACATCGCCTACCCCCTCGAGGTCGCCGGACGCTCACGCTCCGAGGTGCGCACGCGGGTGGACGAGCTCCTGAAGTTCGTCGGCCTCGCCGACAAGGCGGACAACTACCCGGACCAGCTCTCCGGCGGACAGAAGCAGCGCGTGGGCATCGCCCGGGCGCTCGCGACCTCGCCCCGGATCCTGCTCGCCGATGAGGCGACGAGCGCGCTCGACCCCGAGACGACGCAGGAGGTGCTCGCCCTGCTCAAGCAGGTCAATCGCGACCTCGGCGTCACGATCGTCGTGATCACCCACGAGATGGAGGTGATCCAGTCGCTCGCGACCAAGGTCGCCGTCATGGAGCGTGGCAAGGTCATCGAGCAGGGCGACGTCTTCGAGGTCTTCTCCGACCCGCAGCACGCGGCGTCGAAGCGCTTCGTCTCGACGGTCATCAAGGGTGTCCCGTCGCCGGCCGAGCTCGCCGTCCTCCAGGAACGCCACGTCGGCCGCATCGTCACCCTGTCCTTCCGTGACGGCGACGCGTCCCAGGCCGGCGTCTTCCTCACGCTCGCGCAGGCCGGCGTCGACTTCGAACTCGTCTACGGCGGCATCAACGACATCCAGGGGCGCGCGTTCGGGCACCTGACGCTCGCGCTCCGCGGCGACGACGCCACGATCGACGGGGCGTTGACCGCCATCGGATCGCAGGCCACCGTGACGGAGGTGCGCTGACATGGACGCCCTGATCGACCTCCTGCCGAAGCTCGGCGACGCGACCGTCGAGACCCTGTACCTCGTCTCCTTCAGCCTCCTCTTCGGTGGCATCGCCGGCCTCGTCGTCGGGACCGGTCTGTACGTCACCCGGCCCGGCAACCTCTACTCGCACCCGGTGCTCTACGGCGTGCTCAACGTGATCGTGAACATCTTCCGGCCGATCCCGTTCATCATCTTCCTGGCCGCCGCGCAGCCGCTCTCGCGACTTGTGATCGGCACCGGGATCGGGGCGAACGCCTTCATCTTCATCATCTCCCTGGCCGCGACCTTCGGTATCAGCCGCATCGTCGAGCAGAACCTGCTGACGGTGTCGCCCGGCGTCATCGAGGCCTCACGGGCCGCGGGCGCGAGCCGACTCCGGACGCTCCTGAGCATCGTCCTGCCGGAGGCGCTCGGGCCGCTGATCCTCGGTTACACCTTCGTGTTCGTCGTCATCGTCGACATGTCTGCGGTGGCCGGCTTCATCGGCGGCGGGGGGCTCGGCGCCTTCGCGATCCAGTACGGGTTCCGGCAGTTCGAGCCGGTCGTGACCTGGGCCGCGGTGATCATCATCATCCTGCTCGTCCAGCTCATCCAGTTCTTCGGCAACTGGTTGGCGCGGAAGGTCCTCCGCCGCTAGCTAGTCGAAGTCGAGGCTGAGCTTCCGGAGCAACACGGTCAGCCTGGTCTGCTCAGCGCCGCTCAGGCCACCCAGGAGGTCGGCCTCGGCGTCGACCAGCCTGGTGATGGCGGCGTCGACGGTGTTGAGGCCGGCGTTGGTCATCTGGACGAGGATGCCCCGGCCGTCGTTGGGGTCGCCCTGCCGCTCGACGAGTCCACGCTCGACGAGACGGTCGATGCGGTTCGTCATCGTCCCGCTCGAGACGAGCGTCTGCAGCAGGAGTGCCTTCGGGCTCAACCGGTACGGGGAACCGGCACGTCGGAGGGCGGCGAGGACGTCGAACTCCCAGGGCTCGAGGTTCGACCGGGTGAAGGCCGCCCGACGCGCACGGTCGAGGTGGCGGGACAGCCGGGCGACGCGCGAGAGGACCTGGAGTGGCGAGAAGTCGAGGTCCGGGCGCTCGCGGTTCCACGCGTCGACGATGCGGTCGACCTCATCGGTGCTAGCTGGCATCCCACCATTATCGAGGCACAGCGGCGACCGGGCCCGAATCGAGTGCCGGGTGCTGAATCGATGGTCGCCCATCCATGGCAGAATTGACCACGCTCCGCCGTCAGGCTGAGTGGTCCGCCATAGTGTAACGGCAGCACGGCAGCCTTTGGAGCTGTTCGGTCCAGGTTCGAATCCTGGTGGCGGAGCGACCGATCACCGACCGGGCGAGTGCCCGTACCGAGGGGGAGCACACGTGACCGACGACCGTCTGGCCATCATCATCCTGGCCGCTGGCCAGGGAACCCGCATGAAGTCGGCGACGCCGAAACTGCTGCATCCGCTCGGTGGCGTCCCGATCGTCGGGCACGTGCTCGCGACGGCGCGTTCGCTCGACGCCGCGCACGTCATCGCCGTCGTCCGCCACGAGCGCGACCGGCTCGTCGAGGCCATCGAGGCCGAACTCCCCGGCGCGACGATCGTCGACCAGGACGAGGTCCCCGGCACCGGCCGCGCGGTCGAGCAGGCGCTCGTGGCGCTGCCCGACGACTTCGACGGTGACGTCCTCGTCGTGAACGGCGACGTCCCGTTGCTGAACGCCGCGACGCTCACGACACTGATCGAACGCCACCGCAACCACGACGTCGCCGCGACGATCCTCTCGGCCGTGCCGGACGACGCGACGGGCTACGGGCGGATCATCCGGACCGACGCCGGGGCGCTCGACTACATCGTCGAGCAGAAGGACGCGACCGACGCCGAGCGTGCCGTGAACGAGATCAACGCCGGTGTCTACCTCTTCGGGGTGGGCCAGCTCCGCGACGCGTTGGCCGAGGTCACGACCGACAACGCGCAGGGTGAGAAGTACCTCACGGACGTCATCGGCCTGCTCCGGCGTGCCGGGTCCGAGGTCTCGGCGCTCCCGGTGAGCGACTCCTGGCTCGTCGAGGGCATCAACGACCGCGCGCAGCTGAGCGCCGCTGCGGCGAAGCTCAACGCCCTCCTCGTGCGCGCCTGGCAGCTCGCCGGCGTGACCGTCCAGGACCCGGCGACGACGTGGATCGACATCAAGGCGCGACTGCACGCCGACGTCACCCTGCTGCCGGGCACGCAGATCCTCGGAGCCACGGTCGTCGAGTCCGGCGCCACGATCGGTCCGGACACGACGCTCGTCGACACCGAGGTCGGTCCGGGTGCTCGGGTGCGCCGGACGGACGCGACGCTGTCGGTCATCGGCGCTGGTGCCGAGGTCGGCCCGTTCGCCTACCTCCGCCCCGGCACCGTGCTCGGCGAGCGCGGCAAGATCGGCACCTTCGTGGAGACGAAGAACGCCCAGATCGGCGAGGGCAGCAAGGTCCCGCACCTCAGCTACATCGGCGACACCGAGATCGGCGTCGAGTCGAACGTCGGCGCGGGCACCATCACCTCGAACTACGACGGCGTGCACAAGCACCGCACGACCATCGGGTCCCATGTCCGCACCGGTGCGCACAACACGCTCGTCGCTCCGGTCAGCGTCGGCGACGGCGCCTACTCGGGAGCCGGTTCGGTCATCCGCAAGGACGTCCCCGCCGGAGCGCTCGCCCTGACGGTCGCACAGCAGCGGAACGTCGAAGGCTGGGTCGAGCAGAAGCGCCCGGGTACCGCGGCGGCGTCGGCTGCAGCCGCGGCGACCGCGCCTCCGGCCGTGGATCCCGTGTCGGGCGACTCGGCTGCGGCTGGTAACGTCGACTCGTGAGTGAGGCCGGAGGATTCCGGCAGAAGGCAGGGTCTGTGTCAGGCATCACGGCGGACAACAAGAAGCAGCTGGTCCTCGTCTCCGGACGAGCCCACCCGGAACTCGCCGAGGCGATCGCCGCAGAACTCGATTCCGAGCTCCTGCCCACCGACGCCAGGACCTTCGCCAACGGCGAGATCTATGCGCGGTACGACGAGAGCATCCGCGGGACCGACGTCTTCGTCATCCAGTCCCACACCGCTCCGATCAACGAGTGGCTCATGGAGCAGCTCATCATGGTCGATGCGGCGAAGCGGGCGAGCGCGAAGCGCATCACCGTCGTCGCCCCGTTCTACCCGTACGCCCGCCAGGACAAGAAGGGTCGTGGCCGSGAGCCGATCTCGGCCCGTCTCGTCGCCGACCTCTTCAAGGCCGCCGGTGCCGACCGCATCATGTCGGTCGACCTCCACGCCGCGCAGATCCAGGGCTTCTTCGACGGCCCCGTCGACCACCTCTTCGCCATGCCGGTCCTCCTCGAGCACTTCCGCGCGAAGCTCGACCCGTCGACGCTGACCGTCGTCTCGCCCGACATGGGCCGTGTCCGCGTCGCCGACATCTGGAGCGACAAGCTCGGTGCGCCCCTCGCGATCATCCACAAGCGTCGCGACCCGCTGGTGCCGAACCAGGTCAGCGTCCACGAGATCGTCGGACAGGTCGAAGGGCGTGTGTGCCTCCTCGTCGACGACCTCATCGACACCGGTCGCACGATCGTCAAGGCGGCCGAGGCGCTCAAGAACGCTGGAGCGATCGGCGTCGTCGTCGCCGCCACGCACGCCGTGTTCTCCGACCCCGCGGTCGAGCTCCTGCAGAGCGAAGCGATCGACTCCGTCGTCGTCACCGACACGCTGCCGGTCGACGAGGCGAAGCGCTTCGACAAGCTCACCGTCCTCTCGATCGCCCCGCTCATCGCCCGCGCGATCCACGAGGTCTTCGACGACGGCTCCGTGACGAGCATGTTCGACGGCGCCGCATAAGGCCGAACCGCCAGAGTGACGCGAAACGCCCGGTCCGTCACGGACCGGGCGTTTCGCGTGCCGCCGGAGAGCCGGAGCAACGCAGAACGCCCGGTCCGAGGAGGACCGGGCGTTCCGCGTGTTCAGGGGCTGGGAGCTAGTGGCTCGAGCCCTCCTGCTCGACCTCGCTGCGGTCGCCCGACCACAGCGTGTGGAAGGTGCCGTCGAGGTCGACGCGCTTGTAGGTGTGCGCGCCGAAGAAGTCGCGCTGCCCCTGCACGAGCGCTGCGGGCAGACGCTCGGCGCGGAGCCCGTCGTAGTACGACAGCGACGAGGAGAACGCGGGGGAGGGGATCCCGGCCTGGGCGGCCGCGACGACCACGCGACGCCAGCTGTCCTGCGCCTCGGCGACGGCATCGCTGAAGTACGGTGCCGTCACGAGGGCGACGAGCTCGGGGTTCTCCTCGTAGGCCTCCGTGATGCGGTTGAGGAACTGCGCACGGATGATGCAGCCACCGCGCCAGATCTTCGCGATCTCGCCCTTCTTGATGTCCCAGCCGTACTGCTCGGCGCCGGCGACGATCTCGTCGAAGCCCTGCGAGTAGGCGATGATCTTCGAGGCGTAGAGGGCCTGGCGCACGTCCTCGACGAACTGGTCGGGGTCGGCGACCGTCCACTCCTCGGAGGGGCCGGCGAGCTCACGGGCCGCGGCGCGCTGCGCCGGCTTCGACGAGAGCGAGCGGGCGAACACGGCCTCGGCGATGCCGGACACCGGGATACCGAGGTCGAGGGCCGTCTGCACCGTCCAGGCTCCAGTGCCCTTGGCACCGGCCTGGTCGAGGATGACGTCGATGAGCGGCTGCCCGGTCTTCGCATCCACCTGCTTGAGGACCTCGGCGGTGATCTCGATGAGGTAGCTCTCGAGGGTGCCGCGGTTCCACTCGGCGAAGATCTCCGCGATCTCGGCGGGCGACTTGCCCGTTCCACGGCGGATGAGGTCGTAGGCCTCGGCGATGAGCTGCATGTCGGCGTACTCGATGCCGTTGTGGATCATCTTCACGAAGTGACCGGCGCCGTCGGTGCCGACGTGGGTCACGCACGGCTCGCCCTCGGCGACCGCGGCGATCGACTTGAGGATCGGGCCGAGGGTCTCCCACGCCTCGGCGGAGCCGCCAGGCATGATCGAGGGACCCTTCAGGGCGCCCTCCTCGCCACCGGAGATGCCGGCGCCGACGAAGTTGATGCCCGTCTCGCGAACCGCGTGCTCGCGACGGATGGTGTCGGTGAAGAGCGCGTTGCCGCCGTCGACGATGATGTCGCCCGGCTCGAAGACCTCGGTGAGCTGCTGGATGACGGCGTCGGTGCCCTTGCCCGCCTGCACCATGATGATCGCCGTCCGCGGCTTCGACAGCGAAGCGGCGAACTCCTCGATGGTCTTCGACGCCACGAAACCGGCCTCGGGGTGCTCGGAGACGAGCAGCTCGGTGCGTTCGGGGGAGCGGTTGTACACGGCGACCGTGTTGCCCTCGCGGCTCGCCAGGTTGCGAGCGAGGTTGCTGCCCATGACGGCCAGACCGACGACGCCGATGTTGGCGTGCGCTTCGGCGGTGTTCACCATGTGGTTCTCCTTCAGAGTGGGTGATGCGGGAGGCGTTCCGAGTGCTCGGGGCTCGATCCGGCGGCGGTGTGACAGCAGTGACGCCCTCGTCGATCCGGGCACGGCCCGTGCTGCAACCGTAGCAAAGGGAGGTGTTCCCGCACCTCTCAATGACCTCCGAGGGCGGTGCGGTCCTGGGTCGATCAGGTGGGCTCCGACGGCGGTCGGGTATCGTGCTGTCCTGGTCGGACGAGCCGGCCACCGGTCACGGGCCGGAGACCGCAGGGGGTTCCGTGTGAATGCACCGCTCGTCGTCGTCATGGGCGTGTCCGGGTCCGGGAAGAGTACGACGGGCGTCCTCATCGCCGATCGGCTGGGTGTGCCGTTCGTCGATGCCGACGCGCTGCACCCGCTCGAGAACGTCCGCAAGATGGCGGCGGGGACACCGCTCGAGGATCCCGACCGGTGGCCGTGGTTGGCCCTCGTGGGCAAGGCGCTCGCCGACGCCGAGGACACCGGGCTCGTGATGGCCTGCTCGGCGCTCCGCCGCGTGTACCGCGAGGCGATCCTCGCGGAGGCGCCGGGCGTGCGGTTCGTCCTGCTGCACGGCTCGCGCGAGGTGCTCGGCCGCCGCATGGAGGGCCGGAGCGGGCACTTCATGCCGCCGTCGCTGCTCGACTCGCAGTTCGCGCTGCTCGAGGAGCTCGACGCCGACGAGCCGGGGTTCATCGTCGACGTCGACGCGACCGTCGACGAGATCGTGGACGAGGCGGTCGCGGGCCTCCAGGCCGTGCGGTAGACTCTCCCATTGAACTTCGGCGAGGGAAGCGGCCCGTGGCAGCTTCCGTGATCGACGCGGTGGTCTGGCTTCCGGCTTTTCCTCACGCAGATACGCGTTCGAGTTGACTCATCCATTCCGCCGCGCAGCGTCGCGGCACGACCAACCGGGTGCAAGACCCGTGAGGAGAACATCATGTCTGAAGACCTGAAGGTAGCCGCGGAACTCCGCGAATCGTTCGGTAAGGGCGCAGCCCGCAAGCTCCGTGCCCTCGGCAAGATCCCGGCCGTGCTCTACGGCCACGGCACCGAGCCCGTGCACGTCTCACTGCCCGGCCACCAGATGCTGCTCATCCTCCGCAAGTCGAACGCGGTCCTCGAGCTCGACATCGACGGCAAGGGCCAGCTCGCCCTGGTGAAGGACGTCCAGAAGGACCCCGTGCGCCAGATCATCGAGCACCTCGACCTCATCGTCGTCAAGAAGGGCGAGAAGGTCCAGGTCGACATCCCCGTGACCATCGAGGGCGAGTCCGCCGCAGGCACCATCCTCAACCAGGACGCCACCACGGTCAGCCTCGAGGTCGAGGCCACCCACATCCCCGAGCGCGTCACCATCAGTGTCGAGGGCCTCGAAGAGGGCGCCCAGATCCTGGCCGGCGACCTCGAGCTCCCGAAGGGCGCGTCGCTCATCACCGAGGCCGACGTCCTCATCGTCGCGATCACCGTGCCGTCCGCTCCGGCCGACGAGGAGACGGAGGCCGCTGAGGCCGCCGCCGAGGAGACCGCAGCCGAGGCCGCAGAGTAGTCACCACCCCAGCAGACGAACCTGTCGCCCGCCGGCCCCGATAGTCTCGGGGCATGGCAGGCGGCAGGTTCGCTCGGTTTCTGGCCGGTCTCACCGGGCGTACCGAGGCGTTCGATCAGGAAGGCAGCATGGCTGCAGACACATGGCTCGTCGTCGGGCTCGGCAACCCTGGCGAGCAATACGCCCGCAACCGGCACAACGTCGGACAGATGGTCCTCGACGAACTCGCGAAGCGGATCGGTGGCACCTTCAAGAGCCACAAGGGCAACGCCCGCGTGGCGGAGGGACGACTCGTCCCCGGAGGCCCGAAGCTCATCCTCGCGAAGCCGAACAGCTACATGAACCTGTCCGGTGGGCCGACCGCGGCGCTCGCCCAGTTCTTCTCGGTGGAGCCCGACCACGTCATCGCCGTCCACGACGAGCTCGACATCCCGTTCGACTCCATCAAGCTCAAGCAGGGCGGCGGCCACGGTGGCCACAACGGCATCCGCGACATCGCTGCGGCCCTGAAGACTCCGGAGTTCTCGCGGGTGCGCGTCGGCATCGGCCGCCCGCCCGGCCGTCAGGACGCAGCCGACTTCGTCCTCAAGGACTTCGCGGGGACGGAGCGGGAGCAGCTTCCGATGCTCGTCTCCGATGGGGCGGACGCTGTCGAGCTCCTCGTGTCCGAAGGGCTCCTCGCGGCCCAGACCCGGTTCCACGGGGCCTGACCCCCGCGAGCTGCGGGGTCGTCGGCGCCACGGTGGTGTCCCGGGGCCGGGTCACCGGGTAGACGACTCCGGCGTGGACGTCGGTCGGGCTCGCACGTACCGGGAGAGCAGCAGGTCCTCCGAACGCAGGAGGTGCTGCAGGTGGAACCCGCGCGGCGCCGCCGGCGATGGCCCGGCCGAGATCCGCGAGCTCTGGCCACCGACGAGGGTCGGGCTGATCGTCAGGCAGAACTCGTCGACGGCGTCCGCGTCGATGAACGAGCCGAACAGCGCCGGCCCGCCCTCGCAGAGGATCTGCCGCAGGCCGCGTTCCGCGAGCGCCTCGACCACCCTCGCCGGTTCGACGTGTTCGTCGCCGCACACGACGACGTCGGCGACCGCTTCGATCGCCGCACGCTTCGCCGGGTCGGCCCGATCCGTCGTGACGACGAGCGGGCGGACGGGAGCGAGGGTGAAGACGTCCGAGCGGAGGTCGAGGTCGAGCGAACCGGAGACGATCGCGAACACGGGGTGCAGCGGGAGGTCGTGTTCGTCCCGCCAGGTCGCGGCGTCGACGTCGAGGCGCATCGCCCCGTACCCTTCGTCGCGTACCGTGCCCGCTCCGACGAGGACGACGTCCGCGAGCCGGCGCAGGATGTCGAACACGACCTTGTCGGCCGGTCCGCCGAGGTCTCCGGAGACGCCGTCGACGGTCGCGCCGCCGTCGAGGCTCGCCACGAAGTTGACGCGGACCGTCGTGGCGGCGCGATCGTCGACGGTGTACGCGGCCACGAGGTCGTCGATCGACATGGCCTCGTCCCGTCCGGGGACGAGACTGGTGATGGTGGGGGTGCTCATCGGGCTCCTCGAGGGGTGTGGGTCAGAGGTTGTGGACGGGCGCGACCGGCGCGCGGAAGCCGAGGATCGCCTCGACCATGCGCACGGCGGCGATGGACTCCGGCACGGCGTGCATGCGCACGATGCGAGCACCGAGCAGGATGCAGGCGGTCGCCGCGGCGAGTGACCCTTCGAGGCGCTCCGTCTTCGGGCGGTCCAGGGATTCGCCGATGAAGTCCTTGTTCGACACGGCGGCGAGCGTCGGGAAGCCGAGTGCGGCGATCTCACCCAGGTGGCGGGTCAGTTCGAGCGTCTGCACCGTGGTCTTGTTGAGGTCGTGGCCCGGGTCGACGATGAGTCGGGACTCGGGGACGCCGTGTGCGATCGCGAGCTCCACCCGGTCGGCGAGGAACGCGGCGACCTCGCGCGCGACGTCGTCGTAGTGCGGCCGAGGGTGCGGCTGCCGGGGCTTCGCCAGGCTGTGCGTGATGACGAGGGTCGCCTCGCTCGCGGCGACCACGTCGGCGAGTGCCGGATCGTGGATGCCGGTCGTGTCGTTGATGACGGAGGCGCCGGCCGCGATGCAGGCGGCGGCGACCTCGGGGCGGAAGGTGTCGACGGAGATCACGACGTCGCTGCGAGCGGCGAGCGCCTCGACCACCGGGAGGACCCGGTCCAGTTCCTCGGCCGCCGGGATCTCCGGACCGGGGGCGAACTTCGCGCCGCCGATGTCGACCCAGTCCGCGCCCTGTTCTGCGGCCGTCACCGCCGCCTCGACGGCGCGGTCGAGCGAGAACGTCGCGCCCTGGTCGAAGAAGGAGTCGGGGGTGCGGTTGATGATCGCCATGACCGCGACCTGCTTCGAGAAGTCGAACGTCCGTGCGCCGATCCGGCGGATCGGCTGACGGATGGGCGGGAGGGGGAAGCCGCGAACCGGCTCCACCGCTGCGTACTGGTCGGGCCGGGGCTCCGTGCTGGTCATGCCTCAATCATGGCGCGTCAGGCGGACCGGGACGGCGCATGGGGCGTCGTCCGCAGCCGATTGACAGCGGTGGCGGACGGGCCCGTCCGGTCACCGGTGTCGGTGGCTCGGCGTAGGCTGTCCCGGTGACGCTTCAGGGTTTGACTCACGCGCTTCGGCGCGCCGCAACGATCGACGACGCCCTTGCGTATGCGGGCAAGAGCGCGGACTTCTCCGTGATCGACGGCCTCCGTGCCCCGCTCCTCGCGGCGCTCATGGACGAACGCGGTCGCCAGGGTGCATCTCAGGCGGCCCTCGTCGTGACGGCGACCGGCCGCGACTCGGAGCGGCTCCGCTCCGCGCTCAGCGACCTCATGCCGGAAGCCGAGATCGTGGAGTTCCCCGCCTGGGAGACGTTGCCGCACGAGCGCCTCAGCCCGAGCGCGGAGATCGTCGGACGACGACTCGAGGCGCTGCGGCGGCTCGGCGCCTGGACCGGCGAGCGTCCGTTCCTCCTCGTGGCGTCGGTCCGAGCGGCCCTCCAGCCCGTGGCGGACAACCTCACCGACACCGCCCCGATCGAGCTCGTCCAGGGAGGCCGCGGGCACGACCTGGCCGCCATCGCCCTCCGGCTCGTCGAGCTGGCGTACACCCGCGTCGACATGGTGTCCCGGCGCGGCGAGTTCGCGCTGCGCGGCGGCATCCTCGACGTCTTCCCGCCCGTCGCGGACCACCCCTACCGGGTCGAGTTCTTCGGCGACGAGGTCGACGGCATCCGGGCGTTCTCGGTGGCCGACCAGCGCTCGCTGCCCGAGCCGGTCGACGCCATCCGCCTGCCGCCGTCGCGTGAGCTGCTCCTCAGTCCGGCCGTCCGGCAGCGCGCCGCGGAGATGCAGCACGAGTTCCCGAGCCTGACCGGCATCCTCGAGAAGATCGCGGAGGGCATCGCCGTCGAGGGCATGGAGTCGCTCACCCCGGCGCTCGTCGACCGCCTCGTGCCGCTGACGCACTACCTGCCGGACGGAGCGGCCGTGGCCGTCGTCTCACCGGAGCGCGTCGTGACGCGCTCGATCAGCCTCGCCGAGACGAACCGCGAGTTCCTCGCCGCCGCCTGGAGCGCGGCGACCGTGGGGGCGAACGCGCCGATCGACCTCGCGTCCGGCGACTTCATGTCGCTCGGGGCGCTGAAGGACTCCGTCACGTTCAGTGCACCAGGGGCTCCGGCCCCCGACCACCCGTGGTGGACCCTCAGCGGTTTCCGTGCCGGGCCGGACGTCGAGACGCTCCCCGAGCACCTCGAACTCGACGAACTGCTCACGGTCACGGTCGAGGGCGACACGGTGCCGAGTTTCCACGGCAACGTCGAGGGCGCCATCGAGCACGTCGCCGCCCGCGTCCGTGAGGGCTGGACGGTCATCGTCGCCGCGCGCGGGGTCGGCCTCGTCGAGCGAGCCGCCGACGTCCTCGCCGAGCACGAGATCGCCGCACGCATGGTCGACGAGCTGCCCGCCGACCCCGAGCCCGGGGTCGCCTACCTGCTGCAGGCCGACGTCGAGGGCGGCTTCGAGCTCGAGTCATCGAAGCTCATGCTGCTCGGCGAGACCGAGTTCTACGGGCGGACCGCCGGCTACGACTCGCGACTCGTCAAGAAGCTCGCCACCCGCCGGAAGAACGTCGTCGACCCGATGCAGTTGCGCTCGGGCGACTTCGTCGTGCACCAGACCCACGGCATCGGCAAGTTCGTCGAGATGACCCAACGGGAGGTCTCGAGCGGTGGCCGCAACCCCGTGAAGAGCACGCGTGAGTACCTCGTGCTCGAGTACGCGCCGTCGAAACGCGGGTACCCGGGCGACAAACTGCTCGTCCCCACCGACCAGCTCGACCTCCTCACGCGCTACGTCGGCGGCGAGGCCCCGCAGCTGAGCAAGATGGGCGGCAGCGACTGGTCCCAGGCCAAGAGCAAGGCGCGCAAGGCCGTCCGCGACATCGCGGTCGAGCTCGTCAAGCTGTACTCGGCCCGCATGGCGTCGAAGGGGCACGCCTTCGGGCCCGACACCCCGTGGCAGCGCGAGCTGGAGGAGGCGTTCCCGTTCGCGGAGACGCCCGACCAGCTGCAGACCATCGACGAGGTCAAGGCCGACATGGAGCGGGAGATCCCGATGGACCGCCTCCTGTCCGGCGACGTCGGGTTCGGCAAGACGGAGGTCGCCGTCCGGGCGGCGTTCAAGGCGGTCCAGGACGGCAAGCAGGTCGCGATGCTCGTGCCGACGACGTTGCTCGTCAAGCAGCACTTCGAGACCTTCCAGGAGCGCTTCGCCGGATTCCCGGTGCACCTCCGACCGCTCAGCCGGTTCCAGAGCGACAAGGAGGCGAAGGAGGCGCTCGCCGGACTGGCGGACGGCACCGTCGACGTCATCATCGGCACCCACCGCCTGCTGACCGACAAGGTGCACTTCAAGGACCTCGGTCTCGTGATCATCGACGAGGAGCAGCGGTTCGGCGTCGAGCACAAGGACGCCCTCAAGAAACTGAAGACGAACGTCGACATCCTGGCGATGAGCGCGACGCCGATCCCGCGCACGCTCGAGATGGCCGTCACCGGCATCCGGGAGATGTCGACCCTGGCGACGCCGCCGGAGGACCGGCACCCCATCCTGTCGTTCGTCGGGCCGTACAACGGCAAGCAGGTCTCGGCGGCGATCCGGCGCGAACTCCTCCGCGAGGGGCAGATCTTCTTCGTCCACAACCGTGTGTCGTCGATCAGCCGGGTCGCGGCCGACCTCGCCGAGCTCGTCCCGGAGGCGCGGATCGCGATCGCGCACGGCCAGCTGGGCGAGGCCGCACTCGAACAGGTCGTCGTCGACTTCTGGGAGCGCCGCTTCGACGTCCTCGTCTGCACGACGATCATCGAGACCGGCCTCGACATCTCGAACGCGAACACGATCATCATCGACCGCGCCGACAAGTACGGCCTGAGTCAGCTGCACCAGCTCCGTGGGCGGGTCGGGCGCGGTCGCGAGCGCGCCTACGCGTACTTCCTCTACGACGAGCACAAGCCCCTCTCCGAGACCGCCCACGACCGCCTGTCGACGATCGCGGCCAACAACGAGCTCGGCAGCGGCATGCAGGTCGCGCTCAAGGACCTCGAGATCCGGGGCGCCGGCAACATGCTGGGTGGCGAGCAGGCGGGGCACATCGCCGGTGTCGGGTTCGACCTCTA
Source organism: Plantibacter sp. Leaf314 (assembly GCF_001423185.1). Taxonomy (NCBI): domain Bacteria; kingdom Bacillati; phylum Actinomycetota; class Actinomycetes; order Micrococcales; family Microbacteriaceae; genus Plantibacter; species Plantibacter sp. Leaf314. The sequence goes on along the minus strand of NZ_LMOB01000001.1, from coordinate 1,011,366 downwards.
CCTCCGCATGATCGGCGAGGCCGTGTCCACCTTCCGCGGTGACGTCGCCGAGGGCCAGACGGAACTCCGGCTGGAACTGCCGGTCGACGCGCACATCCCCGAGGAGTACGTGGACAGCGAGCGCCTGCGGCTCGAGGCCTACCAGAAGCTGTCCGCCGCCTCCGGTCCCGCCGCGAAGGACGGCCAGATCGACCTCGTCATCGACGAGCTCACCGACCGCTACGGCGAACCGCCGGCGCAGGTGAGCACGCTCGTGGCGGTCTCACGGCTGCGGCAGCGGGCGCAGCGTTCCGGACTCAGCGACCTCATCGCCGTGGGGCCGAACCTCCGGGTCACGCCCGCCGATCTGCCGGATTCGATCCAGACCCGGTTGCGTCGCATGTACCCCGGTGCGAAGTACCTGGCGCAGACGAACACCGTCATCGTGCCCTTGCCGCGGGTGGGTGATGAAGCCTTGGCCGACACGGACCTCATCGCGTGGGTGCAGCAGTTCCTCAACGCGATCTACCCGCTGCCGGAGGTACCTGCGGCCGAGACGCCGCGGTCCTGATGGGACTTCGGGACGACGAGATCGGCACCCGCGGCTGATCCGACAGGTGTCGTTCATTCCTAGCGTGGAGGGATGAAGAAGTTCCTCCGCATCGTCCTCACCGGGGTCGTGGCGCTCGTCGCGCTCGTGCTCGCCGGGCTCCTCACGACCACCATCGTCAACACCGCCACATCGGCTTCCGAGGCCACGCGCATCGAGGACTACGGGCAGCGGGTCGAGGTCGACGGCAGACGCATGAACGTCCAGGTGGCGGGGGAGGGTCAGCAGACGATCGTCCTGCTGCCGGGCTTCGGCACCGGTTCGCCCGTGCTCGACTTCTCGCCGCTCACCGACGAGCTGTCCGCGACGTACCGGGTGGTCGTCGTCGAGCCGCTCGGGTACGGGCTCAGCGACCAGACCGACGCGCCCCGCACGACCGCGAACATCGTCTCCGAGATCCACGAGGCCGTCTCCGAGCTCGGCATCGACCGGTACGTGCTCATGGGGCACTCGATCGCCGGGATCTACGCACTGGACTACGTCGAGCGGTTCCGTGACGAGGTGACGGCGTTCGTCGGTATCGACAGCAGCGTCCCCGACCAGCCCGGGATGGACGCGGCCCTGCCGGTCGACGCCCTGCGCGCGGCCAAGGCGCTCGGTATCACCCGTCTCGTCACGGCGCTGTCGGGAGACCCCTACCCGGATCCGCCCTACGAGCAGCACACCCGGGAGCAGCTCGGGATGATCTCGCAGCGGAACACCTCGAGTGCCACGTCGTCGGACGAGATGTCCCGCATCGCGGCGAACTTCCGCGCGGCGAAGGGGAAGACCTTTCCGAGCGACCTCCCGGTGCTGCTGTTCGTGCAACGTCACAACCCGACGGTGGAGGGCTGGCTCCCGCTGCACGAGGACCAGGCGGCGAGCGTCATCCGCGGCGAGGTCGTCCCGCTCGACGCCGACCACTACCTGCACCACACGAGATCGCCCGAGATCGCGGCCGGGGTCGGGCGTTTCCTCGCCGCAGCCGGCGTCGATGAGCCGGCCGTCCCGCCCCGCGGGTGATCGGTCGGCGGACGTATGCTGGGGCGCACGATCCCGTCGAGTCGGAGGAACCCATGGCGACCAGCACCCGGACGATCCAAGACCCGGAGACGGTCGTCGCCGACACCGTGGCCCGGCTCCGACAGGCCTTCGACCGCGGAGCGACGAAGCCCCTCGCCTGGCGCATCCGGCAGCTCCGTGCGGTGAAGCAGCTGCTGCTCGAGCGCGGGGACGAGTTGGAGCGGGCGCTCGCCACTGACCTGGGCAAGAGCGGCACGGAGGCGCAGATCACCGAGATCGGTCTCCTCATCAGTGAGCTCGACCACACGCTGAAGCACCTGAAGCGCTGGGTCAAGCCGCGGCGGGTGGCCGTGCCGCTGACCCTCGCGCCGGCCTCCGCGTCGGTCGTGGCGGAGCCGGTCGGCGTCGTCCTCGTGATCGGGCCGTGGAACTATCCGGTCCAACTGTCCCTCGGCCCGATGATCGGAGCGCTCGCCGCCGGGAACGCCGTCCTGCTGAAACCGAGCGAGCTCGCCCCCGCGACGAGCGCGGCGCTCGCCCGGCTGCTCCCCGAGTACCTCGACGACCGCGCGGTCGCGGTCGTCGAGGGCGATGCGGAGGTCGCCACCGCCCTCCTCGCCGAACGGTTCGACCACCTCTTCTACACGGGAGGGGCCCCCGTCGGGCGGGTCGTCGCCAGGGCGGCGGCGGAGCACCTGACGCCGATCACCCTCGAACTCGGTGGCAAGTCGCCGGTCTACATCGATGACACGGTCGACCTCGCGGACGCCGCCCGACGGATCATGTGGGGCAAACTCATGAACGCTGGACAGACCTGCGTCGCCCCCGATTACGTGCTCGCCACGAAATCCGTGGCCGACCGGCTGGTCCCGTACCTGCGCGATGCGGTCGCGCACCTCTACGGCGCCGATCCCGCCGGGAACGCCGACTACGGTCGCATCATCTCCGACCGACACTTCGGGCGGGTCAGCGGCCTCCTCGGCGGACTGGAACCGGTCATCGGCGGTGTGGTGGATGCATCACAGCGGTACATCGCCCCGACGGTCGTGAACGGCGTCGACGCGTCCGCCGCGATCATGCAGGAGGAGATCTTCGGGCCGATCCTGCCGATCCTCCACGTGTCGGGTCTCGAGCAGGCCATCGCCCACATCCGCGCGGGGGAGAAGCCGCTCGCGCTCTACGTCTTCAGCGACGACGCGACCACCCGCCGCCGATTCACCCGGGACACCTCGTCCGGGGCCCTCGCCTTCGGCGTCCCGGCCGCCCACCTGATGGTCCCCGGACTGCCGTTCGGTGGCGTGGGAGCGAGCGGGATGGGCGCGTACCACGGTCGCCACTCCTTCGACACGTTCAGCCACGCCAAGGCGGTGTTCTCCAAGCCCCTCTCGCCCGACACCCTGTCGCTCGTCTATCCGCCGTTCACCGAAGCCAGGGACCGCATCGTACGGCTGCTGTCCCGGACCGGGCGCGCGGGTGACGCTCGTCTCGGCGGACCGCGCCGATGAGCAGTGTGCCTGTCGGCGACACCTCCGGTGCGCGCCTCGTCGACGCGATGCGCCAGATCCGCGACCGGTGCGTGTGGACGCAGGGCATCGACCACCGGATGCTCGTCCCGTACCTGATCGAGGAGAGCTACGAACTCGTCGAAGCCGTCGAGGCGGGGTCGCGCGAGGATCTCGTCGAGGAGCTCGGTGACGTGCTGTGGCAGGTCGTCTTCCACGCGGAGATCGCGTCACGCGACCCGGACGCACCGTTCGACTTCGACGACGTCGCCGAAGCGGTCACCCGCAAGATGGTCCACCGGCACCCGCACGTCTTCGGTGACGAGCAGGCACCGACCCCGGAGGACGTCCTGCGGGTCTGGAACGCGGCGAAGGCGACCGAGAAGGCGCAGCGGGCGAGCGCCCTCGAGGGGATCCCACAGGCGATGCCCTCGCTCGCCCTCGCCGACAAGGTGCTCGGCCGGGCCGCCTCGCTCGGCGTGCGGCCGGAGCCCGAGGTGGAGCGGTTCGCCGACGAGGACGCCCTCGGCGACCACCTCCTCGCCGTGGTCGCCGCGGCGAAGGCCGACGGGCTCGACGCCGAGCGGGCGCTGCGCACCGCGGTCCGTCGGCTCAGTGCACGGGTCCTCGACGCCGAGCGCCCCGGTGCGGCACCGACGACGGCCGACCGGGACGGCTGATCGCCGGTCACACCCTCACTGGACACCGTCGGCGCCGTGCCAGAATTGAGGCATGGCTGCTCCAGTGAACCCGCCGCGCGGCATGCGTGACTTCCTCCCCGCCGACAAGGCCCGTCGGGAGCACGCGCTGGGCACCATCCGCCGGGTGTTCACCGCGCACGGCTTCGACGAGATCGAGACGCCGGTGGTCGAGGAGTACGACCGCCTGCACTCCGGGCTCGGCGGCGACAACGAGAAGATGGCGTTCAACATCCTCCGGCGCAAGCTCACGCCGGAGGCCATCGTGGCCGCGGCCGAGAACCAGACCGAGCTCACCGACCTCGGGTTGCGGTTCGACCTCACGGTGCCGCTCGCGCGGTTCTACGCCTCGCACCGGGCGGAGCTGCCACCGGTGTTCCGCTCCATCCAGATCGCGCCGGTCTGGCGCGGCGAGCGGCCGCAGCAGGGCCGGTACCGCCAGTTCGTGCAGTGCGACATCGACATCATCGGCGAAGCCTCGAACCTCGCCGAGGCCGAGCTCATCACCGCGACGCTCGCGACCCTGGTCGAACTCGGGATCACCGGGTCCACGGTGCGCATCAACGACCGCCGCCTGCTGATCGGCATGCTCGACGCCCTGGGCTTCCCCGCCGAGACGCACGCGCAGGTGCTCATCACGATCGACAAGCTCGACAAGATCGGCGAGGCGGGTGTGGTCGCCGAGCTCCGCGGACGTGGAGTCGACGAAGCGGCGGTGGACGCCCTCGAGGCCTTCTTCTCCCGTCCGCAGACGATGGAGTTCAACACCTTCGGCGAACGCGCGATCCGGAAGGCCCTGCCGGCCGGTGCGGACGACACCGTGGTGGCGGAGCTCGACGCACTCGGCAAGGCCGTCGCTGCGGCGAGCCCGCTCCAGGGCCAGCCGGCCGACCCGTTCGCGAACCCTCTCGTCTTCGACCCCTTCCTCGTCCGCGGGATGGGCTACTACACGGGTGCGATCTTCGAGATCGCCCACCCGGATCTCGGATACTCGCTCGGTGGTGGCGGTCGCTACGACGGGATGATCGGTCGCTTCCTCGGTCAGGATGTGCCCGCCGCCGGGTTCTCGATCGGGTTCGAGCGCATCGTGGACCTCGTCGAGCTCCCGAGCGACGCCGCCGGGGAGTCCGTCGTCCTCGTGCACGACCGCGACGTCGCCCCGGCCACGCTCGTCGCGCTCAAGGCGAGACTCGTCGCCGAGGGTCGCCGCGTCCGCCTCGAGGCACGGGTGAAGAACCTCCGAGCGCTCCTCGAGCGCGTGACGGCGGCCGGGTTCGGTTCCTTCGCCTTCGTGGCGGCGGACTCGACGCGCGAATCGCTCGAGTTCAAGCCGCTCGACTGAGCCTCCGCGCGACGAGGTCCGCGACGCACGGCGCGCTTCCGAGCGCCTGCCCAGCTCTTCGGGGCAGGATGGAGCATTCCGACGGAACCGCACCGCGAGGTGGACGCCCGCTCACGACCCCTCGACCGAAGAACTGGTTCCGATGACCGCCATGGCCTCCCCGCCGCGCTCGCGCCGCGCGCCGGAGACGGCCGTCCCCGTCCGCCGCGGCGTCGGTCGTGTCCGTCGCAAGGCGACCACGATCGCGTTGCTCGTGGGCGTCCCGCTCGCGCTCCTCACGGCCGCACACGCGCTCGTGCCGGATGTCCTCGGCCTGGGCCTCGTGTGGGACAACGCGTTGCCGTGGACCTGGGTCGTGCTCCCCGTCCTCGCCCTCCTGGTGCTCGTGGCGCGCACGCCGGGAGCCGTCATCGGCCTGCTCGCCCCGACGCTCGTCTGGGGCTTCCTGTTCGGGCCGGGCGTCGTCCCGCTGGGCGATGCGCGGCAAGCCGTCCCGGCGGCGGCAGCACTGTCCGTCGCCAGCCAGAACCTCGGTCCCGAGGGCGACCCGGCGGTGATCGCGGGCTCGCTCGCGGCGAGCGGGGCGGACCTCATCGCGCTGCAGGAGATCGAGGACCAGGACCGAGAGCCTCTCGCGGCGACCCTCGACGCCGCCTACCCGTACTCCGTCGTCACCGGGACCGTCGGCCTCTGGAGTCGATATCCGATCGAGGACTCGGTCGGCCTGAAGCTCGGCCTCGACTGGTATCGGGCGATCAACGCCGTCGTGGAGACGCCGGCGGGTGCGGTGAGCGTCTACGTGATCCACGCGGACTCCGCCCGCCCCGGCGCGCACGCCGAGCGCGACGTGATGCTCGAGGAACTGGCGGAGGCCGTCGCGGCGAACACCAGGGACCGCGTCGTCGTCATGGGCGACTTCAACGCCTCCGCCTCCGACCGCGCGCTCGCCGCGTTGCAGAGCGAGGTCTCGGAACCGAATCAGAGCGAGGGCGGGTTCGGCCTCACCTGGCCGGCGGGCACCCCGCTCATGCGACTCGACCACGTGTTCGTGCGCGGCATGGTCGCGACCCACAACGCCGTCGGCGACGCGCAGGGGAGTGACCACCACGGCATCGTCTCGAGCTTCCGCCTCGACCGCTGAGGCGTGTCACCCGTCGACGGACCGGGGCCCTGCGCCCGTTCAGCCGATGTCACTAGACTGAGCGCGGGCGGCCGTCGTACCCGTCCCACGTCCCAATCCCCACAAGGAGAACATCAGTGGCACTCATCGAGGCAGTAGGCGCTCGCGAAATTCTCGACTCCCGAGGCAACCCGACCGTCGAGGTCGAGGTGCTCCTGGAGGACGGCACGGTCAGTCGTGCAGCAGTCCCGTCCGGCGCATCGACCGGTGCGTTCGAAGCGTACGAGCTGCGTGACGGCGATGCCGCACGGTACCTCGGCAAGGGTGTCGAGAAGGCGGTCGACGCCGTCCTCGACGAGATCGGCCCGGCCCTCGAGGGCATCGAGGCGGACGACCAGCGTCTCGTCGACCACACCATGATCGAGCTCGACGGCACCGAGAACAAGAGCCGCCTCGGCGCGAACGCCATCCTCGGCGCCAGCCTCGCGGTCGCCCGTGCCGCTGCGGACTCCGCGGACCTCTCGCTCTACCGGTACGTCGGCGGCGCCAACGCCCACGTCCTGCCCGTCCCGATGATGAACATCATCAACGGTGGCTCGCACGCCGACACCGGCGTCGACATCCAGGAGTTCATGATCCTGCCGATCGGTGCTCCGAGCTTCCGTGAGGCGCTCCGCTGGGGCACCGAGACGTACCACACGCTGAAGGGCCTGCTGAAGTCGAAGGGCTTCGCCACCGGCCTCGGCGACGAGGGCGGCTTCGCCCCCGACTTCGAGCACAACCGCGCAGCCCTCGACTTCATCGTCGAGGCCATCGAGCAGGCCGGCTTCACGGTCGGCACCGACATCGCGCTCGGCCTCGACGTCGCCTCCAGCGAGTTCTACAAGGAGGGCGCCTACCAGTTCGAGGGCAAGGCGCTCAACAGCACCGAGATGACCGCGTACTACGCCGACCTCGTCGCGAACTACCCGCTCATCACGATCGAGGACCCGCTGGCCGAGGACGACTGGGCCGGGTACGCCCACCTCACGCCGGAGCTTGGTTCCAAGGTCCAGATCGTCGGCGACGACCTGTTCGTCACGAACCCGAAGCGTCTCGCCGACGGCATCGCCAAGGGTGCGGCGAACTCGCTGCTCGTCAAGGTCAACCAGATCGGTACGCTCACCGAGACGCTCGACGCGGTCTCGCTCGCGCAGCGCTCCGGCTACACCACGATCCTCTCGCACCGCTCCGGTGAGACCGAGGACACCACGATCGCCGACCTCGCCGTCGCCACGAACGCGGGCCAGATCAAGACCGGTGCGCCTGCACGCAGCGAGCGGGTCGCGAAGTACAATCAGTTGCTGAGGATCGAAGAGGAGCTGGGCCAGGCAGCCGTCTACGCCGGCCGCAGCGCCTTCCCCCGGTTCACCGCCTAAGCATCGTCACCTGAAGGCTCTCAGGGGTGCCGATCGGCACCCCTGAGAGCCTTCGTCGTGTGCGGGAGGCGCCTGTGAAGAAGCCATCGATGCCGGCCGGAGGCGAGCCGAAGGGCACGCCGCCGACGAGCGGGACGTCGTCCGCCAGCACGGCGAAGCAGCGGTCGTCGGCGTCTCGGCGGCCGTCAGCCGACAAGGCGACCGCGCCGCGGGGCGCCGCGCCGTCCAAGCGCGCAGCGGGAGCCACGGCGAAGCCGGCGCGATCCGCGACGAAGGCGACGCGACCCGCGACCAAGGCCGCCCGCTCGGCGGCCGCCGGTTCCTCGGGCCCGCGGACGCGGACCGGATCGACGAGGACGGCCCCGGCACGCCCGTCCGAGGCCGGCGGATGGCTGCGGAGCCTCCGCCTCTCGGGGTTCAGCGTGCTCCTCCTCGGCATCCTGGTCCTCGGTGTCGTCGTCCTCGCCCCGAACCTCAAGACCTTCCTCGAGCAGCGGCAGCAGATCGCGGTCCTGCAGGCCTCGGTCGCCGACACCCAGGCCAAGGTCGACGCCCAGCAGGCGGAGCGCGAACGGTGGAACGACCAGAGCTACGTCATGACGCAGGCCCGCGACCGCCTGTTCTACGCGCTGCCCGGCGAGGTGAGCTACATCATCATCAACGACGTCGACCCGGCGTCCTTGCCCACGACCGAGACCCCGGTGAGCGACACCCTCGTCGACGCGAAGTCGGACTGGCTCGACGGACTGCTGGCCTCGCTCGTCGCCACAGGGTACTCGCCGGCACCGACCGCGACCGACGCCACCGACCCGGCGCAGACACCGGCGCCCGCGCAGACGACACCCGCCGCGCCGCCCGCCGGAGGCTGACGTCGAGCGACGTCGGTGATCCCGGCGATAATGGAACCATGAGCACCCCTCCCTTCGGCCCCGTCTCCGAGCGCGACGTCGAGATCGTGTCGGCGCAACTCGGACGCCCGGCACGGGACGTCGTCGGCATCTCCGCACGCTGTGTGTGCGGTGCCCCGACCGTGGTCTCCACGGCACCGCGTCTCGCCGACGGCACGCCGTTCCCCACCTTCTACTACCTGACGCATCCTGCGGCCACCGCCGCGGTGTCCTCGCTCGAGGCGACGCAGGTCATGAACGAGTACACCGAGCTGCTCGCCGAGGACGAGGAGCTGCGGAGCGGGTACGCGAGCGCTCACGCCGCCTACCTCGCCGACCGCACCTCCATCGCCGAGGTCGCCGAGATCGACGGGATCTCCGCCGGCGGCATGCCGGTCCGGGTCAAATGCCTGCACGCGCTCGTCGGCCACGCCCTCGCGGCCGGCCCGGGCGTCAACCCCATCGGCGACCTCGCGCTCGAGCGTGCGACGTGGAGCCCGGAGGTCTGCGCATGCGCGGACGGCCAGGCGGGTCTGGGATAGCCCCCGCACGCGACGGACGTCGCACGCGGGGGAGCGTCGGGGAGCGACACGGACGCCGTCCGCGTGGTCTCCGTGGTCTGCGCCCCGCGCTGGGTGCCCTGGTGGCAGTCATCCTCGTCGTCGCACCGGCACTCCCGGCCTCGGCGGACACCGTCCGCGACATGCAGTACTGGCTCGACGACTACGGGTTCACCACGGCGTGGGAGACGACGAAGGGCGCCGGGGTCACCGTCGCGGTCATCGACACGGGGATCGCCGACGGCCCCACGGAGTTGAACGGTGCGGTGGCGGGCGGCGTCGACGTCTCCGGTCTCGGCAGCGCCGACGGACGGACCCCGGTTGGGTCCGAGGGGAGTGAGCACGGGACGCTCGTCGCGTCGATGATCGCGGGCCGCGGCCGGACGGGTGGCGCGGGCGTCATCGGCGTCGCTCCGGAGGCCCGGCTGCTCTCCATCTCGGTCGGGTTCGGCTCGGAGGGGTCTACGGTCGTGCCCTGGGACGAGCAGATCGCCACGGCCGTCCGGTGGGCCGTCGACAACGGTGCGGACGTCATCAACATGTCCCTCACCCGCAACAGTCTCGACTGGCCGACCAGTTGGGACGACGCGTTCCTGTACGCCTTCTCGCACGACGTGGTCGTCGTCGCCGCGGCGGGCAACCGGGGGAGCGGGACGGTCGAGGTCGGCGCCCCCGCCACGATCCCCGGGGTGCTGACCGTCGCGGGCGTGGACCGGACGGGCTCGGCGAGCTTCGACGCCTCGAGCCAGGGCATCACGATCGCGGTCGCCGCGCCGAGCGAGCAGCTCGTCGGGGTGACGCCGGCCGGTTCCTCCGTGCAGTGGCAGGGCACGAGCGGCGCGGCGCCGATCGTCTCCGGGCTGGTCGCGCTCGTGCGCTCGGCGTGGCCGGACCTCAGCGCGGCCGACGCCATCGAGCGAGTGACCGCCACGGCGAAGCAGGTGGGCGATTCCGCCCAGAGTCCGATCTACGGCGCCGGTCTCATCGACGCCGAGCGGGCGGTCAGCGCGACCGTCGGGCCAGCGTCGACGTCTCCGGAGGAGCAATTGTCCGACTGGATCACGCTCTACCGGCGTGCTCCGCAGGACACCGATCCGGCCGACGGGTTCCACCGGCCGACACCGGAACCGCAGCCACCCGCGATCCCGGAGGGCGAGGCCGTCGAGGTCCGCGCGAACCCCTTCCTGCCCACCCCGAGCACCCTGCTCTACGGGTCATTGCCGCTGGCGCTCCTGCTCGGAACTGGTAGCCTGGTGGCGCTCGGTGTCATAGGCGCTACCAGGCATTTCAAGCGGGTACTGCGGAAGTAGTACTCTGTTCCGATATTCTCAGACATTGATCTGAACCAATCGTCTTGACGTAGGAGATCGTTCGCCGTGCCCAAAATTCTGATCGTCGGTGGTGGTTACGCCGGGTTCTACACCGCCTGGAAGCTCGAGAAGCAGCTTCGCCGTGGCGAAGCCGAAGTCACCATGGTCGACCCGCTGCCGTACATGACCTACCAGCCGTTCCTCCCCGAGGTCGCCGCCGGTTCCATCGAGCCGCGTCACGCGGTCGTCTCGCCGCGTCGTCACCTGAAGTCCACCAACGTGATCACCGCCAAGGTCACGGGCATCAACCACGCCGAGAAGAAGGCGACGATCACGCCGGAGATCGGCGAGCCGTGGGAGGTCGACTACGACATCATCGTCGTCACCGCCGGCGCCGTCTCCCGGACCTTCCCCATCCCGGGTGTCGCCGACACCGCGATCGGTCTGAAGACGATCGAGGAGGCCGTCGCGATCCGCGACCGCGTGCTCTCCAACTTCGACAAGGCGGCCAACCTGCCCGCCGGTCCCGAGCGCGACCGCCTGCTCACGTTCACCGTCGTCGGTGGCGGGTTCGCCGGTATCGAGGTCTTCGCCGAGCTGCGTTCCTTCGCCAGCTCGCTGCTGAAGTTCTACCCGCAGCTCTCCTTCGAGGACACGCACTTCCACCTCATCGAGGCCATGGGGCGCATCATGCCCGAGGTCAAGATCGAGACGAGCCACTGGGTCCTCAAGAACCTGGCCGAGCGCGGCGCGCTCGTGCACCTCGACACGCAGCTGCAGTCCGCGGTCGATGGCAAGATCGAGCTCTCCACGGGTGAGTCGTTCGAGTCCGACCTCATCGTCTGGACCGCCGGCGTCATGGCGAACCCGGGTGTCGTCCGTGGTGGCGACCTCCCCGTCGAGGAGCGTGGCCGCATCAAGACCCGCGCCGACCTCCGCGTGGGCACCGACGACGACATCGTCGAGGGCGCCTGGGCGGCCGGCGACGTCTCCGCCGTCCCCGACCTCAGCGGCGGCGGTGTCGGCGGGTTCTGCGTGCCGAACGCGCAGCACGCCGTGCGTCAGGGCAAGCTCCTCGCGAAGAACATCACCGCGGTCCTCCGTGGCGAGGAGCCGAAGAACTACTTCCACAAGAACATGGGCGCGGTCGCCGGTCTCGGCATCGGCGTCGGCGTGTTCCAGTCGGGCAACCTCGCGATCAAGGGCCTCCCGGCATGGTTCGCCCACCGTGGCTACCACGGTCTGGCCATGCCGAGCTTCGAGCGCAAGTTCCGCGTCTTCGGTGGCTGGTGGAACAACTTCTGGCTCGGACGCGACATCGTCTCCCTGCAGGCCGTCCAGACGCCCCGCGAGGCGTTCGAGACCTTCGCGTCGCGCCCGAAGCCCCCGGCGGACGCCGCGGCTCCTGCTGCGGCCCCCGCGGCTCCGGCAGCCGCCGAGAAGCCCGCCCGGAAGGCTCCCGTCAAGCGCAAGCCGAAGGCCGCCCCGGCCGAGGCCGCAGCGCCCGCCGCTGAGGCTCCCTCGTCGGAGGCTCCCGCCGCCGCCGCCGCAGGTGCCCCGACCGGCGCCGGCGACGAGCAGGCCTACGCGACGCCTGCAGAGGACGTCAGCGCGAGCAAGTAGTGCGGCTGGAGCGTCCCGCTCCGTCCTTCGAGAGGCGCATGTCACCGGTCAGCCGGGACATGCGCCTCTCGGCGTCTCACGCCTCGATACGATGAGAGGCACGCCCCCGTAGCCCAACTGGCAGAGGCAGGCGACTTAAAATCGCCGCAGTGTGGGTTCGAACCCCACCGGGGGTACGACGATCCCCTCTCGGGAGGTGGGAGGATGGATGTATGGCCACCCGAACGATCACGACGCTCATCGACGACCTCGACGGTTCCGACATCCCACGCGGACTGGGGGAGACCGTCCGCTTCGGCATCGACGGCGAGAACTACGAGATCGATCTGACCGACGAGAACGCGGCTGCGCTCCGCGAGACGCTCTCCGCGTACGTCGAGGCGGCCCGGCCGATCGTCGCCGCGGCGTCGCTCCGCCGCCTGCACTGATCGCGGCCGAGGCGAACCGTCCCGGTGGCCTCGGAGGTCTGCACGTTCTCGACCATCCTGCAAGGGGCCGGGTGCGGACCGCGATGGCCAGTAGCGTGCTGAGCATGAGTACTCCGAACGAATCCGGCCTGAACGACGACGAGCGGACGACCAAGGACCGCTCCTACAGCCCCTCGAGCGAAGCCGAGACGGAAGCCAAGCAGGACGACGGACAGCCGGTCGTCCGCGACCCCGACATCGCCTCGGGCATGATCAACGTCGCCCCCGGTACGGGCGGGCCGGACGACGTCGGTGACGTGGACGTCGACCCGGGCGAGCTCCACCTCCCACGCGACCCCGACAGCGCCCACTGACCCTCCCGGCCGTCGGTGAGCACCCCCGAACGGGGGTCGCCATTTTCGCCTTCCGGGTCGCGACACGGCGGTCGACGTCACGGAAGGGGCCGACGGTCCGCTACCTTCGAGTGGGGGCGTCACCCGTGAGCCGGTCCCGGAAGCCGCAAGCTTCCAGGTCGATCGGTTGCTAGACGCCTCAAGTGAGGGCGAGGTATTCGGGTTACCTCGCCCTCACGTCTGCCCGCCGTCGGACCAGGCCGCGGGGCAGCGATGCGAGGGTAGGCTGATGCGATGCAGGAGATCACCCCAACCGAACTGAGCAAGCTCGACGACGCCGTCATCATCGACGTCCGTGAGGCCGACGAAGTCGCCGTCGCGAGCGTGGCCGGCGCGAGGCATCTGCCGATGTCGTCCTTCCTCGACCACCTCGACGAGGTCCCGCGCGAGGAGACGGTCTACGTGATGTGCCACTCCGGTGGCCGCAGCGCACGGGTCGCGGGGTACCTCGAGCAGCAGGGCTACGACGCGGTGAACGTCACCGGTGGCATCTCCGAGTGGGCTGCCAGCGGCCTGCCCGTCCAGCGCGCCGCAGACGCCGGCTGACGCTCCCTCCGCGTCCACCTGCCGAATCGCGTCCAGCGGGGCCGTCCGCGGACGCCACGGCGCCCTCAGTGCGCGTCGAGGAGCGGACGGATGTGTCGACGCCACGCCCACGCGCCGGCACCGATCGCCGCGAAGACGAGCGCACCCAGCAGGATCCCGACGAGGGTGTCGGTGGCACCGGGCATCGTCGCCGTCGGACCCAGGAGTCCGAACAGCAGGGTGAAGCCGAGGAAGGCACTCGCGAGCCACACCGGCTTGGACCAGTCGAGGACGGCGCGACCGCCCAGCGGACCCAGGGGGAGGAGCGCGATCGACGCCGACCCGATCCCGGCGATCGCGGTCAGGTTCACGGCCTCCACGGCCATCGCGCCGACGGCGCCGCTCGGCTCGCCGGCCAATGCGGACACGAACCAGGCGAGGGATCCGATCCCGGCGGCGGCGGCGATCCTCGCCAGAGCGAGGTGACCGGCGGTCCGTGTGGAGACGCCTGCCGCACGAGCCGGCGTGACGGTCCCTGAGGCCGTGTCGGCGTCATCAGACGCCTCAGCGCTCGGAGCTGGACGAAGGTCCGCCAGGAGGGCGAAGAGCAACGCGGGTTGCAGTGCGAACAGTCTCGACAGCGCGGTCACGAGGCCCACGGTCACGAGGCCACCGCTCCGGATGCTGACCCGCATCGGACCCAGTGCGGACCGCCGGGCGACGACGAGCTGGGCGAGGAGCCCTGCGACGTTGATGACGACCACGGCCAGCACGGATGCGAACCACAGGCGGAGGTAGGCCGGCTGTCCGACGACCGGGTGCGCGAACATCAGGATGCCGCCGGCGAGGACGGTGGTGACGACGGCGAGGATCGACCGGCTCGGCCGCGGCACGGACGGCGGGCGCTCGAACTCGCTCCGGGGCCGGTTGCGCCCCGTCACGGGCGCTCGACGGTGTTCGCCGACCATCGACAGCCATCCGGCGGTCGAGGTCGCGAGGAGTCGCGCCGGGACCGCGATGAGGGCCACGGCTGCGAGCGCGAGCAGGGCCGCGAGCCACCAGACGGGCTGACCACGGCCGTCGATCGTCGAGGAGAGGGTCTGGGAGAACGGCGTCGAGCCCGACCAGAGCCCGCCGCCACCACCGACCGGGGGAGCCGCATCGGGCGTCGGCTCGCCGCTCGGTGAGGGTGCCGGCTGCTGCGTCCCCGGCGGCTGGCTCCCGGGGGCCGGCGCCGGCGAGGCGCCCTCCGTCGGCAGCGGGGAGGGCTGGGAGGGTGCGGGTGTGGCGGGTGCTCCGGCGGCGTCCCCGAAGGTGAGGGTGACGGCCGTGCTCGCGCCGCTCGTGTTGCCTGCCGCGTCCTGCTGGATGGCGAGGACCACGTGCGCGCCGGCCGGGACACCGGCACCCGAGCACGTCCAGGAGCCGTCGACGACGACCGCCGTGCAGACGGAGGTGGAGTCGGCGAACACGGTGACGGTCGCGCCCGCTTCGCCGGTGCCGGCGTAGGTGGAGGCGCCCAGGGGCATCGCCTGGCCGGCGACCGGCGAGGTCATCACCGGGGGAGCGGGCGCGTCCCGATCGATCGAGAGGACGACGGGGGCGGAGGCGTCGGAACGCTGTCCACCCGTGAACGACGCCTGCTGCGTGGCGGTGACGGAGAGGTCGCCGGCCGGCAGCGGCTCACCCAGCACGCAGAACCAGCTGCCCGAGCTGTCCGCCGCGAAGCTGCAGGTGGCGCCGGAGTCCGCACGCACGGTCACCGTCGCGCCCGGGTAGGCGGTGCCGCGGACGCCACCGTTGCTCGGGGTCCCGTCCGTGATCGTGGGCGGGCCGAGCGCGGACACGGAGACCTGCGCGGACAAGGTCTCGGAGGCGCCTACCTCGACCGCGGTGATCGAGATGCCGCCGCCGTCCGGGAGGACGACCGAGCAGGACCAGTCGGTGCCGTCGTCCTGCGGCAGGATGCAGGCCGGTTCCATGCCGTCACCGAGCTGGAGTTGGATGCCGGTCCCGGTGTCCTTCGTGCCCGTGACGGTGACCGACCCGCTGCCGATGAACGAACCGGCGGCCGGACTCGTGATCGTCGGACCGTCGAGCGGCGGCGGGGTCGGGGCCGCCGAGGTGTCGCTCGGGCTGGGAGCCGGAAGCGGTTCGGGCGTCGCCCAGGCGGGGGCGGCGATCGTCGTGGTCCAGAGCCCCGCGAGCAGGAAACCGGTGAGGAGGATCGCGACGCGTCCGATCGAGCGATTCGATCGGACTCCTGTTCCTGCGCGCGCGTGTTCCCCGGTCACCGTCTCCATTCCCCCAAGATCGCCGCGCGAAGTCAACCTCCCGCGCCAGATCGGCCGACAATTCCCGGGCGATCCGCACCGGAGCCCGGCTCGGACAGGTGCGCCGCGACCGCTCGTCCGACATACTGGCCCGACTGGGTCGTCTGCCCCAGGCGGGCCGGTGGCGATGGAGCGGTACGACCCGGGAGCGCACCTGGAAGGGTCGCCATGGCGAGGATCCCCGCGGTGCAGGAGCCACCGAGTGTCTCCGCCATGCGGACGCCCGGTCTCAAGCCCCAGGCCGAATCGCGACGACGATGAGCGGCACGGGTACCGCCATGGTGGGCCGACGCATCACCGGTCGCTGGGTCACCGCGTTCGCCGCCGCCTGGTTGGGCGTGTGGATGGCCCAACTCGCACCCTTGCAGCTCCTGCTGCCGGCGCAGATCGACGCCCGGCTCGCCCCCGAGCACTGGGTGGACAGCGTCGTGGCCTTCGGCCTGGTCGCGGGGGCCGCGGGGCTCTGCTCCATCGTCGTCTACCCGCTGACCGGCGCCCTCTCCGACCGCACCAGGTCGCGGTACGGCCGGCGGCGACCGTGGATCGCCGCAGGGACGCTCCTGTTCGCCCTCGGACTCGTGCTGCTCGGTCTGCAGACCGACGTCGTCGGTATCGGCGTCTGCTGGTGCCTCGCTATCGTCGGCTTCTGCGTGCTCGGAGCGGCACTCACCGCGACCATCTCCGACCAGGTCCCCGTGGAGCGACGCGGGTTCGTCTCCGGATGGATCTCGGCACCCCAGGCCGT
Source organism: Plantibacter sp. Leaf314 (assembly GCF_001423185.1). Classification (NCBI taxonomy): domain Bacteria; kingdom Bacillati; phylum Actinomycetota; class Actinomycetes; order Micrococcales; family Microbacteriaceae; genus Plantibacter; species Plantibacter sp. Leaf314. Next base: position 994,892 of record NZ_LMOB01000001.1, on the reverse strand, counting down.
CGGCGTCATCCTCGGCATCGCCCTGCTCCTCCTCCTCGACACCCAGCCGTTCGTCGGCTACCTCGCGCTCGCGGCGATCCTCGTCGCGCTCGTCGTGCCCTTCCTCCGCCTGCCCGACCCGATCCCGGCGGGGGAGCGGCCCGCGCCGCTCACCCCGCGGACGCTCGTGGAGAGCCTCTGGGTCTCACCGCGCCGGCATCCGGACTTCGCCTGGACGATGCTCAGCCGCGTGCTCGTCAACCTCGGCAACGCGTTCAGCACCTCCCTGCTCTTCTACTTCCTGCTGTACGGGCTCGGCGACGCCGACGCGGAGACCGACCTCCTGCTCGTCACGATCGTCTACACCGTGTTCGTGGTCGCGTCCTCGATCCTGCTCGGCCGCCTCTCCGACCGGCTCGGTCGTCGCCGGGCCTTCGTCGTCGCCGCGTCCGTGTCGCAGGCCCTCGCCGCGCTCCTGCTCGCGATCTGGCCGTCGCTGCCGATGGGCTTCGTCTCGTCCGCGTTGATCGGACTCGGCTACGGCTGCTTCATGTCGGTCGACCAGGCGCTCGCCACGCAGGTGCTCCCGGACCCCGCGTCCCACGGCAAGGACCTCGGCATCATGAACATCGCGCAGGCCGTGCCGCAGGCGGTCGCGCCGCTCATCGGCGCCGGTCTCGTCGCGTGGCTCGGCGGATTCGCCGGGCTGTACCTCGTCTCGGCGGCGTGTGCCGTCGCCGGGGCGATCGCCGTCACCCGAGTCAGAGGAGTGCGCTGATGTCCATCGAACTGACCGCGGGCGGTCGTGTGACCGACCCGACGCCGTGGCTCGACCCGAGGCGGTACTGGGGCGGCATCGAACGCGCAGTCGCCCACGTCGACTCGCCCGCCGCCGTCCTGCACCTCGGGGCGCTCCGGTACAACACCCACGACCTGCTCCGGCGGGCCGCAGGCAAACCCATCCGCATCGCCAGCAAGTCGATCCGCGTGCGCGGCGTCATCGACGCCCTCCTCCGCCAGCCCGGCTACGAGGGCGTCCTCGCGTACTCCCTGGCGGAGGCGCTCTGGCTCGCGGAGACCGTCGACGACGTCGTGGTCGGGTACCCGACCGCGGAACGCGGCGCGATCGACCGGCTCGGCGCCGACGAACGGGCGGCTCGGAGGGTCACCATCATGATCGACTCGGTCGAGCACCTCGACCTCGTCGACAGCGTCGTGCCACCGGGGCGGCGCGCCGAGATCCGGGTCTGCATCGAGCTCGACGCCTCCTTCCGCACGCCGGCGCTCGGCCACATCGGCGTCCGCCGCTCACCGCTCCGCACCCCCGACGCGGTCCGGGCGCTCGCTGAGGTGGTCGACCGCCGGCCGGGCTTCCGGCTGGTGGGTGTCATGGCCTACGAGGCGCAGATCGCGGGGCAGGGCGACGACCTGGCCGGTCGGCCTGCCTGGTCGGCCGCCCTCCGCGCGATCCAACGGCGATCGTGGGCGGAGCTCCGGGAGCGGCGTGCCGCCGTCGTCGCCGAGGTGCGCGCGGTGACGGACCTCGAGTTCGTGAACGGCGGAGGGACCGGGTCGCTCGAACTGACCGCGTCCGATGACGCCGTGACGGAGATCGCCGCCGGCAGCGGTGTCTTCGGCGGCCACCTCTTCGACCACTACCGGGCCTTCACGCCGGCTCCCGCAGCTGCCTTCGGCCTGTCCGTGGTCCGCAAGCCGTCGGCCGAACTCGCGACCGTCCTCGGTGGCGGTTGGGTGGCTTCCGGGCCACCCGGGCTGGACCGGCTCCCGGTGATCGCCTGGCCCGAAGGCCTGCGGATGCTCCCGCGCGAGATGGCGGGGGAGGTCCAGACGCCGGTCTCCGGCGCGGCGGCGGCGGCTCTGCGGCTCGGCGACCGTGTCTGGTTGCGACACACCAAGTCGGGCGAGCTCAGCGAGCGCGTCGACGCGTTCCACGTGATCGGCGACGACGGGGTCGAGGCCGTCCTCCCGACGTACCGCGGTGAAGGCCGGGGGTTCATCTGATGCGCGGTCGGAGTGTGTGGACGAACTGGGCGCGCACCGAACGGGTGCGGCCGGTGCGCGTCGAACGCCCGGCGTCGATCGTCGAGGTGCAGCGCCTCATTCGTGCGGCAGCCGGTGCCGGCCTGCCGATCAAAGCCGTCGGTGCGGGTCACAGTTTCACCGGGATCGCCGTGGCACCCGGGGTGCTGCTCGAACTCGACGCGTTGTCCGGGGTGGTGCGGGTCGACCGGGAGCGAGGCCGCGTGACCCTGCTGGCGGGGACCCGCCTCCACGACGTCCCGCGGCTGCTCGAACCCTACGGGCTCGCGATGCCCAACCTCGGCGACATCGACCGGCAGTCCATCGCCGGCGCGATCTCCACGGGGACGCACGGGACGGGATCGGCCTTCGGCGGGATCGCCACGCAGGTCGTCGGCGTGGTACTGGTGACCGCCGACGGCGAGCTGCTGACCGCCGACGACGAGCAGGAGACCGCGCTGCTGCCGGCGCTGGCGCTCGGTCTCGGAGCGCTGGGCATCCTGGTCGAGGTCACCCTGCAGTGCGTCCCCGCTTTCGTGCTGCATGCCGTCGAGCGACCCGAGCCGCTGGACGGGCTGCTGTCGGAGTTGCTCGCTCGGGCCGCCGCCGTCGACCACTTCGAGTTCTACTGGTTCCCGCACACCGGGACCGCCCTCACGAAGACGAACGTGCGACTCCCGGGTGATTCCGCGGTGCGCCCACTCCGGCCGCTCGAGCGGTGGGTCGACGACACCCTGCTCGCGAACGGGGTGTACCGCGTGCTCTGCAACGTCGGCACCGTGGCGCCCGCCATCGTCCCGGGGGTGAATCGACTCGCCGACCGGCTCGTCGGTGATCGGGAGTTCGTCGACCGGTCGACGGCGGTGTTCACGACCAGCAGGACGGTGCGGTTCGTCGAAATGGAGTACGCCGTCCCGCTCGAGCAGCTGCCGACCGCCTTCGCGAGGGTTCGAGCCCTCATCGAGGAACGCGGGTGGCGGATCTCGTTCCCGATCGAGGTGCGGGTCGCGGCATCCGACGAACTCTGGCTGTCCACGGCCTCGGGCCGGGCGACCGGCTATGTCGCCGTCCACCGGTTCTTCCGCGAGGATCCGGGGGAGTACTTCCGGGCCGTGGAGGCGATCATGACGGAGCTCGGGGGTCGGCCGCACTGGGGCAAGCTGCATGCTCGCGACGCCTCGTCCCTCCGGGGCGTGTACCCGCATTTCGACGACTTCCTCGCCCTTCGCGACCGTCTCGACCCGGGCCGGGTGTTCGGCAACCCGTACCTCACGCGCGTCCTCGGCGAGTGACGCCGGAGCGGGGCCCGCAGGCGCTGGCTGCATGGCGGCTGCGTGCTTCCTGCGAAGTCCCCAAGGGTTGCCGCGCCTCGCGGATAGAATAGACACACCCGCTCTCCATCGATTCGCAAGGAGCCCATCCTCATGGAATGGCTGATCCCAGTCCTCATCGTCGTCGCCCTGGTCGTCATCGTCGGCATCTACTTCTGGGTGACGTACAACTCGCTCGTGACGCTGAACGTCCGCGTCGAGGAGGCTTGGAGCGACATCACGGTGCAGCTGAAGCGCCGCGCCGACCTCATCCCGAACCTCATCGAGGCGGTGAAGGGCTACGCCGCCCACGAGAAGGCGGTGTTCGAGAACGTGACGAAGGCCCGTGCCGAGACGTTGACCGCCCAGGGGCCGGCCGCGGTGAGCGAGGCTGAGACGCACATGCAGCAGGCGCTCAAGAGCATCTTCGCCGTCGCCGAGGCCTACCCGCAGTTGCAGGCGAGCCAGAACTTCCTGCAGCTGCAGTCGGAGATCGTCGACACCGAGGACAAGATCCAGGCCTCGCGTCGCTTCTACAACGGAGGCGTCCGGGAGCTCAACACGAAGATCAAGGTGTTCCCGAACAACCTCTTCGCCAAGGGGCTCGGCTTCTCCGAGAGCGACTTCTTCGAGGTCACCGACAACGCGGCGATCGCCGAACCGCCGCGCGTCCAGTTCTGATCGCCTGAGCGCCGTCCGGTGTACCGAGCGATCGCGCGGAACAAGCGCAACACCGTCCTGATCTTCATCGTCTTCCTGGCGATCATCGGCGGGCTCGGGTGGCTGGCCGGATACCTGTACCAGAACCTCACGATCACGATCATCGTCCTAGTCGTCGCCGTCGTGTACGCCTGTATCCAGTACTTCTTCGCCGGCCGCCAGGCGATCGCGATGACGGGCGCGCAACGCATCGAGCTCGCCGACCACCCGCGTCTGTACCGCATCGTCGAGAACCTCGCGATCACCACCGGTACACCGATGCCCGAGGTCTACCTCATCGTCGATCCGGCGCCGAACGCCTTCGCGACGGGACGCGATCCGGAGCACGCCATGGTGGCCGCGACCACCGGCCTCCTCGAGATCCTCAACGACGCTGAGCTCGAGGGCGTCATGGCGCACGAACTCGGCCACGTCCGCAACTACGACATCCGCGTCTCGATGGTCGTCTTCGGGCTCGTGGTCGCGATCGGGTTCCTCTCGGACATGCTCCTCCGGATGACGATCTGGGGCGGCGGCAACCGCAACAACAACAACGGCGGCAACCCCGTCATGCTCGTCATCGGGATCGTCGCCATGCTGGTGGCGCCATTGCTCGCGACGCTCGTCCAGTTGTCCATCTCGCGGCAGCGCGAGTACCTCGCGGATGCGACGGGCGCGCTCACCACCCGCCACCCGGAGGCCCTCGCGAGTGCGCTCGGCAAGCTGGCCGCCTACGGTCGACCCATGGCGAAGCAGAACTCGTCCATGGCGCACCTGTGGATCGCCGACCCGCTGAAGCCAGGGGCCGTGGCCCGACTCTTCAGCACGCACCCGCCGCTCGTCGAGCGCATCAAGCGACTCAGCACCATCGGCGACGGGTTCTAACGGGCAGGTCGGGTTCGCGGGGGCACCGAGGGTTTCTCGCGGGCACCGTCTGGTTCCTGTCGGCGCGGTCTGGACCGGTCAGGGTTTCGAACCGGGACACACGAATGGGGCGACACCCGGAGGTGCCGCCCCATTCGGCGTTCAGGCGAGGACCGTTATTCGGTCTGCTCGTCGGAGTCGAACGTCACCGTGACCTTGTCATCGGCGTCGATCGTGATCTTGCCCGGGAAGTTCAGGTACGTGTCCCACACCTGCTGCCCGGTGACGGCGCTACCGTACCAGGAGGCGTCGAACGAGCCGTCGATGCGGCCGTCCGAGGTGTAGAAGTACGAACCGCTCTCATCGACCTCGACGGTCGGGGGAGAGGTGAGCGTCCACGTGACCGGACCGACGCTCGAGAACTGCTTCTGCTGCCAGTCGGGCATGACACCGCACTCGGTGTCGAGCGTGGTCGCGCCGAGGCACTTCTCGATCATGGCGACGACCTGCTTGGTCACCTCGGTGGTGAGCGCCTCCGTGGCCGTCACGTCGATGTCGACGAAGGCCGAACCTTCGCCGGCGGTGTACGAGGTCAGGGTGATGGTCTGCGCGTCGCCCTGCAGGAACTTGCTCTCCGGCGGCGCGATCGTGTACACGGCCGGGTAAGCGAAGAGGCTTGCGTCAGCCGCACCGTCGAAGTTGACGCCGTTGACGCTGAACGCGGTGCCGCCGAGACCGGTGTACACGCTGATGCTGCCGACGAGCGAGCTCGCGAGCTTCCACTGGTCGAAGAACAGGAACTGCTTGCCTTCGCTCTCGAGCGTGACCGTGTCCTCGTACTTCTTGCCGCCGAGCTCGTACGTGACCTGCACGCGAGCCTCGCCGTTGCGGTTGTAGACGCGGCCGACCTTCGGGTCCTTGATGCGCTCGTCCGCGGCCTTGAGGACCTCGTTCGTGAGCAGCGCCGTCGGCTTCACCGCGGTGGGAGCTGCAGCATCGGCGTCAGCGTCAGCGTCATCGTCGGGGGCTGCCGACTCGTCGGGGTCGGGGGTGGCTTCAGGTTCCTTCGTGGCTTCGGGCTCCGCCGTGGCGTCGTCCGTGCTGCCGACGATCGAGGGGTCGGGGGCCACGAGGCTGTTGGCGAGCTTGGCGTCACCCGCGGCGATGGCCTTGAGGTACTCCTCGACCTTCGCCTGCGGTCCGAAGGCCGTGGTGTTCAAGACACCGATCGTGATGGCTGCCGCTGCGATGAGGACGAGCGCTCCACCGGCGATCGACGACCACATGATGATCCGCTTCTTCTGCTTCGGATCCATCGGCTGCTTGGGCGCGCCCGTCGCGTAGGGGTTCTGCGCCGTCGCGTACTGGCCGTTCGGCTGCTGGCCCTGCTGGCCCTGCTGGCCCTGCTGGTACGGGTTCTGCGCGCCGGTCTGCTGCTGGCCCTGCTGGTACGGGTTGTGGCCGCCGGTCGGCTGCTGGCCGTACGGAGCCGGAGGTGCCTGGTTCGGCGTCTGCTGCTGGCCCGACTGGTAGGGGTTCTGCGGCATCTGCTGGCCCTGCTGGTAGGGGTTCGGCGTCTGCTGCTGGCCCGACTGGTACGGGTTGTCGGACGGCTGCTGACCCTGCTGGTACGGGGACTGCTGCTGCTGCCCCTGGTACGGCTGGTTCGGCTGCTCGTCCGGGTTCGGTCGGCCGGGTTGTGCGGGTGTGGTGTCGTCGTTGCTCATGGGCGGGTTCCCCTCGTTTCGGACCATGAAGGTGCTCATCAACTTAGCAGTCGGTGTGCATCCCCTGAGAGTGATTGCGCCCCCTGAGCATGGGGAGTAGTGCCCATGCCTACGCGGGTGGACGGGAGACGAGCGTGGTGCCGACCGCATGGGCCAGGGGAGCCGCGAGCGTCCCTCGATCGACGACGACCACGGCGTCGAGTCCCTGCCAGTGGGCCGTCTGCTCGAGCAACCCCGCGAGGCGCCCCGCGATCGCGTCGTCGGCGATGGGACGGAGCCCCCGGGCGACGTCATCCTCATGCCCACGCTCGAACCACGCGGACTGGACACGGAGGACCCCCGCCTGGCGGTCGCTCTTCAGATCGACGCGCGCGACGATCTCGCCGTCGATCAGGACCGGCAGGACGTAGTACCCGTAGACGCGCTTGGGCTCCGGCGTGTAGATCTCGATCCGGTAGTGGAGTCCGAACATCCTCAGTGCGCGTTCGCGGAACCAGACGACCGGGTCGAACGGGCTGAGGAGCGCAGCCCCCTCGATGCGTCGCGGTCGTCGGGCGTCGCGGTGGATCCAGGCCTCCTGCGGCCCGCCGCGTCGTTCCCAACCGGCGACGGAGACCGGCTCGAGGACGCCGACGTCCACGAGCTCGTCGACCGCAAGGCGGACCGCGGTCTGCGGCTTGATCCGGAAGTAGTCCGCCAGGTCGGCGAGGGTCGCGACGCCCTGCGCCGCCGCGGCCTGTTCGACGAGCGCGCGGATCGCGTCGGGCCGGGCGACGTCCACGTCGAGGAGGTGCTGCGGCAGCACCTGCTCGGCGAGCGCGTACCGGCGCTCGAATCGATCGCGACCGGCCGTGACGACCTCGCCGTAGAGGAACAGCACCTCCAACGCCCGCTTCACGTCGGACCATCCCCACCAGGGTCCGCGTCGGACGTTCGCGTCGTGTTCGATCTCGCTCGCCTTCAACGGCCCCTCGGCGCGCAGCAGGGCTCGCACCCAGTCCAACATCTCCGGGTTCTGGCTCGCCCAGGTGGTGTCGTCGCCCGCATGCTTCGCGCGGTTCGCCTCCATCCGCCAACGGAACAACGGCCACGACTCGCGGGGGATGAACGCCGCCTCGTGCGCCCAGTACTCCAGATAGGGCGAGTCGGCCGCGAGGGTCAGGCGGTCGAGGAGGGCCTTGTCGTACCCGCCCAGCCGCGCGAAGAGCGGGAGGTAGTGACTGCGCTCGAAGACGTTGACGGAGTCGATCTGCAGGAGGCCGAGTCGGTCGATCGTGGAGCGGAGCGTGCGGGTCCCGGCCGGGGACGTGCGCGGTGGCCCGCCGAGGCCTTGCGCACCGAGTGCGATCCGTCGGGCGAGAGCAGGGGAGAGGGGAGCGGGCACGGCCCGACGCTAGCACCGGCCGCCGACACCCGGGCGGCCCACGACGAGGGCACAGAGCCCGTCATCCGCATGCTCGGACAGGCATGTGCCAGCCCTACACTTGAGCAATGGCGGACGACACTCCGAAGACCTGGTGGGGACGTTTCCTTCCCGAAGCGACAACGCCCGTGCGCGAACCCGAGCTGAGCGGCTCGAGCAGTGTTCCGCGCGGCATGCGCGTGGCCGCAGCATGGTCCTGGCGGATCCTCCTGGTCGCCGCGGTCGTCGCACTGCTCGTCTTCCTCGTCGTGCAGCTCCGCCTCATCGTCATCCCGCTGCTCATCGCCGTCCTCGTCTCGGCGCTGCTGAAGCCCGTCGTCGACGTCCTGGTGCGGCATCGCTGGCCGAAGGGCCTCGCCATCGCGCTCGCGATGGTCGGCACGCTCTCCGTGGTCAGCGGACTGATCTTCCTCGCCATCTCGCAGATCACCTCGCAGTTCGCTTCCGTGCAGGCCCGCACCATGACCGCCTACGGCGACTTCAAGGCCTTCCTGCTCGCCAGTCCGTTGCACGTGACCGAGGCGCAGCTCAACGACTTCATCGCCCAGGCCTTCGACTCGCTCCAACAGGACGGCCAGGTGCTCCTCTCCGGCGCGCTGTCGATCGGTTCGACGCTCGGCCACGTCGCCACGGGCGTCTTCCTGACCCTCTTCTGCCTGCTGTTCATGCTCATCGACGGTCGGACGATCTGGCGCTGGACGGTACGCGTCTTCCCGCAGCGGGCACGTCCCGCCGTCGACAGCGCGGGCCGCGCGGGCTGGCGGACGCTCGGCAACTACGTGCGCACGCAGATCCTCGTGGCCTCGATCGACGCGGTCGGCATCGGCCTCGGCGCGTTCATCCTCGGGGTCCCCCTCGCCATCCCGGTCGCCGTGCTCGTCTTCCTGGGTTCGTTCGTGCCGATCGTCGGCGCCGTCGTCACCGGGGCCGTCGCGGTGTTCCTCGCACTCGTCTACAACGGACCGTTGATCGCCCTGCTGATGCTGGGTGTCGTCCTCCTCGTGCAGCAGCTCGAAGGGCATGTCCTCCAGCCACTGATCATGGGCACCGCGGTGAAGGTGCACCCCCTGGCCGTGGTGCTCGCGGTGGCCGGCGGCACGCTCGTCGCGGGCATCCCCGGCGCGTTGTTCGCCGTACCCGTGGTGGCCGTGATCAACGTGATGGTCCACACCATCGCCAGCGGCACCTGGCGGACCGGCGGCACCGCTCCACCGGAGCCGGACGCCGACGGCGCCATCTGGCAGACCGTCCCGAGCCCCAGGCGAATCCGTCCGGGCTCCCGCTCGTCCCACGAGCCCAAGGATCGCCCAGCCGATCAGGAGCCCCAGCACCCCAGCGACGACCTCCCAGCGACCCCGTCCCCAGAAAGTCCAGGACCCCGCACACCATGACCGATTCAACGACCACCGCACCTGTGATCCCCGGCCCGTCGCTCGCCGCGTTCGAGCGTGCCAGGGACACCCTCGTCGGCACCGTCCAACGCACCCCGATGGAGAGCTCCCGCTACCTCGCCGACGTCCTCGGCGTCCCGGTGCATCTGAAGTGCGAGAACCTCCAGCGCACCGGCTCCTACAAGATCCGTGGCGCGTACAACCGCATGTCGAGCCTGACGCCGGAGGAACGCGCTCGGGGCGTGGTCGCGGCCTCCGCCGGCAACCACGCGCAGGGAGTCGCATTCGCCGCGCGCGAGCTCGGCATCGCCGCGACCATCTTCATGCCGGTCGGGGTCCCGCTGCCCAAGCTCGCCGCCACCCGCGACTACGGTGCCCACGTCATCCTGCGCGGCCACACGGTCGCCGAACCGCTCATCGCCGCCGCCGAGTTCGCCGCGGAGACGGGTGCGATCCTCATCCCGCCGTTCGACCACCCCGACGTCATCACGGGGCAGGGCACGCTCGGCCTCGAGATCCTCGAGGAGGTGCCCGACGTCGAGACGGTCATCGTCCCGATCGGCGGCGGCGGCCTCATCTCCGGCGTGGCCGGCGTCATGAAGCAGCGGGCGGCCCTGGAAGGTCGCACCATCCGGGTGATCGGCGTGCAGGCGGCCAACGCCGCCGCGTACCCGGTGTCCCTGGAGGCGGGCACGCCGACGACCATCACCGTGCAGCCGACGATCGCCGACGGCATCGCCGTGGCCCGTCCCGGCGAGTTGAACTTCCAGATGATCAGCGCGCTCGTCGACGAGGTCGTCACCGTCTCCGAGGACGACCTGGCCCGTGCGATCGTCGTCCTCCTCGAACGCGCGAAACTCGTCGTCGAGCCGGCCGGGGCGGCCGGGGTCGCGGCGATCCTGGCCGGCAAGATCGAGCCGACCGGGACGACGGTCACGATCCTCTCGGGTGGGAACATCGACCCGCTCCTGTTGCAGCGGGTGGTGAGCCACGGGCTCGCCGCCTCTGACCGCTACCTGACCCTCCGCATCCCACTGCCCGACCGTCCCGGACAGCTCGCGCGGACGGCCGAACTCGTGGCGCAGGCGAACGCCAACGTCATCGAGGTGCTCCACACCCGGCACGGCCACGGACTCCAGATCAGCGACGTCGAGCTCGAGCTCAGCATCGAGACACGCGGCCCCGACCACCGCGACCTGGTGGTGCAGACCCTCCGTGAGGCGGGCTACGACCCGCAGATCGTCGACGACTGAGTCGGGACGACACCACGCTCGACGACGAAGGGCCCCACCGCATCGGTGGGGCCCTTCGTCACGTCCGGGCGACCGCGGTGCGGCCGCCGGGATCAGGAACCGGTGTAGGTCTCCACCGCGGTGATCGACACGGTGATCTCCTTGCCGTTGGGCGCCTCGTAGGTGGTCGTCTCGCCGATCTTCAGTCCGAGGATGGCCGCCCCGAGCGGGCTGCCCTCGCTGTAGACATCGAGGTCGGTGTTGCCGGCGATCTCTCGGCTGCCGAGCAGGAAGCGCTCTTCGCCGCCCGCGACGACCGCGCTGATGACGGTGCCGGACTCGACGACGCCGTTCGACTCGGGGGCCTCGCTCACCTTGGCGTCGCGCAGCATCTGCGTGAGCGTGCGGATGCGCGCCTCCTGCTTGCCCTGCTCGTCCTTCGCGGCGTGGTAGCCGCCGTTCTCCTTGAGGTCGCCCTCCTCGCGAGCCGCTTCGATGCGCTTGGCGATCTCCTCGCGGCCCGTGGTGCTGAGGTGCTCGAGTTCTGCCTGCAGCCGGTCGAAGGCCTGCTGGGTGAGGAACGTCTCCTGGATCTGCTCGGACACGATGGAACTCCTTTGCATGGTGGGTCGCACACGACGGCCGAAACGCCTGTCATATGCCAGACGCCCCGGCGGAATGCCGGGGCGTGAGAAGTACGTCCATCGAGTATCGCACGATCGCCGCAGGAGTGCGGCGCGGCCCGGGGTGCTCCGGGTCAGGAACCGTCCTCGACCACCCAGCAGGTGTCGACGACGCCGGTGTTGCTGAGCTCCGTCGTGCGGACGAGTTCGGTGAGGTTCCGGGTGCGCTGCTCCGACGGCGGCAGTTCGACGACCTTCCAGCCGACCACCGCGAACTGCTCGTTGAGCGCCTGCACCGAGCAGGCCATCGGGGTGTCCTGCGGGCCGGTCACCTCGAAGGAGACGCTGACGAGGGTGTCGTCGACGATCTCGTGCGCGGTGTTGCGCGACTCGATGCTCGGGCGGCTGCCGTCGAGGCCCGCCCAGACGACCCAGGCGACGAAGACGACGGCGAACGCGGCCGCGGCGGACCAGATCAGGCGGCGGTCCCGAGCCCGGTTCCGGGACGTGCGTCCGTACCGGGCCGCGATGGCGTCCGGGAGGACCGCCGACGGCGGTGCGGTGTCCTGGGAGTCGGCCGCGTGCGGGGCGGCGTTCCGAGGGGAGGGGGTCACGTCACGGGCTCCGGTTCGAACGGTTAAGCTTGACCAGGAGCGCGAGACGGCTCGAGGTCGACACCTCAAGCGTATTGCCTCTTCCTGGATGCGGCGTCCCGACCGCGTCGCCACGTCACGAGTCGCGAGGCCGTTCCTCGCGGAGATCAGCCGGAAGGCGGAGCACCATGACCATGAGACTGCTCGCGGTGCACGCCCACCCCGACGACGAGTCGAGCAAGGGGGCCGCGACGCTCGCGTACTACCGCAGCCTCGGCGCCGAGGTCATGGTCGTGAGCTGCACAGGAGGCGAACGCGGCGACCTCCAGAACCCCGGACTCGCCGACGTCGCGATGATCGAGCGCGACCTCCCCGGGTACCGCCGCCTCGAGATGGCCGCGGCTCAGGAGATCCTCGACATCGAGCACCGCTGGCTCGGCTACCAGGACAGCGGCATGGCCCGCGACGACGGCACGGTCCCGCCGGCGAGCTTCGCCGACATCCCGCTCGAGGTCTCGACCGGCGTGCTCGTGCGGATCGTCCGGTCGTTCCGTCCGCAGGTCATCGTCACCTACGACGAGAACGGCGGGTATCCGCACCCAGACCACATCCGGTGCCACGAGGTGAGCGTCGCCGCGTTCGACGCCGCGGCCGACGCCGACCGCTACCCGGAGGCCGGCGAGCCCTGGCGCGTGGACAAGCTCTACTACGACCGCTCGTTCAGCCCGGCCAGGCTCGAGGCGGTGTACGCCTATCTCCTCGAGCACCACCCCGACGACCCGGCGGTCGAGCGACTGGCGGAGATGCGCGAGTGGATGGCCGGTCGGCCGGACCTCGCCACGACGCACGTGCGTGTCGGCGACTTCTTCGAGGCACGCGACGACGCGCTCCGGGCCCATGGCAGCCAGGTGCCGCCGGACTCACCGTTCTTCTTCTGGCCGAACGACGTCCTGCGCGCCGCGTGGCCGTTCGAGGACTACCAGCTGGTCACCTCGCACGTCGCGTCGGCCACCCCAGAGTCGGAGCTGTTCGACGGCGTCGACACCAGTGAAGGAACCGCATGATGCACCACCTGCTCACCGAGCTCGTCCTGGCGGTCACGCCGTCGCCGTCACCCTCACCGCAGTTCGACGAGAACCAGGTGACGCCGGGGCCCTGGGGCTTCGTCATCACCTTCGCCATCGCCGGCATCGTGGTCTTCCTCGTGATCGACATGGTGCGCCGTGTTCGCCGGGTCAACTACCGTGCCGAGATCGACGAGCGCCTCCAGGCGGAGGTCGCCGAGCGGGATGCGGCACGCGCCGACGGCGCTGACGGTCCGATCGCCCCCGATGGCGGCTCGACCGATCCCCTCCGGAAGCCGGACGACCCGCGCCGCTGAGCCGACGGTGTCGCACCGTCGGGCGTGCGCCCGACGCGACGATGATCAGCGGTGGTACACCGGGTCGATCGCGATCAGCAGGATGCCGCTCCAGTGGCACAGGAACGCGAGCACCGTGCACAGGTGGAACAGTTCGTGGAACCCGAACCGCCCGGGCCAGGGGTTCGGCCGCTTCATGGCGTACATGATCGCCCCGACCGTGTAGAACAGCCCGCCGGTCGCGATGAGCACCATCGTCGCGACGTTGCTGTTCGCGATCTCGCCGAGGTAGGCGACTGCGCCCCACCCGAGCGCGAGGTAGAGCGGGACGTAGAGCCAGCGCGGAGCACCGATCCAGAACACTCGGAACCCGATGCCGAGGAGCGCGCCACCCCACACGAGGACGAGCAGGAGCGTTCCCTGCTCCGGAGGGAGGGCGAGGACCGCGAGCGGGGTGTAGGTACCGGCGATCAGCAGGAAGATGTTGGCGTGGTCGATCCGCTTGAGGAGCAGCTTCACGCGGGGCCGCCAGGAGAACCGGTGGTACAACGCCGAGTTGCCGAACAACAGCATCGACGTGAGCACGAACACCGTCGAACTCCACTTCGCCGCAGCACCCTGCGCCAGCGTCACGAGCACGATCCCGGCGATGATGGAGATGGGGAAGATCCCGGCGTGGAGCCAGCCGCGCCAGCTCGGTTTGACCTCGTCCGGTGTGGCGGCGTCGACGGCGGCGACCTCGAGCAAGGGCAGGTTCGGCAGCTCGGGCTCTCCGGTCGTCATGTGCTCAGGATACGGGGTGGTGCGGAACTCCTCCTGGGAGCAGCGGAGGAAACTGCACTAGCGTTGCAGGGTGATGACGAGGCATTCCGCACCGGTGGACGGCTTCCTGTACGGCCTCTACGCGAGACGCCTGCGGAAGACGTTCAGTCCGCAGACACTGCCGCACCATGTCGCGATGATCATCGACGGCAACCGGCGGTGGGCCAAGCAGCTCGGCTACGAGACGGCGGCCCACGGTCACCGCGCCGGTGCAGCGAAGATGCGCGAGTTCCTCACCTGGTGCGACGACCTCGGCATCGGTGTCGTCACCCTGTACCTGCTCTCGAGCGACAACCTCGTGAACCGGGCCCCGGACGAACTCGACGACCTCGTCGACATCATCGCCGATCTGGCCGAGGGACTGTCCCACTACCGCGACTGGCGGGTGAAGCACGTCGGGTCGAGCGCGGGGCTCCCCGAATCGCTGCGCACCGCGCTCGAGAGCGCCGAGGAGCGCACCGCCGATCGCGCGGGGATGCACATCAACCTCGCCGTCGGGTACGGCGGACGGACGGAGATCGTCGACGCCATGCGGGCGATCGTCGCCAAGCACCACCTCGAGGGCAGAAGTCTCGAGGACCTCGCTGCCCTGCTCACCCCCGACCTCATCGGTGAGCACCTCTACACGGGTGGCCAGCCCGACCCGGACCTCGTGATCCGCACGAGCGGGGAGCAGCGGATGAGCGACTTCATGCTGTGGCAGAGCGCGCACAGTGAGTTCTACTTCGTCGAGGCGCTCGGTCCCGACCTCCGAGAGGTCGACTTCCTGCGTGCCCTCCGCGACTTCTCCAGGCGGCAGCGGCGGTTCGGCGGATGAACCGGAACCCCGACGAGCAGACCGCGGACCCGGGTGACGCCGACGACCGTCTGTCCGCCTTCCAGGGCGACTTCGGCGAGGACACCGGCTACCTCAACTACGGCAGCGTCGGGCCGCTGTCCCGGAGCGCCGGAGCCGAGGCCGCCCGGTGGAACGAGGTGCTCGGTCAGGCGGCGTTCGGCGGGCTCGTCGACGTCGACGCGACGGACGCGCGGATGCGCGCCGCCGTCGGTGCGCTCACGGGGTTCCGGTCCGATCAGATCGTCGCCCAGCCGAACACCTCGCAGGGCCTCGTCCACACGATGTTCGGCCTGCGCGGCGTCGTCCTCCTCTCTGCGGCCGAGTACCCCTCGCTCCCGTTGGCGGCTGAGCGGGCGTCGCAGCACCGGGGCGTCCTCACCCCGCGCTGGTTGGAGACCGATCGCGGCCACGTGACCCCGGACCGCATCCGCGCGCAGCTCGACGACGAGGTGACCGCGGTCGCCGTCAGCCTCGTCGACTACCGGACGGGGTTCCTGGCCGACCTGCACGCGATCCGCGAGGTGATCGGGGACCGTCTGCTGATCGTCGACGCCATCCAGGGCTTCGGCGTCGTCGACGCGCCGTTCGAGGCGGCCGACGTCGTCGCCAGCGGCGGACAGAAGTGGATGCGGGCCGGGTGGGGCACCGGGTTCCTCGCCATGAGCGATCGGGCCCTGGACCGTCTCGAGCCCGTCCTCTCCGGGGTCACCGGAACGGACGAACCCTGGCCGTTCAGCGCGACCCCGGAACCGAGCCGGACTGCGAGCGCGTACTCGATCACCCGGGCCGACCCCCTCGCGGCTGCACGCTTCGGCGCATCCCTGGAGGCCACCCTGGCCGTGGGCACACCGGTCGTCCAGAGCACGATCGCCGGACTCGTGAGCGAGGTCATCGAGCTGGCCGACGAGTTCGGCATCCCCGTGCTCACCTCGCGCGACGAGCGTGAACGAGCCGGGATCGTCGCGTTGGAGCCCGAGGAGGCGGTCCTCGAGACCCTGTCGACGTCGCTGGCGAACCACGGCGTCACCGCGACCACGCGCGGCACGACCGTGCGGCTCAGCGTGCACGCCGGCACCACGCGCGAGACGCTGGAGCTGCTCCGCGGGGCACTGGTGTCGTTCGCGACCGCGGCGAGCTACTGATCCGCCGCTCCACCCCCGGTTCGTCGGGCGACCCCCATCTGTTCACCTCCCCGTAACAGGACACGGGGCGTGTCGTCGCATCGATGTCGGTGGCCGGACGTACGTTCATCTCATCGGGCATGGAGCCCGGTCGAGACGGCCACACAAGTTCGGCTCGAAACCCTGCAGGCGGCCGTTTCGCACAGTGATCCGAGCATCAGTTGCTCGGGGTGGGAGTGGTTGTGGCCTCGCGAGACATCCAGAACACGTCAGCCGACACCGAGACGCGGACCGCGTCGACGGACACACGCCGACGACCCGCAGACCGCACGGCGAGCGGAGGTGGTCAGGCGCAGGCCGAGATCACCTACGTGCTCGACACCTCCGTGCTGCTGTCGGACCCGAAGGCGCTCTTCCGCTTCGCCGAGCACGCCGTCGTCATCCCGGTCGTGGTCATCAGCGAGCTGGAGGGCAAGCGCAACGACCCGGAGATCGGGTACTTCGCGCGTCAGGCGCTCCGCATCCTCGACGAGCTGCGGATCGAGCACGAGCGGCTCGACTTCCCGATCCCCGTCGGTGACGGCGGGTCGTTGCGCGTCGAGCTCAACCACTCGAGCATGGCGGCTCTGCCGTCGGGGCTCCAGCTGGGCGACAACGACTCACGCATCCTCGCGGTGGCCCTGAACCTCGCCAACGACGGCCTGGCCGTCACGGTCGTCTCCAAAGACCTGCCGCTCCGGGTCAAGGCGGCGTCCATCGGCCTGCAGGCGGAGGAGTACCGCGCGGAGTTGGCGGTCGACTCCGGTTGGACGGGGATGTCCGAGATCACCCTCGGCGCCGACGACATGAGCGTCCTGTACGAGCGCGAGGAGGGGACCACCCCGCTCGTCGAGGACATGCCCGTCAACACCGGACTCGTCATCCACTCGGATCGCGGGTCGGCGCTCGGGCGGGTGACCGGCGAGCGCAGCTACAAGCTCGTCCGGGGCGACCGCGACGTCTTCGGCCTCCACGGTCGCTCGGCCGAGCAGCGCCTCGCGATCGACCTGTTGCTCGACCCCGAGATCGGGATCCTGTCGCTGGGAGGTCGAGCAGGGACGGGGAAGTCCGCGCTCGCCCTCTGCGCGGGTCTCGAAGCGGTCCTCGAACGCCAGGCGCACAAGAAGATCATGGTGTTCCGCCCGCTGTACGCGGTCGGTGGTCAGGAGCTCGGGTACCTGCCCGGCGACCAGGGCGAGAAGATGAACCCCTGGGGACAGGCCATCTTCGACACCCTCGGCGCCGTCGTGTCGCAGAACGTCCTGGACGAGGTCGTGGAGCGGGGCATCCTCGAGGTGCTCCCGCTGACCCACATCCGTGGTCGATCGCTGCACGACGCATTCGTGATCGTCGACGAGGCGCAGTCGCTCGAGCGCAACGTCCTGCTGACGGTGCTCAGCCGGATCGGGCAGAACTCCCGGGTGGTGCTCACGCACGACGTCGCGCAGCGCGACAACCTCCGGGTCGGGCGCCACGACGGGGTCGCGTCGGTGATCGAGACGCTCAAGGGACACCCGCTGTTCGCCCACGTGACGCTGACGCGCTCCGAGCGCTCGGCGATCGCGGCGCTGGTCACGGAGATGCTCGAGGGCAACGAGCTCGCCTAGTCCTGGCCCGGGCGGAGTCGGGGTCGGTCGACCTCGGCTCCACCCGGGGCTGTGGAGAACTCCCGCGGCGGTGGCGGCGGCCGACCTATCCTGACGGCATGCCGACACGTCCGAGGAGCCGTCCTCGCTCGCGCCGCAGGCTTTCCTCGGCCGTATGGATGGTCCCGATGGCCGCAGTGCTCATCGCCGGCACGGTGGCGAGTGAGGGGCTGCACCTCCGCCCGGTGGCGGTCCTGCTGGTGTGGCTCGCCTGCATCACGCCGCCACTCGTCCGCATCGACCTCGCCGAGCATCGTCTGCCGAACCGCATCGTGCTGCCGGCGCTCGCGGTCGCCGTTCCGCTCGGCATCTTCGACGCGCTGGTCGTCGGGCGGATGCCCACTGAGCCGCTCCTCGCAGGCTTGCTCGTCGGTGGAGCGTTGTACGCGTGCGCAGCCTTCGGCGGCCTCGGCATGGGCGATGTCAAGCTCGGTGCCCTGCTCGGTGTGACGGTGGGGTGCTTCGGGATGACGGCGGTGCTGCCGTTCGCCGTGGTGTCGATCTGCTCCGCCGGGGTCGTCGGCGCGATCGTCGTGGTCGCCACGCGGTCCACCGGTGGTTCGGCCGGCTGGAGGACGAGGATCCCGTTCGGACCCTTCCTCCTGCTCGGCTGCTGGAGTGCGGTCGCCCTGCTCGTCATCACCGGTTAGGGCGACGGAACGGCCCCGGATCCGAGGGGATCCGGGGCCGACACGGTGGGTCTGCGCGAAGCGTCGAGACTCAGCCCGGGTGCGTCATCGAGAGGACGTCGAGGGCGGTGTCCAACTGCTCCTCGGTGATCTCGCCGCGCTCGACGAAGCCGAGGTCGACGACGGCCTCGCGGACGGTCAGGCCCTTCGCGACCGAGTGCTTCGCGATCTTCGCTGCCGACTCGTACCCGATGATCTTGTTGAGCGGGGTCACGATCGACGGCGAGGAGCCGGCGAGGGCTGCCGCGCGGTCAAGGTTCGCCTCGAGGCCGTCGACGGTCTTGTCGGCGAGGACCCGCGTGGCGTTCGACAGGAGTCGAATGCTCTCGAGGAGCGCCGTCCCCATGACGGGGATCGCGACGTTGAGTTCGAAGGAACCGGAGGCACCGGCCCAGGCGATGGTCGCGTCGTTCCCGATCACCCGGGCGCCGACCATGAGGACGGCTTCGGGGATCACGGGGTTGACCTTGCCGGGCATGATCGAGGAGCCCGGCTGGAGGTCGGGGATGTGGAGTTCGCCGAGGCCGGTGTTCGGCCCGGAACCCATCCAGCGGAGGTCGTTGCAGATCTTCGTGAGGCTCACGGCGATGACGCGGAGGGCACCGGAGGCGTCGACGAGTCCGTCGCGAGCGCCCTGGGCCTCGAAGTGGTCCTGGGCCTCGGTGATGGGCAGCTCGGTCTCCTGCGCCAGCAGCTCGATCACGAGCTGCGGGAAGCCCTTCGGCGTGTTGATGCCGGTGCCCGTCGCGGTGCCGCCGAGCGGAACCTCGGCGACGCGGGGGAGCGCCGTGCGGACGCGCTCGATCCCGAGGCGCATCTGGCGGGCGTATCCGCCGAACTCCTGGCCGAGCGTCACCGGGGTGGCGTCCATGAGGTGCGTCCGGCCGGGCTTCACGGCGGTCTTCCAGAGCTCGGCCTTGCGCTCGAGCGACACGGCGAGGTGGTCGAGCGCGGGGATCAGGTCGTCGATGAGCGCGCTCGTCACCGCGATGTGCACCGAGGTCGGGAACACGTCGTTGGAGGACTGCGAGGCGTTGACGTGGTCGTTGGGGTGCACGGGGCTTCCGAGACGCGCACTCGCGAGCGTCGCCAGGACCTCGTTCATGTTCATGTTCGAGGAGGTGCCGCTGCCGGTCTGGTAGGTGTCGACCGGGAACTGCGCGTCGTGCGCGCCGGTGATGACCTCGTCGGCCGCAGCGGCGATCGCGTCGGCGACACCCTGGTCGAGGACGCCGAGCTTCGCGTTGGCGAGTGCCGCGGACTTCTTGATCCGTGCCAGCGAGGCGATCTGCGCCGACTCGAGTCCGCTGCCCGAGATCGGGAAGTTCTCGACGGCCCGCTGCGTCTGCGCACCGTAGAGCGCGTTCGCGGGGACCCGCACCTCACCCATGGTGTCGTGTTCGATGCGGTACTCGGTTGCTGAGGTGTCTACCACGCTGTTCGTTCTCCTTCGTGCGATTGCGTCGGTGCTGCGCTCGACCGGTCGGCCGGCGCGGTGGAGGTCATTCGGGGACGGTGACGTCGCCGATCACGATGTCGGCCACGGCGGTGCCCTCGAGGAGCTTGTAGTTCGCGCCGATGATCGCGACCGTCCCGGCGGCCACGGCGTCGCTGATGAGCTCGGAGCGTGAGACGACCTCCATGACGGTACGGCGGAGGTGGCGTCGTCCGACTTCGGAGGTGTCGACCGAGGCGGCGTCGATCGGCGCCGGGCCGGCGACCGCACTCACGGCGGGGACGATCTGCTGGATCAGCTGGTCGATGTAGGGCGGCAGCGGGACGGCGTCCTCGATCTGCGAGTCGATCGCCGCACGGACCGCACCGCACTCGTCGTGAGCCAGCACGAGGATGAGCGGGACCTCCAGGACGCCGACCGCGTACTCGAGGGTGCCGAGCACCGAGTCGGAGACGATCTGGCCGGCGTTGCGGACCACGAAGAGGTCGCCGAGGCCCTTGTCGAAGATGATCTCAGCAGCGAGACGGGAGTCCGAGCACCCGAAGATGACGGCCTCCGGAGCCTGCGAGTGCGCGAGGGTCGCTCGACGCTCGACGTCCTGGCGGGGGTGGGCTGGCTGTCCGGCGACGAACCGCGCGTTGCCGCGCTGCATCTCGCGCCAGACGGCACCGGGGCGCTTCTGGGTCATTCTGAGTCCGTTTCTGCAGGGGCGCCCGATGGGGCGTCGAGGTTGGCGGTGACCCCGGCGCGCACGGAGCGTGCGACGTCGAGGACGTACTCGGGCTTCGCGGTGCCGAACACGGCGATGGTGCTGCGCCCGGCGACGGTCGAGAGGGCGTAGCCGACGTTGCCGTCCTCGGCACCGCTGCCGTTCGCGTATTCGACCCAGTCGACGCCGTCGATCGTGACGGTGCCGGTCGGGCGGGCGTCGTCCAGTTCGGCCACCAGCCAGGTGTCGTTCGCGTCGACGCCCTGCACGAGGCCGACGAACTCGTCGTCGGGGGAGATCAGGCCGACGTTCCAGGAGCGGATGTCGGGGGTGCCGGCGACGGGCGAGCTGCCGGTGCGCACCTCCGCGTAGTTGCTGCCCCACTCGTCGCCGAGTTCCGGCGTGAGCAGCGGGACCGGGAGGTCGGGCTGTGCCTGGCCGGCGAGCTGCG
This sequence comes from Plantibacter sp. Leaf314, assembly GCF_001423185.1. Taxonomy (NCBI): domain Bacteria; kingdom Bacillati; phylum Actinomycetota; class Actinomycetes; order Micrococcales; family Microbacteriaceae; genus Plantibacter; species Plantibacter sp. Leaf314. The sequence continues at coordinate 973,880 of NZ_LMOB01000001.1, read as the reverse complement.
CGTAGTCGACGGTCGGACGCTCCGGTGCTTCACCGCGGGGGACGGCGAGCACGATCACGACGACGAGCCCGACCGTGGCCAGGAGCGAGAGGACGAGGTTGTTGACGGTCTTGCGGGATCGGTAGAGCCGGGAGTTCTCGGCCTTGCGGTCGGCGGTCTCCTGCGGCGTCTCCGGGCGGCCGAGCTCGGCCACGACGCGAGGGGGCTTGGTGTCCTTCACCGTGGCGCGTCCGTCGGTGCGGATCCGAGCTGTGCCGCGCGGGCGGCGTCCAGCCGGGCCTTCGCGCCGATCAACCATTCCTCGCAGCGTTGGGCGAGCTGTTCGCCGCGTTCCCAGAGCCGGAGGGAGTCCTCGAGCGAGGCCGAGCCCTGTTCCAGCTCGGACACGACACGCACGAGTTCGTCGCGTGCCTGCTCATAGCTGAGCTCCTGGACATCGGAGGGGGTTGGCATGCTTCCATCCTATTCGTCGTCGGTCACGACGGCAGCCGTGGCCGGGCCGGTGCTGGCGGCGCCGATCGCGCCGGAGGCGAGGGTGATGAGGAGTTCGGTGCCCGCCGGGGCGTCGCCGTCGGCACGGATGACCGCGCCGCCGGGCACGTCCCCCTGCGGGTCGGCCCGCTGGACGATGGCGTACCCGCGATCGAGCGTCCGCTGCGGCGACAGGGCGCGGAGGTGGGCGCGGAGCTCCGTGACCTCCCGCTGGGCGCGCTCGACGGCGCGGTCGACCAGCTCCGCGCCGCGCGCGACGGTGCGGGTGAGCTCGTCGGCTCGGGAGTCGACGATCCACGACGGGTCGGCGAGGGCTGGACGCGTCCGGAGGGTGGCGAGTCGGTCGATCTCGTGACCGATCATCGACGTCACGCGGGACGAGAGCCTGGTGCGTGCCTGCTGCACTCGGGCGAACTCCTCCGCGACGTCGGGGACGACCCGTTTGGCGGCGTCCGTGGGCGTGGAGGCCCGGAGGTCGGCCACGTCGTCGAGCAGGGGGCGGTCGGCCTCGTGGCCGATCGCACTCACGAGCGGGGTGCTGCACGCGGCGGCCGCCCGGACCACCCGCTCGTCGCTGAAGCCGAGGAGGTTCTGGAAGTCGCCGCCGCCGCGAGCGACGATGATCACGTCGACCTCTGGATCGGCGTCGAGGGTCTGCAGGGCGCTCACCACCTCGCCCGGCGTGCGGTCGCCCTGGACCGCGGCGTGGACGACACGGAACCGGACCGACGGCCAGCGCAGCTCCGCGTTCCGCAGGACGTCCTTCTCGGCGTCGGAGTCCTTGCCGGTCACGAGGCCGATGCACTGCGGCAGGAAGGGGAGGGCGCGCTTCCGGGACGCGTCGAAGAGCCCTTCGTCGGCGAGCTGACGCCGCAGCCGCTCGAGGCGCTCGAGGAGGTCGCCGATCCCGACGTGCTTCATCGCCATCACCTGCATGGTGAGGGTGCCGCCCTTGAGCCAGTAGTTCGGCTTGACGAGCGCGACCACGTGGTCGCCCTGCTTGAGGTCGGCAGGGATCTTCGCCCGAACGGACGACCAGATGGTGAAGCCGACGGTCGCGTCGACCTCGAGGTCCTTCAGCTTGCCGTAGACGTTGCCGCCCGAGGCGCCCCACTGGGTCAGCTCGCCCTCGACCCAGACCGTGCCGAGGCGGTCGATGTAGTCGCGGAGCTTCGTTCCGAGGAGCGCGACCGGCCAGGGGGCTTCCATCGTGGCCGGTGCATCGCTCATCCCTCCAGCCTAGCCGCGGGCACCGACGGGACGCGGCCGGGCGGCGGCGGTCCGCTCACGGCCGACTCCCGAGCGCTGCCGCGTAGAATCCACTCGTGACCGATCTCCGCGACGCCCCAGCCATCGGCCTCGGCATGCCGAGGCTCCGACGCGTCGCCGGACGCCTCGTCGACCTCCCGGTCGCCGGTGAGAAGCGCGTGCTGCTCGCCGCCCCGCGCGGCTACTGCGCGGGTGTCGACCGAGCCGTGATCGCCGTCGAGAAGGCGCTCGAGCACTACGGTGCGCCCGTGTACGTCCGGAAGCAGATCGTCCACAACGTCCACGTCGTCGATCAGCTCGAGGCCCAGGGTGCGGTCTTCGTCGAGGAGGTCGACGAGGTCCCCTCCGGTGCGCACATCGTGTTCAGCGCGCACGGGGTCTCGCCCGCCGTCGTCGACGCCGCAGCCGAGCGCGGCCTGCTCGCGATCGACGCGACCTGCCCGCTCGTCACCAAGGTGCACCGGGAGGCCGTGCGCTTCGCTCGCGACGACTACGAGATCCTGCTCATCGGACACGAGGGGCACGAAGAGGTCGAGGGCACCGCCGGCGAGGCACCCGACCACGTCACCCTCGTGACCAGCCCGGAGGCCGTGGACGGACTCGTCGTCGCCGACCCCGAGAAGGTCGTCTGGTTGTCGCAGACGACGCTGTCGGTGGACGAGACCATGGAGACGGTCCGACGCCTGCGTGAGCGCTTCCCGAAGCTCCAGGATCCGCCGAGCGACGACATCTGCTACGCGACCCAGAACCGCCAGGTGGCGATCAAGAAGGTCGCGCAGGACGCCGACCTCGTGATCGTGGTGGGATCGGCGAACTCCTCGAACTCGGTCCGCCTCGTCGAGGTGGCGCTCGAGTACGGCGCGAAGGCCGCCTACCGCGTCGACTACGCGCACGAGATCCAGCAGGCCTGGCTCGAAGGCGTCGGCACGGTCGGCGTGACGAGCGGTGCCTCCGTGCCGGAGGTCCTCGTGGACGAAGTGCTCGAAGAGCTCGCGGGCGCCGGCTACGGCACCGTGCAGGAAGTCAAGACGGCCGAGGAGGACCTCATGTTCTCCCTGCCGAAGGAGCTCCGCAAAGACCTTGCGGGCACGACCGATCCGCGCGCCCTGGGAGGGCGCAGAACATGAGCGAACCCCGCCCCCGTCCGCAGTTCGGCGAGTACGCGACTCCCGAGGAACAACGCGCGAGCATCGCCGAGCCGATCGACGCCCAGCGAGCCGAAGAGCTCGGTGTGGCACCCGTCGTCCCGGCGGATCACGGGCCGGCGCAGCCGACCCTGCGTGAACAGACCCGTCACACGACCGACGCGGCCCCGGTGACGGCTCCGGCTCCATCCACCGGACGGACCCCTCGACGACCGGTGACCGGCGACCGACTCGCGACGTCGATCCTGCTCGGTCTCGGCCTCGTCAGCCTCATCGTGATGATGCCGGGGCTGCTGGACCTCCCCGGTCTCATCCGCCCGGCGCTCGTGCAGATGGGTGTCTCCGGCTACTCGTCCGACGGCCTGGCGAGTGCCATGGGCGTCTTGGCGCTCGGCCTCCAGATCGCCCTGTGGGTCGGAGCGATCATCCTCTCCGGGCGCTCGCTGCGCGCCGGACGACTGACGTTCTGGATCCCGCTCGTCGCCGGCGTCGCCGCGAACATCGTCGTGGTGATCTGCCTGGCCATCGCCATGGGCGCCGACCCCGCGTTCATGGAGTACGTCCGCTCGCAGCAGCCGTAGTCGCGCACCACACGAAGAACGGGCCCGGCAGCGATGCCGGGCCCGTTCTCGTGGTGCGACTGCTAGGAGGTGCTGGTGCCGTACGAGCCGAGCTGCTTCGTCGCCTCGGCGACGCGAGCGGCCATGGCCGACTCGGCGACCTTGCCCCAGGCGCGCGGGTCGTAGAGCTTCTTGTTGCCGACCTCGCCGTCGACCTTCAGCACACCCTCGTAGTTGGAGAGCATGTAGCCGGCGATCGAGCGGGTGAACGCGTACTGCGTGTCGGTGTCGATGTTCATCTTGACGACACCGTTCGCGACGGCCTCGGCGATCTCGGCGTCGGTCGAACCCGATCCGCCGTGGAAGACGAGGTCGAGGGGCTTCGGGCCGTGGCCGTACTTCGCGGTGAGACCGTCCTGGATGGTCTTCAGCAGTTCGGGCTGGAGCTTGACGTTGCCGGGCTTGTAGACGCCGTGGACGTTGCCGAAGGTGAGGGCGGCCATGTAGCGGCCCTGCTCGCCGAGACCGAGCGCCTCGACGGTCGCGATCGCGTCGTCGAGCGTCGTGTACAGGTGCTCGTTGATGTCGTGGCTGACACCGTCCTCCTCGCCGCCGACGACGCCGATCTCGACCTCGAGGATGGCGTTGATGGCCTTGGTGCGCTTGAGCATCTCGGTCGCGATCTCGAGGTTCTCGGTGAGCGGGACCGCCGAGCCGTCCCACATGTGGGACTGGAAGATCGGGTTGCGGCCGGCCTTGACCTCCTCCTCGGAGGCGGCGATGAGCGGCATGACGAAGCCGTCGAGCGCATCCTTCGGGCAGTGGTCGGTGTGGAGCGCGACCGTGACCGGGTAGTTCTTGGCGACCTCGGTGGCGAACTTGGCGAAGGCGATGGCGCCCGCTGCGCGGTTCTTGACCGTGTGGCCGGCGAAGTAGTCGGCGCCGCCCGTGGTCACCTGGATGATGCCGTCGGAACCGGCCTCGGTGAGGCCCTGCAGGACGGAGTTGATGGTCTGGCTGCTCGAGACGTTGAACGCGGGGTACGCGAACCCGTTCGACTTCGCCTTGTCGAGCATCGCTGCGTACTGTTCCGGGGTGGCGACGGGCATGTCTTCTCCTTGCGTGGGGACGATTCGCCTAGAAGTCTAGTGAATCGGGCCGCGCGGCATAGGGCACGATGAGGACATGACCGAGCGCACTCCGGACACCGACCTCCTCGACGGCTTCCTCGATGCGACAAGGGCGGCGGCGGTCGCGGTCGCGGGTCTCGTGGGTGGCGGCGACGGCATGCGGATCGACGGGGTGGCCGTCGACGCGCTTCGTCGGGCACTCGAACCGTTGGCCGTCGACGGCCGCGTCGTGGTGGGGGAGGGCGAGAAGGACCAGGCGCCCATGCTCTTCGTGGGCGAGCGGTTCGGGACCGGTGTCGGCCCCGCGATCGACCTCGCCGTCGACCCGGTGGACGGCACGAAGCTCGCGGCCACCGGCAGGCCTGACTCCGTCGCCGTCATCGCGGTCGCCCCGCGCGGCGCCATGTTCGACATCGGACCGGCCTACTACCTCGAGAAGCTCGTCGCGGCGGACGCGGGTCGAGGGCTGTCCCTCGCGGACCCCGTCGCGGTGACGCTCGACCGGCTCGCCACCAGCCTCGGTCGCCCGGTCTCGACCCTGCGGGTCGCCGTCCAGGACCGTCCGCGGAACGCCGCGACCGCGCAGGCCGTGCGCGCCGCCGGGGCCGAGCTGGTCGGTTTCGCGGACGGCGACGTCGCGCTGTCGCTCCGCGCCGCGGCGGCCGACGGCGACCTCGACCTGCTCCTCGGGATCGGCGGAGCCCCCGAAGGCATCCTGACGGCCGCCGCGGTGCGAGCGCTCGGTGGCTGGATGACGGCGCGGTTCGCTCCTCAGTCGCCCTCGGAACACACGCGACTCGTCGAGGTCGGCGTCGACCTCGCCCGCGAGGTGCCGCTCGACGAACTCTGCACCGCTGACGCGTGGTTGCTCCTCAGCGCCGTCACCTCGACGGCGCTCGCCGCCGGGGCCGAACTCGCCGGGGTGAGCCTCGACGCGGACGGTGGTGTCACGGTGGAGTCGGTCGTCGTCGGACCGGGCAGCCCGCTCACGAGGTCACGGAAGCGCCTCGATCCCGACACGCCCCGAGGCCTTCCCAGCCCTGTTCGCTAGGCTGAAACCCTCATCCACCGAAGCGTCGTGTCCCACGAGGCGAGCGATCCATGGAGGATCCAGTGACCCAGCCTGAAACCGGCTCCCACTATCTGCAGCCCGACCGCAACCTCGCCATGGAGCTCGTCCGAGCGACGGAGGCGGCCGCCATCCGTGCGGCGCCGTTCATCGGTCGCGGCGACAAGAACGCCGCCGACGGTGCCGCCGTCGACGCGATGCGTGCCTTCCTCGGCACCGTCAACTTCGACGGCGTGGTCGTGATCGGTGAGGGCGAGAAGGACGAAGCGCCCATGCTGTTCAACGGCGAACACGTCGGCAATGGTCGCGGCCCGTCCTGCGACATCGCGGTCGACCCGATCGACGGGACGAGCCTCACAGCTGCCGGACGTCAGAACGCGCTCTCGGTCATCGCGGTGTCCGACCGCGGCAGCATGTTCGACCCCTCGGCCGTGTTCTACATGGACAAGATCGTCACGGGTTCCGACGGCATCGGCGTCGTCGACATCAGCCAGTCCATCGGCGACAACATCCGTGAGCTCGCCAAGGCCAAGGGCAAGCAGCCCGAGGACATCCGTGTCGCCGTCCTCGACCGGCCGCGTCACGCGGAGCTCATCGAGGAGATCCGGGCCGCCGGCGCCGGGACGCGTCTCCTCCTCGACGGCGACGTCGCGGGCGGCATCAACGCCGCACGGTACGACTCGCGCATCGACATGTGCGTCGGTATCGGCGGCACCCCAGAGGGCATCATCACGGCGTGTGCCGTGAAGGCGCTCGGCGGGCTCATCCAGGGCAAGCTCATGCCGAAGGACGACGCGGAGCGCGAGCGCGCCATCGCGGCCGGTCACGACCTCGATCGCGTCCTCGGGGCGAACGACCTCGTCCGTGGCGACAACACCTACTTCGTCGCGACGGGCGTCACCCACGGTGAGCTCGTCGACGGCGTCCAGCGTAAGGGCCCGATCATCCGCACGGAGAGCCTCGTCCTGCGGTCGCGCTCCGGCACCATCCGCCGCGTCGAGGCCGACCACCTCGCGGCGAAGTGGCTCTAGCCGCTCCTCGTCCAGCGTGAAGCGCCCGGTCCCTCCTCTCGGTGGGGCCGGGCGCTTCGTCGTTCGGGGCAGGCGTGGTCAGTCCTGCAGCCGGTGGGCCAGGCGCGCCTCGAGCTCGCTCGGTTCCGGGGGCGACGGCTCGGGTGACGATTGTGCTTCAGGTGCCGGCTGTGCCTCCGGTGCGGTGAGGCGTTTCGGCGACGCGTCGCTCTGGCTCACCTGCCCGATGACCGTGGCCTCGTCGAGGGCGTCGAGCTTGCGGGCCGTGACGAGCACCCGGGTCTCGAACGAGGACGCGAACTGGTTGTAGTTCGTGACGGTGCTCTCGATGGAACGGCGCAGGCGGTCGGCGTGGTCCGACAGCGTGGACAACCGCTGGTAGAGCTCCTTGCCGAGATCGAACAGCCGCTTGGCGTCCTCCGTGAGGACGTCCTGCTGCCAGGTGAACGCGACCGTCTTGAGCACCGCCCAGAGGTTGACGGGGGAGGCGAGCGCCACCCGCTTGCCGAAGGCGTAGTCGAGCAGACTCGCGTCGGCCTCGAGGGCGGCCGCGAGGAGTGACTCGCTCGGGATGAAGCAGATGACGAACTCCGGGCTCGACTCGAGACCGCGCCAGTACCCCTTGGCGGACAGCGCGTCGACGTGCGACCGCACCGCCTTCACGTGCTGCGCGAGGAGCGCTGTGCGTCGAGCGGCCTCCTCGCCCGTCGCCGTCACCGGGATGGTGCTGGCTTCGAGGTACTGCGCGAACGGGACCTTCGCGTCCACGGCGATGGACTTACCGCCGGGGAGGCGCACGACCATGTCGGGTCGGCCAGTGCCGTTGTCGGAGGTGATGCTCGACTGGAGGTCGAAGTCGACGCGCTGGGTGAGCCCGGCCGCCTCCACGACGTTCCGGAGCTGGGTCTCGCCCCAGACGCCACGGGTCGCGTTGTTGCGGAGCGCTGAGGCGAGCGACTCCGTCGTCGAGCGCAGTCGTTCCTCCGACTCGGAGGCCGTCTTCAGCTGCTGGGCGAGTTCGCCGTGCTGGCGGCTGCGCTGCTGTTCGAGTTCTGCGACCTTCGCCTGCATGTGTTCGAGGCTGTGCTGGACGGGGGCGAGGGCCTGGAGGACCTGGCTCTCCTCGTGCTCCTGCTGCGAGCGTCGCTCGGCATCCGCGCGTTGGCGTTCGAGGAGTTCGCGGTACTGCTCGCGCTGGGTCTGCAGTTCGCGCCCGAGTCCGTCGGCCGTGGCGTCGAGCGCGGCCAGCTCGGCGCGGAGGGCGGCCCGGATGTCGGCCTCTTGCGCCGAGGACTCGGCGAGGAGCTGGGCCTGCTGACCACGGACGTCGGCCAGCTGGGCGGCGTGTCTCGCCTCCAGGAGCGCGGGGTCGATCGTCGCTCCGCCGTTCCGGCGTTGCAGCAGGATCACCATGACGGCCGCGCCGATGACGAGTCCGATGAGGAGGCCGATCCCGAGGGCGAGTGCGCTGTCCATGTCCTCAGTGTGTCGTGGGCCGCCGACATCGATCGGAGGCCGCGCGGCGGCCGGACCGTCAGGCGGCGACGGCCGTGCCGATCCGCCCGATCTTCACGCTCGTGAGCTGGGCGAGTTCGGCGATGGAGGAGGCACCGTGGCGGGCGGCGGCGTGGATGATGATGTGTGCGGAGGCCTCGGCGTCGCCCGTGGCGTCGTGGTGCTGGAAGTCGTCGAACCCGGCGGCGAGGGCCGCGACGGGGAGCCGGTAGGAGTCGAGCTGGTAGGTCTTGCGGGCCACGTTGAGGCTGCAGAGGTAGCTGAGCTCGGGGCAGTCGAGCCCGGTCGCCGCGCATCCGCCGCGGATCACGCCCATGTCGAAGCCGGCATTGTGCGCGACGAGCGCGTCGTCCTGCGCGAAGTCGAGGAGCGCGTCGAGTTGCTCGGCCCACCCCGCTGCTCCGAGGACGTCGCTCGCGACGATGCCGTGGATGCGGGTGTTCCACTCGAGGAATGCGTCGTGTCCGGCCGGGGGCCGGATGAGCCAGCCCGCGCGGTCGACGACGATGCCGTCCCGCACGCGGACGAGGCCCACGCTGCAGGCGGAGGCGGATGACGAGTTCGCGGTCTCGAAGTCGATGGCGGTGAAATCCAGTGGCACGTCCTCACCCTCGCACCAGGGTCCGACACCGCCCGGTCGGCTCGCCGCGTCACGCCCGATCGACCGGCCCGATCCGTCGCCCGATCCGAGCGGCGACGCACGGGCCGTCTCGGCCGCGTACGATAGACCCTCGTGGCTCTTACTCTCGGCATCGTCGGCCTGCCCAACGTCGGCAAGTCCACCCTGTTCAATGCGCTCACGCGCAACAACGTGCTCGCAGCGAACTATCCGTTCGCGACGATCGAGCCGAACGTCGGCGTGGTCGAACTGCCCGACGCCCGACTCGGCAAGCTCGCCGAGATCTTCGGTAGCGAGCGCATCCTGCCCGCCGCGGTGTCCTTCGTCGACATCGCCGGCATCGTCAAGGGCGCGAGCGAGGGGGAGGGGCTCGGAAACAAGTTCCTCGCCAACATCCGTGAGGCCGACGCCATCGCGCAGGTCGTCCGCGGTTTCGCCGACCCCGACGTCGTGCACGTCGACGGCGACGTGAACCCGGCCTCCGACATGGAGACGATCAACACGGAGCTGATCCTCGCCGACCTCGAGACCCTCGAGAAGGCCGTCACCCGGTTCGAGAAGGAGGTCAAGGGCAAGAAGCTCGACCCCTCCGTGCTCACGGCCGCCAAGGAGGCGCAGGACGCGCTGAACGCCGGCACCCCGCTCTCGGCGACGAAGATCGACCTCGCGCCCATCAAGGAGCTCGGCCTCCTCACGGCCAAGCCGTTCATCTACGTGTTCAACGTCGACGAGGACGTCCTCCAGGACCAGGGCAAGCTCGACGAGCTCGCCGCGCTCGTCGCGCCGGCGAAGGCCGTGTTTCTCGACGCGAAGCTCGAGTCGGAGCTCGTCGACCTCGATGAGGACGACGCCCGCGAGATGCTCGAGTCGACCGGCCAGACCGAGTCCGGTCTCGACCAGCTCGCCCGCATCGGCTTCTCGACGCTCGGCCTGCAGACCTACCTCACCGCAGGTCCGAAGGAGTCGCGCGCGTGGACGATCCCGCAGGGTGCGAAGGCACCGCAGGCTGCCGGGGTGATCCACACGGACTTCGAGAAGGGCTTCATCAAGGCGGAGGTCATCTCCTTCGACGACCTGGTCGAGACCGGCTCCGTCGCCGAGGCCCGCTCCAAGGGCAAGGCCCGCATGGAGGGCAAGGACTACGTCATGCAGGACGGCGACGTCGTGGAGTTCCGCTTCAACGTGTAGGTGAGGGCTGCAAGAAGCGTCCCTCGTCGGTCAGGAGCCTTGAGCCGGAACCGCTCCGTGTCACAGCCGAGCAGGCGAAGCACGAGGTGGAGCGGCTGGACGATCATGACTGGGTCGACCCGCAAGCCGGTCACCGTTCTGGATGCGTCCCGCATGCAGGTCGGCAGATGAGATCTACACGCGCGGCCTTTCGGGACCGCTGACGCCCCACCCCTCGCCGCCGGCGCGCGCCGTGCGCACTGCGGACGCCCACGCCTCGGCGTCGATCAGATTCATGTGCGCGGCAAGGTCACCTCGCGGGCGAGGAGTTGAAGGAGGGGCGGTGTCAGCGAGTCCGACAGCGCGACTCCGTTCGAACATCAGGTGAGGTCGGATGGCGCTGATGCGGCTGCTGTACGGCTCGGTCACCGTGAAGCCCTGGTAGTGGGCATCCTGCGCGAGCGCCGTGGTGACGGCGAAGAGGCGTTCCCTCCGGATCAGGCGAGCCTCGTCGAGGTTCATCGGCCAGCACTCGATGCGTTCGAGGTCTGCGAGGAGCGACGCGTCGTCCGCGTATCCCGCCACCGCATCCGGTTCCTGGGCGATCGCCTCGCCGTACTCGACTCGCCACCCGTTCATGGTGTTCGTGATTCTGGTCGGTACCCGCCACGGGGTGTGTCGCGGTCCGTGCATCTGTGGCCGGCGCCGCATGACCTCGTCGCTCCAGTCCGGCAGACCGCCGTAACCGACCGGTGCCGTCGGAGGCCAGAACCACTCGAGAGGCTGGCCGTCGGGGACCCTGAGGTCGGTGACCGCCCATCCTCGAGAGGCGAGATCGGACTGCACGTCGTTGCCGAGGAGTCGAAGGGCGTCCTCGAAGAAACGGAACTCCTCGCTCGGATCTGTCATAGCTCTATCTTCCCGGCAACCGCCGACGGCCGGAGGCGTTGGCTCCTCGGTCACCACCAGCGTCCGGCGCGGGGGATCAAGTCCAGGAGGGCTGCGAGCCCGGCGAGGGCGCAGACCACCCCGACAAAGCCCGCGGGGGTGTCGCGGAGCGGCCCGACGACGATCAGGATGCCGAGGCCGATCGCGGCCACGCCGAGCCCGGCGCGCCAGCGGCGCCCGGACTTCGCCGACGCGCGGCGACGGGGCAGGTCGGTGGGTCGCGGGCGCGCTCGGCGCCGCGCGCTGAGCGGTGGTCCGGCGTCGACGGGCCCGTCGACGGCTCGCCCGAACCCGTCGACCCACGGCCCGGCTCCGACCTCGGGGCAGCGGTCATGGACGTTCACGTCGCGGGTGGAGGCATCCGCCGGATGCGCGGGCATGCCCCAGGCGAGATCCACGTCGAACTGGACGGATCCGTTCGGCAGGAGCGCGTCGTAGCCGACGAACCGTACCGGCCGTCGCCGCCATCGGGACGTGCCGCGGAACGCGGTCGCACGGACGGCGACCGGTCGGACAGGCGATGCACGCATGGATCGATGGTGGCACGTCACACGTGCACACCGCGACGGCCGCGCACTGCCGCGCCGCGGGCCGAAACGGGCGGTACGCTCGATAAGGCGTCACGCGAACCGGCGCCTCCAGGAGGCAAGCGGTGACGATCGATCTGGCGAGCATGCTGGTCGTCGCAGTGATCGTCTGCGCCGCGTGCGGGATCTTCTACGCGCTCGACAGCGCGCGCACCCTCGCCGGCCGCCACATGGCCGCCTGGATGTCCGGGTTTGCCACGACGCTCCTCTCGGCGGTCAGCTACCTCGCCGCCACCCTCAACGGTGACTCCGTGTGGATCGTCGCCATCGCCAACGCCTCGATGGTCGCCGCGATCGCCGCCCTGTGGGTGGGCTGTCGGCTGTTCAACGGACGACGCAGCCTGGTGCTCCTCGGAACGCTCGTCGTCGGCGTGACGGCGCTCTCGGCCGTCCTGGACCCCACCGACGATCCCGAGTGGGCCGGCACGATCGCCCGGCTCGGCTCGCTGATCGTCCTGTCGCTGCTGGTGGTGTTCGAGGCCCGACGCGGTCGGATGCGAACGGCCTCGGCGTCGCTCGTGCTCGTGATCGTCCTCAGCCTGCACGCGGCGTTCACCGCGGTCCGCCTGGTGGTGTATATCGCTGCGGGTCCGCATTCGGAGGCGTTCGAGCGGATCTTCGGCACCGCCTTCGTGACCTACCTGAACCTCGTCTTCGTGGTCCTGGTCGCCGTCGGCCTCGTCCTGCTCCGCTCATGGGAGCGCAAGGAGCGGCTCGCCTCCGAACGCGAGGGCATCCGCACCGTGGGTCGCCGGGCCTTCGAAGTCGAGGCGACCGCGCTCCGGACGACGCTCGAGCCGGGCGAACGGCTCGCCGTCGTCGAGGTGGCCATCGACGGGTACGGGGACCTGCGGCGTGCCTACGGTCTGGCTTCGGCCGGAGAACTCGAGGCGCTGCTCGCCGAGGCCGTGTTCCGTGAGCTCCCGTCGGGCGCCGTCTGCACCCGCGTGCGCGGGGGGATCGTGCTCGTCGCGATGGCGGTCGAGGACGGGCCCGTCGGTGTGGCGGGCCTGCGTGACCTCTCCACCGGTATCGCAGCCGGGTACCGGGAGGCGGTCGTCGTGCACCTCGACGGGTTTGCCGGCGCCGCGAAACTCGGCGCCGCGATCGATCCTGAACCGCCGCTTCCCGTCGCCAGGCTCACGGCCGCGGCACGGTCGGCGAGGGGCGAGGCGGAGCGGCGTGGTGAACTCCTGCGGCTCGCGCACACCGAGTCCGAGTCGCTCGATCGCTGACCGAGCTCCCTTGCAGCCGGGGCTTGCCGAACGGCCTCGGGCTCAGCGACCCTGGCGCTTCTTGTACGGCAGCGGCTCGCCCTTGACCTTCGGAGCGCGGCCCTTGCCCTTGTTCGCCTTGGCCTTGCCGCCCGGGGCCGGAGCCGACTTGGCGGCGGCCGCAGCCGAGGCGTCGAGCTGGCGCCGGGCGTCGATGAGGAACGCGGAGCCGGCATCGGTCAGCTGGGTGGATTCGACGTCGCGGGCGAACAGCTCCGCGCCGAGGATCTCCTCGAGCTTCCGGACATCGGCGACGACGGTGCTGCGTGGCACACCAAGCTCCTTCGCCGCCTTCGCGAAGTGGAGCGTTTCCGCGGAGGCGACGAAGGAGCGCAGCTGCTTGTGGTCCATGCCCTCAGCCTACGGGGGCGGCGTCGGACCACAGACCAGCGTGGATCAGTTGTCCATTGCGCGACGGCGGCGGAGGAACACCGAGCCGACGGCGACGAGGATGCCGAGCAGCAGCAGAGATGCACCGACGGCCACGATGAGCGTCCCGTTCACACCCGTTTCAGCCAGGCGGTCGATGTCGCTGACCGGGACCGTCGGGGTGTTCGGCTGGGCGTTCACCGGCGGGGAGACCGGCGGGATCACCGGGGTGACCACGGGCGGGGTGACGACCGGAGGGACGACGACCGGCGGCACCAAGGGCTGGATCACGATCGTCGATTCGATCGTGTCGTCGGGTGCGGTGCCGTTACTGGCGGTGACGGTGACGGGGTAGCTGCCGGGAGTCGTCGGGGTGCCGCTCACGGTGCCGGTCACACTGTCGAGGACGAGACCCGGGGGAAGGGCACCCGAGGTGACGGTGTAGGTGGCGTCCGGGCTACCGGTCGAGGTGACCGTGCTGTCGTACGTCGTGCCGACCGTCCCTCCGGGCAGAGGAGCCGAGGTGATCTCGGGGCTCGTCGTCACTTCAGATCCGCTGCCGTCGTCACAGCCGACAGGACGGGTGATCACGGTGTTGATGAGCGTGACCGCGCCGGTGGACGCGAGCAGGCGTCCTTCGACGACCGTGCCGGATCCCGTGGAGATCGACGCGTCCGCGAGGATCGTACCGACGAAGGGCCCGCCGCCGTCGAGGGTGGCCGAGCTGCCGACGCGCCAGAACACGTTGCAGGCGCTCGCGCCGCCGACGAGGGTGACCGAGGAGCTGGTGCCGGTCTTCAGGGTGCTGGCCGCCTGGAAGACCCAGACCGACTCAGCAGTGCCGGTGAGCGTCACGTTCCCGGTGAGGGAGATCTCTCCGCCGGCGTAGACGCCGGGGTCGAGGTCGAGGCCGGTGAGATCGCCGACCTGCTGGGGGTCTGGCGTGAGGCTGGAGGCGACGCCCATCGCGGTGAGGAGGTCGTCCTTCGCGAGGGCGGCGGGCTCGTTCGTCACGTTCTGGGTGCCGTTGACGATGCCCGGCGGGAAGCCCGTCACGGAGCTGTCCGGGCTCAGCCCGAGGTCTCCGTTGATCGTGGTCGCGCCGGTGTTGGTGATGGCCGAGGATGCGAGGACGCCGTAATCGGCAGCCGTGCCGAGGAAGATCGGGCCGTCGATCGTGGTCGCGGCGTTCGCGGGTGCGGTACCGATGGCCAGGAGCCCGACGGTGACGATTGCCGCTGCACCGAAGAGGCGAGTGCGCAGGCGACCGGGTCTGGCGCATCGGGTGGGTGGAGAGAATTCGAGGCGCATGCGTGCCCCTTCCGTGTGGGAGGGGCGCGAAGCCAAGAGGATGGCGACATCAACCGCAACTGCTCCCTGTGTAACACCAATGGGGGGTGCCGCGACCCGTAGCGGGGTGGATTGTACTCAATCGTGATGTTGTGCTATGCGGGCGCACGCGCGCGCCTGGCGCGGAATGAACGGTCAGGGTTCGTCCGCCGGAATGAGACGATTGCAGGATGACTGCAACGCTCGTCGCCCAAGGCCTCGCCGGCGGACATGGCCACCGCACCCTGTTCGACAGCCTGGATCTGACGGTCGCGCCGGGTGACGTCATCGGCGTCGTCGGGATGAACGGGGCCGGTAAGTCCACGCTGCTCCAGATGCTCGGCGGCTCCCTCGAACCGCAGGCCGGCACGATCACCCTGTCGCCGTCGGACGCCTTCGTCGGATCCCTCCCGCAGGAACACGAGCGCGTCGTCGGTGAAAGCGTCGCCGCGTACATCGCCCGACGCACCGGGTGTGCCGCAGCGACCGAGGCGATGGACGCGGCGGCGGCGGCGCTCGCCGAACCGCCCCAGGCCGGCGAGGACCCGGCCGACGTCTACTCCGCCGCCCTCGACCGTTGGCTGGCGAGCGGCGCAGCCGACCTCGAGGAACGGATCCCGGCGGTGCTCGCCGACCTCGGACTGGACCTCGACGCCGACGTGTCGTCCACCATGATGACGTCGCTGTCCGGAGGTCAGGCCGCCCGGGTCGGACTCGCCGCGCTCCTGCTGTCGCGCTTCGACATCGTGCTGCTCGACGAACCGACGAACGACCTCGACCTCGACGGTCTGGAACGACTCGAACGCTTCGTGCAGGGGCTCCGCGGCGGCGTCGTGCTCGTCAGCCATGACCGCGAGTTCCTCGCCCGCTGCGTCACCCGCGTGCTCGAGCTCGACCTCGCGCAGCAGAGCAACCGCGTCTTCGGCGGTGGGTACGAGGCCTACCTCGAGGAACGCGAGGTCGCCAGACGGCATGCCCGCGACGCGTACGACGAGTTCGCGGACAAGAAGGCGGACCTCGTCGGCCGTGCTCGGGTGCAGCGGGAGTGGTCCAGCCAGGGCGTCCGCAACGCCATGAAGAAGGCACCGGACAACGACAAGATCCGCCGGAAGGCCTCAGCGGAGTCCTCCGAGAAGCAGGCGCAGAAGGTCCGCCAGATGGAGAGCCGCATCGCCCGCCTCGACGAGGTGGAGGAACCTCGCAAGGAGTGGCAGCTGCAGTTCACCATCGGGAGCGCACCGCGCTCGAGCACGGTGGTCGCGACCCTGTCGCAGGCCGTGGTGCAGCAGGGCGACTTCCGGCTCGGTCCGCTGTCGCTCCAGGTGAACGTCGGCGACCGGATCGGCATCACCGGTCCGAACGGTGCGGGGAAGTCGACGCTGCTCGCGACGCTGCTCGGCCGCCGGACGCCCGACGAGGGCACGGCGAGCCTCGGATCGAGTGTGCGCATCGGCGAGATCGACCAGGCTCGCTCACTGCTCGTCGGCTCGGAGCCGCTCGCGGACCGGTTCGAGGCGATCGTGCCCGAACTGTCGCCGGGGGAGGTCCGGACGTTGCTGGCCAAGTTCGGGTTGAAGGCCGACCACGTCAACCGCCCGGTCGACGAGCTGTCGCCGGGAGAGCGCACCAGAGCCGGGCTCGCCGTGCTGCAGGCCACCGGCGTGAACCTGCTCGTCCTCGACGAACCGACGAACCACCTCGACCTCGCCGCCATCGAACAGCTCGAGGAGGCGCTCGAGAGCTACGAGGGGACGCTCCTGCTCGTGACCCACGACCGACGCATGCTCGACACCGTCCGCATCGAGCGCCGTTGGGTCGTCGAGGCGGGGCAGGTCACGGAGCACTAGTGCTCGGCGGGGCTCAGAGGCCCTGCACGAGTGCGTCGCGCAGTTCGGGTCCGATGTCGTGAGGAACGTCGACGTCGACCGCAAGTGCCTGGAGCGCCCGGCTGTAATAGTTGCGGGCGGCAGCGGCGAGGGCGATGTCGAGGATCTCCCGATCGGAGAAGCCGTGCTCGCGCAGGGTCAGGCTGTCGGCGTCGGTCATCCGGTCCGAGTCGCGACCCACCCGTTCCGCGAAGGCCATCATCGCAACCTCAGCGGGGCTCAGGCCGGCGTCACGATAGTCGGTTGCGATGCGCACGAGCTGGTCTTCGCTGAACAGGGAAAGCGACTTCCTGCCGTGAGCGAGACGGCAATGTCGTGACCGTGTCCCTCGCGCCGCGGCGAGCGTCACGAGCTCGTAGCGTCGCTTGCCGAGCGGCCGGGCGATCGTCCCGATCAGCGCCTCCCAAGCGGCGTACGCCTCGGGGTTCAACGCCATCACCTTCGTGTGCGCAGCGACGAAGCCCTGGTCGGCGATGTCGTCGTCGTACAGCGCGGCCGTCGTCGCATCGGCATCGGCTTCGGGAATGGTTCGCAGGATCGACATGTCGGCCACCTCGCCGGAACGGGTCGCGGGCCGGGCGTCCGCGGCTACCTCTCATGATGGCACTCGACACAGGCGCTGTCAGCACGCCTTCCGCCGGACGTCGGCGATCACGTCGACCTCACCAGGCCCGTCTGTCGCCGGGAGACCCACACCCCACGCATGAGCGAGGACCCCGCGGCGTTCGCCAGGCGGGGTCCTCGTCGTTCAGGGGGAGAGCGCGTCAGTCGCGCAGCTGCTCCTTGTAGTCGTTCTTCGCCTCGGTGGAGTCGCGTTCGGCCTCGGCCTTCTTGACGTCGGCCTCCGCCTGCTTCACCTTCGCGTCGGCCTTGGCCTCGTCGACCTTGTCGCCGAGACGTTCCTTCGTGTCCTCGACGGCTTCGCCGATCTTCCGACCGGTCGCCTCAGCCGCGTCCTTGGCGTTGTCCAGGAATCCCATGTCAGCTCCGTCTCTGCTCCCGAGTCTCGGTCACAGGATCCACCCTGCCGAACCGCCCGGACGGCGACAACCGGTTGTGTTCCCAGCTGAACGGGGCTAGACCCTCGTCAACCGAGTGCGGCCACGGCGGCGACGGCGGCGACCACGGCGCTCGCCGCATCGTCGAGTTCCCGCGCAGTGACGGATGTCGTGCAGCTGAGACGTACGGCCGTCTGCGCGACCGTCGGTTCGACGCCGATGGCGAGCAGGACGGCGGACGGTTCGTCACTGCCGGCGGCACACGCGGAGCCACTCGACGACACGACGCCTCGGCGTTCGAGTTCGAGGAGGACCGCCTCGCCGCTCGTCCCCGGGAAGACGAACGAGGCGATGCCGGGCAGGCGGTGCTCGGGATGACCGGTGAGTCGCGCACCGGGGACCTCCTGCAGGACCCGCGCGATGAAGGCGTCGCGCAGGAGGGTGACGCGTTCGGTGGCACCGAGTCGTTCCTGTTCGGCGAGTTCGACGGCGGTGGCGAGGCCGACGGCTGCGGCGACGTTCTCCGTCCCGCTCCGTCGCCCGCGCTCCTGCCCGCCGCCATGGACGAGCGGCTCGAGGGGGAGCGCGCCGCGGACGGCCAGCAGCCCGACCCCCTTGGGAGCGCCGAGCTTGTGTCCGGACAGGCTGAGGGCGTCGACGCCCAGCCGATCGAGCCCGAGCGGGAGCCATCCCGCCGCCTGGACGGCGTCGGTGTGCAGGGGTACCCGTGCGGCTCGCGCGATCGTGCCGAGGGCGGCGAGGTCCTGGATCGTGCCGATCTCGTTGTTCGCGGCCATGATGCTCGCGAGGACGGTGTCCGGCCGGAGCGCAGCCCCGAACTCCTCCGGATCGACGCGGCCCGTGTGGTCCACCGGCAGCGTCGTGACCTCGACGTCGTGGAAGCGCCGCAGGTAGGCGAAGGACTCTGCGACGGCCTCGTGCTCGACGGCCGAGGTGACGACGTGCCGGCCGCGCGTGATCGAGCCGAGCGTGAGGCCCTTCACGGCCAGGTTGTCCGCCTCCGTCCCGCCGGCGGTGAAGACGATGTCGCCGGGGCGGGTGCCGAGCACCGTCGCGATGCGGCGGCGGGCGTCGTCGAGTCCGGCGGCGGCCGCCTCACCGACGGTGTGGTGGCTCGACGGGTTGCCGAAGGTGGTCGTCAGGTACGGCCACATGGCCTCGATCACCTCCCGCCGGACAGGTGTCGTCGCGGCGTTGTCGAGGTACAGCACCTCAGTCCACCGACACGTCGAGGCCGAGGTCCAGCGACCGCACGCTGTGGGTGAGCGCCCCCGACGAGATCACGTCGACCCCGGTCGCGGCGATGTCGCGGACCGTCGCCAGGGTCACGTTGCCGCTCGCCTCGACGACCGCCCGGCCGGCGATGAGCGCGACCCCCTCGCGGAGCTCGTCGAGGGTGAAGTTGTCGAGCATGATCGTGTCGACACCGGCGGCCAGCACGGCCTCGATCTGGTCGAGCCGGTCGACCTCGACCTCGATGCTCGTCGTGTGGGGGAGCTCCTCGCGCGCCCGCAGCAACGCCTCGGTGACCGTGAGGCCGCGCTCGAGCAGCACCGCGAGATGGTTGTCCTTCACCATGACGGCGTCCGACAGCGAGTGCCGATGGTTGCGCCCGCCACCCGACCGGACCGCGTGCCGTTCGAAGGCGCGGAGGCCTGGCGTGGTCTTCCGGGTGTCGACGATGCGCGCCCGGGTGTCGGATACGGCGCTGACGTAGGCCGCCGTCATCGTCGCGATCCCGCTCATCCGTTGCACGAAGTTGAGGGCGACCCGCTCGGCGGTGAGCACCGCCCGAGCCGGGCCGGAGACCATCGCGATGGTGTCGCCGGCGGAGAACGACTCACCGTCGGCGACGAGGAACGCGACGCTGATCCCCGGGTCGGTGAGTCGGAACGCGGCCTCGAACACCGCGGCGCCACTGAACACGCCGGCCTCCCGGGCGTTCAGTGACGCTGACGCCTGGGCCGCTGCGGGGATGAGGGCGTCGGCCGTGAGGTCGCCCCAGGGAGCGTCCTCGTCGAGAGCGGCGGAGACGACGGTGTCGATGAGTCGAGGGGTCAGCATGGCGAGAGCACGGATCCGTTCAGGAGCGGGAGGGGAGACGGGCTGGAGGATGACGGTGCAGGCACCGGAGCGAGGATGACGGAGATCGGCCGGGCCTCGGCGACGTCGATCGCCGGGTGGTCGTCCCGTGCGTGGGCGCCGCGCGACTCGGTGCGCTGCAACGCCGCGGCGACGACGGCGCGCGCGAGCAGCAGGAGGTTGCGATCCTCGGCGGTCGCCGACGCGTCGTCGTGGGTCGGGTGGCTCGGCGAGCCGGACGCCCACCGCGCGAGTGTCTGTGACGCCTCGGCGAGGCCGGACGCGTTCCGGACGAGCCCGGCATGCCGCCACATGAGGTCGTGCAGGGCCCGGCGGCTGAACGGCGGCGCGGCCGATGTCGTGCCGTCGAAGGCGGTGGCGGTGGATTCGAGGTCGATCGTGACGGAGCCGAGTGCGGGACGGCCGGCGATCGGACCGCCGCTTCCGGACGCGTCGATCGCCGCGACGGCTCGCGCGGCGAAGACGGCACCCTCGAGGAGTGAGTTCGAGGCGAGTCGGTTCGCCCCGTGGACGCCCGTCCGAGCCACCTCACCGATCGCGTACAACCCGGCGACCGTCGTCCTGCCGTCGAGATCGGTGGCCACGCCGCCCATCCAGTAGTGGGCGGCCGGAGCGACCTCGACGGGCGTGGTCGACCAGTCGACCCCGGACGCTCGGACGTGCGCGTCGATGCCGGGGAAGCGTTCGGCCAGCCGTTCGGCCCCGAGCGCGGTCGCATCCAGGGTGACCGGGCGGCCACCCTGCGCCGCCATGGCCTGCGCGATCCCGCGCGCGACGACGTCCCGCGGTGCGAGCTCGGCGTCGGGATGGAGCAGGTGCATGAACCGGTGGCCCGTGGCGTCCCGGAGGACCGCACCCTCACCACGGACCGCCTCCGAGACGAGGAAGCGCTCCGGGGTGGTCAGGGCCGTGGGGTGGAACTGGACGAACTCGACGTCTGCCAGGACCGCCCCGGCCCGCAGCGCCACAGCCGCGCCGTCGCCGGTCGCGACGGACGGGTTGGTGGTGAATGGGTAGAGCTGGCCGACCCCGCCCGTCGCGAGGACGACGTGCTCCGCGGGGAGCGTGACGCGCCCACGCTCGGCGGACCACAGGTGGGCGCCGACGGCGACGCCGTCTCGGAGGTCGAGGTCGAGGAGCACGGTGTGCTCGAGGACCGGGACCCCGCGGGCCTCGAGCGTCCGGACGAGTGCCGTCTCGATCGCCGCACCCGTCGCATCTCCACCCGCGTGCAGGACACGGGGATAGGAGTGCGCCGCCTCGAGCCCCTTCGCGAACTGCTCGCCGTCGCGGTCGAACGCCACCCCGAACGCGATGAGCTCCCGGATCCGCTCCGGACCCTCGGAGCAGAGCACGCGCACCGCGGCCTCGTCACAGAGCCCCGCTCCCGCCAGCAGGGTGTCGCGGACGTGGTCCTCGACTCGGTCGTCGTCGAACATGACGCCCGCGATCCCGCCCTGGGCGTACCGCGTGTTGCTCTGGCCGAGGACGTCCTTCGTGACGACGACGACCTCGTGACGCTCGCTCGCACGGATCGCGGCCACGAGCCCCGCGATCCCGCTCCCGACGACGAGCACCCTG
Source organism: Plantibacter sp. Leaf314 (assembly GCF_001423185.1). Taxonomy (NCBI): domain Bacteria; kingdom Bacillati; phylum Actinomycetota; class Actinomycetes; order Micrococcales; family Microbacteriaceae; genus Plantibacter; species Plantibacter sp. Leaf314. Next base: position 952,787 of record NZ_LMOB01000001.1, on the reverse strand, counting down.
GCCATGTCAGCCGACCTGCGGCACGGTGGTCGCCGGCGGCTTCGCGGCGAGCATGCGCTCGAGCGACAGCCTCGCGGGCACGGCGACGTCGTCGGAGACCGTGATGCGGTTGAGGACCTCACCGCTGACGAGTCCCTCGAGCACCCAGGCGAGGTAGCCGGGGTGGATGCGGTACATCGTCGAACACGGGCAGATCACGTCGTCGAGGCAGAAGATCGTGTGCTGCGGGAACTGCGCCGCCAGACGCTGCACCATGTTGATCTCCGTGCCGACGGCGAAGGTCGTGCCGTCCGGTGCCGCCGCGATCGCCTTCTGGATGTAGTCCGTCGAGCCCGCCTCGTCGGCCGCGTCGACCACCGGCATCGGGCACTCGGGGTGCACGATGACCCGCACTCCGGGGTGCTGGGCGCGCGCCCGGTCGATCTGGTCCACGGTGAACCGCTTGTGGACGGAGCAGAACCCGTGCCACAGGATGACCTGGGCCTCGGTCAGCGCCGGTGCCTCGTTGCCGCCGAGCGGACGGTTCGGGTTCCACATCGGCATCCGCTCCAACGGCACACCGAGCTTCTTGGCGGTGTTCCTCCCGAGGTGCTGGTCGGGGAAGAACAGCACCCGCTGGCCGCGCTCGAACGCCCACCGCAGCACGGTCTCCGCGTTGCTCGAGGTGCAGACGATCCCGCCGTGCCTTCCGCAGAACCCCTTCAGCGCGGCGGAGGAGTTCATGTAGGTGACCGGGATGACCGGCACGCGGCCGTCGGCGTCCGGCTCGGTCCCGTACAGCGCCTCGAGCGCCTCCCAGGCCTCCTCGACCTGGTCGATGTCCGCCATGTCGGCCATGGAACACCCGGCAGCGAGGTTCGGCAGGATCACCGCCTGATCCGGCCCCGACAGGAGGTCGGCCGTCTCGGCCATGAAGTGCACGCCGCAGAAGACGATCGCCTCTGCCTCGGTGCGGGCCTTGGCGGCGTTCGCCAGCTGGAAGGAGTCGCCGATGTAGTCCGCGTGCTGCACGACCTCGTCGCGCTGGTAGAAGTGCCCGAGGATGACGACGCGGTCGCCGAGGGTCTCCTTCGCGGCGACGATGCGTCGGTGGAGGTCCTCGGGGGCGGCGTCGCGGTAGGCGACCGGCAACTGCCCCTGACGCGGTGAGCCGGTCGGGATGACGTCGCCCATGGACGCTCCCGGGCCGTAGCTCGGCGGCTGCAGGTCGAAGACCCACGGACCCGCCGCGAGCTCCGGTGCGCAGGTCGCGCCGTCCGACGTGCCCTCCGTGATCTGCTGGATGGTGTCGTCGACGGATGCGGTGATCGTCATGCTGGCTCCTGGGACGTCGCTCGGGGGGTGGTGGGGGTGTTCGAGGTGCGGGCGCTCGCCGGACGGGACGCTGCCGGCGTGTCCGGTCGGGCGATCGGCTGGGTCCAGCGGTACAGCCGTGCCGGGCGGTGCCGGCCACCCGTCCGGAGCGCGTCCGTCGCGAGCACCAGGCCGGACGCCTCCACCTGGCGACGGAAGTTGGCCGGATCGAGTTGCTTCTGCAGCACGGCCTCGTGCACCTCGCGGAGTTCCGTGAGGGTGAAGGTGTCGCCGAGGAAGGCGTGGGCGATGTGGCTGTACTCGAGTTTGTTGCGGAGGCGCCAGAGCGCGTACTCCACGATCTCCCGGTGGTCGAACGCGAGTGGCGGCAGCGCGTCGGCGGGGAACCAGCGCACGTTCTGCCCGAGGTGGGTGCGCTTCGCCTCCTCGGATCCGACGAGGGCCCAGTAGACGATCGAGACGACGCGTTCAGCGGGGGAGCGGTCGAGGTCGCCGAAGGCGTAGAGCTGTTCGAGGTACCGCGGGCGGAGTGACGTGGTCGCCTCAAGGGTGGACGCCGCGGCGTCGGCGAGGGACTGCGCCGCCCCGAGTGGTCCGCCGGGCAGCGCCCAGCGTCCGTCGTACGGTTCCCGAATCCGGCGCACGAGCGGGAGCCAGATGGCGGGCGTCGCGTCGCCGGCCCCGAAGCCGTCGTCGGCCCGCAGGGTGAAGATCACCGTCGAGACGGCCAGCTCGACGGGCGTCGCGTCGTGCTCCGCGGGCGTCGTGGTGCGCTGCATGGTGGCTCCTGGATCGGGGCTGCAGCGTCTTATGGTTCACCTGACACTTACTCGCCTGGGACTTAGTGTATACCGTACCTGAACAGATGCCCCCGCTTCGTCGGCGACTCGCGATATGCTGGCGCTCTAATCGAACATCGGGCCGCAAACACGATGCGGGAGAGCCGGTACGCCGGCACCGAAGGAGCAAGCCTCCCCGCCAATCTCTCAGGTCCTGTACCGCATCGGACTGGCCACTCTGGAAAGCAGCGCACGTTCCTGGCGCGCTCGCCGACGGTGAAAGCAGGGCCCGCGCCATCGGCCCCGCGAAGCTCTCAGGCCAATGACAGAGGGGGAGTTCCCAACGGACGCCGGTAGGCGTCCGCAGCGCACCACGCGACCCCGGAGAACTCGTGACCGACCCCGAACGAACCAGCCCGCTGTACGCCGTCCACGAAGCCGCCGGCGCGAGTTTCACCGATTTCGCGGGCTGGCAGATGCCCGTGCGCTACTCGAGCGACCTCGCCGAGCACCACGCCGTCCGCACGGCGGCCGGGATCTTCGACATCTCGCACATGGCCGAGATCCAGGTCGTCGGCGAGGACGCCGCCGCCTTCCTCGACCAGGCGCTCGCCGGTCGGCTCTCGGCGATCGAGCTGCTGCAGGCCAAGTACTCGCTGCTGCTGAACGAGGCGGGCGGCATCATCGACGACCTCGTCGTCTACCGCAATGGTGGGCACGAATACCTCGTCGTGGCGAACGCCGGCAACCGGGAGGCGGCCGTCGCCGCGCTCACGGAGCGCGCAGCCGCCTTCGAACACCTCGCCGTGGTCGACCGCAGCGATGAGATCGCACTCATCGCGGTCCAGGGCCCCGCCTCGCGCGCCATCCTGCAGGCGACCGAGGGACTGCACGTCCTCGACGAACTGCCCTCGCTCGACGAGGTCAAGTACTACCGCGCGACCGGTGCCTCCTTCGAGAACGGCACCGTCTTCATCGGACGCACCGGGTACACGGGCGAGGACGGCTTCGAACTGTACGTCGACGCCGCTGACGCCGTGGAGCTGTGGAACGCGATCGTCGCCGCCGGAACGCCGCTCGGCCTCGTTCCTGCCGGACTCGCCAGCCGCGACACGCTCCGCCTCGAGGCCGGCATGCCGCTCTACGGTCACGAACTCGGCCCGGACATGCTGCCGGTGCAGGCCGGGCTCGGCCGCGTGGTCGCGCTCGCCAAGCACGGCTCCTTCGTCGGGCGCGACGCGATCGAGGCCGGCCCGCCCGCCGACGCACGCGTGCTCGTCGGGCTCGTCTCCGAGGGCCGTCGCGCGGGTCGCGCCGGCTACGCCGTCCTGGCCGGCGACGACGTCGTCGGCGAGGTCACGAGCGGCGCGCTGTCGCCGACCCTCGGGCACCCGATCGCGATGGCCTACGTGCACCCCGACCACACCGAGCCGGGCACCGTGCTCGACCTCGACGTCCGCGGCACGCGGATCCCCGCGACCGTCACCACGCTCCCCTTCTATTCGAGAGAGAAGTAACCCATGGCCGACAAGACCACCCTCAAGTACACCGCCGAGCACGAGTGGATCCGCGTCGAGGGCGATCTCGCCGTCATCGGCATCACCGACTACGCCGCAGAGAAGCTCGGCGACGTCGTGTTCGTCGACCTGCCGGCCGTCGGTGCGGCGCTCTCCGCGAGCACCGTCGTCGGCGAGATCGAGTCCACGAAGTCCGTCGGTGAGCTGTTCGCACCGCTCGACGGAGAGGTCGTCGAGGCGAACGACGCCGTCGTCGACGACCCGTCGCTCGTGAACAGCGACCCGTTCGGCGCCGGTTGGCTCGTCTCGGTGCGCTACGACGCACTGCCCGACACGCTGCTCAGCTGGGACGACTACAGCAAGCTGGTGGGCGAGTGATGGCGGACCGGTTCGCAGATCGGCACATCGGGACCGACACCGACGCCCAGGCGACCATGCTCGCAGCGGTCGGGTACGCGAGCGTCGACGAGCTGCTGTCGGCAGCCGTCCCGTCGGCCATCACGGCAGCGGAACTGGCGTCGTCGAGCATCCCCGCCGCCGCGAGCGAGCGCGCCGCGCTGGCGGAACTCCGTGAACTCGCGGGCCGCAACACGGTGAACCGGAGCCTCATCGGCCTCGGGTACTTCGACACGATCACGCCCGCGGTCATCAAGCGGAACGTGCTCGAGAACCCCTCGTGGTACACCGCCTACACGCCGTACCAGCCGGAGATCTCGCAGGGGCGCCTCGAGGCGCTCATCAACTTCCAGACGATGGTGTCCGACCTCACGGGCCTCTACACGGCGAACGCCTCGATGCTCGACGAGAGCACGGCCGTCGTCGAAGGGATGCTGCTCGCCCGTCGCGCCTCGAAGCTCGCCGAGACGACCTTCATCGTCGACGCCGACGCCTACCCGCAGACCAAGGCGCTCCTCCACAGCCGTGCCGAAGCGGTCGGCATCGACCTCGTCGAGCTGCCGCTCTCGAGCACCGCACCGACCGACCTGCCGGCCGCGTTCGGCGTCTTCGTGCAGTACCCCGCAGCCTCCGGACTCGTCTGGGACCCGTCCGCGGTCCTCGCGGCGGTGAAGGCCGGTGGCGGTGTCTCCGTCGTGGCGGCGGACCTCCTCGCCCTGACGCTGATCTCCTCGCCCGGTTCCCTCGGTGCGGACATCGCCGTGGGCACGACGCAGCGCTTCGGGGTCCCCATGGGCTTCGGCGGCCCGCACGCCGGGTACCTCGCGGTCCGCAAGGGACTCGAGCGACAGATGCCAGGACGGCTCGTCGGCGTCAGCCAGGACGCGGCGGGTCACCCCGCCTACCGGCTCACGTTGCAGACCCGCGAGCAGCACATCCGCCGCGAGAAGGCGACGAGCAACATCTGCACCGCGCAGGTCCTGCTGGCCGTCATGGCCGCGATGTACGCCGTCTACCACGGCCCCGCCGGGCTCAAGCGGATCGCGCAGTCGGTCCACGCGGCGACCGCGACCGCGGCACACCTCCTGCAGTCCGCGGGGGTGGAGGTGCTCACCGAGCAGTACTTCGACACGCTGCAGGTCCGCGTCGACGACAGCGCGGCGGTGGTGGCCGGAGCGCACGACCGCGGCCTCCTGCTGTGGGCCGTCGACGAGACGACCGTCTCGATGAGCTTCGACGAGGTGAGTGCCCAGGAGAGCGTCGTCCCGACCCTCGTCGAGGTCCTCACGACCGCCGGGGCGGCCACGGCCGGCGAGCCGTCCGCGTACGTCTTCGACGAGGCCTCGTCCGCCTCGGCCTTCGGACCGGGAGCCGTGTCGGCGTACCCGGCCGCGCTCGCCCGCGAGACCGGGTACCTGACGCACCCGGTGTTCAACACGCACCACTCCGAGACCGCCATGATGCGGTACCTCAAGCAGCTCGCGGACCGCGACTACGCGCTCGACCGGGGGATGATCCCGCTCGGTTCGTGCACGATGAAGCTCAACGCGGCGACGGAGATGGAAGCGGTCACCTGGCCGGAGTTCGCCGGACTCCACCCGTTCGCGCCGCGGGAGGACGTGGCCGGTTCCCTCGAACTCGTCGACCAGCTCGAGACGTGGCTCGCCGAGGTCACCGGCTACGACTCCGTCTCGCTGCAGCCCAACGCTGGCAGCCAGGGGGAGCTCGCGGGTCTGCTCGCGATCCGTGGCTACCACCGCGCGAACGGCGACGAGCAGCGCACGGTCTGCCTGATCCCGTCGAGCGCGCACGGCACGAACGCGGCCTCCGCGGTCCTCGCCGGCATGCGCGTCGTCGTCGTCGCCTGTGACGAGCAGGGCAACGTCGACCTCGACGACCTCCGCGCGAAGATCGCGTCGAACGCCGAGTCCCTCGCAGCCCTCATGATCACCTACCCGTCGACCCACGGCGTATACGAGCACGAGGTGAAGACGATCACGCAGGCGGTCCACGACGCCGGCGGCCAGGTCTACGTCGACGGTGCGAACCTCAACGCCCTGCTCGGGTACGCGCGCTTCGGCGAGTTCGGTGGCGACGTCTCGCACCTGAACCTGCACAAGACGTTCTGCATCCCGCACGGCGGCGGTGGTCCGGGCGTCGGCCCGGTCGCCGCGAAGGCGCACCTCGCTCCGTTCCTCCCCGGGCACCCGCTCGCCCAGCGCGACGAGCACCCGCTGCTCGGCGGTGGCACCGTCGTGCACGCGGGCGGCCCGATCTCGGCGGCGCCCTACGGCAGCCCGAGCATCCTGCCGATCTCGTGGGCCTACGTCCGGATGATGGGCTCGGAGGGCCTCCGTGAGGCGACGGGTGCCGCAGTGCTCGCCGCGAACTACATCGCCGCACGGCTCCGCGACCACTACCCGGTCCTCTACACGGGCGACAGCGACCTGGTCGCGCACGAGTGCATCCTGGACCTCCGCCCGCTCAAGGAGACGACCGGGATCACGGTGGACGACGTGGCCAAGCGCCTCGTCGACTACGGCTTCCACGCGCCGACGATGTCGTTCCCCGTCGCGGGGACGCTCATGGTCGAGCCGACCGAGAGCGAGGACCTCACCGAGGTCGACCGCTTCGTGGACGCGATGATCGCGATCAAGGCCGAGGCGGACGCCGTCGCAGCTGGCGAGTGGCCGGCCGACGACAACCCGCTCGTCGGGGCGCCGCACACGGCGCAGTCGGTGATCGAGGGGGAGTGGACCCACGCGTACTCGCGTGAGCTCGCCGTGTACCCCGTGCACACGCTGGTGCGGACGAAGTACTGGCCGCCGGTCCGCCGGATCGACCAGGCGTACGGCGACCGCAACCTCGTGTGCGCCTGCCCGCCGCCCGAGGCGTTCGCCTAGGCGGAGCGCACCGTCGAACGAGGACTCCCTCGCCCCGTCGTGGGCGGGGGAGTCCCCGTTCGTCCGAGGACAGGCAGGTCGTCGGTCAGGACGAGGTCGGGGCGAAGATGCCCGGCCACCAGGCGACCGCCAGGGGGAATCCGGCGAAGGAGATCACGTCGATGATCGTGTGCGCGACGACGAGCGGCATCACCCGGCCCCAGCGCTTGTAGCACCAGCCGAACGCGATCCCCATGGCGACGTTGCCGAAGAACGGTCCGATGCCCTGGTACAGGTGGTAGCTCCCGCGCAGGACGGCGGTCGAGAGGATGATCGTCCACCACCCCCATCCGATCTCGCGCAGCCGGGTGTACAGGTACCCGATGATGATGACCTCCTCCTGCAGCCCGGCGCGGAGCGCGGAGAAGACGAGCATCGGGATCGTCCACCAGTACATGGTGTCGGGGAAGGTCGACACCGCGACCGTGACCCCGAGCGCCCGGCCGAGCGCGTACACCCCGATACCGGGGATGCCGATCGCGGCGACGAGCAGCGCGCCACGTCCGAGGTCGCGTCCTGGTGCGCGGAGGTCGAGTCCCATGCGGGTGAAACCGCTTCGCCCCGGTTGCCAGAGCAGATAGATGACGAGCGCGACGGGCGCGAGCTGGAAGAACAGCCCGAGAAACTGGTAGCTGAAGTCGAGCCACTCCCGGGTCGCCTGCGTCGTGTTGATGGCCGCCGACTGGTCGGCGAGCGGCGGCCCCGCGGTGAGCTTCGCGATGAGCGAGATGACGGAGTACACCGCAGACGCGCCGAGGCTCAGCGCGAGGACGATCCCGATCTCCCACCAGCGGCGCGCGACCGGCGACCGTTCGGGGAGGTCCGGCTGTTGCACGGTCGCGTTCTGCTCGTTCACCGGTCCATTGTGCGGGCTCCTCGCTTCGTGCGCACCGCATAGCATCTGAACGCCCGCGTCTCGGACGCCATCGGCGGGCGGGCTTACGATTCGTATCCGCGGCCGGAGTCCGCTCGCACGAGTTTTGCGATCAGCGTCGTTCTCTTGCGTCGCGGGCGGGATACGTGCACGGAAACTCGTCCGCGAGCAACAATCCTCCGATTCGGTTACCGCTGTGTAACGTTTGGCGTCCCAGTTTGCTCGTCGTCCTGCTTCAACTTATCGTCAGAGTATTCAAAGAGCGGTCCAGCGCACACGATGCGCCGGTTTCGCTTGCCCTTTCCCCAAGGAGGAACTGTGAAGTTCAGTCGGTTCGGCTCTGCCGCCGCCATCATCGCAGCAGGGGCTCTCGTCCTCACCGGATGTTCCGGTGGCGGTTCCAGCAGCGAGAGCACCAGCGGCAACACATCCGCCATCATCACGACCAACGGCTCCGAGCCGGAGTCGGGTCTCATCCCCAGCGACACCAACGAGGTGGGTGGCGGCAAGATCCTCGACGAGATCTTCGCGGGCCTCGTCTACTACGACGCCAAGGGCAAGCCGGTCAACGACCTCGCCGAGTCCATCGAGACCGACGACTCGATCACCTTCACGATCAAGATCAAGCCCGACCAGAAGTTCACCAACGGTGACCCGGTCGACGCCGAGTCGTTCGTGAACGCCTGGCAGGACGCCGCGCTCCTCTCGAACGCGCGCAAGAACAGCTACTTCTTCGAGGACATCAAGGGCTTCAGCTACGACGCCGACCAGCCCCTCACCGGCCTCAACGTCGTCGACGACACGACCTTCACGGTCGAGCTCAACGAGGCTCGCTCGGACTTCCCGCTGCGCCTCGGCTACTCCTCGTTCTACCCGCTGCCCAAGTCGGCGTTCGACGAGGCCGGCAAGGTCACGGCCGACTTCGGTCAGAACCCGGTCGGCAACGGCCCGTACAAGCTCGACGGTGAGAAGGCGTGGAAGCACAACGAGTCCATCGCCCTCGTCACCAACGACGAGTACAACGGTGGTCGTAAGCCGCAGAACGGTGGCGTGACGATCAACTTCTACGCCAGCTTCGACGCAGCGTACGCCGACCTCCTCGGTGGCAACCTCGACGTCCTGGACCAGATCCCGGACTCCGCGATCTCCACCTTCCAGGACGACCTGGGCGACCGCGCTGTGAACCAGCCCGCCGCCGTGTTCCAGTCCTTCACCATCCCGTCCCGCCTCCCGCACTTCAGCGGCGAGGAAGGCGAGCTGCGTCGTCAGGCGATCTCCTACGCGATCAACCGCAAGCAGATCACCGACGTCATCTTCGAGGGCACCCGCACCCCGGCGACCGACTTCACCTCGCCCGTCATCGACGGCTACTCGAAGGACATCCCCGGCAACGAGGTGCTGACCAACGACGACAAGAAGGCCAAGGAACTCTGGGCCAAGGCTGACGCCATCTCCCCGTGGGACGGCTCCTTCCAGATCGCCTACAACGCCGACGGCCCGCACCAGGCTTGGGTCGACGCCGTGACGAACAACATCAAGAACACCCTCGGCATCGAGTCCTCCGGTGTTCCGGTCGCGGTCTTCGGTGACTTCCGTGAGAGCATCACGAGCCGTCAGATCCAGACCGCGTTCCGCAGCGGTTGGCAGGCCGACTACCCGGGTCTGTACAACTTCCTCGGCCCGCTGTACGCGACCGGCGCCTCCTCGAACGACGGTGACTACTCGAGCCCCGAGTTCGACAAGCTCCTCTCCGAGGGTGCTGCCGAGTCCGACCTCGACGCCGCGAACAAGAAGTTCCAGGAAGCTCAGGAGGTCCTGTTCAAGGACCTGCCCGCCATCCCGCTTTGGTACCAGAACGTGAGCGGTGGATTCGGCGAGGGCGTCCAGAACGTCCAGTTCGGTTGGAACTCCGTGCCTCTCTACTACGAGATCACCAAGTAATCTTGTAGACGGCACAACTGGGTGGGTCCGGTTCTTCCGGGCCCACCCAGTTTTCACGAGTTCAGGAGTCCCGCTTTGGGCAATTACATCCTCCGCCGCATCCTGCAGGCCATCCCGGTCCTGCTCGGTACGACGTTCCTCATCTATTTCATGGTGTTCGCGCTCCCGGGCGACCCCATCCTCGCGCTCTTCGGCGACCGGACGCCGAGCCCGGCCGTCCTCGAGCAGCTCCGCGCGGAGTACAACCTCGACAAGCCGTTCATCGTGCAGTATCTGCTGTACCTCGGCGGCATCCTCACGGGCGACCTCGGCACCTCGTTCTCCGGTCAGCCGGTCGCCGAGATCCTCGCGCAGACCTTCCCGGTCACGCTGCGTCTCGCCGTCCTCGCCGTCTTCTTCGAGATGGTCGCCGGCATCACGATCGGCCTCGTCTCCGGCCTCCGCAAGGGCGGCATCTTCGACGCGTCGTTCCTCGTCGTGAGCCTCATCCTCATCTCCCTGCCGGTCTTCGTGGTCGCGTTCATCGCCCAGTTCGTCTTCGGCATCCAGCTCGGCTGGTTCCGGGTCACGGTCGGTGCCGGTGCGCCGATACAAGACCTGTTACTCCCGGCACTCGTGTTGGCGACGATCAGCTTCGCGCAGATCACCCGCCTGACCCGCGGTGCCGTGATCGAGACCCAGTCGCTCGACTTCGTGCGCACCGCGGCCTCGAAGGGCCTCAGCCGCCGCCGGATCATCCCGGTGCACATCCTCCGCAACTCGCTGATCCCGGTCGTCACCTACCTGGCGGTCGACTTCGGTGTGCTCATCGTCGGAGCGACGGTCACGGAGGGCATCTTCAACGTGCCCGGCGTCGGCCGGACGCTCTACCAGGCGATCATCCGTGGCGAAGGACCCACCGTCGTGTCCTTCGTGACCGTGATGGTGCTCGTCTACCTGCTCGTCAACCTGCTGGTCGACCTGCTGTACGCCGTGCTCGACCCGAGGATCCGCTATGTCAAGTCATGATCAGGAACCACAGATGAAGCGTTCATCCACGCACTTCGTCGCCCCGCTGGAGGAGACGCCGCTCGCGGTGATCGACGCCGTCAAGGTCGACGAGAAGCCGAGCAACCTCTGGACCGACGCCTGGGCGTACATGCGCCGTCAGCCGATGTTCTGGATCTCGGCGGTGCTCATCGTCCTCGTCGTCGTGGTGTCGCTCCTGCCCGGCCTGTTCTCGCAGGTCGACCCGCGCAGCTGCAACCTCGACAACAGCCTCGGCGACCCGTCGCTCGCGCACCCGCTCGGGTTCACGAAGCAGGGCTGCGACATCTACTCGCGGGTCATCTTCGGCGCGAACACGTCGCTCGCGGTCGGCCTCATCGTCACGGCGATCGTCTGCGTGCTCGGTATCAGCTTCGGCGCGCTGTCGGGCTTCTACGGCGGTTGGGTCGACTCGGTGCTCTCCCGCATCGGCGACATCTTCTTCTCGATCCCGTACATCCTCGCCGCCGTCGTCGTCATGTCGGCCCTCGCCGCCTACCGGAGCGTCTGGACCATCTCGCTCGCGGTCGGTCTGTTCGTCTGGCCGAGTGTCGCGAGAGTCCTGCGTGCCGAGATCCTGCGGGTCAAGAACGCCGACTACGTGCAGGCCTCGATCGCCCTCGGCGTCTCGCGGTTCCGCATCCTCGTGCGTCACGTCCTACCGAACTCGATCGCCCCGGTGATCGTCGTCATCACGCTGTCGCTCGCTTCGGCGATCGTCGCGGAGGCGACCCTGTCGTTCCTCGGCGTCGGACTCGGATCCGAGTCGATCTCGTGGGGCGCGGACATCTCCCAGGCGCAGCGCGACCTGCGGACCGCTCCGCAGGTGCTCATCTACCCGTCCATCGCGCTCTCGCTCACCGTGCTCAGCTTCATCATGCTCGGCGAGGTCCTGCGTGATGCACTCGACCCGAAGGCGAGGGCACTCCGTTGAGCACCCCCACACCCCAGGCCGGTGCACGCACCGGGCAGCCGCTCCTCGAGGTCAAGGACCTCGAGGTCGGGTTCCGCACGCAGAGCGGCACCGTGCAGGCCATCCGCAAGACCAGCTTCACGATGATGCCCGGCGAGACGGTCGCGATCGTCGGCGAATCGGGATCCGGGAAGTCGACGACGGCGCACGCCATCATCAACCTCCTCCCCGGGACCGGCAAGATCACGGGCGGTGAGATCCTCTTCGAGGGTCGCGACCTCTCGAAGCTCCCGCGCAAGGAGATCGAGGACGTCCGCGGTCGCCTGATCGGCTTCGTGCCGCAGGACCCGATGTCGAACCTCAACCCGGTCTGGAACATCGGGTTCCAGGTCGAGGAGGCCATCCGCGCCAACGGCATCGCCGAGGGCAAGCAGGCCGTGCGGGCGAAGGCGATCGAGGTCCTCCAGCAGGCCGGTCTCTCCGACGCCGACCGTCGCCTGAAGCAGTTCCCGCACCAGTTCTCCGGCGGCATGCGGCAGCGCGTGCTCATCGGCATCGGTCTCTCCTCGAGCCCGAAGCTGCTGATCGCGGACGAGCCCACCTCGGCGCTCGACGTGACCGTGCAGCGGAAGATCCTCGACCACCTCGAGAGCCTGACGCGCGACAGCGGCACGGCGTTGCTCTTCATCACGCACGACCTCGGCCTCGCGGCCGAACGCGCCGAGAAGCTCATCGTCATGTACAAGGGGCAGATCGTCGAGGCCGGTCCCTCGGTCGAGATCCTGCAGAACCCGGTGCACCCGTACACGCAGCGCCTGGTGGCCGCAGCGCCGAGCCTCGCCTCGCGGCGGATCCAGTCCGCGACCGGGCCACTCGAGACGCTCGAGCACGAGGCTCCGGTCGGCTCGGAGGGGATCGACCTGATCGTCGCCGCCGAGCATCGTGCGGCGGCACAGCTCGACCTCGCGAAGGTGGAGCCGGCGATCGTCGTGGACGACCTCGAGAAGGTCTACAAGATCCGTGGTCAGAAGGGCCAGGCGAGTGAGCTGAAGGCCGTGGACGGCGTCTCGTTCCAGATCCCGAAGGGCACCACCATGGCGCTCGTCGGGGAGTCCGGTTCGGGGAAGTCCACCGTCGCGAAGCTCCTCCTGCAGCTCGAGACACCGACCTCGGGCAGCATCCGCATCGGCGGGAAGGCGATGGAGGGACTCGACCGCAAGGGTCTCCTCGCGCTGCGCCGGACGATGCAGCCGGTCTTCCAGGACCCCTACGGTTCGCTCGACCCCCTGCGCAACATCGGTAACACCATCTCGGAGCCGCTGCAGACCCACAAGGTCGGCGACAAGGCCTCCAGGCGCGCACGCGTCCTGGAGCTCCTCGACCAGGTGTCGCTGCCGCAGTCGGTCGCGACGCGCTACCCGAACGAGCTCTCGGGTGGTCAGCGTCAGCGCATCGCGATCGCCCGGGCGCTCGCGTTGAAGCCGGAGATCGTGGTCCTCGACGAGGCCGTGTCCGCGCTCGACGTGCTCGTGCAGGCGCAGATCCTGCAGTTGCTCGCCGACCTCCAGTCGGAACTGCAGCTGACGTACCTCTTCATCACCCACGACCTCGCGGTCGTGCGGGTGATCGCCGACAACGTGGCGGTCATGCAGAAGGGGAAGATCGTCGAGGCGTCGACCACGGACGACGTCTTCGAGAACCCGAAGCAGCAGTACACGCGTGAACTCCTCGACGCCATCCCCGGCGCCGGGATCGAGCTCGCGCTGTAACGAGCCGTCACGCCGAAGGGCGGTGCCGCGGAGCGATCCGCAGCACCGCCCTTCGTCGTTCCCGGGATGGGCCGGAGGGTCAGCCGAGGAGCGCCGAGGCGGCGCCCCAGACCACCAGCGCGGCGGTGACTCCGAGGGCGACGACGTCCCACCGTGAGGCGGCCAGGCGCGTGTCGGCCGGGTCGATCTTCCCCCAGCGCTCGTGCGCCCGGTCGATGAGGTCGACGGCCGAGGGGCCCTCGTTGCCCGCCCGTCCTGGTCGGCGGACGCCCGAGGCGCGTTCCTGGTGGTCGACGTCCCGTCGTCCGCGACCGCCGGTCAGGGAGGGGCGGTCGAGGCCGGCGCTCGGCGCACCCCAGCTGGTGATCTTCCGACCGTCGCGCAGGAGCACGGTGAGCTGGTACCGGCTCGTCGCCTCCTCCAGGCGAGGCCAGGGGATCTCGTGGAGCCGACCGACGTTCACGATCGTCAGCCGCTCGGGCTCGATGACGATGCAGGGGCGGACGAGGACCAGGTACACCAGCCAGACGACGAGCAGCTCCCAGGGCAGCGCCAGGAGGGCGAACCCCCAGGCGCCGCGGCCCACGGCGTCGATGATGAAGAAGACCATGAGGAGGGCGGTGACCCCGAGGATCCAGTAGCCGCTGGTGCTCCTCAGGGTGGTCCGGTTGCGGGCGTTCGTCGCGTCGTTCACGTCGTCCATCCTTCCAGGCCGCCGACCCGTGGTCGTCGGCCGCGTCCGTCAGGCGGTGACGAGTCGATCGCTCTCCGCGTGGTGGCACGCGACCAGGCGACCGTCGACGGGACGCTCACGCGGATCATCCTGCTCACAGACCGACTGCTTGTCCGCCGGAAGGAGCTGGTACAGCGGGCAGCGGCTGCGGAAGCTGCAGCCCACGCGGTCGTCGCTGGGGGAGGGGAGGTCGCCGTTCAGCAGGATCCGCTGCCGGCTGCGTTCGAGCTCGGGGTCGGGCACCGGCACGGCCGAGAGGAGCGCCTGGGTGTACGGGTGCTTGGGGTCGGCGAAGATCGTCGCACTCGGCCCGTACTCGACGATGCGGCCGAGGTACATGACCGCGACGTCGTCGGCGATGTGGCGGACGACGGCGAGGTCGTGCGCGACGAAGAGGTAGGACAGGCCGAGTCGCTGCTTGAGGTCCTCGAGGAGGTTGATGACGCCGGCCTGGACGGAGACGTCGAGTGCTGACACCGGCTCGTCGAGGACGAGGATCTTCGGCTCGACGACGAGCGCACGGGCGATGCCGATGCGCTGCCGTTGGCCACCGGAGAACTCGTGCGGGTACCGGCCGGCGAAGGACGGCTCGAGGCCGACGAGTTCGAGCATGGCACCGACCCGGTTCCGGATCTCGGCGGACGAGACCCCGTGCACGGTCAGCGGTTCGCCGATGATGTCCTCGATCGTCATCCGCGGATCGAGCGAGGCCATCGGGTCCTGGAAGACCACCTGGATGTCGCTGCGCAACTTCCTGCGGTCGGGCTTCGAGAGGGTGGCGGTGTCGACGCCGTTCACGTGGATGGTGCCGCCCTGCGTCCGGGCGAGCTCGAGGATCTCCATGATGGTCGTGGTCTTCCCACAACCCGACTCGCCGACGAGGCCGAGCGTGCGGCCGCGCTGGACGCTGAAGGAGACGCCGTCGACGGCGCGGACGGTGCCGATGTTGCGACGGAAGACCACGCCCTTCGTGAGCGGGAAGGCGCGGGTGAGGTCCTTGACGTCGAGGACGGTCTCGGGGGCGACCTCGGCGACGAGTTCCTCCGGCACCTCGTCCGGCCGGGGGAAGATGTCGGGGCGGAGCAACGATCCGTCCGCGATCTCGCCGGCGCGGATGCACGCGGCAGTGTGCTCGATGGAGGTTGCTGGATCGGTGGCCGGGCCGTCGAGCACGGGGAGGAGTGCCGGTTCGCCCTCGAGGCACGCGGCCACGGCGATCGGGCAGCGCGGGGCGAACGGGCAACCGGTCGGGACCTTCGTCAGCAGCGGGGGACGACCCTCGAGGGGGACGAGCCGCTCCTGCTGGTTCGCCGCCATGTTGGGCATCGACCGGAGCAGGCCGATCGTGTACGGCATGAGTGGCTCGCGGAACAGCGGCACGACCGGTGCCGTCTCGACGATGCGGCCGGCGTACATGACGGCGACGCGGTCGGCGTTGCCGGCGACGACACCGAGGTCGTGGGTGATGAGGACGACGGCGGCGCCGGTGATGTCCTTCGCCTCCTGGAGCACCTCGAGGATCTGCGCCTGGATGGTCACGTCGAGTGCGGTGGTGGGCTCGTCGGCGATGATGAGCTGCGGGTCGTTCGCGATCGCGATCGCGATCATCGCCCGCTGCCGCATGCCGCCCGAGAACTCGTGGGGGAAGGACTTCGCCCGGCGCTCGGCGTTCGGGATCCCGACGATCTTGAGGAGTTCGACCGCGCGCGTCTCGGCGGCCCGCTGGGAGAGTGCGGAGTCGTGCAGTCGGAGTCCCTCGGCGATCTGCTGGCCGATGGTGTACACCGGGGTCAGCGCGGAGAGCGGGTCCTGGAAGATCATCGCGATGTCGCGGCCCCGGATCCGCGACAGTTCGCGGTCGGACTGCCCGAGCAGCTCGACCCCGTCGTACCGGATGCTGCCGCTGACCTGCGCGTTGGTCGGCAACAGGCCCATGACGGCCATCGACGACACGCTCTTGCCGGAGCCGGACTCGCCGACGATCCCGAGGAACTCGCCCCGGTGGACGTCGTAGGACACGCCGCGGACGGCGTGCACCGGTGTTCCGGCGTTCGGGAAGGTGACGCTGAGGTCGCGGACCTGGAGGAGCGGCTCGGCCGCCTGGGGGTCAGTCACGGTTGGCTCCTGAGGTCGGGTCGATGGCATCGCGGAGGGCGTCGCCGAGCAGGCTCGACGCGAGCACGGTGATGACGAGGATCGCTGCGGGGAAGACGAACAGCCAGGGGCGGGTGACGGCAGCACTCGCGCCCGCGGCCAGCAGGGTGCCGAGGGAGACGTCGGGTGCCTGGACGCCGAAGCCGAAGAAGCTCAGGGTCGTCTCGGACAGGATCGCCGCTCCGATGCCGAGGGTAGCGTCGATGATGAGGAGGCTGGCGACGTTCGGGATGATGTGCCGACGGATGATGGTGAACCCGGGGACGCCCATGAACCGAGCAGCCTTGACGTACTCGCGCTCCCGCAGGGACATCGTCTGTCCGCGGATCACCCGGGCGAGCACCATCCATCCGAAGAGCACGAGGAACACCACGAGGGCGAGCCAGGAGAGCGACTTGAACGCGGGGCTCAGCAGGACGAGGAGGAAGAAGCCGGGGATGACGAGGAGGAGGTCGATGAACCAGACGATCGCCTTGTCCCAGACGCCGCCGACGTAGCCGGCGATCGCGCCCACGAGCCCGGCGATGATGGCCGCCCCCGGTCCCACGATGAGTCCGATGACGATCGACTTCTGCAGCCCGACGAGGGTCTGCGCGTACACGTCCTGGCCGATGTTGTTCGTGCCGAACCAGTGGTCGAGCGACGGCGGCTGGCTGAAGGCGAGGCCGTCCTGGTCGGTGAAGGACCACGGGGACAGCAGCGGTCCGATGAAGGCCCACAGGATGATGAAGAGCAGGACGCCGCCACCGATGCGTGCGCGCTTCGTGGCGAGCACCTTCCGGAGGATCGTGCGACCACGTGACTGCGGGCGCTTGGGTGCGCCGCGCATCGTCTCGGGTTCACCGACGGTCAGCGTCGTTGGGTCGGTCAGTGCCATGTCGTTACACCCGCACTCTCGGGTCGAGCGCCGCATAGATCACGTCGGAGAGCGTTCCGGCGATGAGGACGAGGATGGAGGTGAAGAGGATGGTCCCGGCCGCGGCGTTGATGTCCGAGTTCGAGACGCTGGTGAGGAGGTACTCGCCCATGCCGTGCCAGCTGAACACGTTCTCGGTCACGCTGGCACCCGTGAGGATGAGCCCGAACGAGTAGGCGAAGAAGGTGGACATCGGGATGAGGGCGACGCGGACGCCGTGTCGGATGATCGCCGAGCCGCGGGTGCGACCCTTCGACCGGGCGGTGCGGATGTAGTCGGCGCTCATCACGTCGAGCATCGCGCTCCGCTGGTACCGGGAGTAGGAGGCGACGGCGCCGACGGTCAGGGTGATGGTGGGGAGGAGCAGGTGCATGGCCCGGTCGCCGAGCTGGGTCCAGAAGCCGCCTTGGAGGCCGGCGGTGTACTCGCCGGTGAAGTTGATGATGTTCGTGCCAACCGTCTGGTTGAGCGTCGTCGCCAGGATCATGAGCACGACGCCGATGACGAACACCGGCATCGCCAGGATCGTGAACGAGGCGTAGGTGATGATCTGGTCGCTGGCCCGGTACTGGCGGACGGCGCCCCAGACGCCGAGGGCGACGCCGATGACCGCGCCGAGGATCGTGCCGATGACGAGCAACCGGAGGCTCGTGCCCGACCGCTCGAAGATGTCCGCCGTCACTTGCGTCCCGCGGGTGCTCACCCCGAGGGAGCCGGTGGTCACGAGGTGCGTCACCCAGTCCCAGAGGCGCTCGAGCAACGGCACCTTCGGGTTGACGCCCATCTTGTCCAGCGCGGCGTCGATCGAGGCTTGGGGGATGGGCGGGTTCTTGCCGAGGAACCGGGCCGAGGGCTGGAGGGTCATGCTCACGAGGACGTAGCCGAGCATGGTGGCGATCGCGGAGAGGAACAGGTAGTTGACCAACCGCCGTGCAATGAACCCGATCATGTACCAGCCTTGCGAAGTCGTGGACGGGGACCGCGTCGTCCCGTCAGCTGTGCTCCCCTCGTGGGGTGGAGACACTGTAACCCCCAACCGCGGGGAATCAGAAAACGACGCGTGTTCTCAGGAAACGAAACGTATGTTTCCGGCTCGTGCCGTCGAGAAATCGAAACGGTAACAATTCGTGCCCACTTGTGGGGGATCGTCGGAGCGGGTGCAAGATGGTCCACATTGGCCTGCGCGCCTTCCGCTCCGCATCGGTGCGGGCTCGTGCAGTAACACGTCACGAAAGGTGGATCTCGATGAGTTCCAGAACACAGGGATCGCGGCGCCGCGGCGGGATGATCCTCGCCGGCGTCTCGATCGTCGCCCTCGCATTGACGGCTTGCACCGGCGGCGGTTCAGGCGGAGGCGGCTCCACCGCGAAGCCGATCGAGCTGTCCGGTACCGGTTGGGAGCGAGCGGACGCCGACCAGATCGCGCAGGGCGGCACGCTCAACCTCGCGGTCGACGCGATCCCCGCGAACTGGAACCTGTACAACCTCGACAGCGGCACCGTCGACGACCAGTTCCTCAGCAACCTCTACACGCCGTCGTTCATCAACATCAAGGAAGACGGCACCTGGGAGGCGAACCCCGACTTCGCGACCTCCGTCGAGTTGAAGACCGAGGACCCGCAGGTCGTCGAGGTCAAGATCAACCCCGACGCCGTCTGGTCGGACGGTACGGCGATGAGCGTCGACGACTTCGCCGCGACGTGGAAGTCGCTCAACGGCGTCGACCCCGCGTACGCGCCCACCGCGACGAACGTCTGGAAGGACATCGAGTCCGTCACGGCCGGCGACAGCCCGCAGGACGTCCTCATCACGTTCAAGAACAAGAACGCCGACTGGCCCTCCATCCTCGGCAACATCTGGCCGAAGTGGCTCGGCGCGACGCCCGAGTCCTTCAACACCCTCTGGGCGACCGGTCCCTACGCCGCCGACGGCACCACCTACGTGTCCGGCGGTCCGTACATCGTGAGCAAGATCGACCAGACCGGTGCGGTCGTGACCTTCGAGCCCAACCCGAAGTGGTGGGGCGACAAGCCGAAGCTCGACAACATCATCTTCAAGCAGGTCTCCCGTGCGGGTCTCGCCCAGGCGTTCTCGAACAGCGAGATCGACGTCTTCAGCATCGGCTCGAACGCCGACAACTACCAGACGGCTCAGAAGCGCAGCGACGCCCAGATCCAGCGGTCACGTGGCACGAACTACAACCACATCACGCTGAACGGCACGTCCGAGGTCCTGAGTGACCCCGAGGTCCGTCAGGCGTTCGCGAAGTCGATCAACCGCAAGACCATCGCCGAGTCCCGCCTGGCGGCAATCGACGCCCCGACCGACCTGCTGAACAACCTCATCTTCCTCCCCGGCCAGGACGGCTACGAGGACGACGCCTCGAAGGTGCTCGGCTACGACATCGACGCCGCCAAGAAGCAGCTCGAGGACGCCGGTTGGACCGAGGGCAGCAACGGCATCCGTGAGAAGGACGGCAAGAAGCTGACCATCCGCTACGTCATCGACTCCGAGAACCCGGTCTCGGCCGAGACCTCGCAGCAGGTGCAGGCCCAGGTGAAGGAAGCCGGTTTCGACCTGCAGATCGACACGGTCCCGGCCGACGACTTCTTCACGAAGTACGTCACCACCGAGACCCGCGACTTCGACGCCGTGAGCTTCGCCTGGCAGGGCACCGCGTTCCCGATCTCCAGCACGGAGTCGATCTTCTACCCGGCTGACTCCGGGCAGAACTTCCCCGGTGTCACCGACGACTCGCTCGGCGAGCTGTGGGCGAGCGCGAACGCCGAGCTCGACCCGCAGAAGCGTCTCGAGATCGCGAAGGAGATCGACAAGAAGATCGTCGCCCTTGCGACGACGATCCCGCTGTTCCCGGTGCCGTACACCTACGGCGTCAAGACCGGTCTCGTGAACTACGGCCCGACCCAGTTCGAGACCATCGACTGGAAGAACGTGGGCTGGAAGAACTAGGCGACACAAGGGGCTCACCTGAGCCTCGGAACGACGGGCATCGGCGGTCCTCCGCCGGTGCCCGTCGGCGTTCAGGCGCTGGAGAGGTCGCCTGCGGTATGATGGTCCGTCGGCACCATCGTGCCCGAATCCCATCCACTTGAAGGAAGCCACCCTTTTATGGCGCTCGCCACTCGTTCCGATCTGCGCAATGTCGCGATCGTGGCCCACGTTGACCACGGCAAGACGACCCTCGTCGACGCCATGCTGCGACAGACCAACTCTTTCGCCGAACACGCCCACCTCGAAGAACGCGCCATGGACTCGAATGAGCTCGAGCGCGAAAAGGGCATCACCATCCTCGCCAAGAACACGGCGATCTCGTACAAGGGCGAACACGCCACCGACGGCCCGATCACGATCAACGTCATCGACACCCCGGGCCACGCCGACTTCGGTGGTGAGGTCGAGCGCGGCCTCTCCATGGTCGACGGCGTCGTGCTGCTGGTCGACGCCTCGGAGGGCCCCCTCCCGCAGACCCGCTTCGTGCTCCGCAAGGCGCTCGAGGCCAAGCTGCCCGTCATCCTGCTCGTCAACAAGACCGACCGTCCCGATGCCCGCATCGACGAGGTCGTCGTCGAGAGCCAGGACCTCCTCATCGGTCTCGCGAGCGACATGGTCGACGACGTCCCCGACCTCGACCTCGACGCCGTCCTCGACGTCCCGGTCGTCTACGCCTCGGGCAAGGCCGGCCGCGCGTCGTCCAACAAGCCCGCCAACGGCGAACTGCCCGACAGCGAAGACCTCGAGCCGCTGTTCGCAGCGATCCTCGAGCACATCCCGGCTCCGCAGTACGACGACGAGCACCCGCTGCAGGCGCACGTCACCAACCTCGACGCCTCGCCGTTCCTCGGTCGCCTCGCGCTCCTGCGCATCTTCAACGGCACGCTGAAGAAGGGCCAGACGGTCGCCTGGGTCCGCCACGACGGCGACGTCCACAACGTGCGCGTGACCGAGCTCATGATCACGAAGGCCCTCGACCGCTACCCGGCCGAGAGCGCCGGCCCCGGCGACATCGTCGCCGTCGCCGGTTTCGCCGACATCATGATCGGCGACACGCTGGCCGACCCCGAGGACGTCCGCGCCCTCCCGGCCATCACGGTCGACGACCCGGCCATCTCGATGACCATCGGGACCAACACCTCGCCGCTCATGGGCAAGGTCAAGGGCCACAAGCTCACCGCACGCATGGTCAAGGACCGCCTCGACCGCGAGCTCATCGGTAACGTCTCGCTCAAGGTCCTCGACATCGGCCGCCCCGACGCCTGGGAGGTCCAGGGTCGTGGAGAGCTCGCGCTCGCCATCCTCGTCGAGCAGATGCGTCGCGAGGGCTACGAGCTCACCGTCGGCAAGCCGCAGGTGGTCACCAAGCGCATCGACGGCAAGGTCCACGAGCCGTACGAGCACCTGACCATCGACGCACCCGAGGAGCACCTCGGCGCGATCACCCAGCTCCTCGCCGCTCGTAAGGGCCGCATGGAGAACATGGCGAACCACGGCACCGGTTGGGTGCGCATGGAGTTCATCGTCCCGTCGCGCGGCCTCATCGGCTTCCGCTCCGAGTTCCTCACCGCCACGCGCGGCACGGGTATCGCCAACGCGTTGGCACACGGCTACGGCGAGTGGGCCGGTGCGATCACGACGCGCAACAACGGCTCGATCGTCGCCGACCGCTCCGGTGTGGTCACGCCGTTCGCGATCATCGCCCTGCAGGAGCGCATGTCGTTCTTCGTCCAGCCGACCGAAGAGGTCTACGAGGGCATGGTCATCGGCGAGAACTCGCGCAACGACGACATGGACGTGAACATCACCAAGGAGAAGAAGCTGACCAACATGCGTCAGTCCTCCGCGGACAACTTCGAGTCGATGACGCCGCCGCGCGTCCTCACCCTCGAGGAGAGCCTCGAGTTCGCCCGTGAGGACGAGTGCGTCGAGGTCACGCCCGAGCACGTGCGCATCCGCAAGGTCGAGCTCGACGCTCAGGCCCGCCAGCGCAGCTACTCGCGTCTCAAGAAGCAGTCCGAGTAGGCAGCACGTTCGCATCGCCGACGCCCGGTCCTCCCAGGAAGACCGGGCGTCGGCTCGTTAAGCTGATGGCATGCGCCGACCCGCCTCCCTCGCCCTGCTGGCCGCCCTCGTCCTCGCTCCCACGCTCGCCGGGTGCAGCGTCATCGAATCGACCGTGAAGGACTCGGTCGAGCAGGGCATCCGAGACGCGACCGGCGGGGACTTCGACGTCAACCTCGATGAGGGCCTGCCGGACGGCTATCCGACGGACGCCGTCCCGGTCGTGGAGGGCACGGTCAACGGCGGTCGCGGCACGGTCGATGGCAAGGACACCTTCGTCGTCACCGTGCAGGCGACGGACGCCGCGACGGCCGCGAAGGACGCCCTCGTCGCGGCCGGCTTCACGATCGACGGGGAGATCGCGAACGGCGACGGTTCGATCGTGACCCTGTCGACGACGGCCTACGACGTGAAGCTCGTGGCCTCGGCCGACAGCATCCTCTACACCGTGACCGTCAAGTAGCACGTCGACCGGCTCAGTGTCCGGGGTTGGCCCGACGGACGCTACGCGAAGAGCGTCTCGCCCACCCAGCCGTCGGTGCTCGCGCCCGGGGGCACGGCGAAGATCGCGGAACCGACGTGCTTGATGTACTCGTTGAGCGCGTCCGTCGCGAGGGCACGCTGCACGTCGATGAACTGCTGCGGTGAGCGCTGGTACGACATGAAGAACAGGCCGGCGTTCAGCCGCCCGAGGTCGTCGTTGCCGTCGACGAAGTTGTACCCGCGCCGGAGGAGCTTCGTGCCCTTGAGCTGGGTCGGGTGCGCCAGGCGCACGTGGGAGTGCTTGTCGATGAGCGGCTGGTCCGTCGCGCCGACCGCGGCGAAGTCGGGTTCCGTGAACTCCTTGCCGCCCGACAGCGGAGCGCCCTCGCCCTTGCTCCGGCCGATGACGCGCTCCTGCTCCTGGAGCTGCGCGCGGTCCCAGGTCTCGATGATCATGCGGATCTTGCGGACGACGAGGTAGGAGCCGCCGCTCAGCCAACTGGCCGTGTCGCCGTCCTGCACCCACACCTGCGCTTCGACCGTCTTCGTCTCCTCGGACTTCACGTTGGCGGTGCCGTCCTTGAAGCCGAACAGGTTGCGCGGGGTGACCTGGCTCGTGGAGGTGGAGGACGTCCGACCGAAGCCGAGTTGCGACCAGCGGATGGAGGCGCGTCCGAACGCGATGCGGCTCAGGTTGCGGATCGCGTGGACGGCGACCTGTGGGTCGTCGGCGCACGCCTGGATGCAGAGGTCGCCGCCGGTGAGGCCGGCCTGCAGGTTGTCGCCCGTGAACCGGGGCAGTTTCTGCAGCTCGGGTGGCCGACGGTCGGCGATGCCGAAGCGGTCCGTGCCGTCCTCCGCGGCGAAGAGGGTGGGACCGAACCCGAAGGTGATCGTGAGTCCACTCGCGGGGAGCCCGAGCGCCTCTCCGGTGTCGACCGGGGGAGCGAGCGGGGAACCGTCGACGGCGCCACCCGCCGCGACCTCCTGCCCCTGCGTCATCCGTGCCGCGGCGACACTCCAGTCCTGGAGCAGCTCGATGAGTTCCTCCCTGGTGGTGCCCGCCGACACGTCGTAGGCGGCGAAGTGCAGCCGGTCCTGAGCCGGCGTCGTGATCCCGCTCTGGTGCGCTCCGGCGAACGGGTACACGGTGGTGACGCCCGCGCTGCTCGCCGAGGCCGTCGCGGCCGCGGTGATCGCGACCGTCGCGCCGGCGCCTGCCGCGAGTCCGGCGGCCCCGGCTCCGGCCAGGCCGAAGAGCGCCCGACGCGAGAGACCCCGCCGTGGGGTGTCGTCCGTCGGAGAGGACGGTGCCTCGGGTTCAGGACTGGTGGGGGGAGTCTGCTCGGTCATCGGACCTCATGCTATTCAGGGGTGGCTGGAAGACCGCGGGGCCGGAACCCCCAGAATGCTCTGAGTCGTTCCGGCCCGGTGTGCCGCGACGGCGGCGGGCCCGGTGCGGTCTACTCGGCGACGCCGAGCACCGTGTGGGTGAGCTGCGAGAGCGGCTCGGAGAGGGCGTTGACCTGGTCGGAGAGTTCCTTGCGCTGGTCCTCGGTGACGGTGTCGTAGCTCACGAACCCGCTGTCGAGGCTGCCGTACTTCGCGAGCAGGTCCTGCAGTGCCGTGAACTCCGTCTCGATCTGGCCGACGAGCTTCGTGCCGGCGTCGCCCTTGCCGGCGGCGATGTCCTTCACGTTGCCGAAGGCCACCTCGGCGCCCTGGACGTTCGCGGCGAAGTCGTAGAGGTCGGTGTGCGACCACCAGTCCTCCTCACCGGAGATCTTGCCGACGGCGACCTCGTCGAGGAGGCCGATGGCGCCGTTCGAGATGTCGCCGAGGCTCACGGTGAAGTCCTTCTCGGAGACGAGGTCGAAGAGCTGCTGGACGTCGTCGACGAGTCCGGTGGCGAACTGCTGACGCTGCTCAGGCGTGGACGCGGTCCAGTCCATGAGGGCGCTCGTCCCGTCGGAGTTGAGGGCGTCTGCTGCCGGCGGCCAGAGGTCCTTCTCGATCCGGTGGAAGCCCGTCCAGTCGAGGCCCTCGGCGACGGCGTCGACCTCGCGGTAGTCGATCTTCGGATCGAGGTCGCCGAAGGCCTCGGCGGTCGGCTCGATGCGCTCGTAGGAGACGCGGGTCGAGGCGAAGAGTGCGCGGGCGGTCTCGTCGTCGCCGGCCGCGTAGGCGTCGGTGAACGCCTTGACCTGCGGCACGAGCTCGGCGACCTGCGACTTGATGTACGCGACGTAGTTCGTGACAGCCTGGTCGGTGAGCTCCTGCTCGTCCTTCGACACGGCGGCGTTCTCACCGCTGACGGTGAACTCGGCGAGGCCGACGGGAGCGCCGACGAGCTGGAACTTGCAGGCCGTGTAGTACGTGCCCGGGTTCAGCTGCGCCACGTACGAGACGGTCTGCCCGGGGGTGACGTTCTCCTTCTCGCCGACGATGCGGAGCTTGTCGGAGGCGAGGATCTCGAACTCGTTGACGTCGGTGCCGTTGTTCGTGATGGAGAACGTCACGGCGCCCGCCGTCGCCTTGGCGACGGACACGGAGCACGAGTCGTCCGTGATGTCGACGGTGAGCGCGTCGGTGCCCGTGTTGTTCGGGACGCAGCCCGTGAGCGCGAGGGCGAGGACGCCCGCGCCTGCGAGGCCGGTCATGATGCGGTGCTGCATGGAGACTCCTGTCGGAAGGTGCTGGTGCTGTGCTGTGTGAACGTGGGCCCTGCCGCGTCAGCCGCTCGTCGCGACGCGGTTGGTGACCGTGGTCGGGCGGCGACGCCCGAGCCCTGAGACCCGGACGAAGCAGACGAGTGTGACGACCAGGTACAGCAGCCACGCGATGAACTGTGCCCAGGTCGGAGCGGGGGTGAAGTTGAAGAGGCCGCCGAGGACGGTGCCGTACCAACTGGTGGGCGGGACGACGGCGCTGAGGTTGAAGGCGGCCTGGCCCCAGCCGGGGATGACACCGGCCTCCTGGAGGTCGCCCACCCCGTAGGCCAGGACGCCTGCGGCGACGACCACGAGGAAGAGCCCGGTCCAGGTGAAGAAGGTGCCGAGGTTGATCCGGACGAAGCCGCGGTAGATGAGGTAGGCGATGACGACGGCCGTGAGGATGCCGAGGAGGGCCCCGATGGATCCGACGACGGCGTTCTCGCCGGAGTTGACGCTGGCCCAGATGAAGAGCGCGGTCTCGATCCCCTCGCGTCCCACGCTGATGAAGCCGAGGACCACGATGCCGACGGCGGAACCGGCGACGGCCGCGTCGAGTCGGGACTCGAGGTCGTGCTTCAGCTCTCGGGCGTTGCGGCCCATCCAGAAGATCATCCAGGTGACGAGACCGACGGCCAGGATGGAGAGGCCGCCGCCGAGGATCTCCTGCGCCTGGAAGCTCAACCCGTACGGCCCCCAGGTGAGGATCGCGCCGACGCCGAGCGAGACGACGATCGCGACGGCGACGCCGAGCCAGAGCCGGAGGAGGACGTCGCGTCGGCCGAGCTTGTTCAGGTAGGCGACGAGGATGCCGACGATGAGGCCGGCTTCGAGGCCTTCGCGGAGGCCGATGAGGTAGTTCGCGAGCACGTGACCGGACTTTCGGGCGTCGAGCAGGCGGTCGCCCGGGGGAGGCCGTCGTTGCTGGGTGGGAGGCTTCCGAGGGCGCGCCGGGCGAGGACCGTGGTCCGGGCGGGGCGCTGCGACTTCGGAACGCGGTTGGGTAAGGCTAACCTTATCCGCCCTCGACCATAGCGGCAGACGCCGAGACTGTCCAGATACAATCGGCGGATGACCGATCCGGCTTCCGACCCCCGCTTCGCGAGCGCTCCCGCCGCTGCCGACCGCTGGCTCCCGGCGCCGACGGAACCGGATGACGCTCCGCGCGAGCAGACCACCGCGTCCCGCGTCATCGGGGTCGTCCTCGCCTTCCTCGTGGGGCTCGCCTACGGGGCCATCGGCACGGTCGCGCACGCCTGGGCGCCGTCGGTGCTCGGCATCGCCCTCCCCGTCGGGCTGATCCTCGGGATCCTCGGCGTCGGCATGCTGCTGCTCGGCCTGCGCATCGTCCTCGGCGACCGGCTCGCGGCCGCTGCGGCCGCCTTCGGCGTCATCCTCATGATCGGCGTGCTGCTGCTCGAGAGCACCGGCGGGTCGGTCCTCATCCCGCAGAGTGTCTCCGGCCTCGTGTGGACCATCGCCCCCGGCCTCGTCGCCGTCCTGGTCGTGGCCTGGCCGAAGCTGCCCGAGCGCAAGCGCGAGACCCCGATGGCACGTCCCGCCGGGCCGCCGTCGGAGCCGTTCGCCAGCTCGCCGCAGGCGTAGACTGGACACTCAGTGCTCGTGAAGGGAGCCACCCGCCCGTGACCTACGTGATCGCCCTGCCGTGCGTCGATGTGAAGGACCGCGCCTGCATCGACGAATGCCCCGTCGACTGCATCTACGAGGGTGAACGCTCGCTCTACATCCACCCTGACGAGTGCGTCGACTGCGGTGCGTGCGAGCCGGTCTGCCCGGTGGAGGCCATCTATTACGAGGACGACCTGCCCGAGGAGTGGGCGGACTACTACAAGGCCAACGTCGAGTTCTTCGACGAGGTCGGGTCGCCGGGCGGCGCCGCCAAGGTCGGGGTCATCCCATCGGATCACCCGCTCATCGCCGCGCTGCCGCCGCAAGCCCACGAGTAGCCGCGTGGCACTGCAGCCGCTGCCCGACTACCCCTGGGACCTCATGGCCCCGTACGCGGAACGGGCGCGTCGGCACCCGGACGGCATCGTCGACCTGTCGATCGGCTCGCCGGTCGACGCGACGCCGGACCTCATCCGCGACGCCCTGCGTGACGCCACCGACGCTCACGCGTACCCGACGACGATCGGTACGCCCGAGCTCCGTCAGGCGATCACCGCCTGGTTCGCCCGCCGCCGCGGTGTCGGCGGACTGTCACCCGACGCCGTCCTGCCGACGATCGGCTCCAAGGAGCTCGTGGCACTGCTCGCCTTCCTGCTCGGGCTCGGCGAAGGCGACACGGTCGTGCACCCGGTGGCCGCCTATCCGACGTACGCCGTCGGCGCGGCGATCGCCGGTGCCGACGCGGTCGCGGCCGACGATCCGGCCGAGTGGCCCGAGAGCACCCGCCTCGTCTGGCTCAACTCGCCGGGCAACCCGGACGGACGGGTGCTCTCGATCGAGGAACTGCGCGCCGCGTTTGCTCGGGCGCGCGAACTCGGTGCCGTCCTCGTGGGCGACGAATGCTACGCGGAACTCGGCTGGGAGGGGGAGTGGTCCGACACCCCGACCCCGTCGGTGCTCGACCCGCGCGTGACCGATGGGGACCACAGTGGCGTCCTCGCGATCTACTCGCTGAGCAAGCAGTCGAACCTGGCCGGGTACCGTGCCGCCTTCCTCGCCGGAGACGAACGGCTCGTGCAGCGCCTGGTCACCGTGCGGAAGCACGCGGGACTCATGCTGCCGGCCCCGCTCCAGGCGGCCATGGTCGCCGCCCTGGGTGACGACGAGCACGTGGCCGAGCAGAAGGCGCGGTATCGCGCCCGGCGCGAGGTGCTGCTCCCGGCGGTCCGCGAGGCGGGCTTCCGCGTCGACCACAGCGAGGCCGGCCTCTACCTGTGGATCACCGAGGGTCGCGGCGCGTGGTCCAGCATCGACCGCCTGGCGTCCATCGGCATCCTCGGGGGCCCTGGCGTGTTCTACGGTGACGCCCACCCCGATCACGTGCGGTTGTCGTTGACGGCGAGCGACGAGCGGATCGCCGCGGCCGCCGAGCGACTCCGAGGCGTGCGCCCGATTTCAGGGTGAACTCCAAGGAAGTCGCCGGATCACTGTGGGAAACAGCAGTGGGCCCGGAACCCGATTAGGCTGTATGTGACACGCCGTCGTATCGGAGGGCGATGTCCAGTCCCTATCGCACGAAGATACGAGGAGGCGCCGTGGGCGACGTCGAGAAACAGGCTTCCACCGAGACGCAGCAGGTCACCCTGAACTACCCCGGCGGAACAGCCGAATTCCCGATCCACCGGTCAGCCCAAGGCGCGTCGAGTATCGACGTCTCCTCGCTCACCCGGCAGACCGGCCTGACGACGCTCGACTACGGGTTCGTCAACACGGCTGCCACCAAGTCGGCGATCACGTACATCGACGGCGACCAGGGCATCCTCCGCTACCGCGGGTACCCGATCGAGCAGCTCGCCAAGCAGTCGACGTTCCTCGAGGTCGCCTGGCTCCTGATCCACGGTGAGCTCCCGACCGCCGACGAGCTCGGCGGGTTCGACGAGAAGATCCGTCGTCACACGCTGCTGCACGAGGACCTCAAGCGGTTCTTCTCGGCGCTCCCGCACACGGCGCACCCCATGGCGGTGCTGTCCAGTGCCCTGCAGGCGATGTCCACGTACTACGAGTCGGACGCGAACCCGCACGACCCCGACCACGTCGAGCTCACCACGGTCCGTATGCTCGCGAAGCTCCCGGTCATCGCGGCGTACGCGCACAAGAAGTCCGTGGGCCAGGCGTTCCTGTACCCGGACAACTCCTTGAGTTTCGTCGACAACTTCCTCAAGTTGAACTTCGGCAACCTGGCCGAGCCCTACGAGATCGACCCGGTCCTGTCGAAGGCCCTCGACCTGCTCCTGATCCTCCACGAGGACCACGAGCAGAACGCGTCGACCTCCACGGTCCGTCTGGTCGGGTCGACGGGCGCCAACCTGTACGCCTCCGTGTCGGCTGGCATCAACGCCCTCTCCGGGCCGCTGCACGGCGGTGCCAATGAGGCGGTGCTGCAGATGCTCGGGCGCATCCAGGAGTCCGGCGAGGGCGTCCAGCGCTTCGTCGACCGGGTCAAGAACAAGGAAGACGGCGTGAAGCTCATGGGCTTCGGGCACCGCGTCTACAAGAACTACGACCCGCGGGCCAAGCTCGTCAAGGAGAGCGCCGGCGAGGTCCTCCGTGCGCTCGGGATCAACGACCCGCTGCTCGACCTGGCGCAGGAACTCGAGCAGATCGCCCTCGAGGACGACTACTTCAAGGAGCGGAAGCTCTACCCGAACGTCGACTTCTACACGGGCGTCATCTACAAGGCCATGGGCTTCCCGACGCGGATGTTCACGGTGCTCTTCGCCATCGGGCGACTTCCCGGATGGATCGCGCACTGGCGTGAGATGAACCTCGACCCGCAGACCAAGATCGGTCGCCCGCAGCAGCTGTACACGGGTTCGCCCGAGCGGTCCTTCCCGACGCGGTAGTCGCGCCTCGGCCGATCACGAGAACGGCCCCGCATCCGAGGATGCGGGGCCGTTCCGTGTCCGTGATCGGGGACCCGGGCCCGCCGTCCGGTCCCTGAGCCGGTTGTCCGGTCCCTGAGCTTGTCGAAGGGCTCAGGCGTGCAACGCCGCGTTCAGCTCGACGCCGGAGCCGGAGCGGGGGAGGACCTCCACAGCGCCCGTGAGTGAGTTGCGCCGGAACAGGAGGTTCGGCACCCCGGAGAGCTCGACGGCCTTGACGGTGCGCGGAGCCCCCTCGGTGGTTGCGGCGGCTCCGGCGAGGACGACCTTGGTGCCGGCCGTCACGTAGAGGCCGGCCTCGACGACCGAGTCGTCGCCGATCGAGATGCCGATGCCGGAGTTCGCCCCGAGGAGCGCGCGCTGGCCGATCGCCACCCGCTGCGTGCCCCCGCCGGACAGGGTGCCCATGATGGACGCGCCGCCGCCGATGTCGCTGCCGTCACCGACGACGACTCCCTGGGAGATGCGGCCCTCGACCATGGACGACCCGAGGGTGCCCGCGTTGAAGTTGACGAAGCCCTCGTGCATGACGGTCGTCCCCGGAGCGAGGTGGGCACCGAGCCGGACACGGGAGGCGTCGGCGATCCGCACCTTGTCCGGAGTCACGTAGTCGAGGAGCCGCGGGAACTTGTCGATGCCGGTCGCGTGGATGCCCGCGCGGAGGAGCGACGGTCGGAGTCGGTCGAAGTCGGCCGGGTGCACCGGTCCTGCATTCGTCCACACGACGATGGGCAGGTGTGCGAAGACGCCGTCGAGCGAGATCGTGTTCGGACGGACGAGGAGGTGGCTGAGCAGGTGCAGGCGCAGGTAGGCGTCCGGCGTGTTCGCCGGGGCGGCCTGCAACTCGATCTCGACGGTGACGATGTCGATCCGCACGGCCCGCCGGTCGTCGTCGGTCGCGAGGGCCTCGAGCTCCGCCGGAGCGATCCAGCGGTCGCGGCCCTCGGGGATCCGGCCGAGCGTCGGCTCAGGGAACCAGGTGTCGAGCACGGTTCCGTCGCTGGCGATCGTCGCGAGGCCGGAGCCCCAGGCGTGGGTCGGAACGGGCGTTTCGGCAGTCGCGGCAGTCATGGCTCCAGGGTAGCGGCGAACGTCCGGAGAGACGGCCGACGCCCAGGGTCGCGGCCAATACACTGGTTCCATGCCAGCCGATGTCCCCGTACTCGACCTGTCCGTCTCCTCCGTGGAACTCACCCGGCAGCTGTGTGACATCGCCTCAGTGTCGGGGGACGAGGTGCGGATCGCCGACGCGGTGGAGGCGGCGCTCGGCGGGTGCGACCACCTCACGATCGTGCGCGACGGCGACACGGTGGTCGCGTCGACGTCCCTCGGCCGCGCGCAGCGGGTCATCATCGCCGGCCACCTCGACACCGTCCCGATCAACGGCAACGTCCCGACCCGCTTCGAGGAGCATGCGGGCGAGGCGACGCTGTGGGGGCGAGGAACGGTCGACATGAAGGGGGGTGTCGCCGTGCAGTTGAAACTCGCGGCCGAGCTCACCGACCCCATCGTCGACATCACCTGGATGTGGTACGACAACGAGGAGGTCGCGTCGGACCGCAATGGTCTGGGCCGGCTCGCGAAGCACCACCCGGAGCTGTTCGTCGGGGATTTCGCCATCCTCGGGGAGCCGAGCAACGCGGGCGTTGAGGGCGGGTGCAACGGAACGCTCCGCGTCGAGGTCAGCGCCTTCGGCAAACGCTCGCACGCGGCGCGGAGCTGGGTCGGCGTCAACGCCATCCACGCGATCTCGCCGGTCCTCGCGACGCTCGCCGCCTACACCCCTCGCGAGGTCGAGGTCGACGGGCTCGTCTATCGGGAGGGCGTCAACGCCGTCGCCATCCACGGCGGCGTCGCCGGGAACGTGATCCCGGATCTGGTCACCGTCGAGGTGAACTACCGGTTCGCGCCCAGCCGGACGGGAGCGGAGGCACTCGCCCACCTCGAGGAGCTCTTCTCCGGCTTCGAGGTCGTGCAGACCGATGTCGCGGAAGGTGCCCGCCCCGGCCTCGACGCGCCGATCGCCCAGGACTTCCTGGCGGCGGTCGGGGGGACGCCGGCACCGAAGTACGGCTGGACCGACGTCGCCCGCTTCTCCGCGTTGGGTGTGCCCGCGGTCAACTACGGCCCTGGCGACCCATTGCTCGCGCACGCGGACGACGAACGCGTCCCGCTCGCCCAGATCGAGGAGTGCGAGCGGGGCCTCCGAGCCTGGCTGCAGGGTACCGATGGCCGCTAACGCGGAGGTCCGGGTAGCGGTCGACGAACGGCCCTCGATGCTCCGGCGGTGGGTGCGCCTGCCCGTGTGGGGGCGCATCGGCATCGTCTACGTGCTGTCCCGGCTCGTGACGACGGCGATGTTCGCGTTCGCGAGCCTCCTGTCGGCTCCGGACTCCCGGTTCGGTGCGTTCCCCTCGCTCGGCACCCTCGCCGCGGGGTGGGACGGCCAGTGGTACTGGTGGATCGCGACGTACGGCTACCCGAGCCAGCTGCCGCTCGACAGCGCCGGACGGGTCGCCGAGAACGCCTGGGCCTTCATGCCCGTCTATCCCGGTGTGGTGAAGGGGCTGTCGGTCGTCACGTTCCTGCCGTGGCCGGTCATGGCGGTGCTCGTGTCCCTGGGCTGCGGGTTCGGCAGTGCGCTGCTGTTCCACCGGCTGATGCGGACGCGTCTGGACGCCGGCCAATCGATGTTCGCCGTCGTCCTGTTCTGCATCGCACCGCTCAGCGCCGTGTTCCAGCTCGCCTACGCGGAGTCGATGTTCCTCCTCCTGCTGACGCTGGCGCTTTTGCTCCTCGTGACCCGCCGGTACGGGTGGTTGCTCGCGGTCATCCCGGTCATGGCCTTCACCCGACCCGGGGTCCTGGCGTTCGCGCTCCTGCTCGGACTCCACCTGGTCGTGCGGGTGGTCACGCGACGCCGCGACCCGCTCGCCCGGCGCGACGTCCTCCTCATCCTCGTCGGGGGAGCGTTGGCGGCGGTAGCGGGCTTCGCCTGGATGGTCATCGCCGGCCTCGTGACGGGCCGTCCCGAGGCATACCTCCAGACCGAGCTGGCCTGGCGCGCCGCCTTCATCGGTGAGCAACCGCTCGTGCCGTTCTCGGCGTGGATCCAGGGCGGGCAGTTCTGGTTCGGGGACGGGCCAGGCCTCGTGGTCGTCCTCGCCGTCTTCGTGGGCTCCGCGCTCCTCCTGTTCGTCCCGGCGGTCCGTCGCCTCGGCGTCGACCTCCGGCTGTGGGTGGCGTCGTACCTGCTGTACCTCTTCGCGGTCTTCTTCCCGCAGACGAGCGTCTTCCGGCTGCTCGTCCCGGTCTTCCCGTTCCTCGGTGCCGTCGCCGTCCCGCGAAACCGGTGGTACCGCGGCGGCGTCGTCGTCCTCTCCCTGGCGCTCCAGTGGTGCTGGATCTTCGTCATGTACGGCCTCGCGAACGCCTATTGGACCATTCCGTAGCCGCTGTTCGGGCGTCATCCCGCGCCTCGCCGCGTTCAGGATTATCACGAGCCCCCGTGATACGCGATAATAGGGGTCAGTCGAATAACGAGAGGGGACTCGCATGGCCGCAATGAAGCCACGCACCGGAGACGGGCCAATGGAGGCCGTGAAGGAGGGTCGGCTCATCATCGTGCGAGTGCCTCTTGAAGGGGGAGGGCGTCTCGTCGTGTCGGTCAACGACGCAGAGGCTCAAGAACTGCACGATGCACTCGCGGGTGTGGTGAGCGCGGGCTGAGCCCCGTCACCGACGCCGCATGAGCTGAGGACCGGCCGTCATCATCGCCCCAGGGCGAGGGTGGCGGCCGGTTCGTCGTACTCGGGACTCAGACGCCGGGCTTGGTGATCTGGAGCAGACCGTCTCCGGCGGGGGAGAGAGCGCTGACGACCGCGTCGGACGCGGAGATCTCCTGGACGAGCGATCGGAAGAGGCCGGTGGTCTCGTCGCGCTGCGTCGGGTCGGCGACCTTGCCGCGCCAGAGTGCGTGCGGCACGAGGACGGTTCCGCCGGGCCGGACGAGTCGGAGGCCATGCTCGACGTACTCGATCACGGATCCCGGATCGCCGTCGACGAGGACGAGGTCGTAGGAGTTCTCGTTCATGCGGGGCAGCACGTCGAGCGCGCTGCCGGTGATGAGGCGGATGCGGTTGGTGGTGATGCCGGCCTCCGTGAACGCCGCCCGAGCCTGCTGCTGGTGGACGATCTCCGTGTCGATGGAGGTCAGCACGGCGTTCGTGGCGCCGCGGAGGAGCCAGAGTCCGGAGACGCCCGTCCCGGTGCCCACCTCGACGATGGACTCCGCGCGGGTCGCCGCGGCGACCACTGCGAGCTGTGCGCCGATCGCCGGGGAGATCGCCTCCACGCCGAGTTCGTGCGCGTGCGCACGAGCGGTGTGCATCGCAGCACTCTCGACGACCACGTCGCCCGCGTACTTCCAGTTGAGATTGTGTTCTGACACCTTGCCTCCGGATCTCAGCGTATGGCCTGCAAGGGCTCCGCGAGCTGAGGCTCGCGCGGTAGTCTGATCACGTGTTCGGTCTGACGTTCGACAAACTCCTCATCATCGGGGTCATCGCCGTGTTCCTGCTCGGTCCCGAGCGTCTGCCGTATTACGCGTCCCAGCTGGCGAGGCTCGTCCGGACCCTCCGCGACCTGGCCTCCGGCGCGAAGGACCGGATGCGCGAGGAGATGGGCCCGGAGTTCGACGAGGTCGACTGGAAGAAGCTCGATCCCCGACAGTACGATCCCCGGCGCATCATCCGCGAAGCCTTGCTCGACGACGAGCCGCCGGTGACGCCGACGACCGCGCCCCTGGCTGCTGCGCCGGCAGCCGCGGCGGCAGCGACCGCCCCGTCCCTCGAGAAACCGAAGTCGATCCAGGCGTCGACCGACGAGCGTCTTCGCCGCCTGGCCGCCGGGGAGACGGCGGCACCGCCGTTCGACCTCGAAGCCACCTGAGTCCGGAGCGTCCTGCGCGACGCGTTCCGCGCCGGCCGCTTCAGCTCGTGCTGACGCCCAGGCGCTTCCCGGCCAGGCCACGTGGACGGCCCGCGAGCTGCCCCGCCAGACGGAGGATCTCGGCGGCCGCAGGATCCGCCGGGTCCGAGAGCACGACCGGTCGTCCGGTGTCGCCGCCCTGCCGGAGCGTGACGCTCAGCGGGACGGAGGCGAGCAGCGGTACCGGTTCGGTCTGACCGACGGAGAGCCTCGTCGCGAGTGCCTCGCCGCCACCGGTGCCGAACAACGGCAGGACGCTGCCGTCGGGCTGTGGAAGGCCCGCCATGTTCTCGATGACGCCGTACACGCGTTGGCCGGTCTGCCGTGCCACCACCCCGCTGCGCTCCGCGACCTCGGCGGCGGCCGGCTGCGGCGTCGTGACGACGAGCACCTCGGCGTGCGGGAGCAACTGACCGATCGAGATCGCGACGTCACCCGTGCCCGGGGGGAGGTCGAGCAGCAGGACGTCGAGATCGCCGAAGAACACGTCCGTGAGGAACTGCTGGATCGTGCGGTGGAGCATCGGGCCGCGCCAGGCGACGGCGACGGCGGTGGTCCCGTCGGTCGGCGCGTCGATGAACATGCCGATCGACACGACCTTCACGCCGTGCGCGACGGGCGGCAGGATCATGTCACCGACCTGGGTCGGTTTCACGGCGACGCCGTTCTCGACGAGGCCCAGCAGACCTGGGATGGAGAAGCCGTGGACGTCGGCGTCGACGAGCCCCACCCGCAGGCCTCGGGCGGCGAGGGCGACGGCCAGGTTGGCGGTCACCGTGGACTTGCCGACACCACCCTTGCCGCTCGTGACCGTGTACACCCGCGTCAGCGAGTCCGGACCGAACTGGACGCCACGCGCGCCGCGGCCCCCGCGGAGACGGTCGGTCAGGGCCTGCCGTTCCGCGGTGGACATCACCTGGACGTCCACCGCGACCTGCGTCACCCCGGGCGTGGATGCGGCGGCCTCCCGTACGTCGCGTTCGATGCTCGTCGCCGCCGGGCACCCGACGATGGTGAGCTTGATCGTGATGTCGGCCGCGCCCTGATCGTCGACGTCGATCGGGCCGACCATGTCGAGTTCGGTGATCGGCTTGCGGATCTCGGGGTCGATGACCCGTCCGAGCGCCGTCCTGATCCGGTCGGCGAGCTCCGCGTCAGCCACGCCGGCGCTCTGGCCCGTCGTGCTCGGGCTGATCGGTGCGGTCCCGGTCCAGCTCCTCGAGCAGGGAACGCAGCTCGGCGCGGATGAAGTCCTTCGACGCCATGTCCTTGAGCGCCAGGCGGAGCGCGACGACCTCGCGGGCGAGGTACTCGGTGTCGGCGAGGTTGCGCTCGGACCGCTGACGGTCCTGTTCGATCTGCACGCGGTCGCGGTCGTCCTGACGGTTCTGAGCCAGCAGGATGAGCGGCGCGGCGTAGGACGCCTGGAGCGACAGCACCAGGGTCAGCGCGACGAAGCCGATGTCGACGGAGTCGAACCGGAGGGACATCGGGCCGTACGTGTTCCAGGCGATCCAGAGGATGACGAAGAGGGTCAGGCCGACGAGGAACCAGGGCGTCCCCATCGCCCGGGCGATCCACTCGGTGAACCGTCCGAAGCGGTCGCGCGAGGCGGGCGCGCGCCGGATGGAACGGACGGAGCTGCGCAGCCCCTTGGGTGCGTCGAGTCGGACTTCATTGCGGGGAGCTCGTGCCACGACCTGCCCTCCTTCCGTTCGATCCGATGCGCTGTTCCGCAGCCGGGAGTTCGTCGTTCTCGTCGATGCTCCGCCAGTCGTCGGGGAGGAGGTAGTCGAGCACGTCGTCGATCGTCACGACCCCGAGCAGCCGATGCTGCTCGTCCACGACGGGGACCTGGACGAGGTTGTAGCTCGCGAGGATACGCGAGACCTCGGCGGCCGAGGTGCGGACCCCCACCGGATCGAGACTCTGGTCGAGCAGGGTCCCGAGCCGCTCGTGCGGCGGGTACCGGAGCATCCGCTGGAAGTGCACCATGCCGAGGAACCGGCCCGTGGGCGATTCGTACGGCGGAAGCGTGATGCAGACCCCGGCGGCCAGTGCGGGGGCCAGCTCCGAGCGCCGGATCGACGCGAGGGCCTCGGCGACCGTCGCGTCGGCGGAGAGGATGATCGGTTCGGTCGTCATGAGCCCACCCGCGGTCTCCGGATCGAACCGGAGGAGCATGCGGACGTCTTCGGCCTCCTCCGGCTCCATGAGCTCGAGGAGGTGTTCACCACGATCCTCGGGGAGCTGGGCGATGAGGTCGGCCGCGTCGTCGGGTTGCATCTGGTCGAGGACGTCGGCGGCGCGGTCGTCGTCGAGCTGCGCGAGGATGTGCACCTGGTCGGTCTCGGGCATCTCCTCGAGCACGTCGGCGAGCCGGTCGTCGGACAGCTCCTCGGCGACCTCGATCATCCGATCGCGCGGGAGGTCGAGGAGGGTGTTGGCGAGGTCGGCCGGCTTCAGATCGGCGTACGTCGCGATCAGCTGCTCGGCGGACTGCGCCTCACCGAGCTCCTGCTCCTCCCGCAGTTCGTTCCAGGTGGCGAAGGTCGTCGGGCCCTTGACGAAGGGCGAGGCGGTGGTCTTCGGGCGTCGGACGAAGAGTTGCGACACCTGCCACTCGCCAGGGCCCTGCTCCTCGATCGCGACGTCCTCGATCGTCGCCTCCTCGCCGTTCGCCCGGAAGACGACGCGCCGCCCGAAGAGTTCGGCGATCACGCGGACCTCGCCGCCGCGCTGTTCGAACCTGCGGACGTTGATGAGGCCGGTGGTGATGATCTGCCCGGCACCGATGCTCGTGACGCGTCCGATGGAGACGAAGACGCGACGTTTGCCCGGGATCTCCACGATCAGGCCGACGACGCGCGGGGATTTGCCGGTGCGGTACACGACGAGCACGTCCCGGACCTTGCCGACACGATCGCCCGCGGGGTCGAAGACGGTGCACCCGGCGAGCCTGGCGACGAACACTCTGGTTGCACTCACGCCTACTAACCTACCCGCCGGTGGCCTGCCAGGACGGACCCCTGGGGGTGGGATGAGAGGATGGAGGCATGAGTGATCCGCGACAGTTCGGCCGCAAGTGCGCCCCGGCGCTCGGCGTCATCCCGCGAGGCGAGACGGTGGCCAGCTACGACAGCTACGAGTCCGCGCAGGCCGCGATCTCCTCCCTCGCCCACACCGACTTCCCGGTGAAGGAGATCTCGATCGTGGGCAGTGACCTGAAGAGCGTCGAACGCGTGACCGGGCGGCTCAGTTACGGGCGTGCCGCGGGCGCCGGTGCCGTCAGCGGCGCCTGGCTCGGTCTGTTCCTCGGACTCGTCCTCGTCATCTTCAACCCGGAGACGAACCTCATGCTGTTGGGCGCGGCGGTGCTCATGGGTGCCGCGTTCGGCATGCTGTTCGGCATCGTCTCCTACTCGGTGACGCGGAAGCGTCAGGAGTACACCTCGGCCACGCTCGTCATCGCCACGCGGTACGACCTCGTCGTGGGCGACGAGCTCGCGAACCGGGCGCGCAACCTGCTCGAGCGCGGCCCGGCGTCCGACGCGGGCTGACCCGCGGCGTCGGACGCCGAGCGGCGGAACGGCGCGCGGGCCTCAGCGGGCGAGCCAGGCCTCGACCTCGTCGGCGGTGCGCGGGATGCCGGCGGACAGGTTCTCCGCGCCGTCCTCGGTCACGAGGATGTCGTCCTCGATCCGGACGCCGATGCCGCGGTACTCCTCGGGGACCGTGAGGTCGTCGACCTGGAAGTACAACCCGGGCTCGATCGTGAACACCATGCCCGGTTCGACGACCGCGTCGGCGTACATCTCGCGCCGCGCCTGGGCGCAGTCGTGCACATCCGTCCCGAGGTGGTGGCTCGTGCCGTGGACCATGTACCGCCGGTGCTGCTCGTTCTCCTTGAGCAACGCCTCCTCCGCGGTCACGGGGAGCAGCCCCCACTCGGCGGTCTTCCGGGCGATGACGGCCATCGCCGCAGCGTGCACCTCGCGGAACCGGATGCCGGGGCGGACGATGGCGAAGGCTTCGTCTGCGGCCTCACGGACCGCCTCGTACACCCGACGCTGCACCTCCGTGAAGGTGCCCGAGACCGGGATGGTCCGCGTGATGTCCGCCGTGTAGTAGCTGTCGAGTTCCACGCCGGCGTCGATCAGGATGAGGTCGCCCGGGAGGACCCGTCCGTCGTTCCGCGTCCAGTGGAGGATGCAGGCGTGTGGTCCGGCGGCAGCGATGGTCTCGTAGCCCACGCCGTTCCCGTCGGCACGGGCGCGACCAGCGAAGACGCCCTCGACGATGCGCTCGCCACGCTCGTGCGCGAGCACCTTGGGCAGCTCGGCGATGACGTCGTCGAACCCTCTCGCGGTCGCATCGACGGCGAGGCGCATCTGAGCGATCTCGTATCGGTCCTTCACGAGGCGCATCTCGGAGACCGCCCGGGTGAGGTCGGCGTCGACGTCTACCGTCAGGTCGGTCGCGTCCGCGTGGAACGCCGAGAGGTCTGCGGTCGCGATCGCGAGATCGGCGGCCACCTGGGCCAGCGACGGGCGGGCTCCGATCCAGAACTCGCCGATGGCGGCGTTCGTGTAGAACTCGTCGGTGTCGCGCCCTGCCCGCTCCCGGAAGTACAGCGTCGCGGTGTGGCCGGACTCCTCCGGGTCGAGGACGAGCACGCTGTCCGGCTCGGCATCCGCTGCCCAGCCGGTGTAGTACGAGAAGGCCGAGTGCGCCCGGTAGAGGTAGTCGGTGTCGTTCGAGCGCTGCTTCATCCCACCCGCGGGGAGGACGAGGCGCTGGCCGGGGAACAGCGCCGACAGCCGGTCGCGACGGGCCGCGGCGAGGCTCGCCGTCTCGCGTGGCTCGGGGAGCACCTCGGGGCGGTCTGCCCAGCCGGTGCCGATGAACGCGCGGAAGCCTTCCGACCAGGCGGCCGCCCGGTTGGAGGTCGCCTCGGTCTGGACGGTGTTCGAACTGGATGTGTCTGCGGAAGTCGCCATGGTTCCATTGTCGCACCGGGACCGATGCGCCGGCCCGACGGTCAGCGTGGGGTCCGGGGGAGCAGGGTCGCGACAACCGGTCGGTGGTCGCTGCCCGTGCCGTCGACGTCGGTCAACACATGGGCCGACACGGACACCCACGTCGGGCTGGCCATGACGTGGTCGATCGGCGCACCGAGGACGGCGGGCAGCTCCGTCGGCCAGGTGCCGAGCCCTGCGGCGGCGTCCGCAGCCGCGGCGTCGTCGCAGTCGCCCAGGTCGCCGTCGCCTCGCAGACCGGCCAGGTGGTCGAGCGTCGCGTTGAAGTCGCCCGCCATGATGACGTCGGTGCCGGCGACGCAACGTCCGGCGAGGTCGGCGAGCTCCGCGCGCCAGTCGTCGAGCCGGCTCGGCAGCGGGGCCGTCGTGTGGACGGCGACGAGGGTCGGTCCACGACCGAGGACCGGGTCCGCGATGAGCGTCTCCGAGTCCTCGATGGCCGTCGACCCGGTCGGGGAGGGGGCTCGGACCGCGTACTCGCCGAGCCCGGTGCTCACGAGCAGGCTCGTCCCGTGGGCGTCCGATGCCGTCGAATGGGCCACCATCGGTCGGCCGGAGGCGGTCATCGCGGCTGCCACCGCACTGGCGGCCGCAGCGGAGGTCTCCGGCAGGGACACGACGTCCGCACCTTCACGGACCGCGATGGCCGCGATCGTCCCCGGGTCGACCGCGTCGCCCAGCGTGTTCCACGCGAGGACGGTGACCTGGTCGGCGAGGTCGGTCGCCTCGCCCGCGACCACCCGGTCGTCGACGCCTCGACTCGCGGTGACGACGGCGCCGGTCACCGAGACGACGGCGAGTGCCGAGGCGAGCACGAAGGGGAGCACCCGGCGGGATCCCCTGAGCAGGACCCCCACCACGACGGCCAGGAGGGCGGCGCCCGCCGCCAGGATCGCGAGCAGCAGCCGGAACGCGCTCAGCTGGACGATGATCTGCGTCTGCTCCAGCCCGAACAGGCCGGGCAGGATGGCGACGCCGAGCAGGACCGTGACCGCTGTCGCGATCACGGCCGCGATGACGGCACCGACAGTCTTCAGCATTCGCGCCAGCGTAGGCGAGCGGTCTGGGAGTCACCGGAGGACGAGCTGCGACTAGGGTGGAACCGTGGTGAGCGCTCGAGACATGCACGGTCCCGCCGATCTGCACACGCACTCGAGTGTCTCGGACGGCACGGAGACGCCGACGCAACTCATGCGCGCGGCCGGCGCCGCGGGGCTCGGCACCATCGCCCTCACGGACCACGACTCGACCGCAGGTTGGGCCGAGGCGTCCGTCGAGTCGCGTCGGCAGGGCATCACCCTGCTCCCCGGGATGGAACTCAGCACCCGGTACGAGTGGCGGAGCGTGCACCTGCTCGCCTACCTCATCGATCCGCTCAACGGCGACCTCCTGCAGGAGACCGCCAAGATCCGCGAGTCCCGCTTGCGCCGGGCCGAGGCCATCGTGGCTCGGATCGGCGGCGACTACCCGCTCTCCTGGGCCGACGTCCTCGCGCAGACCCGCGAGGGTGCGACGGTCGGTCGTCCGCACATCGCCGACGCGCTGATCGCCCTCGGCATCGTGGCGGACCGCGGTGAGGCCTTCGACGGCATCCTGCATCCGCGCACGGGGTACTACGCGCCGCACTACGCCCCCGACCCGCTGACCGCGGTCAAGCTCGTCCGCGCCGCCGGTGGTGTGCCCGTGATCGCCCACCCGGTCCCGGCCGGCCGCGACCGGATGCTGCCTGAGCCGTACTTCCGCGAACTCGCCGACGCGGGCCTGTTCGGGCTCGAGATCGAGCATCGCGAGAACACCGAGGAGGGCAAGGTCGTCGTGCGGCGGATCGCCTCCGAGCTGGGCCTCGTGGCGACCGGTTCGAGCGACTATCACGGGACCGGTAAGCCGAACCGCCTCGGCGAGAACACCACGGACATCGACGTCGTCCGGCGCATCGTCGACGAGGCCACCGGCTCGGAACCCGTCCTTCCCGACTGATCCGGCGCTGCCGGCGTCCCGGTCGAACGTCCTTCGGTCACTGAGCTTGCCGACGTGCGCACGGGGGTATCCAGCTCCAAGCGGAGCGCTCGCGACATGCAGAACGCCCGCACCCCTCAGGGTGCGGGCGTTCTGCGTGACGGATCTACGCCGTGGGGGCCGGGGGTGCGGTGCGGCGCGTCCGGCTCCGACGGCGGGGAGCGCTGTTGCCGTCGCGGTGCTCCGAACCGTGGCCGTCGTGGGTGCCTGCTGCGGGCGCGCTGCGGTCGACGGTGTCGGTCGAGGCGGCGTCGTGCGTCCGCGAGTGGGCGCGGGTGCTCGGCTGGGACTCGAGCCGGGTGCTGCTCGGCTGCGTGCGCTCGCCTCCGCGTCCGCCGCGCTCACCACCGCGACCGCCGCTGGTCCGCGAACCGTCGCGTCCGCCGCTGCCCCGCGAACCGTCGCGTCCGCCTGCGCTCCGCGAACCCTCGCGGCGCGGAGCGGGCTCGACGGCCTTGGCGGGCTTCAGCCGGCCCTTCGTGCCCTCGGCGATCCCGAGGTCGGTGAACAGGTGCGGGCTCGAGGAGTAGGTCTCCGTCGGCTCCGGCTGGCCGAACTCGAGGGCACGGTTGATGAGCGCCCACTTGTGGAGGTCGTCCCAGTCGACGAAGGTGACGGCGATACCCGTCTTCCCGGCGCGACCGGTACGGCCGACGCGGTGGAGGTACGTCTTCTCGTCCTCGGGGATCGTGTGGTTGATGACGTGGGTGACGTCGTCGACGTCGATGCCACGGGCGGCGACGTCGGTGGCGATCAGCACATCGCGCTTGCCGGCCTTGAAGGACGCCATCGCGCGCTCGCGCTGCTCCTGGTTGAGGTCGCCGTGGACCGCTGCGGCATTGAATCCGCGGTCGCTGAGTTCCTCGACCAGTTTCGCGGCCGCACGCTTGGTCCGCGTGAAGATCACGGTCTTGCCGCGACCCTCGGCCTGCAGGATGCGCGAGATGACCTCGTCCTTGTCGAGCGAGTGCGCGCGGTAGATGAGGTGCTTGATGTTGGCCTGCGTGAGCCCCTCGTCGGGGTCGCTCGCGCGGATGTGAATCGGCTTGCTCATGAAGCGGCGGGCCAGGGCCACGATCGGACCGGGCATGGTCGCGGAGAACAGCATCGTGTGGCGCGCGGCGGGCGTCTTCGAGAAGAGCTTCTCGATGTCGGCGAGGAAGCCGAGGTCGAGCATCTTGTCGGCCTCGTCGAGCACCATCTCGGTGATGCCCGAGAGGTCGAGGAGGCGCTGGTTGTTCAGGTCGATGAGTCGGCCGGGCGTGCCGACGACGATCTGGGCGCCGGCCTTCAGCTGCTCGATCTGGCCTTCGTAGGCCTTGCCACCGTAGATGGAGACGAGCGTCGTGGACCGGTTCGAGATGAGGATCTCGATGTCCTCGGACACCTGGACGGCGAGCTCGCGGGTCGGGACGACGACGAGCGTCTTGACGCCGGGTGCCGGGTCGAGACCGAGGCGCTGGACGATCGGGATGCCGAACCCGAAGGTCTTGCCCGTTCCCGTCTTGGCCTGGCCGATGATGTCCTGGCCGGCGAGTCCCAGGGGGATCGTCTGCTCCTGGATGGGGAATGGGTCGATGATGCCCTTGGACGTGAGGGCGTCGACGATGTCCTGGTCGACACCGAGATCAGAGAAAGTCACGGAGATACCTGTCAGTGCAGTCATGGTCTACACCTTCGATTGCACACAGGTGTAGGGCCCCGATCCGACGCCGGGGCACGGCTATTCTACCCGGGAGGTCCCGAGAGGCCGCTGGGCGCGCGGAACAC
Organism: Plantibacter sp. Leaf314; assembly: GCF_001423185.1. Lineage (NCBI taxonomy): Bacteria > Bacillati > Actinomycetota > Actinomycetes > Micrococcales > Microbacteriaceae > Plantibacter > Plantibacter sp. Leaf314. Next base: position 908,858 of record NZ_LMOB01000001.1, on the reverse strand, counting down.
GGTGATCGGCGCACGACGGATAGGGTGGTCGCATGGCAGGTTGGTTTGCACGACGTCGGCGTCGTCCCGGCACGGAGACGCCTCGGTTGCGCTCCCGCGGCGACACGGTCCAGGCGACTCGCGTCGATCTCCACGAACTCGCTCCGAGCACGGCGGACTACCTCGGTCAGGTGGCGCAACTGCAGCTCGGCTTCTTCATGACGCTCTCGTTCGCGGTCGAACACGCCCCGAGCGACGCCGATCGCGAGACGCTCGCCGAGGCGGCCGCGACCGCCCTGCGCAAACACCAGGCGCTCCTCGCCTGGCTCCGCCGGACGAACGACGACCCGACCGCGGTGCTCGCACCGTTCGCCAGGTCCCGCGACGAGTTCCAGGCGATCCTGCGCACCGGCACGTGGGACGAACTCCTCCTCGGCATCCTCGTCACCCGCGGATTCCTCGACGAGTTCTTCGCGGAGCTCGCGCGCGGCCTCGACGGAGCGGACGCCCGCGACCTCGCGGCGATCGTCGCCCCGGGTCCTGAGGAGGATCCACTCGTCGGCATCCTGCACCGCGTGATCGCCTCCCACCCGGAGCGAGCCTCGACCCTCGCGATGTGGGGACGACGCCTCCTCGGCGACACGATGCTCGTCGCGAGGTCCGCCCTCGTGACCGAGAGCAAGGCCCTGCCCGACGACGCCAGGGTCGAACCGATCTACACGGAGCTCATCGCGAACCACACGAGGAGGATGGACGCCCTCGGTCTGACGGCCTGAACGACGTCACCACCTCCGACGAACGATGCCGCCGCTCCGGATGGAGCGGCGGCATCGTTCGGTCTGGCGGGCGCGTCAGACGGTGACCCCGTGCTGGAGCCGCGCGAGCATGGCGTCGTCGGATGCGGTGCGGACACGCACGAGCACGATGTCGACCACGACGCTCACGATCGCTGAGGCGCCGAAGGCGGCGACCCAGATCCAACCGCCGTCCCAGGCCATGCCGGCCCAGGTCGCCACGACCCACACGACGGCGGCGACGAGGGTGGCGACCGCTGGGACGAGCGCCGCTCCGTGCTGGTCCCTGCCCGGCAGGAGGTAGCGGACGGCCAGCCCGAGGATGGCGCCGCCGAGCACGACGAAGAGGAGCTCCATGATCAGCCGACGAATCCGATGCGGCGCGACTCCTCGGTTCCGAGCTCGACATAGCCGATGCCCGCGGTCGGGATGAGGTAGCTGGTGCCCTTGTCGTCCTTCAGCGAGAGCAGCTTCGCGTCCGTCTCGAGGGCGGTCTTGACCGCCTGTTCGATCTCGGCTGCGGGCTGCGAGGTCTCGAAGCCGATCTCGCGAGGGCTGTTGAGGATTCCGATGCGAATTTCCACTTTGAGTGCCTTTCGGTTGCGTAGGGCAAGACTACGGGAGTCATCGTCGACGGACCGGTCGCGGTCGCCTGCTGTCAGCGAACACCGGAACGCCGCCCCGGGTCGCGACGATGTCGGCGGGCTCCGGTAACGTGCGGTCCATGACCGGTTCCGACGCCTCCGACCTCCCCACGGTCGCGGTCCACGACCAGCACCGCGCGGCCTCCGTCGAGGCCCTCGTCCCACTCGACGACGCGCAGTCCGCCGTGCTGCGGCTCCCGGACGCACGGTCGGCCGTGGTGCTCGGTGCGCCGGGCTCCGGGAAGACGACGACGCTCGTCGAGGCGGTCGCCGAGCGCGTGCACGCTCGCGGCTACGGTACCGACGAACTGCTCGTCATCGCTGCATCCCGATCCTCCGCGCAAGTCCTCCGCGACCGCCTCGAGGCGCGGGTCGCCAGGGCGACGCCCGGGTCGCTCGCCCGCACGGCGATCTCCCTGGCACTCGAGGTCATCGCGGGGTCGGGGGCGTTCGCCGGCACCGGGCGGCCCCGGCTGCTCACCGGTGGCGAGCAAGACCAGACCATCGCCGAACGCCTCCTCGGCGACGAGGTGGACGGCACCGGCCCGGTCTGGCCCGCGGAGCTCGGGCCCGAGGTCAGGCGACTCCAGGGCTTCCGCACCGAACTCCGCAACCTCATGGAGCGGAGCGTCGAACACGACGTCGCGCCCGCGGAGCTGCGTCGGCTCGGCTCGCTCCACGACCGCCCGGAGTGGATCGCCTCCGCCGCCTTCATCGAGGGCTTCCTGGCCGATGACTGGCGCGGTCACCTCACACCGGCTGCCGCGCTGGCGCGTGCGGCACGGCTCCTCGACGAGCAGCAGCCGGGCACCGGTGTCCTCGGTCGGCTCCGGGTGGTCTTCGTGGACGATGCGCAGGAGGCGACGCACGGGGTGCTGCAGCTCCTGGCCGCTCTCGCCCGCCACGGGATCACCATCGTCGCCTTCGGCGACCCCGACCTCACCACCGGCGCCTTCCACGGTGCTCGCGCCGATGCCCTCGGGCGGTTCGGCGAGGTGCTCGGCCGCCCCGTGGACACGCTGCTCCTCGAACAGGTGCATCGCGGCACCCCCGGCATCCGAGCGACCGTGCGCGGCGTGACCGACCGCATCGGCACAGCGGGTGCCGGACGCCACCGGCAGGCCGCGGCACCGATCGCGGACGCCGCGGCTCAGGCGCGCCCCGTCGTCACCGTCGCCGCGGGGTCGCCCGCCGAGCAGATCGCCGTCATCGCGAGGTTCCTCCGTGAACGTCACGTGCTCGACGGGGTCCCGTGGGCCGAGATGGCCGTGGTCGCGCGGAGCGGCGGGCTCATCCCGGCGATCGAGCGCGGGTTGTCGTCGCTCGAAGTGCCCACGCGGGCCAGTACCGGCGGAGCGCCACTGAGGGAGCACCCGTTCGTCAGGGCGGTCCTCCTCGCCGTGTCGGTCGCGCTCGGACGCACGCCGCTCGACGCCGAGGTCGTGACCGAGCTGCTCCACAGTGCCCTCGGCGGGCTCGACTCGATCGGCGTCAGACGCCTCCGAGCGGCGCTCCGGCACGCCGACCTCGCGCACGGGCTCGACCGCAGCGCCGATCGTCTGCTGGAAGAGGCGTTCGCCGTCCCCGGCGCGCTGATCGGACTCGAGACGCCGTCGGCCGCCCGCGCCCGGTCCCTCGCCGACAGCCTCGCCGAGGCCCGCGCGCAGGCCGCGGCAGGGGCTTCGGCAGAGGAACTCGTCTACGGGCTCTGGTCCCGGAGTGGTCTCGAACGCGGCTGGGTGGCCTTGTCGAAGGGCAGCGGTCAGGCTGCCGAGGAGGCGAACCGCGACCTCGACGCGATCACGCAGCTGGCCGATGCCGCACGCACCTTCGTCGAGTCCGAACCCGAGACCCCGGCATCCGTCTTCCTCGACCGACTCCTCGAACAGACGGTCGGCGACGATTCCCTGGCTCCGACGGGATTCCGGCAGGCGGTCACGATCGCGACACCGGCCGCCCTCGTCGGGACGACGTTCGACACCGTCGTGGTCGCCGGGATGCAGGACGGGGTCTGGCCGAACCTCCGGGTCCGGGACTCCCTGCTCGGTGCCTCGGAGCTCGTCGAGCTGCTGGAGGGCACCGCGACGCCCACCGCCGACGCCAGACGGGCGGTCCTGCACGACGAGCTCCGACTCTTCGCGCAGGCGACCTCGCGGGCGAACCGGTCGCTCATGGTGGTCGCGGTCGTCGACGACGACCACCAGGCGAGCCCGTTCCTCACCCTGCTCCCGGAACCGGACCCACATCGTGCGGCGCTCTCACCCTTGTCGCTCCGTGGGCTCGTCGGCAACCTCCGTCGCTCGCTCACCCGTCGTGTCCGTCCCGCCGACCCGGCGGAGCGCGCCGCATCGGCGTCCGCCCTGGCCATCCTCGCGGAGGCGGGCGTACCGGGTGCGCCGCCGGAGGAGTGGTACGGCGTGGCGGATCCCACCTCGACGGAACCGCTCCACGACCCGACCGTCGAGGAGCTCCCGGTCTCCCCGTCGCGCATGGAGGCCTTCGAGGAGTGCCCGTTGCACTGGGCGATCGCCCGCCTGGGCGGCGGAGCGTCGGGGTTCGCCTCCGGACTCGGCACGATCGTCCATGCCGCTCTCGAACACGCCGAGTCGTCCGACGAGTCGGCGCTCTGGGCGGCCGTCGAGGACCGCTGGGACGAGCTGCACTTCGAGGCCTCCTGGGAGGGCGAGGCGACGAAGCGCCGGGCGGCGGAACTCGTCCACCGTCTGTCCGCGTACCTGCACGACGCGGAGCGGGCCGGGGTGACGTCGATCGGGAACGAGAGCCGGTTCAGCCTCCGTATCCCGATCGGTGAGCTGGGCGGGGCAGCCGTCCTCGGCGGGTCGATCGACCGCGTCGAAGTCGTGCCGGCCACCGGCGGCACGAGGCGCGTGGTGATCGCCGACCTCAAGACGGGCGGTTCGGCACCCCGACAGGATCGCGATGTCGCCGACATGGCTCAGCTCGGCGCCTACCAGCTCGCCCTCGCGTCCGGCGCGATCGCCGGCACCGAAGGGATGCCGAGCGGTGGGGCGAAGCTCATCGTCGTCTCGGCGGGAACCAAGCGCAAGGAGTACTACGACCCGGCTCAGCCGGCGCTCGACGACGAGGCACTCGACCGCTTCCGCGAGCGCGTGATCGCCGATGCGATCGGCATGGCCGGCGCGGTGTTCGAGGCGCGGGTCGGCACCCACTGCCACGACCCGTTCGCCTTCGGCGAGTGCGCGATCCACGTCGTCCCAGCGGTGAGCTCATGAGCGCGGACCAGACGTATTCGGCCGAGACCCTCGCAGGCCTGCTCGGACTCCCGCAACCGACCGCACAGCAGGTGGAGGTCATCGAAGCGCCGATGGCTCCGGTGCTCGTCGTCGCCGGAGCGGGGAGTGGGAAGACCGAGACGATGGCGTCGAGGGTCGTCTGGCTGCTGGCCAACCGCCACGTCGACGTCGGCGGCATCCTCGGTCTCACCTTCACCAGGAAGGCGGCGGGGGAGCTCGCGGCCCGGATCGGGAAGCGGATCGCCGCCCTCCAGGACGTCGGGATCCTCGATCCCGCGGCCGACGCCCTCTTCGACCGCCCGGACGTCTCGACCTACAACGCCTACGCGAACGCGCTTTTCCGCGACAACGCCCTCCTCGTGGGCCGCGAACCGGAGTCCGTCCTGCTGTCGGAGGCGTCGGCGTGGCGGCTCGCGCGCCGCATCGTCGTCCGACACGGCGACGAACGACTGTCGACCCTCGGCAAATCGGTCGACCAGGTCGCCGAACTCGTCCTCTCGCTCAGTCATGAACTGGCGGAGATCGACGGCACGACCGAGGAGCTGCTGGGCTTCGTCGAGCAGTTCGTCGGGATCGCCGAGCTGCCCGACGGCGGCCGTGGTTCCTACGCACAGGTGGATCAGGCGGTCGCCGTCGTCGGTGCGCTGCCGGTCCTCCTCGACCTGGCTCTGCGCTACGCGGACGAGAAGCGACGGCAGGGACTCGTCGAGTTCTCCGATCAGGTCGCGCTCGCGCTGGCCGCGTGCGAGCGGTCGCCGAAGGTCGCCAAGGTCGCGCGCGAACGAGCGGGCGTCGTCCTGCTCGACGAGTACCAGGACACCTCCGTCGTGCAGACGAGACTCCTGTCGACGCTGTTCGCCGACCACCCCGTCATGGCGGTCGGCGATCCGCATCAGTCCATCTACGGCTGGCGTGGTGCGAGCGCCGCGAACCTGGCCCGGTTCTCCCGCGACTTCGGGCGGGAGGTCACCGCGACGCAGTTCAACCTGTCGACGAGTTGGCGGAACGACCGCCGGATCCTCGAGGCGGCGAACGTCCTCGTCCGCCCGCTCCAGCAGCAGGCGAAGGCGGCAGCGCGGCTGCGCGTCCTCGACCTCGAGCCGAAGCCGGGGGCTGGTGAGGGGTCGCTCTCGGTCGACGTCAGTGAGACGAGTACCGAGGAGGTGCGCGCGGTCGCCGAATGGTGCGCCGACCGCCTACTCGCCCACCGCGGGGGAGATCCGGCCGGTTCCGCCGCCATCCTGTTCCGCGCGCGGCGGCCCATGCAGGACTTCGCCGACGGCCTGGCCGCGCTGGGCGTGCCACACCACATCCTCGGGCTCGGCGGTCTGCTCTCGTCCCCTGAGATCGTCGACGTGACGGCCGCGCTCCGCGTCATCCACGACCCGGGCGCGGGATCCGCGCTCATCAGGCTCCTGAGCGGTCCACGCTGGCGGATCGGCGTCCGTGATCTCGGCCACCTCGTGGAGGTGGCGCGCTACCTGCAGGCCATCGACTGGAAGACGAAGCGGTACGACGCCGAGCTCGCCGCCAGGCTCCGCGAGTCGGTCGCCGACGACGACGGACGGTCCATCATCGATGCGGTCGACTTCATCGCCGCCGACCGTGTGCCGGCCGGACTCGCGGCGGGGTTCACCGAGGAAGGTCGCGCCCGGCTCCGCGAGGCCGGGCTCGTGTTCGCGTCCCTCAGACGGCGGGTGGGCAGTGGCCTGCCCGACCTCGTGAGGTCCGTCGAGCGCGAGCTGCGACTCGACATCGAGGTCGTCGCGAACGAGTCGACCGGTTCTGCGGCGCGGGCGTCCGCCCGGCTGCAGGCGTTCCACGATGAGATCATCTCGTTCATCGCGGCCGAGGAGCAGGTCAACCTCGGGAGTCTGCTCGCCTGGATCGACCGGTCACTCGGTCGGGACGATCTCGGTCCGGCCGGTGAGGCGCCCGATCAGGGCGCCGTCCAGCTCCTGACCATCCACGGGTCGAAGGGACTCGAATGGGATCACGTGGTGATCCCGCGGCTCGTCGTCGACGAGCTCCCGGCGAAATCGAAGGACGGTAAGGGGTGGGTCGGGCTCGGCACCCTGCCCTACGACTTCCGCGGCGACGCAGCGGAACTCCCGGAGTTCGCCTGGCGCACGGCCGAGACCCGGAAGGAGGTCGTCGACGCCCAGGCCGCCTTCTCGGATGCGCTGTCCGCACGGGCGCTCGACGAGGAACGACGCCTCGCCTACGTGGCGGTCACGCGGGCGAAGCACGACCTCCTGCTCACCGGATCGTTCTGGTCCGGCGAGCGGAAACGCCCTCGGGCGGCGAGCACGTACCTCGAGGAACTGGCCGACGCCGGCGTCATCGGTGACCTCCCCGCGGCGTCGGCGTTCGAGGAGAACCCCATCGACACCGGCGCCGCCGTGGTGCAGTGGCCGCTCGATCCGCTCGGACCCCGTCGCGCCGTCGTGGAACGGGCGGCGGCCGAGGTCGAGGAACGCCGCGGGCTCCCGGAGGCCGGACTCCTGGCGACCCTCGGACCGCTCGAGAACGAGCTGACCCTGCTGCTCGAGGAACGGCGCCGTGCCGCGACGACCAGCGCGCGCGGCGAACTCCCCGTGCGGATCCCGGCCTCGAGGTTCAAGGAGTTCGTCACCGAGCCAGAGGCCGCGCTCGAGCGGCTCAGGCGCCCGGTGCCCCAGCGGCCCTACCGACAGACCCGACTGGGCACCCGGTTCCATTCCTGGGTCGAGGCGCACTACGAGCGCTTCGGCCTCCAGGAACTCGTGGACGCGGACCCTGACGAACTCGATCTCGAAAAACCGGGTGCCGATGCAGCGGAGGGGATCGGTTTCGAGGAACTCGTCGAACGGTTCCTCGCCTCGGAGTGGGCGGATGTGCGGCCGATCGAGGTCGAGACGGAGATCCATGTCCCGTTGGGCGACACCGGCCGCCTGGTGGTGTGCAAGCTCGACGCCGTGTTCCAGCGTGGGGATCGCTTCGAGATCGTCGACTGGAAGACGGGAGCCGTGCCGACGACGCCTGAGGAGGTGCGGAACGCCTCGTTCCAGCTCGCGCTGTACCGACTCGCCTACGCGCACCACCGGGACGTCGACCCCGAGCGCATCGACGCCGTGCTCTACTACGTCACGCACGACGTGCAGCTGCGGCCGGAACGCCTCTACTCGGAGGAGGAGCTCCTGTCGGCCTGGGAGCGGTCCTTCGGGGCGGCCGCGGCGTCCCAGAGTTCGAACGACGAGGTGTCGATCTGATCCGTGGCGTTCGCGTCCTCCGCGGACGGGTCCTCGTCCTCGGAGGTGTCGGCGCTTCCGGTGTCCCGGCCGAGGGCTCGTTCGAGCTCTGAGCGGTCGTAGGTGTCGGTCTGCATCGCGATGCCGGGGGAGGACGATCCGAGGGGGGTGCGGTCGAGCATGTCCTCGACCTCGTCGACCGCCAAGACGGGGCCTGTGCTGCTCCCGAGCGGGTCGGTCACGTCGCCGAGCACCCGGTCCACGAGTCCGTCGAGCATGGCGACGGCGTCCTCGACGATCGTCTCGTCGTGGCCGTCCCGGCCGTGCAACAGCCAGCGGGCGATCTCCAGCTCCGCGTAGAGCCTCGCGCGGAGGGTCACGAACCGGTCCGGGCCGCGGGAACACGAGGCCGCATAGGTGGACAGTGTCTGTTCGCCTGTGGTGCCGAGCGTCGCGATCCAATGGAGGTCGAGTGCCGGGTCGCCGACCCGGAGGGAGCCCCAGTCGAGGACGCCGTTGACGAGGCCGTGGCCGTCCTGGCGGATGACGAGGACCCGATCGGCGGCCAGGGAACCGTGGATGACGGTGGGCTGGAACTGCCAGAGCGAGTTGTCCTCGACCGCGGCCTGCCAGCGCTCGCGGACGGCGGTCGGGAGGAGTCGCGTCTCCGCCGCTCGGGAGACGATGCGGTGTGCGTCCGCGCGGATGAGTTCCGTCGTCAGCAGGGGGAGGCCGGCCTCCGCGACGAACGAGGTGGGGAGCGAGTGGATCGCGGCGATCGCGGCTCCGAGCGAGTCGGCGAGGACCTCGTCGCTGCTGAGTGCCGTCGGGTCGAGGTGGGTGCCTGCGACGAAGTCGAGCACCACGGCGCGGGTGCCGTCCACCGGGAGTTGACCGACGACCGTCGGTGCGTCGAACGGCAATCTGCTGCGGATCCCGGGCGTGAGGGCGCGGAGGGCGATGAGGTCGGCGGACTGCTCCGTCTCGGCCTGCTGCGAGGTCGGGATGCGCACGATCAGCTCGCGCCCGTCGCCCGTCACGAGTCGGGCTGCGTCGTAGTTCCCCTCGCCTCCTGCGGTGTGCGCGCCGGAGCCGCGGACCTGGAGGTCGGCGACGGCCGAGGTGGCCAACGCGGCTAGAGTGAGATGGGATCTGGCCATGACATCCAGGGTACGGGGCCGTCCCGGCGAGCCGTGCTCGCCACGCCCTCAGAGAGGTTGTCCATGACGATTCAGGTTCGCGCACTCGCCGGCCTACCGCTCGCGAGAGGCGGACTCGACCGTCACGGCGAGCTCCGATCACGGCCCGAGGTGCTCGACGAGCTGCGCGCCGATCCGACGGTGCGCGCCGTCGTCCTCAAGGGCAGACGCGCGCTCGTGACCGGAGACACCCTGGACCGCATGACGCCCTCGGAGCTGCCGGAGCCGGAGCTGCTGGTGTACCTCGGCCGCACGATCGACGAGACCCCCGGGACGCCGGCGGGCACCGGCATCCTCCTGTGGGTGCTCGGCGATGCGGAGGCCGACACGATCACGGCCGACGAGGACCGCTGGTTCGACCTGCGCCGGAGCGGTCATCGCCTCTCCGACACGGACGTCGGCATCCTCGCCACCTCGTTGGCGATCGCGGGCTGGCACCGTGCCGAACCCTTCTGTGCACACTGCGGGTCCCCGACGACGGTCCGGAACGCCGGCTGGGCCAGGCACTGCCCGGTCGACGGCAACGAGCTGTTCCCGCGCATGGACCCGGCGGTCATCGTGGCGGTCGTCGACCCGGCCGGTCGGATCCTGCTGGGATCGAACGCGATGTGGGAGCACAACCGGTATTCGCTGCTCGCGGGGTACGTCGACGCCGGCGAGTCGCTCGAACAGGCCGTCTCCCGCGAGATCTTCGAGGAGTCCGGCATGCGCCTCGGGACGCCCGTCTACCTCGGCTCGCAGCCGTGGCCGTTCCCGCGCTCGCTCATGCTCGGGTTCGTCGCGCCGCTCGCCGCAGACCAGGACCCGGAGGCGCTCGTGCCGGACGGACAGGAGATCCTCGATCTCCGGTGGTTCACGCGCGAAGAGCTCGAGGACCCGTCGACGGACGTGATCCTGCCCGGTCCGTCGTCGATCGCCCGGGCCGTCATCGACGACTGGCTGAGCGGATCCTGGACGCGATGACCCGCGTCGTCCCCGAGGGTCCACGATGAGCAGTCCGGCCGAACTGCTCGCCGGACTCGACCCCGATCAAGCCGTCGCGGCGGAGGCGCTTCGCGGACCCGTGTGCATGCTCGCCGGTGCCGGCACCGGCAAGACCCGCGCGATCACCCACCGCATCGCCTACGGCGTCGCCACCGGGACGTACACCGCCTCACGGGTGATGGCCCTCACCTTCACGAGCCGTGCGGCCGCAGAGCTGCGCGGTCGATTGCGAGCGCTCGGTGCCGAGGGGGTCTCGGCGAGGACCTTCCACGCGTCTGCGCTGTCGCAGCTGAACTTCTTCTGGCCGCAGGTCGTCGGAGGACAGGTGCCGGCGCTCGTCGAGAGCAAGGGACGGGTGCTCGGCCACGCGGCGGAACGGCTCCGCCTGCGGGTCGACACGGCGACCCTGCGGGACGTCGCCGGTGAGATCGAGTGGCGGAAGGTGTCGGGCCTGACGTTGGAGCAGTACGCGGCGGCGAACCGCCCGCTGCCGGCGAAGCTCTCCCTCGAGCAGGTGGTGGCTCTCCAGGAGAGTTACGAGCAGCTCAAGGACGAGCGCAAGCGGATCGACTTCGAGGACGTCCTGCTCGCTTGCGCCGGCATGATCGAGACCGAACCGTCGGTCGCGATGCAGGTCCATGAGCAGTACCGGTTCTTCGTCGTCGACGAGTACCAGGACGTGTCCCCGCTGCAGCACCGCCTGCTCGAACTCTGGTTGGGCGGCCGCCGCGACGTGTGCGTCGTCGGCGACGCGAGCCAGACCATCTACTCGTTCGCGGGTGCTCGCGCCGACTACCTCCTGGACTTCCCGACCCGGTACCACGACGCGACCGTGGTGCGCCTCGAACGCAACTACCGGTCCGCCCCGCCCGTCGTCGCCGCGGCGAACACGCTCATGCGCGGGCGCCCGGGGGCGCTGCAGCTCTCCGCGGTGCGAGCGGAGGACGAGTCGGCATCGTCCGTGCGCCCCGAGACCCCTGCCGTCGGGGTCCGCCAGTACCCGAACGAGCTGTCCGAGGCGAGAGGGGTGGCGTCGGAGATCCTCGATCAGCTGCAGTCGGGCGTCCCCGCGTCGGAGATCGCCGTGCTGTACCGCATCAACGTGCAGGCCGCTGCACTCGAGACGGCGCTGGGCGAGGCGGGTATCCCGTATGTCATGCACGGATCGAAGCGCTTCTTCGAACTCCCCGAGGTCCGTCAGGCGCTCCTGCAACTCCGGGCGGCCTCCGTCTCGATCAGCGGTGAACCGCTGTTCAAGTCCGTCAGCGACGTGCTCCGGTCCCTCGGGTGGAGCCAGGATCCTCCGGACGGCGGCGGCGCGGTGCGCGACCGCTGGGAGTCGCTCAACGCGATCATGGGGCTCGTCGACCAGGCGCCGGAGGGCACGACGTTCCGCGCCTTCACCGATGAACTGCAGACCCGTCAGGCTGCGCAGCACGAGCCGACGGTCGAGGCGGTCACCCTCGCCACCCTGCACTCGGCCAAAGGGCTCGAGTGGGAGGCCGTCCACCTCATCGGCCTGTCCGAGGGGTATCTCCCGATCTCCTATGCGAAGCACTTCGAGCAGGCGGACGAGGAGCGCCGGCTCCTGTACGTCGGGATCACCCGGGCCAAACGCCTCCTGCACCTGTCGTGGTCGGAGACGCAGCAGCGTGGGGGGAGACGGGAGCCGTCCCGCTTCCTGGCAGAGCTCGGCATGCGCACCTCGAGTGCTCCCGGACGACGCGGCGCCTGACCCCTCCCGAGGCGGCGTCGATCACCAGCTGCGTGTTCACGAGGATGGGCTGCGCCGCCTCGATCCGTCTGAGGACGAGGCGGGCGACCCGGGTCGCGACCTCGGAGCGGACCAGCAGGGTGTCGAGCGGGGAACGGTGTCCGAGGAGTTGCGACGCGACCGCCGGCCAGGCCGGGTCGTCGTCGGCGCGGTGCAACTCGACGCAGTGCAGGCACGGGCCGGCGCCCGGAGTGACGAACGGCCCGATCCGGACGTAGCGATCACCGAAGACGATCGGCAGATGCGGGACGTCGTCACGCAGCCACCGGGCGTACCGGCTCGGCGGCAGGACGAAGTCGGCGAACAGGATCGCGATGTCGACCGGATGCGGTGATGCCTCCGGTGCGTCGTCGACGGGTCCCGCCTCGGCGAGGTCGATCACCGACTGGTCCGCGAGCAGCCTGCGGAGCTGATCGGCCGACGGGCTCGCACCGGCCACAACGACGCGATGCGGCCGCCGGGGAGGATCTGCCCGCGTGCCGTGGTCGATCACCGGCTCGAGCGCCGTGAAGACACGTTCGACCTCGACTTCCGGGACACCGAACGCCCCCGCCAACCGACGGCCGACCGACGCCGGGAACCCTGCCCGCAGAGCGGACACGACCTGCTCGGTGTCGGTCATGACGCTGTCGAGGACGACGGCGTCGTCGACCCCCATCTGCAGACTGTGGGGCGTTCGCCAGAGGAGTGGTCTGCGGGGATCGAGCCGGGTCGTCATCCATCGATGATGACGGTTCCGCGAGCGGGTCCGTCGTGGCTCTCCACAGGCCCGCTCGCCGAGACGATCGTCGGATCAGACCGGGGGACCGCCGGTGCCGTCCGGGTCGGAGGAGTCCGGTCCCGGTTCATCGGTGCGAGCCTGGTCGTCCCGCGCGGCCTCGCCTCGTTCCTCGTCGCGGAGCAGGTCCTCGAGTGCGAGGTCCATCTCGTCCTGCTCCGGGCGCTCCCCGCGGGCTTCGGCCTCGAGGCGCGCCACGAGGGCGTCCGGTGCGTCGATGTCGGCCGCAGTGGGGACGAGGTCCGGGTGCGACCAGAGGGCGTCCCGCTGGGCCGTACCGACCGCGTCGGTGACCTGCTGCCACATCATCGCGGCTTCGCGAAGGCGGCGGGGGCGGAGCTCGAGTCCGACGAGCGCTCCCAGAGCCTGTTCGGCCGGTCCGCCAGCGGCGCGTCGGCGCCGGACGGTCTCGGCGATGGCTGCCGATCGCGGGAGACGCACGGTGGCCGCAGCCGTCACGACGTCCACCCAGCCCTCGATGAGCGCCAGCGTGGTCTCGAGTCGGGCGAGGCTCGCCTCCTGCGACTCGGTCCGAGCGGGGATGAGAGCACCGCTCGTCATCGCCTCGCGGAGCTCCTCTGGGTTGGACGGATCGAAGCTCTCGGCGAGCTCTTCGAGCCGTTCCGTGTCGATCCGGATGCCGCGGGCGAAGTCCGTGATCGAGGAGATGAGGTGCAGGCGGAGCCACCGCGCGTGGCGGAAGAGTCGCGCGTGGGCGAGTTCGCGGACGGCGAGGTAGATCTGCACCTGGTCGGCCGGGATATCGAGACCCTCGCCGAAGTCGGCGACGTTCTGGGGGACGAGTGCGGCCTCGTTGTCGTCGAGCAGCGGGATGCCGATGTCCCCACCGGAGACGACCTCCTTGGAGAGCTGACCGACCACCTGGCCGAGCTGCATCGCGAAGAGGGTGCCGCCGATGCCGCGGACGAGTTGTCCGGCGTTCGCGATCATGCCGGAGAGCTCCTCCGGAGCACGTTCGGTGAGGACGCCGGTGAGGGCGTTCGCGATGTTGGTCGCCACCGGTTCCGCGAGCTGGGTCCAGAACGGCATCGTCTTCGTCGCCCAACGGGTTCGCGTGTAGAGAGCGGGCTCGCTGGAGAGTTCGGCGACATCCGTGACGTCGGCCAGCCACAGGGACGCGATGTGGAACGCCTGCTCGTACTCGACGCGCTGCTCGGGCGTCGTGTCGCGAGCACCGTCGCCGGCGATCGTCTTCGCCTGCTGGAGCGAGGTGTCCCAGTTGATGCCGTCGCCGTTCGATTGCAGGGCGCCCTGCAGCTGCGACATGAGCGCGGCGAGACTGGCCGGGTCGCTCGGCAGGCCGGCGGCGCCGGCGAGTTGGCTCGGATCGAACGAGCCGTTGCCGGAGAGCAGCTCGCGGAGCATGTCGCGGAACTCGTCCTCCGGACTCTTGTCGGAATCCTCTGGCACGTCAGCCGCCTCTCAGATTGCTCGGTGCTGGGCCTTCTACGCTAGTCGCACCTCGCTGAAGAATCGCCGGGGTATGGTTGGTCGGGTTTCCGCCCACCGCGAACAGTCCGGAAGGCTTGCATGTCGCTCTTCGCCGATGAGGCTCCCACCGCTTCGGCGCCGACCGGCCATGGCCGGAACCGTCGTGCGCGCTTCGGATGGATCGTCCTCGTCCTCTCGTTGGTCCTCCTCGGTGTGCTCTCCGCAGTGCCCGCTCCGTACGTGATCGAGCAGCCGGGGCCGGTCTTCAACGTGCTCGGCACGACCGAGGGCGAGGACAAGGACGTTCCGCTCATCGAGGTCCACGACGCGAAGACCTACGACACCGGCGGCACCCTCGACATGCTCACGGTGCAGCTCGTCGGCAACCCGCAGCGGAGCCCCGGTTGGCTCGACATCGTCTCGGCCTGGTTCGACCCGAGCCGAGCCGTGGTCCCGATGGACCTCTACTTCCCGCCGGGCGTGACGTCGGAGCAGCGCGACGAGCAGAACGCGACGCTGATGGTGGACTCCCAGCAGGACTCCGTTGCCGCGGCGTTGCGCGAGCTCGGCTACGAGGTGCCGGAGCACGTCGTCGTCGCGCAGATCGCCGAGGGGGCGCCGGCGCAGGGCGTGTTGCGACTCGACGACGAGATCGTCGCCGTCGACGGCGTACCGGTGACGGGGCTCGAAAGCCTGCGCGGCGCCATCGCCGAGAACGGGACGGAGACCCCCGTCACCCTCGACATCGTCCGCGGGGGCTCGCCGGCCACCGTGCAGATCACGCCCACGACGGCGACCGCGAGCGATGGGACGACCTCGACGGTGATCGGCATCGGCACGAAGGTCACCTACGACCTCCCGGTCGACATCACCATCCAGCTCGACAACGTCGGCGGGCCGAGTGCCGGCATGATGTTCGCGCTGGGGATGATCGACCTGCTCACGCCCGGTGAGCTCAACGGCGGGAAGGACGTCGCCGGGACCGGCACGATCGACGCCGACGGCAACGTCGGAGCCATCGGCGGCATCCGCCAGAAGCTCTTCGGCGCCAAGGACGCCGGGGCCGAATGGTTCCTCGCTCCGGAGAGCAACTGCGACGAGGTCTCCGGGCACATCCCGGACGGACTGCAGGTCTTCGCCGTCAAGACGCTCGACGATTCGCTCTCGGCGCTCAAGGTGATCGCGGACGGTGGCGACACCAGCGCCCTCCCGACCTGCCCGGCGGGCTGAGCTCTAGGGCGCTCTCACAGGCCCGCCGCTTTAGGATGGTCACGACGACCCCTATCTGAAGAGGCCATACGTGACATCCGCAGCAGCAGAGAAGCCCCTGTCCACTCAGCGCCGACGCGCCCCGATAGCGATCACGGTGGCGGTCATCGCCGCGCTCCTCATCGGGTTCTTCGTGTTCTCGGGGTTCTACGCCGATCTGTTGTGGTTCCAGCAGCTCGGGTTCACCGAGGTGCTGACCACGCAGTGGATCGCCACCATCGCCATGTTCCTCATCGGCTTCGTCGGCATGGCGCTGCCCGTCTGGCTGGCCATCGAGATCGCCTACCGGACCCGCCCCGTCTACGCGAAGCTCAGTTCGCAGGTGGACCGCTACCAGCAGGTGGTCGAGCCGCTGCGCCGGCTGGCGACCTACGGTATCCCCGCGCTCTTCGGGCTCTTCGGTGGTGTGGCCGCCGCCTCGCGGTGGCAGCTGGCCCTGCTCTGGATGAACGGCACGCCGTCCGGCACGAAGGACCCGCAGTTCAACCTGGACGTCTCCTTCTACCTCTTCGACCTGCCGTTCTTCCAGGCGGTCGTCGCGTTCTCCTCCGCGGTCGTGCTGATCGCCCTGATCGCCACCGCCGTCGTCACCTACCTCTACGGAGGCATCCGGGTCGTCAGCCGCGAGGTCTGGATCTCCATGGCCGCCCGCGTGCAGATCTCGGTGCTCGCCGCGCTCTACCTGATCCTGCAGGCGGTCAGCCTGTGGCTCGACCAGTACACGACACTGAACGACACCGGTACCCTCATCACCGGAGCGTCCTACACGGACGTCGCCGCGATCATCCCCGGTCGCGTGATCCTCGCCGGCATCGCGCTCATGGTGGCCGTGCTGTTCGTCGTGACGGCCTTCATCGGCCGCTGGCGTCTGCCGCTCGTCGGCACCGCGCTCCTGATCGTCGCCTCCCTCATCGTCGGCAGCCTCTACCCGTGGATCGTGCAGCGGTTCCAGGTGGAGCCGAACGCGAAGAGCCTCGAGACGCCGTACATCC
This sequence comes from Plantibacter sp. Leaf314, assembly GCF_001423185.1. NCBI lineage: Bacteria > Bacillati > Actinomycetota > Actinomycetes > Micrococcales > Microbacteriaceae > Plantibacter > Plantibacter sp. Leaf314. The sequence goes on along the minus strand of NZ_LMOB01000001.1, from coordinate 892,488 downwards.
AGAAGAACATCGACATGACGCGCGACGCCTACGGCATCGCCGACGTGCAGGAGGAGGAGTACGAGGCGACCACCGACGCGACACCGGGCGCCCTGCGTCAGGACGCGGAGACGACCGCGAACATCCGCATCATCGACCCCTCGCTGGTGAGCGCCTCGGTCGCGCAGCTCGAGCAGTTCAAGCAGTTCTACTCCTTCGACAAGCAGCTCGACGTCGACCGCTACACGATCGACGGCAAGACGCAGGACACCGTCGTCGCGGTCCGCGAACTGAACGTCTCCGGCCTCGACAACTCGCAGTCGTGGATCAACAACACGGTCGTGTACACCCACGGGTACGGCCTGGTCGCCGCCTACGGCAACCAGCGTTCCGCCTCGGGTGAGCCGGTCTTCCTCGAGTCCGGCATCCCGACGACGGGTGCGCTCGGGGACTTCGAGCCCCGGGTGTACTTCGGCGAGCAGTCTCCCGACTACTCGATCGTCGGTGCTCCGAAGGGCAGCGATCCGATCGAGCTCGACTACCCGTCGGGCACGCAGGGGGAGTCGCAGACGTACACGACCTTCGACGGTGACGGTGGTCCGAAGCTCGACAACGTCTTCAAGAAGCTCGTCTACGCGCTGAAGTTCCAGTCCGAGCAGATCTTCCTGTCCGACTCGGTGAACGACCAGTCGCAGATCCTGTACGACCGTGAGCCCCTCACGCGCGTCCAGAAGGTCGCGCCCTACCTGACGCTCGACTCCGACCCCTACCCGTCGGTGGTGGACGGACAGATCGTCTGGATCGTGGACGGCTACACGACGAGCGCCAGCTACCCGTACTCGAAGACCGTGAGCCTCTCGGACACGATCTCCGACTCGGTCACGCCGGTGCAGAACTACGCTCTCGACGACGTGAACTACATCCGCAACTCGGTGAAGGCCACGGTCAACGCCTACGACGGCAAGGTCACGCTCTACAGCTGGGACGACAAGGACCCGATCCTCGAGACCTGGCAGAAGGTCTTCCCGTCCACGGTGAAGCCGATGTCCGAGATGTCCGGCGACCTCATGAGCCATGTCCGGTACCCCGCCGACCTCTTCAAGGTCCAGCGTTCGGTGCTCGGCCAGTACCACGTCACGAACGCCGGTTCCTTCTACTCGAGCGAGGACGCGTGGGTGACCCCCAACGACCCGCAGTCCACCGACACCGAGAAGAAGTACCAGCCGCCGTACTACCTGACGATGCAGCTCCCCGAGCAGCAGGCGCCGTCGTTCTCGCTGTACTCGACCTTCATCCCTCGCCAGGGTGGCGAACAGTCGCGGAACGTGCTCACCGGCTACCTGGCGGTGGACGCGAACGCGGGCGGTGAAGACGGCAAGCGCAGCTCCGACTACGGCAAGATCAGGCTCCTGACGCTGCCGAAGGACGACACCGTCCCGGGCCCGGGCCAGGTGCAGAACACCTTCGACTCCGACCCGAGCGTGTCGAGCCAGATCAACATCCTGAAACAGGGCCAGACGGAGGTGCTGAACGGCAACCTGCTGACGGTGCCGGTCGGTGGTGGGCTCCTCTACGTGCAGCCGGTCTACGTCAAGTCGACGGGTGACACGAGCTTCCCGCTGCTGCAGAAGGTGCTCGTGGCCTTCGGTGATCAGATCGCCTTCGAGGACACGCTCGACGAGGCGCTCGACACCCTCTTCGGCGGAGATTCGGGAGCCGACGCCGGTGACACGAACGTCCCAGGAGACACGACGACCCCACCGGCCGACGGGACGGACACCGGTGACGGCACCGACACCGGGACGACCCCGAGCACGGGCGATCCCGCGGTCGACGCGCAGATCAAGACCCTGCTGAGCGAGGCCCGTGCGGCCATCCTGGAGAAGGATGCCGCGATGGCCAGTGGCGACTGGGCCGCGTACGGTGTCGCCGACAAGAAGGTCTCCGACGCACTCGCGAAGGCGTTGGACCTGCTGAACGGCTGATCCGAGCTGCTGCTCGACGGGACGGCGTCACCCTCCGGGGTGGCGCCGTTCCGTCGTTCCCGGCCGTCGTCCTCGTCCGAGGATCGTCAGCCGCAGGCTCCGATCGGGACCGCTGACGGCACTCGATTTGCGGGGCCTGGAAATGCATGCTAGCTTTATCTCTTGTGCCGCAGGGTGGAGCAGTTCGGTAGCTCGCTGGGCTCATAACCCAGAGGTCGTAGGTTCAAATCCTGCCCCTGCAACAGAAAAGAAGAAATCCCGGTCTCATCGAGACCGGGATTTCTTCGTTAACACACCGTCGGTCGCACCGACGCAGAGGCGTCGGTGCGACCGACGGGTCATCGCACCGAGGGGCGCTCCTCCAGGTCCGCGAGGTGCAGGCCGAAGGCGGCGGCGACGCCGCTGTTCGTGACCTCGCCCGCACGGACGTTCACGCCGGCGCGCAGGGCCGGGTCGGCTGCCACCGCCTGTTCGGTGCCCTGATCCGCGATCGCCAGCGCATACCGGAGGGTCGCGTTGGTCAGGGCCCGTGTCGAGGTCTCCGGGACGGCGCCGGGCATGTTGGCGACGCAGTAGTAGAGGCTGTCGTGGACCTGGAACGTCGGGTCGTCGTGCGTCGTGGGCCTGGATCCCTCGAAGCAGCCACCCTGGTCGATCGCGATGTCGACGAGGACGGATCCCGGCTTCATGTCGGCCACCATCGCATCGGTCACGAGCTTGGGTGCCTGGGCGCCGGGGATGAGGACCGAGCCGATGACGAGGTCGGCGTCCCGCAGCTGTTCGGCGATCTCGTAGGCGGACGACGGCCTCGTCTGCACGTGTCCTCCGAAGCGGTTCTCGAGCTCCCGGAGCCGGGGGATCGAGATGTCGATGATCGTGACGTCCGCCTGCATGCCGAGGGCGTTCGCTGCGGCGTGCTCGCCGGCAACGCCGCCGCCGATGACGACGACCTTCGCCTTCGGGGTGCCGGGCACGCCGCCGAGGAGGATGCCCCGACCGCCGGCTGCCCGCATCAGGTGGTAGGCCCCGACCTGGGTCGAGAGTCGCCCGGCCACCTCGCTCATCGGCTGGAGCAGGGGGAGGGAGCGGTTCGCGAGCTGCACGGTCTCGTAGGCGATCGCCGTCGTCCCCGACGCGAGCAGAGCGTCCGTGAGTGCTCGATCCGCTGCGAGGTGCAGGTAGGTGAAGAGCGTCTGGTCGGGGCGCAGGTACCCGTATTCGGAGGCGACGGGTTCCTTCACCTTGAGCAGGAGGTCGCCCGCTGCCCAGACGGAGGCTGCATCCGGGACGATCGTCGCCCCGGCGTCGCGGTAGGCCTCGTCGAGGTTGCCTGAGCCGATGCCGGCACCCGCTTGGACGACGACCTCGTGTCCGTGGCGGACGAGCTCGTGGACGCCGCCTGGGGTCGCGGCGACCCGGTTCTCGTTGTTCTTGACCTCTGTGGGGATGCCGATGCGCATGAGTGCTTCCTCTCGCGGGCCCGCGGCGTTCAGCTCGGCTCCCGCTCGTCGGTGGACGGTGTGCGACTATTCTGGGGTTCCTGCGAGCCTGACCGTGAAGCGTTGCAGAAATCCGGACATCCATCTCGCAAATCGACGATGCTTCGGACAATGGGGAGGATGATCGCAGTATGACGAACAATCTTCGCCGGAACGTCGACCTCGACGACGTGGACCGCACGCTGCTTCGGCTGCTGCAGGAGAACGCCCGGATGACGAACGCCCGGATGGCGGAACTCGCGGGGATCGCGCCGTCGACCTGTGTCGCGCGGATCCGTTCGCTGGTCGATCGTGGGGTGATCACCGGGTTCGCTGCGAGCATCGACCCGGTGGCGGTCGGGCTCGGGCTCGAAGCCCTCATCAGTGTCAACATCCGGGCCGGCGCCCGAGCGCGGATCGCCGAGTTCAGCGCCGGCATCCGACGATTGCCGGAGGTCGTCCAGGTGTTCTTCCTCGGCGGCTCCGAGGACTTCGTCATCCATCTGGCCGCCCGCGACAGCGCACACGTCCGCGACTTCGTCGTCGAGCACCTCTCCGCCGACCCGACGGTCGCCTCCACGCGGACGAGTCTGGTCTTCGAGCATGCCTTCATCGGTGTCGAAGTGGGGGAGTGAGCCTCGGTTCGCGAGGGATCGACCGCGCGAAGGTCACAAACAGGTAACGAAGACGCTTCGCGGAAAAGCCTGGTGATGATCGGTTTTCGTGCGTGTCGCCGCGGCTGTGTCCGCCTTTCGGGGGATTGTCGATTAGCCACCAGCTGTGAGTTTCGTTAGCGTTGTCGACGGCCCGCAAGGGCTGACCTACGTAACCGCGTCCCGCCCCCTGTCGCCTTCGTGACGGCGTGCTGGACGTACGGTCGAACGCAACGTGGTAGCCGTCGACGCCCCACGTGATCCGAGCCCGCGCGCTGTCTGTCAGTGCGCCGATGGGGCGGATCCTGAGTCGTTCGACCCGGCCTGACGATCGACAGGAAGAGTGCAACGCGGCTCCGCGTGCGCTTCCGGGAGAAAGAATGACCGAAACGATTGCCGTCTCAGCGACGGGTCTGTACAAAGTCTTCGGCAGGAAGCCGAAGGACGCCGTCAAGCGTCTGCAAGCGGGTGCGTCCCGCGACGAGATCGCGACGAGCGGGACCGCTGCCGTCATCGACGCGTCATTCGACGTGAAGCAGGGCGAGATCTTCGTCGTGATGGGCCTCTCCGGCTCGGGCAAGTCGACGCTCATCCGCATGCTCAACGGCTTGCTCGAGCCGACCGCCGGTACGGTGACGGTCGCCGGGCAGCCGATCTCCGGCGTCTCCTCCAAGCAGCTTCGTGCGGTGCGCCAGGAGAACATCTCGATGGTCTTCCAGCACTTCGCCCTGCTGCCCCACCGCACGGTCCTCGAGAACGCGGCCTACGGGCTGGAGGTCAAGGGTGTGCCCGCGGCGGAGCGTCGCGAGCGTGCTCAGGCCGTCGTCGAACGGGTAGGACTCGCCGGCTGGGAGGACAAGCTCCCCGGCCAGCTCTCCGGCGGGATGCAGCAGCGCGTCGGACTGGCCCGCGCACTCGCGTCCGACACCGACATCCTCCTGATGGACGAGGCCTTCTCCGCGCTCGACCCGCTCATCCGTCGCGAGATGCAGGAGCAGCTCGTCGAGCTGCAGGCTGAGCTGGGGAAGACGATCATCTTCATCACCCACGACCTCAACGAGGCGATGTTCCTCGGCGACCGGATCGCCGTCATGCGCGACGGTCGGATCGTCCAGGTCGGTACGCCGAACGACATCCTCACCGACCCGGCGAACGACTACGTGGCGCAGTTCGTCCAGGACGTCGACCGCGCTCGCGTGCTCACGGCCGGCGGCGTGATGGAGCCTGCGCGTTCCGTCGTGTCCGCGTCCGCCGGTCCGCGGGCGGCGTTGCGCATCATGCGCGATCTGCAGACCTCGACCGCGTTCGTCGTCGGCCCGGGACGCCAGCTGCTCGGCGTCGTCCGCGACAAGGACGTCCTTCGTCTCGTCCGGGCGGGCGACCACGAGCTCAGTAGCGTCATCACCGCGGACCTCGCCACCGTCTCCCCGGAGGCCGCGCTCGTGGACCTGTTCGAGTCCGCGGTCGAGAGTGCCCTCCCGGTCGCCGTCGTTGACGAGCGGACGCGTCTCCTCGGCGTCGTCCCGCGGGTGACCCTGCTCGCTGCCGTCGGCAACGTCTCCACCAACACGGACGAGATCAGCCTCGTCGGTCCGCCGGCGACTGTGCCCGTCGAGCTCATCACGGCGACCCTGCGGTCGACCGCGGAAGACCCGCAGCACCCCGACGACGGTGGATCCGTCGACCCGACGGCCGCTGAACCGTCCACGACCGAACCCTCCGCCGCCCTCCAGGAAGGGAACGTCCGATGAACGGCCTCCGTCTCCAATCGTCCGACCTCATCGACGCCATCACCCGCCCCGAGATCGGAGCGTGGGTCGAAGCGTTCGTCGACTTCATCACCGACGTGTTCCAGCCGGTGTTCGACGTGATCCGCGCGGTCTTCCAGGGACTCTACGACGGGGTCGACACGATCCTCAGCGGACCGCCCTTTTGGGTGATCATCCTCGTCGCAGCGATCCTCGCGCTCATCGTCCGCGGCCCTGTGTTCGCGATCGGCTCGGCCGTCGGTCTGCTGATCATCGTCGGCGTGGAGCAGTGGGAGAACGCGATGGACTCGCTCTCGCTCGTCCTCGTCGCCGGCCTCATCGCGATCGTCATCGGCATACCGCTCGGGATCCTGGCTGCCCGCTCGAAGGTCGCCTCGTCGATCATCCGGCCGTTGCTCGACTTCATGCAGACGACCCCGGCGTTCGTCTACCTCATCCCGGCGCTCATCCTGTTCCGCATCGGCGTCGTCCCGGGCATCGTGGCGACGATCGTCTTCGCGTTGGCCCCGGCCGTCCGGCTCACGGAGCTGGGCATCCGCAACGTCGACCGGGAGGTCGTCGAGGCCGGCAACGCGTTCGGAGCCTCCTCGTGGCGGATCCTGCGCCAGATCCAACTGCCGCTCGCGATGCCGAACATCATGGCCGGCGTCAACCAGGTCATCATGCTCTCGCTCTCCATGGTCGTCATCGCCGGGATGGTCGGCGCCGGTGGACTGGGTGGCGACGTGGTGAAGAGCCTCTCCAGGATCGACATCCAGCTCGGCTCCGAAGCGGGCCTGTCGGTCGTCATCCTGGCGATCTTCCTGGACCGCCTCACCGCCTCGCTCGGCGCCGGTCGCAAGCGTGGGCGGCGCGTGAAGCCGACGTCGGCACCGGGTGGCATCCGCCCCGCGCCTGCCTCGAGCACCACCACGACGGACTCGACCAGCCATGTCGAGCCGAGCGGGAAGCCCGCTCCGTCCCCGGCCGGCTCACGCTGACGCCCGGCCCTCCCGACTTCAACCGACGACACCGATCCCCGTTCGCGGGACGAAAGGAATCATCGAACATGCAGTACCGCACCAAGATCGCCACCACCATCGCAGCGGGGGCGGCGGCGACGCTCGCCATCTCCGGCTGCTCCGCAGGCGCCTCCGACGAGACGCTCGAGAACGGCGACAAGCAGGCCGTGACCATCGCCGTCTTCAGCGGCTGGGACGAGGGCATCGCCGCCTCCGAGCTGTGGAAGGCCGTGCTCGAGGAGCAGGGCTACGACGTCACGCTCGAGGAGGCGGAGCCGGCCCCGGTGTTCTCCGGATTGAGCACGGGCGACTACGACCTCACGCTCGACGTCTGGCTGCCGACCACCCACGCGAGCTACATCGAGAAGTTCGGGGACGACGTCGTCGACCTCGGCGCCTGGAACACCGACGCCAAGCTCACGATCGCGGTGAACGAGGACGCTCCCGTCGACTCCCTCGAGGACCTGGCCGCGAACGCCGACCTCTTCGACAACCGCCTCGTGGGCATCGACCCGGGTGCCGGCCTCACCGAGGCGACCCAGGACAAGGTCATCCCCGAGTACGGTCTTGAGGACTGGGAGTTCCTCACCTCCGGTACTCCCGCGATGCTCTCCGAGCTCAAGGCGGCCACCGATGCCGGCGAGAACATCGCCGTCACGCTCTGGCGTCCGCACTGGGCCTACGACGCGTTCCCGATCAAGGACCTCGAGGACCCGAAGGGCGCGCTCGGCGACGCCGAAGGCATCCATAGCTTCGGCAAGGCCGACTTCGCCGAGGAGTACCCGACGCTCGCCGGATGGCTGAAGGACTTCGACTTCGACTCCGAACGCCTGTTCTCGCTCGAGAACGCCATGTTCAACGAGGGTGACTCGAAGGACTACGCGCCGGTGGTCGAGAAGTGGATCAGCGACAACCAGGAGTACGTGGACTCGCTCACGAAGTAGCGGCTCACGACGACGACGGGCACCGGAGCGATCCGGTGCCCGTCGTCGTCGGCACCGGGGTCAGCGTGCGAGCCGCGCGAGTCCGTCGACGGCGCGCGCGAGCACCTCGGTGCGTTTGCAGAACGCGAATCGGACGAGTGACGCATAGTCCGGGTCGCGCCGGTCGAGGCAGAACGCCGACAACGGCACGGCGACGACGCCGGCGAGCTCCGGCAGGGCGCGACAGAACGCGGCCGCGTCGCGATGGCCGAGTGGCGCCGCGTCCGCCACGATGAAGTAGGTGCCGTCGGGTCGGAACGTCTCGAAGCCGGCTGCGGAGAGTCCCTCGCTCAGGAGGTCGCGTTTTCCCCGGAGGCCGTCGGCGATCGCGGTGAAGGCGGCGTCTGGGAGTCGGAGCCCTGTCGCCATCGCCGGCTGGAACGGGGCGCCGTTGACATAGCTGAGGTACTGCTTCACGGTCGACACCGCTGCGACGAGCTCGCGGGGGCCGGTCAGCCAACCGATCTTCCAGCCCGTCGTGCTGAAGGTCTTCCCGCCCGAGGAGATCGTCAGCGTGCGCTCCGCGGCCCCCGGAAGGGTCGCGATCGGGACGTGGGGGACGTCGAACGTCAGGTGTTCGTAGACCTCGTCGGTCACGATGAGGGCGTCATGGCGGTCGGCGAGTTCGACGATGAGTTCGAGGGTCGACCGGTCCAGGACCGTGCCGGTCGGATTGTGCGGCGTGTTGACCAGGATGATCCGCGTCCGGTCGGTCACCGCGGCACGGAGTTCCTCCGGATCGGGTTGGAAGTCCGGTGCGCGCAGCTTCACGGTCCGGTGCCTGCCCCCGGCGAGCGCGATGAGGCCGCCGTACGCGTCGTAGAACGGTTCGAAGGTCACCACCTCGTCACCGCGCTCGACGAGGGCGAGCAGGGAGGCGGCGAGCGCCTCGGTCGCTCCGGCCGTGACGAGCACCTCTCCTTGGGGATCGGGGTCGAGACCGTAGGAGCGTCGTTGGTGCTCCGCGATGGCGGTGCGGAGGTCGAGGGTGCCGGGGCCCGGCGGGTACTGGTTCTCGCCACGCTCGATCGCGGCGATCGCTTCGGCGAGGACGGATTCCGGTCCGTCCTCGTCGGGGAACCCCTGGCCGAGGTTCACCGCGCCGGTCTGCAGGGCGAGGGCGCTCATCTCGGCGAAGATCGTCGAGGAGACGGCGCCCTCCTCGTCCACGAGTCCGGCGCCCTCCGCAGTGCGGCGCCAGGGTCCGTCAACCACCATGTCGATCTCCCTCCGCGGCCTGAGTGACAGGCCGCCTCCAATCTAGGACATCACCCACGGCGGCTTGCGGCGAAGACCTAGCCCGCGTACAGCCCGTGCGAATGAAACACACAGCTCGGCGCGCGAAGCTGACTGCGCTTGGAAGGAGCAGAACCACCATGACCGAACCCGCAGACGGACAGCAGCCCGCCGAACACCCCGAGTCCACCCCCGCCGGGGAGACCACGCCGCAGTCCGCAGCCGCTGAGCAGGCCGGCGGTCCCGCCGCCGCGGGTGAGACCCGGCCGTCGACGGCCGGTGCGTACTTCCCGCCGCCGACGGCGACGCAGCCGACCGAGCCGCTGTACGGCCAGGCCGCGCAGCAGCCGCTCGGGTCGCCGCAGCAGGGGTCTCCCTACCAGCAGCCGTCGCAGTATCCGAGCGCGGCGTTCACGCGTCAGCCGCAGCCGAACGCGTACGGCGCCTACCAGCAGCAGCCCGCCCAGCCGCAGGCAGGGCACCCACAGCCAGGCCACCCGCAGTCCGGCCAGCCCGGGACGGGGCAGTACCAGCCCGGTCAGCAGCCCGGGGCCTACGGTGCGTCGCCCTACGCGCAGCAGCACGTCGGGACCCCGGCGGCACCCCGCCCGAAGAAGACGAACCGCCCGCTCGCCGGGATGGTCGCGATGCTCGCGGTCGGAGCCCTCATCGGCGGCGCGTCCGGCGCGGGCGCGACCCTCTGGGTGACGAACGCGACGAAGTCCAGCGTGTCGAGCAACGAGGCCGGATCGAAGGCCTTCGCGATCAACGACGATGCCGACGTCAGCCTCACGACGGCCATCGCCGCCACGGCCGGGCCGAGCGTCGTGACGCTGTCGGTGCAAGGAGGCCAGAGCGCCGGTACCGGTTCGGGCATCGTGCTCAGCAAGGACGGGTACGTCCTGACGAACACCCACGTCGTGACCCTCGACGGTCAGGTCGCCGACCCGACCATCCGGGTCACGGACGCGAACGGCAAGTTGTACTCCGCCAAGCTCGTCGGCACGGACCCCGTCTACGACCTCGCCGTCATCAAGCTCGAAGACGCATCCGGCCTCAGCCCGATGGAGTTCGCGAACTCCGACAAGCTCAACGTCGGCGAGACGGCCGTCGCGATCGGCGCACCGCTCGGCTTGGCCGGAACGGTGACCGACGGGATCGTCAGCGCCCTGAACCGGAGCATCACCGTCGCTTCGTCCGCAGTGCCGGATTCCGGTTCCGGCGACGACGGTGGCTCGGACGACCCGAACGGCGACAACCAGAGCCCCTGGAACTTCGACGTCCCGGGCAAGACGCCGACGGCGCCGACCTCCTCGATCTCCATCGCGGTCATCCAGACCGACGCGGCGATCAACCCCGGCAACTCCGGTGGCGCACTCGTCGACGGCACCGGGAAGCTCATCGGCGTCAACGTCGCCATCGCGAGCGCCGGGAGCACCGACTCGTCCTCGCAGAGCGGGAGCATCGGCGTCGGCTTCGCCATCCCCGCCAACATCGCCAAGCGCGTCTCGGACGAGATCATCAAGACGGGGAAGGCGACCCACGGCTTGCTCGGCGCCACCGTGAAGGATGCCGCGAGCGACGCGAAGAGCACCGTCGCCGGAGCGCTCATCGACAAGGTGACCGACAACGGTGCCGCCCAGGCCGCCGGCCTGAAGTCGGGCGACGTCGTGACGGAGTTCAACGGCGTGCCGATCACCGGAGCGAACGACCTGACCGCGCAGGTCCGGGCGCTCGCCGGTGGGGCGACGGCGAAGGTCACCTTCACCCGGGGGAGCGATTCGCAGAGCGCCGAGGTCACCCTCGGGGAACTCGCGCTCTGAAGCTCGCGACCCGCAGTCCAGGAGACGCCCGCACGGCACCGTGCGGGCGTCTCCGCGTCCGGGCCCGGGCCCGCGACCGGCTGCTAGGCTCGATCGAACGAATCACGGAGTGAACCCCACATGTCGAACGACCGAGGCCAGGCCGACGCACCGTCGTTGCCCGGAGTCTCCTACGTGATGCCCGTGTTGAACGACGCACGGCACGTTCGAGCAGCCGTCGACAGCCTGCTCGCGCAGGACTACGCGGGCGACGTCGAGATCACGATCGCCGTCGGTCCGAGCATCGACGGGACGACGGAACTGGTCCGGTCGCTCCAGGCCGCTGATCCGCGCATCCACGTGCTCGAGAACCGCGTCGGCTCGACCCCGGCCGGGCTGAACCTCGCCATCTCGGCGTCGACCCATCCGATCGTCATCCGGGTCGACGCGCATTCGGAGCTCCCGAGCGACTACGCCAGGATCGCCGTCGAGACGATGCTGCGCACCGGTGCGCAGAACGTCGGCGGGATCATGGACGCCCGCGGGCGCACTGCGTTCGAGACGGCGGTGGCACGGGCGTACGGCTCGCGGGTGGGACTCGGCGGCACGCCGCACCACGTCGGTGGGCGTGAGGGGCCGGCCGACACGGTCTACCTCGGCGTGTTCGACCGCGAGATGCTCGTGCGCGTCGGCATGTTCGACGAGCGCATCAAGCGCGGGCAGGACTGGGAGCTCAACCGCCGCATCAAGCACGCGGGCGGTCTCGTCTGGTTCACCCCCGAGCTGCGTGTCGTGTACCGTCCGCGGGCGAGCCTGCGCGCCCTTGCCCGTCAGTTCTTCTCCACCGGTCTCTGGCGCGGCGAGCTCAGTCGGAGCTTCCCCACGCGCGGCACCCTCAGATACTTCGCCCCGCCGGTCCTCGTACTCGGGATCGTCCTCGGCACCCTGCTCGGTCTCGGCGGACTCCTCCAGCTCGCTTCCGGCATCCCGCCGTGGCTCCTGATCGGGTTCGCAGCGCCGATCGGGTACGCGCTCATCGTGTTGCTCGCGAGCATCGTCGTCACCGGCCGGGACGGGGTGCGCACGAGCCTGTGGATGCTCGTCGTGCTCCCGTGCATCCATTTCTGCTGGGGCACCGGTTTCGTGCTCGGCTACGGCTCGCTCGCGAAGGACATCTCCGCTCTGCGCAACCCACCGAAGGCGGTCTAGATGTCGGATCCTCGTGCAGACGCTCCGGGTCCGCGGCTCACCCCGCCGCGGACGATCGCCGAACTCCGGGCCGTGGCGCAGCCCCCCGAGGTCCGAGCCCGCAAGAACGCGGAACACTGGACGGCGGACCTCTACCTCCGCGACCTGTCGCCGTACGTCACCTGGCTGCTGTTGCGCACCAGCATCAGCGCGAACGGCGTGACCGGACTCATGATCCTCACCGGTTGGGCTGCTGCTGCGGCATTGCTCATCCCGGGCTTCGGCGGCGCCGCGCTCGCCCTCGTCCTGGGTCAGACGCAGATGCTCGTCGACTGCTGTGACGGCGAGGTCGCGCGGTGGCGCAGGACGTCCAGTCCCGCAGGAGCGTTCCTCGACTCCGTGGGACACTACTCGACCGAGTCGCTCATCGCCATCGCGCTCGGTGTCCGGGCGGCCGGATGGCCGGTCGACGCACCGGCCGACCTCACCTGGATCACGCTCGGGTTCGCGCTCGCCCTGTTCGTCGTGCTGAACAAGGCCCTGAACGACATGGTGCGCGTCGCCCGCGCCGGCTTCGGTGCCCCCAAGCTCACGTACTCGACGGAGGAGTCGGCACCACGAGGGGGAGTCCTCGCGATGGCCAGACGGGTCGCGCGGTTCCTGCCGTTCCACCGCCTCTTCCACTCGGTCGAACTCACGATGGTCGTCTTCGCGGCATCCGTCGTCGGACTCTTCGTCGGCGACGTCGAGGCGATGCGGTGGACCCTCGCGGTCCTCGTGCCGCTGGCCCTCCTGACGGTCGTCGGCCACTTCGTCGCGATCGTCTCGTCGAATCGACTGCGCGCGTGATGTCGGGACCGATCCCGGTCACCCGATCCGTCGGCGTCGTCGTGCTGACGCAGGGGACCAGGCCCGTCGAGCTGGCCGCCGGTGTCGCGAGCGTGCTCGCCCAGCGTGGCGTCGAACTCGATGTCGTGGTGGTCGGCAACGGCTGGGAACCGTCCGGGCTCCCATCGGGGGTGCGTGGGCTGGCGCTGGCCGAGAACCTCGGGATCCCCGCCGGTCGCAACCGTGGTGCCGCCACCGTCAACGGCGAGTTCATCTTCTTCCTCGACGACGACGCGACCATCCCGTCGACGACGTTCCTCCAGGACGCGATCGCGATCCTCGACGCCGACCGGTCGATCGGGCTGCTCCAGCCCAGGCTCGCCGACGCGACCGGTGTCCCGACGCCGTCCCGCTGGGTGCCCAGGACCCGCGACAAGGATCCACAGCACTCGAGCGCGGTCTTCTCCTGCCTCGAGGCGGCGGTCCTCCTGCCTCGCCGGGTGTTCGACGCCGTCGGCGGTTGGGCCGAGCCGTTCTTCTACGCACACGAGGGCATCGAACTCGCCTGGCGGGTCTGGGATCAGGGGAGGCGCGCCTGGTACGAGGCGTCGCTCGAGGCCAACCACCCGGTCACCGAGCCGACCAGACACACCGCGTACTACCGCCTGAACGCTCGGAATCGCGTCTGGCTCGCCCGGCGGAACCTCCCGCTCCCGTTCGTCCCGCTCTACGTCGGTTCCTGGACGGCGATCCAGATCGCGCGGTGGTGGCGCAAGCCCGAGGCGCTCCGGCCCTGGTTCGGTGGGTGGCGCGAGGGGTGGAGGACCGACCCGGGCGGACGCCGGCCACTGCGCTGGCGGACGGTCTGGCGGATGGCCAGAGCGGGCCGGCCTCCGGTCATCTGACCACCGGGCACCGTCGTGACCCCACTGTGACCTGGCGTCGTTACGCTTGACGGATGCTGGAGCTGACGTGGGACTGATCAGAGACGGTCGGCGTGCCATCACCCTGGCGCGGGACCTGCTCGCCAACCGGCGGGCGAGAGCCGTCCTCGCCGTCCAGATGCAGGCGGCTCCCGTGATCGAACCCGGCCGCTACAAGGTGGCGGTGTACTTCGCCGATGGCGCCGTGAACATGTACCAGATCCGGCAGTGGTACCGCCCGCTCGCCGAGCTCTCCAAGCGCTGGCCGGTTCTCATCCTCAGCCGCGGAGCGACGGCGGCCGCGAAGCTGTTCGAGGAGTCGCCCGTCCCCACGGCCTACGTCCGGACGGTCGTCGCGCTCGAACGGACGCTCGCCGAGCAGGACATCCGCGTCGTGCTGTACGTCAACCAGAACGCCAGGAACTTCCAGATGTTCCGGTACGGTTCCCGCTGGCACGTGTTCGTCAACCATGGCGAGAGCGACAAGATGTACATGACCACGAACCAGTTCAAGGCCTACGACTACAGCCTCATCGCCGGTCAGGCCGCGAGGAACCGACTCGAGCGGGTGCTCTGGGACTACGACTTCGACAAGCGCGCGATCATGATCGGCCGTCCACAGGCGGACCATTACTCGGGAGCGCTGCCGTACACGCCTGACGAGCGGATCGTCGTCCTCTACGCCCCGACCTGGGAAGGGGATCGCGCGGCCGCCGCGTACGGGTCGATCGCCAGTCACGGCGTCGCCCTCGTCCGGGCACTCATCGCGACGGGCCGTCACCGTGTCGTGTACCGGCCGCACCCGCGGAGCGGTGTCGTCGACGCGTCCTACGCCAGTGCCAACCGAGAGATCATGTCCGCCCTGCAGGAGGCGAACCGCACGGACGCTTCCGCCCAGCACGTCGTCGACACCGGCGCCGAACTCGGGTGGCAACTGGCGGCGGCCGACGCGGCGATCGTCGACATCTCCGCCATGGTCTACGACCGGCTGGCCAGCGGGAAACCCCTCATGATCACGCGTCCGGTGCATCCCGAGGCGGAGATCGACACCGGAGGATACCTCTCGGCCTGCGAGTGGCTCGACGCGTCGGACGCGTCGGACATCGTGGGCGGCATCGACCGCCTGCTCCAGGATCCGGACACCGTGGCACGGCTGCATCACTGGGTCGAGTACTACTTCGGCGACACGACTCCCGGGGTGACGACGGCCCGGTTCCACGAGGCCATCGAGCACCTGATGGCGGAATGGGACCGGTTCGCGCTCCTTCACGCGGGTGACCGCCCGGAGCTCGACGAGCATGAGGACGACGAGGACGAGGACGACGACGAGGATCGAGCCTGAGGCGCGCCGGATCGTTGAGTCCGCGCCCAGGAGAACCACGTAGGGTCGGGCAGGTGAATCCGTCCTCCGGGCGCCTGGCCTCCCTCGACGGAGTCCGTGGTGTCGCCAGCGTCGTCGTGGTGCTCTACCACGTGTCGTTGTTGGCGCGACCCTTCGCCACCGGCCGCATCTCGGAACCGGCGTGGGACATCGCGACGGAGACGCCGCTCAAGCTGCTGTTCGCCGGAACCGAGGCAGTGCAGGTGTTCTTCGTCCTGAGCGGCCTCGTCGTGGCGTTGCCGCTGTTGCGCGGTGGGGCGAGCTGGCCTGGCTTCTTCGCCGCCCGTTTCGTGCGGCTGTACCTGCCGGTCTGGGGAGCGCTCCTCTTCGCGGCCGCGCTCATCCTGCTCATCCCGCGGGATCAGGCCTCGGTCACGACCGGTGAGTGGATCGCCAACGCGAACGCGACGAGCGTGGACCCGCTACACCTCTTGTCGGAGGCCACCCTCACGCCCGTCAGCTACACGCTCGTCAACACGCTCTGGTCGTTGCGGTGGGAACTCATCTTCACGCTCCTCCTGCCCGTCGCCGTCCTGCTTGCACGGCTGCTCCGTCGCTGGGCGTGGCCGATCGCGGCACTCATGTCGGTCGTGATGGTCGTCGGTCGCGTCGCGGGCGTCGACGCCGCCGTGTACCTCCCGGCCTTCTTCATCGGTACGTTGATCGCGGTCCGGCTCGAGAGCCTCCGGGCCTGGGCGGCGGAGCGGTCACGCCCGTGGCAGTGGGGCATCCTGACCGGCGTCTCCGCCCTGCTCCTCGTGGCCAGCTGGTTGTCCCGTCCCTTCGTCGAGTCGTCCTCGTCGCTCGGCCAGGCGCTCTGGGGGCTCTCCGGTGTGGGTGCGGCCGGACTCATCGTCGTCGCCATCGGAAGCCCGCTCGCCCGACGACTGCTCGAGGTCCGACCGGTCCTGTGGCTCGGGAAAGTGTCGTTCAGCCTCTACCTCGTGCACGCGCCGATCCTGGCGACGCTGGCGTTCTCCTTCGGTGATGCACGCTGGTGGCTGGTCGGCATCGTCGGTGTCCCACTCAGCCTGCTGGTCGCCGCCGCGTTCTTCCAGCTCGTCGAGCGGCCCTCACACGGCCTCGCGCGTCGCGTCGGCCGGGCCGTCCAGGCGCAGACGGAAGCGGTGCGTTCGTGGGCCGTCAGCCGACGCGGGGGACGAGCGCCTTCCGCTTCTTCCGACGATCGGCCGCGCGCAACTCCTGAGCCCACCGACGGGTGACGGCCTCGTCGTCGTACTGCTCGGCGGTGGTCCGCGCGTGGCGGCGCATGGCGTCCACCTCGTGGTCGGGGAGCGCGAGCAGCCGTTCGATGGCAGCGGCGACGACGGCCGGCTCGGCGGACGGGACGAGGAACCCGTTGCGTCCATCGGTGACGATGTCGGCCGGTCCGTACGGAACGTCGACGACGATCGGCAGGCAGCCCGCCGCCATCGCCTCGACGAGGACGAGCGGGAAGCCTTCCGAGGTCGAGGTCATGACGAGGAACGAGCCGGCGCCGAGCTGTTCGCGGGCCGAGCGGTCGTAGCCGTGGAGGACGATGCGGTGCTCGGGATCCTCCGCGGTCAGGATGGCCTGCAGTTCGCCGAGCAGCTCGCCGCCGCCGTAGACGTCGAGCGTCGGAGGCGTGCCGACGGCGGGTGTCGCTGCCAGGACGGCCCGGATGGCGTGAGCGGGGCGCTTGCGCGCCGTGAGCGACCCGAGGAACATCCCGCGATGACGGGGGCGCGCCGCTTGCGCGACGTGCTTCTCGACGAGGTCGCGCGAGTTCGGGATGACCGCGAGCGAAGCGTGGTCACCGAGCATGGTCCGCACGTCGGCCAGTTGACGCTCACTCAGGAGGGCGACGAGGTCGAAGTCGTCGAGTGCCTCGAAGACCGCGCGCCGCGACTCCCGCAGTCGACCGTGCGGTCGTTCGGTGCCCTGGAGGTGGGAGGCGTGCACGACATGCGCCGTGACCACGTTCCGGTTGCGATAGCTGAGGACGAACGGGGCGGTGGTCTTGCTGTCGACGATCATCCAGGCCGGGGCCCCGGCGGTGATCGCGTCGAACCACGCCCGATACAGCGACCAGATCCGACCCCAGGCGCGCACCGGCTGACCGTGTTCGTCACACAACACGACAGAGCGGCCGCCCTTCGTGCCCAGCTCCTTGGTGTCGCGGCGGTCGGAGAGGAGGAGGGTGCCGTCGGTGCGGTAGACGTCGACCTGCAGAACCTGGCCGGCGTCGTCGCGACGCTCCCGGCTCAGGACGGCCTCGCCGCGGCGCCGCTCGGTGCCGTCGTCGACCGTGGGGAGCGGCGTGAAGGGATACCGCTCGAGGTCCAGGGAGCCACCCGGCAGCGGGTTCGAACGCAACCAGTCGTAGAGGTTGACGATCCGCATGTCGTCCACGAGGTCACCACGGGATCGGAGCCGCTGCTCGAGGGCGGGGTAGTCCGGTCGCTGGTCGAAGGTGAGGATGTCGACGGGCGTACCGGCCAGACGCACGAACGCCCGCGAACGGTGGAACATCGCTTCGGTCATCCCCCCGAAGTCGTCCGTCAGGCCCCACGTGACCGCGAAGTGACGACCTTCGGGGAGGAGGCTCTGGGAACGGCGAAGGAAGGGAAGTTTCACGACTCGACGCTACGCGACGGACCTGGAGAGATGCCGCATCGCCTGCAGCGACTCACGGACCGACTGGCGGGTCCTGGGCAGGGCCTGCGGGGTGGCCCGGCGCGCCAGGGCCGGACTCGATGGCCTGCTGCCCAGTTCGGCGGAACACCTGGTCGCGGAACCTGCCGAGGCGGGACGTGCCGGTGACCGCGCGCATCCGCGGTTCGAGGTCCAGCGGAACAACGAACGGCGCCGGTCCGAACGCCTGGCGCGCGGCACGGACCACCTGCCGTCCGAGGAGGTGGTTGCCTATACCGCCGACGGCCGCGCCCACACCGAACGGCAGGGCCTTGCCGATGACGCCGGCGCCGCCGCTCGCGGCGAAGTGCTTGACGAACCGCACCCGCAGCTGATCTGCGACCGGTCCCACGATCATCGAGGGCAGCCCCTGGGTGATCGTCTGACCCCAGAACGCCTGTCGGGGGATGCCCTTGCCGGTCGCCTGGGACCCGAAGTTGCGGAGGAGGTCGGTGCCGGCCTTCCCGAGCATCATCGTCATGACGAGCGCGCGGGACCTGACCGGATCGGCCAGGGCGATGCCGTGGACCTCCGTG
The DNA here is from genome assembly GCF_001423185.1 of Plantibacter sp. Leaf314. NCBI lineage: Bacteria > Bacillati > Actinomycetota > Actinomycetes > Micrococcales > Microbacteriaceae > Plantibacter > Plantibacter sp. Leaf314. The sequence goes on along the minus strand of NZ_LMOB01000001.1, from coordinate 874,070 downwards.
ACCGACTGCGCGAACAACGCCGTGGCCTCGAGGAAGCCGGCCGTTTCGACGCCGGAGAGCGCGAGGGTCGTCGCGGTCCCGATGGCGGGCACGACGGCGGTCGCACCGACGGCGGCGCCGGTCGTCGTCACCGTCGCGAGGTATCGACGCTCCAGAACGCGGATCAGCTGATCGGCCGTCGCGTTGGGGTACATACGTCGGATCGACCGGATGTGGGCCACGACCACCGGCCGCTGCACCCAGAGGACGCGGTCGAGGGCCCGCACCCACCCGGGCTCGGGGAGCATCGGCTGTTGCGTTGCGGGGTTCGGGTAGTGGGCGGGACCGGGAACCGGTCCCTGCTGCGGTCCGGTCATGTCGGCCTCCTCGTGGGCGGGGCGGCCAGTCTACGTCGTGGTCCTTCAGGACCGCCGACGGTTGCTGCGGCGGCTCAGCTGTTGTAGTCGGCGTTGTAGCGGTCGAGCACGTCGTCGATCGACGCGTCGAGGACGAGGGCACCTTTGTCGAGGTAGAGGCCGCGCGTGCAGAACCGGCGGAGGTCCTTCTCGTTGTGCGAGACGAAGAACAGCGTCCGCCCGCCCTCGAGGAGCTCCTCGATCCGGCGGTAGCACTTCTCACGGAAGGCCCGGTCGCCGACGGCCAGCACCTCGTCCACGAGGATGATCGGTTCCTCGAGCTGCGCGATGACCGCGAACGCGATGCGGACCTTCATGCCGCTGGAGAGGTGCTTGTACGGGGTGTCGACGAAATCGGCGATCTCGGCGAAGGCGATGATGTCGTCGAACCGTTCGTCGATCTCGCGACGCGACATGCCGTGGAGTCCCGAGGTCAGGTAGACGTTGTCGCGGACGGTGAGGTCGTTAACGAAGCCGCCCGTGATCTCGATCAGGGGCGCGACCCCCTCGCGGACGCCCACGGTTCCCTCGTCGGGCAGGACGACGCCGGCGACGAGCTTCAGGAGCGTCGACTTGCCCTGTCCGTTCCGGCCGACCACGCCGATCGCCTCCCCGGGCGCGACTTCGAACGAGACGTGCCGCAACGGCCAGAACTCGCCCGGGCGCGATCGGCGGTCCCGTCCCGCGAAGAGGTCCTTGAAGCTGCGCCGACCGCCGCGGTTCCGACGGAAGCGGATGCCGGCGTCGGTCACCGAGATGGCGGCGCGGGTCGTGGGGGAGCTGTCGGTCGACATCAGATCTCCTTCAGCACGGAGCGCTCGCACCGCTTGAAGATCAGCAGGCCGAGCGCCAGGATCACGGCGGACATCCCGGCCGAGACGCCCACGAGGTACCAGTCGAGTTCCTGCGGGAAGAACGCGGATCGGTACAGGGCGAAGATGCCGCTCAGGGGGTTGAGCGCGGCGAAGGGCTCGATGCGGTCCGGCAGGGCGGTCGTGCTGTAGATGATCGGGGTCGCGTAGAACATGAAGCGCAGCACGAGTTTGACCGCGCGTTCCAGGTCGCGGAAGAACACGACGAGGGGCGCGACGATCAGGCAGAGCCCGACGGTGAGGACGGCCTGGATGGCGATCGCGAGCGGGAAGAGCAGGATGTCGAGGTTCACCGACGCGCCGCTGAAGACGGCAAACGCCGCGAGGACGGGGAGTGCTGCGAGGAACTCGATGCCCTTCGACAGCACGATGCGATTGACCCAGATGGTGCGGGGGATCGTCGTCGACCGCACCAGCTTCGCCTCGCGCAGGAACGCACGGGTGCTGTCCGACACCGACCCGGTGAACCACATCCACGGCAACAGTGCCGCGAGGAGGAAGACGATGTACGGCTCCTCGCCGACATCGCGCCGGAACACCTGCGTGAAGACGAACCAGTAGATCCCGCTCATGACGAGCGGGTCGAGGATGGACCACACGTATCCGAGCGCACTCGTCGAGTAGCGCACGCGCAGATCCCGGACGGTCAAGATCCAGAGCGCGTGGCGGTATCTGGCCGAACGCGACATCCTTGGCCGCGTCTCAGCTGAAGAACTCACGGGACCAACCTTATCGAGGTCGCGCAGGAACGCCGTCCTCGACGCTCAGCGTCGGGACGGCGTTCGGGTGCGGAGCGGACGGGATGCTCAGACGAAGAGGTTCGCTCGCTCGAGGTCCTCGGCGAAGTCGACCTCTACCGCGTACAGGTCCGAGATGTCGACCGGTTCGACGAGCATGCCCTCGCGTTCGATGGCGAGCTCGATGCCGCGCTCGAAGTAGTCCTGGTCGCCGACCTTCGCGAGGTAGCGGTGCAGCATCGCCTTGTCCTGCGAGGAGATGTAGTTGATGCCGACGGCCTCGCCGAGCCCGCCCACGACCGTCTTGGAGAGTTCCTTGATGTACCCCTCGGCGCTGGTCGTGTACTTCACTTCCTCGTCGGACACCTTCGAGGTGTTGACGGTGACGAAGGAGCGGTCCTTGGCGATCATCGCCGCGGCGCGGTCGAGAACCGCCGGGTCGAAGACGACGTCGCCGTTCATCCAGAGGACGCCACCGGCCTGCGATGCGGCGAGTGCACGCATGAGGCTCTTCGAGGTGTTGGTCTGGTCGTACTGCTCGTTGTAGACGAAGGACGCGTCGGGGAAGGCCTCGATGATGTGCTCGAGCTTGTATCCGACGACGATCGTCACCTTCGCGCTCGCTCCGAACGCGTGGTGGATGTTGTCGAACTGCTGCTGCATGATGGTGCGGCCGTCGCTGAGCTCGGTCAGGGGCTTCGGGAGCGAGCGGCCGAGACGGCTGCCCATTCCGGCGGCAAGGATCACTACCTGGGTGGTCACGTTGTTCTCCTCAGTGTGGGTATGGAATCACGCGGTGCCACGAAGCTGTGGACAATTCACCGAGGATTTACCAAGACGTGCATTGAAAGACACTCCGTCATGCCAAAATACAGGCTAGCCGCGGTGAACTCCGTCTGTCATGGGTTCACAGGGTCCGTTGTCGTTTCGTGATCGACCACCCGGCGTTTACACAGCTTGGGGGAGATGTGTCAACTGTTCATCCTGTGACTCCGCTGTCCGCTGCGGGCGCTGCTGTTGGTAGGTTTGCTTGGTGACTTCCACGACTCCGCCAGATCCCGCCGAGCAGCCCGCGCCTGCCGACGGGCCGTCGACGAGTCCGCCGGCGGCGTCCGCTCCCGACGCACCAGGGGTGGCGCAGCCGAGTGCACCGGACGATCAGTCCGCGGCGGCACCGTCTGCCGCGAAACGCGCACCCCGGACGACGACGCCGCGCGCCTCCGGCACGGCGAAGGCCCCGGCGAAGCGCCCGAGTGCTGCACGCACCACCACCGGGGCGGACCCGACGGACGCCACGGGCGCGAAGAAGACGACGGCGACCCGCTCGACGGGTTCGCGGACCACGGCGGCGAAGACCGGCACGGCGCGGACCACCGCGGCCAAGACCGGGACGGCCCGGACCACCGCGGCGAAGCGCACGCCCGCCAAGGCTGCGCCCGAGACGGACCCGAGCATCGCGACGCCAGCGTCCCCGGACGACGGATCGACCCCCGCGGTTCCGGCATCGACGCCGAGGGCTCCCAGGACGACGACGCGCACGACCGGAGCTTCGTCGGGCACCAAGACGCCGGCAGCGAAGACCGGCACGAGCCGGACCACCGCCGCGAAGTCCACGACGACCCGGACGCCCGCGAAGCGGACGCCGGCCCGCTCCGGCACCGCTCGCACCACGACGCCGAAGCCGAACGAACAGACGGCGGCCGCGAGTGCCGGTGTCCTCGACGAGGTCCGAGCCCCGGTGGTCGGAGACACGTCCGCGCCAGCCGCCGAGCCCGGGTCCACCCCGGACGTCGACACCACGGTGACGCCGACCGAGTCCGACCGCGTCGACGGATCCACGGCCGCTTCGGAACCGACGACCGCGACGACGGTCGACCCGGTCACCGCTCCCGAGACCGCCGCGACGACCACGACGGAGGATCCCCGCCCGACCGTCGAGTCGGCGCGCACCGAGCCGGCTTCGGACGTGCAGGCCGCGCAGCCGTCGGTGGCAGCCCCGCCGGTCGCGCCGAAGCGTCCGGTCGCCCGTCCCACGACGACGAAGCCGCCGTCGACGCCCGCTGAGTCGCCGGCCGCTGGCAAGGGCGCCGACACCGCGGCGCCCGAGGCCAACCCCATCGTGCTGTCGATCTCCGGGCTCGTGAAGCAGTTCGGCGACACGGTCGCCGTCGACGGCGTCGACCTCGAGGTCCGACGCGGCTCCTTCTACGGCATCGTCGGTCCGAACGGCGCCGGGAAGACGACGACGCTGTCCATGGTCACCGGCCTGCTGCGCCCCGATGCCGGATCCATCCGGGTCCAGGGCGTCGACGTCTGGCAGGACCCCGCCGAGGCGAAGCGTGCGATCGGCGTCCTCCCGGACCGCCTGCGGCTCTTCGACCGCCTCACGGGCAACCAGCTGCTCTACTACTCCGGCGTCCTCCGCGGACTCGACCCTGCGACGGTGAAGTCGCGGACCACGGACCTGGCTCGGGCGTTCGGTCTCGACGACGCGCTCGGTCGTCTCGTGTCCGACTACTCCGCCGGCATGACGAAGAAGATCGCGCTCGCGGCGGCGCTCATCCACTCGCCCCGTCTCCTCATCCTCGACGAGCCGTTCGAGTCGGTCGACCCGGTGTCGGCCGCCAACGTCATCGAGATCCTGCAGCGCTACGTCGCCAACGGCGGAACCGTCGTGCTCTCGAGTCACGGCATGGACTTCATCCAGCGTGTGTGCGATCACGTGGCCATCATCGTCCAGGGCAAGGTGCTCGCCGCCGGGTCCGTGGACGAGGTGCGGGGGACGGGAACGCTCGAAGAGCGCTTCGTCGAACTCGCCGGGGGCCGCAAGTCGGCAGAGGGAATGGAATGGTTGCACAGCTTCTCCGACTGAAACTGCAGCTGACGCTGAACGCGTTCCGCCGCAGTCCCTGGCGACTGGTCGGACTCGTCCTGGCGATCGCGCTCGGTGTCTGGGTCGTGGTGCTCGCGAGCACCGGGCTCGTCGCGCTCCGCACGACCGATCCGGAAGTGACCCGGAACCTCCTCGTGCTCGTCGGCTCCGTCATCGTCCTGGGCTTCATCGTGCTGCCGCTCGTGTTCGGGGTGGACGACCAGCTCGACCCGAGGGCGTTCTCGCTCTACGGTCTCCCCAACCGGACCCTGTCGGCGGGCCTGATCGTCGCCGCACTCGTCTCCGTTCCGTCGATCGTCCTCGCCGTGCTCGCTGCATCCTCCGTCGTGACCTGGTCGAGGTCGCCGCTCCCGGCGGTCCTCGCCGTCATGTCGGCAGTGCTCGGCGTCCTGCTGTGCGCACTCCTGGCACGGATCGCGACGTCGATCTCCGCGAGCCTGCTGTCGACGCGGCGCGCCAAAGAGGTCATGGGTGTGCTCGGACTCGTGCTCATCATCGCCGTGAGCCCGGCCATCATCGCCCTGACCACGGTCGACTGGCAGCGCGACGGTTTCGCCGTGCTGGGCCGGGTGGCCGACATCCTGAGCTGGACGCCCCTGGGTGCCGTGTGGTCGTTCCCGGGCGACGCGGCCATCGGCGACGTCGTGCCCGCGGTGGTCAAACTGTTGCTGACCGCAGCGACGATCGCGCTCCTCTGGTTCGCCTGGCAGGCTTTCGTCGCACGGTTGCTCGTCGCACCGGAACGCATCGGAACCGGTCGCGAGAGCACCGGCCTGGGATGGTTCGACCTCCTGCCAGGGCGTCCGGCGGGCGTGATCGCCGCTCGCAGCATGACCTACTGGCTGCGCGATCCGCGATACCTCGTCTCGCTGGTGATCATTCCAATCGCCCCGTTCATCTTCTTCGTCCCGCTGCTGGTCGCAGGCATCCCGTTGAACGTCCTCGCACTCGTGCCGCTCCCGGTCGTGTGCTGGTTCCTCGGCTGGCTCCTGCACAACGACCTGGCCTTCGACTCGACCGCGGTCTGGTTGCATGTGGCCTCGGGGGTCCGCGGGCGAGCCGACCGCATCGGCCGTCTCTTCCCGGTACTGCTCATCGGCATTCCGCTCATCGCCGTCGGATCGACGCTCAGCATCCTGTTCTACGGCGACTGGGACGCGCTCCCGTCGATGATCGGGGTGAGCACGTGTCTGTTGCTGAGCGGCGCCGGTATCGCGAGTTTCGTGTCCGCTCGGTTCCCGTACCCGACCTCGCTGCCGGGTGACAGCCCGTTCCAGCAGCCGCAGGTCCCCGGCAGCAGCGGACTGTCCGCACAGTTCATGAGCCTGCTGGGCACCGTGGTCCTCACGATCCCGGCCGCCTGGCTGGCGGTCCTCGGCCTCACGGGCGAGCCCAACTGGAACTTCGGCGCGCTCGCGGTGGGCGTCGGCACCGGCCTGCTCGTCCTGGTCATCGGGATCTTCGCCGGCGGTCGGGTCTTCGACCGCCGCAGCCCCGAGATCGTCGGCTTCGCCAGCTCCCACTGATCCCAGGGCTCCGACCGCCCCCGACGGGACCACAGGAACCCCGGGCCCTCTGCGGCGGTACCATGGAGCCATGGCGCAGCATGACAGCACGAAGCAGCAGATGAGCACGATCGACCCCGGCGGGACACCGGACGGGGGGAGCACCGCGATCATGGATCGCGAGCTCGAGGAGCTCATCGAGAGCGAGAACATCGAACCCGGCGATCATGAGCGCTTCTCGCACTACGTGAAGAAGGAGAAGATCCTCGAGTCGGCGCTCAGCGGGAAGCCGGTGAAGGCGTTGTGCGGCAAGAAGTGGACGCCGGGACGCGACCCGGAGAAGTTCCCGATCTGCCCGTCGTGCAAGGAGATCTACGAGCGGCTCCTGCGCGACTGATCCGCTTGCGGGTCCGAACGTGGCCGGCGCGAGGGTGCGTCAGCCCTCGAGGTAGACGGTCGGAAGCACCGGGTCTCCGCGCGTCAGGCTGACGGCGCGCGGCGGCAGTTCCGCGACCGAACGCTCACGGTGCTCCCTCGCCTGCCGCGTTCCCGCGGCACCGAGGTACTGCTCGTCGACGAGACCGCCGACCACGAGCGGGACCATGAGCGGGCGTTCCGAACCGGCGTCGGCCGCCCCCTCGTGCTGACCGGCCGGCCCGTCGCCGAGGTAGATGCGCTCCTCCCGAGCGACGCCGTTGCGGTCGTAGGCGCGTGCCGCGGTCTTGCGGCCGCCGACGGTCGCCTTCTCAGCGGACTTCTTGGCGACGCTGATCCAGTCGCCCTGGTCGTCGCGGTGGGACACGAGCTTGTAGACCATCCCCATCGCCGGCGAGCCGGATCCGGTGACGACGGACGTCCCGACGCCGTAGGAGTCGACGGGCGAGGCGGCCAAGGCGGCGACGGCATGCTCGTCGAGGTCGTTCGTGACCGTGATGCGGGTCGTGGTGGCGCCGAGCTCGTCGAGCAGTCGCCGCACCTGGTCGACGACGATCGGCAGGTCGCCGGAGTCGATGCGGACCGCGCCGAGCTCGGGCCCTGCGAGGCGCACGCCGAGCCGCACCGCCGCTTCGATGTCATAGGTGTCGACGAGCAGCGTCGTCCCCGCGCCCATCGTGTCGATCTGTGCCCGGAACGCGTCCTCCTCGGAGTCGTGCAGGAGGGTGAAGGAGTGTGCGGCGGTACCCATCGTCGGGATACCCCAACTGCGGCCGGCTTCGAGGTTGGACGTGGCGCTGAAGCCCGCGATGTAGGCGGCCCTGGCGGCAGCGATCGCCGACCGCTCACCGGTCCGGCGCGAGCCCATCTCGGCGAGGGGGCGTGTACCGGCGGCCGAGGTCATGCGTGCGGCCGCGGTGGCGACCGCGCTGTCGTAGTTGAAGACGCTGAGCGCGAGGGTCTCGAGGATGACGGCCTCCGCGAAGGTACCCTCCACGACGAGGATCGGCGAACCGGGGAAGAACACCTCGCCTTCCCGGTACCCCCAGACCGAACCGGAGAAGCGGTAGTCGGCGAGCCAGTCGAGTGCCGCCGTGCTGACCACGCCTTCCTCGCGCAGCCACTCCAGTTCCGCCTCGCCGAACCGGAACCGCTTGAGCAGTTCGAGGAACCGGCCGGTACCGGCGACCACCCCGTAGCGTCGTCCGCCTGAGAGCCTGCGGGCGAACAGCTCGAAGAGGCACTCCCGATCGGCGGTGCCGCGGTGGAGGGCGGCGTCCAGCATCGTGAGTTCGTAACGGTCGGTGAGGAGAGCTGAGGACTCGTGCACCCGTTCAGCCTAGCCGCGCGGGTGCACGGATCGCGGTGATCGGGCGGTCCGGCATGACGAGGGGTCATGCGCGGTAGGCTGGACCATCGTGAACGACGCACCCATCGGCATCTTCGACTCAGGCGTCGGCGGACTCACGGTGGCGAGAGCGGTCAGCGACCAGCTCCCGGCCGAATCCGTGATCTACATCGGCGACACCGCCCATTCGCCCTACGGGCCGAAACCCATCGCCGACGTCCGACGGTATTCGCTCGAGGTGCTCGACACCCTCGTCGACCAGGGCGTCAAGATGCTCGTCATCGCGTGCAACACCGCGTCGGCGGCGATGCTGCGCGACGCCCGCGAACGGTACTCGGTCCCGGTGGTCGAGGTCATCCAGCCGGCGGTCCGAACCGCGGTGCGCAGCACCCGTAACGGCCGCATCGGGGTCATCGGAACCGAGGGCACCATCAACTCGCGCGCCTATCAGGACCTGTTCGAGGTCAACCCCGAGCTGACGGTGTTCGGGCAGGCCTGCCCGCGGTTCGTGGAGTTCGTCGAGGCGGGTGTCACGACCGGTCCGGACCTCCTGGAGGCCGCGGAGGAGTACCTCGCGCCGCTCCGGCATGCCGGGGTCGACACGGTCGTGCTGGGCTGCACCCATTACCCCTTCCTGAAGGGTGCGATCAGTTACGTGATGGGCCCGCAGGTGTCCCTCGTCTCGAGCGACACGGAGACCGCGAACGACGTGTATCGGGTCCTCGTCACCCGCGACCTGCTCCGCGACAGCGGCGAACCGCCCGTCCACCGGTACGAGGCGACGGGGAGCAGCGCCGACGACTTCATCGCCCTCGCCAACCGCCTGATGGGCCGGGAGATCTCGACGGTCTCGCTCGTCCAGACCGGCGTCATCGACCTTCCATCCCACCAGTTCGAGGAGCACATCCATGAGTGACATCCAGCGCGCCGACGGCCGCACCAACGACCAGCTGCGTCCCATCACCATCGAGCGGGGCTGGAGCGAGCAGGCCGAGGGTTCGGCGCTCATCAGTTTCGGGCGGACCAAGGTGCTGTGCACCGCGTCGTTCACGAACGGGGTGCCCCGGTGGCTGAACGGCAAGGGTCGGGGCTGGGTCACCGCCGAGTACTCCATGCTGCCGCGATCCACCAACGAGCGGATGGACCGTGAGGCGGTCAAGGGACGCATCGGAGGCCGGACCCATGAGATCTCCCGGCTCATCGGCCGCAGCCTCCGTGCCGTGATCGACACGAAGGCGCTCGGCGAGAACACGATCGTGATCGACTGTGACGTCCTGCAGGCCGACGGTGGCACGCGGACCGCCGCGATCACGGGCGCTTACGTGGCCCTCGCCGACGCCATCGAATGGGCGCGCGGGAAGAAGTTCATCTCGCAGAAGGCCACACCACTCACGGACAGCGTCTCCGCCGTCTCGGTCGGGATCATCGACGGTGTCCCGATGCTCGACCTCGCCTATGTCGAGGACGTGCGCGCCGAGACCGACATGAACGTCGTGGTGACCGGAGGGGGCTCGTTCGTCGAGGTGCAAGGGACGGCCGAGGGGGCACCGTTCGACCGCCGGGAGCTCGACTCGTTGCTCGATCTGGCCGTCGGTGGTGCGGCGTCGCTCAAGGCGATCCAGTTCGAGGCCCTCGGACGCTGATGTCCGTCGAGATCGTCCTCGCGACGCACAACCAGCACAAGGTCGAGGAGTTCCAGCGGCTGGTGAGCCGCGATGTGCCGGGCATCACGGTCCTCGGCTACGACGGCCCTGAGCCCGTCGAGGACGGCACGTCGTTCAGCGAGAACGCGTTGATCAAGGCCCGCGTGGCCGCCGCCCACACCGGCTCGATCGCCCTCGCGGACGACTCGGGGATCGGTGTCGACATCCTGGGTGGCGCGCCCGGCATCTTCTCGGCGCGTTGGGCGGGCTCGCACCACGACTCGTCGGCGAACCTCGCGCTCCTGCTCGATCAACTGCGCGACGTGCGTGCGGAGCACCGTTCGGCATGGTTCGCCTGCCACCTCGCGCTCGTCGTGCCCGCGGGGATCCCGGGGACGGACCCCTTCGAGCATGTGGCGGTCGGAACCTGGCGCGGGGCGCTCGCCACGGAGCCGATCGGCACGAACGGCTTCGGCTATGATCCGGCCTTCATCCCCAGCGGCGACCACCGTACCGCGGCCCAACTGACACCGGTGGAGAAGAACGAGTCGAGTCACCGGGCGATCGCCTTCCGCGAACTGGTCCCGGTGTTGCGGGGGCTCCTGCCCGCGCCGGCGGCCGCCAACTGAGCATGATACTCAGGACCATTCCTATCTCGGCATGAACCCTTCCCGGGGCCCCGGGAAGCTCGTACGGTTGTCACATCATGGGTCACGATCACACGCACGCCGGCAGCGCCACCAACCGTTCGCGACTAGTGGCGGCGATCGCCATCATCGCGACCATCCTGGTCGTCGAGCTGGTCGGCGCGTGGGCGAGCGGTTCGCTGTCGTTGCTCGCGGACGCCGGGCACATGTTGTCGGATCTGACCGGGCTCGTCATCGCGCTCGTGGCGACGATCGTCGCTGCCCGACCGGCCACCGACCGCCAGACGTTCGGGTATCAGCGGGCCGAGGTGTTCGGGGCCCTGATCAACGCGTTGATCCTGATCGCCGTGGCCGTGTCGGTGCTCCTCGAAGGGATCGCCCGGCTCGTCGAGCCCTCGTCGGGCGAGGTCCAGAGCCTGCCGATGCTGGTCGTCGCGGTCATCGGCCTCGTCGCGAACCTCGGGGCGCTCTGGATCCTCAGGGGAGGCCGTGACTCCTCGATCAACATGCGCGGCGCGTACCTCGAGGTCCTCGGCGACCTCCTGGGGTCGATCGCCGTCATCATCGCCGCGGTCGTCATCCTGCTGACGGGGTTCGCCCAGGCGGACGCCATCGCGTCGCTCGCGATCGCCGCGATGATCGTGCCGCGCGCCTGGGCGTTGCTCCGCGACGTGGTCCACGTCCTCAGCGAGTCCGCGCCCTCCGACACCGACGTGCAGGAGATCAGGGACCACCTGATCGGGACGGACGGGGTCGTCGCCGTGCACGACGTCCACGTCTGGCAGATCACCTCCGGGCAGCCGGTGTTCTCCGCACACGTCGTCGTCGAGCAGCGGGTGTTCGCGCTCGGCGGGACGGGGGAGCTGCTCGACCGTCTGGGCTCGTGTCTTCACGACCACTTCGACGTGGAGCATTCCACGTTCCAGCTGGAGCCTGAGGAGCACGCCTCACACGAGGAGTCCCACCACCGCTGACCCGGCGCGGTGGCCGCGGTAGCGGGCCGACGGTGCCGCCGGTGATCAGGCCGGGTCGTTGCCGCGGTCGCGGTTGAAGACGTCCTGGTCGGCCAGCTTGGAGGCCGCCGCGCGACGCTCCTCTTCGGAGATGGTGCCCTGGAGCGCCTTCGCCTTCCGGCTCGACTGGATGTAGTGCCACGTGGTCGGGATGAGGGTGAGGACGACCGCGCCGATGAGGATGACGTCGATGTAGTTCTGCACGAAGGTGGCGACCGGGGGGATGTAGCCGAGCAGGTAGCCGAAGAAGGTCAGGCCCGCGCCCCAGATCAACGCGCCGACGAGGTTGTAGAGCGAGTACTTCTTGTAGTTCATGTGCCCGATGCCCGCGGCGACCGGTGCGAAGGTCCGGACGATCGGGACGAAGCGGGCCAGGATGACCGCGAGGGCGCCGAAGCGCTCGAAGAAGGCGTTCGTTCGCTCGACGTTCTTGATGCTGAAGAGACCGGACTCCTTCCGCTCGAAGACTTTGGGCCCGAGTTTGTGCCCGATCAGATACCCGACCTCACCGCCCAGGAATGCCGCGAATCCGATGGCGAGGCAGACCCACCAGATGTCGATCTCGATGACGCGCGCGGATCCGAACGCGAGGAGGCCGGTGATGACGAGGAGGGTGTCGCCGGGCAGGAGGAACCCGACGAGGAGGCCGGTCTCGGCGAAGACGATCGCGCACACGACGACCAGGGCCCACGGACCGACGGCCGTGATGATGCCCTCCGGGTCGAGCCAGGGGATGAGGGCGGTGTGGACCATGCGGAGCTCCTGCTGTCGGGGGAGGGATGGAACGGCGTACGACGGTGTCGCGTGCGGGAGAAGGGACTTGAACCCTCACGCTCGAAAGCACAGGAACCTAAATCCTGCGTGTCTGCCAATTCCACCACTCCCGCGGCTCGGCTCAGTCTACGGGAGCGAGGTCGGGAACGTCCTGTGCTTCGTGGCGCCGCGGCGGCCGCTCCGACGCCCAGCAGAGCCGGTGCCGCGCCGTGTATGCTCGGCTCCATGCGAACGACGTGTGCAACGAGCTGGTGGCCCGCCTCCTAGGCGGACCGCGCACGTGCACACACGACGACTCGACCGCCTGACAGGGCGGTCGTTCTCGTTCGGAGGCCCTGTCGGATCGGTCCCAGCCTGAGGACACCACCATGACCACCCTGCTCAACCGCGTGCTGAACGCCGGCCCCGACTTCCCGTTCGCGGTGATCCGCCGCCACGGCAGCGACACCGTCGACCTCTACACCGGCGACGTCGTCGACGTCGACTCGCTCGCCGACATCCCGCTCGGAGCGGCCGGCGACGCACGCCGACCGGAGGTCCTCACCCTCGTGCCGTACCGACAGGTGCGTGAGCGCGGCTTCGCAGCGATGGACGACGGCGCGCCGCTGCGATGCCTCGTTGTCGAGGAACGGGAGTCGGTCGCCCTCGGCGAGTTGCTCGACCGGCTGCCGATCGACGTGGTCCCGCTGCTCGACGGCGGGTTCGACGTCTCCGACGAGGACTACGCGGCGATCGTCCGCCGCGTGATCGAGGATGAGATCGGCCGCGGTGAAGGCGCGAACTTCGTCATCCGCCGCGAGTTCACCGCGACGACCGAGGTGCCCGCCGAGCGCGCGGTCCTCGCCTGGTTGCGGGCGCTCCTCTCGGGGGAGACCGGAGCCTACTGGACGTTCGCCGTGCACACGCCGGGGGTCTCGATGGCCGGCGCGACGCCTGAGCGGCACGTCGCCGTCTCCCGCGACGCGTCGACGGGCGAGCGGACCGTGACGATGAACCCCATCAGCGGGACGTTCCGCCACCCGCGCTCCGGCGCGACCGGCGACGAGTTCCGCGCGTTCCTGGGTGACGTCAAGGAGACCGAGGAACTCTTCATGGTCGTCGACGAGGAGATGAAGATGATGAGCCGGGTCTGTGCATCCGGCGGACGCATCCTCGGGCCCTACGTCAAGCAGATGTCGCGCCTCACGCACACCGAGTACCTGCTGGCCGGAACGAGCGACCTCGACGTCCGGGAGGTGCTGCGGCTGACGATGTTCGCGCCGACGGTCACGGGGTCGCCCATGCAGAACGCCTGCGCCGTCATCGCCCGACACGAGCGCAACCCGCGCGGTTATTATTCGGGCGTCCTCGCGCTGTTCACCCCGATGGACGACGGCGACTACGAACTCGACGCCCCGATCCTCATCCGCACGGCCTACCTCGACGACGCAGGGCTCGTCCGGGTCCCCGCCGGGGCGACGCTGGTCCGGCATTCGGATCCCGTCTCCGAGGTGGCCGAGACGGCTGCGAAGGCGGCCGGTGTGCTCACGGCGCTCGGCGTCATGGCTCCGCCCGAGCTCGGCCCGACGGTCGACCTCGCCGCCGAGCCGGGGGTCGAGGAGGCGCTTCGGGCCCGCAACGAGCGGCTCGCACCCTTCTGGTTGCAGCCCCAGCACGCGGCGCCAACCGGTCCGTTGTCCGGCCGTTCCGCGATCATCGTCGACGCCGAGGACGAGTTCACCGCGATGCTCGCCCACCAACTTCGCCACTTCGGCATGACCGTCGACGTCGAGCACTGGTCGACGGTGAACGACTCGCGCTTGGACGCCGACCTGCTCGTCGCCGGACCCGGACCAGGCGACCCGCTCGACCTCGCCGAGCCCCGGGTCCGCCGCCTCCACGAGATCGTGTCAGCACGCCTCGCGGCCGGTGCCCCCCTCCTCGCGGTGTGCCTGAGCCACCAGGTGCTGGCGATCCAGCTCGGTCTGCCGATCGCCCGACTCGACGCTCCTCGCCAGGGGCTGCAACTCGACCTCGACCTCTTCGGCGAGCAGTCGTTGATCGGGTTCTACAACACCTTCACGGCCCGCTCCTCGGGAGATGCGCCGGTGGGCGGGGTCGAGATCGCCGCGGACCCCGTCTCCGGCGACGTCTTCGCCATGCGCGGTCGCGGGTTCGCCTCGGTGCAGGGACACCTGGAATCGGTGCTGTCCAGGGACGGGCTCCGCACCCTCGGTTCGCTCGCAGGGCACGCGCTCGCCGGCGTGGCGTCAGGGGTGTCGGCTGCGCCGGTCGACGCCTGACCGCGTCCCGACGCCGCGCTCCGCGACCGCCTGGGGATGACTCCTCGAGGCGGTGTCAGGCGTCGGCCTGGTCGAGCATCGTGAACGGGGTGACGCCCGCGAGCTGCGGCCCGAGGCCGATGTCGATCAGCCGCACGTCTCCCGCGTAGGCGGAGCCGGGTGGGATGAGGAGTCCGGCCTTCACCGCGCCGAAGGTGACCGTGACCTCGGCCGGGAGGACGGCGCCCTCGGGCACGCTTCCCTCGTCGGGGTCGATGCCGCTCGGGACGTCCACGGCCACCACCGTGGGCCCGCCGGCGCTCTGTACGATCGGAAGGACGGCCTCGACGATCGCCTTGGGTGCGCCGCGGAGGCTCGGGTTCCGGCTCGCGCCGATGCCGAAGACCGCGTCCACCACGAGCGCCGCACCCTTCGCCTCGTCCGCGGCGTCGTCCGGTTCGGCGGGGGAGTTGACGAGGAAGCGCACGCCCGCCTCGACGGCGGCGGCGTAGCCGGCCTCGTGCGCGTGGTCGCCGGTGCGTGCGACGACGAGGTCGAGCGGGACCCCCTCGGGGCCCTCCGAGCCGGCCAGTTCGGCGGCGGCGAACAGGGCGTCCCCGCCGTTGTCGCCTGATCCCACGAGCAGGAGGATCCTCCAGGCGTCCGGCACGGTACCGTCGAGTTCCGCCGCGCGCTCCACCAGGACGGCCCGCAACTCCTCGGCGAGGCCGTGGGCGGCTCGAGCCATGAGTGGTTCACCTGCAGCCAGCAGTGGTGCCTCTGCGGCTCGGACCTGGTCTGCGGTGTAGCCGTTCATCATGGCGCCCACTCTTCCCGCTCGCGTGAGCGGCCGCAAGCGGTTGCGGTCGGCTCGTGCGCGACCAGGCGTCCGTTCAGGCGAGGTCGAGCCTGAGCCCAGGGTGGCCGGCGAAGACCTCGAGGATCAGCTCGAAGTACGTCGTCCCACGACCCGTGTCGAGGTCGTGCAGCTGCGCCGTGAGGCGGTCGGTGTCGAACGGAGCGCCTCGGTCGACCTTCTCCTGCAGCCAGGCACGGGTGGCCGCGACGCCGAGCGCGGCGCGACTGCGTTCGTGCCCGGTCCAGACGAAGCGGACCTCGTCGAGATCGCGGAGCGCACCGATCCCGCCGTACAGGACGTCGTCGAGGGCGTCGAGGCTCGGGCCGAGATCCCAGTCCTCATCCCGCATGAGCAGGGCGTTCATCACGTCGTAGAACGAGGCGATGTCGTGGATCTCGGACCCGTCGATGTGGAAGGTGGTCGGCACGATCCGAGCCTACCGAGCGGCCCCGGACACCCGGCGCGGTGGTGCTGTGGATAACTTCTGCGAGCTACGGCCGGTGTTCGTCAGGATGGCGGCATGGGGACAGCGGCTGAGATCATCACGGCGCGCGTGCGCGACCGGGTGCGCGAGGAGTTCGGTGAACCGAGCCGGCGCGGTGGAGCAGGGCGGATCGCCCGTGAAGAGGTGCGTCGGTACAACGAGCACGCGTTGAACGACGCCACACCGCTCATCGACGACGAGCACGGCATGACGAGTGAGGTGCTCGCAGCCGTGACCGGCTTCGGGGCGATCCAGCCCCTGCTCGACGATCCGAGCGTCGAGGAGATCTGGATCAATGAGCCGACCAAGGTCTTCGTGGCACGTTCCGGGGTGTCTGAACTCACCGACGTCATGCTCGGCGAGGGCGACGTCCGCGACCTCGTGGAACGGATGCTCCGAGCGACCGGACGTCGGGTCGATCTGGCCAACCCGTTCGTCGACGCGTCGCTCCCCGACGGATCCCGGTTGCACGTCGTCATCCCGGACGTCACCCGGCGCCACATGTCGATCAACATCCGCAAGTTCTCCGCGCGGATCCGCGACCTCGGTCAGCTCGTCGCCGCCGGGTCGATCAGTTACCAGGCCGCGGAGTTCCTGCGGGCCAGCATGACCGCCGGTGCCAACCTCCTGGTGTCCGGGGCGACGCAGGCGGGGAAGACCACCATGCTCGGCGCGCTCATCGCGGCACTCGATCCCGCCCTCCGCATCGTCACCGTGGAGGAGACGTTCGAGCTCGCGCCGGGCAACCGCGACGTCGTCGCGATGCAGTGTCGACAAGCCAGTCTCGAGGGGACGGGGGAGATCACCCTCCGCCGTCTCATCAAGGAGGCCCTGCGGATGCGGCCTGACCGCATCGTCGTCGGGGAGGTCCGCGAGGCTGAGAGCCTCGACCTCCTCATCGCCCTGAACAGCGGGCTGCCCGGGCTCTGCAGCATCCACGCGAACTCCGCTCGCGACGCGATCGGCAAGCTCTGCACCCTGCCGCTGCTCGCCGGGCGCAACATCGACTCCGGGTTCGTCCGACCAGCCGTGGCGTCCTGCGTCGACCTGGTCGTGCACTGTGAGCTCGACCGCACCGGTCGTCGGAGGGTGGCCGAGATCATCGCGGTGGGCGGGAGCGGGGAATCCCACACGATCGAGGCCTCCACGCTGTTCGAACACCGCGACGGCGAGTTGCGCGCGACCGGGCGGTTCCCACTCCGCGACGACAAGTACCGGGCGGCAGGCATCTCGCTCGCCTCGATCCTCACTGCTGGCGAGCGATGAGTCTCGTCGTCGGCGCGCTGCTCGCGGCCGGGCTGCTCCTCACCCTGGCGCCCTGGTGGTGGCCCGAACCCGAGCCGCTGCGGGCGAGGCTCGAGCGGTGGCGTCCCGTCGCTGCCCTTCGGGAGCTCCTCATCCTGGCCGGCCTCCCCGGCCGGTATTGGGCCGCCACCCTCGTGGTCGCCGTGCTCGCCGGTCTGGTGTCGGGTGCCGTCGTGCAGGGTCTCTGTCGGGTCATGCCGCTCAGCGCGGTCGTCGCCGTCGCGGGACTCGTCGCACCGGTGATCGTGCTGCGCGCCCGCGCCGCCGCCCGTCGACGCCTGCAACGCGGGCTCTGGCCCGACGTCGTCGACCACCTGCTGTCCGCCATCCGGTCGGGACTCTCGCTCCCGGACGCCGTCGCCGCGCTCGACACCGTCGGACCAGCTCCGCTCCGCCCAGCCTTCGCAGCGTTCAGCGCCGACTACCGGGCCGCAGGGCGATTCACGGACGGCCTCGACGACCTCAAGACCGCACTCGCGGACCCCGTCGCCGACCGCATCCTCGAGACGGTCAGGATGGCGCGCGACGTCGGCGGCACGGAGCTCCCAGCGGTGCTGCGAGCGCTGTCCGCCGGTCTGCGCGAGGAGTCGGCGATCCGTGCCGAGGCCGAGGCGCGCCAATCCTGGGTCGTCAACGCGGCCCGGCTCGGTGTCGCCGCGCCGTGGGCGATCCTCCTGCTGCTCTCCTCCCGGCCGGAGACCTCGGCGGCCTACAACTCGCGCGAGGGCGCGGTCCTGATCGTCGCGGGCGTCGTCGTCTCGGCGCTCGCCTACCAGGCCATGCTCCGCGTGGGTCGCCTGCAACCCGAACGACGGTGGTTCCGATGAGCGCCGACGGCGCCTGGGCGCTGTGTCTCGGAGCGACCCTGGGCATCGGCCTGTGGGCGCTCGCCATGCTCCTCCCCGCGCTCGGCAGGCCCCGGCTGGCGGACCGCATCGCGCCCTATCTGGTCGACCTCTCCAGCGATGCCCGGCAGCGGGCGGCACGACGTTCGACGGACCCGTTGCCGGTGATCGGAACGCTGCTGGTCCCGATCCTCCGCGGTCTGCGCTGGCTGCTCGGCCTTGTCGGAGCGGACCAGGAACTCGTCGTCCGCAGACTCGGGCAGGCCGGAGGTCCCACGCTGGAGCGCTACCGACTGATGCAACTGCTGTGGGGGCTCGGGGGCTTCGCCATCGGAGCGGCGCTCGCCGTGCTCGCGTTCAGCGGCGGTCGACTCCCGCTCCCGTTCGCTGCGGCGCTGCCCGCGCTGGGCGCGGTCGCGGGCATCGTCCTGCGCGACCAACTGCTCAACCTCACCGCCCGCCGCCGGCTGGCGCGCATCGAGGAGGAACTCCCGACGGTCCTCGAGTTCCTCAGCCTGAGCCTCGCCGCCGGCGAGGCGATCACCGACGCGATGGACCGCGTCGCACGGATCGGTTCCAGCGGTGAACTGGGGAACGAGTTCCGGCAGGTCATGGCAGAGGTCTCGACGGGGATCCCGTTCGCGCAGTCGTTCCGTCAGTTCGAGGCCAGACTCGCGATGCCGACGCTCTCCCGGTGCGTGGACCAGATCCTCGGGGCGCTCGAACGTGGCACCCCCGTCGCCGCGGTGCTCCTCGACCACGCGCACGACGGACGCGACACCGCCAAACGCCGCCTGCTGGAGTCCGCCGGGAAGAAGGAGGTCGCGATGCTCGTGCCCCTCGTCTTCCTGATCCTGCCCTTGTCCATCATCATCGCCGTCTTCCCCGGAGTCTTCGTGCTCCGCACCGGCTTCTAACGAAAGGTCCCACATGTCCTCCCCCCTCCTCCCGCAACGCCTCCGCGACCGAGGCCGGGCCCTCCTCGACGAGGACCGCGGCGATGTGCCCGGTTGGGTGCTCATCACCCTCATGACGGCGGGGCTCGTCCTCCTGATCTGGGGTGTCGCCGGCCCGGCGCTCACGCAGGTGTTCGAGCAGGCCATCGAGCGTGTCTCCGGTATCTGAGGCCGGCGGAGGACGCCTGCGTCGCCGGTGCGCTCGGGAGGAGGACGGTTCAGCCGTCGCCGAGTTCGTGTTCGTCGGTGCGATGCTGACGATCCTGATGATGTCCGTGGTGCAGCTCGCCCTCGCGTTGCACGTGCGGAACACCCTCATCGACGCTGCCGCCGAGGGAGCCCGTCTCGGAGCCCTCGCCGACACCGAACTGCTCGACGGTGCCGACCGGACACGGCATCTCGTCGCCGTGGCAGTGGGGGAGGCCTACACGGGCGACATCCGGGCGTCGCTTGCCGATCGTGGTGGCGCCGGCGTCGTCACCGTGACCGTCCGTGCTCCGCTGCCCGTCATCGGACTCCTCGGTCTCCCGGGCGCGTTGGAGGTGGAGGGCCGTGCGGTGCTGGAGACGCTCGAGTGACCGGACCGGCGGATCGGCGGGCGCGCGGGACGACGACGGTTCGGCTTCGTTGGAGTTCATCACCGTCGGCCTGGTCCTGCTCGTCCCGTTGGTCTACCTCATCGTGGCGCTCTCGGAGATCCAGGCGGCGGTGCTGGCGGCAGACGGTGCCGCCGTGCAGGCGGCGAAAGCGTACGCACGGGCACCGGACGACGCCACGGGTCGGACTCGTGTGGACGATGCACTCGCACTCGCGCTGGCCGACTTCGGGCTCGACCGATCGGCGGCTTCGGCGCAGCTCGGCTGCCTGCCAGCCGGCCTGCCGTGCGGCCAACGGGCTGGATCCGTCAGCGTGAGGATCGACATCCTGGTGGCCCTGCCGCTCATGCCCGACATCGTCGGGTCGTGGGCGGCGGTGCCGGTGTCCGGATCCGCGACGGCGCCGATCTCACGATTCGACGACCGCGACGGTGAGGCAGGATGACGGGCACGCGATCGGGTCCGGCCGGCCGCGACCTCCGCACCGACGAAGGATCCACCATCCTCCTGACGATCGGCTT
Organism: Plantibacter sp. Leaf314; assembly: GCF_001423185.1. NCBI lineage: Bacteria > Bacillati > Actinomycetota > Actinomycetes > Micrococcales > Microbacteriaceae > Plantibacter > Plantibacter sp. Leaf314. The sequence continues at coordinate 853,981 of NZ_LMOB01000001.1, read as the reverse complement.
CGCCGCGGTGACGCTCGCGGTCGTGCTCGTCGGGATCGCCGCGACCTCCCTGTACGTCGAGCACAAGCGCCTCCTCGGGCTCGCCGATCGACTGGCCGCCACGGCTGCCGAGTCGTTCTCGATCGACGACGTCGTCATGCTGCCCGACGGCTCGTTCCGGCCGGTCCTCGACGACGCCGCCGTGGCGTCGAGTGCCCGCGCGACACTGGCCGCCGAGGGCCCAGGTGCGCTCACCGGCGTCGAGATCCTCGAGGCCGTCACTCCGGACGGGCGGGGCGCTGAGGTCTCGTTGGCATCCGAGTGGCGTCCGCCGATGCTGACGCTGTTCGTGCCGGCGGGTGTGCGGATCGAGGCGACGGCGAGCGCCCGCAGCGTGTTCTGGTGACCACGCCGAACGGCTCGCTACCGATCAGGGGAAGGGCCGAGAGCCGCGGTCGATGAAGCGGGGGATGAACCGGAACAGGAGGAACGCGCCGATCAGCCCGACACCGCCGATGGTGCCCGCGGCGAGGGAGATCGATGCGGCCGCGGTGATCCCGGACATCGCCAGCGGAGCGGCGGCGGTGCCGGCGTCTCCGAGGAAGCGGTAGGCACCGAGGAACGGCGCCGGGCGGTCCGGCGGCGCGAGGTCCGATCCGAGGGTCATGAGGATTCCGCTGCCGAGACCGTTCGAGAGTGCGAGCACCAGGGCGACGGCGATGAACCAGACTGCGGCGCTGTCGAGGTCGTGCGTGAACGCCAGGATGATGAACCCCGAGCCCAGACCGATCATCGAGGGGACGGCCGTCCAGATCCGGCCCCAACGGTCCATGATCTGCCCGCTGGCGTAGAACAACGCGAACTCGACCGCTCCGACGACGCCGATGATGAGTGCCGTCTCGGTCTCGGACAGGCCGATGCTCACCGCCCACAGGGGGAGGAGCACGGCACGGCACGACCGCATGGCCCCGACGAGCGCGGCGGTGGTCCCCATCCGCGTGAGGACGACGCCGTGGGCGCGGATCGCCGCGAGCAGCCCGCTCGACTCCGCTGCCGCGAGCTCCTCACCCTCGGTCCGGGCTTCGCCCTCCGGGCCTCGGGTCGGGCTCGGCCGACCGAACATCTCGGCCGGGTCGGGGAGCACCAGCAGCGTCACCGCGGACCCGACGCAGCACACGACCATGACCCAGAACGCCGCCTGCGAGGTGCCGGTCAGGTGGATGACGCCTGCGGCCAGGAACGGGCCGATGAAGGTGCCGGCGCGGAAGACCCCGCCCAGCGAGGAGAGGGCCCTCGCGCGGTAGCGGATCGGCACGTACGTCGTCATGAAGGCATGCCGCGCGAGGCCGAACACCGCCGTCGCGAGGCCGATGCAGAAGATCCCGAGCGCGAGGACGAACGGGTTCGGTGAGATCGCAGCGGTCGCGACACCGACGACGGCGAGCAGAGCGGCCCACATCATCGCGAAGCGTTCGCCGATCCGGCTGACGATCCACCCCGACGGCACGTCGCCGACGAGCTCCCCGAGCATGATGAGCGACGAGATGACACCGGCGACGGCCAGCGTCGCGCCGAGGTTCCCCGCCACAGCGGGGATGACCGGGATGATCGCACCCTCGCCGATCGAGAACAGGAGGGTGGGGAGGAAGACCGCGACCGCGACGGAGCGCAGGTTGAACGGGCGTTCTTCGGAAGTCATCTGCTCGATCGTACGCCCGCGGCACTGCGCGGTAGGCTGATCCCAAATGTTTGACTTGGACCTCTCCACACAGATCAGTACCCTCCGCTCGACCTTCGACGACATCCGCAGCGTCGTCGGCGTCGACCGTCTCGAAGCCGAGATCGCGACGCTGAGCGAGCAGGCGGGTGCCCAGGATCTCTGGGACGACACCACCAACGCGCAGAAGGTGACGAGTGCGCTCAGCCACCGTCAGTCCGAGCTCGCCCGGATCACGAGCATCGCGAACCGTCTCGACGACCTCGAGGTGCTCATCGAGCTCGCCACGGACGCCGAGGACGAGGAGTCGGCCGAGGAAGCCCGCCAGGAGCTCATCAGCCTCCAGAAGGTGCTCGGCGACCTCGAGGTCCAGACCCTGTTGAGCGGCGAGTACGACCCGCGTCCGGCCGTCGTCACCATCCGTGCGGGCGCCGGCGGTGTCGACGCGGCCGACTTCGCCGACATGCTCTTCCGCATGTACCTGCGATGGGCTGAGCAGCACAAGTACCCGGTCACCGTCATGGACACGAGCTACGCGGAAGAGGCCGGGATCAAGTCGGCCACCTTCGAGGTCGACGCACCGTACGCCTTCGGCACCCTCAGCGTCGAGGCCGGGACGCACCGGCTCGTCCGCATGAGCCCGTTCGGAGCTGCGGGGAAGCGACAGACCAGCTTCGCCGCCGTCGAGGTCATCCCGCTCATGGAGGAGACGGAGATCGTCGAGATCCCCGAGTCGGACATCCGGGTCGACGTCTTCCGCTCGAGTGGCCCCGGCGGTCAGTCGGTCAACACGACCGACTCCGCGGTGCGGATCACCCACCTGCCGACGGGCACGGTCGTGTCCATGCAGAACGAGAAGAGCCAGATCCAGAACCGTGCCGCGGCCATGCGCGTGCTCCAGTCACGACTCCTCCTCATCCAGAAGGAGCAGGAGGCGGCCACCAAGAAGGAGCTCGCCGGCACCATCACCGCGAGCTGGGGCGACCAGATGCGCTCGTACGTGCTCGCGCCGTACCAGATGGTCAAGGACCTGCGGACGGAGCACGAGCAGGGGAACCCGGCAGCCGTGTTCGACGGCGATCTCGACGGATTCATCGCCGCCGGGATCCGGTGGCGTTCGATGTCGAAAGCCGAGTAGCCGGACCCGGACATAGTGTTCGCCCAGCCCTCGTACAGGGTACGGATCGCGGGCGTGTCCTGCCCGTAATCGGCACGCCGCTCCTTAAGCTCAAGGAGCCATGATTCGGTTTGATCACATCTCCAAGAAGTATGCGGGAACCTCGCGTCCCGCCCTCAACGACGTCGATTTCGAGATCCTTCGCGGAGAGTTCATCTTCCTCGTCGGTGCTTCGGGATCCGGGAAGTCGAGTTGCCTCCGCCTGATGCTGAAGGAGGACAAGCCGAGCAAGGGCAAGATCCATGTGCTCGGCCACGACCTGGGTTCGATCTCGAACCGCAAGGTCCCGTACTTCCGTCGCAGCCTGGGTGTCGTCTTCCAGGACTTCCGGCTGCTCCCGAGCAAGACGGTCTACCAGAACGTCGCCTTCACCTTGCAGGTGATCGGCAAGTCACGCGGATTCGTCCAGGAGGCCGTCCCCGACGTCCTCAAGATGGTCGGTCTCGACGGCAAGGCACAGCGACTCCCGCACGAGCTCTCCGGTGGTGAGCAGCAGCGTGTCGCCATCGCGCGGGCGATCGTGAACAAGCCGCAGATCCTCCTCGCCGACGAACCGACGGGCAACCTCGACCCGGCGACCAGCGCGGGGATCATGCAGCTGCTCGAACGCATCAACGCCGGTGGCACGACCGTCGTCATGGCCACCCACGAGGCCGGCTTCGTCGACCAGATGCAGCGCCGGGTGATCGAATTGCAGGACGGCCAGATCGTCCGTGACGAACGACACGGTGGGTACGGCACGACCGCCGCCATCCCCGGGCTCGTCCGAGGGTCGTCGAAGGCCGCCGCCCCGTCCGCCCAGCAGGCGCCGGTCACTGCATCGACGCCCGCGGTGGCTGTCGCAGAGACCCCGGCGGTCCCGGTGACGACCACGACGTCCTCCGTCGCAGCGAGTTCCGAGCCCACGACGAGTGCCGTGGCAGCCGCCGCGGTCGCCGCCACCGCCGCCACGCCGACGGCTCCCGCCGCAACGGCCGCGTCCAGCGCGGTCCCGCGCGACTCCTCGCCTCAGAACGACACCGAGGAGTCGACGACCCGCGTTTCCGTCGCGACCCCGATCGAGGAACCGGCCGTCACGTCGGTCGCCGAGCCGGAATCGCCGGTCGCGCGAGCCGAAGAGCAGGTGCAGGACACGACCGGGGCCGAGGCGGCGACGCCGGACGACGAGACCGCACTGCCCCCGGCGGACGCGGTCCCGGAGGTCGCGCCGCCACAACGCCTGAGCAATGCCACCGGACCCATCGGGCTCCCGGCGCGCAACGAGATCGATCCGATCGAGGTCGAACACCTGTCGCTCGCCGAGCGGCTCGGCCTGCGCGCCGCCGCGCGCGGCTCCGAAGACGGAGAGCAGAACGTGGGGCCGACCAAGTGAGACTCGCACTGATCTGGTCCGAGGTCTGGAACGGCCTGCGCCGCAACGTCTCGATGGTGGTCTCCGTCGTGCTCGTGACCTTCATCTCCCTGACCTTCGTCGGAACGGCCGTGCTGCTGCAGATGCAGATCGGCCAGATGAAGAACTACTGGTACGACCGCGCTCAGGTCGCCATCTACCTGTGCACCGCCGACAGTGCCGGCGACACCTGCGCCGCCGGTGCGGCCACGGAGGAACAGCGCGCCGCCGTGCAGAGCGCGTTGGAGTCGTCGACCCTCGCCCCCTTCGTCGACAAGTTCTACTTCGAGGATCAGGCGCAGGCGTTCACGAACTTCCAGGAGCAGTTCAAGGGCAACGACATCGCGCAGTTCGTCACCGCCGATCAGCTCCCCGAGACGTTCTGGGTGAACATGAAGGACGCGTCGCAGTCCGACGTGCTCGTCGAGGCGTTCTCCGGCGTCGCGGGCGTGGAGCAGGTGACGGATCAGCGCCAGTATCTCGACCAGATCTTCTCGGTCCTGAACATCGCCAGTTACACCGCGATCGGGATCGCCGCGCTCATGCTCGTCGCGGCAGCCCTCCTGATCGCGACCACGATCCGGCTGTCGGCCTACTCCAGACGCCGGGAACTCGGGATCATGCGGCTCGTCGGTGCGTCGAACCGGTTCATCCAGACACCGTTCATCCTCGAGGGCGTGTTCGCGGCACTCATCGGCTCCGTCCTCGCGGCCGGGGCGGTGATCACCATCGTCCAGGTGTTCGTCCAGGGATACCTGGCGGACCGCATGCGGTACGTCAACTTTGTCGATCTCGGAGACGCCTTCGTGGTGTTGCCGATCCTGCTGCTCGTCGGCGTGCTGTTGGCCGCGATCTCGGCCAACTTCGCGATCTCGCGGTACCTCAAGGTCTAGTGGGGGAGCGGTGCGGACACCGCGCCGTTCGCTCTGCGTTAGACTGACAGGCTGCCGCGATCGCGGCCGGTCCGTTCCGATGGATCCGAACCAGAACGTCAGGAGTACACCGTGCCGAGGGAACGGGGCGAGAACGTCGTGGCCACGAACCGCAAGGCCCGCCACGACTACACGATCGAGGACACCTACGAGGCCGGCATGGTCTTGACGGGTACCGAGGTGAAGTCGCTGCGAGCCGGTCGCGCGTCGCTCGTGGACGGATACGCCTTCATCGACCGCCGTGAGGCGTGGCTCGACGCGGTGCACATCCCCGAGTACGGCCAGGGGACGTGGACGAACCATCCGCCGCGGCGCAAGCGCAAGCTGCTGCTGCACCGCGAGCAGATCGACAAGATCGCGCACAAGATCGCACCGGGTGGGTTCACGCTGGTGCCACTGAAGATCTACTTCAAGGACGGCAAGGCCAAGGTCGAGATCGCCGTGGCGAAGGGCAAGAAGGAGTACGACAAGCGGCATGCCCTGCGCGAGAAGCAGGACACCCGCGAGGCGGCTCGCGCGATGGCCACCAGGAACCGACTCGGCGAATAGGGTGACACCACCGCCGGCGCGCGGTACACTTGAAAGCTGCACCGGAAGGTGCTCGTTCACCGCTCGCGGTGGATTGACAACTCGACAGCGTGTGACAACGACCCTCTTCACCTCGGCGACGGGGTGCTGAGCGCATGGGGATGATCGGTTTCGACATTGCCTGCGAAACTGCGAGAAGCGGGTCGAGGATGCAGGGTTATCTCGTTAACGATCTCTGCAAAACAACAAGTGCCAACTCTAAGCGCACTGACTTCGCCCTCGCTGCTTAAGCGAGCCCGATAGTCCGTCAGACCGAGCGTGTCCCCGTCTCGGATCCTGGCGTCATCTAGGGGACTTGCTGGATGACGGAGCCGCGACGTCATCCGGGACTTTTCCTCGGCTGGGCCCGTCGACCAAGATGCCCTTGTCAATGGTCGGGGCCGAGTAGAACGCATTAAGGGATACGCCCGTAGAAGGCGCAGAATCACAGCAGTGGACGGGGGTTCAATTCCCCCCATCTCCACACCTGGTCGTTGTCGCACGCCGTCGGTTCGACGTCGGGCCTCCGCTTTCAGCGGGGGCCTTTCGTCGTGCTTGAGGTCAGGCGGCCCCCGACGGGCTGCTAGCCTGGGAGTCCAGAGGCCGCCACCACCCGGGAGACCTGCATGGCGACAATCCTGCTTGTTTTTGCTGCGATCGCCGTCGCCACGCCCACACTCACGAGAGTGCTGTCGACGAAGGTCTTCTACGTCATCGCGTGTATTCCCGCGGCGGCATTCATCTGGACGCTCTTCCAGACCTCCACGGTGACGTCCGGCGGCACCGTCGTCGAGACCATCGAGTGGATCCCGCAGCTGAGCATCGCGCTGTCGTTCCGGATGGACACGCTCGCCTGGTTGCTCGCCCTCGTCGTGACCGGGGTGGGCGCCCTCGTCCTCGTGTACTGCGCGCGGTACTTCTCAGCGGACGAGCCCGGACTCGGGCGGTTCGCCGCGTTCCTCTTCGCGTTCGCCGGAACGATGTTCGGGCTGGTCACGGCCGACGACATCATCGTGATGTTCATGTTCTGGGAGATCACGAGTGTGCTCTCCTACCTGCTGATCGGGCACTACACCGATCGCAAGGAGAGCCGTGGAGCGGCGCTGCAGGCGCTGCTGGTGACCACCTTCGGCGGGCTCGTGATGCTGGTCGGCGTCATCATGATCTCGGTGCAGGCGCAGAGCACCTCCCTCGCCTCGATCGTGGAGCAGGGCCTCACCGGTCCGGCGACCACCGTCGCGATCCTCCTGATCCTCGTGGGTGCGATCTCGAAGTCCGCCCTCGTCCCCTTCCACTTCTGGTTGCCAGCCGCGATGGCCGCCCCGACGCCGGTGAGCGCCTATCTCCACGCGGCGGCGATGGTGAAGGCCGGCATCTACCTGGTCGCGCGGTTCGCGCCGGGGTACGCCGACACCCCGGGTTGGGATGCGATGCTCGTCGGTCTCGGCGTCCTGACGATGGTGGCCGGAGCCTGGCGTTCGCTCCGTCAGTACGATCTCAAACTCGTCCTGGCGTACGGCACCGTCAGCCAGCTCGGGTTCCTCATGGTGGTCTCCGGCTACGGCACGCGCGACTCGGCGTTGGCGGCGGTGGCGCTGCTGCTCGCTCACGCGATCTACAAGGCCGCCCTGTTCCTCGTGGTCGGGATCATCGACCATCGGGCCGGGACCCGCGACTGGCGGCATCTCTCCGGTGTCGGGCGCCAGACGCCGGTCCTCGCCGTGATCGCCGCGATCGCCGTCGCATCGATGGCTGGCATTCCTCCACTCTTCGGCTTCGTCGCCAAGGAGGCCGTGTTCACCTCGTTGCTCGAGGGCGCACTCGAGGGCGACGTCTGGGGGTGGGTCGCGATCATCGGGACCGCCGTCGGTTCCGTCCTGACGGTCGCCTACAGTGCTCGGTTCCTCTGGGGCGCGTTCGGTGACCGCCGTGGCGCGGCACCGACCGAGCTGCACGCGGAGTCCGGCAGCATCCTGATCGCTCCCGGTGTCCTCGCGGTCGCCACCATCGTGCTCGGCTTCGCGACGACCCCGATCGACACCGTTCTCGCGCCCTACGCGGACTCGGTGGGGGAGGGCGGATACCACCTCGCGCTCTGGCACGGCTTCGAGCCCGCCCTCGGGATCTCGGCGGTCGTCGTGCTCCTCGGTGTGCTGCTCTTCCGCTGGCGTCTCCCGGTCGCGCGACTGCAGGACCGCCTCCCGTCGGTCATCGACTCGTCGAAGGGCTACTGGGCCGCGACACAGGGGATCGATCGGCTCTCGGCGAAGGTCACCCTCTTCGCGCAGCGCGGCGGGCTCGTCCAGTATCTGTCCACGATCCTCGTGGTCTTCGTCCTGACGCTCGGCACGATCGCACTCGTCGGCCGGGCCTGGCCGGACGAGGTCCGCCTGTGGGACTACCCGGCACAGGTGGCGATCGCCATCATCATGGCGACCGCGGCGATCGCTGCGGCCAGGGCGAAGCAACGCATGGCGGCGGTCCTCCTCGTGGGTGTCACCGGCTTCGGCCTCGTGGCGCTGTTCGCCCTGCACGGCGCCCCCGACCTCGCCCTCACGCAGGCTCTGGTGGAGACCATCACCATCGTCGTCTTCGTCCTCGTCCTCCGTCGGCTCCCCGCCAAGATCGCCCAGCGGAACGCTCCGGTCCACCGGACCCGCCGCGTCGTGATCGGAACCCTGACGGGGGCCGTCATGGGGCTCATCGGGGTGATCGCCCTCGGCGCACGCCAGGCGGAGAGCATCGCGACCGAACTGCCCCGCCTCGCGGTCGAAGAGGGACACGGCAAGAACATCGTCAACGTCATGCTGGTCGACATCCGCGCGTGGGACACGATGGGCGAGATCTCCGTCCTCGTCGTCGTCGCCACCGGCATCGCCAGCCTGTTGTTCGTCTCCCAGCGCGGTGCGGAGGTGCCGCGCTTGAGCGGCGCCCGTCGCCGTCGGACGCCCAGCCTGCGCTCGCAGGTCGTGTCGGACCCGCATCTGGCGGACAGCGAGATGGAGGCTCCCCGCGACGCCGTCGGACGCCACTCGTGGCTCATCGGCGGCCGTGCCATCGCCGAGGCGAACCGCTCGATCCTGCTCGAGGTGCTCGTCCGACTCCTGTTCCACCCGGCGATCGTCGTCTCGATCTTCCTCCTCTTCGTCGGACACAACGAGCCGGGTGGTGGGTTCGCTGGTGGCCTGCTCGCCGGACTGGCGCTCGTGATGCGGTACCTGGCCGGTGGCCGGTACGAGTTGGGGGAGGCGGTTCCCATCGACGCCGGCAAGGTGCTCGGCGTCGGCCTGCTCCTCGCGGTCGGCACCGCCGTCGGGTCGCTGTTCTTCGGCGGGGAAGCCCTGCAATCCGCGTACTTCTCGGCCGACGTCCCGATCCTCGGCCACCTCTCCTTCGGCACGTCGAGCATCTTCGACATCGGTGTCTATCTCGTGGTCGTCGGGCTCGCGCTCGACATCCTGCGCAGTCTCGGAGCCGAGGTCGACCGTCAACAGGAGGAAGCCGACATCGACGAGCAGAGTACGGACGAGTTCTCGGCGAGTGAGGTCGAACGATGAGCGCCTCCCTCACCCTCGTCGTCCTGATGGCCGTCATGTACGGCACGGGCGTCTACGTCATGCTCGAACGCAGCCTGACGCGGTTCCTCATCGGGTTCGTCCTCGTCGGCAACGCGACGAACCTCCTGATCCTGATCATGAGCGGACCGAGCGGTACCGCGCCGCTCGTCACCGGGACGGCTTCGGACGACCGCATGGTCGACCCGGTGCCGCAGGTGCTCATGCTGACGGCCATCGTCATCAACTTCGGCGTGACGGCGTTCATCCTCGCCCTGATCTACCGGACCTGGTGGCTGGCGCAGCTCGGCGACGAGGGTGACACCCTCAGCGACGAGCACGCGGACGACACGGAGGCGGCGACGGACGCGGTCTTCAACCAGGTCGACCTAGACGACGAGGCCATCCAACGGGTCCTCGACGAGAGCAACGAGCACGGCGACGATCGGAACACGGCCAGGAAGGGAGCGGGCGAATGAACGCACTCGTGCCCCTGGTGGTCATGATCCCGCTGATCGGCTCCGCCGTCGCGCTCATGTTCCGCAACCGCCGGAAGACCCAGGTCCTCATCAGCGTCGTCGCGCTCACCGCGGTGACCGTGATCAGCGCCGTGCTCCTGGCAGCGGTCGACCAGAGCGGCACCATCGTGGTCGAACTGGGCGGCTGGTCCCCGCCGTGGGGCATCGTCCTCGTCGTCGACCGCCTGTCGGCGATCATGCTGCTCATCGCGGCGCTCATGCTGCTCGGCGTCCTCGTCTTCGCCATCGGTCAGGGCATCGTCGACGGCGACCGCGAGACCCCGGTGTCGATCTTCCACCCCACCTACCTGGTGTTGGCGGCCGGTCTGTTCGACGCCTTCGTCGCCGGCGACCTCTTCAACATGTACGTCGGGTTCGAGATGCTGCTCGCATCCAGCTACGTGCTGCTCACCTTGGGCGGGACCGGCGCGCGGATCCGTGCGGGCGTGACGTACATCGTCATCAGCCTCATGTCGTCCCTCCTCTTCGTCGCAGCGATCGCACTCATCTACGGCGCGACGGGCACGGTCACGATCGCCCTGGTCGCCGACCGCGTCCGCGATCTCCCCATGGAGGTCCAGGCGATCCTCTGCGCGGCCCTCCTGCTCGGCTTCGCGGTGAAGGCGGCGGTGTTCCCGCTCTCGTTCTGGCTCCCGGACTCGTACCCGACCGCACCGGCGCCGGTCACCGCGGTCTTCGCCGGCCTGCTGACGAAGGTCGGTGTGTACGCGATCATCCGCACCGACACGCTCATCTTCAAGGAGGTCCCGCTCGCGACGCCCTTGATGGTGATCGCCTTCCTGACGCTGCTCATCGGGATCTTCGGCGCGGTCGCACAGGCGGACATCAAACGGCTGCTGTCGTTCACGCTCGTCAGCCACATCGGGTACATGATCTTCGGCATCGCGGTGGGTGGGGTCGCCGGCACCGCTGCGACGATCTACTACATCGTCCATCACATCGTCGTCCAGACCACCCTGTTCCTCACGACCGGGCTCGTCGAGCGGATCGGCGGGACGACCTCCATCTCCCGGCTCGGCGGGATCCTGAAGGCCTCGCCGATCGTCGGGGTGCTGTTCTTCATCGGGGCGATGAACCTCGGCGGCATCCCGCCGTTCTCCGGGTTCCTCGGCAAGATCGGCCTCTTCCAGGCCGGTGTCGCCCTGGGGGACCCGCTCTCCTACATCCTCATCGCGGCCGGTGCTGCGACCTCGCTCCTGACCCTCTACGCGCTGGCGCGGGTCTGGAACATGGGGTTCTGGCGCGGCAAGGACGAGGTCGCCGGATACTCGTCGCCGCTCCTCGACCAGCTCGCCGAGAGCCCGGAGGACTCGGGGTCGGTCGACACCAAGACCATCTCCCGCCCGATGATCGGCGCGACGACCGGCATGGTCGCCCTGACCCTCGCCCTCACCGTGTTCGCCGGACCGTTGTTCGGCCTCGCGACGCGGGCCGCCGAGAACATCGAAGACCCGGACAACTACATCACCGCGGTCTTCCCCGACGGAACGGAGCACCTGAGGTAATGCAACCGTCACGTCGTCGCGCGTTCGTCAGCCAGGCCCTCCTGACGGCGGGACTGGTGCTGCTCTGGTGCCTCCTCTGGGGCATGTTCGACCTCCTCACGCTCGTGACCGGGCTCGGGGTCGCTCTCCTGGTCTCGTTCCTGTTCTACCTCCCTGCCGTCGAGCTGAGCGGTCGTATCAACGTCTGGCGGACCGCGGTGTTCCTCGGCCGCCTGCTCGTCGACATCGTCCGCGCGAGCGCCGAGATCACCTGGCTCGTCCTCCGTCCGTCCTTCCGGTCGAGCAACGCCCTCATCGCGGTGCGTCTCCGGACCTCGTCCGACCTCATCATGAGTTGGACGGCCGAAGCGGTGTCGATCGTGCCCGGATCGATCGTGGTGGACCTCGACCGCACCGCGTCGACGCTCTACCTGCACGCCCTGAACGTGCACGACGACTCCGACATCGAGCAGGTCGTCGCCGAGGTCCTCGGAACGGAGCGGCGTCTCATCCTCGCGATCGGTTCGCGCACCGAGGCGGACGCGCTCCGCCATGACCACGACCACGTCTCGACCGGAAGGGGTGCGTGATGCTCGTCGTCGTCATCGTCGTGTCCGTGCTGTTCGCCGCCGCCGCCCTCGCCGCGGTCTACCGCATCATCCGCGGGCCCAGCCTCCTCGACCGCGTGATCGCATCCGACGTGCTGGTCGCCACCGTGATGTGCGCGATCGGGGCGGAGATGGCCGTCAACCGGCATACCGACGGTCTGCCGGTCCTCCTGGCGCTCGCGATGTTCGCGATCGTCGGTTCGGTGAGCGTCGCGCGGTTCATGTCGAAGCAGGACGACGCATGACCGTCGATCTCATCCGCGACATCGTCACCGGCGCGCTCGTCATCGTCGGGGCGATCATGTGCTTCGCCGCCGGGGTCGGTCTCCTGCGCTTCCCCGACGTCCTCTCGCGACTGCACGCGGCGACGAAACCGCAGATCCTCGGGCTCATCGCCATCATCGCCGATGTCGCCGTGTCCAGTCCCACGGTCGGGACGATCACGATCGCCATCGCCATCATCGTCTTCCAGAGTCTGACGGCGCCCATCTCGGCGCACATGGTCGCGCGCGCGGCGTACCGGAGTGGGAACTTCGACGAGACGTTGCTCGTCCGCGACGAGCTCGCCGGACGCGAAGAGCTCGGCGAGGAACGACATCCGGGACATACGCCCGAGTAGCGGCACAATGTCCTCATGGGAATGCTCATCTACGGATCCGGCGACGAGTACGAGATCGACGACCGCGCGCTCGCACACCTCAAGGCCGTGATCGGGGCGAAGCTCCGTCGGCAGGAGGGCTTCTTCCTCAGCTGGGCGAACGACGCCGAACACGGTTCCGGGCGGCGTTCGTTGTGGTTGTCTCCGAGCATCCCGCTGCAGTTCCGCTTCTTCGGCAGCCGGCCTCCGGAACTCAATCGGGCCTGGCTCGAGGTGCTCTCGGAGACATCCCATTCGCCGCGCGGGCTGCAGCTCATCCCGGAATCGGAGGTCGAGCGGCACCTCGCTGGCGGTCGACTGTCGCATGACAGCGACGGCAGCCACGAACACGGTGAGGACTAGGACCCGTCGTCCGTTCCGACGAGCAGGACGCGCAGGGCCAGCTCAGGGGAGCCCCGGCCGTCCGGCGGGATCGTCTCGCCGTGCGCGTAGCGGTCGACGACGCGTGGGTCGACGTAACTCGATTTGGCGATCGCCGGGGTGTTGCCGAGGACCGCTGCGGCATCCCGCATGGCCTGGGCGACGACCTTCGATCGCGCGGTCTTGCTCCGGACCGGTCCGGCCTTCGCGAGGCTCTCGGCCGCTGCGACGGTGCCGTGGAGGGTGCGGAAGTCCTTCGCCGTGAACGCACCGTTGGTCTGCGCTCGGACGTAGTCGTTGATCTGGCTCGCCTGGAGGTGCCTCCACCGGTTGCCGTCCTTCCAAGCGAGGAGCCGGGCATGCGGGCCTCGCCGTTTCAAGGAACGGATGAGTGAGGCGAGGTCGGCGTCCACGATGTCCGACTCCCAGGGCTGTCCGCTCTTGGCCGGGAACTTCAGGGCGACGGTGTCGCCGCTGACCCGGGCGTGTGCGCCGTCGAGCGTCGACAGGCCGTGGCTCCCGTTCGCCTCCGCGTACTGTTCGCCGCCGACGCGCAGTGACCCCGTGTCGAGCATGCGGAACGCCCCGGCAGACACACGGGCCAGCGGGTAGCCCTCGAGTCTGAGGTCGCGCGTGACCCGTCCTCGTGCCGCCGGGAGGGCCTCGGCGAGGGCCAGCGCCCGGTCGAACTTGTTGCGGTCCTGGCGTTCGCGCCACGAGGGATGGTAGAGGTACTGGCGTCGGCCGGCCGTGTCGATGCCGGTCGCCTGGATGTGCCCGTTCGCGTAGGGGGTGATCCACACCTCGTTCCAGGCGGGCGGAATCACGAGGCCGTCGATACGGGCACGGATCTCCTGGTCCTCGAGGAGGGAACCGTCGGGCAGGCGATAGCTGAAGCCGCGTCCGGAGCGAACCCGTCGGATGCCCTGCCCGCTGACGTCACTGCGCCTCAGTCGTACCATCCGCTCAGCGTACGACGCGTCATCGGACCGCTCGCCGGGCTTGCGCGGTGCCCGCTGATCGTGTCAGTCGACCGGGGGCAGCTCGGCGAGGAAGGCGTCGTGCAGGCGCCCGTTCGTCGCGAGGGAGCTCCGTGTCGAGATGGACCGGTTGCCGTCGATGTCCGTGAAGCGTCCGCCGGCCTCCAGCACGATGGGCACGTGAGCGCCGAGGTCGTACTCCTGGACCCCGAACTCCGCCACGGCGTCGATCGAGCCCTCGGCGAGCAGCATGTAGGGCCACATGTCGCCGATGGCGCGATCACGCCAGAGCGAGCCGCACAGGGCCAGGAGCTGGGGGATACGCCCCACGGAGGCCCACTGCGCGATGCTCTGGAAGCTGAACGACGCATCGGCGAGGTCTGCGACCGCGGAGACGGCGAGCCGGCGCGGTTCGACCTCGCCGAACCGGAGTCCCCATGCCCCGTGCCCGATGGCGCCCCACCAGCGGGCGTGCATGGCCGGTGCGCTGACGACACCGACGACCGGTACCCCGTCGACAGCGAGGGAGATGAGTGTCGCCCAGTTGGGGACGCCGCGGAGGAAGTTCGCCGTGCCGTCGATCGGGTCGATGATCCACTGGCGGTCCGTCGGCCCTTGCGCACCGTACTCCTCGCCGAACACCCCGTCATCGGGCCGTTCGGTCTCGAGGATGCCGCGGATGGCCCGTTCGACGGCGAGGTCGGCGTCCGTGACGTGCGAGCGGTCCGGCTTGGTCGAGATCTCGAGGTCGCGTGCCTCGAACCGGTCCATGGCGATGCGGTCCGCCGCGTCGGCCAGCCGGAGGGCGAGTTCGAGGTCTGCAGAGGAAGCTGGGGAGTGGTCGGTCACCAGTCCAGGATAGGGTCGCGCGGATCGGATCCTCGGACATGCGGACGCGTGGGGCCGTCCGCGCGACACGCCGACGGGCTCGATTTCGCACCGGAGCAGGTTCGGTGATAGTGTCATATCTCGGTTCGGAACACTCCGAAACCACGCACCTCTAGCTCAATTGGCAGAGCAACTGACTCTTAATCAGTGGGTTCCCGGTTCAAGTCCGGGGGGGTGCACAACACAGAGACGGCCTCATCTTCGGATGGGGCCGTCGTCGTTTCGGGCCCACCCTGCGGGAGCTGAACCGATTTTGCAACGTTTCGCGCCAGCCCGCGTCGGATTCGCGTCATCGGCGTCCCGAGGCGTCATGGCATGAGACCCTGAAAGGGTCGGCGAGCTGGCGGGATCGGGTCCTGCCGTTGCCGACGACGGCCTCCGTGTGGTCACCCCACCGCTCGGGGCGTAGCGACAGCGCGCATCAGTGCCCGCCGTCGCCGTGGCGTCTCATCGATTCGGGTTCGATGAGGCGTCATGCCCGCTCAGGTCCTGCGACGACGAAACGGCCGCCCACCGAGGTGGACGGCCGTGCGTGTCGATGCGTCGGTTCAGGCGACGGAACTCCGCCGCGCGGGAACCGGGTTGACGAGGCTGGCGTCGATGAACTCGGGTTCCGCCCACACGGTGATCGGGTAGTGCTGAGGCTCCAGCAGCGTCCGCTCCACGAGGGTCGGTTCGGCGACCGGCTCCTCCTCGGCTTCGGGGGAGTGCTCGGGCTCGGCCTGCTCGGTGCCAGCTGCCGGCACGAGCGTCTCCACGGGCTCCGCCTGCTCGACCGGCGACGTGGTGCCCGCGGCGACCTCGAGCTCCACCTCGACGGCGTCGAGCTGCTCCTGCGGACGTGACCAGAGGCGCCATCCGCGGGCCGGTGCGGCTTCGGCCCGGACCGTGACCGCGGCCTGTTCGAGGTCGATGTCGGTGGCGATCTCGTGCGCGAGCTGCTGCGCGTAGACCTCGTGGAAGATCTCATCGCCGGAGCTCGGCGTGCGCCGAGACAGCACCCAGGCGCCGTTCGCGCCGAGCTCGCCGGCCAGTCGCGCGTGCACCAGGTCGAACAGCTGCTTCTCGGTCAACTTCGATGCGGAGACAGGTGCAGCGTGGCGTCGGCGACCGAACATGGCGGGCCCTTCATCGAAAGCGGATCGTCCCTGGAAAGGACTGCCTTCATTGTCGGTCACCGAGTACGGAACGCCGCGGAGACACGCGGACGACGCCGGGGTTCACGGCATTCCGGGTACTCCGTGGTAGCGCCGGATCAGCGTCCGATCTCGGCCTGCTTGCTCTCTTCGAGGACCGTGCTGATCGCGAGGGCGAGCGAGATGCCCCAGCTCAGCCACAGCAGGATGAGCTTCCAGTCGCGGGGGCCCTGGCGCGTGGCCTGGAGAGCCGAGATGCCGCCGAAGACCGCGGAGATCATGCTGCCGTTGAAAAGGTATTTGCGCATGCCTTCACGCTAGCCGGTAGGGGAGGCCCCCCGCATCCGGGCTTTCGTCCGGCAGCCGGCGTGTGCTAGCGAAGGCTCGCTTGGCGAAGGCGAGCGACGATCGGAGCTGCGCCACGCGGCTGGCGTCGTCGCCACCGCTCGGAAGGTGCACCTCGGCGACGATGCTGCCCGACCACTCCGCCGCGCGGAGCCGCTCGAGCACCGCGGCGACCGGCTGGTCGCCGTCGCCAGGCAGGAGGTGTTCGTCGAGGAAGGCGGCGCGGGGTGACGGGGACGTGCCGTCGCAGAGGTGGATGTGTCGGAGCCGGTCGCCGTAGCGGGTGGCGATCTCCAGCGAGTCCTCGCCGGCGAGGGCCGCGTGCGAGAAGTCGAGCGTGAGCGCCGCACACGCGAGCGGGCCGGGGTCGTATCCGAATGCGAACGGCTGCACGCGGAGCCCCCGGCTCCGGAAGCACGCCATGTTCTCGACCGCGATCTCCAGGCCGTACTGCTCGCTGAGCTCCGCCACGAGGTCGACGAACGCCGCCGCATACCGTCGCTGCCAGCGGAACGGCGGGTGGACGACGACCGTCGAGGCGCCCACGGCGTCGGCGAGTTCGGCGGAGCGACGGAGCTTCACGCGGTGGTCCCGCCCCCACACGAACGCCGTCCTCGTGAGCACCGGAGCATGGATCGAGAGGATGTCCAGCCCGGTCTCGTCGGCCAGCGACCGGAGCGCGACCGCGTCCTGCGTCACCCGGTCCTCGGTCACCATGACCTCGACGCCGTCGTAGCCGGCTTCCGCGGCGAGTTCGAAGGCGCGCCTGGTGCCGGAGGGGTAGACGCAGGAGGTGCTCATGCCGTGGCGGATCATCAGCGCAAGCATATGCTCGCCGTCTGAACACGCGGTTTCGCCGTGCGGAACGCTGCTAGCCTGAAGGGCGAACCCGAGCAACCCGGGAGGGTCATCATCACCAGATATTCCGCGCCTGACGGCGGATCAGCGTCGACCTTCGACTTCATCGTGGTCTCTAACCGACTGCCGGTCGACCGTGTCGTCGATACAGACGGTGCCGAGAGCTGGCGGACCTCTCCCGGCGGACTCGTCACCGCCCTCGAACCCGTCATGCGCGGCGCGGACGGTGCCTGGATCGGGTGGGCCGGGTCGGCCGACCTCGAGATCGAGCCGTTCGACAACGACGACATGTGGATCATCCCGGTGCCGCTGTCGGAGGAGGAGATCGCCCGCTACTACGAGGGCTTCTCGAACGACACGATCTGGCCGCTCTACCACGACGTCATCGCGCCGCCGAGCTACCACCGCGAGTGGTGGGACTCCTACGTGGCCGTCAATCGTCGCTTCGCCCAGGCCGCTGCGGCCGCCGCCTCCGACGGCGCGACCGTGTGGGTGCAGGACTACCAGCTGCAGCTCGTACCGAAGATCCTCCGCGAGCTCCGTCCCGACCTCACGATCGGATTCTTCAACCACATCCCGTTCCCGGCCTACGGGATCTACTCCCAGCTGCCGTGGCGCCGCCAGATCATCGAGGGTCTGCTCGGCGCGGACGTCATCGGGTTCCAGCGCGTGGCGGACGCCGGGAACTTCTCCCGGGCGGTCCGTCGTCTGTTCGGCTACGAGACCAAGGGTGCCGCGATCCAGGTCCCGCTCGACGCCGCGCTCGTGTCCGTCACGACGGACGCCGCGCCCGCCGCGTCGAAGCGAGGCGCTCCCTACCGCACGGTCATCGCGAGGCACTTCCCGATCTCGATCGACAGCCAGGGCTACCAGGCGCTCGCCCAGCGCCCGGAGATCATCGCGAGGGCCAAGCAGATCCGTGAGGAGCTGGGCAATCCGGAGACGATCATGCTCGGCGTCGACCGGCTCGACTACACGAAGGGCATCGGCCACCGCCTGAAGGCCTTCGGGGAACTCCTCGAGCAGGGCAAGCTCGCGGTCGAGGACGTCACGCTGGTCCAGGTCGCGAGCCCCAGCCGTGAGCGGGTCGAGACCTACCGCCAGCTGCGCGACGACATCGAGCAGACGGTGGGCCGGATCAACGGCGACTTCGGCACGATCGGCCACACCGCGATCCAATACCTCCATCACGGGTACCCGCGCGAGGAGATGGCCGCCCTCTACCTCGCCGCCGACGTCATGCTGGTGACGGCCCTGCGCGACGGGATGAACCTCGTCGCCAAGGAGTACGTCGCGGCCCGCTACGACAACGACGGCGTCCTGGTGCTGAGCGAGTTCGCCGGAGCCTCCGACGAGCTGAAGCAGGCGTTGAAGATCAACCCGCACGACATCGAGGGGCTCAAGTCCGCGATCCTGCAGGCGGTCCACATGACGAAGGCCGAACGCGGCCGGAGGATGCGTGCGTTGCGCAAGCGCGTGATGGAGTACGACGTCGCCCGCTGGTCCGCATCCTTCCTCGACGAGCTGCACCGCGTCCGCGACACGGCATCGACCACCGAGCAGGGGAGCACCACCCAGTCATGAGCACCACCGACGAGCCCACCGACACCCTCGGGGGGCTTCCCCTCGGGTTGCGCGCGGAGTTGCGCCGCCTGGCCGACGTCCCGAGCCTCCTGGTCGCCCTCGATTTCGACGGCACCCTGGCGCCCGAGGTCGACGACCCAGACCAGGCACGTGCCCTGCCTGCCGCACGCAAAGCCGTCCTCGCGCTCATGGACCTGCCGGGCACCCGGGTCGCGCTCGTGTCCGGACGCGCGATCGACAGCCTCGTGGCGGTGGCGGAACTGCCCGACCACGCGCTGTTCGCCGGCTCGCACGGTGTCGAGATCCGCCTCGACAACCCCGACGACGCGCTCGCCCTCGACGACGAGGAACGCGAGCAGCGGGAGACGCTGCAGCGGATCCTCCAGGACGTCGCCGGGGGTTACGATAATGTCTGGATCGAGCGGAAGCCGGCAGGGTTCGCCCTGCACACCAGGCTCGCCAGTGAAGAAGACTCCAGGATCGCCCACCTCGAAGCACTCGCCCACACCAAGGACGAGTTCGGCGCCCTGACGGTTCGCGAGGGCAAGAACGTCCTCGAGTTCTCGCTCAGGAGCGCGACCAAGGGCGAAGCCGTCGAACACCTCCGGCGGTACACGAAAGCAGACGCCGTGTTCTATGCGGGCGACGACGTCACGGATGAGGACGCGTTCGGAGCGCTCGGCCCGGGAGACCTCGGGGTGAAGAGCGGCACCGGCGTGACCGCCGCGGATTTCCGGGTCGAAGGACCCTCGGAGATCGCGCGAGTCCTCGGCATGCTCGCGGAATATCGAAGCAACAAGGAAGCCGTAGACTCTTAAAATGCCAGAGATCGACATCAAACCACGCAGTCGTGCCGTCACCGACGGGATCGAGGCGACCACCTCGCGCGGCATGCTCCGCGCCGTCGGCATGGGCGACGAGGACTGGGACAAGCCGCAGATCGGCATCGCGAGCTCGTGGAACGAGATCACGCCCTGCAACCTCTCGCTCGACCGCCTGGCCCAGGGCGCCAAGGAAGGCGTCCACTCCGGTGGCGGGTACCCGCTCCAGTTCGGCACGATCTCCGTCTCCGACGGCATCTCGATGGGGCACGAGGGCATGCACTTCTCGCTCGTGTCGCGTGAGGTCATCGCCGACAGCGTCGAGACCGTCGTCATGGCCGAGCGCCTCGACGGCACCGTCCTGCTCGCCGGCTGCGACAAGTCGCTGCCCGGCATGCTCATGGCGGCCGCGCGTCTCGACCTCTCCTCGGTGTTCCTGTACGCGGGCTCGATCGCTCCAGGGTGGGTCAAGCTGAGCGACGGTACGGAGAAGGAGGTCACGATCATCGACTCCTTCGAGGCGGTCGGGGCCTGCAAGGCCGGGAACATGAGCGAAGAAGACCTCAAGCGCATCGAGTGCGCCATCGCCCCGGGCGAGGGCGCGTGCGGTGGCATGTACACGGCCAACACCATGGCCTCGGTCGCCGAAGCACTCGGGATGAGCCTCCCCGGCTCGGCCTCGCCGCCCTCGGCCGACCGCCGCCGCGACTACTTCGCGCACCGCTCGGGTGAGGCCGTCGTCAACATGCTCCGCCTCGGCATCACCGCTCGCGACATCCTCACCAAGGAGGCCTTCGAGAACGCGATCGCCGTCGCGATGGCGTTCGGTGGTTCCACGAACGTCGTCCTGCACCTGTTGGCGATCGCCCGCGAGGCCGAGGTCGACCTCACGCTCGACGACTTCAACCGCATCGGCGACAAGGTCCCGCACATCGGCGACCTCAAGCCGTTCGGCCAGTACGTCATGAACGACGTCGACCGCCACGGCGGCGTCCCCGTCGTCATGAAGGCCCTGCTCGACGCCGGACTCCTGCACGGCGACTGCCTCACGGTCACCGGCAAGACGGTCGCCGAGAATCTCGCCGACATCAACCCTGACCCGATCGACGGCACGGTCATCCGGACGCTCGACAACCCGATCCACGCGACCGGCGGCATCACCATCCTCAAGGGCTCGTTCGCCCCCGAGGGAGCCGTCGTGAAGACCGCCGGCTTCGACGCCGAGGTCTTCGAAGGGCCCGCGCGGGTCTTCGAACGTGAACGCGGTGCCATGGACGCGCTCACCGAGGGCAAGATCAACAAGGGCGACGTCGTCATCATCCGCTACGAGGGCCCGAAGGGCGGGCCGGGGATGCGCGAGATGCTCGCGATCACGGCAGCCATCAAGGGCGCCGGGCTCGGCAAAGATGTACTACTCTTGACGGACGGTCGATTCTCAGGCGGCACAACCGGACTGTGCATCGGCCACATAGCACCCGAAGCGGTGGACGCAGGTCCAATCGCCTTCGTGCGCGATGGTGATCTGATACGGGTCGATATCGCTGGCCGCTCGCTCGACCTACTCGTCGACGACGCAGAGCTGGAAGCCCGCCGCGAAGGCTGGGCGCCTCTTCCCCCGCGCTATACCCGTGGCGTTCTCGCAAAGTACTCTCGTCTCGTGCACTCCGCAGCGGAGGGCGCGATCACGGGGTAACCGAGCATCTCGTTCGTGCATCTCATCGCTGAAGGAATCATCATGCCCACGGAGTCCCAACCCGTGCCTCACCCCAGAACACCGGCGGCCGCGGCTGCCCCGGAGATCCTGACCGGAGCGCAGGCGATCGTCCGATCGCTCGAGCTGCTCGGGGTCACCGACATCTTCGGACTGCCCGGCGGAGCGATCCTGCCGACGTACGACCCGCTGATGGACTCGACGAAACTCCGTCACATCCTCGTCCGGCACGAGCAGGGTGCCGGCCACGCGGCCGAAGGCTACGCCGCGGCCGGTGGCGGGATCGGCGTCTGCATCGCGACGTCCGGTCCTGGCGCGACGAACCTCGTCACCGCCATCGCCGACGCCTACATGGACTCGGTGCCCATGGTCGCGATCACCGGTCAGGTGTTCTCGACGCTCATGGGCACGGACGCGTTCCAGGAGGCGGACATCGTCGGCATCACCATGCCGATCACGAAGCACTCCTTCCTCGTGAAGACGCCGGAGGACGTTCCTGCCGCCATCGCGGCGGCGTACGAGATCGCCGGGACGGGCCGTCCCGGTCCGGTGCTCGTCGACATCACCAAGGACGCCCAGCAGGCCGAGGCGCCGTTCATCTGGCCGCCGAAGGTCGACCTTCCGGGCTACCGTCCGGTGACGAAGGCGCACGGCAAGCAGATCCAGGCAGCAGCACAGCTCCTGGTGAACGCGAAGAAGCCCGTTCTCTACGTCGGTGGCGGTGTCATCCGGTCGAAGGCCTCGGAAGAACTGCTCGCCCTGGCCGAAGCCGTCGGCGCGCCGGTCGTCACGACCCTCATGGCCCGCGGAGCGTTCCCGGACTCCCACCACCAGCACCTCGGCATGCCCGGCATGCACGGCACCGTCCCCGCCGTGCTCGCCCTGCAGGAGTCCGATCTGCTCGTGTCCCTCGGCGCTCGCTTCGACGACCGCGTGACCGGGAAGGCCTCGCTGTTCGCACCGAACGCGAAGGTCGTCCACGTCGACGTCGATCCCGCCGAGATCTCGAAGATCCGTATCGCGGACGTCCCGATCGTCGGCGACGCGAAGGACGTCATCGTCGACCTGCAGTCGGCCTTCGAAGCAGCCTCCCGCGAGGTCACGCCAGACATCACCGAGTGGTGGGCGTACCTCGACGGTCTCCGCGAGGAGTTCCCGCTCGGCTACGCCGCACCCACCGACGGCCTGCTGGCCCCGCAGCACGTGATCTCCCGCATCGGTGAGCTCACCGGACCGGAGGGTGTGTTCGCCTCCGGTGTGGGGCAGCACCAGATGTGGGCCGCCCAGTTCATCAAGTACGAGCGCCCGAACTCCTGGCTCAACTCCGGCGGCGCCGGAACCATGGGGTACTCGGTCCCGGCCGCCATGGGCGCCAAGGTGGCCCAGCCCGACCGCCACGTGTGGGCGATCGACGGCGACGGTTGCTTCCAGATGACGAACCAGGAGCTCGCGACCTGCACGATCAACAACATCCCGATCAAGGTCGCGATCATCAACAACTCCTCGCTCGGCATGGTCCGCCAGTGGCAGACGCTCTTCTACGACGGCCGGTACTCCAACACCGACCTCAACACCGGACACGACACCATCCGCATCCCCGACTTCGTCAAGCTGGCGGAGGCCTACGGCTGCCTCGCGATCCGTGTGACGAAGGAGGAGGAGGTCGATGCGGCCATCAAGCTCGCGCTCGAGACCAACGACCGCCCGGTCGTCATCGACTTCGTCGTGAGTGCCGACGCGATGGTGTGGCCGATGGTGCCGCAGGGCGTCAGCAACAGCTACGTCCAGTACGCCAAGGACCACAGTCCGTCGTTCGATGAGGAGGCCTGAGCATGAGCAGCCACGTCCTGAGCCTCCTCGTCGAGGACAAGCCCGGTCTGCTGACCCGCGTCGCCGGGCTGTTCGCCCGCCGGGGCTTCAACATCGAGAGCCTCGCCGTCGGTCACAGCGAGATCGAGGGTCTGTCCAGGATCACGGTCGTCGTCGACGTCGAGGAGCTCCCGCTCGAACAGGTGACGAAGCAGCTCAACAAGCTCATCAACGTCATCAAGATCGTGGAACTCGATCCGGCGCAGTCCGTCCAGCGCGAGCACCTGCTGATCAAGGTCCGCGTCGACAACTCCACCCGTTCCCAGGTGCTCGAGGCCGTCAACCTGTTCCGCGCCCGCGTCGTCGACGTGGCCACGGATGCGCTCGTCATCGAGGTCACGGGTGACTCGGGGAAGACGACGGCCTTCCTCAAGGTGCTCGAGCCCTACGGCATCAAGGAGATCGCCCAGTCGGGCCTCCTCGCCATCGGGCGCGGGTCCAAGTCCATCACCGAACGCGTCTTCAAGAACTAGTCGCCTCGGCGACATCGTGCGAAACCACAACCAAGGAGAGAACCACCAGTGACTGAGATTTTCTACGACCAGGACGCAGACCTGTCGCTCATCCAGGGCAAGAAGGTTGCCGTGATCGGCTACGGCTCGCAGGGGCACGCACACGCGCTCAACCTCCGCGACTCCGGTGTCGAGGTCGTCGTCGGCCTGAAGGACGGCTCCAAGTCGGCCGCCAAGGCTGAGGAGCAGGGCTTCACCGTCAAGAACGTGGCCGACGCCTCCGCATGGGCCGACGTCATCGTGATCCTCGCGCCGGACCAGTTCCAGCGCACGATCTTCGCCGAGTCGATCAAGGACCAGCTCGCACCGGGCAAGGCCCTCGTCTTCGGCCACGGCTTCAACATCCGCTTCGGATATATCGAGGCTCCCGAGGGCGTCGACATCTTCATGGTCGCCCCGAAGGGCCCGGGTCACACCGTGCGTCGCGAGTACGAGGCCGGCCGTGGCGTCCCCGTCATCGTGGCCGTCGAGAAGGACGAGACCGGCAGCGCCTGGGCGCTCGCCTGGTCCTACGCCAAGGCGATCGGCGGCCTGCGTGCCGGCGGCATCAAGACCACCTTCACCGAGGAGACCGAGACCGACCTGTTCGGCGAGCAGGCCGTCCTCTGCGGCGGTGTCTCGCAGCTGATCCAGTACGGCTTCGAGACCCTGACCGAGGCCGGCTACCAGCCGCAGATCGCGTACTTCGAGGTGCTCCACGAGCTGAAGCTCATCGTCGACCTCATCTGGGAGGGCGGCATCGCCAAGCAGCGCTGGAGCGTCTCCGACACGGCCGAGTACGGCGACTACGTCTCCGGCCCGCGGGTCATCGACCCGAGTGTTAAGACCAACATGCAGGCGGTCCTCAAGGACATCCAGGACGGCACCTTCGCGAAGCGCTTCATCGAGGACCAGGACGCCGGCGCGCCCGAGTTCCTCGAGCTGCGTAAGAAGGGTGAGGACCACCCGATCGAGGCCACCGGTCGCGAGCTGCGGAAGCTCTTCGCGTGGAACGCCTCGAACGACGACGACTACGTCGACGGCAGCGTCGCCCGCTAGTCTCCGCTCGTCCTGTCGCTCAGCGGCACCGAGTCAGAACGCCCGCCCCGATCCGTCGGGGCGGGCGTTTCGTCGTCTGTGGGAGGCCTCAGGCCGTTGCCACTCCGGTCGTGCCCGGCTCGAGGAAGATCTCGATGACGGGGATCGGGGTGGCGGGTTCGCCGATCGGGAGATGCAGCGTCACCGTGTCCGGACCGAGCCCCTTCGGCTGGGTGTGCTGGTTCGGCAGGTCGTGCTCCGGTCGATGCACCTGGAAGGGGACCTCGGAGCCGTCCGACAGGAGTTGTGCGTAGCGCACCCTGCCGCCGAGTCCCGGCAGGTGCAGATGCACGAACGGCCAGGCGAAGACGTGCACGTAGAGGCGGTCACCGCGCTGGGTGTACCGGACATCGGACGGGCTCGCGAACTCTGACGGACCGCACCCGCGGATCGCGCGTTCGTGCAGCGCGAACCAGTCGGCCAGCACCTCCAGGCGTTCGACGGCCCGAGGATCGATCGTCCCGCGGGCCGTCGGTCCGATGTTCAGGAGCATGTTGCCGTTCTTCGAGACGGAGTCGACGAGCATCCGCAGGAGGAGTTCCGGTGACTTGTAGTCGAGGTTGTCCCGGTCGTACCCCCAGCTCCCGTTCAACGTCTGGCAGGCCTCCCAGCGGAGCGGTCCACCGTCCGCGTCGACCGGTGTCTCGACGGGTTGGTACTGCTCCGGAGTGGTGACATCACCCGGGAGCTCCAGTCGGTCGTTGATGAGGATGTCCGGCTGCAGCTCGCGGATCATCGAGACGAGTTCCTCGGATCCCCAGTCCGCCGCACCCTTGCCCGGCAGTCCCTCGATGCCCTGCGAGTAACTGAAGTCGAAGAACAGGTAGTCGACCGTGCCGTACCCGGTGAGGAGTTCGCGCACCTGACCGTGGAGGTAATCGCGGTAGCGGCCCCAGTCGCGGTCGGCGTTGGCGGCGAGCGCTTCGGGGTCGTTCCGGAGCGGGTGGATCCCGTCGACGGTGAAGTCGGGGTGATGCCAGTCGATCAGCGAGTGGTAGAAACCGATGCGGAGCCCTTCGGCCCGGAAGGCCTCCACGAACTCGGCCACGAGGTCACGGCCGGCGGGCGTGTGCATCGAGGTGAAGTCGGTGAGTGCCGAGTCCCAGAGGCAGAAGCCGTCGTGGTGCTTCGTCGTGAGGACGGCGTATCGGAAGCCGGCGGCCTTCGCCTGCCTGGCCCAGGCGCGCGGGTCGAAGCGGTCGGGGTCGAAGTGCTCGCGGTAGCGCTCGTAGTGCGCGGCGGACAGGTGTTCCCGCGTCTGCACCCATTCGTGCCGGGCGGGGAGCGCGTACAGGCCCCAGTGCAGGAAGAGTCCGAATCTCGCCTCGTCGAACCAGGCGGCGTCGGGTCTGGTGGTGTTGGTCTCGGTCACGGCGGCCTTTCGATCGTCGAGCGGGTTCACGGCGATGCGGGCAGGCTAACACGAAAGGTCGGATGTCTGGCCGCATCGTGCGGCAAACGGCGGCACACACCGTCAGCGTCCTACCGGCGGTTCAGCCGTCGGTGGGCTCGGCGAGCTGCACCGGTGTCCCGGTGTCCAATGAGGTTTTCGCCGCGAGAGCGACGGCGAGCGCCGCGATCGCGCTCGGCCCGGTCACCCGCACCGGTTCGACGTCTCGCTCGACGCAGTCGAGGAACGAGGCCATCTGTCGCTGATAGGGGTCGGTCTCGTCGAGCTCGTACGGCCGACTCGGCGTCGCGGAACCGAGCGCCTCGATCGAGAGGGGTGCGCGATGCGTCGGGGACGCGCCCACGAAGCGGTGCGCGAGGAGGCCGGTGCTGCCGAGTACTTCGATGGCCGAGCTGAACCCGAAGGCGGGCGGGAGGTCCATCGACGTCAGGACGCGCCCGATGCCGCCGTCGGCGTACTCGACGGTCGTCTCGATCGGTCGGTCTGAGCCGGTCCGGCGGCTCGAGACGGCACGCGGCGTGCCGAGGAGCCGGTTCAGCTGGTCGAAGTCGTGGATCGCGAAGTCCACCAACGGGCCGCCGGAGCGTCGCTCGTCCTGCCACCACGGGGACGGGGGAGCGGGGGCGCTCAATCGTTCGGCCGTGACCGCGAGGGGCGTGCCGACGGCGCCGGCGCGCACGGCGTCGTCGATCGCCTCGTACCCGCCGAAGAACCTGACGACGTGCGCGACCATGAGGATGCGTCCAGCCTCCTCGGCGGCACGGAGGATCGCGTGGGCGTCGGCGAGTTCGAGGGCGATGGGTTTCTCCAGCAGCACGTGCTTGCCGGCTCGGAGCGCGCGGACCGCGAGGTCCCGGTGGGTGTCGGTCGGCGTGCAGACGACGACGATGTCGACCGAGGCGTCGTGGAGCACCTCGTCGACGGAGGTCGTCAGCCGCGCGCCCGGTGCTTCGGGCATGGGCCTCGGAGAGCGCGCCGAGCATAGGTAGGCGATCCGGTCGGCTGCGCCGAGTCCGGCGAGGGCGCGGACGTGCGCCTGCCCCATGGCGCCGGTGCCGATGACGGCGATGTGCCCCGGCGTCATCGGGTCGCCCCCGCCGCCAGGTCGTCGCGCAGCCGACCGAGCGTCGCGTCGTCGACGTCCTCGCCCAGCATTCTGAGGCCGAGGGCCGCGGCGCCGACGAGGCCGTCGGCGACCGGGACGAGTCGGGCTCCCGCGGCCGCGGCCGACAGGCGGTCCCTCGCAGAACCGACGGCCGGGAGGAGGCCGTCCACGAGGACGCTCCCACCGACGACGAGCGCGGCGTCGTGGTCTTCCGAGCCCGGATCCGCGACGCGCTCCACGAGCAGCGTCAACCGGTCTACTGCGGCGTCGAGGATCGCCACCGCGACCTCGTCGTCAGTGGCCAGGAAGGCGAGCGGCGCGAGGCGTGCGATGGCGATGGGCGGACCGTCGTTCACGGACCGGATGAGCGCGTCGAGCGCCGACGATCGGCGACGGTGCGCGTGGTCGGAGGTCGTCGTCTCCGGTGTGATGCCGATCATCCGGCAGAGCAACGGGGTGAGCGCGGTCCTCGGTCCGATGTCGTCCAGGTCGGCGGCGACCGCGCGGATCACCCGACGGGCGATCCAGAACCCGGAGCCGCCGTCGCCGAGGAGCCACCCGGCGCCACCGACCTCGCGGACGACCCGGCGGTCCCTGATCCGTCCGGCGACGCTCCCGGTGCCCGCGACGAGGACGATGCCGTCGGGAGACGCCGAGCCGGATCCGTACATGCCCAGGAGATCCGGTTCGATGACGACCGGTCCGAGTCCGAGCGGGCTGAGGTGCGCGTCGAGGGCCCGCCGGTAGGCGTCGGACACCAGTCCCGCCTGCGTGATCACCACGGGCGACCCGGTCTCGACGGCCGGGCCGGACGGCGTGCTCCCGGCCTGGTCGAGCGCGGCACGGACCGCGAGGGCGATCTGCGCGGCAGCGGCGTCGACGCCCGACGAGGTCGGATTCCCGCCGCCCGCCCGCCCGGAGCCGAGGCGCCGGGCCGAGGCGTCGACGAGCGCCGCGCGGGACGAGGTGCCGCCGGCATCGACCGCCAGTGTTGTTTTCATCATCGTCATCATCTCGAAACATGTTGCCGTGGGCCACAACGTACTGTAAGAATCAGTTTCGCGTCCCTCCAACGAAGGAGAAAAGGAATTTCCATGACTGTTTCCGTCCGCACCGACCCACCGGTCGAGCACGCCACCGGCGTGACCAACCGGATTCGGTCGCGGATGCCGGAGATGTCCGGGGTCATGCTGCGGATCGCGGACTACCTCCTGGAGAACCCCGACGCCCCCCTCACCCTCACGATCGGTGAACTCGCCGCCGAAACCGGCGTCTCCGCGGCGACCATCACCCGCTTCTGCCGCATCATCGGGTACACGGGGTACGCGCCGTTCCGGGTCGACCTCGCGAAGGACTTCGGTCGCAGCACGGCCCGCGACTCCTGGCGCACCGACATCGGTCGGGCGTTCGGTCCCGACGATTCGGCGCCCGACGTCCTGAGCACCCTGCTCAACGCCCACACGCGGACGCTGCGCGAGACCGCCGAGGTGATCGACCTCGACGTCATGCTCGAGATCGCCGGAGCGATCGCGAGGAGCCGGAACGTCGACATCTACGGTGTCGGCGGGAGTGCGATGCTCGCCGACGAGATGCAGGCGAGGCTCTACCGGATCGGCATCAGCACGCACGCCTGGTCGGAGGTGCACGCGGGCCTCACGAGCGCGGCGATCCAGGGACCCGACACGGTCGCCCTCGGTATCAGCAACACCGGACGCACCGAGGAGACCATCCAGATGCTCCGCCAGGCCGGCCGCGCCGGCGCGCTCACCGTGGCGATCAGCAACAACCCGGATTCCCCGCTCGTGGCCGAGTCGGCCCTGGCCATCATCACCTC
Source organism: Plantibacter sp. Leaf314 (assembly GCF_001423185.1). Lineage (NCBI taxonomy): Bacteria > Bacillati > Actinomycetota > Actinomycetes > Micrococcales > Microbacteriaceae > Plantibacter > Plantibacter sp. Leaf314. The sequence continues at coordinate 824,885 of NZ_LMOB01000001.1, read as the reverse complement.
GGCCCACGAACGGTTCCTCCAGCCGGACGACCTCTCCGCCAAGCACGGCCAGCTGTTCGTCCTCGACCTGCTCTACCTGTTCGTCGCCCAGCAGAACTTCGAACGCACGACCAAGCGCCTCGCGGCCTCCGCGCTCGCGGTCGCCCCCCACCGCCGACCGACGAGGGCCGGAGCCCTCTCCGAGACCCCGTCGCCCGTTGGCGTCTGAGAGGAACCGCATGAGCACCGCATCCACCACGAGCTGGACGGATCACCTCGACCAGTACACCGAGGAGGTCACCTCGCGTATCGCCGACATCACCCGGGCGGCGCGGTCCGGCGAGCTCGACCCCGCGATCGACCTCCTGATCACGGCGCTCGACCAGGGCGCGGTCATCCAGGCGTTCGGTACCGGCCACTCCGAGGCCTTCGCGATGGAGATCGCCGGCCGTGCGGGCGGGCTGATCCCGACGAACAAGATCGCCCTGCGCGACGTCGTCCTGCGCGGCGACCGGTCCGTCGACGACCTCGGTGGTGCCGCACTGGAACGCAGCGGCGACGTCGCGGCGGAACTGTTCGCGATCTCCCCCGTGGGGCCGGGCGACGTGTTCATCATCGCCTCGAACTCCGGCGTCAACGGGTCGATCGTGGGGCTCGCCCTGCTCGCGAAGGAGCACGGCCACCCCGTCATCGCGGTCACCTCGCTCGAGCACACCTCGCGCGTCGAGCCCAAGCACCCGAGCGGACTGCGGCTCTCCGAGGTCGCCGACGTCGTCCTCGACAACCGCGCCCCCTTCGGGGACGCGACCATCGAGGTCCAGGACGGCGTCCCGGTCGGCGCGGTCTCCTCGATCACGGCCGCGTACCTCGCGCAACTCCTCACCATCGGCGTCGCGACCAGGATCGCGGCGACCGGCGAGACCCCACCGCTCTACATCTCGGCCAACATCCCAGGCGGCGACGAGCACAACGGTGTGCTCGAGGACCGTTACCGAGGCCGGATCCGACGTGACGCCTGAGCCTGAGGCGCCCCGACACCCGCACCACACACCCGACCGCACCACCCCGACAGCACCACACCCGGGCACGACACGAATCACTGGAAGGTAGACCGATGGACAAGCAGCCAGCAACGCTCCAACGCCGCGATTTCCTCCGAGGGGCACTCGCGACCGCGATCCTCCTCCCGCTCGGCGGGACGCTCGCGTCCTGTGTCGGCGGTGGAGGCGGGGCGACCACCACCGGCGGACCGGTCACGGCCGACAACCCGTTCGGCATGGCAGCCAACTCGACGGTCGACGCCGTCATCTTCAAGGGCGGGTACGGCATCGAGTACACCGAGTTCGCCGGCAAGCTCGTCGAGAAGCAGCAGAAGGGCTCGACCGTCAAGGTCACGGCGGCGACGAACATCGCCCAGACCCTCCAGCCGCGGTTCGTCGCAGGCAACCCGCCGGACGTCATCGACAACAGCGGTGCCGGCCTCATCGGCATCAACACCATCCGCGAGCAGCTCGCCGACCTGACGGACGTCATCGAGGCGAAGAACTACGAGGGCAAGGTCATCAAGGACACCCTCTACCCGGGTGTCGTCGAGCCGGGCACCTTCGACGGCAAGTTCGTGCAGTTGAACTACGTGTTGACGGTCTACGCGGTCTGGTACTCGGCGGCGCTCTTCGAGGCGAACGGCTGGACGCCCCCGAAGACGTGGGCGGAGGCGCTCGACCTCGGCGCGAAGGCCAAGGAGCAGGGCAAGTACCTGTTCGGCTGGGGCACCGAGGCGGCCACCTACTACCTGACGATGGCGATCGCCTCGGCGATCAAGGAGGGCGGCGACGAGGTCCGTCTGGCGCTCGAGAACCTCGAGGCGGACTGCTGGTCGAAGCCGGCCGTCCAGGACGTGCTCAAGGGCCTCAAGGCGATCATCGACGCCGGGTACGTCAAGCCCGGTGGCGCCGGAACGCAGTTCACCGCGGCGCAGGCGCAGTGGAGCAACTCGGAGGACTTCATCCTCTACCCCTCGGGCGGTTGGATCGAGAACGAGATGAAGACCCAGACGAAGGACGGCTTCAAGATGACCGGCGCGCCCGAGCCGACGGTCTCCGCCGACTCCGCTCTGCCGTACTCGGCGCTGCACAGCACGGCCGGTGAAGGGTTCATCGTCCCGTCGCAGGGCAAGAACGTCGGCGGTGGCAAGGAGTTCCTGCGGTCCATGCTCTCCAACGACGCTGCGGTCAACTTCGCGAAGACGACCTTCTCGTCGACCATCGTGAAGGACACGATCCCCGAGGACGGCTTCGGTTCGACGGCGCTCGTGTCCCAGGTGAAGATGCTGAACGACGCCGGCACCGATGTGTTCTCCTGGAGCTTCATCGACCTCTACGGGCTCAACACGGACCTCCTCGTCCTCTGGAACACGTTCCTCCAGGGTGGTTCCGACGTCGCCACGCTCACCAAGGGCATGCAGGACATCTCCGACAAGGTCCGCAACGACGACTCCGTGGACAAGGTCACCGTCAAATGACGGCCGTCGGCACGCCGATCGGGAAGGTGGGAGGGGCCACCCCTCCCGCCGCCCGGCGGCTGCGCCGCCGGGACTTCACGTTCGACCGGGTCTCGTTCTTCCTGGTCTTCCTGATCGTGCCGGTGGTGGGGTACGTCGTCTTCGTGGTCTCACCGTTCGCGCAAGCGGCGTACTACTCGTTGACGAACTGGTCCGGGTTCTCCCCGGGCATGGACTTCGTCGGGTTCTCGAACTACACGAAGCTCTTCCAGGACCAGACCTTCCTCCAGTCCATGGGCAACAGCGTCGCGCTCGCGATCGTCCTGCCGCTCGTGACCCTCGGGATCGCGTTCCTGTTCGCCTCCCTCATCACGATCGGCGGACCGAGCAACGGACCGATCCGCGGCCTCCGCAACTCCAGCGTGTACCGCGTGATCACGTTCTTCCCGTACGTCGTGCCGGCCATCGTCATCGGCCTCATCTGGAAGCAGATCTACGACCCGTCGTCCGGGCTGTTGAACGGCTTCCTGACCGGCATCGGTCTCGACCAGTTCGCCTCGTTCGCCTGGCTCGGTTCGCCGGACACGGCGATGATCGCCACCATGTTCGTCATCGTCTGGGGACTCATCGGGTTCTACACGGTGCTCTTCATCGCGGCGATCAAGGGTGTGCCGGCCGAGGTGTACGAGGCGGCACGGATCGACGGCGCGGGTCGCCTGCGGACCGCGCTCACGATCACCATCCCGTTGATCCGGGACAACATCCAGACGGCGTACATCTACATGGGCATCCTCGCCCTCGACGCGTTCGTGTACATGGCCGCGTTGAACCCGGGCGGCGGCCCGTCGAACACCACGCTCGTGATGTCGCAGCAGCTGTTCACGACGGCGTTCACCAAAGGCCAGTTCGGCTACGCCTGCGCCATGGGGGTCGTGCTCGCGCTCGTCACCCTGATGTTCGCCGGCGTCGTCTTCCTGGTCAGCCGGCTCACCGGCGGCAACGATGAAGGGGTGGCGGAATGACCGTCCAGACCACGGCGACGACCGCGAACCCGGCGGTCGTCGGGAAACCCGGTACGCGCACACCGGCCAGCCGCAAACCGACCACGGGCGACCGCGTCGTCGGGACGGCATCCCACACGGTGCTGATCATCTGGTCCATCGTGGTCGTCGTCCCGCTGCTCTGGACGGTCATGTCGTCGTTCAAGACCAGCTCGGAGATCTTCGCCTCGCCGTTCTCCCTGCCGTCGAACTGGAACTTCGACAACTACGTGAACGCGTGGACGACGGCCGGCATCGGGAGCTTCTTCCTGAACTCGATCGTGGTGGTCTTCGGCGCCCTGATCGTGACCATGCTGTTCGGTTCGATGTGCGCGTACGTGCTGGCGCGGTTCCGCTTCTTCGGGAGCCGAGCGATCTACTATCTGATGCTCGCCGGTCTCACCTTCCCGGTGTTCCTCGCGATCGTGCCGTTGTTCTTCGTGCTGCAGAGCCTCGGGTTGCTCAACTCGCTCCCGGGACTCATCCTCACGTACGCGGCGTTCGCCTTCCCGTTCACCGTGTTCTTCCTCTTCTCCTTCTTCAAGTCGCTGCCGGTCTCCATCGCCGAGGCGGCCGCGATCGACGGAGCAGGGGAGTGGCGGACGTTCTTCCAGGTGATGCTCCCGATGGCGCGGCCAGGGCTCGCGACCGTCGCGATCCTCAACTTCGTGGGCCTGTGGAACCAGTTCCTCCTGCCGGTGGCGCTCAACTCGAACCCGCAGAACTACGTCCTCACGCAGGGCATGGCGTCGTTCGCGGCTCAGGCCGGGTATTCGGTGGACTTCGGTGCGCTCTTCGCGGCGTCCGTCATCACCGTCGTCCCCGTGCTCATCGTGTATCTGATCTTCCAGCGTCAGCTGCAGGGTTCGGTTTCGCAGGGCACGGACAAGTAGCGCATCGGCGTGCGCGTCATGCCACCGAGGGGATCCCTGGAACAATGGTCCGAATGAGCTCCCAGTCGCCAATCGCCGTCGAGATCGCTGTCCAGGACCTCGAGGGGGTCCGCATCGCCATCCGCGAGGGTGCACAGCGGGTCGAGCTCTGCCAGGCCCTCGGGTCCGGCGGGCTCACCCCGTCCATCGGCCTCGTCATGGCCGCGGTCCGGGCGGCGGACGAGGCCGGGCTCGGTGACTTCGTCCACGTCCTGGTCCGGCCTCGTGAAGGCGGGTTCGTCTACACACCGGCCGAGATCGAGGTCATGTCGGGCGACATCCTCGCCTTGGAGGCGGCGGGTGCTGCAGGGATCGTCGTCGGCACCCTCCGGGCCGATCGCACGATCGACACGGAGGCGTTGGCGCAACTACGGCAGGCCGCCGGTTCGCTTGCCGTGACGTTCCACCGTGCCGTCGACGCGACGCTCGACCCGGTCCGCGCCGCGGACGAGCTCCGCGACGCCGGGGTCGACCGCCTCTTGACGTCGGGTGGCGCGCGAGCGAGCATCGACGGCGCGGAGAAGCTCGCGGCGATGGCGTCGAACGGTGACGGCTCGATGGAGATCATGGCCGGCGGGGGAGTGACGATCGACGCGATCCCGACGCTCGCCAGAGCCGGGGTCGACGCGGTGCACCTCTCCGCCCGACGCCGGGCCGGGCGGGTCACCGAGACGGGTCCTGGCGGCGGATCCCCGAGCTACGACATCACCGACGCGACGACGGTCGCCCGAGCCGTCGCAGCGGTCCGCCGCGCCGCCGTCGCGGTGTGACGGTCGCCGGCCGTCCGCCGGCAGCAGGTTGATCGGTCCGGGTCGTCAGATCGCCACGGCGACGAGTGCGGCGATCAGCACGAGCTGGCCGATCAGCCGCGGCACGAGGGGGACCGCGAGGCGACCGAACCGGGCGGGCTGCCGGGCGGCGGCGGCGTTGGCCGGGAAGACGGCGATGAGGAACACGATCAGGCAGCAGACCGCGGCGATCCTCGTCGCCGGGATCAGCAGGCCGAGACCGCCGGCGATCTCGCAGACGCCGGTGAAGAGGACCAGCATCCGTGGGGTGACAGTCGTGCCGCGGAGCCGGTCGGGGATCATCGCGGCCATGGTCCTCCCCGGGCCGGGGAGGAAGTGGAGGAGGCCCATCCCGACGAACATGAGCGCGAGGACGATCGTCAGGATGGACTGCAGGATGGAGAACGGGTTCACCGTGCCATTGTGCTCCGTCGCGGGCCGGCCGTCGCACCTGAGGACGCTTCAGCGACGATAGGCTGGCGGCATGACGGAGCAGCGGGACGACGACGCGCTGAGCTGGGCCGGAGACGACGATCCGACGCTCGACCCTTCAGCGTCAGGCGAGCGAAGCCGAGGAGGAGCGCCCTCGAGTGAGGCGCTCGAGACCCCCGCTCCGGCCGCGCGGCTCGACAAATCGGTCCCCTCGGCCCCCATTCCCTCGGCCTCCGTTCCGGCGACCCCCGTGGAGGCCGAGCAGCAGTCCGAGCCGGACGAGGTGGCTGCAGCCGATCGGGTGCCGGCCGGGCCTGCCGTCGCGGAGCGTGAGCAGATGAGCTCGGTGATGCTCGTGACCCTCGGCATCTTCGGCGGCGTGTTCCTGCTCTACAGCGTCGGCTGGCTCATCTCGGCGTTCCGGCCGGACGCCGCACCCCCGAGCGACGCGGTCGGCCGCTTCATGTTCGACCTCGGGCAGGGTCTGGCGGTCGCCGCCGGACCCGTCTGGATGGCCGCGACCCTCTGGCTGACGCGTGGCGGCAGGCCACTCGTCCGGATCGCCATGCTCCTCCTCGGCGTCCTGCTCATCCTGCCCTGGCCGTTCCTCCGAGGAGTGTGATCGCGATGCCCTCGACCCGTGCGGACACCGCTCCGAAGCCCACCACCCCTCGCCCCTCCTGGCTCAGCTGGTGCATCGCCGTCCTGTTCGGCCTGTTCTTCGCCTACGACGTCTTCGAAGGCGTCGGCAACCTCGTCGGCATCCTCGGAACGGCGGACGGCCTCGGCGTCCCGGTCCTCCCGCTCGGCTGGGTGGTCCTCATCGGTGGCCTCCTCCTCCCGATCGTGGCCTTCGCGATCGCGTACCGGACGGGTCGCGGGCGCTCACTGGGGGAGCAGGCGGTCAGATACCTCGTCGCGCTCTGCGTGGTCGCGGCCGTCTCACTGTCGATCCTCGCGATGTTCGGCGCCCAGCAGCTCATCGACCTCTCCGCCTGAACCACCGGCGGCGGCGTCACACGACGAACCGCCGAGTGCGCCTCCGATAGGCTTGCGACGGCCGCCGGACACCGACGCGCTGCCCACCCCACTGCTACTGCGAAGGAACCGTTCCGTGTCGAAACCGGTCGTACTGATCGCCGAAGAACTCTCACCAGCCACCGTCGACGCCCTCGGGCCCGACTTCGAGGTGCGCTCCGTCGACGGGACGGACCGCCCTGCGCTGCTCGACGCCATCGCCGATGCGGACGCGATCCTCGTGCGTTCCGCCACCAAGGTGGACGAGGAGGCGATCCAGGCGGCGACCCGTCTCAAGGTGATCGCCCGCGCCGGGGTCGGCCTCGACAACGTCGACATCAAGGCCGCGACGACGGCGGGTGTCATGGTCGTCAACGCGCCGACGTCGAACATCATCTCCGCGGCCGAACTCACCGTCGGCCACATCCTGAGCCTCGCTCGCCACATCCCGGCAGCCCACGCCGCGCTCGCCCAGGGCCAGTGGAAGCGTTCCAAGTACACCGGCACGGAGCTGTACGAGAAGACCATCGGCATCATCGGTCTCGGTCGGATCGGCGCGCTCATCACCGCCCGCCTCCAGGCGTTCGGCACGAACGTCATCGCCTACGACCCCTACGTCACGTCGGCGCGTGCGCAGCAGCTCGGCGTGCAGCTCGTCACGTTGGACGAACTGCTCGCTCAGTCCGACTTCATCACGATCCACATGCCGAAGACGCCGGAGACGACGGGCATGATCGCCGGCCCGCAGTTCGCACTCATGAAGCCGACGGCCTACGTGGTGAACGTCGCCCGCGGTGGTCTGATCGACGAGGACGCCCTCTACGAGGCGCTCTCGAACGGTGTGATCGCCGGCGCCGGTCTCGACGTCTTCGTCACCGAGCCGCCCACGGACACGAAGCTGCTCGGCCTCGAGAACGTCATCGTCACGCCGCACCTCGGCGCCTCGACGGACGAAGCACAGGAGAAGGCCGGCGTGTCCGTCGCCAAATCCGTGCGACTCGCCCTCGGTGGCGAACTCGTCCCCGACGCGGTCAACGTCGCCGGTGGCGTCATCGACCCGTACGTCCGTCCCGGTATCCCGCTCGTGGAGAAGCTCGGACAGGTGTTCGCCTCGCTGTCGACCTCGTCGCTGACGAGCGTCGACGTCGAGGTGCACGGCGAGCTCAGTGGCTACGACGTCAGCGTTCTGAAGCTCGCCGCACTCAAGGGGATCTTCACGAACATCGTCAGCGAGACGGTGTCCTACGTGAACGCGCCGCTGTTGGCCGAGCAGCGCGGCGTCGTCGCCCGACTCCTCACCGACGAGGTGAGCGAGGAGTACCGGAACGTCATCACGCTGCGCGGCGCCTTGAGCGACGGATCGCAGATCTCCGTCTCCGGCACCCTGACCGGGACGAAGCAGATCGAGAAGATCGTCGAGATCAACGGGTACGACGTCGAGGTGCCGTTCGCCAAGCACCACATCGTCATGGTCTACACGGACCGTCCCGGAATCGTGGCGGTCTACGGCCAGCGGTTCGGCGAGGCCGGCATCAACATCGCCGGCATGCAGATCGCCCGGCACGAGGCCGGCGGACCGGCGCTCAGCGTGCTGACGGTCGACTCACCCGTCGCCGACGACGTGCTCGAGGTCATCCGCGAGACGATCGACGCCACGCTCCTGCGCGAGATCGACATCACCGAGCAGTAGCACCCATCGACGACGCCCCACCCCGGTCGGTGCCGGGGTGGGGCGTCGTCGTCTCCGGACGGTCAGTGGGAGGGTGCGGGCAGGAGCCGCGCGATGACGGCGAGCAGCCGTTCGATCGACTCGTCACTGCCCTCGTCGGGGTCGCTGACCCCCATGCCGAGTTGTGCGGTGTTGGCGTAGAGGCCGTCCGACATCAGCACGATCGCGCGGGCGGTGTCGGGATCGCCGACGGCGTCCTCCACGGTGCGCAGCCAGCTGCGCCGGATGTGGGACATGGCCTCGCTCGCCTGCGCGTGCTGTCCCTGCGCCAGCCGCGCGACGGCGATGATCGTCCGGTCGAACGGGGTGCCGCAGTCGACGGAGGTCCGCACGAAGTACTCGACGACGCCCTCCGGGGCCGCGAGCATCCGCGCCGTGTCGGCCTCGCTCATCTCCGCGAGTCGCTCGATGAGGCCGTCGACGAGGGCGTCCTTGCTGCCGAAGTGGTAGAGCAGTCCACCTTTGGAGACCCCGGCCGCGGCGGCGACGGCATCGAGGGTCGCAGCGCGTTCGCCCTGTTCGATGAGCAGGTCGGCGAAGGCGTCGAGGACGCGTTCTCGGGCTGCGGTCTGCTTCGCCATGGCTCCATCGTATTCGGCTGGTCGGGTTCGTCTTGATACTATACCGGCTGGACGGTATAGTCGAGCGGGCGGCGCCCGACCGGCGCCGTTCTCCACGCTCCGAAAGAGGTCATCGTGTCCACCGCAACCGAACCCACCGCCGTCCTCGCTCCGCGCGCCGGTCGACGAGCCTGGTTCGCGCTCGCCGTCCTCATGCTCCCCGTGCTCCTGGTGTCGGTGGACAACACGGTCCTGAACTTCGCGTTGCCCGCCATCTCGAGCGCGCTCACCCCGACCGGGACGCAGCTGCTCTGGATCGTCGACGTCTACCCGCTCGTCCTCGCCGGCCTGCTCGTGTCGATGGGTAGCCTCGGCGACCGGATCGGTCGCCGTCGGCTCCTCCTCATCGGGTCCATCGGCTTCGGTGTCGTCTCCGTCGCTGCCGCCTTCGCGCCCAGCGCAGAGCTCCTGATCGCGGCCCGGGCTGCCCTCGGGTTCTTCGGCGCGATGCTGATGCCGTCCACGCTCTCGCTCCTGCGGAACATCTTCCTCGACCGCGACCAGCGACGGTTCGCGATCGCCGTGTGGGCCAGCGGGTTCGCCGCCGGCAGTGCGCTCGGACCGATCGTCGGTGGTGTCATCCTCGAGCACTTCGCCTGGGGCGCGGTGTTCCTGCTGGCGGTGCCGGTACTGTTGCCGCTCGTCGTGCTCGCACCGTTCCTCATCCCCGAGTCCAAGGACCCGGATCCGGGTCGCATCGACGTTCCGAGCATCGTGCTCATCCTCGTGACGATGACTCCGCTCGTGTTCGGCGTCAAGCACCTGGCCGAGGCCGGCTTCGACGTCGTCACCGTCGTCTCGATGGTCGTCGGCGTCGCGAGCGGCATCCTGTTCATCCGGCGACAGCTCCGGCTCGAGCACCCGCTGTTGGATCTCAGTCTCTTCCGGCGAGCCTCGTTCAGTGGCGCCGTGGTCATCAACCTGCTCAGCGTGACCGCGCTCGTCGGTGGTCTGTTCTTCGTGTCGCAGCACCTGCAGCTGGTCCTCGGTCTGGCGCCACTCGACGCCGGCCTCGTCCTGCTGCCCGGTCTCATCGTGATGATCGTCGCCGGTCTCGTGATCGTGCCCATCTCGAAGCGGGTCCGCCCGGGGATCGTCGTGCCCGTCGCCCTCGTCGTCTCGGCCGTCGGATACGCGTCCATCGCGATCACCGGTGGCGACGTCTCGGCCTTCGGGATCGGACTCGCGTTCGTCGCGCTCGGCCTCGGCATCGGATCCGCCGAGACGGTGTCGAACGAACTCGTGATCGCGAGCGCACCGCCGGAGAAGGCCGGTGCCGCGTCCGGCGTGTCCGAGACCGCCTACGAACTCGGTGCGGTCCTCGGCACGGCGACCCTCGGGACGGTGCTCACCGCGTCCTACCGCTCCTCGGTGGTGTTGCCGGACGGGCTCACCGCCGTCCAGCAGCAGGCGGCGGGGGAGACCCTCGGTGGAGCGGCGACCGTCGCGGAGCAGCTCCCGGGCGACCTGGCCGGTGCGCTGATGGAGTCGGCACGGCACGCCTTCGACAGCGGCGTCGGCGTCGCGGCCTGGATCGGGGTCGGCCTCATCGTCGCCGCCATGCTCGTCGCGGCGATCGGTCTGCGCCGCGTCCGGTAAGGCGCGCGTCGGTCGTGCCACCCGGGCTCGGGTGGCACGACCGCGTCGTGGTGCCAGGCGTTAAGCTGGGCGCACACCGTCGTCGCACCCTCAGGAGTCCCATGTCCCGCACCGTCAAGCTCGCAGTCATCCCCGGCGACGGGATCGGTCCCGAGGTCGTGGGCGAGGCGCTCAAGGTGCTGGACGCCGCGATCGAGGGCGGCGAGGCGCGATTCGAGCAGACCCCGTTCTCCCTCGGTGCCGCCCGATTCCTCGAGACGGGCGAGGTGCTGACCGAAGCCGACCTCGCCGCGATCGCCTCGCACGACGCCATCCTCCTCGGCGCCGTCGGCGGCGTGCCCGGCGACCCCCGGCTCGCGAACGCGAACATCGAACGCGGCCTGCTCCTGAAGCTCCGCTTCAGCCTCGACCACTACGTCAACCTGCGACCGACCGTCGTGTACCCGGGGGTGCCCAGCCCGCTGCGCGAGCCCGGGGCGGTCGACTTCGTCGTCGTCCGCGAGGGGACCGAGGGGCCCTACGTCGGCAACGGCGGGGCGATCCGCCAAGGAACGCCGCACGAGGTCGCGAACGAGGTCTCGGTGAACACGGCCTACGGCGTGGAGCGCGTGGTCCGTTACGCGTTCGCCGCCGCGGTGGCTCGCCGGGGCAAGCTGACCCTCGTGCACAAGACCAACGTCCTGGTCTTCGCCGGATCGCTCTGGAAGCGCGTCGTCGACGCCGTGTCCGCCGAGTTCCCCGACGTGGCGGTCGACTACCTCCACGTCGACGCCGCCACGATCTTCCTCGTCACCGATCCTGCTAGATTTGACGTCATCGTCACGGACAACCTCTTCGGCGACATCCTCACCGATCTGGCCGGCGCGATCAGCGGCGGCATCGGTCTCGCGGCCTCGGGAAACATCAACCCGGACGGCACGTACCCGAGCATGTTCGAGCCCGTCCACGGATCGGCGCCCGACATCGCCGGGAAGCAGCTGGCCGATCCGACCGCCGCCATCCTCTCCGTCTCCCTGATGCTGTCGCATCTCGGCTTCGAGACCGAGGCGGCACGAGTGGCCACTGCCGTCACCGCCGACATCGCCGCCCGCACGGGCGCAGCGCGTTCGACGACCGAGGTCGGCGATGCGATCGCGGCCCTCGCGGCGAAGCGGTAGACGACGCCCACCTGACACGCAGATCCAGACGGAAGACACCATCATGACGATCAACCTCCCCATGGCACGGCGCGAACTCGCCTTCACCGTGACCCCGAACGAGCAGCCCGTGCCGGCGGCCGAGCGCGACGCGATCCTCGCCGCCCCCGGGTTCGGCCAGCACTTCACCGACCACATGGTCGACATCTGCTGGTCGGAGCACGGCGGTTGGCACCGGCCCCGTGTCCAGCCCTACGGCCCGATCTCACTCGATCCGGCCGCCGCGGTCCTGCACTACGCCCAGGAGATCTTCGAGGGGCTGAAGGCCTACCGCCATGCCGACGGGTCCATCTGGTCGTTCCGGCCGGACGCGAACGGCCGACGCCTGCAGCGCTCGGCCAAGCGACTCGCCTTGCCGGAGCTCCCCGTCGAGTACTTCGTCGAGTCGATCAAGCAGCTCATCGCGGTCGACGGCTCGTGGGTGCCGTCCGCGCCGGAGACCAGCCTGTACCTCCGGCCCTTCATGTTCGCCAAGGAGGCCTTCCTCGGCGTCCGCCCCGCCAAGAAGGTGAACTACTACGTCATCGCCAGCCCGGCCGGCGCCTACTTCACCGGAGGCGTGACGCCCGTGTCGATCTGGCTGTCGACCGACTACAGCCGCGCCGGCAAGGGCGGCACCGGTGCGGCGAAGACGGGTGGGAACTACGCGTCGTCGTTGCTGCCGCAGGCTGAGGCCTACGAACAGGGCTGCGCTCAGGTCCTCTTCCTCGACGCGCAGGAGGCGACCTACATCGAGGAGCTCGGCGGGATGAACGTCGTGCTCGTCAAGAAGGACGGCACCCTCGTCACGCCCGAGTCCGACTCGATCCTCGAAGGAATCACCCGCGACAGCATCCTCCAGCTCGCTGCGGACCGCGGTCACCCGGTCGAGCGTCGTCGGGTCACGATCGACGAATGGCGTGAGGGCGTCGAGAGCGGCGACATCGTCGAGGTGTTCGCCTGTGGCACCGCCGCGGTCGTCACCCCGATCGCGCAGCTGAAGGCACGGGACTTCACCGTCGGAGACGCAGACGCACCCGCCGGAGAACTGACGATGTCCCTGCGGCAGGAGCTGACGGACATCCAGTACGGACGTCTGCCGGACCGCCACGGGTGGATGACCCGACTCGACGCTGAGACGTCCTCGAGCGCCGAATAGGCTCCGAGCACCCTGGGAAGCCCCGCACCTCGTGCGGGGCTTCCGTGTCCTCCGCGTCCCTCGGGATAGGCTGGCCTGGTGAAAATCGCTCGCTTCAGTCACGATCAGGCCATCCGCTACGGCATCATCGACGATGCGGATCTCGTCGTCCTCGACGGCGATCCGCTCTACTCGGGCTTCGAACCGACGGGGGAGCGCGTCCCGCTCGCGGATGCGGTCCTGCTCGCGCCGGTCATCCCTCGTTCCAAGGTCGTCGCCGTCGGCAAGAACTACCGTGACCACGCGGCCGAGATGGGCGGGGAGGCTCCCTCCGAGCCGCTCCTCTTCCTGAAGCCCAACACCTCGGTGGTCGGTCCTGGCGACGCGGTCGTGTTCCCCAAGCAGTCCGAGCGCATCGACTTCGAGGGTGAGCTCGCCATCGTCATCGGCGGCGTCGCGAAGAACGTGAGCGCAGAGCGCGCAGACGAGGTCATCTTCGGCTACACGATCGCCAACGACGTCACGGCACGCGATCTGCAGGAGGCCGACGGCCAGTGGGCACGGGCGAAGGGCTTCGACACGTTCTGCCCGCTCGGCCCGTACATCGAGACGGAGTTCTCCTTCGACGGTGCGACCATCGAGACGCGCGTCGACGGCGAGGTCCGCCAGCACGCACCGCTGTCGGACATGGTCCACTCGATCGGTGCGATCGTCGAGTACGCCTCGTCCGTCTGGACGCTCCTCCCGGGCGACGTCATCCTGACCGGGACACCGGCCGGCGTCGGAGAGTTCACCGACGGTCAGGTCGTGGAGGTCGAGGTCTCCGGTATCGGGATCCTGCGCAACACCGGTCGCCGCCCCTAGAGCATCCGGGCCGGCCGGGTCTCGAGGGCGTCGAGTACCGCAGCGGCGTCGTCGTCGGTGTTCCAGAGATGGAACGCCACCCTGGCCCGACCCGCCCGGCCGGAGGCGGTGATCCCGGCCGACTGCATGGCGCGGAGATCCTCGCCGTCCGGATCCAGCCAGGTCACGATGGCCGAGGGGGTACCGGTGAGGAGGGATCGGCGGTCGCCGATGCCCGCCCGGAGTGCCGCTGCCAGCCCGGTGTCGTGGGTGTACACAGCCGACGCGTCGAGCTCCGCGAAGAGGGCGATGGCCGGTGCGGCACCGACCCAGGCCTGCCAGGCGGGGGAGACGTCGAAGCGCCGTGCGCTGTCGGCGAGATGCAGCGACGGGCCGTAACACGAGGACCAGACGTCCTCGCCCGAATACCAGCCGGCCTGACTCGGTCGCAGGCGGTCGAGGACGGCTTCGCGCACCGTCAGGAACGCCACCCCTCGGGGAGCGCAGAGCCATTTGTAGGCGTGGCACACCGTGATGTCGTCGGCGGCGGCGTCGACGGGGAGCCAGCCGGCCGCCTGCGTGAGGTCGTTGAGCGTCAGTGCGCCGTGTGCCCGCGCAGCCGCCCGGATCGCCGTCGCATCCGCGACCGCCCCGGTCGCCGACTGGACCGCGGAGTAGGCGACGAGCCAGGTCGACGCGTCGACGTGGTCGGCGAGCTCGGCGAGGGGCGCGTGACGCACCCTGACGCCTCGGTGTGCCTGCATGAGGAACGGCGCGACGAGCGAGCTGAAATCACCCTCGACACAGAGGACCTCGGCTCCGTCGGGGACGGACGCCGCGATCATCGCGACCATGGCAGAGGTCTGAGACCCGATCGCGACGTCGCGCACGGAGACGCCGACCAGATCCGCGTACGAACGGCGTACGTCCTCGACGACCCGTCCGTAGGACGCGGCGTCCGTTCGGGTCTCCTGCCAGGCCGAGAGGTCGGCGGTCAAGGCGTCGACCGTCCCGATCGTCGGCAGCCCGAGCGTGCATGCGGCCAGATAGCCGGACCCCTCGGGGAAGGAGGTCCGCGCTTCGTCGAAGGTCGTGGGGGCCATGGCTCCAGTGTCTTCGTCGACGATCCATAGGACAAGGACAGGCTCACGATGCGATTCATAACGCTGCATTATGCTTCTTCCATGTCGGCCCTCACCCCCCTCCCCGCCTCGACGTCGCTCGACGCGGGGTCCCTGCTCGTCGTCGGGGCCATCGCAGCGACCGGCTCGATCACTGCCGCCGCCCACCAGCTCGGATCGAGCCAACCGGCCGTGAGTCAGCACCTCAGACGCCTCGAGCAACGTCTCGGCATGCCGGTCGTCGAGCGCGTCGGCCGTGGGGTCCGCCTGACCGACGCGGGCCGGATCCTCGCCGAGCACGCCGAAGCGGTGGACCGCGCGCTCCGGGCGGCCACGGAGGAGGTGGCGGCGCTCGCCGGGCTGCGGAGCGGACGGGTGCGGCTCGTGGCCTTCCCCTCGGCCTCCTCCATGCTCGTCCCGCGGTTGCTCGCGCGCGTGTCGGACGAGGTTCCGGGTGTGGGCGTCTCCTTCGTCGAGGCCGAACCGCCGGAAGCCGTGGCGGCGGTCCGAGCCGGTGAGGCCGACGTGGCGATCACCTTCAGCTATCCGGGCGATCCCGACGATCCGCACCGTGCGAGCGCCGCCGGGCTGCAGGTGCACCGCCTCGGCTCCGATCCGATGCGTCTCGTGCTGCCGATCGACCATCCGCGGGCGGCCGACGAGCAGGTCGACCTCGCGGCGCTCGCCGGCGAGCGGTGGATCGCCGGTTGCCCGCGGTGTCGTGGTCACCTCCTGGGACTCTGTCGGTCCAGCGGCTTCGAGCCGGACATCGCCCACGAGACCGACAACGCGATCGCCGTCACCGCGCTCGTCGCGGCAGGCCTCGGCGTCGCACTCCTCCCGTCGCTCGCACTTTCGGCGGCCCGGCTCCCCGAAGGCGTCGTCGTCCGGCCGACGCGGAACGGAGACGATCGCGCGCTGCACCTCGTGAGCGCGGCGCATGCGGACCGCATCCCGGCGGTCGCGGCACTCCTGCGCATCGCCGCGTCCGTGGGTGGCCCGAGTAGGATGACAGTCGATGTCTGACACGATTACGCACCCCTTCTCCACGGCTTCCGGTTCCGACGTCCGCGTCCGGTTCTGCCCGTCACCGACCGGCACGCCGCACGTCGGCCTCGTCCGCACGGCCCTGTTCAACTGGGCCTACGCCCGCCACACGGGCGGCAAGCTCGTCTTCCGTATCGAGGACACCGACGCGGCCCGCGACAGCGAGGAGAGCTACGAACAGCTCGTCGACGCGCTGACCTGGCTGCGGCTCGACTGGGACGAGGGTGTCGGCGTCGGCGGACCCCACGCGCCGTACCGGCAGTCCGAGCGCAGCGACATCTACGCCGACGTCATCGCGCGACTGACCGCGGCCGGGCACCTCTACGAGAGCTTCTCGACCGCCGAGGAGATCGACGCGCGCAACGAGGCGGCGGGGCGACCGAAGCAGTTCGGCTACGACAACTTCGACCGCGACCTCACCGACGAGCAGCGTGCAGCCTTCCGAGCTGAAGGTCGTGAGCCGGCGCTCCGCCTCCGGGTCCCGGACGACGACCTCAGCTTCGACGACCTCGTCCGCGGCGAGATCACCTTCCCGGCCGGCTCGTTCACCGACTTCGTCCTCGTGCGTCCGAACGGCAAGCCGCTCTACACCCTCGTGAACCCCGTCGACGACGCCATCATGCAGATCACCCACGTGCTCCGCGGCGAGGACCTGCTGCCGTCGACGCCTCGTCAGATCGCGCTGTACCACGCGCTCATCGACATCGGCCTCACCACCTTCGTCCCGAGGTTCGGTCACCTGCCCTACGTGATGGGGGAGGGCAACAAGAAGCTCTCGAAGCGCGATCCCGAGGCGAACCTCTTCCACCACCGGGACCGCGGCTTCGTGCCGGAGGGGCTCATCAACTACCTCGCGCTTCTGGGGTGGTCGCTCAGCGGCGACCGGGACGTGTTCTCGATCGAAGAGATGATCGCGGCCTTCGACGTCGTCGACGTGAATCCGAACCCGGCCCGGTTCGACCTCAAGAAGGCGGAATCGATCAACGGGGACCACATCCGGTTGCTGGAGCCCGCGGACTTCCTCGGCCGCATCGTCCCGTATCTCGTGGATGCCGGCGTGGTGAGCGAGCCGGTTCCCGATGTCCAGCAGGCGATCCTCGAGCAGGCCGCACCGCTCGTGCAGGAGCGCATCGCGCTGTTGGGCGAGGTCCCGGCGCTCCTCGGGTTCCTGTTCGTCGGCGCCGCCGAGCTCGACTACCAGGACGACGCGCTGCGGGGGCTCCCCGCCAACGCGGGTGAGGTCCTCGCGGCCTCCATCGGTGCGCTCGAGCTCATCCCCGCGGCCGAGTGGACCGCGGCCTCGATCCAGGAGGCGCTCGCCGGCGCGCTCATCGAGGGGCTCGGCCTGAAGCCCCGGATCGCCTACGGTCCGCTCCGCGTCGCGGCATCCGGTCGCCGGATCTCGCCGCCGCTCTTCGAATCCCTCGAGATCCTCGGGAAGACGGAATCGATCGCGCGACTGGATCGGCTCTCCGCGCACCTCGCGTCATGAGCGACGCCTACGACGTCGTCGTGATCGGTGGAGGCCCGGCGGGGCTCTCTGCCGCGCTGAACCTCGCTCGGGCGCGGCGTCGAGTCCTCGTGCTCGACGGCAACCGTCCACGCCATGCCGCGACGCTCCGCTCCCACGGCTTCCTCACGCGCGACGGTGTCCCGCCGCTCGATCTGCGGCGGCTGGGGCGCGAGGAGGTCGCGGCCTACGCGAACGCCGAGATCCAGTTCGCGGCGGTCCAGACGGTCGAGGCGACTCCTGACGGATTCCGGGTCGTCGCCCAAGGCGTCCGTGGCGAGCCGGACCGCGACGTCGTGACCCGCACCGTCGTCGTGGCCAGCGGGCTCACGGAGACCCTGCCGAAGGTCGGGAACATGCGGGCGTTCTACGGGACGGACCTGCACAGCTGCGTCGAGTGCGACGGGTTCGAGAAGGCGGACGCACCGCTCGCCCTCATCGGCGAGTCGGCAGACCTGGCCGAGTGGGCGATCCTCATCGCGCAGTGGTCGTCCGATCTCATCGTCTTCACCAACGGGTCCGACACCGTCACCGAGCCGGAGGAGGCCGCGTTGGCGTCTGCGGGCATCCGGGTCGAGCGCGGTGCGGTCGCCGAGCTGGCCGGCGGTCGCGACGGGTTCTCCGGGGTGATGCTCGCCGACGGGACGCTCATCGAGCGGTCTGGCGGGTTCGTGCGGCCGGAATGGTCCGCTCCGCTCGAGTACCTGCTGCCGCTCGCGCTCGACCGCGACACCGACGGCTATGTGGTCGTCGATGCTTGGGGCCGCACGACCGTGCCCGGGGTGTACGCCGCCGGCGACATCACACCACCCGGCCCGCAACAGCTCATCGTGGCCGCCGGAAACGGTGCGCGGGTGGCTCGAGCGCTCAACCGGGACCTCGCCGGCGTGCCCAGCTGAACCTGCCGCGACGCGCCCGGAACGCACCGATTTGAGACGATCGGCTCCGTAGGCTAGTGTTGTTCTTCGGTCGGGGCTTCGGTTCAGACAGTGGGGTATGGTGTAATTGGCAACACGACTGATTCTGGTTCAGTTGTTCTTGGTTCGAGTCCAGGTACCCCAGCAAGACAGCAGCATCACGACGAAGGCCCGCGAACATCGCGGGCCTTCGTCGTTGGATCAAGGGTCGCGTCGGACGGGTCAGGCCTCCTCGACCGGCTCCGGGCGTTGCTGCTGATCCGCGGACTCCCCATCCGGAGCGCTCGCTCCCGCATCCGACCAGGTCGCGCGGATCGCTCCGGCGAGTCGACGCAGGAACGCTTCGGCATGACGGTTCATCGCCGCGGGGTCGTGGTCGAGGAGTGCCTGCAGGACCGCTTGCACGGCTGGGATCCCGCCGGCGTCGATAAGGACCACCGGTCGCTGCACCGCGTACCGGACGAGCGCGATCATCGCTGATGTGATGACCGAGGGGATGAGTTCGAGGTCGTCGAGCAGTCCTTCGCCGAAGCTCAACAGCAGACCCACCGCCCGCGTCGTCTCCTCGACCGGGAGCCGGGCGATCCGCCGCTCGAGGTACTCCGCCTCGAGGAGGGTGTCGTCATCGAGCCGCTCCACGATGCGCTGCACCAGCAGGGGGACGAGGGCGTCGAGCAGGTCGATCACCTCGAACAGCGACCCACTGGCGAGCGGAGCCACCCGCGTGAACCGATTGGGAGCCGTCTGCACGAGGCCGAGGCCGTCGAGTCGGGCCAGGGCTTCCCGGAGCGGCGTCCTCGACACGCCGAGCAGCGCAGTGAGCTCGTCGTCCCGGAGGCGGCGTCCTGGTGCCAGTCGGCCGTCGATGATCTCCGCCAGGAGACGCTCGAAGACGTTCTGGCGCAGGAGACGGCGATCCGAGACCGGATCAGTCCGGACCGACGGGGCGTTCATTCGGGATCCCGCTCGGCGAGGTCGGCGGCGGTCCGTTCGAAAGCGACGATGCGCTCCGTCGCCGGCGCGATCTGCCGGGCCATCTCCCGGAAGGCTGATTCGCCCTGACCGAAGGGGTCGATGACGTCGTCGTCGGCCGGGTCCGGGATGCGTGCGCTCGTCCGGTTCGCCGCCAGTTCGGGCAGGAGCCGTCGCCACCGCTCCGCGCGGTCCCGGGGGAGCTCGGCGATCTCTACGGTGTCGAGGAGCCGACCGAACTCCCGCAGGGTGAAGGTCCTCCGCAACGCATCGGGCTGGAGGCGGAGAACGGCGCCACGCTGGTCCCTCGTCATCGTCAGAACGGCGTCCTGGCGACGGATCATCTCCGCGGTCAGCTGCGTCGCGACGAACCCGTCGGTCGCAGCGGCGAGTGGTCCGAGGAGGGCCATGCTCGAGGCATCGATCGGTTGTCCGCCCATCGCCCTCGTCCCCGCACTCCGCACCTCGAACCCGGACGCGTCGATGTCGCGAAGCCCGCCGGCCAGCAGGAACCCGGCGTACGGAGAACGACAGATGTTGCCTGTGCAGACCATGAGGATCCGAGTCGGTGTCGGGTCTGGCGTCGCGCTCATACTCGTTCCCGTCGTGATCGACGGCTCGACGAGCTGTCGACCGGGGGCGTCACTCCGGGCAGCTCGCGTTGCGCCTGCTGCTGTTCGGGCGTGCGTCGGAGAGCGGGTGCCGCAGCGGGACGGCGGGTGTCGGGCGCATCCGTGGGCGCGGTCTTCCGACGGGTGCGTCGCTTCGGGGCGGTCGTCCCGGGTTCCGGGATCCGGTCGTAGTAGGAGTACGAGTAGGACTGCCCGCCACGGGAGGCCTCGACACGATTGAGGACGACGCCGAGGAGCTTGGCCTGGACGAAACTCAGGTTCTCGAGGGATTGACGGAGCTGGTCGCGGTGCAGGCGTCCGTCGGCGGAGGCGACGAGCAGGACACCGCTCGCGAGCGTCGACAGTGCGGTGGGGTCCGAGACGTTCACGAGTGGCGGGGTGTCGACGACGACCACGTCGAAGGTGCGCTCCATCTCGGCCAGGGCTCGTTCCATGGCGGCAGACCCGAGGAGTTCGCTGGGGTTGGGTGGGAGCTCCCCGGAGGTGAGGACGGCCAGACGTCCGGCGCCGTTGACGGACTGCGCCGCCTCGTCGAGGCTGATTCGTCCGGTGAGGACCGTCGTCAGCCCGACCGAGCCCTCCAATCCGAACAGCTCGTGCTGGCGGGGGCGTCGCAGATCGGCGTCGACGAGGAGGACCGAGTTCCCCGCCTCGGCGAGGACGAGAGCGAGGTTCGCCGCGGTGGTGGTCTTCCCCTCGCCGGGGATGGAGGACGTGACCATGACGCTTCGGAGCCCGCCGTCGATGGAGGCGAACTGCAGGTGGGTCCGGAGCTGGCGGAAGCTCTCGGCCCGCCGGCTGTAACTCTCCGTCGAGCCGAGGATGAGCTGCGGTGTATCAGCGGGCTCGGCCGTGAAGGTGCCGAGGATGCTGGTGTCCGTGAGTTTCTCGATCGCGGCTCGGCCGCGCAGCCGGGTGTCCAGGACCTCGATGAGGAGCGCGGTTCCGACGCCGAGGGCGAGACCGATGAACACGCCGACGGCGAGGTTCTGCAGCGGGTTGGGTGCGACCGGGGACCAGGGCGGTGACGCCTGCTCGACGATCGTGAGTCCGACCGGGGTCGGGCCTCCGGCTGCATCGGTCGACGATGCGGCATCAGTGCTCTCGACGTCGTCGACCAGGTCGACGAGGACCTCGGAGGCGGTGTTGGCGATGCGGGCCGCCGCCACCGGGTCGCTGTCGAGGGCCGAGATGTTGATCAGCACCGACTGGGCGGGGTTGGCTGCGGAGATCGCGCCGACCAGGGTGGCGGGGTCGAGGTCGAGCCGTTCGGCCACCATGGTGCGCACGGTGGAGCCGGTCGCCAGGATGACGTAGGAGGAGACGCGGCTCTGCGCGAAGGTGTTGCCCTGGTTGAGTTCGCCCACCGAGTCGCCGCTCTTGACGGCGACGAACAACTGGGCCGTCGACTGATAGACGGGCTTGGTGACGAGGGTGTACCCGTGGGCCAGCGCCGCGATGCCGGCTGTGATGGCGACGATGAGCAGCCACCGGTGGCGGAAGATGCGCAGGTAATCCTTGAGATCCATCCTGGTATATTAGCATATCGGATGTCTGGCACGTGGTGGAACGACGACGAAGGGCCCGGACTCATCGAGTCCGGGCCCTTCACGGGGTGATGGAACGAGTGCTCAGGCCGCCTTGCCGAACCGGTCGGTGCCGCTCGCGCGAGGCCGACGTGGCGCGCGGTTCGTCTGCCGGACGGTCGGTTCCGTCATGACGGGACGTTCTGCGCCGACGAGGGCGCTATCGGCCACCCGGGCATCTCGATCGACGCTGGCGCCGTGCGCGACGTGCACGTCCGCCCCCAAGCGCGCATCGCTTCCGACCCTGGCGCCGCGACCGATGACGCAGCGCTCGCCGATGTGGACGTTCGCGCCGATGAAGGCACCCTCACCGATCACTGCGGACCGATCGATCCAGGTCCCGGCACCGATCCAGGCATTGGCGCGGATGTCCGCGTCCGCCTCGACGAACGTCGTCCGTTCGATGAACGCCGTCGGATCGATCAGTGCACGAGCTGCGACCATGCCCTTGCCGTTCGGGTGGTGGCGGTATCGCTCCACCTCACCGGTGCGGCCTTCGATCTCTTCGTACACTCTCGCCATGGGTGACCCCCTTCTGGTCTACTCAACACTGGGGACAACGCCCGGAAGCTCCCGGTCATTCCTTCCCCGGCCGTGCCTGGGAATCCCATGAGTCTCGTGTTCTGCTGTAGGAGGAGTTCGGAATCCCACCGGGATGTGGATTGGTCGGAACCGCTCACTGGAAGTCCCGCGAGCGGGTGTTCGCCCCGATCCGGAGAGCCTCGAGGCGATCCGCCACCAGGTTGACGATCCCCTCCGGTGAGCGCTCCAACATGCCCCGGACCACCATGGCCGGGGCCTCCCTCGCCACCCGGCGATACCGGTTCCAGACACCGACGCTGCAGATCACGTTGACGAGCCCGGCTTCGTCCTCGAGGTTCATGAAGGTGATCCCGCTCGCAGTCGCCGGTCGCTGACGATGCGTCACGATGCCCCCCACCTCCACGCGGCGGTCCGTCTGCGCCGTCAGGAGTTCGTCGGATCGCAGGGCACCTCGACGCCGCAGCTCAGTCCGTACATGACGGATGGGATGGTCGTCGGTCGACATCCCGGTCGCCCAGATGTCGGAGATCAGCTGCTCGGCCGGTGTCGGGACCGGTAGCAGTGGCGGTTGCACCGTCGTGAACGTCCCCTCGAGCTGATCTGGTCGGTGTCTGCTCGCCTGGGCGGCACCCCACATCGCCTCGCGACGCGTCAGCCCGAACCCCTCGAAGGCGCCGGCCGCGGACAGCGCCTCCAACTGGGACGAGCTGAGGCCGATCCGCCTCGCCAGATCGGCTTGGCTCGAGAAGAGCCCGCCGCGTTCCCGCTCGGCGACGATGCGCTTCGCCAGTTCCTCACCGATCCCCTGGACGGAGGAGAGCCCCAGTCGGACGGCGAGTCCTCCGTCGCGCCGGTGGCCGGCGGAGTCGTCCGGGAGGTGCGGGTCGAAGTCGCCCGTCGGTCCCTGCTCCTGTT
Source organism: Plantibacter sp. Leaf314 (assembly GCF_001423185.1). Lineage (NCBI taxonomy): Bacteria > Bacillati > Actinomycetota > Actinomycetes > Micrococcales > Microbacteriaceae > Plantibacter > Plantibacter sp. Leaf314. The sequence continues at coordinate 801,850 of NZ_LMOB01000001.1, read as the reverse complement.
CGAGGCAGCGAGGGCGTCCCCCGGGGGCGATCGGCGTGCCCGGGTCCGCGTCCGGATCGAGCGCCTCGAGGCCGGCCTGAGCCCCCGAGCGGTGCAGGTCGGGGCGGAGCACCGGGACGCCGTGTCGTCGGGCGTCGGCGACCAGGGTCATGGGCGAATAGAACCCCATCGGCTGCGCGCGGAGCAGTGCCGCCAGGAAGGCGCCGGGGTAGTGCAGTCGCAACCACGCGCTCACGTAGACGAGCAGGGCGAAACTCAGGGAGTGGCTCTCCGCGAAGCCGAAGTTCGCGAAGGCCTGGATCTTCGCGTAGACCGCATCGGCGTCCGCGCCGACGATGCCGTTACCGGCCATGCCGAGATAGAGCGTGTCCTTGAGGCTCTCGATCTTCTCCTCGCCGCGCTTGGATCCCATCGCCCGCCGGAGCAGGTCGGCGTCTTCGGCGGAACACCCGCCGACGGCCATCGCCATCTGCATCAGCTGCTCCTGGAACAGGGGGACGCCGAGGGTGCGTTCGAGGACCGGCTCGAGGCTCGGGTGGAGGTAGGTGATGGGTTCCTGGCCGGTCTTCCGTCGCAGGTAGGGGTGCACGGCGCCACCCTGGATCGGGCCCGGGCGGATCATGGCCACCTCGATGACCAGGTCGTAGAACCGTCGGGGGAGAAGCCGGGGGAGCATCCCCATCTGTGCACGGCTCTCCACCTGGAACACGCCGATGGTGTCGGCCCGGCAGAGCTGGTCGTAGACCCCCGCTTCGTCCCTCGGGATGGTCTCCAACGTCCAGCGCTCTCCGGTGTGTTCGGCGACGAGGTCGAAGCAGTACTGGATGGCCGACAACATGCCGAGGCCCAGGAGGTCGAACTTCACGAGTCCCATCCAGGCGCAGTCGTCCTTGTCCCATTGGAGGACCGTACGGCCGTCCATCCGACCGTGTTCGATCGGGCACACCTCGCCGACCGGGCGGTCGGTCAGCACCATGCCGCCGGAGTGGATGCCGAGATGCCGGGGCAGGGTCAGCATCTCCTGAGCGAGGCCGACGACGCGGTCCGGGATGTCGTGGTCGGTGCTCGACATCACACCACCCCAGCGCTCGACCTGCTTGGACCAGGCGTCCTGTTGGCCGGGGCTGTAGCCGAGGGCCTTCGCCGTGTCCCGGACGGCGAACTTCGGCCGGTAACTGATGACGTTGGCGACCTGGGCCGCGTTGCGGCGTCCGTAGGTCTCGTACACGTACTGGATGGCCTCCTCGCGGCGGTCCGAGTCGAAGTCGACGTCGATGTCGGGCTCCTCCTCGCGCATGCTGGAGAGGAACCGCTCGAAGGGCAACTCGTAGAAGATCGAGTCGACGGCGGTGATCCCGAGCAGATAGCAGACGGCCGAGTTCGCGGCCGAGCCGCGGCCCTGACAGAGGATGCCACGGCTGCGGGCGAAGCTCACGATGTCGTGCACGATCAGGAAGTACCCGGGGAAGTCCTTCTGCTCGATGACCTCGAGTTCGCGGTCGATGCGTCGGAGGTGCTCCGGCGTGGCGTTCGGGTACTTCACGGGGACGGCTTCGAGGACGAGGTGCCGCAACCAACTCATCGGGGTGTGCCCCTCCGGGACGCGTTGGCGGGGGAGGTTCGGGCGGACGGCCCGCAGACTGAACGCGAGGTCGTCGGCGAGTTCGACGCTTCGTGCGACCGCCCCGGGGTATCTCGCGAACCGCGCCGCCATCTCGGCACCGCTCCGGAGATGAGCGGCACCGGCGGCAGGCAGCCAACCGTCGAGCTCCTCGAGACTCCGACGGGCTCTGACGGCGGACAACGCGGTCTGCAGCCGATGCTGATCAGGGGTCGCGTAGTGGACGTTCCCGGTCGCCACGACGGTGAGGTCGAGCAGGGCGGCGATCTCGGCGAGCGCGTCGTTCTCCGCCGAGTCCTCCGGATGGCCGTGGTCGCTCAGTTCCACGACGACGTGCTCCGGACCGAACAGCGCGACGAGTCGGTCGACCGCGGCGGCCGCGGCCTCCATACCCTGTTCGCGCAATGCCGTGCGGACGAATCCCTTCCGGCATCCGGTGAGGACGGTCACGAAGCCCGCGACGGACGCGGCGAGTCGCTCGAGGTCGTAGATCGGGTGTCCCTTCTCAGCGCCCTCGGCGAGCTGCGCGTCCGTGATCGCGCCGGCGAGGCGGTGATAGCCCTCGGCCCGACGGGCGAGCAGGAGCAGATGATGACCGACGGGATCCGGGACGCCGTTCTGCGGCCGGTCGAGTCCGATCGACAGCTCCGCACCGTAGACGGTCCGGAGGTCGGGGAACCGTTCAGCCGCCTCGGCCATGCGGACGACCCCGTAGAACCCGTCGTGATCGGTGAGGGCGAGAGCGTGCAGCCCGAGTGCTGCGGCCTCCTCGACGAGACGTTCAGGGGGGCTCGCACCGTCGAGGAAGCTGAAGCTCGAGTGCGCGTGGAGTTCCGCGTACGGGACCGTCGTCGACGCCGGCCGAGGCTTGGGTGGCTCCGGGGCGTACGGCTCGCGCTTCCGGGACCAGGCCGGGCTGTCGCCGCCGTCCGCCCCCAGCGGGAGGGCGGCCGGCCGGCTCGCGTCGGACAGGCGACGCTCGAACTCCGACCACGACACCGGGGGATTGTTCCATCCCATGGGGGTTCCTCTCGTCATGCTGCTGGGGTGCTGGCTGGATGTGGTCAGTCGTACCGTGCTTCGGCTCTCCAGTGCTGCGCCTCCAGGAGGAGCAGCCAGGCGTCGCCTTCGTCGTCCACGACCTGGAGACGGTGGACGTGTCGGTGGGCGTCGTCGTCCCACCACCGTTCGTCGATGCTCCAAGGGCCGGCCCAACCGTCGACGACGTGCCAGTGGGAGAAGGCGGAGAACCGTGCGGGTGGTGCACTCAGCGTGCCGCGCTCGCCGACCTCCACCGTTCTGCCCGTCGCGTCTACCACCTCGACCGGAACCGCGATGTCGAACACGGTCGTGGGAGCTGCTCCGGGGATGGTACCGGGCCACGGCCGGCTCCGACGTTCGGCCACGGCGGTCCCGCCACCCGGCGGGACACTGCCCCAGGGGACGAGGATGCGGCGGTCGAGGAGGAGACGCCCACCGGACGGCACGGCAGTCAGGACACCGTCGTGACCGAGCATGCTCTGGACCCGGGCGAGCCCGCTGTGGATGCGTTCGTCCGGACCACTGCCCCAGAGACCTTCCTCGTGTTCCGCAGCGTCGTCGAGGGTCTCCGGGACGACCTCGACGAGCTCGACGGGGGAGGCGAGTCCGTGGTCGATGTTCGATGAGCCCTGCAGCTGCCATCGCACCCGGTCGAGGACGTCACCGGCGGTGAACCAACGCGGATGCAACCAGGTCCGGGTGGAGCGCTCGCCACGTTCGCTGCGCATGCTGATCGTGATCGCGGTGGTCACGAGTCCTGCCGCGGTCAATCCGGCGATGAACCGCTCCGCGGACTGCCGGAACCCGAAGGTGAGCTGATCGATGCGGTCGAGCGGAGGTTCGAAGGAGACGGCGACGTTCAGCTCGGTCGGTGGGACGCGGGGGACGACACTCCTGGCGTCCGCGCCGGCGGCGAGACGGTGGGCACGGGCGCCGTCGACGCCGAAGCGGTCGCGGACCTCGGTCGCGGGCAGCGACCCGAACGCTCCCAGGGTGCTGATCCCGAGTCGGTGCAGCAGGGTGCTGAGTTCAGGGCGTCCGAGTGTCGTCACCGGCAGTGGGGCCAGGAAGGCCGAGGACGCTCCCGGTGGGATGATCAGGATCCGGGAGTCGTCCTGCTGGGCCACGGTCGACCGCGCCGCCTGTTCTGCGGCGAACGGGCCGTCGGCGATACCGATCCGGGCGTCGGGCACACCGAGGTCGTCGAGGCAGGCGCGGAGGACGTCCGCCGCAGCCGACTCGCCGCCGTAGTAGCGGCTCGGACCTCTGGAGCGGATGGCGCAGAGCCCGGCGCGGTAGGGCTGGACGCCCGGCATGAGTGCTTCGATGCCGAGCAGGATCGGTTCGAACGCCCGGGAGTCGATGACCGGGTCGTAGTCTGCGGTGACCAACTCCGGACACCGGGCCTCCGCCTCGCGGATGCGCAACCCTCTCCGGACTCCTGCTCGGCGAGCGATCGCGTCGCAGGCGAGGACCTCCCCGTGCTCCACCAGCGCGAGGGGACCGTCGGCGGTGTCCGGAGGCAGGGTGCCGGAGAGTCTCGCCGCCACGATCGGCCAGTCGGGACACCAGAGCACCATCGTGCGCTCGACGAGTTCGGCAGGCGTCTCGATCGTCATCGGTTCACCACCATGGGGAGCCGGGTGACCGTGTCGTCGTCGAGCCTGGTGCGGGAGGGCTGCTCGGCCCGGTCGTCGAGCGGCCCCAGGGGCAGGGTGAGGTGCGCGGTGCGAGGCCTGCCGACCCCACCTTGCCCGAGCATCGAGCTGACCGTGAGTCGTCGACGCAGGAGATGCCCGTGACCCGAGCCGAGGCCGCTCCAGGAGCTCTCGGTCACGCGGAGCGTCGCGTCGCTCTGCGGCCAGGAGCCGAGGACGATGAGTGCCGCCTCGCGTTGGCGGAGCCGGGCGGCGAGCCGTGCTGCGTCGCTCGGCGCGATCCGGCCTGGGGGCGCCGTGATGAGCACCCCGGCGACGTCGGCCATGGCGGCGGTGACCGTGAGCCAGTCGGGCCCGGGCCGGGGGACGAGGACGAGTCGCTCGAGATCGATCCCGGAGGAGGCCGCGGCTTCGATCCCGAACGCTGGAAGGCCGATGACGGCGCACCAGGTGCCGGCCGCGGATGGACCGGCCATGAGGGACATGGCGAGTGCCGTGGAACCGAGGACCGAGTAGCTCCCGCCGGCCTGGAGTGCGCCCCCGGGAAGGAGTCGCGAGAGTTCCGGGGCGGTCGGCAGCGACCTGGTGTCGAGTCGTGTCCCCTGCATCCGCTTGATGCGGCCCTGGAGCTCGTGCAGCTCGGTCGCGGTGTCCGCCCTGACGGGGGAGTCGACGAGTGCGTGGAGGGCCATGGCTCAATATTCGAACATATCTTCGAACAAGTCAACCGGGTCGACCCGGGTTCACCGACGGATGACGCTCAGTGGGACTATGGTCCACGAGACCACCGACACGCGGCGTGGTGTGTCGTCGGTGGCCGGTACGCTGGGCCCATGTGCGGACGTTTCGTCGTGACCGAATCCACCGAAGAGCTGATCGAGCTCTTCGACATCGACCATGCGGCTGCCGAGCTGCCTGGGCCCTCGTACAACGTGCGCCCGACGGAGCAGATCCCGATCATCCTCGACTCGGCGAAGACGGAGCCGGCGGTCCGGCGTCTCGAATCCGCACGATGGTCGCTCGTGCCGGCGTTCGCCACGGAGCTGAAGAGCCAGTACCCGACCTTCAACGCGCGCTCGGAGGAGATCACCACGAAGCCCACCTTCGCGGATTCGCTCAAGCGACGCCGTGCGCTCATCCCCGCCGCCGGATACTACGAATGGCACACCGAGGGAACGGTGAAGACGCCCTACTACGTGCAGACGGCCGGCGGTGAGCCGATCGTCTTCGCCGGACTCTACTCGTGGTGGCGGGACCGCTCGCTCTCGGACGACGATCCGCGGCGATGGGTGCTGAGTGCGACCATCCTCACCCGCCCGGCCGTCGGGTCGTTGCAGGGGCTGCACCCGCGGACGCCCGTGACCCTCCCTCCGGAGTGCTGGGACGAATGGCTCGACCCGCACCATGAGGCGGATCAGGACGAGGTCGACGAGATGGTGCTCGCTGCGACCGACGTCGCGGAGCAACTGGTGTTCCACCGTGTCGCACCGTTGCAGGGTGACGGGCCCGAGCTCATCGTCCCGGTCCAGGACTGACCACTCGCTCGCGACATCGGGCCGTCGGCGCGATCGGGCGACGGCGCGGTCGACATCCGGTCACGTACCCCCTGGAAACACAGAACCGCCCCTGACGCGAACGTCAGGGGCGGTTCTCGGTGTCTCAGACGCGAGGGCTGGAAAGACCGGCCACTCGGATCGTCAGCTCCGACTGATCAGAGAATCAGAGGGGGCGGATGTTCTCAGCCTGCAGGCCCTTGGGGCCCTGGTTGGTCTCGAACTCGACCTTCTGGTTCTCCTCGAGCGAGCGGTAGCCGCTCGTCGCGATGGCGGAGAAGTGTGCGAAGACGTCGGCGCTGCCGTCGTCAGGGGTGATGAAGCCGAAGCCCTTTTCGGCGTTGAACCACTTCACAGTTCCAGTTGACATGTATTTCCTCTTTCATGAGTGACCGTTCCCGACTTTCGGGACCGTTCGTCGCGGTGTTCTTTGCTCGCTCCTCAGAAAAGCAGCGTATCCATCGGTGGAAACGCGGCTTGAAATACCTGCGCAACACAACAACTTCGATCCACGTTAGCCCATGAGGGCGCTCAAGTGGAACTCAAACAGGTAACGGATTGACGAATTCTGCGACTTTTCCCCGGATCGCCCGTCTCGACGTGGGGAACCTGTGCGGATACCGAGATGTGAGGTGATTCCCCAGCCGTCGACCGTAGGCTGAGGCCATCTGCAGAGCTTCCGCTCGACCGAGCGTCCGCTCATCGCCCCCGGCTGGGAAGTCGACACGATTCCTCCGGAGTGCCCATGTCAACTGAAGCCATCCTCGGCCCGGTTCGTGCCACGAGCCCCCGCAAGCCCGGCGCTGCGAACGTCACCAGCTCATACTCGTCGCTGTTGAAGACGGTTCGTGAAGCAGGACTGCTGCGCCGCCACCGCATGTTCTACATCCTCACGTTCTCGTTCCTCGTCATCGCGCTCCTCGGCTGCGTGACCGGATTCATCCTGCTGCGCGAGTCCTGGTTCCAGCTCCTCATCGCCGGAGCGCTCGGCATCATCCTGACCCAGTTCGCGTTCCTCGCCCATGAGGCCTCGCACCGTCAGGTCTTCGAGTCCGGTCGGGCGAACGACCGCGCCGGCCGGTTCCTCGCCGCCGGGATCGTCGGCATCAGCTACTCCTGGTGGATGACGAAGCACACGCGTCACCACGCGAACCCGAACCAGGTGACCAAGGACCCCGACATCGAGATCGACACGATCTCCTTCATCGAGGAGGACGCGGCGAAGGCCAAGGGGCTCCAGGCGCTCATCACCCGGAAGCAGGGGTACCTCTTCTTCCCGCTCCTCATGCTCGAAGGCATCAACCTGCACGCGCTGTCCTTCAAGACCCTCTTCGGGCCGGGCAAGGTCGACGGCCGGGTCGCGGAGATCAGCATGATCGTCGCTCGCGTCGGCCTGTACCTCGCAGCGATCTTCCTCTTCCTGCCGCTGGGCATGGCGTTCGCGTTCCTCGGTGTCCAGCTCGCCGTCTTCGGCGTCTACATGGGAGCGTCCTTCGCCCCGAACCACAAGGGCATGCCGATCATCCCCGCCGACATGAAGCTCGACTTCCTCCGCAAGCAGGTGTTGACCTCGCGCAACGTCCGCGGATTCGGCATGGCCACCTTCATGGGCGGCCTGAACTACCAGATCGAGCACCACCTGTTCCCGAGCATGCCCCGACCGGCTCTCGCCCGCGCCCGCGTCATCGTGAGGGAGCACTGCGAGACCCAGCAGGTCCCGTACACCGAGACCACGCTGTTGCAGTCCTACGCGATCGTCATCGAGTACTTGAACCGCGTCGGCCTCTCGGCCCGCGACCCGTTCGACTGCCCGGCGGCGGCGAACTTCCGCCGCCGGTAGTCGACGGCGGTCAGATCTCGAGGGTGTCGAGCGGGGCGAGTGCGAAGTAGCTTCCACCGCCCTGTTCGGTCGCCCATCGCAGGCGATCGTGTGACATGCTCTGCCCCGCGCCGGACAACACCATCTCGTGCGTCCCGAAGGCCCGCTTCGGCGCGACGGCCGTGACGAAGTCCATCCCCTCGGAGATCTTCATCCAGGGGGCCCCGGCCGGTGCGGCGAGGACGTCGACCTCGACCCCCTCCGGCACGGCGAAGGAGTCCCCGGGGTAGTACACCCGGTCGTTGATGAGGACGCCGACGTTGTCGATGACGGGGATCGACGGGTGGATCACCGCGTGGGTGCCGCCGAAGAACCGGAGCACGAACGGTCCGACCTCCACCACGTCGCCCGGTGCGACGACGGTGACGTCGTATCCCTCTGCCGCGGCGGCCACACCGGCAGGGCCGTACACGACGGCCCCGGGACTCGCCGCGAGGATGCGGTCCAGGTGCTCCCCGGTCCAGTGGTCGGGGTGGAGGTGCGTGATCAGGACCGCCACGACGTGGTCGACGTCCGCGATCGGTGCCGTGAACGACCCGGGGTCCACGACGAGCTTGGCGCCGTCGGTCTCGAGGAGGAATGCTGCGTGTTCGAACTTCGTCAGTCTCATAGGACGAGTGAATACCGTCCCGGCATCCAGGGCAACCCGGTCCGTCGGGCCTCGCTCGGCCCCGCTCCTGTCAGAATCGGCACGTGACCACGCAGCAACGACGCATCGGCGTCGCCATCAACCCGTCCGCGTCCTTCGGCGCGACCCGAGCGGTCGGCCCGATGGTGCTCGACGCGCTCCACACCGCCGGCCACCGGACCGTCCACCTGCAGGAGGACGACGTCGAGGGACTCCGGGTCTCGGTGCGTGCCGCGATCGACACCGGCCTGGACGCGCTCGTCGTCGTCGGCGGTGACGGGATGGTGAGTCTGGCGGTCGAGGCGGTGCGGGACTCCGGGCTGCCGTTCGGCGTCGTCCCCTCCGGGACGGGGAACGACATCGCCAGAGGCCTCGGCATCCCGTTGGACGACCCCGCGGCGGCCATCGACCTGCTGGTGCGGGCGCTGGATCGGGAGCCGCGCACCATCGATGCGGGCACCGCGACGGTCGGGGATCGCACGACCTGGTTCGTCGGAGCCGTGTCTGCAGGGTTCGATGCACTGGTGAACGAGCGGGCGAACCGGATGCGGCGTCCGCGCGGTCGGAGTCGCTACACCATCGCGATCCTCCGAGAACTCATCGCTTTGCGACCCCGCCGGTACGACTTGGTGGTCGACGGTGTGGCCGAGTCGGTGGAGGCGGTGCTCCTCGCCGTGGCGAACAACACCTCGATCGGAGGCGGCATGTTGATCGCCCCGCAGGCCGACCTCGCCGACGGGCGATTCGACCTCTTCGTCGTCGCGCCGGTGTCGCGGTCGCGGTTCCTCCGCCTCTTCCCGAAGGTGTTCTCCGGCGCGCACACCGAACTCGACATCGTCCGGCTGTCGCGGGTCCGTTCCGTGTCGATCGGAGCGGCGGACATCTCGGCGTACGCGGACGGGGAACGGATCGGACCCCTCCCGGTCGTGGTCGAGGTGGTGCCGGGGGCGCTCCGAGTCCTCGCCTGAGGCCGCGGCGACACAGCCGGGAGGGGTGCCGACTCGCCCGCCGGAGGCCTGTCAGGGCGTCGATTTGTACGGCTCGAAATCGTATGGCATACTCATATCCGTTGCTTACGGCCCCATCGTTTAGCGGCCTAGGACACCGCCCTCTCACGGCGGCAGCACGGGTTCAAATCCCGTTGGGGTCACAACACCGAAAAGAAGCCCCGTTCTCCTGTGTCTACAGGGAGCGGGGCTTCTTCGTCGTGGGGTCGAGGGCCTCCCTCGCGATGCCCGGTTCGCGGCGGTGTCGTCCGACGTTTCGGGGCGATGCGCGGCGACGGCAGGGTTCGCACCGATCTCCTGGGACGTTGCTGCGTGCTAGCTTGGCCGGGTGATCGTGAAGCAGAAGCGCCGCGCTCCGGCGACAGCCGCCGTCCTGATCCTCGCCGCCCTGCTGACGGGATGTTCCATCCCGGTCACGGGGGAGCCCGTCGCGGGTGAGGCCGGCCCCGTCATCGACGTCGCCGGCGGGACGGACGACACCCTGCGCAAGGACTTCGACGCGAGCCCGCAGGAGGTCAACGACTACTGGACCGACGACAAGTTCGGTGGCGCGAAGGCACCTGACCTCAAGCCGGGCGAGGACACCCTCACGGGCGACCAGGCGACCGGCGTGGTCGTCCACCCGAGCACCGGTGTCGGCCCCGACGTCGACGTCAAGGCCATCGCGCCGACCGCCGCCGGTGACCCCTACCCGGCGACGGGGCTCGCCGCAGCGACGCAGGGGCGCCTCTACTTCTCCATCGGTGGCGCCACCTACGTCTGCTCCGCGAGCGTCGTCAACGCGCCGACCATGGACCTCGTGCTGACTGCGGGCCACTGCGTGTGGGACACCTACGGCAAGCAGCTCGCCGAGAACATCATCTTCATCCCGGCCGACGCGGCCAACGGTCAGACCCAGCCGTACGGCCAGTGGGCGGGTGTCAGCACCTACGTCCCCGACGAGTTCACCAGTGAGGCGACCTCCGACGCCAGCGGCGCGACGAGCGGGAACGGCTGGGCGTACGACTTCGCCTTCATCCGGCTCGCTCCGAACGCGTCGGGTCAGAAGATCCAGGAGGTCACCGGCGGTCAGGGCATCTCCTTCGGAACCCCACCGGAGGGCATCACCGTGATCGGGTACCCGTCCGCCGCTCCGTTCGACGGCCAGTCGCAGCGGTACTGCGCGAGCCAGGCGGCCACCAAGGGGTACGCGGGCTACCGGGTCGACTGCCTCATGACGCCGGGATGTTCGGGCGGCGGCTGGCTCACCAGACTCGACCCCGCCACCGGCGCCGGGTACGTCACCTCCGTCACCTCCCGCGGCGACGGATCCTGGCTCGAGGGCCCGGTCCTCGGCCAGCGGGCGCTCACGCTCTACAACGACGCTCTGGCGGAGGGATCGTGACCGCCCACCTGCAGACGACGCGGCGCCCTGGGGTGATCCGCCTCCTCGTCATCGCCGGCGGGGCCGCCCTCGCCTTGACCGCGTGCACGACGCCAGGCTCGGCGTTCCCCGACGCCGCCGCCCAACAGAGCTACATGCAGGATCTCGCCGAGGCCAGGTTCGAACTCCTCGCCGCCCAGATCGGGCAGGCGCCGGACGTCATCGGGTCTGCATACGTGCACGCCGTCTCCGGCGACCTCGAGTCGCACGAGAACGACTCGGTGGTCCTGTTCGGTGACCCGACCGCCTCGTTCAGCCAGGACAAGGGTTCGGCCGACGGCAACACGGTCGACATCTACCACGAGGCAGGCCGCAACTACGACCTGCTCCTCCTGGGTGGCGAGCTCAAAGAACTCGCCCCGACGGAGTGGGTGGCCGTCGATACGCAGTACACGGCGGACGAGGACACGGAGGGTTCGCTCGGGCCCGCGTGCGTCTTCCCCGGGATCTCGATCGCGTGCGACATCTACACGGCGGTCGAAGCGACCCGCAGCTCCGAGCAAGGGGTGCCGAGCAGCGTCGTCGTCTCGATGCGCAACGACGGGTCCTCGCAGATCTCGACGAGCGCGACCCTCGAGAGCGTGCTGGCGGTGGGGACGCTCTTCGACCTGCCGGACGATGTCGTCTCCTCGTTCAGCGAGGATGAGCTGGCGACGCAGTTGCCCGTCACGATCTTCCAGAACGCGGAGGGCGGGCTCGTGAAGATGGAGCTGAGCGGAACGGTCGACGGCGACACGCCGCTGCAGCTGCAAGCCGGCTTCGAGGTGTCGGGGACGTCGACCCTCGAGGACCTGCCGACGTCACCATCAGGATTCGACACGACGGTGATCCCGGCGGCCGATCAGGCCGCGTTCTGGGATCGGATCGAGGAGTTGCGGAAATGACCGACGACCAGAAGCCCGAGAACCTCGGAAGACCCCCGGTCGGCGGACCGCTGCGACCGGACCAGCAGCCGCCCGGGTTCCCCGACCCGAACGCACCGCGCCTGGAGTTCGGACCGGGGAGCCCGCAGCTGCAGACGCAGCCGACGAACGGCACCGCGCAGAACGGCCAGCACGGTCCGTCCCAGGGCGGCCCCGCCCAGAACGGCACGCCCGGGAACAGCTCGGCGTCCGGATCGCCGTCGTACCCGAACGGGCGGCCGAACGGCGCCCCGGGGCAGCAGCCCACCGGCTCTTCGCAGACGAACCAGGGTCAGCAGGCCGCACCCGACGCGGCCGGGCGGCCGTGGCCTCAGCAGGGTCCGCCGTCGGGCGCGCCCGCTGGTCGGCCGCCGGCTCAGGGACAGCAGCAGGGCCCGGACGGATTCCGTCCTCCGGCGCACTACGGTCAGTCCGGCCAGGGCCAGCAGCCGCTGCAGCCCAACCAGCCTCACGGAGGACCTCAGGCTCGTCCGACGGGCGCACCGAACGGCCAGCAGGGCAACCAGCCGTTCGGTCAGGGGCGTCCTCCCGGACCCCAGCCCTTCGGGCCGGGACAGGCCCAGCACCCGGGCGCTCCGTTCCCGGCAGGGCAGCCGCAGGGTCCGCAGCAGCAGGGGCCGTCTCAGCGACCCGGGCAGCAGCAGCCCGGTCCGTCCACGGGTCCGTTCCGTCCCGGGCCAGAGTACGGCGGCCCGGCCCAGCAGTCCGCCTCGACGCCGAAGGCGCCGCGCAAGCCGCTCGGCCGCAAACTCTGGACCGGTGTCGTCATCGGTGCCGTGGCCGGGTCGCTCATCGCGGTTCCGCTCACCCTGCTGTCGGTCGGCCGCCTGTTCACCCCGATGCTCGACCGCGGGGCGGTGCAGACCGGCGTGGCCGAGGTGCTCAAGCAGGACTTCGGGTTGGCCGACGTCGAGAAGGTAGAGTGCCCGAGCGACCAGCCGGCCACGACCGGGACGCAGTTCGAGTGCACCTTCTCCTACAACGCGAAGAGCTACCCGGTGGCGGTCGAGGTCATCAACGACCAGGGACAGTACCGCGTCGGGGTCGACGCACCGAAGTAGGGGATCGGGGCTCCGGGGGCCCGGCTGCGGGGCGAGGCCGGGCGTGTGCAGGGTGGTACGCTGGGCCCATGCTGTCCGGGCTGCTCCTCCTTCCGTGCCGCGACGAGGCCTAGACCCAGGCTCCCTCGTCGCGGAGGTCGCTGACGCCTGTCCACTCATCGTTTGAAGGAATTCCACGACATGTCGCAGCTGAACGCCGATCCTTCCATCCCGAGCATCCCCGAGCACCCGCGGACGCTGGCCGAGAAGGTCTGGGACGACCATCTCGTCGTCAAGGGCGAGGACGGCACGCCCGACCTCATCTACATCGACCTGCACCTCGTCCACGAGGTGACGAGCCCGCAGGCGTTCGACGGGCTGCGCCTGGCCGATCGCCCGCTCCGCCGCGTGGACCTCACGATCGCGACCGAAGACCACAACACCCCGACGCTCGCGATCGACCAGCCGATCGCCGACCTCACGAGCCGCACGCAGATCGAGACGCTGCGGCGGAACGCTGCCGAGTTCGGCGTCCGCATCCACTCGCTCGGCGACCTCGATCAGGGCATCGTGCACGTCGTCGGCCCGCAGCTCGGCCTCACCATGCCGGGGATCACGGTCGTCTGCGGCGATTCGCACACCTCGACGCACGGCGCGTTCGGCGCGATGGCCTTCGGTATCGGCACGAGCGAGGTCGAGCACGTCATGGCGACCCAGACCCTTCCGCTGAAGCCGTTCAAGACCATGGCGATCACCGTCGAGGGCACCTTGCGTCCGGGCGTCACCGCGAAGGACATCATCCTCGCCGTGATCGCGAAGATCGGCACCGGCGGCGGGCAGGGGTACGTGCTCGAGTACCGCGGTTCCGCGATCCGTGCGCTCTCGATGGAGGGGCGCATGACGATCTGCAACATGTCGATCGAAGCTGGAGCACGTGCCGGCATGGTCGCCCCCGACCAGACCACCTACGACTACCTGCAGGGTCGCCCGCACGCGCCGACCGGAGCCGACTGGGACGAGGCCGTCGCGTACTGGGACACCCTCGCGACCGATGAGGGTGCCGCCTTCGACGCCGAGGTCTTCCTCGACGCCGACACCCTCGAGCCGTTCGTCACCTGGGGCACCAACCCCGGACAGGGCGTCTCGCTGAGCGAGAACGTGCCGGACCCCGCCGCCATCGCGGACCCGAACGAACGGTCGGCCGCCGAGCGCGCCCTGGAGTACATGGCCCTCGAAGCCGGCACGCCGATGAAGGACATCCCGGTCGACGCCGTCTTCATGGGTTCCTGCACGAACAGCCGCATCGAAGACCTCCGGGCCTTCGCGTCCATCATCGAAGGCCGCACGAAGGCTGAGGGCGTGCGGGTCATGGTGGTCCCCGGGTCAGCTCGGGTGCGGATCGAGGCGGAGGCCGAGGGCCTCGACAAGATCATCACCGATTTCGGTGCGGAGTGGCGCTTCGCCGGGTGCTCCATGTGCCTCGGCATGAACCCCGATCAACTCGCCCCGGGCGAACGCTGTGCGTCCACCTCCAACCGCAACTTCGAGGGTCGTCAGGGCAAGGGCGGTCGGACGCACCTCGTCTCGCCGCTCGTCGCCGCCGCCACCGCCATCCGCGGAACGCTCTCCAGCCCCGCCGACCTGGAGGTCGGCCCCGGCAGACACGCGGCGACCGAGCAGGAAGGCGTGCACGCCTGATGGACAAGTTCACGACCGTCACCGGCATCGCAGCACCGTTGCGCCGCTCCAACGTCGACACCGACCAGATCATCCCCGCCGTCTACCTGAAGCGCGTCACGAAGACGGGCTTCGAGGACGCGCTCTTCGCCGGGTGGCGTCAGGACCCGGACTTCGTGCTCAACCAGCCGGCCTACCAGGGCGCGAGCATCCTCGTCGCCGGGCACGACTTCGGGACGGGCTCGTCGCGCGAGCACGCCGTGTGGGCGCTCCGCGACTTCGGGTTCACCGTCGTCGTGTCGTCCCGCTTCGGCGACATCTTCCGCGGCAACTCGGGGAAGCAGGGGCTGCTGGCGGCCCAGGTCACCGAGGAGGAGCTGGAACAGCTCTGGGCGGCGATCGAGGCGTCCCCGGGTGCTGACTCGGTGGTGAACCTCATCGACCGCACCATCACGGTCGGCGATCTCACGGTTTCGTTCGAGGTCGACGATTACACTCGGTGGCGGCTCATCGAAGGACTCGATGACATCGGGCTGACGCTCCGCAGCGAGGAGCAGATCACCGCATTCGAAGCCCGGCGGCCCAACTGGCTGCCCCGCACCATTCCCGTCAAGTAGCAAGGCAGTAGGTACCGGTTTGAATTCACTCGTCCAGGCGTCACAGGCGGCAGGCTCGTCGGTCGGACTCGATGTCGACCGCATCACGATCAACGGCGGCATCCCGCTCACCGGCCGGATCGAGGTCAAGGGTGCCAAGAACCTCGTGACCAAGGCCATGGTGGCGTCGCTGCTCGGGGAGAACGTCAGCGTCCTGCGCAACGTGCCGAACATCAGCGACGTCCGGGTCGTCCGGTCGCTGCTCGAGATCCACGGCGTCGACGTCACCGAGGGGGAGAACCCCAACGAGCTCCGCCTCGACCCGACGAACGTCGAGTCCGCGCACATGGAGGAGATCGACGCACACGCCGGTTTCTCGCGGATCCCGATCCTGTTCTGCGGCCCGTTGCTGCACCGCCTCGGTGCAGCCTTCATCCCGGACCTCGGCGGCTGCCGCATCGGCGACCGTCCGATCGACTTCCACCTCGACGCGCTCCGGAAGTTCGGCGCGGTCGTCGAGAAGCTCCCGCAGGGCATCCGGCTCTCGGCTCCGAACGGTCTCCACGGGACGACGGTGCACCTGCCGTACCCGAGCGTCGGCGCGACGGAGCAGGTGCTCCTCACCGCGGTCCGTGCGAAGGGCACGACGGAGCTCAAGGGCGCCGCGATCGAACCCGAGATCATGGATCTCATCGCGGTCCTCCAGAAGATGGGCGCGATCATCTCCTACGAGCCCAACCGCGTCATCCTCATCGAGGGCGTGGACAAGCTCGAGGGCTACGACCATACGGCGATCGGCGACCGCAACGAGGCCGCCAGCTGGGCCTCGGCGGCACTGGCCACCGACGGCGACGTGTTCGTCGGCGGCGCGAAGCAGCAGGACATGATGACGTTCCTCAACATCTTCCGGAAGGCGGGCGGCGGGTTCGACATCACCGACGACGGCATCCGCTTCTACCGCAAGGAGGAGTTGAAGCCCGTCGTCATCGAGACCGACGTGCACCCCGGATTCATGACGGACTGGCAGCAGCCGTTGATCGTGGCGCTCACGCAGGCGAAGGGTGAGTCCATCGTCCACGAGACCGTGTACGAGAACCGCTTCGGGTTCACGGACGCGCTCAACACGATGGGCGCGAACATCGTCGTGCACCCGAACGGACTGTCCGGCACGCCTCGTCGGGTGCCTCGTCGCAACCTCGAGCAGGCCGCCGTCATCAACGGACCGACGCCGCTGCACGGCGCCGACATCGAGGTCCCCGACCTCCGCGGTGGCTTCAGCCACCTCATCGCGGCGCTGACGGCCGAGGGGAAGTCCACGGTCAGCAACGTCGGCATCATCAGCCGCGGGTACGAGAACTTCATCGTCAAGCTCCAGCAGCTCGGTGCTGACTTCGTCCTCGAAACGAAGTAGTCCGCTGTGGGGGTGGAGCGGTCGAGACCGTCGATCTACTGGCTGTTGTCGTCGATAGCGATCCCGCCGTTCAGCGCCCTCGTCAAGCTGCGGATCCGGCACGGTGAACGACTGCCACAGGAGGGTGCCTTCATCCTGTCGCCCAACCACGACAGCGAGTTCGACCCGTTGATCATGGGCGCCGCCGTCTGGCGGCTCGGCAGGCAACCTCGCTTCATGGCCAAGGGCAGCCTGTTCCGCGTGCCGGTCGTCGGGTGGCTCCTGAGCCGGTCGGGGCAGATCCCGGTGCAGCGGGAGGGTTCGGCCAGGGGCATGGATCCGGTGAGCGCCGCGGCGCACCTCGCCCGTCGCGGTCAAGGCGTCATCGTGTACCCGGAGGGGTCGCTCACCCGTGACCCGGGGCTGTGGCCCATGCGCGGACGCACGGGCGCGGCGCGGATCGCCCTCACCCACGGCCTGCCGATCATCCCCGCAGCGCACTGGGGTACGCAGGAGGTCATGCCGCGGTACGGGAAGCTGCGGGTGTTCCCGCTGCGGAAGCGCGTCGACGTCGCCATCGGTGAGCCGGTCGACCTCTCGGCCTTCGCGGGTCGGCCGCTAGACTCGAAGACGCTGAACGAGGCGACCGAGGTCGTCATGCAGGCCATCACCGCCCTCTGCGAGGAACTCCGCGGTGCCCAGGCTCCCACGGAGCGTTGGGACCCCTCGAAACACCAGCAGAAGGAGACGGGCCGCTTTGAGTCCTAGGAACGTTCCGGCATCACCGGCCGCCACGAGGGTCGCCGTGCTCGGAGCGGGCAGCTGGGGCACGACGTTCGGCAAGATCCTCGCGGACGGTGGGTCCGACGTGGTCATGTGGGCCAGACGACCCGAGCTCGCCCGTGAGATCACCGAGGCGAAGCGCAACAGCGACTACCTGCCGGGCATCAACCTGCCCATGCGCATGACGGCCACGGCGAGCATGGTCGACGCCGTGCGCGGGGCAGCGGTCGTCTTCCTGTCGGTCCCGAGCCAGTCCCTGCGCGACAACCTCATCGCGCTGCGCCCGCACCTCGAGGAGGGCACCATCGTGGTGTCGCTCATGAAGGGTGTGGAGCGACGCAGCGGCTCGCGCATGAGCGAGGTCATCCGGGAGACGCTCGACATCGACCCCTCGCGCATCGCCGTCGCCTCCGGTCCGAACCTCGCCCTCGAGATCGCCCGTGAGCAGCCGACCGCGGCGGTCATCTCCTCGGAGAGCCTCGAGACCGCGCAGACGGTCGCACTCCTGGCGCGCAACCGGTATTTCCGCAGTTTCGTGAACACCGACGTGATCGGGACCGAGTTCGGTGGGGTCCTGAAGAACCTCATCGCCGTGGCGATCGGCATCGTCGACGGCGTCGGATATGGCGAGAACACGAAGGCGTCCATCATCACGCGAGGGCTGGTGGAGATGACCGACTTCGCGGTCGCCCACGGCGCCCAGCCCGAGACCCTGTCGGGCCTGGCCGGGCTCGGCGACCTCATCGCCACCTGCCAGTCCCCGTTGTCCCGCAACAACACGGCGGGCCGACTGCTCGGGCAGGGGTATCAGTTCGACGATGTCGTCAAGCAGATGCAGCAGACGGCCGAGGGGCTCGCCTCCGTCGCTCCGGTCCTCGAACTGGCCCGCGCGAAGGGTGTCGCGATGCCCATCGTCGAACAGGTCAAGCAGGTGCTCGACGGCACGCTCGACCCGAAGGACATCGCACCACACTTGACGACCGACGACGACGAACCCCAGGGGGAGAGAAGCAACGATGACGCACAAGACCGGAGTGGTGGTGCTCTTTGGAGGCCGTTCAAGCGAGCACTCGATCAGCTGCGCAACGGCGGGCGGCGTCCTCGCGGCGATCGACCGTGAACGATACGACGTCTACCCGGTCGGCATAGCCCACGACGGTTCCTACGTCCTCGAGGTCGACGACCCGAGCCGGTACGCGCTCGATCCTGAGCACCTTCCGGAGGTCGACGCCTCGCGTCCCGCCGTGCGGTGGCCTGATCGGATCGGCTCCCGGGAGTTGACCGTGGTCGGCCCCGACGGTGCCGAGTCGACGCTCGGACCGATCGACATCGTGTTCCCGATCCTCCACGGCCGGTTCGGCGAGGACGGGACCGTGCAGGGGATGCTGGAGCTCGTCGACCTGCCGTACGTCGGGTCGGGGGTGTTGGCGTCGTCGCTCGGGATGGACAAGCACTTCACGAAGACCGTGCTCGAAGCCGCAGGGATCGCCGTCGCCCCCTGGGTCCGGTTCTCCGCCTACGAGTGGGCGTCTGCACCGGAGCAGGTCCTGTCGTCACTCGGTTCCCTGGGGCTCCCGGCCTTCGTGAAGCCGGCTCGCGCCGGATCGAGTGTCGGTGTCTCGAAGGTGTCCTCGCCCGAGGCGTTCGCCGCCGCGATCGAGGTCGCACTCGCCGAGGACTCGACGGTGCTCGTCGAGACCGGCCTCGTCGGGCGCGAGGTCGAGTGCGCCGTCCTCGAGTCGCTGCCCGGCACTGCTCCGCGGGTGTCCGTGGCCGGCGAGGTCGTCGTCACCGGACGCGACTTCTACGACTTTGCGGCCAAGTACCTGGACGCCCCCGGCATCGAGCTGGTCTGCCCTGCCGACATCCCCGACGCGCAGCTCGCCGACATGCAGGACCTCGCGAGGCGGTCGTTCGACGCCCTCGGATGCGCCGGGCTCGCGCGGGTCGACTTCTTCCTGACCGCCGACGGCTTCGTCGTCAACGAGGTGAACACCATGCCCGGCTTCACGCCGATCTCGATGTTCCCAAGTTGCTGGCTCGCCTCGGGGCTCAGCTATCCGGAACTCATCACCGAATTGATCGAGGTCGCGCGCGCCCGGTCGTGACCAGACGGGTGCCCTCGGGCGTCAGCCGTCGGTGTCAGCCGTCAGTGGGGATCGGCAGCTCGGCGTCGCCGAGGGCGGTGCACTTGCCCGTGATGGGCAGGACCGAGACGGCCGGCGCGAGGTCGGCGAGCACGGTGCTGCTGGCGACGGCGTCACCGTCGAGCACGATCTCGACCGCGGGGGTGCGGCCGAAGGTCGTGAAGCGGTAGCGCGGCGCGTCGCTGTCGTCGATGATCCAGTCGACACCGTTCACGGACTGGCACTGCTGGGTGGTGGGGCCGGGGATGGCGACGCCGCAGTGCAGGAGGACGGCTGACGGGTCGCCCCAGGCGCCGGTGGCCTGCGCGTCGGTCGTGCGTTCCGGCAGCTCGGCCACCACGTCGGGGAGGCGCACGGTCACCTCGGCGCACTGCGGGTTGTTCGCGTCGTCGGCTGGTTCGAGTGCGACGGCGGGGGCACAGCCGGCGAGGGCGAGGGCGGCGACCGCAGCGAGGGCGGTGGCCAGGAGGGCGCGGGTCGGGGACATCGCACACCAGGCTACCGTTGATCCCATGAACGAGTCTGGGAGTGCCTCCGGCGGTGGTGCGATGCACGGGACGTCCGTCGGCGACCTGGCCGAGGGGGAGCTGCTGGAACGGATCTTCCCCCGTCTGCCGCACGCGGAGGCCGAACTCCTCGGGCCAGGCGATGACGCAGCGGTCGTGCAGGCGCCGGACGGTCGGTTCGTCGTGACGACGGACACGATGATCCACGGCCCGGACTTCCGGCTCGCGTGGTCGACCGGACAGGATCTGGGCTGGAAGGCCGCGGCCAGCAACCTCGCCGATGTCGCCGCCATGGGTGCCAGGCCGACGGCCCTCGTGGTGGCGTTGGCGATGCCGAAGCACCTGCCGGTCGCCGTCCTCGACGGGTTCGCCGAGGGCCTCCGCGACGCCTGCTCCGCCCTCGCGCCGGGGTGTGGCGTCGTCGGTGGTGATCTGGCCGTCTCGGACGTGTTCATGATCGCGGTGACGGCGTTCGGGGACCTGGAGGGGAGAGCTCCCGTCCGACGCGATGGCGCGCAGCTCGGTGACACCGTCGCGGTCGCCGGTGAGCTGGGAGCGGCGGCTGCCGGCCTCCGGCTGCTGTTCGAGCGAGGAGTCGACGAGGCGGGGGTCCCGTCGGCCGAGGCGGCGGCCGCGCTGCGGGTGGAGCATCGGGCCCTGGTCGAGGCGCAGTTGGCTCCGCGCCCACCGATCGGTGCCGGCGTCGTCGCGGCCGTCGGGGGAGCCACGGCGATGCTCGACCTCTCCGACGGCCTCGCGCTGGACGCCGGGCGTCTCGCTCGGGCGAGTGGTGTCGCGATCGACCTCCGGGGCGACGCGCTGGGCGCCGACGCCGTGCTCGCCCTCTCCGGTGGAGAGGACCACGCGCTGCTGGCGACGTTCCCCGCGTCGGGCGGTGTCCCCGACGGGTTCCGCGCCATCGGCACGGTGCGGTCGGGAGCCGGTGTCCTCGTGGACGGCAGGCTCTACGACGGCGACGCGGGGTGGGACCCGTACCGCGACTGGGACGACGCCGCCGGCTGACGTGCGGCGTCGACGGCCTCGGTGGGACGGATCAGGCCGGAGCGATCCACCAGATGAGGGTCTCGCCGTAGGTGCTCTTCCGCAACACCTCGAGCTCGGCGGGGAGCGTGGGTTCCGGCGACCGGGAGCTGCGTTCCACGAGGATCAGGCCGTCATCCGCCACGAGGCCGACGAGCGCCGCCAGGTTGGCGGTGAGCTCGGCCTCGGGCAGGTCGTAGGGCGGATCGATGAACACGAGGTCGGACGGGACCGTCGCCCCCGCGAGATAGGCGCCGACCGCCTTGGCCTGCACCGTGATCCGGGGCGACGCGCCACGAGGGGCGGCCGACGTCACGATCCTGGCGTTGTCGCGGCACAGCTTCGCGGCTTCGGACGACCGGTCGACCAAGGTCACCACGGTCGCGCCCCGACTCGCGCACTCAAGTCCGAGAGAGCCTGATCCGGCGTAGAGGTCGAGCACCTCGGCCCCGGCGATGACGTCGCGGGCCTCCAGCGCCGAGAAGAGCGCTTCGCGGACACGATCACTCGTGGGTCGTGTCCCGCTGCCCGGAACCCGGATCGTGCGTGATCCGGCGAAACCCGAGATGATCCTGATGCCGGCCATGGCTCCATCCTCGCAGGCCGCACGGGACGAGGCGAACCGTCGGTGTCCGAGGTGCCGAATAGAATCAAGGGCATGACGGGGATCGAGCTGGGCACGAAGCTCGGCGGCGTCCTCGGTGGGCGCACGGCCACGGCACTGCAGAAGGCGTTCGGCGTCGAGACCGTCGGCGACCTGCTCGAGCACTACCCCCGTCGCTACGCGAGACGCGGCGAGCTGACGGCCATCGGCCAGCTGCCGCTCGGCGAGGACGTCACGATCGTCGCCGACGTGGTCGAGGTCCGCGACCGGGAGATGAAGCAGCGCAAGGGCTCCATCCTCGAGGTGGTCATCTCCGACGGTCAGGGCCGACTCAACCTCACCTTCTTCAACCAGAAGTGGCGGGCGAACGAACTCCGACCGGGACTCCGTGGCATCTTCGCCGGCAAGGTCGGCGACTACCGCGGCAGCTACCAACTCGCACATCCGCAATACCAGCTCTTCCCCGACGACGCCGAAGCACCGGCGCTCGCCGATGCGCAGGCGAAGGCGTGGTCCGAGGCGCCCATCCCGATCTATCCGGCGACGAGCACCATCACGAGCTGGAACCTCAAACAGTCCGTCGAGCTCGTCCTCGACGCGTTGCCGCCCCAGGAGGATCCCGTTCCGCGGTCCGTCCGCTCGGCGAGGAGCGAGCTGTCCTTCGATGCCGCCATCCGCGCGGTGCACCGTCCTGCCGTGGACCGCGACTGGCAGCGGGGGCGCCGCAGCCTCCGCTACCAGGAGGCGTATCTGCTGCAGACGGCGCTCCTCCAACAGCGCGCGGCGACCAGAGCCCTCGCGGCCGAGCCGCGCACACCCCGAGCCGGCGGGTATCTGACCCGGCTCGACGCGGCGCTGCCGTTCGAGCTGACCGGCGACCAGCAGACGGTCGGAGCGGAGATCGCCGCCGACCTCGCGCAGCGCCATCCCATGAACCGCCTCGTCCAGGGCGAGGTGGGCTCGGGGAAGACCCTGGTCGCGCTGCGGGCCATGGCGGCGGTGGCCGACAGCGGAGGACAATCCGTGCTCCTGGCGCCCACGGAGGTCCTGGCGGCCCAGCACCTGCGGTCGATCGTCCGATCCCTCGGCCCGGACCTCGCGGCGGAACTCATGCCGACCCTGCTCACCGGGCAGCTGCCGACGGCCGAACGCAAACGCGCGCTGCTCCGCATCGTCGCCGGCCAGGCTCGCATCGTGATCGGGACGCACGCGCTGCTGGGTGATGCCGTCAGCTTCGCCGACCTGGGCTTGGTGGTCGTCGACGAGCAGCACCGATTCGGCGTGGAGCAACGCGATCAGCTCCGCCAGAAGGGGCGTACCCCGCCGCACGTGCTCGTGCTGACGGCGACGCCGATCCCACGCACGGTCGCCATGACCGTCTTCGGTGATCTCGACGTCAGCATGATCAAGGAGCTGCCGCAGGGGCGCCAGGGCATCGAGAGCTTCGTGGTGGCCCTCGCGGACCACCCACGCTGGATCTCGCGCGTGTGGGAGCGGCTGGCGGAGGAACTCGCCCAGGGGCGGCAGGGGTTCGTGGTGTGTCCGGCGATCGACGCCAAGGAGGTCGAACCGGGGGAGTCCCTCGAGGAGGACGTCGATCCGGCACGCCCGGTCGCCTCCGTCCTGATGACGGTCGAGGACCTCCGGCGGCACCCGCTGCTCGCCGCCCGACGGATCGAGGTCCTGCACGGTCGTATGAGCGCCGAGGAGAAGGACCGCACGATGCGCGCCTTCGCGGCGGGCGACATCGACGTCCTGGTGGCGACCACCGTCATCGAGGTCGGTGTCGACGTCCCGAACGCCTCGACGATGGTCGTCCTCGACGCGGACCGCTTCGGCGTCTCACAGTTGCACCAGCTGCGCGGCCGGGTGGGGCGAGGTGGTGTGCCGGGCCTCTGTCTGCTCGTCACCGCGGCTGAGATGGAGAGCACCGCCCGCGAGCGGGTCGACGCCGTGGCGGCGACGCTCGACGGCTTCGACCTTGCGCAGGTCGACCTCGAACTGCGGCGCGAGGGCGACGTCCTCGGCAGCACGCAGTCCGGTGGTCGGTCATCCCTCAAGCTGCTGCGGGTGGTGCACGACAGTGAGGTCATCATCGAAGCTCGGGCTGATGCGGCCGAGCTCCTCGCCTCGGATCCGGACCTCGCCGACCACCCCGCCCTGGCGGAGGCCCTGCGCCGACGCCTCGACGAATCCGACCGCGCCGCCCTCGCCAAGAACTGAGCACGGCTAGGCTGGCTCCATGAAGCGGATCGCCGTCGTCCCCGGATCGTTCGACCCCGTCACCCTGGGGCACCTGGATGTCATCGAGCGGGCGGCGCGGATCTTCGACGAACTCCACGTCCTCGTCGTGCACAACCCCGACAAGTCCGCACTGCTGCCGATGCCGCAGCGCGTGTCGCTCCTCGAACGCTCCATCACGGATGGCGGCCTGCCGGACAACATCGTGGTGGCGCAGTGGAACGTCGGTCTGCTGGTGGACTACTGCACCGACGTCGGCGCGAGCGTGCTCGTCAAGGGCATCCGTTCGCAGGTCGACGTCGCCTACGAGACGCCCATGGCCATCATGAACCGCAGCCTCGCCGGCGTGGAGACGGTCTTCCTCCTCCCGGACCCGGCGCACGCCCACGTCTCGAGCTCGCTGGTCAGGCAGGTCGCCGCACTCGGTGGCGACGTCAGCCCGTACGTTCCACCGGTCGTGGCCTCCTTCCTGCAGGAGGGCTAGGGCGGCTCCTCGGTCGCGTTCGGCGTAGAATCGTCGATCGTGGCTAGAAAGAGAACCAACAACTCCCCGTTCAGCGTCAACGTGCGCGATCTGGTGAACCGTCCTGGGGAGATGCGTGAGCACGACCTCGAGGTGGTGCTCGCCGAGCGATGGGGCGAGGGTCTCGTCGCCGTCCAGGAGGGCACGACGCTCTCCGAGCAGGTCCGTCTCGAGTCCGTGCACGAGGGCATCCTCGTCACCGTGGACGTCGATGCGACGGCGACCGGCGAGTGCGGTCGGTGCCTCCGCGACATCGAACTGCCCGTCGAAGTCGAGATTCAGGAACTTTTCGCGTATCCTGATTCGGAAGCGTCTGACTTCGAGGTTCACGACGACCACGTGGATCTTGAACCTCTGGTCAGAGATGCGGTAGTTCTCGCATTACCGTTTCAGCCGGTGTGCCAGCCGGATTGCCCCGGACTCGATCCCGAGACCGGTGAGCGGCTGGCCGAACGTCCGGAACGACACCCCCAAGACGTCGCAGATCCTCGCTGGTCTGCGCTCGCGGGCTTGTCCTCAGACTCCGAACTTGACACAGACGCCAGCAGCGCCCCGGGCGCGGCTGCAGACACAGAAGAGAGATAGATCATGGCTGGAAACCCCCCGAAGCGGAAGGTCTCGCGCTCGAACACCCGCTCGCGTCGCTCGCAGTGGAAGGCCGCCGTGCCGACGCTCGTGAAGACGGTGGAGAACGGCCGCGTCACGTACAGCCTGCCGCACCGCGCCAAGGTCGTCGAGGACTCGCAGGGCACCGCCCTCTACCTCGAGTACAAGGGCCGCAAGGTCGCAGACGTCTGATCGCTCTGTTGAACGTCCGCGTTCGAACAGCGTGAACACGAACCATTCCGACCACACCGGGGTCGGCTCCTTCTCGGAGCCCGACCCCGGTGTCGTCGCTTGTGCCCGGCAGCTGGATGTCGATGTCTCCTATGAGCTCCTCGACCTCGCGCTGACACACCGCTCGTACGCGTACGAGCACGGTGGGCTCCCGCACAACGAGCGCCTGGAGTTCCTCGGCGACTCCATCCTCGGGCAGGCCGTCACGGTGATGCTCTACCGTGACTTCCCGCACCTCGACGAAGGCCAGCTCGCGAAGCGACGGGCCAGTCTCGTGTCGACGATCGCGCTCGCCGAGGTCGCCCGCTCGATCGGCCTGGGCGAGCGCATCAAGCTCGGCAAGGGCGAGGACCAGACCGGGGGCCGAGACAAGGCGTCCATCCTGGCCGACACGATGGAGGCCGTCATCGGCGCGACCTACCTGTCCGCCGGTCCTGACGCGGCCACGGCGCTCGTCCTGCGCCTGGTGACGCCGTTGCTCGAGAACCCCGAACGCTTCGGGGCCGCGATGGACCCGAAGACGAGCCTGCAGGAGGCCGCCGCCGCGATCGGTGCTCCGGCACCCGTGTACGAGATCGCCAGCTCCGGTCCCGACCACAACCGTCGGTTCGTCGCGACGGTCACGGTCGGCACCGCCGTCACCGCGACGGGCTCCGGCACGAGCAAGAAGCACGCCGAGATGGCGGCCGCCCTGGAAGCCTGGTCGAGGATCAGTGCCGGAACTCCCTGAGGTCGAGGTCGTCCGCGCCGGCCTCGAGCCCGCCGTCAGTGGGTCGACCATCGCCGGCGTCGAGGTCTTCGACGAACGCTCCCTGCGCCGCCACGCGAGCGGTGTCGCCGACTTCACGGCACGGTTGACGGGGCGGACGATCCGCTCGGCGGTCCGACGCGGGAAGTTCCTGTGGTTCCCGCTCGACGACCAGGAGGCGATCGTCGGCCACCTGGGGATGAGCGGACAGATGCTGCTGCGGTCGCCGGGCGACGACGCCGACCGACTCCTGCGGATCCGACTGCAGCTGGAGCATCCCGAACACGGGGAACTCTGGCTCCACTTCGTCGATCAGCGGATCTTCGGGTCCATGGCCGTGACGGCGCTCGTCCCCACGCTGGACGGTGCTGCCGGAGGGTTCGGAGACGACGTCGCACTGGTGCCGGATCAGGTCTCGCACATCGCCCGCGACCCGATGGACCCCGCCTTCGACGACGCCGTCTTCCTCCGACGGCTGCGCGAGAAACGGACCGGGGTGAAGCGGGCGCTCCTCGACCAGACCCTCGTCAGCGGGATCGGCAACATCTACGCGGACGAGTCGCTCTGGGCGGCGCGCATCCATCCCGAGCAGGAGACCGCCCGCTTGAGCCGTCCGCGCGCTGCGCGCCTGCTCGACGAGGTGCGGCACGTCCTCGCGAAGGCGCTGGCGGAGGGCGGCACGAGCTTCGACGCCCAGTACGTGAACGTCAACGGGCAGGCCGGGTACTTCGCCCACAGCCTCAACGCCTACGGCCGGCAGGGGAAGCCGTGCGCGCGCTGTGGGACGTTCATCGTGCGCGAACAGTTCATGAACCGCGGATCACACCGCTGTCCGGTCTGCCAACGCCGGACGTGACGCTCAGGCGTCGCGGGGGAGCCGGCGCTGCCATTGGCCCGAGTAGCCGACGATGCGGAACCCGAGTCGGTCGTTGATCGCGAGCATGTGTTCGTTCTCATCGGCGTTCCAGGTGTAGATCCTCGACCGCTCTGGTGCCCGCTCCGCGAGTGCGAGGAGGTTCGCCGCTTTCATCCAGAGCCCGAGGCCGTGCCCTCGGTGGGCGGCGAGGACGAGCGTGTCCCACTGCTCCGCGTGCACCTTGCCCTCGCCGAGGACGAGCTCGGTGTACCCGGCGACCGCGCCGCTGTCGCGGTGGACGGCGGCGAGGACGATCGCGTGGTCGCCCGACGCCGCCAGCTGATCCTCGCGGGCGCGGACGCGATCGGGCGTCCAGACCTCTGGGTCGAGTTCCAGATCGGCGGCCGGGATGTCGGTCGCCATGTGTTCGCGGGCAGTCGCGAGCGAGCTGAGCAGCTCATCAGGGGTGCGGTCCACCCAGTGCACGAGGCGGTACGCGTGTCCGGCTCGCGCGGTCGACGTCGCGACGATGTCCGGCAGCTTCCCGAGCGTCGTGGCGAGGTCGCAGCGGTTGGTCCGCTCGACCTGCGCGAGGGCGTATCCACGATCGAGCATGAACCGGCTGGCCGCGGCGTTCGCGGGGATCGCCCGTTCGCCGACGCTCGCGCCGAGGAGCGGTTCGTCGGACGGGATGTCGTCGACGGCGTGCTGCGTGAACGCGGTCACCGTCTGGCGACCGGCGGCGAGGGCCCGCCGCTCGAGGTCCAGCAGGAGAGCCGTGCCGATCCCTCGACGACGCGCCTCGGGAAGGACGCCGACGTCCAGGGAGGCGGTCGCCGCGTCGCCCTCGGTGCCGTACCCGAGCCAGCCGCGACCGACCACACGGCCGTCGAGGACGGCGGCGAGCAGGACGCGTCGTTGGAACCGCTGGTCGCGGTACTCGGGAAGGGTCATGGAGGAGGTCAGGGAGAAGTCGTCGGTGGACCAGATCTCCGCTTCGAGCGTGTTCGCGACCTCCTGGACCGCATCGAACACGGCCGAGCTCCCGGATGCCGGGATCTCCACGTCGTCGATCGTGACGCGCATCGTCGCCTCCCTCTCACGCCAGACCGTCCTGGGTGATGCGGTCCATGCTACGACCACCCCGGACGGCCCGCACCGCGTGGTGTCCCTCGCCCGTCGGCGGATTCGCTACCGTAGTCCACAGCATCCGCGACGCGGGAGAGGAGGTGCGCGTGTACCTGAAGAGCCTGACGCTCAAAGGGTTCAAGTCCTTCGCGCACCCCACCACCTTCGCGTTCGAGCAAGGCGTCACCTGCGTCGTCGGCCCGAACGGTTCCGGCAAGTCGAACGTCGTCGACGCACTCGCCTGGGTCATGGGGGAGCAGGGGGTGAAGACCCTCCGCGGCGGCAAGATGGAGGACGTCATCTTCGCCGGCACGTCGACGAGGGGACCGCTCGGACGGGCCGAGGTCACGCTCACCATCGACAACAGCGACGGTGCCCTGCCCATCGAGTACACCGAGGTGACGATCAGCCGGACCCTGTTCCGGAACGGCGGCAGCGAGTACGCCATCAACGGCGACACCTGCCGGTTGCTGGACGTCCAAGAGCTGCTCAGCGACTCCGGCCTGGGTCGCGAGATGCACGTCATCGTCGGCCAGGGACAGCTCGACGCCGTCCTCCGTGCGACGCCCGAGGAGCGGCGCGGCTTCATCGAGGAGGCCGCTGGGATCCTCAAGCATCGTCGCCGCAAGGAGAAGACCCTCCGGAAGCTCGAGGCGATGCAGACCAACCTCACCCGGTTGAGCGACCTCGCCGGGGAGATCCGGCGGCAGCTGAAGCCGCTCGGACGCCAAGCGGAGATCGCACGGGAGGCACAGACGATCGCAGCGGTCGTGCGTGACGCCCGCGCCAGGATCCTCGCGGACGACGTCGTCGGGCTCCGGCGCTCGCTCGACGAGCACAATCGGTCGGAGAGCGAACGGCACAGCGAGCGCCTCGTGCTCCAGGAGCAGTTGGAGCAGGCGGAGTCGCGGATCCGCCGGATCGAGCAGACGCAACTGGGCGATGCGGTCGACGACGCGCGACGGATCACCTTCGAGCTCGAGAGCGTGCAGGAGCGGCTCCGGAACCTCTACACGCTCGCCAATCAGCGGCTCGCGCTGCTCGGACCCGCGACCGACGAGGTCGCTGCCGAACCACGGATCACGAGACAGATGGTCGCCGACGCCACCGCGGAGATCGACGGGCTTCGCGCGGCGGTCGTCGAAGCGGAACTCGCCCTGCGACAGGCGCAGGCGACCACCGCCGAGCAGCGCGCCGCGCTCGACGCGGTGGACGTCGAGATCGCCGCGCAGAGCGCCCTCGTGTCACGACACGACCTGGAGTTGTCGAAACTCGCCGGTGCCGTGGACGCCGCCTCGTCCAAGTTGGCCGCGGTCCGCGGCGAGGCCCTGCGTCAGCAGAACGCCATCGATGCGGCGGTCCTCCGTCTGGACGCCGCCCGGCTGGAGGTCGAAGCGCTCGGAGACGACCCGACCCTCGCGGACGCCGCCGACTCCGGCCTCGACGACGCCTACGAGGCGGCTCAGCGCGGTGCGACCGCCGCAGAGGGCGAGATCGAGCGCCTGCGCGAACAGCTGCATGCGCTCGAACGCGAACGCGATTCGCTCGGTGCCAAGACGAGCGCGCTCTCCCGCGCACTCGACCTCAAGACCGGGTCGGCCGAACTCGCCGGCAGCGGCCTCGACGGGATCGACGGGATCGTCGCGGACCGCGTGCAGGTCCGGCCCGGCCACGAGGCGGCCGTGGCCGCAGCGCTCGGCACGCTCGCCGAGGCGGCGGTCGCGGTCGATCGACACGCTGCCCGTCGGGCGCTTGACCACGCCGCGGACCGGGAGCTGGGCCGGGTCGAGATCGTCATCGCGGACGGCACCCGCGAGGTGCCGGACGCTCCGGCCGGGTTCACCTCGGCGGCCGAACTGGTGGACGCGCCTCCCGGTGTCCTCGGGATCCTCGCGACGGTCCTCGTCGTCGACTCCCTCGACGAGGCGATCGACGCGTACGACCGCTTCGGCTCAGCGCTGACGGCGTTCACGATCGTGACCAGGGACGGCGCCGTCGTCACCGACAGCATCGTGCGTGGGGGGAGCGGTGGCGCGCAGAGTCGCATCGAACTCCTGGCCGAACGCGATGCGGCCGCCGACCGACACGGCGAGGTCGAGTCACTCATCGAACGGGCACGCTTCGCCCTGGGTGAGCAGCGGACGATCCTGCAGGAGGCGAAGCAGACGGCGCAGGCCGCGCTCAACGCCTTGCGCGAGTTCGACGCCAACCGCGCCTCGCAAGCCGAACGGGTCAACCGGGTGACCGTCCGGTACGAATCGGCCCAGGCGGAACACGACCGTCTCGTCGCGGCTGCGGCGAACGCCGACGCCGCCGTCGCCGATGCCGTCGTGGCAGCCGACCGCGCGAAGCAGGATCACGACACCGCCCGGGCGCGTCCACGCCCGCTGCTCGACGTGACGGTCCGCGACGCGCTCTCCGCCGAACTCGACGCGGCCCGTGAGGCCGAGGTGCAGCACCGCCTGCTCCTCGAGACCGCACGTGAACGCGTCCGGGCGGAGGAGCTCGCGGTCGCGAACCTCGAACGGCAGCGGCAGGCCGACGAGGCAGCCGCGGAGGAGGCCGCACGGCGGGCCGTCATCCGGGCGCGGCAGGCGGCGGCGGCCACCGCCGTCACCGAGGCGCTGCCACCCGTCCTCGACTCGGTCGACCGCTCGGTCACCGAGGCGCGGGTCGCCCTGGCGGAAGCCGAGGCGACGAGATCCAGCCGGAACGCCGAGCTCGTGCGCCTGCGTGGAGAGGAGCACACGCTCCGGCAACGGTTGCAGGTCGTCACGGAGAGCGTCCACGGGCTCGAGCTCCAGATCTACGAGAAGAAGCTGCACCTGTCCGGGCTCCTCGAGCGGGCCGGATCGGAGCTGGGACTCGTCGAGGACATCCTCGTCGCCGAGTACGGGCCGGACGTCCCCGTGCCGGTCGACCCGCCGACGCCGCGAGCCACCGCCCGGACGGCTCCGGAACCCGAGGACGCCGGTGCCGCCGACGCCTCCGGCGAGGCGACGGACGCTCCTGCGGACGCGGCTGCCGAGGCGAGCCCCGCCGGCGAGACGTCGGAGCTCGACGCGCCAGAGGTGCCGACGACCCCGTACGTCCGCGCCGAGCAGCAGAAACGACTCGCCGCCGCCGAGCGCACCTACGCGCAGCTCGGCCGGGTCAACCCGCTCGCCCTGGAGGAGTTCGCCGCGCTCGAACAACGGCACCGCTTCCTCACCGAACAGCTCGCCGACCTCACCAGCACCCGCGCCGACCTGCTGTCGATCATCGAGGACATCGACGGGAAGATGGAGGTGATCTTCGCCTCGGCGTTCGCCGACACCGAAGCCGCGTTCACCGAGGTGTTCCCGATCCTGTTCCCCGGCGGCACCGGCAGCATCTCGCTCACGGACCCCGACCACATGCTCACCACGGGCATCGAGGTGTCGGTGAAGCCCGCCGGCAAGAAGATCGAGCGCCTGTCGCTCCTGTCCGGTGGGGAGCGCTCGCTCGCCGCGGTGGCCCTGCTCATCGCCATCTTCAAAGCCCGACCGAGCCCGTTCTACATCATGGACGAGGTCGAGGCGGCCCTCGACGATGCGAACCTCGGGCGGCTCCTCACCATCTTCGAGGACCTCCGACAGACGAGTCAGCTCATCGTGATCACGCACCAGAAGCGCACGATGGAGATCGCCGACGCCCTCTACGGCGTCTCGATGCGTCAGGACGGCGTTTCGGCCGTGGTCGGTCAACGTGTCGCCGAGGAACGGGCCGGCTGATCGTTCCCCGTCCCGCGACGGGACCGCCCCGCCGACGGCTACGCTGAGACCATGGCTGCACGCACACCCTGGTCGCTCTCCGGTGCCCTCAAAGGCATGTTCCAACGTCCGACGATCGACGAGACGACGTGGGAGGACCTCGAGGACGCGCTCATCGGCGCCGACTTCGGCCCTGACGTCACCGAGTCGATCGTCACCGGTCTGCACGCCTCCGTCGACCGCTACCGCACGACCGATCCGCGCGACCTGCAGCGGATGCTCCGCGAGGAGGTCGAGGAGCGGCTGTCGAAGTTCGACACGACCCTGAAGCTCAGCGAGCGTCCGGCGGTGGTCCTCGTCGTCGGCGTCAACGGGGTCGGCAAGACCACGACCATCGGCAAGTTCGCGAAATTCCTCCGCAACTACGACCGCAGTGTCGTCGTCGGGGCGGCGGACACCTTCCGTGCCGCGGCGGTCGAACAGCTCGCGACCTGGGCGGAGCGCGCCGGCGCACAGATCGTGCGGCCCCAGCAGCAGGGTCAGGATCCGGCCTCGGTCGCGTTCCAGACGATCGAATACGCGAAGCGGACGGGGACCGAGATCGTCATCATCGACACCGCTGGCCGGCTGCAGACCAAGGGCGGACTGATGGACGAGCTGTCGAAGATCCGGCGCGTCGTCGAGAAGCAGGCGCCCATCTCGGAGGTGCTCCTCGTCCTCGACGCGACGACCGGGCAGAACGGCCTGTCGCAGGCGCAGGCGTTCATCGAGCACGCCGGCGTGACGGGGCTCGTCCTGACGAAGCTCGACGGCTCCGCGAAGGGCGGGTTCGTCCTCGCCGTCCAGGAGAAGACGGGCATCCCGATCAAACTCGTCGGACAGGGTGAGGGGATCGGGGACCTCACCGGGTTCACGCCCCACGTCTTCGCGCAGAACCTGGTGGGCAACTGATGGCGATCGAGCACGACTACTTCGGCATCATCGCGACCGAGCCGGGCGGCGGCGTGTACTGGTCGGACAACATCGACGTGGGCGAGCAGTCCGTGTCCATCTCGCTCAGCGCGCCCGAGGAGGACGAGATCCCCGCCGACGCGCTCGACCTCGCGGCCGCGATGATCCTGGCCCTCGAGGGCTTCGACCTGCGCTCCCGCGAGGCGATGCTGAGCGAGGTCGACGACCGCACCTCGGAGGTCACGGAGTACATCATCCAGGCCGTCGAGGAGCTGGGCGAGTCCTTGCCGGACGTCCTCGTCGACGAGTCCGGCGACCGCGACGTCGACGTCATCCGATCGATGACCCTGCTGAGTGTCGGGTTCGCGCCGCATCAGCACAACGGCGACGAAGCGTTCGCGATCTTCGAGTACTCACTCGACGCCGACCAGCTCGACGGCGTGCTCATGGTGGCCTACAGCTCCGACGGCGAGGTCACCGGGGTCACGAGCGAGGACTGAGTCCCGGGGCCTCGGCCCCGGGACGGAGCCCCGGCGTTCAGACCGCCTGGGCGAACCCGAGCGAGGAGTCCGCGAGATGGCGCAGGCCCTCGGGGACCGGCAGTCCCTTCGCCGTCATGGACTGCGCCCAGAGGCGACCGGCCCGGTAGGAGGAGCGGACGAGCGGACCGGCCAGCACGCCGAGGAACCCGATCTCCTCGGCCTCCTCCTTGATCTCGAGGAACTCCTGCGGTTTCACCCATCGGTCGACGGGGAGATGCCGAGGCGTCGGGCGCAGGTACTGCGTGACGGTGATGATGTCCGTGCCCGCCTCGTGCAGGTCCTCGAGCGCCTGGCTGATCTCGCTCCGGTCCTCGCCCATGCCCAGGATGAGGTTGGACTTCGTGATGAGCCCGGCGGCCCTGGCCTGGGTGAGGACGTCGAGCGACCGCTCGTACCGGAACGCGGGCCTGATCCGCTTGAAGATGCGCGGGACCGTCTCCACGTTGTGCGCGAACACCTCGGGACGTGAGGCGAACACCTCGCCGAGGAGGTCGGGGTTGCCGGAGAAGTCGGTCGCGAGGATCTCAACACCCGTGCCGGGGTTGGTCTCGTGGATGCGGCGGACGGTCTCGGCGTGCAACCACGCGCCCTCGTCGGGAAGGTCGTCGCGGGCCACACCCGTCACGGTCGCGTAGCGGAGCCGCATGCGCTGCACGGAGTCGGCGACCCGGCGCGGCTCGTCGCGGTCGTAGTCGGCGGGTTTGCCGGTGTCGATCTGGCAGAAGTCGCACCGCCTGGTGCACTGCGAGCCGCCGATGAGGAAGGTCGCCTCGCGGTCCTCCCAGCACTCGAAGATGTTCGGGCACCCGGCCTCCTGGCACACCGTGTGCAGCCCCTCCTCCTGCACGAGGGTCTGGAGCTGCCGATACTCGGGGCCCATCGTCGCGCGGGTCTTGATCCAGTCGGGCTTCCGCTCGATGGGCGTCTGCGCGTTGCGGACCTCGAGCCGCAGCAGTTTGCGACCGCCGGTGTCCGCCGCGGCATCGGGTGCCGGTGCACCACAGGCGCTCACGCGACCGCTCCGACCGCAGGGGCGGAGGTGAACCGCCAACCGTGTTGGAGGTCTGCGAACCGTTCCGCCACGCGATGAGCCACGTCACCCGGCGTGACCGTGCGGCCGAGCTCCTTGCTGATCGTGGTGACACCGGCGTCGGCGATGCCGCACGCGACGATGTGCTCGAACGGCTCGAGCGAGTTGCTGCAGTTGAGGGCGAAGCCGTGGATCGCGACCCCGCCTTGGATGCGAACGCCGACGGCCCCGATCTTCGCCGCGGGACCGCCGTCCGCCGGATCCACCCAGACGCCGGACCGTCCCTCGATCCGCCGCCCGGTGACCCCGAGCTCGGCGATGGTCCGCAGCATGACCTCCTCGAGCAGACGCACATGGGCGACGACGTCGACGGGCTCCGGCAGGCGGACGATGGGGTAGCCGGTGAGCTGTCCGGGGCCATGCCAGGTGATCCGCCCGCCGCGGTCCACCGGGACGACCGGAGTCCCGTCGTCCGGACGTTCGTCGGCGCGCGTCAGCTTGCCCGCCGTGTACACCGGCTCGTGTTCGCAGAGGATCAACTGTTCGGGGCCGGTGCCGGCGACCACGGCCGCGTGCACCCGGCGCTGCAGCGCCCAGCCGTCGAGGTAGGGGACGAACGCCGGGGCGAGTCCGGCGAGGAGGAGCTCTGTCATGGCGGCCACGATAGCATTCTTG
The DNA here is from genome assembly GCF_001423185.1 of Plantibacter sp. Leaf314. Taxonomy (NCBI): domain Bacteria; kingdom Bacillati; phylum Actinomycetota; class Actinomycetes; order Micrococcales; family Microbacteriaceae; genus Plantibacter; species Plantibacter sp. Leaf314. The sequence continues at coordinate 767,071 of NZ_LMOB01000001.1, read as the reverse complement.
GACGCCGTCCAAATACTCATCTCCGGTGGTTCCGATCGATCGACGGGACCAGGACGCCGACTGCCCTAAACTGGAGGGATCATGGCAACGTTCGGTACCCTCTCTGACCGCCTCGCGGACACGTTCAAGAACCTCCGCACCAAGGGCAAGCTCTCCGCTGCCGATGTCGACGGCACTGTCCGCGAGATCCGCCGCGCACTCCTCGACGCGGACGTCGCACTCGACGTCGTCAAGGACTTCACCGGTCGCGTCCGCGAACGCGCACTCGGGGACGAGGTCAGCAAGGCGCTGAACCCGGCGCAGCAGGTCGTGCAGATCGTCAACGACGAGCTCATCACGATCCTCGGCGGCCAGCAGCGCCGGCTCGAGTTCGCGAAGAAGCCACCGACCGTCATCATGCTCGCCGGCCTCCAGGGTGCCGGAAAGACGACGCTCGCGGGCAAGCTCGCCAAGTGGCTCAAGAAGGACGGCCACACGCCGTTGCTCATCGCCTCGGACCTCCAGCGGCCGAACGCGGTCACGCAGCTCCAGGTCGTCGGTGAACAGGCGGGTGTCCCCGTCTACGCGCCCGAGCCGGGCAACGGCGTCGGCGACCCCGTGAAGGTCGCGCGCGACGGCGTCAAGTTCGCCGAGCAGAAGCTCTACGACACGGTCATCGTCGACACCGCAGGTCGACTCGGTGTCGACGCCGAGCTCATGAAGCAGGCTTCGAACATCCGCAAGGCGGTGGACCCCGACGAGGTGCTCTTCGTCATCGACGCGATGATCGGACAGGACGCGGTCGCGACGGCCAAGGCCTTCCTCGACGGCGTCGACTTCACCGGTGTCGTGCTGTCGAAGCTCGACGGCGACGCCCGCGGTGGAGCCGCCCTCTCGATCGCCTCGGTCACGGGCCGTCCCATCATGTTCGCGTCGACCGGCGAGGGCCTCGACGACTTCGAGCCCTTCCACCCCGACCGCATGGCCAGCCGGATCCTCGACCTCGGTGACATCCTCACCCTCATCGAGCAGGCGCAGCAGAACTTCGACGAGGACGAGGCGCGCAAGGTCGCCGAGAAGTTCGCGACCGACTCGTTCACCCTCGACGACTTCCTCAAGCAGATGCAGCAGCTGCGGGGGATGGGCTCCATCAAGAAGATGATGGGCATGCTCCCTGGCATGGGCCAGATGAAGGAGCAGCTCCAGAACTTCGACGAGCGCGAGATCGTGCGCACCGAGGCGATCATCCAGTCGATGACGACCGCCGAGCGCACCAACCCGAAGATCCTGAACGGCTCGCGCCGGCTGCGGATCGCCAAGGGTTCCGGCATGACGGTGACCGAGGTCAACGCCTTGGTGAACCGGTTCGAGCAAGCTGCCAAGATGATGAAGACGGTCGCCAAGGGCGGCGTTCCGAACATCCCCGGCATGGGCCCGGTCCCCGGCGCACGGACGAACCGTCCGAAGCCTCAGGCGAAGAAGAAGGGTTCCCGATCAGGGAACCCGGCCAAGCGGGCAGCGGAGAACGCCGGTGTCGTCGAGGCGCAGGCCCCGGCAACCGGTGCGGGCTTCGGGCTCGGTGGCGGCGCGTCGGCGGGCACGAAGGCGCCGACCGAGGCTGAACTCGCCGAACTCCAGAAGTTCCTGGGTCGCTGACACCGGCGGTGGCGGGATGCGTGCGCTGAGGGTGCCGGCGACGGCCATCGGCGTCGTCCTCGTGGCCGCGCTGCTCGCCGCTTGCTCCACCGGTGGCGTCGGAGAGCGCGTCGTCGGAACGTGGGGCGACGGTAGCGGCGCAGCGGAGCCCCACCTGGTCTTCGCCGACGACGGTCGGGTCACCGGTTCCGACGGGTGCAACAGCCTCTCCGGCTCCTGGCGGGCCGAGGACGACTCGGTCGCGGTCTCCGATGTCGCGGGCACACTCATGGCGTGCCCCGGCGTCGACACCTGGCTCCGGGGCGTCGCCGAGGTCGCCCTCTCGGACGACGGCGAGCGCTTGATCGTGACCGACGACGCCGGCACGCGGATCGGAACGCTCGACCGCGACCAGTGACGCCGCCTCGTCAGGTGGTCGGCTGGACCCCGTGTCGCAGCTCCTTCGCGAGCGCGCTCACGACCGCCTGCAGGCTGCCGCCATTCGCGTGGGCGACGGCGAGCTGACGCTGGTAGCTCGCGCCGTGGTCGATGACCGAGGCGATGCTCGCCAGCTCCTCCGAGCAGCCGAGCCGGCGCGCGATCGGCGCGAGGGTGTCGAGCAGGTCGTGCAGGTCGTCCGTCACCAGCCGTTCGTGACCGGAGGAGTCGAGGATGATCTCGGCGTCGAGCCCGTACCGCGCCGCGCGCCATTTGTTCTCCCGGACGTACCAGGGCTGCAGGGTCTGCAGTCGCTCGCCATCGTCCAGGCGATCGGAGAGGTGTTCGGTGAGACAGTGGATGAGGGAGGCGAGCGCGGCGAACTCGCCCACGGTCGACGCGCCGTCGCAGGCGCGCATCTCCACGGTGCCCCACTGGGGCGAGGGGCGCACGTCCCAGCGGACCTCGGTGTGGTCCTCGATGATGCCCGTCACCGTCAGGTCGTCCACGTACGCCTCGAACTGCTCCCAGTCGGAGAGTTGATAGGGGAGGCCTGCCGTCGGGAGCTGCTGGAACATGAGTGCGCGGTTCGACGCGTACCCCGTGTCGACACCACCCCAGTAGGGGCTCGACGCGGACAGCGCCTGGAGGTGCGGGAGGTACGTCAGCAGTCCGTTCATGATCGGGAGGACCTTGTCGACCGTCTCGACGCCGACATGGGCGTGGACGCCCCAGATCATCATGTTCCGGCCCCACCACTGCGTGCGGTCGATGAGCTTGTGGTACCGCGGCTTGTCGGTCACCTGCTGGTCGTACCACTGCCCGAACGGGTGGGAACCGCTGCAGATGAGCTCCACGCCCATGGGATCGGTGATGGCGCGCACCTCGGCCAGCTGTCCCTCGAGGTCCGCGATCGCCTCCGGCACGGTGTGGTGCACCCCGGAGACGAGCTCGAGCGTGTTGAGCAGCAGCTCGTTCGTGATCTGCGCGTGCTCGGAACCGTCGTCGCCGCGGAGTTCCGAGAGCACGGTGTCGGCGGAGGCGACGAGATCCCCGGTGTCGCGGTCGACGAGGGCGACCTCCCACTCGAGGCCGACGGTCGAACGCTCGGAGCTGGCGAACTCGATGGGCATTGGCGTCGACCTCCCGCAGGGCACGGCCGGGTGCCGTGCGCCAGCCCATCCTTCCACGCGGTACGCCGGTCCTTCCGCCCCCGTGTCGCAGGATTACCCAGATCGGCCGATGTCTGGCAGAATAGAGAGTTGAGTCTGCGCGGAGTTCGACCCTCTATCCGACGCCCGCAGCAACCACAGTTTTCGCGTCGAGCGTGTGGCCCCACCTTTCGGCAGCGAGCACATCAAACATCACATCATTCAGGAGAATCGTGGCTGTCAAAATCCGTCTCAAGCGTCTCGGCAAGATCCGCGCGCCGTTCTACCGCATCGTCGTCGCCGACTCGCGCACGAAGCGCGACGGCCGTGTCATCGAGGAGATCGGCAAGTACCACCCCACCGAGGAGCCCTCGTTCATCGAGGTCGACTCCGAGCGCGCACAGTACTGGCTGAGCGTCGGCGCGCAGCCGACCGAGCAGGTCGCAGCGCTCCTCAAGCTCACGGGCGACTGGGGCAAGTTCAAGGGCGACAAGGACGCGGTCAGCACCGTCCGCGTCAAGGAGCCGAAGGCCGCCTTCGTCGCCGACGAGAAGAAGAAGCCCGTCCTCAAGCCGAAGGCCGAGGCTCCGGCCAAGGCTGCTCCGGCCGAGGCCGAGGCTCCCGCCGCTGACGCCGCCGAAGCAGAGCAGGCGTAGCCTTGCTCGCTCCCGCGCTCGAACACCTCGTCAAGGGGATCGTCGATCACCCGGATGACGTTCGCGTCACGGCACAGAACTCCGCCCGTGGCGAGGTCCTCGAGGTTCGTGTGAACCCCGAGGACCTCGGCCGGGTCATCGGTCGTGCCGGCCGGACGGCCAAGTCCCTCCGCACCCTCGTGGCTGCGTTGGCGGACGGCCGGCGGGTCCGCGTCGACGTGGTCGACACGGACGCCACCGGCGCAAGCGCCTAGGTGGCTGAGGAGACGGAGCCGAAGACCCAACTGCGGGTCGGTCGGCTCACGAAGGCACATGGCCTGAAGGGCGCCCTGAAGGTCGAGCTCTACACGGACGAGCCGGAACACCGGTTCACGCCAGGTGCGAGCTTCACCCTGCAGGTCCCCGCCGGCTCCAAATGGCGCGGTAAGTCACTCGAGCTCATCGAGCTCCGCTGGTACAACAGCCAGCCGGTGGCGTTCTTCGTCGGCATCACCGATCGCAGCGAAGCCGAGACCCTGGTCAAGGCCATCCTGTGGGTCGAACAGGACCCGACGGAGCTGCCGGCCGAGGAAGACGCGTGGTACGACCACCAGCTCGTCGGTCTGGCGGTGCATCGTGATGGTGCGTCGGTCGGAACCGTCGCGCGGGTCGAGCACTTCCCCTCGCAGGACCTCCTGATCGTCAAGACGCGCGACGGCGAAGTCATGGTCCCGTTCGTCAAGGCCATCGTCCCGGCTGTGGACGTCGCCGCCGGGATCGTGACGGTCACGCCGCCGACCGGGCTCTTCGAGGAGCTCCCCGAGGCCGACGACGCACCGGTCGCCGACGCCCCAGAGGCCGAAGCGCCCGAGGCGCCGGAGACGGCGCCGGACGAGACCGGAACGTCGAAGCCCGAGTAGCACCCGTTCCGAGCCGTATTCCGGTTCGCACCGCACGGCGGAGTCGTCAGCTGCATGCAGCAGGCGCCTCCGCCGTCGTCGTTCCCGGGAGCCTCACACGGCGACCGGCTCACCCTGATGCTCGCCGGTCGCGACACGCTCCAGCACCGCCGTGATCCGATCGGTGCACCCGCCGCAGCCGGTGCCGGCACGGGTCGCCTTGCCGATGCAGGCGACCGTCGTGCTGCCGGCCTCCGCCGCCTCCAGGATCCTGCCGACGGTCACGCCGTTGCAGGTGCAGACGGTCGTGGTCGGTGCGAAGGCGTCGGCGGATGACGCGCCTGCGGCGTCCGGCCCGTCGAGGCGGAGCAGTACGGAACGGTCCGCGGGCAGCTCGCCACCGCTCTCGTAGAGGAGGGTCAGCTCAGCGGCGGTCCGAGGCATCCCGACGGCCACGAACGCGCTCAAGACGCCGGCTCGGGTGACCATCTTCACGTACCGGCCGTGGTCGGGGTCCGCCCAGACCGAGACGCTCCGCCTCGCCGGCCCGTGCATCCCGCAGGAGTCCGTCGCTTCGGGGGAGACGTCCCAGGGGTCGACCTGGACGTCGCCGACCGCGACCACGTCGACGCCGATGGCCTTGAGCGCGACCGGACTGGATCGCTCGACCGGTGGGGGCGTGAGCAGACCGCGCCGATCGTCGATCGCTCCGCCCGCTCGGAGGAGGCGGGCAGCGAGCCACTCCGCCTGCCGCCACCCCGGACCGATGAGTCCGGAGGGGCCGCCGGGGACGACCCGTTCGCTCAGGCGCTCCGGCGTCGGGGTGAGAATGTGCGCGCAGTCCCCGATCGCCGAGATCCGCTCGTCGGACCAGCTGGTGAGCGCTTCATCGACGAGGACGCCCGCGCCCACTCGGAGCCCGGCGAGGACCGCGAGGTCCGACCGGGCGCTCACCCCGCACGACAAGAGGAGCAGGTCTCCCGCGATCCGCTTGCCGTCCGCGGTGATGAGGGCGTCGAACCGACGACCACCGCCAGCGGGGTCGTCCCGGAAGCCCACCGCCTCCGCTCGACTGTTCGCCACGACCTCGACCCCCGCCGCACGCAACGCTGCGGACAGGACGGAGCCGGCGCCGCGATCGAGGTTGCGTGGCATGGGCGTTGGGCCGTGGTGCACGACGACCACGTCGGCCCCGGCCCTCGCCGCCGCGAGAGCCGTCTCGAGGCCGAGCACACCCGCGCCGAGGACGACGATCCGTCCGCCAGTCCGCACCACCGCAGCGACGGTGTCGGCGTCGTCGAGGTCTCGCATGGCGCACACCCCGGCCGGAAGGGCGTGATCCGACCGCATGAGACGCGCGCCGTACTTCTCCAGTGCGGGGAGGTCGCGTCTCCACCGATCGACGCCGTCGAGCGTCGGGACGTTCGCCCGTGCTCCGGTCGCGAGGACGAGATGGTCGTAGGGGAGTGCGTCTCCACGGTCGAGTTCCACCGTCCGGCCCGCGCGATCGATCCGGGTCGCGGTTGCACCGAGGAGCACCCTGATGCCGTCGTCGGCCAGGTCCCGGGCGCTGACGAGGGTCATGTCGGCGAGCTGTGCGGAACCGGTGGCGTGTTCGGCGACGAGGACACGGTTGTAGGCGTCGACCGGTTCCTGGCCGATCACGGTCAGCGCGACGTCGCCTGCCCGGACACCGGGGGCGAGCTCCTCGGCGAACCGCGCGCCCACCGGCCCGAAGCCGATGAGGACGATCCGGAGTGGGCCGCGACGCTGGGCGTTCATGATCGTGCACCGACCCCGGCGGCAGCGGGCACGGGGGATCCGCCGTGGACGGCCGGACGCACGCGGACCGCCGCGCGTTTGAAGTCGGGCATGCCGGAGACCGGGTCCACGGCGTCCTGCGTCAGGAGGTTCGCCGAGGCCGCACCGGCATAGTGGAACGGAAGGAACACGGTGTCGTGACGGATGTCGAGGTCGATGCTCGCCCGCGCAGTGAGGGTTCCACGACGGTTCGACAGCTCGACCATTCCGCCCTCGACGATGCCGAGACGTGCAGCGGTCGCCGGGTGGAGCTGGACGAACACGGCGGGGCGGGCGTCGTCGAGCTCCGGGACGCGGCGTGTCTGGGTCCCGGACTGGTAGTGCTCGAGCAGCCGACCGGTCGTGAGGGTGAGCTCGTGTTCCGCGTCGACGGACTCCGATCCGACGGCGGGACGGACGGGGACGAGACGCGCCAGACCGTCGTCGTGGGCGAACCGTTCGCTGAACAGCCGTGGGGTGCCGGAACCGCCCGCCGGGAACGGCCAATGGGCGGCGATGCCGGTGTCGAGCAGGGCATGGCTGAGACCCGAGTAGTCGGCGACACCACCGGCCGACGCTGCCGCCAGCTCGTCGAAGACCAGGGCCGGGTCCACGTCGAACCGACCGGGGGCGTCGAGTCGACGCGCCAGCTCGCGCATGATCCAGAGTTCGCTCCGGACACCCGCCGGAGGATCGACGGCCAGCCGTCGGCGGATGACCCGGCCCTCCAAGGACGTCATGGTGCCCTCCTCTTCAGCCCATTGGGTGGTGGGGAGGACGACGTCGGCGAGCGCGGCGGTCTCGGAGAGGAAGAAGTCGCACACCACCAGGAGTTCGAGACGCTCCAGGCGATCGCGGACCGTCTGCACGTTGGGTGCCGAGACGACGACGTTCGAGCCGTGGACGAGGAGCGCGTGCACGCCGTCGGCATCTCCGAGCGTGTTCAGCAGGGCGACGGCCGGGAGACCGGGGCCGGGGATCGACTCGACGGGGACGCCCCAGACACCCGCGACGTGACGGCGCGCTTCGGGATCGGTGATCTTCCGATACCCCGGCAGCTGATCGCACTTCTGCCCGTGCTCCCGACCGCCCTGGCCGTTGCCCTGACCGGTGAGGGTGCCGTAGCCGGACCCCGGCCGGCCAGGCAGGCCGAGGACGAGCGCGAGGTTGATGGCCGCGGTGGCCGTGTCGGTGCCGTCGACATGCTGCTCGACGCCCCGACCCGTGAGGATGTAGGTGCCCCCGCCGGCCGTGGTGAGTCGATGCGCGACCTCGCGGAGCACCGTGGTGGGCACGCCCGTGACCGACTGGACCCGTTCCGGCCACCAGGCGCTGACGCTGCGCCGAAGCGCACCCAGCCCCGTCGTGCGGCGCTCGAGGTAGTCGAGGTCGGCGAGCCCCTCGGCGAGGACGAGGTGCGTCAGCCCCAGCAGGAAGACGAGGTCGGTGCCCGGGGCGGGTTGCACGTGCATGCCACGCTGCTGCTCGGTCAGTCGGGCGGTCGCCGAACGACGCGGGTCGACGACGATGAGACCGCCGGCGGCTTGCGCACCCGTGAGATGACCGATGAACGGCGGCATGGTCTCCGCGACGTTCGACCCGAGGAGGAGGACGGTCGATGCGCCGTCGAGGTCCTCGAGCGGGAACGGCAGCCCCCGGTCGATCCCGAACGCCCGGTTGCCCGCGGCCGCCGCGGACGACATGCAGAACCGCCCGTTGTAGTCGATTCGACTTGTGCCGATCGCGATCCTCGCGAACTTGCCCAGCTGGTAGGCCTTCTCGTTCGTGAGTCCGCCGCCTCCGAACACCCCGACGGCGTCCGCTCCGCGTGCCTCGCGGATCCGCAGGATGGTCGAGGCGACGAGATCCAACGCGGTGTCCCAGCTCGTCTCGACCAGCGCCCCGGCGGGGTTCCGCACGAGCGGGGCCGTGAGGCGGTCGCCCCGCCCGAGGAGCTCGCCGGACGTCCACCCCTTCTTGCAGAGGCCTCCCCGGTTCGTCGGGAAGTCCCGTCCCGAGACCTCGAGTGGGAGCCGCGGAGCCACGCCGTCCACCGTGGGTGCCCGGGTGAGGGACATCGCGCACTGGAGGGCGCAGTAGGGGCAGTGGGTGTCGGTCGCCGGGGCGGTGGAACGCGGCATGCGGTGTCCTTCGGTCAGACGTGGACGGGACGGTCGCTCACAGCCGTTGACCGGCGAGCGACGCGTTCCTCCGGAAGTACACGAGGAAGGTGATCGCGAAGAGGACGACGTACGCTCCGACGAACCCGATGAACGCGGACGAGTAGCTGCCGGTGGCACCGTGCGAGAGGCCGAGGATCTGCGGGATCACGAAGCCGCCGTACGCACCGATCGCGGAGATGAGTCCCAGGGCGGCCGCCGCCTTCCGCTGCGTCGTCACATCGCCACCGCGCTGGTGGGCGTCCTGCAGCCCGGAACGTGCGGCGAACACACTGGGGATCATCCGGTACGTCGAGCCGTTGCCGACGCCGGCGGCCACGAACAGGAGCAGGAAACATCCGAGGAAGAGCCAGAAGTTCGCGAGCGGAAGGGTCCAGAGCACCGCGAGCGCACCGAGCGCCATGACCGCGAACGCGCTCATCGTCACGACCGCACCACCGAAGCGGTCTGCGAGCCGTCCGCCGAAGGGCCGGGCCAGGGAACCGATCAAGGCTCCGAGGAACGCGAGGGAGATCGAGGCGGAACCCACGGCGAACGTCGAGAACGCGGGGAACTGATCCGCGATGAGTTTGGGGAAGACGCTCGCGAAGCCGATGAAGGATCCGAACGTACCGATGTAGAGCACGGCGAGGAGCCAGAGGTGCGGTTCGCGGAGCGCGGCCGCGGACCCGCGGAGATCGGCCTTCGCGGACGACAGGTTGTCCATGGAGCGGTACGCGCCGACCATAGCCACCAGGATGAGCGGCACCCAGATCCAGCCGGCCAGGCTCAGATTGAGGCTGGCCGCCGCACCGATCGTGACCGCGATGGGTACGACGAACTGCGCGACCGCGGCACCGAGGTTGCCGCCGGCCGCATTCAAGCCGAGCGCCCACCCCTTCTCCCGCTGCGGGTAGAAGTAGGTGATGTTGGACATGGAACTGGCGAAGTTGCCGCCGCCGAAGCCGGCGAGTCCGGCGACGACGAGCATGACGCCGAAGGGGGTGTCAGGATTGCCCACGCAGAGCGCGAGGGCGATCGACGGGATGAGGAGCAGCCCGGCGGAGATGATCGTCCAATTGCGTCCGCCGAACTTCGGGACCATGAACGAGTAGGGGAACCGGAGGGTGGCGCCGACGAGACTCGGCATGGAGATCAGCCAGAACGTCTCGGCGGTGGAGAAGGAGAACCCCGCACTCGGCAACATCACGACGACGATGCTCCAGAGCTGCCAGACGACGAAGCCGAGGAACTCGGCGAAGATCGACCACCGCAGGTTCCTCCCGGCGATGCTCCGACCCTCACGCTCCCAGAAGGCCGTGTCCTCAGGGTTCCAGCCGTCGATCCAGCGCCCCGGGCGGTGGATCAGGGCGACCGGGGCTCCGGCCGTCGGGGCGGTGGTCGGCGTCGTGTCTGCTGCGTCGAGGTTCGTGGTCATGACTGCTCCGAGCGTTCGGTGAAGCGGGAGAGGTGCTGTCTCCGACGCTATCGACGCCGTGTTTCGGCGTCCGACCGCCCACGTAACACCTGCGTCACCTCCTGCTCACACCGCTCGTCGACGACCGTGAGGACGCGGACCGTCGGGACGCGGTCGGGCTCGGTCGGACGCGCGCGTCGGCTCGAACGGGTCAGACGTCGAGTCGGTAGCCGCGCTTGACGATGGTGTTGATGAGGCCGGGGACGCCGAGTGCCTGGCGCAGTCGGCTCATCTGCACTTCGAGGGCGTGGTGGTCGGCCGCCGCCGGGAGGGCGTCGGCGAGGGCAGACCGTGAGAGGACCGCGCCGTTGGCGCGCACGAGCGCTCGCAGCAGCGCGAGCGAGTTCGGGGGGAGCCGCACGCGGGACCCGGGGAGTTCGACGATGGCTCCGCGGATGGCGATGGGACCGTGCAGCGTCTCGGCGCGGAGGATCGCGTGCTGTTCGAGGTGTTCGCAGAGGAGTCGGATGAGCGCCCCCATGCGGAACCGTTCGGGGACGATGGGCTCGATGTCCTGCGCCAGCAGCGGTGCGGCCGTGACGGGGCCGACCGCCGCGCAGAGCACGTCGTGGCGGAACGCGTCGACGACGGCGTCCTCGAGTCCGAGGGCCTCGGCGGCGGTGAAGAGGGCGACGACCGATGGTGCACTCGTGAAGGTGACCGCGTCGAGCGATCCGCTCACGATGGCGTCCACGAGCCGGCGCACGCGTTCGTCGGTGGCGTCCGGGTCCGTCCACCGGTACGGGGCGACCGTGTGCACCTCCGGATGCACGGCGCGGAGGCGCTCGAGCTGTCGCTCATCGGTGTACCCGTGCAGTTGGACGGCGACCCGGAGGCCTGCCGGGTACTCGGCCAGGACCTTGTCGACGAGGGAGGCGGTGGTCTCGCGGTCGCTCATACCGACGTCGTTCAGGCCCGCAGCCCGAACGGCCCCACGCGCCTTCGGGCCGCGGACGAGGATGTCCGTGTCGGCGAGCGCGTCGACGAGCTCGTCGCCGAGTCCGGCGGCGTCGGCCACCTCGAACCACCGGCGGACGCCGTACGAGGTCGTGGCGAGGAGCACGTCCGGACGTGCCGCGATGATGTCGCGCGTGTCGTCGATGAGGGGTTCGTCGTGTTGAGCGTGGGCGATCCGGAGCGTCGGGGCGTGCACGACCGTGGCGCCGCGTCGCTCGAAGGCGTCGATGAGGTCCTGCGACCGGCGGTCGCTCGTCACGCCGATCCGGAACCCCTCGAGCTGGTCCGCGCGGAACCCCGGTACCGGCGAGGTGACGTCGGGGCCGGGGTCCGGCGATCCCGCCGTGGCGTCGGTCATGCCGTCGCCGCCAGGCGTTCTGCCCGCTCCAGGAGCTCGGCGGCCTCGGCGTCGCCGTCGAACGCGAAGGAGACGACGTGGCCGATCACGATGACCGCCGGGGATCGCACCCCGGCAGCCGCCGCCACGTGGAGGATCGAACCGAGGTCCGCGATCGTCGTCCGCTGGGTCTCGCTGTAACCGCGCTCGATGATCGCGACCGGGGTGTCGGCGGCGAGTCCCGCGGTGAGCAGTCCCTGGGAGACGGAGGGCAGGGTGCCGATACCCATGAGGACCACGATCGTGCCACCCAGCCCGGCGAGGTGACGGTGTTCGTCGTCGGAGAGCGGCATGTGACCACTCACCACCGTGAAGAGCCGGCTCAGGTTCCGATGGGTGAGGGGGATCCCGGCGGCGGCGGGTACGGCGACGGCGCTCGAGACGCCGGGGATGACGCGGACGGGGACGCCCGCGCGATGGCAGGCGAGCACCTCTTCGCTACCACGGCCGAACACGTACGGGTCGCCGCCCTTCAAGCGGACGACGGCCGCACCGTCCAGGGCGTGCTGGACCATGACGGTCTCGATGCCCTCCTGCCCGATCGGGTGGTGGCCCGGGCGTTTGCCGACGTCGACGAGGAGGGCGTTCGGTGCGAGGGAAGGGAGGGCGTCATGCGGGGCGAGTCGGTCGTAGAGCACGACGTCGGCGTCGCGCAGGGCTTCCACCGCGGCGACGGTCAGCAACGCGGGATCGCCCGGTCCGCCACCGACCAGGGTGACCCTGCCTGCACGCGACATCTACGCCCCTTCTCTCACTGGAATGGTAGGCCCTGCGACGTAGACGGCCTCGCCGCGTTCGACCTCCGCAGCCGTGGCCGGTCGGTACTGGCCGCGTTCGGCCACGCGCGGCAACCCGGGCTCCGCCTCGCCCGGTTCGTTGACGAAGGAACGGAACCGTCGGAGGCGCTCCGGGTCGGCGAGGGTGGCGGCCCACTCGTCCTCGTAGCCCTCGACATGGGCAGCCATCGCCTGTTCGAGATCGGCGGCGAGCCCGAGCGAGTCCTCGACGACGACCTCCCGGACGTGGTCGAGTCCGCCCTCGAGGTCCTCCATCCACCGTGCCGTGCGCTGGAGACGGTCGGCCGTGCGGATGTAGTACATGAGGTACCGGTCGATGTACCGGATGAGCGTCTCGTCGTCGAGGTCACCCGCGAGGAGCTGCGCGTGCGTCGGTTGGAACCCGCCGTTTCCGCCCACATACAGGTTCCACCCCTGTTCGGTCGCGATGATCCCGACGTCCTTCCCACGAGCCTCAGCGCACTCACGGGCACAGCCGGACACGCCGAACTTGAACTTGTGCGGCGCCCGGAGCCCCCGGTAGCGGAGTTCGAGGAAGACCGCCATGGAGACGGAGTCCTGCACCCCGAACCGGCACCAGCTCGACCCAACGCAACTCTTCACGTTGCGGAGGGACTTGCCGTAGGCCTGGCCGGACTCGAACCCGGCGTCGACCAGGATGCGCCAGATCTCCGGCAACTGCTCGAGTCGGGCCCCGAAGAGGTCGATGCGCTGCCCGCCCGTGATCTTCGTGTAGAGCCCGTAGTCGGTGGCGACCTGCGCGATCACCGCGAGCTTCTTGGGCGTGATCTCACCGCCGGGGATCCGCGGGACCACCGAGTAGGTGCCGTCCTTCTGCATGTTCGCGAGCGCACGGTCGTTCGTGTCCTGGAGTGTGCCGCGCCCGCCGTCGAGGATGTAGCCGCCCTGCTGACTGGCGAGGATGGAGCCGACCACGGGCTTGCAGACGTCGCAGCCGCGACCGACGCCGAACCGGGCGAGGATGTCGTCGAAGGAGGTGAGGCCGAGCACCCGGATGGACTCGAACAGTTCCTGCCGAGACAGGGCGAAGTGCTCGCAGAGGGCGCGCGACACGGCGATACCGGACTTCGTCAGCTCCGTCTCGAGGATCTTCTTGACGAGTGGGACGCACGAGCCGCACTGGGTGCCGGCCCGTGAACAGGCCTTGAGCGGGCCGAGCTCCGTGCAGGCCTCGCCGTGCACGCCGGCGATCGCCTCGCGGACCGAGCCCGCGGTGACGGCGTTGCACGCACAGACGAGCGCCGCGTCCGGCAGCTCGTCCCCGGCCGGTGCCTCGATCCCGGAGGCGGACAGGTAGGCCGCGGGTTCGCTCGACAGCTCACTCCCGAGGAGCGGGCGCAACGCGACGTAGGGCGAGGCGTCGCCGACGAAGATGCCGCCGAGGAGTGTCTTCGCGTCGTCGGTCATCACGAGCTTCTGGTACAGCCCCCGTGCCGGGTCGGCGTAGACGATCTCGAGGCTGTGCTCCGTCCGGGCGAGGGCGTCGCCGAAGCTCGCGACGTCGACGCCGGAGAGCTTCAGTTTCGTCGCGTCGTCGACCGTCGTGAACTCCGCCTCGCCGCCGAGCAGCCGGTCGGCGACGACCTCCGCCATCGCGTTCGCCGGCGCCACGAGCCCGGTACAGCGTCCCTCGAAGCAGGCGACCTCCCCGATCGCCCAGACCCCGGCCGCCGACGTCCTGCAGTCGGTCCCGATGACCACGCCACCGCGCTCGCCGAGGTCGATCCCGGCGTCGCGCGCGAGTTCGTCCCTCGCCCGGATGCCGATCGCGAAGACCACGATGTCCACCTCGACCTGTTGGCCGCTCGAGAACCTCACCCCCGAGACGGCGCCGTCCTCGTCGAGGAGGATCGAGCGAGGACGGGTCCCCAGATGCAAGGCGATGCCCTGCGCGCCGATGATCCGGCCGAGTGCACGTCCGGCTCCCTCGTCGAGTTGTGCCGACATGAGCCACGAACCGGAGTGCACGACGCTCGCGTCGGCGCCGAGGCGAGCCGCGCCGCCGGCGGCCTCGAGCCCGAGGAGACCACCGCCGGCGACGATCACGCGAGCGGGACGTCCCCGCAGTCTTCCGATGCGCTCGATCTCGGAGACGAGCAGGTCCACGTCGTCGAGCGTGCGGTAGACGAGTGCGTGCTCCGCGCCGTCGATCTCCGGCACCGGCGCCGACGAGCCGGTCGCGAGGATCAGCTCGTCCCACTCCACGAGCCGACCGAGCGAGGTGTGCACCGTCCGTGCGTCACGATCGATGCGCTCCGCACGCTCGCCCAGGAGGAGGGAGACATGGTGTTCGTCCCAGACGGCGGACGGGGTGAGCGTGAGGTCGATCGAGGCGTCGTCGAGTCGCTTGCTCAGCGCGACGCGGTCGTAGGGGCGGTGCAGCTCCTCGCAGATGACGGTGATGTGCGTCCGTTCCCCGCCGTCACGGCTGTGCAGGGCGTCGACCAACCGGTGCGCGGCCGGTCCGCCGCCGACGACGACGATGCGGCGTGGTCCGCCCTGTGGAGTGCGATCGGTCATCGTGGGCCCCCTCGGCTCGTGTTCCAGCGAGCGTACTGAGGCGGCGTTTCCGGACCGTTGCCCGGATGTGTCCCCGACGGGTCGAGGACCGCACAGACGGTGGGACACGATGTGAGGTCGGTTTCACCTCACCGAAACCTCGCGGGTGATCAGCCGAAACACCCCGCCCGTAGCGTCGGTGCTCCGACGCACGACCAGCAGGAGGCCGACGATGAGCGTGACGACACCGGAGCAGACCGCGCGGACGGCGCTCGCCGACTGGCGACGGGTCTGCGCCATCGACGATCTCGAGCTGTCGTGGGGCGAGGTGGCGCTGCTCCGCGCACGCCAGATCGCCGTCTTCCGCATCGGCGCCGAGGAGGTGTACGCGGTCGACCACCGAGACCCCCAGACGGCGGCGCCGGTGATGGCCCGCGGCATCGTCGGCTCACGGGGAGAGCGTCCGACCATCGCCTCGCCGCTGCACAAGCAGGTCTACGACCTCGGAACCGGCGAGTGCTTCACCGACCCGAACCTGTTCCTCAGGACCTTCAGCACCCGCATCGTCGGGGGCTTCGTCGAGATCGAGCTGGGGGAGGAGCGATGACCCTGCTCGCCCCCGGTGTCCGCCGGGCGGAGCCCGCCACCCGCACGACGCCGGCCCTCGTCGCCGTCTCGCACGGCACGAGCTGTCCCATCGGCCAGGCGTCGGTCGCCGCGCTCGTCACCGCCGTCGAGCATGCCAGGGCCGACCTGCACGTCGCCGGTGGTTTCGTGGACGTCCAGCAGCCCGACGTCCCCGCTACGCTCGGCTCCGTGGAATCGGGCCGTCCGGCCGTCGTGGTGCCGCTGCTCCTGTCCGCGGGCTTCCACGTCCACGTCGACCTCGTGGAGGACCTCGAGGCGACGGAGCGATCGACCGCCCTGGCGCGCGCGATGGGGCCAGACGACCGCCTCGTCGCGGTGCTGGCCCGCCGACTCGAGGCGCTGCGCGTGACGCCCGACGACCGCATCGTCCTCGCCGCCGCCGGCTCGACGGATGCGCGTGCCGTCGCGGACTGCTTCGAGATGGGACGGCGCCTGGAGGCACGGTTGCGCGTCCCGGTCGTGACCGCGTTCGTCTCCGCCGCCAGCCCGGCGGTACCCGACGCGGTCGCAGAAGCCCGAGCGAGCCGACCGCGCGGGCGGGTCGTCATCGCGACCTATCTGCTGGCACCCGGATACTTCGCGCGGCTGCTCGAGGAAGCCGGGGCCGACGCGGTGACGTCGCCGCTCCTCCACCCGGGCGAGGCGCCGGATGCAGGCATCGTCGACCTCGTGATCGATCGCTACGAGGAGGCGTCGGCCAGGCTGTCCGACTGATCGACCCGACCGGGAGGCCGCCCCTCGCGCGAATAGACTGCTCCTCATGCGCATCGACATCGTCACGATCTTCCCGACCTTCTTCGATGCCCTGGACCTCTCCCTGCTCGGCAAGGCCAAGCAGAGCGGCCTGATCGAGCTGGACGTCCACGATCTCCGCGACTCGACGCACGACCGTCACCGCACGGTCGACGACACCCCGTACGGCGGAGGGGCCGGGATGGTCATGAAGCCCGAGCCCTGGGGCGAGGCGCTCGACGGCATCCTGGGTGACGACACCGAGGACGAGCCGCTCGTCATCTTCCCCTCGCCGGCGGGTGAGGTCTTCACCCAGGCGATGGCCCGCGAACTCGCCTTCGAGTCGCACCTCGTGTTCGGCTGCGGCCGGTACGAGGGCATCGACCACCGCGTCTTCGAGCACACGGCCAGCCGGGCACGCGTCCGCCTCGTGAGCCTCGGCGATTACGTCCTGAACGGCGGCGAGGTCGCGGTCATGGCGATGATCGAGGCGATCGGTCGGCTGGTCCCCGGCGTGGTGGGCAATCCCGAGAGTCTCGTCGAGGAGTCGCACGAGGACGGTCTGCTCGAATACCCGAGCTACACGAAGCCGTCCGAGTGGCGAGGGCTGCCGGTACCGCCGGTGCTCCTGAGCGGCAACCACGGGGCCATCGCGACGTGGCGGCGCCAGCAGCAGCTCGAGCGGACCCGCGAGGTCCGGCCCGACCTGCTGCCGGACGACGTCACCGGTGGCTGAGCGGTTCGCGCTCAAGCGTCCTGGTCTCAGGGTCGCCGGCGCACCGCGGCCGCGATGCCTGCGACGACGAGGACCGCTCCGGTCGCGATGATCGCACCGGTGATCCAGCCGAGCGGGTCGATACGCACCTCGGTGAGGTTGGTGACCAGCATGGCCCCGGCGAAGACGAGCAGGAGCACACCCCAGAGGATGGTGCCGAACCGGGGCGCCCGACCGCCTCGACCCGTCTGATCGGAGCCGCTCTTCGCCTCGTGGCTCGTCCGCTCTGACGTGGTCGTCTGATCGCTCGCCGGTGGAGTCGACTCCGTCGTCGCGTCGGTCCGGTCGTCCCGCTCGGTCCGGTCGTCCTGCTCGCTCATCGTCCCGCCTCCGCTTCCTCGGTCACGACCGCGCTACCGGCGACCGTCCACACCCGGACCCGCGTCGTGTCCGCCGACGTCGTCTGTCCGTACCTGGCCTCGTCCTGGAAGAGGGCTCCGCCGCGTCGGTCCGTTCCGTCCCGATCACCGCGTCCCGTGTCCAGGGTGCCCGCGATGGCCGAGAACTCGACGATCACCGGCACGTCCTCGGGGATGAGCACGTCGACCTCGCCGGCGACGATCCACACGTCGATCGTCCCACCGCGCAAGGCGTCGTCGTCGGCGAGTTCGCCGAGGTCGAGCGTGGGTTGGCCGGCGATCATGACGTAGCCACGTCGCTCGTCCGCATCCGTCGACGTCACGGTCCAGGTCGCGCGTCCGACCGGCAGGAAGGAGGAGCCGAGCGGGAACACCCCGGTGGCGAGCAACGAGATCACGGCGGCCCACGTGAAGAGCCCGAGCCAACCGCTCTCCCGTCCGCTGATGCCCGCGACGATCGTCGCGACGGCGAGCGCGCCGAGCGCTGCGGCGAGGCCGATGACGACGACGACGGGGATCGAGAACCCGGCGCTCGCTGCGACGACGGCCGCGCCGGCACCGGCGAGCAGCGCCAGCCCGAGGGTGATCGCGACGAAGGCCGCTCCCGGGTGCTGCGCACGCCGCTCTCGAGCCTTGGTCTCGCGCTCGGCCTGTTGCTCGGCGCGCTGGCGGCTCATCTCGTCCCGGAACTCCTGGCTCGTCCAGCCTCGGTGCTGGCTCGGAGCCCCGTCCCAGACGGTGGTGGGAGTGGCGCCAGGGGGCGGCATGGTCGCGCCCTGGTCACCTGGCGAACCGGCGACCTTCGCGAGTGACACCGGGGCCGTGGCGCCGGGGGAGGCCGGCGCCTGACCGGGAGGGCTGGAGGGGGAGAACGTGGCCGACGGTGCCGACGGCTTCGGGATCGAGGCGTCGCTGGTCCACGGGTCACGCTGCGATGGAGTCTCAGGGGGAGTCGCCCGCTCGGAGTCGCGTCGCGAGAACATCACGATCAGCCACACCGTGGCGACGATCAGTGCGATGACCCAGCCGGCGGTCATGGTCGACTCCAGCCAGCCCGGGAGGTTCCAAGCGTGCGGAACGCCGTCCCACCAGAGACCACGCATGAACGGCACGACGGTGAGTACCGCGAGGATGCCAATGGCGACGATCGCCGGGTCGAACACCCCACGGATCGCCCGTTCGAGATGGATCCGACCCTGCTGGTCGGGGATGAGTGCCCAGCCCGCGGCGTAGACGAAGAGGACCGGTCCGCCCAGGATCGCGATGACGATGAGGGCGCCGCGCACGATCATCGGATCGAGGCCGAGCCGAGTCGCGACACCGCCGGCGACACCGCCGAGCCAGGAGTCGTCCGAGCGACGGAGACCGGTGGACCGCCACCAGTCGAAGAAGCGGGTCGTCGGATCCTGCGGGGCGGGTGCGCCCTGTTCTGCTCCGGCGGCTGGCGTGCTGTGGTTCGTCATGATCCGATTCTCGCGAAGCGCCCGGGCCCGGCCCATCCGGCATGACCCTGAGCGCACCCTGAACCTGACCTCCCAGGGTGCCGACCGCATCCCGAACTGCTTGGATGGCTCCATGGGAACCGAGGTGATGATCCGTCCGAGGCGCCGCCTGCTCGGCGGCGTCTGCGCCGGTTTCGCCGAGCACACCGGTCTCCCCGCCGCCGCGGTGCGGACGGCGACGGTCATCCTCGCCTGCTGCGGCGGAGCGGGCCTACTCCTCTACGTGTGGCTGTGGGTCATGACGCCCACGCAGGGTGTCGATGCACCGATCGATCCTCGCGAGCACCTGCTGCGCCCTGCCTCGACCGATGGCGCAGCGGACTCCGACATTCCTCGTCGGGCGCCGATCACGGAGGTGCTCCTCGGCATCGCCCTGCTCGCGGCCGGGACCGCGCTGATCGCGACGCGGACCGGGATGGACATCCCGCTCGAGGCCGTCATCCCCGTGATCGTCGTCCTCGCGGGTGCCGCGCTCGCGTGGAGGCAGTTCGGCGAGCGTGGTCGTGGTGAGGGCTCCCGCGCGCTCCTGATCCGCGTGCTCGGAGCGCTCGTCCTCGTCGTCCTCGGCATCCTCCTCTTCTTCGTGACCGGCGATCGCCCGAACATGTGGACGGTCATCGTCGCCGCGCTCGCCGTCCTCCTCGGGGTCGCGGTGGTGATCGCCCCCTGGGCGCTCCAGCTCAACCGCGACCTCGCAGACGAGCGAGCCGCGCGGATGCGGGAGGCCGACCGCGCCGAGATCGCGGCGCACCTGCACGACTCGGTGCTCCAGACGCTCGCGCTCATCCAGCAGCAGGCCGGGCCCGGCAGCGAGGCGTCCCGTCTGGCCAGGGCGCAGGAGCGCGAGCTGCGGAACTGGCTCTTCTCCGGCGGGACCGCTCCGACGGGCGATCTGGCGACCGAGCTGCGGACCATCGCGGCCGCGGTGGAAGCGGACCACGCGGTGCGCGTCGACGTCGTCGCGGTGGGGCGGCCCGTCGACGACGCTCCCGAACCGCTCCTCGCCGCCGCGCGGGAGGCCGTGCTCAACGCGGCACGTCACGCGGGCGGCGACGTCTCCGTCTACCTCGAGACGGCACCGCAGCGGATCGAGGTGTCGATCTCCGACCGTGGTCCCGGCTTCGACCTCGAGCAGGTCCCGCGCGACCGCCTCGGGGTCCGTGAGTCGATCATCGGCCGCATGCAGCGCATCGGTGGTGAAGCGACGATCCGTTCGCGACCCGGCGGCCGCGGCACCGAGGTCCGTCTCGTCCTGCCTGTCCACGACGCCGCGCCGCCCGCGCCGCAGCCCGCACCCGTCCAGACCGTTCCGAGGAGCCGACCATGAGCGAGCGACCACTGACCGTCGTGATCGTCGACGACCACTCGATCTTCCGTTCCGGGCTCCGCAGCGAGCTCGGGCCGGGGATCGACGTCCTCGGCGAGGCGGGAGACGTCGAGGAGGCGATCCGGGTCATCGCAGAGACCCGCCCACAGGTCGTGCTGCTCGACGTCCACCTGCCGGGCGGTTCCGGTGGCGGGGGAGCCGACGTCATCGCCGGCTCGGCCGCGATCGTGCCCGCCACGCGGTTCCTCGCGCTCAGCGTGTCGGATGCCGCCGAAGACGTGGTCCGGGTCATCAGGGCGGGAGCGCGCGGCTACATCACGAAGAGCTCCTCGGGCGCGGAGGTCGCGGAGGCGGCGAGACGCGTCGACGACGGCGACGCTGTTTTCTCACCTCGTCTGGCCGGCTTCGTGCTCGACGCCTTCGGTGCCGTGGCGGGGGAGACGGCCCAGTCCGTCGACGAACTCGACCGCCTCTCCGCCCGCGAGCAGGAGGTCATGCGGCTCATCGCGCGCGGATACGCCTACAAGGAGGTCGCGACCGAGCTGTTCATCTCCGTCAAGACCGTCGAGACCCATGTCTCGAGCGTCCTCCGCAAGCTCCAGCTGTCCTCGCGCCACGAGCTCGCCGCCTGGGCGCTGCAACGCAAGCTGCTCTGACAGGTCCCGTCTGCCGCGGCTCGGCCGTGAGCGAACGCCCAGCGCACGCCAGGGGACCCGACGGTACCCTGGGGACATGATCATCCGGCGGGCGTTCTTCTACTGGCGATTCATCGCGATCTTCGTCCTGCCCGCCTGGCCGTTCGTCGGATGGGGTCTGTTCGGCGAGAGCGGCTGGAGCCTCGTCGGGCTGTTCATCGCGATGCCGATCCTCGCCATCGCGCTCGCCGCGATCGCCTTCCTCATCTCGGCCCGCGCGAGTGTCCGCACGACACGCCTCGTCTCCTGGACCGATGTCGGGCTGCTCGCCCTCTGGCACGTCACGATCATCTGCTTCGGCTCGTTCAGCTCGGGTGTGGCCCTCTGGGCCGTGCTCGGCGTCGTCGCCGGGCTCGCCGCGTTCTGGGGCGTCATCGCCCAGCTCATCTCAGAGACGACGCGCCGTGCGCGCGAGACGATGGCGGAGTTCGAGCGGATGGCCGCCGCCGCTCCGGGAACGGTACCCGGATCCTCGATCCCACCCGCGCAGCGGTTCGAACCCGGGCCGATCGACGGCGGCGAGTTCATCGTCATTGAGGAGAAGAAGCCCGACGAACGTCGCTGAGGAGGCGTCGGACGCGCCCGGTTACCCATCCGGAACGCTTTCATGACACAATTGCTGTTTGTGCCTCCGCAGTTCTGCCACAGGGGAACGCCGGCAACGGGCACACCCTTCCTTCCGAACGTATTCAGCGGTCGACCTGTGGCGGTCGCAGAGATGGAATCATCATGCACATTCTCGACTCAGTCGATGCAGCATCCCTCAAGTCGGACATCCCCGACTTCCGCGCCGGCGACAACGTCAAGGTGCACGTGAACATCATCGAGGGCAACAAGTCCCGTATCCAGGTCTTCCAGGGTGTCGTCATCGGCCGCTCCAACGAGGGCGTCCGCGAGACCTTCACCGTCCGCAAGGTGAGCTACCAGGTCGGCGTCGAGCGCACCTTCCCGGTCCACTCCCCGAACATCGACCACATCGAGGTCGTCACCCGCGGTGACGTCCGTCGCGCCAAGCTCTACTACCTGCGCGAACTGCGTGGCAAGAAGGCGAAGATCAAGGAGAAGCGCGACAACTAGTCGTCCTCCCGGTCGCCTGCGCGATCATTCCTGAGCTCCCCACCGGATAAGCTGGTGGGGAGCTCAGGCGGTTAAATGACAGACAATTCCCTGGCGGCAGACGCGTCGCCCGACCACAAGCAGCGCCCACGCGGGAAACGCGGAGCGCTGCTCTTCCTTCGCGACCTCCTCATCATCTTCGTGGTCGCGTTGTTGGTCTCCTTCCTCATCAAGACCTTCCTCGTCCGGTCGTTCTACATCCCGTCCGGGTCGATGGAGAACACCCTGCAGATCCAGGACCGCATCCTGGTGAACGAGCTCGTCCCGGACGTGGTCGCCCTGAACCGCGGCGACGTCGTCGTCTTCCAGGATCCGGGCGGCTGGCTGCCGCAGACGGTCGAGCCCCCGCAGCCGCCGGCCACCGCTGCTGTCGAATGGGTCCTGTCGATCTTCGGTCTCGTCGCCCCCGACAGCGACGACCACCTCATCAAGCGCGTCATCGGGCTCCCGGGCGACCACGTCACGTGCTGCAACCCGCTCGGCCAGATGACGGTCAACGGCGTGCCGCTCAACGAGCCGTACGTGAAGCTCCCCGCGGGCACCGAGAAGGTCTCCGGCGACGCGTTCGACATCGTGGTGCCGGAGGGCTCGCTCTGGGTCATGGGCGACAACCGCTACAACTCGAAGGACTCCCGGTACAACGCCGACACGCCTGGTGGCGGGTTCGTCCCGATCGACAACGTCGTCGGGCGGGCGTTCGTCATCACCTGGCCGTCCAGCAACTGGGCCTGGCTCGACAACTACCCCTCGGTGTTCCAGGGCATCCCCGCTCCAGAGAAGGAGTGATGGCGGTCAGCGAACCGACCCTCGAGGTCGAGCACGGACTGTTCGCCGCGGGGGTCCCGTCGGTCATCGGCATGGACGAGGTCGGCAGGGGCGCCATCGCGGGACCGGTGGCGGTCGGCGCGGCGGTCGTCGCCCCGGCGTGTGGTCCGTTCCCCGTCGGGCTCCGCGACTCCAAGCTGCTGAGTGAGCAGGCACGGACCCGCATGGAGCCGCTCACCCGCGAGTGGGTGCTCTACGGCGCGGTCGGGCTGGCGAGTCCGGCGGAGGTCGACGAACTCGGCATCACGGCCTGCCTCGGCCTGGCCGGGCGCCGTGCGTTGCTCGAGCTCCACGCCGTCGGAGCCGACGTCACGGGGTCGACCGTGCTCCTCGACGGGAACAGTGACTGGCTGAGCCGTTCGCTCCATCGCCCGCTCACGATCACCACCCGCGTGAAGGCGGACCGCGACTGTGCTTCCGTCGCGGCGGCGTCGGTCCTCGCCAAGGTGCATCGGGATCGGCTCATGATCGAGCTGCACGAGACGCTGCCGGAGTACGGCTGGCAGGGGAACAAGGGCTACGGCTCGGTCCACCACCTGGCGGCGCTGACGGAGCACGGTCTGACGCTGCACCACCGGAGCAGCTGGCTGCCGGCCTACACGTAGGATAGAGAGACCATGGACGAAGACGAGTTCGAAGACTACGACCGCGAGGTCGAACTGGCCCTCTACCGCGAATACCGCGACGTCGTGGGGCAGTTCAAGTACGTGATCGAGACCGAGCGCCGGTTCTACCTCGCCAACGAGGTCGAGCTCGTTCGACGCGACACGGCGAACGACTTCTACTTCGAGCTCTCGATGACCGACGTCTGGGTCTGGGACGTGTACCGCTCCGACCGCTTCGTCAAGAGCGTCCGCGTCCTCACCTTCAAGGACGTCAACGTGGAGCAGCTCTCCTCGCGCGACTTCGAGCTGCCCAAGGAGCTCACGCTCGACGAGTAACCGACACTCGCTCGCCGCCGACCCCGCTCCACAGGACGGTCCGTCGACCCGATCCTCGCTCCCACGTCACCCGGCGCATCCGAACCTCCTCCGTCCCGCTTGGCTGGGTGCCAGGAGGTGCACATGGCACGGAAGGACGAGCTCGGCCGTCGGGGCGAGCAGGTGGCGACGGAACATCTCGAGGCGTGCGGGTTCCGCATCCTGGATCGCAATTGGCGATGCCCGCAGGGCGAGCTCGACGTGGTCGCCGACGACGACGGCACCCTCGTCTTCGTCGAGGTGAAGACCCGTTCCGGTGTCGGGTTCGGAGACCCGACGGAGGCGGTCACCGCTCGCAAGCTCGCGAGGATCGGCCGCCTTGCCGGGGCATGGTGCGCCGAGCACCATCCACGGTCGAGGCGGATGCGCGTCGACGTCGTCGGGATCGTGCTGCCGCCGGAGGGCGGCGTGCGTCTCGAGCACCTCAGAGGGGTGTCCTGATGGCCGTGGCGCGCACCTGGTCCGTCGCCCTCGCCGGGCTCACTGGGTCGATCGTTGAGGTCGAGGCGTCGGCGTCGGCGACGGTCCCCGGCATGGCGATCGTCGGACTCCCCGACAAGTCCCTCGGCGAGGCCGCGCACCGGATCAAGAGCGCGACGGCGAACTCGGGTTGCCCGTTGCCGGGCGGCAAGCTCACGATCAACCTGTCGCCGGCGTCGTTGCCGAAGCAGGGGAGTGCGTTCGACCTCTCCATCGCCATCGCCTGTCTCGCCGTCGGCGGCCTCGTCCGCCGGGAGTCCGCCGAGCGGGTGGTGCATCTCGGTGAGCTCGGACTCGACGGTCGGCTGCGGCCGCTCACGGGTGTGCTCCCCGCGGTGCTCGCCGTGGCTCGCGCGGGCTACGACGCGGTCATGGTGCCGACCGCCAACGTCGCGGAGGCACAGCTCGTCCCCGGGGTCACCGTCATCGGCGCGACGTCGCTGCGCGACGCGGCGATCTGGCACGGCGCCGAACTGACGCCCATCGACCTGGAGCCGGTCCGGCAGCGGGTCGAGAAACTGCCGGAGCCGGACCCGCTCGACCTGGCCGACGTCGTCGGTCAGCCGGACGCGGTCGAGGCGATGGTCGCCGCCGCCGCCGGTGGTCACCACGTCATGATGGTTGGACCACCGGGTGCGGGCAAGACCATGCTCGCCGCCCGGTTGCCGGAGATCCTCCCCGATCTCGGCCCGGACGCCGCCGTCGAGGTCAGCTGTCTCCGGTCCCTGATCGGCCTCCCACCGGACGGATCCCTCGTGCGCAGACCGCCCTGGGAGAGCCCCCATCACTCGTCCTCGGCTGCGGCGATCATCGGCGGAGGTTCTCGGCAGATCCGGCCGGGGGCTGCGGCACGGGCAGCGCACGGGGTGCTCTTCCTCGACGAGGCACCCGAGTTCCGGGCGGACGTCCTCGACTCGCTGCGGCAACCGCTCGAGTCGGGTGTCGTCACCGTCCACCGTGCGCACGGCAGTGCGACCTTCCCGGCCGCCTTCCAGCTCGTCCTCGCCGCCAACCCATGTCCCTGCGGGCAGTACGGCACGGCGGACGGTGTCTGCACCTGTCCGCCGCAGGCCAGGCGGCGGTATCTCGGACGGGTGTCCGGACCGCTCCTCGACCGCATCGACATCCGGGTCCGTGTCTCACGGATCACCTCGGCGCTGTCCGGCCTCTCGCAGGAGGTCGGGCTGTCCACCGCCGAGGCCCGTGCCCGGGTCGAAGCCGTCCGGAGCGCGAGCGCCGAACGATTGGCGGGCACCGGCTGGACGACGAACGCGCAGGCCAGCGGCACCTGGCTCCGGAGCCCGCGGATGCGTCTCGCCAGATCGGTCACGGTGGCGCTCGACCGATCGCTCGAGCGCGGCGGGATCACGATGCGCGGGTACGACCGGATCCTCCGATTGGCGTGGACGCTCGCCGACCTCGACGACGCCGTCAGCCCCACGGCGGAGCACCTCGGCCGGGCGCTCTTCCTCCGGAAGGGCATCTCATGAGCTCCTGGTTCGGGTTGGACAGCACGCTGATCGACAGGCTCGTCCGGCGACTCGGGAACGATCCGGATGTCGACGGGGCAGGCGTCGTCTCCGACGCCGAGGCCGTGCGCGAGGCGTTCGCCAGGGCCGCGTGGACGATGATCGCGGAACCCGGCGACGGTGTCTCCGGGTTCGTGGTCGCCGCGCTCGGTCCGGCGGGGGCGCTTTCGGCCGTGATCGAGCGGGCCGGGCCGACGGAGCTGCAGCGCCGGATCCTGGCGAGCGGGTGGCCGGGAGCGGGCACCCCCGCATCATCGGACACCGACGAGCCGGCAGCACCTCCGGCTTCCCGCGTGCTCGGCAACGCGCTCGAGCGCTGGCGTCCCAGACTCGTGTCCGCGGACCTCGTCGCCGCCTGTGAGACGGCGATCAGCGTCGGTGCCCGGCTGATCCTGCCCGCCGGCCCCGGCTGGCATTCGGGCTTCGGCGATCTCGACGTGCACGCCCCTCACGCCCTGTGGCTGCGGGGCGATCCCGGAGCACCCGTCTCCGCCCGCTCGATCGCGATGGTCGGTGCGCGGGCCGCGTCCGGTTATGGCGAGCACGTGACCGCTGAGGCCGCGGCAGGGCTCGTCGACCGGGCCTTCACGATCGTCTCCGGTGCCGCGTACGGTATCGACGGTGCGGCCCACCGTGCTGCGCTCGGGAGCGGTGGGATGACCGTGGCGTACCTCGCCGGAGGGGTGGATCGTCCCTATCCGGCGGGTCACGACGCCCTGATCCGTCGGATCCGCGAATCGGGCGGTGCCGTGGTCAGCGAATCGCCGTGCGGCTCGGTGCCCTCGAAATGGCGGTTCCTGCAGCGCAACCGACTCATCGCCGCAGCCTCGTCCGCGACGGTCGTCCTCGAGGCGGGGAGTCGCTCGGGGTCCATCAACACCGCAGGCCACGCCGCGTCGCTCGGACGACCGCTCGGGGCCGTCCCTGGCCCCGTCACGAGTCCCTCCTCGGCGGGCTGCCACCGGCTGATCCGCGAGTACGCGGCCACGTGCGTGACGAACGCTGAACAGATGGCCGAGCTCGCCGGGTGGAGCGCGCTGGACGACACGGGCGAGGCGTACGCCTCCGTCGAGGAGCGCCGCGTCCGTGATGCCATGAGTGTCCGCTCGGCGCGCAGCGTCGACGCGATCGCGAAGGAGAGCGGTCTGAGCCTGCGCGAGGTGACGGGCGTGCTCGGCGCGCTGGACCTCGCCGGGGTCGTCTCGGAGCGCGAACACGGATGGGTGCTCCACGCCGGACGAGCATGACGTGCACGATCGGCGGGGGAGGGACGCGCCGCCGCACCCGTGCGGCAAGCTGTGCAGGTGGACATCGAGACGAGCGCAGCCGCCTTCTCGGAGCATCTCGTCTCCGAACGTCGGCTCTCGCCGCAGACCGTTCGCGCCTACGCATCCGATCTCCGGCAGCTCGCCGACTTCGCCAGCGGACGCGACGTCGACGACGTGAGCGGTGTGACCCTCGACCTCCTGCGTGACTGGCTCTGGGTGGCGTCCGAATCGGGCTCATCCAAGGCGACGCTCGCCAGACGGACCGCCACGGCCAAGGCCTGGAGCGCCTGGCTCCTCCGGACGGGCAGGGTCGACGCGGACGTCGCGGCACGCCTCCGGAGTCCGAAGACCGGTCGGACCCTTCCCCGGGTCGTCGGCCGCGGGCCCTTCGACGAGCTGCTCGCCGGGCTCGAGGACCGCGCGGCGGCGGGCGAGCCGAACGCGCTCCGCGATCTCGCCGTCGTCGAGCTCCTGTACGCGTCGGCGCTCCGCGTCTCCGAGCTCTGCGGCCTCGACCGGGACGACCTCGATCTCGACCGACTCACCGTCCGCGTGACCGGGAAGGGTGACAAGGAACGCGTGGTGCCGTTCGGTGTCCCAGCGCAATCGGCAATCGTCGACTACCTCACGAGCGCTCGACCGCAGCTCGCGGCTCGGGTCCGCTCGAGCGACGGTCGACCGGCGCCCGGCGCCGCCCTGTTCCTCGGAGCCCGCGGTGGCCGGCTCGGCCCGCGCTCCGTGTACACCCTCGTTGCCCGGCTCCTCGACGCCGTGCCCGGCGGCGGCCCGGCGGGACCCCACGCCCTGCGTCACACGGCCGCGACGCACCTCCTCGACGGCGGGGCCGACCTGCGAGCGGTCCAGGAACTCCTGGGGCACGCCAGCCTCGCGACGACGCAGATCTACACGCACGTCTCCGTCGAGCGCATCAAGGAGAGTTACCGCAGCGCCCATCCACGGGCCTGAGCCGCCGCCGTCGCGGTCAGCGGGAGCAGGACCGCCGGTGGGACCTCGCCGAGCAGCAACATCGGGTTGACGTAGACGCCGTCGCGTCGCACCCCGAAGTGCACGCACCGGTCGGCGCAATGTCCGCCACTGCCGACCGTCCCGATCGGCGCTCCACGCGGCACGGAGCTGCCGACCTCCACCGAGCCCACGACCGGTTCGATGCTGGAGACGTGTCCATCGTCGTGCCGGATCACGACCAACGGCCGGTCCACCACCGTCCCGCTGAAGGTCACGACGCCGGCGGCCGCAGCTGTGACCGGTGCTCCTGGGCTCGCCGCGATGTCGATCCCTCGATGGCCCGCCGAGTACGGATCCGGAGGAGCGACGAAGGGGGCGACGACCGGGTGCGGGGGAGCGAGGGGCCCGGACCAGGCCGGCGTCACGGCGGAGCCGTTCGACGGCGTGCCGAGCAGCAGGCAGACGGAGAGCAGGCGGAGCGTGATGGAGATGGTCATCATCCGAGGTTCCCGGAAGCGGGACACCCGGGGTCCACGGGGAATCGGGTGAGCGCAGCGGACGAGGTGTCGAGGCGGTTGTGGAGCGCGGTCGTCATGGTGCCCGGATGCTATGCTGAACGGAGCACCTCGCTCGTCGGGGTGACTACGCGTGCCATTTCGGCCTCCACTTCCATTCGGTCCTCGCTCTCCGGAGCGCGGCGGACGTGCGCCGGGCACCAGGGACGAGGCCATCCGGTCCGTCAGACAACCGAGGCACTCCCACCCGTCCGCGCCAGCGGTGCGGTGGCGAGCGCAGAACAGGAGAACGGCTCATGGCCGTCGTAACCATCCGCCAGCTGCTCGACAGCGGCGTGCACTTCGGGCACCAGACCCGCCGTTGGAACCCGAAGATGAAGCGGTTCATCTTCACCGAGCGTTCCGGCATCTACATCATCGACCTGCAGCAGTCGCTCGGCTACATCGACCAGGCCTTCGACTTCGTCAAGGAGACGGTCGCCCACGGCGGCACCATCCTCTTCGTCGGCACGAAGAAGCAGGCGCAGGAAGTCATCGCCGAGCAGGCGACGCGCGTCGGCCAGCCCTACGTCAACCAGCGTTGGCTCGGTGGCCTCCTCACCAACTTCCAGACGGTGTCGAAGCGACTCGCCCGGATGAAGGAGCTCGAGGAGCTCGATTTCGAAGACGCCTCGAAGAGCGGCTTCACCAAGAAGGAACTCCTCATCAAGAAGCGCGAGCTGGACAAGCTCCACAAGTCGCTCGGTGGTATCCGCAACCTCTCGAAGACGCCGTCCGCCCTCTGGGTCGTCGACACCAAGAAGGAGCACCTCGCGATCGACGAGGCGCGCAAGCTCGGCATCCCCGTCATCGGCATCCTCGACACCAACTGCGACCCCGACGAGGTCACGTACCCGATCCCGGGTAACGACGACGCGATCCGTTCCGTCGGCCTGCTGACGCGCATCATCGCCGACGCCGCCGCCGAGGGGCTCATCCAGCGCCACCAGAAGCCGACCGAGGGCGACGCCCCGGCCGAGCCGCTCGCCGAGTGGGAGCAGGAGCTGCTCCAGGGTGGCGAGCAGGGTTCCGCCGAGACCGCGAAGGTCGCCGATGAGGCCATCGCCGCGACCGACGCCGTCGAGTCCGCCCCCGCCGTCGAAGACGTCGAGGTCGCCGCAACCGAGTCCGCCGACGACGCCGCGGGTGCAGCTGCAGCCGAGCCCGTCGCCGACGAGAAGTAATCAAGGAGATCACCAGCAATGGCAAACTTTTCTCTTGCTGACCTGAAGGTGCTGCGCGAGCAGCTCGGCACCGGCATGGTCGACACCAAGAACGCACTCGTCGAAGCCGATGGCGACGTCGAGAAGGCGACCGAGATCCTCCGCCTCAAGGGTGCGAAGGGCAACGCGAAGCGTGCCGACCGCTCCACGAGCGAAGGCCTCGTCGCCGCGAAGGAGAACGGCGAGACCGCCACCCTCATCGAGCTCGCCTGCGAGACCGACTTCGTCGCGAAGGGTGAGAAGTTCCTCGCCCTCGCCGACCTCGTCCTCGACGCGGTCGTCGCCGCCGGCGCGACCACCGTCGAAGAGGGGAACGCGGCTCCGGCCGACGGCAAGACCGTCGCCGAGGTCATCGCGGACTCGGCAGCGATCATCGGTGAGAAGTTCGAACTCCGCCGCCTCGCGGTGGTCCAGGGCGAGCACTTCGCCGTGTACCTCCACAAGACCAACAAGGACCTGCCCGCGCAGGTCGGCGTGGTCGTCGGCTACACGGGTGACGACGCGGAGACGGCTCGCAGCACCGCGCAGCACATCTCCTTCGCCAACCCGTCCTACCTCAGCCGCGACGACGTCCCGGCCGACGAGGTCGAGAAGGAGCGCGAGATCGTCACCGAGATCTCGAAGAACGAGGGCAAGCCCGAGGCGGCTCTGCCGAAGATCGTCGAAGGCCGAGTGACCTCGTACTTCAAGCAGGTGGCGCTCCTCGAGCAGGACTACGCCAAGGACAACAAGTTGTCCGTGCAGAAGGTGCTCGCTGACGCGGGCCTCACCGTGACCGGGTTCGCCCGCTTCAAGGTCGGCGCGTAGCAGTTGTGACGGGGTCCGGATCGCCAGTGGCGATCCGGACCCCTTTGCGTGCACGGGCATATCCGTGCACGCCGAATCGGTGATGATCCAGCCGCGGAGTCGTCGGTTGTCGCGGACAGCGCGTGGCTCCGGGCACTAAGTTGTGTGAGGGACGAGGGAGGACAGGCGGATGCCGGAGAAGAAGCGCAGGGTACTGCTCAAGCTGTCAGGTGAGGCGTTCGGAGGCGGCCAGCTGGGCGTCAATCCCGACGTCGTCGGGTCGATCGCCCGAGAGATCGCGGAAGCGACCGCCGAGGTCGAGGTCGCCGTGGTCGTCGGAGGAGGCAACTTCTTCCGTGGTGCCGAGCTCAGCCAGCGCGGGATGGACCGCGGGCGAGCCGACTACATGGGCATGCTCGGAACGGTGATGAACGCCTTGGCGCTCCAGGACTTCCTGGAGCAGGCCGGCGCCGCGACCCGCGTGCAGTCCGCCATCGCCATGACGCAGGTCGCCGAGCCGTACATCCCGCTCCGCGCGGAGCGTCACCTCGAGAAGGGTCGCGTCGTGATCTTCGGTGCCGGCGCAGGGCTGCCCTACTTCTCGACCGACACCGTCTCGGCGCAGCGCGCGCTGGAGATCGGCGCCGTCGAGGTGCTCGTCGCGAAGAACGGTGTCGACGGGGTCTACACCGCCGACCCGCGCGTCGACCCGACCGCGACGAAGATCGACACGATCTCCTACCAGGAGGCCCTCCAGCGCGGCCTGAAGGTCGTCGACTCGACGGCGTTCAGCCTCTGCATGGACAACGGCATGCCGATGCGGGTCTTCGGCATGGAACCCGCCGGGAACGTGACGGCAGCCATCCGTGGCGCTGCGATCGGCACCCTCGTCACCTCCGCGTAGGCGGCAGGGCGGCCAGGTCCTGCGCCGTCGCCCGACTAGACTGAACCCAGTAATGCAATCAAAGGAGTGCTCGTGATCGCGGATGTCCTCTCGGATGTTGGTACCCGGATGTCGAAGGCCGTCGAGGCCGCGAAGGATGACTTCGCCACGGTGCGTACGGGTCGCGCCAACCCCCAGCTGTTCCAGAAGGTGCTGGTGAGCTACTACGGCACGCCGACCCCGCTCGCCCAGCTCGCCTCCCTGCAGAACCAGGAGGCGCGCACCATCGTCGTGACGCCCTACGACAAGACCGCGCTGCGCGACATCGAGCAGGCGATCCGGGACATCCCGAACCTCGGCGCCAACCCGACGAACGACGGCACGGTCATCCGGGTCACGATGCCGGAGCTGACCGCCGAGCGTCGCAAGGAGTACGTGAAGATCGTCCGCGGTAAGGGCGAGGACGCGAAGGTCTCCATCCGGAACATCCGTCGCAAGGGCAAGGACGACCTCGAGGCACTCAAGAGCGAGGTCGGCGATGACGATGTCGCGCGCGGGGAGAAGGAGCTCGAGGCGGTCACCAAGTCGCACATCGACGCCGTCGACGCCGCGCTGAAGGCCAAGGAGACCGAGCTGCTCTCGATCTGAGCCGCTGTCCGTCCGCTGATTCCGTTCGCCGCCCGGTCAATCGATCGACGGCCGGCCCGCTGGAGGTACCTGTGGAAGACGATGTCGCTTCCGGGCGGTCGGCTGAGCCGACGACGCCGGAACCCGGCAAAGCCGGCAAGCTCGGACCGCAGGAGCTGCGGTCGCAGCTGAAGGACCGTCGGGCCAAGTTCGAGCGCCAGGTCGAGGTCACCAGGGCCGACATCGAGCGCCAGGTCCAGGCCACGAAGGCGCAGTTCGACGCGACGAACGAGCGCATCGAGGCTCGTGTCGGCCGCAACCTGGTCAACGCCATCCTCATCGGGGTGGCGGCCGGCGGCATCATGCTCGTGAGCCTCATCATCTTCAAGGTGATCTTCGTGGTGCTCGCGTCGGCCGTAGTGGCCTTCGCAGCACTGGAACTGCGGAAGGCCCTCGAGCACACCGGCCGTCGGGTCCCGGCGATCCCGACGGTGATCTCGGCGGTCGCCATGCAACCGGCCGCGTTCTTCCTGCACGACGTGTGGCGCTGGTCGGTCGTCCTCCTCGGCATCCTGCTGGTGATCGTCTGGCGGGTGGCCGAGCAGCTGATCGCTACCAGGCGCACGGATCTCCCGACGCTCGTCCGGGATCTGGCCTCGGGGACCTTCATCCAGGTCTACGTGCCGTTCCTCGCGTCCTTCGCCGTCTACCTCGTCGCCCAACCGGACGGGGAGTGGTGGACGCTCGCCTTCCTGATCCTCGTCATCTGCGTCGACGTCGGCGCCTACGCGAGCGGTCTGTCGTTCGGCAAGCACAAGATGGCGCCCGTGATCAGTCCGAACAAGACGTGGGAGGGCTTCGCCGGGGCAGGCGTCGCGGCGGTCGTGGCCGGCGTCCTCCTGGCGATCCTGATGCTGGGCGTCCCGTGGTGGGTCGGTGTGCTCCTCGGTCTCCTGCTCCTCGGGAGCGCGACGGTCGGCGATCTCGCCGAGTCGCTCATCAAACGCGACATCGGCGTCAAGGACATGAGTTCCTGGCTTCCCGGGCACGGCGGATTCCTGGATCGGCTGGACTCCATCCTGCCGTCGGCCGTCGTCGCCTACGTCGTCTACCTGGTCTTCGGTTCGCTCGCGAGCTGAGTCGCCGGCACCCTCGGTTTCGCTCGATCAGTCCGTCATGGGGGAGAATGGTCCGGTGAGCACGATCTTCCCCACCTCCAAGCGTTCGAAGCGTGGCTACGATCCAGCCGAGGTCGACGAGTTCCTCGACCGCGCTCGCGCGGCGTACGCACAGGACGCCGAGGCCGACGCCGACACCGTGCTGTCCGCAGAGGACATCCGTCGGGTGGCCTTCCGGCTGGTGCGCGGCGGGTACAGCACCGAGCACGTCGACGCCGCACTGGAGCGCCTCGAGGACGCCTTCTCCCTGCGGGAGCGCGAGCGGTCCGTCGAGGAGCGCGGCGCGAAGGAGTGGCTCCGTGACGCCCGCGGCACCGCCCAGGTCATCCTCAACCGGCTGACCCGTCCCGAGGGCCAACGGTTCAATCGGGTGAGCCTCCTCGCGCGGGGGTACAGCCGGAAGGACGTCGACGCTCTGGCGGACCGCCTCGTCGCCTATTTCCACGACGGGACGCCGCTCAGTGTCGACCGTGTCCGAACCGCCGTCTTCCGCAACGAATGGGCGGGCTATCGAGAGTCGCAGGTCGACGCCCTCCTCGACAGCGTCGTCGACGTCATGCTGGCGGTTCGCTGAGGGTCCTCCTCTCCGGTGGCCTGTTCCGGTGTTCTCGGCTACCATCGATGCATCGTGCCTCAACACTCAACTGACGTGACTCCGTGGAAACCATCAGCCCAGCCGAACTCCGGTAAGGCTGTTCAGTCCTACCGTCGTCCGCGTTCGCGTGGCAAGAAGGTCCTCGGGATCTTCGCGGCCACCGCGGCGTTCGGCTTCGTGGCGGTGACGATGGTCGACCCGACCTCGAGCGTGGTGGCATCCTCCTACGCCGAGAAGCAGGCGCAGTTCGGCGGGAACGCCGCGCAGTCGGTGGTCGCCAGCTCGAACTTCCAGTACACCTTCGCCCGCGACAGCTACGAGGTCGTCGCTCCGCCGCCCCCGCCGCCACCCGTGGCCGCCCCGGCCGCGACGGACAAGGGTTCCTCGTCCGGCAGTGCGCCGGCGGCGGGAACACCCGACCCGGGTACGGCTCAGGCCATCGCGTACGACATGGTCATGGCGAACGGTTGGGGAGAGGGCGAGTACAGCTGCCTCGTATCCCTGTGGAACCGCGAGTCCGGCTGGAACGTGTACGCGTACAACGCGAGCTCCGGCGCGACCGGCATCCCGCAGGCACTGCCCGGCTCGAAGATGGCGTCTGCAGGAGCGGACTGGGCGACCAACCCGGCCACGCAGATCACCTGGGGGCTCGGGTACATCACGAGCCGGTACAGCACGCCGTGCGGTGCGTGGGCTCACTCGGAGTCGAACGGCTGGTACTGACCCGACCCGCGCGCCCGCTCGACGGGTGTCGGGGAGGCTGTGCCTAGACTTGACCCATGCCTCGACATCACCGCCATCGGCCTCGGCCCGGCGACGACGAAGGCAACGGGCTCGACCGGCTGCTCGCCGGGTGGAAGCGCACCGAAGACCACCGGGACGGCTCCTGGAATGTCCAACCGGTGTCCGGTTCCAGCGCACAGAAGACCTACGTCTGCCCGGGCTGCGGGCAGACGATCCCGCCGGGTACCGCGCACGTGGTGACCTGGCGCGCGGACGGCGTGCTGGGCGATCAGGCGGACATCGCCGCTCGACGCCATTGGCATGAGCGATGTTGGCGGATCCGTTGAGGGCGCTCCGGTCGCCCGGAGACGCCGACGATCCGCCCCGAGGAGGAGACATCACATGACCGACACCATCGAGATCCGCGGCGGGACCGAGTTGCCCGCCGTCCGCGAGGATATCGAGCTGCACACCAGCGACGGCCTGACCCTCGTCGGTGAGCTCGCCGTGCCGGCGGACGGCCCGATCGTCGCCACCCTGGTGACCCTGCACCCGCTGCCGACCGCTGGCGGGTTCATGGACTCCCATGTGCTCCGGAAGGCCGCCGCACGCCTGCCGGCCCTGGCGGGGATCGCCGTCCTCCGGTTCAACACGCGGGGGACCTCGTCACCCCGCGGGACGAGCGACGGCGCCTTCGACGGTGGAGTGGGCGAACGGGCGGACGTCGAGGCGGCGTTGGCCTTCGTCGCTGAGCGCGGACTCCCGCATCCGTGGTTGCTCGGGTGGTCCTTCGGAACCGAGTTGGTGTTGAAGTACGGACGCGAAGCGGCCGTCGACGGGGTGATCCTCCTCTCGCCGCCGCTCCACCGCACCAGCGACGACGAGTTGCGCGCGTGGGCCGCCGACGAACGCCCGATGATCGTGCTCGTCCCGGAGTTCGACGACTTCCTCCGGCCACCGGAGGCGACGGAGCGTTTCGGCGTCCTCCCGGGGGCGACGCTCGTACCGGTCGACCGTGCGAAGCACCTCTGGGTGGGCGAGAGTCAGACCCGACGCGTCCTCACCGAGATCGTGGCCGCGGTGCAGCCTGCGGCACTGCCGCTGCCGACGCACTGGCCGACGCCGGACCGTTCAGCAGCCGTCTAGCAGCCTCCCAGTCACGTCCGATAGCCTGAACCACCTGCGTCTCGTGCCGGCCCGACCCGCCGGAGCCCGTCGGGCGCATGATCACCCGCGTCGTCCCCGGCGCCAGAGGAGAGTATTCCGTGCGTTTCGTTCTCGCCATCGCCGCGTTCGTCGTGGCTGCCGTCATGATCGTGACCGGCATCGCGCAACGGACCGTGTTCCTCCAACCGGGTACGTTCAGCCTGTCGACGACGGTGGACGACGGAGACCGCTTCATCGTCATCCCCGGGAGTGTGTTGCAGTCGCAGCCGGGGGCGCAGTCGATCGTCGCGAGCGCCGGCGGCGACACACAGGTGTTCATGAGCTACGGTCGCGCGGACGACATCACCGCCTGGCTGGGCGACGAGCCCTACAGCCGGGTCGGGGTCAACAGCGCGGGGACCGCGCTGACGACGACGAGCGTCGTCCCGGACGCCGACGACTCCACGGACGACGGTGACGCGTCACCGAGCGACCAGCCCTCGACCGCTCCCTCCCCGGAGCCGACCGCAGCCGCCCCGGCCGACGACAAGGGTCCCGACCCGCGCGGGTCGGACCTCTGGCTCGGCGAGTACGACGAGGCCGGCGCCGTCATCGCGACGATGAACCTCCCGAAGGACATCGACGTCCTCGTCGCGACCGACGGCAGCGCCGCCGCCCCGGATTCACTCCGTCTCTCATGGCCCCTCGACAACGCCACCCCGTGGGCCGGGCCGCTGATCGCCGGCGGCATCGTCGTCCTCCTGGCCGGCATCGTGTTGTACCTGTCGGGCATCCAGCGGATGCGTCGCTCCCGCGGCCCGCGCCGCAAGGGTCCCGGCCAAGGACAGAAGGGCCTCACCAAGATGTCGAGACAGCCGAAGCCGCGTCGCCCCCGAGAACTCGGTGCAGGCAAGACCAAGCGCGGTCCGCTCCGCCGTTCCCTGGTGATCGGTGTGCCCCTCGTCCTCGTCGGGACGCTCGGGCTCAGCGGATGTTCACAGGACTACTGGCCCACGATCGGTGCTCCGTCCCCGACGCCGACGGTGACCGCGACCGATCTCCCGGCCGACAGCCAGGATCAGGACTTCGCTGCTCCCGTCGTCACCGTTCCCCAGGTCGAGCGCATCGTGTCGCGCATCTCGACCGCTGCCTCCGAGGCCGACGCCGCGCTCGACGGCACCGCCGCAGCGGTCCGGTTCGCCGGCCCGGCGCTCGCGGAACGCACTGCCAACTACGCCCTCCGTGCGAAAGTCGCCGACGCCGCCGGTGCGACGCCCATCCCGGCGTCGCCCGTCACCCTCACCCTGCCGCAGGCGACCGACGCCTGGCCCCGCACCGTCATGACCGCGATCCAGGACAAGTCGGACGAGACGGTTTCGCCGACCGTCCTCGTCATGACGCAGGAGGACCCGCGGTCGAACTACCAGGTCGTCTACGCGGAGAAGCTCCTCGAAGGCGCACGGCTCGAGAACGTCGCTCCGGCGACGATCGGCGCCGCGAGTGTGCCGCCGGACTCGAAGCTGCTCGTCATGCCGCCCGAGCAGATCGCGGCCGCGTACGCCGACATCATCACCAACGGTGACGCGAGTTCGTTCGCCGGCCTCTTCGACGCGGACGGCGACGTCTTCCGCACGCAGGTCGCCGCCGACCGGGCGACGAAGGCCGCCGGCCTGCCGACGACCGCGAGCATCGCCTTCTCGGCCGCCGCCGGGACCGGTCCGAACGTCGCGCTGGCGACCAACGACTCGGGTGCGATCGTGGCGGTCAACGTCCAGGAAGGTGAGACGGTCAGCGTCGTCACCGCCGGTGCTACCGTGAAACCTCAGGGTTCCGTCGCCGCGCTCTCCGGGATCACCGAGAGCGCGAAGGGGACGCAGGCCACCTACGGCGACCAGCTCCTGTTCTACGTGCCAGCCGTCAACTCCGGAGAGAAGATCACCTTGCTCGGTTTCACCCAGACCCTCACCGCCGCATCGGAGCTCCCGTGAGCGCCGCGGAGCCGAGCGCGGCGCACCTGCGCGGCGCCGTCGACCTGTCCGGCCTCGCCCGTCGCCACCAGGCACCGCCCGCCGGAGCTCCAGCTCAGCCGGGCCAGTCAGGCGCCCCCGCGGAGGCACCCGGCGCGACCACCGGACAGACCGTCGACGTCCCGTCGTTCGTCTTCGACGCGTCGGACGACGGATTCGGCCAGGTCGTCGAACTGTCCTCCGTCGTCCCGGTCGTGATCGACCTGTGGGCGGAATGGTGCGGGCCCTGCAAGCAGCTCTCGCCGGTGCTCGAACGTCTCGCTGCGGAATACGCCGGTCGGTTCGTGCTCGCCAAGGTCGACGTCGATGCGAACCCGCAGCTCTCGCAGGCGTTCCAGGCCCAGTCGATCCCGATGGTCGTCGCGGTCGTCGGTGGCCGACCCGTGCCGATGTTCAACGGTGCGATCCCCGAGTCCCAGGTGCGTGAGGTCATCGAGCAATTGCTCCAGCTGGCCGCGCAGAACGGCGTCTCCGGCCGCGCTGTCGTCGCCGACGGAGCGACCGCAGCCGAGGAGGCGGAGCCGGCGGAGCCGCCCCTGCCGCCGCTGCACGCGGAGGCGTACGAGGCCATCGAGCGCGCCGACTACCCGACGGCCATCGCCGCGTACGAGAAAGCCATCGCCCAGAACCCGAAGGACGACATGGCCGTGGCCGGCCTCGCCCAGGTACGGCTCCTGCACCGTCTCGGCGGGAAGACGTTGGAGGAGATCCGCAGTCGGGCTGCAGCCGCTCCCGCCGACCTCGACGCTCAGTTGGCGGTCGCCGACCTCGACCTGTCCGGCGGCCACGTCGACGACGCCTTCGACCGACTGCTCACGATGTTCCCCGAACTCGACCAGGCCGACAAGGACACGGTCCGGACGCGCCTGCTCGAGCTGTTCCAGGTCGCCGGTGTCACCGATCCCCGCGTCATGCGGGCTCGGGCGCGGTTGACCGGCCTGCTCTACTGATCCGTCCCGGTCCAGCGGACGACGAAGGCCCGCCTCCCTCAGGAGGCGGGCCTTCGTGCTGCAGCCGGGATGCGTCCGCCCGGCTCAGCCGACGTGCTTCAACCAGATCATGCCGAGCGGGGGGAGGGTGAGTTCCGCGGAGGCCGGCCGGCCGGCCCACGGTGCCGCCGTCGCCTCGATCGATCCGTAGTTCCCGACACCCGATCCGCCGTACTCGACGGCGTCCGTGTTGAGCAGCTCCTCCCATCTGCCGGCGCGCGGGAGGCCGACGCGATAGGGCCCCACCGGCGCTCCGGAGAAGTTGACCAGCGCGGCGATGACGTTGCCCTCGTCGTCGGAGCGGATGAACGACAGCACGCTGTTCTGCGCGTCGCCGCCGTCGAGCCACTCGAAGCCGGCGGGGTCGTGGTCGAGCGCCCAGAGCGCGGGATGCTCGGTGTACACCGCGTTGAGCCGCGCGACGAGCCCGAGCAGGGCGCGGTGGCTCGGCTGATCGAGGATCCACCAGTCCAGCCCGCGTTCCTCCGACCATTCGGACGGCTGGCCGAACTCCTGACCCATGAAGAGGAGCTGCTTGCCCGGGTGGGCCCACATGAACGCGAGGTAGGCGCGCATGTTGGCGAGCTGCTGCCAGTGGTCACCCGGCATCTTCGCCAGCAGCGAGCCCTTCCCGTGGACGACCTCGTCGTGGCTGATCGGCAGGAGGAAGTTCTCGCTGAAGGCGTAGACCATCGAGAACGTGATCTCACCGTGGTGGTGCGAGCGGTACAGCGGGTCGTACTGCATGTACTCGAGCGAGTCGTGCATCCAACCCATGTTCCACTTCAGGC
This sequence comes from Plantibacter sp. Leaf314, assembly GCF_001423185.1. Taxonomy (NCBI): domain Bacteria; kingdom Bacillati; phylum Actinomycetota; class Actinomycetes; order Micrococcales; family Microbacteriaceae; genus Plantibacter; species Plantibacter sp. Leaf314. The sequence goes on along the minus strand of NZ_LMOB01000001.1, from coordinate 727,503 downwards.
CGAAGCCGAGGCCGCCCTCGCTCGTCGGCGCGGTGACGCCGGGCCAACTGGTCGACTCCTCGGCGATCATCACGATGCCGGGGTTGCGGCGGTACGCGGTCGCGTTCGCTTCCTGGAGCAGGCTGATGGCCTCGAGGTTCTCGCGTCCTCCGTGGACGTTCGGGAGCCACTCGCCGTCCTTCCTCGAGTAGTCGAGGTAGAGCATCGAGGCGACGGCATCCACGCGGAGACCGTCGACGTGGAACTCCTCGAGCCAGTACAGGGCGTTGGCGACGAGGAAGTTCTTGACCTGGGGCTGGCCGAAGTCGAACACGAGCGTGCCCCAGTCCGGCTGCTCGCCGCGTCGCGGGTCGGGGTGCTCGTACAGGGGCTGGCCGTCGAAATTGGCGAGTGCCCATTCGTCCTTCGGGAAGTGGCCGGGGACCCAGTCCATGAGGACACCGATCCCGGCGCCGTGGAGTCGGTCGATCAGGTACTTCAGATCGTCGCTCGAACCGAACCGGCTCGTCGGAGCGTAGTAGCCGGTCACCTGGTAGCCCCAGGAGCCGCCGAAGGGGTGCTCGGCCAGCGGCATGAACTCCACGTGCGTGTACCCGAGCTCGCCGATGTACTCGATGAGCTGGTCGGCGAGGTCGCGGTAGCCGAGGCCGGGACGCCACGACCCGACGTGGAGCTCGTAGACGCTCATCGGGCCGTTGTGCGGGTCGCTCGCGGCCCGACGCTCCATCCAGTCGGCGTCGTTCCAGCGGTGGTCGCTGACACCCGTCACCGATGCGGTCGCGGGGGACCGCTCGGTGAACCGGGCCATGGGGTCGGACCGTCGGACCCAGCGGCCGTCCTGGGCCAGGATCTCGAATCGGTACAGCTCTCCGGGACCGACGCCGGGGATGAACAGCTCCCAGACCCCGGTGGCTCCCATGTTCCGCATCGCGTGCGCGGTGCCGTCCCACGAGTTGAGGTCGCCGATGACGCGGACGGCCCGCGCGTGTGGTGCCCACACGGCGAACGCGGTGCCGGCGACACCCTGCTGCTCGGTCACGTGTGCGCCGAGGGCGTCCCAGAGCCGCTCGTGGCGTCCCTCACCGATGAGGTGGAGGTCGAGCTCGCCGATGGACGGGGCGAAGCGGTAGGGGTCGTCGGCGTTCCAAGTCGAGCCGTCCCCGTACCGTGCGTCGAGCGTGTAGTCGAGGATGCCGTCGACGTGGAAGCCCTGCCAGATGCCGGATCGGACGTGGGCGAGCTCCACGCGCGCTCCATTCGCGAGGACCGCCGTGACCTGTTCGGCCAGGGGGCGGCGCGCGCGCACCACGACGAGCGGGTCGCTCACCCCGCCGAGGTCGACGAGGTGCTGCCCGAGGATCTGGTGCGGATCGTGGTACCGGCCCTCCGAGACCGCGTCGAGGATCCAGTCGTCGACGGACGGGAGCGGGAGCTCACGCGGGGGCGGAGCCACCTCGGCGGCCGGGGGAGCGGCAGCCCGCCGACCCGAGCGCTTCGGTGCCGCAGCACCGCCGGCGGATGGGGGGATGGTCGTCATGGTCGGATCCTCACGCTCAGGATGTGCACGGGTTCGGTGAAGGCGTCGAGGCGCACGAAGTTGCTGTCGGACCAGATCCACTCGGCCCCGGTCACGAGGTCGGTGACGTCGAAGGTGCCTCCTGGCACGCCACCGAAGACCGTCTGGTCGAGGTGCACCATCGTCTGTCGCACGGAGTGCGGGTCGAGGTTGGCGACGACGACGATCGTGTCCGGCTCGCCCGTCCCGGTGAACCGCTCGTCGAGATGCTTGCTGAAGACCAGGATCTGGTCGTCGTCGCTCCAGTGGAAGCTGATGTTGCGCAGCTGCCGGAGTGCGGGGTGCGTCCGTCGGATCTGGTTGAGGAGAGTGAGATAGGGTGACAGCGACGTCCCGGCCTCTTCGGCCGCCGCCCAGTCCCGCGGACGGTACTCGAACTTCTCGCTGTCGATGTTCTCCTCGGCACCCGGGCGGGCGACGTTCTCGATGAGCTCGTATCCGGCGTACACGCCCCAGGTGGGCGCTGCCGTCGCCGCGATGGCCGCACGCACCTTGTACGCGGCGCGTCCACCGAACTGGAGGTATTCCGTCAGGATGTCGGGGGTGTTCACGAACAGGTTCGGGCGGAGGAAGTCGGCGGTCTCGGTGGCCGCCGCGCCGAGGAACTCCTCGAGTTCCTCCTTCGTGTTCCGCCAGGTGAAGTACGTGTAGCTCTGCTGGAAGCCCACCTTCGCGAGTCCCTGCAGGAGCGCCGGTCGGGTGAACGCCTCCGCGAGGAAGACCACGTCGGGATCGGTGCGGTTGACCGTCGCGAGGAGCCACTCCCAGAAGTCGAGCGGCTTGGTGTGGGGGTTGTCGACGCGGAAGATGCGGACGCCGAGCGAGATCCAGTGGCGGACGATGCGCAGCACCTCGGTCCGGATGCCCTCGGGATCGTTGTCGAAGTTCACCGGGTAGATGTCCTGGTACTTCTTGGGTGGGTTCTCCGCGTACGCGATGGTGCCGTCGGGCAGCGTCGTGAACCACTCGGGGTGTTCGGTCACCCAGGGGTGGTCGGGCGAGGCCTGCAGGGCGAGGTCCAGCGCGATCTCCAGGCCGAACTTCTTCGCCTGGCGGACGAAGGAGACGAAGTCCTTCTCGGTTCCGAGGTCGGGATGGATCGCGTCGTGGCCGCCGGCGGCACCACCGATGGCCCAGGGCGATCCCGGGTCGTGTTCGCCTGGCGTCAGGGTGTTGTTCGGTCCCTTGCGGAAGGTCTCGCCGATCGGGTGGATGGGAGGCAGGTACAGGACGTCGAAGCCCATCGCGGCCACGGCGGGGAGGCGTGCTGCGGCCGTCCGGAAGGTGCCGGAGGCCCAGGATCCGTCCGGGCGCTGCTCGGCGCCCTCGGAGCGGGGGAAGAATTCGTACCACGAGCCGACACCGGCCCGCGTGCGCTCGACCCGGATGCGTCGCTGCTCGCTGGTGCTGGCGAGTCCGGCGAACGGGCGTCGCGCGGCGATGGCGAGCAGTTCCGCATCGTCGAGGACGGCGAACCTCGCGTCGGGATCGGCGTCGGCGTCGCGGAGCAGCTTGGCGGTCGAGGTGAGGAACCGGCGGTCCTTGGCGGGGCGGAGTTTGTCCGTCGACGCTCCCTCGAGGAGTTCCGCTCCGATGAGGTACATGAGGTCGACGTCGACGCCCGCCTCGATCTTCACCCGGGCGTTGTGCTCCCAGGTGGCGAACTCGTCGGCGAAGGCACGCACCTGATACCTCCAGGTCCCCTCGGTGGCGAGCTGGACCTGGACCTCGAAGCGGTCGGTACCGGCGGCGCCCGGTGCCATGCGATGGGCGGCCGTCTTCCCACGGGGGTCGGTGAGCAGGAGCTCGACCCCGATCAGGTCGTGGCCTTCGCGGAACGCGGTCGCCGCGAAGGGGACCACCTCTCCTGCGAACGCCTTGGCCGGCCAACGCCCGCCTTCGACGGAGGGGGTCGGATCGAGGATCGGGATGCGCCCGATGTTCGGGGTGAGTGTGAGCGACACCGTTCCGGCGTCGTCGACGGTGGAGGACTGCGGTACTGACTTCGGCATAGTGCGTTCCATCTCCTTCGGTGCCACTCGTCCGACCGTACCGCGAAACGTGGGCCGATGAAGGGCCGCGCGGGGTGTCGCGCGTCATGCTAAGGCGGACGGTGCCGTGCGGTTCCCGCAGGGTGGACGGCGGCCGGTCGGGCCGCCGGTGGGGGTGCCATAGAGTGAGCCCGTGAAGGCTATCCGCAGGTTTACCGTCCGCGCGCTCATCCCGGAGTCACTGACCTCGCTGACCGCCCTCGCGGCGAACCTCCGTTGGTCGTGGCATGAGCCGACGCAGCGCCTCTTCGACGAGATCGCCCCTGACGTCTGGCGGGAGTCCGGGCACGACCCGATCACGGGCCTCGGCCTCGTCACCCCCGAACGGTTGGCCGAGCTCGCCGCCGACGCGGACTTCGTCGGTCGCGCCGAAGCGCTCCACGCCGACCTCCGCCGGTATCTGGAGGAGCCGCGCTGGTACCAGGGTCTTCCCGACCCGAAGCCGCAGACGATCGCCTACTTCTCGCCGGAGTTCGGTGTCGCCGCCGCCCTCCCGCAGTACTCGGGCGGCCTCGGTATCCTCGCCGGAGACCACCTGAAGAGCGCGTCGGACCTCGGGGTGCCCCTCGTCGGCGTCGGCCTCCTGTACCGCTCGGGGTACTTCGCCCAGTCGATCACGAACGACGGGTGGCAGCAGGAGTCCTATCCCGTACAAGACCCCGACGGCCTCCCGCTCACGGTCCTCAGAGAACCGGACGGCACGCCGGTCACCGTCACCTTGGCCCTGCCCGAGGACCGCAGCCTGTCCGCGCGGGTGTGGATCGCCGAAGTGGGACGCGTCCCACTGCTGTTGCTCGACACCGACATCCCCGAGAACGTCGCGGAGTTGCGCGCGGTCACCGACCGGCTGTACGGCGGCGGCGGCGAGCATCGCCTCCACCAGGAGCTCCTCCTCGGCATCGGCGGTGTCCGGGCGATCAAGCAGTGGAGCGAGCTGACCGACCACCCGCTCCCGCAGGTGTACCACTCGAACGAAGGCCACGCCGGGTTCCTCGGCCTGGAACGGATCAGCGACCTCGTCGGGAACGGCCTCTCCTTCGACGAGGCGCTGCAGCTCGTTCGCGGGGGCACGGTGTTCACCACGCACACGCCGGTGCCCGCCGGCATCGACCGCTTCGAGAACGACGTGATCGAGCGCTACTTCTCGGGCGACCTGCTCCCCGGCGTGGCCGCACCGGACGTCCTGGCGCTCGGCGACGAGACCGCGAACGGCGGCTCGCCCGAGGTGTTCAACCTGGCGATCATGGGTCTCCGCCTGGCGCAGCGCGCGAACGGGGTGAGTCGACTCCACGGAGAGGTCAGTCGTGCGATGTTCCGAGGCCTCTGGCCGGGATTCGACGTCTCCGACGTGCCCATCACCTCCATCACGAACGGTGTCCACGCCCCGAGCTGGACGGATCCCGCCCTCCTCGGGTTCGCCGATGAACGGTGGGGCGGGATCGAGCCGGGCCGCGCCGACTGGGCCGGTCCGTCCGTGTCCGACGACGAGCTCTGGATGCTCAAACGGGGGATGCGCGAGCGCCTGGTCGCCGATGTGCGCCGTCGGATCGCCGACGGCTACCGTGCGCAGAATCCCCTCGCCGTCGTGCCGTCCTGGATCGACGAACTCCTCGATCCGGAGGTCTTGACGATCGGGTTCGCACGACGGGTACCGGGGTACAAGCGCCTCACCCTCATGATGCGCGACCCGGACCGACTCCGCTCGCTGCTCCTGCACCCGGATCGACCGATCCAGATCGTCGTCGCGGGGAAGGCGCACCCGGCGGACGACGAGGGGAAGCGCCTCATCCAACGCCTCGTGCAGTTCGCCCAGGACCCCCTCCTGCGTGCACGCATCGTCTTCCTGCCGGACTACGGCATCGGGATGGCGAAGACCCTCTACCCGGGTTGTGACGTGTGGTTGAACAACCCCCTGCGTCCGCTCGAGGCCTGCGGGACGTCCGGCATGAAGGCGGCGCTCAACGGAGCGCTCAACCTGTCGATCCTCGACGGCTGGTGGGACGAGTACGCGGACGGGGAGAACGGGTGGGCGATCCCGTCCGCCGACGGCACGCCGGACGACGACGAGCGCGACGCCCTCGAGGCCGCGTCGCTCTACGACGTCATCGAGCACCAGCTCGCACCCCGCTACTACGACCGCGAGCACGGTGCACCGCCGTGGCGCTGGTTGCAGATGGTGCGACACACGATCTCCACCCTGTCGGAGCCGCTGAGCGCCGACCGGATGGTGCGCGAGTACACCGAGCGGATGTACCTCCCGGCGGCCGAGATGGAACGTGCGCTGTCCGCGTCCGATCAGCTCGGCGCCCGCGATCTGGCGGCCTACAAACGACGTGTGCGCGACGCGTGGCCGCAGTTGGCCGTCGCCCACGTCGAGAGCGGCGGTGTCGACGAGGTCCCGCAGGTCGGCGACGTGCTGCGGTTGCGCGCGTACGTCCAGCTCGGCTCACTGTCACCGGACGATGTGACCGTCGAAGTGGTCTCCGGGGTCCCCGGAGCCGCGGGCGAGTTGCTCGACGTCGGTTCGCAGCCGCTCGAGCAGCAGCAGACCCCGTCCACGAGCCGACCGGAGCACACGCTCGAATACGCGGGCACCCTGCCACTCGATCGCGCGGGTGGCTTCGGGTACACGGTCCGCATCGTTCCGAAGCACGAGTTGCTGCTCACGCCGGCGGAGCTCGGACTGGTCGCCCTGGCGGACCAGTAGGGGCGGGGTCAGCGCGCGATCTGGGCCAGGAGGGCGGAGACCGCCGTGCGCAGCCCCTCCGGGGCGAGTTCGAGGTCGAAGCCCCGCCGTCCACCGGACACGAACACCGTCTCGTGGTCCGACGCGCTCGCGTCGAGGACGGTCGGCAGTGCCGTCCGCTGACCGATCGGGCTGATGCCGCCGACCACGTACCCGGTCTTGCGCTCCGCCACGGCGGGATCGGCCAGACGTGCGCGTTTCCCGCCGACCGCTGCGGCGAGCGCCTTGAGGTCGAGTTGCGCCGAGACCGGGACGACGGCGACGACGAGCGAGCCGTCGACCTCGGTCATCAGGGTCTTGAAGACGCGGGACGGGTCCACGCCGAGGGCTGCCGCCGCCTCGAGCCCGAACGCGGTCGTCGAGGGGTCGTGCTGGTAGGGCCGTGGGGTGAAGGGGATGCCGAGTCCGGTCAGCGCCAGCGTCGCCGGCGTGCTCCCGCCCTCCGCCTTCCGCCGCGCCACCGTCAGACGGCCCGGAACAGCTGCATCGACGTGGCGCCGACCGCGACCGTGTGCCCGGGGGCGAATTCGTCCTCGTCCGACACCGGGACGTCGTCTGCGGAGTTCCAGATGCGCCGGTAGGCGGTCACCCCGTCGTGCTCGGGCAGTGTGACCTCGACCGGCTGCTCGACGCCGTGCACGATGAGCAGGACGCGGTCGAGCGCCTCGGACTCCGGGGTGCTCGACGAGAAGAACTGCAGGGTCCGGTTCCGGGGGCTCGTCCAGTCGTCCGTGCTCATCGTCCCGCCGGTGGCGTCGAACCAGTCCATGGCGCTCGCGCCGGGCACCGTCGTCTCTGCCGCCCCGAAGTGCTCCGGCCGGAGCGCGGGATGCTCCCGCCGCAGCTCGAGGAGCCTGCGGCTGTGTGCGAGGAGTTGATCCTGCCAGGGTTCCCGCGTCCACCCGACCCAGGTCAGTTCCGAATCGTGACAGTAGGCGTTGTTGTTGCCCCGTTGGCTGCGCCCGAACTCGTCACCCGCGGTGATCATCGGGATGCCGGCCGACAGGAGGAGCGTCCCGAGCAGGTTGCGCATCGCCTTCCGGCGGGCGGCGAGGATCGCTTCGTCGTCCGTCGGGCCCTCGGCGCCGTGGTTGAACGACCGGTTGTTGTCGGTCCCGTCTCGGTTGGACTCGCCGTTGCCGACGTTGTGCTTCACGTCGTACGACACCAGGTCGGCGAGCGTGAACCCGTCGTGGGCGGTGATGAAGTTGACCGACGCGAGCGGCCCGCGTTCGGCGGGGAAGGTGTTGCTCGATCCGGCCAGTCGTGTCGCGAAGCCGCCGATGCCCACGGGGGCGTCGGCGCGTCTGGCGTAGTCGATGTCGGAGAGCCAGAAGTTGCGTACGCGGTCGCGGTACCGGTCGTTCCACTCGTGCCAACCGTTCGGGAAGTTGCCGGTCTGCCAACCGCCCATCCCGACGTCCCAGGGTTCGGCGATCATCTTCGCGTCGATGAGCGACGGATCGCTGATGATCGCTCCGAGCAACGGATGGTCCGGGGTGAACTCGACCGCCTCGTTCCGCCCGAGCGTCGCGGCGAGGTCGAAGCGGAACCCGTCGATCTGCACCTCCTCCGCCCAGTAGCGCAGGGAGTCGAGCACCAGGCGCTGGGGGACAGGGTGGCCGAAGTCGACGGTGTTGCCACAGCCGGTCACGTCGATGTACGCGCCGGTGGCGTCCTGGCGGTAGTAGCTCGCGTTGTCGATGCCGCGGAGGCTCGTGCGCGGACCGCCCGGTCCCTCCTCGGCGGTGTGGTTGTAGACGACGTCCAGGATGACCTCGAGCCCGGCCTCGTGGAGCAGCCTGACCATGCCCTTGAACTCCCGGAGCACGGCGTCGGCACCACCCGCCTGGGCGGCCTTCGTCGCGTACGCGGCGTGCGGGCTGAAGAAGTTGAGGGTGTTGTAGCCCCAGTAGTTGACGAGACCCTGCTTGATGAGGCGCTGCTCCGAGGTGTACGCGTGCACCGGCAGGAGTTCGACACTCGTGACACCCAGGTCGTGCAGATGCGCGATCATCGCGGGATGGGCGAGCCCGGCGTAGGTTCCGCGCAGCTCCTCCGGGACGTCGGGGTGCAGCTTGCTGAGCCCCTTGACGTGCGCCTCGTACACGACGGTGCGGTCGAGCGGGATGCGCGGTTTCTGCACGCCACCCCAGTCGAACGCGTCGTCGACGACGACGGAGCGCCATTGCTCGGCGGACACCCGCGCGAGACCGCGGGCATAGGGGTCGAGGAGCAACAGATGCGGGTCGAAGGCGTTGTTCGGCGTCGACGGCCCGGACGCTCGGACGGCGTAGCGCCGACCGTGCACGAGCTCCTCCGACCGGGCACTCCAGACCCCACCCTCGTCCCGGGTCATCTCGACCGACTGGGTGATCCAGTTCAGATCCTTGTCGTCGAAGATCACGAGTTCGAGGGCATCTGCATGCTCCGACCACACACGGAGCTCACCACCGGACGGGCCGAGGCGGACGCCGAGATCGTGGAGGGGGTCACCAGCGTTCATGGGTTCTACAGTAGTGAGTGCAGCAGTCGCCGAGATCCGCGGACGCGGCGACGAGAGGAGGGGCGGCATGGTGGTGTACCTGGACCACGCCGCCACGACCCCCGTGCGTCCCGAGGTCATCGACGCCTACGCGGCCGCCATGGCCACCGTCGGGAACCCAGCGTCGATCCACGGACCCGGCCAACAGGCGCGCCGCCTCCTCGAGGAGGCTCGCGAGCGCATCGCGCAGACCCTCGGCTGCGACCCGATCGAACTCGTCTTCACCTCGGGCGGCACCGAGTCCATCAACCTCGCCCTCAAGGGGCTCTACTGGCACCGCCAACGGGACCGTCGGCGCACCGCGGTGCTCGCACCCGCCGGCGAGCACCACGCCACCTTGGACACCGTCGAGTGGCTCGAACGCCACGAGGCGGCGACGGCGGTGTGGTCTCCACTCGACCACCTCGGAGCCGTCTCACTCGAACGCACGGCGGAGCTGTACGCCGAGCACGGCGACGACGTCGCCGTCGCCACGGCCCTCTGGGCGAACAACGAGGTCGGCACCATCCAGCCTGCCGAACGACTCGCGGCGCTCGCCGCAGCGGCAGGCGTGCCGTTCCACCTGGACGCCGTGTCGGCGTACGGGCATCTGCCGATCGATCTGGCCGGCCTGCGTGCCGCCTCCGGTTCGACCGGGGCCGGCGGTCTCGTGGCGATCAGCGTGTCCGCGCACAAGATCGGCGGCCCGGTGGGGGTCGGCGCCCTGGTGGTCAGTCGGGCGGCGGTGGTGGAGCCCTTGCAGCACGGCGGTGGCCAGCAGCGCGGACTCCGCTCCGGTACCCAGGACGTCGCGGCCGCGATCGGGTTCGCCGTCGCCGCCGAGGCGACTGAGCGGGAGCGGGTCGCCGAGCAACAGCGATTGCTGGCGCTCCGGGACCGGCTCACCGCGGGCGTCCGTTCCGCGGTGCCCGAGGCTGAACTCACCGGCGACCCCGTGGAACGACTGGCCTCGAACGTGCACCTCGTCCTCCCGGGGACCCAGGGCGACTCCATGCTGTTCCTCCTCGACCTCGCCGGGGTCGCGGTGTCCACGGGCTCTGCGTGTCAGGCCGGTGTCCCCGAACCGTCCCACGTCCTGCTCGCCATGGGGCGCTCGGAGTCGGACGCCCGCGCGGCTCTGCGGATCACGCTCGGCAGGACGACGACCGAGGACGACGTCGACCGCTTCCTGCAGGCGCTTCCCTCGGCCTATGCACAGGCGAGCCGGGCCGGCTCCGCGGATCGCGACACGGCGCTCGGCGCGCGGCCCTGAGCCCACGCGCCCGATCACTTGCGGGTGGCTGTCCGGCGACTGGCGCGTAGACTTGCCCGGTGAAGGTTCTGGCAGCGATGAGTGGTGGGGTCGATTCCGCCGTGGCAGCGGCACGCGCCGTCGATGCGGGCCATGAGGTGGTCGGGGTCCACCTGGCCCTCAGCCGGATGCCGGGCACGCTCCGGACCGGCAGCCGGGGGTGCTGCACCATCGAGGATTCGATGGACGCCCAGCGGGCGGCGAACCTCATCGGCATCCCGTACTACGTCTGGGACTTCTCCGAGCGCTTCAAGCTCGACGTCGTCGACGACTTCATCGCGGAGTATCGTGCGGGCCGCACGCCGAACCCATGCATGCGCTGCAACGAGAAGATCAAGTTCGCCGCACTGCTGGAGAAGGCGCTCGACCTCGGGTTCGACGCGGTCGTGACCGGCCACTACGCCACGATCGTCACGAGCCCCGAGGGCGATCGCGAGCTGCACCGCGCGAGCGCCTGGGCGAAGGACCAGTCGTACGTCCTGGGCGTGCTCACCGCCGAGCAGCTCGCGCACTCGATGTTCCCGCTCGGTGCGACGCCGTCGAAGGCCGAGGTACGTGCCGAGGCCGCGGAGCGCGGCTTCACCGTCGCGAACAAGCCCGACAGCCACGACATCTGCTTCATCCCCGACGGCGACACGAAGGGCTGGTTGGGGGAGCGGGTCGGCACCGAGACCGGCCAGGTCCTCGACCGCGACGGCGCGGTCGTCGGTTCGCACGAGGGCGCGCACGCGTTCACCGTCGGACAGCGCAAGGGGCTGCACCTCGGCGTACCGGCCCCGGACGGTCGTCCGCGCTTCGTCCTCGAGGTGCGTCCCAAGGACAACACCGTCGTGGTGGGGCCGAAGGAGGCTCTCGCCATCGGCGAGATCGCCGGCTCCCGGTACACCTGGGCGGGCCGTGCTCCGGCCGTCGGCGTGGACCCGATCCCGTGCGACGTCCAGATCCGTGCCCACGCCGACCCGGTCCCGGCCGCGCTGGCCCTGGTCGACGGCGAACTCGTCGTCCACCCGGAGACGCCGCTCGACGGGGTCGCGCCCGGACAGACCGCGGTGCTCTACAGCGGAACGCGCGTCTTGGGACAGTTCACGATCGACCGCACCGTCAGCGCTGTACCCGCCGGCGTCGGCGCCTGACACCCCGCAACGACCGAACGCCCGGCGATCGATGCTCGCCGGGCGTTCCGCGTCCGATGCTCAGGCTCCGGCGGTCGTCCCCGACTTCGACGCCTTGGCCTTCTTCGGCTTCTTGACGAACAGCGTCTCGGCCTCTTCGAGGGTGAGCCCGTTCGTCTCCGGGATCTTCGCGAGTACGAACACGAACGAGAGCAGGGCGAAGAACGCGTACATGCCGTACGTCACCGGGAGCGAGAACGCGGCGAGACCCGGGAAGCTCACGGTGATGAGGAAGTTGGCGATCCACTGGGCCATCGCCGCCACACCGAGGGCCTTGGCACGCAGCCGGTTCGGGAAGATCTCGCCGAGGAGGACCCAGACGAGTGGACCCCAGGAGGCGCCGAACGCGACGACGAACACGTTGGCAGCGATCAGTGCGATCGTGCCCCAGGGCTGCGGCAGCGACACCTCGCCCGCGCTGTCGGTGACCGACTGGGTGAAGGCGATCGCCATGGCCCCGAGCGAGACCGTCATCCCGATGGATCCGGCGAGGAGGATCGGCCGGCGACCGATGCGGTCGACGAGCAGGATCGCCACGATCGTGACCGCGACGTTCGTCACCGAGGTGATGACCGAGATGAGCAGCGAGTCGGACTCCTGGAATCCGACCGCCTTCCAGAGGGTCGTCGAGTAGTAGAAGATGACGTTGATACCGACGAACTGCTGGAAGATCGAGAGGATGACACCGATCCACACGATCGGGAGCAGACCGAACTTCCCGCCCCAGAGCGAGGCCTTCCTCTGCTGCTCGTCGTCCTTCACCGCCTGTTCGGCGAGCTTGACCGCGCGGTCGACCTCCTCCTGCGGCCACACCGTCGCGAAGATGCGGCGGGCCTCATCGGCCTTGCCCTTGCGGACGAGGAAGCGTGGCGACTCGGGGAGCCGCATGGCCAGGAGACCGTAGACGACGGCGGGGATGGCGCAGGCGATGAACATCCAGCGCCAGGCTTCGACGCCGAACCACAGCGGGTTGGACGCACCGCCGGCGACGCCCGCGAGGACCGAGTCGGACAGGAGCGCGGCGAAGATGCCGAGGGTGATGGCGAGCTGCTGCAGGGAGGCGAGGCGTCCGCGGATGGCGCTCGGCGCGATCTCGGCGATGTAGGCCGGAGCGACGACGGATGCGATGCCGATGCCAAGACCGCCGACGATCCGCCACAGGATCAGGTCCCAGGGAGAGAAGGCGAAGCCGGCACCGAAGGAGGAGACGAAGAAGAGACCGGCACCGAGGAGCATCGTGAAGATGCGTCCGCGGCTGTCCGCGATCCGGCCGGCGAGGTAGGCGCCGAGCGCGCATCCCAAGAGGGCTGAGGCGACGGCGAAGCCGATCAGCCCCTCGCTCAGCTGGAAGTGGTCCTGCATGGCGTCGACCGCGCCGTTGACCACGGAGGAGTCGAAGCCGAAGAGGAAGCCACCGACCGCGGCGGAGACGGAGATACCGATGACGCGCGCGGTGAGCTGCTTACTGGTAGGAGCCGCCCCCGTTCCTGGCCTGCTGGACTGGGACATGGTTCCTCCGATTCCGCGCGCATGGTTCCTGCGGCACTGCGACACCCTACTCCTCGATCAGCGGCTCGCAGACCCGCTTGCCCCGATCGGGGAGGACGTGCGGTGTGTCAAGCGCTCCTGCGTGTCGGGGGCCGCTCATAGACTGACCAGGTGGCGAACAGCAACGAACAGACCCTGCAGCAGGCATCGGCCGAGGCGGAGGAGCTCACCTCTCGAATCCTCGAGCTGCGCGACGCGTACTACGAGCGGGACGAGTCGCTCGCCTCCGATCAGGAGTACGACGCCATGATCAAGCGGCTCGACGAGCTCGAGCGGCTCTTCCCCGAGTTGCAGAGCCAGGACAGCCCGACGCAGACGGTCGGCGGCCGGACGGAGACGACGCTGTTCGCACCGGTCACCCACCTCGAACGCATGCTGAGCCTCGACAACGTCTTCTCGACCGAGGAGTTCCTCGCCTGGGCGGCGAAGGTCGAGCGCGACGCGGACGGTGCCGTCCAGTACCTGTGCGAGCTGAAGATCGACGGCCTCGCCATCAACCTGCGGTACGAGCGAGGGCGTCTGGTGAGCGCGGCGACCCGCGGCGACGGCGTCGTCGGTGAGGACGTCACGGAGAACGTCCGGTACATCCGCTCCATCCCGAGCGTGCTGACCACCGCCGACACGGACGTCGAGGTCCCCGAGGTCGTGGAGGTGCGCGGCGAGATCTTCTTCCCCGTCGAGGCGTTCCGCGAGCTCAACGCCAACCAGGCGGCCGCCGGTGAACGGGTGTTCGCGAACCCCCGAAACGCGGCGAGCGGATCGCTCCGTCAGAAGGCGGAGAGCAAGAACCCGGCGCAGCTCGCCCTCATGCACGACCGGCTCGGCCGGCTGCAGATGCTCGTCCACGGCATCGGCGCCTGGGAGCGCCCGCCGGTCGCGCGTCAGTCGCAGGTCTACGAGCTCCTCCACCGGTGGGGTCTGCCGACCTCGTCGCACTACCGGGTCCACGACGAAGCGACGGGGGCGGCCGAGTTCATCGAGTACTTCGGAGCACATCGCGACAGCGTCGAGCACGAGATTGACGGGGTCGTCGTCAAGGTCGACGATCTCGCGCTCCACGGGGAACTCGGCGCGACGAGCAGGGCTCCGCGCTGGGCCATCGCCTACAAGTACCCGCCGGAGCAGGTGAACACCAAGCTCCTCGACATCGTGGTCAGCGTCGGCCGCACCGGTCGGGCCACGCCCTTCGCCGTCATGGAGAAGGTCCTGGTCGCCGGCAGCGAAGTGCGCCAGGCCACGCTGCACAACCAGGACGTCGTGAAGGCGAAGGGGGTGCTCATCGGCGACACCGTCGTCCTCCGCAAGGCCGGCGACGTCATCCCCGAGGTCCTCGGTCCCGTGGTCGAACTCCGCGACGGTTCCGAGCGCGAGTTCGTCATGCCGGACGACTGCCCGGAATGCGGCACCCCGCTCGCCCCTGCCAAGGAGGGGGACATCGACCTGCGCTGCCCGAACGCGCGGAGCTGCCCGGCTCAGGTGCGAGGCCGGGTGGAGCACATCGGTTCACGTGGAGCACTCGACGTCGAAGCCCTCGGCGAGGTGGCCGCAGCGGCGCTCACGCAGCCGCTCGAACCCGCGGAGCCGCCGCTGACCACCGAGGCTGAGCTCTTCTCGCTGACGATGGCCGACCTCTTCCCGGTGACGGTGGTCGTGCGCGACAACGAGACCGGCCTGCCGAAGCTCAACGAGGACGGCTCGGAGAAGCGAGTCACGCCGTTCCGCCGCCGTCGGGCGAAGAAGGACGGCGTGCACGCCCCGGAGGCGTCCGAGTTCGACGGCGACGAGTCCTCGGTGCCGTCGAAGAACGCGGTCGAGCTGCTCGCCAACCTCGACGCCGCGAAGACGCGCCCGCTCGCACGGTTGCTCGTCGCCCTCAACATCCGCCACGTCGGTCCCGTGGCGGCCAGGTCGCTCGCGGAGTACTTCGGATCGCTCGACGCCATCCGAGCTGCGAGCCGCGAGGAGCTGGCCGAGGTCGACGGTGTCGGCGGGATCATCGCCGACGCCCTCATGGCCTGGTTCGAGATCGACTGGCACCGCGAGATCGTCGAGGAGTGGACGGCTGCCGGCGTGCAGTGGGCGACGCCCGGTCACCCGGGCCCAGGTGCCGCCGTCGCTGCTGGCGGTGTCCTCTCGGGCGTGACCGTCGTCGCGACCGGTTCCCTGGACGGTTTCACCCGCGAGGGCGCGCTGGAGGCCATCGTGCAGGCCGGAGGCAAGGCGGCGTCGAGCGTCTCGAAGAAGACCGACTTCGTCGCCGCCGGCCCGGGCGCGGGGTCGAAGCTCGCGAAGGCGGAAGCGCTCGGTCTGCGGATCATCGACGCGGAGCAGTTCGCGATCCTGGTCTCGGAGGGCCCGACAGCCCTCGGCGAGCCCGAGACGCCCGGCGACGAGGCTCCGGCCGACGAGGCACCGGCGACCGACTGAGCTCAGTGCCCGGCGGCGTCCAGGAGATCGTCCCTGACCTGGCGTCGTAGGACCTTGCCGATGAGCGACTTCGGGAGTTCGTCCACGACGACCACCCGCTTCGGCACCTTGTAGGGCGTGAGGATCTCGCGAGCCCACGCGCGGAGCGCCTCGGCGTCGACGGTGGTGCCCGGAGCGGCGACGACGGCTGCGACGACCTGCTCGCCGGAGTGCGGGTCGGGGATCCCGACG
Organism: Plantibacter sp. Leaf314; assembly: GCF_001423185.1. NCBI lineage: Bacteria > Bacillati > Actinomycetota > Actinomycetes > Micrococcales > Microbacteriaceae > Plantibacter > Plantibacter sp. Leaf314. Next base: position 711,916 of record NZ_LMOB01000001.1, on the reverse strand, counting down.
ACGGCGGCGTCCGCGACGGATGCATGGCCGCGGAGGACCTGCTCGACCTCGCTGGGGGAGACGTTGAACCCGCCCGTGATGATGAGCTCCTTGATGCGGTCGACGACCGTCATGAACCCCTCGTCGTCGATCGACACGATGTCGCCGGTGCGGAACCAACCGCCCGGGAGGAGCACGGCCGCGGTCTCCTCCGGCTTGTTGTAGTAGCCGCGGAACACCTGGGGTCCGCGGACGAGGAGTTCGCCCGGCTCTCCGGCCGGCCGGTCCGTCCCCGGATCATCGGGGTCGACGACCCTGACCTCGGTGCTCGGCAGCGGGAGACCGATGGTGCCGGGCTTCCTGGCGGCGGACACCGGGTTCGCGGAGATCACCGGTGAGCACTCGGAGAGCCCGTACCCCTCGACGAGGAACCCGCCGGACGCCGCTTCGAACGGCACGACGAGCTCGTGGGGGAGCGGCATGGCCCCGGAGATCGCGATCTCGGTACCCTGCAGCGAGACGCCCTGCTCCGTCGCCGCCGCCAGGAGACGGTCGGCGATGGGCGGCACCGCCGGCAGGAAGGTCGGAGGGCGCTTCTTCATGACCTTGAGGACGAGCGCCGGGTCGAACTTCGGGAACAGGACGAGTCGCGAGCCCATGCTCATGGCGAACGTGAGGCACAGCGTCAGCCCGTAGGCGTGGAACATCGGGAGCATTGCGTAGACGACGGCGGATCCCCGTGGCACGGTCGGCACCCAGGCGCGCGACTGGGCGGCGTTGGCGAGCAGGTTCCCGTGGGTCAGGGCCGCACCCTTCGGCGAGCCTGTCGTGCCACTGGTGTACTGGATGAGCGCGAGCGCGTCGGTCGCCGGCTTCGGGTGGCTCGCCGGGAGTGACCCGGTGGTGAGGAGCCGCTCCCACACCACCGTGCCGGAGACCGGGGCGGTCAACTGCGCACGGGAGGCGCGTGCCTTCGCGATCGGGAGCCGCAGTGCCAGGCGCATGTGGATCGGCATCGCACGGGTGACGTCGATCGTGACGAGCGCATCCACCGCCAGGTCGGCCGGGAAGTCCTGCAGGTGACCTGCGACCTTGTCCCAGACGATCGCGAACCGGGCGCGGTGGTCCTCGAACTGGTGGCGGAGCTCCTGCGGCGTGTAGAGGGGGTTGTGCTCGATGACGACGGCGCCGAGTCGGAGGACGGCGTAGAACGCGACGATGTGCTGCGGACAGTTCGGGAGCATGAGGGCGACCGGGTCGCCGGCCCGGACGCCGAGGTCGCGCAGACCGGCCGCAGCGCGCGCGATCAGGGCGTCGAGTTCGGCGTAGGTGGTCGTCGAGCCGAAGAACTCGAGCGCCACCGCGTCCGGGTAGCTCGCCGCGGAGGCCTCCACGAGATCGCCGAGGCTGCCGGTCTGCTCGGGGATGTCGTCCGGGACGTCGGCGGCGTAGCTCGCCAGCCACGGGCGCTCGTGCGGGGGACGGGGACGGCTGCTCGAGTCGTTCTGGCTCACCGTCCCACTGTAGGGGCGGAGGCCGACCGTCGACCACGTCCCTGGCGAATAGACTGGAGCGACCGCCACCGCTACACGTACGGGAGACGCATGTCGGAAATCACCACCGAGCAGGTCGCACATCTCGCGACCCTCGCTCGCATCGCCCTGAGCCAGGACGAGATCGCCCACCTCACCACGGAGCTCGACTCCATCGTGGACAACATCGCGAAGGTGCAGCAGGTGGCCACACCTGACGTCCCGGCGACGAGCCACCCGATCCCGCTCGAGAACGTGTACCGCGACGACGTCGTCGGCAACACGCTCACCCGGGAGCAGGCGCTGCAGAACGCACCGGAGTCGGCCGACGGCCGGTTCAAGGTCTCGGCCATCCTGGGGGAGGAGCAGTGAGCGGCCTGATCGGTCTGACGGCAGCCGAACTGTCGTCCAAGCTCCGCGCCGGCGACGTGTCGAGCGTCGAGGTCACCCAGGCGCACCTCGACCGCATCGCCCAGGTCGACGGCGACGTCCACGCCTTCCTGCACGTCTCGGACCACGCCCTCGACGTCGCCGCCGACATCGATGCGCGTCGTGCAGCGGGTGAGGAGCTCGGCGAACTGGCCGGCGTCCCACTCGCGATCAAGGACGTGCTCGTCACGACCGACATGCCGTCCACCTCGGGGAGCAAGATCCTCGAGGGATACCTGTCGCCCTTCGACGCCACCGTCGTCGCGCGATCGCGGGCGGCCGGCCTGGTGCCGCTCGGCAAGACGAACATGGACGAGTTCGCCATGGGGTCGAGCACGGAGCACTCCGCGTACGGCCCGACCCACAACCCGTGGGACCTCGACCGCATCCCCGGCGGTTCCGGAGGCGGCTCGGCCGCAGCGGTCGCCGCGTTCGAGGCGCCCATCGCGCTCGGCAGCGACACCGGCGGCTCGATCCGTCAGCCGGCGCACGTCACCGGGACGGTCGGTGTGAAGCCCACCTACGGAGCGGTGAGCCGCTACGGTGCCATCGCCCTGGCGTCCTCGCTCGACCAGGTCGGGCCGGTGAGCCGGACCGTCCTCGACTCCGGGCTGCTGCACGACGTCATCGCCGGGCACGACGCGCTCGACTCCACCTCCCTCCGTGACGCCTGGCCATCGATGGCCGCAGCCGCTCGGGAGGGTGCTCGCGGCGACGTACTGCGCGGTCTGCGCGTCGGCGTCGTCAAGGAGCTCAACGGCGAAGGTTTCCAGGCCGGCGTGAAGAGCCGCTTCCAGGAGGCGCTCACGGTGCTCGAGGCGAACGGCGCCGAGATCGTGGAGGTGTCGGCACCCAACTTCGAGTACGCGGTCGCCGCCTACTACCTGATCCTCCCCGCCGAAGCGTCCAGCAACCTCGCGAAGTTCGACTCCGTGCGGTTCGGCATGCGCGTCACCCCTGAGGGTGGCGGCACGGTCGAGCAGGTGATGTCCGCCACTCGCGAGGCCGGGTTCGGTCCTGAGGTGAAGCGTCGCATCATCCTCGGCACCTACGCCCTGAGCGCCGGATACTACGACGCCTACTACGGCAGCGCCCAGAAGGTGCGGACGCTCATCCAGCGCGATTTCGCGGCGGCCTTCGACCAGGTCGACGTCCTCGTGAGCCCGAGCGCGCCCACGACGGCGTTCAAGCTCGGTGAGCGCATCGACGATCCGCTGGCGATGTACCTCAACGACGTCACCACCATCCCGGCCAACCTCGCCGGGGTCCCGGGCATCAGCGTCCCGATCGGGCTCGCCCCGGAGGACGGCCTGCCCGTCGGCATCCAGTTCATGGCGCCAGCACGAGAGGACGCCAGGCTCTACCGGGTCGGCGCCGCTCTCGAGGCGCTCCTCGAATCGACGTGGGGGCACACCCTCATCTCGCAGGCACCCGCTCTCGGAGGTCGGTAACCATGGCCAAGGACAAGCTCCTCTCCTACGAGGAAGCCCTCGAGCTGTACGAGCCCGTGCTCGGGTTCGAGGTGCACGTCGAGCTCAACACCAAGACGAAGATGTTCTCCTCGGCGCCGAACGGCTTCGGCGACGCGCCGAACACGAACATCTCGCCGGTGTGTCTCGGTCTGCCCGGCTCGCTCCCGGTCGTGAACGAGCAGGCGGTGCGGTACTCGATCAGCCTCGGGCTCGCCCTCGGCTGCTCGATCGCCCCGTCGAGCCGCTTCGCGCGGAAGAACTACTTCTACCCCGACCTTGCGAAGAACTACCAGATCTCGCAGTTCGACGAGCCCATCGCCTTCGAGGGTTCCGTCGACGTCGAGCTCGCCGACGGCACCATCGTCACCGTGCCGATCGAACGCGCGCACATGGAGGAGGACGCCGGTAAGCTCACGCACATCGGCGGCTCGACCGGGCGCATCCAGGGTGCCGAGTACTCGCTCGTCGACTACAACCGCGCCGGCGTCCCGCTCGTGGAGATCGTCACCAAGCCGATCTACGGCACCGAGCACCGGGCGCCGGAGATCGCGAAGGCCTACGTCTCCGCGATCCGCGACATCGTCGTGGCGCTCGGCATCTCCGATGCGAAGATGGAGCGCGGGAACCTCCGCTGCGACGCGAACATCTCGCTGCGCCCGCGTGGCCAGGAGAAGCTCGGCACGCGGACGGAGACGAAGAACGTCAACTCCCTGCGGTCGGTCGAACGCGCCGTCCGCTACGAGATCCAGCGTCAGGCCGCGATCCTCAAGGACGGCGGATCCATCGTCCAAGAGACGCGTCACTGGCACGAGGACACCGGCGCCACGTCGGCCGGCCGGCCGAAGAGCGACGCCGACGACTACCGCTACTTCCCGGAGCCCGACCTGCTCCCGGTCGTGCCGTCGCCCGAACTCATCGAGGAACTGCGTGCGGCGCTCCCCGAGCAGCCGGCCGTCCGTCGGCGCCGCTTGAAGGGCGAGTGGGGCTTCACGGATCTCGAGTTCCAGGACGTCGTGAACGGTGGCCTCTTGAACGAGATCACGGCCACCGTCGAGGCGGGAGCCGCTCCGGCCGCCGCACGGAAGTGGTGGACGGGCGAGATCTCCCGGATCGCGAACCAGCGCGACGTCGAGGCGACGAGCCTCGTGTCGCCCGAGCACGTCGCCGCACTCGCGGCGCTCGTCGAGGACGGAACGCTCAACGACAAGCTCGCCCGTCAGGTCCTCGAGGGTGTCATCGAAGGGGAGGGCACTCCTCAGGAGGTCATCGACGCTCGTGGTCTCGCGCTCGTGTCCGACGACGGTCCGCTGATCGCCGCCATCGACGAGGCTCTTGCCGCCCAGCCGGACGTCCTCGCGAAGATCCGCGACGGCAAGGTCCAGGCCGCCGGCGCGGTCATCGGCGCCGTGATGAAGGCGATGCGCGGACAGGCCGATGCGGCGCGTGTGCGCGAACTCGTCCTGGAGCGCGCCGGGCAGTAGGTCCCGCACCAGCGACATCGGGTCCGGACGGCAGTCGTGCACTGCCGTCCGGGCCCCTTTCCGTCCCGCCGGGAAGCCCTGGCGCGTGTCCCCGGTGCGGCATACACTTCGGCCATGCTGGTCGAAGGCACCATGCGTTGGCAGGTCACCGAGGACGCCCCGATGGCCCTCATGCTCGCGCTCGCCTTCCGTTCCATGGCCGGTCTCGGGGACCGGTGCGTCGGCCAGCTCCCAGCGGTGGCCCCCGCACCCGATCCGATCGACGTCGCCGACCTCGATCGCGACGCCCTGGCACTCCAGTTCGACGGCTGGTGGACCGGGATCGCCCGGCGTGACACGCGGTTGTTCCTGGCGGAGGTGCGTCCTCCGCACTTCGAGGTCTTCGATCGCGCCCTCGAACTGCAGGAACTCGCCTACCGTGCCTACGACGGCGCCTACCGGTGGGCGACGGACAGGATCCGCGAGTATGAGATCGCCCTGGCCGGACGCTCACCGAGCAGACTCGCCGACGTCTACGAGCTCATCCGCGAGCGCCAGTTCGAGTTACGTCGGCAATCCAGCTCGTTCCGACTGGACCTCGAGGTGCTTCCGATCTGCCGACCGGGTGCCTGGGTCGTCGCACCCGACACGATCGTGGTCAGTGAGTCGCTCCGGGACGACCGGGAGGCGTTTCGCGAGTGGCTACGACCGCTGGTCCACAGCCTGGTCTGATCCGCTCGCGACGCGCTCGACCGGCCGACGGGTCGGGTTCAGGAGCACGACCGCGATGATCGAGCCGGCGGCTCCGGCAGCGGCCATGGCGGCGGTGAGCGGGTGGGAGATCTCGGCGAAGGGCATGAGGAACGCGCTCACGACTGCGATCCACACAGCCACGTGCGCCGGCTTGCGCTCCGGGTCGAGGCGCAGCCTCCGGGGGTGCTCGACGCGGCCGAGGAGTGCTCCGACACCCGCCAGGAGGACCGCGACGACGAGCAACACGACCGGTCGGGTCCACCACCAGGCGGCGGTCAGCGGCTCCGCGAAGGGGATGCCGAGGGCGAGCTGCAGACCGGCGACGGCGATGATGAGGGGCAGGTGCCAGAGGTACACCGTCATCAGCCGGGACCCGATGAGGAAGACGACCGCTCGCGCGGCGCGGGTCCGCATGATGGCGGTGAGCAGAGGGTGCACCAGGGCGAGCAGGGCGAGCTGCCCGACGCCGAGGACGACGAGGGGGAGGGTCGGTGGGTTGAGGTTGCCGAGCATGCTGGTCGAGTACGGCAGCCAGGTCGTGATCGGCACGAGCGCGCCGTAGGAGATCAGCACCACGGCCACGAGGACGAGGCGCGGAACGGAGCGGAGACGTCCGTCGGCCAGGAAGAACCCGAACTGCTGCAGCAGCGGCCAGACGAACACGAGGTTGACGAGACCGATGCCCAGGAGGCCGGTCGAGTAACGGACGACGTCGACGAGGATCACGCCGGCCAGCAGTGCCGCACAGGTCAGGAAGGGGTGGCGGTCGTGGCAGGTGGCGAGGAACGGGGCGACCGCCTGGCACAGCAGGTAGGCGGCCAGGAACCAGAGCGGGGACCCGACGCCTGCGGCGACGGCCTCGATGATGGCGGGGTCGACACCGAGCGCCCCGGCCAGCCACAGCCCCGCGGCGAGGAAGAGCAGGACCGGGATCGTCGGCGGGGCGAGTCGGAAGACCCTGGACCGGAGGAAGTCGCTGGTCCCGCCACCACGTCGGACGGTGCTGCGCCAGCCGGTGATCGTCGCGAAGCCGCCCACGATGAAGAACAGCGGCATGATCTGGCCGAACCAGGTACCCGTGTCGAACCAGGGTTGCTGCTCCAACGCTCGGGAGATGCCGATCGTGCCGTCCGGCTCGACCGCCACCGCGACCATCAGGAGGTGGACGATGACGACCGTCACGACGCAGGCGACGCGCACGAGGTCGAGGGCGAGGTCCCGCCCGGAGAGGTCTGGGACCGCCGGGGCCGACCCGGTCCGCGTTCGCGTGCTCATCGCCGGACAGCCTAGCGCCGCCGAGCGCTCCCACCTCGGCCCCTGTGGAGAGCGTGTCGGAGGTGACTGCGACAATGGAGTCATGAGTCGGCAGGATGGAGCGTCTCGTCGCGTCTCGGCGCACGATGCCGACGACAGCGGTACCCCCATCCTCCACGTCGACATGGACGCCTTCTTCGTCTCGGTCGAGCTCTTGGAGCGGCCCGAGCTCCGTGGCCTGCCCATCATCGTCGGCAACAAGGAGGGCCGCTCGGTCGTCACCTCCGCGAGCTACGAGGCCCGCAGGTACGGGGTGCGTGCCGCGATGCCGGTGTCCCAGGCCATGCGCTTGTGCCCGAGCGCGGTCGTCCTCCCGCCGCATCACGGCCGGTATCGCGAGTACTCGGATCGCGTCATGGAGGTGTTCGAGTCGGTGACCCCGCTCGTCGAGCCGTTGAGCATCGACGAGGCGTTCCTCGACGTCTCCGGGGCGGTGCGGTTGCTCGGGAGTCCGCGCACGATCGCGGCGCTCGTGAAGCAGCGGGTCCTCGACGCCACGGGGCTTCCCTGCTCGGTCGGTCTGGCGGCGACGAAGTACGTGGCGAAGCTCGCGTCGGGGCTGTCGAAGCCCGACGGACTCCTGGTCGTGCCGGCTGCTGAGACGCTCTCCTTCCTGCACCCGTTGCCGGTCGGGGCGCTGTGGGGCGTCGGTGGACGAACCGAGGAACAGCTCACGAACCGGGGCATCCGGACCATCGGCCAGCTCGCCTCCACCCCGTTGTCCATGCTCCAGCGCGCCGTCGGCGAGGCGTCCGGACGCCGGCTCCTCGAGCTCGCGAACGGCATCGACCCGCGTGGAATCGAGTTGGCGCGGCGGGAGAAGAGCGTCAGCCACGAGGTGACGTTCCCGACGGACGTCGCAGACCCCACCGTGCTGAAACGAGAGCTGTTGAACCTCGCGGGACTCGTCGCGATCCGCCTCCGGAAGGGTGGGTACGCCGGTCGGACGATCAGTATCCGGGTGCGCTACGCGGACTTCAGCGTCGTGACCCGGTCACGGACCATCGGCGAAGCGACGAACGTCGGACGTCGCGTCTACGACGAGGCGGCTTCGCTCTTCGGCGACCTCGATCGAGGAGGGCGTCTGGTCCGCCTCGTCGGCGTGAAGGTCGATCAACTGGTGCCCGCCGAGGAGGCCGGATCGGCGTTGTGGGATCCCGATGAGGAGTGGCGCGGCGCTGAACAGACGATCGACCGGGTGGCCAGTCGCTTCGGCGACCTCGCGATCGCTCCGGCCTCGCTCCTCGGGAAACCGCGGCGACGAGGGCTCGGGAATCGAGGCGACTCGCAGGGTGCTGGGAGCACGGATCAACCCCTTGGACCGGCGGATGCGCAGCGGTAGCGTGGCAGCATGACGAATCTCGTGGAGAAGCTGGCAGAACAGACCAAGGGGCTCGGCGTGAGCGCGGCCTACGGGGAGCAGCAGGACATCGACGGCACCAAGCTCGTGCCGGTGGCCCTGACGTACTACGGCTTCGGTGGCGGGTCCGAGGGTGACGGCGACGACGCACCGAGTGGCGGCGGAGGCGGTGGCGTCTCCATCCCCGTCGGCGCCTACATCAAGACCGACGAGGGCCTCCGGTTCGACCCGAACCTCATCTCACTCATCGCCGTCGCCATCCCGTTCATCTGGGTGAGCGGCAAGGCGCTGTCCGGGCTCATCAAGGCGCTCAAGAAGTAGCCATCCCCGTCGAACCCCTGCCGAGCGATCCTGCGCGGCAGGGGTTAGACTCGTGCCACCACGGGAGTCCGGTGAACCGGGCTGAGAGGAAGGTATTCGCCTTCGACCGTCGAACCTGATCTGGATCATGCCAGCGCAGGGAGACCATTTCTCGCTATCCCGTGCTCTTTTCCGTCTACAGGAAGGGCACGTATCGTGTCAGCATCGACCAAAATCTCCTCGTCTGAACGCGCCGCCGCGCGGAACCTCCGCTGGAGGGTCGTCGACATCGTCGTGGTCGCCGTCCTCGGTGTCGCCACCGGCCTCATCTTCTGGGCGTGGAACACGCTCGGATCCCTCTGGTACGCCGGAGCGAGTGCCGTGACGCCCGGCTTCGGCGGCATCGCCGTCGGCATCTGGCTGCTCGGCGGCGTCCTCGGCGGGCTCATCATCAGGAAGCCCGGAGCGGCCGTCCTCGTCGAGACCATCGGAGCAGTCGTCTCCGCGCTCATCGGGAACGCCTGGGGCATCACCACCGTGTACTCGGGACTCGCCCAGGGGCTCGGCGCGGAGCTCGTGTTCGCCGCGCTGGCGTACAAGCGATTCGGCCTCGTCCCGGCCATCCTCGCCGGTGCGGGCGCCGGTACCGGCGCATGGCTGCTCGAGCTGTTCATGTCGGCGAACCTGGAGAAGGGTGCCGAGTTCAACGCGATCTACCTCGGCTCGCTGCTCGTCTCCGGCGCGATCCTCGCGGGCGTCGTCGGTTGGGTCCTCGTCAAGGCGCTCGCCTCCACGGGGGCGCTCAGCCGGTTCGCCTCAGGGCGGGACGCGCGGCGCGAGGTCTGAGCGTGGTCGGTATGACCGGTCCGGCGCGCGTCGTCGCCCGTGACTGGGGGTGGCGTCACGCCGGTCGGAAGGCATGGGCGGTCAGCGACCTGGACCTCGTCATCGAACCGGGGGAGCGGGTCCTCCTCCTGGGCGCGTCCGGCGCCGGTAAGTCGACCCTGATACACGCGCTCGCTGGAGTCCTCGGCGGAGCGGACGAGGGAGAGTCCCACGGGTCGTTGCTCGTGGACGGGGTCGCGCCGGAACAGGCCAGGGGTCGGATCGGCCTCGTGCTGCAGGACCCCGATTCGCAGGTCATCCTGTCCAAGCTCGGCGACGACGTCGCGTTCGGCTGCGAGAACCTCGGGGTCGAGCGCGAGGAGATCTGGCGACGGGTCGTCTCGTCGCTGCAGGCCGTCGGCCTCGACCTCCCGTTGGACCACCCGACCTCCGCGCTGTCGGGGGGACAGAAGCAGCGCCTCGCCCTCGCCGGGGTGCTCGCCATGCAGCCCTCGTTGCTGCTGCTCGACGAGCCGACCGCCAACCTCGACCCGATCGGCGTCGCCGAGGTCAGGGACGCCGTCGCGCGTGTGGTCGACGACGGTTCGTCGACCCTGGTCGTCATCGAACACCGCGTCGACGTCTGGCGCGATCTGATGACGCGGGTCGTCGTGCTCGATGCGGACGGAGGGGTCCTCGCGGACGGTCCTCCCTCTGTCGTCCTCGACGATGTCGGACGCCGGCTCGCCGACGCCGGCGTCTGGGTGCCGGGCATCCCGCTGGGGCTGCCGCCCCGCCGGATGGTGCAGCCGAGCGCAGCCGTCCTGACGACGTCCGACCTGACGATCGGTCGGCTCCGTTCCCAGTCGGTGCAGGAGCACCTGGACCTCGACGTGCCGGAGCGCGCCGCGACGGTGGTCGTCGGACCGAACGGGGCCGGGAAGTCGACGTTGGCCCTCACCTTGGCCGGACTGCTCCCCGAGCTCGCCGGAACTGTGGACGCTGCTCGCGGCCTCGCCGGTGGGATCGGTCCACGGCCCATCCGCTGGAAGTCGACCGAGCTGCTCACCCGCATCGGGACGGTCTTCCAGGACCCGGAGCATCAGTTCGTCGCCGCGACCGTGCGCAAGGAGCTCGGCGTCGCCCTGCAAGCGCTGCGGTGGACACGCGCCGCGATCGACGAGCGGGTCTCCGAAGTCCTCGACGCCTTGGGTTTGGCCGCGCTCGCCGAAGCGAACCCCTTCAGTCTCTCGGGCGGCCAGAAGCGACGACTGTCGGTCGCCACGGTGCTCGTGGCACGACCCGCCGTCCTCGTCCTGGACGAGCCGACGTTCGGGCAGGACCGATTGACGTGGCTGTCACTCATGCGGCTGCTGCACCTGGAGCTCGAACGCGGCGCGACGATCGTGTCGGTCACGCATGATCCAGGGGTCATCGAGCATCTGGGCGACCATCGGATCCGGCTCGAGTCGCGATCGGCAGCGGGGCGTGCCGCATGACGCGGGTCACGGCACCGGACCGTCGCGCGAAACTCCCTCGCCAGGCGCCGCTCGACCGGGTGAACCCGGTGACGAAGGTGCTCGCGGTGCTCATCCTGTCCGTCCCGCTGCTGCTCACGATCGACTGGGTCAGCGCCACCGCCGCGGTCCTCCTCGAGATGGCACTGCTTCCGCTGTCTGGTCTCCGGCTGTCGCCGTTCCTGAAGCGGTCGATCCCGGTGCTCGTCTTCGCGCCCATCGGCGGGATCAGCATGCTGCTGTACGCGAAGCCGGGCGGGACGGAGTACCTGTCGCTCGGTTTCGTCCGGGTGACCGACAACTCGATCGAATTGGCCGTCGCCGTGACCATCCGGGTGCTGGCGCTCGGCCTGCCGACGATCCTGCTCTTCGCGCGGGTGGATCCGACCGACCTGGGCGACGGGCTGTCCCAAATCGCGAAGCTCCCGTCGCGGTTCGTCCTCGGGATCCTCGCGGGGGCGCGGATGCTCGGGCTCTTCATCGACGATTGGCGCAGTCTCGCGCTCGCCCGCCGTGCCCGAGGGCTCGGCGACCGTGGGGCGGTCCGGCGCTTCGCCTCGATGGCGTTCGTGTTGCTCGTGTTCGCCATCCGCCGGGGCAGCAAGCTCGCGACGGCGATGGAGGCACGGGGCTTCGGCGCCCCCGTCGAGCGAACGTGGGCCAGGCCGTCGCGGCTCGGCGTGATCGATTTCGTGGCGGTCCTGGTGGCGGTCGCGATCATGGCCGTCGCTTTGTCCACCGCCGTCCTCGCCGGTACGTTCCGGTTCGTGGGGCAATGAGTGCCGCAGCGCCCGTGCTCCTGATCGACGGGCGGTCGGGTACCGGGAAGACGACGCCCGCCTCTTCGGTGGCCGCCGCATTGACGGAGAGCACCGTCGTCCACATGGACGACCTGTATCCGGGATGGGACGGCCTCGAAGAGGGGTCGCGACTCCTCGTGGAGTGGATCCTGACCCCGTTCGCCGATCGGCGGCCGGGGGAGTGGCAGCGGTGGGACTGGGAACGGTCGAAGCGTGCGGACCGGCATGCCGTCCCAGCCGATCGGCCGCTCATCGTGGAGGGCTGCGGGTCGTCGTCGAGCGCGTCGCGGGTCTCGGCCGACACGGTGCTGTGGCTCGACGCGCCGGTGGACCAGCGCACCGACCGGCTCGTGGGCCGCGACGACGGCGTCGACTGGCTCGCAGCGTGGACGCTCCAGGAGGATGCGTTCATTGAACGGGAGTGTCCCGATCGCGACGCCGATCTGGTGGTCGAGGCGACGGGGTCGGCAGCGGCGGTCGGTGCCCGCGTGTTGAGCATGCTCCAGCGTGACGACCGTTGGCGGCCCTGGCTCCGCGCCTGATCCATGCGGCCGGATATGTTCCCGGTTCCGTCGAAGGGAATCCAGAACGTGCTGAGGGGCCGAGAAGTCGCACACCGGTCCCTGAGCTTGTCGAAGGGGTGCCCCCGGCAGGATTCGAACCTGCGACCAAGAGATGAGAAGGGTCCGCGAGATGTTCTGGGTGCCCCCGGCAGGATTCGAACCTGCGACCAAGAGATNNNGCCCCCGGCAGGATTCGAACCTGCGACCAAGAGATGAGAAGGGTCCGCGAGATGTTCTGGGTGCCCCCGGCAGGATTCGAACCTGCGACCAAGAGATKAGAAGGCTCCTGCTCTATCCCCTGAGCTACGGAGGCGGGCATCCAACGATACCGCACGGCGCGTGCCATCCCGTTTGGTCACGCAGTCGCGAATACTATATATTAGTATTTATGACTACAGACCGAATTCCATGGTTCGACACCGCCCGCGGGTTCGCCGTCGTCCTCGTCGCACTCGGCCACGCGACGATGATCCTCGTCGAGGAGGGGGTGTCCTCCCCGGTCTGGTACGTCCTGTCGCAGCTGGCGCTCGCCATTCGCATGCCGTTGTTCTTCGCGCTCTCCGGGATGCTCGCCATCCGGATCGTCGACCGGTCGTGGAGGGACCTCTGGGACCGCAGGCTCGCACTGCTGCTCTGGATGATCCTGGTGTGGACGGTGATCCGGTTCGCCTGGTTCTCGCTCCTCCCGATCGATTCGTTCCCGCACTACGCCGACCCGGGCGTCGTGCTCATCAGCCCGGTCTGGCCGACCGGCATCTTCTGGTTCCTGCAGGCGCTCGCCCTCTACCTCGTCGTCGGCAAGGTGATGAACGGCAGAGTGCCCGTCTGGGTGCAGTTGTCGGGAGCCGCCGTCCTGTCGGCCGTCGCCCTGGGTGCCCTCGGGAGTGAGAGTGGGAGCTATCAGCGCGCTGCCGGCTACCTCTTCTTCTTCCTGCTGGGTCTGCACGGGCGTCGACGGATCGTCGCTCTGGCCGAGCGCCGTCGCCCGTTCGTCGCTGCCGGCCTCCTCGCCGCCGTGGTCCTCGCTTCCGGGCTGATCTTCGCGGTCGACCTCGACCACGTGCCCGGCGTGCTGACGGCGCTCGGTGTCCCGGCCATCCTCGCCACCGTGCTGGCGCTCCGCGCCATCGACGGGACGTCGGTTGCCCGGATCCTGCAGTCGGTGGGGCGTCACAGCCTCCCGGTCTTCGTGATCCACGTGCTGGTCATCGGAGGGATCACCAGGGCGCTGCTCCTGCTTCCCGAGGTGCCCGCGCCCGTCCAGGCGGTCCTGCCGCCGGTGGTCGCGACGCTCGCGGTGGTGTCGAGCCTGGTCGTCTGGCGGCTGACGCGCCGGATTCCGCGTTTGTACACGGCTCCGCGGATCCTCATGACCCGGAGTCGTCTCCGCGCCTCCGCTGTATGAGCGACGCTCCGCTCAGGGGCGCTCGGAGGGGCGCCGACGGGGGTCAGCCGACGACGATGCCGAGGACGCCGGCCACGAGTGACAGGGCGGCGAGGACGAGGGCGATGCTGATGAGGATGACGTGCACGCGGAGGAAGGTGGTGCCGCGACCCTGCGCGTCGCGTGCGCGCGGGTCGGCGGTGATGCGCTTCAGGAACCGCGGCCAGACGACGACGTTGTAGACACCGTTGATGAGCAGGAGGACGGAGACGGCGATGATCACCGCTCGAGTCTACGGAAGCGGCCGCGTCGGCGGTGCTGAGTAGACTCGACCCATGAGCACAGCTGGGGACCGATTGGTCTGGATCGACTGCGAGATGACCGGACTCGAGCTGGAGGTCGACGAACTCGTCGAGATCGCCGTCGTGATCACCGACTTCGAATTGAACATCCTCGATCCGGGCTACTCGGTCGTCATCAAGCCCGACCAGTCGGCGCTCGACAACATGGGCGAGTTCGTCACGAACATGCACCAGACCTCGGGGCTCCTCGAGGAGATCCCGAACGGCGTGAGTGTCGCCGACGCGGAGTTCCAGGTGATCGAGTACATCCAGCGGTTCGTGCCCGACGAGTCGAAGGCGCCCTTGGCCGGCAACACCATCGGAACGGACCGTGCGTTCCTCGCCCGCTACATGCCGCGTCTCGACGCGCACCTGCACTATCGCAACGTCGACGTCTCCTCCATCAAGGAGCTCGCCCGCCGCTGGTACCCGCGGGTGTACTTCAACGCCCCGTCGAAGCACGGTGGTCACCGCGCGCTGGCGGACATCCTGGAGTCGGTCCGGGAGCTCGCGTACTACCGCGGTGCGCTGTTCGTCGACCTGCCCGGCCCGAGCTCGGACGACGCGAAGCAGGTTTCGGAGGCGGTCGTGTCACGATACGCCCCGAACATGTAATAGACTCGTCCAGTCGCTTGTGACGCGGTCTCCGCGGAACAGGTCGCATGGTGGGTATAGCTCAGTTGGCAGAGCGCCTGGTTGTGGTCCAGGAGGTCGCGGGTTCAAGCCCCGTTACTCACCCCATGTCGTACAGAAGCCGGAGGACTCCTCCGGCTTCTGTCGTATCCGGGGAGCACAGGCATGCTGGAGTTGGACACCGAGGCGTTCGAGGCGCTGGTCGTCGAGGAACTCGACCGCTTGCCCGATGAGATGGTGGACGGGCTCGACAACGTCGTCTTCGTCGTCGAGGATCGCCCTGAGAACGGCACGCTCGACACCCTGGGCCTCTACGACGGCGTGGCCCTGACGGAACGAGACCGCTACGGCTTCGGCGAGATGCCGGATCGGATCATCGTCTACCGGGAGCCGCATCTGGCCGCGTGCGAGTCGTTGGACGAACTCGCCGACGAGATCCACACCACCCTCGTCCACGAGATAGCCCACTTCTACGGCATCGACGACGACCGCCTGCACGAGCTCGGGTGGGCCTGACCGTCACCTGGTCAGCCGGCCGGTGTTTCCAGCGTGTTGCGGGTGCCTCGGAGTTCCGTGTCGGTCGCAGGAGAACGAGTAGCCTGGTCGCATGCGCGAGATCCAGGCCCGCATCATTGCGGAACTCCATGTCAGCCCCACGATCGACCCGGCGGCGGAGATCCGTTCGCGGATCGACTTCCTGAAGTCCTACCTGCAGGCCACGCACACGAAGGGGTTCGTCCTCGGGATCAGTGGCGGGCAGGACTCCTCGCTCGCCGGGAGGTTGTGCCAGCTCGCGGCCGAGGAGGTCCGGGCTGAGGGTGGCGACGCGCGGTTCGTCGCCGTACGGCTGCCCTACGCCGTGCAGCACGACGAGGAGGACGCCCAGCTCGCCCTGTCGTTCATCCGCCCCGACGAGTCGATCGTGTTCAACATCCAGCGGGCGGTGGACGGCTTCGAGGCTGAGTTCGCCGACGCCACCGGGCAGCCGCTCAGCGACTTCGTGAAGGGGAACGCGAAGGCGCGGGCTCGGATGGTCGCGCAGTACGCGATCGCCGGACAGCAGGGACTCCTGGTCGTCGGCACGGACCATGCGGCGGAGGCGGTCACCGGCTTCTTCACCAAGTTCGGCGACGGCGGTGCCGACGTCCTGCCGCTGAGCGGGTTGTCGAAGCGTCAGGGACGCTCGCTCCTGGAGTCGCTGGAGGCGCCGGAGCGGTTGTACCTGAAGGCTCCCACCGCCGATCTGCTCGACGGGACACCCGGGCAGACCGACGAGGACAACCTGGGCCTCAGCTACCAGCAGATCGACGACTTCCTCGAGGGGCACGACATCGATGCTGCGGCCGCAGAAGCGATCGAGGGTCGCTACGCGAGCACCGAGCACAAGCGCCAGCTCCCGGTGAGCAAGTTCGACACCTGGTGGCATTGAGCCGGTTCCCCTGAGATGAAGACGGCGGCCCGATCGGATGATCGGGCCGCCGTTCTCCAGTGTGGTCTGGGCGTCAGCTGACGCTGGACGGCTTGCGCTCGGCTTCCAGGACCTTGACGTCGTCGATGATGCGCTGCGTGGTGCTGGTGTTGATCGTGCCGCCGGTGGAGCGGGTGATGTCTCCGGGCCGAGATCCTGCGGTGGCCGCCGGCTTGACCTCGGCGTACTGCTCGTGGTGCTGCTTGGCGACCCAGGACTCCTGCTCGGCGATCAGGGCCTGCTCCGACCCTGCCGACTCGGCTCGCCAACGACGGAGGTCCGCCTCGAAGTCCTTCCGTGCCCGCGCCGGCTTCTTCGACCACTCGACGAGACGGTCACGGAATTCCTCGACCACGGGGTCGAGCTCGTATCCGTAGGTCGCGGAGTTGCGTTTCATCTCGTGCAGCTGGTGGTTGGCCCAGTCCGCGGCGACCGCAGCGCCCTTGACCGGGCTGAGCCGGACGAGGGTGTCGGTCTGCGCGACCGCGCGATCGCTCAGCACCTGCTCCTGCGGGGTGAGCGAGTTCCAGACGCTCGCCTCCGTGGCTGCATCGACGAGCGCCATGATGGCCGCATGCTTCTGCTCGCGATCGCGCTGATCGACGATGCCGCGGAGCGCACGACGACTGGCGCCGGCGGCGACGAGGGAGGACACCACGACGGCCACGATGAAGAGGGCCGCAGCGAACAGCATGGGGCGGACCTCTGAAGAGGTCACCCACTCGACGAGATCATTCCACCATTGCATGCGCCGAACGTTACCCCTCGTTCGGGCGTGAACGCGGACGACGCCCCGCGGGCGCCGGGATCCGCTCTCGTGCCCGAAATCAGCTGCGGAACGCGTCGATCGCGACCGCAAGATCGGTGAAACTGCCGAGTGGAGCGTAGGCGAGTACTGCGGGGCGGAACCGACTGGCGCGGTACTCGGCGCCGCCGTCGGCACCGACGGCCTCGATGTTGCCGAGGACGCGGCCGTCGGCGCTCGTCACGCGCCAGTACCCGGGACGGATGCTCAGTGCGTTGGGCATGGGGACTCCTCGTGTATCGATCGGCGCGGCCTCCCGGCGAGTGCCGGCTGGTACTGGTCAGCGTATGGCCGACCACCGACATCGGGCTCGGCGGATTCGTGCGAGCGTCCTCCACAGGCGCACCGACGGTTGTGGACGTCGACCGACTGCGGATGGCCGAGCTGTGGGCGCTCGTGATCGGAGAGGCTGATGGTGCGTCCGGGGCGGTGAACGGCACGGACCCGCTCCGGACGCACGCCCGGTCCGCCGAATGGATCGAGACACCGAGCTGAGAGGATCAGATGAACGACCAGATCACCGTCTGCGGACACGTCGCGACGGAACCGAAGCACCACCGCACCGCCTCCGGGCTGGACATCACGAGCTTCCGTCTCGCGTGCCAGCAACGTCGCTACGACCAGAAGCAGGGCACGTGGGTCGCGCAGGAGACGAACTGGTACACGGTGAGCGCCTTCCGGGGCCTGGCGACCGCGGCCACCGAGTCACTGGTGAAGGGCCAACGCGTCATCGTGCTGGGGAGACTCCGGATCCGCGACTGGGAGCAGGGTGAACGACGCGGGACCTCGGTCGACATCGAAGCCGATCACCTCGGCTCGGACATCTCCTGGCAGCCGAGAGCCGCTGCGGAGTCGTCCGGCGCGAGCGAGTCGAGCGCGGAGGGATCTCCGGCAGGACCGGCGGTGGCCGGAGCGCCGGCGGCGTGGGCCCCGGCTCCGCCCCAGGACACGCCGTTCTGACGCGCCGCGTAGACTGCTCGACGTGCAGAAGAGCCTTCGTGATCGCCCCGCCTCCGTCGTCAGCCCGGTCCGTCGTCGCTCGTCGTCCATCGGACTCGGCGTGGTCGTGGTGCTCGGTGCCCTCGGTCTCGGCCTGACCGGCTGCGCGCAGCCTGCGCCCGTCCCGACGCCCACGGCGACCCAGGCGCCGACGCCCACCGAGACACCGGCAGCGGCACCCGTGCTGCAGCCGGAGGGTACCGCCGCCGACAACCTGCCGTTCTTCGACACCGTGAACGCGGCCACCCTGGCGGCGAATCCGGCTGCCGGAGGCCAGGCCATCATCGACGGGCTCGTGGCGGCAGGGTTCCCGAAGGCGGAGATGGAGGTCTCCTCCGACACCACGAGCATCGGTGAGCCGGCGGACTCGATCCAGTTCTCGATCCGGTGGCAGGGACAGTGCATCCTGGGGCAGAACGGGCCGGCGACGGGGTATCACTCCTCCGTGGTGCCGCTGCTCGACACCGGCCGGTGCCTCATCGGCGCCACGCGTCCGATCGACTGGTAGCGGCCGGACGGCCATGGCCGTCGACGTGCATCGCAAACGCCGGGTCCGCCCGTAGACTGGACGGCGACATGGCTGAATACATTTACTCGATGGTCCGCGCCCGCAAGGCGGTCGGCGACAAGCTCATCCTCGACGACGTGACGATGGCGTTCCTGCCCGGAGCGAAGATCGGCGTCGTCGGCCCGAACGGTGCCGGTAAGTCCACGATCCTGAAGATCATGGCGGGAATCGACACCCCCTCGAACGGCGAGGCGAAGCTCACGCCGGGCTTCAGCGTCGGCATCCTCATGCAGGAGCCGGAACTCGACGAGGACAAGACGGTACTCGAGAACGTCCAGGAGGGCGTCGGCGAGATCAAGGGCAAGATCGACCGCTTCAACGAGATTTCGCTCGCGATGGCCGAGCCCGACGCCGACTTCGACGCCCTGCTCGCCGAGATGGGTGTGCTGCAGGAGGCGATCGACGCCGCCGACGCCTGGGACCTCGACTCCCAGTTGGAGCAGGCGATGGACGCCCTGCGCTGCCCACCCTCCGACGCCACCGTCGCCCACCTCTCCGGTGGTGAGAAGCGTCGCGTCGCGCTCTGCAAGCTCCTCCTGCAGAAGCCCGACCTCCTGCTGCTCGACGAACCGACCAACCACCTCGACGCGGAGAGCGTGCTCTGGCTCGAGCAGCACCTGGCCCAGTACGCAGGCGCCGTGCTCGCCGTCACCCACGACCGGTACTTCCTCGACCACGTCGCGGAATGGATCTGCGAGATCGACCGCGGTCGTCTCTACCCCTACGAGGGCAACTACTCGACCTACCTCGAGAAGAAGGGCGAGCGCCTCAACGTCCAGGGGAAGAAGGACGCCAAGCTCGCCAAGCGCCTCGCGAGCGAACTCGAGTGGGTCCGCAGCAACGCCAAGGGTCGCCAGGTGAAGTCCAAGGCTCGTCTGGCCCGGTATGAAGAGATGGCGTCTGAGGCGGAGCGCACCAGGAAGCTCGACTTCGAAGAGATCCAGATCCCCGCCGGCCCGCGCCTCGGCTCGACGGTCCTCGAAGCCAAGAAGCTGCAGAAGGGCTTCGACGGACGCGTCCTCATCGACGACCTGTCGTTCAGCCTGCCGCGCAACGGTATCGTCGGCATCATCGGCCCCAACGGTGTCGGTAAGACCACGCTGTTCAAGACCATCGTCGGTCTCGAGCCGCTCGACGCCGGCGAGCTCAAGGTCGGCGAGACCGTGAAGCTCTCCTACGTCGACCAGTCCCGCGGGGGCATCGATCCCAACAAGACGCTCTGGGAGGTCGTGTCCGAAGGACTCGACTACATCCAGGTCGGCAACCAGGAGATCCCGTCGCGCGCCTACGTGTCGACGTTCGGTTTCAAGGGCCCAGACCAGCAGAAGAAGGCCGGCGTCCTGTCCGGTGGTGAGCGCAACCGCCTCAACCTCGCGCTGACGCTCAAGCAGGGTGGAAACCTCCTGCTGCTCGACGAACCGACCAACGACCTCGACGTCGAGACGCTGTCGAGCCTCGAGAACGCGCTCCTCGAGTTCCCGGGTTGTGCCGTGGTCATCACCCACGACCGGTGGTTCCTCGACCGCATCGCGACCCACATCCTCTCCTACGAGGGCACCGAGGAGAACCCGTCGAACTGGCACTGGTTCGAGGGCAACTTCGAGTCCTACGAAGAGGACAAGATCAAGCGCCTGGGCCCGGACGCCGCGAAGCCTCACCGCTCCGCGTACCGGAAGCTCACCCGCGACTGAGTGTGACGAGGACGGCCCATCGGCTCCGGCTGATGGGCCGTCACTCGTCCGTCTCCCACCAGCCTGAACAGGGAAGGTTCACCGATGACCAGACTCCACGTGCCGATCCCGTTGCGATGGGGCGACCTCGACGCCTTCAACCACGTGAACAACGCCTCCATGCTGAAGCTCCTCGAAGAGGCGCGTGTGAGGGTGTTCTGGATCCCGACGCTCGCATCGGAGGAGGCGCCGCCGACGGCGGTCATCGACGCGAGTCTCGACGCGGAGACGATCACGCTCGTCGCCCATCAGGAGATCGAATACCTGGCCCCGATCCCGTATCAGCGCGATCCGCTCGACGTCCAGCTCTGGATGGGCAAGATCGGGGGAGCCAGCCTGCAGGTCGCCTACGAGGTCTACTCTCCGCGCGGTACTGAGCCGCAGACGCTCTACGCCCGCGCCGCGACGACGGTCGTGATGGTCGACGCGAAGACCATGAAGCCTCGACGGATCTCAGATGCGGAGCGCGCCGTGTGGGAACCGTTCATCGAGGACCCGATCGAGTTCTCGCGTCGCTGAGCGCGGCATCTCGTCATGACACCGGATCAGCGGGGTGTCGGGAAGCGGACCATGCCTTCCTGAGCCACGCTCGCCACGAGCGACCCGGCCCGGTCGTAGATGCGGCCGAGTGACAGCCCGCGGCCACCGGTCGCGCTGGGGGAGTCCTGCAGGTAGACGAGCCACTCGTCCACCCGGGCCGGCCGGTGCCACCACATGGCGTGGTCGAGGCTGGCGATCTTGATGCCGGGTGTGGCCCATGGGACACCATGGCGTCGCATCACCGGTTCGAGGATCGTGTAGTCGCTCGCGTAGGCCAGTGCCGCGCGGTGGAGCGCCGGGTCGTCAGGTAGCTCGCCGATGGTCTTGAACCAGACCGCCTGCTGGGCCGTACGTTCGCCCTCCACCCGGAGGTACACGGGGGAGCCGACGTGTCTGAGGTCGAACGGTCGCCCGGTGGCCCAGGCCTCGGCCGCCGGGTGGTCGATCCCGTGGAGGATCTCGGCGGCGGACGGCAGCGTCTCCGGATCGGGAAGGCCCGCCGGGAGGTCGATCTGGTGCTCAGGGCCCGCATCCTGCGTCTGGAAGGAGGCGATCATCGAGAGGATCGGTACGCCGTTCTGATACGCCTGGGTGCGCCGCGTCGCGAACGACCGGCCGTCGTGGATGCGGTCGACGGCGAAGGTGATGGGCTGGTCGACGTCGCCAGGACGCAGGAAGTACCCGTGCATCGAGTGGATGATGCGCTCCGCGTCGACGGTCCGCGTCGCGGCGACGACGGACTGCGCGAGGACCTGACCCCCGAACACCCGCCCCTGCGGCATCCACTGCGACGGCCCGGTGAAGATGTCCTCATCGGTGCGGACGCCGGGCGCGCTCAGGTCGAGCGCGGTCAGTAGGGATTCGATCGGTTCCTTCACGGGGTACGCCTTTCCGTCGGGGACCGGCGCACCACAGCGACGCCCGATCCGACCCGCCGAGTCTATCCACGGCAGGCTCACGATGTCCCGGAGCCGACGCGGCGGTGGCGTACATTGAGAGGAGATGTCCACCACCCTGCACCTCCTCGACGCCGACTCGCTCGCCGACCTCCGCACGTTCCTCGCGCGAGCCAGCCGGATCGACGATTCCGGAGTCCGGCTCCTCGCCGCCGACCACGTCCTGGCGGTCTCCGCCCCCGTGCTGCACCCGCAGGGTCTGCTCGATCGCAGCCCGACGATCATCGGCATGCGCACCTTCGCCCTCGCCCACGCTGCCTCGGCCGACGTCCTGGCGACCCCGCGCGAACTCATCGACCGGATCGTGCGCACACTCGGCGGCTCGACGACCGGACGACCCGACGGATCAGCGTCGGCGTCGCTCGAGCTCCCGCGGTCGACCAGGACGGCCCCGTGGGTCGGCCAGGCGCCGCCGCGCGGCGGCTGGGAACGCGTCGGCGACGTGGACACGATCGAGCTCGAACTCGTCGCCAGGACGGGCGCCACGGAGATCGCCGAGGCGCTTCCGACGGCTGTCGGGGACCAGATCGTCCAGAAGGTGCGGTCGCAGGTGTGGTCGAGGCCACTCGGCGACGGCTTCGGTCTTCCGACCGGGGCGGCGTTCGCGGCCGTGGGCCTGGGGTTCATCGCGGAACCGGAGCGAGCGACGGTGTTCCGTTCCGGCGGGTGGGTGCGACTGAGCACCCGGCGTGGTCACGTGCTGGCCAACGCCGTTTCCTGACGCTCAGACGCCGGCCATCGCGCGGCCGGCCACGCGACCGGTGAACAGGCAGCCGCCGAGGAAGGTCCCCTCGAGCGCCCGGTAGCCGTGGACGCCTCCGCCGCCGAACCCGGCAGCCTCTCCCGCCGCGAAGAGACCGGGCACCGGGTTCCCGTCAGCGCCGAGGACGCGGCTCGAGAGGTCGGTCTCCAGCCCGCCGAGGCTCTTGCGGGTCAGCACGTGCAGCTTGACCGCGATGAGCGGGCCGGCTTTCGGGTCGAGCAGTCGGTGCGGTGCCGCCACGCGGATGAGCTTGTCGCCGCGGTAGGCGCGTGCGCCGCGGAGAGCGGTGATCTGCAGATCCTTCGTGAACGGGTTGTCCATCTCGCGATCGCGCGCCTCGACCTCCGCGATGACGTTGCGGCCGTCGATCGCCGTCTCGGGGGTGGACGCCTGCATCCCCGCCACGAGTTCCGTGATCGTGTCGGCGACGATGAAGTCCACACCGTGTTCCTTGAACGCTTCGACCGGGCCGGGGGCGCCGGGTCCGATGCGCTTCGCGAGCAGGCCGAGGTCCTTGCCGGTCAGGTCGGGGTTCTGCTCGCTCCCCGATAGCGCGAACTCCTTCTCGATGATCCGTTGGGTGAGGACGAACCAGCTGTGATCGTGGCCGGTGGCGCGCAGGTGCTCGAGGGTGCCGAGCGTGTCGAACCCGGGGTAGAGCGGTACCGGGAGACGGTGACCGGTCGCGTCGAACCAGAGCGACGACGGCCCGGGCAGGATCCGGATGCCGTGCTGGGGCCAGATCGGGTCCCAGTTGGTGATGCCCTCGACGTAGTGCCACATCCGGTCGCGGTTGATGAGGCGTCCGCCCGCGCGTTCGCTGATGCCCAGCATGCGGCCGTCGACGTGGGCGGGGACTCCGGAGAGCATCGTCGTCGGCGGCTGGCCGAGACGGGCTGGCCAGTGCTCGCGGACGAGGTCGTGATTGCCGCCGATGCCACCGCTCGCCACGAGGACGGCCGGAGCGCGGCAGGTGAACTCGCCGACCACGTCGCGTGAGCTGCTCTCGCCCCGCATCGCGGCCGACGGGGCGAGGACGGACCCTCGGACGCCGACGACCGCGCCGTCCTCGGTGAGGAGCTCGTCGACGCGATGCCGGAAGTGCGGCGACACCGAGCCGTCGGCGACACCCTGGTTGACGCGGCGGACGAAGGGCTCCACGACGCCGGGGCCGGTGCCCCAGGTGATGTGGAACCGTGGGACGGAGTTGCCGTGTCCGATGGCGCCGTAGCCGCCGCGTTCCGCCCAGCCCACGACGGGGAAGAACCGCATGCCCTGCTCGTGCAGCCAGGCGCGCTTCTCGCCCGCGGCGAAGTCGAGGTAGGCCTCCGCCCACCGTTTCGGCCAGTGGTCCTCCGGCCGATCGAACGCGGCGGCACCGAACCAGTCCTGCGTCGCCAACTCGAGCGAGTCCCGCACCCCGAGGTGGCGCTGCTCGGGGGAGTCGACGAGGAACAGGCCGCCGAACGACCAGTGCGCCTGTCCGCCGAGGTTCGACTCCGACTCCTGCTCCACCAGGATGACCCGTTTCCCAGCGGCGATGAGTTCGGCGGTGGCGACGAGGCCGGCCAGCCCACTCCCGATGACGATCGCGTCGGCCTCGGTTCGGTCGGCGGACGGGGAGGGAGGGGCGGTTGCGGACATCTGGTGACTCCTTCGGCACGGACGTGCGTCCGATCCTACGGCCGCCGTGTCGGAACGCGCGGAATCGGCGTCGGAATCAGAGGAGGCTGCGGCGTGGTGCCCCTGGATCGTCGTCGAAGGTGTTCACCATCGCGTGGGCTGCGCGCTCCAGGTAGTCCCAGAGGGTCGCCTCGTGGACCGGGGCCAGGTCGAGGCTGTCGACGGCGCTGCGCATGTGGAGCAACCAGCGGTCCCGAGCGTCGGGATTCACGTGGAAGGGCTGGTGCCTGAGACGCAGCCGTGGGTGCCCGCGTTCGGCGCTGTACGTCCCCGGGCCGCCCCAGTACTGCTCGAGGAACAGCATGAGTCGTTCGGCCGCAGGGCCGAGGTCCTCCTCCGGATACATCGGTTTCAGGACCGGGTCGCCGGCGACTCCCCGGTAGAACTCGTCGACGAGCCGCTGGAACGTCGGACGACCGCCGACCTGCTCGTAGAAGGACATCCCTGGCGGCTGCTGGTCGGTCATCGTTCCGCTCTCGGGGGTCGCTTGGTCTTCGGCGCCCTGGGCGGGACGACTGTGGTCGGGTGGGTCCGCGGCGGCCGGGAACCGGTGACACTCGCGGCGCCTTCGAAGCCGGAGAGGACGATGCTGTTCAACGCCGGGAGCTTGACACCCATCTCGTCGACGGCGCGCTTCAGTCGCATCCGGAGTTCGCGCGCGACGTCGTCCTTCGAGCTCGTGCGCGTCTTGATGACCAGGCGGATGATCAGGGCATCGGCCGAGACCGACTCGAGGCCCCACAGCTCGGGCTTCTCGAGGATGCGGGAACGCCACTTCGGGTCGTGGGCGAGGTCGTTCGCCGTGGTGAGCATGCGCTCCTGGACGGCTTCGACATCGGCGTCGTAGGGGATGGCCAGGTCGATGATGACCCGGGACCAGCCCTGCGACATGTTGCCGACGCGCAGGATCTCGCCGTTGCGGACGAACCACAGCGTCCCGTTCACGTCGCGCACCTGGGTGATGCGGATACCCACCGTCTCGACGACGCCGGTCGCCGGTCCGAGGTCGACGACGTCGCCGACGCCGAGCTGATCCTCGACCACCATGAACAGCCCGTTGAGGATGTCCTTGACGATGTTCTGCGCTCCGAAACCGAGACCGGCACCGACCGCTGCGGTGAGGAGCGCGAAGGACCCGATGATGCTCGAGTCGATCACGTTCACGACGAGGATGGCGGCGACGATGACGATGGTGACGTTCACGATGTTGCTGAGGACGGTGCCGAGTGTCCTGGTGCGCTGGACGAGCCTGACCGCTGCGAGCGGCGAGGCCAGCAACGACTGCGTGTCGGTGACGTCGGCGCTCTTCTTGACGCCGCTGACGATGCGTCCGACGACCCGCCGGATCACGAAGCGCAACACCCAGGCGGCGGCGAAGGCCAATCCGATCACGACCACCACGCCGATGATCTTCCAACCCGCGGTCCAGAGGAATGCGGTCACGTCCGGCCAGAGCTCATCCCAGTTCATATCCGGCTCAGTGTACTCAGCGTGCTGGAGTGAATCGTGTGAGCGGGCCGGACGGCAGCCGCACGTCGACCGGACGGACGGTCATGGACGGACGAGCCCGTGCTTGTAGGCGAAGATGACGGCCTGCACACGGTCTCGCAACTGCAGCTTCATGAGGACGCGCCCCACGTGGGTCTTGACCGTCGATTCGGAGAGGATGAAGTGCGCCGCGATCTCCGCGTTGCTGAGCCCTTCCGCCATGGCGACGAGGATGTCGTGCTCACGCGGGGTCAGGTCGGCGAGCCCCGCCGCCGATCCCTCGGCTGTGTCGGCCGCGCTGCCGGGGAGCGCCGTCGCGAAGAGCTCGAGCATCCGCTTGGTGACCCGGGTGGACACGGCGGCGTCGCCGGCGTGCACAGCGCGGATCGCGGACGTCAGCTCGTGGGGAAGGGCGTCCTTGAGGAGGAAGCCGCTGGCGCCGGCCCGCAGCGCGCCGAACGCGTACTCGTCGAGGTCGAAGGTCGTGAGGATGATGATGCGGCTGTCGGGGTGCGCCGCGACGATCCGGCGGGTCGCCTCGATCCCGTCGAGGCCCGGCATCCGGACGTCCATCAGGATCACGTCGGGTCGTAGCCTGGCGGCGAGGTCGATCGCCTCGGCACCGTTGGACGCCTCACCGATGACGCTCAGGTCGTCCTCGGCGCCGAGGACGAGGCCGAAGCCGAGTCGGATGAGCTGCTGGTCGTCGACGAGCAGGATGCGGATGGGGTCGGTCATGGTGTGGTTCCTCGCGGATCGGGGGTCGGACGGGATCGTGCTGCACCGGGATCCCTCGGGAGCACGGCGTGCACACGCCAGAGGCGATCGCCGACCACGCCCGCCGTGACCCGGCCTCCCTGGAACGCCACCCGCTCGCGGAGCCCGAGCAGCCCCTGACCTGCGCCGAGCGACGGCGCGTCCGGGATGGAGCCGTCGTTCTCGACGATGAGCTCGATGCGGTCGTCGTACGAGGTGATGACGACGTCGACGCGCTTCGGCCGTTCCGAATACCGCAGGGCGTTGGTGAGCGCCTCCTGGGTGATGCGGTGCACGGCGAGCAGGATCGAGGGGTCGTCGGTCGGGGGACCGGAGTCGGTTAGGGTGACCGGGAGTCCGAGCCCACGGAAGGTCTGCACGAGTGCGGGGATCGAAGCTGCGTCAGGCTGTGGTGCGAGGGGTGCGCTCCCGGTCTCGCGGAGCACGCCGAGCATGCGTCGCATGTCGACCAGTGAGGTGCGCGCGGCGTCGGTGACCGCGGTCATGGCGGCTCGCGACGCCGTCGGGTCCTTGGTCGCGAGGGCGCCTTCAGAGAGGGCGACGATCACCGTGAGACTGTGGGAGACGATGTCGTGCATCTCCCGCGCGATGCGGGTGCGTTCGGCGACGGCGGCGAGCTGAGCCTGCTGGTCACGCTCGCGCGCGAGCTGTGCTGCGCGGTCCACGAGGGCCTGGACGTAGCGCTTCCGGTTGCCGACGTTGATGCCGACGAGGAGGCCGAACAGCGCGAAGAGCACGACGGAGATGATGGTCTGCTCCGGCTCGCCTGGTGCCTGCGGCGCAGCCCACGGGAGGAACGGAGCCAGGATCGCCACGAACGCGGCTGCGGCGAAGGCCCGCCAGCCGAGGGCGACTCCGCGGTAGACGGCGACGGAGTACAGGAGGACCGGCACGGCGAAGGCATCGACGGCCACGGTCTGCGCGACCGACACGAGTCCGACCGCGATCACGATCAGTGCCATCGTGAGCGGTCGACGGCGCCGCAGGAGGACGGCGAGGGTCGTGACGGCGACGATGGCCACCGCGAGGGCGATCCGCGACGGCTGGGTCGCCAGGTCGACGTCGAACCACTCCGCCGTGCTGACGGAGAGTGCCACGAGGAGGTACCCCGCTGCGATCAAAGCGTCAGCCGTCCAGGGGTGCCTGGCCCACCAGCGCCGGACGACCCCCGGTGGCCGGGGGAGCATCAGGGAAGTCTCTGTCGCCGAGCGGTCGCGGACGGACGCCTGCACCGGGTCGGTCATCGAGAGGACGACCCGGAGGGCCGGACATCGTTCACAGGGCCGCTCATCCTCCAAGGATACGGAGAACCCCTCCGCGGCGGGTCGTGCCGTGGAGGGGTCCTCAGGTGGTGCGTCTGGTACCGCGGTGCTATCCGGTGGCGGAGGTCACGCGGCGTCCCGTGCCTGTGCCGCGAGCGCCCGTTCGACACCCGCGAGGGCTTCGACGAGCATGCGACGCAGCGCCGGGACCTCCGGGTTGGCGTCCAACCACGCACGGGTGCGGTCCCGCAGCTCGGTTGAGGCGAGCGCGGAGGGGTAGAGGCCTTCCACGATGTACTCGGCGATCTTGTAGCTCCGCGACTCCCAGACCGTCGTCAGCGCGGCGAAGTAGGGCTCCACGAGCGGCTCGAGGACTGCGGGGTCGATGACGTGACCGAACCCGAGTCCCACGTTCCGCACGATGGCGTTCGGCTGGTCGTCCTGCTCGACGACGGAGTCGAACGCGGCGCGCTTCCCCTCGGTCGTGGGGATGGTCGCACGCGCACGTGCGGCCGCCTGTGCGCCGTTGGCCGTGTTGTCCGCCGCCAGCGCCGCGTCGATGTCGGAACCGTCCGCGAGGCCCAGGAGCACCAGGCCCTCGAGCAGCTCCCATCGGAGGTCGGTGTCGATCTCGAGCCCCTGCAGCGAGGTCGTGCCGTCGCGCAGCGCCCGGAGGTGCTCGCCGTGCTCGGGCGTCGACGCGAGGGAAGCGAAGAACTTCACGAACTGGAACTGGGCGTCCGACCCGGCCTCCGCGTCCTGCGCGAGGGCCCAGAGGGCGTCGCCGACGCGCTCGACGGTGTCGAGGCGGCGTTCGGGGGCGACGTAGTTCCGCGCGGCGAGCCCGAGCTGTCCGAGCGTCGTGCGGAGCGTGGTCGACTCGGTCTCGGTCGCGATGTTGCCGAGCACGAGGTCGACGTAGTCGGACGCGGTGGACTCGGCGTCGCGCGTCGCATCCCACGCAGCACCCCACACGAGCGAGCGGGCCAGCGGATCCTCGATCGAGGCGAGGTGGCCGATCGCCGTCGCGAGGGAGCGCTCGTCGAGTCGGATCTTCGCGTAGGCGAGGTCGTCGTCGTTCAGCAGGACGAGGTCGGGCTGCGTCTTGCCGAGGAGCTCCGGCACCTCGGTGAGGGAACCGTCGACGTCGAGTTCGACGCGCTCGGTGCGGACGAGCTTGCCGTCCTGCAAGCGGTAGAGGCCGATGGCGAGGCGGTGGGGACGCAGGGTGGCGTACGCCTCCGGAACCGTCTGGCGGACGGCGAACACCGTGAACGTGCCGTCTGAGTCGACCGTGAACTCGGGGCTGAGCGTCCCGACACCGGAGGTCTCGAGCCAGAGCTTCGACCACTCGCGGAGGTCACGACCGCTCGTCGCCTCCAGTTCGACCAGGAGGTCGTCGAGCACGGTGTTCCCGAACTCGTGCTTCCGGAAGTAGTTGCCGACGCCGGCGAAGAACGCCTCGATCCCGACCCATGCCGCGAGCTGCTTCAGGACCGAGCCGCCCTTCGCGTAGGTGATGCCGTCGAAGTTGACCTGCACGTCCTCGAGATCGTTGATCGTCGCGACGATGGGGTGCGTGGAGGGGAGCTGGTCCTGGCGGTACGCCCAGGTCTTCTCCATCGCGTTGAACGTCGTCCAGGCCTCGGTCCACTCCGTGGCCTCAGCGGTGGCGATCGTCGACGCCCACTCCGCGAAGGACTCGTTCAGCCAGAGGTCGTTCCACCACTTCATGGTGACGAGGTCGCCGAACCACATGTGGGCGAGCTCGTGCAGGATCGTGACGACGCGACGCTCCTTGATGGCGTCGGTCACCTTCGAGCGGAACACGTACGTCTCCGTGAAGGTCACCGCGCCGGCGTTCTCCATCGCTCCGGCGTTGAACTCGGGGACGAAGAGCTGGTCGTACTTCTCGAACGGGTATGCGTAGGAGAACTTCTCCTCGTAGTAGGCGAACCCCTGCCGCGTCTTCTCGAAGATGTAGTCGGCGTCGAGGTATTCGGCGAGGCTCTTCCGCGCGAACACGCCGAGCGGGATGGTGCGGCCGTCGCTCGAGGTGAGCTCGCTGCGGACCACGTCGTACGGGCCGGCGACGATCGCGGTGATGTAGGACGAGATGCGCTGCGTCGGCGCGAAGCTCCACGTCGCAGCGCCGTCGTGCGCGGGGACCGGCTCGGGCGTCGGGGAGTTGCTGACGACCTCCCAGGCCGCGGGGGCGGTGACGGTGAAGGTGAAGGACGCCTTCAGATCCGGCTGCTCGAAGACGGCGAACACCCGGCGGGAGTCGGGGACCTCGAACTGGCTGTACAGGTAGACCTCGCCGTCGACCGGGTCGACGAAGCGGTGGAGGCCCTCGCCCGTGTTGGTGTACTCGGAGTCCGCGTCGACGACGAGCACGTTCTCGGCGGCGAGGCCGTCGAGCTGGATGCGGATCCCGTCGGACACTGTCGCCGGATCGAGCTCGACGCCGTTCAGCGTGACGGAGTGGACCGTGCGGGTGATGGCGTCGATGAAGGTCGAGGAACCGGGCTCACCCGTGAACCGGACCGTCGTGGTGCTGCGGAACACCTCGGGACCGGTCGTGAGGTCGAGCACGACCTCGTAGCTCGACGTGTCGACGAGCGCCCTGCGCTCCTGGGCCTCGACTCGGGTGAGGTTCTCTCCTGGCACAGCTGCTCCCTGGTGTGTTGATGGACACGTGACGTGTGAACTGCACGTGGTCGCTTGTGACGACCCCGGCACGAGCAACCAGCCTAGACCCGGTGTGCGTCCACTCCCGGAGCGATGGGGGCGGGTGGAGCGTAGGGTTGCGGCATGACGACTTCCGCCGCAGACACCACCCGCGTCGACTTCTGGTTCGACCCCTCCTGCCCGTGGGCCTGGATGACCTCACGTTGGGTCGACGAGGTCACCGAGGCCCGCAACCTCGACGTCACCTGGCACATCATGAGCCTGGCCGTCCTCAACGAGGACCAGGACGTGAGCGACGACTACCGGGCGTTCTTCCCCCGCGCGCTCCGGTACACCCGCCTCGTCGCCGCCGCGGCCCAGGAACACGGCCAAGAGGTCGTCAAGCCGCTCTACGACGCACTCGGCACCCGGATCCACCCGGGAGGACGCGCTGAGGACGTCGACGCCGTCATCGCCGAAGCCCTCGCGGAGACCGGACTCCCTGCGGCGCTCGCCGAAGCGTCGAAGACGGATGCGTACGACGGCCCCATGCGCGAGAGCCACTTCGACGGCATCGGGCGGGTCGGGCAGGACGTCGGCACGCCCGTCATCGCGATCGACGACGTCGCCTTCTTCGGGCCGGTCATCTCGCCCGCACCGAAGGGTGACCAAGCCTTCGCCCTGTGGGACGGTGTCGTCGCCGCGGCGGCCTACCCGGGCTTCTTCGAGCTCAAGCGCAGCCGCACGGCTGACCCGATCTTCGACTGACCCGAGCTGCGCGTCCGGAACCCTAGACTTTCCACATGCGCATCCACATCGCCACCGATCACGCCGGTCTCGAGCTCAGCCGCACCCTTCAGGACCACCTGCGCGCAGCGGGTCACGACGTCGTCGACCACGGCCCCACGGTGTACGACGCTCTGGACGACTACCCCTCCTTCTGCATCAACGCCGCGAAGGCGGTCGTGCGGGACCAGCAAGCCGGAGTGGAAGCGCTCGGCGTGGTGTTCGGCGGGTCGGGCAACGGTGAACAGATCGCCGCGAACAAGGTCATCGGTGTCCGCGCCGCGCTCGTCTGGAACCTGAGCACGGCCCAGCTCGCCCGGCAGCACAACGACGCCAACGTCATCTCCATCGGCGCCAGGCAGCACTCGATCGACGAGGCGGTGTCGTTCATCGACGCGTTCATCGCCGAACCGTTCAGCCTCGAGGAACGCCACGCCCGTCGTATCGCCCAACTCGCGGAGTACGAGGCGACCGGCACCATCGCCGGCAAGCACGTCGACGACTGACGCGTCCGCCATCGCCACTGCGGCGCCGCTCGACCGCGCCGCCACCCGAGTGAGGAGTCACCATGCCCGAGGGGCACTCCGTTCATCGCATCGCCCGCCAGTTCCGCCAGAACTTCGTGGGTCACCGCGTCGCGGTGTCGTCGCCACAGGGACGGTTCGCGGAGGGCGCCTCGGTCCTCGACGGACGGACCGTCACGGACGCCAAAGCCGTGGGTAAGCAGATGTTCCTCGAATTCGACGACGGCCTGTGGCTGCGGGTCCACCTGGGGCTCTACGGTGCATGGGACTTCGCCGGAGACATCCATTCCGACCCGACCATCGCCGCCGCGAACGGGCGCATGGGCCAGACGAACCAGCGGGGGACCGTCGTCGACGATGACGACGAGCCGATCCTGGACCTCGACGGGGAGAATTCGCTGCACAGCATCGGTGCGCCGCGTCGGGCCCGCGTACGGATGTCCGAGCAGTCGAGTCCTCTCGCCGAGCTGGACGAGCGGTTCCCTCCCGAGCCCGTCGGACAGGTGCGCGTGCGTCTGCTGACCGACACCACCGTCGCCGACCTCCGCGGCCCGACCGCCTGCGAGGTCATTGACTCGGCCGGGGTCCAAGCGGTCATCGACCGGCTCGGACCGGACCCGCTGCTCGACCCGAGTGCCGAGGCCGGCGAACGGTTCGTCTCCCGAGCGCACCGGAAGGGTTCGCCGATCGGTCTGCTGCTGATGGACCAGCAGATCGTCAGCGGCATCGGCAACGTCTATCGCGCCGAACTGCTGTTCCGCGCGCGACTGGACCCGCACCGCACGGGCAAGACCGTCCCGGAGGAGACGCTGCGCGAGATCTGGGCCGACTGGACGAGACTGCTCGCGATCGGAGTGGAGACCGGGCAGATGATGACGATGGACGACCTCTCGCCCGCCGACTACCGACTCGCGATGGCCAACCGCGCCGATCGCCACTGGGTCTACAAGCGCGAGGGGCTGCCCTGTCGGGTCTGCGGGACGAACATCCTGCTCGAGGAGATGGGTGCCCGCAAGCTGTACTGGTGCCCGAACTGCCAACGCTGATCCGAACCCGCCCGACGAACCGACGAGGACCGATGTGATGACCGAGCACCGCCCTGGATCCGTCGGCGACGTCGTCACGACGATCGCCGACGTCCACCTGTCGGGCCCGCGCCGCGGAGGCGCGTCCGACACCGAACGGGTCGACGTCCTCCTGGAGGACGGTGCCATCGTCGCGATCCGTCCTGCGGACCCCGAGGTCCTCCGCGACGGCGACCCCGGCGTCCTGGACGGCGGCGGCGGCTTCCTGCTGCCAGGCCTCTGGGACCATCACGTGCACTTCACCCAGTGGGCGCGCACGGCGAGGCGCGTCGATCTGTCGTCGGCGGCGTCGGCCGCGGAGGCGGCGGCGCTGGTCGCCGAACGCATCGCGCAGGAGCCCGACGGCGACGGCTGGATCGAGGGCGCGCGGTTCCGGGACGCCCTCTGGCCGGACCTGCCGACGTTCGCGGTGTTGGATGAGATCGCCCCCGACCGCGCGGTCGTGCTCGTGAGCGCCGACCTGCACTGCTGCTGGTTGAACAGCGCCGCGCTGCGGGCCACGGGCTTCGGGGACCACCCCACGGGGTTGCTCCGGGAGGAGGAGTCGTTCGCCGTCCTCAAACAGCTCGACCAGGTGGCGGCCGAGCTCTCCGACCGATGGGTCGACGCTGCAGCCGATCAGGCGGCGTCACGGGGCGTCGTCGGGGTCGTCGACCTCGAGATGCGGTGGAACGCCGCGGACTGGGTCCGGCGGGTCGGCAACGGCACGCGTGCGCTCCGAATCTCCTTCGGCATCTACGCCGAGCACCTCGAGCGGGCGATCGACGCCGGTCTCGTCACCGGTGGAGTACTGGCCGGAACGGACGGGCTGGTGCAGGTCGGCCCCTTCAAGGTCATCACCGACGGCTCGCTCAACACCCGCACGGCCTGTTGCGACACGCCCTACCCCGGTTCCGCTCCGGGGTCGGATGCGCACGGCATGCTCAACGTGCCGCCGGAGCGGCTGACCGCCCTGCTCGCCCTGGCGACCGCCAACGGGCTTCACTGCGCGGTGCACGCCATCGGCGACCGGGCCAACACCCTAGCGCTCGACGCCATCGAGACCACGGGTGCGAGGGGGACGATCGAGCACGCGCAACTGCTGCGGGCCTCGGACCTGGAACGGTTCGCCCGGACCGGGACGGCCGCGAGTGTCCAGCCGGAACACGCGATGGACGATCGGGACATCGCGGAGGTGCACTGGGCCGGCCGCACGGACCGCGCGTTCGTGCTCCGCAGTCTGCTCGACGCCGGAGCGACCCTGCGACTCGGTTCCGACGCCCCGGTCGCGCCCCTCGACCCCTGGGTGTCCATCGCCGCCGCCGTGACCCGGAGTCGGGACGGACGCGATGCCTGGCACGGCGAGCAGGCCATCACGGTGGAGGAGGCGCTGGCCGCGTCGACCAGGGGCGACGACGACGTGGTGGCGGTGGGGAGCCTCGCCGACCTCGTCGTCGTGTCCGCGGACCCGTTCACCTGCCCTCCGGAGGCCCTCCGCACCATGCCGGTCCGTGCCACGCTGCTCGCGGGGCGGGTGACGGCCGCCGCGTCGTCGCCGCCGACGGGGGGATAGCCCCGATCCGGAGGAACGGGCTGCGGGACCTTCGAGGGTTCTGACAGCACGAAGGGGCAGTCACGGATGACTGCCCCTTCGGGATGGTGCATGCCGGTGCGCCCGGCGCTCGCCTAGCGGCTGAGGTGTGCGAAGAGGAACCAACGGTCCTTGTCGAGGCCGCGGGCGATCTCGATGGCGATGTCCTGGCTCGTCTGGTCGAGCTCGTCGAGCTCGTTGACGGCGGTGTTGACCGAGGCCGACGCGGCGTCGATCAGCGCGATGACCTCGGCGATCGTGCGGTCGGACTGCTGGAAGCCCTCGCTGAGTTCCGGGGTGCTGGTCTTCGCGGCGACCGTGCTGAGCCGTGCGTCGACGGGGAGGCCGAGGGCGACGATGCGCTCCGCGGCGAGGTCGGCCCACTCCTGCGCGTGGTCGACGATGTCGTCGAGCAGCTCGTGGACGCCGATGAAGTTCGCTCCGCGGACGTGCCAGTGGGCCTGCTTGCCGTTGACGACGATGGCGGTGAGGTCGAGGACGACGGGGCTCAGGAACTGTGCGGTGCCTGCCGCGACGTCCGGGTTGGCGACGGCCTGCGGAATGGAGGTGGTGATGTCGGTCATGGTGTTCCCCTTCGTTGACGAGTGAGGCCCTGGTCGGGCGTGTTCGCCGGTCTGCTTGGGTATAACGGTACTCAGGCCGAGACATTCCGCAAGGAAGTCGAGGCTCGGCTTACGAAGGCTGCACTCACGAAGGAAAGCCTGACCATATCGGCGATCCGAGCCGGGATCACGCGGTTCTCCGGTGTTCGACGACGCCTGCGGTACCGTGGGGCCCATGACTCTTCACGGTTCTGTCAGGAAGCTCCCAGGTGGGCGCGCGCCCGAGCTGGATCCGACCGCCTATACGGCGCCGGGCTCGATGCTGGTCGGGGCCGTCACCCTCGCTGCCGATTCGAGCGTCTGGTACAACGCGGTGCTCCGTGCGGACTCGGACTCGATCACCCTCGGCGCGGGGTCCAACATCCAGGACGGTGTCGCCGTCCACACGGACAGCGGCCACCCGACGGTCATCGGCCGGAACGTCTCGGTCGGACACAACGCGGTGGTCCACGGCTGTACGGTCGAGGACGACTGTCTGATCGGCATGGGGTCGGTCGTGCTGAGCGGAGCGGTGATCGGGGCCGGGTCGCTGGTGGCCGGGGGAGCGGTGGTCCTCGAGGGCATGATCGTGCCGCCCGGCTCGCTCGTCGCCGGGGTCCCTGCCAAGGTGCGGCGTGAGCTGTCCGCCGATGAGCAGGAGGCGATCCGGCAGAACGCGGCCCACTACGTCGCTCTCAGGGCGGTCCACGCAGCGGCGGTGGATGACGACTAGCGGCGGCGAGCGTCGCGCTTCTTGAGGCGACGTTGGGCCGCGAGCGAGCCCGACAGGCAGACGACGCAGCCGATCATGCAGATGAGGCCGACGCCGAGGCGGCCGGTGGCGAGGGCGTACACGCCGACGAAGAAGACCAGCGCGCCGGCCACGGTCCAGACGTGGGGCCAGAGGGCGTCGAGTCGCATGCGCTCAGCCTAGGGCCGGAAGATCCGTGCGCGGAGCCGAACCGTCGCACCTGCCTTCGCGGCGCTGCCTGTTTCTCATGAATACAGAGGGGATGACGGGAATCGAACCCGCGTAATCAGTTTGGAAGACTGAGGCTCTACCATTGAGCTACATCCCCGAGGCGCCGCGATGCGACGAACTCACCTGGCAATGCTACTGCATGCCGGAGGTGCGTCTGTGCAATGCGGGTCGTGCGCGGCCTGCAGCCCGGGAAACCGCACAGGTCGCGCCCAGATTCTGGGCTAGACTGACCGAGGCCATTTCGCCCGCCGCTCGTCGGTCGGGCCGGCTGGCCGGATTGTCGCCGATCCGGGGCGTAGCTCAGCTTGGTAGAGCGCCCGGTTTGGGACCGGGAGGTCGCAGGTTCGAATCCTGTCGCCCCGACTCCGTTTTGCGTCCTCAACTGAGGCAGAATCCCCGACACAGGAGAAGTAATCACGTGAAGACCACGGTCGAGAAGCTGAGCCCCACTCGCGTCAAGCTCGCCATCGCGGTGACGCCGGAGGAGCTCAAGCCGAGCATCACCCACGCGTACGGACACATCGCGGAGGACATCAACGTCCCCGGGTTCCGCAAGGGCAAGGTGCCACCGGCGATCATCGACCAGCGCGTCGGCAAGGGCGCCGTGATCGAGCACGCCGTCAACGAGGGTCTCGACGGTTTCTTCCGCAAGGCTCTCGAGGAGAACGAGCTCCGTCCGCTCGGCCGCCCGCAGGCGGACATCGTCGAGTGGCCGAACGAGAAGGACTTCTCCGGCGACCTGCTGGTCAACATCGAGGTCGACGTCCGCCCCGAGATCACGCTCCCGGCCTACGAGGGCCTCAAGCTCACCGTCGACGCCCAGGAGGCCGGCGAGGCCGACGTCCAGGACGAGCTCGACCGCATCCGTGCCCGGTTCGGCACGCTCGTGACCGTCGACCGCCCGGCCAAGACGGGCGACTTCGCGCAGCTCGACCTGGTCGCCACGATCAACGACGCCGAGGTCGACCGCGCGAGCGGTGTCTCCTACGAGATCGGTTCGGGCGAGCTGCTCACCGGTATCGACGAGGCGCTCGACTCGCTCACCGCGGGCGAGACCACCACCTTCACGTCGCCGCTGCTCGGTGGCGAGCACGAGGGTGAGGACGCCGAGGTCACCGTCACGCTGACCGCTGTCAAGGAGCGCGAGCTCCCCGAGGCCGACGACGACTTCGCGCAGATCGCGAGCGAGTTCGACACCATCGACGAGTTCAAGGCGCAGCTGCGCGAGGTCGTCGAGCGTCAGCAGGTCATCACGCAGGGCCGCGACGCGCGCACCGCGCTCGTCGACGCCATGCTCGAGGCCGCGCAGATCCCGGTCCCCGAGAGCGTCATCGAGGACGAGGTCCACCGTCACCTCGAGGGCGAGAACCGCCTCGAGGACGACGAGCACCGTGCCGAGGTCACCGAGTCCAGCGAGAAGGCGCTCCGCACGCAGCTGCTGCTCGACGCCCTCGCCGAGTCGCTCAACGTGCAGGTCAACCAGAACGAGCTCACCGAGTACCTCATCCAGAGCGCGTCGCAGTACGGCATGGAGCCCGGCGAGTTCATCGAGGCCCTCGGTCAGCAGGGTCAGATCCCCGCCATGGTCGGCGAGGTCGCCCGCAACAAGGCCATCGCGATCGCCCTCGGCAAGGCCGAGGTCGTCGACTCGAACGGCAAGCCCG
This sequence comes from Plantibacter sp. Leaf314, assembly GCF_001423185.1. Classification (NCBI taxonomy): domain Bacteria; kingdom Bacillati; phylum Actinomycetota; class Actinomycetes; order Micrococcales; family Microbacteriaceae; genus Plantibacter; species Plantibacter sp. Leaf314. The sequence continues at coordinate 674,332 of NZ_LMOB01000001.1, read as the reverse complement.
TCGACCTGAGCGACTTCGTCGCCGTCGTCGAGGACGAGGACGCCGCGGCTGAGCCCGCTGCCGACGAGACCACCGAGGCCGCGTCCGAGGACACCGCCGAAGAGGCTCCGGTCGAGGCCGAGCCGAAGAAGGCAGCTGCCAAGAAGGCTCCGGCCAAGAAGGCGCCCGCCAAGAAGGCTCCGGCCAAGAAGGCGGCGACCGACGAGGCTGCAGCCGAGTAGCACTCACCAGCAGTGACAGTAGGGGCGGAAGCGATTCCGCCCCTACTGTCGTCTTCGGACACGAACGGAAGGGAACGCGGGATGGATGAGGCGCAGGACTGGGACGCGCGGGTCGCGGCGGTCTGGGAAGATGCGGTGCTCAGCGACGAGGAGCGCATCGTGGCGATCGACGCCCTCGCCACGGAGCGACCTCACGGCGATGCCCGAGCGCTCTTCGAATCGGCGGGCGCACGCGACTCCGCCGGGCACGAGGTCGAGGCCGAGGCGCTCTACCGTGCCGCCCTCGACGCCGGACTCGACGACGAGCATCGTCCTCAGGCGGTCATCCAGTTGGCGAGCACCTTGAGGAACCTCGGGCGGGTCGCCGAGAGCGTGGGACTGCTGGAAGAGCAGCTCGCCGCCGAGGCGACGGGCCCCTACGCGGATGCCACGGCCGCCTTCCTGGCGCTGGCGCTCGCCAGCTCCGGTGATCCCCACCGTGCGACCGCGGTCGCCCTGCGTGCCCTCGTGCGTCACCTGCCGCGCTACCACCGGTCCGTGCGCGCCTACGCCGACGAACTCGAGTCGCGACCGCCCCGCTGAGTCCTGGGCTCCTGGCGTTCCGTCCGCCTCCGGCGAACCCCGGCGCCCGGGAGTCTGCCGAGGGCGAACAGGGCGTTGGTCGTGCGTCGCCTCCGATAGATTCGAACCACTGCACAACCGAAACGGAGCGATAATGGCCGAACCACAGTTCTCGCCCAGTGTCTTTGACCGCCTGCTGAAGGACCGGATCATCTGGCTGGGCGCCGAGGTCCGCGACGAGAACGCGAACGAGATCGCGGCCAAGCTGCTGCTGCTCGCCGCGGACGACCCGAAGCGCGACATCTACCTCTACATCAACTCGCCCGGTGGTTCCATCACGGCCGGCATGGCCATCTACGACACCATGCAGTTCGTGCCGAACGACATCGTCACGGTCGGTATCGGCATGGCAGCCTCCATGGGTCAGCTCCTCCTCACGGCGGGCACCAAGGGCAAGCGGTACATCACCCCGAACGCCCGGGTGCTCCTCCACCAGCCCCACGGCGGGTTCGGCGGCACCTCGAGCGACATCCAGACCCAGGCGCAGCTCATCCTCGACATGAAGCGCCGTCTCGCCGAGATCACGGCGGCACAGACCGGCAAGAGTGTCGAGCAGATCAACGCCGACGGCGACCGCGACCGTTGGTTCAACGCCGAGGAAGCGCTCGAGTACGGCTTCGTCGACCACCTCCGTGAGTCCGCGCTCGACGTGGCCGGCGGCGGCGGAACCGTCGACAGCGACAAGTAACCCGGCTTCGACAGACAGGAATGCAACACATGGAGACTCCAACGTTCAGTGCGGCGGGCCGCTCGCTGCAGATGCCGGGCGCTCGCTACATCCTCCCGAGCTTCGAAGAGCGCACGGCCTACGGCTACAAGCGCCAGGACCCGTACGCGAAGCTCTTCGAGGACCGCATCATCTTCCTCGGGGTGCAGGTCGACGACGCGTCGGCCGATGACATCATGGCTCAGTTGCTCGTCCTCGAGAGCATGGACCCTGACCGCGACATCGTCATGTACATCAACTCGCCCGGTGGTTCGTTCACCGCGATGACGGCGATCTACGACACGATGCAGTACATCCGTCCGCACGTCATGACGGTCGTCCTCGGGCAGGCGGCCTCTGCCGCCGCGGTGCTCACCGCTGCCGGCACGCCCGGGAAGCGCCTCGCGCTCCCCAACGCCAGGATCCTGATCCACCAGCCCGCCGTCGGCGAGGCCGGCCACGGTCAGGCATCGGACATCGAGATCCAGGCCGCTGAGATCCTCCGCATGCGCGGCTGGCTCGAGTCGACCCTGGCGCACCACTCCAACCGTTCGGTGGAGCAGGTCAACAAGGACATCGATCGCGACAAGATCCTCTCGGCCGCCGAGGCGCTCGAGTACGGTCTCATCGACCAGGTGCTCACCTCGCGGAAGAACCCGGTCGCGGCCATCACGGCCTGACCCGGTTCCCGTGCTCTCGACTCGGCGCGTCATCCCAGCGGGGTGGCGCGCCGAGTTGTCGCAGGGACAGGTTAGGCTCGGAGCACCGAATCTCCAGGGAGAGGGAAAGACATGGCACGGATAGGCGAAAGCGCCGATCTGCTCAAGTGCTCGTTCTGCGGCAAGAGCCAGAAGCAGGTCCAGCAGCTGATCGCTGGTCCCGGCGTGTACATCTGCGACGAGTGTGTCGAGTTGTGCAACGAGATCATCGCCGAGCGACTCGCCGAGGCGAGCGAAGAGACCGTGAGCGAGTTCGACCTCCCGAAGCCGAAGGAGATCTTCGCCTTCCTCGAGGAGTACGTCATCGGCCAGGAGAGCGCGAAGAAGGCGCTGTCCGTCGCGGTGTACAACCACTACAAGCGTGTCCGGTCGCGTGCGACCCTGGCTCCGGCCGAGACGGTGCACGACGACATCGAGATCGCGAAGAGCAACATCCTGCTCATCGGCCCGACCGGTTGCGGCAAGACCTACCTGGCGCAGACGCTCGCGAAGCGGCTGAACGTCCCCTTCGCGGTCGCCGATGCGACCGCACTGACCGAAGCCGGTTATGTGGGTGAGGACGTCGAGAACATCCTCTTGAAGCTCATCCAGGCCGCCGACTACGACGTCAAACGCGCAGAGACCGGCATCATCTACATCGACGAGGTCGACAAGATCGCGCGGAAGGCGGAGAACCCGTCCATCACGCGAGACGTGTCGGGCGAGGGCGTCCAGCAGGCGCTCCTCAAGATCCTCGAGGGCACCGTCGCCTCGGTGCCGCCGCAGGGCGGACGGAAGCACCCGCATCAGGAGTTCATCCAGATCGACACGACGAACGTGCTGTTCATCGTCGCCGGTGCGTTCGCCGGACTCGAGGAGATCATCTCCTCCCGTGCCGGGAAGAAGGGCATCGGCTTCGGAGCCCCACTGCACAGCAAGGGCGACGATGTGAACCTCTTCGGCGAGGTGCTTCCTGAGGACCTCCACAAGTTCGGTCTGATCCCCGAGTTCATCGGTCGTCTGCCCGTGGTCACCACGGTCACGCCGCTCGACCAGCATGCGCTCATGGAGATCCTCACGGTGCCGAAGAACGCACTCGTCCGGCAGTACCAGCGCATGTTCGAGATCGACGGGGTCGAGCTCGAGTTCGATCAGGCGGCCCTCGAAGCGATCGCCGATCTCGCCGTCCTCCGGAAGACCGGCGCACGAGGTCTGCGGGCGATCATGGAAGAGGTCCTCGGGCCGATCATGTTCGAAGTGCCCTCCACCGACGAGGTCGCCCGGGTGGTCATCACGCGGGAGTCCGTCGTCGAGAACGCGGCGCCCACCATCGTTCCCCGCGCGGCGCGCCGTCAGGAGAAGTCGGCTTAGTCGACACGCTGCGGAGCGAAGCCGCCGCGACGAACCGGATTCCGGCTCCGTCGCGGCGGCTTCGTCGTTCAGCCTTCGAGGCCGCGGCGCCGCAGGAGCGGTTCGATGGCCGCGTCGCGCCCACGGAAGTCGCGATACGCCTCCAGCGGGTCCTTCGAACCTCCGACGCCGAGGAGCCGCGCCCGGAACCGGTCGCCGTTCTCCCGCGTCAGGCCCCCGTTCTCGGTGAACCAGTCGACCGTGTCGGCGTCGAGCACCTCGCTCCAGATGTACGAGTAGTAGCCGGCGTCGTACCCGCCCGAGAAGGTGTGGGCGAAGTACGTGCTCGCGTAGCGTGGCGGGACCGCTGGGTTGTCGAGACCCGCGGAGCGCAGGGCGGCCGCCTCGAACGCTTCGACGTCGTCCACGCGGTCGTCTGCACCGATGCTGTGCCAGGCCTGGTCGAGCATCGCGGCTGCCAGGTACTCGCTGGTCGAGAAACCCTCGTTGAAGCCCTCGGAAGCCTGCAGCTTCGCGACGAGTTCCTCCGGCATCGGCTCCCCGGTCTCGAAGTGCCGCGCATACCCGGCGAGGACCTCAGGCCAGAGCATCCACATCTCGTTGACCTGGCTCGGGAACTCGACGAAGTCCCGGAAGACGTTCGTTCCGGAGAATCGGGGGTACTCGACCTCTGCGAACAATCCGTGCAGTGCATGACCGAACTCGTGGAAGAAGGTCGTGACCTCGTCGACACTCAGGAGCGTCGGCTCGCCGGCCGCCGGCTTCGGCACGTTGAGGTTGTTCACCACCACCGTGGGCTGGTCGAGCAGGCGGTTCTGGGAGATGAGCGCGTTCATCCAGGCGCCGCCGCGCTTGCTGTCGCGGGTGTAGAGGTCGAGGAGGTACAGACCGAGACCCGAACCGTCCTCGTTCCACACCTCGAAGACCCGGACGTCCGGGTGGTAGCCCGTGAGCTCCGGTCGTTCCGCGAAGGTGATGCCGTAGAGCTTGGTGGCGGCGGCGAACACCCCGTCGAAGAGGACCCGCTCGGCTTCGAAGTACGGGCGCATCTGCGCGGTGTCGACGTCGAACCGTTCGGCTCTCACCTGTTCCGTCGTGAAGGGCCAGTCCCAGGCTTCGATGGTATCGAGACCGGAGACCCGCTCGAGTTCGCGCTGTTCCCGGTCGGCGTTGCGGGCGGCGGGGATCGCCAGCCGCGACAACAGCTCGGCGACCGCTTCGGGCGTCCCAGCAGTCTGGTCCGCCGTGACCGCAGCCGCGTGGGACGGGAAGCCGAGCAGGGCCGCGCGCTCGGCACGGAGATGGGTGATCTCGAGCACCAGGTCACGGTTGTCGTTGTGCCCGCCGCGCGTACCACGGGCCCGGGAAGCGGTCATGATCCGTTCGCGCACCCGGCGATCGGTGAGCGTCGAGAGTGCGGGGTGCCCCGTCGGGAGGACGAGCGTGATGAGCCAGCCCTCGAGTCCGCGCTCGGCTGCGGCCTGTGCTGCTGCGGAGCGCTCACCCGCGCTGAGTCCGTCGAGGTCGGAGGCGTCCGTGAGGTGGACGGCGAGGTCGTTGGTGTCGGCGAGCAGCTGCTTCTCGAACCGCGTGGTGAGGCTCGACAGGCGGAGGTTCAGCTCGGACAGTTCCCGCTTCTGCTCGTCGTCCAGACCAGCCCCGGCCAGGGTGTGCTCGGTGTGGACCCGCTGCACAAGGTAGGCGGCTTCAGCGGGGAGGTCGAGATGCTCCAGCTGGGCATGCACGGCGGAGATGCGGGCGTAGAGGGCCGGGTCGAGCCGGATCGCGTCCTCATGGGCGGCGAGCTGCGGGGCGAGTTCCTCTTCGAGGTCGTTCGTGAACGCCGAGCTGTCGGCGGAACTCCGGTTGAAGAACACGGCGGCGACGCGCCCCAGGATCGATCCGCTGCGCTCGAGCGGCAGGAAGGTGTTCTCGAACGTGGGCGGATCCGACTGCGCGGTGATCGCTGCGATCTCGGCGAGTTGCTGCTCGAACCCGGCGGTGAAAGCGGGCCGGTAGTGCTCCTCGCGGATCTCCGCGAACGGCGGAAGCTGGTAGGGGAGGGTGCTCGGCTGGAGGAACGGATTCGTGTGTGATTCCATACCTCACCCTATCCAGCATGCCCGGGAGACGACTCAGTCGTCGTCCGGATCCGGGCGGGTCAGGCTGATGGAGCCGTCGGCGTGCTGACGGATGGTGGTGCCGTCGTCGAGTTCGACCACCGGTCGGCGTTCGAGCCAGGTCAGGGTCCATCGCCAGGCGGTGGTGTCCACCTGCTGGTCGCGAAGGATCTGCTCCTCGCTGGCGATGGCGACACGGACGGCCGGCGGCACCGCCTCGGGCGCGGTCGCTCCGACCGACCACCGGGTTCCGAGTTGCATCACGGCTCCAGGTCGTAGGTGACCCAGCTCGTGCGGGTGGCGAGCTTGTCGTAGACGGCTTGCGCGCGCTCGTTGTCCGCGGCGGTGATCCATCGGACGACGCTGTGTCCGTCGGCCTTCGCGATCTCACGAACGCGCTCGATCAGCGACGTTCCGACACCGGCCGTGCGTGCCTCCTCGGCGACGAAGAGGTCGTCGAGGTACAGGCCGGTACCACCGGCGAGGGCGCGCGGGAACACCCGGTAGTGCGCGAGGCCGACCAGGGCCCCGTGGTCATCCTCTGCGACGAGCGCCGTCAACGCGTGGTTGGGGTCGCTCAGCCAGCCCCACACGAGAACGGCCTTCTCGTCGGTGAGTGGATTGTCGTAGAACTCGCCGTACCCGGAGTACAGCGCGTGCCAGGCGAACAGGTCGCTCTCGACGACGGGCCGGATCACGATGCTCATGCGCCGGCCTCCGTGCCCTCGGCGGCCGGTGCGAAGACGATGTCCGCCACCGAGAGGGCGTCCGCGGTGCGGAACTCGAGGACGGCGATGCGTCCGACGGCGCGAAGGTCGTCCGCGACCTGGGCGAGGAGCTCCACCGAGGCTGCCGGGCCGGCGATGACCGCGGAGTCGACCGGGGTCTTCTGGGAAGCCTTCGCGTCGGTCTTCGCCCGACGGATGCCCGTGAGGGCCTCGCTCGCGAGTGCCAGCACCTGCGGTTCGCCCGCGGCGAGGCCGGCGAACTCGTCGTCCGACGGCCAGTTGGCGAGGTGGACCGAGCCGTCGTGTGACCACGACCAGGCTTCCTCCGCGGCGAACGGAATGAACGGGGCGAACAGGCGGAGCAGGGTCGACAGCGCGATCCGCAGCGCGGCCACCGCCGACGCCTGCTCGGGGCTTTCCTCGCCGTACGCGCGTTCCTTCACGAGCTCCAGGTAGTCGTCGCAGAAGGTCCAGAAGAACGCCTCCGTGAGCTCGAGGGCTCGTGCGTGGTCATACCCGGCGAGGGCGGTGCTCGCGTCCGCGACGGCCTTGCGGAGGACGCTGAGCATCGCGAGGTCGACGGCCTCCGTCACGGGGGCGTCCTCGCGTCCGGTGAAGCCGAGGATGAACTTCGAAGCGTTGAGCACCTTGATGGCCAGGCGTCGGCCGATCTTGATCTGCGTCGGGTTCTGCGGGTCGAAGGCCGCGTCGGTGCCGAGACGGCTCGAGGCCGCCCAGTACCGAACGGCGTCCGAACCGTGCTGTTCGAGCATCGCCGCCGGGGTGACGACGTTGCCCTTCGACTTCGACATCTTCTTGCGGTCGGGGTCGACGATGAAGCCGGATACGGACGCGTGCTCCCACGGCTTCCGGTCGTACTCGAGGACGCTGCGGAGCATGGTGGAGAACAGCCAGGTGCGGATGATGTCCTGGCCCTGCGGGCGCAGCGAGTAGGGGAACACCAGGTTCCAGAGCTCGGGGTCGCGCTCCCAGCCGCCGGCGAGCTGTGGCGTGAGGCTCGACGTCGCCCAGGTGTCCATGACGTCCACCTCGCCCATGAAGCCGCCGGGGACGCCGCGCTGGGACTCGTCGTAGCCGGGGGCCGCGTCGCTCGACGGGTCGACCGGCAGGGACGCGTGGTCCGGCGCGATCGGCTGGTCGTAGACCGGGTTGCCGTCGCCGTCGAGGGGGTACCAGAGCGGGATCGGCACGCCGAAGAACCGCTGCCGGGAGATCAGCCAGTCGCCCGACAGGCCACCGACCCAGTTCTCGTAGCGGACCCGCATGAACTCGGGGTGCCATTCGAGCTCGGCGCCGAGTTCGAGCAGTCGGCTGCGGAGCTGTTCGTCGCGCGCGCCGTTGCGGATGTACCACTGGCGGGTCGAGACGATCTCGAGCGGCTTGTCGCCCTTCTCGAAGAACTTGACGGGGTGGGTGATCTGCTTCGGCTCGCCGATGAGGTCGCCGGACGCCGCCAGGAGGTCGACGACGGCCTGCTTGGCGCTGAAGACCGTCTTGCCGGCGAGTTGCGCGTAGGCGTCGCGGCCCGCCTCGGTGGTGATCGCCTCGGGCGCCTCGGAGATGATCCGGCCGTCGAAGCCGAGGATCGCGCGGTTCGGGAGGTCGAGTTCGCGCCACCAGACGATGTCGGTGATGTCACCGAAGGTGCAGACCATCGCGATGCCGGCGCCCTTGTCGGGCTGAGCGAGGTGGTGCGCGAGCACGGGCACCTCGACCCCGAAGACGGGGGTCGTCACCGTGGTGCCGAACAGCGGCTTGAAGCGCTCGTCGTCGGGGTGGGCCACGAGGGCGACGCACGCGGGGAGGAGTTCGGGACGGGTGGTCTCGATCTCGATCGTGCCACCGTCGGGACGGTGGAAGGACAGCCGGCGGTAGGTGCCCGGCTGCTCCTTGTCCTCGAGCTCGGCCTGGGCCACGGCCGTGCGGAAGGTGATGTCCCAGAGCGTGGGCGCCATGGCCTGGTAGGCCTCGCCCCGCTCGAGGTTCCGGAGGAACGCGAGCTGGCTGGCGGTGATCGACTCGTCGCCGATCGTCCGGTAGCTCTGCGTCCAGTCCACCGAGAGGCCGAGCGCACGCCAGACGGCCTCGAACTGCTGCTCATCCTCGACGGTGAGGCGTTCGCAGAGCTCGATGAAGTTGCGGCGGGAGATCGGGATCTGGTCGGCGGCCTTCGTGCTCTTGTTGTCGCCGCCCTCGAACGGCGGCGTGAAGTTCGCGTCGTAGGGGAGCGTCGGGTCGCACCGCACTCCGTAGTAGTTCTGGACACGCCGCTCGGTCGGGAGACCGTTGTCGTCCCAGCCCATCGGGTAGAAGACGCGCTTGCCCGTCATCCGCTGGTAGCGGGCGACGATGTCGGTGTGGGTGTAGCTGAACACATGCCCGATGTGCAGCGACCCGGAGGCGGTCGGCGGCGGGGTGTCGATCGAGTAGATGCACTCGCGCGTCGCGCCTTCGCGCTGGAACCGGTACGTCCCCGCGGACTCCCATGAAGAGCCCCACTTCTGCTCGAGACCTTCGAGGGCCGGCTTGTCCGGGATGCTGGCAGCGGTCATGAGGGGATCTCCTGCTGATATGTGCGGCACCGTGTCTGCGTGCCTGAGTGTATGGGAACATCCCATGCTATCGCAGGGGGACGGGAGGACGCCGGACCGCAGACCGTCATCCTCGGCCGATAGCATCGGACCGTGTCGACCAGAGCCGCCTCCGGCCCCGTGAGAGCCGACCTCCAAGGCCTCCGTGCCGCGGCGGTCTCGCTCGTCGTGGTGTTCCATCTCTGGCCGGGGCTCGTGCCGGGCGGGTTCGTCGGCGTCGACGTGTTCTTCGTGATCTCCGGGTTCCTCATCACGGCGCACCTCCTCGCCGAGGTCGAGCGATCCGGTTCGGTCCGGCTCGGGCGGTTCTGGGCGCGGCGCGCACGACGGCTGCTCCCCGCCGCGCTCACCGTCCTCACCGCGACCCTCGTCGCAAGCTGGTACCTCGCGCCACTCGGGGACCTGCCCCGGTTCCTGCGCGAGATCGCGTGGTCGGGCCTGTACATCGAGAACTGGGCGCTCGCCGGATCCGCGATCGACTACCTCGCGGCGGAGGACGCTCCGTCGCCGGTGCAGCACTTCTGGTCGCTGTCGGTCGAGGAGCAGTTCTACCTCGTCTGGCCGATCCTGGTCCTCGTCGCCGGCTGGCTCGCCGTCCGGTTCGCCCGACGCGCTGCTGAGACGACGGCGCGGCGTCGGGGCGTCGCGATCGCGATCGGACTCGTCTGCATCGCGTCGGCCGCCTGGTCGGTCGTCTTCACCATCCAGGACCCGTCTCCGGCCTACTTCGCCACGACGACGAGGGCCTGGGAGTTCGCCGCCGGGGGACTGACGGCGATCCTGGTGGCCGAGGGGGCCCGGCGCGGCTGGGCGCTGCGGGCGGGTGCGCGCACGGTCATCGCCTGGCTCGGGTTCGCCGCGATCGGGGCGGCTGCCGTCTGGTATTCGGGTGAGACGCCCTTCCCGGCGTTGACCGCGGCGCTGCCGGTGGGCGGGACGATCGCCGTGATCGCGGCCTGGGCACCTGACGTCCGGTGGTCGCCGACCGCGCTGCTCGCCCGGGCGCCGATCCAGTGGCTCGGCGACCGCTCCTACGCCGTCTACCTGTGGCACTGGCCCCTCATCGTGTTCGGCGGGATCGTGCTCGGTCGGTCGGCCACCATCCCCGAGCAGATCGTCCTGCTCCTCATCACGGGCGCCCTCGCGGAGGTGACGACGCGGTTCGTGGAGCGCCCGATCCGGTTCGGGCGGATCGCCGGTTGGCGGCCACGACGGGTCATCGGCGCGACAGCCCTCGCGATGAGCGTCCTGTCGATCGCTTCGATCGGGGTGCTCCCCGGTGCCGAGGCGCGCATCGCCGCCGAACAGCAGCGCATCGAGACCCTGGTCGCGACCCCGTCGAACTGCCTCGGTGCCGCGGAGCTCGTCGATGCTGCAGCGTGTCCGCGGGACGACGGAGCGTCATCGGACGGCAGGGAAGGCTCCGGTGGCGAGACCTCGCGCGACGGTTCCTCGGCGTCGCCCGGGGACGAGACCCGCGGGGTCGTCATTCCTGAGGCGTCGCTCGCCGACCTGCCGCCGGACCGCTGCATCACCGACATCCGAGCTGCAGCGTTCGAGGTCTGCGCTTACGGCGCCACCGCGGAGCGGGCGACGAGGACGGTGGCGCTCATCGGCGACTCGCACGCCGAGCAGTGGTTGCCGGCGTTCGCGACTGCTGCCGAGACGAACGGGTGGCGGCTCCTCGTCGCGGCGAAGAGCTCCTGCCCGTTCAGCGACGCCGAGCGCACGGAGCCCGGGACGAGCGCGGCGGTGCTCGCCGAGATGCGCGCCGGGTGCCTGAGCTGGAACCGCAACGCCCTCGAGCTGCTGCAGGACGAACCGGAGATCGACACGCTCGTCGTCTCGGCGCGAGCCCGGAACCCGGTCGTCGCCGAGGGGGACCGCGACTGGCGGGAGGTGGCTGCGGAAGCCTATGAGGAGCGCTGGGCGCTCGTGCCAGCGACGATCGAGCAGATCGTCGTCCTGCGCGACACCCCGACGATGTCGGACGACGTGCTGAAGTGCGTCCGCGACGACGCTGATCCGGAGGACGGGTGCGCCCGGGACCGGAGCGACGCGCTCACGGAGGATCCGCAGTATGAGGCCGCCCTCGCGAGCACCGACCCACGGGTCCGCCCCGTCGACCTCTCGGACGCCCTGTGCTCGTCCGATCGGTGCTCACCGGTGATCGGCGGTGTCCTCGCGTACCGCGACCATCACCACCTGAGCTGGGTGTACGCCGAGACCCTCGCGCCCGTCGTCCAGGCGGTGCTGGACCGGATCCCGACGCCGGAGTCAGACGGCGTCGCGCCCTGACGCCGCACCGGGCGCGATGAGGCGCGGAGCGTCGGCTGCGAGTCGGGCGGTGTAGGGGTAGGCCGGGGCGGTGAACACCTGCTCGGCGTCGCCATGCTCGACCACCCGCCCGTGCTGCATCACGGCGACCCGGTCGCTCATGTGTCGGATGACGCCGAGGTCGTGGGAGATCAAGAGGTAGCTCAGGCCGTGGCGTCGCTGCAGCTCGTCGAGGAGGTCCAGGATCCTGGCCTGGACGGTGACGTCGAGCGCGGAGACGGGTTCGTCGAGGATGAGCGTCGACGGTCGGCCCGCGAGTGCCCGCGCGATCGCCACCCGTTGTCGCTGCCCGCCGGAGAGTGTCCGCGGGCGCGCGCGAGCCAGCGAGGGATCGAGGCCGACGTCCGCGAGGAGACGGGTGATGTCGCGAGGTGCGGCTTGCCGCCCACGAACGGCGTCGGCGAGGATGGCGTCGACGCGCCAGCGTGGATCGAACGAGCTCAACGGATCCTGCGAGACCCAGCCCAGACGATTTCGTCGTGGACGACGCGCTCGCTCGGGGAGCTCCGACCACGGTTCGCCCTCCAGGAGCACGGTTCCCGACTGCGGCGCGGTGAGGCCGAGTGCGATGCGGGCGAGCGTGGTCTTGCCCGAACCGGACTCGCCGACCACGCCCAGGGTCGTCCCCGCTTCCAGGCGGAGCGAGACGTCGTCGACCGCCAGGATCGCCGAGGCGCCGCGGCCACGCTCGAAGCTCCGGGTGACGGATCGGAACTCCAGCGCGGGTGCGTCCGATCGGGCCTGCGTCGTCGGACGGGTGCCCATCGGCGGCTGTTCGGCCACCGGTGCCGCGTCGACCGCCGGGTCTGCGCTCAGGCGCGTCCCTCGAGCGCGGTCGGTGGGGACCGCGGCGATGAGGGCTCGGGTGTACGGGTGTGTCGGCCTGGTCAGCACCTGCTCGGCCGGCCCCTGCTCGACGACGACACCGTGCTGCATCACGACGAGGTGGTCGGCGATCGACGAGACGACGGCGAGGTCGTGGCTGATCAGGAGGAGGCCCGCGCCGCGCCGCTTGACGTCGTCGAGGAGGCCGATGACACGTGCTTGGACGGTGACGTCGAGGGCAGTCGTCGGTTCGTCGGCGATGAGGAGGTCGGGGTCCAGTGCGATCGCAGAAGCGATGAGCGCGCGCTGGCGGAGTCCGCCGGAGAGTTCACCGGAACGTTGGCCGATGCGGGAAGCCGGGTCGGGCATGCCGACGGAGTCGAGGAGTTCGAGCACCCGCCGGGTGCGGGCGGTCCGGTCGAGGTCGGTACCGAGTCGGAGTGCGTCGTCGATCTCGCGCCCGATCGGTCGCAGGGGGTCGAGCGACACGAGGGCGTCCTGGAGGACGAGTCCGATGCGACGCCCGCGCAGGCGTCGCCAGGCAGATGCTCCGAGTCCGCGGAGGTCGGTGCCGTGGAAGTCGAGTCGAGTGGCCGTCACCCGCGCCGATGCGCCGGCGAGGCCCAGGAGCGATCTGGCGGTCACGCTCTTGCCGGAGCCCGACTCGCCGACGATCGCGACGCAGGTGCCGCGCTCGACCTGGAAAGAGACGTCGGAGACGACAGCGTCGCCGCCGCCGAATCCGACCGTCAGCGCTTCCACCTGGAGCAGGGGAGTGGAGTCGCTCATCGGCCGTCCTCCCGTGATCGGCGCTGGAGACCCCGTCCGAGGACCGTGGTGGACAGGGCGGTCGAGACGATCATCAGACCGGGGAACGCCGTGAGCCACCACGCCGTCGCGAGGTAGGTGCGTGCTGCGGCGAGCATGGCACCCCACTCCGGCGCGGGTGGTTGCGCCCCGAGCCCGAGGTAGCTCAGGGCGGACGCCCAGACGACCGCCTGTCCGATGCCAAGGGTCGCGAGGACGAACAGCGGGGCGACGGCGTTCGGGAGGATGTGTCGGAACAGGATCCGGGCCGGCCCGTGCCCGAGCACTCGCGCGGCCTCGACGAAGTCGGAGGAGCGGACCTGGAGCAGTTGACCGCGGATGAGGCGCGCGTAGCCCGGCGCCGTCGACAGGCCGACCGCGATCGTCGCCGTGACGGGACCGGGCCCCGCGATGACGATCACGAGGAGCGCGAGCAACAGGCCGGGGAACGCGAAGAGCACCTCGAGGACGCGTCCCACGGCGAAGTCCGCGATCCGGCCGCCGACTGCGGCGATCGTCGCGAGGACCGCTCCGAGGATCAGTCCGATGGCCGTCGCGGCGACGCCGATGAGCAGCGAGGTCCCCGCACCGTGCACGACCCGGCTCCAGACGTCGCGGCCGGACTCGTCCGTGCCGAACCAATGGGTGAGGGACGGCGGCGAGAACGCGGCCCGCGGGTCGACCGCCGTCGGTGACGCTGTCGCGAACAGCTGGGGGGCGAGCGCACAGCCGAGCAGGAACAGCACCACGACGGCCGCGATGATCTCGGGAGCGCCGAATCCCGACGACCGGCGCCGTCCGCCGCGGACCCGGGCGTCGGGGCGTCCGGATGTCGGGGTGATCGCGAGCCCGCTCATGAACCGGACCGCCGGATCCGGTCGCGTGGGTCGAGCAGTTCCGCCGCGAGGTCCGCGAGGAACATGACGACGACGTAGGCCACCGCCGAGCTCAACACCACGCCGGTGACCACCGGGACGTCGCGCACGGTCACCGCTTGGAGCAGTGTCCGTCCGAGACCGGGCCGGGCGAAGATGGTCTCCACCACCACCGCACCGCTGATGAGGTACCCGAAGGCCCATCCCGACAGGTTCACCGCGGGCACGGCGGCATGACGCAGGCCGTGTCTGAGCAGCAGGCCGGTCGTCGATTCACCACGCGCGGCCGCGGAGACGGCGAACGGCGCGCTCCCCGCGTCGAGCAACGGTTCCCGCATCACCTGGGCCAGGAACCCGGCGACCGGGATGGCCAGGGTCAGCACCGGGAGGATGAGACCGACCGCATCACCCGTACTCACCGGAGGGAGCCATCCGAGCCAGGTGCTGAAGAGCGTGATGAGGACGGTCGCCAGCCAGAACTGGGGGAGCGACGCCGCCACGAGTTCGACGGCCGATCCGAGCGCTGCGGAGACCCGTCCGCCACGGGTCGACCAGACCGCGAGGCCGAGCGCCAGAAGCCAGGCGACGGCGAGCGACGCCGTCGCGAGCACCAGGGTGCCGCCGAGCTGTTCGGCGAGCACCTGAGCCACCGGCGTGCGGAGGGACGCCGACTCGCCGAGATCCCCCTGGACCAGTCGGACCAGTTGCGCGAGGTACTGGACGAGGAGCGGCTGGTCCAAGCCGTACTGTTCGCGAACCCGTTCGAGCGCTTCCGCGGACGCTTGTGAGCCCGGGCCGCCGAGATAGGCCTGCGCCGGGTCGCCCGGGATCAGTCGGACCGCGAAGAACGTGACCGTCGCGACCGCCCAGAGCACGAACACCGCGCCGGCCAGTCGCGCCCCGATCCGCGCGGCCAGGCGGCGGAGGTCGCGTCCCTCGCGGTGGATGACCGTCACTCCACGAGCCAGGCGTCCCCGAAGACCGGCGTCGACACCGTCGGCAGAGCGCGCACGCCCTGCAGGGAGGTGCTCAGCAGGAAGTGGTTCTGCTGGTCGTAGAGCGGGAGGATGTAGTAGCCGTCGAGGATGATCTGCTGCGCCTGCTCGTAGAGGAAGGCGCGCTCCTCGGGGTCGAGCGTGTCGCTCGCCTGCTTGAGGATGTCGTCGAGCGCCGGGTCGTCGAGCTGGGCGTGGTTCGCGAAGTAGCCGCTCGGTGCCGGCACGATGCCTGACGAGTCGTAGAGGACGCGGAGCACATCCGGGCCCACCTTCGTGTACGGCGCGCTGACGGCTTCGTACGCGTTGCTCCCGAGTGCCTCGTACCAGCTCGCGAGGTCGAGCAGTTCGAGCTGCACGTCGAACCCGACGTCGCCGGCGCCCGCCTGGATCTGCTCGAACAAGGACTGCTCGGCCGGGATCGACTGGTTGGTGCTGACCGGGAACCGCACGGTGAGGCGGACCCCGTCCTTCGTCCGGACCCCGTCCGCGTCCTTCTCGGTCCAGCCGGCCTCGTCGAGCAGCTTGTTCGCGGCGTCCACGTCGTAGCCGAACAGGCTCTCGTCGCCGTACGCGGTCGTCTCGGCACTCGAGAGCGGGGAGTAGGAACGCTTCGCCGTCCCGAAGAACAGCGACTCGATCCCGGCGTTCACATCCGTCGACCGCACGAAGGCCTCACGGACGCGCTGGTCGTCGAACGGAGCCTGACCGGAGTTCAGCTCGATGCGGTTCGAAGCGCCCGGACGGGGTGCGTCCAGGTCGACGATCGTCTTCGAGTCCTTCGCCTGCGCGATCGTGTCGGGCTGCGCGTTGTCGATGATGTCGACGTCACCGCTCTGCAGCGCGGCGAACCGGGACGCGGAGTCGGGGATGAACCGCCAGGTGATGCCGTCGAGATACGCGGGCCCGTCGTGGGCGGCGTCCCCGGGGGCGGAGTCGTAGTCCTCGTTGCGCACGAGCGACACATGGTCCTGCTTGACCCACTCGTCGACGACGAACGGTCCGGTGCCGACCGGTGCGTCGCAGTTCGCCGCTTCTCCACGGGCGATCCCCGTGGGCGACTCCATCGCGGTCCACGGCTGCGACAGGGATTCGAGCAGGGCGCTGTCCGGAGCGGAGAGGGTGAAGCGGGCCGTCGTGGCGTCGACCGCCTCGACCGAGGCGACCTTGCCGACCGCGAGGTATCCAGTCGACGACTTCGTCGCCGGGTCCTGGAGGTGTTCGATGTTCGTCTTGACCGCTGCGGCGTCGAACGCCGTCCCGTCGGTGAACGTCACGTCCGGGCGGAGGGTGAACTCCCACGTCAGGCCGTCCTCCGAGGTGGTCCACGACTCGGCGAGCCACGGGATGATCGCACCCTTCGCGTCGCGCGAGACGAGCGGCTCGAGGACCTGGGCGCTGAGCAGAGCCTGCGGGTAGTTGCCACCGACGTGCGGGTCGAGGCAGGTCGGCTCCGCATCCCCACTGGCGTAGACCAGCGTGCCGCCGGCTTTCGGGGTGCTGGACGCGGACGGTGCGCCGGGAGCACACGCTGCGAGCAGGACCGCGAGGGGGACGAACGCCACGACGACACGCGCCGTCCGGCGGCCCGACGATGCCCGACGAGGACGGACGGGGGAGAGGGATGCAGGCACAGGGACTCCAGGAAGCGTATCGACCGGGTGCTGTGGTCCCGGCGACCACGTCGGACGAATTATTGGACGCAGTCTCGGAACCAGCATACGGGCTCCCGTGATCCTGCCGACCCCTCGCGCGACGGCTAGGCTCGCAGGCGGCGGAAGGAGCGCACATGACACGACCACCGGCACGGAACGCCGTCGGGCGCCCTCGTCGATCGTCGCGGCGCATCCTCGAAGAGGCCGCGGCGGAACTCTTCCTGGAGCAGGGCTACCCGGGAACGACCGTCGATCAGATCGCCAGCCGCGCCGGCGTCAGCCGCAACACCTTCTTCAACTACTTCGGCTCCAAGAGCGACGTCCTCTGGGTGGACGTCGACGCGGCGCTCGCCGGACTCGAGCGGGCGCTCGCCGCAGGAGGCCCGGCGTCCACGGCCGACGAGGCGATGCCCGCACTGCAGGACGCCCTGCTCGGCATCGCCGAGGAACGCCCGAACGGCGCCGTGCCGTGGGCCCTCACCCAGATCGACCTCATGGACACGGCCTGGGAGCTGCAGGCGTCGGGGCTCGAGCGGCTGCTCAGACTCCAGGCCGTGCTGCGGGTGTACCTCGCGCGGCTGGCTCCCGGGGTCGACGAGTTGACGGTCCGCGCCGCGGCGGCCGCCACCGCCGGGGCCGTCGTCGCAGGGGCCGGCGCATGGGCCGGTGCGGGCGTGAACCGCGGCGAGCTCGATGCCTACCTCCGAAGCGCGATCGCGCCGGTCATCGACGGGTTCGGCCGTGCGCTGGCCAGAGCCACCGGCCCCGTCACCTCCTAGTCGGACACCTCCGCGAACCGGTTCTCCAGGCTGTACCATGGGAGCAACGACATCGATCCGGCCATCACCGGGGAGTCCTCGGAAGAACAGCGACCGCCAGTCGGCCGCCCAGTAGAGCCGAGCGGGGCAGGCCCGTCACAGCCGGTGCAGAGCGGCCGTCACACGTGGACGGCAAGCGGGGTGGTACCGCGTCGGCGAGCCGGCGTCCTCGCAGGACCCACGAGACCTGCCAGGAGAACGATGAGCTACCCGAAGTCCCAGGAACCGAACGCTTCCGAGTCCGCCTCGAACGGTGCGGCCTTCGGCGTCACACCGTCGCCCAGCTTCCCCGCCATCGAAGAAGGCGTGCTCGCACGGTGGGCGGCCGACGGGACCTTCCAGGCGTCGATCGACCAGCGCGAAGGAGCACCCGAGTGGGTGTTCTACGACGGCCCTCCCTTCGCCAACGGCCTCCCGCACTACGGCCACCTCCTCACCGGCTACGCCAAGGACCTCTTCCCCCGGTTCCAGACGATGCGCGGCAAGCAGGTGCACCGGCGCTTCGGTTGGGACACCCACGGTCTCCCGGCCGAGCTCGAGGCGGAGCGCCAGCTCGGCATCACCGACAAGCGCCAGATCGACGAGATGGGTCTCGCCGCGTTCAACCAGGTCGCCCGCGACTCGGTGCTCCGGTACACCGAGGAGTGGCAGGACTACGTGACGCGCCAGGCGCGCTGGGTCGACTTCGAACACGACTACAAGACGCTCGACGTGACCTACATGGAGTCGGTCATCTGGGCGTTCAAGCAACTGCACGACAAGGGCCTCGCCTACGAGGGCTACCGGGTGCTGCCCTACTGCTGGCGCGACCAGACCCCGCTCTCCAACCACGAACTGCGCATGGACGACGACGTCTACCGGTCCCGCCAGGACCAGACCGTCACCGTCACCTTCCCACTCGTCGGCCCCAAGGCCGAGAGCCTCGGACTCACCGCGGTCCGAGCGCTGGCCTGGACGACGACCCCCTGGACCCTGCCCACGAACGCGGCGCTCGCCGTGGGTCCCGACATCGAGTACGCGGTCGTCCCGGCCGGCCCGAACGGTACCCCGGACGCGACCGTCCTGCGCGAAGAGGGCGCTGCCCACGCCGACACGGAGGTGCTCGCGGGGGAGTACCTCATCGCCTCGGCGCTGCTCGGCAACTACGCCAAGGACCTCGGGTACGACTCCGCGGCAGACGCGCAGGCCGCCGTGTCCCGCACGGTCGTCGGCCGCGACCTCGAGGACGTCTCCTACGACCGCCTGTGGGACTACTACGCCGACGCCGAGTGGGGCATGGAGCACGCGTGGCGCATCCTGGTGGCCGACTACGTGTCGACCGAGGACGGTACGGGCATCGTCCACCAGGCTCCCGCCTACGGTGAGGAGGACCAGAAGGTCTGCGAGGCCGCGGGCATCCCGGTGATCGTCTCCGTCGACGACGGCGGGAAGTTCCTCCCCGAGGTGTCAGACGTCGTGGGCCTGCAGGTCTTCGACGCGAACAAGCCGCTCACGCAGCTGCTGAAGTCGCAGGGACGCCTCCTGCGACAGGCGAGCTACGAGCACTCCTACCCGCACTGCTGGCGGTGCAAGCAGCCTCTCATCTACAAGGCGGTGTCGAGCTGGTTCGTCCGCGTCCCGGAGTTCCGCGACCGCATGGAGGAGCTCAACCAGGAGATCACCTGGGTGCCGGAGAACGTCAAGGACGGGCAGTTCGGCAAGTGGCTCGCCGGTGCGCGCGACTGGTCCATCAGCCGCAACCGGTACTGGGGATCACCCATCCCCGTGTGGAAGAGCGACGACCCGGCGTACCCGCGCATCGACGTCTACGGCTCGCTCGACGAGCTCGAGGCCGACTTCGGTGTCCGTCCGACGGACCTGCACCGCCCGTACATCGACGAGCTCACCCGGCCGAACCCCGACGACCCGACCGGTCGCTCCACCATGCGTCGCATCACGGACGTCCTCGACGTCTGGTTCGACTCCGGCTCGATGCCGTTCGCGCAGGTGCACTACCCGTTCGAGAACCGCGAGTGGTTCGATTCGCACAGCCCTGCCGACTTCATCGTCGAGTACATCGGGCAGACGCGTGGCTGGTTCTACCTCCTCCACGTCCTGTCCACCGCACTCTTCGACCGGCCGGCGTTCACGAGCGTCGTGAGCCACGGCATCGTCCTCGGCAGCGACGGCCAGAAGATGTCGAAGTCGCTGCGCAACTACCCGGACGTCAACGAGGTGTTCGACCGCGACGGTTCCGATGCGATGCGCTGGTTCCTCATGTCGAGTTCGGTCCTCCGCGGCGGCAACCTGGTCGTCACCGAGGAGGGCATCCGCGAGGGTGTCCGTCAGGTGATGCTGCCGCTGTGGAACAGCTGGTACTTCTTCTCGCTGTACGCCAACACCGCGGTGCCCGGCGGGTACGACGCCGTCTGGCGGACGGACTCGAGCGACGTGCTGGACCGGTACATCCTCGCCAAGACGCGTGAACTCGTCGTGACCGTCACCGACCACCTCGAGGCGTTCGACGCGACGCTCGCCGCCGCCTCGCTGCGCGACTTCGCCGACGTGCTCACCAACTGGTACGTGCGTCGTTCGCGCGACCGGTTCTGGGCGAGCGACGGCGGAGAGCTCGACCGTGACGCCTTCGACACCATGTACACGGTCCTCGAGACCTTCACCCGGGTCGCCGCGCCACTGCTGCCCCTGATCTCCGAGCAGATCTGGACCGGGCTGACCGGGGAGCGCAGCGTCCACCTCACGGACTGGCCGGAACCACAGGCCTTCCCCGAGGACGCCGCCCTGGTCGCGGCGATGGACCGGGTCCGCGAGATCTCCGGGGTGACCCTCGCGCTGCGGAAGCAGGCGGGCCTCCGGGTCAGGCTGCCGCTCGCGTCGCTCACCGTCGTGACGCCCGACCCGGCGTCGCTGGCGCCGTTCGAGGCGATCCTCCGCGAGGAGCTCAACCTCAAGGCGGTCGTGTTCGCCGAACTGACCGACGCCAGCGGCGCCGAGTACGGGGTGACCTCACGGCTCTCGGTCAACGCCCGGGCAGCCGGGCCTCGGCTCGGGAAGACGGTGCAGCAGGCGATCAAGGGCGCTCGGAGCGGCGACTGGTCCGAGATCGACGGGACAGTCACGGCCGGTGGTATCGAACTCGTCGAGGGCGAGTACGAGCTCGTCATGGAGGCGTCCTCGGGTGCCGCCGGTGGGGTGGCGCTCGCGTTGCTCCCGTCGGGTGGGTTCGCCCTGCTCGAGACGACCCTGACGCCGGAACTCGAGGCCGAGGGTCTCGCCCGCGACGTCATCCGCGCCGTCCAGGACACCCGGAAGGCCGCCGATCTCCAGGTGAGCGACCGCATCGCCCTCGGACTCCGGTTCGACGAGGAAGCCGACGAGCGCGCGGTACGGAGCGTGCTCGACGTGGTCGACCTCGCCGGCGACACGCTCGCATCCTCGCTGAACTGGGCCGGCACCGTGGCGTCGTCGGTATCGTCCGGCTTCTCGCAGACCTTCGCGGCGGGGAAGTTCGGCAACACCGGCGCCTTCACCGTCACCGTCGAGCGCGCAGAGGAGACCGCACATGTCCGATGAACTGAACGAGCCTGACGACCGCTCGGCCGCGGACGCGGCGGACGCCGTGTACCGCGAGCTGCTCGACCGTCTCGGAGAGGCCCAGCCGCAGCCCCGACTCGGCGCCACCAAGCGAGCGCTCGAGCTGCTCGGCAACCCCGAGTCGTCGTTCGCGATCATCCAGATCGCGGGCACGAACGGCAAGACGAGCACGGCACGCATGATCGAGAGCATCCTCCGCGCCCACGGTCTCCGGACGGGTCTCTTCACGAGTCCGCACCTCGTCCGGTTCACCGAGCGCATCGGGGTCGACGGCGAGCGGATCTCCGACGAAGCCGTCGCGAAGAACTGGGACGACATCCGGCCCTACCTGGCGATGGTCGACGCCGAACTCACGGCGGCCGGGGAGCCGGCGCTGACCTTCTTCGAGGCGCTGACGGTGCTCGGGTTCGCCTGCTTCGGCGACGCGCCCGTCGACGTCGCGGTGGTCGAAGTCGGCATGGGCGGGGCGTGGGACTCGACGAACGCGGCAGACGCCGAGGTCGCGGTCTTCACCCCGATCGACCTCGACCACGTGCAGCGGCTCGGATCCACGATCGCCGAGATCGCGCGGACGAAGGCGGGGATCATCAAGCCCGGCGCTCAGGTCGTGTCGGCCGCGCAGCACCCGGACGCGAGACGTGCACTCACGGAGGCGGCGGCCGCCGCGTCCGACCCCATCGTGTTCGAGGGCGACGAGTTCGCCCTGGAGCAGGACGCCGTCGCCGTCGGCGGACAGCTCATCACCGTCCGAGGCCGCGCGGGGACCTACCCGGAGCTCTACCTGCCCTTGTACGGCGACCATCAGGGACGGAACGCCACGCTCGCGATCGCCGCCGTCGAGGCGTTCCTCGGCGGTGCGACGCAGGCCATCGCCGAAGACGTCCTCGCCGAAGGGCTCACGGAGGTCGCCTCACCGGGGCGGCTGCAGCTCGTCGGCACCGATCCCACCGTGCTCGTCGACGCGGCGCACAACCCCCACGGCGCGGCGTCACTCGTCGCGGCGCTCGGGACGTACTTCGACGTCGACGAGATCGCCTTCGTCGTCGGCATCCTGCAGGACAAGGACGCCGCGGGGATCCTGACGACCCTGGCGCCGGCGGCGTCCGGGTTCTTCTTCACCCAGTCCGAGTCGGAGCGCGCGATCCCCGCCGAGGAGCTCTCGCGGCTCGCGGCGTCGCTCGAGCTGCCGGCCTCGACGTTCGCCGACACCCTCGACGAGGCCGCGGAGGACGCCCGTCGTTGGGCGGATGAGGCGCCTCGCCGGCTCGTCGTGATCACCGGCTCCATCACGCTCGTCGGTGAGGCGATCGAGGTCGCCGACGACCGCGAATGGAAGGCGAAGGCATGAGCGGCATGTCGGCTCGGCGTGGTCCGCGGAGCATCAAGCAAACGCTCGGATCGATCATCCTCGGATTCGAGATGGTCGTCATGTTCCTCGGTTCGCTCGTCATCTTCGGGCTGAAGGCGCTGCCGGCCCCGGTCGCGTTGATCGGCGGCGCGGTGCTGTGTCTGATCATCGTCGCGACGATCCCGCTCCTGCGATTCCGCTGGGGGTATTGGCTGGGCTGGGCGGTGCAAGCCGCTATCGTGGCTACCGGTCTGCTCGTCCCGATGATGTTCCTCGTCGGTGGCATGGCCGCAGCCGTCTGGACCTATGCGATGGTCCAAGGCGACAAGATCGAGCGTCAGCAGGCGTTCTACCGAGAAGCGAAGGATTGACCGTGGCTGTTGAAGAAACCCTGGTACTCGTGAAGCCCGACGGCGTCGCACGCAACCTGACCGGCGAGATCCTCCGCCGGATCGAGGCGAAGGGCTACTCCCTCGTGGACCTGCGCATGGTCGAACCCGACCGCGAACTCCTCGCCGCGCACTACGCCGAGCACGAGGGCAAGCCGTTCTACGAACCGCTCGTCGAGTTCATGCTGAGCGGCCCGGTCGTCGCCATCCGAGTGGCCGGTAACCGTGTGATCGAGGGGTTCCGTTCGCTCGCGGGCACGACCGATCCGACGACGGCGGCCCCCGGCACCATCCGCGGCGACTTCGGTCGTGACTGGGGCCTCAAGGTGCAGCAGAACCTCGTGCACGGCTCGGACAGCGTCGAGTCCGCCTCGCGCGAGCTCGCGCTCTGGTTCGCCTGACGTCGGTCCGTCCATCGGACGACGAAGCCCGCCCCCGGTCTCCGGGGGCGGGCTTCGTCGTTCTGCAGGGCAGGGGTCAGAGGTAGGACAGGACGTCGAGCCGCAGCTGCGCGATGACCGCGACGACGAGGTAGCAAGCGAGGGCCACCACGACGATCCAGGAGGAGACGACGCCGGCGACCCGGCGGACGGCCGGCGAGGCCGGGATGATCCCGTTCTTGAGCGTGAACGCCGTCACGGCGATGAACGACGGGATCGTCACCGACCAGGTGACCATGCACCACGGGCAGAGCGTGCCCAGGACGAAGATGCTCTGGGAGATCAGCCAGATGACGAACCCGAGGGCGCCGAGGAGTCCGACGTTGAAGGCGATCCAGAACCACCGCGCGAACCGCGCGCCGGCCAGGATCGCGATCCCGACGGCGATCGGCGCGATCCAGGCGGAGAGGCCGATGAGCGGGTTCGGGAACCCGAGGATCGCGCCCTGCCAGGAGTTCAGGTTGACGCCGCATTGCACCAGGATGCTCAGGTTGCAGCCCAGTTGTGCGTCGGGGTCCTGCAGGAGCTGGAACTTGTCGAGCGTGAGCGCGAACGCGGCGATCCACCCGATGACGCCTGCGAGGATGAGGAAGATCGCGAGGCCCTTGGGGCGCGCGTCGATGACCGGAGCTGACACGCTCCGATTGTCGCACGCGGAGCTGCACGCCGGCTCAGACGCTCCAGGACATGCCCGGGCAGGTGGCGCTCAGGAGTGCCGGCCCCGTTCGTGCGATAATCGAGGGGTTGTGCCCGAGCCGCGCTCGACCGCACGACACAACAGGCTTGTTGGGCAATGAGAGCCCAGGACCCGCCGGCACGTGCCGGCACGATCGTGAGAGCTCCGAGAGCCAGCGATCACACAGGATTTGCGAACGGCTGCACCCGCAGACGCTCGCACGAGATGAAGAACCGGAGGGTGGCGCGGCCACCGACCCGGCATAGGGGAGTACACCAGGAATGGTGAAAGAGCACACCGAGGACCCGGCCACGCCGGAGACCGAGCACGAACCGACCGACCAGCAGCTCACGACACCTGACGCCGCCGACAGGTCCACCGAGACCGAGCAGCCGACGACGCAGGAGGAATCGACGCCCGTCGCACCGGTGCGTCCGCCGACGACCATGCTGCTGTTCCAGGCGCCGGACCTCCCGCCGATCGTGCACCGCGACGACGAGCCGCTCGAAGCGGAACTCAGTTCGTCCCGGCGACGCACCCGTCGTCGTGCCGGCGAGGACGGACCGGAGCAGGCCGAGCGCGGCGATTCGCGTTCCGAGAGCCGCAACGTCGTCAAGGTCCGCACGCCTCGCGAGCCGGAGCTCATCACCGAGCCGCAGAAGGTGCGCGGCTCCACCCGGCTC
Organism: Plantibacter sp. Leaf314; assembly: GCF_001423185.1. Classification (NCBI taxonomy): domain Bacteria; kingdom Bacillati; phylum Actinomycetota; class Actinomycetes; order Micrococcales; family Microbacteriaceae; genus Plantibacter; species Plantibacter sp. Leaf314. Next base: position 649,816 of record NZ_LMOB01000001.1, on the reverse strand, counting down.
GAGGCCAAGAAGCAGCGCCGCCGCGACGGACGTGACGCGGGTCGTCGTCGTCCGGTCGTCACCGAGGCCGAGTTCCTCGCGCGACGCGAGTCGGTGGACCGCGTCATGGTCGTCCGCTCCAAGAACGGCAAGACGCAGATCGGCGTCCTCGAGGACGGCGTCCTCGTCGAGCACTACGTCGCCAGGAGCCAGGAGGCCTCGCTCATCGGCAACGTCTACCTCGGGCGCGTGCAGAACGTCCTGCCGAGCATGGAGGCGGCCTTCGTCGACATCGGCCGCGGGCGTAACGCCGTGCTGTACTCCGGTGAGGTCGACTGGGACTCCGTGGAGACGGGCAACCAGCCCCGCCGGATCGAGCTCGCGCTGAAGGGCGGCGACACCGTCCTCGTGCAGGTCACGAAGGACCCCGTGGGCCACAAGGGTGCGCGCCTCACGAGCCAGGTCTCCCTGCCCGGACGCTACCTCGTCTACGTGCCGAACGGCTCGATGAACGGGATCTCGCGCAAGTTGCCGGACACGGAGCGAGCACGCCTGAAGAAGATCCTCAAGGAGGTACTTCCGGAGAACGTCGGCGTCATCGTGCGCACGGCCGCCGAGGGTGCCACCGAGGAGCAGCTCACGCTCGACGTCACGCGGCTGAAGTCGCAGTGGGCGGAGATCTCGCGTCAGATCGAGACGGTCCAGTCGCCGGCCCTGCTCCACAGCGAGCCCGACCTCCTCATCAAGATCATCCGCGACGTCTTCAACGAGGACTTCCAGAAGCTCGTCATCCAGGGCTCCGACGCCCTCCAGGACATCCAGAGCTACCTCCGCGGCGTCGCGCCCGACCTGCTCGAGCGGGTCGAGGCCTACGACGGCACCGGCGACGCCTTCGTCGACTACCGCATCGCGGAGCAGATCGAGAAGGCGCTCGACCGCAAGGTCTGGCTCCCCTCCGGCGGTTCACTCGTCATCGACCGCACCGAGGCGATGACGGTGGTCGACGTCAACACGGGCAAGTTCGTCGGTTCAGGCGGCAACCTGGAGGAGACGGTCACCAAGAACAACCTCGAGGCCGCCGAGGAGGTCGTGCGTCAGCTGCGACTCCGCGACATCGGTGGCATCATCGTCGTCGACTTCATCGACATGGTGCTCGAGACGAACCGCGACCTGGTCCTCCGACGGCTCGTCGAATGCCTCAGCCGCGACCGGACGAAGCACCAGGTCGCCGAGGTGACCTCGCTCGGACTCGTCCAGATGACGCGCAAGAAGCTCGGTCTCGGGCTTCTGGAGACGTTCAGCGAACCGTGTGAGGTCTGCGCCGGGCGTGGCGTCGTCGTGCACCACGACCCCGTCGTCCGTCACCGCCAGACCCCGCAGCCGGAGCAGCAGCGTCGTCGAGGCAAGGGTGGAGCGCAGGGCGGTCAGCCGTCGGGCGGCCAGAACGCGCAGCAGAAGCCGGCCGGTCAGACGCACGGGATCACCGACGACGCGAAGAACGCGCTCGCGCTGATCGCCGCTCGCACGCTGCACCACGAGGAACTCGCCGCGGCTGAGGCGGTCGCCGATGCGGTCGTCGCAGAGGCGGCAAGCGCCGAGGACCGGGCCACCGAGGAATCGACGCCCCAGCAGGATGACCGGTCGGCCGCGTCCGCCGGACAGCAGCAGGAGGGCCGCCGCAGCCGCCGCGAGAAGCGCGAGCCGCGACGTCGAGGCGGCGACGACTCCCGTCGTGGCGCCACCGAGGATCGTTCCGCCGACACCACGGCGGAATCCGCGTCACCCGCGCTGGCATTGCTGGACCTGCCGATCGCCCCGGTGGCCGACAAGCCGCGGCGTGCTGCCGTGGTCGATCCGGAGCACCTGCTGGAGTCCGTCCTCGACGCGCTTCCTGAGCCGAAGCAGCCCGGTCAGGGTCGTGGCCGGAGCCGACGCGTGTCGACGGCTTCGCTCGCCGGTGGGCAGGCTGTCGGGTCGGACGCGTCGCAGCGCCAGGCCGAGTAGGACCGATCGATCAGGACGGCGCGTCTCCGCGGGAGGCGCGCCGTTCGCGTGCGGTGATGCGCAGGCCGCTGGCGATCAACCGGCGGACGAGCTCCCCGCCGGGGACGGCCACCGCCCCGGCCGCGACGAGGGTCTCGTGCCGTTCGGCGGGGACGTCGTAGTGGTCCAGGTCGAACGAGCGTGGCGGCAGACCGGTGCGCTCGGCGAACGCGTGCAGCTCCTCGAGCGAGCTGTCGCTCACGACGTGCGACCACAGGGTGCCGTGTGCCGGCCAGAGCGGGGGGTCGATGAGCACGGTCATGCCCCCATCCAACCACCGTCGCCGACGGTGGATTCCCGGTCGGGTCCGGACGCGCCGGGCACCAGGCCTTCGTTCAGGAGGCCCCGGGGTACACTGGTCGAGTGCATCCGGTGTGGGAGCCGTGAGGAACAGCCTCGAACTCGAGCGTCTGTCCCACTGGTTTGACCTGGACTGCACGATGAAGTAAACTCGACCGTTGGTGTGCATTGAGTTTTCATTGCCACCCACGGTTTTCTGCCATCAAGGTGTCCCACGTGTTCGAGCCTTTCCGAGCAGTAACTTCCAGCAACAGTCAGTCGGAGCGTTTCGCTCCCCAAAGAACGGGTACGTAGTGGTTTACGCAGTTGTGCGCGCCGGAGGACGGCAGGAGAAGGTCGAGATCGGAACCATCGTCACGATGGACCGGGTCAAGGCCGACAAGGATGGCAACATCGAGCTTCCCGCGGTGCTCCACGTCGACGGTGAGAACATCATCTCCGACGCGAAGTCGCTCGCGAAGATCACGGTGACGGCCGAGGTGCTCGAGAACCTCCGCGGTCCGAAGATCATCATCCAGAAGTTCAAGAACAAGACCGGGTACAAGAAGCGTCAGGGGCACCGTCAGGAGCTCACGCGCGTCAAGATCACCGGCATCAAGTAAGGCATCGAGGAGAAGAAGAGATGGCACACAAGAAGGGTGCGAGTTCCACTCGCAACGGTCGTGACTCCAACGCACAGCGTCTCGGTGTGAAGCGCTTCGGCGGCCAGGTCGTCCTCGCGGGCGAGATCCTCGTCCGTCAGCGCGGCACGCACTTCCACCCCGGCGCCAACGTCGGCCGTGGCGGCGACGACACGCTGTTCGCTCTCGAGGCTGGCTCCGTCCAGTTCGGCAACAAGGGCGGCCGCAAGGTCGTCAACATCGTCGCTGCTGCAGAGTAGCAACACCGATCTTTCCAGCAGGGGGCGGGCTTCGGCCCGCCCCCTGCTGTCGTACAACCGAGTTACATGATCCAGAGAGGGGCTGAGCGTCCATGGTCACATTCGTCGACCGGGTCACACTGCACCTGCGAGCGGGCGGCGGCGGCAACGGCTGCGTCTCCGTGAAGCGCGAGAAGTTCAAGCCGCTGGCCGGCCCCGATGGCGGCAACGGCGGACACGGTGGCGACATCGTGCTCGTGTCGGACCCTCAGATCACGACCCTGCTCGGGTACCACCGGTCTCCGCACCGGAGCTCCGACACCGGCGGCTTCGGCATGGGCGACCACCGGAACGGCTTCCAGGGCGAGACGCTCATCCTGCCGGTGCCCGTCGGCACCGTCGTGAAGGACGTCGACGGCGTCGAACTGGTCGACTTCGTCGAGCCAGGTATGGAGTTCGTCGTCGCGCCCGGCGGGCAGGGTGGCCTCGGGAACGCGGCGCTCGCCTCGACCAAGCGCAAGGCCCCGGGCTTCGCGCTCCTCGGCACGCACGGCTGGGAGGGCGATGTCCTCCTCGAGCTGAAGACCGTTGCCGACGTCGCGCTCGTCGGCTACCCGTCGGCCGGGAAGTCGAGCCTCATCGCCGCGATATCTGCTGCCAAGCCGAAGATCGCCGACTACCCCTTCACCACGCTGCACCCGAACCTCGGCGTCGTCGAGGCCGGCGAGGTGCGCTACACGATGGCGGACGTCCCCGGCCTGATCGAGGGCGCGAGCGAGGGCAAGGGGCTCGGCCTCGAGTTCCTCCGTCACGTCGAGCGGTGCTCCGCGTTGTTGCACGTCCTCGACTGCGCGACGCTCGAGCCGGGCCGCGACCCGATCAGCGACCTCGACGTCATCCTCGCCGAGCTCGCCGCCTATCCCGTCCCGGAGGGCCAGACGCCGCTGGTCGAGCGCCCGCAGCTCATCGCCCTCAACAAGATCGACGTCCCGGAGGCGAGGGAGCTCGCCGAGTTCCTGCGTCCCGACCTCGAGGCACGCGGCTACAAGGTCTTCGAGATCTCGACGGTCTCGCGCGAAGGTCTCCGACAGCTCTCGTTCGCGTTGAGCGAGCTCGTCGAGGAGAGCCGCGCCCGCGCAGCCCTCGAGGCCGCCAAGCCTCGGATCGTGCTCCGCCCGAAGCCGGTCGACGACTCCAAGTTCACCGTCACGGTCGAGGGTGGCACCTACGGCAACCTCTACCGCATCCTCGGCGCGAAGCCGGAGCGCTGGGTGCAGCAGACGGACTTCAACAACGAGGAGGCCGTCGGGTTCCTCGCGGACCGCCTGGCGAAGCTCGGTGTCGAAGAGGCGCTGTTCAAGGCCGGCGCCGTCGCCGGTGCCACCGTCATGATCGGTGCGGGTGGCGGCGTGGTCTTCGACTGGGAGCCCACACTCACGAGCACCGCGGAACTGCTGACGCAACCGCGTGGAACGGACCCGCGTCTCGACGCGAGCCACCGCCCGACCCGCAACCAGCGTCGTGACGAGTACTTCGAGCGCATGGACGCCAAGGCCGAGGCGCGCGCGGAGCTGCTCCGCGAACGCGCGGCCGGTCTCTGGAACGACGATGAGGGCTTCGAAGTGGGCTCCGTGCCGGCTGACGCCCAGCAGGACGAGGGTGGCGCGTCGGAGGACGACGAACGGTGACCGTCAGCCAGCGCAGTGCGATCCCTGGTGCCCGCCGCATCGTCGTGAAGGTCGGTTCCTCTTCGATCAGCGGTGAGAACGCCGGGCAGATCACTGCGCTGGTCGAGGCTCTCGCCGGAGCGCACGACAGGGGGACCGAGGTCGTCCTGGTGTCCTCCGGCGCCATCGCGACCGGGATGCCGTACCTGCGCCTCGATGCACGCCCGAGCGACCTGGCGACGCAGCAGGCGGCTGCGGCCGTCGGGCAGAACGTCCTCATCTACCGGTACCAGGACAGCCTCGACCGGTTCGGCATCGTCGCCGGTCAGGTGCTCCTGACGGCGGGCGATCTCGAGAACCCGAGCCACCGGAGCAACGCCCAACGGGCGATGGAACGGCTGCTGGGGCTGCGCATCCTCCCGATCGTGAACGAGAACGACACCGTGGCGACGCATGAGATCCGGTTCGGCGACAACGACCGGCTCGCTGCGCTCGTCTCGGTGCTGGTCGCGGCGGACGTCCTGATCCTGCTGAGCGACGTCGACGCGCTGTACACGCGTCCTCCGCAGGAGCCCGGTGCCGAGCGCATCGAAGAGGTGCCGTTCGGCGACCCGCTCACCGGCGTGACGTTCGGCGACATCGGGTCAGCGGGCGTTGGAACGGGCGGTGCCGGCACGAAGGTGTCCGCGGCCCGGTTGGCTGCTGAGGCAGGGACCTCCGTCCTGGTGACCTCGACGGCGAACGTCGCCGCCGCGCTCCGGGGCGAGCAGCTCGGGACCTGGTTCCAGCCGGCCTGAGCCGGCTCCGCTGGGGTCGCTGAGTACAATCGACGCATGTCGTCGTCTCTCACCACCGCGCTCCCGCTCATGGATCGTCTCGCCGCTGCAAAGCGTGCGTCCCGGATGCTCGCTCAGACGACCACCGCGCAGAAGAACCGGGCGCTGGAAGCGATCGCCGTGGCGATCGTGGAGGGCGCCGACGCGGTGATCGCCGCCAACGAGCTCGACCTCGCCAGCGGGCGGGAGCAGGGGATGGCGGTCGGCCTGCAGGACCGTCTCCGCCTCGACCGTGGACGGATCGAGGGGCTGGCGGTCGCGGTGCGCGACGTCATCGCGATCGTCGACCCCGTGGGTCAGGTCGTCCGGGGCAGCAACACACCGGACGGCGTGAAGCTCGAGCAGGTCCGCGTCCCGTTCGGCGTGGTCGGCGCGATCTACGAGGCCAGACCGAACGTCACCGTGGACATCGCCGCCCTCGCGATCAAGAGCGGTAACGCGGTCGTCCTCCGCGGTGGTTCCGCGGCAGAGCACACCAACGCGGTCCTCGTCGGTCTGCTCCGATCGGCGCTGGAGTCCGTCGGCTTGCCCGGTGATGTGGTGCAGACGATCGACGAGTTCGGCCGGGACGGCGCGAAGCAGCTCATGAACGCCAGGGGCCTCATCGACGTCCTCATCCCGCGGGGGAGCGCCTCGCTCATCGAGACGGTGGTCCGGGAGTCGACGGTGCCGGTGATCGAGACCGGTGCCGGTGTGGTGCACGTGTTCCTCGACGCGAGCGCGGACCGCGACTGGGCGGTGGACATCGTCCGCAACGCGAAGGTCCAGCGCCCCTCGGTCTGCAACGCGCTCGAGACCGTGCTCGTCCACCGCGACGCGGCTCAACGCCTGCTGCCAGCCGTGCTCGGCGACCTCCGGGAGCACGACGTGCTCATCCATGCGGACGAGCAGGCGCGCGAGATCTTCCCCGATTCGGTCGCCGCCGTCGAGGAGGACTGGTCGACCGAACACATGTCGCTCGAGGTGTCGGTGCGCGTCGTCGACGACCTCGATGCCGCGCTCGAGCACATCGACCGCTACTCCACCGGCCACACGGACGCGATCGTGACGAACGACGTCGTCAACGCCGACCGCTTCCTCGCGGAGGTGGACTCGGCGGTCGTCATGGTCAATGCGTCGACCCGGTTCACCGATGGCGCGGAGTTCGGGTTCGGTGCCGAGGTGGGCATCTCCACCCAGAAACTGCACGCCAGAGGGCCGATGGGCCTCCCGGAACTGACGAGTACGAAGTGGCTCGTGCGTGGTACGGGTCACACCCGTCGGTAGTCGCTAGAATGAGGTGAGCGTCACCAGGCGTCGCACAGAAGGAGAGATCATGTCGATTGCCGCGTCCGTATTGGCTGCCACCGTTCTGGCCGAGTCGGAGCACGCCGTCGAACTCGCCGCTCCGACCTGGGTCTTCGGCGCCGTCGCGCTCGTGCTGTTCGCCATCCTCGGCGCCGTGACCTTCAGCTATCGCGACGTCGCCAACCGCCACGGTGGCAAGGACGAGCCGACGCTGGCGCACGGCGAGCACGGTCACTGAGCTGTCCGGCGTGAGCGCGCCCGTCGCCGAGACGACGACACGTCGTCCTCGGATCGGCGTCATGGGTGGAACGTTCGACCCCATCCACCACGGGCACCTCGTCGCCGCTTCCGAAGTCGCGCAACACTTCGACCTCGATGAGGTCGTGTTCGTCCCGACCGGCATGCCGTACCGCAAGTCGGGTGTGAGCGACAGCGAGCACCGCTACCTCATGACGGTCATCGCCACCGCGGCGAACCCCCGTTTCACCGTCAGCCGCGTCGACATCGACCGCGCCGGTCCCACTTACACGATCGACACCCTCCGCGACCTGCGACGCAAGCGGCCGGACGCCGAGCTGTTCTTCATCACCGGGGCGGACGCGATCGCCCAGATCCTCAGCTGGAAAGACGTCAGAGAGGTCTGGGATCTCGCTCACTTCGTTGCTGTGAGTCGTCCGGGACACGATTTGAACGTTTCCGGATTACCGCAGCACGACGTAAGCTTGTTGGAAGTTCCGGCCCTTGCGATATCGTCGACGGATTGCCGGAGCCGGGTGAGCAAAGGCTTTCCAGTCTGGTATCTGGTTCCCGACGGTGTCGTGCAGTACATCACCAAGCACCACCTGTATCGGAGTGAAGCCACATGACCGCGTTGCCAGAAGACGCGCCCTTGACCAGGCGACAGGCTCGAGCGAGCCAGCAGTCGTCGACGCCCGCCGACGATGCAGCGCCCGAAGCGGCTGCTCCGCGGAGCCGTCGCGCATCGACGTCGGAGCCGGTCGCCGGGGGAGCGATCCCCGAGCCGGCAGTGTCGGAGCCCAGTGGCGCTCCACGCGTCGAGTCGGCGTCACCCGCTCCAGCATCAGCTGCGGCCGCCTCGAGCCCCGGCACGACGCCGTCGACCGGCGCGCCGAGCCCGGCTCCCACCGGTGGGCTCACTCGTCGTCAACTCCGCGAGTTGGAGCGGACCGGCTCGATCGAGCAGATCCCGGCGGCGACCGCGCCGGTCGCACCCCCTGTGGAGCAGCCCGTGCCCTCGGTCGCTCTGCCGCCGCGCACGCCGGATCAGGTCGTCGCTCCTCCCCAGAAGCAGAACAAGGCCGCCCGGCAGCAGGCCGCGAAGCTCGCGCAGCAGACGGCCGCCGCCGAGGCTGAAGCCGCTGCGGAGACCGAACGCCGTGAGGCCGCGGCCCGCAAGCTGCACGAGCAGCAGGACGCGGATCGCCTCGCTGCCGAGCGCAAGGCCGAGGAGCGCAAGGCGGCCGAGCGTCAGGCAGCCGAGCGTGCCGCCGCGGAGGAGCGAGCCGCCAAGGCTCGGGCGTCCGAGGCTCCGGCACCCCAGGTGACGCCGGCGAGCGACAAGCCCGTCGCGTCCGGCTCCCTGTTTGACGTCTCCGACCGCGACGACATCTCCGAGGACCCCGCGTCCACGCTCTCGAAGGGGTTCGGGCGCGACTCCATGCTCGTGGCGGCGCTCGAGGCCGAGCGCGCTTCACAGGTCGACAACGAGGTCGCGTTCGAAGACCTGCTCGGCAGCAGCATGACGACGACGGGCCAGATCACCACGAGCTCGCTCATCATCCCCGTGGCCCCCGCGCAGGCGGAGGCCGGTGCGACGTCGAACTCCACGGGCGAGATCCTCATCACCGGAACGATCGACCTCCCTCGGGGGCTCGGTTCCGCCGGCCAGGACCCGAACCACTTCGACGGCGCGGGCATCGACCGCCTCGTCGAGGGGGACGAACTCCCGGCCTCCGTCACCGCCGCTTCGCCCGTCGCGGCGAGCCGCGCGGTCAGTAGCCACGGATCGACGCGTGACGTCGTCCCGGCCACCACCAACCAGAGCAACAAGCTGCTGATGACCCTCGCCATCGCCGCCGCGGTGCTCGCGGCGGGCGTCATCGCGGTGCTCATCATCGGATTCTTCGGCGGGGCGTTCTAGCCCTTCCGCCATTCACCCGACCGCTTCCGCTGCGGTCGTCAGAGGAGTACACCACATGACCCTGTCCGACACCACGCTGGACGCCGTCCAGCTCGCATCGACCGCAGCCGAGTCGAAGGGCGGCGAGGATCTCGTCGCACTCGACGTCTCTGGCCCGCTGCCGTTCGTGGACGCCTTCCTGCTCGTCACCGGGCGGAGCGAGCGTAACGTCGTCGCCATCGCGGGCGAGGTCGAGGATCGCCTGAACGCGAGCGGCGTGAAGACCTTGCGTCGCGAGGGCAAGTCCGAAGGTCGCTGGATCCTCCTCGACTTCGGCGAGGTCGTCGTCCACGTCTTCCACGAGGAGGAGCGGATGTACTACTCGCTGGAGCGCCTGTGGAAGGACTGCCCGGTGATTCCGCTGGTGTCGTCGGCTCCACAGCCCGCGAGCTGACCGACGCGTCGGTGTCGGCATCGAAAGTGGTCACAACCGCTCTCAAGATGTAGTAACCTATTCAAGTTGCTTCCGCTGAAACAGCAGGGGCAAGCAACGTGAATATGGGTCTGTGGCGCAGCTGGTAGCGCACCTGCATGGCATGCAGGGGGTCAGGGGTTCGAGTCCCCTCAGATCCACTGGAACATCAAGAAGTCCCCGTCAGCCGAACAGCTGACGGGGACTTCTTCGTTGGGCCGGAACCCGAGGTCAGTTCACCTCGTCCGGGTGGCTGCCGACGCGCTTCCCCGAGTCGAGGGCGTCGATCGCGGCGATCTCGTCGGCCGACAGTTCGAAGCCGAACACGTCGAAGTTCTGCGCGATGCGCTCGCGCGAGTTCGACTTCGGGAAGACGATCAGGCCGTTCTGGAGGTGCCAGCGGATGACGACCTGTGCGGGCGTCACACCGTGGGCCTCGGCAGCAGCCGCGACCGACTGCTCACCGAAGAGGTCGTACTTGCCCTGACCGAGGGGCCCCCACGACTCGATGTGGATCCCGTGCTCAGCGCCGAACGTCCGCAGCTCGCGCTGCGCGAAAGCCGGGTGCAACTCGATCTGGTTGACCGCCGGGACGGTGTCGGAGTTGGCGAGGAGCTTCTCGAGGTGCTCGACCTGGTGGTTCGAGACGCCGATCGAGCGCGTCTTGCCGGCGGCCTTGATCTCCTCCAGCGCCAACCACGCCTCGAGGTAGTCGTCCTTGCCGGGCGTGGGCCAGTGGGTGAGGTAGAGGTCGACGTGGTCGAGACCGAGCTTGTCGAGGCTCTCGTCGATCGCCGCGTGCGCGGACGCCTTCTGGTGACGGTCGTTCCAGAGCTTCGTGGTGATGAAGAGTTCGTCGCGGGGGATGCCGGACTTGGCGATGGCGGCGCCGACGCCCTCCTCGTTCTTGTAGATCGCGGCGGTGTCGATGTGGCGGTAGCCGACCTCGAGTGCATCGGAGACGATGCGCTCCGCCTCCTGCGGGTCGACGAGGAAGACGCCGAAACCGAGCTGGGGGATGGTGTGGCCGTCATTGAGCGTGATGGTGGGAACAGTCATGGCTTCATGGTGGCACCGGAACCGTTCATCCGGAACGGGTCTTCGCCCTGCGCGTAACCGGTCGACACGCCTGGGAATACCCGCGGCGATCCGGTGCTTGTCCTTCCAGAGGGCAGGCATCTGCCCTGACGACGGCCGAGGCCTGAGAAGGATGACACCGCTATGACGACTGACACCGTGCCCAATCCGACAGGTTCGGTCCCGACCTCCGGGAAGTCCTCGGCAGATCGCCTCCCGCCCGGGTCGAAGCTCCTCATCGGACTGCTGCTCGTGTCGGCGTTCGTCGTGATCCTCAACGAGACGATCATGAGCGTCGCCCTGCCGCGGCTCATGGAGGACCTCGACATCACGGCGAGTTCGGCGCAGTGGCTGACGACCGGCTTCATGCTCACGATGGCCGTGGTCATCCCCGCCACCGGGTTCCTGTTGGAGCGGTTCTCCCTCCGCGCCATGTTCATCACGGCGATGGTCCTCTTCAGCCTCGGCACGCTCATCGCCGCGCTGTCACCCGGCTTCGGCACCCTGCTGCTCGGCCGCGTGGTGCAGGCCAGCGGAACCGCCATCATGATGCCGCTGCTGATGACGACGGTGCTGAACATCGTGCCGGTCTCGGCTCGCGGTCGGACGATGGGCGCGATCTCGATCGTCATCTCGGTCGCCCCGGCGGTCGGACCCACGGTGTCGGGCCTGATCCTGAGCGTGCTCGACTGGCGATGGATGTTCTGGATCGTGCTCCCGATCGCCGTGGCCTCGCTGATCCTCGGCGCCCTGCTGGTGCGCAACGTGACCGAGCCGAGGAAGGTCCGGTTCGACGCGCTCTCGCTCGTGCTCTCCGCGCTCGCCTTCGGTGGCCTCATCTTCGGGCTGAGCAGTATCGGGGAGTCGGCGGAGGGCCATGCGCTCATGCCGGTGTGGATCCCGCTGGCCGTCGGCGTCCTCGCGCTCCTGGCGTTCGTATTGCGTCAGCGCGGACTCGTCCGTGAGAACCGGCCGTTCATGGATCTGCGCACCTTCGCGAACCGCTCGTTCACCGTGTCGATCATCCTCGTCGTGATCGTCATGATGGCGCTGTTCGGATCGTTGATCATCCTGCCCATCTACCTGCAGAGCGTCCTGCAGGTCGACACGTTGACCACGGGACTCATGCTGCTCCCCGGCGGGCTGACCATGGCCGCGCTCGCGCCGCTCGTAGGGTCGTTGTTCGACCGCTTCGGGCCGCGTCCGCTGGTGATCCCCGGCGCCTTCGCCGTGAGCGCCGCCCTCTGGCTCCTGACGATGCTCGGCGTCGACAGCGCCATCGTGATGATCATCGCCGTCCACATGCTCCTGAGCGCGGGTCTCGCGTTCATGTTCACGCCGCTCCTGACCTCGGCCCTCGGCTCCCTTCGAGCCGAGCTCTACCCCCACGGCAGCGCGATCGTCGGCACGGTCCAGCAGCTCGCCGGCGCCGCAGGGACGGCGGTGTTCATCACGATGATGTCCACGACGGCTGCCGCTCGCGCGGCGGCCGGGAGTTCCGCGGTCGACGCGACGGCAGCGGGCGTGCAGGCGGCGTTCCTGTGCGGCGCCGTCCTCTCGCTGCTCGCGGTGGGCGCGTCGTTCCTCATCCGCCGGACCGACCAGACGCCCTCGGGCGTGCACGTCGGTCACTGATGCGCGAACGGCGGGGGATCACCGTCGCCTGAGGACGCCGTCGGTTCAGCGCAACCAGCGCATCGTGTAGGCGTCGGCGAGCACCGGCATCAGTGGGCCGCTGAGGGCGGCCCGCAGGCCGAGATCGCGGACGCCCACCAGTGCGGTGGGGATCGGGCGACCCAAGCGCATGTTGAGCGCCGCCTGCCAGGAGGCACGTCTGACCGCGCGCCGCTGCTGTTCGGCGGCGGCCGCGAACTCGCGCTCGAGCGTCCCTCGCCCGGTGACCGCGCGCGCGACCAGCGGCGCGAACACGCGGGCGTCCGCCCAGCCGAGATTCATGCCCTGGCCGCCGATCGGGCTGATCTCGTGCGCGGCGTCGCCCACGTGGACGATCCGTCCGTCGACCACACGGCTCCGACGACGACTCCGCACCCCGAACGCGCTGAGCATGGTGTTCGTCGCCGCATCGGCCTCCTCGCCGGTGCGATCCGCGACGAGGGTCGCGAGGTCGTCGGCACTCGGCTGCAGGCTGGCCTCGTCACGAGGGGAGGTGTACCCGGTGTGGACGACGTACCGGCGCATGCCGCGGGGGAGTGGGAACGACTCGACGACGCCGTCACGATGCAGGTGGACCCGCGCGATGGGCCCGGCGCCACTCCGGTCCGCGACGTCGCCCATGAGATAGCGGTCGCGGTAGCGGTGGACCGGCCCGGGATTCTCGGCTCCGGGGAACCCGGCTCGCCCACCGGCTGCGACGATGACCATGGTTGCACGAGCGCTCACGGGGCCGGAGGCGTCGGTCCCTTCGACGACGACCTCGTCCCCGACGGAGCGGACGCTCGTGCACGCGGTCCCCGTCGACAAGGACCCCGGGGCGATGGACTCCAGGCGCGCACGGAGGATCCGCTCGGTCCGCCACTGCTCGAGCGCGGCGACATACGGGTGGGCGACCGGACGATCACGGAACACGACGGTGCCGAGTCGCCGACCGCCGCTCCACGCCTCACCCTGGTCGATTCGGACGGCGTCGACGCGGATGTCGTCGAGGACGCCGAGGTCGTCGAACAGCTCGAGGGAGGGCGGGTGGATCCCGATCGCCCGCGTTCCCGACGGAGGGTCCACCCGTCGCTCCCAGACCGTGACGTCGACGCCGTCCTGGGCGAGCAGGATCGCCGCCACCAGTCCGACCGGTCCGCCGCCGATGACGAGCACCCCGGTCATCGGCGTCCGTCGGTCGTCGCGTCGAAGCGCCTCGACAGCAGCAGCCGCATGGGGAGTCGACGCTCGACGAGCCATCCGTCGGGGACGACCTCCTGGAGTTCCTGTTGCCGGTAGCTGCGGCGGATGGAGCGGAGCCCGTCGACGTGGAGGAAGGAGCGCCGCCGTCCCGGCAGGGTGACGAGCCCGTACGCGGCGTACGCCAGCCGGTCCCGCTCCAGGTCGCTGTGCAGCACGAGCCTTCGGGCGATGGAGGCGCTGTCGGACAGGAGACCGGCCAGCTGGGCCGGGTCGAGGTGGTGCAGGACATGGTTGGACAGCACGATGTCGACCTCATCGCCCCGGGCGACCAGGTCGCTGCTGTGCGCCGAGCGGAAGTCGACCGGTCCCTCCGCGTACCGGCGGCGGGCGAAGTCGACCGAACGCTCATCGGGGTCGATCGCCGTCACCTGGACCGGCAGGCCGTCGGCTCGTGCCCAGGAGGCGATGGCCGTCGGGACGTCACCGCCGCCGAACCCGATGTCGACGATCGACGTCGTGCGCGACGGGTCCAGACGAGGCCGGATGTGCGAACGGTAGAGACTGCGCCACCCCGAGACGAGCCTGTTCACCGTCGCGAACCGGGCATAGGTCGCGTCGAGCAGCACCGGGTCGCACTCGGGGTCGTCCATGAGCTCGACGAGCTCCGTCGCACGCCGCGTGAGATCGACCCGCATCAGGCTCCGCCGGCGCGGAGCCGGAGCAGCGCGCTCTCGATCGTCAAGCCGGGACCGAACGCCAGCGCACAAACCCGTTCATCGACCTCGGGGCCCGCGCCGTCGAGGAGGCGCTTCAGGATGAACAGGACGGTGGCGCTCGACATGTTGCCGAAGTCGCGCAGCACCGCCCGCGACGGTTCCAGCAGCTCGTCGTCGAGGGCGAAGCCCCGCTGGACGCGGTCGAGGATGCTCCGACCACCGGGGTGGATCGCCCACCGGTCGATCGATGACACCTCGGCGTCGTCCGCCGCCGCGAGGAGTGGGCGCAGCGCGATCTCGAGGTGCTCGCCGATGAGTTTCGGGACGGCTCCGCTCAGGACCATCTCGAATCCGTGGTCGCCGATCGTCCAGGCCATCTCCGTCTCGCCGTCGGGGACGAGTGCCGTGGACCATCCGTCGAACTCGAAGACGGGCGCCGACGAGCCGGTGTCCCGTCCGGTGACGACGGCTGCGGCGGCTCCATCGGCGAAGACCGAGGATCCGAGGATCACGTCGGGGTCGTCTGAGGAACGGAGATGGATGGAGCAGAGCTCGATGCACACCACCAGCACGACGGCGTCCGGCTCGGCGGCGCAGAACGCCGCGGCGGCGCGGAGGGCGGGGAACGCGGCGAAACACCCTTGGAAGCCCAGGTGGTAGCGCTCGGTGCCCGGATCGAGGCCGAGGTCGCGGACGAGGAGGTACTCCGGTCCCGGGGCGAAGAACCCGGTACAGGACGCGGTCACGACGTGGGTCACGTCGGCCGCCGTCAGGCCGGGCGCCTCATCGAGCGCTCGCCTCGCCGCTTCCAGGAGGAGCGGGGGAGCGTGCTCGATGTAGGCGTCGTTCCGGAGGCCGGTCGGGGGTGAGCGGACCAGCCGTTGTTCCGCGTCGTAGAACGCGGCCGTGGTCGTCGGGACCTCGTCGTCGAACGCGTCGATCACCGTGTGCCTCGTATCGATCGCGGAGGCGTCGAAGGCGGCGCCGATCAGTCGTTGTGCGAGGCGCGTCCTGCCCGGCTGATCACGGAAGACGTCTCTGATCTCGTCTTGATGGAGGATGGTCTGAGGAACGGCCACGCCGATCGCCCTCACGGAGACGGTCATGCTTCAGTGTATCGCCGTCGTCCGGGCAGCCACCCTAAGCTGAGGCGGTGTTCTCCACCGCCCGCCGTCTGTTCGCGTCTTCCCATCCCGGACCCACCGTCGCGGTCACGGTCCTGGCCGTCGTCCTGGCCTCCGCCGTCGGGGTCGAGCCGCTGCGGACGCTGCTCCTGGCGCTGGTGGTCTTCGTCGGTCAGCTCTCGATCGGGTGGTCGAACGACTGGCTCGACGCGCGTCGCGACCGCCGGTCAGGGCGGCTGGACAAGCCCGTCGCGCGTGGTGACCTCAGCGTCGGGACGGTCCGTCTGGCGGCGCTCCTGGCCGGAGCCGCGAGCATCCCGCTCTCCTTCACCCTCGGCTGGGCGGCGGCAGCGGCACACCTGCTCTTCCTCGCGTGCGGTTGGGCCTACAACCTCCACCTCAAGGCGACCGCGTGGTCGGTGGTCCCGTTCATCATCGGGTTCGGCGCACTGCCCGCCGTGGTCACGTTCGCGGCGATCCCGCCCATCCCGCCGGCCGGTTGGACCCTCGCCGTCGGCGGCCTGTTCGGCATCGCGATCCACTTCACGAACGCGCTCCCGGACCTCGACGACGATCTCCGGACCGGTGTCCGTGGTCTGCCGCACCGCCTCGGAGCACGGACGGCAGGTCGGGCCGCGTTCGGGGCGCTCGGGGTGGCGGGCGTCGTCGCCGTGCTGGGGCAGAGCGGCGTCTTCACCGGGCGCCTCGCCGCGCCACCGCTCGTCGGGCTCATCGGCTGCGCCGGGGTCCTCGGGCTCGTGATCTTGGGCCTCGTGCTGGTCGGCAGCCGTCAGCCGGACCGGCTCCTCTTCCGGCTCATCATCAGCGCGGCCTTGCTCGTCACGGTGGTCCTGGCCGTCTCGGGCACGAACCTCGGGGTCGTCAGTACCAGTTGACGGCTTCGGAGTGCGCCCAGGCGCCACAGGGTGAACCGTACCGGCTGTCGATGTAGTTCAGACCCCAGGTGATCTGCGTCGCAGCGTTGGTCCGCCAGTCGTCGCCGACACTGGCCATCTTGCTGCCCGGGAGCGATTGCGGGATCCCGTAGGCCCCACTGGATTCGTTGTAAGCGTTGACCCGCCAGCTGGATTCGCGCGTCCACAACTGGAGCAGGCACTGGAACTCGCCGCTACCCCAGCCGTAGGCCCCGATCGCCGACTGGGCGTACGCCTTCGCCCCTGCCGGATCGGCCGAGAGGTCCGGCGGCGGTGCGCTCGTGGCACCCTCTCCGCCCGTCGCCTCGTTGCGTCGCTGCTCCTCGGCGGCGATCGCCTCCTGGCTCTGGGCGTAGGCCTGTTCGATCGCGGCAGTCGTGTTCTTGAGGACGGCGAGTTGCTGGTAGAGCCGATCCCGGTTCGCCTGCTGCTCCGCGACTGCGGCGTCCGCCGCGTCGCTCGCCGACTGCGCGGTCTCGTAGCTGGCGTCAGCGGCTTCGGACAGGCGCTGCCGTTCCGCCTCGGCGGTGGTGGCCTGCTCGGCGAGCGCGGACGCGGTGTTGCTCGCGGCGGTCGCGGACGCGAGGTCCTGAGCCGAGGTCTCGCTCAGCTTGCTGATGGCGCTGAGCTTCGAGAGCAGGTCGTCGTCGGCGACGCCGGAGAGGACGAGGGACAGCGTCGGGTCGACGCCTCCGGTGCGGGTCATCTGCGCGATGACCGCCCCGGCCTGGCGTTTGCTCGACGCGGCGGCCGTCGCTGCGGCCGTCGCCTGCGCGCTGATCGTGTCGGCGACGGCGGCCTGCGCGTCGAGCGCGGCTTTGGCCTCGCCTGCCGCTGCACCCTGGCGGACGGCTTCGTCGCCGAGCCGGGCGGACTCGTCGCGCAGCCCGTCGAGGAGGGACACGATGCGGTCGGCCTCGGCCTGGGCGGTCGATTCGTTCGACTTCGCCGCTTGGACGTCGTCCCAGCTCGGGTAGTCGGCGGTGCGGACCGTCGTCGGGCTGACGGCGGCTGCCGGACCTGCACACGACACCGCGATGATGACCGCGGCGCCGAGGGCGGCGGCTCGCGAGACGCCCCTCGAACGAGGCGATCGGTTCGTCAGCGGCTTGCGCATGCGTCCATCCTGGCTGTCACCCACGTAAGTGTAGCCGTCGAAGTCACATCCGTCACTTGTGCCACACCGGCGAAGACGTCCAGCCGTCATGGATGATGCGAGCCTAGACTCGCCCGGTGCAGGTGGGACGGCGACGCTTCCTCGTCACCGGCGCCTCCGTGGCGGTCGGTGCGATGCTCGGCCTGTCCGCATGCACGGGCCCGCCTCCGCCTGAGCGATCGGGACGACCGGCAGCCACCGGGCCGGACGCCGGCGAACTGCGCGCCGCGGCGGAACTGGCCTCGATGACGCTCGAACAGCGCATCGCCTCCATGTTGATGCTGCACACCCCGGGCACCGATCCCGCGGCGCTCCGAGCCTTCGTCGAACGCTACCGACCGGGCGGCTTCATCCTCATGGGCGACAACGTGCCGGGACTCGCCGGACTGCCCGCGGTCACGGACGCCCTCAGCCCAGACCCCACCATGCCCCTGCTCATCGGCATCGACCAGGAGGGTGGCGACGTCCGTCGCATCGACGAGGACGTCGCGGCCGCGGCGGACACCCTGAAGTCAGAACCGCCGGAGGCGACGGAGACGGCGTTCACGGCGCGCGCGACCATGCTCGCGGCCGCGGGATGTTCGGTCAACTTCGGCATCGTCGCCGATGAGACGGCGGATCCGACCTCGTTCATCTACGACCGTGCGCTCGGGACCAGCCCGGACGCCGCTGCAGCGCGCGTTGCCGCCGCGGTCCGAGGAGAGCGCGGGGCGGTCCTCAGTACGCTCAAGCATTTCCCCGGGCACGGTCAGGCCCCCGGGGACTCCCACTCGACGGTCCCCTCCACGTCGCTGGGGCTCGAGGAGTGGAGGGCGAGCGACGCCGTCCCGTTCGCGGCGGGCATCGACGCCGGTGCGGAGGTCGTCATGTTCGGCCACCTCGTCTACTCGGCGGTCGATCCGGCGCCCGCGACGCTCTCGTCCGCCTGGCACGCGAAGCTCCACGACGATCTCGGCTTCTCCGGTATGACGATCACCGACGACATGCTCATGCTGCAGCACACCGGTCTCCCGGAGTACCAGAACCCGTCGGAGAACGCGATCCGTGCGGTGGCGGCCGGCAACACGATGCTGCTCTACGTCCTGGGCGCGGATCCCTCCTCGACGGGTGTCGACCCCGACGTGCTCATCGCCGACATCGCGGCTGCGGTGCGCTCGGGGAGGATCTCGGAGGACGTCGTCGCCGAAGCGGCGCACCACCTGCTGCGTGTCCGGCTGGGCCTTCCCGCGATGCGGCCGATGTCGTCCTGATGACGTCGAGGAGAATTTCTCGGACACGTGGGAATAGCCACGATGTCCTTGCGTTTGAATAGAACGTGGCGCGAGCGCGCCGCACATCGACGCAAGGAGTACCGCATGACCGACACCCTGACGATTCCCGGCTACAAGGTTGGCACCTGGGAGGTCGACACCACGCACAGCGAGGTCGGCTTCAGCATCCGCCACATCATGGTCTCGAAGGTCAAGGGCAAGTTCGAGCGCTTCAACGCGACGTTCGTCACGCCGGAGAACCCCCTCGAGACGAAGGTCACCGCGTCCGCCGAGGTCGCTTCGATCAACACGAACCAGCCCGACCGCGACGGTCACCTCCGCACCGGCGACTTCTTCGACGCCGAGTCCTACCCGACGATCGACTTCGTCTCGACCGGCGCCCGCGCCAAGGGCGACGACTTCCTCGTCGACGGCGACCTCACGATCAAGGGCGTGACCAAGCCCGTCACCTTCACCGTCGAGTTCGGCGGCTTCGCGACCGACCCCTACGGCAACTACAAGTTCGGCGCGACCGCGACCACCAAGATCAACCGCGAGGACTTCGGCCTCACCTACAACGCGGCGCTCGAGACCGGCGGCGTGCTGCTCGGCAACGACGTCACGATCACCATCGAACTGCAGGCTGCGCACCAGGCGTAGTCCCAGGACGTCGAAGGGCCGGTGGAGCGTCGCTCCATCGGCCCTTCGTGGTTTCCGGTCGGCTCAGGTCGGCTCGCCGACGATCTCGTCGCGGACCCGGCGGAGGTCCTCCATGAGCGATCCGATGAGGATCCAGTGCTGCGGGTGCGGTCGGTGGATCACCAGGGGTGCGGTGAGCGCGGGGAGTTCGGCGGTCTCGGTCGGGGGTTCGCGGGAGGCTGCGCGGTCGTTCACGAGCAGCCGGAGGTCGTGCGCCGCGCGGCCGAGTTCGACGGCGATGTCGGCCACCGTCGGCTCCTCGTGCAGGGTCGGGTCGTCGTGGTCGTGCACCGAGCGCGCCATGCCCAGCGTCCGTGTGACCACCGGCTCGAGTCGACGCAGCAGGAGTCGTTGACGGTCCAGCTCCTCACGGTGCCGTGACCGGCGCGGGTTGAGCAGCAGACTGTCGTCGCCCTCCTTCACCGCGGCGATCGCGCGTTCCCGCAGTGGTTTGAGCGCGCGGGCTTCCGTGAGGAGCGCGGCCAGCTCGGCGTCCGTGTTGGCCCTGGTGAGCGCGGTCGCGAGGTGGTCCAAGGTGTCGGCGCAGGCGAGCGCGAGTGCACCGACCGCTGTTCTGGCCGGCGCGAGCAGGACGGGGGCGACGAGGACGACGTTGACGAGCAGCCCGATCCCGGCGCCGAGGACGGTCTCGATGATGCGCGCGAAGGCGTAGTCCGGCGTGGCGGCGCCGATCGAGAGGACCAGCATCGCGCTGATCGGGATCTGGTTCGCGGAACCCGGCCCGAGGCGGAGGACCCAGCCGAGCAGGATGGCGACGACGATGGCCAGGAGCACGATCCAGGCGGAGTGTCCGAAGACGCTCCCGATCGCGGTCGCGAGGACCACGCCGGTGATCACCCCGAGGCTGCGTTCGAGTGCCTTGCCGAACGACTGGTTGACGCTCGGCTGCACCACGAGGATGGCGGCGATGGCGGCGAAGACCGGCAGTTGGCCCGGGATGATCGTGATCGCGACGATCCAGGCGGCGATGGCGGCCAGCGCCGTCTTCAGCACCTGGAGCAGCGGGAGCCGCGACCGGGTGCGCAGGACGGGGACGACGGACATGCGGAGCGCCGTCAGAGCTTGCCGTGGAGCTGGTCGAGCAGTTCCGCGCCGTTCCCGGCGTACACCCAGGGCGCCCCCTCGTGTTGTCCACCGACCTTCGAGCGACCGCCGGCCAGCACCGCCTCGCCGGGGGAGAGCTGACGGATCGCGACGGCGGCGACGCGGTCGGGGTGACGCTCCTCGAAACTGCGGTAAAGCGATTCGTCGTGCTGCCCGTCGTCACCGACGAGGAGCCAGCGCAGCCGCGGGAAGTCCTCGGCGAAGCGGTCGAGGTTGGTCCGCTTGTGCTCGCGTCCGCTCCGGAAGAAGCGGTCGTGGGTCGGGCCCCAGTCGGTGAGGAGCAGGGCCCCTGCGGGGTAGAGGTTGCGGGAGAGGAACCGGGTGAGCGTCGGGGCGACGTTCCAGGCGCCCGTCGAGAGGTAGATGATCGGGGAGCCCGGGTGCTCACGGGCGGTCCGCTCCAAGAAGACGGCCATCCCCGGGACCGGGGTCCGCGCATGCTCGTCGAGGACGAAGGTGTTCCACGCGGCGACCAACGGGCGGGGGAGTGCCGTGACCATCACGGTGTCGTCGATGTCGGACACGATGCCGAACTCGATGTCGTCGCCCACGATGAAGACGGGGGCCTCGACGGGGTCGCTGCCCTCGGAACTCAGGCGGAGGGTGTGCCATCCCGGCGTCAGGGAGACCTGGACCACCGCATCCACCACGCCGCCACGATCTCCCGTGACCGTGTGGCGTCGGCCGTCGATCTCGACCTCGACGGTGGGGTCCGCGATGCTCAAGGCGAAGAAGCTCTTCCAGCCTCGCACCTTCTGCTGCGGTTTCACGGTGGTCTTGCCCGGTTCCGCCAACACCACTCGAGCGAGGACGCGGATCCACGACGTCGAGCCGTAGCCGGTGAAGGGGATGATCGCCGCCTCGCGCCCATGCCGCCGTGCGCGCCGCTGCCGGCGCAACTGGATAGCGTCCTCCATCCGAGCGGCGAAGTGCCGGATCTGCTGGGCGGCGTCGGATGAGGCCGTTGGACGATCGTCGGGTGCCTTCACCCGTTCAGTCTGTCATGCCGGTGCGTCTGTTCAGCCGCTGGAGCCCGCGGACCGCCGGGTCACTCCGGCGTGGACGCTCCGCCCGGGGATGCCGGATCCTCCTGGTCGAGCATGTGCCGTTCCTCGCTCCGCTGCAGGACCCGCTTGACGATGAGGACGACGACGGCGAACAGCACGATGATCCCGACGAACACGTATCCGGCCCAGTGGAGGCGCTCGGAGAGTTCACGGTAGCTCCCGGCCGCCACCGCACCGACCGAGACGTAGGCGGAGGACCAGATGACACAGGCCGGCAGGGTCCACGAGATGAACCGACGGTACGTCATCGTGCTCATGCCGACCGTCAGGGGGATGAGCGAGTGGAGCACGGGGAGGAACCGTGAGACGAACACCGCGATACCGCCTCGCCGGTCGAGGTATCGCTCCGCTCTGACCCAGTGTCGTTCACCGATCCTGCGGCCGAGCCGACTCGCACGGATGCGCGGACCGAACCATCGGCCGAGGGCGAAGCCGACGGATTCCCCGATGAGTGCACCGGCGATCACGACGAGGATCATCGAGATCCACTGCACCGGACCGACCACGGCGGTGCTGGCGACGATGACGACCGTGTCGCCGGGGACGACGAGACCGACGAGTACGGAGGTCTCGAGCATGATGCCGAGTCCGGCGAGGAGCGTGCGGGTGACGGGGTCGACGCTCTGCACCAGGTCGAGGAGCCAGCCGAGCACGTCGTTCACGGGTCAGAGCCTAGCTCTCGGCCGGGTTCTGAGGCTCTGAAAGCCCTGTGCACGACAGGCGACACGTGTGGTCTGACCACAGGCGCTTTTTGGTGTACCATGGGATTCGACGACACGGATCGAAGCCTCGGGGATGATCAACCCGATCGGGCTGCACCTGCGCCGCCTTCCCTGGATGCCGCGAACATGGAGTGTTCATCGTGAACGATCTTCTCGACCCGCTACTGCTGTCCCGCTGGCAGTTCGGCCTCACCACCGTCTACCACTTCATCTTCGTGCCGCTCACCATCGGCATGGCGGTGACGGTCGCCGGGTTCCAGACCGCCTGGGTCCGGACGGGCAAACTGCACTACCTGCAGTTGACCCGCTTCTTCGGCAAGATCTTCCTCATCAACTTCGCCATGGGCGTCGTGACCGGGATCGTGCAGGAGTTCCAGTTCGGCATGAACTGGTCCACCTACTCGCGGTTCGTCGGCGACGTCTTCGGTGCGCCACTGGCACTGGAAGGCCTGCTCGCGTTCTTCCTCGAGGCCACGTTCATCGGACTCTGGATCTTCGGCTGGGACAAGCTCTCACCGAAGCTCCACCTCGCGACCATCTGGATCGTCGCCCTCGGCACCGTGCTCTCGGCCTACTTCATCATCGCCGCGAACGCCTTCATGCAGAATCCGGTCGCCTACCGGATCAACGAGGAACGCGGCCGGGCCGAGCTCACCAACATCTGGGAGCTCCTGACCAACAAGGTCGCGCTCGCCGCCTTCCCGCACACGATCTTCGCCTGCTTCATGGTCTCGGCCGCCGTCATCATCACCGCCGCCGCCTGGCACCTGGCCCGCGGTCAGCACGTCGAGATGATGCGGCCCGCGCTGAAGGTCGGTGCCTGGAGCATGCTCATCGCCGGAGGAGCCACGATGCTCGCCGGCGACCAGCTCAGCCTGGCGATGGTCGAGACGCAGCCGATGAAGATGGCCGCAGCCGAGGCCATGTACAACACCTCGACCGGCGCGGACGCCTCGTTCTCGATCTTCACGCTCGGTACCCCGGACGGCGTCCACGAGCTCTTCTCGATCAGGATCCCGTACCTGCTCTCGTTCCTCTCGACCCACACCTTCGACGGCACCGTGGAAGGCATCAACGACCTGCAGGCGCAGTACACGCAGCTCTACGGCCCCGGCGACTACTCGCCGGTCATCTGGGTCACCTACTGGGCCTTCCGCTGGATGATCGGCCTCGGGCTCGCCTCCATGCTCGTGGCGGCCGCAGGCCTCTGGTTCACTCGGAAGGGCCGCGAGCCGAAGCGCTGGATGTGGCGGGTCGCCGTGTGGGCCGTGCCGATGCCGTTCCTCGCGATGACGATGGGGTGGGTCTTCACCGAGATGGGCCGTCAGCCCTGGATCGTCTTCAGCCTGCTGAAGACCGAGGATGCCGTCTCGCCGAACACCACCGGTCTCGACGTGCTGATCTCGCTCATCGCCTTCACCGTCGTCTACGGCTCCCTACTGGTCGTCGAGTTCGGGCTGTTGAAGAAGACCATCACCGCCGGACCGGATGCCATCGAGATGTCCCCGCCCGACGACGACGGCGTGCAGAAGCCCGCCGCCCCGGCAACCACGGTCTACTAGGAGCGCATCATGGACCTCACGATTCTCTGGTTCTGGATCATCGCCGCCCTGTTCGTCGGATACTTCGTGCTCGACGGGTTCGACTTCGGCGTCGGAATGACGATCCCCTTCCTCGGCAAGGACGAGACCGACCGCCGGATGCTCATCAACACGATCGGGCCGGTCTGGGATCTGAACGAGACCTGGCTGATCGTCGCCGGCGCGAGCCTGTTCGCCGCCTTCCCGGAGTGGTACGCGACCCTGTTCAGTGGGTTCTACCTCCCGCTGCTGTTCATCCTGCTCGCCCTCATCGTCCGTGGGGTGTCGTTCGAATACCGGCACCAGCGTCCCGAAGCGTCCTGGAAGCGGCGGTTCGACCTCATGATCATCGTGGGGTCGGCGCTCCCGGCCTTCCTCTGGGGCGTCGCGTTCGCGAACATCATCCAGGGCGTGCCGCTTGACGCCGACCACAACTTCACGGGCACCCTCTTCACGCTGCTCAACCCGTACGGGATCCTCGGTGGTCTCACCACGCTGGTGCTCTTCTTCGCACACGGGGCCGTCTTCGCCTCGCTGAAGACCGAGGGCGACATCCGTGAACGCGCCCGTCGTCTCGCGAGCCGTGCGGGCCTCCTCGCCATCGTGTTGGCCGCCTCGTTCCTCGGATGGACCGTCCTCGCGCACTTCTCGCTGCCGGTCCTCATCCTCGCGGCGATCGCCGCGGTGTCGCTGATCAGCGCCTGGTTCGCGAACAGCCGTGGGCTCGAGGGACGAGCCTTCGCGCTCATGGCGGTGACGGTCGCCGCCGCGGTGCTGACCCTGTTCACCGCGCTGTTCCCCGCCGTCATGCCGGCGAGCAACGACCCCGCGAACAGCCTGACGATCGCGAACGCGTCCTCCACGGAGTACACGCTCACGGTGATGTCCTGGACGGCCCTGATCTTCCTCCCGCTCATCCTCGCCTATCAGGGGTGGACCTACTGGGTGTTCCGGAAGCGCATCACCCGTCAGCACATCGAAGCGGCCGCGCACTAACCTGTCATCGTGCGCCCCCTCGATCCGCGACTGCTCCGCTATGCCCGGGGAGCCAGGTCGGTCCTGGCCCTCGGCGCGGTCATCGCCCTGGTGCAGACCGCATGCACGCTCGGCTTCGCCTGGTTCGTCGCGCAGCTGGTGTCCCGCTCGATCGCCGGCGATCCGATCGACGAGCTGCTGCCGTCGCTGTGGCTGCTGACCGGCATCGTGGTCCTCCGTTCGGCAGCGGTCCTGGCGGCGGACGCCGTGAACGCCCGCGGCTCCGCCGTGGTCCGGAGCGAGTTGCGGCGCGCGCTCGTCGGAGCATTCGAGGCGCTCGGTCCCGGCTGGGTCTCCCGGCGGAGCTCAGCGGCGCTCACCACGGTGTCGGGCCGTGGCTTGGACGCGCTGGACGCGTACTTCGGCCGGTACGTGCCGCAACTCATCCTCACTGCCATCGCGATGCCGATCATCGCAGCGGTCATCTTCCTGCAGGATCCGATCAGCGGGATCACGGTCGTCGTGACCCTGCCCCTCATCCCCGTCTTCATGATCCTCATCGGGTTCGCGACGCAGACGGTGCAACGACGCCAGTGGGACACCCTGGCGCACCTGTCGCGCGGATTCCTCGAACTCGTCGCGGGCATGGCGACCCTGAAGCTCTTTGGCCGGCAGCATCGACAGGTGGCGCGGGTCCGGTCGGTGACGGAGGAGTACCGCGTCGAGACCATGAAGGTGCTGCGGTTCTCGTTCATGAGCGGGTTCGCCCTCGAACTCCTCTCGAGTCTCGCGGTCGCCGTGGTGGCCGTCGGCATCGGGCTCAGGCTCCTCGACGGCTCGCTGCTCCTCGGCACCGGGCTCTTCGTCCTCATCCTCGCCCCGGAGGCCTTCCTGCCGCTGCGGAACGTCGGCGCGAACTACCATGCCGCGGCGGAGGGGGTTACCGCGGCCGAAGAGGTCTTCGAGATCCTCGACGAGGCGGCGGCGCTGTCCGAGCAGGCCACCCCGGGCGCGTCCGCACGGTCGGTGTCGACGGCGGGTCACCGGACGCAGTCGGCACCGGGCCTGCTGCTCCATGGGCTGGACGTCCGGTACGGCGACCAGGTGGTGCTCGATGCACTCGACGCCTCGTTCCCCGCCGGGACGATGACCGCGGTCGTCGGGCCCAGCGGTGCGGGGAAGACGAGTATGGCCTCCGCGATCCTCGGCTTCGTCGAGACCGGTGGAACGATCCGGCATGACGGCGTCGAGGTGTCGCCCACGTCCGCAGACCGACCTTGGTTGTCGTGGGCAGGCCAACGTCCCGCCCTCATCGCGGGGACCGTCGGCGGCAACGTGGCACTCGGCGACGAGACGCCCGACGACGCGCTCGTCGCCCGATCGCTCTCGAGGGTCGGACTGTCCACACTTCCGCTCGAGCACCCGATCGGTGCGGTCGGCGACGGGGTCAGCGGTGGGCAGGCGCAGCGGATCGCGATCGCGCGGGCGTTGTACCGCCTGGCGCGCACCCCCGCCGCCGCCGGGACGCCCGTCCTGCTCCTCGACGAGCCGAGTTCGGCCCTCGACTCCGCGTCCGAGGCGCTCGTGATCGACGCCGCGCGTGAGGCCGCCCACGCCGGAGCAGTGGTCATCGTCATCACGCACCGCCCCATGATCAGCGAACGCGCCGATGCCGTGCTGGAGATCCCCGTGCGTGCCTCGCGTGCCCACGATGAGCCGGCGGTGCTCCATGGATGAGCGCGTGAAGCAGATCATCCGCCTGGCGCAACCGCCGGTGCGACGCTTCCTCCCAGGGCTCCTCGCCGGCATCCTCTCCGCCGGAGCAGCCGTGGCCCTCCTCGCCTCCAGCGCGTTCCTGATCACCAAGGCCGCCGAGCAACCGTCGATCGTCGAGCTCGGCGTCGCTGTCGTCGGCGTCCGTGCGTTCGCCCTTGCCAGGGCGTCGTTCCGGTACCTCGAACGACTGCTCAGCCACGACGCGGCCTTCCGCCAGTTGTCGCAGTTGCGCGCCGGCATGATCGAGCGGGTCATCCCCGTGGCCCCGGACGGCCTGCAGCTCACCGGGCGAGGGGATCTGCTCACACGACTCGTGACCGACGTCGACGAGCTGCAGAACGTGCCGTTGCGCGTCGTCCAGCCGCTGGTGGTGTCGGGCGTCATCGCCGGTGCCGCGGTCATCCTGACGACCGCGCTGCTTCCGGCAGCGGGGATCGCCTTGGCGGTGTGCCTCATCGTCGCGTTCCTCGTGTCCTGGCTGCTGGTCAGTCGCGTGGCCGCGCGAGCCGAACGCGACCTGGCCCCACTGCGCGGCGCGCTGTCGGAAGCGCTCCTGGAACTCGTCACCGGATTGGACGTGTTGACGGCGTACGGTGCCGTGGGGGCCGCACGGGCCAGGATCGAGCGGGCGGACGCTGCGCTGACGCGCGCGATGGTCCGGCGGGCGGCCGGAGCCGGTGTTGCCGGGGCCGTGCTTGCGCTCGCCTCGGGCTCAGCCGTCGTCGCGGCCCTGTGGGCGGGTATGCCGGCCCTCGGCTCGATCGGCGGACCCGCGCTCACGGTGGTCGTGCTCGTTCCACTCGCCGTCTTCGAGGTCTGTTCGATGGTGCCGCTCGCCTTCGGCGCCTGGCGCGAGGCGGTAGCCAGCGCTGAACGGGTCGCCGAGGCGGTCCCGAGCACCCGTCCCGAGGAGATCCCGGACGAGGACGCCGGCATCGCCGAGCTACCGGCGTCCGACGGGGTCCTGCTCGAGGTCGAGCACCTGAGCGCGCGCTGGCCGGGCGATGCGCGGCCCGCTCTTGCACCGATCAGCTTCCGTCTGTCGGCGGGGGATCGCCTCCTCGTCGAGGGCGACAGCGGCGCGGGGAAGACCACGCTCGCTCACGTGCTCGTCCGCTTCCTCGAGTACGAGGGCCGGTATCGCGTCAGAGGGGTGGAGGCCCGCGAGATCCGCGCGGACACACTCCGTGAGACGGTCGGTCTCGTCGAACAACGACCGTTCCTGTTCGACGCGGACATCCGTCAGAACCTACTCTTCGCCCGTGACACGGCGGACGACGCAGCCCTCGAGTCGGTGTTGGAGCGGGTCGGGCTCTCGTCCTGGCTGGCGGAGCGCGGCGGACTCGACCGGCCGGTCGGGGAACACGGGGCCCTCGTGTCCGGGGGACAGGCGCAACGGATCGCCCTTGCTCGGGCGCTCCTCCGCGAGTTCCCCGTGCTCGTCCTCGACGAGCCGACGGCCAACGTCGATCCCGAACGGGCGAACGCGCTCCTGGAGGACCTGCTCGGCGCCGCGGGTTCGGACGGCCGTGCCGTCGTCGTGATCTCCCACACCCCGGTACCGGCAGCGCTGGTGACCGCCCGACTCCGGATCGTCGCCCCGCCGCTGGCGACGTTCCGGTGATGCCGACGCCTCGGGAGCGACGACAGCTCGTGCTGCCGAGCTGGTCTGAGCCGGAGGACGTCTTCCGTCGGGTGTTCGTCGACGAACCGTGGGCGTGCTGGTTGGACTCCGGGCCGGGGGCGGAGACCGGCGTCAGCCTGATGGGGCGAGGCGCGGAGCGGCTCGTCGCCGATGCGGTCCTCGGCACGGTGGAACACGTGAGCGTCGCGTCAGACTCGACCGTCCGTCGGGGGTCGCTGCTGGAGTCCCTCCGCGCGCTCCGTGCAGACGCGCCAGAGGATCCGGGTGATTGGGTGGGGTGGTTCGGCTACGAGTTCGGGGCCGGACTCGTCGGCGCTCCGGCTCGCGAGACCTCCGTCCCCGCCGCGTCGATGATGCGCCTCGACGACCAGGTGCGGTTCGACCACGCTGCGCGGACGGTGACCATCTCGTCGGCCGATCCCGCTTGGCTCGCGTGGGCAGCTGAGCGCGTGCAGGACCGGTCGCCGCTGCCGCCGCTGGCGCCCACGGCCGGCGGGGTCTGCATGCCGCGCCACGCGGACCCGGCGTACGTCCGGCTCGTCGGGGCCTGCCAGGAGCACATCAGGCGTGGCGACGCCTACCAGCTCTGCCTGACCAACACCCTCCGGGTCGACGGCGTCCACGATCCGCTCGCCACCTACCTCCGTCTCCGGGCGATGAGCCCGACCCACCACGGCGGTCTCCTCCGCTTCGGGCAGCTGTCCCTCGCGAGTTCCTCGCCGGAGCAGTTCCTCGAGGTCTCCGCGGGCGGCCGGGTGCGGACCAGACCGATCAAGGGGACACGTCCGCGCGGCGCGGACCCGGTGGACGACGCGCGGCAACGCGCGGAGCTGCTCGCCAGTCCGAAGGAACGGGCGGAGAACCTCATGATCGTCGACCTGATGCGCAACGACCTCTCACGGGTGTGCGAGCTCGGCTCGGTCGCGGTCACCGCCCTCCACCAGGTGGAGAGCTACCCGCAGGTGCATCAGCTGGTGAGCACCGTCGAGGGTCGACTCCGATCGGGGCTCGACGCGCTCGACGTCGTTGAGGCCGCGTTCCCGGCCGGCTCCATGACGGGCGCGCCCAAGCGGCGGGCCATGGAACTGCTCCACGACCTCGAGGCGGGACCACGTGGCGTGTACGCGGGGGCCTTCGGGCTGCTGTCGGCGGACGGATCGATGGATCTCGCGATGGTCATCCGCTCCATCGTCATCGATCCGGACGGCGCTTCGATCGGCACGGGTGGCGGCATCACGGCGCTCTCCGTCCCCGAGGAGGAGCTGGAGGAGACCTGGACCAAGGCGGCTGCTCCGCTGAGGGCCCTCGGCGTCGGACGGCCGGAGCCGGAATCCCGGTAGGCTTGACCGTTGGACGGAGCGCCGGCGTGCGCTCCAACCCGCCCATCCTGCGGCCGACCGCCGTGCGAGCAACCCACGGGTTCCACCCCAGCACCTGCAGTGATTGAGAGTGACGTGTCAGACGAGCGCAACACCGAGGACCGCCGCGACGGCGAGCGGTACGACTTCCAGGCGATCCAGGAGAAGTGGCTTCCCGTCTGGGACGAGCTGAAGCCTTTCGCCACCGCCGATCCGGCCGACAAGCGTCCCCGGAAGTACGTCCTCGACATGTTCCCCTACCCCTCCGGCGACCTCCACATGGGTCATGCGGAGGCCTTCGGCTTCGGCGACATCGTGGCGCGTTACTGGCGCCACCAGGGATTCAACGTGCTGCACCCGATCGGTTGGGACTCCTTCGGCCTCCCCGCCGAGAACGCGGCGATCCAGCGCGGCGTCGACCCGCGCGAGTGGACGTACGCGAACATCGCCCAGCAGAAGGCGAGTTTCCGCCAGTACGGCCCGTCGTTCGACTGGGACCGTGAGCTGCACACCAGCGACCCCGAGTACTACCGCTGGAACCAGTGGCTGTTCCTCCAGCTGTTCGAGAAGGGCCTCGCGTACCGCAAGGCGAGCCCCGTCAACTGGTGCCCGAACGACCAGACCGTGCTCGCGAACGAGCAGGTCGTCGACGGTCACTGCGAGCGCTGCGGCGCCGAGGTGACGAAGAAGAAGCTCACCCAGTGGTACTTCCGCATCACCGACTACGCCGACCGCCTGATCGACGACCTCAACCAGCTCGAGGGCACCTGGCCGTCCAAGGTCCTCAGCATGCAGCGGAACTGGATCGGTCGTTCGAACGGTGCCGACGTCGCGTTCAGCATCGAAGGCCGCGACGAGCCGGTGTCCGTGTACACCACGCGTCCCGACACCCTGTACGGCGTGACGTTCATGGTCGTCGCGCCCGACTCGGAGCTGGCCGCCGAGCTGGTCGCCGACGCCTCCGACGAGGTCAAGGGACGGTTCCAGTCCTACCTCGACAGCGTCAAGGGTGAGAGCGAGATCGCGCGTCTCGCGACCGACCGGCAGAAGACCGGCGTCTTCCTCGAGCGGTACGCCGTCAACCCGCTGAGCGGGGAGCGTCTGCCGATCTGGGCCGCCGACTACGTCCTCGCCGACTACGGGCACGGCGCGATCATGGCGGTTCCCGCGCACGACCAGCGCGACCTCGACTTCGCCCGAGCCTTCGACCTGCCCGTGCGCGTCGTGGTCGACACCACCCAGCCCGTGACGGGTGCCATCCCGATCATCGTCGACGGCGAACTGCCCGAGGACCTGCCGTCGATCGATCCCGCGAAGACGGGTGTCGCGCTCACCGGCGAGGGACGCCTGACGAACTCCGGCCCCTTCGACGGTCTGAGCAAGTCGAACGCCATCCCGAAGGTGACGGCCGCGCTCGCGTCGAGCGGTCTCGGAGCGAAGACGAAGAACTACCGTCTGCGCGACTGGTTGATCTCCCGGCAGCGCTACTGGGGGACGCCGATCCCGATCATCCACTGCGAGGCCTGCGGTGAGGTGCCGGTGCCCGAGGACCAGCTGCCGGTGCGTCTGCCGGATGCCGCCGGGCTCGACCTGCGTCCGAAGGGCATGAGCCCGCTGGCCGCGGCTGAGGACTGGATCAACGTGGACTGCCCGTCGTGCGGGAAGCCTGCGAAGCGGGACTCCGACACGATGGACACCTTCGTCGACAGCTCCTGGTACTTCCTGCGGTTCCTGAACCCGACCTCGGACGAGATCGCGTTCGACCCGAAGGAGGCCGACAAGTGGGCTCCGGTCGACCAGTACGTCGGCGGCGTCGAGCACGCCATCCTCCACCTGCTGTACTCACGATTCATCACGAAGGTCCTCTTCGACCTCGGCAAGGTGGGCTTCACCGAGCCGTTCAGCGCCCTGCTCAACCAGGGCATGGTCATCCTCGACGGCTCCAAGATGAGCAAGAGCAAGGGCAACCTCGTGGAGTTCGCGCAGGAGCTGCGGTCCTACGGAGCCGACGCACTGCGTGTCACGATGGCGTTCGCCGGACCTCCGGAGGACGACATCGACTGGGCCGACGTCTCGCCGGCGGGATCGGCGAAGTTCCTGGCACGTGCCTGGCGCGTGGCGCACGACGTCACCAGCTCGCCCGACGTCGCCTGGAAGGACGGCGACGAGAAGCTGCGCAAGCTGACGCACCACTTCCTGGCCGAGGCTCCCGGGCTCATCGAAGCGGGCAAGTTCAACGTCGTCGTCGCGCGGCTCATGGAGCTCGTCAACGCGACCCGCAAGGCGATCGACGGTGGCCCCGGTGCCGGCGACCCTGCCGTGCGCGAATCCGCAGAGGTGACCGCCATGGCGCTCGACCTGTTCGCGCCGTTCACGGCCGAGGACATGTGGGCCAAGCTCGGCTACCAGCCGTCGATCTCGCTGGTGCCGTGGCGGAAGGCCGACCGGTCGCTGCTCGTCGAGGATCAGGTGACGGCTGTCGTCCAGGTCGACGGCAAGGTCCGCGACCGGCTCGAGGTGTCGCCGAAGATCTCCGGCGAGGAGCTCGAGCAGCTCGCTCGCGCCAGCGCTGCCGTGCAACGTTCCGTGGGTGACCGCGAGATCGTCAACGTCGTGGTCCGTGCCCCGCGCGTGGTGAGCATCGCCACGAAGGGCTGACGCGGTTCGGGGCGGGTCTCTCGGCTCGCCCCGAGCCCGCTCCACAGGGACCTCGACGGCGCGCTCCATGCCCGGAGCGAGGACGAGCGACGGGGGAGGTGCGCCCCGACTCGTAGCGTTCGAGGATGACCAGCGATCAGGCTCCCGCATCCCCGCAGATGCCGTTCGGGCGTCCATCGGCCTTTGCCCGCCTCCGACGACGGCCGCGGCCCGAGTTCCGAGCCGGAGCCGCCGTGGTCCTGGTGATCGCAGCGCTTGTGGTCGCGATCGTCGTGTCGACGCTCAGTTCTGGTGGCGCGGTCCGGACCATCGGCGGCGCGGAGCTCTCGGCCGACACCGGCTCGGCGCCCGCGTCCTCAGCCGGCGCGACGGCTCCGTCGACGACCACCGGTGAGCTTTACGTCCACGTCCTCGGAGCCGTCGCCGCTCCCGGGGTCTATCGCCTTCCGGGTGGTTCCCGCGCGTTCGACGCCGTGGCGTCCGCCGGCGGACTCCTCCCGGACGCCGACA
The DNA here is from genome assembly GCF_001423185.1 of Plantibacter sp. Leaf314. NCBI lineage: Bacteria > Bacillati > Actinomycetota > Actinomycetes > Micrococcales > Microbacteriaceae > Plantibacter > Plantibacter sp. Leaf314. The sequence goes on along the minus strand of NZ_LMOB01000001.1, from coordinate 617,004 downwards.
CGACCGCGGTCAACCTCGCGCGGTTCGTGAACGACGGGGAACAGCTGTACGTGCCCGTCATCGGTGAGGTACCGACCGGGGGAGCGGTGAACGGTGCAGGCGCCGGGAGCCCGTCCGGTGGGCAGCTCGTCAATGTGAACTCGGCCTCGGCCTCGGAGCTGACCGCGCTGCCGCGTATCGGTGAGGCCCTGGCGGAACGGATCGTGGCTTGGCGCGAGGCGAACGGTCCGTTCGCGACGCTCGACGATCTCAGCGCGGTGGAGGGCATCGGGACGAAGACGCTGGAGGGGTTGCGTGCGGCGGCCACCGTCTGACGTGGCCCGCGGTCGCTGACCCGTGGGTGAACGCGACGGCGCCGCGTCAACGTGGCCCCGGATGCTCGTCCCGGCGGCGGTCACCTGGATCGGGGCCGCGATCTGCTGTGGGATGCCCGGCGCGGCATGGGGGACGGCGCTGGTCGCGTTCGTGACCGCGACGCTCTGCCTCGTCTGCGCCGTGTCGATCCAGCGGCGTGGAGCCGACGCGGCGACACGTGCCGCCGGTCAGGGGGAGATCTGGGCGACGATGCTCCTGCTGGGAGCGTGTTGCGCGGCGACGCTCGGCCTCGTGACCGCCTCCGTCGCCGCGCACGCGCCCGATCGTCAGCCCGCGGCCTTGCGGGCGCTCGGGTCCTCGCGGGTGACCGCCGAGGTCGTGGTGACCGCTGACGCGGTCCCGTCGGGTACCGCCTCCTCGGGGTCGTCCATCCGGTTCGCCGCCGACCTCGTGTCGGTGTCGCACGGACGGGTGCTGCAGGAGTCCTCCGTGCCCGTCCTCGTGTTCGCGCCGGCTGAGGCGGACCGATCCCCGCGGGTCGGCGAGCGGTGGCGGATCACGGGAGCGTTGCGATGGAACGCTCCCGGCGATGCGCGCGCCGCGTTGGTGTTCGTGCGCGATCCGCCGACGCGACTGGAGGAGACCCCTGCCGCCCTCGGCTGGTCGACGTCGCTCCGGTCCGGGCTCATCGAGCTCGCCGGCTCGCTTCCTGGGCCGGGTGGTGAGCTCCTACCCGGTCTCGCCATCGGCGACGTCAGCCAGGTCGGCGACGAGGTGACCGGCTGGATGCAGCAGAGTTCCCTGTCACATCTGACGGCCGTGTCCGGCGCGAACTGCGCCGTCATCGTCTGGTTGATCAGCTCAGCGGTCGCGGCGCTCGGAGGAGGACGGGCGCTCAGGATCAGCTGCGCGCTCCTCGCACTCACGGCGTTCGTGGTCCTCGTCACGCCGCAGCCGAGCGTGCAGCGGGCGGCGCTCATGGCCGCGTTCGTCCTGCTGATGGGCGGCTTCGGACGACCGCTCCGGGGCCTCGCCGCACTGGCTCTCGCCGTGATCGTGCTGCTCGTGAACGATCCCTGGTTGGCAGGACAGTACGGGTTCGGCCTGTCGGTGCTCGCGACCGGCGGGCTCCTGCTGCTCAGCGGCCCACTCACGGACCTCCTCGCCCGCTGGTTGCCGCGACGGATCGCGGCCCTGATCGCGATCCCGGCGGCCGCGCAACTCGCCTGCCAACCGATGCTCGTCCTGCTGGATCCGAGCATCCAACTCGGCGGTGTCCCGGCCAACCTGCTGGCCGGTCCGGCGGCCGCACCGTCCACGTTGCTCGGGCTCCTCGCCTGCCTCCTCGCCCCGGTGTCGACGCCACTCGCGATGTCGGTCGCCTGGCTCGGGTGGGTGCCGGCCAGCTGGATCGCCGCGGTCGCGCGGTGGTTCGCGGGGATCCCCGCGGCGCGGGTCCCGTGGCCGGAGGGGCCCCTGGGCGTCGTGCTCGTCACGATCCCGACGCTGCTCATTGCCATCCTCCTCCTGCGCGGGCGCGAGCTTTCGGCCGGATGGAGGAGGGCGATCGCCGTGGTGGTGGTGCTGTCACTGGTCGTGTTGTGCGGTCGAACGGTGGGGGTCGGTCTCGGCACCGCCTTGCACCGCCCAGGTGACTGGACGATCGCTGCCTGCGACGTCGGACAAGGCGACGCCGTGCTGCTCCGACAGGGCGGTTCCACCGCGCTGGTCGACGTGGGACCGGACCCGGAGCCGCTCCGGTCCTGCCTCGACGGACTGGGCGTCACCCGGATCGATCTGCTCGTCCTCACGCACTACGACCTCGACCACGTCGGCGGGCTCGAGGCCGTCGTCGGTCTGGTCGACCACGCCCTCGTCGGGCCGGTGGACGATCCGGCGGACGAGCGCATCGGGCGGGTCCTGCGAGACGCCGGCGCGGAGGTGCGGCAGGCGGCGTCCGGCGACCAAGGTCTCCTCGGGGATCCGCAGACCGGCGCCCCGTGGCAGGTGCTGTGGCCGGATCCCGCTGCCGGCGGCATCGAACCGGGCAACGACGCGAGTGTGGTGGTCCGGTTCGACCTCGCGGCCGCCTCGGTCCTGCTGCTGGGCGATCTCGGTGCCGAGGCACAGGACCGACTCCTCGGTCGACACACCCTCGGGCAGGCGATCGACGTCGTCAAGGTGTCCCATCACGGGTCGGCCGATCAGAGCGAGCGCCTGGCGCGTTCGCTCGCAGCGAGCGTGGCGCTCGTGTCGGTCGGCGCCGACAACGGCTACGGGCACCCGACGCGTTCCGCCCTGGACCTCTACGCGGGCACCGGCGCCGAGATCCTGCGGACGGACGAGTCGGGCACGATCCTGCTCGCGCCGGGGGAGGCCGGGGCGTTCCGGGTTTGGTCGGAACGTGCCGGAGCCGCCGACCCGACCGGCGTCGGCGGCCGCCGGTAGACTCGGACGGTCGAGAGGAGCCGCTGTGGCTGCACCACGTTCCGCCGGTCGCGGTAAGGCCAAGACGGCCGCCAAGGCCTCCGCGGCGATCCCCCAGCTCGGTTGGTCGGAGATCCGGCCGGCCCCGATCGTGCTCGTCTCCGGCACCGAATCCTTCCTGGCCGAACGTGCCATCCGCCGCCTGCGCGACTTCCTCGTCTCCGAGGACCCCTCGCTCGAGGTCAACGACGTCGCCGCAGACAGTTATGCGCCGGGGGAACTCCTCACGGTCGCGAGCCCCTCCCTGTTCGGCGAGCCGCGGCTCGTCCGCGTCAGTCAGGTCGAGAAGTGCTCCGACCAGTTCCTCACCGAGGCCATCCGCTACCTCGAGGCACCACCGGAGGGCGCGTACCTCGTGCTGCGGCACAACGGCGGCGTGCGGGGCAAGAAGCTGCTCGACGCGATCCGTTCCGGGACCGGAGGCGGTGTGGAGATCGTCTGCACCGAGCTCAAGCGCGACAGCGACAAAGCGGACTTCGCTGCCGCGGAGTTCAAGGCGGCGGGCCGACGGATCACTCCACAGGCGTTGCGCGCACTCGTCGGGGCGTTCTCCGACGACCTCGCCGAGCTCGCCGCGGCGTGCAGCCAACTCATGGCCGACGCGTCGGCGGAGATCACCGAGCAGACGGTGGACAAGTACTATGGCGGCCGCGTGGAGACGAGCGCCTTCGACGTGGCCGACGCCGCGATCGGAGGGCGCCACGGTGAGGCCTTGCTCGCCCTCCGTCAGGCGCTCGACTCCGGCGCCGACCCCGTTCCGATCGTGGCCGCCTTCGCGATGAAGATCCGCACGATGGCCAAGGTGTCGTCGGCCCGCGGTGGCTCCGGTCAGATCGCACAGCAGTTCGGCCTGGCTCCCTGGCAGGTCGACCGAGCCCGCCGAGACCTGTCCGGGTGGACGGACGCGGGAATCGGCCGTGTCGTGCAGATGCTCGCCGAGACCGATGCCGGGGTGAAGGGCGCGACCCGCGACCCGGTGTTCGCGCTCGAGCGCCTCGTCGGCGTCATTGCCGCGCGCGGCGTCGATCCGGCCGCGCGGTAGCCGGTCACGCTCGACGCGCCGCCGATCGGGCTGCCCTTCGACAAGCTCAGGGACCGGCACTGGCTTCAGGGAGCGGGGCGGGCTTCATGGGCCGCGGCTGGTTCGATGCGGGTTGCCCGGCAACGCGAAAGGCCCCGCACGTTCCGAAGAACGCCGGGGCCTTGCAGCTGGTGTCGCTTAGAGCGCGTTGACCTGCTTGGCGATGGCCGACTTGCGGTTCGCTGCCTGGTTCTGGTGGATGACGCCCTTGCTCACGGCCTTGTCGAGCTTCTTCGCGGCGAGCTTGAGAGCGGACTCGGCCTGAGCCTTGTCGCCGGCGACGACGGCCTCGCGCGTGGCGCGGATGGCGGTCTTCAGCTGGCTCTTGACGGCCTTGTTGCGCTCGTTGGCCTTCTTGTTGGTGCCGATGCGCTTGATCTGCGACTTGATGTTTGCCACGTTGGGTCAACTTTCGGTTCGAGGAAATGATGTTCGGTGCCGTCGGACGGAAGAGGGCGTCTTCAAGCGAGTTCTCGTGTGGTCTCAACTCACACGCAAGCCAACAGGCAACATTACCAGTCAGGCCGAGTTCTGGCAATCCAGGGTACCGCAGCGCGGGTGCTCTCCGCCGTGGGACAATGAGGGTTGCCCGATTCCACCCCTGACCCCGAGGAACGCGTGAGCCCCCAAGCAGTGAAGGCCCTCGAGCCGGCATCGACCGACCCGGCGTTCATCCGGAACTTCTGCATCATCGCCCACATCGACCACGGCAAGTCGACGCTGGCGGACCGCATGCTGCAGATCACGGGTGTGGTGTCGGACCGCGACATGCGGGCGCAGTACCTCGACCGCATGGACATCGAGCGCGAGCGTGGCATCACGATCAAGAGCCAGGCCGTCCGGATGCCGTGGTCGTTGAACGGTGAGACCTTCGCGCTCAACATGATCGACACCCCCGGGCACGTGGACTTCACCTACGAGGTCTCCCGATCGCTCGCCGCCTGCGAGGGCGCGATCCTCCTCGTCGACGCCGCGCAGGGTATCGAGGCGCAGACGCTCGCGAACCTCTACCTGGCGCTTGAGAACGATCTCGAGATCATCCCGGTGCTCAACAAGATCGACCTGCCGGCCGCGGACCCCGACAAGTACGCTAAGGAACTCGCCAGCCTGATCGGTGGTCGACCGGAGGACGTGTTGCGCGTCTCCGGCAAGACGGGCATGGGCGTCGAGGAACTCCTCGACCGGGTGGTCGGCCGCATCCCGAACCCCACCGGCGACCCGGACGCACCGACGCGCGCCATGATCTTCGACTCCGTCTACGACACCTACCGCGGCGTCGTGACCTACGTCCGGATGATCGACGGCCAGCTGAGTCCACGCGAGCGCATCCAGATGATGTCGACCCGCGCCGTACACGACCTCCTCGAGATCGGCGTCAGCTCACCGGAGCCGACGCCCACCAAGGGGCTGGGCGTCGGTGAGGTCGGCTACCTCATCACCGGCGTGAAGGACGTCCGGCAGTCGAAGGTCGGCGACACCGTGACGACGGCGGTCAAGCCGGCGACGGACGCCCTGCCCGGCTACACGGATCCGAAGCCGATGGTGTTCTCCGGTCTGTATCCGATCGACGGCAGCGACTACCCGATCCTGCGCGACGCGCTCGACAAATTGAAGCTCTCCGACGCCTCGCTGAACTACGAGCCGGAGACCTCGGTCGCCCTCGGCTTCGGGTTCCGCGTCGGTTTCCTCGGGCTGCTGCACCTCGAGATCGTCACCGAGCGGCTCCAGCGCGAGTTCGACCTCGACCTCATCGCCACGGCCCCGTCGGTCACCTACGAGGTGAAGACCGAGGACAAGCAGGTCGTCACCGTCACGAACCCGAGTGAGTTCCCGTCGGGCAAGATCCTCGAGGTCTCCGAGCCCATGGTGAAGGTGGGCATCCTCGCGCCGAAGGACTATGTCGGCACCATCATGGAGCTCTGCCAGAGCCGCCGTGGCGCGCTCCTCGGCATGGAGTACCTGGGCGAGGACCGCGTCGAACTCCGGTACACGATGCCGCTCGGTGAGATCGTCTTCGACTTCTTCGACCACCTGAAGAGCCGCACGCAGGGCTACGCCTCGCTCGACTACGAGCCCTCCGGCCAGCAGGCCGCGGATCTCGTGAAGGTCGACATCCTGCTCCAGGGCGATCAGGTCGACGCGTTCAGTGCCATCGTGCACCGCGAGAAGGCCTATGCCTACGGCGTGCTCATGACCGAGCGGCTGAAGAAACTGATCCCTCGGCAGCAGTTCGAGGTCCCGATCCAGGCGGCGATCGGTGCGCGCATCATCGCCCGCGAGTCCGTCCGTGCGATGCGCAAGGACGTCCTGGCCAAGTGCTACGGCGGTGACATCACCCGCAAGCGGAAGCTCCTCGAGAAGCAGAAGGAGGGCAAGAAGCGCATGAAGATGGTCGGCAAGGTCGAGGTGCCCCAGGAGGCGTTCATCGCGGCGCTCTCCGGGGACGTCGAGACGAAGGACAAGAAGTGACCGCCCGACGCAGTTCGTTCGAGGACGAGGCCGTCGACTACGCGGCGGTCGGCGCGACGCAGCGCAGCGACCTCATGCAGTACCCGCCGGAGGGCTACGTGCCCTCGGAGGACGAGTTCCGACTCGGCAGCGGGGAGGAACGGTTCGCCCTGGCGACCACGGCGCTGCTCACCTGGGGACTGCACCGGGCGAGCGGCGTCGAGATCACCGACGTGCACCCGGGGACGGGCGTGCAATACGGCGGCATCGCCTTCGCGGAGGACGGCACCCCGCTGGAGCCGATCGAGACGCACGAGGAGCAGCGGTTCGCCGAGGACGGTACGCCGTTCATCACGCCGGGAACGACGGTCGTGTTCGCGGGTGCCGTCGGCGGGGAACCGCTCGCGGGCCCGCACCGGGTCATCTCGGTGACCGAGGAGCCGGGGCACGTCAGCCTGGCCATCGGCACGATGGACGGCGACCCCGAGAGCGGCGAGCAGTCCTTCACGATCGAACAGCGTGAGGACGACTCCGTCTGGATCGTGGTGCGCTCCTTCTTCCGCCCGACGAAGGGCGCCGCGAAGCTCGTCGGCTCGAAGCGCCGTCGGAAGACCATGAACGACGCCTACCTGCGCGCACTCCTGCCGTCGCGCGGCCTCTGAGCGACGGATCGTGCCGAGCGCGCTTCCCCTCGCCGATCCGGCGCCGTCCGACGGGCTGCTGCCGGAGTCGGCCGCCGTCGGTGCCCACGAGCGTGCGTTCGGTGTCTACCTGCACGTGCCGTTCTGCCGGGTGCGCTGCGGGTACTGCGACTTCAACACCTACACGTCGACGGAACTCCGCGGCGCGAAACAGTCCGACTACGCCGACGAGGCGGTGGCCGAGATCCGCTTCGGACGCGGCGTGCTGGAGGCGTCCGGCGTCCCCGACCGCGAGGTCTCCACAGTCTTCTTCGGGGGAGGCACCCCGACCCTGCTGCCGGCGGACGACCTGGTCCGCATGCTGCGTGGTGTGACCGACTCCTTCGTCCTCGCGCCCGGCGCCGAGGTGACGACGGAGGCGAACCCGGATTCCGTCGACGCCGCGTACCTCCAGACGCTGGCGGACGCCGGCTTCACCCGCGTCTCGTTCGGCATGCAGTCTGCGGTGCCGAGCGTCCTGGCGACGCTCGAACGAACGCACGACCCGGCCCGGGTGCCGCTAGTGGTGCAGTGGGCGCGCGACGCCGGTCTCGGCGTCAGCCTCGACCTCATCTACGGGACGCCGGGGGAGACGCTCGCCGACTGGCGGGTCTCACTCGAGACCGCCATCGCCTGCGCCCCAGACCATGTGTCGGCCTATTCGCTCATCGTCGAGCCCGGCACGAAGCTCGCCCGCCAGATCCGTTCCGGCGTGGTCGGCACGCCCGACGAGGATCTGCAGGCCGACATGTACGAGCTCGCCGACGACCTCCTGACCGCAGCCGGATACGGCTGGTACGAGGTCAGCAACTGGGCCACGTCCGACGCTCACCGCTCCCGGCACAACCTGTCCTACTGGACGGGTGAGGACTGGTGGGGTGTCGGTCCCGGCTCCCACAGCCACGTCGGCGGGGTGCGCTGGTGGAACGTCAAGCACCCGGCGGCCTACGCCCAGCGCATCGCGGCTGACGAGTCGCCCGCCGCCGGTCGCGAGACCCTCGACGACGAGACCCGCGAACTCGAACGCATCCTGTTGCTCACCCGGACGCGCGACGGCATCCCGATCCGCACCCTCGCCCCCGAGGCGCGAACCGCCGTCGCGGGGCTCATCGCCGAGGAGCTCGTCGATGCGCGGCAGGCGCTCCTCGGCCGCCTCGAGCTCACGCGACGCGGTCGACTCCTCGCCGACGCCGTCGTCCGTCGACTCGTCGGCGACTGACGCGGTCCGGGCGCGTCCCGGCCGGGAGACCGTCGGACGGCGTCAGACCGCCGGAAGACCGACAGCCCCGACCGGCGGACCGGACGGGGCTGTCGAGTGGGGCTCGGAGGATCAGGCCTTGATGAACTGGATCGTGAGCGGGTAGCTGTACAGCTCGCCCTTGTTCGCCTTGATCGCGGCGATGATGCTGAAGACGATCACGACGATGTACACGGCGATGATGACGAGGATGCCGACCACGACGATCGTGAGGATCGAGCCGACCACGAGCGCGATCAGCATCGTCAACTGGAAGTTGAGCGCGGTGAGCGTGTGGGCCTTGATGAACGGCCCGCGGTCCTTGAGCGCCAGGTAGCCGATCAGCGGCGGGATGAACCCGAAGAAGATCCCACCGATGTGGATGAGGGTCGACCAGAGCTTCTCGTCGGACGGGCTCATGGGCTGCGCGACGGGGTAGGGCTGCTGGTACTGCGGAGCGCCGGCGGGCGGCGGCGGGTAGGAACCGGCACCGGGCGGCGGCGGCGCGTAGCCACCGGCGGGCGGCGGCGGGTAGGAGCCTGCCGGCGGCTGGTGAGGAGCTGCGGGCGGGGGCGTCGCGCCGTCTCCTGCAGGCGGAACCGACCCGCCCTTGGCAGGGTCGACGGGCGGTTGAGCGTTCGGATCGGACATCTTCGCACCTTTCACGGAGAGTGATATTCAATTGGTCCAGCAGAGCGTATCGCACCAGGTGTCGCGGAAACGGGACCCACGCCTGTCGCCAACGGTATTCCTGGGCCGCCACGGCGCGCAAGGGATGCCTTCCGGTGGGCCGCGATATGATTGGCAGTCAGGGTGTTCGAGTGCTGACGGTCGGTGTTCGGCGGAGACGAGGAGAGGGGTTCGCCATGGTGTCGGATCGCGGTCTCGAGGTCCTCCGGGTCATCGTCCAGGACTACGTCGCGTCGCGTGAGCCGGTCGGGTCGAAGACGATCGTCGATCGTCACTCCTTCGGCGTCTCGGCGGCCACCATCCGCAACGACATGGCCCAGCTCGAGGACGAGGAGCTCATCGCCGCGCCCCACACCTCCTCGGGGCGCGTCCCGACGGACAAGGGCTACCGCATGTTCGTCGACCACCTCGCCGACCGGCGTCCCCTGAACAACGCACAACGGACGGCGATCGAGACGTTCCTCGGCGCATCCGGCGACCTCGACGAGGTGCTCCACCGCACGGTGAGGCTCCTGTCGCAACTCACGAACCAGGTCGCGCTCGTCCAGTACCCCATGTTCTCCCGTGCCCGCGTCCGGCACCTCGAGCTCGTGAGCGTCACGCCGAACCGGGTGCTCGCCGTCATCATCCTCGACAACGGCCGGGTGGAGCAGCGTCTCATCGAGACGGAGCGGCCGGTCGACGACGACCTCATCGCGCGCCTCCGCGGTGCGTGCAACGAGGCGGTCGCCGGACGCCCCCTCCTCGACGCCCACGACGCCCTCGGCGACGTCCCCGACACGATCGCCGAACTCGACCGGTCCTCGGCGGTCCGCATCGTCGACGCGGTGCGCGAGCAGCTCTCGGCCCAGCGCCAGGACCGCCTCGTGATGGCGGGCGCTGCGAACCTCGCTCGCACGGAGGACGACTTCCCGGGCAGCATCTACCCGGTGCTCGACGCGATCGAGCAGCAGGTGGTCCTCCTCAGGCTCTTCGGCGAGATGGAGTCGGAGCGGGACGGGGTCGTCGCCAGCATCGGGCGGGAGAACGCGTCGTTCGGCCTCGAGACGACGAGTGTCGTCGCGGGGAACTACCGTTCCTCTGGTGGCGAAATCGCCCGCCTCGGCGTGCTCGGCCCCACGAGAATGGACTACGCGAGCAACATGGCGGCGGTCCGAGCCGTCGCCAGATACCTCTCGCGCATCCTCGACGCCGAGTGACGCCTCCTCGTCGCGTCCACCAACACCTTCCGCACCTCGAACGAAAGGCCCTCAGTGGCTGACTACCCCGACCACTACGCAGCCCTCGGCGTCGCCAAGGAGGCGACGCCCGAAGAGATCAAGAAGGCCTACCGCCGCCTCGCGCGCGAGCTGCACCCCGACGTCAACCCGGGATCCGACGCCTCGGAGCGGTTCAAGGAGGTCACGCACGCCTACGACGTGCTCAGTGACCCCAAGCAGCGCCAGCAGTACGACCTGGGTCCGCAGGCGGGTGGGTTCGGTGGAGGCGACGCCGGCTTCAGTGGGTTCGGTGACATCTTCGACACCTTCTTCGGCGGTGGCGGACAGCAGCGTGGACCGAAGTCGCGTCGCTCGCGCGGCGAGGACGCCCTCCTCCGTGTCGAGCTCGACCTCGACGAGGTCATCTTCGGCACCCACCGCGACCTCGAGGTCGACACCGCGGTGCTCTGCGGCACCTGCAACGGCTCGTGCTGCCAGCCGGGCACCTCGCCGGTCACCTGCGACATCTGCCACGGTACCGGTTCCATCCAGCGCGCCGTCCGCTCGCTGCTCGGGAACGTCATGACCTCGGCACCCTGCGGCACCTGCCGTGGCTACGGGACGATCATCGCGACCCCGTGTGTCACCTGCCAGGGGCAGGGACGCCTTCGCGCCCGTCGCACCGTGTCGGTCGACATCCCGGCCGGTGTCGACACCGGTCTGCGGCTGCAGATGCCCGGGAGCGGCGAGGTCGGTCCGGCCGGAGGCCCCAACGGCGACCTCTACCTCGAGATGAAGGTCAAGCACCACGACGTCTTCAGCCGCGACGGCGACGACCTGCTGTGCACGCTGGAGGTCCCGATGACGGACGCCATCTTCGGGCGCCACGTCACGGTCCACGCACTCGACGGAGACGTCGAGGTGGAACTGCGTCCGGGCGTCCAGAGTTCCGAGGTCATCACGGTCAAGGACCGAGGCGTGACCCGGCTCCGCGGCAACAGCCGCGGCGATCTCAAGATCGGCGTCCAGGTCGTCACCCCGACCAAGCTCGACCACCGCGAGCGGGAACTCATCAAGAGCTTCGCCTCGGGCAGGCGTCAGGGTCCTCCTGCGCTGGCGCAGTTCCAGCAGGGCCTGTTCGCGAAGATCCGCGACCGTTTCCACGGCGTCGGTTGAGATGAGCTCGCTGTACGTCCGCGAGGACCTCGAATCGACCGGCGTCGGCGACTCGGTCACCCTCCGGGGGCCGGAGGCGAAGCACGCCGTGTCGGTCAGCCGATTGCGGGTGGGGGAGACCACGTCGATCGGCAACGGTCGCGGACTGATCGCCACGGGAACCGTCGTCCGGAGCGAACCGGGCGAGCTCGAGATGCGCGTCGAGTCGGTGGTCGTGCATCCGGAGAACCGTCCGGCACTCGTGCTCGTGCAGGCGCTGGCCAAGGGCGATCGCGACGAACTCGCCATCCAGGCGGCGACCGAGCTCGGGGTCGACCGGATCATCCCTTGGGGTGCTGAGCGCAGCATCTCCCGCTGGCAGGGCGAGAAGGCGAGCAAGGGCCGAGCCCGCTGGCAGCTGATCGTGCGCGAGGCGGCCAAGCAGTCGATCCGCGCCCGGGTGCCCGAGGTGTCCGAGGTCGTCGACGCGCGTGGCCTCGCCGCCCATGCCGACGGACGGACCGTACTCGTCCTGGAGCCCACGGCCGCGCTCAGCCTGACGGACCTCGACCCGTCGACCTTCGACACCGACGAGGTGGTGCTCGTCGTCGGCCCCGAGGGCGGGATCTCGCCCGCCGAGCTCGAGCGACTCGTCGACGCCGGCGCGGTCGCCGTGCGGATCGGCTCGGGTGTGCTGCGCACCTCGACGGCGGGGCCGGCGGCGATCGCAGCGGTGAACGTGCTGCTCGGCCGCTGGTGACCCGGGTCCAGCCCGCGCAGGACGCCGCTGCGAACCTTAGACTGGTGGGCATGAGTGAAGCACCGTCCGTTTTCAGCCGCATCGTGTCCGGGGAGATCCCGACGACCCTCCTCGCCGAGACCGATCGGGTGATCGCCTTCGCCGACATCAACCCCCAGGCGCCAGTGCACCTGCTGGTCGTGCCGAAGACCGCCGAATACCGCGATGTCGTGGCACTGGCGGCCGGCGACCCCTCGCTGCTCGCCGAGATGGTCGAGGTCGCGTCGTCGCTCGCACAGGAACACACGGGCGGCGACTTCCGCTTGGTCTTCAACACCGGTGAGACCGCGGGCCAGACGGTCTTCCACGTGCACGCGCACGTCCTCGGCGGTTCCCTCCAGGAGGGCTCCCTTGGCGGAGCCTGAAGCAACGACCCCTGACGTCCCCGCCGGTCGACGGGAGGAGGACGTGGAGCATGTGCTCCAGGTCGACGGCATCGCGATGGTCCGGCTGCTCGGGCCGCAGGATCGCCTGCTCACCACCGTCGAGCGCGAACACCCCGGCGTCTCCGTGCACGTGCGCGGGAACGAGATCACCATCACCGGCCCCTCGGCGCAAGCCGATGCGGCCAGACGACTCGTAGAGGAACTCATCACCATGGTCCGAGAAGGACACGACCCTGGCCCGGCGGAGGTCAGCACCTCGGCCCGGATCCTCGGCCAGGACGGCACGGCCTCGCCGTCCGAGGTCCTCGGCCAGGTGATCCTGACCTCCCGTGGCAAGACGATCAAACCGAAGACCGTCGGTCAGCGAGCCTATGTGGACGCCATCGACGAGAACACGATCGTCTTCGGCATCGGTCCGGCCGGCACCGGCAAGACGTACCTCGCCATGGCGAAGGCGGTCCAGGCGCTCCAGCGCAAGGAGGTCAACCGGATCATCCTGACGCGCCCGGCGGTCGAAGCCGGCGAACGGCTCGGTTACCTGCCCGGCACCCTCACGGACAAGATCGACCCGTACCTCCGTCCGCTCTACGACGCGCTCAACGAGATGATGGATCCCGAGATCGTCCCGAAGCTGCTCGCAGCCGGCACGATCGAGGTCGCTCCGCTCGCCTACATGCGCGGACGCACCCTGAACGACTCCTTCATCGTCCTCGACGAGGCGCAGAACACCACGCCGGAGCAGATGAAGATGTTCCTCACGCGGCTCGGGTTCGGTTCCAAGATCGTCGTCACCGGCGACGTCACGCAGATCGACCTCCCGACGGGTGCATCGGGACTCCGTCTCGTCACCCGGGTCCTGAAGGACATCGACGACATCCACTTCGCCAACCTGACAAGCGACGACGTCGTCCGTCACACGCTCGTCGGTCGCATCGTCGACGCGTACGGCGAGTACGACGCCGTCCGCCAGGCACAGCGCTTCGAACGCGAGCAGGCGGCCGAGTTCGCCAACCGCGCGGAGCGTCGTGGGTCAGCGCGAGACCACCAGCCGAAACGAGGACGCTCATGACCATCGAGATCAACAACGAATCAGGCGTGGCGGTCGACGAGTCGCGGATCCTCGCACTCGCGTCCTTCGCGCTCGACGCCATGCATGTCAGCCCCGACGCCGAGCTCGCCATCGTCCTCGTCGACGAGGGCGCCATGGAACAGCTGCACGTCCAGTGGATGGACGAGCCCGGCCCGACGGACGTCCTGAGCTTCCCCATGGACGAGCTGCGCCCTGGGACGGAGGAGAACCCGACACCACCCGGACTCCTGGGCGACATCGTCCTCTGCCCGCAGGTCGCCGAGACGCAGGCGACCGCCGCGAAGCACTCCACGATGGAGGAGCTCCAGCTCCTGACCTGCCACGGCGTCCTGCACCTGCTCGGCTACGACCACGCCGAGCCCGACGAGGAGAAGGAGATGTTCGGCATCCAGCGCGACATCCTCCTCGCCTTCGCGCTGCAGGAGAGACGACGCACCAGCTGATGTCCCTCGTCGCCGTCTTCGTCATCGTCGCGTTCCTCCTCGTCGCCTTCGCCGGTCTCATGGCCGCGGCCGACGCGGCGATCGGCGTGCAATCGGGCGCCGACATCCTCGACCTCGCCGAGGGCGCGCGCTCGGCGTCGGCGCTCCGGGCGATCGCCGCGGACCCCGGCGCGCACGTCAACGCCATCAACTTCATCCGGATCCTCGCGGAGACGACCGCGGCCGTCCTCGTGACGCTCGCGCTCGCCTCCTCGATCGATGAACTGTGGCTGGTCCTCGTCCTGGCCGTCATCATCATGACGGGCACCTCCTTCGTCCTCGTCGGCGCGAGCCCGAGAGGGGTCGGGCGGACCCACGCCAGCGGGGTGCTGCGGTTCAGCGCCCCTGCGATCCGCACCGCCCGGGTCGTCCTCGGGCCGATCGCCAACGTCCTGGTCTCCCTGGGCAACCGGGTCACTCCCGGCCTCCCACGCTCGGTCTCCTTCACCTCCGAGGAGCAGCTGCTCAGCATGGTCGACGAGGCGACGGCGCACTCGGTCCTCGAGGAGGACGACCGCGAGCTCATCCACTCGATCTTCGAGTTCAACGAGACGCTCGTCCGGGAGGTGATGGTGCCGCGCACCGACCTCGTCGGCCTGCAACGCGACCTCAGTGTCCGTGAGGCGCTCGAGGTGTTCCTGGAGACGGGCATCTCGCGGGCACCGGTGAGCGACGGCGACATCGACGACCTGGTCGGCATCCTGTACCTGAAGGACCTCGTGAAGGCCATGTTCGGCGGCGAGGGCGCGGCCGAGGTCGGATCGATCGAGCCGCTGCTGCGGCCGGCGAGCTTCGTCCCGGAGTCGAAGAAGGCCGACTCGCTGCTGCAGCAGATGCAGAAGGACTCGAACCACATCGCGATGGTCGTCGACGAGTACGGCGGCATCTCCGGTCTCGTCACGCTCGAAGACCTCATCGAGGAGCTCGTCGGCGACATCTCCGACGAGTACGACACCGACACCCCCGAGGTCACCGACCTCCACGACGGTCGGTTCCGGGTCGACGCCCGTCTCGCCGTCGACGAGCTGGGGGAGTTGTTCGGTCTCGAACTCGACGACGACGACGTCGACTCCGTCGGTGGTCTGCTGGCCAAGGCGCTCGGACGTCTGCCCGTCGTCGGATCCACCGTCTCGACCAACGGACTCGAACTCACCGCCGAGCGGGTCGAGGGGCGGCGGGGACGCATCCTCACCGTCATCGTCCAGCGCGACGACCAGCTGCAGGACGCCCAGCAGGCGTCCACCGAACACCGGGAGCACCCATGAGCGACACCACCCCTCCGTCCGACTTCCGCGCGGGGTTCGTGTCCTTCGTCGGGCGTCCCAACGTCGGCAAGTCCACGTTGACCAACGCCCTCGTGGGGGAGAAGGTCGCGATCACGAGTTCGAAGCCCCAGACCACTCGACGCGCCATCCGCGGCGTCGTGCACCGCGAGCACGGTCAGCTCATCGTCGTCGACACCCCGGGCATCCACCGCCCGCGGACGCTGCTCGGACAGCGGCTCAACGATCTCGTGCAGTCGACGCTCTCGGACGTCGACGTGATCGGCTTCTGCATCCCGGCCAACGAGAAGCTCGGTCCCGGCGACCGCTTCATCAACGAGTCGCTCGACGGCTTCCCGCGGGCGAAGAAGGTCGCGATCGTCACGAAGACCGACACCGCGAGCCGCACCACGATCGCCGAGCAGCTGCTCGCGATCTCCGAGCTCCGCGACTGGGACGCGGTCATCCCGCTGTCAGCCGTGACGGACGACCAGCTCGACATCCTGGTCACCGAGGTGACGAAGCTCATGCCGCTCTCGGAGCGCCTCTACCCCGCGGAGGCGACGACCGACGAGACCGTCGTCGACCGGGTGTCCGAGCTCATCCGTGAGGCCGCCCTCGAGGGTGTCCAGGACGAGCTGCCGCACTCGCTCGCGGTGACCATCGACGACATGATCCCGCGTGAGGGCACCGACCTGCTCGACATCTACGCCAACGTGTTCGTGGAGCGGGACAGCCAGAAGGCCATCATCATCGGCAAGGGCGGCTCGCGCCTGCGCGACGTCGGCGCCCGCGCCCGGGCCGGCATCGAACCGCTCGTGGGGTCACGGGTGTTCCTCTCGATCCGCGTGAAGGTCGCGAAGGACTGGCAGCGCGATCCGAAACTGTTGGGACGCCTCGGATTCTGACCCGCCGTGTCGGCCAGCTGACAGACGGTTGAGCGCGGACTGAGCGCTTGCTGTGGGACAGCGATCGCGCAGGGCGTCCCGCGCTGCGCGCGGACATACTGATCCCGGGGTCGGGAGAGGGTGTCCACGTGTTCGACGGATTGCTGGGATTCCGGCTGGATCAGCCGGTGCTGCTCGTCTGGGCGGCGATCGTCGCCGCGCTGATCGCCGTGATCCTGATCACCGGCCGTCGATCGGTCCGTTCCGTGATCACCAAGGTGCTCGCGGCGGTGTGCGGGGCCGTCTTCGCATATGTGCTGGCCTGGGTACTCGGTGACGTCCTCGACGTCTTCGGGATCGGGTTGACCCCGACGACGCGGGCGTGGGCGGCCGTCGCCTGTTCCGGTGCCGCACTCGCGATCGTCAGCATCCCGCGGGCCAGAGCATGGCGCGTCGTCACGGCCGTCGTCGCGGTGCCGGTGTTCCTGCTCATCGGTGCCCTCGGGATCAACCAGGACTTCGGTCAGTTCCCGACCGTGCGGGCGGCGCTCGGGATCAGTCCCTACGGGGCGTTCACCTCGGTGGCTGCGGCACACGGGACGACCGCGGACTGGCGTGCTCCGAGCGCCCTCCCCGCCGCCGGCCGCGTCGAGCGGGTCGACATCCCGGCCACGACGTCCGGGTTCCGACACCGGGAGGCACTGGTCTACCTGCCGCCCGCGGCGCTGACCGCCCACCCGCCGGCGCTGCCCGTGATCGAGGCGTTCAGCGGTCAGCCGGGCCAGCCGGCCGACCTGTTCGCGTCGGCCGGATTCGCGGGTCTCCTCGACCGGTTCGCGGCATCCCACCACGGTCTGGCGCCGATCGTGGTGGTGCCGGACCAGCTCGGGGCACCGGACGCCAACCCGATGTGCGTCGACGGCCCGCTCGGGAACTCGGCGAGCTATCTCACCGTCGACGTCCCGGCGTGGATCACGGCGCACCTCCCCGTCTCCTCCGCTCGGACGGACTGGTTCATCGCCGGCTTCTCGCAGGGCGGCACCTGTTCCATCCAGCTCGGCGCCGCTCATCCCGGGCGCTTCGGCGGCATCCTCGACATCTCCGGAGAGGTGGTCCCCACCATCGGTCCGGCCACGGTCGCGAAGGGGTTCGGCGGGTCGGAGGCGGCCTATGCCGCAGCCGCCCCGTCCGCGATCATGGCCGAGCGGGCCCCCTACGCGGACACCGTCGCGATCTTCGGGTACGGCAGCGCCGATGCGCGCTACGGGCCTGGCGTCGAACGGATCCAGGCGGCCGCAGCCGCCGCCGGTATGCGGACGACCACCTTCGTGTCGCAGGGGACCGCGCACGACTGGCACACCGTCCACACGGTCCTCCAACGGGCGCTGCCGGCGGTCGCGTCGCGGTTCGGCCTCGGCTGAGGGCACTCGGACGGACCCGTGGGTCAGTGCTATGCTGGCGACGTGTTCACCGGTCTGCTCCTCCTTAGCTGCCGCGACGAGTCCTAGTTCCAGGCCTCCCTCGTCGCGGAGTTCGTCATTGGCTCACCCCCAATCCCACGAGGAGATCCCAGGATCATGAAGAACACCCAGAAGCCTTCAGGCATGCCGGTCCATCGCTACCGCGCTTACCAGGACCAGTTCGCCGTGTCACTGCCCGACCGCACCTGGCCGGACCGCCGAATCACCGAGGCGCCGCGCTGGTGCGCCGTCGACCTGCGTGACGGCAACCAAGCGCTCATCGACCCCATGAGTCCCGAACGGAAGCGCATCATGTTCGACCTCCTGGTGAAGATGGGCTACAAGGAGATCGAGGTCGGGTTCCCGAGCGCGAGCCAGACCGACTTCGACTTCGTGCGCAGCCTCATCGAAGAGGGCGCGATCCCCGAAGACGTCACCATCCAGGTGCTGACCCAGGCGCGCGACCACCTCATCGAGCGCACCTACGAGTCGCTGCACGGCGCGAAGCAGGCGATCGTGCACCTCTACAACTCGACCAGTGTCCTGCAGCGGGACGTGGTGTTCCGGAGCGACAAGCAGGGCATCATCGACCTCGCCCTGCACGGGGCCCGGAAGTGCCGGGAGATGGAGTCCACCGTCCCAGGGACGGAGATCTACTACGAGTACTCGCCGGAGAGCTACACGGGGACCGAGCTCGAGTTCGCCGTCGACATCTGCAACCAGGTGGTCGAGGTGCTCGAAGCGACGCCGGACCGCAAGGTCATCATCAACCTCCCGGCCACCGTCGAGATGGCCACGCCGAACGTCTACGCGGATTCGATCGAATGGATGAGCCGCAACCTCGCCAATCGCGAGAACATCATCATCTCGTTGCACCCGCACAACGACCGCGGTACGGCGATCGCCGCTGCCGAGCTCGGCTACCAGGCGGGCGCCGACCGCATCGAGGGTTGCCTCTTCGGGAACGGTGAGCGGACCGGCAACGTCGACCTCGTCGCACTCGGCATCAACCTGTTCACCCAGGGTGTCGACCCGCAGATCGACTTCAGCGACATCGACCAGGTCAAGCGGACCGCCGAGCACTGCAACCAGCTGCCGGTGCACGAACGGAGCCCCTGGGCGGGCGACCTGGTCTTCACGGCGTTCAGCGGCTCGCACCAGGACGCGATCAAGAAGGGCTTCGAGGCGATGTCGGTCGAAGCGGCGTCGCAGGGCAAGGACGTCTCCGACCTGGAGTGGGCGGTCCCGTACCTCCCCGTCGACCCACAGGACCTGGGCCGCAGCTACGAAGCGGTCATCCGCGTCAACTCGCAGTCCGGCAAGGGCGGCGTCGCCTACCTGCTGAAGAACGACCATGCACTGGACCTCCCGCGTCGACTGCAGATCGAGTTCTCCGGAGTCGTACAGGCCAAGACCGACGCCGAGGGCGGCGAGGTGACGAGCGGCCAGATCTGGGCGGTCTTCCAGGACGAGTACCTCCCGGCGGCTGCGGCCGACGCGAAGTGGGGCCGGTTCGAACTGCAGTCCACCAAGACGTCGAGCGACCTCGCGGGCACCGTGGTGCTCGAGGTCGCCCTCCGCGACGGCGAGGCCGTGGAGGAGCGCACGTCGACCGGGAACGGTCCGATCGCGGCGTTCCTCAACATGCTCTCCGACCGCGGCATCGAGGTCACGCTCTACGACTACGTCGAGCACACGCTGAGCGCCGGCGGTGACGCCGAGGCCGCCGCGTACGTGGAGCTGCAGGTGAACGATCAGCGCCTCTGGGGCGTCGGTATCGACGGCGACATCGCGACCGCGTCGCTGAAGGCCGTCGTGTCGGCGGTCAACCGCGCCGTGCGGTCCGGCGTCGAGGCTCGGGAGCTGGCGGCCATCTGACGTCTCCCGCTGCGCCGGGTCGTCCTTCGGGAAGACCCGGCGCAGCGGCGTTCTCTGGACGTACACCCGGAGGATGATCTTGCGCCGTGGGTGCAGGCCCTCCGGTGGGCAGGTCGTACGGTTGGAGGATGCTCCGCACGCTCCGGCCCGGCCAACTGGCCGTCGACATCGCACTGCCGTCCGTGCTGTTCATCCTCACGTCCCTGTTGTACGCGACGAGGCCGCAGCAGTACGTGATCGTGCTCCTCGGCATGTGCGCCGCCCTCGCCGTGCGCCGGCTCGCCCCGGGGATCTCGCTCGCCATCGCCTGGGTGACGGCCCTCGTGCAGATGCTGCTGCTCCTCGCACCGGACCCCGCGAACTTCGCGATCCCCGTGGTGTTGTACGCCGCCGCGACGTACGGCGGCAAGGTCGCACGATGGCTCTCCTTCGCCTCCGCCTTCCTCGGGGCCGCGCTCATCGTGGTCTACGTGATCGTCGTCCCGAGCTGGACGACGGGCGTGAACGCCGAGATCAACTCCTTCGGACTGGCGACCGACCTGACCCCGATCGCGAAGGTGACGATCGGGCTCTTCATGTTCCTCGCGTTCGCGGCGTTCTTCGGGCTCGCGTGGACGGCCGGTGTCCTCATGCGGACCTGGCGCCGAGCCAGGGACAGTCGCCAGGCGCAGTTGCTGGCCGAACGCGACGTCGCCGTCGAACAGGAGCGCAACCGCATCGCCCGCGACATGCACGACGTCGTCGCGCACTCGCTGGCGGTCGTGATCGCACAGGCCGACGGAGCCAGATACGCTCTGGCCGCCGACCCCGATTCGGCGGACCAGGCGCTGCGGACGATCTCGAGCATCTCCCGGGAGGCCCTGGCCGACGTGCGGGTGCTGCTCGGGCAGTTGCGGTTCCAGCAGAGTGAGGGTCCGCAGCCGGTCATGGCCGACCTCGACCGCCTGTACGAGCAGCTGCGCGGTGCTGGCGTCGACGTCGTGGTCGAGAACCACGGAGCGGAGCGGCCGGTGGCGACCGGGTCGCAGCTCGCGGTCTACCGGATCATCCAGGAGGCGCTCACGAACGCCCTCCGCCACGGCGACCACCGCGCACCGATCGACGTCCACCTCGACTGGACCGGCCCGGAGCTGCAGGTGTGGATCGTCAACCGCGCGAAGTCGGAACCGCCCAAGCCCGGAACCGGTCACGGACTCGCCGGGATGAACGAGCG
Organism: Plantibacter sp. Leaf314; assembly: GCF_001423185.1. Classification (NCBI taxonomy): domain Bacteria; kingdom Bacillati; phylum Actinomycetota; class Actinomycetes; order Micrococcales; family Microbacteriaceae; genus Plantibacter; species Plantibacter sp. Leaf314. Next base: position 596,255 of record NZ_LMOB01000001.1, on the reverse strand, counting down.
CGCTACGCTGGCAGGCGGCAGGTTCGGGACGACCCTGGTGGACGGTCTCTTCACCGTGTACGCATCGATCCCGTTCACGACGGCAGGAGTGACGAGATGACCGATCCACACGGCAACGCGGCGGCGGAGGCGATCACCATCGCGCTGGTGGACGACCAGGCCCTGTTCCGCGGTGGCATCCGCATGCTCATCGGCTCCCAGCCGGACCTGCGGGTCGTCGGTGAAGCGTCCGACGGACGACAGGCGGTGGAGCTCGCTGCCCGCACCCGTCCGCAGGTGATCCTCATGGACGTCCGGATGCCGGTCATGGACGGTATCGAGGCGACCAAGGCGATCCTGGCGGAAGCGGACGCGCGCGGGACGGAGCGCCCCCGCATCATCGTGCTGACCACCTTCGACCTCGACGAGGCGGCCGCGACGGCGATCCGGGCCGGGGCGAGCGGTTTCGTGCTGAAGGACGCCGAACCGGAGTTCCTCCTCGCGGCGATCCGCACGGTGCATGCAGGGAACGCGGTCATCGCGGCGTCCGCGACGCGGGAGCTGTTCGAGCACTTCCGCCAGGCGCCCGCGCCGCCGGTCGCACCCCAGCGCTACGCCGAACTCACCGCTCGGGAGCGGGAGATCTTCCTCCTCGCGGCGCGCGGGCTGAGCAACTCGGAGATCGCGGCGGCGGAATTCCTCAGCGAGGCGACGGTGAAGACCCACATCAGCCGGATCTTCGGCAAGCTCGAAGTACGTGACCGCGTGCAGCTCGTCGTCTTCGCCTTCGAGCACGGGCTCGTCTGACCGGTCGCCCGCTCCACCGCCGGGGTTCGAGGATCATCCGTCCGATGTAGGGGGATCGCTCGGGCGCACGACGCGGACGAAGGGGCTCCCTCCATAGCGTCGAAGTATGGAGAATTCAGCACAACCAGCCGTCGTCGCCAGCGTCCGCGGACTGCGCAAGAGCTACGGCCCGTCGGGCAATCAGGTCGTCGCGCTCGACGGCGTGGACCTCGAGATCCAGCGTGGTCGGTTCACGGCCATCATGGGGCCGAGTGGATCGGGGAAGTCGACGCTCATGCACATCATGGCGGGCCTCGATCAGGCCACCGAGGGCCGCGTCCGGCTCGGCGACCAGGACATCACCGACCTCGACGACGGGCAGCTCACCATCCTGCGCCGGCGCCGGGTGGGGTTCGTCTTCCAGGCGTTCAACCTCGTTCCGACCCTCGACGTCGCAGCCAATATCCGGCTGCCGTTCGAGCTCGACGCCAGACGTCCGACGAGCGAGGAGCAGAGCTGGATCGACGTGCTCGTGAGCACGCTCGGACTCGCGTCGCGGCTGGGGCACCGACCCCATGAGCTCTCGGGCGGCCAGCAGCAGCGGGTCGCGATCGCGCGTGCCCTGGCGACGCGGCCCGAGTTGCTCTTCGCCGACGAGCCGACCGGCAACCTCGACTCACGCACCGGCCGGAGCGTGTTGGCGCTCCTCGCAGCCGCGAGCACGGAGTACGGGCAGAGCATCGCGATGGTCACCCACGACCCGATCGCCGCGAGCTACGCGGACCGGATCGTGTTCCTCGCCGACGGCAAGGTCGTCGAGGACCGTCCGCGGTCGACACCCGAGCAGATCTCCGCACTGATGCTGGGTATGGAGCGTGCGGCGTGAGCGGCTCGGCGCTCGGCCCGCGCGCGAGTGAGCATCGGGCGAGCCTGCTCGTCGCGACGCTGAGCGCGTCGTTCGGGGTCCTCCTGCTGATGGTCACCAGCATCCTGTCGACGTTCATCCTCGCGGACGACGTCACGGGGTCCAGCGGGTCCGTCGTGATCATGCTCGTGCTGGCCGCAGCCGTCTTCGTGTCGCTCGCGGTGTACGTGGGTGCGATCGTCACGGCCAACACCTTCGCGACCATCGTCGCCGGCCGGACGAGGACGATCGCGCTCCTCCGGCTCATCGGATCGACCGCGAGGTCCCAGCGCCGCGCCGTCGCGCGGGAAGGCGTCGTCGTCGGTCTGCTCGGCGGTGGGGCCGGCCTCGTCGTCGGCCTCCTCGCCGCCTTCGCCCTCGTCCGCGTCGGCGTGGCCACCGGTGTGTTGCCGGAGCTGCCGTACCCGATCGCCGAGCCGGCGGTCCTCCTCCCGGTCGCCGCCGTCGTCCTGACGACCTGGCTCGCATCGTGGATCGGTGCTCGTCGGGTCCTGTCGGTCACCCCCATGCAGGCGATCGGCGGATCCCAGGAGCTGAGCCGGGAGGAGACCGTCGCGCGACCCGCTCGGAACGCGGTCGCGATCGGCCTGTTCGTCGTCGGTGTCCTGCTCCTCCTCGCCGGGGTGGGCGTAGGGCTCGTGTCGCCGCTCGGGGTGCTCATCGGCATCGTCGGCGGGATCGTGTCCTTCTCCGGCCTCATCCTCGGTGCGCACCTCGTGATGCCGCCGGCGTTGCGTCTCGTCGGCCGGCTGTTCGGGGGTTCCGCGACGGCCAGGCTCGCCGCCGAGAACGCGGTCCGCTACCCGGAGCGCAGCTCACGCACCACGATCGGTCTCGTGATCGGTGTCACGCTCGTGACGATGTTCGCCGTCGCGGCGGCGAACTTCCAGGAGCTCGTCATGAACGCGCAGGCGATGGAGCCGGAGCTCTATGAGGGGACCCAGACCGTGGTCGCGACGACCGTCGGCGTGTTCTCCGCACTCATCGGGCTGAGTGCGCTCATCGCCGCCGTCGGCATGGTGAACAACCTGTCCCTCAGCGTGCTCCAGCGCACCCGCGAACTCGGGCTGCTGCGGGCGCTCGGGTTCTCGGCCCGACAGATCCGCCGGATGATCGTGATCGAGTCGGCGCAGCTGACGATCGCCGCCGTGGCCGTCGGGCTCGTGCTCGGCACCTTCTACGGGTGGGCGGGGGCGCAGTCGATGTTCGGCGCGATCAACGGCTCGCCGGGACTGATCGTGCCGGTCATCCCATGGGGCATCGTGCTCGTGATCGTGGTGCTCGCCGCCCTGCTCACCGCTGCGGCGTCGGTGGCTCCCTCACGACGGGCCACCCGCATCGCCCCGGTCGCCGCGCTCGCGGTCGACTGAGCCCCGCTCAGCCTCGCGTCGAGCGGCGCCAGATTCGCCATCCGCCGATCTGGCGCTGCTCGGGCAGCGTCCACCCGAAGCGCACCGCCAGGAGCCGGATCACCGCGGTCGACGAGACACCGACGATCGCCGCGATCCCGAGCGGAGCGCCGAAGGTGACGGCGAGGACGAGCAGGGCCGTCCCGACCGCGGCGGCGACGGCGTACAGGGAGCCCACGTGCATGAGTGCCACGGGGACGCCCAGCATGACGTCCCGGAGCACGGAGCCTCCGACGGCCGAGACGGTGCCGACGAAGATGGCCGGGATGACGGGGAGCCCTGCCGCCAGTGCCTTGGTGGAGCCGATCGCCCCGAACATGCCGATCGTCAGGGCGTCGAGGCCGATGATCACCGGTCCGAGCCGGGTCACCGTCCGGAGGAGGAGCATGCCGAGCAGGGCCGCCCCCGAGGCGACGGGGAGGTACCAGTTGTTCTGCAGCGATGCCGGAACCTGCCCGAGCAGGATGTCGCGGATGAGACCGCCGCCGAGCCCGACGACGACCCCGATGATCGCGACGCCGAGCCAGTCGAGCTGACGATCCTGGAACCTGGCCGCGAACATCGCGCCCTGGACGGCGCCGATCGCGACCGCCGAGAGGTCGACCCAGAGTGGGACGACGAAGAGGACCTCGTTCACGGTTGCATCTCTCGCGGCGCTCCTTCGGTCCCGGACGGCGGTTCCCGGGGCACGTTGTCGGTGCGAGGCGGGATAATCGATGCGTGCCGGTATATCGAGACGAAGTGGTGGTGTTGCGGACCCACAAGCTCGGCGAGGCCGATCGCATCGTCACCATGCTCTCACGCAGCAGGGGCAAGATCCGGGCGGTCGCCAAGGGTGTCCGCCGCACCGGGTCGAAGTTCGGCTCGCGGCTGGAGCCGTTCATGGTCGCCGACGTCCAGTTCTACGAGGGCCGCAGCCTCGACACCATCACCCAGGCCGAGTCGCTCGGCTCCTACGGGGCCGAGATCAGCGCCGACTACGGCAGCTACACCGCTGCGAGCGCGATGGTCGAGGCGGCCGACCGACTGACGGAGTCGGAGGGCTCCCTCCAGCAGTACCTGCTCCTCGTCGGCGCGCTGCGCTCGCTCTCGAAGCACGAGCACGGTCCGCGGCTCACCCTCGACTCGTACCTGTTGCGCGCGTTCTCGCTCGCGGGATGGGCACCGAGCTTCGGCGCCTGCTCACGTTGCGGGACGGAGGGCGACTACTCGCACGTGGTGGTGCAGTTGGGCGGCGTCGTGTGCGACGACTGCGCGCCGTCTGGCAGTCCCCGGCTGGACGCCGAGACCCTCTCGCTCCTCGGCGCCCTGCTGTCCGGCGACTGGGAGTACGCGGAGGCGGCCGCCGAACAGACGGCTTCGCGGGCGAGCGGGTTCACCGCGGCCTATGCGCAATGGCATCTGGAGCGTGGGCTGCGGTCGCTCGCGCACCTCGAACAGGATCGGAGCCGCGGGTGACCCCGAAGCCGTACACCCACCGCGACGCGGTGCCCTTCAAACCGATCGACTGGACGGGGGAGTACCCGCCGGAGTTCAAGCGGGGCGAGGTCCCCGCGCACGTCGCCATCGTCATGGACGGCAACGGCCGCTGGGCCAATCGACGAGGGCTCACCAGGGTCGAGGGGCACAAGGCGGGCGAAGCCGCGCTGCTGGACGTCGTCGCCGGTGCACTGCAGCTCGGCATCAAGCACCTGTCGGTCTACGCGTTCTCGACCGAGAACTGGAAGCGTTCGCCCGACGAGGTCCGCTTCCTCATGGGGTTCAACCGAGAAGTGCTGCACCGCCGACGCGACCAGCTCAACGAGTGGGGCGTCCGCGTCCGCTGGTCCGGCCGGCGGCCACGCCTCTGGGCGTCGGTCATCAAGGAACTGCAGACGGCTGAGCAGCTCACCCGCGACAACGACCGCCTGACCCTCACCATGTGCGTCAACTACGGCGGGCGCAACGAGATCGTCGACGCGGTGCGCACCATCGCCGACGACGTGGCCGCTGGGCGGATCAAACCGTCCGCAGTGTCGGAACGGCTCATCCAGAGCCGGCTGTACCTGCCCGACCTCCCCGACGTCGACCTCTTCGTGCGGAGTTCGGGAGAGCAGCGCACGAGCAACTTCCAGCTGTGGCAGTCCGCCTACGCGGAGATGGTCTTCCTCGACACGCTGTGGCCCGACTTCGGTCGGCGTCAGCTGTGGGACGCCGTGGAGCGGTACGCCGGACGCGATCGGCGCTTCGGGGGAGCACGAGACGTCCCCGACGCCGCCGAGTCGGCGGGGGAATGACCGGCGCTCCTCCGTGGTTGGCCCTGACATGAGCGAACCCATCAAGATCGACATCTGGTCCGACATCGCGTGCCCGTGGTGCTACATCGGCAAGCGCAAGTTCGAGCGCGGTTCGGCGGAGTTCGCGCAGCTCGGCGACGGACGCGAGGTGGAGGTCGAGTACCACTCCTTCGAGCTCGCGCCCGACACCCCGGTCGACTTCGACGGGACGGAGATCGACTTCCTCGTGAAGCACAAAGGCATGCCAGCCGATCAGGTCCAGCAGATGCTCGACCGCGTGACGGGCATCGCCGCCGAGACCGGCCTCGCGTACGACTTCGGCATCCTCCAGCACACCAACACGGTGAAGGCACATGAGCTGCTCCACTTCGCGAAGGCCGAGGGCAAGCAACTGGAGATGACCGAGCGTCTTCTCAAGGCCTACTTCACCGAGGGCCGCCACGTCGGACGGGTCGAGGACCTCGCAGACCTCGCCGCGGAGGTGGGACTCGATCGTGAGGCCGTCGTGTCGGCGCTCGAGTCCGGTCGGTTCACGCAGGCGGTCCGTGAGGACCAGGCGACCGCTCAGGGCTACGGCATCCAGGGTGTCCCGTTCTTCGTCATCGACGGCGCGTACGGGGTCTCGGGTGCGCAGGAGCCCGCAGCGTTCGCGCAGGTGCTCGAGCAGGTCTGGACGGAACGCGCGAACGCCGAGCCGGTGCAGGCATGACGTCGGAGACGACGTCGCCGACCGAGCCGGCCGAACGCCCCCAGAGCGCGGCGAGCAGACCGCCTCTGCGGATCCTCGGCGCGGACGCCGTCGTCTGCGAGGGCGACAGCTGTCTCGTCCTGACGGGTGCCGCGGCTCAGGACTGAGGGTCCTCCGGCTCCGTGAGGTCGGCCGTGACGGCCCCGATCGCGGCGAGGTAGGCCGCTGCGTCGACGAACGCGCTCCAGCCGTGCTCGCCGGCACCGATCGAGATGCGACCGCCGCGGCGGAGGATCCGTTCGTCGGCGTACACGGGCAATGCGCTCGTCGCGCCGAGGACGGTGATCGTGCCGCGCTCGTAACCGGTCGCGCGGAACGCCGTCTCCGCGTCGGGCATCGCGAGCTTGTTGACGCCCAGTAAGGTGCGGAAGGGCGGCCACGAGATCTTGCGCCCGCCGGGGACGAGCGCGAAGAGGTAGTCGCCGCTGCGACGCTTCACGACGATCGTCTTGACGATCTCGGCGGGCTCGATCCCGAGGAGTTCCGCCGCCTCGTGCAGACTGCGCGCGGCCGGGCGCTGGACCAGCTCGACGTCGATGCCGAGGGAGGCCGCCGCAGCCGCGACGCGTTCGCGGCCGACGGGTTCTGGAACGGCTTGCGTGGCGGCGTTTGACATGTGGTCCTCACTGGGCGCCGAAGCGCCGATCATCTGGGAGAATCGAGGGTGATGTCTCTTCCTACCACGCTCCCGCAGCGCCCGAGCCTCGCGATCGGGCCCATCGTGCTCGACTCGCCGGTCGTGCTCGCGCCCATGGCCGGGATCACCAACACCGCGTTCCGTCGCCTCTGCCGTGAGTACGGCGCCGGTTTGTACGTGAGCGAGATGATCACCTCCCGTGCGCTCGTCGAACGCACGCCCGAGACGATGCGGCTCATCCAACACCACGAGAGCGAGACGCTGCGCTCGATCCAGTTGTACGGGGTGGACCCGAAGACGGTCGCCGAGGCCGTCACCATGCTCGTCGCCGAGGACCGGGCCGATCACATCGACCTCAACTTCGGCTGCCCGGTCCCGAAGGTGACCCGCAAGGGCGGTGGCGCCGCGTTGCCGTGGAAGACCGGTCTGTTCCGCGACATCGTCGAGGGCGCCGTCCGCGCCGCTGGCGACGTCCCGCTGACGATCAAGATGCGCAAGGGCATCGATTCCGACCACCTCACCTACCTCGAGGCCGGGCGGATCGCCGAGGGCGCCGGTGTCGCCTCGATCGCCCTGCACGCCAGGACGGCGGCCGAGTTCTACTCGGGACACGCCGACTGGGCGGCGATCACCAAGCTCAAGGAGACGGTCACCTCGGTGCCGGTCCTCGGCAACGGAGACATCTGGTCGGGCGAGGACGCCCTCAGGATGGTCGACGAGACCGGCTGCGACGGCGTCGTCGTGGGCCGTGGCTGCCTCGGGCGCCCCTGGCTCTTCGGCGACCTCAGCTCGGCGTTCGCCGGCGAGGGCACGAAGGCGGAGCCGTCCCTCGGCGACGTCGCTGCCGCGTTCCGGCGTCATGCCGAACTGCTGGCCGAGTTCTTCGAGAGCGAGGAACGCGGGTGCCGCGACATCCGGAAGCACGTCGCGTGGTACTTCAAGGGCTACCCCGTCGGTGGCGACCTGCGGGCCAGTCTCGCCACGGTGGAGTCACTCGAGCAGCTCGACGAGCTCCTGGCGACCCTCGACTGGACGGCTCCGTACCCCGGCGCCGCCGCCGAGGGGCAGCGCGGACGAGCCGGCACGCCGAAACGACCGGCGTTGCCTTACGGCTGGCTCGACTCACAGTCGCTCGGTGCCGACGAGCAGACCGAGATCGCGGGCGCGGAACTGGACCACAGTGGCGGATAGCACCACCGAGCAGGGGAGAACGTCCATGGACCAGGACGGCTACACCCTGCACGACGAAGAGCGCTGGCTCCCTGAGCACCACTCCACCCGACGCTCCGACTTCGCCCGCGACCGGGCGCGTCTGCTGCACTCGAGCGCACTCCGTCGTCTCGCCGCGAAGACCCAGGTCCTCAGCCCGACGAGCGGGGTCGACTTCGCTCGGAACCGTCTGACGCACTCCCTCGAGGTGGCGCAGGTCGGCCGTGAGCTCGCCGCCAGTCTCGACCTCGCTCCGGACGTCGTCGACACGGCGTGCCTCGCGCACGACCTCGGCCATCCGCCCTTCGGCCACAACGGCGAGCGGGCGCTCAACGACTGGTCGGCGGGCATCGGCGGCTTCGAGGGCAACGCGCAGACCCTGCGCATCCTCACCCGCCTCGAGTCGAAGGTCTTCGGGCCCGACGGGGAGCCGTACGGGCTGAACCTGACCCGGGCGAGCCTCGACGCCAGCTGCAAGTACCCGTGGCCGGCCGCGCAGTCGATCCCGGACCCGGGTGGCCGCGCCAAATTCGGGTTCTTCGACGAGGACTCGGCGGCCTTCCGATGGTTGCGTGCCGGAGCCCCCGAGCGGGTCCGATGCGTCGAGGCCCAGGTCATGGACCTCGCCGACGACATCGCCTACTCCGTGCACGACTTCGAGGACGCCGTCGTGGGGGAGTACATCGACCCGGCGTTCCTGAACGCGCGAGCAGGCCATGACGGCCTCATCGCCACCGCGCTCTCGTGGGCGGGAGACGACTTCACCCACGACGACCTCGCAGCGGCCTTCGACCGGCTGCAGTCGTCGCACACCTGGATCACGGCGTGGGACGGCTCCCGGCGGGATCTGGGGCGTCTGAAGAACTTCACCAGCCAGATGATCGGCCGATTCGCCGGTGCGGCGACGGCGGCGACCCGCGAGGCCTTCCCGCAGGCCAGCCTCGTGCGGTTCGGCGCGGACGTGGTGGTGCCGCACGGCATCCAGGCGGAGATCGCCCTGCTCAAGGGGATCGTCGCGGCGTTCGTGATGTACAGCGACTCGCGCCAGCCGCTCTACGTGCGGCAGCGGGAGATCCTGGTCGAGCTGTCCGACGCGGTGTATGCGCTGGGGGAGTCCGCGCTGGACGTGGGGTTCGCCGCCGACTGGCGTGCCGCCGGATCGGACGAGGAGCGCCGACGCGTCGTGGTCGACCAGATCGCGAGCCTGACCGACCAGAGCGCGCTCTCCTGGCACGAGCGTCACACCGGCGCCTGACCCCGCTCCCCACCCTGCCGGGTGACCGCCTCCGTCGGGAGACCGCCGTCAGGGAGGGACGAGAGACGCACGAGACTAGGATCGAAGCATGGCCGGACGGATTCGACAGAGCGATGTTGAAGAGGTCAAAGCCCGCACGAACATCGGCGACGTCGTCGGTGACTACGTCTCCCTGAAGTCCGCCGGTGTCGGCTCGCTCAAGGGGCTCTGCCCCTTCCACGACGAGCGCAGCCCGAGCTTCCATGTGCGTCCGACGGTCGGCCTGTACCACTGCTTCGGCTGCGGTGAGAGCGGCGACGTCTACAGCTTCCTGCAGAAGATGGACCACGTGACGTTCGCGGAGTCGGTGGAGCGGCTCGCGCAACGGATCGGCTACCCACTCAGCTACGAGGAGGGCGGCGGCAAGGTCGACCACGGCAACCGTGCCAGGCTGTTCGCGGCCAACCAGGCGGCGGCCGAGTTCTTCCAGCAACAGCTCCACGACGGCGATGCGGACCTCGGGCGCCGGTTCCTCGGCGAACGCGGATTCGACGCGGCGGCGGCCGACCACTTCGGCATCGGATTCGCTCCCGCCGGCTGGGACCACCTGATGAAGGCGATGCGCGCGCGCGGGTTCACCGACGAGGAGATGCTCGCGGCCGGGCTCGTGTCGAGCGGCGACCGTGGCTCCTACGACCGGTTCCGTGGCCGGTTGATCTGGCCCATCCGCGACACCACCGGCCAGGTGCTCGGCTTCGGCGCGCGGCGCCTGCGCGAGGACGACAAGGGCCCGAAGTACCTCAACACCCCCGAGACCGCGATCTACCACAAGGCCCAGGTCCTGTACGGGCTCGACCTCGCCAAGCGCGACATCTCCCGGGGCAAGCGCGTGGTCGTCGTCGAGGGCTACACCGATGTGATGGCGTGCCACTTGGCAGGGGAGATGACCGCGGTGGCGACCTGCGGGACCTCCTTCGGTGTCGATCACATCAAGATGATCCGACGCGTGATGGGAGACGACTCGGCGACCGGCGAGGTCATCTTCACCTTCGATCCGGACGAGGCGGGCCAGAAGGCGGCCATCCGTGCGTTCGGTGAGGAGAAACGGTTCGCGGCGCAGACGTACGTCGCGGTGTCCGCGGACGGTCTGGACCCGTGCGACCTCCGGCTCAATCGTGGCGACGGCGCCATCCGTAAGCTCGTCGACGGACGCGAGCCCATGTTCGAGTTCATCATCCGGCGGACGCTCGCCGGGTTCGACCTCGAGACGGTCGAAGGTCGCGTCGGTGCCCTCCGTGCGGCCGCCCCGGTCGTCGCCGACATCCGCGACCCCTCGCTCCGGCCCGGGTACACGCGCGTGCTCGCGAAGCAGCTCGGCATGGAGCTCGACGAGGTGGCGCGAGCGGTGCGAGGGGCGGTCGGCAACGCCTCGTCGTCGGCGCGTGACGCCAGGCAGCAGGGTCCGGGCGATCCCGCTGCAGCGCCGCCGCGTGAGCGTCAGGCATCGCTCGCCGATCTCCCGAAAGACCCGTCGACGCGCCTCGAACAGGACGCGCTCCGGGCCATCCTGCAGCTGCCCCAGCACCTCGAACGGCCCATGCTGGAACGCGCCGTGCAGAGCTCCGTCGCCAACAGTTCCCTGGTCGTGGTCCGCGATGCGATGAGCGTGAGTCTCGACCAGCTCGGCTCGAACGCCTGGCTCGAGACGGTCATCGCGCAGGTCCCTCCCGGCTTCGACGGCTTGGTGCGCGAGCTCGGCGTGTCCCCGCTCCCGGAGACGAACGAGGAGAAACTCCCGAGTTACGTCCGCGACATCGCTCGGGCACTGATCGACCGCGATCTGCTCGGACAGAAGGCCGCGCTGCTCGGTTCGCTCCGACGCACCGACCCGCGCGACGAGGCCCACCGGGAGATCACCCGGCGGCTCGCGGCCGTCGAGGCGGAACGTCGGGCGTTGCGCGCCGAAGCCTGACCCGGGGTTCCGCCGTCGAGCGTGGCACGTGGACGCGATGGGATGGCCGGATACACTCGATGGCGATCCGGTGGCGCCCCGTGCACCGGCAGGAGAGGTCTCATGAAGCACCCAGAGCAGGACGGACCGGCTGTCCGGACGAGTGATCTGAGCGTCGACTACGCAGCCCACGGCGTCAGCCCGAGCAATCGGGCACTGGACGGCATCAGCTTCGAACTGCCCGTCGGCGGGTCCCTCGGGGTGATCGGCAGTTCGGGTTCAGGGAAGAGCACCCTTCTCCGGGTCCTCTCCGGTCGGCACCTCACCGGCGGAGACTCGCGTCCGTTCGTCTCCGGTGGTGATGCGACGACCCTCGGTCGGTCGATGCGGAAGGTCGGGCGCCGTGAGCTCACGAAGCTCACCTTCGAGGTCTCGTTGCTCGAGCAGGAGGCGGGCGCTCATCTGAAGCCCGAGCTCACCGTCACGGAACTCATCTCCGAGCCCGTCCTCGCGCGCGACAAGAAGTTCAGCGAGCAGGCACTCGGCGTTCGGGTGGCGACGCTCCTGGACGCCGTGCAGATGCCGCTCTCGAGCCTCGACAAGTACCCGTACGAGCTGAGCGGCGGGCAGCGCCAGCGGATCGCGATCGCGCGGGCGCTCGTGCTCGGCCCACGACTCTTCATCGCCGACGAACCCACCGCCGGCATCGACATCACGGTGCGACACACGGTGACCGAGTTGCTCAACGGCTTCCGGCAGGACGGCGGCACCGTCATCGTCGTGATGCATGACCTCGCCATGCTGCGGGAGCTCACGGACGATGTGCTCGCGCTGCACCAGTCGCGGGTGGTGGGCTACGGACCGATCGACGCGATGCTCGCGGATCCGCCGCATGATTTCCTCGCAGCACTCGCCCAATCGGGTGGCACCGAGACCCAGTACGAGACTCCCGAGGCCGTCGGCATCGATTGATCGCGTGTCGATTTGGAGTCTACGAATCCTTTGCTACAGTAGATATGCGCTGCAACGCAGAGGCCGGAATCCCCGGCCAGTCGGAGCTCGTATTCCTCGATAGCTCAATTGGCAGAGCAATCGACTGTTAATCGATAGGTTGTTGGTTCGAGTCCAACTCGAGGAGCTGCACTGCATCCCCCGGTCCGTCAGGACCGGGGGATGTGTCGTTGTGGGCGGTTTCACGAATCCGCTCAGACGCCGTACACTTGACCACGAGGCCCGAAGACTCCACTCTTCGGGCCTCGTTGCATGCCTGGGCGGGCTCGTGGGCAGCGTCGGCCACCGGGGAGAGCCGGTGCTGGCGAAGGAGCCCCGCTCAGCCCTCGAGGTCGTCGCGTCCCGGGAGCCAGGTGATGCCGGGCACGCCCCAACCGGACTTCCGGATAGCCTTCGCCGCGCGCCGCGAGTGCGGGAGCTCCAGCCGGTCGACGTAGAGGATCCCGTTGAGGTGGTCGAACTCGTGCTGCAGGATGCGTGCGCGCCAGCCGACGACGCGCAACTCGACCGGCTCGCCTTCCAGGTCGGTGCCGATGAGCATCGCCGCCTCCGACCGCCTGAGTGGGTGGCGCTCACCCGGAACCGAGAGGCACCCCTCCGATTCCTCCTCCTCGTCGAGTTCACCGATCGGCGGGGGACTGATCCACAGCACCGGGTTGATCGCGACCCCGCGCCAGGGGAGGCCGTCGTCGTCCTCGTAGCTGTAGACGAAGAGCCGGAGCGGCACGCCGACCTGCGGAGCCGCGAGCCCCACCCCGGGTGCCAGGTCCATCGTCTCGTACATGTCGGAGACGAGCTGTCGGAGCTCGTCGTCCACGGCGGTGACCGGCCGGGCGGCGGTGTGCAGAACCGGGTCGCCGGTCACGCAGATCTCGAGAATTGCCATTGCTCGAGCCTATCCGCCAAGCTCGGCCTGCCGCGCCGGGATCGGCGGAACGACGGGGTAGCCTCGACGCGTGTTCCCTGCCGCCATCGACATCGCCGACCTCGCGGACGACTTCACCCGCAACCCCTCCCAGTTGCTCGGCATCCCCTTCGCGCTCCTGGGAGCCGTCTTCCTCTCCCTCGGCGCGCAGCTCCAGCACCGGGGTGTCGCCAAGGTCGAGTCGTCGAGCGGCACCGACGCCACCTCCGGTCTCAACCTGGCCCAGCTCCTCGCACTCCTCGGTCGGCCGTCATGGGTGACCGGAACCGTCATGCTCGGGCTCGCGATCGTGCTGCAGCTCGGGAGCCTGTCGCTCGCACCGATCACCCTCGTCCAGCCGCTCGGGGCGGTCGCCCTCGTGATCACGGCGGTCGTCAACAGCCGCATCAGCGGGGTGCGGTTGAACCGCCGCTCCGTGGTCGCCATCGTCGCCTGCGTCGGCGGCGTCGGACTGTTCGTCACCATCGCGGCGATCTTCACCGGCGAGCATCGGATCACGGAGTCCGAGCTCATCACGATCCTCGTCATGCTGGGCGTGGTGTTGCTCGCCTTCGGTCTCGGTTTCGTGCTGTTCCGCGCGCGCTTCACCGCCATCTTCTACATCGTCGGGACGGGCGTCCTCTACGGGTTCGTCGCGACCCTCGCGAAGGTCATCATCGGTCGCCTACAGCAGGGCGAGTTCGACTGGCTCACGGTGCTGTGCGGGCTGGGCCTCGTCGCCGCCAGTGCGCTCGGCGGGTACTTCGTGCAGACCGCGTATTCCTCGGGCCCGCCCGACCTCGTCATCGCCGGGCTCACCGTGATCGATCCGATGATCGCCGTCGGCATCGGCATCATCGTGTTGGGGGAGGCGAGCAACGCCCCGTTCTGGGCCGGGTTCGGCTTCGTCGTGGCCGGCGCGATCGCCGTCTGGGGCGTGTTCCAGCTGGCCCGCCACCACCCGCAGGTCAGCCAGACGCCGGCCGCGGCAGCCGCGGCGAAGGCGCTCGCGACCGGCGACGCGCCAGCCTGAGCCCTGGAGGCGGAACGGGCGGCAGGTATGCTGGGCCATGGCGTTCCGCGCCGCAACCGGGTCGTGAGCACCGCCCGCGCACCGCACATCACTGGCCAAGCACAGAGGAATCACCGACACCTTGACTTCTCCAGACGACCAGCACCTCGTGACGCCGTCCGACGCGACGACGCCCTCCGACACCCGTCGGCCGTTGAAGGTCGTCATCGGTGCCGACACCTTCTCGCCCGACGTCAACGGCGCGGCGCGTTTCGCCGAGCGCCTCGCCGCCGGCCTCGTCCGCCGTGGGCACGACGTCCACATCGTCGCCCCTGCCGGATCGCGCCGGTTCGGCACGTGGAAGGAGACCCACGAGGGTCAGACGATGACCGCGCACCGGCTCTTCAGCCTCCGCTGGTACCCGCACGACTGGCTGCGCTTCGCGATGCCGTGGACCTCGCGACGGAACGCCCGGAAGATCCTCGACCGGGTGAAGCCGGACGTGGTGCACCTGCAGTCGCACGTCGTCGTGGGTCGCGGCCTGTCGATCGAGGCGGAACAGCGCGGGATCCGCATGGTGGCGACGAACCACATCATGCCCGACAACATCCTCGACTTCACCGTCATCCCCGAGCGCACCCAGGAGTGGCTCATCCGCACGCAGTGGGCTGCGGCTCGTCGCGTGTTCGACCGGGCCTTCGCGGTGACGACGCCGACCCGCAAGGCGGCCGACTTCCTCGAACAGTTCAGCGGGCTCACCGGGGTGCACGCGATCTCCTGCGGCATCGAGGCGGGCCAGTACACGCCGTCGTTCGAACCGCGGAAGCGCAACACCATCCTCTTCGTCGGCCGCATCACGAGCGAGAAGCAGATCGACGTGCTCCTCCGGGCGCTCACGAAGATCCCGAAGGAACTCGACGCCTTCGTCGACGTCATCGGCGGCGGCGACCAGGCCAAGAACCTCGAGCAGCTGACGCAGCAGCTCGGTCTCGGCGATCGCGTCCGCTTCCTCGGCAAGGTGTCCGACGACGACGTCAAGCGTGCGTACACCAACGCCACGGTCTTCGCGATGCCGTCCATCGCGGAGCTGCAGAGCATCGCGACGATGGAGGCCATGGCGTCCGGGCTGCCCGTCGTCGCGGCGGACGCGATGGCGCTGCCGCACCTCGTGCATGACCAGGTCAACGGTTACCTGTTCGAGCCCGGCAACGTCGACCAGCTGGCGGAGCGACTCACGACGGTGCTCCGCGCGTCGGACGAAGAGTACCGCCGGATGCAGGACGCCTCGCTCGAGCTCGTCTCCGCACACGACATCGAACGCACCCTCGACACCTTCGAAGCCCTGTACCGCGGTGAGCAGATCGTCGATCCGACCACCGAGCGTCACACCGCCGGCGCCGAGCGCGAAGACTCGCAGGACTGAAGCCCGCCGCCCCGCTCTCTCGGTACACTGGGTTCCGCACGGGGCGGTAGCCAAGCTGGTGAAGGCATTCGGCTCATAACCGAACGATGCGTGGGTTCAAGTCCCACCCGCCCTACCGTGAATCGGTCCCTGAGCCCTCTTCGGTGTCTCGGCTTGTCGCTGGGTGCCCGTCGAGAGGCTCAGGGACCGGGATGGGCGAGCTCGAGGTCCGGGCTCGATCGGGTCAGGGTCTGAGTACGAGGGCCGCGGCGCCGATCAGGGGGCCGTCGGCATCGAGCCCGGACCGGACGACACGCAGCTTCCGGGCGTAGTCGTGCAGCGCCGAGGCGGTCGCCGACTCCTGGACGAGGTCGAGGTAGTCGGGGGAGACCCGGGAGAACCCGCCGCCGACGGCGACGCGTTCCAGATCGAGCAGCGTCGTGATACTGCAGAGCGCTTCGCCCACCGCCTCGGCTGAGCGGCGGATCGCGCGGACCGCGACGTCCGTTCCCGCAGCCGCGTCCGCGCCGAGCTCCTCGCCCGTCGATCCGGTCCACCCCTGGGCGCGAGCCCAAGCGACGGTCGCCGTTCCGGAAGCGATGCCTTCGAGCGTCCACGGTGCGCCGGCCGCATCCGGCTCCCGCCGACGGAGCTGCATCTGGCCGAGGTGCCCCGCGTTGCCGGAGGCGCCGGCGATGAGCCGGGATCCGAGGATGATCCCGCCTCCGATGCCCGTCGAGACCACGATGCCCATGCCGTTCTCCGTGCCTCGGAGTGCACCCTGCCAGTGCTCGGCCAGAGCGATGCAGGTGCCGTCCAAGCGGAGTTCCACCGGAGCGGTCGTGAACCGCCGAACGGCCTCGGCCACCCGGAAGGCCGCAAGCCGCGGCAGGTTGATCGGCGAGATGGTGCCGTCGGTCGTCCCGATCGGGCCCGCCGAACCGATGCCGACGCCGACGACGGATCCTTCGTGCGCGGTGACGCTCCGCTCAGCGGTCGCGATGATCGTCGCTTCGAGCTCCGCGCGGCTCGCGAGAGGACCCGTCGCTCCACGGAACCGGGTGCCGGACACGATCCGTCCGTCGGTGTCGACCACTGCGGCTTCCACCTTCGTCCCGCCGATGTCGATCGCGAGGGCCTCGTGCATCACCGCTCCATCCCGGTTCGGCGCGCGCCGACTCCGCTCCAGAACCAGCGTACTGGGAACGACACGGTTGTCATTTCTCCAGGTCTTGGGGCATAATGCTCGTATCGGCGAGAGTCGAACAACTGCATACACGGAGGTCCGGTTCGCCGGACACCGACATGGATCACACTGCATGGGTCGTTGGGGAAGACGCACCCGGACGCAGTGGAGGAATCATGTCGACACCGATGACGAAGGGTGTGCTGTTCGTGCACTCCTCGCCTCGCGCGCTCTGCCCGCACCTCGAATGGGCGGCAGGTCGCGCACTTGGTCGCGCCATCAGCTTCGATTGGGAAGATCAGCCGATCCTCCGCGGAGCCCAGCGCGCCGAGGTCTTCTGGGAGGGCCCGCACGGAACCGGTGCCGCTCTCGCCTCCGCTCTGCGTGGCTGGGAGCACCTCCGCTACGAGGTGAGTGAGGATCCAGCTCAGGGCGTCGACGGCGCACGCTGGATGCACACCCCTGATCTAGGTATCTTCTACGCGCAGACCGACAGCATCGGCAACGTCGTCGTGCCTGAGGACCGCATCCGCTACGCGATGGAGGTCGCGTCGGGGAACGCCTCGGAATTGCAGCGGGAGCTCCGCGTCGCCCTCGGCCAGCCGTGGGACGACGAACTCGAGCCCTTCCGCCACGCCGGTGACGGGTCCTCCGTCATCTGGCTCCACAACGTGGGCTGAACCGGCCCACCTGCACGGCGACGTCGCGCAGACAATTCAACACTGACGACAGGGTGTCCACGTGGCGTGGACCGTGCGAGGTCGGTGATCCGTCCCGGCAGACACGAGGTGACGAAACGAGGCACCCTGCTCACGGAACGACGGAGGGCCGTGGTGCAGTGCACCACGGCCCTTCGTCGTCGTCGGCTCAGTAGCTCCGGAAGGCGACGACGGCGTTGTGCCCGCCGAAGCCGAAGGAGTTGCTGATCGCCAGCAGGTCGCCGGAGCCGAGTTCGCGCGGAGATGTCACGACGTCGAGCGGGATCTCCGGGTCCTGGTTGTCGAGGTTGATGGTCGGCGGGATGACCCGGTGGTGCAGGGCGAGAGCCGTGTACGCGGCCTCGATCGCGCCGGCGCCGCCGAGCAGGTGTCCGGTGGACGCCTTGGTGGCCGTCACCGCGATCTGGTCGAGCTGAGCTCCGAAGACGCGACGGAGCGCGTTGTACTCCGCGATGTCGCCGACCGGCGTGCTCGTGGCGTGCGCGTTGACGTGCACCACCTCGTCGAGCGACGCTCCACCGTTCTCCACCGCTGCGCGCATGGCGCGGGCAGCAGCGGAACCCTCAGGGTCGGGGGCGGTGATGTGGTAAGCGTCGCTCGTGACCGCACCGCCGAGGAGCTCGGCGTAGATGCGGGCTCCGCGGGCCTTGGCGTGCTCCTCGGTCTCGACGATGAGGGCTGCTGCCCCTTCGCCGAGGACGAAACCGTCGCGGTCGACGTCGTAGGGACGCGAGGCGATGGCGGGGTCGTCGTTCCGCTTCGACAACGCCTGCATGGCGGCGAAGGAGGCGAGGGGGAGCGGGTGGATCGCGGCCTCGGACCCACCGGCGACGACGATGTCCGCCAGGCCTGCCTGGAGATGGTCGTAGGCGTTGGCGAGGGACTCGGTGCTGGAGGCGCAGGCCGAGACGACGGTGCGCTCTCCGCCGCGGGCGCCGAGGTCCATGCCGATCGCCGCAGCAGGGCCGTTCGGCATGAGCATCGGGACCGTCATCGGGAGGACACGACGCGGGCCCTTCTCGCGCAGGGTGTCCCAGGCGTCGAGGAGCGTCCAGACGCCACCGATGCCGGTGGCCCAGTCGACGAGCAGTCGTTCGGGGTCGACCTCGGGAGCTCCGGCGTCCTGCCAGGCCTCGCGAGCGGCGATGAGCGCGAACTGGCTCGACGGGTCGAGTCGCTTGACCTCGCGGCGGTCGAGGACGTCCGCGGTCGGGACGGCGGCCTGCGCGGCGAAGCGCACCGGCAGTTCGAGCTCCTCGGCCCACGGCTGCTCGAGGCGGCTCGCGCCGCTCTTGCCTGCGAGGAGGTTGTCCCAGGAGTCGGTGGCGTTGCCACCGAGCGGGGTGGTGGCACCGATGCCGGTGATGACGATGCGTTTGGTGGTCATTGAGTCAAACCTTCTGTGGAGATGACGAGGGGATCCCGAACCCTGCGGCGGTCGAGTCCGTGTTCGGACGGAGCAGCCGTCTCGAACGCTGAAGGGCCGGTCGGCCAGATGCCGGCCGACCCTTCAGCACTGCGCTGGGACTAGCCCTGAGCCTTGACGATGAAGTCGACGGCGTCGCCGACGGTCTTCAGGTTCTTGACTTCTTCGTCCGGGATCTTCACGTCGAACTTCTCCTCCGCGTTGACGACGATGGTCATCATGGAGATCGAGTCGATGTCGAGGTCGTCGGTGAAGGACTTGTCCAGCTCGACGGTGTCGGTCGCGATGCCGGTCTCGTCGTTGATGAGCTCGGCCAGGCCGGCGAGGACTTCTTCGGTGGACAATGCCATTGTTCTACTCCTTGGGTGAGGTTTGACCGTAGTCGAGTGTAGTCGCGTCGGGCGTCCTGCTACGGCAGGACGACGACCTGGGCGCCGAAGACGAGCCCGGCTCCGAACCCGATCTGCAGGGCGAGACCGCCGCTGAGCTCGGGGTGGCCCTGGAGGAGCCGATGGGTGGCGAGGGGGATCGATGCCGCCGAGGTGTTGCCGGTGGTCTCGATGTCGCGGGCGATGACGACGCTCTCCGGCAGCTTCAGCTGCTTGGCGAACTCGTCGACGATGCGCATGTTGGCCTGGTGGGGGATGAACGCGGACAGGTCTGACGCCTCGACGCCGGCGACTTCGAGCGCCTGCTTGGCGACCTTGGCCATCTCCCAGACGGCCCAGCGGAAGACGGTCTGGCCCTCCTGCCGCAGCGTCGGCCAGGCGGCGGTGCCGTCACGGAACTCGGTGAGCGTGCCACTCATGCCGACCGCGTCGGCCTTCGAGCCGTCGGAACCCCAGACCGTGGGGGAGATGCCGGGGAAGTCGCTCGGACCGACGACCGCGGCACCGGCGCCGTCACCGAGGAGGAACGAGATGGAGCGGTCGGTCGGGTCGACGATGTCGGAGAGCTTCTCGGCGCCGATGACGAGCGCGTAGTGCGCCGCCCCCGAGCGGATGAGGGCGTCTGCCTGCGCGATGGCGTAGGCGTAACCCGCGCAGGCGGCGTTGAGGTCGTACGCCGCGGCCGGGTTCGCACCGACCCGGTCGGCGACGACCGCGGCCATCGACGGAGACTGCTGCACGTTGCTGATCGTCGCGATGAGGACGAGGTCGACCTGCTCGGGGGCGATCCCCGCCGCCTGGATCGCTTCGGCGCCGGCTTCGGCGGCGAGGTCGACGGCACTGACGTCGGCCGACGCCCGGGTGCGGGTGACGATGCCGGTGCGCTGCTGGATCCACTCGTCGGACGAGTTGATCGGACCGACGAGGTCGTCGTTCGGGACGCTGAGGTCGCCGCGGGCGGCACCGAGGCCGAGGATCCGCGTGAACTCGGGACCGCGCGACTGCTTGAGGGTGGGGGTGGTCATTGCTGGTTCTCCGTCTGCGCTACTGCTGGGCGATGAGGTCGAGGGCTGCCGGCAGGTCGTCGGGAGTCTTGATGGCGACGGTCGGCACGCCCTTGAGGCCGCGACGTGCGAGTCCGGTGAGCGCCCCGGCGGGAGCGAGCTCGACGAGTCCGGTGATCCCTGCGGCGCTGAACGCGTCCATGCACAGGTCCCAGCGTACCGGGGAGGCGACCTGGCCGATGAGGAGGTCGAAGAACTTGGCACCCGAGGTGACCTCGGAACCGTCGTGGTTCGTCCAGATCCGCAGCGACGGGTCCTGCGGTTCGACCGTGCGGCTCGCGCCGGCCAGCCAGTCGCGGGCCGACTGCATGAAGCTCGTGTGGAACGCCCCGGCCACCTGCAGCGGGATCACCCGGGTGCCCTTGAGCGGTTCGTCGGCGAGGCGGGCGAGCGCGTCATGGGCACCGGCCACGACGATCTGGCCACCACCGTTGTAGTTGGCCGGCTCGAGGCCGAAGGATCGGACGTGCTCGACGACGGCGTCCTGGTCGCCACCCAGCACCGCGCTCATACCCGTGGGCGTGATCGCAGCCGCTTCGGCCATGGCGACAGCGCGCTCGCTCACGAAGCTCATGGCGTCGCTGTCGGAGAGGATGCCCGCACCGTAGGCCGCGGTGATCTCACCGACGGAGTGACCGGCGATGCCGCCGAACGGAGCCGCATCTGCGGGGAGCGCCTTGCGGAGTGCGTCGAGGGCGACGATGCCGGCGGCGACGATGAGCGGTTGCGCGACGGCGGTGTCGCGGATCGTGTCGGCGTCGGAGACGGTGCCGTGCTTGACGAGGTCGAGTCCGGCTTCGTCGGAGAAGCGGCCGAGCGCTTCCCTCGCGGAGACGTCCTGCAACCAGGGGTCGAGGAAGCCGGGGGTCTGGGAGCCCTGTCCAGGGCAGGCGATGACGATCACCGGTCCAGTCTGCCAACGGAACGAGCCTCAGCAGTGGAGCAACGCCACGAACCTTTCGGGAAAGTGTTGTGACTGTTCCACAACGGACCTGCCGCCGAGGTGTGCCGCGTCAGGAGGAGAGGCGACGGCGGGACGGTTCCGGTTCGGCGATGGCGCCGAGGATGAGCGCTGCCTGGAGGATGAGGGACTCCCGCGCTCCGGTGGCGTCCCACCCGATCACCTCGGAAACGCGCTTCAGGCGGTACCGGACGGTGTTCGGGTGCACGAACAGCTCGCGCGCCGTGGCCTCGAGGGAGCGACCGTTGTCGAGGTAGCACCAGAGCGTCGTCACCAGCTCGCCCGAGTAATCCTTCAGCGGGCGGTAGACCCGCTCGATGAGCGTGGTCTTCGCGAGGTTGTCGCCCGCCAGTGCACGTTCGGGCAGCAGATCGTCGGCCGAGACCGGACGCGGCGCGTGACGCCAGGACTTCGCGACGGCGAACCCGGCGAGGGCAGCCTTCGCGCTGCGCGACGCTTCGATGAGCGACGGCACGGCGTGGCCGAGGACGAGGTGGCCGGGTCCGAACCCGTGCTCGAGTCTGGCCGCGATGTCGAGGAAGCTCAGCTGGGCGCTCGCGCGTGCGTCGGCGGCGGCCTGTTCCGCTTCGTCGATCGGCTCGGCGTCACCGGCGTCGGTGCTCGGGAGCTCCGCCCGCCCGAGGACGAGGACGAGGCGGTTGCCCTGCACGCCGATGAGGACGTCAGCGTCGAGATGCCGGGCGGTGCGCCGGAGCATGTCGACGTCGAGGACTCGGGGCGTGGTCCCGACGAGGACACAGGCCTCACCGTGGCCGTGCCAGCCCAAGGCGGCGATCCGACTCGGGAGTTCGTCGTCGGCCTCGCCGCTCAGGATGGAGTCGACGACGAGGGCCTCGAGGCGCGCGTCCCAGAGTCCGCGGGCCTCGGCCGCGCGGGCGTAGACGTCGGCCGACGCGAACGCGATGTCGCGGGAGTAGAGGAGGATCGCCTCGCGGAGGTCGACGCTGCCGGAGGCGACGCGCTCCTCGACGACCTCGACGGTGACCTTGATGAGCTGCAGGGTCTGCTGCAGGCTGACGGATCGCAGCAGCTCGCGAGGAGCTGCACCGAACACGTCTGCGGCGATCCACGGTGTGGACCGTGGATCGTCGAACCACGAGATGAACGAACTGATGCCCGCCTGAGCCACCAGGCCGACCGCAGAGCGGCGGCCCGGTGGCATCTCGGCGTACCAGGGAAGGGTGTCCTCGAGGCGTTTCAGCGTCGCGGTCGCGAGCTCACCCGAGATCCGGCGGAGCCAGTCGAGTGTCTCGGCCTTCGTCTTCGTCTTCGTCACCGTGGTAGCGATGGAATCAGCTCTCGCCACCCGCGTTACCGGTGTTGCCGGCGTTCACGTCGTGGAGGCGGTAGCGGTCGATCGCCTGCTGCGGGAGGCTCGCGTCGACCTCGCCCCGAGCAGCGAGCTGCTGGAGGGTCCGGACGACGAGCGACGGGCCGTCGATCTTGAAGAAGCGACGGGCAGCTGCGCGCGTGTCGGAGAAGCCGAAGTCGTCGGCACCGAGCGTCGCGAAGTCGCCCGGGACGAACTGACGGATCTGGTCCGGCACGGCGTGCATGTGGTCGGTCACCGCGACGAACGGACCGGATGCGCCCTCGAGCTTGCTCGTGACGTACGGCACGCGACGCTCCTCCTGCGGGTGCAGGAAGTTGTGCTGATCGGCCGCGAGACCGTCGCGACGGAGCTCCGTCCAGCTCGTGACGCTCCAGACGTCGGCGGAGACGCCCCAGTCGTCGGCGAGGAGCTGCTGCGCCTCGATCGCCCACGGCACCGCGACACCGGACGCCATGAGCTGAGCCTTGGGGCCCTGCTTGTCGCTGGTGCTGATGCGGTGGATGCCGCGCACGATGCCGTCGACGTCGACATCCTCCGGCTCGACCGGCATGATCATCGGCTCATTGTAGACGGTCAGGTAGTACATGAC
Organism: Plantibacter sp. Leaf314; assembly: GCF_001423185.1. NCBI lineage: Bacteria > Bacillati > Actinomycetota > Actinomycetes > Micrococcales > Microbacteriaceae > Plantibacter > Plantibacter sp. Leaf314. The sequence continues at coordinate 573,084 of NZ_LMOB01000001.1, read as the reverse complement.
GTTCGGGTCCTGGTGCTCGCCGCCGTACATGCGCTCGATACCGCTGCGCACGATGTGCGCGATCTCGTAGCCGTAGGCCGGGTCGTAGCTCACGACCGCGGGGTTCGACGACGAGAGCAGCAGCGAGTGGCCGTCAGCGTGCTGGAGGCCCTCACCCGTGAGCGTCGTGCGACCGGCGGTGGCGCCGATCATGAACCCACGGGTCATCTGGTCGCCGGCCGCCCAGATGGCGTCGGCGGTGCGCTGGAACCCGAACATCGAGTAGAAGACGTAGACCGGGATGAGCGGCTCGCCCTGCACCGAGTACGAGGTGCCGATCGCGGAGAAGGCCGCGATCGCGCCCGCCTCGTTGATGCCGACGTGGACGATCTGGCCCTGCGGGCTCTCCTTGTAGGCGAGCAGCAGTTCGCGGTCCACCGAGGTGTAGTGCTGACCGTTCGGGTTGTAGATCTTCGCGCTCGGGAAGAACGCGTCCATGCCGAAGGTGCGGGCCTCGTCGGGGATGATCGGGACGATGCGGTTGCCGAAGTCCTTCGCGCGGAGCAGGTCCTTCAGCAGTCGGACGAACGCCATGGTGGTGGCGATCTCCTGCGTACCGGAACCCTTCTTCGCCGCCTTGTAAGCGGAGTCGTCGGGCAGGTTCAGCTGCGTGTACTTGCTGCGACGCTCCGGCACGTAGCCGCCGAGCGCGCGACGACGCTCGTGCAGGTACTGGATCGCCTCGTCGTCCTCGCCCGGGTGGTAGTAGGGCGGGAGGTAGGGGTTCTCCTCGAGCTGCGAGTCCGTGATCGGGATGCGCATCGTGTCCCTGAAGGTCTTCAGGTTGTCGAGGGTCATCTTCTTCATCTGGTGGGTCGCGTTGCGGCCCTCGAAGCTCGGGCCGAGGCCGTAGCCCTTGATCGTGTGCGCGAGGATGACCGTCGGCTGGCCCTTGTGCTCGCTGGCCGCCTTGAACGCCGCGTACACCTTGCGGTAGTCGTGGCCACCGCGCTTGAGGTTCCAGACCTCGTCGTCGCTGTAGCCCTCGACGAGCTTCAGGGCGCGCTCGTCGCGGCCGAAGAAGTTCTCGCGGACGTACGCGCCGTCTTCCGTCTTGTACGTCTGGAAGTCGCCGTCAGGCGTGACGTTCATGAGGTTGAGCAGTGCGCCGTCGGTGTCGCGGTTGAGGAGGTCGTCCCACTCGCGGCCCCAGATGACCTTGATGACGTTCCAGCCGGCACCGCGGAAGAAGCTCTCGAGCTCCTGGATGATCTTGCCGTTACCGCGGACCGGGCCGTCGAGGCGCTGCAGGTTGCAGTTGATCACGAAGTTGAGGTTGTCGAGACCCTCATTCGCGGCGACCTGCAGCTGACCGCGGCTCTCGACCTCGTCCATCTCGCCGTCGCCGAGGAACGCCCAGACCTGCTGGTCGCTCGCATCCTTGATGCCACGGTTCGTGACGTACTTGGCGAGGTGCGCCTGGTAGATCGCGTTGATCGGACCGAGGCCCATCGACACCGTCGGGAACTGCCAGAAGTCAGGCATGAGCCGCGGGTGCGGGTACGAGGACAGGCCGTGCGGTGCGTGCGACTTCTCCTGGCGGAAGCCGTCGAGCTGGTCGGTGCTGAGGCGTCCTTCGAGGAAGGCTCGGGCGTAGGTGCCGGGGGAGGCGTGGCCCTGGATGTAGATCTGGTCCCCACCGCCCGGGGCGTCCTGGCCGCGGAAGAAGTGGTTGAAGCCGACCTCGTACAGCGCCGCGGAGGACGCGTAGGTGGAGATGTGTCCGCCGACACCGATGCCGGGGCGCTGCGCGCGGTGCACGGTCATGGCCGCGTTCCAGCGGATCCAGGCACGGTACCGGCGTTCGATGTCCTCGTCGCCCGGGAAGTCGGGCTCGTTCTCCGAGGCGATGGTGTTGATGTAGTCGGTGGTCGGCACCATCGGCACGCCGAGGTGCAGCTCCTTCGAGCGCTTGAGGAGGCTCAGCATGATGTCGCGGCCGCGACCGCGGCCACGTTCGTCGACGAGGGCGTCGAGGGACTCATTCCACTCGGACGTCTCCTCAGGATCGGCGTCTACGTGGTTGGACGAGTATGGATCCTGGTCGTGAACAGTCACCGTCGACCTTTCTCTCGTGGCAGATCGTGCCTGGGTTGTGATGGTGAACTCCATGCGTCCTGATGGGTATGGACGCGGGCGCCACCTTTCACCCTATCCGGTCACCCCAGGGAACGGTGACCGAGCGCAGCAGGGCTCCGGGTTTGCCCAGCTGCGGCGCGGGGCTAGGATGTGTGACCGGATCGGACCCGTCCACCGCTCGGGCGATCCGGAGCAGGCGCACCCGCCTGAAAGGACCCTCATGGCACTCGAGAACGACACCCTGGCACCCGACTTCGAACTGGCGAACCAGTTCGGTGAACTCGTCAGGTTGAGTCAGTTCCGAGGCCAGTCCGCCGTCGCACTCGTCTTCTTCCCGCTGGCGTTCTCCGGGACGTGCACGGGGGAGCTGTGCGAACTGCGCGACAACCTGAGCCTGTTCACCGACGACCAGGTGACGCTCGTGGGCATCTCCGTCGACTCGAAGCACACCCTGCGGGCTTGGGCCGAGCAGGAGCAGTACGGCTTCCAGCTGCTGGCGGATTTCTGGCCGCATGGTCAAGTCGCCAAGGAGTACGGCGTCTTCCTGCAGGAGAAGGGCTTCGCGAACCGGGCGACGTTCCTCATCGACCAGCAGGGCATCATCCGCGAGAGCTTCATCACCGCGCCTGGCGAGGCCCGTTCGCTCGCCGCCTACCGTGCCGCGCTCGAAGAGCTGCGGCAGCCGGCCTGAGCCGCGGCCCGCTGAGGTCGATCCGGTTCGCCGGACGTGTCAGCCGGTGATGACGATCTCGGGTGCGCGCTCATAGCGGATGAACCGATACGGCACGCCTGTTCGTGATTCCGACCACCCGTGCGCCGGATCGATCGTGACGGGCACCCATTCCTCGCCGATGATCGGCGCGAAGGTGTCGCCCGCGACGTCGAGGTCGAGTTCGGTGACCTCCAGGCGGTCGGCGAGGGGGAGCGCCTCGGCGAAGAGACCTGCGCCGCCGGTGACCCAGGCCTGGCCGTTGCCGGCGAGCTGTGCCGCTTCGAACGCGTTCTCCAGGGAGTGCGCGACGATCGCGCCGTCGGCTGACCACGCGTGATCGCGGGTGACGACGATGTTCGGACGTCCCGGGAGCGGACGGAATCGTGGGGGGAGCGAATCCCAGGTGCGGCGTCCCATGATCACTGCGTCCGACCCGGTGAGCGCCTTGAAGTGAGCGAGGTCCTCGGGGACGTGCCAGGGCATGTCGCCGTCGGCGCCGATGACGCCGTCGTGGGCCTGGGCCCAGATGAGCGCCAGGCTCATACGGCGACGGCCGCGCGGATGGCGGGGTGGTGCTGGTAGTCGACGATCTCGAGGTCGTCGTACTCGACATCGAAGATGCTGTCGCGCTTCGTGTTGATGCGCAGCTGCGGGGAGGGGAACGGTGCGCGCGTGAGCTGCTCCGTCACCTGCTCGACGTGATTGTCGTAGATGTGGCAGTCGCCGCCCGTCCACACGAAGTCGCCGACCTCGAGCCCGACCTGCTCGGCGACGAGGTGGGTGAGGAGCGCGTAGCTGGCGATGTTGAAGGGGACGCCGAGGAAGAGGTCTGCGCTGCGCTGGTAGAGCTGGCAGGAGAGCTTGCCGTCGGCGACGTAGAACTGGAAGAAGGCGTGGCACGGCGCGAGCGCCATGTTGGGAATGTCGGCGACGTTCCAGGCGGAGACGATGATGCGGCGCGAGTTCGGGTCGGTGCGCAGCTGCTCGATGACCTGCGAGATCTGGTCGATGTGCGAGCCGTCGGGCGTCGGCCAGGAGCGCCACTGGACACCGTAGACGGGACCGAGCTCGCCGTCGGCATCGGCCCACTCGTCCCAGATGGACACGCCGTGCTCCTGGAGCCAACGGACGTTGCCGTCGCCGCGGAGGAACCACAGGAGTTCGTAGGCGATGGACTTCCAGTGGACCCGCTTGGTGGTGATGAGCGGGAAGCCCTCGGAGAGGTCGAACCGGAGCTGGCGACCGAAGACGCTGCGGGTTCCGGTTCCGGTGCGGTCGCCTTTGACGGCGCCGTGCTCGAGCGTGTCGCGCAGGAGGTCTTCGTACGGGGTGGGGATCGTCGTGTCCATCCCCTCGATCGTACGGGCAGCCGCCGTCACCGCGCTCGACCGATCGTCCAGTGTCGGGGGACTTTCGGCCAGGCGCCCGGCGATCGGCATGATCCCGGCGTTATCCATGTGGTGGGCCCTGCCGGGATCGAACCGACGACATCCACGGTGTAAAGACTCCCGCGTCGGACGGCTCCGCGTGTTCTCGGGGTTCGGTGCTTGCTCGAAGGCGCCCGTGGAGTCTCACATTGCACAGCGCGGGGACGCCTCGGGGACGCGCTGGATGCGCTGACCAAGTCGCTATGCCGCGCAGACCCACCCCGCCACATTGACTGCACATTTGGGCAAACAAGTCGCCAAAATGGAGCAGCGATGGAAGGCGACGACGCTCTCTGGTGGTGTGTGCCAGGAGGTTGGATCTTCATCGTCCAATCTCTCCCCGACGACGAGACTGTCGGTGGTCGTTCCTACACTCGTGGTCATGATCAGTCCAGGACGAACGCCTGAGTTGCCACTGCCCCGTCCTGCCAAGGAAGCCGTTGGAGAGATAGCCGCGATGGGTGTCCTTGGGGTGTTCATTCCGCCCGCGAGTAATCCACGTTATCGGTCGTATTCCCGGGTAGTTATTCACAGGCCGAATCGGCCCACATCACGCCAGAAATGAGACGCAGATGAATCCCCTGCCACGACCCGAAAAAGGTGGTTTCATCGCGCGCATCGGGCGACGGTTCGGCACAGAATCGGTCGTGGTCATCCACGAGGGCGTTCGGCACGAACTCGAAGCACAGGTGCAGGCGCACAGCGCATTTTTCGACATCACCGCGCCCGTGCACGACGGCGACACGATGGAGCTGAGCGACCCGCGCAGCACCACGGGCGGCACACGAACCGTCTACATCACGACTACCGACGTGAACAAGGCACCGAGCAACATGCCCTCGCACGCATCCCATATTGAGGCGAAGTTCACCACCAGCCCGCCACGGCCGGTCGAACCCGCACAGCACGTGCACGGTGATCAGTACGTCATCACCGGCTCACACAATGTGAACGTCGTGACGCGAGGCGGGACACTCAACCAGACCTCGACTGTGACACCCGGGTACGAGGAGCTGGCGCAGAAGATCCAACAGGCGCTCGACGCCCTCAACGCGGCCGGTGATCTGGACGAGGACGAACGCGAGGCCGGTCGCCATGCCGCAACCATCGTGCTCGACGAGATCGTGCAGACAGAACCCAACCAGCGGAAGGTGAAGGGGGCGCTCGCCACCCTTCGCGGCGTGCTCGGCTCGGCCGCGAATGCTGGTGCCGGAGCACTCACGGCCGCACTCGTCGCGCAACTGTTCGTCTAGTCCTCCGATGAACGAAAGCATGCAGCGGCGAACGGTCATGCTGCTGGCCGTGGCAGCAAGCATGAGCATTGCCCTCGCGGGATGCGCAGCCGAAGAGGTCGATCCGCTCGCTGTCACGAATAGTGCCACAATCACCGATATCACCGACAACACCGCGACCGGCTACTACACGGTCGATACCGCCCGGCTGACGACCACAGCCGTCGGCACCGAACTCACGCTCGATTTCACGATCAGCAACGCCAACAGCATCAAATTCAGCCCCGTCTCCACGATCACCTTCACGGATGGGACCGTGCTCGTGTGTGAGGCCGACGGACCGCGCGAGGTTCCTTCCCTGGTGGCCTCGACCGACTCATGGGATTTCGCCTGCGATGCCGATGATTTCCCCGCCGACAGCGCTGAAGCTGCATTGGTTGTGATCGACGCCTACAACTAGGGCTGCGATGCAACCAGAGCACAGTCAACGCTCGCGAGGGGCCCGAGCTGAACAACTCGGGCCCCTCGCTGCTCACGCAGCTTTCCGGTGGCGCAGCCCAATCAGGACGTCTACGACGACGAAGGCCGCGAGACTGATCCCGAGGAGCGGCAGGAGCGTGCCGATGCCGGCCGCGACCACGAGGACGGCGACGATGCCCCACCAGGGTGCGCGGCGGAGCGCTCCGCGTGCCGGGGTGCGGCCGACGATGCGGCCGGGTTCGCGGGTGGGCCGTCGCTGCCACCACATGACGTAACCCCAGACCACCATCGCGATGATCCCGGACGCGAGAGCGAAGAGGAGCAGCTGGTTCGGGAGGCCGAACATGGAGCCCATGTGGGTGTCGATCCCCCAGCGGGTGAGCTTCGCGGCGAGGTTGAAGTCCTTGAAGTCGACACGGTCGGTGACTTGCATGGTCTGTCCGTCGATCGCGACGGCGTCGACTTCGGTCGGGAAGCTGCGCTGGATCTCCTGCACCACCCATGCCGTGCCGGCAGTGGCCGGCGGTTTGATCTCGACGAGACCGGTATTGACGTTGACTTCGCGAGCGATGGAGAGCACCGCGTCGAACGTCGCAGGGTTCGCCGTCACTGCTGGGCTATCTGACGTGGGTGCGGCGCCACCGCCATGCCCACTGTGCCCTGCGTGCTCATCGGCCGGTGCGGATTCGCCGCTGAGGTCGGTGGTGACCGATGGGGTGGACCAGTCGAAGGCGGCACGGATGGTGCCGACGTTGCCGCCCCCGTACTGGGACCAGGTGATGCCGGTGGCGGAGAGGAACAGTGCGCCGACGAAGAGCCAGATGCCAGTGGAGGTGTGCCAGGAGAGGATGCGCCGGTACCCCTTGGCTCGGTTGTTCGGCCGGACGAAGTACTTCTTGGTGCGGGCTTTGCGGATGCGGGCGATCCAGAGGCCGAGGCCGGCGAGGGCGATGACACCGAGCCAGGAGGCGGCGAGCTCGCTGTAGAGGCGTCCGACCTCGCCGAGGTGCAGGTTGCGGTGCAGCTGATCGATCCAGGTGCGCAGCGGCAGTGCTCCGCTGGTGCCGTACGCGGTGAGGTCGCCGCGGATCTGGGCGGTGGCCGGGTCGACGAACACGGCGCGGGTCTCGCTCTCGCCGAGCCCGTCGCCGGTGTACATGACGCGGGTGGTGTCACCGGGGTTCGGCGCTGGGCGCACGGCGACGATGGTGTCCTGGCCCTTCGTGTACGCGTTCGCGGCTTCGATCTGGTCGGCGAGCGGCAGGTATTCATCGGCTTCCGGTGCGTGAAGTTGCTCGGCGTACACGAGCTGCTCGAGTTGCGGGGTCAGGGCGTAGAGCGCGCCGCTCGTCGCCGCGACGAGGATGAACGGTCCGACGAAGATCGCGGCGTAGAAGTGGAGACGGAGCAGCAGCTGCGGGAACCACCCTCTACTCTGGTTCGGTTTCGGGGGTGGTCCATCGGCGTGGGGTTCGTCCACTGGTGGCCGGGTCATGGTGGTCATGCGGTGTCCTGTTCTGCGGTGCTGGTGTAGAAGGTGCGCGGGTGGGTCAGCTGAGGAGGGTGTCGCCGATGTAGCCGCCGTCCGTGCATCCGGGTGGGATCGCGAAGACGGCGGAACCGATCGGGGTGGTCCACTCGTTGAGGAGGTCGAGCTGGTCGAGGCGTCGTTGGATGGGCACGAATTGCTTGGTGACGTCGGCCTGGTAGGAGACGAACAGCAGCCCACTGTTGGAGATCTCGGCGCCCGTGGGCGCGTGATCGTAGTTGTAGCCGCGCCGGTAGATGCGCTCGGCGGTGTTCTCGGAGCGGGCCCTGCGGATGTGGGAGAACTCGGGGATCACGGGGAAGCCGATGCTGGTCTTGGCGTCGAAATCGGGTTCGTCGTGCTCGTGCGTCCCGGTGAGTGGTGCGCCGTTGGCGAGCGTGCGTCCGACGGACTGCTCACGGCCGCCGCGGTCGAGACGGTCCCATTTGTCGAGGTTCATGCGGGTGCGGCGGAGCACGAAGCTCGTGCCGCCGGCGAGCCAGCCCTCGGTGTTCCAGACGAGTGCGGCGAAGTCGTCACCGTCGGGAGCTGGGTTGGAGGTGCCGTCGACCTGACCGAAGAGGTTCCGCATGGTCGTGCCGGGCTTCTCGGATCCGTGCGCGCGGCGGAACCCGGTCTGGGTCCAGCGGACGGTCGCGAAGCTGCGGGTGTCCTTCAGCAGCATCCGGGTCGCATGGGCGACGGTGAACGCGTCGTCGGCGGCGATCTGCAGGAGGAGGTCGCCGTCGTTCCAGGCAGGGTCGAGCTGGTCGATGGTGAACGCAGGGAGTGGGCCGAGCCAGGCGGGCTTCGCTGACGCGTTCGCGGCGCGGGTGACGAACTCGGGTCCGAACCCGAAGGTGACCGTGAGCCGTGCCGGAACGGTGCCGAGCTCCGGTTCGGAGTCGGCCAGGGCAGGCAGGCCCTGGGTGAGGCGAGCGGCGTCGTCGGTGAGGATCTGCATCATGCGCCGCAGCGCATCGCGATCGGTCTCCGGGTGCAGGTCGAGCGCGATGAAGGTGGCATGGGCCTGCGGGGTGGTGGCGATACCGGCCTGATGGGTGCCGTAGAACGCGACGGTCTCCTCACCGTTCAACGCGGCTTCGGTCTCGGTGGTCGCCGGTGCGTCGCTGCCGCGGTTGAGGAGGGCGTCGGCGCCGATGGCTGCCGCCGCGCCGAGGCCGGCGACGGCTCCTCCGAAGAGGAGCCCCCGCCGACTGACGCCAGACCGGCCCGGTTGGGGTGTCTGGGGTTCGGTCACTTGCTGTCGCCGCCCATGTCCATGTCGTCGCCCTCGTAGTTCTCATTGGCGCCGGAGTAGTCCTTCGCCGGGACGGTGAAGTCGTAGGTGGAGTCGTCGGAGAACGTGAGGGTGAAGGTGATCTCGTCGCCCGCCTTGATCGAGTTCACGAGGTCCATGAGCATGATGTGGTTGCCGCCGGGCGCGAGCGTCAGGCTCTTGCCGGCGGGGATGGTGAAGCCGCCAGACTTCTCGCGCATGACCATTTCGCCGGACTCGTTCTCGACCGTTTCGTGCAGCTCGATCATGTTCGACGCCTTGGTGGTAGCCGAGACGACCGTGACGTCCTGGTCGCTGCTGTTCTCGAGCTCGCCGAACGCTGCGGACATGCCCTCGTCGGCGGCCTTGACCCAACCGTTCTCGATGGTGACGGAGTCACCTGCCGGCGTGGTCTCCGCGGTGCTACCGGCGGCGGTGCTGCAGCCGGTGAGGGCGATGATCGCCGCTGCGGTGAGGGCGAGGAGCTTGCTGGTGGTGCGTGCGTGCATGGTGATGCCTTTCTTGGTGGGATGCTGCTGGATCGGATGCTGGACGTGCGGTGGTGTTGTCGTCACTCTGATCGGGTTCCGGACGCGGCTGAGGGGCGGCGTTTGCGCCAGACGGTGAACGCCCAGAACGCGAGGACGGCGATCGCCGCGCCGCCGATCCCGATCAGTACTGGCCGGAGAGCCGCGGCGTCGTCTTCGGGGCCTGCCGTATCGGTCGCGGCTGCCGCGCTGGGTGAAGGTGTCGTCGTCGCGGGTGCGCTTTCGACGGGTGCGGCGTCACCGACGGTGAAGGGGATGAGCCCACTGATGGGGTGGCCGTCGGCGGAGACGACGCGCCAGCGGATCTCGTACGCACCGGTCGGGAGGGTGTCGTCGATGCGCGCGGTGACGTCGGAGCCGTTCAGGATCGGTTCGCCGGTGATCCAGTTGTGCTCGTCCTGGTCGACGAGCAGCACGATCGCGCCGATCGTCAGGACGCTGTCCGAGTACTGCAGGGTCACTTCCGTCGGCGACGCGTCGAGCGCCGCACCGTCGCCGGGCGTGCTCGCGAGGAGCTGGTCGTGCGCGGACGCCGGCGCGGCGCCGAGCGTGAGCGGTATGGCGACGGCCAGGACGCTTGCAGCGAGCAGCAGCGCAAGGCGTCTTAGGCGGGTTGGTGCGGGTGCTGTCACGGATGGTCCTTTCGAGGGGCCTGGTGTGGTCGTGATGCGGGCGGGACGGGCGTTGTCGTCTGCCCTGGTCCGCGCTCGGCTTCGAGGTCGCAGCGGTTCGCGGCACGTTCGTCACTCCGCAGTTACCGGAGGTGGCAAGGAGGCGCCGTCGACGCCGGCGCTCCACGCGATAACGCCGATGAACGCATGACCGACGAGGAGAGCCGGCAGGCTCAAACCCTGCGGCTCAGCTCACCGGGCGAACGTTGCGGCAACACGTGAAGGCGCAGCAGGCACGGGCGCGGACAAGGCGGCACTCAGGTGCGCGGCGCACCTGGACAACGAACGGCCGAGGCCAGTCGTCGATGGAGGTGTCCTATGCGCGCGCAGCGGTGATCGTCAACCGAGCGCACAGCTCAGCGAGGTCGTGCCGTGATGTCAGAGGAAGGACAGCGCCGGAGGTCCGCGCAGGGCGGTCGTCTCCGGATACACGCCGAGTGGGCGCAGGATCGGCATGTCGGTCCGGGGCGACACGCGCGCGGGTAGCGCCGGCGATGCCAGGGCCGCGAGGACGGCGGGCACCAGCCGTGTGAGCACGAACTCCTTGATCGCCGCGCCCGTTGACAGCAGCGTCTCCGCACGGTGGAGCGCGGCGATGGTCACGACGCCGGCGACGATGTGCGCGAGCCACATGCCGGCACCGCCGTGCCCGTCGTGCATCATCGGCATTGATGACACATCGAGGGTGACAGGCGATCCGTGGGAGAGATGACCGCTCGGCATCGCCATCGGAGGGCTGCCGTGGGTGGCGCCGAGCACGAAGAGTGTGTGGAACAGGACCTGACTCACCGCGACCGAGAGCGACAGGCGGATGATGGACAGCCGTCGGCCAGCCAGCAGCACGCAGACAAGCGTCGAGAACATCAGCGGCACGACGATGCCCAGAACGCCAGGCATGGAGCCCCCGCCGGCAATGTGCGACAGCAGCGCGACGAACGTCGAGAATGCCGCAGCGACCACACCACGAAGGGTGCGGATCGAGCGGGCGGACGACATGCGTTCATTGTCGCAGACGGGCACCGCAGGAACCGCTCCGAGCCATCCAGCTCGTATCCGACCCTGTTTGATCCTGCACGCTCGATCCGATGGCTTAGAGCCGGAATGACGCGTCGTAACATGGGTATCGGTCATATTCCCGAAGAGTTATCCACAGACAAGGAAGCCTCGATCGCGGTCTGAGAATTCACGATCCGAAACGCCCGCGGCACCTGGTCAGTGCCACGGGCGTTTGCGTATGGGTCAGCCTCGGTCTCGCGCCATCCCTGCTTCGGTGTTGCGGGTGCCGACGGCAATTCCGTGGGGTGAGGCCGCCTCGATCCGTTCGAGGTCGCTGGTGGTGAGCGCGATGTCCGTGGCGGCGACATTCTCCTCGACCCGGGATGCCTTCGTGGTGCCGGGAATGGGGACGGTGCCAGCCTGGATGAGCCACGCGAGAGCGAGCTGCGCGGTGGTAACGCCCTTCTCGTTGGCGATGACTCCGAGTGCATCGACGACGCGGAGGTTCGCATCGATGGCTTCGTCTGAGAACCGGGGAAGATTCCGGCGGGCGTCACCCTCGGGCAGGTCGTCTTTCCGGGTGACGGTGCCGGAGAGGAACCCACGGCCGAGCGGGGAGAACGGCACGAACCCGATGCCGAGCTCCGAAGCGGTGTCGAGGACGCCATTGTGCTCGGCGTCACGCTCGAAGAGGCTGTACTCAGACTGGATCGCGGTGATCGGGAACGTCACGTGCGCTCGTCGCAGGGTTTCTGCTGAGGTTTCTGAGACGCCGATGTATCGGGCCTTGCCTGCGGTGACGGCGTCGCTCATGGCACCGATGGTGTCCTCGATCGGCACGTTCGGGTCGGCGCGGTGCAGGTACCAGAGGTCGACATGGTCGGTGCCGAGGTGGCCGAGCGACCGGTCGATCGCGCGACGGGCGTGCTCCGGGGACCCGTCAAGGCCGATCGGGGTGCCATCGTCGGTGAAGTCTGTGGCGAACTTCGACGCGACGACCACCCGGTCCCGGTCGGCACCGAGAGCCCGGCCGAGCAGCTGCTCGTTCTCGAACGGCCCATACGCCTCTGCCGTGTCGAACAAGGTGATTCCGAGGTCGAGTGCTCGGCGGATGGTCTCGACGGAGCCGGCTTCGGTGGCGCCGCCATAGAAGGCGCTCATCCCCATGCACCCGAGTCCGAGCGCGGATGTGACGAGGCCTTGGGAGCCGAGAGGAATCTGCTGCATGCGTGTTCTCCGTTCACCGCCGGGTCGACCCGGACGACCCAACTCTCGACCCTGGTGCGCACACCATGTCAAGTGGGACACTCAGGGCATGCTGCTTCCCGAGGTCCACGTCGACGAGCCCGTCACGATCAGCGTCGCCGCTGAGCTGCTCGGCATCACGGTCGACACGATCCGCTACTACGAGAAGGAAGGCATCGCGCCCGCGCCCGGCCGTGGTCCGGACGGATGGCGTCGGTACGACACGGCTGCGCTGACTTGGCTCGCCGGAACGCTGATGCTCCGCGGCACAGGGATGAGCGTCCAGGAGATGCGCGAGTACGCGGCCGCGTACCGGGCCGGCGCTGACGATGCCGAACGACTGGCCCTCCTCGAAGAGCACCACGCGGCCGTCCTCGAGCGACAGGCCGAGGTTCAACGGCACCTCGCAGCGCTGGAACGCAAGATTGCCGCGTACCGCCAGGCCATTGCCACGACGAGTTCCAGCGCGCAGCCCGCGGCCCGAACGCGCTGACGGCACACGTATCTGGCCCCACGCACAACGGGTCTCGAGATGGCCCGGAGTGTGCTGAGAGCTACGCTGGGCGCGACAGGGCCCCGCCTGTCGCAGGTTCCTGGTCACACGCACACCGCGTGTTGGCCAGGAGCCGTTCTCAGCGCAGCGGACACCCGCTGGGCAGCCTGCAGCGTCGTGGTCGCCGGTATCGGTTCGCGGTCGCAACAGCTCCTTGCGCCCCGTGTGTGGCAGGCCTACTATCGCTCCCGACCGGGGCAGCGTTGCCAGTACGGATTCGGGTTCCGCGTGTGCCGCCCCGCCGTCTGTCCGCTGAGGCGCTATGAGAGGGTGCCCGGTTCGACCGTCGCTTCTCGGGTCAGCGCGGCGATCCACTGTGTGGTCGCGGCCGGGAAGTAGTAGCCGTCTGGCCAGCTCGTCACCCACGAGGAGCCGGAGGTGAGGCGCCCGCCGACACTGACGATTTCTGCTCGGGCGTCCGCGGGCAACGAGGACCCGTTGTGCTCGATCAGGTACTGCCGGGTGGTGGGTTTGAGTTTCGGCCACCACCGTTCGATGTTCATCATTGCTCCGCTCGTGTTGCACCGAATCACCGGCGCTGGTGAAACAGATGACCCGCCACTCAACGCTGAAGGGCGGGTCACTTGGTTTAGGCGCGGAGACTCTTGCCCCGCTGTCTCTCCGGACCCTAGCCATCCGATGCGGGCTCTCGCCGGGTGATGACCTGTTCGGAGCCTAGACCCAGCGAACACGCGGCGTCCGATCAGATTTGCGGCCGATACCGGAAACGATCGTTTCCGGTATGGACGCGAAAGTGGCGCCGGACCCATGGTCCAACGCCACCACATGTTCTGAGATCCTAAATCCCCATGTCACGAAGCCACTGTTGAACCGAACGGGGAGTGACGCCGAGTAGCATCTGCGCGGACCGGGACTCGTCGATGCGCTCGTCGGGCATCGACCATCGTGCGTGGTACGACGCGATGACGGGCTCAACGCCCGCGGCCCCGAAGAGTGGGGTGATCAGCTTCCCGTAGTCGTCGGGGTTCTGGCTCTCGAAGTTGACCGGAGTGTTCAGGTGTGCCGAGAATCCCTCAGCGAGGTCGTCGCCGAGCAGGGCCGGCAGTGCACCTGCGGTGACAACGCCCTGCACGTCGACGTTGTCGGTGAGGAGCTGCACTGCGATGTCAGCCATGTCCAGGTGGGAGATCCACGAGATGGCGTAATCCTCACGGATCGGGTAACGAAGCTTCCCCTCTACGCGGGCGGGGTCGAGGGTGACCGGCAACAGCAAGTTCTCGAGGAACGTCTTCGGAGTGATGACGGCGTAAGACACTCCTGACTTCTCCAGTCTGTCGTGGAGGATGCCGTGCGCAGTGCGGCTGCCATCGGGCAGGGCCAGCGGGTAGCCGCTGGTCGAGAACACGACTCGCTTGGGGCGCGCCTTCGCGACCGCGTCGCCGATCGCCGTCGCGAACGTTACCTGCTGGTCCGGGCTTCCCAGGGGTAGGTGAACGAAGACACCGTCTGCGCCTTGGTACGCCTCGGTGAGGGACGCCGCCGAATCGAAGTCGACGGAGACAGCCTTCCCGTCGATCTTCGCTGTGTCGCGCACCGCCGCAGTGGTGTCGTGGCCTGCTGCGTGCAGGAGGGAGAAGATGGGGGCGCCCTGAGCGCCCGTTGCACCGTGAGTGATGAATGTCATGAGACCATTAGTGCATAGGATGCACTGGTTACTTCAAGTGCACTAAGGAGGCATCATGGGATTCACAGCACAGACCTGGCCGGCGTGCGGGATCGCCCGATTTCTGTCGCTTCTTGAGGGGCCGTGGGCGACCTTGATCGTTCGAGAGCTGCTTAATGGGTCGCTTCGTTTTGGCCAGCTGAAGGATGCGCTGCCAGGGATCAGTGCTCACACGTTGACGGATCGGCTGCGTCGCTTCGAGACCTATGGAATCGTCACTCGAACCTCGCACCCGGAAATCCCTCCCCGAGTGGAGTACGAGCTCACCGACCTGGGCCAGGGCCTACGGCCCGTCCTTGACGCGATGAACGCCTGGGCAATGACCGTTCCAGCAGCGGCAGACGAAGAAGATGCTGTCGCGTTCCCGGCATCCTGCACTGGTGTGGTTTACCAGCCGACCACGCACTCCTGACGCAGGGCGTAGCGGTCAGCTGAAAACGATTGTTTCTGAGCACTCGCCTGTTGGTCCGGTGCGGTTGGCGAAGTTCCGCACACTTCGGGTGCTCAGAACTTGTTGTCGAAACCCAACCTGCGAGGTTCAACTGACCGGTGTTCGCTCCCGAACCAGCCGAGGGACGAGTCGCACGAACACGACCATGCCGACCAGCTCTACGAGGGTCTGCGTGACGATCACCACGGGCGCAATCGCCAGCGACGCGGGTAGCGCGAGCGCGAGCGGGAGGACGACGAGGCTGTTCCGAGTGGCACCGCTGAACACCAGGGCTCGGGTTGCCGGGACGTCGAGGCCGAACAGGCGCCCGGCGCCCGTGCCGACGAATGCCATGACGATCAGGAACGCCGCGTACAGCGGCACGAGCACGAGCAGTTGCAGGGCCGCGGTGCTCACAGCTCCCGCTTGCGAGGCCACGACGGTGAAGAGCGTGGCGACCATCAGCGGCACCATGAGCGTCAGCATGGTGCGCTCGATCCCACGTCCGATCCGGTGCCGCTTGGCAAGCCGCTGCGTCACGGCGGCCGCGGTCAGCGGCAGCACGATGAGCAGCAGGAACGCGCGCACGAACGGGCCGAGCTCGACAGCCGCGACACCGCTGGGACCGATGAACAACAGCAGGTAGACCGGCAGCAGCAGGATCTGCGCGAGCACCAGTAGCGGAGCAGCCGCGAGCAGGCGCTCCGAGGCTCCTCCGGCGAGGCCGGCGAACACGATCACATAATCGATGCACGGCGTCAGCAGCACCAACAGCACCCCGAACAGCAGCGCCGGTTGATCCGCGACGAACCGCGACAGTCCGTAGGCGACGAGCGGCACGATGATGAAGTTCACCACGCCGACCGCGGCGAGGAACCGGACGTCGCGGAGCGAGCGGCCGATCGCGGCGAACGGCACCCCGAGGAACGTCGCGAACAGCAGTAGCGCGAGGACCGGCTCGATCGCCACTTCCAAATGATGCGCGCCGGGTAGCAGCAGGCCGAAGACGCCGCCAGCAGCGATCGCCGCGAGGTAAAGGACGATCTGGTGACGTTCCAGCCACGGCACGATCGCCGTCACGAGCTGGGATCGAGCGTTGAGGGGCACGAGGCTCAACCGTAAACGTTCGAGCCGCTGGAAGGTCAATCGGGGTTCCCGGCCGTAGGATCGGCGCATGCGCATCTCGGAGGTCAGCAAACGCACCGGCGTCGCACCGACCGCACTGCGCTACTACGAGAGCATCGGCCTGATCGCTCCCGGCCGCACCCTCAGCGGTTACCGCGACTATGACACCGCGGTGCTCGGGCGGCTCGATCTGGTCGAAGCGAGCAAAGAACTCGGCCTGCCATTTGCTGACATCGGTCGGCATCTCCGGTCGCTGGAGGACGACTCCTGCACCGACGTCCGCGACCAGCTCCGCCCACTTCTGGCGGAACGGGTGCGGCAGATCGACGAGAAACGCGCCCGCCTCGACCAGGCCGATCATGGGCTCGCAGCGTGTCCAGACCGCGACGACCACTGCTCAACGGAGTGCGTGTTCCGCACCCGGACCACACCCGCTGTCGAAGTCAGGTAGCGCTTCACCGACCGAGCATCCCCGCCCACGCCTGCGTGGACACCTGCATGACGTCCCACGAGGAGTCGAGCGGCGGCGCGTAGGAGAGGCAAAAACCGAACGCAATCGGTTCCGGGCAGCGTACGGCTCCGCTCCGAATGCGTTTGGTCGCTGCCCGCTAGCAACGTTCGCACCTGCGGCAGGCCGTCATCGTGGTCATGGTCGCCAGCGTAGCCATGACTGCGGTACTGACGCGCGAACAACCGGTGAGGGTTCAAGCGCCGTGGGTCGATCCTCAGTACACGCTCTTGATCACGAAATACGAGCCGCGGATGGTGCCGGCGAGTTTCGACTTCTGGCGGGCGAACTTGAACCTCGACTCGAGTTCGGCCGGCACGTCCATACCGTCGGAGAGCTTGAACCCGACGGCGCGTTTCCCACCGTCCTCGATCGTGTACATGACGTTGATGGAGAGTCCGGACTCGTAAAACACATAGGACATGTCGATGCCCTCCACCTCGAACCTGGTGGCTTCGAGCGGTCTGGATTCGATCGTCAGGCTGCGCTCGTCCTGCAAGATGCGGTGCACTCTTTCGATGATCTCCGGCACTTGGCTCGCGGGGCTGACTGTGAAGACGTGGTCGTACTTGTTCTGGAAGTAGCGGGCCTCGTTGGCCCGCAGTCCGGCCAGTGCCGCAGCCACCGGCGACGACTCGAGCCCGACCTCCGACACCGTGGCGAAATCGACGACGTACGACATTGGTTCCTCCTCGGTTACCGACCCATCCGACTGTAGGGCGAAATGCACACGCGGTGGCCGTCAGCTGGTTTGGGGGCGTTCTTGGATGACCCAGGTGTTCCCGTCGGGGTCGGCGAAGAGGACGAATGAGTTCCAGTCGCCACCTCGGCCCTCGAGGCGGACGCCGTCTTCGAAGTGTGTCACTGGACTCACGTCGACACCGCGGTCGGCCAACTCGGCGCGTGCCTGATCGATGTCGTCGACGACGAGCTGCAGGCCCTCCAGACGGGTCTCGCCAGTCTTGAGTTGGATGCTGCTACGTGAGCCGGGCGGTGTGAGTTGCACGATGCGGAGCTCGTCACTGATCCGGACGTCGAGGTCCACGTGGAATCCGACCTGCTGGGCGTAGTAGTCCTTCGCCTGGTCGACGTCGGCGACGCTGACAGGAACGACTTCGAGACTCCACTGCACCGGGCACTCCTTCGCGACGATCACGGGTTCGAATGCCCGTCGTGCTCCAGTGTGCTCGGCCGGCACGTGTCTCGACAAGCGGGTGTGTCACCGGCAGGTCTGGTGGATCGCGCGTTGGCGTCGGTTCTGTCAGAACTCTCAGGGTGTCGGTGCGCATTCGAGGGCGCAGTTCCGCTGGACGTGCGAGCCTCGGGAGATGATCCACACCGGTCTCTTCGACCCTCAGTCCATCATCCAGAGCAGTGGCGGGTGGGCGCTTGCCGTCGTGTGTCTGATCATCTTCGTCGAGACGGGACTGCTGATCGGGTTCGTGCTTCCGGGCGACACCCTGCTCTTCTTTACGGGTGTGCTGACGTTCTCCGGCGTGATCGGGGTGCCCGTCGCAGTCGTCATTCTCGCGGTCGCCGTGTCGGCGGTCGCAGGGGATCAGCTCGGGTACCTCATCGGGAGGAGGGTCGGCCCTCGGGTCTTCGAGCGGAAGGCCGCGGGACTCATTAGCCGGGCCACCCTCGAGCGCACGAACGGATTCTTCGACCGATACGGTCCCGCGACGGTGACGATCGCGAGATTCGTCCCCGTGGTCCGCACCGTTGCACCGGTCGCCGCAGGAACCGCCCGCATGCACTATCCACGATTCCTGCTCTTCAACATCGTCGGCGGCATCGCCTGGCCGACCCTGCTGATCCTCGCTGGGTTCTTCCTCGGACAGATCCCCGGCGTCGCGGACTTCGTGTCGCAATACATCGACCTGATCCTCGGCGGCATCGTCGTCATCTCCATCCTCTCGATCATCGTCAGCGTGATCCGAAGTCGTCGCGCGGGACGCACAGACAGCTGAACCAGCCGTCCGGGACGCGCGGGCGCACCGCATTCTGTGAGCACCCTCACGAACGCGGGTCGTCAAAGTCAGGCCGGCTGCAGGGTGGAACGAGAGCGTTGACGCATGCCCTCGACACTCGAATCCACTCGCGTCAGTGACCTGCTGCTCAGCAAGGTCCCCCAGATCACCTTGGCCTTCTGGGTGATCAAAGTGTTCTCCACCACCGTTGGCGAGACCGCGGCCGACTACTTCAACGACACGCTCGGCTTCGGCCTGACGGCGACGTCGATCGTGACGGGCGCACTGTTCCTCATCGCCCTCGCGGTCCAGTTCCGGACGCGGCGCTACGTGCCGACGGTCTACTGGATCACCGTCGTGTTGATCAGCGTCGTCGGCACCCTCATCACCGACAACCTCACCGATGTCGTCGGGGTGCCACTGTGGGCGTCGACGCTCGGCTTCGCCGTCCTGCTCGGGGCGACCTTCACGGTGTGGTTCCGGCGCGAGCGGACCCTGTCGATCCACTCCATCGTCACCCGCCGCCGCGAGGCGTTCTACTGGTGGGCGATCCTGTTCACCTTCGCGCTCGGTACTGCGGCTGGAGACTTCCTGTCGGAGGCGCTCGGCCTCGGATACGTGCTCGCCGCAGTCCTGTTCGCCGCGGTCATCGCGGCCGTCGCCATCGCGTATGTCGTCTTCCACGCCAACGCCGTGGTGTGCTTCTGGATCGCCTACGTCCTCACCCGCCCACTCGGCGCATCGCTCGGCGATCTCGCCTCCCAACCGGTCGCGGACGGCGGGCTGGGGCTCGGAACGACCGCCACGAGCGCGGTATTCGGCATCGTCATCATCGCCCTCGTCGTCTTCCTCACAGTGCAGCTCGCGCGTCAGCGTCGACAGCTTGCAGCGTCCGATCCGTCGGCCGTCTCAGCGGCAGCCGACGTCCGGCGGCTCGCTGCGTCCTAGGATGTGGAAACGGGGCCGGGTGGGCATTGCCGGCAACAGGCGGGAGGGGGCAGGTCGTGAGGATCCTCGTCGTCGACGATGAGCACGAGATGACGGAACTGCTCGCTCGCGGGCTGGCGTCCGACGGCCACGAGGTCGTCGAGTCGCACGACGGTATCGACGCCATCGGACTCGCGACGGACACGGAGTTCGAGCTCGCGGTCGTCGACGTGATGCTTCCGGGGATGTCAGGGTTCGAGCTCAGCCGCCGGTTGAAAGAGCTGGATCCCACGATCGCGATCATCCTCCTGACCGCTCGGCACGCCGTCGACGATCGGGTGCGGGGGCTCGACGCCGGTGCCGACGACTACATGGTCAAACCGTTCGACCTGGCCGAGCTGTCCGCGCGCATCAGAGCCGTCCGCCGCCGCGACGCGCTGCACGCACCCGCCCGCATCCTGCTCGGCGACCTGACGGTCGATCTCGCACGCCATCGCGCCCGGCTGGGCGATCGGGAGATCCCACTGAGCCGCACGGAGTTCGACGTGCTCCGTGTCCTCGCGCTTCGCGTGGACGACACCGTGACCCGCGCGGACATCCTCGCAGAGGTCTGGGAGACCAGCGAGCACATCGATCCGAACATCGTCGACCAGTACGTGAGTTACTTGCGGCGGAAGCTCGAGCAGAGCGGGGCGGGCGTGCGCATCGTGACCACCCGCGGCGTCGGCTTCCGGCTCGTCGCCTCGAAGGGTCCGTGAGGGTCCCCGTGGCGACGACCCGCAGGCTGATCGACCGTCTCGGCATCCGGATGAGGATCGCCGGGGGCAGTCTCCTCATCGCGATCCTCATCGCAGTCGCCGCGGGCATCGTCCTGAACGCGCAGATCGAACGCATCGTCCGTGACGGCACCAGCTCGGTCCTCTCAAGCGACAGCGCCCCCTACGTCGTCGCCCTGCAGACGGAACCGGACGACTCCTTCGACGCGCCAGGGCCGTCACAACTCGTCGCCGTCCTAACTCCCGACGGTTCGACGCCCATCAACACACTGCCGGCTTCGCTGGCCGACAAGCTGCCGGATGTGGGCGGATCCGGGCAGGCGCACGACGTCCGGGTGGGAGATGCGTCCTTCATCGTCTTGTCGACGACGGTCGCAGTCGCAGGTGGGGACTGGGTTGTGGTGGCCGCCCGAGACGCGCAGGAGGAGACGACCGTTCTCGCGCAGATGCGAACGCTGCTGTTCACGGGCCTCGCGGTGATCGCCGTCGGTGCTGCCGGGACCGCCTGGGCGCTCACGAGTCTGTCCCTCGGCCCAGTCCGTCGCCTTCGCCGGAGTGCTGATGCCCTCAGCGCTGGGTCGTCCTCGGAACTCCTCGCGGTCGGCGAGGCTCGCGACGAGATCTCGGACCTCGCCCGCACGTTGAATGAGCTCATCGAGCGGCTGCGCGACTCCGCCCGCCGGGAACGGCAATTCGTCTCTGACGCCAGCCACGAGCTCCGCACGCCGATCGCGTTGCTGAACACCCAACTGCAGGTCGCGGTCGCTGAGGCGTCATCGGTGGAACAGATGGTGCGAGACGTCGACGGTGCCAGACGAAACGTCACCCGCCTGGCGGCCCTCGTGACCTCCCTGCTGGAACTTTCGGCGATTGAAGCTGCCGACGACGGTGTTCGAAGCTCGATCGGAGCCCTCGGTCGTGAAGCCGATGACGCGACCGACCGTGCTCGGTTCCGCGCACAGGACACGGAGGTCTCGATTCTGTACGACGGGCCGGAGCTCCTGGCGTCCGACGACGGGACCGAGGACACTGGCAGCTTCCCGATCGGCGCTGAGGCGTTCGGACGCATCCTCGACAACCTGCTCAACAATGCACTGCGCGCCGTCGGCCACGGCGGGGTGATCGACGTCCAGCTGGCCGTTGGAGGAGGATTCGCGTGGCTCCTCGTAACTGACACCGGCGGCGGGATGGACCCGGCGTTCGAGCCGTTCGCACTCGACCGCTTCACCCGTCAAGATGCCTCGCGGACCGGCGGTCAAGGAACCGGTCTCGGACTCGCGATCGTCGCCGCACTGGTTCGGAACGCTGGTGGCAGCATCGAGCTGGACAACCGGCCGGGCGACGGGCTGACGATCCGCATCGGCCTGCCTGCCGTTCAGGCGGCGCCGTCGCACGACAGCTGACCGGCGCCGCCTGAACGTTTTCCGGCGGGCATCGGGTTGCGGGTGTGGCGTCGCGCTAAGACGGCGACGAGTCCAATCGTGATGGTGAGAGCGACCAGCGTCACCGGACCCGTTCCGAAACCTAGACCGCCTCGCGACGGCACCACCGCGAGCCCGTCCGCAATCGACGCGCCGAGCGGCCTCGTGACGATATACGACGCCCAGAACATCGCGACCGCCGACCAACCCAAGAACCGGTATGCCAGACCCGGTAGCAGGAACAGTACGCCGAAGACGATGGCGGACCCGCCGTAGCCGAGACCGAGGTCGTGCGCGGCGAGGTCACCGACGGCGGTGCCGAGAGCAAAGGTCGCGCACACCGTCGCCCAGTAGAACACCTCCCGCCGCCGGCTCGTGATCGAGTGGATCGACAACGTGCCCTCGGACCGCCACCACACGCCCAGCACCACGGCGAGTGCCACGGCGAACGCCGCCGTCGAGACGATGTACGGCACCCCGACGACGATGTGCGCAACATCGGCGACCATCGTCCCGAACACCCCGATCATGCCCACCAGCAACCAGTACCGCCACACCACGTACCGCGGTGCCTGAAGCTGGATCATCAGACAGGCTGCGAAGAGTGCTGCCGTAGCGAGCACGACCGGCACCGGGTCGAGGCGCACCACCATCCAGTCGGACGCCGTCTCACCGAGCCCCGTGGTCAGCAGCTTCAGCACCCAGAAGACCGCCGTGACCTCGGGTACCTTCGACGCGACGACCGACGCGGGCGCAGGCACAACACTCATGAGCGGGAGCCTGCACGCGCCTCCCGAGAGATGACACGGAAAGCGAGAGCCGAGCTCTGAGAGCACTCTCAGCCCAGCACCCACCCCTCTCGTCGGTGGAACGCCGATGAACAAACATCCCGAGCCACGATGAGATCCGCCGGCGTCACCGCTATCGGCTTTGACCAGCGAGGCGTTTGCGGCGCCACGTTCATCGCGCACGACCTCTCCGCCCACAAACAATGGTGGGTGGGGGCCCGTGTCGGGCCCGCTCGGGTCCATTGCTGCATGAGCTGGACGATGCCGTAACCCGAGCGGCATACCGCCGAGTACGACGGGCATCCCGACTCACCCATGAGCCGGGGTGCCCGTTCGTGACCGTGAGTGTCGCCGAGGATAGAGCGATAGCTGCAGGCCCTCTCTGACAGGACGATGAGAGTTCGGCGAGGCGGAGAGCATTCGGATCGCCAGGGCGTGCCGCGCCAGCGTTCGCCGGCGGGTGGCCGATTCCGAGAGCGCTCCTGGCGTGCTCCCCGGGTTCAGGTGCGCAGCCCGCGCAGTCCGCTGCGAATTTCGCTCGCGAGGAACTCCGGCTGCTCGAGCGCGGCGAAGTGGCCGCCTCGTGGTGCCTCCCCGAAGTGGACGAGGTCGCTGTAGGCGTCCTCGATCCAGGACCGCGGGAGCAGGGGTACATCCTTCGGGAACACGGTGACGGCGACCGGGAGGTGGAGGTGGGGGCCGGACATGGTCGCCGATCGGTTGTCCCAGTAGATACGCGCCGAGGACGCTGCGCTGTTCGTGAACCACGAGATCGCGATCGTGTCGATCATCCGATCGACGTCGATGGCATCCTGGGCGCGGCCGGCGTTGTCGGTCTTCGACTCGTATTTGTCCCAGATCCACGCCGCCTGCCCGACAGGGGAGTCCGCCAACCCGTACCCGAGCGTCTGTGGCACCGTGCCCTGCACGTGGTTCGCGCCGCCGAGCGCTCCCGCGTAGAGAGCGAGTCCGTCCACCGCCCGCCGTTCGGACGCATCGAGGTCGGTCGGGATCTGCGCGGGGAAGGCGTACGGCGTGCTGAGATGCACGCCGAGAAGCCCCTCGGGGCGGGAGGCCCCAAGGGCGGTGGTGACGGCCGCTCCCCAATCTCCGCCGTGTGCCACCCACTCGCGGTACCCGAGTCGTCGCATGAGCGTCGCCCAGGCGGCCGCAATCCGCTCGACAGTCCACCCCGGTGTCGTCGGCTTTCCCGAGAACCCGAAGCCGGGCAGCGACGGAACGACGACATCGAAGGCGTCCTCCGCACGGCCGCCGGACGACACCGGATCCACCAGCGGCTCGATAAGCTCCGTGAAGTCCGCGAACGAACCGGGCCAGCCGTGCGTCAGTATCACGGGCAGCGCGCGTGGGTGGGATGAGCGGACGTGGAGGAAGTGCAGGTCGACACCGTCGATGGTGGTGTGGAACTGTGGGTGGGCGTTGAGGGTCGCCTCGGTCCGTCGCCAGTCGTAGCCATTGCGCCATCGGTCCACGAGCTCCCGCACCCGCTCGAGGCGAACCCCTTGGGAGCGGTCGTCCACGGTCTCGGCCGTCGGCCATCGAACGGAGTCGAGGCGCCGGTACAGATCGTCGAGTTCTCCGTTCGGGACGGCGATGCGGAACGGTCGAATGTCGACGTCGTCCGAAGTGGTGGTCTCATGCATCGGTCTTGCTCCTGCCTGCGCGGTCATTGCACACGTGTGTGCAATCGAGAGTACGACGATTGCACACGCATGTGCAATGATCGATCTCCGGCGATCGCTCTTCAGGAGGCAATGTGACGCAGACCGCAGACCGCATCCTCGACGCTGCAGCCGAGGTGCTGGGAGTCGATCCTGAAGCTGGGCTGGGTGACGTCGCTACAGCCGCGGGCGTGGTCCGTCGCACGGTGTACGGATACTTCCCCAGCCGATCCCACCTCGTGCTGGCACTGACTCGCCGGGCGGCCCTCGAGATCGAGGATGCCATCGGCGCAGTCGACTCCGGTCCGGCGGATGCGATGTGGGCGGCATTCCTCGGAAGGGTCTGGCCGCTCGTGGGCAGGTACAGAGTCCTCGTCGCTCTTCGGCGCGGCCCGCTTGGGGCGGAGATCCATGCTGAACTCGCCCCAGTGGATCGGTCCCTCGCCAAGCTCGTGCGACGAGGTCAGGATGAAGGTGTCTTCGGGGTGCACCTGCCGGCGGCGGTGCTCGGGCAAGTGGCGTGGTCGACGGTGTTCTCCATTGCCGATCACGGCCTCGCGGATGGTGGGCTCGATGCGCGCGCCGTCACGACGTCGAGTCTGCTCCTGCTGGGTGTCACGTCCGACCGGGTGGCCGAGATTCTCGACGCGCCGGCCTAGGGCCTTGCGTCCGACGACGAGGTGGCGTGTCGGGTCGAGGTGGTCTCCCGGTTGAGGCTCCGGGCAGCCCATTCGCGGAGGAGTGCCTGCTCCGCGGGGCTGAGCCCCGGGAGGTCGTCTGCCACGGCACGCAGTTGGATCAGCAGGGCATCGACAGGGCGGGCGGTGACACTGCTCTCATTCGCGACGATGCGCGCGAGCACGGCGTGGAGCATGTCATCTGACAGCGCCGATGCGTGGTCGGCATCGGCCGTCGAGGCGAGGAGGGCCCGGATCGCCCCGTCCCCAGCGGCGCGGATCAGGCCCACTGCTCGCTCCTCGCTGATCGCCAGGAGACCCGCCGACGCGATCGCTAGTACTCGCAGTGCCAGGACGTCGGGGAACTCCGCAGGCAGATCGATTTCGGCTCCATCACTCGCTTGGGTGGGTTCGTTCATCAGGAGGTACAGCCCTCCGTTGGCGAGGCCGAAGTCGATATGTGCCTGCCAGGCGACACGCAGAGCGGAGATGGGATCGGCGTCGTCGTCGGCCACGTCCTTCGAGCGGGCGTACGTTGCCAAGACGTGGGCGGCGACGGCGCGAACCAGACCCTGCTTGTCCTCGAACAACCGATAGATCACGGGCGCCTGGACGCCGGCACGCAGCGCGACCGCGCGGGTGGTCATTGCGCCCGCGCCGCCTTCCGCGATGAGCTCGCTGGCGGCGGTGAGGATCGCCTCCCGGGTGCGACCCCGTTGGCTCTCCATGCTTTGTTCCCTCATGGTCACGACGATACCGCAATGACGTTAGGGGTGATAACATCGGCGCTACGCGAAAAGTGTTATCGATGAAATCACCCACAGGAGGGTCTACCCATGTCCGAGAAGATCACCATCGTCGCCCTCGAGGAGCACATCGCACTACCGCTCGTGCTCGATGCCTGGGAACGCTCCGGCGTGCAGCCGAACCCTCACGCCGGGTGGGGCGATGACCCGTTCGCACGCCGGCTTCGCAGTACAGGGCAGGAGCGCTTGGCTGATATGGACGACCAGGGGATCGACGTCGCAGTGCTCTCGCTGAACTCGCCGGGCGTCCAGAATCTGTCCGGAAGGGACGCGCCGGTCGTCGCCCGCGACGCGAACGATCACCTTGCCGAGATCGTCGCGGAACATCCAGACCGGTTCCAGGCGTGGGCGACGATTCCCACTGCCGACCCGGCCGCAGCGGCGGCGGAGCTCGATCGTGCCGTCACGCGGCTCGGCTTCGTCGGGGCGATGCTCTACGGCCGGACCGCGGAGGTCTTGGCCGACTCGCCCGTTCATGACGAGCTCTACGCGAAGGCCGTCGAACTCGGTGTGCCCCTGCATTTTCATCCGCAGGTACCCGTCCCGGGGGTCATCGACTCCTACTATTCCGGCCTCGGCTCCGCTGGCATGGGTCTGGCGACCGCCGGCCTCGGTTGGTACTACGACCTGGGCGTGCAGTACCTGCGGATGATCTTCGGTGGGGTCTTCGACCGCCACCCGGACCTCCAAGTGGTTGCCGGACACTGGGGCGAGCTGGTCATGTTCTACCTCGACCACACCGGCATCATGGCCCACAACGCGGGCCTTAAACGCCCGCTCCTGGACTACTGGACGCAGAACTTCTGGATCGCCGGGAGTGGCACCGTGTCCGAGCGCTACCTCCGATGGACCGCCGAGGTCGTTGGCACCGAGCGCATGGTCTACTCCACGGATTATCCGTACACGTTCGGCACCCGCCCCGGCGGGTTCCCGTTCCTCGACACCTCTGCCGGCGTCGGTCGCAGCTTCCTCGAGGGCGCACCCTTCACCCACGAGCAGAAGATCGCCATCGGCTCCGGCAATTGGGAGAGGTTGATCGCCCGACGACGGTGAGCGCTCTGACGGATGCTGTGGATTCGTTCGTCGAACCCAGTATTCTGCCGCGTCACCTGCCGGCCAAGACCGAATGGGTTCCAAGCCGGGGGTCTGCCTCGAACAGGGCCTGCGTGCTCTCCATCCGAGATTCTGCAGGTCATGTTCATTTGTTAAGACATTCTGTGTATGCTGGTCGTGGCCTCATCGAACAGCTCACAGAAAGTTGTACAGAGACGTATGACCGCTCCATCAGCCACCACCTACGACGTCGTCACCATGGGACGCGTCGGCGTTGACATCTACCCGTTGCAGGACGGCATCGGGCTCGAGGACGTCGATACCTTCGGCAAGTACCTCGGAGGAAGCGCCGCCAACGTCGCCGTCGCGGCCGCACAGCACGGGCACCCGACGGCCCTCATCAGCCGGACGGGCAACGACCCGTTCGGTCGATACGTCCACCGCGAGCTCGGACGCCTCGGCGTCGCAGACGAGTTCGTCGGCTGGGAGGCCGAGCTGCAGACGCCGGTCACCTTCTGCGAGATCTTCCCGCCGGACGACTTCCCGCTGTACTTCTACCGCAAGCCGAAGGCACCCGATCTGACGATCACGTCGAAGTCGCTCGATCTCGACGCGATCTACCGCGCCAAGGTGTTCTGGGCGACGGTGACGGGACTCAGTGAGGAGCCAAGCCGCTCGGCGCACTTCACCGCCTGGGAAGCCCGAGCCCGTCGGCCCCTGACGATCCTCGACCTCGACTACCGCCCGATGTTCTGGAACTCGGCGGCGCAGGCCTCAGCCCAGGTCGGGCGAGCGCTCGAACACGTCACGGTCGCGGTGGGCAATCGTGAGGAGTGCGAAGTGGCCGTCGGCGAGACCGATCCGCACCGCGCTGCAGACGCCTTACTGGAACGCGGCGTTGAACTCGCCATCGTCAAACAGGGCCCGAAGGGCGTCCTCGCGAAGACGCGCGACGAGATCGTCGAGGTTCCGCCGTACTTCGTGGACGTGGTGAACGGACTGGGCGCGGGGGACAGCTTCGGTGGCGCCCTCTGTCATGGCCTCATCGAAGGCTGGGGTCTCGAGAAGATCCTGCGGTTCGCGAACATCGCCGGGGCGATCGTCGCCTCGCGGCGTGAGTGTTCGACCGCCATGCCGAACTCCGCTGAGGTCCTCGAGATCCTCGACAGCATCAGCACCGTCGGTGCTGCAGAACTCGGAGGTGCCCGATGACCATCGTGAACAACACCAGGACATCACGCTTCCTCCGTGAAACCGAGTTCGAGCGCCTGCGCGAGGTCCGCGCATCCGACCCGGCAGCGATCGCTCGAGCCCACACCGACCGCCGCCGCCGCGAGCTCATCCGCGGTGACGGCCGACTCTTCATCGTCGCCGCCGACCACCCGGCTCGCGGAGCCCTCGGGGTGCGCGACGAGACGATGGCGATGGCCGACCGGTACGAGCTCCTCGACCGCCTCGCGCTCGCGCTCTCGCGTCCTGGCGTCGACGGCGTGCTCGGCACCCCCGACATCATCGACGACCTCGCCCTCCTCGGTCTGCTCGACGACAAGGTCGTGGTCGGATCGATGAACCGGGGCGGGTTGCGCGGCGCCGCATTCGAAATGGACGACCGCTTCACCGGCTACGACATTCCCGGCATCGTCCGCGACGGTCTCGACTTCGCCAAGACCCTCCTCAGGGTGAACCTCGGCGATGTCGGATCGGTCGCGACGATCGAGGCGAACGCACGCGCCGTCGACCAGGCCGCCGCGGCTCGGGTGCCGATCATGCTCGAGCCGTTCATGAGCGAGTGGCGCGAGGGTCGGATCGTGAACGACCTCTCGCCGGAGGCCGTCATCACCTCGATCGCCATCGCCGCCGGCCTCGGTTCGAGTTCCGCGTACACCTGGATGAAACTCCCGGTGGTTGAGGAGATGGAGCGCGTCATGGCGGCGACCACCATGCCGACACTCCTCCTCGGCGGCGATCCGAACGGCCACCAGGACGACGTGTACTCGTCCTGGGAGCGTGCCCTCGAGCTGCCCGGCGTCCGCGGCCTGGTCGTCGGACGTACCCTCATCTACCCCGCCGACGGCGACGTCACCGCCGCCGTCGACACCGCCGCCGGTCTCGTCCACGGCGACCTCCCGTCCTGACATACCGCTCCGCTCCGAGCGTCGATCCTCCACAGATTGGAACCACCCGCATCATGAGCACTGACTCCCTCCCCGTCGTCCCGCATTGGATCGACGGCGCTGAGGCCCCCTCCACCTCCGGTCGCACCGCCCCCGTCTACGACCCCGCGCTCGGTGTCGCGACGAAGCACGTCGCTCTCGCGAACCAGGACGAGATCGCAGCAGCTGTCGCATCGGCTGCGAAGGCGTTCCCGGCTTGGCGTGACTTGTCGCTGGCGAAGCGTCAGCAGATCGTCTTCAAGTTCCGTGAGCTGCTGGAGGCGAAGAAGGGTGAGCTGGCGGAGATCATCACCGCCGAGCACGGCAAGGTCGTCTCCGACGCGCTGGGCGAGATCACCCGCGGGCAGGAGGTCGTGGAGTTCGCGACCGGTCTCGCCCACCACCTGAAGGGTGAGTTCTCCGAGCAGGTCTCCACCGGCGTCGACGTGTACTCCACGAAGCAGCCGCTCGGGGTCGTCGGCATCATCTCGCCGTTCAACTTCCCGGCGATGGTGCCGATGTGGTTCTTCCCCATCGCGATCGCGGCCGGCAACACGGTCGTGCTGAAGCCGAGCGAGAAGGACCCGTCCGCGGCGATCTGGCTCGCGAAGCTCTGGAAGCAAGCCGGGCTCCCCGATGGCGTGTTCACGGTGCTGAACGGCGACAAGGAAGCGGTCGACGGACTCCTCACCCACCCCGAGGTCCGCGCGATCTCCTTCGTCGGCTCCACCCCGATCGCGAAGTACGTGTACGAGACCGGCACTGCGCACGGCAAACGGGTCCAGGCCCTCGGCGGGGCGAAGAATCACATGCTCGTCCTGCCGGACGCGGACCTCGACCTCGTCGCCGACTCCGCCATCAACGCCGGCTTCGGCTCCGCGGGCGAGCGGTGCATGGCCATCTCGGTGGTCGTGGCTGTGGANGGACGCGGACCTCGACCTCGTCGCCGACTCCGCCATCAACGCCGGCTTCGGCTCCGCGGGCGAGCGGTGCATGGCCATCTCGGTGGTCGTGGCTGTGGAGCCGGTCGCGGACGAGCTCATCGGGAAGATCGCCGAGCGCGCAGCGACGCTGCGGATCGGTGACGGCCGTCGGAACTGCGACATGGGACCGCTGGTGACGAAGGTGCACCGCGACAAGGTCGCTTCCTACCTCGACATCGCCGAGGCCGACGGTGCGACGATCGTCGTCGACGGCCGCAACACCCCCATCGACGGCGACCCGAACGGGTTCTGGCTCGGCCCCACTCTCATCGACCACGTCCCCACGACCTCCAAGGTCTACACGGAGGAGATCTTCGGACCCGTCCTCGCCGTCGTGCGCGTGCAGTCCTATGAGGAGGGCGTCGCGCTCATCAACGGTGGTGCGTTCGGGAACGGGACCGCGATCTTCACCAACGACGGTGGCGCCGCACGCCGGTTCCAGAACGAGATCCAGGTCGGCATGATCGGCATCAACGTGCCCATCCCCGTGCCGGTCGCCACGTTCTCCTTCGGCGGCTGGAAGGACTCGCTGTTCGGCGACACCAAGGCCCACGGCGCCGAGGGTGTGCGGTTCTTCACCCAGCAGAAGGCCATCACCGCCCGCTGGCTCGACCCCTCCCACGGCGGCATCAACCTCGGCTTCCCCCAGAACTGAGGCACCCCGGCCCGCCCGCCCTTCGACAAGCTCAGGGACCGACACCCCGGAGCCTGTCGAAGGCAAGGGCCGAGCGGCAAGATCGAACCACACACGACGGAGTGAACACCATGCAGTGGATGTACGAGCAGGGCGACCTCTCCCGCGACGGCTGGGAGAGCGTCGTCGACGGGGCGACCGAGGGTTGGCAGCACACCGGCCTCCGTGTCGCCGAACTCTCGGGTGACGACGAGCTCGGGCTCCCGGCCGGTGCGGTGGAGCGCATCGTCGTGCCGCTCGCCGGCTCGTTCTCCGTGCAGTGGTCGGACGGCGAGGGGAATTCCGACACCGCGGTGCTCGGCGGTCGAGCGTCCGTCTTCGACGGCCCCACCGATGTCCTGTACCTCGGCGTCGGGACGGCCGGGACGCTGCGCGGTTCCGGCCGGGTCGCCGTCGCCGAGGCACCCGCGAGCACCGCGCTCCCGACCCGCCACGTGCGCGCCGACGAGGTACCCGTCGAGTTGCGTGGTGCCGGGCGGTCCAGCCGACAGGTGCACAACTTCGGCACGCCGGACGCGCTCGACGCTGCGAAGCTCATCGTCTGCGAGGTCGTCACCCCCGCGGAGAACTGGTCGTCGTACCCCGCGCACAAGCACGACGAGTCGGTGCCCGGCGAGGAGTCGCGACTCGAGGAGATCTATTACTTCGAGTCCGCCGTGTCGAAGGGGCTGACGGCACCGGCGTCCGCCGACCCGTTCGGTATGTTCGCCACCTACTCCTCGCCCGCCGGGGAGATCGACATCACCGCGATCGTCCGCACGGGTGACATCGCGCTCGTGCCGTTCGGCTACCACGGGCCGGCGGTCGCGGCTCCGGGATACGACCTCTACTACCTGAACGTGATGGCGGGTCCCGACGACGAACGGGTCTGGCACATCAGCGACGACCCCGCACACGCGTGGATCCGCCAGAGCTGGGCCGGCCAGGACGTCGACCAGCGCCTGCCGTACACGGCCGATGCGGCACCGCACCACTCGAACGACAGCACCGACGACGAAGGACAGCAGTGATGGCGACGAACCCCAGGACGAAGCGGATGACGGTGAGCCAGGCGCTCGTCGAATTCCTCGGTCACCAGTGGACCGTGGACGGCGACCACCGGGAGCGGACCATCCCCGGCATGTTCGGCATCTTCGGGCACGGCAACGTCGCAGGTCTCGGGCAGGCGCTCAAACAGGCGAACGCGCTCGAGCCCGACCTCATGCCCTACTTCCAGGCGCGCAACGAGCAGGCGATGGTGCACCAATCCGTCGGCTACGCCCGCATGCACCGACGCCTCGGCACCTTCGCGAGTGCGGCCTCGGTCGGCCCGGGTGCCGCGAACATGCTCACCGGTGCCGCCCTCGCCACCACCAACCGGCTCCCGGCGCTCCTGCTGCCCAGCGACACCTTCGCGACACGCGTCGCCGACCCGGTCCTCCAGCAACTCGAACTGCCGCACGACATCGGCATCACCGTCAACGACGCGTTCCGTCCGCTGTCCCGCTTCTTCGACCGGGTGCAGCGGCCCGAGCAGCTGTTCTCGATCGCCCTCGCCGCCATGCGCGTCCTCACCGACCCGGCCGAGACCGGCGCGGTCACGATCGCTCTGCCGGAGGACGTGCAGGCGGAGACCGTCGAGGTGCCGATCGAGTTCCTCCAGGACCGCGAGTGGCACCTCCGCCGTCCACTGCCGGAACGTGCGGCACTGGCTCGCGCCGTCACGGCCATCCGCGGGGCGAAGCGTCCCATCATCGTCGCCGGCGGGGGAGTGATCTACTCGAACGCGGAGGAGGCACTGCGGCTGCTCGTCGAGGCGACCGGCATCCCCGTCGGCACCTCCCAGGCCGGTGGCGGTTCGCTCGTGTGGGACCACCCCCAGAACGTCGGCGCGATCGGCGCCACCGGGACCACGGCGGCCAACCGTCTCGCGGCGGAAGCCGACGTCGTGATCGGCGTCGGGACGCGCTACAGCGACTTCACCACGGCGAGCCGCACGGCGTTCCAGGCCGAGGGCGTGACCTTCGTCAACGTCAACGTCGCGAGCTTCGACGCGTACAAGCACGGCACGCAGATCGCCGTCGTCGCGGACGCCCGCGAGACGCTCGAAGCGTTGCAGACCGAGCTCACCGGGTTCTGCGTCGACGCCGACCATGCCGAGACCGTCCGCCGCGAGAAAGCGGCATGGGATGCGGTCGTCGACGAGGCCTTCGTGCCTTCCGGACTCGCGCTCCCCGGCCAGGCCGAGATCATCGGTGCCGTGCAGTCGAGCACCGACCCTGAGGACGTGATCGTGCAGGCGGCCGGCTCGCTCCCCGGCGACCTCCACAAGCTGTGGCGCGTGCGGGACGCCCTCGGCTACCACGTCGAGTACGCCTTCTCCTGCATGGGGTACGAGATCGCCGGCGGGCTCGGGGTGAAGCGCGGTGCCGAGGCGAGCGGATCCGACCGCGACGTGGTCGTGATGGTGGGCGACGGGTCCTACCTCATGCTGCACACGGAGCTCGTGACCGCGGTCGCCGAGGGCATCAAGCTCATCGTCGTCCTCATCCAGAACCACGGGTACGCCTCGATCGGACATCTGTCGGAGACGGTCGGATCCGAGCGCTTCGGCACCTGGTACCGCAGCCTCGATCCCGAGGCCCGCAACTTCCAGGGCGAGCAGATCCTGCCCGTCGACCTCGCCGCCAACGCGCGCAGCTACGGCGTCGACGTGATCGAGGTCGAGCCCGGCGCCTCGTCGATCGAGGACCTCAGGGCGGCCATGGCGACCGCGAAGGCCTCCGACCGGACGACGCTCATTCACATCAACAGCGACCCGCTGCTGTACGCGCCCGACGGCGAAGGCTGGTGGGACGTCCCCGTCCCCGCGGTCTCCGAGCTGCCGAGCACGCAGCGTGCGTACGAGGAGTACGCCGAGATCAAGGCCACCCAGAAGCCGCTGCTCGGCTGAGTGACCGACCAGAACCCCACGAACGAGTACCGAAGGAACCCGATGTCAGCATCCACCACCACCCCGTCGATCCGTATCGGCACCGCTCCCGACTCCTGGGGTGTCTGGTTCCCCGACGACCCGAAGCAGGTCCCGTGGGAGCGGTTCCTCGACGAGGTCGTCGCTTCCGGATACGAGTGGATCGAGCTCGGCCCGTACGGGTACCTCCCCACCGACCCGAACCAACTCGCCGACGAACTCGGCTCCCGTGGGCTCAAGCTCTCGGCGGGGACCGTCTTCACCGGCTTCCACAAGGGCGACGACCAGTGGAAGCGCGCCTGGGACCAGGCGCTCGACATCGCCGGGCTCGTCTCGAAGCTCGGGGCCGAGCACCTCGTGGTGATCCCGGACCTGTGGCGCAGTGACGCGACGAGCGAGGTCCTCGAGGCGCGCACCCTCGACGACGGGCAGTGGGCGAAGCTCGCCGCGGGTCACGACCGCCTCGGCAAGGCCCTCCTCGAGGAGTTCGGAATCAAGCAGCAGTTCCACTCCCACGCCGACAGCCACGTCGGGACGACGAGAGAGGTCGAGCGCTTCCTCGCGGAGACCGACGAGCGGTACACGAACCTCTGCCTCGACACGGGCCACTTCTCCTACTACGGCGGCGACAACCTCAAGCTCATCGACGACCACCCGTCGCGGATCGGCTACCTGCACCTGAAGCAGGTCGACACGAGCCTGCTGTTCGACGTCCTGAAGAACGACGTGCCGTTCGCCGAGGCCGTCACCCAGGACATCATGGTGGAGCCGCCGTTCGGCGTCCCGGAGCTCGGCCCCATCATCGAGCGCGTCGCGGCACTCGACCCGCAGATCTTCGGCATCGTCGAGCAGGACATGTACGGCTGCTCGATCGATCGCCCGTTCCCCATCGCCAAGCGCACGCGCGAGCACATCTTCGGCGAGACCGCCGCGGCCCGCGTCAGCTGACCCACCCCGACCAGCCAGAACCCACGGAAGGCACCGACGCCATGAGCACCACCACCCAGACCACTGACCGTCCCACGGGGACCGACGCACGGACCGGCGACCTCCGGGTGGGCATCGTCGGTGCCGGCCTGATGGGAGCCGACCACGTCAAACGGATCACCGAACGCGTGAGCGGTGCGGTCGTCGCGGCGATCATCGAACCGGACGCAGGCCGCGCCGCAGCCGCGGCCGCCAACGCCCCCGGGGCCCAGGCGTTCACGCGGATCGAGGACGCGATCGCGGCCGGCGCTGTGGACGCCGTCCTCATCGCGACCCCCGGGCAGTTCCACGAGCCGGTGCTCCTGCCGGCACTCGCCGCCGGACTCCCGATCCTCTGCGAGAAGCCGCTGACGCCCGACTCCACGTCGTCGTGGCGGGTGCTCGAGGCCGAGCAGCAGCTCGACCGACCGCACATCCAGGTCGGGTTCATGCGCCGGTTCGACGCCGAGTACCAGCAGCTGCGCGCCCTCGTCGAGTCGGGCGAGGCCGGCGAGCTCCTCATGCTCCGCGGTGTCCACCGCAACGCGGTCGTCCCCGACACATACACGCAGACGATGCTCATCACCGACTCCGTCGTGCACGAGTTCGACGTGCTGCCGTGGGTGGCCGGCTCGACCGTCGCGAGCGTCGAGGTGAAGTACCCGCGCCGCAACCGGCTGAGCCCCGACCACCTGCGCGAGCCGATCCTCGTCATCATCGAGCTCGCGAACGGTGTCCTCGTCGACGTCGAGATGAACGTGAGCGTCCAGTTCGGCTACCAGGTCGCGACCGAGGCCGTCTTCGCCGAGAGCATCGCACGCATCGGCCAGCCGTCGGGGCTGCAGCAGTGGAAGGACGGCCGCTTCAGCGTCGCCGACCACACGAGCTTCGTGACCCGGTTCGCCGCGGCCTACGACGAGCAGGTGCAGCGCTGGGTGGACGCCGTCCGTCTCGGCACGCTCGTCGACGGCCCGAACGCCTGGGACGGCTACAAGGTGGCACTCGCCTGCGAGGCCGGCGTCACCGCCCTCAACACCGACGGCCCGGTGCCCGTCGTCGTTCCCGAGCGCCCCGCGTTCTACGCTTGATCCGCGTCCGGTCGGGGTCCCTCGCGACGCCGGCCGGACGCACTGACGAAGGAGTTCCCCGATGGTCCGCATCGCCCTCGACCCGACCCCGTACCACCACGACCACGGGCTGCTCGACTTCCCCGACATCGCCGCACGGCTCGGGTACGACCACCTGCAGCTGACGCCGCACGCCGACTTCGGGCCGTTCTACCGCTACCCCAAGGCCGACGACGCCCTCGTCGCCGCCCTGCGCAAGCGCGTCGCCGACGCCGGGATCACGATCCCGGCACTCCTGCCGGTGCAGCGCATCTCATCACCCGAGGAGCCACAGCGGGAGGCTGCCGTCCGGAACTTCTCGCGCATCATCCGGCTGGCGGTCGAGCTCGGTGTCGACACCCTCAACACCGAGTTCAGCGGCCGGCCGGAGCGCAGCGAGGACTCGGAGGCGGCGTTCTACCGTTCGATGGAGACCCTGTTGCCGCTCGCCGAGCGGGAGGGTGTCCGGATCAACTTCGACCCGCACCCCGACGACTTCGTCGAGGACGGGCTCGAGGCCTGGCGGATCATCCGCGGCTTGAATTCGTCATCCGTCGGCTTCGTCTACGTCGCCTCGCACACCTTCCACTCCGGCGACCGCGCTGCCAGCCTGCTGCCTGAGCTCGGCGACCGACTCGGTGCGGTGTACGCGGCGGACACCTTCGACCACCACCGGTCGCATGGCCTTCGATACATCAGCAACCCGCCGGGCAACGCGGCACGTGTGCACCAGCACCTCGCGATCGGCGACGGTGACGTCGACTGGACGGGACTCTTCGCGACGCTCGGTCGCACAGGCTTCCTCGATCGCGAGGACGCCATCCTCGTGTCGAACGTCTTCGCGGAGGACGAGCGCGCCGACGAGATCTCGCGGTTCCAGCTCGAGCGCCTCCGCGCCCTCATCGACACCGGCCGCGCGGCCGCCTCGAATGAGGGAGCGGGAGCCGACGCGTGAGACTCGGCCTCGTCGGATACGGTTTCGGCGGGCGCACGTTCCACGCCCCGTTCGTCGCCGCACTCGGCGAGGGCGTCCTCGCCGGTGTGGTGACCCGTTCGCCGGCGAGACGCGCGGAGTTGGCATCGGATCATCCTGGTGTCCCAGCCTTCGACACCCTGGCCGAATTGCTGGCATCCGGCGTCGACGTCGTCACGATTTCGACGCCGCCGTCAGGACGCATCGATCTCGCGAAACAGGTGATCGACGCGGCCATACCCGTGATCGTCGACAAACCGATGGCCGTCAGCCTCGCCGAGGCCCGCGAGCTCGTCTCCTACGCCGCCGAGCGGGGCGTGCCGCTCAGCGTGTTCCAGAACCGGCGTTGGGACTCGGAGTCCAGGACGCTGCGGGCGATCGTCCGTTCCGGAGCGGTCGGTGACCTCCGGACGGTCGAGAACGTGCTCGACCGCTGGGAGCCCGAGGCGACTGCCGACGGGTCAGGGGGCGGCCAGCTCCTCGACCTCGGGAGTCATATCGTGGACCAGGTGCGCGAAGCCCTCGGGCCGGCGGACCGGGTGTTCGCGACGATCGACCGCCGACCCGCTGACGCCTACGAGTACGCCTTCGATCTGGTGATCGAGCACCGGAACGGTGTCCGGTCGATCGTCGCATCCGACGTCCTCCAGCCGGACGGCCGGCCGCGCCTCCGGGTCACCGGAAGCTCCGGGACCATCACCCTGGACGGACTCGACATCCAGACCGAGCAGGTGCTCGCCGGCCTGCGACCGGGCGACCAGGGGTGGGGTGTCGAGCCGCACGAGCGGTGGGGCAGGCTGACGACGGTCGATGGCGAGCGTCGGCCCTACCCGCGGGCCGACGGCCGGTGGCAGGACTTCTACACCGGTGTCCGCGACGCCGTCGACTCCGGGTCGGGCGGGTTCCCTGTCGCCGTCGAGGGCTCGCTCG
Organism: Plantibacter sp. Leaf314; assembly: GCF_001423185.1. Taxonomy (NCBI): domain Bacteria; kingdom Bacillati; phylum Actinomycetota; class Actinomycetes; order Micrococcales; family Microbacteriaceae; genus Plantibacter; species Plantibacter sp. Leaf314. The sequence goes on along the minus strand of NZ_LMOB01000001.1, from coordinate 535,693 downwards.
CGACGTTCGCGATCCTCGAGGCAGCGCGGCACAGCGACCGCCTCGGAGCGTGGGTCGACCTCTCATCCGTCTGACGCCTCCGGCACACGGAGCCGGGGGATGAAGCCCCCACGACCGAACGGCCCGCCCTCTCGATGAGGGCGGGCCGTTCGGCGGTACAGCGGCTGCCGATCAGAACGTCTTGTACTGCTCCTTGAAGTGGTCCTCGAGGGACTCCAGGCTCTTGCCCTTCGTCTCCGGGACGCTCGTCGCGACGAAGAGGATGGCGAGGAGACCGACCGCTGCGAAGAGCAGGAACGTTCCGAAACCGAGCGACTCGACGAGCGAGGGGAACGCCAACGAGATGATCGCGTTCGTGGACCAGAGCACCAGGACGGTGATGCCGATCATGACGCCGCGCATCTTCAGTGGGAAGATCTCGGCGATCATGAGCCAGGCGAGAGGGCCTATGGTGCCCTGCATGATCCCGATGAAGAGCAGGATCGCGATGAGGAGCAACCACGGGCGGACGGGGTTGTCCTCGGGGAGCCCCAGGCCGATGGCGCCGACGAGCAGGTGCATCGTCGTGGTCCCGATGAAGCCGAACAGCATCAGCGAGCGACGGTTGAAGCGGTTGATGATGGAGAGCGCCACGAGCATCGCCGTGACGGACATCACACCGTTCAGGACGTTGAAGCTCAGCGCCGCGTTCCGGGTGAAGCCGGCCGCCTCGAGCACCTGGGTGCCGTAGTACATCATCGAGTTGATGCCGGTGAGCTGCTGGTAGGCGGCGATGCCGATGCCGATGAAGAGGAGGCGTCGGATCCACGGGGTCCGCACGATGTCCATGAAGGTGCCGGACTGCTCGTCCTTCTCGATCACGGAAAGCTGCCGGACCTCTTCCATCTCGGCGACGGCCCGCTCCTCGGATCGCACCTGCCGGAGCACCTCGAGGGCCTCGTCGTCGCGACCGCGAGCGAGGAGCCAGCGCGGACTCTCGGGCATCCGGAGCATGCCGAAGAACAGGACGAACGCCGGAATCACGGCGATGGCGAGCATGTAGCGCCAGACGTGGTCGTTGGAGCCCCAGACATTGCCGATGATGGCGTTGATGGCGAAGGCGAGGAACTGCCCGCCGACGATCATCAGTTCATTGCGGGAGACGAGGCTTCCGCGCTTCTCGAACGGGGCGACCTCGGCGAGGTAGACCGGGACGGTGACCGAGGCGCCACCCACGGCGAGACCGAGGATGAAGCGGAAGACGAGGAGGATCTCGTAGCTCGGAGCGATGACGCAGCCGCCGGCGCCGATGAAGAACAGGACGGCGATGATGAGGATGTTGCGCTTGCGGCCCAGGCGGTCGGAGAGACGACCGCCGAAGAAGGCGCCGACCGCTGCGCCGATCAGCAGGGTGAAGGTGATGAGCCCTTCTTGGAAGGAGTTGAGGCCGAAGTACTCCATCATGAATGACAAAGCGCCGTTGAGGACGCCGGTGTCGTAGCCGAAGAGGAGCCCGCCGAAGGTCGCGATGACGGCGACGAGGCCGAGGCGCTTGTTGTATGGGCCGTTGCCGAGGGGCGGCAGGGCCACCTTCACAGCATTGGTGATCGTTCCACCATGAGACACGTTGTTCGCTCCTTTGCGTGTTCCCGCCTCCAGCCCCGATGGGCCGGTTGTCGACGCTGAACCGGGTGAGAATGTGTCCTTATGTTAGGACATTCTGCCAACAAGCGCTAGTGCCGACATGAGCGTCTTCACGAAGCGAGCCCTGCCGCCACGCAACGGTGGGGCAGGGCTCGCAGGAGGTGGCATTGATTCAGAACGCGCCAGTGCGGAACCGCTCGACGCCGACCGCGCCCTCGACGACAGCAGCAGTGAGTTCTTCGACACTCGTGTCCTCGCGGCGGACATCGAGGATCTTCCGCCCGTGGTTCATGACGATGTGCCGGTCACACACCTGGTAGGCGTGGTGCAGGTTGTGGGTGACCAGCACCGAGCTCACGCCCTCCGACTTCAACTGTCGGAGATAGTTGAGCAGCGCCTCGGTCGCCCGCACGGCGAGCGCGGACGTCGGTTCGTCCAGAATGAGCAGGCTTCGCTTGAAGTGCACCGCTCGGGCGATGGCGACCGCCTGTGCTTGGCCGCCTGACAGCGAGGCAACGAGCTGCTTCGAGGACTTGATGCCCTCGATCGTCACGACGGTGTCCAGGATCTCCGAGGTGATCGCGTCCATCTGCTTCATCTTCATGAGACCGAGACGGTTGGTGATCTCCCGACCCATGAACAGGTTTCGTGTGATGGACATCTGTGGCACGAGCGCCGAGTCCTGGAAGATCGTCTCGACGCCGAGCTGTTCCGTCAGCGCCCGGTTGACGGTGTCGTGATGCTGACCTTCCCAGGTGTACGAACCCGACGACATCTGGACGACGCCCGACATGATCTTCACGAGCGTCGACTTGCCGGCGCCATTGTCGCCGAGGAGGCCGACGACCTCGCTGTGGCCGATGTCGAAGGAGACGTCGTTCAGGACGGTGTTGGCTCCGTATCGCTTGGTGACTCCCTCGACCCTGAGCAGAGGCGTCGCGGTGTCGATGGTGGCGTCGATGATCACGAGGCCTTTCCTTCCATGAGCTTGTTGAAGATGGCGGCGATCACGATGATGAGGCCGACGAAGAGTTGGATGTAGAAGCCGGGCGCCTTCGCGAGGATGAGTCCGTTCTCGATGATGCGGATGAGGGCGGCGCCGATGATCATGCCGACGATGCTGCCTCGACCGCCGAGGAGCGAGGTCCCACCGACGACGGCGGCGGCGATGGCCATGAGCGTGTAGTCATCGGTGCTCCCCGGCTGCATCGACGAGGTGCGGACCGCGATAAGGATCGAGGCGAACCCGACGAGTCCGCCGAAGATGCCGAACGCCATGAGCCGGACGACGGCCGGGTTGATGGAGATCGCCTTCGCCGCGGCCGCGTTGCCGCCGACGGCGTAGACGTGGTTGCCGCGCTTGTGCCGGTGGAGGAAGAGCCAGCCGATCACGCCGATGACGAGCAACCAGACCAGCTGTGACCGGAACAGGCCGAAGTCGCCGGCGAAGAGCGTGACGAGCGTGTCGTCCTTCGCGCTCGACAGGATTGCGGGCGATGTGCCGTTCACGAAGAGGCTTGCACCGGTCCAGAAGAACCCCATACCGAGTGTGGCGATGAAGGACGGGATCTTGGTGACGACGACGATGAGGCCGTTGATGAGCGCGATGCCGGTGCCGCAGGCGATGGCTGCGAGTGCACCCCAGCCCCAGCCGACGGCCTCGGAGACGCGGATGAAGATGATCGCGGAGAAGCCGATGTTCGCGCCGAGCGACAGGTCGAACTCGCCCGCGATCATGAGGATCCCGGCGCCGATGCCGAGGATGGCGAGCACGGGGATGGACTGGGAGATGACGCCGGAGAGGTTGCTCGGCGACAGGAACGGGAACGCGTCCGGTGCGACCACGCCGGCGATGATGAAGCCGAGCAGGACGATCGCGAAGATGATGCCGATCTCGAGTGCGCCGCGTCCGCGGGTGTAGGTGATCGTGTCCCGCAGTCGGTCGACGAATCCGTGCGGTTGGTTGTCGGACAGCTTGCGCGGCTGGGAGATGCTCTCCGTGGAGAGCGGGGCGGTCAGGATGGGCGCGGGTTCGCGCGTGGGTGGTTGAGACATGGGGGTCCTTCGGTGCGCGACGGATCGCGGTCGGTTCGGAGAGGGGATGCCGTGCGGTGCGCCGAGGGTCGTGGATCGGCCCCCGGCGCTGTGGGCGGGCGTCAGTAGCGGATGCCCTGCAGGTCCTTCTCCTCGAGGAAGGAGACGTTGGACTTGTCGATCAGGCCGAGGCCGCCGGAGTTGATGTTGGCGGGGGAGAGGCCGAAGTCGATCGACAGAATGCCCTGCATGACCGACTGGTACCCCTGCACGTAGCCCTGCTGATCGGCGGTCGCGAGGATCTTGCCGTCCTTGATGCCCTGGATCACCTGCGGGGACGTGTCGAAACCGACGACCGGGACGGAGATGCCCGCAGCCTCCATGGCGGCGACGACGTTCCGGTGCGGCGTGCCGCCGAGCGGGACGATCGCCTTGACGTCGGGGTTCGCGGTCAGCCACGACGTCATGGAGTTGAGGGCTTCCTCGTCGGCGCCGGACGTGCGGAGGTACTCACCCTTGGCGCCGACCTCGTCGAGGGCCTTCTGGACGCCGCCGCCTCGCTTGATCGCGTAGTCCTGTTCCGGTTCTTCAGCCGGGAACATGACCTTGTCGCCCTCCTTGAGGTCGACTTCCTTCAGGAGGCGTTCGCCGACGAGCGTGCCGACTTCGGTGAAGTCCTGGCCGACGAAGCCGGACACGCAGTCCTTCGCGCTGTCAGGAGCGGGCACGTTGTAGGCGATGACGGTGATACCGGCGTCGTGGGCGTCACAGGCCACTTTCGACCATTTCTCACCCTCGTTGAACGGCATGAAGATGAGCGAGGGCTTGGTCGCGATCGCCGTGCCGACGAGGTCGACCATCTTGTCCGGGTCGCCTTCCGCGGTCTGGTGGGTGAGATTCAGGTGACCGAGCTCGGCGGCGTCCTCGCCGCCCTTCAGGATCTGCGCCCAGAACGGGTCGCTCGCCGGGTTGTAGTAGGTGAAGAAGTAGGCGTCGCGGTTGTCCGCGCGCGATCCGAAACCGGAGGCGAGCCCGGCGTCTGAGCTGCTGCCGGCGCTCGGGGTCGCCGTGCAACCGGCCAGGGCGAGTGCAGCGACGCCGACGAGGGCGATCGTGCCGAGGAGCGAGCGTCGTGCTGAGGTGTTCACTTCGTTGTGTCCTTTCGAGGGGTGGGCCTCGGGCGGCCCGTGCATCATTGCAGGGCTCAAGCTAGTGAAGAACTGACAAGAGGGCAATAGAAAGTCAGGACATATTTACTTATTGGTGACAGAGGCCCGGTGAGCCGCTAAGGTAAGAATGTCCTTACAAAGTTTTGCCGAACAGGAGACTTCTATGCCGCTCGTCAGGATCGACCTCACCGCCGGCCGTGATGCCGCGAACGTCCGAGAGATCGCAGACGCCATCCACGAGGCGATCGTGTCCGTGTACGGGATTCCGCCCCGTGATCGCTTCCAGATCGTGACCGAACATCTGGCCGGTCAGATCATCGCCGAGGATGCGGGGCTCGGTTTCGAGCGCTCCGGCGGCGTCGTCATGATCCAGATCTTCACCCAGCGCGGTCGAAGCGACGAGACCAAGCAGGCGCTCTACGCGGCTGTAGCCGGGCATCTCTCCGAGGTCGGCGTCGACGGCGCGGACGTCTTCATCGGCTACGTCGAGAACGGGCCGCAAGACTGGTCCTTCGGCTTCGGTCGCGCACAGTACCTGAGCGGCGAGCTCGCCGTTCCGGCGCGCTGAGGTCGCGCGATCCGGTCGTTACCGGTCGACGAGGGTGACCTCGAAGGAGTACAGGTCGGGTCGGTAGACGTGCTGGCCGAACTCGACCGCCCGACCGGAGTTGTCGAAGGCGGTCCGCGACATCGTCAGGAGAGCGCCGCCCTTCCGGACGTCGAGCATCTCACTCTCCGCCCCCGTCGCCTCCCTCGCGCCGATCCGCTGCTTGGCCACGCGCATCGTGACGCCGCGTGCTCGGAGGAGTTGATAGAGACCGTGGTGCTCGAGGGCTCCGAGGTCGAGGTCGGTGAGGTCCTCGGGGAGGAAGTTCTCGAGGATCGCCAGCGGGACACCGTCCGCCCGGCGCAGCCGTTTGATGTGGACGATCGGGCTACCGGCCGACACGCCGAGGGCGTCCGCGACCTTCTCGTCCGCCGTTGTGACCTCGGCCGAGAGGATGTCGGTCTCCGGTTTCTGGCCCGTACGCTCGAGATCCTCGAACAAGCTCGTGAGTTCGACGTTCCGCGTGACCTTGCCGTGGACGACCTGTGTGCCGATGCCGCGGCGACGAACGAGGAGGCCCTTGTCCACGAGTTCCTGAATGGCTCGACGGATCGTGGGGCGGGAGAGTCCGAGGCGATTGCCCAGCGCGACCTCGTTCTCGAGACGCGATCCCGCCGGCAACGTCTCATCGTGGATTGCTTGCTCGAGCCGGGTCGCGATCTGGTAGTAGAGCGGGACCGGACCCGAGCGGTCGAGGTCGAGGAAGAGTTCGACGGGGAGCGTCTGCTCGAGCTGTGCCATGAGGCTCCTTCAGGGTGGAGTGAAAACTTGTCCTGACAATATCAGGGCTTTCCAAATGGTGGGTATGTCAGGTCGCAGTGAGTTGGTTCGCAGATTGTCAGGACATACTGTCAAAAATTGGATAGGCTCGACGTACTGCGTCGCCGCAGCTCCGGCGATCGCCCACTCGACTTCCGGAGGCATTTCGATGACCGACACACTCACCACAGCCGACACCCTTCCGCTCGCCGTTGCAGCCGCCTCGACGCCGACAAGTCTGTGGAACGACTCCGCGGACCCTGACGAACTCGCCAGGTCGATCGCGTTCGGTGCGGTCGGCGCGACCTGCAACCCGGTCATCGCGCTCGCCGTGATCTCCCAGAACCTCGACGTGTGGGCGCCGCGGATCGCTGAACTTGCTGTCGAGTTCCCGACGGCAGGGGAGGCCGAGCTCGGCTGGAAGGTGGTCGAGGAGCTGTCGATCCAGGCCGCCGTGCTCCTCGAGCCGGCGTTCCGGGAAAGCAACGGCCGCAACGGTCGGCTGTCGATCCAGACCGATCCACGCCTGCACCGAGACGCTGACGCGCTCGTCGAGCAGGCCGTTCGATTCTCGGCGCTGGCCGAGAACATCATCGTGAAGATCCCCGCGACCGCGGTCGGTATCCGCGCGATCGAGGAAGCGACCTATCGAGGCGTCAGCATCAACGCGACGGTCTCGTTCACGGTGGCGCAGGCCGTCGCGGTCGCCGAGGCGATCGAGCGCGGTCTCGATCGACGGGCCGCTGAGGGACTGCCGGACTGGGAGTTCGGCTCCGTCGTCACCATCATGGGCGGGCGCCTCGACGACTGGCTGAAGGCGTCCGTCGCGAAGGACCGCATCCTCATCGATCCCGGCTACCTCGAGTGGGCGGGCGTGGCCGCGTTGAAGGAGGCGCACAGGATCTTCACCGAACGCGGCTACCGGTCGAGGATCCTCTCCGCCGCCTTCCGTAACCACCTGCAGTGGTCCGAGCTGGTCGGCGGTGACCTTGTCATCTCTCCGCCGTTCGACTGGCAGCTGCGCATCAACGAGAACCTGATCCCCGTGGACCCGCACCGCATCGATGTGCCGGTCGCGCAACACATCGTGGATGCGCTCCTGGAACGCGTCCCCGAATTCCGGCGGGCATACCTGGTGGATGGCATGTCCATTGATGAGTTCGACGATTTCGGCGCCACACGCCGGACGTTGCGTCAGTTCCTCGAAGCCGATGCCAAGCTCGACGCGCTGGTGCGGGACATCCTCCTGCCGGTGATCTGAGGCCGAACCGTGAGTGTCGGGTCGAGTGGCTCTGCAGCGCGGGCGGAGCAGGCGCAGGGGATCACCTTCCATTCGCGTCGCTGGGTCCGTCCGGAGGATCTCAATGCACACGGGAGTCTGTTCGGCGGCAGTCTGCTGCGCTGGATCGACGAGGAGGCGGCTATCTACGCGATCCTGCAGCTCGGGAACCCGCGGGCGGTGACGAAGTACATCTCCGAGATCGATTTCGTCTCCTCTGCGCTCCAGGGGGACCTCATCGAGATGGGGCTCCGCGCGACCGCCTTCGGCCGGACCTCGCTCACGATGCGGGCAGAGGTGCGAAACATGGTCTCCCGACGGAGCATCCTCACGATCGAACGGATCGTGTTCGTGAGTCTCGACGAGGATGGGCACCCGGTACCGCATGGGTACACCGCGACGACTTACGACCGTGATCGGCTTCCCGCATCACCGGCGTCCCGGTAAGAGCCTTCGTCACAGCACCAAGGCTGGCGGGGCCGTCGTCGCTCGGAACGTGAGCGAGACCGGCGCCGCCAACCTGGCTCTCCTTCGGATCGCGATGACGGAGCAGGTGTGGCATAACCTTGCCGCCGCGATGCCGACTCGCGAGTACTGGATCGGCGACTGAGCCAGTGCAGCCCGAAAGCGTCGCCGTGGTTCGAATGTTTGGAAGCGGGCGTCAGAACCGGAGGATCGTCCGGATCGCTGCCACAGCACCCGCACGAGCCCACTCGGTGAACTCGAACGGGAGGACCTCCAACCGCGCTGGTGCGTCGTTCGGAAGTCGAATCGCTTCGATCGTCCGACGCACCTCAGTGCCCGCGATTTCCAGGACGGCGAGACCATCGCCGGTCAGGACGACCCGTTCCGGATCGAGTCCGTTGATGATCGTCCCGATGATGACGCCCAGGGCTCGGCCGGCTGATTCGAACGCCCGCAGTGCGGTCGCGTCACCCGCGCGGGCGAGCGAGACTGCTCCCGCATAGTCGACGCCCTCGCGGCCCACCGCTCTCACGATGGACTCGCTCGTGAGATAGACGCTTGCGCAACCGTGATGCCCGAGCCCGCAGGTCGAGCCGGTGGAATCGACGATCAGGTGGTCGAAGCGACCGGCACGTCCGCTGTGGCCGGTGACGACGCGGCCGTCGACGATCAGGCCGAATCCGATGCCGGCGCCGATCGTGATGAGGGCCAGTGAGTCCGATCCTGCGCCCGCGCCGAACCAGTGCTGCGAGGCGGTCAGTGCGTGGACGTCGTTGTCGGCCGTCACCGGGATGCCCAACCGCTGGCCGAGCAGCTCGGCGAGCGGCACGTCCCGCCACTTGAGGAAGTAGGAGGCGAGGACGATCTGACGGCCGTCGATCCGGGCGAGGTCTCCGGCGAGGCAGATTCCGGCGGCGCGGATGTCGTCGAACTCCACGGCGAATCGGTCGTACAGCCGGCCGATCTGGTCCACGGTGTCGGAGACGGACGTGGACACCAATGGTTCCTCCGCGCTCGCGACGATCTGCGCACTGAGATCCGTCACGACCGCGAACACGGCATCGCCGGTCAGCTTCACCCCGAGGAAATGGTGAGCGTCGCCACGGACGACGAGCATCTCACTCGGCCGACCCATGGCGCCGCGCAGGGCTGTCTCGCCTTCCGTGACCATCGCCTGCTCCATAAGCACCCGGGTCGCGCGGGTCAGGCTCGCTCGGGACACGTCGAGGCGTCGCGCGATCTCGGCGCGGGGGAGCGGGCCGTGGATGAGGAGTTCGCGGAGGGCGCCGCGTTCGGCGTCCGCAAGGTGCGGCCACCGGTGTGGAGCGTTCGTGGACAGACGAGTCTCCGTCACGCGTGGGGTCCTCTCGCCATCGGGTCTCGCCGGCATCGGCGTCGGCATCGGGAGCCTACCGCTTCCGTCATCGTGATCGACTTTGTCACGTTAAGTAATAAAGTAGCAGATGACATCCGTCAGCAGGCCCGACACGCAAGGACGCTCATGGCTTACCTCCCGCTTCATTCCGATTGGACCCTCACCGCTCTCGCCGGACCGGTGCCGAACGCGGTCCGTGACGTGACCGTCGCCGCGTCGGTCCCCGGTTGCGTGCACCTTGATCTCCACGCCCACGGACTCATCGCCGACCCGTTCGACGGGGACAACGAGGCGGCCCAGCAGTGGATCGGGAGCACGGTTTGGCGCTATGAGACGACCTTCCACTGGAGTGCCGACCAGGCGGAGCGTCACGATCTGGTGGCGCTCGGCCTCGACACCGTCGCCTCGATCGAGTTGAACGGCAGGCTCATTGCGGAGACCGAGAATCAGCATCGGAGCTACCGTTTCGACGTCGGTCCGCACCTTCGCACGGGCGAGAACCGACTGACGATCACCTTCGCGGCTCCTGTCGACGAGGCGGAGGCGAGATCCGCGGCGCACGGAGCCAGGCCGCATGTGAACCATCATCCCTACAACGCGCTGCGGAAGGCCGCATCGAACTTCGGCTGGGACTGGGGGATCGACGTCGCGACCAGCGGTATCTGGCGACCGATCGGCATCGAGAGCTGGTCGGGAGTCCGGATCGACTCCGTCCGCCCGCTCGTCGACCTGGCGGACCATGAAGACGGCCTGGCTGGCGTCCTGGATGCGCGCATCAGCTTGGACTGGGCCACGCCGTCCCGCGCGGATTCCGAGCGTGTACGACTCCGGGTCGCCGTCGGTGGGGTCGAGGACACCGTGTCCGTCGAGCCGGGCGTCGCCGAGGTGCGGGTCACCCTCGCCGTTCCGGATGTGGACGTCTGGTGGCCGAGGGGTCACGGTGGACAGCCCCTCTACGACGTCGAGGTCGACGTCGTCGGCGAGGAGTGGGCGGGCGCATCGACGGCGCACTGGCACTCGCGCATCGGCTTCCGGACGGTGCGGATCGACACGGTGCCGGACGACCACGGTTCGCCGTTCGACATCGTCGTCAACGGCGAGCCGATCCAGATCCGTGGCGCGAACTGGATCCCGGACCACGCCTTCGTCACGGAGATCGACCGCGACCGATACCGACGCCGCGTCGCCGACGCGGTGGAGGCGAACATGAACCTCCTGCGCGTCTGGGGTGGCGGGATCTACGAGTCCGACGACTTCTACGACGCCTGCGATGAGGCGGGCGTCCTCGTCTGGCAGGACTTCCTGTTCGCGTGTGCTGCGTATGCCGAGGAGGAGTGGCTCGCGGCCGAAGTCGAGGCGGAGGCGCGCGAGGCGATCACCAGACTCAGCCCCCACCCGTCCCTCGTGGTCTGGAACGGCAACAACGAGAACATCTGGGGATACGTCGAGTGGGGGTGGCGGACCGAGCTCCAGGGACGCACCTGGGGGAACGGGTACTATCGCGAACTCCTCCCCGCCCTCATCGCCGAGCTCGACCCGACTCGTCCCTATTCGCCTGCGAGCCCGTACTCCTTCGAGGAGTACCTGCATCCGAACGACGCCGCGAACGGCACCATGCACATCTGGGACGTGTGGAACCGACTCGACTACGCCGAGTTCCGCCGGCACCAGCCGCGATTCGCCTCGGAGTTCGGGTTCCAAGGGCCACCCGCGTGGTCGACGCTCGTCGGGGTCGTCCACGATGAATCGCTCGACCCCTACGGGCCTCAGATGCTGGTGCATCAGAAAGCGGAGGACGGCAACCTGAAACTCGAACGCGGCCTGCGCGGACATCTGCCCGAGCCCCGCACGATCGAGGAATGGCACTGGGCCACCCAGCTCAACCAAGCGGCGGCGATCCGGTTCGGAATCGAGCACTTCCGTTCGCTCGCACCCCTGAACACCGGCGTCATCGTCTGGCAACTGAACGACAATTGGCCAGTCGTCTCCTGGGCAGCCATCGACTTCGCCGAACATCGCAAACCGCTCTGGTTCGCGCTCCGGGCGGTCTACGAGCCACGTCTCGCGACGTTCCAGCCCGCCGAGGGAGGTCTGGAACTCGTGGTGCTGAACGACACCGCCGACGCGTGGACGGGGGAGGTGCTCCTCCACCGGAGGACGTTCGACGGGACCGTCCGGGCCACCGCGGCCGTGCAGGCGTCGGTCGCAGCGCGTGGGTCGGCACGGGTGATCGTCCCGGCCGGTGTCGAAGCGGTGGTGGACAGGCGCACCGAGGTCATCACCGCGTCCCTCGCGGGATTCGCGACCGCGATCCACAATCCCTCGGAGGTCGTCGATCAAGCACTCGACGCTGACCCGGTGTCGACCGAGGTGGTCGTGGACGTCGACGATCCGGGTCGTTACCTCGTGACCGTCACCGCGAGGAGCTTCGTCAGGGACATCACGCTCCTGGTCGACCGCGTCGACGCTTCGGCCCGCGTCGATCGAGGCATGGTGACACTGCTCCCGGGCGAACAGGCGATCTTCCGTGTGACGGCGCGCGCTGGTCTCGAGCCGTCGGCGTTCGTCGCCGAGGAGGTCCTGCGTCACGCGAACGGCCTGCACGCCGGACGCTGAGGCCGACGCCGGCGCCACGTCGGGACCCGTCCTGCCGGACGGGTCCCGACGTCGGCTTCAGGCCCGTGTGACGTGGAGGACGAGCGCCTGTGCCGGCCACAGTGGGGGGATCTGCAGGCCGATCGAGTCCAGGACCGAGCCGGGCAGTGTCACGTCTCCGGCGGTGATCCACTCCGGGGTGGCGAATCCATGGCTCGTCCGTCCGATCTCGTCGCGGACCCGGATCCGGTAGTCGGCCGTCGTGTCGAGTCCATGGAGTCTGATGCGTTCGGGCAGGGAGTCCTCCAGCGTGGCGATGCTGGCGATGGTGTAGACGGCTTCCGAGCGGTCCTCGGACACCGCTCCGACGACGCGGAGCGCGGGATCGCGGACATCCGCGTGGACGGCGGTGCCGGTGTGGATCACGTGTCGCAGCTCCTTGTAGAGCGCGGCCCAGCGGGTGATCACGACGCGTTCCTCGGGGGTGCACTCCGCGATGTTCCATTCGAACCCCGCCGATCCCATCAGGCTGGTCGCGAGGCGGAACGACAGCGCCGTGGTCCTTCCCGACGAGTGCGCCGTGGTCGGACCGACGTGACCTCCGACGAGTTCCGGCGCCAGGAGCAGCTGCGTCCAGCGCTGGATGTCCTGTCGTTCGACCGGATCGTTCGAATCACTCGCCCAGACGCGGTCTGCGACGCTCAGGATGCCGAGGTCGCTGCGCGCGCCGCCGGAGGAGCAGGACTCGATCTCGAGACCGGGGTGCAGCGCTTTGAGCTCGGCCATCAGGCGGTACAGGGCGCGCGTCTGTTGATGCGTACCCGGTCGCCCGTCGTGCGTCGCCTCGACGAGATCGCGGTTGTGGTCCCACTTGATGAAGTCGATGCCCAGCTCGCCGACCAGACGGTGCAGGCGGTCAAGGATGTACGCGTAGGCGTCCTCGCGGGCGATGTCGAGGACGAACTGGCTGCGCCACGAGATCCCCTCGGGTGTCGGGAAGTGATCCGGTGCGTGGAGCAACCATTCCGGATGTGCCCGCGCCAGGTCGGAGTCGAGGTTGATCATCTCGGGTTCGAACCACAGGCCGAACTCCATCCCAAGCTCGTGCACCCGAGCTGCGAGGGGGCCGAGACCGTCCGGCCAGACGTCGCGGTCGACGAACCAGTCGCCGAGACCGCGGGTGTCGTCCCGGCGGCCGAGGAACCAGCCGTCGTCGAGGACGAAGCGTTCCACGCCGACGTCCGCAGCGATCGCCGCGAGCTCGTGGAGGAAGGCCGGGTCGTGGTGGAAGTAGACCGCCTCCCAGGTGTTGAGGACGAGTGGTCGGGGAGCGCGCGGATGACTGGGACGTGCCCGCTCGAATCGGTGGAAACGCTGCGAGAGTCCGTCCAGGCCGGCATCGGACCAGCCGAAGTAGGTGGTCGGCGTCGTGTAGCTTGTGCCCGGAGCGAGTTCGATCTCTCCGGCACGGAGCAGTTCGCCCGCACCGATGAGGTCGACTGCTTCGGCGAGACGGTCGTTGCGGTAGGTGCAGTCGGCGCTCCAACCGAGGTGGACCGCCCACAGTTCGCCGAGCCGGTCCCGGGGAGCGTCGACCGAGGCGATGGAGATGTTCGGTGCGTCGTGGCCACCGCGACCGCGTCGGGTCTGCCGCACGGTGGAGCCGCGCGGCATTCGACTCGTGCTGGGCACCTTCTCCCGCGTCCAACGCCCGGCGAAGGTGGTCAGGTGGTCGACGGACTTGGGGACCGGCAGGGTGGCTTCCAACCAGTCCACGGTCAGGGTGCTCGACGCTCGGGCGTCCGCGTGTGTCCGTTCGAGGGAGTGGGTGAGCGTGACCACGCCTCCCGCCTCGATGGCGATGGTGGAGGTCAGCTTTAGAGCGTTCGTCGGGTCGTGTGCGATCGTCGTGAGCGTGGTCCCGTCGGCGGCCGCGACGGGCTCGACGTTCGACCAGCGGGGGTACAGCGGCACGCCGTCGCGTCTCAGCTGGACACCTGGTCGACCGGCCCAGGCGTCGCCTTCACCCGGCAGGATCGAAGCCTGCCATGAGGCGTCCACCGTTTCCTCGCCGGATCGTCGGCTGAGCGCTGTGGCGAGGTCGAGCATCGCCGCAGGTGAGAGGTCGCCGACGTCCGCTCCCCAGTGCAGGACGGTCGGCAAGGTCGCGCGGCTGTGCGCGCCTGCATCGTGACCGCCGGTGTCGATGACGAGGGAGACGCCGTCTCGCCGGAGGACGACGGGGTGCGCGGAGCTGGGTCGAGTTTCGGCGTCATCGCCGTGAAGCTGCGTGTCCAGGAGGTCTGTCATGAGGCCCTTTCGGTGCGGCGTCGGATCGGGACGAGTTCGCCCGAAGTGCTTGACGCACATAATTTACCTAAGTAACAATGGACGTGTCGGGTGGAAATATCCACCCCCACCACGAAGTCGGCGTCGACTGCATCCCGCGGTCAACGCCCTGGGAAAGGATCAACGATGTTCCTCAGTACCACGGGCTCCCGGCCCCGTCGCCGCACCTGGGTCGTGGGTGCCGTCGCGGCCGCCGCGGCAGCACTCCTCCTCTCCGGCTGCTCTCCGTCGAGCGGATCGAGCGGTTCGGCCTCAGCGTCCGACACGCTCGTCGCCTACACCGGCCAGTCGGGCGACTACCAGATCAACTTCAACCCGTACTCGCCCTCGCAGATCGGCGGCATCGGCACCATCTACGAGTCGCTCTTCTTCGTGACCAACGTCAACACGGACCCGTACAAGCCGCTCCTCGGCACCGAGTACACGTGGAACGACGACGGCACGCAGTTGTCGGTCACCGTCCGCGACGGCGCGACCTGGTCCGACGGTAAGCCGTTCACCGCGAAGGACGTCGCCTTCACCTTCGACCTCCTGCTGAAGACCCCGTCGATCAACACCGGTGGCTTCGACGGGACCGTGGAGGCGACCGATGACACGCACGTCGTGTTCACCTGGGACCACCCGGCCTTCGTGAGCGGACCGACGCTCCTCGGACGCACCCCGATCGTTCCGGAGCACATCTGGAAGGACACCGACCCGACGACCGACGTCATGGAGAAGCCGGTCGGCACCGGTCCGTACACCCTCGGCAACTTCAAAGCCCAAGCCTTCACGCTGGTCGCGAACCCGAAGTACTGGGACGGCGAGCCGGCCGTGAAGGCGGTCCGCTACCTCTCGCTCTCTGGCAACACCGCGGGCGCCGACGCGCTCGCGGCAGGGTCGATCGACTGGCAGACCGGCCCGGTGCCGGACATCGAGAACGTGTCCACGACCTACCCCGGGTACGAGGCCATCACGATCCCGCAGAACCAGATGGCGCTGCTCACCTGCTCGAGTACCGCGCTCGGCTGCGCCGGCCCGCAGACCGACCCGGCTGTCCGGCAGGCGATCTACTCAGCACTGAACCGCGACCAGATGAACTCGCTCGCCTTCCAGAACACCGCGAGCGACATCTCACCGACCTTCGCGCTGACCACCACCCAGCAGGACCTGATCTCCCCGGCGATCGCCGAGCCCGTCGCGCCGAACACCCCCGACACGGCGAAGGCCGCCGGTCTGCTGGAGGGCGCGGGCTGGTCGAAGGGCTCCGACGGCATCTACGAGAAGGACGGCACGAAGCTGTCGCTCACCGTCGAGGTCGTCACCGGTTGGACCGACTACATCACCGCCATCGACACCATGTCGCAGCAGCTGAAGGCGGCCGGCATCGAGCTCAAGGTGGCGCAGTCCTCGTGGAACGAGTGGACGGACAAGAAGGGCAAGGGCAACTACCAGCTCGCGATCGACTCCCTCGGTCAGGGTGCCGCTTCCGACCCGTACTACCTGTACGACAAGTACTTCAACTCCGCGTTCACGGCACCCGTCGGTGAGATCGCGCCGCAGAACATCGCCCGCTTCAGCGACCCAGAGGTCGACGCCGCGCTGGCCGTCCTGAAGGCGACCAACCCGAGCGACACCGCGGCACGTCAAGCGCAGTTCGACATCATCCAGGCGAAGATCGTCGCGGACATGCCGTACATCCCGATCATGACCGGAGGGACGACCAGCGAGTTCCACAGTGAGAAGTTCACCGGCTGGCCGACGCTCGACAACCTGTACGCCTTCCCCGCGATCTGGGCATCTCCGGACAACGCGGAGATCTTCAAGGCACTGAAGCCGACGGGGAAGTGACGATGATCGCCGCTGAGCAGGAGCAGGAGCACAAGCAGGAAACGCGGCACGGGGGAGGGACGTCGTGAACTACTTCGTCCGCAAGCTGGGGTTCTACCTCGTCGCCCTCTGGGCTGCCCTGACCCTCAACTTCCTGATCCCGAGACTGTTGCCCGGCAACCCGGTCGACATCCTGCTGGCCAAGCTGCAGCAACGGGGTGGCATCGTCACCCCGGACACGCGCAAGGCCTACGAGCTCCTGCTCGGCGGCGACTCCTCCGATCCGCTGCCCCTCCAGTACTGGAACTACCTCGTCAACGTCTTCCGCGGTGACCTGGGGGTGTCGGTGAGCTACTTCCCGACGCCGGTCACCGAGGTGATCAGCACCTCACTCCCGTGGACGATCGTGCTGGTCGGCATCTCGACCGTCCTCGCGACGATCATCGGCGTCTCCCTCGGCGCGATCGTGGGGTGGAAGCCTGGCACCTGGCTCGACTCCCTCGTGCCGGCGACCACGCTGCTCGCGGCGGTGCCGTACTTCTGGCTGGCCCTGATCCTCGTCTACGTGTTCGCGACGACGCTCAAGCTCTTCCCCTCCCAGGGCGGCTACGACGTCGTCCTCGATCCGGGCTTCTCCTGGGAGTTCATCGCCTCGGCCGTGCAGTACGGGTTCCTTCCCGCACTGACGATCGTCATCGCGTCGCTCGGCGGTTGGCTGCTCGGCATGCGCAACATGATGGTCTCGACGCTGTCCGAGGATTACATCCTCACGGCCCAGGCGAAGGGGCTCAGCCAGGGGCGCATCCTCCGCAACTACGCGGCGCGGAACGCGGTCCTGCCGTCGGTCGCCGGTTTCGCGATCTCACTCGGGTTCGTCGTGTCCGGGTCGATCGTGACCGAGCAGGTGTTCTCGTATCCGGGCATCGGGTCGAAGCTCCTCTCGGCGGTCACCAACAACGACTACGCGCTGATGCAAGGCATCTTCCTGTACATCACGCTCGCCGTCCTCGGGGCCAACCTCATCGTCGACCTCTTCTACGGGCTCATCGACCCGCGCACCCGGGTGAGCGTCTGATGCCCGGGCGCACGATGTGTGTCCCACTCCTGGCGCAGCCGATCGTTCTGGAAGGACTCAGCCGATGACGAACCTCGCTCCTCGCACCGAACCCAACGTGCCCGACGCGACACGGGCCCTCGCGACCGCCGCCGCCGAGCGAGGGAAGAAACCGCGATCGGCCTGGCGGATGATGCTGCCGACCATGACGCCGTGGCTCGCCGTCGGTCTCATCCTCGTCGGCGGCATTGCGCTCTTCGGACTCGTCGGGCCCTTGCTCGTCGGCGACCCGACGACCATCCGCGACGACGGTCTGCAGCCGCCGAGTGCCGAGCACCTCCTGGGCACGACGCAGACCGGGCAGGACGTCTTCGCCCAGCTGGCGTACGCGACAGCCGGCTCGCTGCAGATCGGGCTCATCGTCGGAGTGCTCGCGACGATCCTGTCCGCGTTCTTCGGCATCCTCGGCGCGTACATCGGCGGCTTCACCGATGAGGCGTTCTCACTGTTCTCGAACGTGTTCCTCGTGATCCCCGGGCTGCCGCTCGTGATCGTGATCTCCGGCTTCGTCCCACCGGAGCAGCGGGGTCTCTGGACGATCGCGGTCGTGCTCGCGATCACCGGGTGGGCCGCATCCAGTCGCGTCCTCCGAGCCCAGACGCTCTCCATCCGCAGTCGGGACTACGTCGCCGCCTCCCGGGTCGCCGGCGAGCGGGCAGGTCGCGTCATCGCGGTCGAGATCCTGCCGAACCTGCTGCCGGTGCTCGCGTCCCAGTTCGTGTTCGCCGTCATCGCGGCGATCCTCGGTGAAGCGGGCCTGTCATTCCTCGGGCTCGGTGCGTCGAACTCGTCGACACTCGGCACCATGTTGTTCTACGCGCAGAACGGGTTCGCCCTGCCGCTCGGTGCCTGGTGGTGGTTCGGTCCGCCCGGTCTCATCATCGCCCTGTTCGGCATGGGCCTGTCGCTCATCAACTTCTCCATCGACGAGATCATCAACCCCAAGCTGAAAAACGTCCGCTTGCACCGGAAGCGGGCCAAAACGGCCGCGCGGCTGGAGCGTGCGACGGCGAAGCGCGACAGCGCAAGCTCTGAATCCGACAGGAAGGCACGGGCATGACGCTCCTCGAAACGCCGTCGCGACGGTCGACCAGGCCGGCCGTGGTCACGATCGACGACCTCTCGGTCGTCTACGAGGTCGAACACCCGGTCACAGCGGTCAAGCACGCGACGCTGTCCCTCGCACCAGGGGAGATCCTCGGGCTCGCTGGAGAATCAGGCTGCGGGAAGACCACGCTCGCGTATGCGATCAACCGCCTGCACAAGCCGCCGGCGCGGATCTCCTCGGGGAGCATCACCTTCCACGACCGCGACGGCAGTGACGTCGACCTCCTCGCGCTCGAGGACGAGGAGCTACGGACGTTCCGCTGGACGAAGCTGTCGATGGTCTTCCAAGGGGCGATGAACGCCCTCAATCCGGTCACGAACGTGCGGGCGCAATTGTGCGACGTGCTGATCACGCACCGGCCTCAGCTGTCGAGGAAGGAGCGTGTCCAACGGGCGGGCGACGTCCTCGAGCGGGTCGGGGTCGACCGGTCCCGACTGAGCTCGTACCCGCACGAGCTGTCGGGCGGCATGCGCCAACGCGTGATGATCGCCATGGCGATGCTCCTCGAACCGCAGGTCATGATCATGGACGAGCCGACGACCGCACTCGACGTGGTCGTCCAGCGCGACATCCTGCGGGAGATCGTGCGATTGCGGGACGAACTCGACTTCGCGGTCATCTTCATCACGCACGATCTCCCGCTGCTCCTCGAGATCAGCGACCGCATCGCGATCATGCTCGAGGGCGAGATCGTCGAGCTGGGCACCGCGGATCAGATCTACCGCGAGCCCGAGCATCCATACACCCAGCGGCTGCTGCAATCGTTCCCGAGCCTCAGCGGCTCCCGCGGTGCCTTCATCCGGACCGGTGTCGACGAAGAACAGGAGGATGCGTCATGACGACGATCCGCGTCACAGACCTCACGAAGGACTTCACCATCAAGCAGGGGCTGAAGAGGACGGCGTTCCGAGCGGTCGACCGGGTGTCCTTCGACCTCGTCCCAGGACGCACCGTAGCGCTGGTGGGGGAGTCGGGGTCGGGGAAGTCGACCATCGCTCGGATGCTCGCGCGCCTGGAACGCCCGTCGTCCGGCCAGATCGAAGTGACCCTCGACGATGGTGCGACGGTGCCCCGTTCGCTCTACCGACGCCACGTGCAGATGGTGTTCCAGGACCCGTTCGCCTCGCTCAACCCCTTTCACACGATCGAGCACCACATCGCACGGCCCATCCGGATCCATCGCCGGGCCTCCGGGGCGGGAGCCGTGCACGAGCAGGTGCTGACGATGCTGGAACGCGTGAACCTGACTCCGGCCGAGGACATGGCGGCACGCCGCCCGCACGAGCTCTCGGGTGGACAGCGGCAGCGCGTGGCCATCGCCCGCGCGCTCGCTCCGGGCGCACAGGTGCTCATCGCCGACGAGCCGGTGTCGATGCTCGACGTGTCGATCCGCCTCGGGGTGCTGAACCTGATGGGTCGACTCCAGCGCGAGGACGACCTCGCGGTCCTCTACATCACGCACGACCTCGCGACCGCACGGCACTTCTCGGACGAGATCCTGGTGCTGTACCACGGACGGGTCGTCGAGCGGGGACCGGCGGACGACGTCATCCTCAACCCCCAGCACGACTACACGAAGCTGCTCGCGCTCGCGGCGCCCGACCCGGAGAAGGTCGGCAAGGTCGTGTCGAGCGAGGCGGCACCGGACCGGGCGTTGCTCGACAACTCCGTCTGCTACAACCACCACACCGCTTCCTGGGAATCCGCGGACCGGACGCCGGCGCGTGTCTGAGCGGCACGACGCGGGTGAGGAGCACCTGCTCCGGTGGGGGAACGAGGCGCTGGAACTGGCGTTCGCGTCGGGTCCTGACGAACCGGTCGCTCTCGTCGGCATCGGGTCGCGCGGCGGCGTCGACCGCGCCGTCCCGATCCTCGGGCAGGCGCTGCGGCAGCCGCTCGTGGAGGTGTCCGCGTTCGGCCACGGGCGGTTCCCCGGCAGCTTCCGACACGTCGACACGGTCATCGGAGCACGGCTGCGATATCGGTCCCACCGGCTCGAGGACGACCACACACTGCGGATCGAGCAGAGGGACGTGGACACCGGTCTCAGCGTCACGAGTGTCTTCGAGTTGCGGCCGGAAGTCAGCGCCTTCCGCACGTGGACGGAGGTCACCGCCGGAGAGCCGGTCGTCCTCGATTTCGTCTCCACGTTCGTCACCGGGGCCTTCCTCACCGCGGCCCCCGAGGTCGACGGTTTCGTCCTCGCCTCCGCGGCGAACGACTGGGTCGCTGAGAGCCGCTGGACGACGAAGCCTCTCCGGGACATCGGACTCGCCCGCATCGACCGCGATGTGCAGCACCAGCCGCCGCGCAGTCGCATCCACGTCGCGAACCGCGGGTCGTGGTCGAGTGGCGAGCAGGCGCCGACCGCGGTGCTCCTCGCGACCAACGGCGAATACGCGCTGGCGTGGCAGGTCGAGCACAACGGGCCCTGGGGATACGAGCTCGGCGAGACGCGTCACGGTGCCTATCTGCTGCTGACCGGCCCGACGGATCAGGACAACCAGTGGAGTGTCCGACTCGCATCAGGCGAGCAGTTCACCTCCGTGCCGGCATCGGTCGCCTTCGCCGACGGCGGCGTCGACGAGGTGCTCGGCGCGCTGACTGAGCAGCGCCGAGCGACGCGCCACCTGCGTGGGGCGGACCACACCCTCCCGATCGTGTTCAACGACTACATGAACACGCTCATGGGGGATCCGACCACGGAGACACTGCTGCCGCTCATCGATGCGGCGGCCAACGCCGGAGCAGACCTCTTCTGCATCGATGCCGGGTGGTATGCCGAGGGCCACTGGTGGGACACGGTCGGGGAGTGGCTGCCGGCCGCGAGCCGGTTCCCCGGCGGCATCGACGAGGTCATCGACCACATCCGCTCACGCGGGATGATCGCAGGACTCTGGTTGGAGCCCGAGGTAATCGGCGTCCGTTCGCCCCTCGCGCTCGCGACCTCGGGACGCGCACTCCCGGAATCGGCCTTCTTCTCCCGCGAGGGCATCCGCATCGCCGAGCACGGCCGACACCTGCTCGACCTGCGTGACCCGGCCGCCCGTGCGCACGTAGACGGTGTCATCGACCGCCTCGTCGCGGACCACGGCATCGGCTTCATCAAGATGGATTCCAACACCATGACCGGTCCGGGCACCGACGCGGGAGGACTGGCTCCCGGCGCAGGGCTCCTGGAGCACAACCGGGCGCTGCTCGATCTGCTCGACGACGTGCAGGAGCGTCACCCGTCACTGCTCTTCGAGAGCTGTGCCTCCGGCGCGATGCGAATGGACTCGGCGATGCTCTCCCGGCTGCACCTCCAGTCGACCTCCGATCAGCAGGACCCCGTCATGTACGCGACGATCGCAGCCGCCGCGCCCGCGTCGATGCTCCCCGAGCAGGCGGGGAACTGGGCCTACCCACTCACCGGATCCGGCCGGGAAGCGATGGTGTTCGCCCTCGTCAACGGGATCCTCGGCCGCATGTACCTCTCCGGATACCTCAACCGGATGGAGCCGGTCGAGGTCGAGTTGGTGCGCGAGGCGGTCGCCGCGCAGCAGCTCGTCCTCGCCGACATCGAGCAGTCGCTGCCGTTCTGGCCACTCGGGCTTCCTGCGTGGGATGACCCGTGGGTGGCGTTGGGACTCCGGAACGCCGACGGCGCGCGCCTCAGCCTGTGGCGTCGCCCCGGCGCCTCCGAGACCGTGGTGATCCCCGTGCCGCACTACCGCGGACGCGAGGTCGTCGTGGCCCCGTTCTTCCCCAGTGAGACCGACGGCTGGGCCTGGCGCTGGGATGCACCGTCCGGCGAGCTGACGGTCTCCGTCTCGACAGCGGCGCCCACCGCCCGCGTCCTCACCCTCACCCCCGAACCCGAAGCACCGACCACGACGAAGGATTCCCCGGCATGACCAGGAGCACCGAGACGACCGAGCCCAGCCGACCGATGACCGCGGCCTGGCCCACCGAGACGCTCTCGTTCGGTGGCGACTACAGTCCCGAGCAGTGGCCGTGGGAGACCGTCCTGGAGGACATGGTGTTGATGCGGGAGGCCGGCGTCAACCTCGTGACGCTCGGAGTGTTCTCCTGGGTCGTGCATGAACCGCGGGAGGGGGTGTTCGACTTCACCTGGCTCGACCGGATGCTCGATGTCCTGCACGAGAACGGGATCGCGGTGGACCTCGCGACGCCGACCGCTGCGGTGCCGATGTGGTTGCACCGTCTCCACCCGGAGATCCTGCCGCAGGACGAACACGGGCACCCGCTCGCGCCGGGAGGCCGCCTCGGTTTCTGCCCATCGTCACCGGTGTTCCGGCGGTTCGCCCTGCGCATCGTCGAGCGACTCGCCGCGCACGTCGCCGGTCACCCGGCGGTCCGGATGTGGCACGTCAGCAACGAGCTCGGCGGCGGGAACGCGCGCTGTCACTGCCCCGTGTCGAACGACCGCTTCCGCGAGTGGGTGGAGGCGAAGTACACCACCGTCGAAGCGCTCAACGCTGCCTGGGGAATGGCCTTCTGGGGGAACAGCTACTCATCGTTCGAAGAGGTCACGACACCGAGCGGGGCGACGGCGCACAACCCGGGCCAGCTGCTCGACTACGAACGGTTCTCCTCGGACGAACTCCTCGAGCAGTATCGCGCGGAACGGGCCGTCCTGCTGGAGCACACAGACCTGCCCATCACTACGAACTTCATGGTCGGGCTCGGTCCGGATGTCGTCGACTACACTCGCTGGGCGGTCGAGATGGACGTTGTCGCGAACGACCACTACACCTACGGTCCGGACCCGCTCCGGCACCAGGACCTCGCCTTCAGCGGCGACCGGATGCGGGGCATGTCCGGCGGTGGCCCGTGGATGCTCATGGAGCACGCGACCGGCGGGTCGAGTTGGCACTCGATCAACCAACCCAAGGAACCCGGAGAACTCGCGCGCCACGCCCTGGCGCACGTCGCGCGCGGCTCGGACAGCGTCATGTTTTTCCAGTGGCGTGCCTCCAAGTCCGGGACAGAACAGTTCCACTCCGCCATGCTGCCCCATGCCGGCCGTGACAGTCGGGCGTTCAGACGGGTGGTCTCGCTCGGTCAGGACGTCGCGGCGCTCGCGGAGGTGCGCGGAACCGTCGTCACCCGGGCCGACGTCGCGATCCTGCACGACAACGAGGCCGGCTGGGCGGTGCGGAGCGGACTCAAGCCCATCAACCGGATGGGTGCTTCCGAGACGGCTCGTGCCGTGCACAACGCCTTCCTCGAACGGGCCACCACGACGGACGTGGTCGCTCCGTGGACGGATCTCTCGTTTTACCGGATCGTGGTCGTCCCGGGGCTGTTCCTCGTCTCGGACGACAACGCGCGTGCCGTCGAAGCCTTCGTCGAGGCCGGAGGGACCGTGCTCGTCACCTGGTTCTCCGGGGTCGTGGATGAGGTGAACACCGTGCGCCCAGGTGGGTTCACGGGTGCGTTCCGGTCCTTACTGGGCGTCGTGGTGGAGGAGTTCGCTCCACTCGCGGAGGGGCAGACCGTCGGCCTCGACAACGGCTGGACCGCCGCCCGCTGGACCGAGGTCCTGCAAGCACCGTCCGCAGCGGAGGGAGTGGACGTCATCGCCAGCTACTCGGATGGCGCGGTCGCAGGACTCCCCGCCATCACTCGTCGACGCGTGGGTCGTGGGACGGCGTGGTACCTCTCCGCCGACCTGGATGCGTCGAGCCTGGGTGCACTGATCGACCAGCTCTTGGAGGAGACCCCGATCGAACCGGTCGCGAGCGTGTCGACGGGTGTCGAGGCGGTCCGCCGGTCGAGCGCCGACCGGTCCTACCTCTTCCTCGTCAACCATCGGGACGAGGAGGGCTGGGCCGAGGCGTCCGGTGTCGACCTGTTGACGGGTACAGCCCACGAGGGACGGGTGCCGCTCGCGCCGGGCGCGGTCGTCGTCCTGAGGGAGTAGTACGCAGTCGTGTTCGTTGACGAGGATCCTGTGGTTCGACTGATGCGGGGTGTGCTGGAGCGCGTCGGCGATGTCGTCCTTCGCGTCCCACGCGACACTCGCGATGCTGAGCATTCCGCTGCTTGCTGGTCGGGCCGGAGTAAGAGGAGTTCTATGCGGACGGTTCGGCGCTGCCCGCCACTACCTGCCAACGACCCTCGATGATCGACCAATAGCGGCGGTACATCATGCGAGCCTCGATGCGGTGGCCTCCATCGAATACGACGATGTCCACGAGCGACGATGTCCGGCCATGACCATCATGTTCCAGAGTTGACCGATGAAGCTCCGACAGCTTGTCGAATCGCGTCGCACCCGAGGCATGAGCATCGAGATCGGCTGCACGGCCAATCACTGACTCGCCCGGCAGCTCGAAGGCCAGGCCCTCGTATAGCAACTCGCGAAGATGGCTCACGTCGCCACCGCGCATGGCTTCGTGAAGAGCCTCCTGGGCTTGGTCGACGGAGCGCCCCTGATCGTCCCGTGTCGTCATGTGATGAGGCTAGCGTGCGGTTTCCGCGGACTGTGCCTGACCGAAAACGATCGTTTTCGGAGCACCGTGAACGTCGGGCGCTGAGGTGCGTCGTGTCGTCAGCACCGTCCCGCAGCAGCAACGCCACTTTGCGCGCAGTGGCGCGGATCGGCGCGCTCCTGGGCGACTACCCTTCCGCCGTTCAGGCCGTTCACAACCAGAGGCACCCCTGGAACGGGTTGCCCCACTGAGACATCCGATCGAGAGTCAACGGGTTCTCTTGCAACGCAGGCAACGCAACGCTCTCTGCGCAGGCCAGCGCAAGCTCAGGGTGGCTCTGCACGGGGACGCCACGGGGACGTATCCAACACTCCGCGTCCATATCCGAGCGTGGCGCGACGCGACCAAAAACCCTCGAGATCCGCATGATCTCGGCGATCTTCACCTGGTGGGCCCTGCCGGGATCGAACCGACGACATCCACGGTGTAAACGTGGCGCTCTACCAGCTGAGCTAAAGGCCCGCGTTCGGATGGGAATACCCGAAGCGACGCATTGAGTCTACCGGGAGTCGCCGTCGGGTTCAGAACGCTCGTCAACCCCTCCAGGACGCGCGACTTGAGTCGGCTCGCGCAGTATATGGGGCACGATTCGGAGTGCTCATAGCTCACACGGAGGTCGGCCCGCGCATCGGCACGCAACCACTCCAGGCACTCGACCAAACCTCGGTGTGCGGATTCCTGCTCGTCGGGGACTCGACAAAGTCACTCGGCACACCGCCTCGAGCGCACCGAAGTGATCGCCTTCTGCATCCGCGTCATGGCGTGGGAGCGACGGGTAGGCTCGAGGAGCGAGAGGAGCCAGCCGTGACGATCTCCATCGAGATGCAACGCAGCAAATGGTTCGGTCCAGTATCGAGCGCGACGGCTGCGGATCGCGCAGCAGCACTGCGTGCCGCGCGGACGCCGGACGAGTATCTTCTCGCAGCACTCGACTCCTTCAGGGTCGGTGATTTCGATTCGAAGAGCATCCTCATCGATCTCCTCAATACGGTGCGCCACCAGCCATTCACGGACTTCGCTGTCCGAGTGTTCGCGTCGGTTGCGACGCACGACGACCTGGCCGACCTCGAGACGATGGCATTCCTGACGAAGGCCGCTCCGTCCACGGTCGTCACCTTCGCGCACAGCACCACATCGATGATGTCCATCGAGGCTGTGGCTCCGATGCTCGCTCTGCTCGAGGACTGGAACGAAGACCCGGAGATCTCCGAGGCGCTACTCCAGGCCATCGCCAGTCTGGTGCCCTTCCAGGCGGAACTCGGCGATTCTCCGTCCCCCGACGAACTCGCCGAGCACTTCGGCCGCGCCATCCAGTCGACTGATCGGACCGCATACGTCCTCTACGGTCAGCCCGCTCACCCCGCGGTGTTGGCACGGAGACTCGTCGAACGCGCCTCGATCGCTGCGGCTTCCGGGGAGCAGCTAGGGATCATCGTTCCGGGGAGCCTCCTGTCGATCTGGTCCGGCGTCGACTGTCCCGTCGACTTCGACACGCAGATGAACGGCGACCGGCTCGACGCTGTGCACGCCTACGTCGACGCACTCAGTCGCCAGGACTGGGTCCGCGGGGCGAAGTATTTCTACGGCCATCGACTCTGACTCGGAGCGACCGTGCAGTGCTCCGGTGGTTCGTGCTGGTGACGCGATGGTGCCGCTGCGCCGAGCAGATGGTCGATGCGACCGTCGGCTGCCAGGTGGACTGCCGCATGGTCAGGGCGTCGAGGCGGCGAGCTCCTCGCGGACGATGGCTGTCCCCGCACTCAGTGCACTCAGCTTCTTCCAGGCGAGGTCTCGCGGCAGTGGCGCCATGCCGCAGTTCGTGCTCGGGAGGAGCAGGTCCGCGTCGACGAACCGGAGGGCGCGTCGCAGCGTGTCGGCGACCTCCTCGGGCGTCTCGACGGTTTCGCTCGCCACGTCGATGGCTCCGAGCATGACCTTCTTCCCGCGGACGAGCTCGATGAGCTCCATCGGGACGCGGGAGTGGTGGCACTCCAACGAGACGATGTCGAGCGAGGACCGCTGGAGGAGCGGGAACGACTTCTCGTACTGCCGCCACTCCGACCCGAGCGTCGCCTTCCAGTCGGTGTTCGCCTGGATGCCGTAGCCGTAGCAGATGTGCACGGCGGTCTCCACGCGGAGTCCTTCAGCCGCCCGTTCCAGAGCGGCCACGCCCCAGTCCTGCACCTCGTCGAAGAAGACGGTGAAGGCGGGCTCGTCGAACTGGATGATGTCGACTCCCGCAGCCTGAAGAGCTCTCGCCTCCTCGTTGAGGATCGTCGCGAACTCCCAGGCCAGCTGCTCCCGGCTCCCGTAGTGACGGTCGGAGAGGGTGTCGATCATCGTCATCGGGCCGGGCAGTGCCCACTTGATCGGCTGATCGGTCTGCTCGCGCAGGAACCGGGCGTCGTCTGCGAACACCGGCTTCTCGATGCCCACGGCACCGACGACGGTCGGGACGCTCGCGTCGTATCTGTCGCGGATGCGCACCGTCTCGCGCCGCTCGAAGTCGACACCCGTGAGGTGCTCGATGAACGTCGTGACGAAGTGCTGACGGGTCTGCTCCCCATCGCTGACGATGTCCAGGCCTCGGTGGAGCTGCTCGTGGACAGCTGCGCGGAGGGCGTCCTGCTTCCCCTCGACCAGGGCGTCGCCGGTCAGCCTCCACGGCGACCACAGGGTCTCGGGCTGTGCGAGCCAGGACGGCTTCGGCAGGCTGCCGACGATCGAGGTGGGCAGGAGCGGGAGGGCCGTCGAGGATCCGCGGGCGGTCATCGGACCGCCTCCGTGTGCCCGGCGGCCCACTGCCGCAGCCGTTCCCCGTGAGGCTTCATCAGGTGCTCGTCCGCGAACTGCCCCTGCTCGATCGCGAGCCGGCCTCGCTCCTCTCGGTCGTAGGCGACCGCTGGCCGCGCGTAGTCCTGCTCCTCGAGGTTCGGCCGGTAGACGTCGGCGGCCACCGAGCGCGCACCGTAGATCTCGGGCCGGTAGATCTTCTGGAACGTCTCCATGGTGCTGATGGTGGCGACGAGCTGGAGGTCCGAGTAGTCCTCGAGCAGCTCGCCGCCGGAGTAGAACGCGAGCGGTGCCGCGCTGCCGGGCGGCATGAAGAAGCGGGCGCGCAGGCCCATCTGCGCGAAGTACCGGTCGGTCAGCGAGAGCTCGTCCTGCCGGTACTCGACGCCGAGGATCGGATGGCTGCTCCCGGTGCGCCGGTACGTCCGACTCGTCGAGACGCTGATGCAGATGACGGGCGGCGTCGGTGCGAGCTCCGCGTACTGCGCGGAGGTGAGGAAGTGCTTGAAGAGCGCGCCGTGCAGCACGCCGAAGTCGTCGGGGACGGTGAATTCCGTCTGCGAGGCGTTGACCGCCGGCAGCCGCACGCTGAAGTCGTGGTCGCGGAGGTAGGACGAGAAGTTGTTCCCCAGGGTTCCGGGCTGACATCGACCGGTGCGGCGGTCGATGATCCTCGTGCGCAGGACCTCCAGCAGCGGGAACTCCCGGTCCTCGCCGTCCGCGGAGAGGCGCAGGCCCACGGAGACGATGTCGAGTCCGACGGTGTAGCGGCCTCGGCTCGGATCGTCGCCGGGCACGAGGTCGTTGAACCGGTCATCGATCATCGCCAGCGCCGTGCGAAGGTTCTCCTTGCGGCGCGCACCCCGGGCCAGATTGGCGAAGTTGGTGGTGATCCGGGAGCTTTCCGCCGGCGAGTAGTCCTCGTCGAAGGAGGTGATGGTCGTACTGAAGGTGAACTCGTTCGTCATGATCGGCCGTTCGATAGGAGAGGCAGAGCGGGGTTCGACTCGCGGGATGTGCGACTGCACCTACGTTCCGAACAGGTTCGCGCGCGTCCCACCGGACGCAAGCTCGTCGCGGAGCACCCCGCGACGCCGCAGAACGGGGACGAGGTCGTCGAGCATCCGATGCAGGGTGACCGGATGCAGGTCCCCGGAGAAGAGGAAACCGTCGTTATCGCCGTCGTCGCCGAGGTCCTCGACGAAGTCGGCGAACTGCTCCGCGGTGCCCACGAAGCCGGCGCGGTCGGCGACAAGGCCCTTGCGCGCCTTCCGGATGAGCAGCTCACGCAGCGGTGCGTCCTCGGTCTCGCCGTACAGGCCCGCGATCGTGCCGTGGGAGACATGCTCGCCGAAGACCGACCGCTCGACAGGGCGATCCAGATCCAGGCCCGTCAGATCGGTCTCCAGGTCGCTGGACCAGCCGAGCGCGATCTGCCGCAGCGTGCTCTCATCGGGGTGCCGCGACGCCTCGACGACGCGCACCGCTTCTTCGGGGCTCGAGACGATCTCGGGCTTCACGACGAAGAGGACCCGCAGGTCGTCGGCACTTCTACCCTGCAGCTGGGCCGCGGCGAGGACTCTCGCCCGATAGGCACGGACCGCATGCGCCTCCAGCGGGGCGAGCGCGAGCTGCACGTCCGATTGCGTGCCGGCGAAGGCCAGACCTCGGGGGGAGCCGCCGGGCGAGACGACGATCGGGTCGCCGTTCGCGAACGGTACGGCGTTCAGCGGGCCGTCCACGCGGAAATGCTCACCACGATGCTGGAACGCGTCGATGCGCGCCCCGTCGGCGTATCGACCCGAACCGGCGTCGGCGACCAGTGCGCCCTCGCCCCAGCTGTGCCAGAGCTGGCGGACGATCGCCATCCACTCGTCGGCCCGGTCGTAGGCCGCGTCGTGCGACAGCGGTTCCAGGCCGACATGGCGGGCGCTGCCCACGTCGGTGACGAGGTTGATCCCGAAACGGTCCGAGCTGAGGTGCTGCAGCGTCGCGGCCTGCCGCGCGGCCAGGTACGGCGGCGTGATCCCGGCGTTGATCGTCGGCGCCAACCCGATCCGAGTGGTCGCGGCGAACAGGTAGGGCGCCAGGAGGAGCGGATCGTGCTTGGGTCCGCCGTACGCTCCCCGCACCCGCAGGTCGAGCGTGTCCGGGGAGCCGAGCGAGACGGCGTCCTCCATGACGATCAGCTCGAAGCCGGCCTGCTCCAGCTCGCGGGCCGACTGCTGGTAGAGCTCCGGCTTGGTCCAGTCGTGGTTCCACTCCTGGTACGGATGCCCCCAGCCCTGCGGCCCGAATCCGCGGGAGAAGAACCAGCCGAAGTGCTGACGACGCGTCACGCTCACGCCTCCGCGGCCAGGGCTCGCACGGCAGCCAGCCCGCGGTTCAGGTCCCGAAGGAGGTCGTCGACGTCCTCGATGCCGATGGACAGTCGGAGAAGACCCGGATGGATGCCGGCGGCGGCCCGCTCGGCCGGAGTGCGCCCGGCGTGCGTGGTCGACGCCGGGTGCAGCACCAGGGAGCGCACATCGCCGAGGTGGGTCATGTGGCTGAAGAGCTCGACGGCGTCGATGAAGGCGGCGGCGCCTGCTTCGCCTCCGGCCACGGTGAACGAGAAGACAGAGCCCTGACCGCGGGGGAGTAGCCGCTGCGCGAGCGCGAACGACGGGCTCGACTCCAGACCGGAGTAGTCCACCGAGACGACCTCGGACTGTCGTTCGAGGAAGCGGGCGACGGCGAGGGCGTTGCTCGAGTGCCGCTCCACCCGCAGCGACAGCGTCTCGATGCCCTGCCGGAGGAGGAACGAGTTCAGCGGCGACGGCGTCGGGCCGAGGCGCGACACCACGATGTCGCGGGTGTAGGAGACGAACGCGCGCCTGCCGCGCTGCTCGGCCCAGCTGCGCCCGTCGAACGCGCGCTCCGCCTGGTTCAGGTGCGGGAAGAGCGCGGGTCGCGCGCCCCAGTCGAACGTGCCGGCATCGACGATCACGCCACCGAGGGCGGCGCCGTGCCCGGCCAGGAACTTGCTGGTCGAGTGCACGACCACGTCGGCCCCGTGCTCGATCGGCCGCAGGAGGTACGGAGTGGCGAGCGTGTTGTCGACGACGAACGGGAGCCCGTGCCGGTGGGCGATCGCCGCCAGCGCCGGGACGTCGAGCAGGTCGTTCTTGGGATTCGGGATGGGCTCACCGAAGAGCACGCGGGTGTCGGGTCCGATCCGGCGCTCCCACTCCTCGAGATCGCCGGCGTCGTCGACGAAGTCCACACCGATCCCGAGCCGTCCGAAGTTCTGCACCAACAGCCCGCGATTGCCCTCGTACAGCCGACGCGACGAGAGCACCCGGTCGCCGGCCTGCACGATCCCCAAGAGTGCGGAGGCGGTAGCCGCCTGCCCACTCGCCACCAGGATCGCCTCTGCCCCGCCCTCGAGGTCGGCGATCCGCCGCTCGACCTCCTCGGTGGTCGGGTTGCCGTTGCGGGTGTACAGGTACCCCTCGTCCTCGCCTGCGAACCGCTCCCGTGCATGCTCGAAACTGTCGAACACGAAGCCGGCGCTGAGGTGCACAGGGGTGACCCGCGCCCCGTGCGCACCGTCGGGCACGGCTCCCGCGTGCACCTGACGGGTCGAGAAGCCAGCAGCCGCGGAGGACTGCGGTGCGGGCGCCGATCGCGAGATCGCGGCGGCTGCCGGGGCGGTGATGGTCACGGGATGCTCCTGTCCGGGCGCCTGGGAGGCTGATTCCGGGAGCCTGGCAGGTCGCGGCGGGTACGCGCCAGGACATGACGGACTATGACCGCGGGCGTGGGCGGTACGTGCGTGCCCACTGGTCCACGGTGTTGCCGTGAGCCCGGTGGGGTAGGTCATCTCTCGGCACCTGTCAGCGTCACCGCGCCCTTGCGGTCATGTGCCCTCACTCCTGCGCTGGGGCATCACCGCCGCGGTCCTGTCACGGTGTGCGTCAAGTCGTGTCGTGGGAGTGACGTACACTCGCTTCATCGAACGTGTGTTCGAATCTGGAGGGTGTGGCATGGCGACGATCGTTGATGAGGCAGTGGACGTCGATCTGGCGGCGGATGGGGATCCGACGGCGTTCGTCTGGAAGCGGTTCGAGCACCGTGTCGTCGGTCAGCCTCAGGCGTTGTTCTCTCGCCAGCCGTGGTGGCGGGGTGATGCGTCGCCTGCACGTATCGACATCGAGACGTGGCGGGTCGATGCGGCTCGCGGCGATGAGGAGCCCACACGCTACGACCTCCGCCGCGATACGACCGGCAGATGGACGCTCGCGGTCGCCTGGACGTGAGCTTCCCACACCTTCACGTCGCGTCGCACCTGTCCGCGCACTACGGCGTCACCTCGAGTGCGGCCCTCGCCGGTCTCGCCGCTGAGGATGGCGCGTCGTTCCTGGCGCTGACGGATCGCGACGGTCTCTATGGCGGCCCGAAGCACGTGGGTGCGTGCCTTGCTGCGGGTATCGCGCCGGGGCTCGGGGTGGATCTCGCTGCACTTGACGAACATCTGGAGCCGATCGGCCGTGTGGTCGTCCTCGCCCACGGTCAGAACCAGGGAGCCGGATTCGCCCAGCTCTGTCGCGTGGTGAGCGCAGCGCATGGCCGTCGTGATGGGCCTGCGATCCTCCGGGAGGACCTCGCGGCGGTGCTGGGCGATGAGCCGGCGCTGACGGTGATGCTCGGGCCGTCGTCCGACGTCGGGCAGGCGGTCGAGCGTCGCGATCGTGCAGCGGCGCGGGTCGCGCTCGACCGGTGGCGCGAGTGCGTTCCTGCTGGGCATCTGGTGATCGAGGTCGTCTGTCATCTCACCGACCAGGGTGTACGCGGGAACGTCGCGGCGGCGACCCGCTTACTGAGCCTCGCGGAGTCGGCTGGTGTCCCAGCTGTGCTGACCAACGCGGTCCGCTACGGGCTCCCCGACGAGGCAGCGACAGCCGACCTCGCTGATGCCGCACGTTTCCTTCGCCCGCTGGCGGAGCTCGACGATCAGAACGAGCTGCAGGTGAACGGGCAGGCGTGGTTGAAGCCGGCGAAGCAGATGCGGCAGATCGCGCGGATGATCGTCGGCGCCGGCACGCATGACGACGGTGCGGTGCAACGGCTGCTGGGGGAGACGGAGCGCCTCGCAGAGCGATGCGCCCTGGATCCGGTGTCCGACGTCGGGTGGAAGCAGCCTCGCATGCCGGAGGCATCGGTGATCGGCATCAGCGGAGACCCCCACCAGGCGCTGTGGGAGCGCGCGCGGGCCGGTGTGGATGAGCGGTACGCACGCCCCGGGATGCCGTCGCTGGAGGACGCGCACCGTGCGCTCGAGCACGAGATGCGGATCGTGGAGCAGCTGGGGATGCCGTCGTACTTCCTCACGGTCGCGAAGGTCGCCGACATCATCCGCGAGATGGGCATCCGCATCCAGGCGCGCGGGTCAGGCGTCGGGTCCGTCCTCAACTACGCCCTGCACACCTCCTCCGTGGAGCCGATCAGCAATGGACTCATCTTCGAGCGGTTCCTCTCGCCCGAGCGCACCAACCTCCCGGACATCGACCTCGACGTCGAATCCGCACGCCGCCACGATGTCTACCGCGAGATCTTCGCCCGCTTCGGGTCCGACCGCGTCACGCTGATGTCGATGACCAACGCCTACCGGTCACGTGGAGCCGTCCGAGACGCCGGCCTCGCCCTGGGCATGGATGAGTCGATGATCGACCTGATCGCCAAGCAGATGTGGCGGTTCAATGCCCGGGAGTTCCGCGACGCGCTCCGCGACAAGCCGGAGCTCGCCGACCTGGCCGAAGCGGTCCGCGAATCGCGCGAGCTCGACCTGCTCGTCGACGTCACGGAACGCCTCGACCGGCTCCCGCGACACATCAGCGTCCACCCCTGTGGCGTCATCCTCTCCGACACCTCGCTCCTGCACCGCACCCCGACGCAGCTGTCGGGCATGGGTCTGCCGATGTCGCAGTACGACAAACACGACATGGACAACATGGGCCTCATCAAGCTCGACATCCTCGGCGTGCGCATGCAATCCGCGATGGCACACGCCGTCAGCGAGCACGAACGACTGACCGGCGAGACCATCGAGCTCGACGCGCTGCCGCTCGACGACGAACCCACCTACGAACTCCTCCGCTCCACCCGCACCCTCGGGGTGTTCCAGCTCGAATCGCCCGGACAGATGGAACTCGTCGGCAAGCTGCAGCCGGAGGTGTTCAACGACCTCACCGTCGAGATCTCGCTCTTCCGCCCTGGACCGATGCAGAACAACATGCCGCTGCAATACCTACAGGTACGACACGGCGAGACCATGCCCGACTACATCGACCCACGGCTCCGCCCCATCCTGCGAGAGACGCGCGGCGTGGTCGTGTTCCACGAGCAGGTCATGCGGATCATCGACGAACTCACCGGCTGCGGCCTCGGCCCCGCCGACGTCATCCGCCGCCAGCTCGCCGACCGTGGCCGCCTCGCCGGCATCGAGACGTTCGTGCGTGACCGCGCCACAGCGCGCGGCTTCCAGCCCGCCGTGATCGACAAGGCCTGGACAATCCTCGCCGGCTTCGGATCCTTCGGCTTCGCCAAGGCCCATGGGGCGGCCTTCGCGCTGCCGACGTTCCAGTCGGCCTGGCTGAAGCGCCATCACCCGGCCGAGTTCATGGCAGGCCTACTCACCCACGACCCGGGCATGTGGCCCAAGGACCTCATCCTCGCTGAAGCCCGCCACCTCGACGTGCCAGTTCTCCCGATCGACGTGCAGCGCTCGGGGCTGGAGTACGTCGTCGAGATCGCACCAGACGGGCGACTCGGCGTGCGCATGTCGTTAGTCGAGATGACGGGAAGCACCGAGAAGGAACGGGCCCGCATCGCGAGGCACCAACCGTTCTCCTCTCTCCAGGACTTCCGGGACCGTGTGCGCCCGCGCCGCCGCACCTTCGAGGCGTTGGCACGCGTCGGTGCGCTCGACGCGTTCATCGACTACATCCCCAGACGGCGCCACGAGCTTCTCGCCCATCTCGCGGGTGTCACCACGAGTGCCCAGATCATCGCCGACGAGCAACTCGCCTTCGAACTCGACCTCCCCGTGCCGGAGCGCAGCACGATCACCTCACTCGAGCTCCGAGGCCGGACCCAGACCGACCTCGAACTCCAAGAGATGCGCCTGGCGGTGAACCGCCACCAGATGGAACGCTTCTACCCACTGTTCAGTGAACTCGGGGTGACGCCGGCACGCGATCTCATGGACCTCCCCGGCGGAACCGAAGTCCTCATCGCCGGCGTCCGCCGAGCCACCAACACACCACCGATGCGCGGCGGCAAGCGCGTCGTCTTCGTCTCACTCGACGACGGCACCGGACCGGTCTCAAACGTCGTGTTCTTCCATGACGTCCAAGAGCAGATCGGGTCGGGCGTCTTCCAGACGCACTACCTGCTCGTGCGCGGCACGACGAGGCGCTCAGGTGCGCGAGGCGTCTCGGTCACCGGAGCGGCGGCATGGGACTTGTTCGCCGCGCAGCACGAGTGGTCGGCGAGTGGGTCCGATCTTGTGGACATCACGCCGTTGCGACGGAATGCCGTGTGAAACCGGCACCGACCGGGCCCCGATCAACGCACGCTGATGAAGATCGGATTCGTGTACAGCCAGGTGTCGGCCCAGGGGTCGGCCGGGGAGATCGGGTACGGCTGGGGCGCCCGCGGGTCGACCTCGGCGCCGAGTGGACCGACCCCGTGCACCTGGCCGTCGCTGCCGCGAAGGCGGACGTAGCCGTCCTCAGAGGCAGGCTCGAGCGGCACCACCACACGGAACGGGGAGTCACTGCGGTCGGTGACGTCGAGCATCTCGACGACTCGGGTGCCGGGTGCGCGCTGTTCGTCACGATCGGCTGCGGCCCCGGTGACGCGCCCGCGGATCAGGTCGAGGTGCGCCAATCTCGGTGTCGTGCCCCGCGAGGTCGGCGTCGTCGTGGGCGTGACGTCGATCACGAGCTCGAGGGCGGTGCCGCGCTCGACGGCGAGGATCCCGCCCAAGGTGGCGCTGATCTCCGGCTGGTCGGTGGCACGGAGCACGACGGAGAGTCCGGCGACGAGGTGCCCGTGGTCGACCCAGACTCGGCCGGCGCGGATCGCGTCGAGCAGGGAGGCGGACGACCGGTCGACGACCCCGACGTGCGTGCGGCTGAACTCGCCCGGCCAGAAGTCGGCACCGTTCTGCGGCGTGTCCGTGGCGATCGGGTCGGGCCGACGGCCGGCGCGGTTGAAGTTCGCGAGCGTCGCCCCGGCCTCCCAGCCCGGCCCGGTCGGGAAGTCGCCGACGCGTGTCGCGTCGGACTCCTTGAGGTGCAGATCACTGTTCGTGGTGATCCACCAGCGCCGTCCCTCGCTCAGCAGCGAGTCCCACACGCCGCCGACGACGGCCGTCGTCCAGTCGAAGCCGCCGTGCGTCAGGTACGCCTCCGCGGGGTAGCCGGGGAAGGAGAACTCGCTTGGAGTGTTCTCGTACTCGCCGCGCCGCGAGCGTTCGGTCGCATTCGCGGCGATCGCTCCGGCCTGGGCGCCAGGAGCGCCCTCCATGCCGACGAACACCTCGGGGTCGGCGTCCTGCCAGGCACGGAGCTCTCCGGGCGAGTCGATGCCGAGGCGGCTCGGGTGGTTCGCCAGGACGATCACGTCGTCGATGACACCTGCACGCTTCTGGGCGCCGAGCCAGGCGATCCCGTCGGTCGCGTGCACGAGCCACTCGGCGGCGTCTTCGGTACCAGGGCGCGGTTTCTCCCAACCGTTGAGCTTGCCGTCGTGGTCCAGCTCGAAGCGGCGCAGCACGAGGGTCGTGCGGGGCCCGGGCGCGACCAGGACGGTCGCGTGCTCGGCTCCCGGGATGTACCACTCGAGGCCCTGGAGCACGAGCATGTCCGGGCGCGCCGCCCGCGCGGTGTCGATCTCGCGTGCCGCGTTGAACACCCCGCCGACGTTGGCGTGCCCTGTGTTGCTGTGCTCGGTGAAGGCGATCGCGTCGACCGCGAAGCGTTGCGCCTGATCGAGGATCGTCGTCATCGGGTACTTGGCGTCGTGCGAGTAGACCGAGTGCACGTGGTGGTCGAACACCAGCCAGGAGAGCGCGTCCGGGTCGACGACCGCCGACGCCGATGGCAGCTGTGCGGCCTGGGCGGAGGCCGCGCTCCCGAGCCCGTGGGCGGCCGTTCCCACAGCGACCGTTGCGGCGACGGAAGCCCCCAGGAAGGACCGGCGTGAGAGGCCGGACCGAGCCGATGCGCCCCGGTCCACCTCGGGCACTGAGGATGCGCCACCGGTCGGCGCGGGCTGCTCGGGGCGGGGATCGAAGGGCATGGCATCACTTTCATCGGACGGACGCGCCGATCGTAGGCAGCGCAGGTGAACCTCGGCCCAACGGCCGGTGCCGTGGGTGACGCCCGGCGTTCACGACCCATTCATCTGCGTGGGCGAGAGTCCTGGCGTCGCCGGGTATCGCCGTCCCGGAGGCCCACCGCACCCACCAAAGGTCCCGATGTCTTCCACCGTTCGCGTCACCCACCGTTCTCCGTTCCGCGCCGCAGGGCGCGCCCTGCTCGTCTCGGCAGCTTTCAGCGCCAGCGCGATCCTCTGCCTCGCCGGCGCCGGCGCCGGTGCTGCCGTCGCCGCCTCCGCGACGGCCGAACCGGCAGCGCTCACGCTGCGCGACACCGCCGGCGCCGCGGTCACATCAGGTGACGCGCGCGCTGTTCCGTCGTTCGGCTCCGCGGTGCTCGCCGCAGGCTGCCCCGCTGACGCGGATGACGGCGCCCGACTCTCCGTGACGGCGGGAGGGGTCACCGTCGTCACGTCTCCGACCGTCGCGGTGACCGCCGGGCAGCCGGTCGAGGTGCCGATGGCCATCTCGTTCCAGGAGGTCGTGGACGGCGGCGTCGACCAGGGCGACGCGACCCTCGCGCTCGAGTGCCTCGTCCTCGAGTCAGGCATCCCGTCGTCGGTGGTCACTGCGGCGACCCTGCCGGTGGCCTTCGCCGCAGGTGTCTGGTCGGTTCCCGGCGCTCAGGTCGAGCCGGTCCCTCCGATGGTCACGCCGACCGCTGCCCCACCCGCGGAAGGCCCTGGAGCAGGGGCGATCACGACACCGCGACCCTCGGCAACAGCACGACCCTCCGCTGACGGAGACCTGGCGCTGACGGGCTGGCAGCTCGGCGGAGCCGTCGTCGTCGCCGTAGGCCTGCTCGCGGGCGGCACCGCCCTGCTCCTGCGCAGGCGTGTCCGTTAGGCGTTCGCCATACGTGCTCTGACAGGGCGACCACCGTTCGGAGGCCTGCTTGGCGGTGCTGTCACCCTGAGCCGGGAAGCTGTCGCCGGCAGCGCCCTTGTCCCTGCCGTCAGCGTTCGGCGCGCAAGGCGGTCCACATCACGACGAACGCTGCAGCGATGCCGAGCACGCTACACGCGAGCCCGACGATCATGGCGGGGTGGCCGGTGTCGGCGAGGCCGATCGAGCAGGCGACCACACCGACACCGGACGCCATCAGGCCGACGAAGCTGAACGCCGCGAGGACGAAGCGCTTGGCGGTTCGGGTGGGATCGGGAGCGGGAGGGAGCGACATCGTGTCTCGTTTCCGCCGTCGCGTCGGCTGCGTCGGCTCATCCGCATCAGGGTAGAGGGCGTCCGGTCGATGCGGCGAGGGGGTTTCCCCGGGGCAGCGCGGGAGGGGCTGGGGGACCTCGGAGCGGGCCAGATATGGCGGACGCGCGCGGCCAGTGCTGAGCGAGGCTCGAAGCACGACTCGGCGACGTCGACCGCCGCAGGCGTTGGCGTCCCGAGGGTGACGCGTGCCAACCTGGCATCAGCGAGGGAGGACGGACGACATGTCGAAGCGATGCGGAGAAGTACGGTGACGGGTGAGTTCGAGCGCGGTGAGGGCGGCACGCTGGAGCCTGCGTGGACCGGAGGCGAAGCTGTGCCGGTGAGGTTCCGTCGGGCCGTCCCGGCGGACGCGGCTGCGGTGCTGGCGCTCTTCGATGCAGCGATCGCCTGGTTCGTCCGGATCGGCAACACCCGGCAATGGGGTACCGAGCCGGCGTCCGGGCAGGAGCGCTGGATCACTCGTGTCGAGCAGTGGTGTGCTTCATCCGATGCCTGGGTCGCTGAGCATCCCGCGATCGGCGTGTGCGGAGCACTCGTGCTGGGCGAGGCGCTCGAGTACGTGCCGGCCGCCACCGAACCAGAGGTCTACGTCAGGGTGTTGATCGGCTCGCGCGATCCGCGGGTGAAGGGCACGGGTCGCCGCTTGCTGGCTCTCGCCGAGGAGCGCGCGCAGGCCG
The DNA here is from genome assembly GCF_001423185.1 of Plantibacter sp. Leaf314. Lineage (NCBI taxonomy): Bacteria > Bacillati > Actinomycetota > Actinomycetes > Micrococcales > Microbacteriaceae > Plantibacter > Plantibacter sp. Leaf314. The sequence goes on along the minus strand of NZ_LMOB01000001.1, from coordinate 496,789 downwards.
CGGGGGTCGGTCGCCTGCGGGTCGACTGCTACGCCGGAGGATCGGGGGATCTCGTCCGCTTCTACGAGGCCGCAGGCTTCGAGCGTGACGTGACGTTCACGGTCGGCAACGGTACCGACGCATGGCCGGGCCAGGTGTTGTCGCGGCGAGTCGACCTGAAGCGGTAGTGCCGTACCTCAGATCATCCGTCACTCTCGCATCCGATCGGTCGAATACGCCGGCGTCGCGTACACCCCGCCCTGCGGCATGTGCGGGTCGATGTGTTGGGTTTCGCCCCACTGGGAGGCGTCGTCTTGCGGGGTGAAACCGACCGCCGTTCCGGCGTCGAGATCCCACCATCCCTCGGTGTTCGCGGACACCGCGTAGAACACGGCTGTGTGTTCGGTGGTGGTCATCGCCGCGATGAACGCGCGCACGGCGTCGGCGGGGCTGAGCCAGGTCCGCTGCTCTCGCGCGGAACCTGGTTGCTGCTCGTAGCTGCCGATGCGGAGCGAGATGGTGCTGATTCCGAACTTGTCCGCGTAGAGCCGGCACAGCGCTTCTCCGGCGACTTTCGACACCCCGTAGAACCCGTCCGGACGGGGCGGAACATGCGGTGCGATGTGAGCGCCCGACGGGTAGAAGCCCGTCAGACGGTTACTGCTCGCGTACACGACCCGGGCGACGCCGGCCCGCCGGGCGGCCTCGAGAACGTGATAAGTCCCGACGATGTTCACCTCGGCCAAGTCGTGGAAGTCAGCCTCGTCGGGTATCCCGCCGAGGTGGATCACCCCGTGCGCCCCATCGAACAGCTCGACCAGCGCGGCAAGGTCGGCGAGGTCGGTGCTGGTGACGACTTCCTGCGGACCGAGCGGAGTCATCGAGCGGACGTCGGTGGAGACGAGCACCGCCTCGCGGTCGAGCAGTGCGGAGCGGAGCGCCGATCCGATGTTCCCGGCGGCTCCGGTGATGACCCAACGGGTTCCAGCGATCTCTGTCATCGTGTGAGCGTACAAGACGACATCCAGCAAGCTGAGTGTCTCCACGGCTGCCGCAGCGCATGAGGCGACAATGGGGCATGCAGAGCGATGAAGCACCTCCAGTCCGCCGGCGGACGATCGAATGGCAGGATCCGATGATCGGGGCCGCACGGGTCGCCGAGATGGCAGGTATCGACTACCTCCAGGCCATGATCGACGGGGCCCTGCCGCCGCCGCCGATCATCTCGCTCATGGACATGACCCTGAGCTCGGTCTCGCGTGGGACCGCCACGTTCATCTGTGAGCCGAACGAGTCCCACTACAACCCGATCGGTGCCGTGCACGGCGGGTTCATGTGCACGGTGCTGGATTCGGCTGCGGGGTGCGCGGTCCAGACCACGCTGCCCGCCGGGGTCGGGTACACCTCGCTGGAGATCAAGGTGAACTACCTGCGGGCCGTGAGTGCCACATCGGGGCAGCTGACCGCCGTGGGAACCGTCATCAAACCGGGGTCTCGGGTCGCGTTCGCCGAAGCGGTGATCACCGATGCGGACGGCCGGGTGGTGGCCACGGCGTCCAGCACGCTGCTCGTCTTCCCGATCCCGGCGTGAACTGACCGGCGCGACGCAGCGCTTACAGGCGTCGATCGTGTCTCGAATGGTGGCCCCCGAGATCTCAGCTGGTCCAGGCGGAGGCGAGGCTGCGGTCGATGACGCGTCGCCAGCCGGCCGGGGCTGAGGGATCGTGGCTTGCGGTTCCGGCCATCCACAGGACGGTCATGAGGTCGTCTGCGGTGAAGTCCGGGGAGAGGGTGCCTGCGGCGTGGGCATCGTCGATCAGGTCTCGGCCGAGTGCCGTCGAACGATCGCACGTCTCGATGAGCGAGGTCGCATCCGGGAACCGGCGGAGCATCGCGTCATTCAGAGCAGGATCGCCGACCTGCAGGTCGATCATTCCCGCGATGAACGCCTCCAGCCGCGCGCGGGGTGATTCTTGGCTGAGCGCCTGCGCTTTGAGCGCGAAGAGCTTCTCGCCGGCGATCGCGGGGATCACGGCGTCGATGAGTGCCTCGCGGGATCCGACCCGGTTGTAGAGGGTGCCGATGCTCACGCCGGCCTCGCGAGCGATCTCCTCCAACGGAGCTGAGAGTCCGCGGCGGGAGAACACCCCCACCGCGGCGGCGTGCAACTTCTCGACGTTGGCCCGAGCGTCTCGGCGGAGACCGTTCGACTGTGACATGACAACTCCAGTGGATATTGAGGGCAACCTCAAGTTATGCTCGATCTTGTTTGAGGGCACCCTCAACTTAGCTCAAGTATGCAACGCCCCACTTCCCCGTGGGATTCGAAAGGACACATCATGTCGCTCATCACCATCATCGGAGCCGGCCCCGGTCTCGGCCTTGAGATCGCCCGCGTTTTCGGGCGTCGGGGCTTCGACGTCGCGCTGGTCGCGCGAACCCAGTCCAAGCTCGACGCGCTCGCCCAGACCCTCGCAGGCGAAGGGATCACCGCTCACGGGTTCGCTGCCGACATCAGCCGACCCGACACCGTCACCGCGGCACTGCGCTCGATCACGGACACCCTCGGCCCGATCGACGTGCTCGAGTTCTCGCCCGCGGACCCGTCCCTCGCGCCCGTCGACGTCCTCGAGGTGACGATGGAGAACCTGCAACCGCAGCTCGACTTCTATCTCGGCGGCGCGCTCGCCGCCGTCGGGGCCGTGCTGCCGGACATGATCGCAGCAGGCAAGGGGACCGTGCTCATCACGACCGGCGGCGGATCCATCAGCCCCATGCCCTTCCTCGGCAACGTGAACATCGCTGCAGCGGGACTTCGCAACTGGGCCCTCAACCTGCACAACGCACTGCAACCGAAGGGCGTCTACGTCGCGCACCTGGGCATCACCGCCCTCATCGGCGGCGGCCACCCGGACGCCGAGCCCGAGGTCATCGCGGAGGCCCTGGCACAGCTGCACGACGAGCGTCAGCAGGCCGAGCTGCACTACGTCGCCTACAACGGCTGACCTGCAGACTTCGCGAGGGAGACATCATGAAGCTGACGATCTTCGGCGCCACCGGCCGCACCGGTATCCACCTGGTCGAGCAGGCACTCGCCGCCGGGCATGACGTGGTGGCCTTCATCCGCAATCCGGCGAAGCTCGACCTGCGCCACGACCGACTGCGGGTCGTTCAGGGCGAGCTGACCGACGCGGTCGCCGTTAAAGACGTCGTCCGCGGTGCCGACGCCGTCCTCGCCACCCTGACCGCCCAGATCGTCGGTGGATCCAAGGACATGCCCGTCGCTGCCGGAACGCGCAACATCGTGGCCGCGATGCGCACGCACGGGGTCCGCCGACTCGTCTTCAGTTGGGGACCGAGCATTCTGGTTCCCCGCAGCCCGCTGATGCGCGCAGTGAGCAGGGCGAGCTACGCCCTGCTCAGGCTGGGGCCTGAGTCCACCGAGGTGGGCGAGGCCATCCGCGGCTCTGATCGCGACTGGACGACCGTGGTCGTCACGATGCCCCAAGACAAGCCCGGATCGGGAGCGGTCAGGGTGCGAACCGCGGCCGGATCCGGCGACCGGGTCCGTTTGCGCATCGCCCGCGCCGACCTCGCCCGGTTCATGCTCGCTCAGGCCGATGACCTGCGATACGTCCAGCAGGAGCTCCGGATCAGCAACTGACAGCGGCCACGGCGCCGCCGCGGAATGCTCCGCGGTGGCGCTCTGACCACGATCCGGTGTTCGTGAGCGCGGATGTGGATTGCCGGCATCGAGGTGACGACGTCGGTGAGCGAGAACGGCTTGGACCCGTCGAGTCGCACCTTCGCCTTCCTCGGTAGGATCATCCGGATGACCGCACTCGCCCGAGCCACAGACGCGCAGATCGACGCCGTCTGCGATGCCTTCGCCACGGTGTCCTGGCCCCTCGACCGCGGCGACTTCACGGCGGTCGCGGAGCGCCTCGGGTGGCAGCTCAAGGTGGAGACGTCGAGCGGTGTCCAGCATCGTTCCGGGTACCCCGTGAACCTACCGACCGTTCGTTCGCTCATCGCAGAGCAGGCGGTTTCCCAAGTGACGGTCGCGGTCTCCGACAAGAGCGACGACCGGGCAGGACTGCGGAGTGTGGCGCTCGACGTGCAGTCAGCGCTGAGCCGGCACCTCGGTCAGCCCTCCGGCGCCCACGCCGGAGACCCATTCTGGGAGCTGGACAACGGCGGCAGGATCTGGCTCAAGACGGTACCCAAGAAGGTGCTGCTCGTCGTCGAGGGGCAGCGATTCGCCGATGTGGAGCGACGCGAAGAGCGTCTGGGCCTCGGCGCGGACTGAACGCCGACGATCGGGCATTGCGGTTGTGTGGCTCCTGCTGCACGCTGGGGGCATGCGGGAGATGTTGGGGAGCCGGGGCGAGGTCGTCGGCGTGCTGCTCGTGGTCGCGGCCTCGATCGCACTCATCGTCGCCGCCTTCGCCTTCCGCGCGGGGGACGAGCTCGCGTTCTTCGTACTGATCTCCGCTTTCGCTGCGGGGACGACGGGCTTCGGTGTGCACATCGCGAGCCGCGAGGCCCGCTTCCGACGCGACAAGCGCTGAGCTGCGGGAGTCGAGCGGCGAACCCGGTGGCGGGATCGCTTCGCGCACCGACATCGGTACGACTGGTCAGCGTCTGCGGGGGAGCACCGTCGAGGAGGCGAGTCCGGCGATGCCGAACACCGCGAAGACAGCGGTGACTGCCGCGTTCTGGACGATGATCCCGAAGATGATGAACACCACACTGACGACCACCGTCATGACGGCTGCGGCCTGGTACAGGTTCGAGTTCGTTGCTCTGGTCATGTGTCGCTCCGTTCCGGTCCTGCTCTCGACCGTAGAAGAACCTGAGGGAGCGCACATCCGCCGGACGGGGGACCGCCCTGCGTCCAGGCGTCTGTCGCTGCGCGCAGAGCGTGGAGGATCAGCTCGAGCGGGTGAGCAGATCGGCGACTCCTGGGCCTGTCAGCTCGGCGCAGTACGCGGAGCGACCCGTCATCGCCATGATGAGCGCCAGGGTGCTGCCCCGCACGACATCACCCTTTCCGATGGTGGTGGCCGTGTCGACAGCTTCCAGTCGCAGACCTCGTACCCGCTTCTTCGCGACGACGACCTGATCGGTGCTTGCGTAGTACCTCAGGAGAGCAGTCAGCGTCGCCTCCGGGTACTCCCGGACGAGACCCAGCGGGCGGCGAATATCCTCGCCGTGAACGACCATCTCGCCGAGGAGCGCCATTCTCGGGAGAGGCGGCGAGATCCGGCTGCCGATCGTCGAACGGAAACGGCTGAGCGTCTCCGCCGGCGACGCGCCAAGCTGCTCGCGCAGACGATCATCCACCTGCTTGTCGAAGTCGAAACGCGCACGCACGACCCCAGCGAACCAACGCGGCCCCGACACGGCCCCACTCACCGTCAGGTGGGCGAGGACCTCGCGGACGGTCATCCCGGCGCAGAGCGACGGCGTCGACCAGGACGTCTCGCCCAGCGGTGCGAGGTCGCGTGCGAGCGCTCGCCGTTCAGCATCGATGCTCAGCCAGGCTGCGTTCCGCTCCATGCCGTCATCCTCTCGTACCCCGAGTGCGGGACTGTCCGTCGACGTTCTCGTTCTCGATCATCGGGCTTCGTCCAGCGTGTCCAGGAAACGCAGGAGTGCTGTCGTCACGGCCTCGGGAGCATCCTGCGACGGCACGTGCCCAGCGTCAGGGATCACCACCTCGCCGTTCCCCTCGTGCTCAGCCCAAGCGGGCATCGCGTTCGCGATGTTGCCGGTTCGATCGTGCGCGCCTCGGATGAGGCACAAGGGGATCGGTGTGCGGTAGCGAGGTGCGGGTCGGACGAATGAGACGGTCGCTTGCCAGATCGCGAGAAGTCTCGCTTCGGCACCTGCGAGAAGGCGCGCATCAAGTCCTGCTGTGCCGCGTCCGTGACGGCCGAGGCTCGGGCCATGAGGCCTGGAAGTGTGCGCGCGGGGATGAGGCTGAGCGTAGGAGCTGCCAGGTGGAGCAGTCGCCGCTCCATCCACCCCAATGGTCCGGAGTTCCAGGTCGCGTCGATGACGACGAGTCCCGAGTACGCCTCCGGTTCTCGTCTGACCATCTCCTGGGCGATGTTCCCGCCGAGGGAGTGACCGACCAGCACGGGATGGTCCAGGCCGAGCTCGGATATGAGTGCTTCTGCATCTGCGACGAATCGGTCTGCCGTGATTCGCGAGTGATTGGGCCTCGACAGCCCGCGCCCCCTCAGGTCCCAGACGACTGCTCGGCGACCCGAGTTCGCCACGGCGCCGGCTTGCTCCTCGAACGACACATGGTCTGCTCCAGCGCCATGCAGAAACAGCACCGCGCGCCCGGCGGGCCCCGAGTCCCGGAAGGCCACGGAGCATCCGTCCAGCGGCAGCATCGCGTTCAGATTCTCCATGTCCTGAATCTAACGACTCCCGCCGATGCGCCGGTCGAACCGTGCCCGTGGCCGCAGTGCGCCAGACGGCCGTGACCCGAGTGTTCACCTCGCCCGTCACACCCGTCTGCTAGCGTCGTCCGCGATAGCGCCTAGGGTTCCGGAGCAGCAGTGCTCGGCTGGTCCGAGCGGCGCCACGGTCGAAGCCCATGCGCCGGCCGTCATCTGACAGGACAAAAGCCCGGAGGACCCTCCTTCGTCGCGCCCGCGACCAGGAGAAGGGTCGTCATGTCCTCGCTCGCCGTCCTCATCGTCCTCTCCGCTGCGGTCGCCCATGCGGCCTGGAACGTCCTGGCCCACGGGGTGAGTCGCATCGGTCTGCCGTTCCTCTGGTGGGGAGCCGTGGTCAGCACCGTGCTGTGGGCCGGCGTCATCCCGTTCACCGGGGGAATCGGATCCGGCGGGCCGGACGGATCGGGTGATCTCGCCGGTTTCCTCCTCGGCGTCGGCGTGTCCGGGGTCATCCACGTGGGCTACATGCTCGTGCTGCAGCGGGGCTACGCGACCGGCCGCCTCTCGACCGTGTACACGACCGCCCGGGGGACCGGGCCGACGATCAGCGTGGTGGTCGCCGTGCTCCTGCTCGGCGAACGCCCATCGGGCATCGCGTTGATCGGTGTGGTGGCGATCCTCGCCGGCGTCGTCGCCGTCGGACTCGCCGACCGGGGGACACCCGGAGGACCCGATGCGCGGATGGCTGGACGCCGGCGGCGCATCGACCCGGGCGTCCTGTGGGGTCTCCTCACCGGCGTCGCCATCGCCACCTACACGATCTGGGACGCCCATGCCGTGCGGACCTGGGAACTCTCACCCGTGGCGTTCATGGTCGGCTGCACGCTCATCGAGATCCCGATCTACTCGATCGCGCTCCGCCGCCGCAGCCGAGAACTGGCCGGCGTGCTGCGACGGCACTGGCCCCGACTCCTCGCCTTCGGCGTGCTCTCGCCGCTGTCCTACATCCTCGTGCTGATCGCCATCACGATGGCGCCGGTCGCGCTCGTCGCGCCGATGCGGGAGATCAGCGTGGTGCTCGTGGCCCTGTTCGGCGTCGTCGTCCTGCGCGAGGGGAGACCTGGGTGGCGGATCGCCGCCTCGCTGATCGTGGTCGTGGGCGTGTTGCTGCTCGCGCTCTGACCGCCGAGATAGGCATACAAGAGATGAACTTCGCCTGAACTGAAGCAACATAGGTACATTTGTTCGCGGCTGCGTGTCACGATGCTGACGTCCCCTTCACACCGAAAGGCCGTCATGACCCTCCGCCGTTCGCAGCTCGCCACCGCACTCGCAGGTGCAGCGCTGCTCGCCACCGTCCTCTCCGGATGCTCCGCCTCCGCAGCGTCCACCTCCACCGGCTCAGCCTCCGCAGCGGGCTCGAATGCCGGGAGCTACGCCGTCGACGAGAACACGCTCGTGTTCGGTGTCGTTCCGGACTCGGTCGAGACCGAGACCAACTACCAGCCGCTCATGGACTACATCGCCAAGGAGACCGGCAAGAAGGTCGAGTACCACGAGTCGACCGACTACGCGGCGCTGATCGAAGCCTCGATCGCGGGTCAGATCGATGTCGCCTCCTTCTCGGGCTTCACCTACGTCACCGCCGCGAACAACGGAGCCAAGCTCACCCCGATCTCCTCGATCGTCACCAAGGAGGGCCAGGAGCCCGGCTACTACTCCCAGGCCATCGTCCCGAAGGGGAGCGACATCACCGATCTCGCCGGCTTCAAGGGCAAGAAGGTCTGCTTCGTCGACCCGTCCTCCACCTCGGGCTACCTCTTCCCCAGCTACAACCTGCTCGAGGCCGGCGTCGACCCCGAGAAGGACATCACCCCGGTCTTCGCCGGCAAGCACGACGTCAGCGTCACCAAGGTCGGCGAGGGCGTGGAGTGTGAGGCGGGCTTCGCCGAGGACAGCGAGGTCGCCAAGTCCGACAAGGTCACGGTCATCGCCGAGACCATGGTCCCCGGAGCGCCCATCGTGATGTCGAGCACGCTGCCCACCGAGGTGCAGTCGAAGCTGACCGACGTCCTGGCTGACGTCACCATCGACCAGATCATCAAGGCCGGTGTCACCTCCGCCGACACCGACGGCTTCCGCAGCGTCTTCTACGAGACCAAGCCGGTCGACGACAAGTACTACGACACGATCCGCGACATCTGCAAGAAGACGAACGCCACCCAGTGCAAGAGCTGATCGCGCCCGGCCACTGAACCGTCCACCCGCCGACGAACCCGACCCGGAGACTCCCATGACGAATCCCCAGACACCGACCGAGACCGTGGTGCGACTGTCCGACGTGACGAAGCGCTTCGGCGCGACACTCGCACTCGACGGCGCATCGCTCGAGGTGCAACGAGGCGAGATCGTCGTCCTCCTGGGACTCTCCGGGTCGGGCAAGTCGACCCTGCTCCGCCACCTGGACGGGCTCGAGCAGCCGAGCGCCGGCACCGTCGAGGTCCTCGGCCAGCTGGTGCCCGACCTTTCCGGCCGACGACTCCGCACCCTGCGCGGCCGAGTCGGCTTCATCTTCCAGCAGTTCGAGCTCGTCCCCTCGCTCACCGTGCTCGAGAACGTGCTCACCGGGTCGCTCGCCACCGTCCGCGGCCCACGTCTCGGCCTCTGGTCGTACGGCCGTGCCGGCAAGCTCGCCGCGCTCGGGCACCTCGACCGTGTGGGACTGCTCGACCGCGCCTACCAGCGGGCCGACACCCTCTCCGGCGGCCAGCAGCAACGCGTCGCCATCGCGCGCGCCCTCATGCAGGACCCCGAGATCCTCCTCGCCGACGAGCCGGTCGCCTCGCTCGACCCCGAGTCGAGCGACCAGGTGATGGCGCTCATCCGCGAGATCGCCGTCGACCGCGGCCTGACCGTGGTGTGCAGTCTCCATCAGGTCGATCTGGCCCTCAGCTGGGCCGATCGCATCGTCGGTCTCCGTCACGGCAGCGTCGTGCTCGACACGCCGACCGAGGGACTGAGTAAGGCGCAGGTGATGGAGATCTACGGCCGGGTCGCGACCACCACCAGCGAGCTGCACGCCATCGAGACCGAGCTCCTCGTCGACGCCGTCAGCGAGACCCCGCGATGAGCGCTGACACACGCACCCGACCCGACACCCGGACGGGACTCCGGACCGCGGACGGCCCGGCAGGTCCTGTCGGGCGTGTCCCTCGCCGCGCCGTCTCGCCGGAGCGCATCGCCGCCGTCCTGACCCTGCTCGCGCTCCTGGCCGCGTCGATCGTGGCGCTGAACAGCATCGGGATCGATCCGGCCAGGATGGCCCAGAGCTGGTCGAACGCCGAACGCTTCTTCGGTCGGGTGGGCGCCATCTCCTTCCCCGACCCAGGCGAGTTGCTGTACCTCACCGGCTTGACGCTTGGGCTCGTGATCTGTGGCACGCTCCTGGCCGCGGTCATCTCGGTGCCGATCGCCTACCTGGCCGCGTCCAACACCACCCCCGGCACCGGGTGGCGCGCGTTCGCCCGCTTCTTCGGCGTGCTGACCCGGGCGATCCCGGACGTCGTGTTCGCCATGGTCTTCGTGCTGGTCTTCTCGCTCGGGACGCTGCCCGGGATCCTGGCGATCGGCATCCACTCCATCGGCATGATTTCGAAGATGTTCGCCGATGCGATCGAGCAGATCGACGAGGGCCCCCGCCTCGCCATCCGGGCCGCCGGAGGCAGCCGGATGCAGGAGTTCACCGCCGGGGTGCTGCCCCAGGTCATGCCCTCGTGGGTGGCGACCGTGCTGCACCGCAACGACATCAACCTGCGCGGCTCGGTGATCCTCGGCTATGTCGGTGTCGTCGGCCTCGGCATGCAGATGTCGTTCGCGTTCAAGTCCCTCGACTACGGCCTGGGCCTCGGGTACGCCGTCGTCATCTTCGTGCTCTGCGTCGTGATGGAGATCGTCTCGAGCGCGGTGCGCGCCGCCATGCTCGGCATCGCGCCCACCGGCCGGGGCCTCGGTGACCGGGTGCTGCGCAGCATCCGACGAGGCCGCGCCGCCTCGCGGACGGGCACCTCGGACGGTCAGGCCCGCGTCGCGACGGTTGACGACGCACTGCGGCGTCCCTGGACGGCGACCCGCGTGCGGAACACCACCTGGGGCTGGCTCGCGGTCGCCGTGGTGGTCGGCAGTGTCCTGATCTGCGACATCCAGTGGCGTGACCTCCTCACCGTGTGGGCGAAGATCCCGGCCGTCGCGGTGCAGTTCTGGCCGCCGTCGTTCGGCAGCTACGAACTGTCGACCATGACCGACGCGATGGTCGAGACGATCGCGATCGCCCTCGCCGCCACCCTCCTGACGCTCGTGGTCTCGCTCGTGGTCGGGTCGCTCGCGGCCAGGAACGTCGCACCGAGCCGGGGGGTGCGCGGTGGGATGCGGTTCCTGCTCGTCGCCGTCCGCGGCATCCCCGAGATCATCCTCGCCATCGTGCTCATCGTCATCTCCGGGCTCGGCACCCAGGCCGGCACCATCGCCCTCGCGATCGGCGGCGTCGGACTGCTCGGCAAGCTCATCGCCGACTCCTTCGAGGAGGTCAAGGCCGGACCCGAACGGGCACTCACCGCCGCCGGTGCGTCCCGACTCCAGGTGTACGCCGGCGCGACCGTCCCGCAGGGTGTCCGCGCCCTGATCGGTCACACCTTCTACATGCTCGACACCAACATCCGCGCGGCGACCCTGCTGGGCATCGTCGGCGCCGGGGGAGTCGGCTACTACCTCCTCAACGCCAGCCAGGGCTCGAACTACGGCGTCGTCACCGCGATCGTGCTGATGATCCTCGTCACGGTGCTCGTCGTCGAGGGCATCGCCATCTGGATGCGGCGGGTGTTCCGATGAGCGGCGCCGCAGGGGGAGTCTCCGCAGCTCCGGAGCGCTTCGACGTCGTCGTCGTGGGTGCGGGCATCGTGGGGCTGGGCGCGGCCCTCGCAGCCGTCGACCGCGGCCGCTCCGTGCTGGTGGTCGACCGCGCGTCCGAGATCGCGGGGGCGAGCATCCGGAACTTCGGACATCTCTGCTTCACCCCGCAGTCGGGCGTCGCCCGGGACTACGCCGCGACGTCGCGGAAGCTCTGGCTGCGGCTGGCCCGCGACGCCGGCTTCTGGATCGACCAGGCGGGCACCGTTGTCGTCGCCCGCCATGACGACGAACTCGCGCTGCTCCGCGACCTAGCTGAGCGACGACGGCCCCAGCACGACGGTGAGTCGCCCGAGGTCGAGCTGCTCACCGCATCCCAGATCGAGGCACTGGCCGCGTTGCCTGCCGGCACTGCGGTCGGCGGCGCGAGGCTGCCCCGCGACCTGCAGGTCGACCCCCGGTTCGCCGCCGACGCCATCCGCGACCATCTGGCCGCGCGCGGGGTCGTCTTCCGGATGCGCACCGCAGCCGGACGGATCACCGGCGGACGCGTCGAGACCAGCCGCGGCCCGGTCGACGCAGGCCTCGTGGTCGTCGCCGTCAACCACGACATCGACCAGCTCTATCCCGAGCTCGCCGAACGACACGGCGTCATCCGGTGCGGCTTGGACATGCTGCGGGTGACCGCCGACCTCCCGCGTCCACTGGGTGGCCCCCTGCTGACCGGGTGGTCACTCATCCGGTACAGCGCGTTCGCCGGGCTTCCTGGCTCGGCCGCTGTGCGCGAGCGCCTCGGGCGGGAGCGGCCCGAGCTGGCCGCCCTCGACCTGAACCAGATGTACACGCAACGGCCCGACGGGTCGCTCATCGTCGGCGACAGCCACTGGAAGGGGGAGACCGTCCCGCCGTTCCAGCCGGAGGCCGCCCCGGAGGCGTTCCTCGCGGAGTTCCGGACGCTCTTCGACCGCGACCCGGCCGTCGTCGAACGGTGGCAGGGCGTCTACGCCACGGGGCCCGAGGAGTTCCTCATCGAGGAGGTCGAGCCGGGCGTGCTGGTCACCGTCGTGACGACCGGCATCGGCATGACCACCGGCCTCGGGCTCGCCGAACACGTCGTCGGAGGCCATCTCGACACCCACTCCCGTCCGCTGACAGAAAGCACGAGACCATGACCATCACGACCACGACCACCACGATCCCCGACAGCCCCACGGGCGTCCCCGTCGAACTCGTCGTGCTCGACATGGCCGGCACCACCGTCGTCGACGACGGCATCGTCGAGCGCGCCTTCGAGCGAGCCGCACGCCGCACCGGCCTCGACACCCGGCGCCCGCTCGAGGAGTCGCTGCAGTACGTCCGCGACACGATGGGGCAGTCGAAGATCGAGGTCTTCCGCCACCTCACCGGCGGGGACGAGGACGCCGCGCAGGCCGGCAACGAGGCCTTCGAAGCCGCCTACGCCGAGCTCATCGACGAAGTCGGGGTCGACCCGATCCCCGGCGCATCCGACGTGATCGCCGGCCTCCGCGCGTCGGGGCTCAAGGTCGCACTGACGACCGGGTTCTCGCCCGCCACCCGTGACGCCGTGCTCGCCCGCCTGGGCTGGGAGGTCGACGCCGCCCTCTCGCCCGCCGACGCCGGCCGAGGCCGCCCGGCGCCCGACCTCGTGCTCGCCGCACTCATCGCCACCGGAGCGACCTCGGTGGCCTCGGTGATCGTCGTCGGTGACACCACCAGCGACATGCGCTCGGGCCGGAACGCGGGTGCGGGGCTCGTCGTGGGCGTGACCACCGGTGCGCACACCCGGGACCAGCTGACCGAGGCCGGGGCCGACGTGGTACTGGACAGCGTCCGGGAGCTGACCGCCCTGCCGCGACTGGCCACGCGGTGACGCTCACGCACGAGGCGACGACGGTGCGGATCGAGCTCGACCCGGCACCGACCGCGATGGTGTGGGTGCAGGCCGGGCGGCGTCACGAGCGCATCGCGGTGCCGTCGGTCTCGCTGGCACCGGGCGAAGCCCTCGTCGCGATCGAGCTGGCGACCATCTGCGGCTCCGACGTGCACACCGTGCTGGGGCACCGCGAGGCCCCCACGCCGCTGGTGCTCGGCCACGAACAGGTCGGCCACGTCGTGGCCGTCGGCGACGGTGCCGTCACCTCCGCCGGAGCACCGTTGCGGGCGGGGCAGCGCGTGGTGTGGGCGCTCACCATCGGATGCGGTGCCTGCCCCACCTGCGTTCGCGGGCTGCCGCAGAAGTGCCAGACCGTGCGCAAGTACGGCCATGAGCGGCTCGAGACCGGGTGGGAGCTCAGCGGGGGATTCGCGTCGCACGTGCACTTGAAATGCGGCACCGCGATCGTGCCGGTACCCGACGACGATCTCCCCGCCGAGGTGCTCGCACCCGTCTCGTGCGGCACCGCCACGGCGGTCGCCGCCCTCGAGGCCGCCTCGGCGATCGTCGCGCTGGACGGCGAGGTCGTGATCGTGCACGGTGCCGGGCTGATCGGTCTCACCGCCTGCGCGATGGCGAGCGACGCGGGAGCCAGGGTCATCGTGGTGGACCCCGCCAAGCGGCGTCGCAAGCTGTCGACCCGGTTCGGTGCCGCGGCCACGGTCGACCCGACGGAACCGGGATCACTCCAGGCCGCGCTGGATCTCGTCGGAACTCGGCCGCTCGTGGCGATCGAGGCGTCCGGATCCCCGCTCGGTGTCGCCGCGTCGATCGACGTGCTGGGAATCGGCGGCGTCGCCGTGCTGGTCGGCAGCGTGTCGCCGAGCGACCCCGTCGCCCTCGACCCGGAGAGCGTGGTGCGGAGGCTCGTCACCATCCGTGGTGTGCACAACTACGCACCGACGCATCTCGAGCAGGCAGTCCGCTACCTCGCCGAACGCCACGAAGCACACCCGTTCGCCGAACTGGTGGGGGCGACGGTGGCGCTCGGTGACCTCGACGACGGCCTCGAGGCCGCCATGGGTGGACGGGCCGTCCGCATCGGCGTGGCCCCAGGCTTGGCTCCGCTCGCGCCCGGCCATGCGACCCGCGAGGCCGGGTCGCCCCGGCGCTAGGCGGGTTCAGCGCCGATCGCGCCGATCGCCCGGATGAAGTGTCCGCCCTCACGAGCCCGTCCCGAGGCGGAGACCGTGAACCGGATGATGTCGCTGCGGTATCGGTCGTCGGAGGCCTCGAAGATGCGGCCGTCCGGGCCCCTCGTGACTCGGTGGAGGCGGAGGATCGGGGTGCCCGGCTCGACGTCGAGCAGCCGGCTGTCGAGCTCGTCGGCGGCGACGGCGTCGATCTCGTGGTCGACGTCCTGGTAGCCGTAGCCCCGCCCGTTCAGATACTCGGTGATCGAGACCGTGTCGAGGTCGACGTCGAACAGCGCCCGGCCGACCTCCTCGATGAAGGTGAGTCGCTCGAGCATCGTGGGGCGCCCGTCGAGGAGGCGCAGCCGGACGACCTCGACGATCGGGTCGCCGACCGCGATACCGAGCGCGGCTGCCTTCTCCTCGTCGGCGCGACGCAACGACACCTCCTGGGTGCGGGCGCCCGGGGTGGTACCCATCGACTCCGCCCAGCGGGTGAAAGGAATGGACACGTCGGCGGCCTGCTGCGCCTTCCGCTCGGCGACCCGGGCAGGCCTGCCGCGCCGGGTCTCGATGAGACCTTCGTTCCGCAGCGCCGCCAGGGCGTTCCGGATCGGCCCGCGCGAGCTCCGCCACAGCTCGGCCAGCTCGCCCTCGCTCGGCACGTCGTCACCCGGCGACAGCTCGCCGCTCACGATCTTGCGGCGGAGGTCATCGGCTATCTGGACGTACAGCATGGCGGACACATAGGCATACTAGTTGTCGCCCTCGACGTGCAGGGTGGTCAGGCCGTGCCGTCCACGTCGCCGCGTCCTCGTGTGGACAATCGCCCGAACCAGTTCCAGAGCGGACGAGCCGTGGCGGCGATGATCACCGCGAACAGGCTCTGGTTGGCGATTCCGAAGACCGAGAGCCCGCCGATGGTCAAAAAGACGGTCCAGTTGACCGCGATGTCGGCGATGATCACGGCGCTACCGAGCACGATGCCGGAGCGCCGACGAAGGACGATCAGCACCACGGTCACCGGATCGAGGATCGTGAGTGACACCCAGAACAGCCGCACACCTGGAGGGAAGCCGCCGTAGACGTCCAGTCCGCCGAAGATCAGATCCGCCGTGTGCGTGGTCGTCCCGATGAGGAAGCCGATCACCCACAGGATTTGGAACACCCTCAGCGCTCGTGCTGGTGCGGGGAGAGCGGGCATGCGCCCATGGTACTGAGTCGGCGGTGACCGGCGAGCCGGGGCCCCGATGGGTCGCCGGCGACGAGACCCCGTCCCGGCCGTGGCAGCTCTACGCGATCTACCTGGCGGCGTCGCACTATGGAAGCGGCGCGGCCCAGGCATTGCTCGATGCGACGATCGGCGCCGGGCCGGCGATGCTCTGGGTGGCGAAGGAGAACCCCCGCGCGACGTCGTTCTACCTGCGTAACGGCTTCGCCTTCGACGGTGTCGAGCAGGTGGATCCCTCCGCGCCGTCCATCACCGACGCCCGCATGGTCCGGTAGGCGCTCTCGCCTCGGACACCATCCGTTAGAGCGGAGGCTGCACGGCGAGACCTCTCCGACGTCCCGGTACACGCGCTGCGAGCCGGACGCAGCGGTGACTATCTGGTCCGTGCCTCGCGGCTCCACGCCTGCGTCGCGACCTGGACCGCGTCCCACGGGGAGCCGAGTGGTGGCGTGTAGGACAGGTCGAGGTCGCTCATCGCGTCGACCGTCATGCCGTGGTGCAGGGCGGTGGCGTAGGTGTCGACGCGTTTCGCGATTTCCGCCCCGCGGGTGCCGACGAGCTGCGCACCGAGTAGTAGCCCGCTGTCGGTCGCTCCGGTGATCCGGATGCTGATCGGTGTTGCGCCCGGGTAATAGGCCTTGTGGTCGTCCGCGATCGCCGTGGAGCTGTGCGCTGCGTACCCGACCGAGACGGCTTCGTGGTCGCGGAGACCGGTGCGAGCGGCGACCAGGTCGAAGACCTTCACCACCTGTGTGCCGAGCGACCCGGCGAAGCGGGCGTTGCCGCCGATCGCGTTCTCGCCCGCGACCCGGCCCTGCTTGTGCGCTGTCGTGCCGAGCGGCAGATACGTGACGCCCAGCAGGCGGTGGTGGGTGACGATACCGTCGCCGGCCGCCCAGACGTGCGGCAGGCCGGTGCGCATCTGCTCGTCGACCATGACCGCGCCGCCGGGTCCGGTCGTCGCGCCGGCCTCCGTGAGCAGGCTCGTGTTCGGCCGGACGCCGACGACGACGAGCACGAGCTCGGCGCTGCGCTCGAACGGCTGGCCGTCCTGCAGGCCGGTCACGGTGAGACCACTATTCGTCTTGCTGAGGTGCTCCACGCGGGTGTCGGTGATGACGTTCACGCCGTGGCGGGTGAGTTCGTCGTGGACGAGGGAGCCGAGCTCGGCGTCGAGGGTGGAGAGGACTTCGGGGCCGCGCTGCAGTTGGGTGACCTGGAGGCCGCGGACGGTGAGGGCTTCGGCCATTTCCAGACCGACGTACCCGGCGCCGACGATGATCGCGGTCTCCGGCTGGTGGGTGTCGAGGTAGCGCTCGAGGGCGAAGGTGTCGCCCATCGAGTGCAGCAGGTGCACACCGTCGTCAGGGCCGAGCTGGTCGAGGCCCGTGATGCCGGCGGTGGAGGGTGAGGCTCCGGTGCCGACCATGAGTTCGTCGTAGGCGATCGTCGATGCCGTCCCTTGCTCGTCGCGGACGGTGAGGCGCTGGTCGGCGACGTCGATTCCGGTCGCGAGGGTGCTCAGGCGCAGGGTCATGCCGGTGGCCTCGAGGTCGGCGTGGGTGCGGTGTGCGAGGGACTGCCAGGGCTGGACCTCACGGGAGAAGTAGTAGGGGATGCCGCAGATGGAGAAGTTCGGGTAGGCGTCCGCGACGATTACCGTCACGTCCATGGAGGGGTCGAGTTCCCGCGCGCGGAGAGCGGTGGAGATGCCGGCGTCACTACCGCCGATTACTGCGAGATGCATGAGGGTGCCTTTCAGAGCTGAGCTGCGGGATGGGGAGCCACGGCCGCAGGGGTGCTGCGCGCGGGAGTCGGGTAGAGCACGAGCACCAGGCCGAGTCCGATGGTCGCGCCGAGGAGCTCCGCGAGGAGGAACGGGCCGACCGAGGCCGGGGCGATCCCGGCGAAGGTGTCGGTGAACATGCGAGCGATCGTCACGGCCGGGTTCGCGAACGACGTCGAGCTGGTGAACCAGTACGCCGCCCCGATGTAGGCTCCTGCCGCGGCCGCGGTCACCGCGCTCTTCCCGGAGCGGGCCAGGGCGAAGATCACCAGGATGAGGCCCGCGGTCGCGACGACCTCACCGAGCACCGTCCCGGCGCTCGCCCGGTCCGTCGTGGAGAGCGCTGGTTCGGTGTCGAACATCGCCCCAGCCAGCACCGTGCCCGCGGTCCCGCCGACGATCTGCGCGACCAGATACGGCAGCAGGTTCCGCAGCGGCAGCCCATGCGGCGTGCCGCGGTTCACCCACCAGTCGACGAATGAAACGACGGGGTTGAAGTGAGCGCCGGAGACCGGGCCGAGGACGAGGATGAGCACGGCGAGCCCGAGCGCGGTCGTCAGACTGTTCTGCAGTAACTGCAGCCCGACGTCATCCGGGGAGAGTCGCTGCGCCATGATTCCGGAGCCGACGACGATCGCCACCAGGAGTCCGGTGCCGATGAACTCGGCAAGCGTCCGACGCAGCAGATGCGGTCGGACCGGGGTGGGTGCGGGGTTCGGTGGGTTCATGGCGGCATCATCTTGACTCACAACGGTACTTCAGTCAATATTGAAACAATGAACATCGAACGAACTGAAGCCGTCGAAGCACGGGCGGCAAAGCACGCCGCGCTCAGCGATCCCACGCGCTTGCAGATGATCGACCTGCTTACCCTGGGCGACCTGTCCCCGACGGAGATCCGGGTCGCGCTCGGCACCCCGGCCAACCTGCTCACCCATCACCTGAACGTGCTCGAATCCGTCGGCATGATCACCCGGGCGACGTCCGAAGGTGACAAGCGCCGCAGCTACGTCCGTCTTGACCCCGACGGGTTCGAGGGCATGGGGCCGGGAGCTGCGGCCTCAGCGAGTCGGGTCGTGTTCGTGTGCTCGGCGAACTCCGCACGCTCCCAGCTCGCCGCCGCCCTCTGGGCGCGGAAGAGCACCATCCCCGTCGCCTCCGGTGGCACACACCCCGCCGAACAGATCGCGCCCGGCGCGATCGCCGCAGCCGCACGCCACCAGCTCGCCCTCCCGTCGAGCGCGCCGAGCGCACTCGCCACCGTGCTGGGTGTGGACGATTTCGTCATCACGGTGTGTGACAACGCGCACGAGGAGATCGGCGTCACGGGCGATCTGCATTGGTCGATCCCCGACCCGGTGCGCGTCGGCACGGATGCCGCGTTCGACGCCGCCTACATCGATTTGGAGCGCCGCATCGCGGACCTCGCTCCCCGCCTGCTCGCCTCCTGACCAGAAAGCACCCAGCGCCCTCATGACCACACCCAAGCCCGTCGTCCTGTTCATCTGCCAGCACAACGCCGGCCGCTCCCAACTCGGCGCAGCCCTGCTCGAACACCTCGCCGGAGACCGCTTCACCGCCACCTCAGCAGGCCTCGCCCCATCGGATGCCGTGAACCCTGCGGTCGCAGCGACCGTCGCTGAGCTCGGCCTCGACATCACCGACCGGGTACCACGGGCCGTCACTGCCGCCGACCTGGATCAGGCCGACGTCGTGGTGCTCATGAAACCCGGCCTGGCCCCGCCGGCCACCCCTCGCGGCGAGGTTTTGGCCTGGTCGTTCCCGAACCCCGAGGCCTGGGACGTCCAAGCCGTGCGCCCGCTGCGGGAAGCCGTGGCCGAGCAGATCCGCACTGAGCTGCTCACCCGGTAGCACCCGCAGCGAGCGGTCAGGCACTTGCTGGTGCGCGACCGATCTGCAGCACCTGCTCCGGCACCGCGCAGCACGAACCACCCAGCGACGCACCAGCAGCATCGAACAGACCAGCCCCACCGCACACGCCCGTGTCCGGGAGGACCAGTTCCACCCGCTCGGCCGCAGCCTGGTCGCCCGCCAGAGCGGCGACGACGGAGCGCACCTGCTCGTATCCGGTCATCGCGAGGAACGTCGGGGCCCGCCCGTAGGACTTCGCGCCGACGATGTAGAAGTCCGGTTCCGGCTGCGCGAGATCCTTCGCACCGGTCGCTGCGACCGAGCCGCAGGAGTGGAGGTTCGGGTCGACCTCGGCCGCGATGCGCACCGGAGCCTGCAGCGTCGCATCCAGCTCGATCCGCAACTCCGACAGGAACGACAGATCAGGCCGGAATCCGGTCAGCACGATCACCCGATCAGCGCCGGGCAGCTCGCGGCCGTCCTCCGACAGCAACACGGTCTGGTCGCCGTCACGCCTCACGCGCTCGACGCGGAAGCCCGTGACGAGGCGGATGAGGCCACCATCGACGAGTTCCTTCGCCTTCAACCCGAGCGCGCCGCGGGCGGGCAGCTCGTCAGCGTCGCCGCCACCGAAGGTGTTCCCGACCGTTCCCCGACGCAGCACCCAGGTGACCGTGGTGTCTGGGTTGCGGCGCACGATCCGAGCGAGGGCGATGACCGCGGTGACTGCCGAGTGCCCGGACCCCACGACGACGGTGTGCTTGCCCTCGAACCCGGCGCGGTTCCGGAAGTCGGGGATCCGGTAGCTGAGCGTCTCGGACGCGGCCCGTTCCCCGAGTGCCGGCAGACCGTCCGCCCCGGCCGGGTTCGGCGTCGACCAGGTGCCCGAGGCGTCGATGACCGCCCGAGCATCGAGGCGGTACTCGCCGTCTGCGGACTCCACGTGCACCGTGAACGGCTGCTCTGCGCGGCCGGCATCCACCAAGCGATCGCGGCCACGGCGAGACACGCCGACGACGCGTGAACCGAACCGCACCCGCTCGCCGAGGGCATCCGCGAGGGGGGCGAGGTACGAGCTGATCCATTGGGCGCCGGTCGGGTACCCCGTCGTCGGCGCGCTCCACCCGGTCGGCGTGAGCAACCGAGCGGACGCCGCGTCGACCAGCTCGGACCAACCAGAGAACAACCGCACATGACCCCATTCCGACACCGCCGCAGCGGCCGAGGAGCCGGCCTCGAGCACCATCACCGGAACGTCGCGCTCCACCAGGTGCGCTGCAGCAGCCAGACCCTGCGGGCCGGCACCGATCACGATCACGGGCAGCTCGTTCACCATCGTCAACTCCAATCGACAACCATCAATACGACGAGACTGATCGACACATCGACACATGTCAATACGATCTGTCAGAATGTGTCCATGCAGATCGAACTGCCCCTCCTGGAAGCCGACGCCACAGCGTGCTGCACCCCTGTGACCGGCGGAGTGCTCGCGCTCGACGAAGCCGAGCGGATCGCCCACATCTTCAAAGCGCTCGCTGACCCGAACCGCGTCCGGCTGCTGTCATTGATCGCGGCGAGCGAGGGCGGTGAGGCGTGCATCTGCGACCTCACCGAACCCGTCGGGCTGACGCAGCCCACGGTGTCGCACCACATGAAGATCCTCGTCGACGCTGGTCTCGCGACCCGCGAACAGCGCGGCCGCTGGGCGTACTTCCGCGTCATCACCGACGGCCTCGAACGCGCCTCCCAGGCGATCCGTCCGTGACCGGAGCGGTGATGGTCCGACTGCTCGGCGCAGTCGAGTGACGATGCGTGGGCGACGGACCGACCGGTCGGTATCTGCCTGAGCTCGGGTCAGCGCAGGCGGCCACCGGTGAACGCACCGGACGCGGCGAGGAGCGTGTCGATCGGCGTGTCGATCGCCACCTCGCCGACCTGGAAGCCCAGCTTGGCGAGTCGTGCGAAGGCCGCCTGCGAGAGGGTGGTGGTGACGCCGGGGGACTGCGCCGTCACCCCGGGCAGGAGGTGGAAGGTGAGGATCCGCCACCGGCCGCGCGAGCGCGTCGAGACGCGCTCGACCGCACCCCAGGGGAGGAAGACCTCGCCCTGCTGGATGCTGCCGCTGAGGCCTGCCGCGTCGAGGGTCATCACCGTGCGGGTCACGGACTGTGCACCCCGCACGGTCGCCAGCTGCAGCGCGAGGAACAGCATGAACCACGAGACGACGATGAACACCAGCCCGGACAGCGCACCCAGCCCGAACCCGCTGACCGAGGCGGTGAAGGCTGCCAGCAGGACGCCGATGATCGGTATCAGACCGGCGCACACGAGCGCCATGACGAACGCGGGGCGGGTCGCCCGCTCGGTCCGCACCGGGTCGGAACCGACGACGAGGGGTGGGAAGGAGGACGGTGCACCATTCATGAGGACAGTATGCCGCGCGTGTCGGACAGGGGTTCGGAGCCAGTCCTGCATGCTGGGAGTACCGGGACGAGCCGCCGGCTGGACGATCTGAACGGAGAACACGATGAAGCAGGTCGGCCTGTCCACGAGGGTGCTGCTCGTCTGCGCTGCGTTCGCGGCTGTGCACCTGTTGCTCCACCTGGCGACGGGGACGTTCCTCGCGGTGCTGGCACCGACCTCCCCGCCGTTGTACGCGCTCGGCGCGGGCATCCACGGTGTGCTCCCGTTCGTGGCGCGCCGGTACACGGGCGTCGTCGGCAGTGCGACGGTCACCGCGGGCATCGCAGGACTCCTCATCGCGGCGACCAGCCCCTCGGGCGTCGTCATCCTCGTCCCGTTCCTGCTCACCGGTACCATCATCGACCTCGTCGTCGGGAAGGTCGACCGCGGGAACCGGGGTCCGCGGTCAGTCCAGGCCAGGTACCTGCTCGCCGCGGTCATCCTCGGTGCTGCGCTCTTCGGCGTCTCGCTCGCGGTCTTCTCGCCGGAGCACCTCACGGCGCCCATCGTCCTGGGGACACTCCTCGGACGCATCGTCGGTGAGGTCGCCGCCGCCGTGCTCTCGGGGATGATCGCCCGGGCGCTCCAGCGAGCCGGCGTCGGGACACGGTCACGTCGAGCTTCGTCGTCACGGCGATAGGGGAGAGAGCACCGCTCAGCAGTGCTCGAGAGCTCCGAGGCGGGGTGACTCAGGACGTCGGGCGGACGAACCGCTCCCGCGGCGTACGGGTACCGGCGAGGAACTCGGTCAGGCCCGCGCCGAAGTCCATCGATGAGCCCACGAAGAGCACGCTCTCGTCCGGCGCGACGTAGATCTTGCCGCCGCCGCGAACCGTGTGCACGACGCACACCCCGGCATCGTCCTCGAGCGGGATCGAACGCACTTCGGGATCCTGGGTGAGCTGCCGCATATAGCGAGTGCCCACCGCGGTGAGACGGTCGATGGTGGAGTCGGCGGTCATCGTCGGTCCTGTCGTCGGAGGGTCACGGGAGGGCGGGGTCGGGGAACGGCCCGGTGAAGACGGCGGCGTCCCGGTGATCCCACCAGGGTAGATCGCTGCCCCGGATCCGGCGGCGGTCGACACTCCCAGCGGGTCGTGGCACTCCGTTCGAGGCGCCACGGTGATCGACGCGGATCCCGAGCCGGTCGACGCCTCTCACGTCCTGGCCGATCGGAACGTCGTCCGGCGAGGCTTCGGGTCGCCGCGTTACCCTCGGCTCATGGACGCGGACTGGATCGAGCATCGACGATCAGGCGACGGCGAACGGTTGGGCTGGATGCAGCCCGACGGTGAGGGGTTCATCGTGATCGGCCTTCTGGGGCGCCGGAGAACCGGGGCGGTGGACTGGATGGAGGCCGAGGAGACCCTCGACGAGATCGGGTTGAGCTATCTCGCCGAGCCTCATGAGCTCCGCCTGGACGACGGCTCGTGGTTGCGGGTCCGCATCGCAGAGGTCTCGCCGACCGGCATCCGGGTGAAGAAGGACGACTGGGGCGACATGCGCGCGACGCAGCTGTACTACGACGTGTCCTTTCCCGTGAGTGACGATCGACTTCGACCGACGCGCCAGTGCACGTCGCCCGAGGTCTGAGCGGTCAGCGATGAACGAGATGAACCGTCCGCCGAGCCTCGGCCAACGGATCGCCGCCTGGGTCGGCCTGTCGGCAGCATCTTCCGCGCGGGCCGGTAGCGGAGGCACGAGGGCGACGGGTCCTCGAGTCGCTTCGACCGGATTCCCCGAGCCGGTGGGCCCGGCGCCCCGCCACAACGACCCCGAGCTGGTCATCCCGACCATCGAGGCCGAGCTGCAGCCCCTCGCCCGTGAGCTGCTCGGGGCGGGGTTCGCCGTGATCGAGGCCTGGGGGCCGGTGCAGATGGCGTGCGCGGGGTTGCTCCTCGAGCGGGACGGGACGCAGGTGCTGTTCGATGCTGAGCGCGGGATGACCTTGGCCCACCTGATCCGTGACGGACAGAACATCTGGCTCGGTGCTGCGGTTGCGGCGTGGGCTCGGTCTTCGAACGGCGACGGCGAGCCGAACGTGCCCGGCTTCACCCCCTGGTCGTTGATCTCGCTGTTCACGTGGGAGCAGCGCGAGAACCGCAAAGCCGGCGCCCAGCAGGAGACGCGGTACGGACTGGCCGTGTGCGCCTGGTTCGCCAACGCCGATCTCGGGGCGATCGACGCCGTCGAAAGCGAGCGGCGTGCACTCGACGCGTCGAGCCGATCCATCGCGAGACCGACTCCCGAGGAGACGGCCGAGGTGGTCGCCGCCCGGTACGCCGATGCCCTCGATCGGTACTTCGCGGGTCACGGCCCAGGAGCGCCGTCGGACCGCTGAGGCGGCTGAGGAAAGGCGCGCGATCATGCCGGTGTGTTCGTTGAAGGTGGAGGTGATGGATGAGGGCTGAATCGGCTTCGGGTGGCGCCAGGAACGCTCGACCGCGACCGTCCGTGTCCGGGCAGGTGGTCACCGTGCTCGTCCTCGTCATCCTGACCGGGTTCTCCGGACTGCTGGGCGCCACCGCAGTGCAGCGTCTCGTCACCGATCTCACGGCCACCCAGACCTCGGTGACGGCGCAGGTGATCGGCGAGGACACGGAACGCGTCATGGAAGGCAACAGCCGCAACCGCCACTGGGTCGAGTACCGGACGGTGAGCGTCGACTACCCGACGGCGAACGGGACGCAGCGGGCCGTCGTGCGCAGCGACGACGCGCGGGTCGGAGCGTCCGTCACAGCGTGGGTGGACGACGGGACGGGTGGGGTCCGAC
The DNA here is from genome assembly GCF_001423185.1 of Plantibacter sp. Leaf314. NCBI lineage: Bacteria > Bacillati > Actinomycetota > Actinomycetes > Micrococcales > Microbacteriaceae > Plantibacter > Plantibacter sp. Leaf314. The sequence goes on along the minus strand of NZ_LMOB01000001.1, from coordinate 472,277 downwards.
TGGACCCGCCAGCCCGGCCCGACCTCTGGCAGTGGATCTGGGCGGTCGTGTTCGTAGGCCTCACGATCGCCTTCGCCTGGGGGCTCATGGTCGTCGTCCGCAACCGTCCGCGCGCTAGCATCTCGGAATGACTTCTGACGTGGACCTGGGCCGCGGAGTGGTGCTCCGCGCCGTGACGATCGACGACTCGGCCGCGCTCGCCGAGGCGTACCGCAAGAATCGCGACCATCTGGCCCCGTGGGATCCGGAACGATCCGAGGCGTTCTACACCGAGAGTGGCCAGGAGTCCGCCACCCGGCAGCTCCTGCTCGATCAGGAGGCCGGGACGGCCCTGCCACTGGTGCTCGCGGAGGCGTCGCGCATCGTCGGGCGGGTCAACCTCACGGGGATCGTGCGGGGCGCCTTCCAGAGCGCGAACCTGGGGTACTGGATCGACGCCGACCACGCCGGTCATGGGCTCATGACGGCCGCCGTCGGAGCCGCCGTCGACCTGGCCCGTGATGACCTCCGGCTGCACCGGATCCAGGCGGGGACCCTGCCGCACAACGTCGCATCGCAGACGGTCCTCAAGCGATGCGGGTTCGTCGAGTTCGGGCTCGCCTCGGAGTACTTGCGTATCGCGGGCCGATGGCAGGACCATCGCCTGTTCCAACGCATCCTCACGAGGTAGCGGGTCGCGGACGTCATCCGACAGGCGGCGAGGAACGCGTTCTCCGGCTGCGTCGCTGGTCGTCGAGCCGGGTCGGCACGGGCACGGGCGCCGCAGCGTCACCGGTGTCGGCGGTCCGTCATAGCTTCGGAACGTGTCGGAACGTGTGGAATCGTGGTGGGCTCGCCGCCAATGGTCGAAGGGCCTCGAGACGCCCTATCCGGTCGGCGCCTACCGCCACGCGTGGGCACCGTTCCCCGCGCTGTGGCGCCAGTACCACGCCGATCTCAACGCAGGGATCGTCCTCAGCCAAGTGCCGCCGGCGGCCGACGTCCTGCTGCAGTGGCAGTGCGACCGCGGACACCGCTTCGTCGCGACCCCGGCGGAGCAGCGCTCGCGGCCCGGGAGGGAGCGCCGCCGGAGCGCCTGGTGTCCGGAGTGCTCCGACGAGGCGAACCCGTCCAGGGTCGTCGCCCTGCCGATGCGAGCATCGGTGACCGATCCGGTACCCGCAGGCGCCGGTGTCGTCCGGGAGCGTCGCGGTCGCCGTCAGGCGTCGCTGTGTGACAAGACGCCGGACCTGTCGGTGGGGGAGGCGTTCACCTCTGCGTGTGCACCGAAGCCGGCTTCCGCCGTCGAGGACCGGCTCCGCGCGGACGTCCACGAGCGTCTGGCCCTGACCACCGGCATGAACGCCGTGCGCGTCCAACGCCCGTTCTTCACGCACGTCGAGGTGTGGCCCGACCTGGTCTTCCCGGAACTCCGCATCGCGATCGAGTACGACAGCATCGGCAGGCACGGTGTCGAGCACGTCGGTCGCCGCGAAGAGGCCGACCGACGGAAGGACCGCGCGCTGCGGTCCGCCGGCTGGGAGGTCGTCCGCCTCCGCACCGGGAAGCTCGAACCCCTCGGGCCGCACGACCTGCAGCTCACCTCATGGAACGGCCGGGCCCTCGACCGGCTGGTCGAGACGCTCAGAACCGTCCGGGGCCCGCTGCTGGTCGACGCGTATCTGCGCTGAAGCATGGCGGCCCGACCGGAGTGGCGCAGCGACGGATCGGGCACGGAGTTGCACCTGCCGTAGCGTCATGTGGTGCAGTGGTCATATCCCGCCCACCGAGGAAGGACCACCATGTTCTCGTCATTCACCCCGCCACGCCAGGTCACGATCGGCGGTGCCGCCGCCTTCGTCGGCACCACGCCACGAGCGATCCGTCACTACCACCAGATCGGTCTGCTCCCGGAGCCCGAGCGGGGGAGTGACGACCGCCGCCGCTACGGCTACGAGGAGATGATCCAGCTGCTGTGGATCCGCCGGATGGCCGACGCCGGTATCGCCCTCGACGACATCCGAGACGCCTTCGCGGCCGCGTCCGACACCGCCGATCAGGACGGCGACGTCACGCGGACCCTGGACCGACTGGAGGCGTTTCTCGTCGCCAAGCAGGCCGAACTCGAGCTGCAGCGCACCGCCGTCCAACGCATGCGAGCGCAGGGCAGCCGGCTGGGCCTGCTCTCCGACCTGGTGAGCGATCGCCTCGCGGATCTGCCCGAAGGGACGCTCCGGCAGGACGACCTCGACACCCTGCTCGTGACCGAGCGGATCTTCGGCGAACTCAGCGCGTCCGTCCAGGCGTCGCGCTTCATCGCCCTGGCCACCCACCCCGAGTTGCGCGAGGAGGCCGACCGGGTCGACGCCGCCGAACAGGCGCTCGATGACACGGTCGCCGTCGACGACCCCCGCGTGGCGGAGGTGGCGGCCGAGCGGCACGCCTTCGAGACCGCCCTCAGCACGGTGATCGAGGACTCCGGCCTGGCGCAGGCGGACGACGAGCGGTTCGAGGCATGGGACGAAGCACACCCTGTCCCCGACGACGGTGCCGGCGTGACGTGCGGGACGACGAGCCTCACCGAGGCGGTGCGGATGATGCCCTACGACTTTTCCCGTGCACGCCTCCGGAGCATGGAACTGGCGCTGGAGCTCGACGTCCTCGACACGGCCTGAGGCGCAGCGCCCCGTGATCGACCATCGCGAGGCGTGAGGGGCCGGGCCGGCGTCGTCGACGCGGTCGGTCGTCCGGTGGCGGCCTGCGAGGATTGGTGCATGCGTGTACTGGTTGCCGGCGGGTCCGGCGTGCTCGGCCGAGCGGTGATTCCGAGGTTGCTCACACTGGGCCATGAGGTCAGCGCGACGTCACGATCGACCGAGAAGCTGGGCGCGCTCGAGCAGCTCGGAGCGACAGGGGTGGTTCTGGACGCCCGCGACCGCGATGCGACGGCTGCGGCCGTCCGGCGCGCAGCACCCGAAGCGATCCTGCACCTCATGACCGACCTCGGCACGGGGGACTCGGCGAGTAACGCGCTGCTTCGATCCGAGGGCACCCGGAACCTGGTCGACGCGGCACGTGCGGCGGGCGTGCGGAGGATCATCGGACAGAGCATCTCGTGGATCCACCCGCCCTCAGCACTCCCAGCGATCGAGACCGACCCGCTGGATCTGGACGCGCCCGAGCCTCGTCGCTCGACGGTCCACGCGGTGCAGGCACTCGAGGCGGCCGTCCACGACCTCCCGCAGAGCGTGGTGTTGCGCTTCGGGCAGCTGTACGGCGCAGGCACGTGGTACTCGCGAGCCGGCCGGTTCGCCGAAGCCGCTCGGTCGGGGGCGTTGCCCGCGACGGAGACCGTGACCTCCTTCGTGCACGTCGACGACGCGGCGGCGGCCGTCGTCGAGGCCCTCGGGTGGCCGACCGGCGTGTGGAACATCGTGGACGACGAACCCGCTCCCGGGACCGAATGGGCGCCCGTCTTCGCTCACGCGGTCGGGGCACCGGCGCCCACGGTCGAGCGAACGGGTGATGTCGGCCGGCCGGTGTCGAACGACCGCGCTCGAGCGCAGGGCTTCACGCTCCGCCACCCCAGCTGGCGCGCAGGCTTCGCGACGCTCTGACGAGTGGGTCGAGGATTGGCGGCCCGGCGTCGTTGGTGATCGTCGCCGGCTGAGCCGCCCCTCAGACATGCAGCCGTGCTGCCAGCCGTCATGGTGGCGATGCCCGCCGGGAGCTGAGCCGATGTCTCGGGTGGCGGGACGCGGTCCGGACGCGATTCCGGTGGGTTCGGTCCGAGCGGTCCGGGCGCTGGTACGCCCGCGGACCATCGCCTCAGCCGATGGGAGACAGCAGCGGTTCGTGGCACGTTCACCTCCCGTTCCGTCCCGAGCCGCGCCCCGTCCTCTTCGATGTCCTCCGGGCCCCGTTATCTGGGTGTCGCCCCGAACCGTTCGGGGCGTTTTCCTCTGGGGGTAGCCGTGGCTCGCCGATCGTTGTCACCGAAGCGGTCTCGATGGTTCCAGCGCCTGTACGTCTGGGTGGTCGTCGGGATGATCGCCGGCATCGTCGTCGGATTCCTCGCCCCCGACTTCGGTGCGTCGCTCGAGCCGGTCGGCGACGCCTTCATCGCGCTGATCACGATGCTGCTCGGCCCGATCATCTTCTGCATGGTCGTCGCGGGCATCGCAGCGGTCCACGACCTGCGCAAGCTCGGCGCGGTGGCGTTGCGGTCGTTGATCTACTTCGAGATCGTTACGACCATCGCCATGGTCTTCGGCCTCGTCGCCGTCAACGTGGTCCGCCCCGGCGCCGACCTCCGCGTCGACCCCGCATCGCTCGAGGTGTCCGCGGACGCCGCGGAGCGGATCGACGCGGCGAAGGGGCTGCACTGGTCCGACTACTTCACCCAGCTGATCCCGTCGAACATCGTCGAGAGTTTCGCAGCCGGTTCGATCCTGCAGATCCTCGTCTTCTCCGTGCTGTTCGGTATCGCCCTCACGGTCGTCGGCGAACCGGCGAAGATCGTCGCCCGCGGTGTCGAACGACTCGGCATGGTGCTGTTCACGATCGTCCGCTTCGTCACCTATCTCGCACCGATCGGTGTCTTCGGGGCGATGGCGTACACCGTCGGCGCCCACGGTGCCGCCGTGATCGCCGGGCTGGTCAAGCTCATCGTCACCTTCTACGGGACCTCCGCGCTGTTCATCGTGATCGTGCTCGGCGGCATCCTGCTGCTCGCCCGCCTGAACCCGCTGTACACCCTGCGGTACTTCCGCGAGGAGGTCCTCCTCGCCCTCGGGGCGTCGTCGTCCGAGGTCGCCCTGCCGGGGATCATCCGCAAGCTCGAGGCCATCGGCGTGGACAAGGGCACCGCGGGTGTCAGCGTGAGCGCCGGCTACTCCTTCAACCTCGACGGCACCTCGATCTACCTGTCGCTCACCACGGTGTTCATCGCCCAGGCGCTCGGTATCGACCTCGACCTGGGACAACAGCTGCTGCTGCTCGCCATCATGCTGCTCTCCTCCAAGGGCACGGGCGGCGTCACCGGTGGTGGCTTCGTGATGCTGAACGCGACGGTCGCATCGACCGGTCTCGTCCCCATCGCCGGCACCATGCTCGTCCTCGGGATCGACCGCTTCATGTCGGAGTGCCGAGCCGTGGTGAACTCCCTGGGCAACGCCGTCGCCGGTCTGGTGATCGCCCGCTGGCAGGGGGAGATCACGCCGGGAGCGGCCAACGCGTTCATGCGCGGGCGCGACGTGCCCGCATCCTCTGAACCGGACGAGGCGCCTGCGGTGATCGGATCCGACCTGGCCGAGCGGAGCACCCGGTGACGCTGAACCTGCAACGCCTGCAGACCTTCATCCACGTCGTCGACCTCGGAGGGGTCACGGCGGCAGCCCGGGCCATGGACGTCGCGCAGTCGTCCGTCTCCGCAGCCGTCGGTCAGCTCGAGACGGACGTCTCCGCCCAACTGATCGATCGGGGAGCACGACGCTTCCAGGTCAGCGATGCGGGACGGGCCCTCGTCGACCATGGTCGCGCGCTGCTCGTGAGCGCGGACGAGGTGCTCGATGGCGTCGCCCGCGCACGTGACGCGCCCGTCGGTGGCCTGCTGCGGGCCGGCGCCACGACCACCGCTGCAGAGCACGTCCTGCCGGCGGCGTTGGCCGGCTTCCTCGCGAGCCACCCGGACGTCGATGTGGACGTCACCGTCGCGCGGACGGAGCAGATCGTCGCTCAGGTGATCGACGGTGCGCTCCCGTTCGCCCTGATCGCGGGAGTCAGCGACGACCCGAGACTCTACTGCGAGCCGATCGCGATGGAGGAGCAGGCGGTCATCATCTCGCCCGAGCATCTCCTGGCCGGCCAGCGGATCGATCCGGCGATGCTGCGCGGTACGCGTCTGCTCCTCCGCGAGCGAGGATCCGGGACCCGCGAGCATCAGTTGCAGCTCGCAGCCCGCTGGCAGATCCCCGCGGTGCAGCACAGCACCCTCACGGGCACCTCGGCGATCCTCGCGGCGGTCGCACACGGCCTCGGGATCACCTGCCTGTCCCGCTCCGTCGTCGACGTCCACCTCCGGGCCGGCGCGGTCGCCGAGGTCGAATTCCCGACCCCGGTTCCTCCGCGGGCCATCTCGCTCATCAGCCGCCCAGTCCGCACCCCGTCCCTCCTCGAGGAGCTCTTCCTCGACCACCTGAAGAAAGGCCGCTCCGCATGAGCACCGTCACCGTCAACGACCGCACCTACACGATCCCCGAACGCACCGTCGTCGTCTTCACCGTCGACGGTGGTGACCCGCGCTACTTCGACGACGCCCTCAGGCGGGACATCATGCCGCGCTTGGCGGCGATGCTCGCCGCGGGCGGCTCGTACGCGCTCGGTGCCTCCGAGATGCCGAGCCTCACCAACCCCAACAACATCTCCATCGTCACCGGCGTCTCGCCCGCGATCCACGGCATCCCGGGGAACTACTGCCGGCTCCCCGACGGCACGCTCGAGTTGCTGAACGATCCACGGTTCCTTCGCGCGCCGAGCATCCACGCGGCGTTCGAGGCCGCCGGGGTGCCCACCCTCATGGTGACCACGAAGGACAAGCTCCGCCTGCTGCTCGGCAACGGTGGTGTCCCGTCGGTCAGTGTCGAACGTGCCGCCGGCGCCGGCCTCGACGCCTACGGCATCGACGACGTCGAGCAGCTCGTCGGCGAGCCGGCACCCGGCGTGTACGAACCGCGAGCGAGCCACTACGCGATGCGCATCGGCCTGGCGGCCCTCCGGCACACCCCGGAACTGAAGCTGATCTACGTCTCGCTCACCGACCGGGTACAGCATGCGGCCGCGCCGGGGGAGGACCTCGCCGACGAGTTCTTCGTCGAGTTCGACCGACTCCTCGGCGACTACCTGGATGCCGGATGCCTGATCGCGATCACCGCCGATCACGGCATGAACAGCAAGCACGATGCCACCGGTGCAGCACGCGTCATCTACCTCGAGGACACCCTGCGCGACGCGGGCATCGCCTTCGACGAGATCGTGCTCCCGATCACCGACCCGTACACCAAGCACCACGGGGCGCTCGGCTCTTTCGCCTGGATCTACCTCCCCGACGCCGACCGCGAACGCGCCCGTCGAGCCCTGACGGCGGTCCCCGGCATCGAGGAGGTGTGGGACCGGGAGGCCTCCGCCACGATCTACGAACACCCCTTCGACCGCATCGGCGACCTCGCCGTCACCGCCGCCGCCGACACCGCGCTCGGCCGGACGGCTTCCGCCCACGACCTCACGCAGCTCCACGGTGCGCTGCGCTCGCACGGTGGTCGGTACGAGCAGCTCGTCCCGCTCATCATCAGTGGACCGGTGACCGGACCGCTCGCCGAACGCTACGCGGCGAACGTGCTGCGCAGCCGCGACATCCACGACCTCGTCCTCAACAACACCTGATCCGTCGGGCGCGTCGGCGAGGCCACCGCTGGACGGACGACCGCTCGGCGTGGCGGATGGGGAGCGGTCCCCATCCGCAGGACGGTGCAGGACCAGTAGCGTGTGGCCATGAGGAAACGCACAGCACTCGTCGGCGTGCTCGCCATCACCGTCTCGCTCACGGGATGTGCACGGGGGATCGACACGGACGACTCCGGGAGCACCGCGCTCGTCGAGGAGTTCTTCGCACACCTCGAAGCGGGTGAGGCGACGAAGGCCGCGGCGTTGACCACGATCGACTTCCCCGAGGAGTTCATCGACGACGACTTCTACCGCGCATCCGACGCCTTGCCGACCGACGCACGTATCGTCGAGACAAGGGGCTACGACTCCGGAGGATTCAGGGCGACCGTCGAGTACACCTTCGACGGTGCCGAAGCACCTGGCACGCTCGAACTCTCGGTGTCGCGGGAGGACGGCGAGCTCCGGATCACCGGCTGGCGCGGCGACACCCCGATCACGATCGGCGGCATCGAGTCCGCCGCGACCGTGACCGTGAACGACCAGCTGGAGTACCCGCTCGCCGAGGACAGCGCTGAACTGCAGCTCCTCCCCGGTGCGTACGGCGTGAGGTACGAGGATCCGACCGGCCTCACCAAGCTGCTCGGCACGGAGGACGCGTTCACCGCCTATGTCCCCGACCTCGGGGGCGACGAGGGCCGGGCCGACTTCAGCTTCTCGCCGGCGTTCACGGCGGATGTCGAACCGGGACTCGCCGCCGCGGTCGAGGGGCTGCAGGCTACATGTGCGGCCGAGCGCTTCGTCGGGCCGTCCTGCCCCACCGAGCTGACCGCTTCGCTGCCGGGACCGCTGGGGGAGGCCGTGACCGCGCAGTGGTTCCGCGAGCCGGGTCCCGTGATCACGCTGACCGATGGCGAATACCACGCGACGTCGACCTTCCGCGTCCGCTTCTCCGACGATGAGCTCCCCATCACGACGGTCTCCTACACCGGCGTGCTGACCCGGGACCCGGCCGGCGCGATCGCCTTCACCCCGGAGCCGTCGAGCAGTTCGCCGCAGACCAGCGCGCGGTAGGCTCGCGGCGCGGCGGCGTCCGGCCGTCCTTATCTGGCGCACAGGAGCACGATGCACGCTGACAGCATGTATGAGGCGTCGCCATCTCCGGACTCCGCGCGCATCCGTGTGCTCGTCGTCGACGATGAGGCGAACCTGCGTCACCTGCTCTCCGCCGTGCTCCGACAGCAGGGCTGGAACGTCTTCGTCGCGGGGACGGGTGAGGCCGCCATCGCTCAGGCGAGGGCGCACCGGCCGCACCTCGTGGTGCTCGACGTCGTCCTGCCCGATCTGGACGGACTCGCCGTGCTCGAGCGCATCCGCGAAGACCTGCCGGACACCCTCGTCCTCTTCCTCACCGCCAACAGCTCGGTGTCGGATCGGATCTCGGGCATCACGGCCGGCGGCGACGACTACGTGACGAAGCCGTTCAGCATCGACGAGGTCGTCGCCCGTCTGCGGGGCCTCGCCAGGCGAAGCCCGATGCTCAGCCAGACCGATTCCCCCGTGATGACGGTCGGCGATCTCACCCTCAACGAGGACAGCCATGCCGTCGCCCGGGGAGGGACGGACATCACGCTCACCGCGACCGAGTTCGCGCTCCTGCGGTACCTCATGGAGAACGCGAACCGGGTGCTCAGCAAACACCAGATCCTCGATCGGGTGTGGGAGTACGACTTCGGCCGTGAGTCGAACATCGTGGAGCTCTACATCTCCTACCTGCGGAAGAAGATCGATGCCGGGCGTCCGCCGATGATCCACACCCTCCGCCGCGTGGGCTACCTCCTCCAGGCGGCCAGCGAGGCGACGCCCGAGGCGACCGAGGCGCCGCCCGAGCGTTCGGACACCGTGGGTCGAGAGCGCTGATGCGACTCCGTCGGACACGACCGAAGGCGGCGAGGTTCCCCCTCCGCGTCCGCCTGGTGATGCTGGTGTGCACCCTCATCGTCGCCGTGGTCGGGGTCATCGGGGTCGTCTCGGTCTCGATCCTCCATCAGAACCTCATGACCCAGGTGGCCAACGGGGTGTTCCTGGCGACCGACAGCGCCATCGGCCGGGTGAGTGCCGAGGTCGGCTCTGCGAAGGACCTCGACACGCTCGGCGGCCCGTTCGGCCTGTTCGCCGCACCGGACGGGTACTACGTCATCGCCGACGGGGACACGGTCCTCTTCTCCGTCTACGTCGCGCCGGACTATTCGGCTCGTGACCTGACGGACGCCGAGGCCGCGGCCGTCCTCCGCCGCACGACGGGTGACGACACCACCGCGATCAGCGTCCCGGAGCTCGGGGACTTCCTCTCCTTGCGGACCAGCCTGACCCTGGCCGACGAGCCCGACCGGGAGCTGACCTTCGTCACCGGCGGCGGGCTCGACGACGTGAACGCGACCCTCCGCGCGTTCATGCTGGCGGAGGTCGTCATCGGTCTGCTCGCCGCCGCGATCGCCGCCTCCATCGGGTACCGGCTGGTCCGTCGTGAGCTCGCGCCGCTCGAGAACGTCGTCGACGTCGCCGACCGGGTCGCAGCCACACCCATGTCGTCCGGTGAGGTGAGCGGGGGCGAACGCGTCCCCCTGCGCGACGAGGACCGTGACTCAGAAGCGGGCCGCGTCGCCGGAGCCCTGAACCGGCTCCTCACCCACGTGGAAGCCTCGCTGAACGCGCGCCATGCGACCGAGGAGTCGATGCGGCGGTTCGTCGCCGAGGCGAGCCACGAATTGCGGAACCCGCTCGCAGCGATCCGCGGCTATGCCGACTTCACGATCACGACGCCCGGCCTCGATCGGGACGTCGTCGGAGCGCTCGCCCGGATCGGAGCGGAGTCGCTGCGCATGACGACGCTCGTCGAGCAGCTCCTCCTCCTCGCGAAACTCGATGCGGACCCCGAGCTGCGGATCGAGGAGATCGACCTCTCGAAGGTCGTCCTGGAGACGGTCTCGGATGCGAGGGCCGCGCGTCCTGGGCACCGGTGGCGACTGGCCCTCCCGCCGGATCCGGCGGTGGTCCTGGGCGACGAGGACGCGATCCGGCGGATCCTGCTGAACCTCATCGGCAACGCCGGCCACCACACCCCACCGGGCACCTCCGTGACCGTCTCGCTGACGACGGCCGAGGCCGCGACGATCCTGTCGGTCGAGGACGACGGCCCCGGCATCCCCGAGGAGGCGCTCCCCACCCTCTTCGAGCGGTTCACCCAGGCCAGGCCGCCGGGAGACGGCAACACCCGGGACGCCAGCACGGTCGGGCTCGGCCTGGCCATCGTCAGTGCACTCGCCGACGCGTCCGGGTTCACGGTCTCCGTGGAGAGCCGGCCCGGCCGGACCCGGTTCTCGGTCCTCGTGCCGCATCCACCTCGGGTCGTCGACCAGCGAGCGGTGGACGGATCGCTCGAGCGGCCGCCCCACGACTGAGACCGCCGGCCGGTCACACGCCGACCCGGAGGGCCTGTACCGGGTCCATCCGCGACGCTCTGACCGCGGGATAGGTCCCGAAGACGATGCCGATCCCGATCGACAGTCCGGCGGCGAGGAGGACCATCGTCGGTTCGATCACGGGCGGGATGCCGTTGATCGGGACGCGGGTGACGAGGAACGCGGCTCCGACGCCGAGAGCCCCTCCGACGATGCTCAACGTGGTGGCCTCGATCATGAACTGGCCGGCGATCGGGAGCGGACGGGCGCCGAGTGCCTTGCGGATGCCGATCTCCCTGGTCCGCTCACGGACGGTGAGGAGCATCACGTTCGTCACCCCGATCCCACCGACCAGCAGGCTGATGGCGGCGACGCCCGCGAGCATCCCGTTGAGACTCGTGGCCGAACCGCCGAGGACGGAGCGGAGCTGGTCCGGTGTGGAGAGGTCGAACGCGACGGAGCCGTGCCGGAGAGCGAGGACGGCGCGGACCTCGGCGGAAGCCTGGCCGACGGCGGCCGGGGACACGGCGCCCACCGAGAGGGCGCTCAAGGAGCCGTAGCCGGTGATGGAGGCGCGGACGCGGTCGATCGGGGCGTAGATGGTTCGGCCGGAGCCGAACATCTGCTGCGCGGCACCGCCGTCGGCGAGGACGCCGACGACACGGAGGGGTGTCGAGCCCACGAGGACGGTCTGGCCCACGGCGCTCCCGTCCGGGAACAGCGCCGACGCTGACTTCGCGTCCAACACGGTGACGTCACCACCGCCGATCGCGTCGGAGGCACTCAGTGCCCGACCCTGGGCGATGACGGCGTTCGTGATCGTGAAGTACGCGTCGGTCGTCCCGACGACGGTGATCGAGACCGAACGGCTCCCCGCGACGGCGCGTTTCTCCGCGGAGACCTGCGGGGCGACGCTCGAGATGCTCGTCGCCGCCCGGCTCGAGCGGATCGCATCCGCGTCCTCGGGTTGCAGCGAGGCGCCGGTGCCGGTGGAGGAGAAGCCGGGGGAGACGGTGATGGCCGAGGCACCGAGTGCGGCGATCTGGTCGTTGACCTGTTTCGACGCACCGTTCCCCACGGCCACGAGGGTGATGACGGAACCGACGCCGATGACGATCATGACGATCGTCAGGATCGACCTCGTTAGGTTGCCCGTGATCCCACGCATGGCCGAGCCGAACAGGTCGCCCGCCCTCACGAGGTCACGACCGCCCCGGTGATCGCCGTGCGTCGATCCTCGTCGGCCGCGATCCGGCCGTCCTGCATCGTCACGACGCGCTCCGCTCGGGCGGCGACCTCGTCCTCGTGGGTGATGAGGACGACGGTCGAGCCGGCCCGGTGCAGCTGTTCGATGATGCCGAGCACGTCGTCCGTCGATCGCGAGTCCAGGTTGCCGGTCGGTTCGTCGGCGAGGATGAACGCCGGGTCGTTGACGATCGCGCGGGCGACGGCGACCCGCTGCTGCTGACCGCCGGAGAGCTGGTTGGGATGCCGCTCGGCATGTGCTGCGAGCCCGACCCGGTCCAATGCCTCCGTGGCCCGGAGTCGGCGCTCACGACGCCCGACACCCGCGTACACCATCGGGAGTTCGACGTTGCCCCGCGCGGTCAGGGCAGGGATCAGATTGAACGCCTGGAAGACGAATCCGATCTCGGTGTTGCGGATGTCTGCGACGGTCGCCGAGGGCATGGTCGACACGAGTCGGTCGTTGATGAGGAGCCGGCCTGAGGTCGGCCGGTCGAGGCAGCCGAGGATGTTCAACAGGCTCGACTTACCGGCGCCCGAGGGACCGATGATGGCCAGGAACTCCCCGGACGGCACGGTCAGGTCGATCCCGTCCAGCGCCCGGACCGTCGAGCCGTCCTGGCTGCGGTGGTGGCGGGTGATGCCGTCGAGTGAGATCGCGGGCATCACTGCTCACCTCCGAACGAACCGTCGCCGCCGCCGGGCATCTGGCCGCCGAGCCCGTCGTCGGTGCTCGTGACGGGTGTCGGCGCGACGATCACCACGGTGTCGCCACGGGAGACCCCCTTCAGGATCTGAACCTGGGTCGGCGTGCTGATCCCGACGGTCACGTCCACGGTCCTCGTCTTGCCCGTCGCCGCCCGGACCTGCACGGTGCCGGCGGTGGTCGAGGTCAGCTGGACGGCCTCCGCCGGGACGACGGTGGCGTCCTCCGCGGTCGCGACCGTGATCGCGACGACCGCGGTCTGCCCGAGGCGGACCCCGGCCGGGGGAGCCGTCAGCTGGATCGCGACCGCGTAGCTCACGACGCCGTCGGTGCTGCTCTGCGGGGTGGGGGCGACGGCGAGGACGGTACCGGCGATGGGCGCAGCGCCCTTCACGGGGAGGGTGACGGTGGCCGTCTGGCCGACGGCGACGGTCGCGATGTCCGCCTCGGGGATGGACGCCGTCACCCGGAGGCTCGACACGTCGGCGATGGCCACGAGCCCTGCCGATGCGGTGGCTGAGGCCGTGTTCGTGCCGTCGCCGTTCGCCTGCGACGACTGACCGGCGGTGAGGATGGTCCCGACGGTGCCGTTGACGGCCGTGACGACGCCGGCGATCGGCGCGAGCAGCGTGGTCTGGTCGCGTGCGGTCTGCGCGGCGGTCACGTCGCGTTGTGCATCGTCGCGACCTTTCTCCGCCTGCGTGACGGCATCGCGCTGCGTCGGCCCCTGGGCGGACAGGTCCCGCACGGTGGCCTCCGTGGTCTGGCGTTCTGGAGCGTCGGCCGCGAGGGTCGCCAGGGTCGCCTTCGCGGCGGCGAGGGCGTCGAGCCCGGCTTGCGCGCTCTGCCGGGCGCTGTCCAGCGCACTCTGGGCGGCGGTGAGCGCCCCCTGTGCCTTCTCCAGGGCCAGGTCGGCGGGTCCTGGGTCGACCGTGGCGAGCTCCTGCCCGGCGGCGACCGTCTGACCGACGGCGACCGAGATCGTGTTGACGCGACCCCCGTCGACGAACCCGGCGGAGGCGCTGCTCGCCGCGGCGATGGAGCCCTTCCCCGTGACCGTCGCGGAGATCGTCGTCTGTTCGGCCGTGGCGGTCGCGGCGGCGGGTGCCGGTGCGGCCCGCCCGGTCGCGGTCGCGAGGACGACCCCCGAGCCCACCGCCACCGCGGCCACCAGGCCGGCCGCACCCCACAACATCCATCGCTTCTTGGTCATCATGGCGGCAGCGTATGGGCCCTTCCTAAGCCTCAGATAAGGACCTCGACGGGGCGGCCTCGAAGCCGGGGTCAGGACCGCGCCGAGAGGATCGGGGCTCCGATGAGCCGCTCGGTCTCCTCCCAGATGAACGCCCCCAGTGCCGGATCAAGGCTGATGGGCGGCGCGGGGACCACGCGAGGGGTTCCGACCTCGCGCCGTTCCGGACCGATGTACGCCAGGGACGGGAGCTCGGGAGTGCTTGCGGCGAGGACGGCCGATCGGGCCGCCTCGTGTTTGCCGGCGACGATCCGCGAGAAGAGCGGGCCGATCACGGCGGCTGCGGCCTGGACGAATGCGCTGCGCTGGTGGACGCCGGACCGGTCGACGGTGAGGGCGTCGATGGCGGCTCCGGGATGGACGACGATCGACCGCGTCGAGTGGCCCTGGGCTTCGAGCCGACGGGCCAGCTCGAATCCGAACAGCTGCACGGCGTGTTTGGAGTTCGTGTATGCGATGCGGGGTCGGTAGTCACGCTCGGAGAGCCAGTCCGACCGGTCGAAGGGATGGGTCGCCGCGACGAGGCTGCCCTGGTGGACGACTCGGGCACCGACCGTTCGCTCGAGCGCGGGCAGGGCGTGCCGGAGAAGCTCCGCGTGAGCGAGGTGGTTGACGCCCATGGTGTGCTCGACACCGAACGGCCCGACTCGGCGCGCCCGCGCCGGACCCACCACGCCGGCGTTCAGCACGAGTGCGTCGAGGCGGTCGAGCGCGGCCAGGTGCGCTCCCGCCGAGCGGACGGTGTCGACGTCGTCGAGGTCCGCCGTCAGGGCGTGATGGCGGTGCGGGTGGGGCAGCAGCTCGATCACCGTGCGTGCTCGATCCGGGGATCGTCCGATCACGATGACCTCGGCCCCGAGCGCGGCCAGCTGTTCGGCGATGAAGTACCCCACGCCCGAGGTGGCTCCGGTGACCGCGATGACGCGGGAGTCCAGTCGTTCAGTGGTCATGGCAGGTCGTCCTCCGGTCGGGCATATGCTTCGAGTCTTGAATCACCTGCTGACCATAACACTTCAAGTCTCGAAGGAGCTGCTACGGTTTCCCCATGGACCTGAGGACCGCGGACACGGCTTCCGCCCTGCTGGCGGCGTACGACGTCACCGCCCGCACGACGGAGTCGGTGACGCCCGCGCTCGACGAGTTGGGCCTCACCATGAACACCGCCTACGCGTTGTGGATGGTCGACCCCGATGTGGACGCGTTGCCGATGAAGGAGCTCGCCGCACGCATGCACTGCACCCCGCAGAACGCGACGTTCCTCTACGGGCAGCTCGAGCAACGGGGGCTCGTGGAGCGCCGCCCGGACGCCTCGGACGGACGACAGCGCGTCGTCTCCCTGACGGCACGTGGCGGCACGGTCAGGGCGTCGATGATCGAGGCGGTGCTCCGGCGCAGTCCGCTCAACGGCCTCACCCAGCGGGAACTCGCGGTGGTCGGTCGTCTCCTCCTGAAGGCCGCCCGCTCAGGCGCGTAGCGCGACCGCGACGGCAACGTGGACGGAGCCCGCGCCTCGCTCAGCCGGCGTGGAGGGTGTACCCGACGCCGTAGACGGTGACCAGCCTGGCCGGGCGCTGTGGATCGGTCTCGATCTTCGCGCGGAGGTTCTTCACGTGGGTGTCGATGGTGCGGTCGCCGATCCAGCGATCCGTGCCGTGGAGTCGGTCGAGCAGGCGGGCGCGGCTGAGGACGATGCCGGGATGCAGCGCGAACTCCTCGAGGAGGTCGAACTCGGCGCGTGTGAGGTCCAGCGGGAGCTCCCCGAGGGTGGCTTGATGCCGGTCCGGGTCGATCTCGAGGTCGCCGACGGCGATGACCGTCGACGTCGGCGTCGTCCGCCGCGCGCGCCTCAGGAGGGCACGGACCCGAGCGACCAGTTCGCGGGGGCTGTACGGCTTCGCGAGGTAGTCGTCGGCGCCGAGCTCGAGCCCGAGCAGCAGGTCGTTCTCCGTCGAGCGGGCGGTGAGCAGCAGGATCGGCAGGTAGAACTCCTCCTCGCGCAGCGTCCGGCAGACCGTGAGGCCGTCGGCGCCGGGGAGCATCACGTCGAGGACGAGCAGGTCCGGCGTCGAGCGGCGCACCTCCGCGAGCGCCTCGGCACCGTCCGCGAGCACCGTCACGTCGTGCCCCTCGCGTTCGAGGTAGCGGCGCACGAGCTCCGACTGCAGGGCATCGTCCTCGACGATCAAGACTCTGGTCACGTTCCGATCCTAGGCACGGGCCCGGCATGCGGTCGGGCTCGGCACCGTTCGCTCACAAGTCGCTCACATCCGGTGACGAGGGTGGGTCGTAGCCGTCCACACCTGAGGAGGAACCGTGCCACGCACCACCCATCGAACCTTGACCGCCGCAGCGGGGGCCCTGGCGCTCCTGGCGGGACTCACCGCCTGCTCCGCACCCGCCTCCGACCAGGGGGCCGACGGCGGTATCGCGACCCTGGAGACCGCCGCTCCGACCCCGACCGGGGCCGTCGACCCGCTCTTCGCGGAGTACGGCGAGCCCGTGCGCCTGCGTCTCGACATGTCGGATGAGGAGGAGGCGGAGGCCTGGAAGCCGCGGGACCGCTGTCTCGCGGACCACGGCCCGGCGATGCCGGACGCTCCGACGGGCGGTGACGGCGGCTCGGTCAGCGGCGGCGTCGCCGAGGATCTCGCGGGGGTCGCGGAGGCCGAGGCGCTCTGTCTGCGCGTGGCGCCGTTGCCCCCGTGGGAGCTCGACGCGCAGAACCCCGATGCGCTGCGGTTCGTGCAGCGCGTGGTGGACTGCCTGCGCGACCGCGGCGTGCGAGAGGTCGAGATCACCGAAGCGGACACGTTCGGCCGGATCAACCTCGCCTTCGGCGGCGAGTCGAACGACGCCACCTCGATCTCGCTCGGGATGCAGTACGTGGACGCCTGCATGGCCTCCACCTCGGACGGGAGCGCCGAATGACGAGGCCGCGACGGCGCACCGTGCTCATCGGTTCGCTCGTCCTCTGCGCCGTCCTCGCGACGGGGGCCGGGGGAGCCACCCTGCTGCTCCGCCCCGCGGCCGATGCGGCTCCGGTCGAGCCGAGGGCCGCACCGGCCACCGTGGTCGTCGAGCGGGGAGAACTCGTCCAGACCGCCCGCCTCGACGGCGCCGTCGGGTTCGGTACCGCGGAACCCGTGACGACGAAGGCCGACGGCATCATCACCGGCCTGCCCCCGGTCGGCGGTGTCCTCGACCGCGGAGCCGTGGCGCTGCGCGCGAACGAGCGACCGGTCGCGGTGCTGATCGGCGAGCTGCCGCTCTATCGCGCGATCGACGGCTCCGGGATGGAGGGGGCGGACGTGAGCATGGTCGCGTCGAACCTCATGGAGCTCGGATACCTCAGCCGGAGTGATCCGGCGGATTTCGAGACCGGGGAGGCGTTCGGCGAAGCCGTGCGGGACTGGCAGGAGTCGCTGGGCCTGGAGTGCACCGGCACGCTGGGACCTGCCGACGTGATCGTCTTGAGTGCGCCGAGTCGTATCGCCGCCGTGACCGCACGCCTCGGCGACCCGGCGGGTGGGCAGCCGTTCACGGTCACGCCCATGACCCGCGTCGTCGAGGCGTCGGTCCCGGCCAAGGATGCGGGCGTCATCGGCGCCGGTGCGAAGGCCACGATCGAGTTGCCCGACGGGCGCACCGTCGGCGGATCCATCGTCACGGTGACCACGACCGGCGAAGGAGCCGAGGCGAAGGTGCGTGCGGTCGTGGCGATCGACGATCAGGCCAAGCTCGACGGCGTCGACGCGGCCGCCGTGACCGTCCGGGTCGCCACCCGCTCCGTGCAGGACGTGCTGATCGTGCCTGTGGCGGCCCTCGTCGCGCTCGCGGAAGGCGGGTACGCCCTGCAGGACGAGCGCGGTCGACTCCACGGGGTCGAGATCGGACTGATCGCGGACGACCGCGTCGAGGTCAGCGGTGGTGGGATCGACGCCGGGATGACCGTGGTGTCGGCACGATGACGACGCCGGCGCTCGAACTCGAGCACGTCAGTCGCATCCACCCCGGCGGGGTCGCCGCGCTGGACGACGTCTCCCTGCGGATCGACGCGGGTGAGCTCGCCGCGATCGTCGGGCGCTCCGGCGCCGGCAAGTCGACGTTGCTCAACGTGCTCGGCACGCTCGACCGGCCCACCGCCGGCGTGGTCCGCATCGGCGGTGTCGACACCCGTGAGCTCACGGATCGGGCACTGTCCGACGTGCGGGGGAGCTCGATCGGGTTCGTCTTCCAGGGGTTTCACCTGTCCGACGGCGTGACCGCCGAACAGAACGTCGTCACGGCGCTGCTCTACAGCGGCGTTCCGAGGCGGGAACGCCGCGACCTCGCCTGCGCGGCGCTCGAGCGGGTGGGCCTCGGACACCGGATCGGGCACGCGGCGCAGGACCTCTCCGGCGGCGAACGGCAGCGGGTCGCCATCGCCCGGGCGATCGTGACCGACCCGCTCGTCGTCCTCGCGGACGAACCGACCGGCGCCCTCGACACCGCGAACGGCGAGCGCGTGCTCGGCCTGCTCGAACGGTTGCACGACGAGGGGACCACCGTCGTCGTCATCACCCACGACGTCGAGCTGGCCGCACGGCTGCCGCGTCGGATCGAGCTGCGCGACGGTCGCATCATCACCGACACCGACACCGATGCACACACCGAGAGGATGGCCCATGCGTGAGCCCCGCAGACGTCTCGACCTCCGAGACCTCCTGGAGGTCGGCACGGTCGGGCTCCGTACCCGACCGCTTCGTGCCGTGCTCTCGACGATCGGCATCGCCATCGGCATCGCGACCCTCGTGACCGTCACCGCCGTGCCCGCCTCCTCGCAGGCCGCGCTCGACGAGCAGCTCACGGCGCTCGGGGCGGACCTGTTGCGTGCCGATCCCCGTGCCGGCGCCGACGGGTCGCCCGTCCCGCTGCCCGACGAGGCCCTCGGCATGCTGCAGCGCATCGGAACCGTGACCGACGCCGCGACGGTCGGGAACACCCACGCCCCGGTTCGCAGCAACGTGTTCCGCGGGTACCCGGAGACCGGATTGACCACGCTCGCCGTGCGCGGTGACCTCCGAGGGGTGCTGCGGACCGAGGTGACCTCCGGCCGCTGGCTCGATCGGAGCGACCTGCCGACCGCGGTGCTGGGCATCGACGCAGCCGAGCGGTTGGGCCTGTCTCGGCTGCCCGATCGGCCGGCCACGATCGATGTCGGCGGCGTCGCGTTCACCGTCGTCGGTGTGCTCGCAGAGACGCCGCTGTCCGCCGACGTGCAGTCGGCGGTCCTCGTCGACGACGCTGCCGCACAGCGCTGGCTGGGTTTCGACGGCGCACCGACGGTCGCCTACGTCACGGGTGTCGAGGCGTCGATCGACGCCCTGCGTCCCGTCGTCGCCGCCACCCTCTCGCCCGGGGCGGGCGGACTCGTGCAGGTGAGTCAGCCCTCGGCCGTGCTCGCCGCGAAAGCCGCGGCCCGGTCGAGCTTCGACGGCCTGTTCCTCGCACTCGCCGCCGTCGCGCTCGTGATCGGTGGCATCGGCGTCGCGAACACGATGTTCGTCTCCGTGCTGGAACGTCGCCGGGAGATCGGATTGCGGCGAGCGCTCGGCGCACACCGCGGTCAGATCCAGGCGCAGTTCCTCGTGGAGGCGGTCACGCTCTGCGCACTGGGTGGTGCGACGGGCGTGGTGCTCGGTCTGCTCGGCACCTGGGCGTGGAGTGGTCTGCAGCACTGGCCGCTGGTCGTCCCGGTGGAGACGATCCTGTCCGGGATGGCCGCTGCACTGGTGACCGGTGCCGTCGCCGGGCTCGCCCCGTCCATCCGTGCCGCTCGGCAGTCGCCGACCGCGGCCCTCGCCGCGACCTGATCGCGTGGCGTGGCGATCGGGGCACGGATGCGAACCGGGACGGGAAGCGATGAGAGCATGGCTGACGACATGACTGACAGCGGCGGAGCGGCGACGGTGGGGCGCCGACGCGTACCGCGGCTCCTCGCCCGCTATCTCGCGGCCGGGCTCCTGCTCGTGCTGGCCTCGGTGGGCGGCACGATCTGGCTCGCGCAGACGTCGGAGTACCGGTACGACGAGCAGGCGTCCGGCTCCGATCTCATGCGGGACGAGCAGGTGATGGACGCGCTGACGGTCTGGGCCGGGCATCACCCGGATTGGAACGATGTCGGGTCGACGCTGTTGGTCCTCGGTCAGGAGACGGGACGCCGCATCGCCGTGGTCGGCGGCGACGGGACGGTGATCGCGGACACCGCGCCCGAGCTGCCTCGCCCGGCGCGCGCCACCCGGTTGCTCGACCCGCTCGCGCTCCGAGCCGATCCGGTGACGTCCGAGCTGGGGCTGCCCGACGGGATCATCGGGCCGTTCCTGCTCGATGGGACGCAGCGTGCGGAGCTCGCCCGGCAGGCGGATGCGGTGGTGACGTGTCTGGGTGAGGCGGTCGGCGAGACGGCGGTGTGGGCGACCGGCCGACCGGTCGTCTCCGGTGACGAGGATGCCCCGGATTGCGGCCGCGCCGCGCTGGAAACCCCGTTGCCGAGCGAGCAGACCGCCCTCGACGACCTCCGTGCTCGGACGAACGCGTGCCTGCTTGCGGCGAACGCACCGCTGATCACCAGCGTCGAACTCGCCCTGTCGCCGTCGGTCGCCCCCGCGGGACTCGCGCTGCGCACCGTCCCGAGCGGTGACGACACCGCCGAGGAGTGCCTGCTCCAGGCGCGCAGCGATCAGGCGAAGGCCACGACGGCGCCCGCCGTCACCCTGGTGCTCACCGATGAACGCGGCGACGCCCGCGGCCCGCTCGACGCGAGTCCCGGATCGATCGCCCGCGTCGCCGGGTTCATCGTGGTGCTGCTGGCGCTCTTGTCGGTGGCGGCGGCACTCATCATCGTGCCGACCCTGCGGAGCGCGCGTCGGCTCGAGGCTGCTGTCGAGCGGTTCAGTGCCGGCGATCGGGATGCCCGCGCGGAGCTCCCCGCGGGCGACGACCTCGCCGGCGTCGGAGCGGCGTTCGACCGCATGTCGAGTGAGGTCGCCGGACACGAGGCCTCCCGCCGTCGCCTGCTCGGCGACATCGCCCACGAGCTGCGCAGCCCGCTGACGAACATCCGTGGCTGGGTCGAGGCTGCGGATGACGGACTGGGACTCGACGACGCGGCCCTCCGCCGGCTCGTGCTGGATGAGGCGGGGCGGATGGAGCGGATCACCGGCGACCTGCAGCTGCTCGCGTTGGCGGAGTCCGGGGACCTCGTGTTGGACCTGCGGAGGTGCGATGCGGCGGTGGTCGTGCGCGACCTCGCCGAGGCGTACCGGGTGCGCACGGCGGCCTCCGATGTCGCGCTGCACGTCCAGATCACCGGTCCTCTGCGCCTCGAGACCGATCCAGCCCGACTGCGGCAGATCCTCGACAACCTGCTGTCGAACGCCTTGCGGCACACCCCGGCGGGCGGGCGCATCGACCTCGACGCGGTGGTCGTCGACGGTACGGTGCGGATCGCGGTGGTCGACACCGGTGAGGGTATCCCGGCGGCGGACCTGCCACGGATCTTCGACCGGCTGTGGCGTGGCGAGCCGTCGCGGGTCCGCGCCGGACGGAGCACCGGTCTCGGCCTCTCGATCGCCCGCGGCCTCGCCGAGGCGCTGGGGGGCCGCCTCACCGCGCACAGCACCCTCGGCGAGGGCAGCCGTTTCGAGGTCTCACTCCCGGCGACGGAGCAGCACCGACGCGGGGCGTCGCGCGCGGGGGAGTAGGACGTCGAACCCTGGCCCCGCCGGGCTTGCCCGGTCAAGGGGCGGTCCGGGAAGGCCTGAGGGCCCCGACCGTCCGGTCGGGGCCCTCAGGCGTTCAGCAGGGACGGGCTCAGTGCTCGTCGTAGTGCTCGCCGTGGGCGGCGTGCTTGTGACCCTCGTGGACGAAGTCGACGTGGTCGCCGTGCTGGACGGCCTCGTGGCCGCAGTCGTCACCGTGAGCGTGGTCCGTGACGGTGTGCTCGGCGACGCTCTCGTGCTCGTCGTAGTGGTCGCCGTGCTCGGCGTGGTGGTGCGTGCCGTGCACGTAGTCGGTGTGGTCCTCGTGCGCGACGGCCTCGTGGCCGCAGTCGGCTCCGTGGGTGTGGTCGGCGAGGGTGTGCTCGGCGTGGATCTCGGTGGTGCTCATGGGTGCTCCTTCAGTTGCAGGTCCGGCGATGGATCCATCGCACCACATACATAAACGAATTGCAATGTCTTCATGTAATCGATAACGGTTGTCATCGCCGATAGACCTGGTCGCTCACGCCACAGGCAGGTATGGCGCCGACCGACCGACTGGCAGACGGTAGGGCCTCTGCGCAACCTCATGGCCGCAGGAACCTCCGGTCTCCGGCGACGGTATACGGTCGGAGCATGAGCCTCACCGCCGACCCGGGCACGATCAGCGCGCCCTCCGAGACATCGGTGTCGGCGCGTCGACGGCACTACGCGGAGTTCTACGGGCTCGCGCCGCTCCCGGCCGACTTCGGCGTGGTGCTCGGCAACTGTCAGGCCGAATCGCTCCGCACGGTGATGGACGCCGAGGGACGACGCTTCGTGCGCGTTCCCGCCGTGCACGAGATGACCGCCGAGGACGCCGAGCGCCTTCACGAGGTCGTGCGGAGCGCCCACAGTGTGGTGACGCAGCCCGTCCGCGACGACTATCACGGGCTGCCGCTCGGAACCAGGCAGGTGGCGGCCGCCACCGACGGCCGGGTCCTGACCCTGCCGCCGGTGCGCTTCGGAGGACTGTACCCGTTCCAGGCTTCCATCCGGATCCCGGCGTTCGAGGAGAGCCTCCCGATCGTCGACTACCACGACGTCCGGACGCTTGCCGCTACTGCCGGCATCCCTGTCGCGTCGGCGTTGCCGCCGGACGCCGTGCGGGCGATCGGTCAGTCCTCGCTCGAGGTGCTCCGCACGCGTGAAGCGCTCACCGACGTGGCGGTCTCCGATCTGTTCGACGAGGTCACCGCCGATCACGTCCGCACGGTCAACCACCCCGGGAACGCGATCTGGCTTCCCCTGGGGGTGAGGGTGCTCGGCGTGCTCGGTCTGGGCGGTGGCGTCACCGATCCCGGTCGGCCCCTGCTGAACGCCGTGCATGCACCGCTGCTTCCCGAGGTCGTCGACGCGTGGTCCCTCGCCGACCAGCCTCGTGACCACTGGATCGTGGACGGTGCCGAGATCGACGACGCCGAGGTTCGCGCCGCCCACACCGACTGGTACGCGTCCCACCCCGGCCTCGTCGTCGCGGCCGTCGGCAGGCTGACGGACCTCCTCGCCGTCTGGCGTGACGCGTGATGGAGGTGCCGCTCCTCCTCGTCCACGCGGGCAACCACGGCGTCGCCGTCTACGCGCGGGAACTGGCCGCCGAGGTCGCCGCGCGGCATCCGGCCGTCCGGAGCGTCGACGCGACGCACCTCGATCGCCTCGCCGACGGCACCGCGGTGCACGCGCACTTCACCGATCGCCTCTGGGGCGGGTCACCGGAGCACGCCGCCGACGACTTCGTCCAGCTCGCAGCGCGGTTGCGGGTGAGTGTCACCCTGCACGACGTCCCGCAGGCCTCCGACGGGGCGCACAACCTCCCACGTCGGCGGGCCGCCTACGCCCGGGTGGCAGCGGCCGCGCGCGGCGTGGTCATCAACAGCGACCACGAGCGGGAACTCCTCCGCGAGGAGGGTGTCTGGTCAGGGCCGGTCGCCCGGATCCCGTTGCCGGTCGAAGTCCAGGACGGAGAACAGCCACAGGTGCCCGACGGATCCGTCGGCGTCCTCGGCTTCTTCTACCCCGGCAAGGGACACGACGAGGCGGCGGCGGCCGCAGCGGCCGCCGGGATGACCCGACTGACGGTCCTCGGCCGCGCCTCCGACGGACACGCCGCCGACCTCGAGGCCTTCATCCGTCGTGCCGGTGCCCTCGGCGTCGGCGTCGAAGTGACCGGTTGGCTCGACGATGCGGAGATCGCCCGGCGGGGGAGAGCCGTCGCCGTCCCCGTCATCGCGCACCGACACGTCTCGGCATCCGGTTCGCTCGCGTCCTGGATCGGCTGGGGTCGGCGACCGGTGGCCATGCGCAACCGGTACATCGACGAGATGGCCGCCCTGCGCCCGGGTGCGTTGACGTCCGTCGACGAATCGGACCTCGCGGTCGCGGTCCGCAGCGCCGCCGAACAGCCACAGCAGACCTGGCACGGCTTGCGGCGCCTGCCGATGTCGTGGACGGAGGCGACGGACTCGTACCTGCGCTGGTGGGACGGGCTGGACGCATGAGGCGGCCCTGGGTCGTCGGCAACCGTTGGGACACACTCGACGGGATCCACCCCGATCCGCTCCCTCGGGTGTCGGTGATCGTCGCGCACTACGACCAGCCCGGCGAGCTCGGCCGCACGCTGCACGCCCTCGCCGCGCAGGACTACCCGCGCGAGCTGCTGGAGATCGTCGTCGCCGACGACGGTTCACCGGGCGTGGTCGAGGTGCCCGACGACGTGATCCACGTCCGGCAGGAGGACCAGGGCTTCCGCCTCGCGGCGGTCCGCAACCTCGGTGTGCGCGCGAGCAGCGGTGAACTGCTGTGCTTTCTCGACGCCGACACGGTCCCGGAGCCGGGCTACGTCCGGGCGCTGACCCGGCTGCCGGCCCTGCTGCCCGAGGCCGTCACCGTGGGCCGTCGCCGCCACGCCGACTTCTCCGGCATCGATCCGGACGTGCCCGTCGTCGAGGCTGCGGCCGGTCGTGAACTGGCCGAACCCGCCTGGCTCGCCGAGGCGTACGCCAGGTCGCACGACCTCCTCGAGGCGGACGACCGGTCCTACCGGTTCGTGATCGGAGCGGTCATCGCGTGTTCGCGGGCAATGTTCGACGAGGTCGGCGGTTTCGACGAGACCTTCACCACGTACGGCGGCGAGGACTGGGAGTGGGCGCACCGGATGTGGCAGGCCGGTGCCGTGCTCGCTCACGTGCCCGCCGCGGTGGCCTGGCACGACGGAGCGGAGTGGGCCGGGCGCGCCGACTCCGGCATGCACCGCGCGAACGCGCAGACGACCCGGCTGCTCTCGGCGATCCCCGTCCCGGGTTCCGCACCGAGAGCCCTGTGGTCGGACGCGGTCGACGTCGTGATGCGGCTGCGGGGTGAGCACAGCGGGGCCGCCCGGTTCATCGCGGCGGACTCCTTCCTCGCCGCCTTCCCGCAGGCCAGGTTGGTCCTCGAGGACGATGGAGCGCCGGAGCTCCGGGACGACCCGCGCGTGGTCATCGGATCGGATCAGACCGACGCGCGCGTGACGTGGGACCTCGAGCGACCCGTCGTCGTCCTCGACCCGGCGTGGATCACGGACGCCGCCGGACGCCTCGGAACGGGCGAGGTGGGCACCATCGAGCTCGTCGACGACGAAGGCATCCCGCTCGGCACCCTGCGGTCGCGGCGCGCCACGCGTCGAGCGCAGCGCTGGGGCGGCCCTGCCGCGTTCACGACGGAACGGCTCGTCGCCGAGGGCGTGTTCCCGCTGCGGTCCGACCCTCGCCTCGAGGCCTGGGTCGGCGGCTGGGGCGGACCCTCGTCGTTCTGCTGACCGGTCCCCGATACGAGTCGTCCGCCCGGTCTCATGACCGGCTGACGGCCCGAGCGCAACCCCACCGAGGTCGACCGGTCACTCGTCTAGCGTGGTCGTCATGTCCCCGCATGACCAGTACGAGCTGACCAATCCTGTGACCCGATACGCCCGGGTCGAACCACCATTGCAGCACCAGCCGGAGCCCGGCGTCCAGGCCCGGATGACGCCGGTTCCCGACCTCGGCGAATCGAGCTACCGGGGGAGCGGACGACTCTCCGGTCGCAAGGCCCTGATCACCGGCGGCGACTCCGGTATCGGTGCCGCCACGGCGATCGCGTTCGCCAGGGAGGGCGCCGACGTGGTCATCGCGCATCTTCCGGGTGAGGAGGAGGACGCCGAGCACGTGCTCGGGCTCATCGACGAGGCCGGGCGACGCGGCCTGGCGATCGTCGCCGACGTCTCGCACGCCGCCGAATGCCGCCGGCTCGTGTCGGAGGCCGCCGACTTCCTCGGCGGTCTGGACATCCTCGTCAACAACGCCGGCAAGCAGATCGCCGTCGACCGCGTGGAGGACCTCAGCGACGAACAGTTCGAGGAGACCTTCCGGACGAACGTCTTCGCGAACTTCTGGATCACCAAGGCCGCGCTCGCGCACCTCGGTGCCGGTGCGAGCATCGTCAACACGGCATCGCTGGAGGCCTACAAGCCGTCGCCCGACCGGCTCGACTACGCCGCGACGAAGGCCGCGATCAACAACCTGTCGAAGGGTCTCGCCCTGCAGCTCGCCGACCGGGGGATCCGCGTCAACGTGGTCGCCCCTGGCCCCGTGTGGACCGCACTGCAGGTGTCCGACGGCGTGTCGGACGAGCAGATGACGAACTTCGACGACGAGAACACCTACCAGCGGGCGGGGCAGCCTGCCGAGCTCGCGCCGGCCTACGTCTACCTGGCCTCAGCGGAATCCGGGTACGTCTCCGGTGCCACGCTGAACGTCAACGGCGGCATGGTCACTCCGTGACCGCGGCCGAGTGCACGGTCTTCTTCCTTCCCGGGCTCGGCCTGGACGCGGCGGCGGCGCAGCCCCTCGCTCATGAGCTCGGTGACCGCTTCCGGGTCGTCCCCGTCACCCTCCCCGGTCAGGGCGGCTCCGCCGATGCGCCCGACGGTTCGGTGTCCGCACAGATCGACACCGCCCTCGCGGTGATCGCGGACGAGGCCGACGGCGGCCCATGGCTGCTGTGTGCGCACAGCATGGGCGGGAAGATCGCTGCCGGGATCGCGTCCCGGGTGCGGGACGGCGACATCCCCGTCTTCGGTCTCCTCGGGGTGGTCCTCCTCGCACCGTCGCCGCCGACACCCGAACCGATGCCCGACGAGAAGCGCAGTCAGATGCTCGCCTGGGTCGAGGACGGCCGCATCGCCGAAGCCGATGCGCAGACCTTCGTCGACGACAATGTGGGTGCTCCGCTGTCGGCCGAGCTCCAGCAGCCGACCGTCGCGTCCGTGCAGGCCATGTCGCCGGTGGCGTGGCGACGCTGGCTGGAGCAGGGCAGTCTCGAGGACACCACCTCGTCCGTCGGCGTCCTGGACCTCCCGTGCACCGTCCTCGCTGGCGACCAGGACGATGCGCTCGGTGCCGCCGTGCAGCCGGACCTGCTGTCCGGTGTATATCCGCGTGCGCGATTCGTCTCCCTCGCCGGAGCGGGACACCTGCTCCCGCTCGAACGCCCTGCCGAGGTCGCGCACGCGATCACGGAGCTGTGGGACGAGATCCTCGTCCACAGCGCGCTCGTGCCCGCCGAGTGGGGGCGCGTCATCGCCTCACCACGCACCACGACGCGCGTCCGGAGCGCCCTTGCACGACGGGCGTTGCCCGACGCTGCCGCATACCGATCGCGTGTGTTGGAGCCGGAGCAGCTCGACCTGCTCCGACAGATCGCCGCGCGGCTCGTGCCGCAGCCGGTCGGCGGGGCGATCGACCTCGCCGCGCGCGTCGACACCGACCTCGCAGCAGGCGGCGGCGACGGCTGGCGGCCGATGGGGGCCTTGACGGACGATGAGGCCTACCGCGTCGGCCTGGACGAGCTCCTGCCGGCTTGGCCGACCTCACCCGACGGCCAGGACGCGATGATCCGCGACGTCATCGACGGGAAGGGCGTGCCCGGCGGGACCGTGGCGGGAGACGAGCTGCGTCGCTGGTTCGAGGACCTGCGCGTCGACCTCGTGCGGGAATGGCTCATCCACCCGGCGTCCCTCGCGCGGGTCGGCTACGACGGCTTCGCGACCGGAGCCGAGGACGTCGACTTCGCCGGCTACCAGCAACTCGCCGCAGACACCCGAGACGAGTGGGAGCCCTCCGACCTCGGCGTCGCCCCACTCGACCAGACGCAGAAGGACACCGCGTGAACCTCGATTCCATGCAGACGTACGACCTCGAGGACAGCGTCGACGTCGTCGTGGTCGGGACCGGAGCGGGAGGTGCGCCACTGCTCGCACGCCTCGCCGCGCAGGGCCTCCGTGTCGTCGCCCTCGAAGCCGGGCCGAACCACGATCCGGCCGAATCCACCCCGGACGAGGTCGATGCGACCACGATCAACTGGATGTCCAGCCGGTTCAGCGGCGGCGACGCCCCGACCGCGTTCGGTCCGAACAACAGCGGATTCGGCGTCGGCGGTGGCACGGTGCACTGGGGCGCGTTCACCCCACGTCCTGATGCCCGCGACCTGCGCCTGCGCAGCGACACCGGGCAGGGAATGGACTGGCCCGTCGACCACGCGGAGCTGACCCGCTACGTCGAGGAGGTCGAGGCGTTCATCGGCGTCTCCGGTCCGACGCCGTACCCCTGGGACCCGGCGCGCACGTACCTGTACGCTCCGCCGCAGCGCAACGCCCCGGCGGACCTCATGGCGAAGGGTGCCGACGCCCTCGGGATCCGGGCCACGGACGCACCAGCCGCGATCATCACCCGCGACCGCGACCAGCCCCACCACGGCCTGCGGCGCGCGACGACGAACGTCGGATCGATCCACCAGGGCGAACGCCACGGTGCGAAGGCGACGACGGCCATCACCTACCTCCCGGCCGCCGTCGCGGCCGGCGCGGAGATCCGTCCGGATGCGGTCGTCCACACCATCGAGCGCGACGCTCGCGGTCAGGTCACCGGCGTGGTCTACCGGCAGGACGGTGCCGACCATCGGCAGCGGTGCGCGGCGCTCGTGCTCGCCGGCGGTGGGATCGAGACGCCCCGCCTCCTGCTCCACAACGGGATCGCCAACTCCAGTGGCCAGGTGGGACGCAACTTCCTCGCCCACGGCGCCGTCCAGGTGTGGGGCCGGTTCGACGAGCAGATCCGCGGATACCGCGGCTACCCGTCGGCACTCATCACCGAGGACTTCCTGCGTCCGAAGGACGCCGATTTCGTCGGCGGATACCTCCTGCAGAGTCTCGGCGTCATGCCCTTCAACTACGCCACGACACTCGTGCGCGGCGGTGGCCTGTGGGGTTCGGAACTGATGGACGAACTCGAGTTGTCACGTCACAGCGCCGGCATCGGCATGAACGCCGAGTGCCTCCCCGCCGACGGCAACCGCCTCGAGCTGTCCTCGGAGGAGGACGAGTGGGGTCTGCCGCGGGCGTCGATCACCTTCTCGCCCGGCGCGAACGAGGAGGCCATCGACCGTCACGCCATCCGGACGATGACGGACATCCTCACGGCGGCAGGCGCTCGGAGCACCCGGGTGCTCGCACGCACGGCGCACACGCTGGGGACGTGCCGGATGAGCACCGATCCATCCGAGGGCGTCGTCGATGGCGACGGTCGGTCGCACGACATCGACAACCTGTGGATCTGCGACAACTCCACGTTCCCGAGCGCCCTGGCGGCGAACCCGGGCCTCGCCCAGATGGCGTTGTCGGTGCGGACCGCCGACCGGATGCTCGCAGCCCGCTGATCGGGAACCGGAGACCGGCTCAGTCGACCCGTGTGCGCGCCAGGTCCTGGCGGACGCGGATCGTCGTCGGGGCCGCCGCCGTCGAGTCCCGCTCCACGAGGAGCGGGACCGAGGGGGCCGTCGTCCGCGCCGGGTCGCCGTTGACGTGGTCGAGGAGCGTGGCGAGCATGGTCCGGCCGACGAGCTCGAAGTCCTGACGGACGGTCGTCAGGGGTGGCGAGAGATGCTCGGCCTCGGGGATGTCGTCGAATCCGACGACGCTGAAGTCGAGTGGGACGCGGACGCCCTGCTCGGTCAGGGCGTGGATCAGCCCGAGCGCCATCTGGTCGTTCGCGGCGAACACCGCGGTCACCTCGTCGTCCAGACGCCGACCCACCACGTAGCCCGAGGTCGGCGTCCAGTCGCCGGTGCCGATCAGCTGCGCGACGAGACCCGCCTCGGCGAGTTCGTCCCGCCACCCACGCTCGCGCTCCCGCGCGTCGACGGCGTCTGCGGGCCCGGCGAGATGGCCGATGCGCCGGTGACCCAGCCGGATGAGGTGCGCGGTCGCGGCCCGTGCGCCCGCGTACTGGTCGACACCGACCGTCACCAGGCCCGCTCGAGGCGTCGCGTGCAGGGCGACGAGCGGCACGCTCAGCTCCATCCCGGCGACGATGTCGGTGACGCCCTCCCGGGCGCTGATGACCGCGATGCCCTCGACGTTCTGGCGGAGGAACCCTTCGACGGCGGCTCGTGCCGATCCGGGGTCGCTGTCCACCATGTTCGCCGTGAACACCGACCACCGGGCGTCCCGAGCGGCCGCGTTGAAGTGGAGCACGGACGACGACGGTCCGAACTCCGTCCCACCGGTGGCGATGAGCCCGATGGTGCGCGACCGCTTCGTGACCAGGGTGCGCGCTGCCGGGGAGGGCACGTACCGCAGCTGTTTGATCGCCTCTTCGACGCGGGCCTTCGTCGCCGGTCGGACGTTCGGCAGGTCGTTGAGCACCCGTGACACCGTCTGATGGGAGACCCCGGCGAGCCGAGCGACGTCGAAGATCGTCGCATGGCGGGACGCCTCAGCCACGGGGTCCGTCCGGCTCGGCGCTCGGACGCTGGTCAGGCACCCGTTCGTCCGGAGCCTCCGACATCGCTGCCAAGAGCTTCGACACGGTCAGATCATGGTTCGGCAGATCCGCGACCTTCCGTCGATCTCGGAGCACGGCGATGCGATGACTGATCCGCAGCACCTCCTCGAGTTCCGCGGAGATGAACACGACCGAGAGCCCGTTCTCGGCGAGGCGACTCACGAGCTTCTGGATCTCCGCCTTCGCGCCGATGTCGATCCCGCGCGTCGGTTCGTCGAGGACGAGGAGTCGCGGGGCGAGCGCCAGCCACCGCGCCAGGAGCACCTTCTGCTGGTTGCCCCCGGAGAGCTCCTTCATGAGCGCATCGGGGTTCGCGGGCCGGATGCCCATGGCCTGGATGTAGCTCTCGGCCAGCTCGTTCTGCCGCCGCAGGGGGATCCGTCGGAACCAGCCGAGGTCGGCCTGCAGAGCGAGGGCGATGTTGTCGCGAACACTGAGCTCGCCGATGATCCCCTCCGTCCGGCGGTTCTCGGAGGCGTAGACGATGCGCTGCTTGAGCGCCCGCCGCGGGGTGCTGAGACGGGTCGGGGCACCGCCCACCTGCACCGAACCCGTGTCGGCCCGGTCGACACCGGTGAGAAGCCTGGCGAGTTCGGTCCGGCCGGAGCCGAGCAGTCCCGCGATGCCCACGATCTCGCCCTCGTAGACCTTCAGGTCGATCGGTTCGACGCCTCCCTGGCGTCCGAGGCCGATGGCGGCGACGAACGGTTCCTCGCCGTCGAGTGCGTCGCCCTCGTCGGAGAGGTCGAGCCCGCGGCGGATCTCGTCGAAGGTCGCGAGCTCCTTACCGATCATCTTGTGGACGAGGTCGATGCGGAGCAGTTCGTGGGGGAGGTACTCGCCGACGAGACGGCCCTCGCGCAGCACGGTGAGGCGATCGGAGATCTCGTACACCTGGTCGAGGAAGTGCGAGATGAAGAGGATCGCGACCCCTTCGGCCTTGAGGATCGAGATGATCCGGAAGAGCTCGGTGACCTCGTCCGTGTCGAGGCTCGAGGTCGGTTCGTCGAGCACGAGCACCCGGGTGCGGACGGCGATGGCGCGCACGATCGCGACGAGCTGCTGGACGGCCGGCGGATGGGTCGACAGCTGCGACGACGGGTCGATGTCGAGTCCGACGGAAGCGAGCAGCTCCCTGGCCCGCTCGCGCATGCGTCGCCCGGAGATCCCACCCCAGGCGTGCCGTGGCTCACGACCCAGGAGGATGTTCTCCGCGACGGTGAGGTTGGGGAGGAGGTTGACCTCCTGGTAGACCGTGCTGATCCCGTGCGCCTGGGCGTCGGCGACGCTCGAGAAGGACACGTCGCGGCCGTCGAAACCGATGCGACCCGCGTCGACGTGGTGGACGCCCGTCAGCACCTTGACCAGGGTGGACTTCCCGGCACCGTTCTCGCCCATCAGGGCGTGGACCTCACCGGGGAAGAGTCGGAGCTCGACGTCGTCGAGGGCCTGCACACCCGGGAACCGCACGGAGACGCCGCGCAGATGCACGAGCGGCGCGGGTGTGGACATGGGTGACTCTCCATCGAGGCGGGCGGTCGGGTGGAACGCCGACGACCCCGACTCTAGCGCGAGCGACACGTGTCGGGGGAGTGGATCGCGGACGAATGTGAGGGCTCACATTGCCTGTTGACATGGTGTCGCGGCCCTGGCTAATGTTCAGCACAACGCAATTGTGATCGCTAACAATCAGTGCCCACCGGCGTTGCACCAGCAGCACACATCGCATTCACACCGCGCCCCAGTGTCGGGACCGCGGGTCTCAAGGAGGAGATCAATGTTCAGAACAGCACGTGTCCGCGCCATCGCGGGCCTCGCTCTCGTCGGTGCCATCGCGATCAGCGCGACCGCCTGCTCCGGCGGTTCCGGAAGCACCGGCGGTGACGCCGGCGGCGACGGCGAACTCACCACCATCGGCTTCGTGGCCGTCGGCCCCGAAGGCGGATGGCGCACCGCGAACGAGAAGAACATCCAGGACTCGTTCTCGAAGGAGAACGGCTTCGACCTCAAGTACGCGCCGGCGACGAACGGCGATCAGAACTCGCAGATCACCGCCTTCACCTCGTTCATCGACGAGGGCGTCGACGCCATCCTGCTGTCCGCCACCGAGGCGACCGGCTGGGAGAGCGTCCTGGAGCGCGCGAAGGAGGCCGAGATCCCCGTCGTCCTCCTCGACCGCGGCATCGAGCCGAACGACACCGAGCTCTACACGAGCCGGATCGCCCCCGACAACGTCGGCATCTCCGGCTCCGCCGCCGAATGGGCGAACGGCCAGTTCCCCGACGGCGCCAAGTACGTCGTGCTCGAGGGCCCTCCCGGACTCTCCGTGGTGAACGACCGCAACAAGGGCTGGGACGAGACCATCGACCCGAACTTCACGAAGCTCGAGTCACAGTCGGCCAACTGGTCCACCGAAGAGGCGAAGAGCGTCTTCGAGACGATCCTCAAGGCGAACAACAACGACGTCCAGCTCGTGTTCGCCCAGAACGACGAGATGGGCCTCGGCGCAGCCCTCGCCGTGGAGGAGGCCGGTCTGAAGCCCGGCACCGACGTCAAGATCATCACGATCGACGGCACGAAGGCCGCCCTCGAGGCGCTCGAGGCAGGCCGCCTGAGCTTCGTCGCAGAGTACAACCCGCTGTTCGGCGACACCGCGATCGACGTGGTCAAGAAGGCTCTCGCCGGCGATTCGGTCGAGTCCGAGATCGTCGTGCCGAGCGTGACGTTCGACTCACCCGACGCGGCCAAGGAAGCACTTCCGACCCGCGCGTACTGATGCATCCCGGTCGCCCGGCAGCGAACGCCTCGCTGCCGGGCGACCGGCCCACACCTTCCGGGGCTCACGCTCCCCAGCGACGACGCCGGACGACCCGGCAGAACGACCAGGCAGACATGGCAATCACCGAGCCGATCGTCGAGATGCAGCACATCTCCATCGAGTTCCCGGGCGTCAAAGCCCTGCAAGACGTGGACTTCCGCCTCTTCCCGGGCGAGGTCCACACCCTCATGGGTGAGAACGGCGCCGGCAAGTCGACGCTCATCAAGGCCCTCACCGGCGTGTACAAGATCGACTCCGGTTCGATCCTCGTCGCGGGCGGGCCGCGCTCCTTCTCCGGGACGGCCGACGCCCAGAGCGCCGGCATCTCCACCGTCTACCAAGAGGTGAACCTCTGCGACAACCTCACCGTCGGTGAGAACGTGATGCTCGGCCACGAGGTCCGCGGGCCGTTCGGCATCAACTGGCGCCGGACCCACGAGGCGGCGCACGAAGCGCTCGTCGGCCTCGGCCTCGGCCACATCGACCCCAAGCAGCCGCTCTCGAGCATCTCGCTCGCGCTGCAACAGCTCGTCGCGATCAGCCGGGCCATGGTCACCAAGTCCAAGGTGCTCATCCTCGACGAACCGACCTCCAGTCTCGACGCCAACGAGGTCGAGGGCCTCTTCCAGGTCATGCGCCGACTGCGCGACCAGGGCGTCGCGATCCTCTTCGTCTCCCACTTCCTCGATCAGGTCTACGCGATCAGCGACCGGCTCACGGTGCTCCGCAACGGCGAGTTCGTCGGCGAGTACCTGACGTCGGAACTGAACCGGACCGAACTCATCTCGAAGATGATCGGGAAGGACTACGGCACGCTCGCCGCCCTCGGCTCCAACCGCGGGCGCGCAGGCGCTGCGGACGCTCCAGCCTTCTACCGCGCCACCGAGCTCGGCCGGAAGGGCTCGATCGACCCCGTCGACATCGAGGTGCACGCCGGCGAGGTCGTCGGTCTCGCCGGACTCCTCGGCTCAGGACGCACCGAACTCGGGCGCCTCATCTACGGGGCCGACCGACCCGACTCCGGTTCCGTCACCATCGACGGATCCCCGGCCGAGGTGCACACCCCCATGGCCGGGCTGTCCAAGAAGATCGCCTTCTCGACGGAGAATCGTCGCGACGAGGGCATCATCGGCGACCTCACCGTGCGCGAGAACCTCATCCTGGCCGTGCAGGCCCGCCGAGGGTGGGCCCGCCCGCTCTCCCGCCGGGAGCAGAACGAGCTGTGCGACAAGTACCTGCTCGAACTCAACGTGCGCCCGTCCGACCCCGAGCGTCCCATCAAGAACCTGTCCGGCGGCAACCAGCAGAAGGTGCTCCTCGGCCGGTGGCTCGCGACGAAGCCGCAGCTCATCGTGCTCGACGAGCCCACCCGCGGCATCGACGTCGGCGCGAAGGCCGAGATCCAGGAGGCCATCGCCGCCCTCGCCGAGGACGGCATGTCGGTCGTCTTCATCTCCTCCGAGCTCGAGGAGGTCGTGCGCTTGAGCGAGCGGATCGTCGTGCTGAAGGATCATCGTAAGATCGGCGAGATCGTCAACGGACCCGAGGTCACCGCAGACACCATCGTCGACCTGATCGCCACCGAAGGGAGCGCCACGTGAGCGCCACCAGTCAGGGTCCGGCCCGTTCCGGTTCCTCCGCCAGCGGAGGGCAGCGCTCCGCCCGCGGCATCGTCAGCACCATCGTCCACCAGCCCTACATCTGGGCGATCGTGACCCTGCTGCTGCTGCTCGTCATCAACCTCGTGAAGGACCCCGGCTACCTCGGTGTCTCCGTCAACGGCACGACCGGCAACCTGTCGGGCAACCCGATCGACATCCTCCGCGCGAGCGCCCCGATCATGATGATCGCGGTCGGCATGACCCTCGTCATCGCCACCCGCGGTATCGATCTCTCGGTCGGATCCGTGATGGCCGTCTCCGGCGCCGTGTCGATGGAGTTCATGAGCAACCAGAGCGGCGGTGACGCCGGGACGGCGATCGTCGCGGCCCTGCTCGCGCTCGCTGTCAGCGCCTTCCTCGGGACGGTGAACGGGGTCCTCGTCTCGATCGTCGGGCTGCAGCCGTTCATCACCACGCTGATCACGATGCTCGCCGGCCGAGGTCTCGCGAAGGTCATCACCTCCGGTCAGAACACCTCGGCGACGAACGAGCCCTTCCGGTGGCTCGCGAACGGCACGGTGTTCGGGTTCCCGGTGGTCTTCATCATCGCCGGGGTCATCGTCGCGATCGTCGCCGTCCTCGTGCGGCGCACCGCGCTCGGGCTCATGATCGAGTCCATCGGCATCAACCCGCGGGCGGCGCGGATGGCGGGGATCCGCCCGATCGGCATCCTCATCGCGGTCTACATCGTGAGCTCGGTCCTGGCCGGTGTCGCCGGCATCTTCAGCACGGCCAGCGTCATGACCGTCGAGGTCGCGAAGACCGGTCTGAACGCGGAGATGGACGCGATCCTCGCCGTCGTCATCGGCGGCACCTCGCTCGCCGGCGGCAAGTTCTCCATCACCGGCAGCGTCATCGGGGCACTCCTCATCGCCACGCTCGACAAGACGATCGTGTTCCTCTCCATCCCCTCGTCGGCGACGCCGGCCTTCAAGGCGGTCGTCATCGTGATCATCTGCCTCCTCCAGTCCCAGCGCGTGCGAGCCCTGTTCGCCCGTCGGAACTCCCGGACGACGCCACCCGCGTCCGTCCCCACGCGAAAGGAAACGGTGTCCGCATGAGCACCCTCAGCGAACGACCGACGCTCGACGCGTCGGCGCCCCCGCGGCGGACGCTGCTGGCGCGTCTGACGCCGAACCTCGAGACGCTGCCGACGTTGGCCGCCGTCGTCATCTTCATCGGCATGGTCGTGTACGGCGAGATCGCCTACGGGCGCATCGTCCAGGCGAGCACCATCTCGAACCTGCTCATCAACAACGCGTACCTGATCATCCTCGCCGTCGGGCTCACCTTCGTGATCCTCACTGGGGGCGTGGACCTCTCCGTCGGCGCGATCATCGCGATCAGCAGTCTCGTCGGGGTGATGCTCGCGAACTCGGGCTGGAATCCGATCGCCGTCATGGTGATCATGGTCCTCATCGGCTCGGCCTTCGGCGTCTTCTCAGGGGTGCTCGTCCAGTACTTCAACGTCCAACCCTTCATCGCCACCCTGGCGATGATGTTCCTCGGACGAGGGCTCGCGTCGATGCTCAGCACCACCCCTGAGCGCCTCGCCGACGACTCGCCGATCCGCTCGCTCTCGACCGAGTGGAAGGTGATCGACGGCCCGAAGATCAACGACCTCATCACCACCCCGAACGTCGTGATCGCACTCATCGTCGTCGCCGCGGCCTTCGTCGTCCTGCACAAGACCCGGATGGGTCGCACCGTGTACGCGATCGGCGGTTCCGAGCAGTCGGCCCTCCTCATGGGTCTGCCCGTCGTCCGGACGAAGCTCATGGTCTACATCATCAGCGGCACCCTGGCCGGCCTCGCCGCCGTCGTCTACACCTCGAAGCTCGGCATCGCTCAGAACATCACCGGTGTCGGGTGGGAGCTCGATGCCATCGCCGCGGTCATCATCGGTGGCACGCTGCTCACCGGTGGCGCGGGGTTCGTCCTCGGGTCCGTGGTCGGTGCGCTCGTCCTCGGGCTCATGAACGTCCTCATCACCCGTGACGGCAGCATCCCACCGGAAGCGACGACGATCATCACCGGCGGCATCCTGCTCGTCTTCGTCCTCCTCCAGCGACTCGTCGTCTCGCGCAAGCGCAAGACCTGACGCCCCGGTCGCCCCCGCGACCGCGGCACCACCGTTCCATCCCCGCTCGACAACGAAGCCGAACCAGGAGAACCAACCCCCATGCCTCGACTGCGCCTCAAAACGGTCGTCGCGACCTGCGTCGCGACCCTGATCCTGCCGCTCGTCGGCGTCTCCGGCGGTGCCGTCGCGGCGCCGGGGACCGCCCAGACGCCCACCTCCCAGACGGGTCTCCGAGCCGCCCCCACGGCGCAAGAAGTGCTGGACGCCGCTGCCGCCTCCCTCTCGATCGCCAACGTCGACGACGTCCGCGGCAACCTGACGCTGCCCGGCGCACTGGAGGGGATCGCCATCGAGTGGATGTCCTCCGATCCCGCCGTGATCGCCACGGACGGGGTCGTCTCGCGGCCCGCCGCCGACAGCACCGTCACCCTGACCGCGACGCTGCGGCAGGGCGAGGCGACCGCGACGCGCGAGTTCACCGCGACCGTCCGCGCCGCCATCGCGACGCCTGACTACGAGGGCTACGCCTTCGCCTACTTCACCGGCAACTCCCTCGCCGGCGAGAACATCTACTTCGCCGCGAGCGAGGGCAACAACGCGCTCGACTGGAACGAGCTCAACGCCGGACGCCCGGTCCTCACCTCCGATGAGGGGACGAAGGGACTGCGCGACCCGTTCCTCATCCGCTCTCCCGAGGGCGACACCTTCTACCTCATCGCCACCGACCTGTCGATCGGCAGCGGCACGTCCTGGGGTGACTCGGTCCGCCAGGGCAGCCACTACCTCGAGGTGTGGGAGTCCCACGACCTCGTGACCTGGTCCGACCAGCGGCACATCGAGGTCGCCCCCGAGAACGCCGGCAACACCTGGGCGCCCGAGGCCTACTACGACGACACCATCGGTGCCTACGTCGTGTTCTGGGCGTCGTCGCTCTACGGAGCCGACGACCCGGACCACACGGGGAACAGCTACCACCGCATGATGTACGCGACCACCCGCGACTTCACGACCTTCAGCGACCCGCAGGTCTGGCAGGACCAGGGTGTTTCGCGGATCGACTCCACGGTCATCAGGTCGAGCGACACCTACTACCGCTTCACCAAGGACGAGGGTGCCGGTGGCACCGGGTGCGCCGACATCATCCAGGAGTCCTCGACGGACCTGCGGGCCACGCTCGAGTCCTGGACGGTGCTCGACAGCTGCATCGGTCGCGACGCCGGCACGAGCGCGGTCGAGGGGCCGACGGCGTTCGCCGCCAACCCCGGCGACGTCAACGGCGACAAGTTCTACCTCTTCGTCGACGAGTACGGCGGACGCGGCTACATCCCGCTCGAGACCGAGGACATCGCGAACCCGGACTGGCAGGTCGCGAAGGACTACGACCTCCCCGCGAGCCCGCGGCACGGCACGGTGCTCCCCGTGACTGCGGCCGAACTGCAGCAGCTCCAGGACAGCCTCGGCGGCGTGGCCGAACCGGTGCCAGCGAACGAAGACGGCGAGATCGTCCGCTACGACTTCGCAGGATCCGCAGGATCGACCCTGAACGACGTGTCCGGCAACGGCCTCGACGCCACGGTCGAGGGTGGCGCCTCCTTCGCCGACGGCGCACTGCAGCTCGACGGCGGCGACGACTACGTCAAACTGCCCGACGACCTGCTCGCCGGCGTGACCGACGTCACGGTGGAGGCCCAGGTCTGGATCGACCCGTCGCAGGCCAACCCGTACTTCATCTACGGGCTCGGGAACACCACCGACGGCTCCGGGAACGGCTACCTGTTCAGCACCGGGAACGCGTACCGGACGAGTCTCGCGACCGGCAACTGGAGCACCGAGCAGACCGTGTCGCAGGGCAAGGACCTCACGCGCGGACGCTGGGCCACGCTGACCTACACGCTGCAGGGCACGACGGCGACGATCTACCTCGACGGGATCGCCGTCGGGACCGGGACCGTGACGTCAGATCCTGGTGACATCGGTGCCGGATGGACGAGCGCCAACTACCTCGGTCGCTCCAACTACGACGGCGACAACCGGCTGAAGGGCGCGTTCCGAGAGTTCGCGATCTACAACCGGGCGCTCTCGGCGGACGAGGTGCTCGCCGGCTCAGGGAACAGCGCCGCACTCACCGACATCGGTCTCGAGGAGGACGTACTGAAGACCGCCCCGATCGTCGACAACGACCGCCACGAGGTCGTCTTCCCGGTGCGGCCTGGAACCGACCGCACGGCGCTCAGCCCGACCTTCACGACCGTGGCCGGTGTCACGGCGAGCCCCGCCTCGGGGACCGCCGTCGACCTCAGCAGCCCAGCCACCGTGACGCTCACACCGACCTCCGGTGAACCGGTCACCTGGACGATGCGGGCGGTCGAGATGAAGAGTCCGGTCATCCCGGGGCTGTACGCCGATCCGAACATCTTCGCCTGGGGCGACACGTACTACCTCTACGCGACCTCGGACGGTTTCGCCGGCTGGGGTGGCAAGGAGTTCTTCGTCTGGTCGTCCAAGGACCTCGTCGACTGGGAACGTTCGGCGGAGCCGATCCTGACCCTCGACGGCGCGAACGGGAACGTGCCGTGGGCCACGGGCAACGCCTGGGCGCCGACGATCGGCGAGAAGAACGGCAAGTTCTTCTTCTACTTCAGCGGCCACAACCCCACCGTCGATCGGAAGACCATCGGTGTCGCCGTCGCGGACAGCCCCACCGGCCCGTTCACGGCACAGCCGGACGCGATGATCCTGAACGACGAGGCGGTGACCTCGGGACAGGCGATCGACCCGGCCACCTTCACCGACCCGGTGACGGGGAAGAGCTACCTGTTCTGGGGCAACGGTTCGCCGGTGTACGCGGAACTGTCGGACGACATGCTCTCGATCAAGGCGGACACGCTCAAGCGCATCGACGGCTTGACCGACTTCCGCGAGGGGGCCTTCGTCAACTACCGGGACGGCCTGTACCACCTGACCTACTCGATCGACGACACCGGTTCGGAGAACTACCGGGTCGGCTACGCGACGGCGACGAGCGTCGACGGGCCGTGGACCGCCCACGGCGTGATCCTGCAGAAGCGACCGGAACTCGGCATCCTCGCCACCGGTCACAGCTCGATCCTGAACGTGCCGGGCACCGACGACTGGTACATCGTCTACCACCGGTTCGCCATCCCTGGCGGCGACGGTCAGCACCGCGAGACGACGATCGACCGCGTGACCTTCGATCCGGAGACGGGTCTGATGAACCCGGTCGTCCCGACCCTCGAGAGCGTGGGTCCGCAGCGGATCGCGGTGCCCGGTGCCGAGGGCACGCTGACGATCGATGCGGCGTCGGTGCGGGTCGGGGAGTCGTTCTCGGTGTCCGGGTCCGGCTTCACCGCGGGGGAGCAGGTGCAGCTAACCCTCTTCTCCACCCCGACGGAGCTCGGGATGGTCGTCGCGGACGCTTCGGGCGCGTTCACGACCACGGTGCGGGTTCCCGCGTCGGTGGACCCCGGTGCCCACACGCTGCGGGCCCTGGGTGCTGACTCCGGGATCACGGCGGAGGCGGCGCTGACCGTCCTCGCCGCCGACGGAAGTGCGCCGTCCGCCGGGTCACCGGGCGCGGGAAGCGGCGGGCCGGGCTCGCTCTCGACCACCGGTGTCTCGGTCGTCGGGTTCCTGAGCCTGGCGGGCCTCCTCTTCGCGGCCGGCGCCTGGCTCGTCGTCCGTCGCCGCCGGGCGACCCAGGCGAGCTGATCGCGGCACCGGATGACCGTCCGACCCAGGCGTTCCACCGCCCACGGGTCGGACGGTCAGTCGGTGCTGCGACAATCGTGGATCATGACGGACCTCCCCGCCTCCTCGACCGACGCCTTGTGCTGGGATTGGAACGGCACCCTGCTCGACGACGTCGGGGTCGCACGCGCCGCGATGGATCTGCTCCTCGCCGGTCGGGGCCTGCGAGGGTTCGTCGACGAGGCGGCGTACCGGCGGGTGTTCGGGTTCCCGATCCGCGACTTCTACGAGCGGGTCGGCATCGGTGGAGCCGACTTCGTGGCGGCGGCCGACGAGTATCTTGCCCGGTTCGCCGTCGACGTCGAGACCGCGGCTCTCCACCCGGACGCCCTGCAGACGCTCGAGGCGGTGCACGCGCTCGGCGTCGAACAGGTCCTCATCTCGGCGACCCCCGAGGCCGTGCTCGAGCGTCAACTGGCACCACATGCCCTGACGCATTACTTCTCCGGTGTCCACGGCATCACCGACGTCTACCATGCGTCCAAAGAGCAGGTCGTCGGCTCCTGGCTGGCGGGTTCGGGGCATCACCCGTCGCGCGTGGTCATGGTGGGGGACACGAATCACGACGAGGAGATCGCCGAGCTTCTCGGGGTCCGCTTCGTCCGCTTCCGCAACGGACACCAGGACCCACCCGTCCACGGACGCCACCCGGTGATCGACGGCTTGAGTGAGCTCGTCCCCGAGCTCACCCGGGGGAATTCGGACGACTGAGCCCGGAACCTAGCGGGCGAGGTCGATGCGCAGCGCGTTGCGCCGGACGTGGTCGACGGCGGTGGCGACAGCCCCCTGCGCCACGATGTCCGCACCGAGTGCCGACGCCACGAGCAGCGGCGGCTCGGCGCTCATGTACCCCGGGAGGCGCTCGGAGGCGATCTCGAGCAGCAACGACATCGATGGGGCGATCGCCCCGGCGAACACGATCCGCTCCACGTCCAGGAGCCCACCGAGGACGGCACTCATCCGTGCGACGCGGTCGGCCAGACGCCGGACCAGGTCGAGCGCAGCCTCGTCGCCATCGTCGGCCGCCGCCAGGACGGACGACGCGTCGACCCGCTCGACGGGCAGCCGGCTGAGCGGGCTGCTCTCGGGCAGACCGCCGCTCTCGCGATGGGCGCGACCCCAGTCGCGGAGCACCGCGGCGAAGCCCCGCGCGGAACCGACACCGTCGACGAGGTCGAGGAGGTGCAGTTCGCCCGCCCGTCCTCGGCCGCGCACGAGACGCCCGTCGAGGACGTAGCCGGCGCCGAGCCGTTCACCCGTCATCACGGCGATGTAGGAGTCGACGCCCGCACCGGCACCGCGCGCGCCCTCAGCCACGGCGGCGAGGTTGGCGTCGTTGTCCGTGAGCACCACGCAGCCGTGGTCTTGGAGGCGTTCGCCGAGCCTCGGGTTCATGCGCTCCCAGAAGACGTTGCCCTCGGGGGAGCGCCCGAGCGCGTCGATCGGGGCCGGTACGCCGAGGGTGATGCAGAGCGGCCTCCCCGTGCCGTCGGACTGCAGGACCTCGGTGATCGCCGCGTCGACCACGGAGACGCGTTCCTCCGCGTCGGCGGCCGGGTCGATCGCCCGGTGCGAGCGCGCCAGTTCTCGCCCACGGAGGTCCGCGGCGATCGTCGTGATGGAGTGGGCTCCCGCGTCGACGCCCACGACGACCCCGGCCGCATCGTGCAGCTCGTAGCGCCGCGCAGGGCGCCCCTTGCGATACGCGACACCCGCCTGACGTGCGTCGTCGAGTTCGGTGAACCAGCCGAGGTCGATCAGGTCGTCGCAGAGGGCGATCGCCGTCGATCGGGACAGGCCGGTCGCCGCCATGACGTCGGCCGCGGTGAACGCCGATTCGGCCCAGGCGTGGGCCAGCACGGCGGCGAGGTTCGTGGCCCGCGGCTCCGGTGGTCC
This sequence comes from Plantibacter sp. Leaf314, assembly GCF_001423185.1. NCBI lineage: Bacteria > Bacillati > Actinomycetota > Actinomycetes > Micrococcales > Microbacteriaceae > Plantibacter > Plantibacter sp. Leaf314. The sequence continues at coordinate 429,335 of NZ_LMOB01000001.1, read as the reverse complement.
GGTGAGGCTCGTCGTCGCGTCCATGAGCGTCAACGATATCGGTCCGGGGCGCGGCCGGACGGCGCGGGTCCGCGCGTCGCACTCGACCGTGAACGATCACGCCCGCGCGGCTCGGCGCGGCGTGACCCAACCGATGCTTGACCCTGCCGCGCGCGGATGGCAGAGTGTCCGACATGAGTTGATTTGCTCTCTGTATTTAGTCAGTGGTCCGGTCGGACCGCGTGGAAGGACAATGATGTCGAACCAACTGAAACGCGCGTTACGCGTCACGGCGGGGGTGGCGACGGGACTCCTGGTCGCGAGCACCCTCGTCGCCTGCTCGAGCGACGGCCGGGAGACCGTCCACTTCACCTTCAGCAAGCGCGAGGCGTTCACCTTCATGAACCAGGCCGTCGCGGACTACAACGCCTCGCAGCAGCAGTACGAGGTCGTGATGGACACCTCGGGGCCCGATCCACTCGCCGCCAGCTTCGTCCGAGGCAACCCGCCGGACCTCATGCTCTCGAACTACAACCACGAGGTCTCACGCTTCGTGGAGCGGTGTGCGCTCTCCGACCTCTCCGACACGACGGCGGCGGCGTCCATCCGCGACGACCTCCAGCCGTTGCTCGACCAGTACGGCGTCTGCGAGGGGCGCACGAGTGCGCTGCCCTACTCGGTGATGGCCGCCTCCGTCATCTACAACAAGACGATCTTCGCCGAGAACGGCCTCGAGGTGCCGACGACGTGGAGCGAACTCATCGCCGTCTCCGACACCCTCAAGGCCGCCGGTGTGGCGCCGTTCTACGCGACGTTCGCCGATGCGTGGACCGCCAACCAGGGCTGGTTCGACTATTCGGTCGGCGGCGCCGTCGACATCCCCGAGTTCTACGACCGGCTCGCGGAGGAGGGCACCGAGGTGGGACCGGACGCCCCGGTCTCCTTCGAGAAGGACTTCCTCGAGCCCATCGAGAAGATGCAGCTGCTGGCGAAGGAGTACACGCAGGCGGATGCGCCGAGTCGCACCTACGACGCCGGCAACGTCGCGTTCGCCGAAGGCCAGGGCACCATGTACCTGCAGGGGCCGTGGGCGTTCAGCCAGATCGCACTCACCGCACCCGACCTGGACCTCGGCACCTTCCCCCTGCCGATGACGGAGGACCCGAAGGACCTGAAGGTCCGCGTGAACCTCGACCTCGTGACGATCATCCCCGAGGAGGCGAAGAACCCGGAGGGTGCCCGCGACTTCCTGGAGTACCTGTACCAGCCGGAGGTCATCCAGGCCTACAACGAGTCGCAGCTCGGCTTCGTCCCGACGGACGACGGCACGGCTCCTGACGACCCCCGCGTGGCCGGCATGATCCCGTACTACGACGCCGGAGCGTTCTACCAGGGCCCCGGCGTGCTCAATCCGCGCGCCATCCCGACCGAGAACTACGCGCAATCGCTGGTCCTCGGGACCAACGCGGCGTCGATGCTCCGCACCATGGACGCGGACTGGGCCCGGCTCGCGTTCAGACAGCCGCCCGTGTCGACCAAGGAGGGATCCGAATGAGCGCCACCACCGCCATCGTGACCGGAGGAGACCCGAAGGTCCGCCGCAGCCGCAAGCGCGTCGAACCGATCTACTACCTCTTCCTCTTCCCGGCCGTCGTCCTGTTCACGCTCGCGATCACCGTCCCCGGCGTCGTCGGGATCGTCTTCAGCTTCACCGACTCCATCGGCATCGGTGACTACGAGTTCATCGGGTTCACGAACTACATCGCCGCGTTCAGTGACCCGGCGATTCTCACCAGCTTCCTCTTCACCTTCGGGTTCTCCCTCGTGACGGTGATCGTGGTGAACGTCATCGCGTTCCTGCTCGCCGTCGGACTGACCTCGAAGATCAAGTTCAAGATGGGGCTCCGTGGGGTGTTCGTCATCCCGATGGTGATCTCGGGCATCATCATCGCCTACGTGTTCCAGTTCCTGTTCATGAACTCGGTGCCCTCCGCCGGTTCCGCCCTCGGGATCCCCTTCCTCGAGACGAGCATCCTCTCGAACCCGGACCTCGCCTGGCTCGGCATCGTCATCGTCACGGCCTGGCAGTCGATCCCCGGCACGCTGCTCATCTACATCGCCGGCCTGCTCGCGGTGCCCGGCGACGTATACGAGGCGGCGTCCCTGGACGGCGCGAACAAGCGTCAGCAGCTGCTGCGGATCACGCTGCCGCTCGTGATGGGGTACGTCGTCATCAACGTGATCCTCGGCTTCAAGAACTACCTGAACGCCTACGACATCATCGTCGGCCTGACGAACGGTGGTCCGGGTACCTCCACGCGGAGCATCTCGATGACCATCATCCGCGGGTTCCAGACCGGTGATTACGCGTACCAGATGGCCACGGCCACCCTCTTCTTCATCATCACGATCATCATCGCCCTCGTGCAACTGTCGGCGACGCGCGGAAGGAACGCACTCTGATGGCCACCCCGACCGCACTCAGCACCCGATCCATCACGACGGCGAACGCCAGCACGAAGCAACGCACGAAGGGGGAGCGCGTCAGCTGGTCGACGACGGTCATCCTGCTGCTCTGCGCCGTGACGGTGCTCCTGCCGCTCTACGTGACCATCTCGATGGCGTTCAAGACCGACACCCAATCGGTCGACGGGAACGCCTTCTCGCTGCCGGCGCCGTTCAGCATCGACGGGTTCGTCCAGGCGTGGACCCTCACGAAGTTCCCCGTGGGCTTCGCGATGTCGCTCCTCGTGACCGCGGGGACCGTGGTGGCGACGATCATCCTGGCCTCCTTCGCGGCGTACGCGATCGTGCGCAACTGGGACCGCCGACTGTTCCGCTTCTCGTTCTTCTACCTGCTCGCGGCGATGTTCATCCCGTTCCCGGTGGTGGCGCTCCCGCAGATCCAGCTCACCGGCCGCGTCGGACTCGACAACCCGTTCGGGGTGATCATCCTCGCGACGATGTTCCAGCTGAGTTTCAGCGTGCTGCTGTTCACGGCGTTCCTCCGGTCGATCCCGATCGAGCTCGAGGAGAGCGCCCGGATCGACGGCGCGAGCACCTGGCAGACGTTCTGGCGGCTCATCTTCCCGCTCCTGGCACCGATGAGTGCGACGGTCGGCATCTTCGCGTTCCTGTACGCCTGGAACGACTTCATGATGCCGTCGCTGATCATCTCGGATGCGAGCCTGCAGACCCTCCCGGTGCGGCAGAACCTCTTCCAGACGCAGTTCAGCAGCAACTACAACGTCGCGTTCGCCTCGTACCTCATGGCCATGGCGCCGGCGATCATCGCCTACCTGTTCGCGCAGCGCTGGGTCATGTCCGGCGTGACCCAGGGGGCGGTCAAGGGATGACGGCGACGCCTCGACGCTGAACCGACACCGCAACACCACCACGACCCGAGAGACCGAAGGACCGCACGTCATGACCGACACCGCACTCGTCGACGCCCAGCAGGCGGCCGCAGCCACCTGGTGGCGCCAGGCCGCCGTTTACCAGATCTATCCGCGGAGCTTCGCCGACGCGGACGGGGACGGACTCGGGGACCTGCCGGGCATCCGGTCGCGGGTGGACTACCTCGCCGAGCTCGGCATCGATGCGATCTGGCTCAGCCCGTTCTACCCCTCGGCGTTGGCGGACGGCGGGTACGACGTCGCGGACTACCGTGACGTCGACCCGCGGCTCGGCACTCTGGCGGACTTCGACGAGCTCATCGCCGCCCTGCACGAGCGCGGTATCCGCGTCATCGTCGACATCGTGCCGAACCACACCTCCGACCGGCACGCCTGGTTCCAGGAGGCGCTGGCCGCGGGTCGCGGTTCGGCCGCGCGAGCGCGGTACCTCTTCCGGGAGGGCACCGGCGAGTCGGGTGAGGAGCCGCCCACCGACTGGGAGTCCGTCTTCGGCGGTTCCTCCTGGGAGCGGGTGGCGGACGGCCAGTGGTACTTCCACCACTTCGCGACCGAGCAGCCGGATCTCGATTGGGATCACCCGGAGGTGCGAGAGGACTTCCTGAAGACCCTCCGGTTCTGGTCGGATCGGGGCGTGGACGGCTTCCGGATCGACGTCGCGCACATGCTCACCAAGGACTTCTCCGAGCCGTTGCCGAGTCGCGCGGAACTGGAGCTGATCCCGCAGGACGGGGCCCACCCGTTGCTCGACCGCGACGACGTGCACGAGGTGTACGCCGAGTGGCGTCGGGTGTTCGACGAGTACGACCCGCCGCGCACCGCCGTCGCCGAGGCGTGGGTGAGCACCCCCGAGCGGCGCGCGAAGTACGCGTCGGCGGCTGGGCTCGGGCAGGCGTTCAACTTCGACCTGCTCGAAGCCGACTTCGACGCGACCGAGTTCCGGACCGTCATCGCGGACAACCTCGCGCAGGCGCAGGCGTCCGGATCATCCACCACGTGGGTGCTCTCGAACCACGACGTCACCCGGCACGCGACGCGGTACGGGCTCCCGCCCCTGGCCGGGCGCCCGGTGAAGCAAGGCACGGAGTGGGTGGCTGCCGGTGGTCCTCCCGACGGGGTCGACCTGGACCAGGGAGCGCGCCGTGCGAGGGCCGCCACCCTCCTCATCCTCGGACTCCCGGGCAGCACCTACCTGTACCAGGGCGAGGAGCTGGGCCTGCACGAGGTCGCCGAGATTACCGACGGGGAACGCCAGGACCCGGCGTTCTTCCGTGGGGGAGCGTATGACGGCCTCGGGCGGGACGGCTGCCGGGTCCCGTTGCCGTGGACGGCGGACGGTGCCTCGTTCGGCTTCGGTGACGCGGTCGCGCACCTGCCGCAACCGCGGTGGTTCGCCCAGCACGCCGTCGAGGTCGAAGCACAGGATCCCACGTCGACGCTCTCGCTGTACCGCGAGGCGCTCCGGCTGCGACGACTGCTGCAGACGGGGGAACAGCTCGACTGGATCGAGACCGGCCGGGAGGACGTCCTGCGGTTCACCCGACCGAACGGTTGGCAGGTGGTGGCGAACTTCGGCACGGAGCCGTATCCGCTCGGCGCGCCCTCCGATGCGGTGGTGCTCGGCGCGCTCCTCGACGACGCGGTTCCCGGGGAGTCGACGGTCTGGATCGCTCCGGCGCAGCTCCTCGGGTGAGCGACCGCGGCTGAGCGGACGTCGGACCGGGCTGGTCGGCTGTGGACCGCACGGGGGTTCTGACGACGCGGGACCCCGCGATCCATTCGTGTCTGCTTATATGGGGGGATGACTGAGGATCTGGAACCGGCTGCCGAACTGTTCAAGGCCCTCTCCTCGGTGTCGCGGCTCCGACTGCTGCGGATCCTCGCCGCCGGCACCTCCACGGTCGGTCAGCTCGCGGACGCGAGCGGCCTGTCCCAACCGCTGGTGTCGCAGCACCTCCGGACGCTGCGTTCGGCGGGCCTCGTGTCCGTGGAGCGCGTCGGACGGGAGGCCCACTACGAGGTCGCCGACGTCCACGTCTCGCACATCGTCGACGACGCGGTCCTCCACGCGCTCGAGGGATAGCCGGCGTCAGCCCTGATCTGTACCACGGCGGGCCGGGCCGACGCGGCGCGAGCGTGGGTCCGTGGCCTTGGGCGCCCCTGCAGGTTCGGCCCGCCGGAGCGGCAGCCGCACCAGGATCGTCGTCCCGGGGTTCCCCGTCGCGAACGCCTCGATCGTGCCGCCGTGCGCGCGGACGATCGACCGGGCGATGGTGAGTCCGAGCCCCGACCCTCGGATGGTCTCCTCCCGCACGTTCGCCGCCCGATGGAAGCGCTCGAAGACGGAGGCGAGTTCGTCCTCGGGGATGCCGATCCCCGTGTCCGAGACCCGGATGACCGCCTCTCGTCCGTCCGACCGGGCGCTCACGAAGATCTCCCCCTCCCTCGTGTACGCCGCCGCGTTGTCGAGCAGGATGGCGAGCAGCTCCTCGATCCGACGGCGATCGGCGTCGAGGCGCAGTTCGGGACGGGCTCCCAGTCGGAGTTCGACGCCGGTGGGGAGTCCGAGGCGTCGCCGCTCCGCGACCGCGTCGACGACGAGGCCACCGAGGTCGACGGCTTCGGTGGAGAGCTCCAGCTCCGGTGCGCTGGCAGCGAGGAACTGCTCCGCGAGACGCCCGAGGTGGTCGGCGCTCCGGCGGATGACGGCGAGCTGCGAGCGCACCTGCGGAGCGAGGTCGTCGTCGTCACCGAGGAGGTCGAGGTAGCCGAGGATGCTCGTGAGCGGCGTCCGCAGCTCGTGGCTGAGGCTCGTGAGCGACTCGGATCGCATCCGGACCGCCTCGGTGAGTTCGGTCACGTCCTGTCCGACGAGGACCGCTCCGTGCGGTGCGCCGGTCGCATCGCGGACGGACCGGCCGTTGGCGACGAGGGCCCGCTGCTTGCCCGGCGGCCCCACGCGATAGAAGAAGTCGCGGACGTCCTGACCGCCGAGGACCCGGATCACCGGCTGTTCCTCGCGGGCCAGTGGCGTGACACCGTCCGCCGCCCAGACGAAGCGTGCACTCCCGGTCGCCGGGTCGTAGCCGGCCAGCGCGGCGAGCTCGATGGAGGTCCGGTTGTTGAGGATCTGCTCGCCGTGTTCGTCGAAGAAGACGAGTCCGACGTTGACCTCCGCGACCACGGAACGGAGCATCACGGCGAGCCGGTTCTGCGAGGCGAGGGCTTCGACCTTCGCGTCGGCCTCGGCGCGGAGGCTCGCCTGGGCGCGCTCGAACCGTCCGGACTGCAGACTCACGACGACGATGACGAGCAGCAGCAAGACCGTGAGCGCGATCAGCTCGCTCCAGGCCTGGACGCTCCCGGGGTACTCGCCGTAGAGCACGTTCGGCAACCAGATGACGAGCACGCTGCCGATGAGCGCAAGGGCGGCGCCGAGACGACCGAAGCCGTGGGCCAGCCACAGCACCGGGAAGGCGAGCAGGACGATCGATGCGCCGAGGACCGGCGACACCGCATGGGTCACGAGCCCGACGACGGCGAGGTCCGCACTGACCAGGACGAGCGCCCAGGCCCGTCCGAGCCGTTCCCACGGGATCGCGAGGGTGGCGATGAGCGCCAGGCCCATGACGACCCAGGACAGCTGCAGCTCCCTGACGCTGAGGAACGCCGGCGTCGTGGCTCCGACGATCGCGGTGACCACGACCACCCCCAGCGCCAGCGGACCCTGGCTCCGGCTCACCAATCCGAGCCGGGGGTGGCGCTCGCCCTGTCCGATCCAACGTGGCATCTGCGTTCCTCCTGCTCGCCGTGGGTGCCTCCCAGTCTGCAGTGGTCGCGGCGCTCACATCCGAGGCGGGCGGCGGGTCCCGGAACCTGCACCGTCAGCGTCGGTCGAACGCGCCGCTGCGAGCGCTCGACGGAGTGCGGCGGCTCAGAGCCCGAGTCGGTCGAGCTGCTCCTCGAACCGGATCTGGACGTCCTCCGGCTCGGCGTCGTCGGTCGCGGTCCAGATGGCGTCGAGTTCCGCTTGGACGTCGGTGGGCAGGGCGGCGAACTTCTCGTCCCAGGCGGCGATCGGCGTCCAGTAGCCCACGACCTTGAACCGCGTGGCCGGCAGTCCGAGCTCCCGGCGCAGGTATTTCCGCGCATCCCGGAGGGCGACCGTCTCACCCGCCACCCAGACGTAGCCCTGATCGAGGGCGAGCCGCTCGTCGACGACGCTCCGGACGAGTCGTCCGAGCGCGCTCGGACCGTACCCGTTCCCGCCGACCACCCAGGTGACCAGCACATCGAGGCCCGTCTCGAACGCGATCCGGTCCTGCTCGGACGGCACCTCGAGCACCACCCGGGTCCGGAGTCCGCGTGGGGTCTGCGCGACGATCCGGCGGACGGCAGGCAGGCCGGAGAGGTCGGCCACCAACACCTGCCATTCAGTGTCCTCCGGAGGGTCGTACAGCCCGGTCGGCGCGTTCAGCCCGAGTACGTGCCCTGGCCGAGCCCGAGCCGCCCACGGGCCGGCGACGCCCGCCTCGTGCACGACGAAGTCGAGGTCGATCTCGTTCTGGTCCGTGCGGACGCCGGAGACCGTGTAGGTCCGCATCGGTGCCTGCAGGGTGCCTTCGGGCCACTCCCACCAGTCGCCGACGGGGAGGGGCAGCGAGACGTCCGCCGGGTCGTCGCCGTGGGGGAAGAAGACGCGGACGTACTCGTCTCCCGTCCCGGTGCTGATGAAGTCGGCGACGCCCGGGCCTCCGAGGGTGACACGGATCAGGTTGGGGCTGAGGACGCTCGTCTCGGTGACGATGCCGCGGTGGATGGTCATGGGTGCTCCGGCTCTGGGGTGGGGTCGGTGGGGTCGATGGATTGGGTGGTGTCGGCGGGTTCGGCGACGTGCTGCCGGTGGGCGAGCCACGAGTCGCGGTAGGCGCCGGGGGCTGCGAGCAGATCGTCATGGGTGCCGTGCGCGATGATCCGCCCGTCCGAGAAGACCGCGATCCGGTCGGCGGTCGCCGCCTGCTCCAGCCGGTGGGCGATGAGGAGGGTGGTGCGGTCGGCCCGGAGCCGCAGCATCGCCGCTTCGACGGCTGCACGATGGTGCAGCCCGACGTCGGCCGTCGCCTCGTCCAGGATCACGACGGCCGGGTCCGCCAGGAGGGCTCTGGCGAGGGCGAGTTGCTGGATCCGGCCCTCGTCCAGCGGCACCGGCGCGTCGACCGCATCGGTCGGGTCCCGAGTCGGACCGTCCACCAGTCCGGCGACCGCCCATGCCGCACCGACGGCGTGCACCGCGGCGACCATCTCCTCCTGGCTCGCGTCCGGCGCCCCGAGACGGAGGTTGTCGGCGATCGAGCCGCGGAAGTGGTGGAGCTCCTGCGACAGGGAATACGGGGTGTCGGCGACGTGCAGACTCCCCGACGTCGGTGCATGGTGCCCCGCGACGACCCGAGCCAGGGTGCTCTTGCCGGAACCGGAGGTGCCGACGAGTGCCGTGGTCGTGCCGCGCGGGACGTCGAGCGTGACCCCGACGATGCCGCGTCCGGTGGTCGGGTACCGGAACGTGAGGTCGCGCACCCGGATCGCCGACTCGTCGCCGCCGCTGCCGTCGTCGGTCGCTGGGCCGGCCGTCGGCGAGGACGCCGATGCGAGGTCGATGACCCCGACGAGGCGCGCCAGCCCCACGGTGGCGCGCTGGATGTCGTCGAGCCCGAAGATCACCTGGCCGACCGGACCGAACAGTCGGTGGAACAGGAGGGCGGCCGTGGTCACGAGGCCGACGGTGACCGCCCCCTGCGCGTGGAGTAGGAATCCGGTCGCCAGGATCGCCGACAGCCCGACGAGTTCACCGCCGTTGATCCACCGGAAGAGCCGGTTCGCCACCCGCACGCCCTCGATCTGCGCGTCGATGGACGCTGCCGCGCGTTCGCCGACGCGCTCGATCGCGTGGTCGGCGGCGGCGAACGCGGTCAGCGTCTCCGCGCCGTGGACCGCGTCCAAGACGGCCTGGCTGCGCGACGCCTCGCGCGTGCGGACCTCCCGGAACACGATCCGGGAGCGTCGGAGGAACGCCCGGGTCCCGATGACGTAGCACGGCGCCGCGGCGAGGCCTGCGAGGGCGAGCCAGGGGTCGAGAGCGGCCAGCGCGATCACCGACACGCCGATGGCGAACCCGGCGGACAGCAGGGTGGGGGCGACACCACCGCCGGCCTCGGCGACGGCGTCCACGTCGCCGGTCACCCGGGACAGCAGGTCGGCAGTCTCGCCGTCGTCGATGGTGCTCACCGGGAGTCGCATGGCCGAGGCGAACACCTCCTCGCGCAGTTCGGCGAGCAGGTCCTGCACGAGGCCGGTGAGGACGCGCACGGCCCAGAGCATGACCACGACCGCGGCGACCGCGCCCACGGCGGCTCCGGCGACCCAGCCCGCGACGACGGACGGCCCGGCCTCCGAGGTGATGGCGTCCACGACCCGCCCGAGGCTGGTGGGCAGCACGACCCCGAGGGCGGAGGCCGCGAGGAACAGGACCACCACGGCAGCGGTCCGTCCGCGGTGTCGGCGCAGCAGGGCGGCGACGACGGCGCGGACCCGGGCCGCCTCGGCGACCGGCAGCCGGGCGGTGGTCGCGGAGGTCATGTCTTCATCAACCACGGTCGGCGTCCTCTCCGCGACCGACCCCGACGACCCGGTCGCAGGCGTTGAGGAGGACGGCGGAGGTCGTGATGACCACGACGGTGCCATCGTGCTCCACGAGTGCACGCGCGATGCGGGTCTCGGTCAGCACGTCGACCGCTGACGTCGGTTCGTCGAGGACGAGCACCTCCGCCTCGGCGTGCAGTGCCCGCGCGATCCCGACGCGTTGGCGCTGTCCGCCGGAGAGCCGTCGGCCGGCCTCGCCGACCGGCGACGACCAGCCGCCGAGCTGGACCACCGCGTCGTCGAGCGCGGCCATGGCGACGAACGCCGTGTCGGGATCGCCGGTCATGCCGTGTCCACGCACCGCGTCGGCCAGGGTGCCGCTCATGACCCGCTGCTCGTGCGGCGGGGCGAGCACCCGCCGGCGGTAGGCGACCGGGTCGAGGTCCTGCTGATCGACGAGCACGCCGTCGACGGCGAGCGAGACGCTGCCGCGGGCCGCGGGGGTCCGCATGCCCAGCAGGCGGGAGAGGGCGCGCGCCGCGTCGCTGTCCGTGGGACGGACGCCGAGCAGCTCGCCGGCCCGCACGTCCACCCGGGTCTCGGCGTCGCCCGCTCGGAAGGACAGGACGACGTCCCCCGCGGGGCTGGCGGACGATCCAGCCGGCGCCACGGGCTCGTCGAGGAGGTCCGCGGCGTCGACGACCGCGGCCAGCCGTTTGGCGGAGGCCAGCTTGTGGATCCAGTTGGACGGGAACGACCCCACCTGCGCGAGGTAGCCGCTGATGAACTGGGCGAGCCCGAGCACGGTGACCAACTCGCCGATGCTGATGCGGCCCGCAGCGGCGAACCAGGCGGACAGTCCCACGAGGGCAGCTGTCACCAGCGCCGCCAGGGCGCCACTCACCGCCTCGGAGGCGGCGAGCGACCGCCCGGCCACGGTCGCCGCCTGTCTCGAGACGTCGCTGGCGGCCCGGTATCGTCGCTCGGCCTCGCCTCGCCCGCCGATGCCGACGAGGACCCGGAACCCGCTCATGAAGTCGGCGGCGACCGCGCCCGCCTCCGTCGCGGCCCGCTGCTCCGCGAGCCCGCGCAGCTCCAGCGGGCGTGAGACGACGCGCATCACGAGCATCATGCCGATGGTGGCGGCGAACACCACGACCGTGGCGACCGGGGAGATCACCGACATCGCGAGCGCCGCGCCGATGATCGCGGCGATCGTGGCGCATTGCTGTGCGACCGACCACGCGACGCCGGCGACGCGATACGTGTCGGAGGTGACGACCGTCAGGGCCTCACCCGGGCTCAGGATCCGTCGGGACAGTCGTGGCCGGAGCATCCGCGAGAGGGTGAGGTGTCGGAGGGCCTGCTCGCCGCGACCGTAGACCGACACCATGAGGCGGGACGCGGACTGGTAGCTGACGGTGAGGACGAGGAACGTGCCCACCAGGACGCTCATCCAGACCGAGAGGGCGACGGGATCCGAGGGGACCACCGCCTGATCGACGGTCGCACCGATGATGACGGGGATCGCCGCCTCCGACAGGGCGTGCACGACGAGGAGGACGGTCGCGGCCGCGAGTGCAGGCCCGCGCCCGTCCGCGACGAGGGCGATCCCGACGAGCCGAGCGGGGGAGCCGGTCACCGGTCCCGCCGCGCGAGCGGGAGCACCAACGGCGTGCCGGAGACGGGATCGGTGATGACCCGGCACGGCAGGTCGTAGACCGCTTCGACGAGCTCGGCGGTGATGATCTCCTGCGGGTCGCCCTGGGCGACGATCGCGCCGTCCCGCATGGCCACGAGATGGGTCGCGTAGCGTGCCGCGTGGTTCAGGTCGTGCAGGACGGCGACGAGGGTCGCCCCGTCGCGGTGGAGATCCGTGAACAGCTCCATCAGCTCGATCTGATGTGCGATGTCGAGGAACGTCGTGGGTTCGTCGAGGAGGAGGTGCCCGGTCTGCTGCGCGAGGGCCATCGCGACCCAGACCCGTTGTCGTTGCCCGCCGGACAGTTCGTCGACCAGGCGGCGGGACAACTCGGTGACCCCGGTGGCGGCCATGGCCGCTGCGACGGCCTGCTCGTCGGCTCGGCTCCAGGTCCGCATGGCGCTCTGGTGCGGGAACCGTCCGCGTCCCACGAGATCGGCGACGGTGATGCCGTCAGGGGCGATCGCCGACTGGGGGAGCAGCCCGAGCCGGCGCGCGATGTCCTTGGACTTCAGGGTGCGGATGTCGTCGCCGTCGAGCAGCACGGCCCCGGTGGCGGGTCGCAGGAGCCTGGCGAGCCCGCGCAGCAGGGTCGACTTCCCGCAGGCGTTCGGTCCGATGACGATGGTGAACGAGCCGTCGGGGATCTCGAGCGACAGCCCCGAGACGACGGGGGTGTCCCCGTAGCCCAGGCTCAGGTCGCGGGCGAGGAGCGTCGTGGTCATGGTGGTCCTTTCACGTGCGGCGCAGGAACTGCGCCGCCAGCAGGCAGGTGAGGTAGATGCCGCCGACCGAGACGGTCACCACGCCGACCGGCACGGCGACCAGCTGGGCGACGACGTCGGACACGACGACGAGGGCCGCGCCGGTCAGCATCACCGGCGCGAGCCCCATCGGGGTGTTCGAGCGGGTGAGCCGTTGGGCGATCTGCGGGGCCGCGAGCGCGATGAACGAGATGGGGCCGGCCGCGGCCGTGACGAGGGCCACGAGAGCCACGCCGATGACCATGGCGCCGAGGCGGGTGCGCCCGGGCCGGACGCCGAGCGCGGTGGCCGCGTCGTCGCCCATCTCGAGCACCGGGAGGGTGCGGTGGAGCGGGCGCGCGAGCACCGCGAGGACGAGGAACGCGGTGGCGGCGGGGAGCAGTTGGTCGAAGCCGAGCGAGGCGAGCGATCCTGCGCCCCAAGTCGCCGCCATCATCGCCTGCTCGACACTGACCGAGATGAGGATCCAGGACGTGAGTGAGCCGAGCCCTGCCGAGACACCGATGCCGACGACGATGAGGCGGAAGGACGACATCGTGTGCCGGTTCGCGAGCACCGCGACGAGCAAGGCCGTCAGCAGCCCGCCGACGAGTGCTCCGGCCGCTTTGAACAGGTACGTGTTGAGCCCGAGGACGAGCATCGTCAGCGTCACGCCGAACTGCGCTCCGACGCCGAACCCGATGATGTCCGGCGAGCCGAGCGGGTTGCGGGTGAGCGATTGGAAGATGCCTCCCGAGAGGGCGAGCGCCGCTCCGCAGAGCACCGCGAACAGCACCCGGGGGAGTCGCCACTCGAACACGACCTGGCGCACGTCGGGATCGGAGGCCGGGTCGACGATCGCCCGGAGCACCGCGTCGAACTCGATCGTGTATGCGCCGATCGTCGTCGCGGCGAGGCCGGCACCGATGATCACCACGACGAGCGCGAGGCACACGACGACGGACCGGACGGGGACGAGTGTCGCGAGATGCGCGGTGTCCACGCGGATGTGGCGTCGTCCATGATCGACGGCGCTCACAGGCCGCTCACCCGCTTCCGGCGCACGAGCATGATCAGGATGGGCGCACCGAGGAGGGCCGTGACGATCCCGACCCGGAGTTCGCCGGAGGGCAGCACGATCCTGCCGAGCACGTCCGCGAGCAGGAGGAAGGCCGGGCCGACCACCATCGAGGTGCTCAGCACCCAGCGCTGGTCCGGCCCGGTGAACCACCGGACGACGTGGGGGATCATGAGGCCGACGAAGGCGATGGGCCCCGCCGCCGCGACCCCGGTGCCAGCCAGGATCGTGACCGCGACGACCACCCACACGCGCGTGCTGCGGACCCGTGCCCCCAGCGCCTGCGCGAGGTCATCGCCGAGGGTCAGAGCGTTCAACGACCGGGCGCAGGTGAGGCCGATGAGGAGCCCCACGACGACCAGCGGTGCGGCCCACACGAGTTGGTCGAGGGTGCGTCCGCCGATCGACCCGACGCTCCAGAACCGCATGACCTGGAGGGTGCCCTCGTCGCGGAGCACGATCGCCGTCGTGAACCCGGTGCAGGCCGCACCGAGTGCGACCCCCGCGAGGGTCAGTTTCATGGGTGTCGCGCCCGAGGAGCCGACCGATCCCAGGACATACACGAGCAGCGTGAGGACGAAGGCACCGGCGAGGGCGAACGGCACGTAGGCTCCGGGCGTCGTCAATCCCAGCACCCCGACGGCGAAGGTCACGGCGAAGGAGGCTCCGGCGTTCACCCCGAGGATGCCCGGGTCGGCGAGGGGGTTGCGGGTGAAGGCCTGGATGAGCCCGCCACACACGGCGAGCGCGGCGCCGACGAGCACCCCGAGGAGGGTGCGGGGCACGCGCAGTTCGACGACCATCAGGTGCAGCGGGTTCTCGTGGTCGTAGGAGAACAGCGCGTGGAGGACGGTCACCGGGTCGATCGCGCGGTTGCCGACGGCGAGGGAGGCGATGGCGGCCGCGGCCAGGAGCAGGGTCGCGACGAGGAGACCGGTCGCGAGCACCGCGGTCCGGTGCGGGGAATCGCTCGAGCGCTTCCCCGCACCGGACCGCGGGACGTCGGAGCCGTCGGCCGGGTCCAGCGTGGCTGGAGCAGCTGGCGGCTGAGACATCGTCGGGGTCACTTCCCGTCGATGGTGGGCTCGCTCTGGAGGGCGGCTGCGAGGTCGTCGACGTAACCCGGCAGCACGTACTGCAGGGACAGGACGGTCGGGGCGCTGATCGCCGAGGCCTTCGCGGCGTCGGCGTAGATCACGTAGGAGCCTGCGGCGATCGGCGCCCAGCGGGAGACGACGGCGTTCTCGACCGTGTACGTGCCCTCGGCGGCGCTGCCGCCCCAGGCGGCGAAGAGGTCGGCGTCGACGTCGTAGAGCTGCTCGAGGCTCACCCCGGTGTACCAGTTGTCGCCCTCGGCGCTCTGCAGGAAGCTGTCCATCGCCGACGTGGAGGTGAACCCGAGTGCCTCGGTGATGCGCACCCGCGGGTCGTATTCGAGGTAGACGCCGAGGTCGGTCCCACCCTCGTTGAGGGTCAGACCCCAGACGAAGGTCTTGTCGTCGAACTCCGGGTGGGCGTCGGCGAGCGAGGTGATGAGCGTCTCGGTCTGGGTGATGAGCTCTTCGGCCTTGGCCTCCTCCGACATCGCCTTCCCGACGGTGCGCGTCATGCCCTCCCAGGTGCCGGGGTTCCACGGGCCCTCGATGTACGGGACGGTCGGGGCGATCTCGGTGAGTCGCTCGTACTCGATGTCGGTCACCCCCGAGTACAGGCTGAGGATCAGGTCGGGCTTCAGAGACTTGATCGCCTCGTAGTTGGGGCCGTCGTCGACGAAGGGGATGATCTCGGGCAGCTCGCCGTACGCCTCGGTGACGTAGTCCTCGAACCAGGGCTGGTAGCCGCTCTCTCCGGCGCCCCAGACCTCCTCGATGCCGACGGGGTTCGTGCCGAGGGCGGCGACGATGTCGGGCGTCATCCAGCCGAGGGCGACGATCCGCTCGGGCTTCTCCGGGATGACCGTCTCGCCGTGCGCGTGTTCGATGACGACACCGTCGCCTGCGGCCGTGGTCGATCCGGTGCTGCCTGCGGCAGTGGAACACCCGACGAGGGCGAGGGCGGTGGCGACGACGACCGCGACGAGCGATGATCTGCGGCGGATGTTCGGGCGCGCGAGAACGTGCGACATGGAGCTCCTTCGGAATGGTGGGGGAGTGGGCCGCTGCTGCGCGGCCGGAAGTTAGGTAAGCATGTCCTAACAGAATGATCGTAGGGCGCTCCGACGGCGCGCGGTGTCGGCGAACCGACGACTTCTGTCGGGAATCCGCCAGTCTGGGCCCGGCTCCGGGCCGATCAGCGCCAGTAGCGCTGGTGCGCTGGATCCGCCTGGACCCGCGCCACGTACTCCCGCGGCGTCATCCCGAAGCGGGCACGGAAGCTCGCCGAGAACGCGCTCGAGGACGCGTAGCCGCAGCGTTGCGCCGCTGCGCCGATCGGTGTGCCGTCGACGATCAGGCGCGCTGCGAGCGTCATCCGGACACTCGTCCGCCACCGCGAGAAGCTCATCCCGATGTCGTGCTGGAAGATCCGCAGGACGGTCCGTTCGTGCAGTCCATGCGCCTCGAACAGGTCCAGCGCACTCCGCGGATCACCCGGGTCGCCGAGCACCGCGCGGACGAGCGAGCGCACGCGGTCGTCGGACGGCATCGGGACCTCACCCCATCCGTCGGTCGCCTCGGGCGCGGGCTGCTGCAGCATCTCGATGAGCACGGCCTGCGCGCGGACACGGAGGTCGGTGGGCATGTCGTTCATTCCGAGGTGGAGGAGCATCTCCTGGACGGCGCGCGGCACCAGCACCTGCCGCACCTCGTCGACCGGCAGGATCAACGAGGCGCGCGGCAGGTAGGTGTAGCAGCCCGTCGAATCGCGTTCATGGTGCGCGGTGTGTGGTGTGTGCGCGGGGATCCACACGCCTTGGCCCGGGGCCAGACGCCACATGGCGTTCGGGAGGTGCACCCACACCGTGCCGCGGTAGCACCAGGCGAGCATGGCGTCCGGGTGACGGTGCGGCGGCGAGAGCGGGCGGCTCCCGGTGTCCTCGTCGGTGACGACACCGGTGCCCATGAGATACGGTTCGGCGACCGACGACGGATGCTCGGGGCTCTCGTCCCAGTCCACCTGCCCGTAGGTGCTCACCGACTCGACCGCTCTCAGTGCTCGGCCCCCGCGCCGGTCGTCGGGAGGCCGTCGTCGTCGAAACGTACGCCGTGCTCGATGAGCCGTCGCTTCGCCTCGTTGTGCACGACGCCGCGTTTGCGCGGATCCGCCTCGAGGAGCCGGCGGAGCAGCTCATCGGTGGCGTTCGGGTGCAGGGCGATCTCGATGCGGGCGCCCCAGAACCGGTCCTGCAGGAACAGTTCCAACGCCGCCGCGTCCGCCGCAGGGTTGTGGGCGGCGGCGGCGCGGATCGCCTGGTTGGGGTCGCTTGCGAGGACGACGAAGTCGTCGAAGGTGCTCGCTGATCGTGCGAGCTCGTACCGACGTTCCTCGTCGGCGAGCTGCTCGGGCGTCTTGCGCTTGGCCACGGTGGTCCCTTCATCGTGTCGCCGTCAACCTACCCGTCAGGGGTCCGGACGACAACGGCGGCTTGCCCCGTCGGTCCCGACCGGGAACACTGGGGTCGCTGCATGGTCGTCATGAGCGGGATCTTCGGGGGAAGGAGCGGCGATGACTGCTGCACCGGGATGGTACGACGCGGGGACACCGGGCGAACTGCGCTGGTGGGACGGAACGCGGTGGACCGGGCAGGTGGCTGCCGCCGGCCCGACCGCCGGGCCACCGCCGTCGCACCAGGCGCCCGCGCAGCCGGGTTCGCCGAGCGGCACCGCTGCCGGCCCGCAGCCCGGCTGGTATCCGACCGGGCCCGATCAGCTGCGGTGGTGGGACGGCTCGCACTGGACGGGGCTGCGGGTGAAGGACGGCAAGCCGGGCACGGACTGGGCGACCACCGAGCAGCCCACCCTGGCGTGGGTGTTCGCCTCGGTGTTCCTCGTCCTCTCGCTGTCGCAGTTCAGCCTGGGACTCCTGTCCAGTCACCTGTCGTTCAACGGCGTCCCCTTGCTGCTCGTGTCGATCCTCTGGTTCGGCATCGCCGCCAAGACGACCGCGGTGCGCAGGATCCCGCGACCCACGGGTGCGCCCACGGTCATCGACGCGGTCCGGCCCTTGCCCGGCGAGCAGGACGGCCCTGGTGCAGGCTGGTACGACGTGTCGTCGCGGGCGACGAGGTGGTGGACCGGCTCACGGTGGGCCCAGTACGTCGGCACCCAGTACGGCATCCGACCGACGTTCCACGGGGCGCGTGCGTTCCGCACGTATCTCGTCCTGTGCTGGGTGCTCCTCGGGATCGGCGTGCTCGGACTCCTCGTCGGTGTCGTGCTCGTGGTCAACGGCTCCGACGACAGCTACGCCTTCCTCGGTGCGGCCATCGGCATCGCCGTCATCGCTGGCGGGGTGCTGTTCGGCGTGCTCGGTGGTGTCCTCCTCGCCATGTCACGGACGCAACGCCGCCTGCTGCTCCTCCCGGAGCTCCCACCGAGTCGCTGACCAGGTGGCGCCCGAGGGAGGACGAGCGGTCGTCCGCGGGTAGGCTCGTCACTCGGATGCGACGCGTCCGACCACCGACCCGAAGGGCGCACGATGACCACGCAGGAACTGACCATCTCGAACTTCGAGGACACCGTGTCGGCCGAGGGCATCGTCCTCGTCGACTTCTGGGCCGAGTGGTGCGGCCCCTGCAAGGCCTTCGGTCCCGTCTTCGAGCAGTCGAGCGAGCAGCACCAGGACGTCGTGTTCACCAAGGTCGACACGGAGGCGAACCAGGAGCTCGCGAGCGGCATGCAGATCACGTCGATCCCGACGCTCATGGCGTTCCGCGACGGCGTCCTCGTCTTCTCCCAGGCCGGAGCCCTGCCGGCACCCGCGCTCGAGGACCTCATCTCGCAGGTGCGCGGTCTCGACATGTCCGAGGTGCACGCGGCCATCGCCGCGGCGAAGGCCGAAGCCCAGGCCGAGTGAGCTGAGCACCGCCGGGCACGTCAGGGCCGACTCCCGACACCTGGCGCGGCGAACACCAGCTCGTGGACACCGGGCGTCGCCAGCAGGATGCGCCGCCGTCCGCCTGGTGCGCCGTCGACGACGTGAGGCGGGAACGGTCCGTGCGGGCCGGTGACGGTGATCGTCGATCCGTCGTCCGGCAGCTCGACGATCACGTCCGCTGCGGCGAGTCGCAGTCGTGCGCTGGAGATGCGGTGATCACTCCACGCCGCCGCGACGACGTGCCCACCACGGACTCGGAACCCCCTGAAGCTCCCGGCCGACCACTCGGCAGGGACGGTCGGGAGGAGCGACACGACGCCGCCATGCCCCTGGACGAGCAGCTCGACGACACCGGCGGTCCCGCCCAGGTTGCCGTCGATCTGGAACACGGCGTCGAGCTCACCCATGGGGTGGAGGTCGAGCAGCGAGGCCGACGACAGCGGTCCGAGCAGGGCCTCGAGCGCGTGCGACGCGAGCTCCGGCTCCCGGAGTCGCGCGGCCAGGCAGAGCACCCACGCCATGCTCCATCCGGTTCCGCCACCACCGTGCTCGAGTCGCTGTCGCAGCGCACGTCGGGCCGCCGCGAAGTCCTCCGGCGTCCCCGTCTCCGTGATCCGCGTCCCCGGGTACAGGCCGTACAGGTGGGAGAGGTGGCGGTGGCCGGGCTCGGTCGCCTCGCGTTCCGCCGCCCACTCCAGGAGCGCGCCGACGTGACCGATCCGCGGGAGGCGGAGGGCGTCGAAGGCTCCCTGCGATCGACCCACGAGGTCGACGTCCGCGAGGCCGACACCGACCCGCTCCGCGAGAGCGAGGTAGTCGCGGAGGCACTCGTGCGCCAGCTCCTGGTCCATCGCCGCCCCGGCGGTCAGCGCAGCCGAAGACCCCACGCCGACGACGAACCGGTTCTCCGGGGAGGTCGACGGACTCACCACGAGCGATCCGTCGGCATCGGTGACGAGCATCCCGAGGACGAAGGCGACCACCGGTTCCAGGAGCTGGAGGACCTTCACCTGTGCGGCGCGATCGGCAGAGCCGTCCTCGAGACGGCGGTGGAGGTGCGCGACGAGCCAGGGGAGTGCGCTCGGCCAGTTCGCCCAGTGGGCGTCGAGCGGCACGGCGTCCGTGTGTCGCCAGAGGTCGCTGTTGTGGTGGGCCGCCGCTCCGGCGAGTCCGTAGGCGTCTCGAGCGGTGCGCCGCCCGGCGTCCACCAGCTCGCCGATGAAGCGGGCGAGCGGTTCGGCCAGGCCACCGAGTCCGGTGCTCTCCGCCGGCCAGTAGTTCATCTGGAGGTTGATGTTGGTGGTGAAGTTCGCGCTCCAGGGCGGCCGCACCTGATCGTTCCACACGCCCTGGAGGTTCGTCGGTTCGCCTCCGGCTCGGGAACTGCCGATGAGGAGCGACCGTCCGAGGTCGAAGTACCGCTCCGCAGCGTCGGCCGACGCGGACGCCGATCCCGAGAGATCCAGCTCGACACGGTCGAAGAGCGACCGGTGGTCGGCCATGTGCCTGGCGAGCAGGGCACCGTCGGGTTGACGCAGCGCACGCGCGACCGTCGTCCGCGTCTGCGAGAGCAGCGAGGACGGATCACCGAGCGGCCGTTCCCGCCAGCCGCGGTGTCCTGAACGCGCACCGGCGACGAGGCGGAATCCGCCAGGGATCGGCTGCACCGCGATCGTCAGCGCCCACGCCATGCCCGCATCGACGAGACCGTCCGGGTCCGGCAGATCGGTCGCGTATCGGACGGCGTCGTGGTCGTCACCGCCGAGGTAGGAGGGCCGCACCCCCGAGGGCGCGCGGCCCGTCGACGACCACCACCGGGTGTCGCCGACGGCGTCCTTTGTCGTGGTCGACGGGTGCGGTGTCTCGAAACCGAGCATCGGCTCTCGGACCCCGTCGCCCACCACCTCGACGACGAGCACCCCGTCGGGTGCGGACACGAACGCGGAGAGCGTGGCCGCCCGCCCGCTCCACGTGCTCCTCGTCTCGACCACACCCCGTGCGAGGTCGTGTGCTCGTCGCGAGCGCGCACCGTCGTCGGGCGACGCGTAGTCGACGGTGAGCCGGCCGAGGGGCTGGAAGGACTCGGTGAACGTCGTCCCGCGCAGGGCGGCCGCGCGGGCGTCGGCCGCCAGCGGGTCGTCGTCGGCGATCGCCCGACGCACCGAGGCCAGTGCGCCGCGAGCCGAGCGTGGTCGCGACGCACCGTCCGGCCGTCTCGGACCTCCCGACCACAGCGTGTCGAGGGACAGGTCGATGCCCTCGCGTCCCGGTACGCCGTCGAGCGCCGCGCCGAGGGAGCCGTTCCCGATGAGGAACCGGTCGACGAACCGCGTGGCCGGTTCTTCGAGCTCGACCCGATGCCGTGCGACGGGCGGCTGCGGGTGGTGGTCCATCAGTCGTCGATCCGGAGGAGGGCGGCGCCGTGCGCGGTCAGGGACAGGTCGACGGCGCCACCCGTGACGGGTACCGGCTGCGCGCTCCACAGCTCGGTGACGGACGACCGGTCGGCGCACCCGAGATCGGCCAGGTGCATCCGCACCTCGGCGTCCGCGTCTCCCAGCCAGAAGACCGCGCGCCATCGGGTCTCGCCGAGCTCCGCCGCCCAGACGACGAGGTCGCCGTCGCGGATGATCTCCCGGCTGCCGTCACTGCCGAGCAGTGCGAGCACCTGTGGGTTGCTGAGGAGTGAGAGCGTGTGCGCCGGGGTGTCGGGGAGATGGCCTCCGACGAAGAGCGGGGATCTGGCGATGCACCAGAGCGTCATGAGCGTCTGCTGCTCGGTTGCGGTGAGGCGGCTCAGCCGGTCCGCACCGACGTGGGCGCGGATGCCGATCCGCCCGAGCGGCAGCATGTCCGCGTCGGCCCACGCCCCCGGGCGCTGGTGTGGCGCCCAGCGGGCCAGCCGTTGGAACTGTTCGAGCACCGCGGACCAGTCGTCCCAGAGGTCGTCGGAGATCCGCCACAGCTGAGCGGTCGATCGCAGGGTGTCCAGGTGCTCGGTGGATAGCCGCTTCCCGGGGGACAGACTGAGCACCATCGGCCGACCGCTCGTGTCGATCGCCCGCGAGATGGCCTCGATCTCCGCAGTCTGGATCGGCGGGTACAGCACGTCGTCGAGTTTGACGAAGTCGACGCCCCAGTCGGCGAGCTGCGCCATGACCGAGTCGTAGTAGGCCTGGGCGCCAGGCGCGCTCATGTCGACGCCCACGTTGTCGGGGTTCCACGGGCACACGTTGCTCGGATCGGCGATCTCCGCGCACGTGGCCGTCGAGCCGAGGATCGGCAGGTCGAGCTCGACGGCCCGGCGCGGGACGCCCCGCATGAGGTGCACCCCGAAGCGCAGTCCGAGCGCGTGCACCCGGTCGGCGAGGGCGCGGAACCCGCCGGATGCCGCGGACGGGAACCGGTTCGGTGCCGGTTGTGGTCGGCCCCAGGCGTCGAGCGTCGGGTGGGAGACGCGTTCGTAGTCGTCGACCCCCGGCGTCGCTTCGTACCACTGGATGTCCACGACCACCGTGTCCCAGCCGACAGGGAGCAGGTGCTCGGCGAGGAACGCCGCGTTGGCGAGTACCTCGGCCTCCGTGACGGACCCGCCGAAGCAGTCCCAGCTGTTCCACCCCATCGGCGGCCGGGCGGCCTGCGACCGACGCTCGGCGCGCACGGCGGTGTCCGCGTCGTCCACCCCGCTCACGAGGCGACGACCTGAGCCGTGATGGTGGCGAAGGAGTGCGGCGGCAGCGTCACCCGGATACCGGTGGCGGTGACGTGGAGGTCGGTCAGCGGTCGTGGCGACACGGCGTCGGTCTCACCTGGGCGGTTGTGGGCGTCGGGCCGCTCGGCGGTGAGCAGTCGCCCGTGCGGATCCGTCACCGATCCGCCGCGGAAGTCGATCTCGACGACGAGCGGCGCGTCGAGGTCGACGTTCGTCAGCGAGCAGTGCAGGACGCCGTCCTTGACACTCGCCGAGGCGGAGACGGTCGGGATCCCGGGAGCCGTCGCGTCGGCCACCCGGCTCGGTCCGACCACGTGGGTCGGGAGCGAGGTGGCGTCCTGGTGCCGGCTGTTCATCTCGAAGACGTGGAAGGTCGGCGTGCGGACCATCTCGCCGCCCTCGGGATCGGTCAGGAGCATCGCCTGCAGCACGTTGACCGTCTGGGCGATGTTCGCCATGCGCAGCCGGCCGGCGAACCGGTGGAACACGTCGAAGTGCCAGGCCGCGACCATGGCGTCGCGGATGGTGTTCTGCTGGAACAGGTGCCCGGGATGGGTGCCCGGCTCGACGTCCCACCAGGTGCCCCACTCGTCGAGCACCATCCCGAGCCGTTCCTCCGGGTCGTACACGTCCATGACCGCGGCATGCGACGACAGGAGTCGCTCGACCCCCTGGGCTGCGGCGATCGTGCTCCAGTACTCGGCGGCGGCGAACCCGGTCGCGCCGCCCTTCGCCTTCCAGCTGCCGCCGATCGTGTAGTAGTGCACGGAGACGGCCTCCCAGGGCGTCGCCGAGAACGGGTGGGAGGCGACGTCCTCCACGACCTCCATCAGGGTCTTCGTCCAGGCGACGTCGAAGCCGTCGGCACCGGCCGCGATCCGGTAGAGCGGGACCTTCCCACCGCTCTCGCAGAACGTGCCGAACTGGCGTGCCAGGTCCGCGTAGGCGCCGGCGCGCAGATTGCCGCCGCACCCCCACGGCTCGTTGCCCAGCCCCCAGAACGGCACGTCCCAGGGTTCATCGCGGCCGTTCGCTCGGCGCAACTCGGCCATCGGCGTCTCGCCGGCACCGGTCAGGTACTCGATCCAGTCGGCCATCTCCTGCACCGTGCCCGAACCGAGATTGCCCGAGATGTACGCGTCGGCGCCGAGGAGTTCGCACAGCTCCATGAACTCGTGGGTGCCGAACGCGTTCGTCTCGCTCGTCCCACCCCACTGCGTGTTGATGAGCTTCGGGCGGTCCTCGCGAGGCCCGACACCGCTCGTCCAGTGATACCGGTCCGCGAAGCAACCACCCGGCCAGCGGAGGTTCGGGATGCGCAGTTCGCGGAGCGCCTCCACGACGTCGAGCCGGATGCCGCCGACGTTCGGGACGGGCGAGTCCTCGCCGACCCAGAAGCCGTCGTAGATGCCGCGTCCGAGGTGTTCGGCGAAGTGGCCGTAGACGTGTCGGCTGATAGTGGGGCCCGGGCGGTCGAGGTCGACGGCGATGGTCGCAGTGGAGTCCATGGATGGTCCTGTTCTGTGCAGCGGGTCGTGGGTCAGACGGCGGTCACGAGGATCGTGATCACGCGGTCGGGCTGGAAGGTGGGGAGGTCGAGGCCGACTCCGGAGAGCTGGCCACCGCTCAGCACGGGTGCCGCCTCGAGCGCGGCCGGGTCGGCGTCGAGCGGCGGCGCTTCCCGGAGCCAGGCTGGGATCACCCAGCGGGGGCCGAGGGAGTCGTCCTGGGCGACGGCGAGGCGGTAGTGGCCGTCCGGGCGGAGCCCGGGGAGGCGGACCCGACGCCGGGAGTCGGCCGACCGTGGGGGAGTCACGAGGGTGTACAGCGCGGTACCACCGTCCTCGGCGACCACGCCGCGCAGCGTCGGGGCGTCGTCGTCCCACTCGCCGTCGCCGACGACGCGTCCCGAGGCGATGAGGGCCCGGTGACGCTTGAACACGCTGATCCACCGGGCGACGACCGCGCGTTCGTCCTCGTCGAGCTCCCGCAGGTCCCACTCCACGCCGAAATGCCCGAGCAGCGCGATCGCGCTCCGCGTGTGGAGCGTGTGCGTGCGTCCGGTCGTGGCCGATCGTGCCGAGGCCACGTGGGATCCGAGCATCTCGGGTGGCACGAGGAGTCCTGTCCACCGGAGCATCCGTGCGCGCTCGACGGGGTCGTGGTTGTCGGAGGTGTGGACGCGATCGGTCCGTTCGAGGATGCCGAGGTCGATGCGACCGCCACCCGATGCGCAGCTCTCGATCTCGAGCTGCGGGTGCCTCGCCCGGAGCTCGTCGAGCAGCCGGTAGAGGGCTTCGGTCTGGTCGTGCACGGCCGCCCGGCCGGACGACGGATGGCCGGCGTCGACGAGGTCGCGGTTGTGGTCCCACTTGAGGTACGCGATCCCCAGGTCGGTCACCAGCGTGTCGATGGATCGGAGGATGTACGCGAAGGCTGCCGGATTGTCGAGGTCGAGCACCTGCTGGTGCCTGACGGGCGGCGGGAGCTCGTCCCGCGCGCGGAGGATCCAGTCCGGGTGCTCCCGGGCGAGGTCGGAGTCCTCGTTGATCATCTCCGGTTCGAACCACAGCCCGAACTCCATGCCGAGCGACCGGACCCGGTCGGCGAGTGGGGCGAGACCGTCCGGCCAGCGTTCGGGGTCCGGGGTCCAGTCGCCGAGGCCACGGGTGTCGTCGTGGCGTCCACGGAACCACCCGTCGTCGAGGACGAAACGTTCGACCCCGAGATCCGCGGCACGGGTCGCCAGCTCGGCCAGCACGTCGAGGTCGTGATCGAACAGGACCGCCTCCCAGACGTTCAGGGTGACCGGTCGCGGACGACGAGCCGCCCGCGAGGCGGAACGCAACCACCGGTGATACCGCGACGACGCGTCGTCGAGGCCCACGCCGTAGGCGCCGTACAACCACGGCGTCCGGTGGTCGTCACCCGGGCCGAGTCGGATCTCGCCGGGCAGGAGCAGCTCTCCACCACGGAACGCGAGGTGTCCGTCGGTGCGTTCGACACCGATGGTGTGATTCCCGCTCCACCCCACGTGGCACAGCCACACCTCGCCCTGCCGGCTGTCGAACCCCGGCGTTCCGATCGCGGTCACCCCGGTGGCGTCGAGACCGGGGCGACCGTGCCGCGATTCGCGGAGGTGGGTGCCCGTCACGACGGGGTGACGCTGCGGAAGCTTCTCGGTGCCCCACCGCCCGGCGAAATCGAGGATCTCGCGCGCCGACGTCGGGATCGCCAGAGCGGGGGCGACGCCCTCGATCTCGAGGAGGTCGTCGCCGCGGTTCCCGACGGTCGCGCGGGTCCGCAGCAGACCGCTCGACGTCAGCTCGACCTCCAGGAGCATCACGGTGCCGGTCTGTCCGTCGACCGCCGACACCGCGATCAGCGCGGCGCCGCACTGCAGCACCTCGCCGGCCCGCAGGGCTCGACCGTCGACCTCGACCGAGGTGACGTCGAAGCGCGACGACCAGGCGGTTCCGGCCCGATGCGCCCGGAGGCCGGGGAGACCCGACCAGCCCAGCGCGTGTTCGGGCAGGAGGCTCGGCTCGTACGGTGCGTCCGAGCCGTCGACGAGGTCGCCGCGCACGGTGGCTGCAGCAGCCGCCAGCCACTCGGCGTCGGTGCCCTGGACGGCGGCTCCCCAGTGCGCGATCGCCGGGAGACGGGTCCCGCGTTGGGTGAGGACGACGGAGACGCCGTCGCACTGCAGATGGATGACGCGGAGGTCGGGCGTCGCTGGGAGATCGGACATGGTTCCTCCGAACCGGTCGATGAGGTGGTCTGAGTGGCCGGTGGGCCGATGGTCAGGCGGAGTCGCGGACGACGAGCGTCGTGTCGAGCCAGCGCGGAGCGACCGTCCGGCCGGCGATGAGCTCCATGACGAGTTCCGCGGCGACCCGTCCCATCTGCTCCAACGGTTGGCGGACCGAGGTGAGCGGCGGTTCCGCCGTGGCTGCGACGACCGTGTCGTCGAAGCCGACGAGCGCGATGTCGTCCGGGACGCTTCGGCCGCTGGCCTCGAGGACGCGCATCGCCCCGACCGCCATGAGGTCCGAGCCCGCGAAGACGGCGTCGAGGTCCGGGTATCGGGAGAGCAGCCGCGCCATGGCCGACGACCCGCTGGGCATGGTGAAGTCGCCTCGGGCGATCGCCCGGGTGTCGAGGCCGCGCTCGGTGAGGACGTCCCGCCAGCCTCGGACGCGGTCGCTGGAGGCGGCCATGTCGGCGGGGCCCGAGATGACGCCGATCCGCGTGCGGCCGAGGGCGATCAGGTGTTCGGCCGCGAGACGGCCGCCCGCGTAGTTGTCGGAGTCGACGAAGGTGACGTCCTCCGTGTGCTCGCCCATCGGGCGGCCGACGAAGACGATCGGGAGGTCCACCGGCGCGAGCGCCTGGGTGATCGTGCTGATCTCGTGCTGCAGGATCACCACCGCCCCGTCCACGTAGTGCGCCGCCAGGTAGGCGACGAGTGCGTCGAGTTGGTGTGGATCCGCGAGGAACAGGGCGGGCTGCTGGGCCGCCGAGAGAAGGGCGGCGGTCGCGCCCTTGAGCGGTGCCGCGACGAACGAGCCGGAGAACGGTTCGAGTTCGCCGGCCGCGAGGACGATCGCGACGGCGCCCGTCCTGCCGCCGGCCAGCGACCGGGCTGCGACGTTCGTCCGGTAGGCGAGTTTCACGGCCGCCTCCCGGACGGCGACGACCATCGACGCGTCGACCGTCGAGGCTCCGGCGAGGACCCGCGAGGCGGTCGCTCGGGAGACGCCGGCCTCTCGGGCGACGTCGACCAGGGTCGGTTTGCGCATCCTCGCTCCTTTGCGATCGTCCACCTGCCGGTGGTCTGGTGACGAGCATCGCAGAGTCCGAGAGAGCGGTCTCCGAGTTGCGCAATATTGACCTGGTGCCCCGGAACCGCGCTGCCTATGGTGATCACCACGCCCGAACGGTCCGGATGCTTCCCGATCCAGTCGACATCGGCGCGAGCCGGAGATCGCTCTCCGGCCGGTGACCGCAACGTAGCGCGACACCGCGGAACACGATCCCGCATAGGAGGGGGATTTCCAGTGAAATTCCGTCTTGCAGCAGCAGCAACCGTCGCCGTCATGGTCGGCGCCCTGGTCACCGGTTGTTCCGGGTCCGGCGGCGGCGATGACAAGACCTTCCAGTTCTGGTCCTTCACGGGCATCAACCAGAAGGCCGATGTCGCGAAGTACAAAGAAGCCCACCCCGACATCACCGTCAAGCTCACCGAGGTCGGCAGCACGCAGGAGACCGCTCAGGCGCTCACCGCTGCGCTGGCCGGTGGCAAGGTCCCCGACCTGGTGCTCATCCAGGGCGACGACCTGCCGAACTTCGTCGCGAACCCCGACAACTTCGTCGACCTGAGCACGATGGGCGCCGACGACATCTCCAAGGACTACCTGCCATGGGTCTGGGACCAGGCGGTCGCGCAGAACGACGCCGTCGTCGGGGTGCCGACCGACGTGGGCGGGATGTCGATGGCGTACCGCGCGGACCTCTTCGAGGCCGCCGGCCTGCCATCGGACCCGGACGAGGTCGCGGCGCTGTGGCCCACCTGGGACGACTTCATCTCTGTCGGGGAGCAGTACGTCGCCGCCACCGGGAAGCCGTTCCTCGACAACGCCGGCACCTCGGTCTTCTTCCAGACCGTGAACCAGGTCGACGAGAAGTACTACACGCCGGAGGGTGAGCTCGTGTACGACACGAATCCGCAGGTTCGGGAGGCGTTCGACATCTCGATCAAGGCGATCGAGGCGGGCATCACCGCGAACGTCCCCGCCTTCTCCACCGGCTGGAGCACGGGCAAGACCAACGGCGCCTTCGCCGCGATGGCGGCTCCCTCCTGGATGCTGAAGAGCATCAAGACGGACGCGCCGGACACCTCGGGCCAGTGGCGTGTGACGACGGTGCCGAAGGTCGCCGGCAACTGGGGTGGCAGCTACCTCGCCATCCCGAAGCGCGCGGCGAACCCGGAGGCCGCGTGGGCGTACATCAAGGAGATGCAGTCGCCCGAGTCGCAGCTGAAGAACTTCACCGACACCGGTGCCCTGCCCAGCACGGTCTCAGCGTACGAGTCGACGGCGATCGCCGACTACACCGACCCGTTCTTCGGCGACTCGAAGATCGGTGACGTGCTCGGCAAGTCCCTGCAGGAGTTCAAGCCGTTCTTCAACGGTCCGGAGACCGCGACGATCGGCTCGGCGATGATCAACACCGTCACCGACGTCGAGGCGGGCAACACCCCACCGGACAAGGCGTGGGACGCCGCGATGAAGGCCGTGAAGGACGCCCTCGGCGGCTGACCCCACTTCCGTCCACACCTCCGCTCCGACCCGGGGCGTTCCGGCCGAGCAGCACGCCGGAACGCCCCCGAAGGATCATCGTGACTACTTTCATCGCCCCACCCCGGTTGCTGCCGAAGCAGTCGCCGCCCGGTATCGGGACGCGGATCCGCAACACCCTGCCGGAACGCTTCGCCCCGTACCTCTACATCGCCCCGTTCTTCCTGATCTTCGCCGTCTTCGGCCTGATCCCGCTCGTGTTCACCTTCGTGGTCTCCCTGTTCGACTGGAACCCGATCGGGCAACAGACGTTCATCGGCTTCGACAACTTCACGAGACTCGCCGCCGACCCCCGGTTCTGGAACGCGATGCTCAACACCTTCGCGATCTTCATCATCTCGACGGTGCCGCAGCTGGTCATCGCGCTCGGGCTCGCACACCTCCTCAACCACGTGCGTCTGCGCTTCGCGACCGGCTTCCGGATGGCCATGCTCGTGCCGTACATCACCTCGGTCGCGGCGACCACGATCGTGTTCGCCCAGTTGTTCGACCGCGACTACGGCCTGTTCAACTACCTGATCGGCTTCTTCGGGGGCGACCACGTCGACTTCCTGAACGACAAGGTCGGCTCCTGGTTCCTCGTCGCCCTGATGGTCGTCTGGCGATGGACGGGGTACACGACCCTGTTGTACCTGGCGGCCCTGCAGGCGATCCCGCGGGACGTGTACGAAGCCGCCGCGGTCGACGGTGCGGGTGGCTGGAAGCAGTTCGTCTACATCACCATCCCGTCGCTCCGACCGATCATCGTGTTCACGATCGTCACCTCGACGATCGGTGGGCTCCAGGTGTTCACGGAACCGTTGCTGGTCAACCCGGCCACCGGTCTCACCTGTGGTGCGGCCCGACAGTGTCAGACCCTCACGCTGTTCCTGTACGAGCAGGGCTTCGGCCAGTTCGAGTTCGGGTACGGGTCGGCGATCGGTGTCGCCCTGTTCGTGATCGTCGTGCTCGTCGCCCTCCTGAACTTCTTCCTGTCCACCCGAACCCGAGGAGGACGCTGATGTCCGAGACGCTCAACTCCACCCAGCTGCTGGCGAGCGCGACCTCCGCCGGCCGGAAGCGGAACAGTGGCCGGGTCGGCCGCATCCCGTGGTACACCTACGTGCTGCTCGTGTGTGCCGTCATCGTGAGCATGTTCCCGCTGTACTTCATGTTCGTGGTCGCCACCACGGATTCGGCGACGGCGACGACCCTGCCGCCACGGCTGTACCCGGGCGACAACCTGTTCCACCTCGTCGGGCTGGTCCTCGAGACGGTGCCGTTCGTCCAGTCGATGATCAACAGCCTCATCGTCGCGCTGTCGATCGGTGTCGGTTCGGCGCTGCTGTGCGCGCTGGCCGGTTTCGCTTTCGCGAAACTGGAGTTCCGCGGCCGGAACGCCCTGTTCATCCTCGTGGTCCTCACGATGACGGTGCCCACGCAGCTCAGCGTGATCCCGCAGTACCTCATCATCAGCGCCCTCGACTGGGTGGACACCCTGCAGGCGCTCATCGTCCCCGGGCTCGCGAGTGCGTTCGGCATCTTCTGGATGCGGCAGCACATCTCGAGCTCCGTCAGCGACGAACTGCTGCAGGCGGCGAAACTCGACGGTGCCAACACCTGGCAGATCTTCTGGCGGATCGTCTTCCCGGTCATCCGTCCCGCGGCGTTCGTCCTGGGATTGCTCGGCTTCGTCGGGTCCTGGAACGACTTCCTCTGGCCGTTCATCGTCCTGAAGTCGCCCGAGATGTACACCGTCCAGATCGCGATCAAGGCGCTGCAGTCGCAGCGGTCGATCGACCTCGGTCTCGCGATGGCCGGCTCGTTCCTCGCCACCATCCCGCTGCTCATCGCCTTCATCTTCGTCGGCAAGCGCATGGTGACGGGGATCATGGACGGAGCGTTCAAGGGATGACCCTGCAACACGAAGGCCCCCGGTCGGCCACGCGGCCGGTCGAGCGGGGTCGCTGGAACGTCCGCAGTCTGTCGCCGGTGGAGCGGGCGCAGGCGCTCCTGGAAGCGATGACGCTCGAGGAGAAGGTGGCGCAACTCGGTTCGGTGTGGTTCACCGACTCCGGCGGCGACTTCGCCCCGAGTGTCGAAGCGACCGATTCCACCGCAGCCGCGGAGACGGTGTCGTCTCCCACGGACACCGGCTTCGACGGCGGACTCGGACAGCTCACCCGGATCTTCGGGACTGAGCCGGTGACGGTGCCGGACGGGGTGCGCCGACTCAGCGAGCTGCAGCAGCAGGTCGTCGACGGCAACCGCTTCGGCATCCCCGCGATCGCGCACGAGGAGTGCCTGACGGGCTTCGCCGCGTACGGCGCGACCGCGTTCCCGACGCCGCTCGCCTGGGCCGCCTCCTTCGACGAGGACCTCGTCGAACGCCTGGCCGAGTCCATCGGCGCCGACCTGCGCGCCGTCGGGGTGCACCAGGGACTCGCACCCGTCCTCGACGTCGTCCGGGACTACCGCTGGGGCCGGGTCGAGGAGACCCTGGGGGAGGACCCGTACCTCGTCGGCCAGCTCGGCGCCGCCTATGTCCGGGGCCTCGAGCGTACGGGCGTCGTCGCGACGCTCAAGCACTTCGCGGGCTACGCCGCCTCGCGCGGGGCGAAGAACCACGGCCCGGTGAGCATCGGCCGGCGTGAGCTCGCCGACGTCGTGCTGCCGCCGTTCGAGACCGCCATCCGGCTCGGCGGCGCCCGGAGCGTCATGAACGCGTACACCGACCTCGACGGCGTCCCTGCTGGGGCGAGCGTGGAGCTGCTCACGGGCGTCCTGCGCGACGAGTGGGGCTTCGACGGCACCGTCGTCGCCGATTACTGGGCGATCCCGTTCCTCGCGACGATGCACCGGATCGCCGACGGTGCGGCGGAAGCCGGAGCCCTCGCCCTCACCGCGGGGATCGACGTCGAGCTCCCGGAGACCGTGGGGTTCGGCGCCGCTCTGGTCGGCTCGGTCCGGGACGGGACCGTCAGCGAAGCGCTCGTCGATCGGGCCGTCCTCCGGCATCTGCGGCAGAAGGTCGAGCTCGGCCTGCTCGACGGGGGCCCGCTGGTGCCGGAGGACGCCGCGGCGACCGATCTCGACGGTCCGCGGAACCGCGCCATCGCGACCCGGCTCGCCGAGGAGTCGATCGTGCTCCTCCGGAACAGCGGCGTGCTTCCGCTGGACGCGCGGTCGCGCATCGCTGTGATCGGCCCGGCCGCCGACCAGTTCCGCAGTCTCGTCGGGTGTTACGCCTTCCCGAACCACGTCCTGTCGAAGCACCCGGGCCACGATCTCGGGATCGCGATCCCGACCCTGCTGGACGCGGTGCGCACGGAGTTCCCGGGCGCCGACCTCGTGTCGGAGGAGGGCTGTGGCATCACCACCACCGACCGTTCCGGCATCCCGGCGGCCGTGAGGGCGGCGACGGAGGCCGACGTCGTGGTGCTCGCCGTGGGTGACATCGCCGGTCTCTTCGGCGACGGCACCTCTGGTGAGGGGTGCGACGCCGAGGACCTCCGGCTCCCGGGTGGACAGCACGAGCTCGTGCTCGCCGTCCTCGCGACGGGCACACCGGTGGTTCTCGTCGTGTTGTCCGGACGCCCGTACGCGCTGGGCGAGTACGGAGCCGCCGAGGCGGTCGTCCAGGCGTTCTTCCCCGGCCAGGAGGGTGCCGCAGCCGTCGCGGGTGTGCTCTCCGGACGCGTCGCGCCGAGCGGACGGCTCCCGGTCCAGATCCCGCGGTCGCCCGCCATGTCGGGCACCTCGCTGCAACCACCGCTCGGTCTCGCGTCGCGGGGGATCAGCGTGCTCGACCCCACACCGCTCTATCCGTTCGGTCATGGCCTGACCGGCGGCGACGTCCGCTACCGCTCACTCGAGGCGGCGCCCGAACTCGCCGTGGACGGAGAGCTCCTGGTGGAGGTGACGGTCGAGAACGTCGGTGACGCGGACGCCGTCGAGGTCGTCCAGCTCTACGGCTCGGACCTCGTCGCCTCGGTCGTCCGGCCCGCCGTCGAGCTGCTCGCGTTCGCACGGATCGACCTCGCGGCGGGGACGACGGCGACGGTCCGGTTCGCCGTGTCCGCCGATCGGCTCTCGTTCACCGGGGTCGACGGTCGGCGGGTCGTCGAGCCGGGCAGGTCCGTGCTGTCCGCCGGTCCGTCGGCCGGCGAACGGCCCGTCACCCGGACGATCGAGGTGACCGGTACGCGGCGCGTCCTCACCGGCCGACGCAGCCTCAGGGTGGACTGGCACCGACTCGGTCCAGACGATCGCGGCTTCGACCTCGCGGTCGACCCGACGGGAGGTCGGTGAGCCATGCCGTACATCCCCGTCTCCCAGGTGACGCTCACCGGGGGCCCGCTCCTGCAGGCGCAGGAGGCCGACCGCGCCTATCTCCACGCCCTCGAACCGGACCGGCTCCTCGCTCCGTTCCTCCGCGAGGCCGGACTCCCGCCGCGCGCCCCGTCCTACGACGACTGGGAGCGGCGCGGGCTCGACGGCCACACCGCGGGCCACTACCTCTCAGCCTGCTCCCTCATGGTCGCGTCGACCGGCGACGAGGTCCTGGCGTCGCGGCTCGCGTACACCGTCGCCGAGCTCTCGCGTGCGCAGGCCCACCTCGGCACCGGATACGTCGGCGGCATCCCGAGGAGCGCCGAACTCTGGGAGGAGGTGGCGGAGGGCATCACGGCGTCGACCTTCGGTGGCGACCGTTGGGTGCCCTGGTACAACCTGCACAAGCTGTACGCGGGCCTCATCGACGCCGCGTGCCTGACCGGGAACGAGGCGGCCCGTGACGTCGTCGTCCGCCTGGCGGACTGGTGGGAGGCACTGGCGTCCGGCATCGACGAGGAGCACTTCCAGCTGATGCTCGAGACCGAGATCGGTGGGATGAACGAGGCCTACGTCGACCTGTTCGACCTGACGGGAGACCCGCGCCACCTCGCCATGGCGGCACGCTTCACAGGGGCCGCCCTCAGCGGGCCCTTGTCGCGCTCCTCCGACGAACTGACCGGTCTCCACGCGAACACCCGCATCCCGCAGTTCGTCGGCTTCGCCGCGCTGGCCGCTCGCAACGGCGATCCCGCGCTCGGGCGGGCCGCCCGGTTCGCCTGGCAGACCATCGTGACGCGCCGGTCGGTGGCGATCGGCGGCAACAGCGTGCGTGAGCACTTCCACGCGGTCGACGACTTCACGCCGATGACGGAGGACCGTGAAGGCCCCGAGACGTGCAACAGCTACAACCTGATCAAGCTCGCGAGACGGCTCTCCGCCGACGCGGCGGATCCGGACGTCACGGACATGATCGAGCGGATCCTCTTCAACCACCTCCTGTCCGCGCAGCATCCCGGACACGGCGGTCTCGTGTATTTCACCTCGATGCGGCCGGACCACTACCGCGTGTACTCGGCGCCGCAGCACAGCTTCTGGTGCTGCGTCGGGACGGGGCTCGAGAGCCACGCGAAACACGGCGAGTCCCTCTACCGGTTGGACGGCGAGGCGGTGTCGGTGGAGCTCTTCGCGTCGTCGACCGCCCGCGTCCCGGAGCTCGGTCTCACGCTCGAACAGGAGACCGCGTTCCCGGTGGACGGCGAGGTGGCGCTGACGTTCCGGCTCGAGCGGGGCAGGCGGTTCCCGGTGCGCATCCGCGTGCCGGGGTGGACCGCCTCGGTGCCGCTCGTGCGGGTGAACGGCACCGACGTCGAGGCGACGGTCGACGGCGGGCACCTCGTCCTGGACCGCGGGTGGGAGGACGGGGACGTCGTGTCGTTCGAGCTCGGGATGACCGGGCGCTCGGAGCCGTTTCCGGACGGATCAGACTGGACGGCGTTGCTCTGGGGTCCGTCCGTCCTCGCCGCACGCGGGTCGGCGCTCGAGGCCGAGACGGTCGTCGCCGACCGGCCGCACGCCGCACACACGGCGGTCGGCCCGCTCACCCCGCTCGCCACGGCACCGATCGTCCCGCGCTCGTCCGTGCCCCGGCGGGATGCGGACGGCGCGTTCTGGGTCGACTCGGATCGGGGCCCGATCCGGCTGGAGCCCTTCGCCGGGCTCCACGACGCGCGGTACACCGTGAGCTTCCCCGTCGCCTCCGGCACGGACCAGCGGTCCGTCGACGAACGCCGCGCGCGTCTGGCGGATCGGGACCGGATCGCCGCGACGCTCGACGGACGCACGGTCGACCGTGTCGCGCTGGGCGAGCAGCAACCGGAGGCCGACCACGGGTTCCGAGGCGCGTCGACCCGGTCAGGAGCGGCCGGCGGGGTCCGGTGGCGCAGCACCTCGGACCGGATGTCGGTCACGCTCGTGGACCCGCACCTGCTGGCGCGCGTCGTCAGGGTCTCGTGGCTGCCCGACGACGACGCTCGGGGGTTCGCGATCGAGATCGACGGCCTGGTCACTGAGGAACAGTTCGGCGGACGCGACGGCGAGCTGGCCTGGGTCGAGGTCCCGTTGCCGCCGACGACCGCCGGCTGGGGCGTCAGACGGTTCACGATCCTCGCCCCGTCGGGGCAGGAGACCCCGCGGGTGACCGAACTCAGGGTGCTGACGGCGAGCGACGCCTGAGCGGCTGCGGGCACGACGACCGCACGTGCGAGACGATGGGGACATGACGACGACGCCCGACCACGAGGACGATCGGGGCGTGACCCTCGCGGACGTCGCTGCGAGGTCCGGCTTCTCGGTGTCCCTCGTCTCGCGCGTGCTGTCCGGCAAGCGCCACGCGGCTCCCGAGACCCGGGACCGGATCCTGGCGGTCGCGCTCGAACTCGGGTACGACCGATCGGCACAGCGGCGCGGCCGGCCACGGTCCGTGCCTCGGCTCCTCGACCTGGCGATGAGCCAGTGGGACGATCCCTGGGCGAACACCGTCGTCACGAGCGTCCGGCGGGCGGCGGCCGCTGCGGACTACGACCTCGTGCTCACGCCGGAGAGCGACTCGATGGTCGACGACTGGCCCAACCGCGCCCGCGCACGCGGCTCCGCCGGCGTCGTCGTGTGCCTGATCCGCCCCAATGTCTCGCAACTCGACATCCTCGCTTCGGCGAACATCCCCGTGGTACTGCTCGATCCGCGTGCCGAGCCCGCGCGGAGCCTGCCGAGCGTCGGCTCGACGGACTGGCAGGGCGGCTTCGACGCGGGTCGGCACCTCGCCCGTCGCGGGACCCGGCGGTTCCTGATCATCACCGGGAGACCGAAGTACCGGTTCGGACGCGCACGCGAGGCGGGGTTCCGCACCGCGGTCGAGCGGTTCGCCGAGGGTGCGACGGTCGAGGAGGTCTCGTCGCCGTGGTCCTCCGAGAGCGCGTTCGTCTCCGTCCGTCGGTTGCTGCGGCAGGGCGGGCTGCCGATCGGCGTCTTCAGCTGCAACGACGAGATGGCGTACGGCGTCTATCGGGCGGTCGAGGAACTGCAGTTGCGCATCCCCGACGACGTCCGGGTGGTCGGGTTCGACGATCTTCCGCAGTCCCGGCTCATGCCCCCGCCGATGACGACGGTCCGGCAACCCATGCGGGCGATGGCGGCGCGAGCCGTGCAGCTCGTGCTCGACGCGGAACCGGGCGCCGACCCGGGGGACCGTGCCGAGTTCCCGACGGAGCTCATCGTCCGCGCCTCCAGCTGAGCCTGGCCGCCACGCGCCCCCGCAAGCCCTGCCGCCCGGCGATCGGCCGCGGCGAGAATGGTCTCCATGACGGGATCACCGAAGCAGGACGGGGTGTCGACGGCGCGCTCCAGCGTCTCCGAGTGGATGCGGGCGTTGGGGCGGGCGACGGGGAACCCCGGCGGTGGTGCCGCGTCCGGTCTCATGCTGTCGATCGCCGCCGGCCTCACCGCGATGGTCGCCGGGTACACCGAGCCGGAGCATGTGTCGGCGGCTGCGTCCGGGCGAGGCGAAGGCACCTCGGGATCCGGCGACGATCCGGAGGCGACGATCACCGCCCTGCGAGCCAGGGCCGAAGCACGTTCAGCACTCGCCCTCGGCCTGGCCGATGCCGACGCGGAGGCCTCTCACGCGTTCGGCAGCGCCTTCCGGCGGCCACGGGGTCCGGAGCGCGACGAGGCGATCCGGGCGGCGTCGATCGGGGCGGCCGCCGCTTCGGCACGGCTCGGGGAGCACGCCGTCGAGGCCGTCGACGATCTCGCCTGGCTGGCCCGACACGGCAATCCGGCGTTGATCGCCGACGTCGCGGTCGCGATCGGTGCCCTCCGAGCCGCGATCACCGGTGCGCGCACGAACGTCAGTTTCGACCTCGGTTCGGTGCGCAGCGCCCACGAATCGCTCGAGGAGGTCCGCCGGGCGGAGCCGGCACTGTTCGACCTCGTGCCGGTGTTCGACCGCGCCCTCGAGCGCATCGACCGACTCGCGGCCTCCATCGACGCCGACGCGGCACCGACGGAGTGACCCGCTGCGCCAGGTCGAGGCTCAGTCCGCGAGCGGACGCGGACGGGCGCCGTCCGGCACGCGGACGATCAACGCGTGGTGGAGGTTGGTGAGGGCGACCGAGGTCACGGCGCCGTGGGAGTCCCCGTCGAGTTGGATCTCCTGGGGCTCGTCCAGTCGCACCCGCATCGACGTCGCCTGGGCGTAGCTGATGGCGCGGACCTTCGGCGAGAACCGCCCGACGAGCCGACCGAACCTCGTACGGTGGAGCATCCGGTTGAAGGTCAGGCGATAGCCGATGTTCGTCCACCCGGGGCCGCGCCCCGGCCGGAGCATGACGGCGTCGAGGAGGCCGTCGTCGACGACCGCCTCCGGGAGCAGCAGGACGCCTCCGGTGAGTGTCCCGGAGTTGCCGACGATGATCGTGTGCGCCCGGGCGGTCGTCTCCGGGAGCTCGTCCAGGCGGTAGTGCAGGTCGAACTGCCGGTTGCCGAAGATGCTCCGCGCGATGGGGTCCGAGTAGGCCAGCCACCCGATCCGTCGTTTCAGCCAGGCGTTGGTGTGGCCGGCCATGTGCGCGTCGAGTCCGATGCCGGCCATCACGAGGAAGACCTCCTCGCCGTGCGTGCCGTCCGAACGGCCGAGACGCACCCGACCGACGTCGACGGGCTGATCGTGACCCGACCAGGCGATCTCGACCGACCGACGCAGGTCGTTGAGCGGCAGGCCGAGCGCTCGGGCGAAGAGGTTGCCGGTCCCCGCCGGCACGAGCGCGAGGGGGATGCCGGTGGAGGCGACGACCCCGGCGGCGACCCGGAGCGTCCCGTCCCCGCCGGCGACGAGGATGACGGACGGCGTGGTCGCGATGGCGGCCTCGGCCGCGGCACGGCCGTCGTCGTCGGCGCTCGTCTCGTGCCAGCTCGAGGGGGACAGTCCGTGGAGCGCCTCGGCGTCCGCGACGGCGGCGCGGAGTGCGGCGACATCCACCTTGGAGGGATTGACGACGACGGCGGCCCGTCGGGGGCCGGGTCCGGCTGGTGCATCGTTCACAGCCACAAGGATAGGAGGCGCACGCTCGGAAGCAGCCGTGGACGCCGGGGTGCCGTCGGCCCGTGAGACGCTTGCACCATGGACCTCGAGGTGTCGCCGCAGTTGACGATCCCCGCCGCCGAACTCCGGTGGCGGTTCTCGCGGTCTTCGGGTCCCGGAGGGCAGCACGTCAACACCTCGGACAGTCGCGTCCAGTTGTCCTGGAGTGTGGCCGAGTCTGTCGTCCTCTCCGAGGCGCAGCGTGAGCGGCTCCTCGCCCAGCTCGGTGCCCGGCTCGTCGCCGGCACCATCACGGTGACGGTGTCGCAGGAACGGTCCCAGCTGCGCAACCGTGAGCTCGCCCTGGACGCGTTGGCCGGACGCCTGCGTGCAGCGCTGGCGCCGTCCGCCGCGCCTCGTCGGCCCACCCGCCCGACCCGTGGGTCGGCTCGACGCCACACTGCGGCGAAGCAACAGCGTTCGGCCACGAAGCAACAGCGGCGGCGCCCCGCCGACGATTGACGTCGGTCGTCGTCCGTGGCAAGGGCCTGCGGCACCTGCGCGACTCGACTAACCTGCCGTGCAGGCGCAGCCCCGAGGACGTCGGCGTGCGCGAACGGAGGATCATCATGCGAATCGTCGTCATCGGGGGTACGGGCCACATCGGGTCGTTCCTCGTCCCGAGACTCGTCCGGGCCGGCCACGAGGTCGTCAGCGTCAGCCGTGGGACGCGCGCGCCCTACACCGAGGCCGCGGAATGGGAGCACGTCGAGTGCCTCGTCGTCGACCGCGAGGCCGAAGACGAGGCGGGGACGTTCCCGGCACGGATCGCCGCGCTCGGCTGCGACGTCGTGATCGACCTGGTCTGCTTCACCCTGCCGTCCGCCGAGGCGCTCGTCGAAGGCCTCCGCGGCCACGTCGGACATCTGTTGCACTGCGGGTCGATCTGGCGGTACGGTCCGAGCGCCGTCGTACCCATCGTCGAGGGTGGTGGGACGCCGCCCTTCGGGGAATACGGCGTCGAGAAGGACCGTATCGCTCGGATGCTCCAGCAGGAGACCGCCAACGGTGGCCTGGTCACGACGTCGCTCCATCCCGGGCACATCGTCGGACCCGGCTGGGCCCCGGTGAACCCCCTGGGCAACTTCGACCCCGACGTTTGGCGGATCCTGGCAGACGGGGAGCCGTTGCGAATTCCCGGGCTCGGCGCGGAGATGCTGCACCACGTGCACGCCGACGACGTCGCCCAGGCGTTCGAGCTCGCGGTGGCGCATCGGGACCGCGTCGCCGGCGAGGACCTCAACGTCACCTCGGCTTCGGCGATCACGGTGCGGGGGTTCGCCGAGGCGGCGGCCTCCTGGTTCGGGCGCTCGGCCGATCTCACCCCGGTCACCTGGGAGGAGTTCCGTTCGACCACGAGCCGGGAACACGCCGACACCTCGTGGGAGCACCTGGTGCGCAGTCACTGCGTCTCGATCGAGAAGGCCCGCTCCTTGCTCGGGTACGCGCCGAAGCACACCTCGACGGACGCGGTCAGGGACGCGCTCCGCTGGCTCGTGGCCAACGACGAGCTGGACGTCCCGAGCCCGTGAACCGTCAGGCCGCGGCGACGTCGACCGTCGTCCGAGGAACGGAGTAGCGGTGAAGGCATTGATCGCCTCGGGGACCGGCCGGTACGGCGATCCCTGGCACCCCTACACGCGGACGAGTCCGCTCCTCGCGGAGATCGCGCGGGACGCCGGTTTCTCGGTCGAGGTCCATGAGGACGTCGACCGCGCGATGACCCGGCTCGCCGACGTCGACCTGCTCATCGTGAACGCCGGCGATCCGTGGCGGTCGGAGGAGTCCGGCCGAGCACCCGAGGCCGCGGTCGAGGGACTCTCCGAGGCGCTCCGTCGAGGCGTCGGCGTCCTCGCGATGCACGCGGCGCTCGCCTCGCTCCGCGACTATCCCGAGTGGGCGCCGGCGATCGGTGCGATGTGGCTGCCCGGGGTGTCCTGGCATCCGCCGATCGGCCACTCCGTCGTCCGCGGGCTCACGATGCCCGACGGCGGGCGGGTCGCCGACGTGCCGATCGAGGACGAGCAGTACCTGCGGTTGCAGGCGATCGGGCGGAGCACGACGGTCGCCGAACACGAGGTGGACGGCGAGCGGTTCCCCGCGGTGTGGGTCCGTGAGGTCGGAGCCGCTCGTGTCGCCGTCGACGCCCTCGGACACGATGAGCGCTCGTACGCCGCTCCCGAGCATCGCGCCCTGGTGGCGTCGCTCGCCCGCTGGGCGGCGCGGGCCCCGTCGGCATGATGCGGAACGGATCCCGACGGACGCCGTGTGTCGGGTGACCGCTCCTGATGCAAGCCCCGGGGCAAAGGACATCGCGCCACTTCCACGGGTCTAGGATCCTGTTCGGGGCTGCGAGAGAGCGGGAACACCGGCCGCGGCCCGTGTCAGGATCCGGGACCCCGAGAAAGCCGCACCACGTGTCACACGACCTCATGTCATCCGAGCGCACCGTCGAGCGCATCATGCGTACCGGAACCGTCTGGTTCGGCGTCGCCGTCGGGAGTACCGCGATCACCCTGGGGCTGCTGCTCGCCTCCGGCTGGCGCCCCGCGATCCTCACCGAGGGGCTCCGCGTGCTGTGGTGGTGCTGCTCCGTCATCGTCGGCTTGAGCATCGGGCTGCTCGGCTGGTCCGGGTGCCCGATCCTGGAGGTGGACGTCCCGACGGCGTCCCGCAACAAGTCGCTCACCATGCAGCTCGGCACCATGCTCTTCATCCTCGGCAGCATCGGGGCGATGTTCACCGTGCTGCTCGGCGCACCGAGCTGACGGGTGCCCGAGGGCGCATCCTGTCGCGCAGCCGTCGTAGGGTCGGAGTATGCCCCGATCCTCAGCACCGCTCCGCAGACTCGGCTTCCTCACGATGGGTCTGTTCGACCCCGAGGATCCGGCGGGCGGGCACGAGTCCACTCTGCGACTCATCGAACTCGGTGAGCACCTCGGATTCGACAGCGCCTGGTTGCGACACCGCCACCTGCAGTTCGGCATCTCGTCCCCGGTCGCCGTCCTCGCCGCGGCCAGCCAGCGCACCACGCGCATCGCGCTCGGGACGGCGGTGACCCCACTGGGTGCCGAGAACCCCTTCCGACTGGCCGAGGACCTCGGCACGGTCGACGTGCTGGCCGGCGGACGCCTGCTGCCGGGCTTCAGCACGGGTGAGCCGATGCGGTTCGACGCGTTCAAGGACGCCCTGTATCCCACCACCCTCGAGCAGGAGGACCTCGGGTACGACCGCGTCCTGCGGTTGCGGTCCTTCATCCGAGGCGACGTCGTGAGCGACACCGCCGGTCGCGAGGGGCAGGAGGACTACTCCTCGCGCGTCGAGCCGCACGCCGCCGGGCTCGCCGAGCGGCTCTGGTACGGTGCCGGCAGCCTCCGCTCGGCAGGCTGGGCCGGGGAGCACGGCTTCAACCTGCTCACCAGCAGCGTCATCGCGGCGGAGGACGGCACGACCGACTTCGCCGCGAACCAGGCCGCGCAGGTCAGGCTGTTCCGCGAGCGGCATCCCGACGGCGCGCGGGCCCGGGTGTCGCAGGGCCTCGTGGTCATGCCGACCGATTCCGCCACGTCCGCGCAGCGCAGCCGCTACCGCGACTACGTCGAGTCGAGGCGGCACCGCGTCGGCGTCGCGCACGGTCCGCGCCGCATGCTGTTCGCCGAGGACTTGCTGGGGACGAGTGCCGAGATCGCGGAGCGACTGCACGAGCACGCCGGATTCCAGGAGGTTGACGAGGTCGCGTTCGCGTTGCCGTTCACCCTCGAACCCGACGACTACACCCAGTTGCTCACCGACATCGCCGGCGCCCTCGGACCGGCGCTCGGATGGCGGCCTGCCGCTGACGGCGCGACCAGGCCCGCCTGAGCGGCGGACGTCCGGCCCGGACGACCCGTCCGAGACCGCGCCCGGTCGCGCGTAGGGTGCAGGTATGACGCAGCACGGGTTCAAGCGGTACGTGGCCATCGGCGACAGTTTCAGCGAGGGGTACGGTGACGTCCGCGACGACGGCTCGTTGCGCGGATGGGCCGATTTCGTGGCACTCGGGCTCGCCCGTTCGAGCACCGAGCCGGTCGCGTACGCGAACCTGGCCATCCGGGGCCGCAAGCTCATCCCCATCCTCGACGAGCAGCTCGATCGGGCCATCGGGATGGGGCCGGACCTCGTCAGCTTCAACGGCGGCGGGAACGACATCATGCGCCCACGGGTGTCGATCGACGGCGTCGCCGATCGACTCGACGGTGCGGTCGAACGGCTGCGCAGCGGGGGAGCGCACGTCCTCCTGCTGAGCGGTGCGAACCCGTCCGCGCACATCCCGATGGGCTCGCTCCTCGCGCGCCGCGGCGAGCAACTCGCCCGAGCGGTCCGCGTCCGGTACCCGCGCGACGGCGTCACCTTCGTCGACAACTGGGCCGACGAGCCGCTGGGCGATCTCCGCTACTGGTCCGTGGACCGGCTGCACCTCAACGCGCTCGGCCACGCCCGCGTGGCGAGCAACGTCCTCACGGCCCTCGGGGTGCCGGTGCCCGAGGAGTGGGGGATCGACGACGTCGCGGCGGCGCCGCCCGGCCCACGCCAGCGCCGAACGGCCGCCTACTACCGCGAGCACGTCCTGCCGTGGATCGGACGCCGGTTGACCGGGCGGTCCTCCGGAGACGGTCGCGAACCGAAGATCGCGGAGCTCCAGCCGGTGGACCCGCGCGGCTGACCGCGCGGGCCGATCGGCTCAGCCGACGCGGACGAGCGTCCGCTGCCACCCGGAGGAACCGTTCGGCGCGATCGGCGCCTGCTC
This sequence comes from Plantibacter sp. Leaf314, assembly GCF_001423185.1. NCBI lineage: Bacteria > Bacillati > Actinomycetota > Actinomycetes > Micrococcales > Microbacteriaceae > Plantibacter > Plantibacter sp. Leaf314. Next base: position 386,442 of record NZ_LMOB01000001.1, on the reverse strand, counting down.
CTCGATCTGCAGGTTCCCGGCCTTGTCGGTGGCGCGGACGGCCACGTAGTGCGTCCCGGCGGTCGCCTCCCAGTCCATCCACCACTGCACCCAGGTGTCGTCGTTGATGGCGGTCGAGAGGTTCACGCTCTGCCAGTCGCCGTTGTCGATGCTGACCTCGACCTTGGCGACGCCGACGGTCTGCGCCCAGGCGACACCGGCGATCTTCGCCGGGCCCGGCGTGACCTGCTTGTCGATCCGAGGCGTGTCGATGCGTGAGGAAAGCTTGATCGGCGCCTTCGCGTCGTAGCCGCGGGGCGTCCAGTAGGCCTCGTCCTTGTCGAACGTGGTCACCGTCAGCTTCGTGAGCCACTTGGTCGCCGAGACGTACCCGTACAGCCCCGGCACGACCATGCGGACGGGGAAGCCGTGCTCGAGGGGCAGGGGTTCGCCGTTCATCGCGACGGCGAGGATCGCGTCGAGGTTCGGGTCGGTCAGTGACTCCAGCGGGGTGCTCGCGGTGAAGCCGTCGACGCTCGTGGAGAGGACCATGTCGGCCTTCGAGTCGGGCATCGCACGCTTGAGCACGTCGCGCACGGGGATACCGAGCCACTTCGCGTTGCCGAGCAGGCTGCCGCCGACCTCGTTGGAGACGCAGGTCATGGTGATGACGTATTCGTCGAGCCCCATGGCCAGCAGCTCGTCGAACGAGATCTGGACCTGTTCGCCGACCATGCCGTCGATCGTGAGCGACCAGGTGCCGGGGTCGATGGTCGGCACGGTGAGCGCGGTGTCGACGCGGTAGAACTTGTCGTTCGGGGTGAACAGCGGGCTGATGCCGTCGACGTCCACTTCGGCGCCGTCCGGGATGGTCACGGTCGACTTCGGAGCGGGGAGCTTGAGCGCGTCCCGGACCGCGGTGATCGACGAGGTCGTGACGTTGATGATCCGGGCACCGACCCCCACGACGACCGCTCCGACGGCGGCGATCCCGGCGACCCGGAAGAAGCCACGGCGGTCGAACCCGTCACGTTCGCGGGCCTCGGCTCCGGCCCCACGGCGGTTCGGCAGTCGTCGGCTGAGCAGGATCAGGATGGTGACGCCGGCTGCGAGCCCGAGGATCACCGGGACCACCGCGAGCGGCGTCGCACCGGCACGGGTCACCGTCGTCGCTCCGGCGAACACGCCGGCCGCCACGAGGATCACGACGCCGAGCGGCGGTCGGACCTGCTGGAGGACACCGGCGACCGCTGCCGCGATCACGACGGCGACGCCGAGGCTGACGAGCAGGAAGATCTTGTCGTTGCTCCCGAACGCCTCGATCGCGAACTCCTTCGCCCAGCGCGGGACGATGTCGATGACGAAGGAGCCGACGGTCAGCAGCGGGCTGCTGCCGCGGGCGAACAGCAGCGCGGCGAGCTCTGCGACGGCGAGGAACACCGCGGCCGAGACGATGCCGGCGAGGGCCGCAGCGAGGACGACGAGACGTCGTCCCGTTCGGTTGGTGCCGGTCTGATGCTTCGATCGCATGTGCAACTCCCTGGTCGTGGTTCGACAGGAGTTCGGAGCACAGCGACAATCAGGCTGGTCCGATCCGCGCCGGGTGCACCGACCGACGGCTCAGGCGGTCGCGACGGCCAGTCGGGTGCCGGTCTCGGCCGCCAGCCGCAGGGCCTCGTCGAGCTCCTGTGCACTGCGGTCGCGCTGCCCGGCGAGGCCGGGCTCGCGGTCGGCCAGGGTCAGGCTCGTCGTGATGACGTGGACGTCCATACCGAGCGCGCCACCGAACAGGGTGCGGAGCGCCGGCACCTCGTGGTCCCACCCCTCCGTGGGCGTGCCCGCGTCGTACGCGATGCCGCGGCTGGTGGTGATCACGACCGGCCTGCCGGTCAAGGCACCGGTGTCCGCCGACGTCACGCCGGGGACGTGGATGTGGTCGATCCAGGCCTTGAGCGACGACGGGATCGAGAAGTTGTAGAGCGGTGCCCCGATCACGACGATGTCGGCGGCGAGGAGCTCGTCGAGCAGGGCGCGTTGCAGCGCCTCCGCCTCGGCGGGCGGGTTCGAGCCGGGCTCGCGATCGGCGGCGGACCAGTGCAGGCTCGCGTCCGCGAGGTGCGGGACGGGGTCCAGGTGCAGGTCCCGTCGGACGACGACACCGGTGGGATCGGCATCCCGCCAGGCGTCGACCACCGCCTGCGACAGGCGGCGGGAGCGGGAGGTGGCCAGATCGGCGGACGAGTCGAGGTGCAGGAGCGTTGGCATGCGGCAACGCTAGCAAGCCGAGCGGTGTACACCTCCTTGCGGCACTCATCGCGGCCGGTTAGCGTCGCACCATGAGCGCCACCCTCCCTGTCACGCCCGCCCGTCCGGATGCGCTCGCGCTCGACGCGGACGATCCGCTCGCCGAGCACCTCGCGGCCTTCGTGCCCGCGAACGGGGTGTCGGCGTACTTCGACGGGAACTCGCTGGGGCGGCCGCTCCGGGCCACCGCGGATCGCCTGCAGTCGTTCATCACCGAGGAGTGGGGCACGAGGCTCATCCGCTCCTGGGACGACCGGTGGTTCGCGATGCCGCTGACCCTGGGCGACCGTCTCGGAGCCGCCGTGCTCGGGGCGGCCGGCGGGCAGACCGTCGTCGCCGACTCGACCACCGTGCTCCTCTACAAGCTGATCCGCGCCGCGGTCGACGCGAGCACCGCCGACGGAACGACGGCACCGGTCCGCGAGGACATCGTCATCGACGTGGGGAACTTCCCGACGGATCGCTTCGTGGTCGAGGGGATCGCGGCCGAGCGTGGTCTCCGCGTGCGGTGGATCGACGCCGATCCGGTCCACGGCGTCACGGCGGACCAGCTGCGGGAGGTCGTCGACGGACGGACGGCCCTCGTGGTGTTGAGCCAGGTCGACTACCGGTCGGGAGCCCTCCTCGACGTCGCGGGGTTGACGACCGTCGCGCACGAGGCCGGTGCCCTCGTGCTCTGGGACCTCTGCCACTCCGCCGGCGCGGTCCCGGTCGAGCTGGACGCCTGGGGCGTCGACCTCGCGGTCGGATGCTCCTACAAGTACCTCGGCGGCGGTCCCGGCGCTCCGGCGTACGCCTACGTCGCGAAACGGCATCAGGATCGGCTCCTGCAGCCCGTCCAGGGCTGGATGGGTGCCTCCGACGTGTTCGCGATGGCCGACACGTACCGGCCGGCCGAGGGGATGCGTCGATTCCTCAGCGGCACCCCGCCGATCGTGGGAATGCTGCCCCTCGAGGACGCCCTCTCGCTCATCGAGACCGCGGGTGTCCCGGCGATCCGCGAGAAGTCGCTCGCACTCACCGCCTTCGCCATCTCATGGGTCGACGAGCACCTCGCAGCCTTCGGCGTCCGGGTGATGACCCCACGGGAGCCGGAGCGCCGCGGCGGGCATGTGACCCTCGCGCATCCGTCCTTCCGCGAGATCACGCCGGAGCTGTGGGAGGTGGGCGTCATCCCCGACTTCCGGCACCCGGACGGGCTCCGCATCGGACTCGCCCCGTTGAGCTCCGGGTTCGTGGAACTCGAGCGCGGCCTCCTCCGTATCGCCGCCGCGATCGAGCAGTGGACCCAGCGCGCGGGTTCCACGCCGCGTGGAGGGCAGCCGTCGTAGGCTGACGACATGTCGCCTGTCTCCGGAATCCAGTACCGCCTCAGCCACCTCGGTCCGCACGGGGAGGTCCGGGCGACCGTCACCGAGCTCGCCGCGGGATTGCGTGAACTCTCCGTCGGCGGGCGCTCGCTCGTCCAGTCCTTCGGCGAGGATGTCGTCGCGCCGAAGGGCTGCGGCCTGATCCTCGTCCCCTGGCCGAACCGGGTGCGGGACGCACGGTGGACGCTCGACGGTGAGCCGCAACAGCTCGACGTCACCGAGGCGGCGACGGGGAACGCCTCGCACGGCCTGCTCCGCAACTGCGGGTATCGCGAGGGTGGGCGTTCGGACGCGGCCGTCACCCTGCTCGCATCGGTGTTCCCGCAGCACGGCTATCCGTTCCACCTCGACACCTCGGTGGCCTACGCCCTCGTCGACGACGGCCTGCGGGTCACCCACACGATCGTGAACCGGTCGGCGCGACCGGCACCGGTCGCCGTCGGCGCGCACCCCTATCTCGCGCTCGGGGGCGTCTCGACGGCGGATCTCACCGTCACGATCGCCGCCGACTCCTGGTTCGAGACCGACGAGCAGCGCATCCCGGTCGTCACTCGCCCCGTGGACGGCACGGACCACGATCTGCGCTCCGGCGTCCGCGTGGGTGACCTCGCGATCGATGTCGGGCTCGGCGACGTCCGCCCGATCGACGGAGGCGTCAGGCATCGGCTCACCGCTCCGGACGGCGATGGTGTCGAGCTCTGGGCGGACGACGACTTCCGGTTCGTCCAGGTCTACACCCCGAGCGACTTCCCGACGCCGGAGGGACCCGTGCAGGCGATCGCGATCGAGCCGATGACGGCCCCGGCGGACGCCTTGAACAGCGGGACCGGTCTGCGGTGGCTGGAACCCGATGAGCAGTGGTCGCTGTCGTGGGGGATCCGTTTGACGGCCTCTTGAGCTGAGCGTCCCCGCAGGCACGCCGACCGGGGGAGGGCGCCTGGTCCCAGGTGCGGACGAGCGTCAGCTCAGAGGATGACTCCGCAGCCGCGATGATCGTCTCATCGTCCGATGCCGACCATGGTGGTCGCGACGGACACTGGATCCATGACCACGCACCTGGACACCAGCCCGATCACCTTCACGATGTCCACGCCGCGCATCGCCCGCGCCGAACGAGTGGCCGTGGCGCGTCCGGTGGACCGACCTCGAGGTCGCGTCGCCGCCTTCGTGGGCGTGCTGCTCGGGAACATGGTGCTCTGGAGCACCCTGTTCCTCACCATCGGCCTCGTGCTCGTCATGCAGCTCGGTATCGTCGGCGTGATCGCCGCGGCCATGGTGCGCTGACGATCGACGGCGGGGTGTCCCACCGGAGCGGCGAGGAGACGGCGATTCAGTCCGCAGTGGCGCTGTCGTCGGCAGCTGTCGGTTCCGGTGCCTCGTCTTCCAAGAGCTCGTCCTCCACCGCGTCATCGGGGAGACCCGGCAGCATCGCCGCCGCGCCCTCGTCGCGAATGCCTTCGACTGCTCCGAAATCCGACACGGTGTGTTCCTCTCGATCGTCGTGCCCGCCAGCCTAGCCAGCGGGCACGACGATCGACAGGGCTTGCGTGGGCGGTGCGACGTCAGTCGACGATGGAGACGGTGACCTCGATGTTGCCGCGCGTGGCGTTCGAGTACGGGCACACCTGGTGCGCCTGGTCGGCCAGCTGCTGTGCCTCGTCGTGGGAGACGTTGGGCACGTAGACGTCGAGTTCGACCGCGAGGCCGAATCCGCCCTCGCCGTTCGATCCGATGCCCACGCTGGCGGAGACCGCCGCGTCGGTGGTGTCGAGCTTGGAGCTCCGTGCGACGGAGTGCAGGGCACTCAGGAAGCACGCGGCGTAGCCGGCGGCGAAGAGCTGTTCGGGGTTGGTGCCCTCGCCACTCCCACCGAGTTCCTTGGGGGGCCGGGTGTCGAAGTCGAGGAGGTCGTCCTCACTGCGGACGTGTCCGTCTCGTCCGCCTCCGGTGGCATGGGCAACTGCTGTGTACGCGATATCCATTGCTCCATCCTCGCACCGTCGCGCCCGGCTCGTGCACCTTGCTCGCGAGCTCTCGGCTGGCGTTCAGAGGAGTGCGTCGCGAGCGCCGGCGATGACCGCCGACGCGACGGTCTGGAGGAGCGGCGAGTCCAGTCGCCACTGCTGCCAGTACAGCGGCACGTCGAGCACGCCGTCGTCGTCGAGGGCCACGAGGTCGCCCGCCGCGGCCGGTGCCGCCCCTTGCGCATCGGGGAGCATGCCCCAGCCGAGGCCGAGGAGGACGGCGGTCGCGAAGTCCGCCGACGCCGGGACATGGTGTCGGGGCGGGCCGGCCGGGTCGACACCGCGACGACGGAGATAGGCGTCCTGGAGATCGTCCTTCCGGTCGAACACGACCACCGGAGCATCGGCCAGGGCGGCTGCCGTCACCCCGTCGGCGAACCATCGTGCTGCGAAGTGCGGCGACGCCACGGGTCGGTACCGCATCCGGCCGAGCGATTGGACGGTGCAGCCTTGGACCGCTTCCGAACTCGAGGTGACCGCCGCCATCGCGGTCCCGTCTCGCAGGAGGGCCGTGGAGTGGTCCTGGTCCTCGCGGGAGAGGTCGAAGGCGACCGGTTCCGTGGCGGCCAGCTCGGCCAGCACCGGGAGGAGCCAGGTGGCGAGCGAGTCGGCGTTGACGACGATCGGGATGGCTGAGGGAGCGGCGCCGCCGGACGCCCCGTCCGGGTGCAGCTCCCTCGAGGCGTCGCGCTCGAGGAGTCGCACCGCTCGCGCGAGGCGGAGGATGGTCTCGCCGGATGCGGTGGTCGTGATGGGTCGCGTCCGGAGGAGCAGGACCCGGCCGACGTGCTGCTCGAGCGCCTTGATCCGCAGACTGATGGCCGACGGGGTCACCGAGAGCTCGCGGGCCGCCGCGTCGAACGAGCCTCGGTCGACGGCGGCGAGGAAGGCACGGAGCTGATCGAACTGGAGGTCCATCATCAGAGTTTCTCATGGTCCATGAGAAACATGAACTGGTCTCATGTTCCTTGGTGGCTTACCGTCGCCTCATGACCTCCGCCATCCAGGACATCCTCGCCGGTTTCGGGCTGGGCCTCTCGCTGATCGTCGCCATCGGTGCGCAGAACGCGTTCGTGCTCCGCCAGGGCATCCGCCGCGAGCACGTCCTCCCGGTCGTCCTCGTCTGCGCCCTGTCGGACGCGGTCCTGATCGTGGCCGGCGTCAGCGGGATCGGGTTCGTGATCGAGCGTTTCCCCCTCGTGCTCGACATCCTCCGTTGGGCCGGTGCCGCCTTCCTCGTCGCGTACGGGCTGCTCGCCGCCCGCCGGGCCATCTCACCGAGTGGTCTCACGGCCGACGGGCCGGGGACGAAGACCTCGCTCCGGGCGGCCGTGCTCACGGTGGTTGGCCTCACCTGGCTCAACCCCCACGTGTACCTCGACACGGTGCTCCTGCTCGGGTCGATCGCGAACACGCACGGCGAACCGGGCCGGTGGTGGTTCGCGGCCGGCGCCGCGCTGGGGAGCGTGGTGTGGTTCACGGCCCTCGGCTTCGGCGCCCGTCTCCTGAAGGGCCTCTTCGCGAAGCCGGTCGCCTGGCGGGTGCTCGACGCCGCGATCGCCGTGGTGATGGTGACCCTCGCCGTCCTGCTCATCGTGCGGCACTGACCGTCGGTGCCCGCCACCGGCTGATCGTCCATCGTCGGTAGGCTTGCCGGGTGACGAGAACACTCCGTGAGGTCAATGCCGTCGTCGAGCGGCTGTGGCCGCTGTCCGGAGCGTCGGACTGGGATGCGCCCGGCCTCGTGGTCGGCGACCCGGATCAGCCGGTCGCGCGGGTCCTGCTGGCGGTCGACGCCGTGGGTGCCACGGTCGACGAGCTGCTCCAGGAGCCCGGCGGGCTCCTGCTCGTGCACCATCCGCTGCTCATGCGTGGCGTCACGACGGTGGCGGGCGACCGCTACAAGGGCGCGCTCATCACACGGCTCATCCGCGGTGATGCGGCCCTCATCGCCGCCCACACGAATGCGGACGTGGTGGTCGATGGTACCTCCGACGTGCTCGCGCACCGCCTCGGCCTCGTGGACGCCGTCCCGATCGTCCCAGCGCCCGACGGGGTGACCGGCCTCGGCCGCGTGGGCGACCTGGCCGAACCGACCACCCTCGGGCGGATCGCCCGGCTCCTCGCCGAGGTGCTTCCCGCGACGGCGACCGGCGTGCGCGTGGCGGGCAACGTCGACCAGCCGGTCCGGCGGATCGCGGTCTGCGGGGGAGCGGGCGACTCGCTGCTCTCCCACGACACCGTCCGAGGAGCCGACCTGTACGTCACCGCGGATCTGCGCCACCACCCGGCGTCCGAGGCCAGGGAGCAGGCGATCCTCGCCGGCGGGCCCGCGCTCATCGACGTCTCGCATTGGGCGAGCGAGTCGCTCTGGCTGGAGGTCGCGGCCGTCGCGCTGCGCCGGGAGCTCCCGGAGCTCGACATCCGGGTCAGCGGACAGCGCACCGACCCGTGGGATTTCGTCGTCACCCAGGAGGCGACGCGGCCGGTAGGGTGATGAGTCGAGAGTTTGGAACAGACGTGAAAGCCAGCCCAGCAGACCAGAAGACGTTGCTCACCCTGCAGAGCATCGACACCGGCGTGCGGCGCACCGCCCACCGTGCGTCGAACCTCCCCGACGTCGCCCGGATCGCCCAGCTGCAGGCCGAGATCGAGACCGTCCGGCTCCGTCGGCTGGAGCGTGTCGGGGTGCGCGACGACGCGCAGACCGAGCTCGGACGCATCGAGTCCGACGTCGCCGTCGTCGCGGCCCGCCTGAAGCGCGACGCCGACCGCCTCCAGTCGTCGACCTCCGTCAAGGACGTCGAGGCCCTGCAGAGCGAGATCGCCTCCTTGCAGAACCGGCAGAACAACCTCGAAGAGATCCAGCTGAACGTCATGGAACGGGTCGAGACGGCCGATGAAGCCGTCGCCCAGGTCGACGCCGAGCGCGCCGGACTCCAGGAGCTCCTCGACGAGGTCGTCGCCAAGCGCGACGCGCAGCTCGTCGAACTCGAAGCGGAACGGGCGCGCCTCACCGCCGACCGCGAGTCGCTCGCCCCCGGCATCCCCGCCGATCTCCTCGCGCTCTACGACCAGCGTCGTGCCCGCGGCGGCATCGGCGCGGCCCTCTTCCGCGCCGGCACCTGCGGCGCCTGCAAGATGTCCCTCACCGGGAACGACCTGCAGGCCGTCCGTGCCGCGCCGTCCGAGGACGTCGTGCAGTGCCCGGAGTGCGCCGCGATCGTCGTACGGACCGACGAGTCCGGCCTCATCTGACCCGTCGGGTCGGGCCGAGCAGCACGCCGGTCCATCGTGCCGACCGTGGGCCGGTAGACTCGTCTCCGTGAACGGGCCGGCTAGACGGTCGCGTCACCGCGGCCTCCGGGTCACGGTGCCGAGGAACGTCCGGGCTCCACAGAGCAGGGCGGTGGGTAACACCCACCCGGGGTGACCCGCGAGACAGTGCCACAGAGAACAGACCGCCGTGGGCGACCACGGTCAGGGTGAAACGGTGGGGTAAGAGCCCACCAGCGACCGGGGTGACCCGGCCGGCTCGGTAAACCTCGTCCGGAGCAAGGTCAACAGGGAACGCTGAGGCTGCTCGCCAAGTTCCCGGGTAGACCGCTAGAGGGCGGCGGCAACGTCGTCCCGAGAGAGATGGCCGTCCAAACGCGAGAGCGTGGGACAGAACCCGGCGTACCGGTCGACCCGTTCACACCCCCCCTGGCACGGCCACGGTTCCGTCGTGCTACGACGACTCGCCCACGCTGCGACGACATCGCCGCAGCGCGACCGCCGCGCTCAGGCGATGCGTTCCGCGGGGCCGGCGGCGAGTGAGGCCGCGCCGAGGATGCCCGCGTTGTTGCGGTGCACGGCCGGGATGATGGGGGTGTCGAGCTTGAGCAGCGGCAGGAAGTGGTCGGCGTGCTTGGACACCCCGCCACCGACGACGAACTGGTCGGGCGAGAAGTAGAACTCGAGGCGCTCGTAGTACTTCTGCAGGCGCTTGGCCCACTTCTCCCAGCTGAGGTCCTCGCGCTCCTTGACGGCGTAGGAGGCACGGGTCTCCGCATCCTTGCCGTCGATCTCCAGGTGGCCGAGTTCCGCATTGGGGATCAGCGTGCGGTTGTAGATGAGCGCCGTGCCGATACCGGTGCCGAGCGTGGTCAGGATCGTGAGTCCGGACGCGCCTTTCGCCGCTCCGAACTCGGTCTCCGCGTATCCGGCGGCGTCCGCGTCGTTCACGAAGGTGATCTCCCGGCCGAGCCCCTGCTCGAACAGCTCCTCGGCCTCGAGACCGATCCAGGCGTCGGAGACGTTCGCGGCGGACATCGTCCGCCCGTTGCGCACGATCGCCGGGAAGCACACGCCGAGCGGCAGCCCGTCGGAGGCGGGTGAGAGCTGCTCGAGCACCTCGCGGACGGTCACGACGATGTCCTTCGGCTCCCCGCCCTTCGGGGTCGGGATCTTCACCCGATCGGTGAGGAGCGCACCCGTCGTGAGATCGACGACCGCGCCCTTGATGCCGGTCCCTCCGATATCGATGCCGACGGCGGACCGGGGAGCTGCATTCGTCATGTCGTCCAGCCTAGAGCGCTCGGGGCGCTGGAGTGGTGTCGATCCCGCTCGGGAGCGTGAGGACCTCGGCACCACGTTCGGTCACGACGAGGGTGTGTTCGAACTGGGCCGTGAGGGACCGGTCGCGCGTCGTGACCGTCCAATCGTCGTCCCACTGCTCCCACTCCTGCGCGCCGATGGTGAGCATCGGTTCGATCGTGAAGACCATACCGACCTCCATGACGGTGTCGTACTGCGGCGCCGCGTCGTAGTGGGGCACGATGAGCCCCGAGTGGAACGACCTGCCGACCCCGTGGCCGGTGAAGTCGCGCACGACGCCGTAGCCGAACCGCTTGGCGTAGGACTCGATCGCCCGCCCGATCACGTTGATCTGGCGACCGGGTGCGACCGCTTTGATCCCGCGGTTGAGCGCCTCCCTCGTGCGCTCCACGAGGAGGCGCGTCTCCTCGGCGGCGTCGCCGACGAGGAAGGTGACGTTGCTGTCACCGTGGACGCCGTCGAGGTAGGCCGTGATGTCGATGTTGATCAGGTCGCCGTCACGCAGCGCGGTGTCGTCCGGGATGCCGTGGCAGATCACCTCGTTCACGGAGCTGCAGATGGACTTCGGGTACCCGCGGTAGCCGAGTGTCGACGGGTACGCGCCCGCGCCGACGACGAAGGCGTGTCCGATGGCGTCCAGTTCGTCGGTCGTGACCCCGGGGCGGACCGCCGCTCCGACCGCCTGGATCGCGTCGGCTGCGATGGTCCCGGCGACGCGGATCCGCTCGATCTCCTCGGGCGTGTAGAGGTCGCCGCGGTCGTCAGGGGCCGGAGCCGCGCGACCGACGTACTCCGGTCTGGCGATCACCGCCGGCACCGTTCGCGGACGGCCGACGAGGCCGGGGATCAGGTGACCTGCGGAGTCGAAAGGCATAGGATCGAGCCTAACCGAGCAGGGGAGCAGCGCCGTGGCCAAAGAACCGTCCGAGCAGTACTGGTACAACACGAAGACCGGTCAGGTCGAGTTCGGATTCGAGTCGAGCGTCGTCGACCGCGTCGGCCCCTTCGAGACGGCCGCGGAGGCCTCGCACGCACTCGAGCGTCTGCGCGCGAACAGCGCGAAGTGGGACGCCGAGGAAGCCGCCGACGACTGAGCCCCCGGCTCGCATCGCGAGCTGCGTGCGGGTCTTCCCTCTTCCGGAGCTGCGGTGTGTTCCGCCAGGATGGGCCGAGCGATGAAGCTCGAGCGGGGGGAACATGCACAGGATCGACCGTCCGCGGACGCTACGTGGTGTGCCCTGGAAGGTGGCCGCGGTCCTCGTGGCAGCCGTCGTCGTCCTGCTGCCGGCCATCCCTGCGGTCGCCGTGCCGACGGCTCGCGCCGAGGTCCGCGCAGCCGAGTGCGTGGTCGAGGTGCCGGGCGGTTCCCGCTGCGGTGAGCTGAGCGTCCCGATCTCGCGTGAGGTGCCCGATTCGGCCCAGGCGATGCTCCCGTACGTGCTGGTACCCGCCACCCTCGACACCGGCCGGGTGCCCCTCGTCTACCTCGCCGGAGACACGCCGCTCTCCGAACTCGACGTCGCCGCGCTGACGGTCGAGCGTGGACTGGCGGCCGACCGAGACGTGGTCCTCGTCGAACGGCGGGGCGGAGCGGATGCGGCCCCGACGCTGGCATGCGATCCGGCGGCCGAGGCGTTCCGGTCGGCGCTCGGTACCGAGGGGAGCCGCGAGGAACGGGTCACCGCCGTCGCAGCCGCCTTCACGAGCTGCGCGGAGGGCTGGCAGGAGGACGGCTTCTCGGCGGGCGACTTCGGGGTGCAGGCTGCGGCTGCGGACCTGCGGGACCTCCGGCAGGAACTCGGCTATGCCCGCTGGACGGTGCTCGCGGTCGGCTCCTCGGCCGGTGTCGCGCTCACCGCGACGGGCATCGACCCGGAGGGTGTCGACGGGGTCGTCCTCGACGGACCCGATCTGGGCGCGCCGGGGATCGTGTCCTCCGGAGGGGTCGAAGCGGCGCTCTCCGTGATCCGCGCGCGGGGCGACGATCGCGCACCGACTCCGTCGAGCCCCGACGAGACCGAGACGAGCGATGCGGGACCGGCGACCGCCTCGGCTCCGATCCTCGACACCTCCTGGTCGGCTGAGCGGCTGACGGCGGCGAGCGAGGCGCTCACGGCCAGCCCGCACCGCACGACCGGCGCTCGGCCGACGACGATCGGTGGCGACGCGCTGCTCACGCTCGTCTCGCACGCCCTGACCGACCCGACGACCCAGGCGGCGCTGCCCGTCCTGCTGGAGACCGTGGCGGAGGGGCACCGTGCCGCGCTCGACCCGCTGGCCGCGGCGGCGGTCGACGACCTCTCACGGGGCGGCGTGCTCGGGCGCGTGCTCGGGTGCTCGACGGCCGCCTGGCCTGGAGCTGCCGAACGGACCGATCCCGGGACCCCGACGACGACCCTCCTCGAGGACGTCGCCGCGGCGGCCTGCACCACGTTCGGCGTGGCGGCGAGCCCCGCGCCATCACCGCTCGACCGCCCGCTCCTCGTCGTCAGTGCGCCCGAACAGGACGCCGCCTGGGCGTCCCCGCCGAGCACCTGGTCGGCCTCCGCCATCGCCGCGGTCTTCCCCGGCTCCGGCGCGATCCCCACGGCGGAAAGCTCCTGTGCGTCGGTTGCGGTCCGCTCCTGGCTGAGTGAACCGTCGAGCTACCGAGCGGCACTGTGTGCCGGTGACGACGCCGCGATCCCCGTCATCGACGCAGCAGCCGTATCCCCGAGCGCCAGGTGGGTGACGGACACGACCGGTGGCGGCGGACCGTGGCTCGTCCTGGCGCTCCCGATGCTGTTCGCCCTGGTCGCGATCGGATGGTCCATCGCCTGGGCCTACCGACTGATCGCCCAGGCACTCCGGCGCGAACCGGTGCAGGACGGTCTCCGCCTGGGGATCGCGCCGGTGTTCGGCGCGAGTTGGGCCGTGGGCGCGGTGGCTCTGCTCTTGCGGGACGGCCTGACGAACCCGGCGGTCGGCGTGATCGGCGTCCCCGCGGCCCTGCCATGGCTGTCGATCGCGCTCCTCGTCAGTTGCCTCGGCCTCGTACCGGTCTGGGAGGGGGCGCACCGCGGTTCACGGGTCCGGATCGCGGCGATCTCCACGCTCTGGGCGGCGACCGCGCTGTGGACGGCGGTCTACGTGCTCGCCTGGTGGTGACGGACCTGTCGAACGCCTCCGCCTGGCGTGCTGATGAGCACGAAGACGGACGGAGCCAGTAGCCTAGACACGGGCCGCCGGCCGAAGGAAGAGGGGCAGATGGATAAGCAGCGCGACTTCGTTCTCCGCACGATCGAGGAGCGGGGCGTCAAGTTCGTCCGGCTGTGGTTCACCGACGTCGTCGGCACCCTCAAGTCCGTCGCGATCGCTCCGGCCGAGGTCGAAGGCGCCTTCTCCGAGGGCCTCGGTTTCGACGGCTCCGCGATCGAGGGGCTCAGCCGTTCCTACGAGTCGGACCTGCTGGCGCACCCGGACCCGACGACGTTCCAGATCCTCCCGTGGCGCGGCGAGATCGACCCGACCGCGCGCATGTTCTGCGACATCACGACGCCCGACGGCCAGCCGGCCGTGGCCGACCCGCGGAACGTCCTGAAGCGCACCCTGGCCAAGGCGGCCGACATGGGGTTCACCTTCTACACGCACCCCGAGATCGAGTTCTACCTCCTGAAGTCCTCGCAGTACGGCGTCGACGGCCCGGAGCCCGTGGACTCCGCCGGCTACTTCGACAACGTCCCCGGCGGGACCGCGCACGACTTCCGTCGTCGCTCCGTCCGGATGCTGGAAGACCTGGGCATCTCCGTCGAGTTCAGCCACCATGAGGCCGGGCCGGGTCAGAACGAGATCGACCTCCGGTACGCGGACGCCCTCACCACGGCGGACAACATCATGACCTTCCGCACCGTCGTGAAGGAGGTGGCGATCGAGCAGGGCGTCTACGCGACCTTCATGCCGAAGCCCCTCGTCCACCAGCCGGGGAGCGGCATGCACACGCACATGTCGCTGTTCGAAGGCGATTCCAACGCGTTCTACGAGGCCGGTGCGCAGTACCAGCTCTCGAAGACGGGCCGGCAGTTCATCGCCGGGCTCCTCACGCACGCTCCGGAGATCACCGCGGTCACCAACCAGTTCGTGAACTCCTACAAGCGACTGTGGGGTGGCGTCGGGCCGAACAAGCTCTCCGAGGCGCCGAGCTTCGTCTGCTGGGGTCACAACAACCGTTCGGCGCTCGTCCGGGTCCCGCTCTACAAGCCCAACAAGGGCCAGAGCGCCCGGGTCGAGTACCGTGCCATCGATTCGGCGGCGAACCCGTACCTCGCGTTCTCGCTCATGCTCGCGGCCGGCCTCAAGGGCATCGAGGAGGGCTACGAGCTCCCACCCGAGGCCGAGGACAACGTCTGGACCCTCTCCGACACGGAGCGGCGTGCCCTCGGGTACAACGCCCTGCCCGCCAGCCTCGATCGTGCCGTGAGCCTCATGGAGGGATCAGAACTCGTCGCGGAGACGCTCGGTGAGCAGGTCTTCAACTACGTCCTGCTGAACAAGCGTCAGGAGTGGCAGGAGTACCGCGCCCAGGTGACCCCGTTCGAATTGGCCAGCAACCTGGAGATGCTCTAACCGAGGGGGCCGGTGGCTCGTATGGTCCGGGAGAACATCTCGCTCAGCACCCTCGCGAGGCTCGGCTTCACCGGTCTCGGTGAGGCCCGGGATCGGTTGCAGGAACTCGCGGCGCTCGTCCCGGTCGACCCGGCGGTCATCACGCCGTCATTCGCCGTCGCGGCGGATCCGGACGCGGCGCTCGTCGGTGTGCTCATGATCGGCCGGAAGTCGCCCGACGAGCTCGCCGCGCTCCTCGCCGACCAGGCGTCGACCGAACGCTTGTTCCGGCTGTTGGGGGCATCGCAGGGGTTCATCGACTTCTTCCTGCGGCACCCCGACCAGTTGTCGGTCTTCGAGTTGCCGGTCACGAGGGTCCCGACCCTCGACGAAGCCCGCGACGAGCTGCTCGCGAGCGTCGGTGCCGTGGACGGCTTCGCCGAGGTCGTCGAGGAACCGGCCTGGGACGCGATCCGCGTCGTCTACCGGCGTCTGCTCGCGGAGGTCGCGCTCTTCGACCTCTGCGCACCCGATCCCATCGTCGTCCTCGACCGCGTCGCGAGCGCCCTCTCCGATCTCGCTGCCGGCGCCTTGGAGGCGTCGATCGCGGTCGCCAGGACGCAGACGAGCGGCTCACGCGGTCCCGGCGTCTATCCGCGCGAGGAGGTCGCGGCGACACGGTTCGCCATCATCGGTATGGGCAAGGCCGGCGCGCGAGAGCTGAACTACGTCTCGGACGTGGATGTCATCTTCGTCGGTGAGGGCTCGGGGGATGACGAGGGCGGCCTCGACAACGGTCGTGCCGTCGAGATCGCCACCCGACTCGCCGTCCTCACCATGCGGGGCCTCGGCCAGGCCGGTCTCGAGCCGAGCCTCTGGGAGGTCGACCCGAACCTGCGCCCGGAGGGAAAGGCGGGCGCCCTGGTGCGCACCCTCGAGTCACACCTGGTCTACTACGACCGGTGGGCGAAGAGCTGGGAGTTCCAGGCCCTCCTCAAGGCCAGGGCTCTCGCCGGCGATCAGGAGCTCGGGGCGCGCTACATCGAGGCGGTGCAGCCGAAGGTGTGGGGGAGTGCGTCACGTGAGGGCTTCGTCGAGTCCGTGCAGCGCATGCGCGAGCGCGTCACCGAGAACATCCCCGCGGAGGACGTCCACTATCAGTTGAAGCTCGGCCCGGGTGGCCTCCGCGACATCGAGTTCACCGTCCAGCTCCTGCAGCTGGTGCACGGCCAGCTCGACGACTCCGTGCACCAGCGCGGCACGCTCGCGGCGCTCGACGGCCTCGCCACGGCCGGATACATCGGTCGCGCCGAGGCGCAGGAGTTCGCGCACGACTACCGCCTGCTCCGCGTCCTCGAACACCGTCTCCAGCTGACGCGACTGCAACGCACCCATATGATGCCGCGCGACGAGCCGTCGCTCCGGTCGCTGGCACGGTCGAGCACGCTCGCGACGACCGCCCAGGCACTCGTCTCCCGGTGGGAGACGACGAAGCACGGCGTCCGGCAACTGCACGAGCGGCTGTTCTACCGTCCGTTGCTCTCGGCGGTCGCCGCCCTGCCCGAGAGCGGACTGAGTCTGACCAGCGGGCAGGCTGAGGCCCGACTCGCGGCGATCGGCTTCGTCGACCCCCGCGGTGCGCTGGCCCACATCGGAGCGCTCACCGCCGGGGTGTCCCGTCGCGCGAACATCCAACGGCACCTCCTCCCCGTCATGCTGGGGTGGTTCGCGGACGGCGCCGACCCCGACTACGGCCTGCTCGCGTTCCGACGACTCAGCGAAGCGCTCGGCGAGTCGCACTGGTTCCTCCGGATGCTGCGCGACTCCTCGGGTGCGGCCGAGCGCCTCACCCGCGTGCTGTCCGGCTCGCGGTTCATCGGCGAGCTCATGGACCGGATCCCGGAGTCCGCTGCCTGGCTCGCCGGCGATGAGGACCTCCGCCCCCGGTCGTCGGCAGCGCTCGGCGAGGAGATCGCTGCGATCCTCCGACGACACGACTCTCCCGACTCCGCGGCCGCAGCCATCCGGGCGGTACGGCGCCGCGAGGTCCTGCGCCTCGCGATGTCCTCCACGGTCGGCATGCTCGACGTCCAGGGGCTGGCCGCAGGTCTCACCGACGTCTCGACGGCCACGCTCGCCGGACTCCTCGGTGCCGTCCGCCGCATCGGCGGGCTCGGAGCCGACATCGAGTTCGCCATCATCGCCATGGGTCGGTACGGCGGAGCCGAGCTGGGCCTCGGCTCGGACCTGGACGTCCTCTACGTGTTCCGGGCGCTTCCGGACGTCGAGCCACAGCTCGCGCAACGGCAGGCGGCTGCGATCGCCGCCGAGCTCAACCGGCTGAGCGAGGACGCACGACTTCCGCTCGACCTCGACCTCGACCTGCGCCCGGAGGGCAAGAACGGGCCACTCGTGCGGTCCCTCGACTCCTACCGGAACTACTACGCGCGCTGGTCGCTCACCTGGGAGGCGCAGGCGCTCCTGCGGGCTGCCGGCGTCGTCGGCGACCCCGACCTGATCGCCGCCTTCACCGAGGTGGCGGACACCGTCCGCTACCCGGCGGAGATCAGCGAGCAGTCCGTCCGTGAGGTGAAGCGGATCAAGGCGCGGGTCGAGAACGAACGACTGCCGCAGGGCGCCGATCCGACCCGACACCTCAAACTCGGACGCGGATCACTGAGCGACGTCGAGTGGTTCGTGCAGCTGCTGCAGCTCGAGCGTGGTGCGGATGTGCCTGCGCTCCGGACGACGTCGACGCTGCGGGCGCTCGACGCGGCGGTGGAGGCGGACTTCGTCGATCGGGAGTCCGCCGACCGTCTGCGCGACGCGTGGATCCTGGCGTCGCGGATCCGCTCGGCCATGACCCTGTGGTTGAACAAGACCCAGGACGTGCTGCCCAGCGACCGACTGCAGCTCGAGGGCGTCGCACGGCTGTTGGAGTACCCGACCGGATCGGCGAGCCTCCTGGAACAGGACTACCTCGCCGCCACCCGTCGGGCCCGCACCGTCTTCGAGCACGGGTTCTACGGGCTCTGAGCCCGGCTCACCGATCACGCGGAACCGCCCCGCCATCCGGAGGGATGACGGGGCGGTTCGTGGTGCTGAAGGGACTCAGACGCCGTAGTACAGCTCGAACTCGAACGGGTGCGGGCGCTGGGCCAGCGGCTTGATCTCGTTCTCGCGCTTGTACTGGATCCAGGTCTCGATGAGCTCCGGCGTGAAGACGTTGCCGGCGAGGAGGAACTCGTGGTCCGCCTCGAGTGCCTCGAGTGCGGCACCGAGCGATGCGGGCACCTGCGGGATGTTCTTGGCCTCCTCGGGGGGAAGCTCGTAGAGGTCCTTGTCGACGGGCTCGTGCGGCTCGATACGGTTCTTGATGCCGTCGAGGCCCGCCATCAGCTGCGCGGCGAACGCCAGGTACGGGTTGCCGGAGGCGTCGGGCGCGCGGAACTCGATGCGCTTGGCCTTCGGGTTCGTGCCCGTGATCGGGATACGGATCGACGCTGAGCGGTTGCCGGCCGAGTAGACCAGGTTGACCGGAGCTTCGAAGCCGGGGACGAGGCGGTGGTAGGAGTTCACCGTCGGGTTCGTGAAGGCGAGGACCGCGGGGGCGTGCTTCAGCAGACCACCGATGTACCAGCGGGCGAGGTCGGAGAGACCGCCGTAGCCGTTCTCGTCGTAGAAGAGCGGCTTGCCGTCGCTCCAGAGCGACTGGTGCGTGTGCATGCCCGAACCGTTGTCGCCGAAGAGCGGCTTCGGCATGAAGGTCGCGGTCTTGCCCCACAGCTCAGCCGTGTTCTTGACGATGTACTTGAACTTCAGGATGTCGTCCGCCGCGGCGACCATGGTGTCGAAGCGGTAGTTGATCTCGGCCTGGCCGCCGGTGCCCACCTCGTGGTGAGCGCGCTCGAGGATGAGGCCGGCGTCGATCAGCTTGAGGCTGATGTCGTCGCGGAGGTCGGCCTGCTTGTCGACGGGGCTGACGGGGAAGTAGCCACCCTTGTACGGCGTCTTGTTACCGAGGTTGCCGCCCTCTTCGGCGCGACCGGTGTTCCAAGCTCCCTCTTCGGAGTCCACCGAGTAGAAGCTCGAGTGCTGGTTCACCTCGTAGCGGACGTCGTCGAAGATGTAGAACTCTGCTTCGGGGGCGAAGAAGGCGGTGTCGGCGATGCCGGTCGAGGCGAGGTACTTCTCAGCCTTCTTGGCGACCTGACGCGGGTCCTTCGAGTAGATCTCGCCGTTGCGGGGGTTGTAGATGTCGAACACCATGATGAGCGTGCGCTCGGCACGGAAGGCGTCGATGTAGGCGGTGGAGACATCCGGGATCAGCTGCATGTCGGACTCGTGGATGTTGGCGAAGCCACGGATGGACGAGCCATCGAAGAGCTGGCCGACGGTGAAGAACTCCTCGTCGACGGTGCTGGCCGGGATGTTGAAGTGCTGCTGCACGCCGGGAAGGTCCGTGAAGCGGATGTCGAGGAACTTGACATCGGTGTCCTTGATGAACTTGAGCACTTCGGAAGAATCACTGAACATGTGAATGGCTCCAAATGGGGTTGGTACAGGGAGGCTGCACAGCGCAGCCACCTGTGAGACTACGGGGAGGGGGTTACCCCGCCATGACACCCATGTTTCGTGGATGTTACGAGAATCCCCGCCCGAATAGAATGGCACAGTGCCCCAGACCCCGCAGAATCCACGGACCTTCGGTGAGCTTCCTCCCAGTGCCTTCCCTGGCGAACGGCTCGGACTTCCCGAGAGCGGCGTCCGTTCGGTCGCGCGGGTCGGTCGGCGTATCACCGCCCTCGTGATCGACTGGACTCTCGCCGTCGTGCTCTCCGTCGCCTTCTTCGCCTACGACGCCACGGCGACGCTCGTCATCTTCGCGATCATGCAGCTCGTGTTCATCCCGACGATCGGTGGCAGCATCGGTCACCGCCTATGCGGCATGCGGTTGATGCCACTGACCGGCGGTTGGGTCGGGCTGTGGCGTCCGGTGGTCCGGACGGTGCTCCTGTGCGTCGTCGTGCCGGCGCTCGTCTGGGACTCGGACCAGCGCGGCTTCCACGACAAGGTCGCCGGCACGGTGCTCCTCCGCGTGCGCTGAATCCGCGCTGACGATCGGAACGCGACAACGGCCGCCCTCCGGAGAGGGCGGCCGTTGCGGTTGCGCGGGAGACGTTGCGCGACGTCAGGTGATCAGCGTGCGCGCTGCGGGCGGACCCGCATCGGGTCGACGCCCTTCGGGATCGGGAGCTGGGTGCCGAACGACGACAGGCGGTTGCTCACGGCGAGCACCTCTGGGTTGGTCAAGGACTTCTTGACCTTCCGGAGGGCACCGGAGAGCTGACGGAGCTGCACGGAGTCGGCGTCGGGGCCGACGTGGAAGACCGTGATGGGGACGTTCGGGAGGATACGGGTGACCTTGCGCTTCTCGTCCTCGAGCAGGCGTGAGGTGCGCGAACGTGGTCCCTCGGCGATGAGGGCGACGCCCCCGCGACCGACGGCGCGGTAGATCGCGTCCTGGGTCTTGGGGTTCACGGCGACGGGCATCTCGCTGGTCTGCCACGAGCGCGGAGCCGCACGGAGGACCTGTCCGACAGCGCCGGGCCGACCCTCGATCTGCGTGTAGACGACCTTGTCCGCGCGACGCGTGAGGATGAACAGCGCAGCCAGGATACCCGCGAGCACGCCCGCGATAATCCACATGACGAGCGCGAAGATGTTTCCGGCGGAGAACAGCAGCGCCACGGCGATGCCGATGAGGACCGGCAGGATGAACCCACCGAGCATCAACCACTGCGCCGCCTTGTCGTGGCGACGGGTGAGCTGGAACACCTGCCAGAGCTGCTTGATCCGCCCTGGTTCCTTCTGCGCCGCCGGGGGCGCGTCCTTCTGAGCCATGCTCCCAGGATAGCCGGTGCCGGAGGGTCGTGATGCTGAGATGTGCTCCACAGGAGCGCCCCGCCGGTTCCTTGTCCACAACGATGTGAGCGGAGGGACGCACCGGACCCTCGACGTCACAGGATCGGGATATGGAAACGACGATCGATCCGTCCGATGCAGCAGTCACCGTGGCAGGCCGTCGCCTCGTCAGGCGCCTGGGTACCGGCCAGGAGTGGACGGCCTACTCGACGGTCCCGGTCGAGGTCCAGCCCGGCGGACGCGGCGGAGGAGTCCTTGCGCCGACCGTCGCCGACGCCGTCCTGCTCCGCGCCAGGGCGGACGCCGCTGAACGGAGCCTCTGGCGGCGGGCGGCCATCCTGTCGCGTCTCGATCATCCGCACATCGTGAGACTCATCGACGTCGCAGAGGACCCAGGTGGCCTTCCGTGCCTGCTGGTCGAGCGGCTCGCCGGTGGCACGCTGGGGGAGTTGTTACGACGCCGCGAGTCGATCGCTCCTGGCGAAGCCGTCACCATCCTGGCGCCGCTCGTCGACGCCGTCCGAGCGGCGCATCTCGCGGGCATCAGTCACGGTGGCATCGCGGCCACGGCGGTGTCCTTCGCCGCCGACGGTCGACCGGTCCTCGCCGGTTGGTCCCAGGCCGTCGCCGTCGACCGTCCCGGTCTCAGCGGCGGCACCGGCCAACCCGACCCGGCGTTCGTCGAGGATTGGTCGGCGTTCTCCAGACTCATGGACGGAGTGCTGCGATCGACGCCGTCCGCCGATCAGCCCGAGACTGAGCCGTGGGTCGCGGAAGTCGCGCCCGGACTCGCCGACCATGAGATCGCCAACCGCCTGCAGCAGCGGATCCATGCCCTCGCACGACCCCTGCCTGTCCTCCTGGACCGCATCGATCCTCCGACGGGTACCGCAGCCGACGAGATCCGCGCTGCCGTCGAACACGACCGGGCGATGCGGTCGACCGCGCCGCCGACGAGACGTGCTGTCGCCGAGGCGAGGCGCCGCACGCCCCTGACCACGAGGCTGCGTCAGTGCATCGACGTTCGTGGGGGTCGCCGCTCCCGTGAGGCGAGCGCCGACCGCCCTGCGGTGCGGCGGAGCGGCCCACCGCGCCGGCGCCTGATCCTCGGGGGAGCGGGCATGGCGGTGGTACTGGCGTCGACCGCGATGGTGCTCCTGCCGCCGGAGGCGCCGAGCACCGCAGACGCCGGATCGAGCGGGCAGCGGCCCTCGACGTCGCAGCCCCCGTCCTCCGTTCCTGCGCCCGTCCCCTCCGTGCAGCCCGATGCCGCCGCATCCGCCGAGGCCGGCGAGGGCGATGAGGCCGTCGAGGGCGATGATCCGCTCGCAGCCGCCCGCGCACTCGTGCTCAGACGCGACCAGTGTCGTTCGAGTTCGGATGCAACGTGCCTCTGGGAGGCTGTCGAACCGGGATCGCCGTTCGGCGACGAGGAGCAGGTGGGCGACGGGATCGGATCGATCGAGGCGGCGACGCTGGAGCTCGTCGACCGCCAGGGCGACGCGGCGGTCCTCCGTGGCACCGGCGAAGGAGTGGCCACGGACGACGGTGCGACGAAACGACGCCAGCCCGTCACGCTCCTCGTGGTGAGGGGCGAGACGGGCTGGCGTCTGCGGGAGGTCTTCACCGCCGGATGAGGCGGAGATCCCCGGGTGGTCGTGCTGCGATCAGATCCCGAGCGAGCCGCGGAAGTCGCCTGCTTCGAGGCGGTTCTTCACCTGGACGAGGAAGCGTGCAGCGTCCGCGCCGTCGATGATCCGGTGGTCGTAGCTCAGGGCGAGGTAGACCGTCGAGCGGATGGCGATGGCGTCAGCCCCGTCGACCGTCACGACGACCGGCTTCTTGGTCACGATGCCGGTTCCGAGGATCGCCGACTGCGGCAGGAACACGATCGGGGTGTCGAACAGCGCACCCCGCGAGCCGGTGTTGGTCAGCGTGAACGTCCCGCCGGAGAGCTCGTCGGGCTGCAGCTTGTTGTCGCGCGTCCGCTGAGCGAGGTCGGCGATCTCCGCGCCGAGCTCCGCGATCGACTTGGAGCCGGAGTCGCGGATGACCGGGGTGAGGAGACCACGCTCGGTGTCGACCGCGATCGCGAGGTTCTCGGTCTCCGGGTAGACGATCTGATCGCCGTCGACCGTGGCGTTGATGATCGGGTACGTCTGGAGCGCCTCGCTGGCTGCGAGGGCGAAGAACGGCAGGAAGGAGAGCTTGTTGCCGGTCTTGGCCAGGAACTCGTCCTTGACGGCCGTGCGCAGGGCGGCGACCTTCGTGACGTCGACCTCGACCACGCTCGTGAGCTGGGCGGTGCCCTGCATCGAAGCGACGGCGCGCTCGGCGACGACCTTGCGGAGACGCGACATGGCCTTGCTCGTGCCGCGGAGTTCCGAGACCTGGACGGCGGGTGCCGCTGCGGTCTCGGTGTCGGTCGTGCTGCCGGCACGCTGTGCCTGGAGGACGTCCTCCTTGCGGATGCGTCCACCGACACCGGTGCCGGTGACGGTGTTGAGGTCGACCCCGTGCTGGTTCGCCAGGCGGCGGACGAGCGGCGTGACATAGCCGGAGTTGACGACACCGGAAGGCTGCTCGGAAGCAGCAGGTGCCGGAGCAGCGGCCGGAGCCGGAGCAGCAGGCGCGGGAGCCGGAGCAGCAGGCGCGGGAGCCGGAGCAGCGGCCGGTGCCGGAGCAGCAGCCGGAGCCGGAGCAGCAGCCGGAGCCGGAGCAGCGGCGGGAGCCGGAGCAGGCTCGGCTGCCGGGGCCGGCTCGGGCTCGGCGGCAGGGGCGGGTGCTTCAGCTGCCGGCTCCGCCGCGGGGGCGGGCTCTTCGGCTGCGGCAGCGCCCGAACCATCACCGATGGTCACGAGGGCGGTACCGACCTCGACGGTCTCGTCTTCCTGGACGAGGATCGCTTCGATGACACCCGCGACGGGCGAAGGGATCTCGGTGTCGACCTTGTCGGTCGAAACTTCGAGCAACGGCTCGTCGACCTCCACGGTGTCGCCGACATTCTTCAGCCAGCGGGTGACCGTACCCTCGGTGACACTCTCGCCGAGTGCCGGGAGGCTGACGGATTCGCTCATGACCTTGTCTCCTTTGAAACCTGTTGTGTGTGCTTTAGCTTATTGGGGTGTTCGGGCCGCGTCACAGCGCGTGCAGGGGCTTGCCTGCGAGCGCGAGGAATGCTTCGCCGAGCGCCTCGTTCTGCGTGGGGTGTGCGTGGATGAGCGGCGCGATGTCCTCCGGGTATGCCTCCCAGTTGACGGCGAGCTGGCCTTCGGCGATGAGCTCGCCTACCCGGGCACCGATCATGTGGACGCCGATCACCGGGCCGTCGTTCACGCGGATGACCTTGACGTTGCCGCTCGTGCCGATGATCTCGCTCTTACCGTTGCCGGCGAGGTTGAAGTCGTAGCTCGTGATGTTGTCGGCGCCGTACTGCTCAGCCGCCTTCGCCTCGCTCAGACCGACCGACGCGATCTCGGGGTCGCTGTAGGTGACCTTCGGGATGTTGATGTCCTCGATGACGACCGGCTTGAGACCGGCGATCTCCTCGGCGACGAAGATGCCCTGCTGGAAGCCGCGGTGCGCGAGCTGGAGGCCGGGCACGATGTCGCCGACGGCGTAGAGGCCGGGGATGTTCGTCTCGAGGCGGTCGTTGGTGATGACGAAGCCGCGGTCGATGGTGACACCGACCTCCTCGAAACCGAGTCCGGCGGTCGACGGGCCACGGCCGACGGCGACGAGCAGGAGCTCGGCGTCGATGGTCTTGCCGTCCTCGAGCGTGATCTGCACACCCTGGTCGTCCTGGGTGACGCCCTGGAACCGGACGCCGAGCGAGTACTCGATCCCGCGCTTGCGGAACGCGCGCTCGAGGGCCTTGCTGATGGCCTCGTCCTCGTTGGGGACGAGGTGGGGGAGCGCCTCGATGATCGTCACCTCGGTGCCGAAGGACTTCCACACGCTGGCGAACTCGACGCCGATCACGCCGCCGCCGAGCACGGCGACCTTCTTGGGGACGAAGTCGAGCTGCAGCGCCTGCTCGCTCGTGATGACACGGCCACCGATCTCGAGGCCGGGGAGCGAGCGGCTGTACGAACCCGTCGCGAGGATGACGTTCTTGCCCGTGATGAGGTCGTCGCCGACCTGCACGCTCGTCGGGGAGACCAGACGGCCCTCACCCTCGATCGTGGTGATGCCACGAGCCTTCACGAGGCCTTGGAGCCCCTTGTACTTCTTCGCGACGATGCCCTCGCGGTACTTCGTGACACCCTCGATGTCGATGCCCTCGAAGGTCGACTTGACGCCGAACTTCTCGGACTCGCGGGACGCGTCGGCGACCTCGGCGGAGTGCAGCAGCGCCTTGGTCGGGATGCAGCCGCGGTGCAAGCAGGTGCCGCCGACCTTGTCCTTCTCGATCATGCCGACGGTGAGGCCGAGCTGCGAAGCGCGCAGCGCCGCAGCGTATCCGCCGCTTCCGCCTCCCAGGACTACCAGGTCAAAATTCTGCTCGGACACTCCGTTGCTCCTTGTGTGTGCTTCGTGGTCGATCGGAAACCGTCGTGGTGTGTTCGGCGGTGTCGAGGCAGGTCGAACCGCCCCCGTCGACCTTACTACGGGTGGCTAATCTCCTCGGCCATTGCGAGGAGGGTACGGACCGCGACACCGGTCGGTCCCTTGGCGGTGAAGCCGTATGCGGCGTCGCCGTTCATGGCGCTGCCGGCGATGTCCAGGTGCGCCCACGGGATGCGGGTCGCCACGCCCTCGGCATCGGTGCGTTCGGGGATGAACTCCTGCAGGAAGGTCCCGGCGACGAGCATGCCGCCCGCGGTGGTGCCAGGCTTCGCGTTCGCGAGGTCGGCCACGTCCGAGTCGAGCACCTTGCGGAGTTCCGCTGGGAACGGCATCGGCCAGAAGAGCTCGTCGGCGCCGGACCCGGTCGCGATGAGGTCGGTCACGAACGCGGCGTCGCCCATGACCCCGGTGTAGCGGTTGCCCAGCGCCACCACGGCGGCGCCGGTGAGGGTCGCGACGTCGATGATCGCGTCCGGCTCCTCCTCGCCGGCGGCGACCAGACCGTCCGCCAGGACCAGACGGCCCTCGGCGTCGGTGTTGGTGACCTCGACCGTGCGTCCACCACGGATGGTGAGGACGTCGTTCGGTCGGATCGCGGTCCCGGAGGGGAGGTTCTCGGCGAGACACAACCAGGCGGTGAGTCTCGTCGGCACGCCGAGGCGCGCAGCGGCGGCCAGGACGGCGAGGACGGTGGCCGCCCCGGTCATGTCGTACTTCATGCCGACCATCGACACCGGCGGCTTCAACGACAGCCCACCGCTGTCGAAGGTGATGCCCTTGCCGACGAGCGCGAGGTGCGTTCGAGCCGCCTCCGGGTGGTAGCTCAGCTTCACGAGACGCGGGGGCCGTGAGGATCCCTGCCCGACCCCGAGGATGCCGCCGAAGCCGTCCTCGGCCAGGCGGGTCTCGTCCCATTCCTCGACCTCGACGTCGAGGCCGTCGACGGCGGCCCGCGCGGCGTCGGCGAAGGTCGCCGGGTAGAGCTCGTTCGGTGGGGTGTTGACGAGGTCCTTGACGAGCCCGATGGCTTCGGCGACCGCCGCAGCGTGCTCGGCGACGTCGACACCAGGGGCGTCGAGGGCGGGCGGGACGACGACGGTGACGCGCTCGAGGGGGTCGGGCGCCGACGGCGTTCCCGTGCCACGGGACGCGGCGTAGCGGTACGCGCCGATGGCCGCGCCCTCGAGGACGGCTTCCGCTGCCTCCGCCGTCTCCTCCGTCAGCGCGAACGTGATGGAGGCGTGGCCGTCCAGCCCTCGGGTCACCGCGCCTGCGGCGCGACGGAAGGCCGCAGGGTCCGTGTCGGCGCCGAGTCCCATGAGGACGAGACCCGCCGCGGTCCCGAAGTGGTCGGGGAGCCGACGCACCTGGTCTTCGGCCCCGGAGACACCAGAGGCGCGAAGTACTGCGGTCAGTGCCGTGTACGGCTCGGGAGCGAGCAGTTCCGGGCCGTCCTGGCCCTGCCTCACTGCGAGGACGAGTAACTCGCCCTCGAGCTGCTCCACGGTGGCGGACACGACGGACAGTGCGGGGATCGTCATGTCTCCATCGTAGGCACGCGCCCCGCGGGCCGGACGCGACGCCGCCCCTGTTCGCTCTCGGCGGTACCCGGAGGGGCCAGAGGGGCGGAGCCCTCGGACACCCCCGTTTAGAGTTGGACCATGCCTACGCCAGACGACCTCTACGAGGTGCACGCAGAGATCGACGTGCCGGCCGGCCTGCACCTGGTCGCGGGGCTCACCGGTTTCTCCGACGCCGGGGGAGCGGTCGGGCAGCTGAACTCCTACCTCGACGACGTGCTCGACACGACGGTCGTCGCCGAGTTCGACGCCGACGTGCTGCTCGACTACCGCGCGCGCCGACCGATCATCTCCTTCGACCAGGACCACCTGACGGAATACCGTCCGCCGCGGTTGACGCTCTCGCTCGCGCATGACGAGCTCGGATCGCCGTTCCTCCTCCTCACCGGCTTCGAGCCGGACTTCCTGTGGGGACGGTTCGTCGCCGCGGTGCTGGAACTCGTCGACCGGTTCCGGGTGAGCGACACGACGTGGGTCCACGCGATCCCCATGCCGGTCCCGCACACCCGACCCATCGGCGTGACCGTGAGCGGCAACCGCTTCGATCTCATCGAGTCGCTCTCGGTCTGGCGCCCGCGGACTCAGGTGCCGTCCAACGTGCTGCACCTGCTCGAACACCGCCTCTATGAGCGCGGCGACAGCATCGCGGCGTTCGTCCTCCTCGTCCCGCACTACCTGGCGGACACGGAGTTCCCCGCCGCGGCGATCATGGCCATCGAGAGCCTGAGTGCCGCGACCGGTTTGATCTTCCCCACGGACCGGCTCCGTGAGGACGGCCGTGACTTCCTCGCCAAGATCGACGAACAGGTCGGCACGAACCACGAACTCGGTCAGCTGGTCACGACGCTCGAAGAGCGTTACGACGCCTACATGGCGGACAACTCCCCGAAGTCGCCGCTCACCGACATCGACGGTGCCCTGCCGACCGCCGACGAGATCGCGGCCGAACTCGAGAAGTTCCTCGCCAGCAGGCGGCACGGCGACGAGGACCGTTCGAGCACCTAAGCTGGATCGGTGGGATCTCGACGCGTCTGGTGGGTGTTCGGCGTCGGGGTGTTCGCCTACCTCATCACCGTCATGCAGCGGTCGACGCTCGGTGTCGCAGCCGTCGACGCCACCGGCCGATTCCACATCGACGCCGCCGCCCTGTCGACGCTGGCGGTCGCGCAGCTGATCGTCTACGCCGCGATGCAGGTCCCCGTCGGCGTCCTCATCGACCGCCTCGGTCCACGGATCCTCATCGCAGCGGGCTTGTCGGTCGTCATGATCGGTCAGATCTGGTTGGGGCTCACGACCGAACTGGGAGGCGCCATCATCGGGCGGATGCTCGTCGGACTCGGCGACGCCGCCGTGTTCACCTCGGTCCTCCGGCTCGTGAACTCCTGGTTCCCGACGCACCGGGTCCCGATCGTCTCGCAGTGGGTGGGCAACATCGGGCAGATCGGGCAGGTCCTGTCGGCGGTCCCCTTCTCGTTCGTCCTGCACGCCCTCGGGTGGTCGCCGGCGTTCCTCGGCGCGGCGGGCCTCGTCCTGCTCGCCCTGGTCGGCGTGTTGATCGTCGTCCGCGACCGCCCGACGGGGTCCGACGAGGCACCCCGGCCGGAGAGCTGGGGCCACGTCGTCCGCGAGGTGGTGGTCAGCCTGCGGCGGCCCGGCACCCGTCTCGGGTTCTGGTCGCACTTCGTGACCCAGTCCTCCGGGACCGTCCTCACCCTCCTCTGGGGCTTCCCGTTCATGGTCTACGCGCTCGGGTACTCGCAGCCGCTTGCGGCGTCGCTCCTCATCGTGATCGTCGTCTCCGGCATGATCGCGGGACCGATCATCGGCGTGCTCACCGCTCGGTTCCCGTATCGGCGCAGCAACCTGGTGCTCTGCATCGTGACCGTCATGGGCCTTGCGTGGGCGGCGCTGCTCCTGTGGCCCGGCGTGCCACCGATGTGGCTCGTCATCGTCCTGTTCGTCGTCGTGGGGGTCGGCGGACCGGGGTCGCTGATCGGGTTCGACTTCGCCAGGACCTTCAACCCCATCCGTGCGCTCGGCGGTGCGAACGGCATCGTCAACGTCGGCGGGTTCCTCGCGAGCTTCGTCATCATGTTCCTGATCGGCCTCATCATCGACGCGGTCAGTGGCGGCTCGCGCGCCGACTACTCGATGGACAGCTTCAGGATCGCGTTCTCGGTGCAGTACCTCGTGATCGGCTTCGGCGTCGCCATGCTGCTCGTGGCCAGGTCGCGCACACGGAAGCGCTTCGTCGAGGAGGAGGGGATCGCGGTCGGCCCGCTGTGGATCGCCGTCCGCGCCCGACTCGGTCGCCGTCGCTGAGCGTTCGCCCCGTGCGCCGGACCAGCTCTTGACAAACCGCCGGTGGCTCTGCGGCCTTCCGTAGCGCGCTATAATGGAACTCGGACCCGTTCACCTCTCGGAATGTCGGCGGCCCTTTTCGGGTTGCACTGCACCAAGACTTGACATGGGTCCTCGTAATGTCCGAAATCACGGACGATCCGGCGTTGACTCTCGAAGCCGGGTCCGAACAGGAAGGTGCAGCTATGGCCACCAAGACCGCTCGCGCAGACGAAGCAGCGCCGGCAGACGAGGCCACGGAGGCTCCCGCAGCGAAGGCTCGGACCACCAAGCCCGCAACGCCGCGCACGAAAGCCGCTCCCAAGGCGAAGGCCACGCGTGCCAAGGCCGCCCCGAAGACGAACTCGGAGGCCGATGAGGCTGCCGACGACGAGGACGTCGTCGTCGAGGTCGTCGCCGACGACGCCGTGGTCGACGCACCCGCCGGCGAAGCGACGGAGACGGTCGAGGAGGAGGACGACAAGTCCGTCCCCGAGATCACCCTCCCCACCGACGCACTCGTGCTCTCCAACAGCGACGACGACGAGATCCCGGTCTACTCCGCCGCGATCACCGGCGCGACCGCCGACCCGGTGAAGGACTACCTCAAGCAGATCGGTAAGGTCGCCCTCCTCAACGCAGCAGAGGAGGTCGAACTCGCCATGCGCATCGAGGCCGGACTCTTCGCGGAGGACAAGCTCTCGCAGCTGTCCGACCTCGAGAAGCGTTCGCGGGTCGGCCGAGAACTCCAGTGGGTCGCGAAGGACGGAGCCCGGGCGAAGAGCCACCTGCTCGGTGCCAACCTCCGACTCGTCGTGAGCCTCGCCAAGCGCTACACCGGACGAGGCATGCAGTTCCTCGACCTCATCCAGGAGGGGAACCTCGGTCTCATCCGTGCCGTCGAGAAGTTCGACTACACGAAGGGCTTCAAGTTCTCCACCTACGCGACCTGGTGGATCCGTCAGGCCATCACGCGAGCCATGGCCGACCAGGCGCGGACCATCCGCATCCCCGTGCACATGGTCGAGGTCATCAACAAGCTCGCCCGCGTGCAGCGCCAGATGCTCCAGGACCTCGGTCGCGAACCCACGCCTGAGGAACTGAGCCGTGAGCTCGACATGACGCCTGAGAAGGTCATCGAGGTCCAGAAGTACGGCCGCGAGCCCATCTCGCTGCACACCCCGCTGGGCGAGGACGGCGACAGCGAGTTCGGCGACCTGATCGAGGACACCGAGGCGGTCGTCCCCGCCGATGCGGTGAGCTTCACCATGCTGCAGAAGCAGTTGGAGTCGCTGCTCGATTCACTGTCCGAGCGTGAAGCCGGGGTCATCCGGATGCGCTTCGGCCTCGGAGACGGCATGCCGAAGACGCTCGACCAGATCGGTGACACGTTCGGCGTCACGCGCGAGCGGATCCGACAGATCGAGTCGAAGACCATGGCGAAGCTGCGTCACCCGAGCCGATCCCAGTCGCTCCGCGACTACCTCGAGTAGGAGCATGCGCTACGCCCCCGCCATCCTCGCGGGTCGAGCCGTCCGATTCCTCGCCAGGCTGCGTAAGCCGGGCGGGGGATCTGCCGTTCCCGGCCTCGTGGTCAACCGGGTCGCGCCCGGGTTTCTGCCAGACACGCTGAACAGCTTCCCGCGTGGCCTCGTCATCGTGAGCGGATCGAGCGGGAAGTCCACCACGACCAAGATGCTCGTAGGTATCCTGCGCGCGCATCAGGTCTCGGTGTTCACGAACCCGTCCACGGCGAACATCTCACAGGGCCTCACCTCGGCATTACTCGAACGTGCCGACCTGCGAGGTCGGATCGACGCGGACCTGGGCGTGCTCGAGATGGACGAGGGCCACGGCGCCCTGATCGCCCCGCGGCTCCGTCCAGCGCATGTCATCCTGACGAACGTGTCCGTCGACCAGATCGACCGCTTCCACGATGCCGCCATGGTGTCCCGGATGCTCGACGCGATCGCCGGACGATCGACCGGTTCGCTGGTGCTGAACGGCGACGACGCGCTGGTCGACGCGGTTGCCTCGGGCAGTGCCGCGACCCGGTGGCGGTACGGCGTCTCGGCCTCGGTCCTGGAAGCCAGCCCACGTGGTCTCGGTTACAGCTCGACCGCTCCGGATCGTGTGGACGCGGACGCCGGCACGGTGGTGCAGTCGCTGGCCGGCGATGAGGTGGTCATCGCGCACAAGGGCGAGACCGCGCGGTTCCGTCTCCCTGCTCGCGGCGTGCACTACGCCGTCGACGCGGCTGCAGCCATCTCCGGTGCTGCGGCCGTCCTCGGGCCGGAGTTCCGACTCGCGACGGCGGCGGCCTCGTTCGAGGCCCTGACCCCGGTCTTCGGCCGCGGAGAGGTGACCACCGTGCGTGGCGTCGAAGTGGAGTTCGTGCTCGTCCAGAACCCGGCGAGCTTCCAACTGAACATCGACAGTCTCGCCCCGGACACGGAACAGATCCTGGTGGCCGTCGGCAGCGACGTCCGCGACCCGTCCTACCTGTGGCCGGTCGACACGGCCCGTCTCGGTCGTGTCGCCGTCGTCTCCGGGTCGAAGGCCTGGGAGGCGGCGCTCCAGCTCGGGTACGACGGCGTCGAGATCGATCGCATCGAGCCGGATCTCGGTGCGGCCCTCGACGCGTTCCTGGCGCTCCCCGCCCCTGGTGTCGGCCGTAAGACCGTCATCTTCACCGCCGACTCGATGCGTCGCACGCGTGCGCACCTCGGGCTCGCCTCGAACGATCAGGACGACGCATGACGACCGAGCCGACGATCACCATCGCCGTCCTGCTGCCATCGAGCTGCAACGTCAACGGCGACGCCGAGAACGGATCGGTCCTCGCCCGCCGCGGTCGCGCTCGCGGGCTCACCGTCGAGCTGGTCCCCGTCGAGTCGGTGTCCGATCTGCCCGACGCGGTCCACGCCGTCGTGCTCGGCTCCTGCGACGACCCGTCCGCCCCGGTCGTCCTCGAAGCGCTCCGACCGTTCCGCGACGCCTTCATCGCCTGGGTGGAGGCTGGGGTGCCGGTCCTCGCCGTGGCGAACGGATGGAAGCTCCTCACCCGTCGTCTCGAACTGACACCGGGCAGCTGGGTGGACGGACTCGCGATCATCGAGGGGGACGCCCCGCTCCGCAGCGCTCGGGCCAGCGACGACCTGCTCGTCGTGCCGGCCGGCGACCTCGAGCTGGAGTCGCCCGTCCTCGTAGGCTACGAGAACCACGCGAGGGACTTCCGCGCCGGTACGGGCGTCCAGGCGGTCGGCGCGGTGCGCCACGGCCGCGGCAACGGAGACGGCACCGAGGGGGCGATGGTCGGTCCGTTCATCGGCACCCATCTGCACGGACCGGTGCTGGCGAAGAACCCCGAACTGGCCGACCGTCTGCTCCGTCAGGCCATCGCCGTCGCGGGTGGGACGTCGATGCTCGACGAGTCGCCGGAACTGCGGGCGCTCGACCACATCGCCGAGCAGGCACGGGCACAGATCGTCACATCCATCGGCTGAACCCATGACAAAGGGCCCCGGATCTCGGATCCGGGGCCCTTCGTCATGACTGGGGAGGCTACGCGCGCTGCTCGGTGAAGAGCCGCGCAGACTCGTCGTGCCAGTCGGTCGCGACCTGCGTCAGCTTCTCCTGGTACTTCTTGCCGTGGTGCGCGCAGAACAGCAGCTCACCGCTGTTCATCTGCACGCGGATGTAGGCCTGTGCTCCGCACAGATCGCAACGATCGGCGGCAGTCAGTTGCTGGGCGTCGAGGTCACTCGGCGTGCTCTCGGTAGCAGTCTGTGACATGTGCTCCTCCTGACTCGGGCGGCTACGAAACTCGTAGTACTCATGAAAGCACGCGTTCGCCGCAACGGTGTGCCTTTGCGCGTTCGTTTCGCTCTGCGCGTAGATCATTCGGACCAGACCCTCAGCCGGATGGGTGGCCGGCCGGAATGCAGGATGGCGGGATCGCCGCCGAGTGTCACCATCGGCGTGTCGGACGCGGAGACTACTCTTGAGAGGTGAGCAGCGACTACTCCGCCCGGCATCTCTCCGTCCTCGAAGGCCTCGAGGCGGTGCGCAAGCGACCCGGCATGTACATCGGATCGACGGACTCGCGGGGCCTCATGCACTGCCTCTGGGAGATCATCGACAACTCGGTCGACGAGGCCCTCGGCGGGCACGGCGACGAGATCGAGATCATCCTGCACGCCGACCAGAGCGTCGAGGTCCGAGACCACGCGCGCGGCATCCCGGTCGACATCGAGCCGAAGACCGGCCTGTCGGGCGTCGAGGTCGTGTTCACGAAGCTGCACGCCGGCGGCAAGTTCGGCGGTGGGTCCTACGCCGCGTCGGGCGGGCTGCACGGCGTCGGCGCCTCCGTCGTCAATGCGCTCTCGGAACGGCTCGATGTCGAGGTGGACCGCGGTGGCAAGACCTACGCGATGTCCTTCCACCGTGGCGAGCCCGGCATCTTCGCCGACACCGGTGAGCCCACGCCGGACGCGCCGTTCACCCCCTTCGAGAAGCAGAGCGAACTCCGGGTCATCGGGAAGACCAAGCGCGGCGTGACGGGCACGCGGATCCGCTACTGGGCCGACCGCCAGATCTTCACGAAGGGTGCACAGTTCCAGGCTGAGGAGCTGTTGGGCCGAGCCCGTCAGACGGCCTTCCTCATCAAGGGGCTCGGCATCCACATCCGCGACGAGACCGTCGAGGAACCGACCGAGGCGATGTACCGCTATGAGGGCGGCATCTCGGAGTTCGTCGACTACCTGGCGGGCGACACCGCCCTCACCGACACCTGGCGTCTCACCGGAAGCGGCACGTTCACCGAGACGGTGCCCGTCCTGTCGCCGTCGGGCACCATGGTCGCGACCGAGGTGGAACGGGAGGCGGAGGTCGACATCGCCCTTCGCTGGGGGACCGGGTACGAGACGGTCATGCGGAGCTTCGTCAACATCATCGCCACGCCGAAGGGCGGCACGCACCAGCTGGGGTTCGATCAGGGGCTGCTGAAGTTCCTCCGGGCCCAGGTGGAGCAGAACGCCCGCCGCCTGAAGGTCGGCTCGGACAAGCTCGAGAAGGACGACGTCCTCGCCGGCCTGACCGCCGTGCTGACGGTCCGGCTCGCGGAGCCGCAGTTCGAGGGCCAGACGAAGGAGATCCTCGGGACGCCTGCCGTGCGGGCCATCGTGGCGAACGTCGTCGCCAAGGAACTCAAGGAGCGGTTCGCTTCGACGAAACGGGATGACAAGGCGCAGACGGCGCTCGTGCTCGAGAAGATCGTGTCCGAGATGAAGTCCCGGATCTCCGCCCGGACCCACAAGGAGACGCAGCGCCGGAAGAACGCCCTCGAGAACTCGTCACTGCCGGCCAAGTTGGTCGACTGCCGCTCGGGCAACCTCGAGTCGAGTGAACTGTTCATCGTCGAGGGGGACTCCGCCCTCGGGACGGCGAAGCTGGCGCGCGACAGCTCGTACCAGGCGCTCCTCCCGATCCGCGGCAAGATCCTGAACGTGCAGAAGGCCTCCGTCTCCGACATGCTGTCGAACGCCGAGTGCGCGTCCATCATCCAGGTCATCGGAGCCGGGTCAGGTCGATCCTTCGACCTCGACGCCGCCCGGTACGGGAAGATCATCCTGATGAGCGACGCGGACGTCGACGGTGCGCACATCCGCACGCTCCTGCTCACGCTCTTCTTCCGCTACATGCGGCCGCTCATCGAGGCGGGCCGCGTCTTCGCTGCGGTGCCACCGCTCCATCGGGTCATCGTCATCAACCCCGGTTCGAAGCCGAACGAGACGATCTACACCTACTCCGAAGCCGAGCTGCACGCCGTGCTCGCCGACCTCAAGCGCACCGGCAAGAAGCATCAGGAACCGATCCAGCGGTACAAGGGACTCGGCGAGATGGACGCCGACCAGTTGGCGACGACCACGATGGATCGACGCCACCGCACGCTCCGCCGCGTGCGCGTCGAGGACGCCGAGTCGGCCGGACGTATCTTCGAACTCCTCATGGGCAACGACGTCGCCCCGAGGAAGGAGTTCATCGTGGACAGCTCCGACCGACTGTCCCGCGAGAGCATCGACGTCTGATCCTCGCGGGGTTCACGAGGCCCGAGGACGACCCCTCTGGTTCGGGAACGATCGAGGCCCGGTGCGAGCGGATGCTCGGACCGGGCCTCGTCGGCGCAGGACAGGATTCAGTCGGATTCGTCGCCGGCGGTCGCGTCATCCGTGGTCGGCGGAGCGACCGGCGGTGTGATCGCGCCGCCGATGAACCCGATGGGAGCGTCGAGCGGCGTGCCGGATGCGTCACGCTTGGCCCCGACCTCCGGGAGCGTCCGAGGCGTCCCGTCCGTGCCGACGGCGTGTGCCGGAGCGGCGCCGACCCAGGCGACGGCCAGCTGATCCTCACCCTTCAGGAAGCGTTGCGACCGGACCCCGCCCGTCGCCCGACCCTTGGCGGGGAACTCCGAGAACTCGGACACCTTCGCGCTGCCGGTGTCCGTCCCGGCCAGCGTGAGTGAGTTCGTCGCGACGGTGACGACGACGACCTCGTCGTCCGGGAGGACGGCGGTGAAGGAGATGACCTTCGCACCGGCGGCGAGGTTGATGCCGGCCATGCCACCCGCGGCACGACCCTGCGGCCGGACGGACGACGCGGCGAAGCGGAGGAGCTGCGCGTCGGAGGCGACGAACACGAGCTCGGCGTCGTCACCGACCTGCGCCGCACCGATGACGCGGTCGCGCGGCTTCAGCGTGATGACCTCGAAGTCGGGCTTCGCGGGCAGATCGCCCGGGATGACGCGTTTGACCACGCCGGTCTCGGTGCCGAGCACGATCGGCTGCTCGCTGGAGAGGGAGACGATGGCCAGCACCCGCTCATCGCGGTCGGGCAGGGAGAGGTACTCACCGATCCGGACGCCGGCCGCGAGCTGGATGGACGCCGCGGGCACCGCGGGGAGGTCGAGCGGCGTGAACCGGATGAGCCGTCCCTTGCTCGTGACGGCGCCGAGCTCGGTGCGGCTGGTGGTCTCGACGACGCTCAGGATCGCATCGTGCTTGCTCCGACGTCCTGGCCGGGGCGCCTGAGCGTCCGGGTCGAGGTCGACGCGGAGCGCCCGTCCCGTCGCGCTGAGGTAGACACGGCACGGGGTGTCGGCCAGTTCGAGGATCGGGGCGCTCTTGCCGCGCCCGGTCGTCGCGACGCTCGGCTTGGCGTTCGTCAGCATCGTCCGTCGTGGGGTGCCGAACTGCTCGGCTGCGGCGGCGAGTTCCGCCGAGACCGCCGCCCGGATCAGTCGCTGGCTCCCGAGCAGGCGCTCGAGTTCGGCGATCTCCGCGAGCAGCTTGTCGCGCTCCGCCTCGAGTTCGATCCGCGAGAACTTCGTGAGCCGTCGTAGCCGGAGCTCGAGGATGTACTCGGCCTGCAGCTGGGACAGGTCGAAGACCTCGATCAGTCTCGCGCGGGCCTGCTCCGAGTCGTCGCTCGCCCGGATGACCTGGATGACCTCGTCGATGTCGAGGATCGCGATGAGGAGACCCTCGACGAGGTGCAGGCGTTCCTTCCGCCTCGCCAGCCGGAACCGGCTCCGGCGGGTGACCACACTGATGCGGTGGTCGACGTACACCTGGAGCAGCTCGCGGAGACCGAGCGTCTGCGGGCCGCCGTCCACGAGGGCGACGTTGTTGATGCTGAACGAGTCCTCGAGGGGGGTGTACCGGTAGAGCTGCTCGAGGACGGCTTCGGGGGAGAAGCCGGTCTTGATCCCGATCACGAGCCGAAGTCCGTGCATCCGGTCGGTGAGGTCGGTGACGTCCGAGATGCCGTTGAGCTTCTTGGAGGTGACGCCGTCCTTGATCTTCTCGATGATCTTCTCGGGCCCGACCAGGTACGGGAGTTCCGTGATGACGAGGCCGGTCTTCCGGGCGGTCACCGGTTCGACGGACACCTTCGCGCGGGTCTTGAAGGAACCACGGCCCGTCGCGTATGCGTCCTTGATCCCGTCGAGCCCCACGATCGTCCCGCCGGACGGCAGGTCCGGTCCGGGCACGAACTCCATGAGGTCCTCGAGGGTCGCCTGCGGGTGCGCGATGAGGTGCCGGGCGGCGCCGATGACCTCGACGAGGTTGTGCGGCGCCATGTTCGTCGCCATACCGACCGCGATGCCGCTGGCACCGTTCACGAGCAGGTTGGGGAACGCCGCCGGCAGCACCTCCGGCTGCATGAACTGATTGTCGTAGTTCGGGACGAAGTCGACGACGTCCTCGTCGAGGTCGGCGGTGAGCGCGAGGGCAGCGGCGTCCAGCCGGGCCTCCGTGTACCGGGGGGCGGCTGGTCCGTCGTCGAGCGATCCGAAGTTGCCGTGGCCGTCGATCAGCGGCACACGCAGGGTGAACGGCTGCGCGAGGCGGACGAGCGCGTCGTAGATCGCCGTGTCGCCGTGCGGGTGCAGCTTGCCCATCACCTCACCGACGACCCGCGCCGACTTCACGTGACCGCGATCCGGGCGGAGACCCATCTCGGTCATCTGATAGAGGATGCGGCGCTGGACGGGCTTCAGCCCGTCGCGGGCATCCGGGAGGGCGCGGGCGTAGATGACCGAATAGGCGTACTCCAGGAAGGAGGTCTGCATCTCCGACGAGACATCGATGTCCTCGATGCGCTCGCCACTGGGCTCCGTCGGCGGGGTCTGCTGTTGGCGGGTCATTCCGTGTCTCTGCTGAGGGACACCGAGCCGATGCTCGGCGGCGATGGCGGGGCTCGCTCGACCATGCGGTGTGCGAGACTGAGCCCGATGACCTCCATGCTACCGACGGTCGATCCTGACTCGCGCAGCCTTGCCGATGTCCTCCCGGATTGCCTCGCATCCCTGACCTCGAGCGGTGGATCGCTGCCGTCGGCGGACCATGCCATCGTCGTCCTCGTCGACGGCCTCGGCGCTGCGAACCTCCGCGGAGCCGCCGCTCACGCCCGCTTCCTCGCCCCCCGTCTCGGCCCTCGGTCGACGACGACCTCCGCGTTCCCGTCGACGACCGCCGCCGGGATCGCGACGCTGACCACCGGGGCACTCCCCGGCCGTCACGGACTCGTCAGCTATCGAGCCAGGGACCTCGCCGGAGACCGGGTCGTCAACCAGCTGAGCGGCTGGGACCCCGGCATGGTCCCCGAGACCTGGCAGCGTCTGCCCACCGTGTTCGAACGGGCACGTGCCGAGGGCGTCACCACCACGGTCATCGGCCAGGAGCGGTACCGCGGTTCGGGCTTCACCCGAGCGGTCCTCCGTGGCGCGGACTACCGGGCGGGACGCTCGATGGCCGACCGTCTCGACGCGGCGCTCGACGTCGTCGCCGCGAGCTCCGGACGGACCCTGAGCTACGTGTACGTCCCGGAACTCGACCAGGCGGCGCACGAGTACGGGTGGGAGTCAGCCCGCTGGACGGCGCTGCTCGAAGAGCTCGACGGCGACCTGAGACGGTGGTCGGCCCGGCTACCGGCCACGGCGGGAGCCCTCGTCACCGCCGACCACGGCGTCGTCGACGTCCCGGCCCACCAGCACGTCCTGTTCGATCAGGCCCCGGCGCTCGTGGACGGTGTACGACACGTCGGTGGCGAGCCGCGATGCCTGCACCTCTATCTCGACGCCGCCGCGGACGCCGCGGACCACGAGCGGCTGGCGGCGTCCTGGAGGTCCGAGGAGGGCGCTCGGTCCTGGGTCGCGACGCGAGCCGAGGCGATCGAGCACGGCTGGTACGGCGAGGTCGATCCGGAGGTGCTGCCGCGTATCGGGGACGTCATCGTGGCCACCCGCAAACGCATCGCCTACTACGACTCCCGGCCGACCGATCAGAGTGCGCGCGGGATGATCGGCCAGCACGGGTCACTCACCGACGACGAACGTCGGATCCCGCTTCTCGGCCTCGGGCGCTACGAGCCCTGACGGCTCCGCCGATCAGACGGGGTCGTCGTCGGACTTCGCACCGAACACGATCTCGTCCCAGGACGGCATCGACGCGCGTCCGCGTCGTGCCTTCGCACCGGCCGGTGTAGCACCGTCCCCATGGGGATCGGTGTCGCCCGAGCGTCGCTGCTGCGCCGCCTCGAACTCACCGGTGTCGAACACCGCCAGGGGCGTCTGCTGGTCCGGCACGGCATGCGGCGTCGACGGCCGTTCGGCGGGTTCGGGTTCGCTGGGCGCGGACTCCCGCTCACCTCGACGCTTCCGGAGCGCCTCGAGGAGGTCCGCGGTCTGGTTGTGCTGATCGGGGCTGGAGGCCTCACGGTTGATGGCCGCCTGGGTCGCCGCCTTCGAGGAGGGCGCGCGGCCGAAGCCGGTGTCGGCCGCGAACGGCAGCGGATCGATCGGACGGGTCTCCGCCGCTCGCGTCACCTCGGCGGGCGGTTCCGTGGACGCCCGGTCGAGGGAGAACGCTCCGCTGTCGAAGCGGGAGGTGTCGGGGGAGTCGTCGGTGTCGACCGCACGCAGGCGTGGGATCAGCGCGGCTGGGAGGTCGCCCTGCCGGGAGAGCGTGGTGGCTTCACTGCCGATGGGGGTGAGCGCGAGCTTCTTCGGCTCGAACGCCCAACGCGCGTCGTGGTCGACCTGTTCAGCCGTGAAGGAGAGCTTGACGATCCAACCACCCTCCGGTTCCTTCCAGCTGGTCCAACGTTCGTCGGTGGCTCCGAGCTTCTCGAGCCGGGCCCGGATGACGTTCCCGAACGTCGCCTCGATGTCGTCGGCGGTGGTGTCCGTCGTCGGGAGCACGGCGACCCCGAGGGCGGTGCCGACGATGTGTTCGCGTTCCGCCATCACCGGACCCTCGAACCGCTGGACGTACTCCAGGGACGCTCCCGTGACCGCGGCGACGTCCTCGGCGGACAGACCGCTGCGGATGTGCGCCTGCACTTCGCGCGGGCTGATCTTGGTGGCGCCGCCGATGGGGGCCCCGGCCGGTTTCGCCCGCCGGAGGTTGACGTGGAATGCGTCGTCGACGATGAGGCGGTACTCCTCCTCGTTCCGATCAGCAACGATCAGAGCTCCGAGCTCCGCCCCGACTACCTTCAATTCCTGCATGATGAATGCCTCTCAGCGCGCCACGTGATTGACCCACGTTCTCACGGATCACCGGGTGATCCGGGGAATACACCGGGCGTGCCGTCAGTTGCACGGGAAGGTTCCGCACCCCCTCCTGAACACGGTTTGCTATTCACGCGGAACTGATGCAAACTGTGCCCGCCGATTTTGTATCCGACGGCATCGAGAAGTGGATAGGCATGGCAACTGATTACGACGCTCCCCGCAAGACCGACGACGATTCCGAGTCGATCGAGGCCCTGAAGGAGCGCGTTCCAGACAAGCTGTCGGGAGTCGTCGACTCCGAAGACGCCGACAACCCGGGCGATTACAACCTGGGCGGATCCGATCTCTCCGACCTCGACCTCGACGTCGTCGTGCTCCCGCCTCAGGCGGACGAGTTCACCTGCATGGAGTGCTTCCTCGTGAAGCACCGCTCGCAGCTGGACCACGAGGGCAAGTTCGGCCCGATCTGCGCGGAGTGCGCAGCCTGACGACACCACCGCATCAGCGGTAGACGGAACCCCTCCGGATCTCGATCCGGAGGGGTTCCGTCGTTCCCGCTCCCGCCGGGTGCGGTTCGGTCGGGTTCAGACGGTCGAGCGCGCGGCGGCGATCGCGTCGGCGAGCAGCTGCGGCCGCCGGGACGACAACAACCAGTACGGCGTCGGGTCGGCCGGGTCGGTGATCTCCACCTTGACGAGGCTGTGGACCCACCCGCGGATCATCAGCCACGCCCTGGCGTCCAGCTTGGTGCGGAGCTGTGCGGTCGCCTCCGCTCCGGTGTACACGACGACCTCACCCACCTGCGCGAGCGGGATGGACGCCTTGCCGACCGACAGGGTCGTACCGGAGACCTCGATCCTCGGCGCCGACCCGAAGGCGAAGGCGAGACACCCGCCGTAGAGGACCACCGCCCCGATGACCCCGGCCGGAAGCGACACCGGTGCGAGGACGAGCATGGTCGCCGGCACCACGAGGGCGAGGGCGATGATGACCCAGGGACTGGGCCAGAGGGTTTCACGGTACGGCTGCATGTCTGCCTTGTCTCAGAGAACTGCACTACCCTCGATTCGTGACCGAAAGCGTTGACGTACTCATTATCGCGCCGGATCTGCCCGGCTACGCACACCCGGGCGATGCGGGAGCCGATCTCGTCTCCGCCGAACACGTCGTCCTCCGACCGGGGGAGCGTGCCCTCGTCGGAACCGGGGTGTCCATCGCCCTGCCCGACGGGTTCGCCGCCTTCGTCGTCCCCCGGAGCGGCCTCGCAGCCAAGCACGGCATCACGGTCGTCAACGCGCCGGGCACCGTCGACGCCGGCTACCGGGGCGAGGTCAAGGTCACCCTCCTCAACACGGACCGCGACGCCGCGTTCACGATCGAGCCCGGCGACCGGATCGCCCAGCTCATCGTGATGCCGGTGGCCCGTGCCAACTTCATCCCGGTGGACCGCCTGCCGGGGAGCGCACGCGGAACGGGTGGGTTCGGCTCGACGGGCCGCGGCGCCCTCGCACACGCACCCGCCGACTCATCCACCAGCACCCACGGTGCCGCGCAGACAGGAACCCTCGCATGAGCGAACTCGAAGACCTTCCCGACCTCGACGTCGACGCCGAGCTGCCCGACGACGCGAAGTCCGCGCCGGAGGACCGCGACAGCGCCGGCCCGTTCGACGAGAGCGAGGCCAACCCGGTCCGTCCGTACATCGACCTCGGCGGCGTCAAGGTGTTGCCGCGCGAGGGTCTGAACCTCCGTCTCGAGGTCGAGGAGGCCACCAAGCGTGTCGTCGCCGTCGGCCTCGACTACGCCGGTTCGACCCTGCAGGTCCAGCCCTTCGCCGCCCCGCGGTCCACCGGACTGTGGAACGAGACCCGCGCCCAGATCGCCGAGCAGATCGCGCAGCAGGGTGGGACGGTCACCGAGCGCGAAGGGGAGTTCGGCCCGGAACTCGTCGCCGAGGTCCCGACCGGCGGAGCCGCCGGTGCCGAAGCCACCCAC
This sequence comes from Plantibacter sp. Leaf314, assembly GCF_001423185.1. Lineage (NCBI taxonomy): Bacteria > Bacillati > Actinomycetota > Actinomycetes > Micrococcales > Microbacteriaceae > Plantibacter > Plantibacter sp. Leaf314. The sequence goes on along the minus strand of NZ_LMOB01000001.1, from coordinate 344,099 downwards.
CTCGCACGGTTCATCGGGGTCGACGGCCCGCGCTGGTTCCTCCGTGGCGTGGTCGCCGGCGAGGGTGCCTCCAAGCCGGACGCCGCAGCGCTCGTCGACGACCTCTTCCGCAGCCTCGTCGTCGTCCGGGGAAACTCGCCGATGCCGCCGCGCGACCTCATCCCGCTGCGCATGCCGACGGCCACGAGCGCCTAGAGCATGTCGGGAGCAGCAGGAACCGGGCCGCACGACCCCGAGCGGCACGCCGCGGCCTCGGCCGAGGGCGCCGATCCGGTGGCCGATGGCGGTCGCCCGCAGGCGGGTCCGTCGATGAGCGCCGCGTTCGGTGCGGCAGCCCGCAAGTCGGGCCTCGGAGCCATGGCGGAGGGTGACGCCCCTACGGGGAAGGCCCTCCTCGCGGCCATGGGCGGCATCCGGGGCATCGCCGAGGCGATCCTGCCCGGACTCGTCTTCCTCATCGTCTACACCCTCACCTTCGACCTCGTGCCGTCGATCGTGGCTCCCGTCGCCCTCGGCGTCCTGTTCGCCATCGCGAGACTCGTACAGCGCCAGCCGGTGACCCAGGCTGTCGGTGGACTGCTCGGGATCGCGCTCTCCGCCGCCCTCGCGCTGCTCTCCGGACGCGCCGAAGACTTCTACGTGCTCGGATTCTGGACGAACGGGGCGTACGCGGTGGCCCTGCTCGTCTCCGTGCTCGTCGGATGGCCGGCCGTCGGACTCGTCGCCGGGTATCTCATGGGGAGTGGCACCAGCTGGCGCACCCACCCAGGACAGCGCCGCGCCATGCGCTGGCTCACGCTCGTGTGGGTGGCGATGTTCGCCGCCCGTCTCCTCGTCCAGCTCCCGCTGTACTTCAGCGGGAACGTCGAACTGCTCGGAACCCTCCGCCTCCTGATGGGGATCCCGCTCTACGCTCCGCTGCTCGTGCTCAGCTGGCTCGTCGTGCGGGCCGTGTTCCCGAAAGCGCCGGCGTCCACCGTCGCATGACCACGACCGAGAGCCCGGACCGACGCCGTCGTGCGTTCGGCACCGGGCTCTCGTGCTGTCCGGGATCCTGACGGCGCGGTGCTAGAATTGTCTCGACATCAAGATATATGCGCGGTGCCGAGATGACACGACGACTCCGACCCTGTAGTTAGGCAAGCCTTGCTAGCCCCGGAGACCCCGGCCGAAGCAAGATTGGTCGCAACGCACGTGAGTACTCGCCGCCGCCAATGAAGGAGAAGACGTTATGTCCACCGTGAACAGCTTCGGGGCGAAAGACACCCTGACTGTCGGGACGACCGACTACGAGATCTATCGCATCGACACGGTGGAGGGCCACGAGAAGCTGCCGTTCAGCTTGAAGGTGCTCCTCGAGAACCTGCTGCGGACCGAGGACGGCGCCAACATCACCGACGCGCACATCCGCGCCATCGGCGAATGGGTCCCGACCGCCGAGCCCGACACCGAGATCCAGTTCACGCCGGCCCGCGTCGTGATGCAGGACTTCACCGGCGTCCCGTGCATCGTCGACCTCGCCACCATGCGAGAGGCCGTCGAGGCCCTCGGTGGCTCTGCGGACAAGATCAACCCCCTCGCTCCGGCCGAGATGGTCATCGACCACTCCGTCATCGCCGACCTCTTCGGCAGCGAGAACGCGCTCGAGCGCAACGTCGAGCTCGAGTACGAGCGCAACGGCGAGCGGTACCAGTTCCTCCGTTGGGGCCAGACCGCGTTCGACGACTTCAAGGTCGTCCCGCCGGGAACCGGCATCGTGCATCAGGTGAACATCGAGTACCTGGCGCGCGTCACCATGACCCGCGAGGTCGGCGGCGTCCTGCGCGCTTACCCCGACACCTGTGTCGGAACCGACTCCCACACCACCATGGTCAACGGCCTCGGCGTGCTCGGCTGGGGCGTCGGCGGCATCGAGGCCGAGGCCGCGATGCTCGGTCAGCCGGTCTCCATGCTCATCCCGAAGGTCGTCGGCTTCAAGCTCAACGGCTCGATCCCGACCGGTGTCACGGCGACCGACGTCGTGCTGACGATCACGCAGATGCTCCGGAAGCACGGCGTCGTCGGCAAGTTCGTCGAGTTCTACGGTGCCGGCGTCGCCGAGGTCCCGCTGGCCAACCGCGCCACCATCGGCAACATGAGCCCCGAGTTCGGTTCGACCGCCGCCATGTTCCCGATCGACGACGTCACGCTCGACTACCTGCGCCTCACCGGTCGCAGCGAGGAGCAGATCGCCCTGGTCGAGGCCTACGCCAAGACCCAGAAGCTCTGGCACGATGCCGACGTCGAGCCCGCCTTCAGCGAGTACCTCGAGCTCGATCTCGCGACGGTCGTCCCCTCGATCGCCGGCCCGAAGCGCCCGCAGGACCGCATCGAGCTGAGCGACGCGAAGTCGCAGTTCGAGCGCGACCTGGTGGACTACGCCTCCGTCGAGCACGACATCGTCGACCTCGTCGGCGCCGACTCGTTCCCCGCGTCCGACCCCGCCGGCACGACGCCGCAGGACGAGGACAACCAGCACCACCACACCCACCGCAGCCACGCGCCGAAGTCGCTGTCCAAGCCGACGTCGGTCAGGCTCGAGGAGAACGGGGTCGACTTCACCCTCGACCACGGGGCCGTCGCCATCGCGGCGATCACCTCGTGCACGAACACCTCGAACCCGTCGGTCATGCTGGCCGCCGGCCTCCTGGCCCGCAACGCCAGCAAGAAGGGCCTGAAGGCGAAGCCGTGGGTCAAGACCACGCTCGCCCCGGGCTCCAAGGTCGTCACCGACTACTACGCGAAGGCAGGCCTCACCGAGTACCTCGAGGACCTCGGCTTCTACACCGTCGGCTACGGCTGCACGACCTGCATCGGCAACTCCGGTCCACTGCTCGACGAGATCTCGACCGCCGTCCAGGACAACGACCTCGCCGTCACCGCGGTGCTCTCGGGTAACCGCAACTTCGAGGGGCGCATCAACCCCGACGTGAAGATGAACTACCTGGCGAGCCCGCCGCTCGTCATCGCCTACGCCCTCGCCGGATCGATGAACTTCGACTTCGAGGTCGACGCCCTGGGTGTCGACGCCGACGGCAACGACATCTTCCTGAAGGACATCTGGCCCGACGCGGCCGAGGTCCAGGACACGATCGACTCCTCCATCAACAAGGAGATGTTCGACCACGAGTACAGCGGTGTCTTCGACGGTGATGAGCGCTGGCGTTCGCTCCAGACCCCCGAGGGCTCGACCTTCGAGTGGGACGAGCAGTCGACGTACGTCCGGAAGCCCCCGTACTTCGACGGCATGACCATGGAGACGACCCCCGTCTCCGACATCGTCGGCGCCCGCGTCCTCGCGAAGCTCGGCGACTCGGTCACGACCGACCACATCAGCCCGGCCGGCAACATCAAGGCCGACTCGCCCGCAGGTCGGTACCTCGACGAGCACGGCGTCGGACGCAAGGACTACAACTCCTACGGCTCGCGCCGCGGCAACCACGAGGTCATGATCCGCGGCACGTTCGCGAACATCCGCCTGAAGAACCAGCTGCTCGACGGCGTGGAGGGTGGGTACACCCGCGACTTCACGCAGGCCGATGCACCGCAGTCCTTCATCTACGACGCGTCGCAGAACTACCAGGCCGAGGGCACGCCCCTCGTCATCTTCGGTGGCAAGGAGTACGGCTCCGGTTCCTCCCGCGACTGGGCGGCGAAGGGCACGAGCCTCCTCGGCGTCAAGGCGGTCATCACCGAGAGCTTCGAGCGCATCCACCGCTCGAACCTCATCGGCATGGGTGTCGTGCCCCTGCAGTTCCCGGCCGGTGAGAGCTGGTCGTCCCTCGGTCTCGACGGCACGGAGGTCGTCTCGATCGCCGGCCTCGAGGAGCTCAACAACGGCACCACGCCGAAGACGGTCCGCGTGACGGCTGCTCCGAGCGAGCACTCGGCTCCCGGCAAGGAGACCGTCGAGTTCGACGCGGTCGTCCGCATCGACACCCCGGGCGAGGCAGACTACTACCGCAACGGCGGCATCCTGCAGTACGTGCTCCGCAGCCTCGTCTGACGCCGAGGTTCTACCACCAGGCCGGTCCCGACAGCAACCGTCGGGGCCGGCCTGCGGCGTTCGCCGCCCACCCCGTCCACGACGCGTACACTCGAAAGAAGGGCTCCGAGCGATCGGGAGGCCCACGGTGGAGGGACGACAGCGTGACAGTGCTCGATCAGGTGAACGGCCCACGGGACCTCGACCGCCTCACGGAGGCGGAACTCGTCGAACTCGCCGGAGACATCCGTGCCTTCCTCATCGCCAACGTCTCCAAGACCGGCGGGCACCTCGGGCCGAACCTCGGTGTCGTCGAACTCACGATCGCGATGCACCGGGTGTTCGACTCCCCGACGGACCCGATGGTGTTCGACACCGGTCACCAGTCGTACGTGCACAAACTCCTGACCGGCCGCCAGGAGTTCTCCGGTCTCCGGACCCGTGGTGGCCTCGCCGGCTACCCGCAGCGTTCCGAGTCCGAGCACGACATCGTCGAGAGTTCCCACGCGTCGAGTTCCCTCAGCTGGGCTGACGGCATCTCCCGCGCCTTCCAGATGACCGGGCAGGACGAACGACACGTCGTCGCCGTCGTCGGCGATGGAGCCCTCACCGGTGGGATGACGTGGGAGGCGCTCAACAACATCAGCGACGACAACACGCGTCGGCTGGTCATCATCGTGAACGACAACGGGCGCTCCTACGCGCCGACGATCGGTGGCATGGCACGCTTCCTGAGCGGCGTCCGCACCCGGCGGACGTACCGCGACCTGCGTGAGCGCAGCCAGCGTGCGTTCAACCTGCTCGGTGCACCCGGTCGCGCCATCTACCGGGGTGTCCGCGGAGGCGCCCACGGGTTCCTGTCCCGGCTCACGAACAACGAGGCGCTCTACTCCAACCTCGACATCAAGTACATCGGGCCGGTCGACGGACACGACATCCACGCGATGGAGGAGGCACTGACCCAGGCGAAGCACTACGGCGCACCGGTGATCGTCCACGCGATCACCGAGAAGGGTCGCGGGTTCCAGCCGGCACGGGACGACGACGCGGATCAGTTCCATGCCGTCGGCGTGATCGATCCCGAGACCGGGGAACCGGTCGGGGCAGCGTCCCGACCGTCCTGGACGGCCGTGTTCAGCGAGGAGATGCTCGCGGTGGCCGAGGCCGACGACCGCGTCGTGGCCATCACGGCCGCCATGCTGCGACCGGTCGGGCTCCACGCCTTCGCCGAACGCTTCCCCGAGCGGGTGCACGACGTCGGCATCGCCGAGCAGCACGCCTTCACTTCAGCGGCCGGGCTCGCCTTCGGTGGACTGCACCCGGTGGTGGCCGTGTACGCGACGTTCGTGAACCGCGCCTTCGACCAACTGCTCATGGACGTCGCGCTGCACCGCGCGGGGGTCACGATCGTCCTCGACCGCGCCGGCGTGACCGGCCCCGACGGACCGAGCCACCACGGCATCTGGGACCTCGCGATCCTGCAGGTCGTCCCGGGTATCCGGATCGCGGCACCGCGTGATGGTGAGCGGCTGCGCGAGGAACTGCGTGAGGCCGTCTCGATCGACGACGCCCCGACCGTCATCCGGTTCCCGAAGGGCAGCGCCCCCGCCGAGCTCCCGGCCGTCGAGCGTCTCCACGACGGTGTCGACGTCCTCCGGACGACCGAGCAGCCGGACGTCCTCATCGTCGCCGTCGGCCCGATGGCGCCCATCGCGATCGACGTGGCGGACCGGCTCGCCCAGCAGGGCATCGGTGCGACCGTCGTCGACCCTCGCTGGGTGGTCCCCGTCGCCGAATCGCTCGTCGAGCTCGCCGCGGCACATCGGCTCGTGATCACCATCGAGGACGGTATCCGCGTCGGAGGCATCGGCACCCGCATCAGGCAGACCCTCCGCGAGGCCGGTGTCGACACGGCCGTCGACGAACTGGGCGTGCCGGACGAGTTCATCGACCACGCGTCCCGCGAGCAGATCCTCGAGGATGCGGGCCTCACGGCGCAGCAGATCGCCCGCGACGTCGTGGCACAGGTCCTCGGCAGTCGGATCCCCGTCGCCCGCCCACTGCCTGACGACCGCGTCGAGCAGGACACGTCTTCGGAGCGGAGCACGACGAGGCCGCACGGCGCCTGACCGCGGGCTGTGGCGCGCTTGACTTCGAGTGCACTCGAAGTCGTATCGTGTGGACATGACCACTCTCCACGAGGGCTACGCCATCTCCGACGTCGCTGAACGAACCGGACTGAGCGTCCACACGCTCCGGTACTACGAGCGCGCAGGGCTCATGCCACGTCCGATCGGCCGCAGCTCATCGACGCACCGCCGCTACAGCGAGGGCGACGTGTCCTGGGTCGTGTTCCTGACGAGGCTCCGATCGACGGGCATGCCGATCGCGACGCTCCGCGAGTACACGGAGTTGGCTCAGCGCGGTGACGACACCGCCGAGGCGAGGCTCGAGCTGCTGCTGCGGCATCGGATCTCGTTCCTGGCCCGCCTCGAGGAGATGCAGCAGTCGCTGGAGGTCATCGATCGCAAGATCGAACTCTACACAGAACAGGTGGCAACACGATGAAGCACATCACACTCGGCACAGCGGGACCAGACATCGCCCGGATCGGCCTCGGCTGCATGGGGATGTCCGCGTTCTACACCGGTGCCGCCCTCGACGACGCGGCTTCGACCGCGACGATCCACCGTGCCTTGGACCTCGGCGTGACCTTCTTCGACACCGCGGAGATGTACGGCCCCTACCTCAACGAGGAACTGCTCGGAGCTGCACTCGGCTCACGCCGGGACGAGGTGACCCTCGCGACCAAGTTCGGCATGATCCGCAATTCCGGTGACGGACAGTTCGGCGCCGATGGCAGCGCCGCGAACGTGCGCCTGTCGATCGAGGGATCGCTGCGCCGGCTCGGCACCGACGTCGTGGACCTCTACTACCTCCACCGCGTGGATCCGGGCGTGCCCATCGAGGAGACGGTGGGTGCACTCTCGGAGCTCGTCACCGAGGGCAAGATCCGGTACATCGGTCTGTCGGAGGCGGCTCCGGACACGATCCGGCGTGCACACGCCGTGCACCCGATCACGGCTCTGCAGACGGAGTACTCGCTCTGGAGTCGCGACCCCGAGGCGGAGATCCTGCCGACCGTCCGTGCGTTGGGCATCGGCTTCGTCCCGTACTCGCCGCTCGGTCGTGGGTTCCTCACCGGCACGATCCGATCGCTCGACGTGCTCGACGAAACCGACTTCCGTCGCGCCAACCCGCGCTTCACGGGGGACAACCTCGCTGCGAACATCGCGATCGTGGAAGAGGTCGACCGGATCGCCGCGTCGCTCGATGCGACACCGGCCCAGGTGGCGCTCGCCTGGTTGCTGGCCCAGGGTGACGACATCGCGCCGATCCCCGGCACGAAGCGGATCCCGTACCTCGAGGAGAACCTCGGCGCCGACGAGCTCTCCCTGTCGGCCGACGCGCTCGCTCGACTCGACGCACTCCGTCTCCCTGCCGGTGACCGGTATCCGGACATGAGCACCGTCAACCGCTGAGCTCCGTCAGTCGCTGAGGGCCGGCGTCGCTCGAGGCTCAACCACGAGAGCGGGGTGCCGTCCACCGATGGTGGAGGACACCCCCCTCGTGAGACCGCGCAGACTACGCCTGCACCCCGCGGATGGGCGGGTGGTGGAACGTGTCGCCGAAAGCACGCTCACTGGCGCCCACACGGTCGAGGTACGGCGTCGCCCCACCGTCCTGGAACGGCCAGCCGGCCCCCAGGATGAGACCGAGGTCGATGTCCTGCGCCGCGGCGACCACACCCTCGTCCAACATGAGCTTGATCTCCGACGCGAGACCGTCCTCGACCCGGCGCAGGATCTCGGCTTCCGAGAGCGGCGCGTCGCCCGTGACGAGCGCCTTCTGCGCCTGCTTCGTGAAGCCCGTCACCTTGCCGCCCTTGTCCTTCTCGACGACCGAGTCCAGCGCGGCCAGTCGGTGCAGGTTCTCGGAGGCGAAGAAGCGATCCGGGAACTTGCCGACCATGGTGTCCTGCACGTGTGCCGCGACCTTCCAGCCGACCAGGTCGATGAGCTGGAACGGCGTCATGGGGAGGCCGATGGGTGCGAAGGCGCGTTCGACGGTCAGCACCGGGGTGCCGGCGTCGAGCGCGTGCGCCGCTTCGCCCATCACCTTCGCGAGGAGCCGGTTCACGATGAAGCCGGGTGCGTCTGCCGTGAGGATCGCACTCTTCTTGAGCTTCGCCGCGGTGGCGAAGGCCGTCGCGAGCGTCTCATCGTCGGTCTGCGGCGTCTTCACGACCTCCAGCAGCGGCATGACGGCCACCGGGTTGAAGAAGTGGAAGCCGACGAGCCGCTCCGGGTGGGCGAGCTTGGCGCCGATCTCCTCGACGGAGAGTGACGAGGTGTTCGTCGCGAGGACGGTCTGCTCCGAGACGTACTGCTCGACCTCGGCGAAGACGCTCTGCTTCACCCCGACCTCTTCGAAGACGGCCTCGATGACCCAGTCGCAGTCCGCGAAGTCGGCCTTGTCCGTGGTGCCGGACAGGAGCGCCTTCAGGCGGTTCGACTCGTCGGGGGAGATGCGACCCTTCTCGCGGAGGGTGTCGATCTCGCCGTGGATCCGGGTGACGCCGGCGTCCACGTGCCCCTGATCGAGGTCGGTGATGACGACCGGGACCTGCAGCCGCCGGAGGAACAGCAACGCGAACTGACTGGCCATGAGCCCGGCACCGATGATGCCGACCTTCGTGACCCGCCGAGCGAGCTGCTTGTCCGGCGCACCCGCGGGCCGCTTGGCGCGCTTCTGCACGAGGTCGAACGCATACATGCTCGCCTGGAACTGGTCGCCGACGATGAGCTCGGACAGCGCCCGGTCCTCTCGCTCGAACCCCTGTGCCTTCGTGCCGCTGCGGGCGGCCTCGAGCAGGTCGAGGGCCGCGTAGGGCGACTTCGCGACGGTGCCGATCTTGCTCTCGAGCATCTTGCGGGCGGTGCTGATGGCGAGCGGCCACTTGATCGTCCGCTCGACCTTGCCCGGCACGTTCTTGCGCTGCACGGTCACCGTGCCACCGAGCACCCCGTCGGCCCAGCGCAACGAGTCCTCGAGGAAGGTGGCGGCGGGGAACATGACGTCGGCGATGCCGTAGGCGAGCGCGTCCTGCGCCTTGAGCATCCGGTTGTTCTTGAGCGGGTTCGAGATGACGACGTTGAGTGCGTTCTCGATGCCGATCAGGTTCGGGAGCAGGTAGGCACCGCCCCAGCCCGGGATGAGTCCGAGGAACACCTCGGGGAGCGCGATCGCGGGCGCCGAGGCGTCGACGGTGCGATAGTTCGCGTTGAGGCCGATCTCGAGTCCGCCACCGAGCGCGAGCCCGTTGATGAAGACGAAGGTCGGTACGCCGAGGTCCTCGAGCTTGCCGAAGACATGGTGGCCGAGCTGCGCGAGCTTCGTGGCCACCGCACGGGACGGGATGTCGCCGACCTTGCTCAGGTCGGCGCCCGCCGCCAGGATGAACGGCTTGCCCGTGATGGCGAGTCCGTCGATCTCACCGGATGCGGCACGGGTCCGCTGCGTCTCGATGACCCCGTCGAGTTCGAGCAGGGTCACCGGGCCGAGGGTGTTCGGCCGGGTGTGGTCGCGTCCGTTGTCGAGGGTGATGAGCGCGATCGTGCGCCCGCTCGCCATCGTGACGTCCTTGACGTACGAGCGGGTGACGACCTCGTCGTCGCCGCTGATCGCGACGAGTTCCGAGAAGTCGATGGTCGTGTAGTCGGTCATCTACTTGCGTCCCTTCTTGCCGGTGAAGTGCGGGTTCTCCCAAATCACGGTGCCACCCTGGCCGAGGCCGACGCACATGGCGGTGAGTCCGTAGCGGACCTCGGGGTGCTCGGCGAACTGCGCGGCGAGCTGGATCATGAGCCGGACGCCGGATGCCGCGAGCGGGTGCCCGACGGCGATCGCGCCACCCCACGGGTTCACGCGCGGGTCTTCGTCGTCGATACCGAAGTGGTCGAGGAAGGAGAGCACCTGGACGGCGAACGCCTCGTTCAGTTCGAACAGACCGATGTCGTCGATGGAGAGCCCCGCCTTGCGCAGGGCCTTCTCGGTGGACGGGACGGGGCCGATGCCCATGATCTCCGGTTCGACACCGGCGAAGGCGAAGCTGACGAGCCGCATCTTCGACGTGAGTCCCAGCTCCTTGGCCGTGTCGGCGCTCGCGAGCATGCTCACGGTCGCCCCGTCGGTCAACGGCGAGGCGTTGCCGGCCGTCACGCGGCCGTGGGGCCGGAACGGCGTCTTCAGTCCAGCGAGACCCTCCATGGTGGTCTCTGGCCGCAGCCCCTCGTCGCTCGTGGCGAGTCCCCAACCGCTGTCGCTCCGGAGGGCGACCGGGATGAGGTCAGGCTGGAGGCGTCCCGCTTCATAGGCCGCCGCGACCTTCTGCTGGCTCCGCATGCCGAAGCGGTCGGAGCGTTCCTTCGTCAGGTGCGGGAACCGGTCGTGGATGCGTTCCGCCGTCTTACCCATGTTCAGTGCGTCCTCGCTCACGAGGCGCTCGGCGAGGAAGCGGGGGTTCGGGTCGGCGTCGAGCCCCATCGGGTGGCGACCCATGTGCTCGACACCGCCGGCGAGGACCAGGTCGTAGGCACCGAACGCGATGCCGCTGCCCAGGGTGGTGACCGAGGTCATCGCCCCAGCGCACATGCGGTCGATCGCGAAGCCGGGGACGGACTTCGGCAGGCCCGCGAGCAGCGCAGCGGTCCGGCCGAGCGTGAGTCCCTGGTCACCCTGCTGGGTCGTGGCGGCGATGGCCACCTCGTCGATCCGGTCGAGTGGCAGACCAGGGTGACGTTCGAGCAATCCGATGATCGCCTTGACGATCAGATCGTCGGCCCTGGTGTTCCAGTACATGCCCTTCTCGCCGGCTCGTCCGAACGGTGTCCGGACTCCATCAACGAATACGACGTCGGCTTGTTCGGCCACGTTGCCTCCTCATTCTCGGGTACGCCCCGATCCTAGGCGGCGGACGCGTGCCGGCGTCCTGGTGCAACGCTTCCTACGAAGCGTCCGGGTCAGGCTCCTCGAGGGATTGGGCCGACTCCACAAAGGCGTCGGTGATCGCGCGAGCGGTCGCGTCGATCTGCCAGGGCCGCGCATCGTGCTCGGAGAGGGCTGCCGCGACCGCCTCGACGGTGAGCGGCTCGGGCGGCGACCACGCCAGGCGGCGCAGCGTCTCTGGGGTGAGCAGGTTCTCGACGGGCATCGTCAGGAACTCCGCCGTCGCGAGGATGCGCGTCCGTGCCGCGGTGTACCTGGCGTGCGCCTCGGGGTTCTTGTCGGTCCAGCTGCGCGGGGGAGGGAGCGTGTCGGAGCTCGGGCGGGCTCCCGGCAGGTCCTCGGTGGTCTGGCCCGTGTGGATCGCACTCCACCAGAGGTCGAGCTCCGTGCGGCTCGCACGGCCGCGGAAGTCGGAGAGTGCCGCGAGGTCGCGTTTCGACGCCGGGTTCGCCTTGGCTGCCGCGGTGATCGACGCATCGGGGATGAGGCGACCCGGCGCGGTGTCGCGGCGCTGCGCGAGGGCGTCGCGGGCGAGCCACAGCTCTCGGGCGACCGCGAGGTTCCGCTGCCCGCGGACGGCATGGAGTCCGGAGAGCCGACGCCACGGTTCGGCTCGGGGCGCTTTGGCCTCGCGCGCGAGGGTCGCCTCGAACTCCTGCCGGGCGATGTCGCTCTTGCCGGCCTCCTCGATGCGGGCGGCCAGTTCCTCCGCCGCGTCCACGAGGAGTTCGACGTCGAGCGCCGCGTATTCGAGCCAGGCGGCCGGCAGAGGACGGGTCGACCAGTCGGCCGCGGAGTGCTCCTTGGCCAGGTGGATACCCAGCAGCTCCTCGACCACGGCTCCGAGCCCGACCCGCGGCAGGCCGAGCAGCCGCGCACCGAGTTCGGTGTCGAAGAGTTCACTCGGATCGACACCCACCTCGCGGAGGCAGGCGAGGTCTTGGCTCGCGGCGTGGAGGATCGACCGCTCGCCCTGGATCAGCTCGCCGAGTTCGGCCATGGAGCCGATCGCCGGCGGGTCGTAGAGGAACACACCGGCGCCGCGGCGGTAGACCTGGATGAGATAGGCGCGCTGGGAGTAGCGGTACCCGGACGCACGCTCGGCGTCGAGTGCGAACGGGCCGTTCCCGGCTGCCAGGACCTCGAGCGAGGCGAGGTAGGCCTCGCGGGTGTCGGTGACGATCCGTGGTCCGGTGGGTGCGGGTGGGTCGAGCAGCGGTGCTGGTTCGGGGGCCGCGTCACTCACGGTGAGCTCGTTTGACGGACAACAGGGACACCCCTTCGGTGGTCGGAGGCAAGCCGGCGAGCATGCACAGCAGCTCTCCCCATCCTTCCACGTGCGCCGCGACGTCGCTCTCGAGCGGCGTCCACGAGGCCCGGAGCTCGATCTGTGCGCCGTCGCCCTGGCGAGCCAGTTCACCGAAGCCGCTCGAGATGATCTTCGTCGCCGTTCCGGAGGCGGCCTGATAGGCGGCACCTCGGGTGTCCAGCGCGTCGACGAGCCAGGACCATGCGACGTCGGCGAGGAACGGGTCGAGGCCGATCTCGGTCTCCAGCGGCGCCTGCGCGAAGCAGACCACGCGGAACCGGCCACCCCAGGCCTCCGAGCCCTCGGGGTCGTAGAGGAGCACGAAGCGTCCCGTGCCGAGGTCCGAGTCCGCGTCGTGTCGACTCGGCGACACATCCGCAGCGAGGGCGATCGCGAAGGGCGCGAGGTTGCTCGGCGCGGGGATCTCCGTGACCCGCAGATCGGGTCGGACGGCAGCCGCGCGAACAGCGTCCACCGCTCGGGCGAACTCTTCGGGAACCTTTGCCGTCGTCGGACTCTCTACCACGACTGAAGACTAGAGTTACATCCCGATGAATGGGCAGAGGCACGCCGGGCGGAGACGCGGACCCGGGTCGTTGGCGGGCGGTCTTGGATCGACGATCAGCGAGGTCCGTCGACGACGTTCACCGGCCACCGATGCGGTCCTCATCGCGGGTGGGGCGACGGCCGCTGTCGGCGCCCTGGGACTCGCGATCGTGGCGACCATCGCACGGAAGGTCGTGGTGCCGGCCCGCGACCGACCGAGCGAGGCGCGCATCCTCGCGCTCGATCGAGCGGCGGGGACGCTCGAACTGGTCGCGACCCCGGACACCGTGGTCCCCGGCCGGTACGGCAGCTGGGTCACCCGGCGGGCCGCCTACGTGCAACTGGGGGACATCGTCGAGATGCGCCCGCACACCGTCGTCCGCACGCTGCTCGGCGGAGACGTGGACGCGCTCCGGGTCGGTCAGGAGGCCGAGTTCAGCGGCTGGTTCTTCCGGCGGCCCGATGAGCTCGGACTCGCCGCGGAGGACGTGCTCGTGCCGACACCGCTCGGTCCCGCCCCGGCGTGGGCGATCCATCCGGAGGAGGGCCCGTCGACGCGCTGGGCCGTCCTCGTACACGGTCGGGGCACGACCCGGTCCGAAGCCCTGCGGGCCGTGCCCAGCTTCCGGAACGCCGGGTACTCCTGCCTGCTCGTCTCCTACCGGAACGACGGGGACGCACCGCCGGCACTCGACTTCCGGTACGCCCTCGGCGACGAGGAGTGGCGGGACGTCGACGCGGCGATCGGCTGGGTGCGCGAGCAGGGTGCCGCGGACGTGGTCCTCATGGGGTGGTCCATGGGCGGCGCCATCGTGCTGCAGGCCTCACGCCGGACGACGCACCCCGAGTTGATCCGTGCCGTCGCGCTCGACTCGCCGGTCATCGACTGGGTGGACGTCCTGCAGCACCAGGCACGGGAGAACCGTATCCCGAGCGTGGTGGGGCGCGTCGCGCTGCTCGCCATCAGCCGTCGGTGGGGGAGACTCCTCACCGGGCAGGCGACGAGCATCGACCTCGCCAGGCTCGACTACGTCGCCAACGCCGCCGACCTCGCGCTACCCATCCTCCTGATGCACAGCGACGACGACGGATACGTCCCCGCCGGACCGTCGAGGGCCCTCGCGCTCGCCCGCCCGGACATCGTGACCTTCGTCCCCTTCACCGTCGCCAGACACACGAAGCTCTGGAACTACGACCCGGAGCGCTGGACCGCGGCGGTCTCGGACTGGCTCGACGAGATCGTGCCGCTCCCACCCGGCCACTGAACGGGCGTTCGCGCGAGTTCCGGCGACCGCCCGCCGCCTCAACGGACGAGCGACGGCGGCGGTGGCTCAGGCGAACTCGCGGAGGCGACGCTTGGCGCGACCGAGGAGGGCCGACATCCCTCGCAGTCGAAGCGGGGAGACCGCGCGCGACAGCCCGATCATCTGCGGGAAGTCGTCCGGGACGGCGAGCACCTCGTCGACCGTCAAGCCCTCGAGCCCCTGGACCAGGATGCTCGCGAACCCGCGTGTCGTCGGTGCCTCCTCCGGTGCCGTGGCGAACAGGTGCACGATCCCGTCCTCGTCGACCTCGATGAAGAAGAACACGGGCGCCTGACACTCGAGCACGCGTTCCATGAGGTCCGGGTGGTCGCGGTAGCGCTCGGGCAGCGGCGGCAACTCGTCGCTGAACTCGAGCAGCAGTTGGAGCCGGGATCGTTCCTCGACGGCGAGGAATTCGTCGCGGATCTCGGCGAGGTTCGGGGCGAGGAGGGCATCGGTCATGGTTCCTCCAGTATCGCAGCCACCGGACGCGGAACCGCCCTCCGAGCCGCGGACGGGTCTCGGAGGGCGGTCAGGGAACGCGCGGTCAGTGGACGAGCACTCAGCGCGTCGGCACCTCGCCGGGCTCGGAGCCCTGCGTGATCGGCACCCGGACGGCGCTGCCCCACTCCGTCCACGAGCCGTCGTAGTTGCGGACGTCGTCGAAGCCCAGGAGGTGCTGCAGCACGAACCAGGTGTGGCTCGACCGCTCGCCGATGCGGCAGTAGGCGATCACCTCGTCGCCCTCGGCCAGACCGGCTCCGTCCCGGTAGATCGCGTCGAGTTCCTCGGCCGGCCGGAACGTGCCGTCCTCGGCCACGGCCTTGCCCCACGGGACACTCTGGGCGCTGGGGATGTGCCCGGCGCGCAGCGCACCCTCCTCGGGGTAGGCGGGAGCGGTCGTCCGCTCGCCGCTGTACTCCTCGGGGGAGCGCACGTCGATGAGCGGCTTCCCGAGGTGCGCGAGCACGTCGTCCTTGTAGGCGCGGAGCTTCGAGTCGTCGCGCTCCACGACGGGGTACGTGGTCGCCTCGCGGTCGGCGACGTCGCGGGTGATCGCCCGGCCGTCCGCGATCCACTTGTCGCGCCCGCCGTCGAGCAGGCGGACGTCCTCGTGTCCGAAGAGGCTGAACACCCAGAGCGCGTACGCGGCCCACCAGTTGTTCTTGTCGCCGTAGACGACGATCGTGTCGTCGCGGGAGATCCCTCGGGAGCCGAGCAGGTCCGCGAAGGCGGCCCCGTCGATGTAGTCGCGCTCGACGGGGTCGTTGAGGTCCGTGTGCCAGTCGATCTTCACCGCACCCGGGATGTGACCGGCCTCGTACAGCAACACGTCCTCGTCGGACTCGACGACGACGAGCCCCGGTTCGCCCAGGTGCGCTTCCAGCCAATCCGCCGTGACGAGGCGCTCGGGGTGGGCGTAGGCGGCGAACTTGGTCGAGGTCGAATCGGCGTCGACGGTCATGGGTACCTCCGGTCGTGCAGCTGGCTGCGATGGGGCTCGGGTGTCGTGCATCTAGGCTGGAAGCCTGTCCCTTCGACAGTACGCCGTCCGGGCCGTCGCCCCGCACCGATCCGTCAGACGCCGTAACCCTGCACCAGACTCAGAGCCAGAGGTTTGCCGTGACCATGTCCTCCGTCCCGACCGGGAACCGCAGCCTCACGGACCGCAATCCGGCGGTCAGCGGAGCCGAGATCGTCGCCAGCCTGACGCCGCCGCGACAGTTCCATGAGGCGAGCTTCGACTCGTACCGTCCGGATCCCGACTTCCCGGGCCAGGCGGCCGCCGTCGAGCAGTTGCGTGGCTTCTTCGCCCCGCAGGCCGGCGGCGGAGGCGGCTTCTTCGGCCGACGGAAGTCCAAGGAACCGAAGGCCAAACCCGGCGTCTACCTCGACGGCGGCTTCGGCGTCGGCAAGACCCACCTGCTCGCCGCGCTCTGGCACGACGCCCCCGGGCGGAAGAAGTACTTCGGCACCTTTATCGAGTACACCGCGCTCGTCGGCGCGCTCGGGTAC
The DNA here is from genome assembly GCF_001423185.1 of Plantibacter sp. Leaf314. Lineage (NCBI taxonomy): Bacteria > Bacillati > Actinomycetota > Actinomycetes > Micrococcales > Microbacteriaceae > Plantibacter > Plantibacter sp. Leaf314. Next base: position 327,832 of record NZ_LMOB01000001.1, on the reverse strand, counting down.
GCGGCGACGGTCGCCGAGCTCAGCGGTGCCACGCTCATCTGCATCGACGAGTTCGAGCTCGACGACCCGGGCGACACCATGGTGATGACCCGACTGCTCGGCGAACTCGTGTCGACCGGCACCCGGATCGCGGCGACCTCCAACACGCCGCCGAACGCCCTCGGCGAAGGCCGCTTCGCCGCAGCCGACTTCCTCCGCGAGATCCAGGCCATCAGCGCCAACTTCGAGACCCTGCGCATCGACGGGACCGACTACCGTCGCCGCAGCATCGAGGGACACGCCGTCGTGAGTTCCGACGAGCGGTTCGACGAACGCGTCGCCGACGCCGCAGCCGCCGGCCGCCACGTCACCGTCGACAGCTTCGACGAGCTCATCACCCATCTCGCGGCCGTGCACCCCTCCCGGTTCATCGGACTGCTCGAGGGGGTCGACGTCATCGCACTCCGCGAGGTGCACGTCCTCACCGACCAGGGCCAGGCGCTGCGCCTCGTCGCTTTCATCGACCGCGTGTACGACGCCCAGATCCCCATGGTCACGACCGGGACCGCCCTGGACGAGGTCTTCGGCGGCGACATGCTGAACGGTGGCTACCGCAAGAAGTACCTGCGGGCGATGTCGCGCATGATCGCCCTCACCTCGATGGACTGACCGGTCCCACCGGGTCACGAAACACGCTGTTTACCTGGGCGGCACTCGCGTAACACATCGGAAACACGCTGACCGTCGCGCCGAAACCTCCATTCCCCAGACTGGTCGCTGTACCGAGTCGGACGGCGAGACCTGGCTCAGCCGGTCCTCACCATCTCGGTCACCCGTTGCAAGACCACGATGTGTGAGGAAGATCCAATGGATACAGGCAGTATCGCCTGGGGAGTCACGGCAACCGCTCTGGTGCTGTTCATGACCCCCGGCGTCGCATTCTTCTACGGCGGCCTCGTGAAGGCGAAGAGCGTCGTCAGCATGATGATGATGAGTTTCGGCGCACTGGGCCTCATCAGCGTGCTGTGGATCCTCTACGGCTTCAACATGTCGGCCGTCGGCAGCCCGCTCGAGTTCGCGGGCAACCCGTTCTCCGACTTCGGGATGACCGCACTCGCGAGCGGCGAGACGGCGAACACCGACCTGGTGGGAGCGACCTACGGTGCCACCTTCGCCATCATCACGATCGCGCTGATCTCCGGCGCCATCGCCGACCGTGCGAAGTTCGGCTCCTGGATGATCTTCGCCGGTCTCTTCGCGACCATCGCCTACTTCCCGATCGCCGCCTGGGTCTGGGGCGGCGGCTGGATCATGAACCTCGGCGCGACGCTGTTCGGCGAGGACGCCGGCATCGGCGTCATCGACTACGCGGGCGGAACCGCGGTACACATCAACGCCGGAGCCGCCGCCCTCGCCCTCGCGCTGGTCCTCGGCAAGCGCATCGGCTTCCAGAAGGGCATCACGAAGCCGCACAACGTGCCGCTCACCCTCCTCGGTGCGGCCATCCTGTGGTTCGGCTGGTTCGGCTTCAACGCCGGTGCGGAGTGGCTGAACGAGCTCGCGAACGTCGGACTCATCGTCGTCAACACCGTCGGGGCGACCGCGGCCGCCATCATCGGTTGGATCGTCGTCGAGAAGGTCAAGGACGGCAAGGCGACCTCGGTGGGCGCCGCGTCCGGCGCCGTCGCGGGCCTCGTCGCCATCACCCCGGCGTGCGCGAACCTGACTCCGGGTTGGGCGCTGCTGCTCGGCATCGTGGCCGGCGCCGTCTGCGCCATCGCCGTCGAGCTGAAGTTCAAGCTCGGCTTCGACGACTCGCTCGACGTCGTCGGCATCCACCTCGTCGGCGGCCTCATCGGGACGCTCTACCTCGGTCTCTTCGCCACCGGGACCGGCCTCTTCGTCGGCGGCGGTGTCGAGCAGCTCGCGGTCCAGGCCATCGCCGCCTTCGCCGTCCTCGTCTACTCCTTCGTCGTGGCCTTCATCATCGGCTTCGCGATCGAGAAGACGATCGGCTTCCGCGTCAAGAACGAGGACGAGATCGCCGGCGTCGACACCTCCGTGCACGGCGAGGAGGGGTACGCCCTCGTCGACTGACGCGTACTGCAGTGCACCACGGAGTGGGCGTCGTCCAGCCGGACGGCGCCCACTCCGCGTTGCATGCCGTGGGCGAGGACCGACGGTCAGGTGGCGGACGGTAGGGTGACGGCGTGCCAACCTTCGTCTCGATCCTCCGCCGGGTGGCGGGTGCCCTCCTCGGCCCGTCGACGAGCGCCGCCTCGAGCGCCGCTCGCACGGCTCGCCGCTCGTCCGCCCCGACCACGACGCACGCCTCCACCCCGACCACGACCGCCACGCCGGGACGGACCGGTCCGACCGCGACGGTCGAAGTGGATCCGCGGGCTGTCCGCGGCGTGTCGCTCGAGTACGCACCGGTCGTCGACGGAGATCCCGACCCGGGGGAGATCGTCTGGACCTGGGTCCCGTACGAGGAGCGCGACGGGCGCGGCAAGGACCGCCCGGTCCTCATCGTGGCCCGGTCCACCGGCGGCCGGGTGCTCGCGGTGCAGTTGACGAGCAAGGACCACTCGCAGGAGGGCGACTTCGTCCCGCTCGGCTCAGGTGCTTGGGACAGTGCCGGCCGCCCGAGCTGGGCGAACCTCGACCGGGTGTTCCACGTCCACCCCGACGGGATGCGGCGAGAGGCGGCGCAGGTCCCTCGCGACCGCTTCACCCGGGTCGCCGCGGCCTTGCGTGTGCGATACGGATGGCGCTGACGACCGCGAGCCGGACGCCTCAGGCGTAGCGGTCGCTCCGCCGAGGCGCGGCGTCCCACGGCACCTGACCGTGTTCCCACGGATCCTCCGCCGTGGCCGCCTTCGGCGACGGAGCCGTCCGTCTGCCGACCGGCACGGATCGTTCTGCCTCGGCGAGCGTCGCGAAGCGGCCGATCAGTCGGCGATCCGCTGAACGCGGTGCCCATGAGACGCACCGGAAGTACGCGGGCGCTCCGCTGGGGGCGAAGTACTTCACCAGCGCGGCAGGCCGGTCCGGTTCTTCGCGCATGATGATCCATTCGGCCTCGCCGATGCGGATCGGCGGGGCCGCGACACGCGATGCACCACTCGGATCCGGCATGATTCGAACATATGTTCGATTCCACCCGGAGTCAAGTCGAGTGCAGACGGTCGCCGCCCTACCCGCGGGTCACCCGATCCGTTCGAGCGGCTCGACGGGCTCGGCACGCTCGATCTCCGCCACCCAGGCGTGTCGTGTCTCCGGGTCCTTCCGGATGGACAGGAGTCGGTCCATGTACGGCTCGAGCGCCGTCACCTTGTCGAGCGGGGCACCGATCACGAGCTGGAACCCGAGGCGGAGCCAGGCCACCACGGCCCGGCCGGCGAACTCCGAGTCCGCCTTGATGAAGCCTTCGTCGAGCAGGACGGGCGCGAACCTCGGCCGAGGCCGGTCCTCGTCACCGAGCTGGTAGCGGAGGGCGGCTCCGACGATGAACGCGACGAGCTCCTGGGTCTCGCCACCACTCTTGTCGCCGAGCGAGGAGTAGACGCTCACATCGCGACCGGAGGTGTCGTACCGCACGGCGGTGATCTCGACGTGTCGACGGACGTCGAGCACCTGGTCGCGGGTGGACGCCGAAGTCGACGTGGCAGCGGTGTCCCGCATCGACTCCATGAAGCGGCGCAAGCGCTGGAACCGGCCCTCCAGGGCGTCGTCGTCGAGTTCGGCGGTCACCTCGCCCGAGAGCGCTCGGAGCTCCCGTCGGAAGGCGGCGACCTCCTCGCGGTGCACCCGGCGGAGGACGATCTTCAGCCGGTCGTGGGCGGGCCCGAACGGGAGGTCGCGCAGGATGTCGTTGACCGGGACGAGCCGGTCCTCGATCTCCTCGACCGCGCTGTCGAACGCGCTGCTGAGGGGGACCAGGTCCTCGCCGCTCCACTGGGACAACCGGCGGCGCCACTCCTGGCGGCGCTCGGGCAGGCCGGTGCCGAGGATGCCGTCGAGGATCGCGCGGTAGTCCCCGTAGGACTCGAGCGTCGTGCCGAGGTTGGGGTCGTGCCAGATCGACTGGTAGTGCTCGAACACGTGGACCTGGGCGATGGCGGCCTGTTCCGCCAGGCGGACGGCGGCGCTCAGCTCGTCACCGAGACGGGTGCGGAGCCGTTTCATCGCGTCCGCGAAGCCGCCCAGGGACGGGACGCCTCCCACGGCGGCGAGGGCGGCCTCGATGCGTTCGACGTCGTCGGTGGAGACCTCGTCGACGCCGGAACGCTCGAAGCGGTCGATCACAGTCGTCGCCGCGTCCTGCTGGTCGACGAGCGAACCGTGTTCCTCATCCAGGCGTCGGACGCGGTCCTCGGCGGGGAACCGCTCGGCGTTCGCGGCGTCGAGTTCGCGCTGGGCGGCCGTCACCGAACCCTGCAGCTCCTGCAGGACGTCGCTGGCGTCCAGCAGGCGTTCGAGGTCCGCCGCGGCGGCATCCCGACGCGCTGCGGCTCCGTCGACATCGATCCGCGACCACTCGCTGTCGAGGCGGTAGCGGTGGGCCGCACGCTCGGCCTCCCTGCCCGCCAGGCGCCGCTGGACCGCGGCCTGGCGACCGGCGATGAGTTCGAGTCGCCCGCGGAGCTCGGCCATCTCGGACTCGATGGACGCGATCCGTGCCTCGTTCGTGAAGCCGAGGATGGGGGCCCCACCGGGATCCCCGTGTGAGCCACGACGTCCGTCGCGCAGCTGGCCGTTGGCCGTGACGCGTCGGCCACCTCCCGAGAGCTGGGACGGCGAGTCGACGCATCGGGCATCGATGCGGTCCGACGTCACCCGCTGCTCGACCCAGGCACTGAACGGGGAGGCCTTGTACGTGATGCGGCCCGAGACGAAGGCGGGATCACCCGGCGCCGGAGCCGTGGTCGCGCCGAGCGGCACCCCCTCGAACTGCAGGCGGACCGGGATCCGCACCGCGTCGATCGCCCGCCCGAACGCGTCGAGGTGCTCCTCGTCAACCAGTACCGTCCTGGCGAGTCCGTGCAGGGTGACCTCGATCGCCGGACGCCAGGCGGCGTGCGTCGGCGCCACGTCGATGAGCTCCGCGACGAACGGCAGCTGCTCCGGATCGAGCCCGGCGGCTTCGGCCAGCGCGAGTCTCGCCCGGTGGAGCCGATCGGGGACCGCGCCGTCGCGACCACGGAGGGACTGCAGCTCGAGCCGGAGTTCGGTGTTCCGCTCCTCGAGCGGGAACGCCTCGCGGTGGAGCTCGGCGCGTTCGGCCTCGATGGCCTCGAGTGCCGCGTCGTCGTCGTCGAGGAACTCCTCGCTGCGGCTGAGCGCCGCCACGAACGAGGCCTCATCGTGGAGTGGTTCGTCGAGGGGTTCGGTCCGCTCGTCGAACAGGGCTCGTGTCCGGACGGCCTCGGCGTGGGCCGCTTCCGCCGCCTCGCGACGTTCCTCCGCCCGGCGCAGCGCACTGCCGCCCTGCTCGGACACCTGGCGTTCGAGTTCCCGCACCCGGACCCCGGCGGCGGTCGCCCGGGCTCGAGCCGCCTCGAGGGTCGCACCGGCGGCGAGTTTCTCACGGCGGTTCCGAGAGACGGCCTCGTCGAGCAATGCCTCGTGCGCGCGACTGCGCCACACGGCGAAGGGCGTTTCGCCGTCTTCAGCGAAGCCGAGCCGCTCGAGTTCGGCTGCGGCCCGGTGTCCGTCCTCGTAGTCCCGTCGGAGTTCGCCGAGCCGTTCCAGGACCCGCGCCTTGCGGCTCTCGGTCTCCATGGCGAGGTATGCCTCGTCGAGCGCCTCGAAGTGGGAGAGCGCGCGATCGGCCGCCTCATAGGTGCTCGGTCGCTCCAGCACCATCGACTTGTACAGTCCGTCGACCGTCGGCAGGTGCTGCCCGGCCTGGATGCGCGCCAACAACCGCATCGCGCGGCCGCCGTCACCGCCGGCTCCGATGCCGAGACGGGTGTGCAGCGTGTATGACAGCTCCGCGTACGTGTCGCGGACGACGAACCCGGGGATCCGACCCTGGAGCTCACCGGCGTCGAACCGCTTGGGGACGAAGGCCTCGAGCTCGGTGAGGTCGAAGGGTCCGTCGACGGTCGCCATCGTCATCGACAGGTCGCCGGTGCGGAGCGCGCGTCGAGGGACGAGGTACGCGCGGACGACGGTGAACCGGCGGTCGTCGTCGTTGACGAAGGTGACCGCCACGGCGCCCCAGGTGAGTTGCTCCGATCCGCGGAGGTTGATGTCGCGCATGGCGCCGGTCTGGGGGTCTCTGGCCGAGTCGACCTTGCCGCGCAGGTAGGTCAGCAGGTTCCGCTGATCCGGGTTGCGCGCTCGTCCCACGGCCGCATCGTTCGACGCCCCGTTGAACGGGACGTCCGAGGGCATCATGACCGCGAGGTAGGCGTCCATGAGTGAGCTCTTGCCGGTGCCGGACGCGCCGGAGATGAGCGTCGCCCGCGAGGCGAAGTCGACCGAGCGGTACCCGTCGAACCCACCCCAGTTGATGAGCTGCATGCGCTCGATGCGCCACTGCTCGACGAGGTCGAGCAGGGTGTCGGTGTCGGTGGGGCGGCTCATCGTCCGTCCTCTCCTGGTCGTGATGCGGTGTCCGATGCCACGTCGTCCGGCTCGGTGTCGTCGGGTTCGGCGTCGTCGTCTCCATCGGTGGCTGCTGCCCCCGGACCGGACGGCGTGTCCGGCTCCTGCTCGGGTTGCAGTGCATCGGCCGTGGGCGTCTGCGTCTCCAACCACTCGAGCAGCTCCTGAAGGCGTTCGAGCGGAAGGAGCGTCTCGACGACGGAGGCGATGCGATGACGACGGGCGTCCTTGGTGCGGAGCAACACCCGGGCGGTCAGCAGCTTCTCGATCGCGCGCTCCACCCGGCCGTCGTCGCGGGCCCGGTCGGTGGCGTGCTCGGGTCGGAAGCTCGCGACGAAGCCGAGGAGTTCGTCGTGCTCGACGATGGCGGCGCGGGCGCCGTTCGCCAATTCGGTGCGCAACCGGGTGCGCAGGTAGACGAGCAGGATCGTCTCCTCACGGCTGTAGCTCGTGTCGTGGAGCAGCGTCGGGAACGGCCGCCGCCCGCTCTCGGAGCCGGCCTGGCGTTTGAAGGCGACCTCGGCGGATCGATCGACCTGGAGTTCCAGGAACAGCTCGTTCAGCCGAGAGCCGAGCAGGGCCTCCGACTCGAGGATGGTCCGCCATTCGGCCGGTTGCAGTGCCGGGCTGACGTACCGGTGCTTCAGCAGGGCGACCAGCGCGCGGCGCTGAGCGGCGTCGAGTCGACCCTCGTCGCCCTCGAAGAGCGCGAACGACTCGGCGTCCGAGGGACGGTCCGGCGTCGCGACCGGGGCAGCGCTGAGGGCGCCGTCGGTCGGCGCCTCGGTCGATTCGCGGTGGGTGGGTTCCGGTTCGATGCTCATGTCATTCCGTTCCGCGCGACGCGCGATCGCGGGCCGCCGTGGTCGAGGTCGTCGTGGCCCGGGTCAAGCCGGTGATGCCGGTCTCGCCGAGGGGGAAAGCCGGAAGGTCGAAGGCCGCCGTCGTCCCGTCGGGGCGGACCGTCTCATAGCGGCGTCGGGGACCCGCCTCGTCGTACGCGCCGAGCTGCGTCATCAGGTGGACCAGACCGAACAGTTCGACGGGGCGCCGCAGCTCGGGGTCGAGCCCGGTGAACGCCGTGTGGGCGTCCGAGGCTCCGGACGTCGCCGCCGCGAGCAACCCGGCTCGGAGCTCGTCCAGCAGGGGGCCGCCCTGCGAACGCAAGATGTCGAGTGACATGGACGCGACGTCCGTCCGTTCCGGCGCCGTGGTGATCGGCGGGGGAGCGGCCTCGACGTCGGGGTCGTAGAAGCGCTCACGCAGGTGTTCGACGTCGATCGCCTCGGGGAGCAACGGCACGTCCACCGTCGCGCGGGGACCAGCGGTCCGCATCCAGATGCCGAGTCGCTGGTTGAGCGCGCGCAGCGTCGTGTCGAGCTCGCGGTCCTGGACGACGTCGTGATGGACGATGTGGTCGCGGAGCGTCGCGGTGAGCCGACGCCGCTGCGCGAGGACGTCGTCGATGCCCTGACGGATGATGCCGACGGCGCCGCGGAAGCCCCGGAGCTCCGCCGGGCCGAGGCGGGAGGAGAAGGGGTGGTCGAGGATCGTCGAGAGGTCGCGTTTGAGGTCCTGCAGCAGCTCGTCGTTCCGCAGCAGCTCGAACGCGCCCTCGAACGCACGGCCCTCGGCGGTGGCCGTCATTAGTTCGTCGGTGCGCCGGAGGTAGTCGTCGAGGATCTCACCGATCGGCCGCGTGTCGTTCCGGAAGTCCTCGACGATGCGCCGGTGCATCGCGATCACGGACTCCTCGACCCGGCGGAAGTCGCTCGGCAGCTGGCGGATGAGGTCGGCGATGTTCGCGTAGCCGTCGTGCATGCGGTCGTCACTCGCTGCGACGACCGTCCCGCCGGCCGCGACACGCTCCCGCTCCGCCTGGAGTTCGGCGAGTTGCGCGTCGATGCGCCGCAGGTGCTCCTCCCGATCGGGGTCGGCCTGCAGCGCCCAGCGACGGACGGAGTCGAGGATCATCGTCAGCCGCGATTCGCTGATCAACGCCCGGTCGTGCGCCAGTCCGTCGACGAGCGACACCGCCTCCAGCGCGTGGGACGTGAGCGAATACTGCTCCTCGCCGTCGTCGGTGCTGGTCCGGACGAGCCACTGATCGTGCACCCACTCCCGGCAGAGGGTCCGCCCGCCACCGCGCTCGTCGCCGCCCGCCGGGATCCGGGCGCCACGGGCTCCGAGCTCCGCGAGATACTCCTCCACCTGCAGGTGGAAGCGATCGGCCGCGACGAACTGGACGTCCCGCCCGAAGGTGGTGCGGAAGATCGCGACGACGGCCGGCGCCGTTGGACGACTCAGCAACCGGATGGCCGGCCGTTCCAGAGCGTTCCGGACACGGTCGAACTCGCCGTCGATCTCTCCCACTGCACTCCTCGATCGTCCGGGCACACGAACACCCCGAGGCCACTGCAGGAGCAAGATTATCAGCGTCGCGCCCCGCTCGACGGCCGGCGGGGTGGAGCAGGGCCTCCTGTCAAGGTCCGCGGCCGTGCCGGGCGCCCCCGATACGGTGATGGGATGGGAACAGGTGCACGCCCCGGCCTTCGGCGGGGAGACGATTGAGGCGGACGGCGGTGCGACGGTGATCCGGTCCGCACTGCGGACGCTCGGCTGGTGGATCCGCGACTACGCCTACGCCGTCGTCTGGCAGGTGCGGGCGTTCGCCAGTCGGACGGACCCGCACGGGTTCCTCTCCGGCGACCGATCACCCGTCGTCGTCCTCCCGGGCGTCTACGAGACCTGGCGCTTCCTCGAACCGCTCATCCGCCGCCTCCACGACGACGGTCACCCGGTGCACGTGATCGACCCGCTCGGGCGCAACGACCGGACGGTCCCGGTCGCGGCCCGGCTGGTCGCCGACTACCTGGTGGCGACCGACCTCCAGGACGCGGTGCTCCTCGCACACAGCAAGGGCGGCCTCGTGGGCAAGTACGTCATGTCGCTCGGCGGAAGCGGAGACCGGATCACCGGGATGGTGGCCGTCGCCGCACCGTTCGCCGGATCGCGGTACGCGCGGCTCATGCTCCTCCCGAGTCTTCGGATCTTCGTCCCGAACGACCCGACGATCCTCGCCTTGGCCCGCGAGGCAGCCGTGAACCCGAGGATCGTGTCCGTGTACGGCCGCTTCGACCCGCACATCCCCGGAGGAAGCCGACTCGACGGCGCCAAGAACGTGCAGCTGGACACCGGCGGCCACTTCCGGATCCTCGCGCACCCTCGGGTGTTCGCCGAGGCCCGGCTCCTCGCCGACGGAGGAGACGCATGACGATCGAGAGCACCGACGTCGAGACCGTGACCGTCGACGTGGTCGTACCGGTCAAGGACGACGCCGCGCTCCTGCGCCGCTGCCTGCGCTCGCTGCGGGCACAGGACACCCGACCGGCGTCGATCATCGTCGTCGACAACGGCAGCCGGGACCGGGACGAGGTCGCCGCGATCGCGGAGCGGTACGGAGCCGTCCTCATCGACGAGCCGGTGCCCGGCATCCCGGCCGCCAACGCCGCCGGGTTCGACCGGGCGACGGCGACCGTCGTGGCGAGACTCGACGCGGACTGCGTGCCACCGCCCGACTGGCTGACCCGCATCGCCGAGGCCTTCCAGGCGGAGCCCGAGCTCGACGCGCTCACGGGACCGGCGACCTTCATCGACGGTCCTCGCCCGCTCCGGGCGCCGCTCGCGGCCGTCTACCTCGGCGCATACCGGCTTTTCGTCGGCGCGGCCCTCGCGCAAACGCCCATCTTCGGATCCAACTGCGCGATCCGTCGGACGACCTGGGACGAGATCGCGCACGCGGTGCACCGACACGACGCCGAGCTGCACGACGACCTGGACGTGTCTGCCCATCTGGGCCTCGACCGACGCGTCCGCTACGACCGCGAGCTCGGGATGGGGATGTCGATGCGCCCGTTCAGCGATGCCGGATCGTTGGCGATCCGCCTCCGCCGTGGGTGGGCGACGTTGCGGGTGCACTGGCCGCAGGAGCTGCCGATCGTCCGATGGGCGCATCACACCACACGGTTGCATGCCGCGGTGACGGCTGCCCCGACCGGGTCGTCGGGCCGCGTCAGCACCGCTCGCTCGTCGCGACGACGACGGAGCACGCGGGGCTGACCAGCCACACGGGTGGGCGTCGACCCTTACGCGCCCGACCCCGTCGCCAGGGATCTGGTGGACGCCGTCGACGAGCTGCTGGGCCCGGTCGGCTGAACACGGACCCAATCAGCGTCGACGTTCCGCACGGCTCCGGCCTCGGCGAACGCCTCCAGCCACCCCGTCATGGGCCACGAGCCCCATCGCGCGGCGAAGCGGGCTCCGTTCCGGAGGATGTCGTCGAGGTGCTGCCACGGCGGGCGTTGGGTCTCGTGGTATTGGTGATAGGCGTGCGCGCCGCCGACCCACACCAGCGGTGTACCGGCCTCACGGAGGGCGAACGCGAAGTCGGTGTCCTCGCCGCCGTACCCTTCGTACCCCTCGTCGAACCCGGTGGTCGCGGACCAGGTCGTGGCGCTGGTCGCGAAGGACAGCGACCAGAACAGCGGGTACTCGTCCGCCGTCGCGACACGCTCGTCGTCCGCCGGGGGATTCGGCCGGGCCGGATGGGGCGCAGTCGCGGCGGCCAGTACTCGCACATCGGAGACGTCCGTCCCCGGCTGGAGGTAGGTCACCGGCCCGCAGAGCACGGCATCGACGTGCCGGTCGGACGCCTCACGGTAGCGGGGGAGCAGTGCCGGTCCGGGGACGCAGTCCGCGTCGAGGAACACCAGGAGCTCGGCCCCGTGCTGGACCGCGAGCGCCGCACCGGCGTTCCGACCGGCGGCCAGTCGCAACCCGTCTGGTCCGGGCGGGACATGGATCACCCGCTCGGCGTCGAGGGCCGGTGGTTCATCGTGGCCGATCCAGACCACGATGCGTTCCACGACGTCCGGCGTCGTGCCGATCGATGCTCCGACGGCCTCGAGCTGACGTTCGAGGTGCTGCAGCCTCGGGCTCGAGCACATCGTGACCACGGCGATCCTCATCGGTCTCCTCCGGGCGGTGCATCGGCGGCGACGGCCTCGATGACCCCTGCCGCCCGGCGAGCCGCTCCGACCACCTGCCATCGGTCCCAATCGGGTTCGAGCGTCGCTGCGCGGTCGAGGAGGCCCGGCCACTCGGCGGGATCCGGCCAGCCGTCCGGGACGATCGCCAGGCCGGCCCGCTGGAGGGCCAGAGCCGTCGTCACCTGTTCTTCGAACGGCCGTTCCTGCGGGAGGACCACGGCCTTGGCTCCGACGGCGGCGAGGTCGGCGACGGCGTTCTGACCGGCCCAGGACACGACCACCTCGGCGCGGCAGAGCGCATCCCACGGGTCGTCGGCCCAGACGGATCCGGCACCGGCACCGAGGGACGCCCAACGACGCCCGCTTGCTTGAGCCGCGGCTTCGATCGCCTCGACGGACACCGCGGTGCCGCCGGCCCCACCGAGGAGCAGCACCCCGCTCCGACCGCCGTCGGGTCGCGGACGGTCGCGACCCTCGAACCGGCTGATCCCGCCGGTATGGACCACCTTGTCCTGGACGGCTCGGAGGTGGTCCAGGTCCAGCATTCCGGCCGGCCACGGCGCGATGATCCGCGACGCAGCGCGGAACGCCAGGGTGTGTGGTGTGTCGTCGCGTCGGCCCGGCTGCGCCATCACCACGGTCGCGACGCCGAGGAGTCGGGCGAGCAACACGACCTCGGCCGACACGTCGACCACCATCGTGTCGATGCGTCGCCGCGCGAGCGTCTCGGCGATGGTCACGAGGCGGGCTCGGTGCCCGACGTGGCCGAGTGGCGCCCAGTGGAGCAGCCCGTCGGCGGTCGGGTCGGACTCGTCCGGCAGTGGTCCACCCTCCGGGACCTCGTCGTCGCGGTCGAGCCTCACCCACGTGCAGTGCGGCGGAAGACCGTCCGGGTGCGGTAGCGAGCTGAAACAGACGACGTCGGCGTCGAGGTGGGGGACGATGGCGAGCAGCCGCGTGACATGACCCCGACCGTGGTGGTGCACGTACCACCCGATCCGCGGCCTCACGACGTCAACTCGTCGACGCGGCCGGTGTCGAGCATGGGCGAGCCGGACAGGAGTGCCTCGAAGTGGCCTTCGAGTCGGGCCACCCGGGCCTCGAGGGAGAACCGAGCGAGGGCCGAGGCGCGAATCGTGCCCCGGAACCCGCGATCCAGTTCCGACTGGCGGATCAGCCCGTCGACCCGGTCCGCCATCGCGGCCAGATCACCGGCGGCGACGACCTGCATGCCGACGCTCGCCTGGGCGATCTCCGGGACGCCACCGACGGCGAAGCTGACGACCGGCGTCCCCGTCATGAGTGCTTCCGGCGCCACGAGCCCGAACGGCTCCGCCCAAGCCGGCGTCGACACGGCTGCGGCGCTGCGGCCGACGAGTGCGGCGAGCCGGGTCGGTTCGAGGGGCCCGACGTGGCGGACGTCGCGACCGAGCAGAGGTGCCAGGACGCGCTCGGCGTAGGCCGGGTCGCCGACCCGACCGGCGATGACGAGCCGTCGTCCCAGCCGCCGCGCGACGTCGACCGCGAGGTGCGGCGCCTTCTCCGCGACGATCCGCCCGAACCAGACGAGGTCCTCCCCACCACGTCCTGCCGGCCATGCCGTCGGATCGATGCCGTTGAGCAACACCTCGGACTCGACACCCGCGTCCGCCCAGGTCCGACGGGTGTACTCGCTCACCGACAGGAATCGGCTTCCCGCAGCACCGGAACGGTTGGCCGCAGTGGCCACCGAGGCGTCGACCGGCGTGTGGAGCGTGGTGATCATCGGGACGCCCAGCCGGGGTGCCAACTCCACCGGCAGCGCGTCCAGGCAATGGTTCGAGACGACGTCGTACCGTCCCGGTCGGGCGGAGACCGCCTCGAGCGCGCGCCGGAGCGCCGGGATCGAGCGTGTCGCGTGGCTCGGCGGGTAGCGCTCGTCGTCCGGCGAGGCCCACCGCGGCCACCGCAGTTCGGGCAGCTCGAAGACGCTGCCACGTTCGACGAAGTCGGATCCGCGGACACCGATGAACGTGACCTCGTGGCCCCTGGCCCGCAGCGCGGCCACCTCCGACCAGACGGCGGATTCGAGTCCACCGGCGTGCGGGCGCCGGATCGGGAACCGCAGCGGGGCAACGACGACGACGCGCAGTCGGCGACCGGCCGTCATGAGGCCCGCTCGGCGAGGACTCGGCGGTACACCGCGACGTGGGCGGCTACCCCGTCGGCGTCCGTGGTGGCGCGGCGGGAGCGACGCTCGGCCACGGCGGCGAGGCGGTCGGGGGAACCCGGACGGGTCGCGCCTGCCGCCTGGACGAGGTCGTCGAGGGCGCGCTCGAGGGCGACCGCGTCTCCCGGGCGGTAGGCGACGACGGTGTCGTCAGCGTGCTGCTCGGCGTACTGCCCGACGCCGTCGGGGACCGCGACGGGGACGGCGAGGTCCCAGCAGAGCTCGAGCCAGCCGGAGTGTGTGCCGTGGCGGTAGGGGAGGACGCAGACGTCGAGCCGACTGAGGGCGATGGCGAGTCCGTCGTCGTCCAGACGCTCGTGCTCGATGAGGAGGGCGGCGTCCGACGCCGCTGCGAGCCGCCGGACCGTGTCCCGGGCGTCCGGATCGCGGACGGAGTGGTGCAGGCGCACCTCGGCGACCACGGCGGCGCCCTTTGCGCGGAGTCGGCCGACGGCCTCGAGCAGCGTCGTGACGGTGCCGACCGCGTCGACGTTGGGACGGAGGTCCTTCAGGTGGACGCCGACGCGGATCTCAGCGGAGGCCAGGACGGCTGGGACACGGACCTCGTCCGAGAGCAGCGACGGGTGCCGGATGACGGTCGCGTCGCGACCCCAGCGCTCACGGATCCGGTCAGCGGCTCCCTGCGTGAGGGTCACCAGGGCGTCGGCGCCGCGGACGAGCTCGTCGAGCTGGTCGTCGTAGGCTGCCTGCTCCTCGAGCTGCGGGTGCTCGAGGTCGTGCACGGTGTACACGACCGGCCATCCCGCCTCGTGTGCAGCCGCGAGGCACGCGGTGAGGTACCCGGGTGGGAAGGATTCCGTCCCGAAGTGGATGTGGAGGAGGTCTGCCTCGGCGGCGTTCGCTCGGATCCAGGCGGGGTCGAGGGCGACCGGTGGCCACCAGACGCCGGCCGGCGCGCCGGTGACCGGGGGATCGCTCAGCACCTCGATCTCGGTCGACGCGGAGATCCGGCGGACGTAGGGGTGCGCCGCCGGTACCGACACGACCCGGATCGGGCGGGTCGAGGGTTCGGCGACTCGGGCGCCGGGATGTGGCGTCACGATCGACTGCATGGCGGAATCCCCTGTTCGACTGCGGGCGCGATGCGCACGGACATGCCGGCGTATGAACACGCCGTCATCCGACGATAGGGCCGATGATCAGACTGCCCTGGACCCTTGACGCGGCACCCCCGCTGCACCAACATGCCGACGACGAAGCGCCGGATCGCACCGGTGCCTTCGAGACGACTCCCTGCACGCCCTTCGGCGCGAGCGCCACCCCTGTCGTCCGATCCGGGATTCTGGAACGGTTGGACGATGACGCCTGATGAACCGCACGCATCGCCGACCGACTCCTGGCCGTCGCGGGAGGGGGCAGCACCGGTGTCGGACGCGACCCTCGAGCAGGTCGACGCCTGGTGGCGAGCCGCGAACTACCTGTCCGTCGGGCAGATCTACCTGCTCGACAACCCATTGCTCCGGCGCCCGCTCGAGGCGGGCCACATCAAGCGCCGGCTGCTCGGTCACTGGGGGACCGCCCCCGGTCTGAACCTCGCCTACGCGCACCTCAACCGGGTCATCGCGGAACGCGGGCAGTCGACGATGTTCATCGCCGGACCCGGTCACGGTGGTCCGGCGATCCTCGCGAGCGCCTATCTGGAGGGCACCTACAGCGAGATCTACCCCGACGTCGCCGAGTCCGAGGCGGGCCTCACCCAATTCTTCCGGCAGTTCAGCTTCCCGGGCGGGGTGCCGAGTCATGCGGCGCCCGAGACCCCGGGGAGCATCCATGAAGGTGGCGAGCTGGGGTACGTCCTCAGCCACGCTTACGGCGCCGCCTTCGACAACCCCGACCTCCTCGTCGCCGCGGTCGTCGGTGATGGGGAGGCGGAGACCGGTCCGCTCGCCACGAGCTGGCATTCCAACAAGTTCATCGATCCGCTCCAGGACGGCGTGGTCCTCCCGATCCTCCACCTGAACGGGTACAAGATCGCGAACCCGACACTCCTGGCCCGCATCCCGCATGCCGAGCTCGACAGCCTGCTCCGCGGGTACGGCCACGAGCCGTTCTTCGTCGAGGGCGGGTTCGACGGCGAGGATCCCGTGCACGTGCATCGGCGACTGGCCGAGGTCCTCGACCTCGTGCTCGACCGCATCGCGGCGATCAAGGCGCGAGCCGCGGCGGGGGAGACCGAGCGGCCCGTCTGGCCGATGATCGTCCTGCGCACACCGAAGGGGTGGACCTGTCCCGAGGAGATCGACGGGACACGGGTCGAGGGGACCTTCCACGCGCACCAGGTCCCGCTCGCGAACGCCCGCGACACCGAGGAGCACACGGCGATCCTCGAGGCCTGGATGCGGAGCTACCGACCCGAGGAGCTGTTCGACGAGCACGGGGCGGTGATCCCCGAGGTGCGCGCCCTGGCCCCGCGTGGGGACGCCAGGATGAGCGCGACACCGCATGCCAACGGCGGCCTGCTGCGCACGGACCTCGACCTGCCGCCGATCGACGACGCCGCGGTCGTCTCCACAGCGCCCGGAGGTGTCGATGCCGGCGCGACGGGTGTCCTCGGCCACTGGCTCGCCGAGGTCATCCGACGGAACCCTTCCACCTTCCGGATCTTCGCTCCCGACGAGCTCGCCAGCAACCGGCTCCAGGCCGTGTTCGGCGTCACCGAGCGCCAGTGGAACGCAGAGACCGTCCCGGGTGACGAACATCTGGCCCGCGTCGGACGGGTGATGGAGATGCTGAGCGAACACCAGTGCGAGGGCTGGCTGGAGGGCTACCTGCTGACGGGCAGGCACGGTCTCTTCACCTGTTATGAGGCCTTCATCCACATCGTCGACTCCATGTTCAACCAGCACGCGAAGTGGTTGAACGGCGCTCGCGCGCTCGAATGGCGTCGCCCGGTGGCGAGCTTGAACTACCTGCTCACGAGCCACGTCTGGCGTCAGGACCACAACGGGTTCTCCCACCAGGATCCTGGGTTCATCGACCACGTCGTCAACAAGAAGCCCGGTGTCATCCGGGTCTACCTCCCGTTCGACGCGAACACCCTGCTCGTCGTCGCGGAGCACTGCCTGCGGAGCACTGACGAGATCAACGTGATCGTCGCCGGGAAGGACGTCGAGCCGGTCTGGGTGGGTGTCGACGACGCGCGTGATCACTGCGCCCGCGGGCTCGGCGTCCTCCCCTTCGCCGGCTCGGAGCGTCCGGGGGAGCAGCCGGACCTCGTGATGGCCTGCGCGGGGGACGTCCCCACCCTCGAGACCCTGGCCGCCGTCAGCATCCTTCGGGAGCGCATCCCCGGTCTCGCCGTCCGCGTCGTGAACGTCGTCGACCTCATGCGGCTCATGAGTGAGGACCAGCATCCCCACGGCATCTCGGACGCCGAGTACGACAGCGTGTTCACCGCGGACCGGCCCGTCGTCTTCGCGTACCACGGGTACCCGTGGCTCATCCATCGACTGACCTACAAACGCCACGGACACGAGCAGTTGCACGTCCGCGGCTACCTGGAGAACGGGACCACGACCACGCCGTTCGACATGGTCATGCTCAACCGGATCGACCGTTATTCGCTCGTCTGCGACGCCATCGACCGGACTCCCGGGCTCGGCGAACGGTACGCGGAACTCCGCCAGGAGATGCAGGACGCCCGGCATCGTGCACAGGAGCACACGCGCGAGTTCGGTGAGGATGCGCCCGAGATCACCTCCTGGCGCTGGCCGGTGGTCTCCTAGGGCGTCTCGTCGCCCGAGCGCTCGAGCGACTGGAGCACCATCGGGAACTCGTCGGCGAACTCGCGGGCGAGCGCACCCGACGTCCCCATGCGTTCGGCGAGCCGATCACCGGACGAGGCGTGGAGCACGGTGCCCCAACAGCTCGCCGCCAGCGGGGAGAGTCCTCTCGCCGTGAGTCCGGCGATCGCTCCGGCGAGGACGTCTCCGCTCCCCGCCGTGCCGAGGATCGGTCCACCGCCCGGCGCGATGAAGTCCTGGCGCCCGTCCGAGATCCGTCCCTGGCAGGTGACGGCGGCACCGTGGCGTCGTGCCAGCTCGCCTGGCGCGGTCTCGGGGTCCGCCTCGTCGACGTCGAGCAGGATCGCCGCCTCCGCGACGTTCGGGGTGAAGACGAGCCGGCCCTCGAGCCCCGTCGAGAACTCGGGGAGATGCGAGAGCGCCCCGAGCCCGAAGGCGTCGAGGATCACGACCGTCTCCGCGCCCAGCGACGGCCGCATCCGCCGGAGCAGGGTGACGGCCTCATCCGCGTCGTCGAGGCCGGGGCCGAGCAGGACGCAGTCGACGTCCAGTTCGTCGTCGAGGCGAGCGACGGCGTCACCACGGACGGCTCCGTCCGTGGTCTCGGGCAGCCCGATCACGGCGGCCTCCGGGAACGCGACGGCGAGCGCCGACGCCGCCGATTCGCCGACCGCTAGGGTGATCCTCCCCGCACCGACCCGCAGCGCGGCGAGCCCGGCCAAGGCGACGGCTCCGGGCGTGGTGCGAGCTCCGCCCACGACGAGCACCTAACCACGGTCGTCCTTGGACGATCCCGGATCGGGCAGTGGCCAGGTGGCGAGCGTGTCCGGCGTGAGGGTGACGGGTTCAGAGGTGGACATCGGTCGCCCCCGAGTGCTCGGTGACCGCGACCTGCGCGTGCTGCAGATGGGCCGTCGCGTTCGCCGCTCGAGCCCGCCAACCCCGACCGTCGTGGACCAGGTGGGTGAAGGAGGCGTTCGGGGTGGGGCGCAGCGAAGCCTCTTCGAGGACCCGGTGTTCATCCCATCCTTCGCAGACGTAGCGGAAGAGCGAGATCACGGCGTCGTGGCAGACCACCAGTGCGCGTGTGCGGTCCGGATACCGGTCGAGGTCGCGGACGAAGGATCGCACCCGGAGGGCCACGTCCGTCCAGGACTCGCCTCCCGGTGGGCGGTAGTAGAACTTCCCGAGGAACCGCCGCCGGGCGGCCTCATCGGGGAGTTCCGCGTCGACACCGAGCGTGGTGAAGGTGTCGAGGATCCCGAGGTCACGGTCGCGGAGTCGTTCGTCGATGAGCGGTCGCAGGCCGTCTGCGTCCATGGCGGCCGTGCGGAGGGCGACGACCGCGGTCTCGTGGGCGCGTCGGAACGGCGAGCTGAACACGATGTCCGGGTGGTCCGTCGGCGCCAGACCCGCGAGGCGGGTGCCGACCGCGGCGGCCTGTTCCACCCCGAGGGGCGACAGTGGGACGTCGGCATCGCGATCCGGGACGGCGATCCGGTGGGCCCCGGTGCGTTCGGCGTCCTGCGCTGCGACGTTGCCGGCGCTTTCGCCGTGGCGGACGAGGATGAGTTCCGTGATGGCCATCCATCCACGCTAATCAGCCGTTCTCCCTGGTCACACACCTTGACGATTCGCCGATGATCCGGCATGGGCCGAGGTCGCGGACCGCCGGTGGAGAAGGATCGCGGTTCGGCCAGGTTTTGCGACAAAGCGACGAAGCGCGACCGATGAGCGCGTCATATCGTTCGACCATGCCTGCACCTTCCGCAACGCCACCGGCGCAACCGTCAGCATGGGCACCCATGGCGATCACCGCCTTCAGGGTGCTGTGGTTCGCCCAGTTGGGGAGCAACATCGGGACCTGGATGCAGACCGTGGGAGCCCAGTGGTACCTGGTCGAAGCCGCTGCGGGGGCGGCGGTGATCGCCCTCGTGCAGACCGCGAGCCTCGCACCGGCCATCCTGGTGGCGCTCCCGGCCGGGGTTCTCGCGGACTCGCTCGACCGACGACGACTGCTGATCTGGGGATCGTCGGCGAGCGCCGTCCTCGCCGCCACCCTCACGGTGGTGGCGGCGATCGGCGCGCTGACCCCCTGGACGATCCTCGGCTTCACCTTCCTGCTCGGCATCACCTCCACCCTGACGTCGCCCGCTTGGCAGGCGATCCAGCCGGAGCTCGTGCCCCGCAACCTCATCGCGGCGTCGTCCGCGCTCGGCGGGGTGACGGTGAACGGTGCCCGCGCGGTCGGTCCCGCCCTTGCCGGCGTCGTCCTGTCGGCCTTCGGCGCGCCCGTCGTGTTCGGGATCAACGCGCTGAGCTTCGTCGGGGCCGTGATCGCCCTCGTATGGTGGAAGCGGCCGGTGCAGACCGGTCTCGACGACCGCGAACGGTTCGGCGCCGCGCTGCAGGCGGGCGTCCGCTACGTCGCTTCCGCGCATCTCGTCCGCCGGATCCTGCTGCGGTCGGCGCTCTTCGCCCTCCCGGCCAGCGCACTCTGGGCACTGCTGCCCCTCACCGCGAAGCGACTCCATCTCGATTCGAGCGGGTACGGCTTCCTGCTCGGCGCGCTCGGCCTCGGTGCCGTCCTGGGCATCTTCGCTCTGCCGCTCGCTCGACGCCGGTTCTCCGACAACCTCGTCATCGCGGCGAGTGCGCTGCTCTTCGCCGCGGGGTCGCTCGCGGCGGCGTTCCTGCCATTCGTACCGACCCTCGTCCTGCTCGTGCTCGCGGGGCTGGCCTGGATCGGCACCCTCACCGTGCTGAACGCCGCCCTGCAGCTCACCCTGCCGCAGTGGGTGCGGTCCCGCGGAGCCTCGATCTACATCCTCGTCTTCATGGGAGCGATGGCCGTCGGCTCGATCGGTTGGGGACTCGCCGCGCAGGCACTCGGGACGTCGGTCGCCTATGCCGCTTCGGCCGTCCTGCTGCTCCTCGTGGCGGTCAGTGTGCGGGTGCTGCCCCTGCTGCCGGGAACGGGCACCGTCGACCGCAGCATCACGATGTCGTGGCCCACGCCCACGCTGGTGTTCGAGCCGCAGCCGACCGACGGGCCGGTGCTCGTGCAGATCTCCTACACGGTCCACCCCGACTCGCTCGCCGCGTTCCAGACCGCGATGGGTCGCGTCGAGAGCTCCCGTCGCCGAACCGGCGCATCGAGATGGGCCCTGTACCGGAGCGGCGAGGTGGCCGACGTGCAGCTGGAGACCTTCATGGTGCCGTCGTGGGGGGAGTTCCGGCGGCAGGAGACGCAGCGTCTCACCGGCCGCGACCGCGACATCCGTGCGGCAGCCTTGGAGCACACCGAGGGCGAGCCCGTCGAGCGGCACTTCCTCCCGAGCCGGACCCGCGCGTGACCCGAGGCGGAGGCCGGGCCGAGACGGCCCGGATTCGCAGCGATGGGTGCGGAGGGAACAAAAAGACTCCTGGCGGACCAGGAGTGTGCTGTGGGCGATACCGGACTCGAACCGATGACCTCTTCCGTGTGAAGGAAGCGCGCTACCAACTGCGCCAATCGCCCGCAGGTCGTTCGCACCGGGGTGCCGAACAGCCGCGAGTCACGATACTAGCCGATGCCGAGTGTCGAACGCACATCGGCCACGCGCACAGCGCGGCGTGCGCGCCGGTTTGAACATCGGTCCCGGTTTCGGCTAGAGTCGTTCGAGCACGCAGTGATGCGAGCAATGCGGATGTGGCGCAGTGGTAGCGCATCACCTTGCCAAGGTGAGGGTCGCGAGTTCGAATCTCGTCATCCGCTCGAGTGTCAGTGGTGTCGTTCCGTGAGGAACCCCATTCGGCAGTGTGTTCGGTCACACATGGTGGCGTGGCCGAGAGGCTAGGCAGCGGCCTGCAAAGCCGTCCACACGGGTTCGAATCCCGTCGCCACCTCCACTCGGTAGCATCGGTTCCATCAGCAACATCCCGGCGTCGTGTCCACACACGCCACCCGGGCGATTGGCGCAGCGGTAGCGCGCTTCCCTGACACGGAAGAGGTCACTGGTTCGATCCCAGTATCGCCCACCAGTATCACGACGGCCCCGGACGAACACGTCCGGGGCCGTCGTCGTTTCCCACCACGCCCGACGGCGGAGACCCGCACCCCACCGCGACGCGCCCGGAAACATCGATTTTCACCCGCGTTTTTCCCCGGAACATCAAGGATCCTGGTGACTCGCCGAGGCAGACGTGTCACCAGGGGGCTCGAAGATCGGCTAGAGTTTCCAAGCACCCGGAAACGGGTGTGAATGCGGATGTGGCGCAGTGGTAGCGCATCACCTTGCCAAGGTGAGGGTCGCGAGTTCGAATCTCGTCATCCGCTCGAGTGTCAGCAGGATCGTGTGAACGTCCCGCTCGACAGTGTGTTCAGTCACACGTGGTGGCGTGGCCGAGAGGCTAGGCAGCGGCCTGCAAAGCCGTCCACACGGGTTCGAATCCCGTCGCCACCTCGGTACAACACCACTCACCTGGGCGATTGGCGCAGCGGTAGCGCGCTTCCCTGACACGGAAGAGGTCACTGGTTCGATCCCAGTATCGCCCACAGGAACACGAAGGGCCCGAGCTATCAGCTCGGGCCCTTCGTCGTTGAACCCCCGACGCACGGGTCGGGTGTCCGCTCAGACGGAGACGACCGACCGTTCGCGGCGGCGCAGGATCTCCGCGACACCCCACACGATGAGGCCCTGGCCCGCAGCGTAGGTGGCCATGATGATCTCGTCCGCCGCCCAGACCGTCACGGCGGGGACGAAGCGGTCGAGCCCGATCAGCGAGTCGGAGACCAGGAACAGCGCACCGCCGACGGCGATCGTCGGCGTCGTCATCGTCGACGCCGCCGCCATGGCCCCGATCACGACGGCGTAGAGGACGACCGCCGGATACAGCGCCCCCATGTCCTGCTGGCTGAGCAGTGCGATGCCGGCGACGAGCCACACCAGGTACACGAGCGCCCAGGCGGGCGGACGCTTCCTGGTCCGCAGATGCCGCACGAAGAGGACGACGTAGCCGGCCTGCGCGAGCATGAAGAACAGGATCCCCACACCGAACGCGAGTTGCCCCGGAACCATGAGCGCGATGTCGCCCGCCCAGCTGCAGAGGATCGCGACGAGCGCGGTGACCGCAGCGGCCGTCAGTCGTCGGATCGACCAGACGAGCGCCAATGCGAGGACGAGCATGATGAACGGTTTGGTGAGGAGCGACAGCCACTCCTGGCCGGCGGCGAGGGCGACGATGTGCACGAGTGCGACCGCGGGGAGCGCGGCGAAGAGCGCGGTAGCGGCCCCGGTCCTGTGCCCAGCCGTCATCAGCGCCACCCCCGTCACGTCGTAGGCCTTCACTCTAGCGATGCGGCCGAGCGTGAACCATGGCCGCAGCGTCCCGTCGTCGCGGACGACGATAGGCTTGCACGGCCAAGGTTTCACCTGAGAAAGAGAGATCATCCGTGAGTGACGGGTTCGCACTGTTCACCGACCGATCCGTGGTCGCCATGCGCGTCAACGGCGAACTGAAGGACCTCGCGGCCACCGTGACGGAGACGGACACCGTCGAACCGGTCCACCTCGATTCGCCGGACGGTCTCGGCATCCTGCGCCACTCGGCCGCACACGTGCTCGCACAGGCCGTGCAGCAGATCGACCCACATGCCAACCTCGGCATCGGACCGCCCGTCACCGACGGCTTCTACTACGACTTCGACGTCGCCGCGCCCTTCACGCCTGAGGCGCTCAAGGTGCTGCAGAAGACGATGGAGCGCATCATCCGTCAGGGCCAGCGGTTCGTGCGCCGCGTCGTGACCGAGGACGAGGCGCGGACGGAACTCGCCGGGGAGCCCTACAAGCTCGAGCTGATCGGCCTCAAGGGCGGATCGGCGGCCGACGACGAGAACGTCGAGGTCGGCGGCGCCGAGCTCACCATCTACGACAACGTCGACCCGAAGACGGGGGAGACGGTCTGGAAGGACCTCTGCCGCGGGCCGCACCTCCCGAACACCCGCATGATCGGCAACGGCTGGGCTCTGACCCGCCTCGCCGCCGCCTACTGGCGGGGGAGCGAGAAGAACCCGCAGCTGCAGCGCATCTACGGCACGGCCTGGGCGACGAAGGACGAGCTCCGCGCCTACCAGACCCGGATCGAGGAGGCGGCCAAGCGCGACCACCGCAAGCTCGGTGCCGAACTCGACCTCTTCAGCTTCCCGGAGGAGATCGGCTCCGGTCTCGCGGTGTTCCACCCCAAGGGCGGCATCATCCGCAACGAGATCGAGAACTACATGCGCGAGCGTCTGCTCGCATCCGGCTACGAGCTGGTCAACACCCCGCACATCACCAAGGGGCACCTCTTCGAGGTCAGCCAGCACCTCGCCTGGTACAAGGACGGCATGTTCCCGGCGATGCACCTCGACCAGGAGGTCGACGCCGACGGTCACGTCACCCGCCAGGGACAGGACTACTACCTGAAGCCCATGAACTGCCCGATGCACAACCTGATCTACCGTGCACGCGGCCGCAGTTACCGTGAGCTCCCGCTCCGGCTCGCCGAGTTCGGCACGGTCTACCGGTACGAGAAGAGCGGGACGCTCTCCGGCCTGACCCGCGTCCGTGGGCTCACGCAGGACGACGCCCACATCTACGTGACCGACGACCAGGTCAAGGAGGAGGTCGGGCGTCAGCTGCAGTTCGTCCTGGAGACCCTCCGCGGGTACGGCCTCGACGACTTCTACCTCGAGCTCTCGACGAAGGACCCCGACAAGTACGTCGGCACCGACGAGGTCTGGGACGAAGCGACGGAGACCCTTCGGGAGGTCGCGATCGAATCCGGTCTCGAGCTCGTGCTCGATCCGGCCGGCGCCGCGTTCTACGGCCCGAAGATCTCCGTGCAGGCCCGCGACGCGATCGGCCGGACCTGGCAGCTGTCCACCGTGCAGCTCGACTTCAACCTGCCCGAGCTCTTCGAACTCGAATACACGGCGGCAGACGGCACGCGGAAGCGCCCGGCGATGATCCACCGGGCACTGCTCGGCTCGATCGAGCGCTTCTTCGCGATCCTCCTCGAGCACTACGCCGGAGCGTTCCCCGTGTGGCTCGCCCCCGTCCAGGTCGTCGGCATCCCCGTGTCCGAGCAGTACGAGGAGTTCCTCGGCGGGGTCGTCGCCGAGTTGCGCTCGTCCGGCGTCCGCGCCGAACTCGACGCCTCCGACGACCGGATGCAGAAGAAGATCCGCAACCACACCAAGGCCAAGACCCCGGTGCAGCTGATTGTGGGCGAGGAGGACCAGGCCAATGGCGCGGTGAGCTTCCGCTTCCGCGACGGCACCCAGGAGAACGGTGTGCCCGTCGCCGACGCGGTACGTCGGATCCGAGCCGCCATCGCCGCGAAGCTGCAGGTGAACACCGCATCGGATCTGCCCGCATGACCTCGGGCACGGATCCGGAGTCGTTCGAGTCGATCGACACCTCCCACCTGGTGGGCGTCCCGGACGCGTTCCAGCGTCTGTGGACGCCCCACCGGATGGTGTATATCAAGCAGGGTCAACCGTCCGACGACGGCTGCCCGTTCTGCATCGCACCGACCCTCGACGACGAGTCCGCGCTCATCGTGCACCGCGGAGAACACGCCTTCGTGCTCCTCAACCTGTTCCCGTACAACTCCGGGCACCTGCTCGTCTGCCCGTACCGCCACGTCGCGATGTACGACGACGCGACGCCTGCCGAGGTCGCCGAGATCGGCAGTCTGACGCAGACGGCGATGCGGGTCCTCCGATCGGTGTCGAACAACGACGGCTTCAACCTGGGCATGAACCAGGGTGCGGTCGCCGGCGCCGGGATCGCCGCCCACCTCCACCAGCACATCGTCCCGCGCTGGGCGACGGACGCGAACTTCTTCCCGATCATCGCCCAGACCAAGGCGCTCCCGCAGCTCCTCGGCGACGTGCGCCGATCCATCGCGGAGGCCTGGCCGACCTCCGACTGATCCGCCGGGGCCGATCCGGGTCGAGACGCCCAAGTCCAATTTCCGGCCGTTGGACGGAGCATCGCCAGGCCACTCGGGGCTACGCTCACCACCATGACCGACAGCAGCACGACCACTGGACAGCACGGCTCGAACCGCGTGAAGCGAGGCCTCGCCGAGATGCTCAAGGGCGGCGTCATCATGGACGTCGTCACCGCCGAGCAGGCCCGCATCGCCGAGGACGCCGGGGCCGTCGCCGTGATGGCCCTCGAGCGCGTTCCCGCCGACATCCGCTCGCAGGGTGGCGTTGCTCGGATGAGCGACCCCGGCCTCATCGAGTCCATCATCGCCGAGGTGTCCATCCCGGTGATGGCCAAGGCCCGTATCGGTCACTTCGTCGAGGCGCAGGTGCTGCAGGCGCTCGACGTCGACTACATCGACGAGTCCGAGGTGCTGAGTCCGGCCGACTACGTCAACCACATCGACAAGTGGAACTTCGACGTCCCGTTCGTCTGCGGCGCGACCAACCTGGGCGAGGCGCTGCGGCGGATCACCGAGGGCGCTGCGATGATCCGTTCGAAGGGGGAGGCGGGCACGGGCGACGTCTCCGAGGCGACGAAGCACATCCGGAAGATCCGCTCGGAGATCGCGAGCCTGTCGTCGATGTCGAAGGACGAGCTCTACGTCGCCGCCAAGGAGCTGCAGGCTCCCTACGACCTCGTCGTCGAGATCGCCGAGACCGGCAAGCTGCCCGTGGTGCTGTTCACCGCCGGCGGCGTCGCGACGCCTGCCGACGCAGCGATGATGATGCAGCTCGGGGCAGACGGTGTCTTCGTCGGCTCGGGCATCTTCAAGTCCGGCAACCCCGCCCAGCGCGCGGCGGCGGTCGTCAAGGCGACGACGTTCTTCGATGATCCCGCCGTCATCGCCGAGGTCTCGCGCGGACTCGGCGAGGCGATGGTCGGTATCAACGTCGCCGACCTCGCGGCCCCGCACCGGCTCTCCGAGCGTGGCTGGTAGCGGCCTCCCGGCGCTGCGCGACGCCACGCCCCAGGTCGAGCGATGACGACGCGACCACGGGTGGGCGTCCTCGCGCTCCAAGGGGACTTCCGCGAGCACGCGGCGGTGCTCGAACACCTCGGAGCGGACGTCAGGCTGGTCAGGCGTCCGTCCGAGCTCTCGGATGTCGACGGACTCGTCCTCCCCGGTGGCGAATCGAGCGTCATGGAGAAGCTCGCGCGTGCCTTCGACCTCGTCGACCCGTTGCGCCAGGCGATCGCCGAGGGACTGCCGGTGTACGGCACCTGCGCCGGCCTGATCCTGCTGGCGGATCGCATCCTCGACGGCATCGCCGGGCAGCACGGTCTCGGCGGACTCGACGTGTCCGTCCGCCGCAACGCCTTCGGCTCGCAGCTCGACTCCTTCGAGACGGAGCTGCGCATCCCGGTCCTCGGCGAACCCCCGGTGCACGCGGTCTTCATCCGCGCGCCGGTCGTGGAGGAGGCGGGTCCCGGCGTGACGCCACTCGCCTCGTTACCGGACGGCCGGATGGTCGCCGTCCAGCAGGGGCGACTGCTCGGCACCTCCTTCCACCCGGAGGTGACCGGGGACACCCGCTTCCACGCCTACTTCCTCGACACGGTCCGTTCGGCCGTTTGAGGCTCGGGTGCGGCACCGCCGCGACGCGCACCGTGATCGCGAGTTCCGGGCCGCTGGCCTAGACTGGTCAGGTTCTTTTCACGCAGTTAGGGAGCACATGTCCGGACACTCCAAGTGGGCCACGACCAAGCACAAGAAGGCGGTCATCGACGGCCGTCGCGCGAAGTCCTTCGCCAAGCTCATCAAGAACATCGAGGTCGCCGCCAAGATGGGCGGTGCAGACCTCGCGGGCAACCCGACGCTGCAGGACGCCATCCAGAAGGCGAAGAAGACCTCGGTCCCGAACGACAACATCGACCGCGCCGTCAAGCGTGGCGCCGGCCTCACCGGCGAGGTCATCGATTACACCACGATCATGTACGAGGGGTACGGTCCGAACGGCGTCGCCCTCCTCGTCGAGTGCCTCACCGACAACAAGAACCGAGCCGCAGCCGACGTCCGGACACTGATGTCCCGCAACGGCGGCACCATGGCCGACCCGGGCTCCGTCGCCTACAACTTCCAGCGCAAGGGACTCATCGTCGTCCAGGCCGAGGGCACCACCGAGGACGACGTCCTCGCCGCGGTGCTCGACGCCGGTGCCGAGGAGGTCAACGCCGAGGCCGAGACCTTCGAGGTCGTCACCGAGCCGAGCGACATGGTCGCGACCCGCACGGCGTTGCAGGAGGCGGGCATCGACTACGACTCGGCCGATGTCGCCTTCGTCCCGAGCCTCAAGGTCGAGATCGACGCCGACACCGCCCGGAAGGTCTTCAAGCTGATCGATGCGCTCGAGGACAACGACGACGTCCAGAACATCTACAGCAACTTCGACCTGACCCCCGAGGTGCAGGCCGAGTTGGAGTCCGACGACGAGTAGCACCTGTCCCGGCCGGGCGCCCGCGTTCGAACGGATGTACGACACTCCGTCTCGAGGAGCCGATACCCGCCCGAGGCTCGCTTAGGGTCGGAGCATGACTCTGCGTGTCCTCGGCATCGATCCCGGCCTGACCCGATGCGGGGTGGGCGTCGTGGACGTCATGCCGGGACGGAAGGCCACGATGGTGGAGTACGGCGCCATCCGCACCGACGCGCACGCGCCTCTCGAACAACGGCTGCTGCTGATCGCTCAGGGCATCGCCGAGGCGATCGAACGCACGTCGCCGACCGCCATGGCCGTCGAACGGGTGTTCGCGCAGCACAACGTCCGGACCGTCATGGGCACGGCCCAGGCGAGCGGCCTGGCGCTGCACGCTGCGGCCGCGAACGGGATTCCCGTCGGACTGCACACCCCGAGCGAGGTCAAAGCCGCCGTGACCGGGTACGGACGCGCCGACAAACTCCAGGTGCAGACGATGGTCGCGCGGATCCTGGGTCTCGACGAGCTGCCCAAACCGGCCGACGCCGCCGACGCCCTGGCACTCGCCATCTGCCACGCCTGGAGACCGGTCGTATCGACCGCCGCGACGCCGGCCGGTGCATCACCGCGGGGGAGCGCCGCGCTCACCCCGGCGCAGCTCGCCTGGGCTGCTGCGGAGCGGGGCGGGGGTCCACGCGAGGCGGCGGTCCGAGCCCGCGCCGCCCAGAGCCCTAGGCTGGAAGCATGATCTCCTCCCTCCGTGGCACCGTTCTGAGCGCGGTCGGCAACCTCGTGGTGGTCGAGGTCGGCGGGGTCGGCTTCGCGGTCCAGGTGACCCCGGCGCACGCGCTGTCGTTGCGCGTCGGCTCCGAGGCCCTGCTCTCCACCACCCTCATCGTCCGCGAGGACTCGCTGTCCCTGTTCGGCTTCCGGTCCGCCGAGGAGTTGTCGGTCTTCGAACTCCTCGTCAGCGTCACCGGCGTCGGCCCGAAGTCGGCGCTCGGTGTGCTCGAGGCCCTCACTCCGGAGCAGATCGCGACCGCCATCGCCGCCGATGACGACGCGCCGTTCCGGAAGGTCTCCGGCATCGGCCCGAAGACCGCCAAACTCATCACCCTCTCGCTCGCCGGCAAGCTGCGCGTCACCCGCACGGCCCCGGAGGCTCCGGCCACCACGGTCAACGCCGCCGCGGTCGCCGATCAGGTCGTGACGGCCCTCATCGGCCTGGGGTGGCCTGAGAAGACCGCGACCCAGGCGGTCGTCGAGGCCTCTGCCGAGGCGAGCGCCGCCGATCTCTCCGCGGTCCCGTCCCTCATCCGTCTGGCCCTCGGGAGACTCGGTCCGGCGCATGCCGGAGGCCGCACCTCGTGACGGACACCCCCGAAGACCTCACCAACCCGGCATCCGAGTCCGACGCGGAACTGGCGTTCGAAGGCGCACTGCGTCCGCGATCGCTCTCCGAGTTCGTCGGGCAGTCCAAGGCCCGCGGGCAACTGCAGCTGCTCATCACCGCCGCCGGGATGCAGAACCGCACGCCGGACCACATCCTCCTCGCGGGTCCGCCCGGTCTCGGCAAGACGACGCTCGCCATGATCGTCGCGCACGAGACGGGCAAGCCGCTCCGACTGACGAGCGGCCCGGCGATCCAGCACGCCGGAGACCTTGCCGCCGTCCTGTCCTCCCTGACGCCGGGCGAGGTCCTGTTCATCGACGAGATCCACCGCATGGCCCGGCCGGCGGAGGAGATGCTCTACCTCGCGATGGAGGACTTCCGCATCGACATCATGGTCGGCAAGGGTGCCGGTGCGACGAGCATCCCGCTGGAGCTCGCTCCGTTCACGCTCGTCGGCGCCACCACGAGGTCCGGACTCCTGCCGAACCCGCTGCGTGACCGCTTCGGGTTCACCGCGCACCTCGAGTTCTACGACGAGCCGGAACTCCAGCAGGTGCTCCACCGGACGGCGGACATGCTCGGTCTCGACATCGATGCCCGCGCGGTCGAAGAGATCGCCGGTCGGTGTCGGGGAACCCCTCGGATAGCGAACCGGCTGTTGCGTCGGGTCCGCGACTACGCGCTCGTGCATGGCGGCCGTGCCGACCTCGACACGGTCCGGGCAGCCCTCGAGCTCTACGACGTCGACGCCCTCGGCCTCGACCGTCTCGACCGCTCGGTGATGGAGGGCATGTTGGATCGTTTCGCCGGGGGCCCGGTCGGCCTCAGCACCCTGGCGGTCTCCGTGGGTGAGGAACCCGAGACGATCGAGTCCGTCGTGGAGCCGTTCCTCGTCCGGATCGGCCTCATCACGCGGACACCGCGGGGCCGTGTGGCGACGCCGTCGGCCTGGCGCCACTTTGGCAGAACACCTTCCCAGCCCGGCGCCACCCTCGATGGCCTATAATTTCCCTTTGGCGGTGCGTTCCCAACGTCTCCCGCCCTCAATCTCCTCTGGAAGGTTCCCATCGTGGATGCAATGACCCTCGTCCTGTTCGGCCTCGCCGGCGTCATGATCGTGTTCATGATGGTGAGCAACAACAAGCGGAAGAAGCAGGCCGCGGAGACGGAGCAGAAGCTCCTCCCGGGTGCAGAGGTGCTCACCGGCTTCGGCGTGTACGGCACGCTCATCTCCATGGACCGCGACGCCCGGAAGGCCGACGTCGAGATCGCTCCCGGGGTCATCGTCACGATCGACCCGCGCTACGCCGGTGCCGTCGTGCCCCCGGCCGTCTCCGAGACCGTCGAGGACGCTCCCGTCGTCGAGTCGATCCCGGACGACGCCGCAGGCATCGAGACCAAGGCCGAGTACGGTCAGCGCGTCGAGGACTCCTCGAAGCCCCAGAAGAGCGACGACTAGTCCCAATCCCTTCCCGGGCAGGCGCCGTCGTGCGTCTGCTCGCAGAGAAAGCTGAGTTCCGAGTTTGGCAAAGTCGACTCCGGTCAAGAAGGCGTGGCGTTCGCTCACGTGGCTTGGCGTAATCCTCATCGGTTTGTTCGCGATCAACGCGGCCGGAGTCCTCTGGGGGAACAGTTCCTGGGCGCCCAAGCTGGCCCTGGACCTCGAGGGTGGCACGCAGATCATCCTGGCGCCGAAGCTCGAGTCCGGCCAGACGGTCTCGAACGAGCAGCTCAACCAGGCGGTGGCCATCATCCGGCAGCGTGTGGACGCGTCCGGTGTCTCCGAAGCCGAGA
Organism: Plantibacter sp. Leaf314; assembly: GCF_001423185.1. NCBI lineage: Bacteria > Bacillati > Actinomycetota > Actinomycetes > Micrococcales > Microbacteriaceae > Plantibacter > Plantibacter sp. Leaf314. The sequence goes on along the minus strand of NZ_LMOB01000001.1, from coordinate 296,595 downwards.
TCACCACGCAGGGCCAGAACGTCGTCGTCGCCATCCCCGGCACGCCCGACGAGGCGACGCTGCAGCGCATCCAGTCCTCGGCGAAGCTCGAGTTCCGTCCGGTCCTGACGTCGCAGCAGCTGACCCCCGGTCAGCCGTCGAACACCTTCATCGGTGAGGACGGCGCGTCGACGCCGTACCCCACACCCGACCCCGGTCTCCAGAGCACCCCGACGGCCGCGCCCACCGACGCGAGCGACCTCTCCCAGGTCACGCCGGCGCTGTACGCACAGTTCCAGGCGTATGACTGCGCCGCCGAGGCCGATTCGCTCGACGCCACGGCAGCGCCGGCAGCGGAACCGCTCGTCACCTGCGACGTCGACGGCACGTTCAAGTACGTCCTCGGTCCCGTCGAGGTGTCCGGTCAGGACCTCTCGGACGCGAGCGCCGGCATCAAGACCACGCAGAACGGTGCCAGCACCGGCGAGTGGGCCGTCTACCCCGTCTTCAACGAGCAGGGCACGAAGCTCTTCGCCGACGTCACCGGTCGACTCACCGCGCTGCAGAGCCCACAGAACCAGTTCGCGATCGTGCTCGACGGCAACGTCATCTCCGCACCGCAGTCCCTCGCGGTCATCTCCGACGGCAAGCCGGAGATCAGCGGGTCGTTCACCGAGGAGTCCGCGAAGACCCTCGCCGACCAGCTCAAGTTCGGCGCGTTGCCCATCAGCTTCGTGGTCCAGAGCCAGGACACCATCTCGGCGACCCTCGGGTCCACGCAGCTCGAGAGCGGATTGATCGCCGGGCTCATCGGACTCATCCTCGTCGTGATCTACACCCTGTTCCAATACCGGTTGCTGGGTACCGTCACGATCGCCTCGCTCGTCGCCGCCGCGGTCCTGACGTACATCGTGATCCTGCTGATGTCCTGGCGACAGGGCTTCCGACTGTCGCTCGCCGGCATAGCGGGGTTGATCGTGGCCATCGGGTTCACGGCCGACTCGTTCATCGTCTACTTCGAGCGCATCAAGGACGAGCTTCGCGACGGACGCGGGCTGGAGTCCGCCGTCGAGGCCGGATGGAAGCGTGCGAAGCGCACCATCTATGCGGCGAAGGGCGTCAACCTCCTATCGGCCGTCGTGCTCTACGTCCTCGCCATCGGCAACGTCCGTGGGTTCGCGTTGACCCTCGGCGTGACGACCATCATCGACGTCATCGTCGTGCTGCTCTTCACGCACCCGATGATGCAGCTCCTCGGGCAGACGAAGCTGTTCAACAGCGGCAAGCCGTTCACGGGCCTCGACCCGTCCGCGCTCGGGGCGATCTACCGCGGCCGTGCCGAGTTCCGCAAGCCGACGGGCGTCCCCGGCGTCAAGGCCTCCTCCAGCAGCCGTGAGGCGGCGAAGCGGCAGACGATCGCGGAGCGGAAGCAGGCCGCCCTCGTGGGCGGCGGTGCAGAGACCAGATCAGACGATCTGCCGACCGATGGGAAGGACTCCTGATGGGTGCGTTCGCACGGTTCGGAAACGAGCTCTACACGGGCAAGCGCTCCTACGACTTCGTCGGTAAGCGCAAGATCTGGTACACGATCGCCATCATCGCGGTCGTCGCCTCCATCCTGATCCCCGTCGTCAAGGGCGGCTTCAACTTCGGCATCGAGTTCCGCGGTGGTTCGCAGTTCCAGATCGCCGACGTCGAGAGCACGGACCAGACCCTCGCCGAAGACGCGGTCTCCTCCGTCGTCTCCGGCGCGACGACCCACGTGACCGTCGTGGGTGGAGACGCCGTCCGCGTCCAGACCGACCAGCTCGAGAACGACAAGGTGACCCAGCAGGTGGCGGCAGCACTGGCCGACGCCTACGGGGTCGAGCAGTCCGACATCACCAGCTCGTTCATCGGGCCGTCCTGGGGTCAGGACGTCTCCAAGCAGGCGATCGTCGGCCTGATCGTGTTCCTGGTGCTCGCAGCGATCCTCATGGCGCTGTACTTCCGCACCTGGAAGATGTCGGCCGCCGCCCTGCTGTCCCTCATGCACGACCTCGTGATCACGGCGGGCGTGTACGCGGCGACCGGGTGGGAGATCACCCCGGCGGCCATGATCGGCTTCCTCACCATCCTCGGCTTCTCGCTCTACGACACCGTGGTGGTGTTCGACAAGATCCGCGAGAACACGACGCTCGACGCCGATGGTGCCGCGCGGACGTTCGGGGAGTCCGTGAACCTCGCGGTGAACCAGACCCTCGTCCGCTCGATCAACACGGGCGTCGTCGCTGCTCTCCCGGTCGCCGCGATCCTCTTCTTCGGTGCGTTCGTGCTCGGAGCGGACACCCTCCGCGACATCTCCCTCGCCCTGCTCGTCGGCATCCTCGTCGGCACGTACTCGACGATCTTCGTCGCGGCGCCGCTCTACGCGAACTTCCGACACAACGAGCCCCGCATCGCCAAGCACGACAAGCGCGTGCTGCAGGCGCGCGAGCGGGCCCAGGGATCGGAAGCCGCCGACGGCGAACAGACGGAAGCCGACGCGCCGCTGGCGCGTTGACCTGACAGCGACGAACAACCGCGTGCACGGACGCAGGGAGGCCTGAGATGGCGGACACCACGACATCCTCGACGGCCTCCCTGCGCCGTCTCGTCCCTCGGATCTTCTCGAAGGCGCAGCCTGCAGGAGCAGTCGACACGCTCATGCGGACGGTGCGCCAGCACCACCCGAAGGCGGACCTCGCGCTCATCGAGCGCGCGTACACGGTGGCGGAGCGGGCCCACTCGGGTCAGAAACGCCAGAGCGGTGAGCCCTACATCACCCACCCGGTCGCCGTGTCGCAGATCCTCGCAGACCTCGGTATCGGCCCGAAGACCATCGTCGCCGCACTGCTGCACGACACGGTCGAAGACACCGAGTACTCGCTCGACCAGTTGCACGCGGACTTCGGCGACGAGGTCGCGATGCTCGTCGACGGAGTGACGAAGCTCGACAAGGTCAAGTACGGCGACAGCGCGCAGGCTGAGACGGTCCGGAAGATGATCGTCGCGATGTCGAAGGACATCCGGGTCCTGATCATCAAGCTCGCGGACCGTCTGCACAATGCCCGCACCTGGGGTTTCGTCCCCGCGGAGAAGGCGGCGAAGAAGGCCACCGAGACGCTCGAGATCTATGCGCCGCTCGCCCACCGGCTCGGTATCCAGGCGATCAAGTGGGAGCTCGAGGACCTCTCGTTCGCCGTGCTGTACCCCAAGCTGTACGCCGAGATCGAGTCCCTCGTGAAGCAGCGGACGCCGCAGCGCGAGGAGTACGTGCAGCACGTCATCGACGCCGTGAACGAAGACCTCAAGGCGCAGAAGATCCGTGGCAAGGTGGCCGGCCGTCCCAAGCAGTACTACTCGATCTACCAGAAGATGGTGGTCCGCGGCCGCGAGTTCGACGACATCTACGACCTCGTCGGCATCAGGGTGCTCGTCAACTCGCTGCGCGACTGTTACGCGGTCCTCGGCTCGATCCACGCGCGGTGGACGCCCGTCCCCGGTCGGTTCAAGGACTACATCGCGACGCCGAAGTTCAACCTGTACCAGTCGCTGCACACGACCGTCGTCGGTCCCGGCGGCAAGCCGGTGGAGATCCAGATCCGGACGAACGAGATGCACCAGCGTGCCGAGTTCGGTGTCGCAGCGCATTGGAAGTACAAGGAGCGGATGAACAGCGGGAAGACCGCGACCTCCGCTGAACCCGACAACTCGATGGCCTGGCTCGCGCACATCTCGGACTGGCAGGCCGAGACCGCCGACCCGGGGGAGTTCCTCGACTCGCTGCGCTTCGAGATCGGCGCGAAAGAGGTCTACGTCTTCACCCCGAAGGGTCGAGTCGTCGGGCTCCCCGCCGGCGCCACGCCGGTCGACTTCGCGTACGCGGTCCACACGGAGGTCGGCCACCGCACGATGGGTGCCCGGGTGAACGGTCGACTCGTGCCGCTCGAGAGCTCGTTGAACACCGGTGACGTCGTCGAGGTGTTCACCTCGAAGAACCCCGACTCCGGTCCGAGCCAGGACTGGCTGAACTTCGTCAAGAGCCCCAGGGCGCGCAACAAGATCCGTCAGTGGTTCACCAAGGAACGCCGGGACGAGGCGATCGAACAGGGCCGCGACGCCATCGCGCGTGCCATGCGGAAGCAGAACCTGCCCCTGCAGAAGCTGATGAACCAGGACTCCTTCGCGGAGGTCGCGGCGCAGTTGCGCTACGAGGACGTCACCGCGCTCTACGCCGCCGTCGGCGAGGGCCACGTCTCGACGCAGTCGGTGCTCGAGAAGGTCGTCGCGCTGCTGCAGAAGGATGCAGACAGCGAGCACGCGGAATACACCGTGCCGGTCCGTGGGAGCCGACGCGAGCGGCTGCAGAACAGCGACTCCGGTGTCCTGGTGCTGGGTGCCCCCGACATCCTCGTCAAACTCGCCAAGTGCTGTACGCCGGTGCCGGGGGATGAGATCGTCGGGTTCGTCACCCGAGGGTCCGGCGTCTCCGTCCATCGGGGCGATTGCCACAACGTGCAGAGCCTCCTGCAGGAGCCGGAGCGCATGATCGACGTCGAGTGGGCGCCGTCGTCGAAGAGCGTGTTCCTCGTGCAGATCCAGGTCGAGGCCTTGGACCGCGCCGGCCTGCTCTCGGATGTGACCCGGGTGCTGTCCGAGTACCACGTCAACATCCTCTCCGCGACGGTCAACACCTCGAGCGATCGTCTGGCGATCAGTCGTTTCGTGTTCGAGATGGGCGACACCACCCACCTCGATCGCGTCCTCAACGCCGTCCGGCGCATCGACACCGTCTACGACGTCTACCGCGTCAACGGCGGCTGAGCGGGAGCGACCACGAGGCGAGTTCCCCGGCGGTCGGTTCGAGACCGGGGAGCATGACCTCGGTGGCGCCCGACACGACCCGGAGGATCCGCGAGCCACCGAGGACCCGCGGGACCGAGCGGACCCAGGCGACGACCTCCTCGGGGCTGGTCAGGCCGAGTAGGAAGTAGTTGCGGATCGTGGCCAACGCCGGCTCGGCGTCCGCACCGGTCCGCCGCGCCAGGTCGGCAACCGTGCGGGTGGGCGTCGTGACCCGCAGCGGGCCGCACGGCTCACTGTCGCCTGGCCGCAAGGACACCTGACGGAGCTGCACCCGTGCCACTCGCCGACTCCGACGGTCCGGCGTCACGAACCCCGTGTGGATGCGGGGTGCGACCAGGGCTGCGCCGTGGAGCCAGGCGGCACTCGTCTCGGCGATGGTCGCGCCGTCCAGACCCGACAACCGTGTCAGGACCGCGGCGCGCAAGCGGACCGTGTCGGGTTCGTCGACACTGCAGTAGCCGTCTTCGAAGGCGAAGACCTCGCCGTCCAGGCGGGCGGCGGCGAACTCGGCGACCGAGAGCTCGGGCGGCTGCAGATAGACCGCCAGGCGCCCGGAATGCACCCCGCTCGTCGAGCTGGTCTGGGTTCGGCCGGGGGAGCGCGTGGGAGGTGCCGTGGACATACGACGATCCTCCTGCAGCGGGGCTGCTGCAGGAGGATCGTCCGATGGATCTGTGGAGAACGCGACCGGAGGGCGGGGCGTGGAGTGGATTCGCTCAGCGGATCGCGCCGAGCCACGCCTTCCGTGCGTCGAGGGCTTCGATGGCCGCCGTGAGCCGGTCGGCGTCGCCGGAGGCACGAGCAGCCTCCACCTCGTCCTCGAGCTTGGCGATGGCATCGGCGAGCTGGCTCGCGAGCCCTTCGGTGCGGGCCTTCGTCTCCGGGTTGTTCCGCTTCCAGTGCTCGTCCTCGAGCTGCTTCACATGCGACTCGACCTTGCGGAGTCGATCTTCGACGACCCGCACCTGCTCGCGGGGGACCTTGCCGATCTCGTCCCAACGACGCTGGATGTCGGTGAGCGCCTTGCGGGCAGAATCGCGGTTCGTGTTCGACAGGATCGGTTCGGCCTCGGTGAGCAGCGCGAGCTTCAGATCGAGGTTGCCCTGGAACTCCTCGTTGTCGCGTGCGTCGATCTCGGCCTTGGCACCGTAGATCGCATCGCCGGCGGCCTTGAACTTGGCCCAGAGCGCGTCGTCCTGACGCTTCCCGGCACGGGGGGACTGCTTCCACTCGTCGAGCAGGCTGCGGTAGGCCGGGATGCCGTCGGCGCCCTTCGCGATGAGTTCCTCGGCGCGCTCGACCAGCTTCTGCTTGATCGAGCGGGCCTCCTTGTGCACCGAGTCGAGCTCGGTGTAGAACGCACGTCGGTGCTGCTCGATCGCCGCGCGGGCGGTCCTGAACCGCTTCCACAGGTCGTTCGCGTCGTTCTTGGGGAGCCGTGGTCCGTCGTGCTGCTGGCGCTGCCACTCGGCGAACAGTTCGTCGAGTCGGCTGGAGGTCTGCTTCCACTGCACGCGCGCGGGATCCTGCTGCGCGAGCTGTTCGGCCTCCTCGACGATGGTGAGGCGGGCTCGGACCGCCTCGTCGAGGGCCGCCTTGCTCTCCTGGCTCTGGGCCTCGGTCAGCTCGGTCACCGTGCCGTCGAGTGCCGCGAGGCGGGTCAGGAGCGCCTGCAGGTTCCCGACCGCGTTGGCCGATTCCACCTGCTTGGTGATCGACTTGACCGCCTTGGCGACGTCGGCTGCCGGGGCACCGCGCTTGGCGCGCTGTTCGAGCAGCGTCACCTGCCCGGCGAGATCGGTGAACTTCCGTTCGAAGTAGGCGAGCGCCTCCTCCTTGGAACCGTCGGGATACTGGCCGACCACTCGCTCGCCGTCCGCCTCACGGACGTAGACGGTACCGTCGTCGTCGACACGGCCCCACGGTTCGATCTCTGGACTGGTCACGCGCATCACCCTTGCTGTGTGTTGACCGCCGTTGATGGCGATCGTGATCGATCCACAAGCCTATTACCCCGAGCCGAGCTCGGGGAGACCGCTTGCGCCGGTCGGTTCCGTCTGGTGCAGGTTACTGCACCGGCTACTGCACCGTCACCGAGGTGATCGTGGCCGGCACCGCGGGCTTGCCGTCGCCGCTGCCGTCAGCGACGCCACCGGACACGACGCCGGAGACGAGCTGGTCCAGGCCGCTCGTGATCTGCCCGAGGACGGTGTACCCGCCCGCGGCGTCCGACGGGATGGTCGAGTCCTGGTAGACGAGGAAGAACTGCGAGCCGTTGCTGTAGCCGTTCCCGCCCTGACGGGCCATCGCGATGGTGCCGGCCGGGTAGACGTCGTCCGTCGGGGCGTTCTCGACCGGGCCGTAGCTGTACCCGGGGCCCCCGGTGCCGGTGCCGTCCGGGTCGCCGCACTGGAGGACGTAGATCCCGCTCGTCGTGAGACGGTGGCACGTCACGCCGTCGTAGAAGCCGGACTGCGCGAGGGAGATGAAGGACGACACGCCCTGCGGTGCGCACGCGCCGTCGAGGGTAAGGTTCATGACGACGTCGTTGATCGTCATCTCGCCGGTCCAGTCCCGATCCTCGGCGACCGTGGTCGCGGGCACCGTTCCCGTGTTCGCGCCGTCGGTCGCGCCGGTCACGCCGCACGCTCCTGCCTCGGCGGTGGCGGTCGGCGTCGCCACCGGGGCCCCCGGGCCGCCGGCGAAGAAGAAGACCTGTGCGGCGGTGGCGCCGGCCAGGACGAGGACGAGCGCCGCGGCCGCGATGACGTTGTCCCGCACCCGCCGCTTCGAGCGGTGCTCATGCACGGTACGACGGGCGTTGTAGGCACGCAGCCGTGCGCGTGCTGCGCGTGCCTCTTTGTCCGGACCCTTGCTCGTTGCCACGTCGTTCCCTCCAGGTGCCGTCGCGGTGAGCGGCGGCATCGCGCTGTCGTCTGGGCGTCCCGCCTGCGGCGGGCTGCCCAGGAGAACCTTACGGGGACGGCTCCACGCGGACCAAACGACGCTGCGTGGAACCGTGTCCGAGGCTGCGGCTAGCCTGGAGGAATGTTCAGTCGAGGACCCGGCATCGCCGGCGCACCGGTCCCACTCGCCGTGCGCATGCGCCCTCGCAGCCTCGAGGAGGTCGCCGGTCAACAGCACCTGTTGCGCCCGGGTTCACCGCTCGTCCGACTCGCGAGCGACCGGGAGGGGACGCAGGCGGCCGTGTCGGTCATCCTCTGGGGCCCGCCGGGCACCGGTAAGACGACCCTGGCGCAGGCGATCGCCCACAGCTCGGGCCGACGCTTCGTCGAGCTCTCGGCGGTCACAGCAGGGGTGAAGGACGTCCGTCAGGTCATGGAGGAGGCGATGTCGAGCCGCGACCTCTACGGCAGCTCGACCGTCCTGTTCCTCGACGAGATCCACCGCTTCACCAAGGCGCAACAGGACGCCCTGCTGCCTGGGGTGGAGAACGGCTGGGTCATCCTCGTGGCCGCCACGACCGAGAACCCGTCGTTCTCCGTCATCTCCCCGTTGCTCTCCCGGTCGCTCCTGCTCACGCTCGAGCAGCTCAGCGACGACGACCTGGGCATCCTCATCGACCGCGCCGTCACCGATCCACGTGGCCTCGCCGGTCGCTTCACGGTCACCCCCGAGGCGCGGGCCGCGATCATCCAACTCTCCTCCGGCGACGCCCGCCGAGCGCTCACCGCGTTGGAAGCGGCGGCCATCGCGGCCGACTCCGACCTCGGTGCGGCAGTCGACCCGGACGAGCTCGATCTCGACGACGTCGGCCGCCTGGACGTCGGCGACGAGGATGACGAGGACGAGGGAACGTCGGACGCGGGTGATGCAGGTGACGCGGCACCGCGCGGTCCCGTCATCACCGACGAACTCGTGTCCCAGGCGGTCGACCGCGCCCTGCTGCGATACGACCGGAACGGCGACGAGCACTACGACGTCATCAGCGCGTTCATCAAGAGCATCAGGGGTTCCGACGTCGATGCCGCGCTGCACTACCTGGCACGCATGATCGAGGCCGGGGAGGACCCGCGCTTCATCGCGCGCCGGATCATCATCTCGGCGGCCGAGGACATCGGCATCGCCGACCCGCAGGCGCTGCCGATCGCGGTCGCGGCGGCCGACGCCGTCCAGTTCATCGGCATGCCGGAGGGCAGGATCCCGCTCGCCGAAGCCGTGGTGTACCTGGCCACGGCGGCGAAGTCGAACGCGGCCTACGTCGCGATCGACCGGGCTATCGCCGACGTCCGCGCCGGAGCGTTCGGGCGCGTACCCAAGCCCATGCGCGACGCCCACTACGCGGGCGCCAAGCGTCTCGGACACGGCAAGGGCTACCGCTACCCGCACGACCACCCGATCGGTGTCGTCGCCCAGCAGTACCTCCCCGACGAGCTCACCGAGGTGCGCTACTACGAGCCCACCGACCACGGTCACGAGCGCGACATCTCGGCGCGGTTGGACAAGCTCCGCAAGATCGTCCGAGGCGAGTGAACCACCCGCGTCGGCGTCCGGCTGCCGAGGTCACCTCGTGCTAGTATTGATCCGCCTAGAACCGGTGTGACTGCGCGGCTGCTCGATCACCGTGTTCGACGGGCGTGTTCTGTAGCCGAACAGCCCCGGCGGACCCCTCTGACTTTGTCCGGTGTGATTCCGGATCACCGGCGCGTTCTCGCGTCGGTCATTCATCGTTTGAGACTTCATTGAAAGGAAACCGTGTCTACCAAGTCACGTACCCGCAGCAAGACCCGCCTCTCGCGGGCCCTCGGCATCGCCCTCACCCCGAAGGCTGCCAAGTACCTCGAGAAGCGTCCCTACGCTCCCGGTGAGCACGGCCGCACCAAGCGCAAGGCCGACAGCGACTACGCGGTCCGTCTGCGCGAGAAGCAGCGTCTGCGCGCCCAGTACGGCATTCGCGAGGCCCAGCTCAAGATCGCCTTCCAGGAAGCGCGTCGCACCCAGGGCCTGACCGGTGAGAACCTCGTCGAGATCCTCGAGACGCGTCTCGACGCGCTCGTCCTCCGCGCCGGCTTCGCCCGCACCACGGCTCAGGCCCGCCAGATGGTCGTGCACCGTCACATCATGGTCGACGGCCAGCTCGTCGACCGCCCGTCGTTCCGTGTGAAGCCGGGTCAGCTCATCCACGTCAAGCCGCGCTCCGAGGGCACCGAGCCCTTCCAGGTCGCTGCAGCCGGCGGCCACGTCGACGTCCTTCCGAAGGTGCCCTCGTACCTCTCGGTCGAGCTCGACAAGCTCCAGGCACGGCTCGAGCGTCGCCCCAAGCGCGCCGAGATCCCCGTGACCTGCGAGGTCCAGCTCGTCGTCGAGTACTACGCAGCCCGCTAGGACTGCGGCCCGGTCCCGGGCGAACCACGAAGAGGCATCGGCTCCGGCCGGTGCCTCTTCGTCGTTCACCGACGCCATCCGGTTCCAGGGCTCGACTACGATGGTTGCTTGGCACGCCCGAGCACACCCGGGTGATCGCACCGCAGATGAGGAGTCCCCATGAAGAACGTGTTCTGGCTGATCGTCGGTATCGGCGCCGGCTTCGTCGTCGCCCACGAGATCAACAAGACACAGTCCGGCAAGCGGTTCTTCTCCGAGCTCGACTCCCGCATCAGGGAGTTCACCGACACCGTCGGCGACGCCTACAAGGAGCGCGAGGCGCAGTTGCGCGACTCGGCGGAGACCGTCGTCTCCCGCGTCGAGGACGCTGCCGAAGGCCTCACCAAGCCGTGACGGTCCGCCCACCCGGGCACCGCCGCTGCTGCACGAACATCGACACGCACACCCCCTGACGTACGGACACCATGGACACCGCTGACATCCGCTCCCGCTGGCTCACCTTCTTCGGCGATCGGGGGCACACCGTCGTCCCCTCCGCCTCGCTCGTCAGCGACGACCCGTCGTTGCTCTTCACGGTCGCGGGCATGGTGCCGTTCGTGCCGTACCTCACCGGGGTCGTCCCAGCGCCGTTCGATCGTGCGACGAGTGTCCAGAAGTGCATCAGGACCAACGACATCGAAGAGGTCGGCAAGACCCCTCGTCACGGCACCTTCTTCCAGATGAACGGCAACTTCTCCTTCGGCGACTACTTCAAGGAGGGGGCGATCACCTACGCCTGGGAGCTCCTGACCGGCAGTGAGTCGAGCGGCGGCCTCGCCTTCGACGAGAAGGACCTCTGGGTCACCGTCTACAAGGACGACGACGAGGCGATCGACCTGTGGAAGCGGGTCGCGGGCCTGCCGGAGCACCGGATCCAGCGTCTCGACAAGGACACCAATTACTGGTCGACCGGCCAGCCCGGTCCCGCAGGACCCTGCTCCGAGATCTTCTTCGACCGTGGCCCGAAGTACGGCATCGACGGTGGTCCCGCGACGGACGACGACCGCTACGTCGAGATCTGGAACCTCGTCTTCATGCAGTACCTGATCGAGAACGTGCGCGGCAAGGTCGACTTCGACATCGTCGGTGAGCTCCCGAAGAAGAACATCGACACCGGGATGGGTCTCGAGCGCGTCGCCTTCCTCAAGCAGGGCGTCGAGAACATGTACGAGATCGACCAGGTCCGGCCCGTGCTCGACCGCGCGGCGGAGTTGAGCGGCCGTCGATACGGCGCGGATCACGACGACGACGTCCGCATGCGGGTCATCGCCGACCACGTGCGCTCCTCGCTCATGCTCATGAGCGACGGGATCACCCCGTCGAACGAAGGCCGCGGGTACATCCTCCGGCGCCTCATGCGTCGGACCGTCCGTGCCATGCGCCTCCTCGGTGTCGACACGGCCACCTTCCCCGAGCTCTTCTCCGCCTCTCGCGACGCCATGAAGGCGGCCTACCCCGAGGTGGAGGCCGACTTCGGCCGCATCTCGCAGAGCGCCTACGCCGAGGAGGAGACCTTCCTCCGCACACTGGCCAGCGGCACGACCATCCTCGACCTCGCCCTCGAGAAGACGAAAGAGTCCGGTCAGCCGGCACTCGCCGGGGATTCGGCCTTCCTCCTCCACGACACCTACGGGTTCCCGATCGACCTGACGCTCGAGATCGCGGAGGAGGCGGGTCTCTCCGTCGACCGCGGCGCGTTCGACTCCCTCATGACGGCACAGCGCCAGCGCGCGAAGGCCGACGCGAAGGCGAAGAAGAGCGTCCTCGCCGACCTCTCCGTGTACAGCGACATCCGCGCCAAGGGTGAGACGGTGTTCACCGGGTACACCGAGCTCGAGACCGAGAGTCGCATCCTCGGGATCATCGTCGACGGACACCCCGTCCAGCGTGCGGTCGCCGGAGACATCGCCGAGGTGATCCTCGCGGAGACCTCCCTCTACGCCGAGTCCGGCGGTCAGGAAGCCGACCAGGGTGTGATCGTCGGTCCCGGGTTCGAGCTCGAGGTCCTCGACGTCCAGAAGCCCGTGAAGGGCCTCATCGCGCACAAGGTGCAGGTGAGCCAGGGCGAGGTCGGTCTCGACGCCCCGGCGACCACGGTCGTCGACGCGAGCTACCGGCGCGGGGCGCAGCAGGCGCACTCGGGTACGCACATCATCCACGCCGCCCTGCGGCAGGTCCTCGGTTCCAGCGCACACCAGTCCGGCTCGTCGAACAAGGCCGGCTACCTGCGGCTCGACTTCACGTGGAACCAGCCGCTCTCACCGGCGACGAAGACGGAGATCGAGGAGATCTCGAACAACGCGATCCGCGACAACCTGCAGGTGTCCACCCGCGAGATGGCGTTGGACGACGCGAAGGCGCTCGGAGCCATGGCGCTCTTCGGCGAGAAGTACGGCGAAACGGTCCGGGTCGTCGACATCGGCGGCCCCTGGTCTCGCGAACTCTGCGCGGGGACGCACGTCGACTCCAGTGCCGAGATCGGGCTCATCAGCTTGATCAGCGAGTCCTCGGTCGGTTCGACGAACCGTCGTGTCGAGTCCCTCGTCGGGTTGGAGGCCTTCCGTGACCTCACCGCTGAGCGGGCACTCGTGTCGCAGCTCTCCGGCAGCTTGAAGACCCCGAAGGAGCAGCTGCCGGAGCGGATCTCCGAGCTCGTCGCGAATCTCAAGGCCGCTGAGAAGAAGATCGCGGCCTTCGAAGCCCGCGGCCTGAGCGAACGCCTCCCGGCGCTCGTGCAGACCGCGCACCAGGTCGGAGCGGTGTCGCTCGTGGCCGAGCACCTCGGCGAGCTCGGTTCGCCGAACGACGTCCGCACGCTGGTCACGCAGCTCCGGGAGCGCCTCGGAACGGCTCCTGCCGTCGTCGCGCTCGGCGCCGTCGTCGCCGGGAAGCCGGCGATCGTGGTGGCGACCAACCAGGGTGCTCGCGACGCAGGGCTCAAGGCGGGGGCGCTCGTGCGGGTCGCCGCCGGCGTGCTCGGCGGCAACGGTGGCGGCAAGGACGACATGGCGCAGGGTGGCGGCGTCGACGCCGCCGCGCTGGGCGATGCGCTCGCGGCCGTCGCCCGCGAGATCGGCTGACGTGGAGGCGTTCCGCCGGGGCGTCCGCCTCGGCGTCGACGTCGGGAAGGCGCGGGTCGGGGTCGCGCGGAGCGACCCCGACGGTCTGCTCGCCACCCCCGTGGAGACGGTTCAGCGCGACCTCGGAGGCGACGCCGACCTCAGGGCGATCGCTGCGATCGCGACGGAGCTCGGCGCGGTCGAGCTGGTCGTCGGGCTTCCCATCGCACTGTCGGGCAAGGACACCGCGTCCACGCAGGACGCCCGGGAGTTCGCGGCGAGACTGGTGGCCCTGACGGGAGTCCCAGGCCGATTGGTCGACGAGCGGTTGACGACGGTGACCGCGCACAGCGCCTTGCGCTCGGCTGGGAAACGGCAGAAGCAGACGCGTTCGATTGTCGATCAAGTGGCGGCCGTCATACTCTTGCAGTACGCCCTCGACGCCGAACGCGGTTCGGGGCGTCCCCCCGGAACCCCCGTCGACCCGTGAACAGGACGTGCCTGTGTCGAATCTGACACCTCAGAACAGCCCAGAAGACGACCCGCTGGCGGACCTTTTCACGTCCGAGCGGAACGCCGCGGGCCCCGAGCAGCCGGCACCGTTGTCCCGTCGAGAGGCCCGCCAGCGACGCGAAGCGGCTGCCGCCTCATCGGCGCCGGCCGACCAGGGTGACCTCACCGAGGCTGCGGACCGCGAGGCCGCAGAGGCACCGGGCGGAGCGAACCAGAGCGCCTCCGCTGCGAACCCAGGCCCCACGGCCCCCTCCGCGACGGCGGCCACCACGCCGCTCGATCGAGTGCCGTCCGAATCGTCCGACGCCTCGCCGGCCGCCGCGTCGTCGCCCACCTCGACCCCCGCCGGCCCGGAATCGGTCGACGCCGAATCATCCGAGCCCCGTTCGCTCATCGAAGAGCCGTCGCCGAAGCCGGCCAGGACGACCACCATCCCCGCGTTCGAGGACCTGCTCGCCGAGGACGACTCCGCCGACGAGGCCGGAGCGCAGCCCATCCACCGAGGGCGACGCCGCTCGCTCGCCGGCGGCGAGCCGCCCAAGCGGCGCCGCGGCCGTCGCGGACTCATCGCCCTCATCGTGTCGATCGTCGTCGTCGGCGGTCTCGCGGCCTGCGCCGCGGTCGTCTGGACGAGCTACGAGCCGCAGATCCGGAAGGTGCTCGGTTGGGAGGAGCCCAACGACTTCGAAGGCGCCGGGAGCGGCGAGGTCGTCGTGATGATCAATGAGGGCGACATCGGAGAGGACATCGCGACGAACCTGCACGACGCTGGTGTCACGAAGTCGTTCGACGCCTTCTACGACCTCCTCCTCGCGCAGCCGACCCAGCCGGAGTTCTTCCCCGGGGCGTACAAGCTGAAGCTCAAGATGAGCGCCGAAACCGCCCTCGCGGCGCTGACCGATGAAGCGAACCGTATGGAGGACACCTTCGTGATCCCCGAGGGGACCGCCGAGCAGGACGCCCTGCCGTCCATCGCCGAGGGGACCGGCATCCCACTGGAGGAGCTGCAGGCCGCGGCCGCCGACGTCGCGTCGTTCGGCCTGCCCGCCGAGGCGACCTCCCTCGAGGGCTTCCTGTTCCCGGCCACGTACAGCCTCCCGGACGGCGGCGATGCGCACGCGGTCCTGCAGACCCTCGTGAACCGGTCGTTCCAGGCCCTCGACGACGCCGGCGTGAAGCCGGAGGACCGCTGGAAGACGATCGTCCTCGCCTCGCTCATCCAGAAGGAGGCCGGCCTCCGCGACGACTACTACAAGGTCTCGCGCGTCTTCCTCAACCGTCTCGACCCGTCCCAGTGGGAGAGCGGCCTGTTGCAGTCCGACGCGACCGTGGCCTACGGCACGGGGAACACGCACCGCGTCTCGACCACGGACGCCGAGCGCGAGGACGCCTCGAACCCCTACAACACCTACGTCCGCCCGGGGATGGTCGTCCGACCGATCTCCAACCCGGGCGACCTGGCGATCGACGCGGCGTTGCACCCGGCGGAGGGTCCCTGGCTCTACTTCGTCACCTGGAACCTCGACTCCGGCGAGACCATCTTCTCCACCACCCAGGAGGAGCACGAGGCAGCGGTCGACAAGTGGTTGTCCTGGATGGACGAACACCCCGAGTACCAGTAGCCGTGCAGGACACCATGCGGGGAACGGAACCGGCTGACGGACCTGCAGTCCGAACACGCCTGGCCGTGCTCGGGTCGCCGATCGAGCACTCCAAGTCACCGGCCCTGCACACAGCCGCCTACCGGGTGCTCGGCCTGGACTGGAGCTACGGTCGGCACGAGCTCGACGCCGCCCGGCTCGACGCCTTCTTGGACGACCTCGGTCCGGCGTGGCGCGGCCTCTCCCTGACCATGCCGTTGAAGCATCGCGCGCTCGAACTCGTCGACCACGCCGACCGTGCGGCCCACGAGACGGGAGCCGTCAACACCGTTCGCATCGGGTACACCGCGGACGGCGCTCGACGGGTGGAGGGGTTCAACACCGACGTCGGCGGGATCGTGCGGGCGATCGGCGCGGCGGGTGTCGACGTGGTCACGGGCGCCGTCGTGCTCGGCGGGGGAGCGACGGCAGCCTCCACGATCATGGCGGTGGCCGAGCTCGGCGCGCAGGAGGTGCACGTGGCACTCCGCACGCCGTCGCAGGCGCAGCCGCTCCAGACGCTGGCCGAGCACCTGGGGCTGCGATTCGGTTCAGGACCGATCGACGGTCGAGTGCCCGATGCGCCGCTCGCCATCAGCACGCTCCCTGGCGGCGCGCTCACCGAACCGGGTCCTGTGCTGACCCTGGCGCCCGGCGGACTGCTGCTCGACGTCGCGTACGATCCCTGGCCCAGTGCGCTCGCGACGGCCTGGTCGGCGGCCGGAGGGTCCGTCCTCAGCGGCTTGTCGATGCTCGTCCATCAGGCACTGCTGCAGGTGCGGATCTTCGTGCACGGCGATCCCTCGGTCCCGCTCGACGAGGAGCCGGCGGTCCTCGGCGCCATGCTCGCAGCCGTCGACCTGGACGCGACGGGGACACCGGTCGACGGATCTCACCGTCCGCGATGACCGAACGGGCCACGATCGGCCGGCGTCCGGTCCGCCGCGCACCGGCGGGTCCCGGCTCTGTGGAAGGATAGGTCCATGCTTCGTTGGCTCACTGCCGGAGAGTCTCACGGCCCGGAACTCATCGCCGTCCTCGAGGGACTCCCGTCCGGCGTCCCCATCTCCATGGACGGCATTCGTGCCGACCTCGCCCGCCGCAAGCTCGGCTACGGCCGCGGCTCCCGCATGAAGTTCGAGGCGGACGAGCTGCATCTCTCGGGTGGCGTCCGTCACGGCTTCTCGATGGGTAGCCCGGTCGCGATCCGCGTCGGCAACACCGAGTGGCCGAAGTGGGAAGAGGTGATGAGCCCCGAGCCGACCGAGGTCTCCGAGAAGTCCCGCGGTCGCAGCGCAGCCCTCACCCGTCCTCGCCCCGGTCACGCCGATCTCACCGGCATGCAGAAGTACGGCTTCGACGAGGCCCGCCCCGTCCTCGAGCGCGCGAGCGCTCGGGAGACAGCCGCTCGCGTCGCCCTCGGCGCCGTCGCGCGGTCCTTCCTCGCAGAACTCGGGATCACGCTCGTCAGCCACACCCTGTCGATCGGCCCCGTCCGCGTGCCGGAGAACGCCCGGCTCCCGCTCCCGTCCGACGTCGACGCACTCGACGCCGATCCGCTGCGCTGCTTCGACGCCGCCACGTCCGAGCGGATGGTCGCCGAGGTCGACGCGGCCAAGAAGGACGGCGACACCCTCGGTGGCATCGTCGAGGTCCTGGCCTACGGTCTCCCGCCGGGCCTCGGCTCGTACGTGCACTGGGATCGTCGGCTCGACGCCCGGCTCGCGGCCGCGCTCATGGGCATCCAGGCCATCAAGGGCGTCGAGGTCGGCGACGGCTTCCTCACCACGACACGCCGTGGCTCGGCGGCACACGACGAACTCGTCCAGGAGGCCGACGGCATCGCGCGTCAGAGCGATCGCGCCGGTGGCACCGAGGGCGGCATGACGACGGGCACGGTCCTCCGTGTCCGTGCCGGCATGAAGCCCATCGCGACGGTCCCGCGTTCGCTCCGGACGGTCGACGTCGCGACGAGCGAGGCCGCGACCGCCCACCACCAGCGGTCCGACGTCTGTGCGGTGCCAGCCTCGGGCGTCGTGGCCGAGGCCATGGTCGCCCTCGTCCTCGCCGAGGCGGTGCTGGAGAAGTTCGGCGGCGACTCGGTCACCGAGACGAAGCGCAACCTCGACGGATACCTCGCGGCGATCCCGTCGAACCTGCGCACGCGAGGCGATCACGCCTCCGGCGCCGATGCCTGATCAGGCCGACGGGCTCCGGCTCCCGGTCGTCCTGATCGGACCGATGGGCTCGGGGAAGAGCCGCGTCGGCAAGCAGCTCGCGAAACGCCTCGGGCTCCCGTTCGTCGACACCGACAACGTCGTCTCCGGCGAGCACGGCCCCATTGCACGGATGTTCGAGCAGCACGGTGAAGCGCACTTCCGTGCCCTCGAGCGCGAGGCGGTCGCGGCGGCGCTCGCACAGCCGGCGATCGTGTCACTCGGCGGAGGAGCAGTCCTCGACGAGGACACACAGCGTGAGCTCTCCGATGCTCGGGTCGTGCTGCTCACCGTGACCGAGCAGGCCGTGCTGGCACGGGCCAACCTCGACAAACGGCCGCTCCTCCGCGACGATCCCGGTGCCTGGTCACGCATCGCCGCAGCACGCCGCCCCCTCTACGAACGACTCGCGGATGTCACCTTCGACACCTCGCACCGACCCATCTCAGGCATCGTCGACGAGCTCGTCGCCTGGGTGAAGGAGCCTGCATGAGCACCGAACCGACCACCTCGCCCGAGCGCACCGTCATCGAGGTCACGGGCTCCGCACCGTACTCGATCACGATCGGTCGCGGGCTCGAGGACACGATCGTCGACGCACTGGGCACGGGCGTGCAGCGGGTCCTCATCGTGCACCCGTCGACACTGGGGGAGAAGGCCTCGAAGCTGCGCGAGTCCCTCAGCGACCGCTACCAGGTGCTCCTTGCCGAGGTGCCCGACGCCGAAGCCGGCAAGCGCGTCGAGGTCGCCGCGTTCTGTTGGGGCGTGCTTGGGCAGGCCGATTTCACGCGATCCGACGCGGTCATCGGTTTCGGCGGTGGCGCGGTCACCGACCTCGCCGGCTTCGTGGCGGCCACCTGGCTGCGCGGCGTCCGACTCGTGCAGCTCCCGACGACGGTCCTCGGCATGGTCGATGCGGCGGTCGGCGGGAAGACGGGCATCAACACCGCCGAGGGCAAGAACCTCGTCGGCGCCTTCTACGCACCCGCTGCCGTGATCGCGGACCTCGACACCCTCGACACACTGCCGAAGAACGAGATCCTCGCGGGCTTCGCGGAGGTCGCGAAGGCCGGGTTCATCCGCTACCCCGAGATCCTCGACCTCATCGAGGCGGACGTCGACGCGGCCACCGATCCGACGACCCCGGCCTTCCGCCGATGCATCGAGCTCGCCATCCGGATGAAGGCCGACGTCGTCAGCGAGGACTTCACCGAACAGGGGCTCCGCGAGATCCTCAACTACGGCCACACCCTGGGTCACGCGATCGAGCACGCCGAGCGCTACCAGTGGCGGCACGGCGCCGCCGTCGCCATCGGCATGATGTACGTCGCGGAGCTGTCCCGTCTCGCGGGTCGGTTGTCTGACGAGGTCGTCGACCGCCACCGCCGTGTCCTGGAGTCGCTCAGCCTGCCGACCGCATATCCCGTCGGTCGCTGGAACACCCTCCTCGCCACCATGCAGCGCGACAAGAAGACCCGTGGGTCGATGTTGCGGTTCATCGTGCTCGACGACCTGGCCAAGCCGACCGTCCTGCAGGGCCCCGAGACCTCGCTGCTGTTCGCCGCCTACCAGGAGATCGGCTCCTGATCGACGCCAACGCGCGCCGCGAGCGCTCGTCCGGAACGGATACCCTCGACACATGACCACCGTGCTCGTCCTCAACGGACCGAACCTCGGACGCCTCGGCAGCCGCGAACCCGACGTCTACGGCTCGGCCGACCTCGATGCACTGCGCACGCTGCTCGAGGGAGAGGCGGGTACCGGGACACGGATCGACCTCCGCCAGACGGACGACGAGGGCGAACTCATCGGCTGGCTCCACGAGGCTGTGGATGCACGGACACCGGTGATCCTGAATCCCGCAGCGTTCACGCATTACAGCTACGGCCTCCGGGATGCCGCGGCCATGGTCACCAAAGCGGGTCTCATCCTCGTCGAGGTGCACCTGTCGAATCCGCACACCCGGGAGACGTTCCGACACACGAGCGTCATCTCGGCGGTCGCGACCGGGGTCATCGCCGGATTCGGTTTCGACTCCTACCGTCTCGCACTCGACCTCGTCGTGCGGCGGACCACCGCCTGACGACCGACACGACCCGGAACGCCACGGCCGCGTTGGTCAGCGGTCCTCCCAGCGGTTACACTCGTTCGTTGGGTCGTATCCGGCCGCACACTTTCCACGAACGGACATTCTCGCGCATGGCTTCTACCGCTGACATCAAGAACGGCATCGTCCTGAACATCGACGGGCAGCTCTGGACGGTGATCGAGTTCCAGCACGTCAAGCCGGGCAAGGGTGGCGCGTTCGTCCGCACCAAGATGAAGAACATCATGACCGGCAAGGTCGTCGACAAGACGTACAACGCGGGCACGAAGATCGACGTCGAGAACGTGGACCGTCGCGACTTCACCTACCTGTACGCGGACGGCGACTCCTTCGTGTTCATGGACAAGAGCGACTACGACCAGATCACGATCCCGGCCGTCGTCGTGGGCGACACCAAGAACTTCCTCCTGGAGAACCAGGACGTCACGGTCGCCCTCAACAACGGCAACCCGCTCTACGTCGAGCTCCCCGCCTCGGTCATCCTCGAGGTCACCTACACGGAACCCGGCCTCCAGGGCGACCGCTCGACCGGTGGCACGAAGCCGGCGACCGTCGAGACCGGCTACGAGATCCAGGTCCCGCTCTTCCTCGAGACCGGCACCAAGGTCAAGGTCGACACCCGCACCGGTGACTACCTCGGTCGCGTCAACGAGTGAGCGCTCGGACCAAGGCGCGGAAACGCGCCCTCGATCTGCTGTACCAGGCCGACGTCCGTCAGCAGACCCTCGCCGAGGTCCTCTCGGCTGAGGCAGCACGTGCGGTCAGCGAACCCGACCGCCAGGCCTCCTGGCTGTACGCCCGTGAGATCGTCGACGGCGTCGGCGACCACGCCGAGGAGATCGACGAGCAGATCGAGACGTACGCCCAGGGCTGGACCCTCGCGCGGATGCCGACGGTCGACCGCGCCATCCTCCGGATCGCCATCTGGGAGATCCTGTTCAACGACGAGGTGCCGCACGGCGTCGCCATCGACGAGGCGGTCGAGGCGGCCAAGACGCTGTCGACCGACGACTCGGCGGGGTTCATCAACGGGCTCCTCGGCAAGATCTCGCAGATCAACCCGCGATGACCATGGGCGACGAGACCGGCCCGGCCCTGCCGCTGAAGCGCGTGCACCACATCGCGATCATCGCCAGCGACTACGAGCGGTCGAAGCGCTTCTACACCTCGGTGCTCGGCTGCGAGCTGATCACCGAGGTGTACCGTGCGGAGCGCGACTCCTGGATGGGCGACCTCGCCCTGAACGGCGAGTACCTCATCGAGCTGTTCTCCTTCCCGGACCCGCCGGCGCGTGCATCAGGGCCCGAAGCGCTCGGTCTCCGGCACCTGGCGTTCGCGGTCGACGACGTCGACGCCGGCCACGCCCGTCTGGTCGAGCTGGGCGTCCGGGTCGAAGACGTCCGGATCGACCCGCACACCTCCCGGAAGATGCTGTTCTTCTTCGATCCCGACGGTCTCCCGTTGGAGCTCTACGAGGCCTGATCCGGCTGCTAGGCTCGGGTGTTGACCAAGACAACCTTTAAGACCGTCCAGAGAGGCGGAGAAGGGAGTCGGCGATGAGCGCACGTACCGTGCTGCACGAAGCTGACATCACGCGGGCGTTGACTCGGATCTCCCACGAGATCCTCGAGTCCAACCGCGGAGCTGACGACCTCGTCATCCTCGGCATCCCCACCCGCGGGGTCATCCTCGCGACACGGATCGCCGCCTCGATCTCCGCCATCTCCGGCGCGACCATCCGGTCTGGTGCCCTCGACGTCACGATGTACCGCGACGACCTGGCGAAGCACCCGACCCGTGCACCACAGCCGACGACGCTCCCACCGGAGGGCATCGACGGCCGCACGGTCGTCCTCGTCGACGACGTCTTGTACTCGGGGCGCACGATCCGCGCCGCTCTGGACGCCCTGACGGATCTCGGCCGCCCACGCGTCGTGCGGCTCGCCGCCCTCGTCGACCGCGGCCACCGCGAGCTCCCGATCCGACCCGACTTCGTCGGCAAGAACCTGCCGTCGTCGCAGGCGGAGCGCATCTACGTCAGGCTCACCGAATTCGACGGGGTCGACGCGGTCACGATCGAGGGGAGTGGCGAGTGAGGCACCTGCTGTCGACGAAGACGCTGACGCGCGACGAGGCGATCGAGATCCTCGACGTCGCCGAGGACATGGCCGACACGCAGTCGCGCGAGGTCAAGAAGCTGCCGACCCTCCGCGGCAAGACGGTCGTCAACCTGTTCTTCGAGGATTCGACCCGCACGAGGATCTCCTTCGAGGCGGCTGCGAAGCGGTTGTCGGCCGATGTGATCACCTTCAGCGCCAAGGGATCGAGCGTCTCGAAGGGCGAGAGTCTCAAGGACACCGCGCAGACCCTCGCCGCCATGCACGCCGACGCCGTCGTGATCCGGCACTCCGCCTCAGGGGCTCCGCAGACCCTCGCGGACAGCGGGTGGATCGACGCCGGCATCCTCAACGCGGGAGACGGGACGCACGAGCACCCGACGCAGGCCCTGCTGGACGCGTTCACGATGCGCAAGCGCATCCACGGTGGCGGGTCACGCGGCCGTGCGCTCGACGGCGTCGCGGTGACGATCGTCGGCGACATCCTCCACTCGCGGGTCGCCCGCTCGAACGTCTGGTTGCTGGACACCCTCGGCGCCGAGGTCACCCTCGTCGCCCCGCCGACACTGCTCCCGGTGGACCTCGGCCCGTGGCCGGCGACCGTCCGCTACGACCTGGACGACGCCATCGCCCAGCGTCCCGACGTCCTGATGATGCTCCGGATCCAGTCCGAACGCATGCAGGCCGCCTTTTTCCCGAACAGCCGGGAGTATTCCAGACGCTGGGGGCTCGACGACGAACGGCTCGCGCGGCTCGACCCGGCTAGCATTGTCATGCACCCCGGACCGATGAACCGCGGACTGGAGATCTCGTCCGGGGCAGCCGACTCGCCCCAGTCGACCGTCCTCGAACAGGTCGCCAACGGGGTGTCGGTCCGGATGGCCGCGCTGTACCTGCTGCTGTCCGGCGATCGAGAGGAATCCACCCGTGTCTGAGCCCGTATCGAACCCCGACGTCACGCTGATCACCGGAGCGACCCTCGCCGACGGATCACGCACCGACCTCCTCCTCCGGGAGGGACGGATCGCGGAACTCGGCTCCGGCCTGAGCGCCTCGGGAGCCACCGTCGTCGACGCGGACGGCCTGCTGGCCCTGCCGGGACTCGTCGACCTCCACACGCATCTCCGCGAGCCCGGCTTCGAGCAGAGCGAGACGGTTCTCACCGGGACGCGTGCCGCGGCGGCCGGTGGCTTCACCGCGGTGTTCGCGATGGCCAACACCTCGCCGGTCGCCGACACGGCCGGGGTCGTCGAGCAGGAGCAGTCGCTCGGTGAACGCGCCGGCTACGCCACCGTGCAGCCGATCGGCGCTGTGACGGTCGGACTCGCGGGGGAGCGGCTCGCCGAACTCGGCGCGATGGCCTCCTCGCGTGCCAAGGTCCGCGTCTTCTCGGACGACGGCCTGTGTGTCTCCGACCCGCTGCTCATGCGTCGTGCGCTGGAGTACGTGAAGGCCTTCGACGGCGTCATCGCGCAGCATGCGCAGGAACCGCGGCTCACCGTCGGCGCACAGATGAACGAGGGCGCCCTCTCGGGTGAACTCGGTCTCACGGGCTGGCCGGCGGTCGCCGAGGAGTCGATCATCGCGCGGGATGTGCTCCTCGCCGAGCACGTCGGTTCCCGCCTGCACATCTGTCACGTCTCGACGGCCGGCTCCGTCGACGTCATCCGATGGGCCAAGGCCCGCGGCATCCCGGTCACCGCCGAAGTCACTCCGCACCACCTGCTGCTCACCGAGGAGTCCGTGGCGAGCTACGACGCCCGGTACAAGGTGAACCCGCCGCTGCGTCGGGCTGAGGACGTCCAAGCGCTGCGCGAGGCCCTCGCGGACGGCACGATCGACATCGTCGCGACGGACCACGCACCCCACCCGGTCGAAGCGAAGGACTGCGAGTGGGACGCCGCGGCGAACGGCATGGTGGGGCTGGAGTCCGCCCTCTCCGTCGTGCACGCGTCGATGGTGGCGACCGGGCTGCTCGACTGGAACGACGTCGCCCGGGTGCTGTCGGCGACGCCCGCGAGGATCGGGCGGATCACCGGTCAGGGGTCCCCGCTCGAGGTGGGCGCGCCCGCGGAACTCGTACTGTACGACACCGCGGCCAGCCGGCCGTTCGGCACGGTCGACCTCGCCGGCAAGGGCGTGAACTCGCCCTACCTCGGCCTGGAGCTGCCCGGCCGGGTCATCGCGACCTTCCACCGGGGCTACGCGACCGTCCTGGATGGCGCCGTGCTGCCGGCGGAGCAGGTCGCGGCCGCCGCACGACGCGCCGCGCGCTCCGCGGAGGTCGAGCACTGATGGACGGGCGCATCCTCGCCGCGCTCCTCGTCGCCGTCTTCCTCCTCGGCGTCCTCGCCCTCATGGCGCTCGCCTGGCGGCGTCGGGTCTCGCGCGACGCCCGGATCGGACCGCTCCCCGAGCTCCCCGACCCCCGTCCCGTCCCGTCCCTGACGGTCGAGGTCCTCTACGTCGCGACGTCGAAGCACGACCAGCCGCTGGAGCGCCTGGCCCTCGAAGGTCTGCGCTATCGCTCGCGGGTGACGCTCGAGCTCGGAGCAGCCGGTGTCGTCGTCGACGTCCCCGGGGAGCGGCCGACGTTCATCCCGGCGACGAGCATCGTCGGGATCGACCAGACCAACCTCACGATCGACCGGGTCGTCGAGCCGGGCGGGCTCCTCCGTCTGAGCTGGCGCCCCGTCCCGTCGGTGATCGCCGACAGCACCTTCCGCGTCCTCGAGCAGGCCGACCGCGCCCGCATCATCGACGCCGTCACGAGCATCATCCCCGCCGCGGACGCCGGACTCCGGCCGACCGGCACCCCAGACACCGTCGGCGAGGCCTCCTCGACCGACGACCGCACCCCACCGCCTCACGAGAGGGCTCGACCATGACCTCCTTCACCCCACCCAGTCCAGCGGTACTCGTCCTCGAGGACGGCAACCGCTACGTCGGGCACGCCTACGGTGCCACCGGCCGCACGCTCGGCGAGGTCGTCTTCGCCACCGGCATGACCGGCTACCAGGAGACCCTGACCGACCCGTCCTACGCCGGCCAGATCGTCCTCATGACGGCGCCGCACATCGGCAACACCGGCGTCAACCGCGAGGACATGGAGTCCGCCCGCGTCTGGGTCGCCGGGTACGTGGTGCGCGACGCCTCCCGCGTCGTCTCCAACTTCCGCGCGGACCGCTCGCTCGACGACGAACTCGTCCAGGACGGTGTCGTGGGCATCAGCGGCATCGACACCCGTGCGGTGACCCGACACATCCGTTCCGCCGGCTCCATGCGCGGCGGCGTGTTCTCCGGGGAGGACTTCGAGCTCTCCGGCGCCGAGCAGCTCAGTCTCGTCCGCGCCGGTGCGCAGATGGCCGGTCTCAACCTGTCCGGTCAGGTCTCCACCACCGAGCAGTACACCGTCGAGGCGGTGGGCGAGCGTGTCGGTTCCGTCGCGGTCCTCGACCTCGGCGTCAAGACCTCCACGCTCAACCACCTCGCCGCCCGCGGCTTCGACGTCGTGGTGCTGCCGCAGTCGGTGACCTCGGCCGAGGTCCTCGCGCTCGAGCCCTCCGCCCTGTTCTTCTCGAACGGCCCCGGCGACCCAGCCGCCAGCGACGCGCACGTCGCGCTCCTGCAGGACGTGCTCCGGGCAGGCGTGCCGTACTTCGGGATCTGCTTCGGCAACCAGCTGTTGGGCCGGGCGCTCGGCTTCGACACCTACAAGCTGCCCTTCGGCCACCGTGGGATCAACCAGCCGGTCCTCGACAAGGCGACGGGCCGGGTGGAGATCACCTCGCAGAACCACGGGTTCGCGGTCGACCTGCCCATCGAGGGCCGTCATGAGACGCCTGCCGGGTTCGGCCTCGCCGAGGTCAGCCACTACAGCCTGAACGATGAGGTCGTCGAGGGCATCAACTGCATCGACATCCCCGCCTTCTCGGTCCAGTACCACCCGGAGTCCGCCTCCGGTCCGCACGACGCGGTCTACCTGTTCGACCGGTTCCGCGATCTCGTGACCGGCCACGCCACCACTTCCAGCACCAAGGAGAACAACTAGTGCCCAAGCGCGACGACATCAACAGCGTCCTCGTCATCGGCTCCGGGCCGATCGTCATCGGGCAGGCCGCGGAGTTCGACTACTCGGGCACCCAGGCCTGCCGAGTCCTGCGAGAGGAGGGCGTCCGCGTCATCCTCGTCAACTCGAACCCGGCGACGATCATGACCGACCCCGACTTCGCCGACGCGACCTACGTCGAGCCGATCACGTGGCAGGTCATCGAGACGATCATCGCGAAGGAGAAGCCCGACGCCATCCTCCCGACGCTCGGCGGCCAGACGGCCCTGAACGCGGCGATCCAGCTCCACGAGCACGGGATCCTCGAGAAGTACGACGTCGAGCTCATCGGAGCGAACTTCGAGGCGATCAACAAGGGCGAGGACCGCCAGATCTTCAAGCAGCTCGTCCTCGACGCCGGCGCCGACGTGGCCCGCTCCTACATCGCCCACACGGTCGAGGAGGCCGTCGGCTACGCCGAGGACCTCGGCTACCCGCTCGTCGTCCGTCCCTCGTTCACCATGGGCGGTCTCGGCTCGGGCTTCGCGTACACCGAGGCTGAGCTCCGTCGCATCGTCGGCGACGGCCTCCACCAGAGCCCGACCACCGAGGTGCTCCTCGAGGAGTCGATCCTCGGTTGGAAGGAGTACGAGCTCGAACTCATGCGCGACACGGCGGACAACACCGTCGTCGTCTGCTCGATCGAGAACGTCGACCCCGTCGGTGTCCACACCGGAGACTCGATCACGGTGGCTCCCGCGCTGACGCTGACCGACCGCGAGTACCAGAAGCTCCGCGACATCGGCATCGACATCATCCGCGCGGTCGGTGTCGACACCGGTGGTTGCAACATCCAGTTCGCCGTCGACCCGGCCGACGGCCGCATCATCGTCATCGAGATGAACCCGCGCGTCTCGCGCTCGAGCGCCCTCGCCTCGAAGGCGACCGGCTTCCCGATCGCGAAGATCGCGGCGAAGCTGGCCATCGGTTACCGTCTCGACGAGATCCCGAACGACATCACCAAGGTCACCCCGGCGAGCTTCGAGCCCACGCTCGACTACGTCGTCGTCAAGGTCCCGCGGTTCGCGTTCGAGAAGTTCCCGGCCGCGGACCCGACGCTGACCACCACCATGAAGTCGGTGGGCGAGGCGATGGCCATCGGCCGCAACTACGCCACGGCCCTCCAGAAGGCGCTCCGCTCGCTCGAGAAGCGCGGCTCCAGCTTCCACTGGGGCGAGGAGTCACGCAGCGCCGACGAGCTGCTCGAGATCTCGAAGACGCCCACCGACGGCCGTATCGTCGTGGTCCAGCAGGCGCTCCGGAAGGGTGCGACCGCCGAGCAGGTCTTCGAGGCGACCAAGATCGACCCGTGGTTCATCGATCAGATCGTCCTCATCAACGACGTCGCCGACTGGATCGCCGCGGCCGAACGCCTGGACACCGAGGTGCTCCGGACCGCCAAGAACCACGGCTTCTCCGACGCGCAGATCGGTCAGCTCCGCGGTTTCGGCGAGCAGGAGGTGCGCGAGGTCCGCCACATCCTCGGCGTGCGTCCGGTCTACAAGACGGTCGACACCTGCGCCGGGGAGTTCCCCGCCCTCACGCCGTACCATTACTCCAGCTACGACACGGAGACCGAGGTGGTCGCGAGCGACCGCCGCAAGGTCGTCATCCTCGGCTCCGGGCCGAACCGGATCGGTCAGGGGATCGAGTTCGACTACTCCTGTGTGCACGCCTCGTTCGCGCTGCAGGCCGCCGGCTTCGAGACCATCATGATCAACTGCAACCCCGAGACGGTCTCCACGGACTACGACACGAGCGACCGCCTGTACTTCGAGCCGCTCACGCTCGAAGACGTGCTCGAGGTCATCCACGCGGAGAGCGAGTCCGGCGAGCTCGTCGGGGTCGTCGTCCAGCTGGGCGGCCAGACGGCACTCGGCCTCGCGAAGGGGCTTGAAGCCGCCGGAGTCCCGATCCTCGGCACCACGCCGACCGCCATCGACCTCGCCGAGGAGCGCGGACAGTTCCAGCAGATCCTCGACGCCGCCGGGCTCGTCGCACCGAAGAACGGCACCGCCGTCGAGATCGAGGGCGCCCTCCGGGTCGCCGAGGAGATCGGCTACCCGGTCCTCGTGCGTCCGAGCTTCGTCCTCGGCGGTCGCGGCATGGAGATCATCTACGACAGCGCTTCGCTGACGGACTATTTCGTGCGCATCGAGGACCAGGGCATCGTGGGCCCGGCGCAGCCGCTGCTCGTCGACCACTTCCTCGACGACGCGATCGAGATCGACGTGGACGCCCTGTTCGACGGTGAGGAACTCTACATCGGCGGTGTCATGGAGCACATCGAGGAGGCCGGGATCCACTCGGGCGACTCCAGCTGCACCCTGCCGCCGGTCTCCCTCGGCCGTGCCGAGATCGACCGGGTCCGTACCGCAACGCTCGCGATCGCCCAGGGGATCGGGGTCCGTGGCCTGCTCAACGTGCAGTTCGCCATCGGCGCCGGCATCCTCTACGTCATCGAGGCCAACCCACGGGCGTCCCGCACCGTGCCGTTCGTCTCGAAGGCGCTCGGCATCCCGCTGGCGAAGGCCGCGTCCCTCATCATGACGGGCGCCACGGTCGCCGAGCTCAAGGACTCGGGGCTCCTGCCCCCGGTCGACGGGTCGCGCGTGCCGATCGACTCCCCGGTGTCGGTGAAAGAGGCCGTGCTGCCCTTCAAGCGGTTCCGAACGAAGGACGGCCAGATCGTCGACAGCGTGCTCGGGCCGGAGATGCGCTCCACCGGTGAGGTCATGGGCATCGACAAGGACTTCCCGCGCGCCTTCGCGAAGAGCCAGGAGGCGGCCTACGGCGGTCTGCCCTCGAGCGGCACGGTGTTCGTCTCGGTCTCCGACCGCGACAAGCGCTCGATCATCCTGCCGGTGCTCCGCCTGCAGCAGCTCGGCTTCGACATCCTCGCCACCGACGGCACGGCGGAGGTCCTGAACCGGAACGGCATCAGCGCGCGGACGGTCCGCAAGTACAGCGAGACCACCGCAGCGGGGGAGGACGACTCGATCGTCGACCTGATCAACCGAGACGAGGTCGACATGGTCATCAACACGCCGAGTGGCCGATCCGCCCGCGCGGACGGCTACGAGATCCGCGCGGCAGCCGTCGCAGCGGACAAGCCGCTCTTCACGACGATCGCGCAGCTGACGGCCGCTGTCGGCTCCTTCGAGGCACTCGGCGGGGGCTTCGAGGTCCGGTCCCTGCAGGAGTACGCACTCGATCGGGCTGCACGCTCGTGACGGCTTCGTTCGGAACCCGACTGGACGAGGTCTTCGTCCGGTCGGGCCGGCTCTGCGTCGGCATCGATCCGCACCGCTTCCTGCTCGAGGCATGGGGGCTGCCCGACACCGCCGCCGGCGCCGGGGCCTTCGGGCTCGCCGTCGTCGAGGCGACGGCGGGCCGGGCCGGCATCGTGAAGCCGCAGGTGGCGTTCTTCGAACGGTTCGGATCGGCGGGCTACGTCGCGCTGGAAGGTGTCCTCGCCGCAGCACGCGACGCCGGACTCCTCGTGATCGGCGATGCCAAGCGTGGCGAGATCGGGACGAGCATGGAGGGGTACGCCGAGGCCTGGCTGACCCCGGGTTCCCCGCTCGAAGTCGACGCGCTCACCGTGAACCCGTACCTGGGTTTCGGCTCGCTCCAGCCGGCGCTCGAGCTCGCCGAACACGAGGGCAAGGGATTGTTCGTGCTGACGGCGACCTCGAATCCCGAGGGACGCGACGTCCAGCTCGCCGAGGACCGCGCAGGCCTCACGGTCGCAGCGTCGATGCTCGGCGAGATCGACCACTGGAACGCGAGACATCACCCAGGGTCGACGGGTTCGATCGGTGCCGTCATCGGTGCCACGCTCCGTCTGGAGGAGTTCGGCATGACGGCGGTGCCGACCCGATCGGTCGTCCCGATCCTCGCTCCCGGCTTCGGCCATCAGGGTGCAGCGGTCGCCGACCTCGAATCCATCTACGGTGACCTCGCTCCAGGCGTCATCGTCTCCGAGTCCCGCAGCATCCTCGCCGCCGGGCCGTCGGGGATCGCGGACGCCGTCGAGCGCTCCGCCGACGCCGTGAGGAGCGCCCGTGGTTGACCAGGAACCGGACCAGCGCGCGAGGAGCATGCCGGAGGTCGACCGGGCAGCGGCCTCCCGGGAGGCCGTCCGCAAGCGACGTGCCCGTGCCACCGTCAAGGCCTCCATCGCCTCGGGCGCGCGCACGCCGCTCGAGGTCCTCGACGCCGCGACGGCGGATCCCGACGGCATCGAAGGAGGCGTCCGCGTCACCGAGTACCTCCTCAGCATCCCGAGCGTCGGAGTCACGAAGCTCGGGCGCATCCTCGAATCGCTCGGCATCTCCTCCGTCAAACGTCTCGGCGGACTCGGCCGACTGCAGCGGGAACGCCTCCGCGCGTTCATCGCGGAACGGTACCCGGGCACGGCCCGCAGCCGACTCGTGGTGCTCGCCGGCCCGACGGCCGTCGGTAAGGGGACCGTCGCGGCCTACATCCGCGACCACTACCCGGAGGTGCACCTCTCCGTCTCCGCCACGACGCGGAAGCCGCGCCCGGGCGAACAA
This sequence comes from Plantibacter sp. Leaf314, assembly GCF_001423185.1. Taxonomy (NCBI): domain Bacteria; kingdom Bacillati; phylum Actinomycetota; class Actinomycetes; order Micrococcales; family Microbacteriaceae; genus Plantibacter; species Plantibacter sp. Leaf314. The sequence goes on along the minus strand of NZ_LMOB01000001.1, from coordinate 266,025 downwards.
CACGAGGTCAACTACTACTTCGTGGACGACGACGAGTTCGACGGGCTCATCGCCGGCGACCGGCTCCTCGAGTACGCGACGGTGCACAACGCCTACCGGTACGGCACGCCGCGCGAGCCGATCGAGCGTGCCCTCGCCGCCGGAGACAGCGCGCTCCTGGAGATCGACATCCAGGGTGCCAGGCAGGTCAGAGCGGCGATGCCGGAGGCGACCCTCGTCTTCCTCCTGCCTCCGAGCTGGGACGAACTCGTCCGTCGGCTCGTCGGGCGAGGCACCGAGGACGAGGAGGAACGGGAGCGTAGACTGCGCACCGCGAAGGTCGAACTGGCCGCTGCGGACGAGTTCGACCACCGTGTCGTGAACGACGACGTGGCCCGTGCGGCCCAAGAGGTCGTAGACTTGATGAAGATTCACGGGGATTGACGTCCGACGCGCACCCCGCATCGATCAGATCTTCCCCGAACACAACCACACGAGGAGTGTGAACCTGCATGGCTGACAAGCTCAAGGGCATCATCGATCCGCCCATCGACTCCCTGCTCACCAAGGTCGAGTCCAAGTACGCGCTCGTGATCTTCGCGTCCAAGCGCGCGCGCCAGATCAACGACTACTACGCCGACCTCCACGAGGGCAGCCTGTTCGACAACGTCGGGCCGCTGGTCGACTCGTCCGTCGAGGACAAGCCGCTCTCCATCGCGATGCACGAGATCAACGAGGACAAGCTCCAGATCAAGCCGATCGCCGAGTAGCACCCTCACCACGACGAATCCGCCGGGCGCCAGACGACCGGCGGATTCGTCGTGTCCGGGCAGGCGTACCGCCGACGACGTCTCGCGTCACGGACGGATGCCACGTCGGAGGCCTGGGCTAGAGTGATGAAGGCTCTGGCCTCGACCTCTGCGACGGCCGCCCCTCCACCTCCGCTCCACCACTTCCGACGGGAGACCGCATGACCGAGCTGCGCCTGTTCACCTCCGAATCCGTGACCGAGGGCCACCCCGACAAAATCTGCGACCAGATCTCGGACAGCATCCTCGACGCACTCCTCGAGGTGGATCCGCGCAGCCGAGTCGCCGTCGAGACACTCGTCACCACCGGCCTCGTCCACGTCGCCGGCGAGGTCTCCACGAGCGGCTACGTCGACATCCCGACGATCGTCCGCGAGCGCATCCGCTCCATCGGATACACCTCGTCGGACATCGGCTTCGACGGGGACTCCTGCGGGGTCAGCGTGTCGATCGGCTCCCAGTCCGCCGACATCGCCGCAGGAGTCGATCACGCCTTCGAGTCCCGCGAGCAGTCCAGCGTGGACGCCTACGACCTCCAGGGCGCCGGCGACCAGGGCATCATGTTCGGGTTCGCGACGACCGAGACGCCGCAGTACATGCCGCTGCCCAGCTGGATCGCGCACCGGCTCGCGGAGCGACTCGCCGAGGTCCGCAAGTCGGGCCAGCTCGACTACCTGCGTCCGGACGGCAAGACCCAGGTCACCATCGGGTACGACGGCTTCCTGCCGAAGACCGTCGAGACGGTGGTGGTCTCCACGCAGCACAACCCCGGCGTCTCGACCGAACAGCTGCGCCGCGACGTCCAGCGCCACGTCATCGAGCCGGTCCTCGCGACGGTCGAACTCGACAGCTCGAACGTCACTCACCTGATCAACCCGACCGGTATCTTCGTCGTCGGCGGCCCCATGGGCGACGCCGGCCTCACCGGACGCAAGATCATCATCGACACCTATGGTGGTGCCGCGCGTCATGGCGGGGGAGCGTTCAGCGGCAAGGACCCGTCGAAGGTCGACCGTTCGGCCGCGTACGCCATGCGATGGGTCGCGAAGAACGCCGTGGCCGCCGGATTCGCCGAGCGACTCGAGGTGCAGGTCGCCTACGCCATCGGCAAGGCGGCGCCGGTCGGACTCTACGTCGAGACGTTCGGGACGGCGCATATGCCCGAAGCCGACATCACGCGTGCCATCCGGGACGTCTTCGACCTCCGGCCCGCCGCGATCATCGCCGACCTCGACCTCATCCGGCCCATCTACGCCGCCACCGCCGCCTACGGGCACTTCGGCCGCGAGCTCCCCGACTTCACCTGGGAGCGTCTCGACCGGGTGGAGGCGTTGCGGTCAGCAGCCGGGCTCTAGTCGTGGCAGGCGCGAGGGTCGCCAGGGTGGTGCTCGACTCGCCGTTGCCGCAGCTCGACCACCTGTTCGACTACGCCGTGCCCGCCGAGCTCGCCGACGACGCGGTGCTCGGTGCCCGGGTGACGGTTCCGTTCCGGTCGGCAGGGAGATCGGCGAACGGGTTCATCGTCGACCTCACGGACTCGAGCGAGTTCAGTGGGACGCTCAGTCCGGTGCAGTCGGTCGTGTCGTCGGTGCCGGTGCTGACCCCGGCCTTGTGGACGCTGGCGCGTCGCGTCGCCGATCGCAGCGCCGGCAGCGCGATGGACGTCCTGCGCCTCGCGATCCCACCGAGGCAGGTCCGGGTGGAGAAGACCTGGGCCGCGACCACGCCGCCGGAACCCGCCGTCGTGGAGCGACGCACCGTCCCAGGTTTCGCTCCCGGCACACTCGACCGGGTCGAGCCTGGCGAGCGGTACGCGGTCACGGCGATCCCGGCGTTGACGGCCACGTCCACGGGCACATCGCTGCCCGACTGGTCCTTCACCTTCGCAGCCCTCGCGGTGAACCAACTCGCCGCAGGGCGCAGCACGATCCTCGCCGTGCCCGACTATCGCGACGTCGAGCACCTCCTGGCCGCCCTGGAGGACCTCGGGGCCGGGTCCGCGGTCGCGCGGGCCGATGCGAAGCAGACCCCCGCGGCGCGGTACCGCTCCTACCTGGACGGCCTGCACCCCGTGCCCCGGATCGTGGTGGGCAACCGTTCGGCCGTGTACGCGCCCGCGCACGACCTCGGACTCATCGCCCTGTGGGACGACGGGGATCCACTCCATCAGGAGCAGCTCGCCCCGTACGTCCACGCCCGCGACGTCGCCCTGACGAGGCAGGAGATGAGCGGCGCCGCGCTCGTCTTCGCCGCCCATTCGCGGAGTACCGAGACGCAGCGTCTGGTCGAGCTCGGGTGGTTGCGCGAGGTGTCGCCGACACCCCCCGTCCGTCCGCGGGTGGTCGTGTCCCGAGCGAGTGGCGACGACGCCATGACGAGCCAGGCACGCATCCCGTCGAGCGCGTGGCGGGCCGTCGACGAGGCATTGCACCACGGTCCGGTGCTCGTTCAGGTGGCACGTCCCGGGTACGCGCCGCATCTCGCCTGCCGCCGTTGCGGGACGAGGGCGCACTGCTCGGTGTGTCACGGTCCACTCCACCTGGCGACGGCGCGGTCACAGCCTTCCTGCCGTTGGTGTGGTCACCTCGCAACCGGGTGGTCGTGCGAGACGTGCCACGACACCGCGTTCCGCGTCACGGCGGCAGGGACGGGTCGGACCGCCGAGGAACTCGGTCGCGCCTTCCCCCGATACCGGGTCGTGGTGTCCGACGGCGATGCACCGAAGCTCGAGGTGGGGTCGGAACCGGCCCTGGTGATCGCGACGCGGGGTGCCGAGCCGATCGCGGACGGCGGGTACGCCGCCGTGCTCCTGGTCGACGCCGACCGCATGCTCGCACGCGAGTCGCTCCGCGTGGCCGAGGACTGCCTCCGATGGTGGTCGAACGCCGCCGCGCTGGCGGCGCCGCGCGCTCCGGTGCTGCTCATCGGCGTCGAAGCGCCGGTCGCGAACGCCCTCGCCCTCTGGCAGCAGCCACGGTTCGCGAGCGAAGAACTCGCCGAACGCCGCGAGCTCGGCTTCCCACCGGCGGTCAGGAGTGCGACCCTCACCGGCACCCGCGAGGCGGTCGAGGCCGCCCTCGCCGGCCTGCCGCCGGAGTACCGGAGCCGCGTCCTCGGCCCCACCGTCGACGACGCGGGGGAGACCGTCGCGATCCTCCGCGTCGACTACGGGCACGCCCGTGCGGTCGCCGAGCAGTTGCGCGCGACCGTCGTCGCCCAAGCGGCGAAGCGCCGACGACCGACTCCCGGCAGGCGGGCGCCGAAGGCCCCGCCTACACTCAGAGTACGATTCGACGATCCGGAGATGCTGTCATGATCCACCCCGACCACGAATGCCGAACCGCGTGAGGCTCGTCTTCGCCGGCACCCCGGCCGTCGCCGTTCCGACCCTCGAGGCACTCGTCGAAGCCGGGCACGAGATCGCCGCCGTGGTGACCCGTCCCGACGCGCCGATCGGTCGCAAACGCGTCCTCACACCGTCACCCGTCGCCGCGGCCGCCGAGCGCCTCGGTCTCGACGTCGTCCGCGCCGCCAAGCTCGACGACGAGGCGACCGCGCAGATCTCGGCCCTGCGTCCTGACCTCGGTGTCATCGTCGCGTACGGCGGGCTCGTGCGTGAACCGCTCCTGTCGGCGCCCGAGCACGGGTGGATCAATCTGCACTTCTCCCTCCTGCCGGCCTGGCGCGGAGCGGCGCCCGTCCAACGATCCGTGATGGCCGGGGACCAGGTCACCGGGGCATCGGTCTTCCGGCTCGTGCCGGCGCTCGATGCCGGCGACGTCTTCGCGACGATCGAGACGCCCATCGGCTCGGGGGAGACCGCAGGGCGCCTCCTCGACCGCCTCGCGGACCTCGGGGCACCGCTGACGGTGGACGTCGTCGCCGCGATCGCCTCTGGCACCGCCGTCGCCGTCCCACAGGAAGGACAGCCCACGCTCGCGCCGAAGCTCGACGGCCTCGCCGGCCGCATCCAGTGGGACCGCCCCGGTTCCGAGGTGTGGTCGCACATCCGAGGGGTCACGCCGGAGCCCGGTGCGTACACCCTCGTCGACGACGCACGGTTGAAGGTGCACGCCGCCGCCCCGGCCCCCGACCTCCCGATCGACCCGCCGGCTCCCGGCACGATCGTCGAGTTCGACGGTCTGATCCTCGTGGGGACCCTCGACACCCCACTCCAGCTGCTCCAGGTACAGCCGGCCGGACGGACCGCCATGCCGGCCGCCGACTGGTGGAGGGGTGCCGCCAACGGCACGGATCGGCTGGTGACCGCATGAGCGCTCAGCAACCCGACGGCAGACCACGCCGCGACCGACGTCCGCAGAGCGAGGAGCCACGACGGGGTCGGCAGCGTCCGACCCGGCCGCGCGACTCGTCGACCGTGCAGCCCGCCCGCCGGGTCGCCTTCGACGTCATCCACGCGGTCAGCACCTCCGACGCGTACGCGAACCTCCTGCTCCCGCACCGTCTCGCGGAGGCGAAGCTGAATCCGGCCGACGCCGGACTCGCCACCGAGCTGACCTACGGGACGCTCCGTCGTCGTGGCTACTACGACCGGGTGATCGCGCTCGTCGCGAAGCGACCGGTCACGGAGATCGACGACGCGATCCTCGACGTCCTCCGGCTCGGCGCGCATCAGCTCCTCTCCATGCGTGTCGCCGGCCACGCCGCGGTGAACGAGTCGGTCGAACTCGCACGCTCGGCCGGGTCGCGCTCGGCCGCCGGGTTCACCAACGGTGTGCTCCGCACCATCTCGCGGACCGAACCCGCCGAGTGGGAACGTCTCCTCCTCGACGAGGCCACGAACGACACCGATCGCCTCGCCATCGCGACCGCCCACCCCTCGTGGGTCGTCCGGGCGATCCGCCAGTCCCTGGACCTCCAGGGCCACGGCGACGAACTCGAAGCCGCCCTCGACGCCGACAACCTCGCGCCGCAGGTCAACCTCGTCGCGCTGCCGGGCATCGCCGAACGGCCGGCGGACGCCGAGCCCAACCGGTTCTCGCCCTACGGGTTCCGGAGCTCCGGCGGAGACCCGGTCCAGCTCGTCGGCACCGGCGGCGGTCGTCTCCGGGTGCAGGACGAAGGCTCGCAGCTCGCAGCACTCGCCCTCACCCGGGCTGAGCCGGTCACGGCCGGCGAACGCTGGCTCGACCTCTGCGCAGGACCCGGCGGGAAAGCGGCGCTCTTGGCCGCCGAGGCCCTGGCCGGGGGAGCACACCTCGACGCGAACGAACTCGTCCCCGCTCGGGCACGCCTCGTCGAGCGCGCACTCGCCGGTGTCCCGCTCGAGGTGGAGGTGTCGACCGCCGACGGTGCGACGCTCGCGGCCTCACGTCCGGAGGGGTACGACCGCATCCTCCTCGACGCCCCCTGCACGGGCCTCGGTGCGTTGCGTCGACGACCGGAGGCGCGCTGGCGGAAGACCCCGAAGGACGTCGCCGACCTGACCCGTCTCCAATCGTCGCTCCTCGACGCCGCGATCCTGGCGCTCGCCCCCGGTGGCATCGTCGCGTACGTGACGTGCTCGCCGCACGTCGCCGAGACCGCCCTCATCGTGGAGAGCGCCCTCCGCGCCCACCCCACGATGGAACGGCTCGACACGGCCGAGATCCTCAACCGGGTCACGGTGGAACCGCTCGACGCAGCCGCCCCCGGTGGCGCCGTGCAGCTCTGGCCGCACCGGCAGGGGACCGACGCCATGTTCATCGCGCTGCTGCGGAAGCCCGCGGCGGCGGCCGAACCCACTGTCGATCGCTAGGCTCGATCACATGTCCGTGCGTATCAACCCGAGCATCCTGTCCGCCGACTTCGTGAACCTCCAGACCGATCTGGAGCGGATCGCCACCGCCGACCTCGTCCATGTCGACGTCATGGACAACCACTTCGTCCCGAACCTCACCTTCGGCACGCAGATGGTCGGACGGATCCAGGACGTCTCGCCGATCCCGCTCGACGTCCACCTCATGATCTCGGACGCCGACCGCTGGGCTCCCGGCTACGCCGAGCTCGGCGCCTACTCGGTGACGTTCCACGCCGAGGCGGCCACCGACCCCATCGCCCTGGCCAGGCGCCTGCGCTCCATCGGAGCGCGCGCCGGGATCGCCGTGAAGCCGGGCACGTCCATCGAGCCGTACCTCGAGCTGCTGCCGGAGTTCGACCAGGTGCTCGTCATGACGGTCGAACCGGGCTTCGGCGGGCAGTCGTTCATGCCGGAGACCATGCCCAAACTGCGCGCGCTCTCCGCCGAGGTCGCGCGGACCGGTCTCGACGTCTGGCTGCAGGTCGACGGTGGGATCTCCGCGGACACGATCGGGATCGCCGCGGAAGCCGGTGCGGACACCTTCGTCGCGGGGTCTGCGGTCTACGGCGGGTCCGACCCGGCAGCGAACATCGCGCTGCTGCGGGCCGCCGCCGAGGCGTCGACGCACAGCCACTGAGCCCGCGACCCGCTCCGTCCACCCCGGCGGCGCGCACCCCCGCCCGGAACCGGTACCCTGGAGCACGTGAAAACCTTCGACGAGCTGTTCGACGAGCTGCGCCAGAAGGCCGAGTCCCGGCCTGAGGGGTCCGGCACGGTCCGCGAACTCGACACCGGCGTGCACGGCATCGGGAAGAAGATCGTCGAAGAGGCGGCCGAGGTCTGGATGGCGGCCGAGTACCAGAGCGACACCGAGACGGCCGAGGAGATCTCCCAGCTGATCTACCACGTGCAGGTGATGATGGTGGCGAAGGGCCTCACCCCCGCCGACGTCTACCGACATCTGTAGGCCGGACGAGTCCGCCGGAGCACAACCGTCTCCGGGAACCGTCGAGGACGGACCCCGACGCCATGGGTCCGCGCACCCCGCACGCCACCACGCCACGAGATGAGATCCCCATGCTGAGAGTCGCCGTGCCCAACAAGGGCTCGCTGTCCGAGACCGCCGTCGAGATGCTCCAGGAGGCCGGGTACGCCACCCGCCGCGACACCAAGGAGCTGCACGTCGTCGACGCGCGGAACGACGTCGAGTTCTTCTACCTGCGTCCGCGGGACATCGCGACGTACGTCGGTTCGGGTGCGCTCGATATCGGCATCACGGGCCGCGACCTCCTGCTCGACTCGCACTCCGCTGCGACCGAACTCGCCGAACTCGGCTTCGGGGGTTCCACCTTCCGCTTCGCTGGTCCGGCAGGGGAGTTCGCGGAACTCTCCGACCTCGCCGGGAAGACCGTCGCCACGAGCTACCCCGGCCTGGTCGGGAACTTCCTGCGCGAGGCCGGTGTCGACGCGACGCTCGTCCACCTCGACGGCGCGGTCGAATCCGCCGTTCAGCTCGGGGTCGCCGACGCGGTCGCCGACGTGGTCTCCACCGGTACGACCCTCAGGAAGGCCGGCCTCGGCATCTTCGGCCCCGTCATCCTCGACTCCACAGCCGTCCTCATCGCCTCTCCCGAGACGAAGCCCAGCACGGCCACCCTCATCCGTCGTCTGCAGGGAGTCCTCGTCGCGCGGCAGTACGTGCTCGTCGACTACGACCTCCCGGTCCGACTCCTGGAGCAGGCCACCGCGGTCGCCGGTGGCATCGAGTCGCCGACGATCTCGCCGCTGCGCGACCCCGAGTGGGTGGCCGTCCGGGTCATGATCCCGCGCGGCGAGGCGAACGACGTCATGGACCGCCTCTACGAGCTCGGCGCGCGCGCGATCCTCGTCACGGCGATCCACGCGGCTCGACTCTGAGCACCGAACCCATCCCAGACCGCTCCAGTCGCCCCGCGGAGGCCATCGTGTCACTCGCCACCCGAGTCATCCCCTGCCTCGACGTCGCCGACGGCCGCGTCGTGAAGGGGGTCAACTTCCTCGATCTGCGCGATGCCGGCGATCCCGTCGAGCTCGCCAAGCGGTACGCCGAGCAGGGTGCCGACGAACTCACCTTCCTCGACGTCACCGCGACCGTCGCCGAACGCGAGACCACCTACGACCTCGTCAGCCGCACTGCGGAGCAGGTCTTCATCCCGCTGACCGTGGGCGGTGGCGTCCGGACCACGCACGACGTGTCACGGCTCCTCGCGAGCGGAGCCGACAAGGTCGGGGTGAACAGCGCGGCGATCGCGCGGCCCGAGCTCCTCGGAGAGATCGCCGACCGGTTCGGTGCACAGGTGCTGGTGCTCTCGCTGGACGTCAAGCGGCACGCCGACAGCGCGTCGGGATGGATCGTCACGACGCACGGCGGTCGTCGCGAGACCGGACTCGACGCGCTCGCCTGGGCGACCGAGGCCATCGAACGCGGCGCGGGGGAGTTGCTGGTGAACTCGATCGACGCCGACGGCACCAAGGCCGGCTTCGACACCGAGCTCATCCGCGCCATGCGCGAGGTGAGCCGCGTACCGGTGATCGCGTCCGGTGGGGCGGGCAAGCTCGCCGACTTCCCGCCGGCGATCGCAGCCGGCGCTGACGCCGTCCTCGCAGCCAGCGTCTTCCACAACGGGGAGCTGACGATCGGACAGGTCAAGCAGGAGCTCGCCGATGCGGGTTGGACGGTCCGAGCATGAGCGCCGACATCACCGTCCCCGCCGGAGCCGACCCGGAGACCGCGATCCGGCAACTCACCTTCGACGCGCAGGGGCTGATCCCTGCCGTGGTCCAGCAGTGGGACTCCCGGGAGGTCCTCATGCTCGGCTGGATGGACGCCGAAGCCGTTCGTCGCACGATGACCGAGGGACGCGTCACCTACTGGTCGCGATCCCGCCAAGAGTACTGGCGGAAGGGCGACACCTCCGGGCACGCACAGTTCGTGCGAGGGGTCTCCTACGACTGCGACGGCGATACCCTGTTGGTGGAGGTCGACCAGCTCGGAGCCGCGTGCCACACGGGCACCCGCAGCTGCTTCGACGCCCGGAGCCTCGACGTCGTCGCCGCGCCATCGTCGACACCATGAATCGAGTTCGAGCATGACCGAGACCAATGAGACAGCATCGTCCGCGCCTGAAGCGTCCCCGGCCGACGACCTCGAGGCGCGGGCCCTCCGCAGCCGACAGCGCCGTGTGAAGACGCTGCTCCTCGTCACCGCGGTCCTGGCGAACGCCCTCATCCTCGCCGCGTGGACGCAGTCCTGGCTCTCGATCAGCCTCGTCGGCGTCGGACCGCACTCCGGTGCCCTCGACGTGGTGGGGTCCGTCGCGGCCCCAGCCCTCTCGGCCCTCGCGCTGGCCGGTCTGGCGCTCGTCGCCGCCCTGGCGATCGCCGGGCCGGTCTTCCGCATCATCCTCGGTGTGCTCGAGGCAGTGATCGGCGTGTGCGTCGCGATCTCGGCGATCACCGTCCTCACCGCTCCCGCGACCGCCGGCGCAGCGGCCGTGACGGAGGCGACGGGCGTCGCCGGCAACCAGTCGACCGTCGACCTCGTCGCCGCGACGTCGCTCACCGCGTGGCCGGCCGTCGCGCTGGTCCTCGGAATCGTCCTCGGTCTCGCCGGCCTAGCCACCGCGGTCACGCACCGGATGTGGCCCGGCCCGTCGCGCAAGTACCAGGCCGTGCGCTTCACGCAGGTCGAGTCGGCCCCGAGCGCCGATCCGGTCGGCGCCTGGGACGACCTCAGCCGCGGCGACGACCCCACCCGGTGAGTCGAGGCCGGGGCTCAGGCCACCTGGGAACTCGTGGCCCACGCACGGAACCGTCCATGACTTGCCGGTACACTGGAAACCGCACCCGCACAGAAGGAGAACCATGAGCACCGACCCCTCGGACCCCGGCCACGGACACTCGCCCGCCGCCTGGACCGCCGTGATCATCATGTTGGTCGCGTTCGCCGCCGGTACGGTCTTCTTCTGGCTCGACATGCCGCTGCTCGTCTGGATCTCGGCCGGTGTGCTGCTCCTCGGTTGGATCACCGGTGGCGTCCTCGCCAAGGCCGGGTACGGCGTCGGCGGCTCCAAGACCCTGGCGAAAGAGCACTGAACATGCTCGCCGACCTGATGGCCGGCGCGAAGGAGGACGCCCTCGGGCGCCTCGCGGGCCGTCCGGCTGCAGCCGTCGAGGCTCTGGCGGTCGACGCCCCTCCGGCGATCGATGCGTTGGCCGCGCTCGCTCCTGCCGAGAGCGTGAAGATCATCGCCGAGGTCAAGCGGTCGAGCCCCTCTCGAGGCGCCTTGGCCGACATCCCCGATCCGGCGCTCCTCGCCTCGCTCTACGAGCAGGGCGGCGCCAGTGCGGTCAGTGTCCTCACGGAGGGGCGGAAGTTCGGCGGTTCGCTGGGCGACCTCGAAGCCGTCCGTGCGTCGATCCGGATCCCGGTGTTGCGCAAGGACTTCATCTCGCTGCCCTATCAGGTCTTCGAGGCCCGGGCCGCGGGCGCAGACCTCGTCCTGCTCATCGTCGCCGGGCTCGACCAGCCCACCCTGCTGTCGCTGCACGAGCTCGTCGTCCAGCTCGGCATGACGCCATTGGTCGAGACCCACTCGGCTGACGAGCTCGCTCGGGCGAGCGACATCGGCGCCCGGCTCATCGGCGTCAACGCGCGGAACCTCAGCACCTTCGAACTCGATCGCAACCTCTTCGGCTCGCTGACGGACCGGTTCCCCGCCGACGCGATCAAGATCGCCGAGTCCGCCGTGCTCGGCGCGTCGGACGTCGCAGCCTACCGACGTGACGGCGCGGACGTCGTCCTGGTCGGCGAAGCACTCGTCACCGGCGACCCCGTCGCCACCCTCGAACAGTTCCTGGGAGCATCCGAATGACCCTGTCACCCCCCACGCCCGCGAACACCGAGCCCACCCACCTGCGAGACGAAGCCGGCCCGTTCTTCGGCGACTTCGGCGGACGCTACATGCCGGAGGCGCTCATCGCCGCGGTCGACGAGCTGGCGGCCGCCTACGAGGCCGCGAAGGTCGATGAGACCTTCCAGGCCGAGCTCACCACGCTGCTGCGCGACTACGCCGGCCGACCGTCGATCATCACCGAGGTCCCGCGGTTCGCAGCCTCCGCCGGCGGAGCGCGCATCTTCCTCAAGCGCGAGGACCTCAATCACACCGGGTCCCACAAGATCAACAACGTGCTCGGCCAGGCGCTGCTGACGAAGCGCATCGGCAAGACGCGCGTGATCGCCGAGACCGGGGCAGGTCAGCACGGGGTCGCCACGGCGACCGCCGCCGCCCTGTTCGGTCTCGACTGCACGATCTACATGGGCGAGGTCGACACCGAACGGCAGGCGCTCAACGTCGCACGCATGCGCCTCCTCGGCGCCACCGTCATCCCGGTCACCTCCGGCTCGCGCACGCTCAAGGACGCGATCAACGAGGCGTACCGCGACTGGGTCGCCTCGGTCGAGACGACCAACTACCTCTTCGGCACCGCTGCGGGACCACACCCCTTCCCCGTCATGGTGCGCGACTTCCAGAAGATCATCGGCGAGGAGGCTCGCGCCCAGCTCCTCGAACTGAACGGGTCCCTCCCCGACGCGGTCGTCGCCTGTGTCGGCGGCGGCTCGAACGCCATCGGCATCTTCCACGCCTTCCTCGACGACGCGGACGTCGCCCTCTACGGCGTCGAGGCGGCCGGCGACGGCGTCGACACCCCTCGACACGCCGCGTCCATCGGACGCGGACGTCCCGGCGTCCTCCACGGTGCCCGGACGTTCGTCCTCCAGGACGACGACGGCCAGACGGTCGAGTCGCACTCCATCTCCGCCGGGCTCGACTACCCGGGCGTCGGCCCGGAGCACGCCTGGCTCGCCGACACCGGACGCGCGACGTACGTCCCCGCCACCGACGCGGAGGCGATGGAGGCGTTCCGGCTCCTGAGCCGGACCGAGGGGATCATCCCGGCCATCGAGTCGGCGCACGCCCTCGCGGGTGCCATCGTGCTCGGCAAGGAGCTGGGTCCCGACGCGACCATCCTGGTCAACCTGTCAGGACGTGGCGACAAGGACGTCGAGACCGCCGGTGCCTACTTCGGGCTCCTCGACGAAGCCGGGCGCAACGCATGACCGCTCAGCAGGCGGACCCCGCCGTGACGTCGGCCGTCTCGACGGCCATCGACGCCGCAGCGACCGAACGCGCCGGCGCACTCATCGGGTACCTGCCGGTCGGGTTCCCCGATCTCCAGACGAGCATCGATGCCGCCATCGCGCTGGCGCAGAACGGCGTCGACGTCCTCGAGCTGGGTGTGCCCTACTCCGATCCGGTCATGGACGGTGCCGTCATCCAAGCCGCCACCATGACGGCGCTGGCCGGAGGCTTCAGACTGCGCGACGTCTTCACGGCGGTCAGTGCGATCCGCGCCGCGGTCGACGTCCCGGTCCTCGTCATGACCTACTGGAACCCGGTGACGCAGTACGGCGTCGAGCGTTTCGCCTCAGACCTCGCTGCGGCGGGGGGAGCCGGCCTGATCACGCCGGACATCACCCCGGACGCCGCCGCGGAGTGGCTGGACGTCAGCGACCGCCTCGGGCTCGACCGCGTCTTCCTCGCGGCCCCGACGTCGAGTGACGAGCGCCTCTCGCTCGTGACCGAGCACTCGAAGGGCTTCGTCTACACCGTCTCGACGATGGGTATCACGGGAGCGCGGCAGGATCTCGACGCCGCCGCCAAGACGCTCGTCGGACGCCTCCGCGCAGCCGGCGCCGAGCACGCCTGCGTGGGTATCGGCATCTCGACGGCCGAGCAGGTGCGATCCGTCCTCGAGTACGCCGACGGCGCGATCGTCGGGTCCGTGTTCGTCAAGGCCCTCGCCGACGGCGGCGTCCCCGCCGTCACCGAGGTCGTCCGGTCGCTCGCGGCCGGCACCAGCCGCTGAGCCGCACGCCCGGACCCGTCGCGGCGTTCCGTCGACGGGCGCGCTGAGGGTAGCCTCAGCACGTCCGCGATGCCGAAGGCCGTACACTCGATCAGAGTTCGTAACGAAAGGCGACCACTGCAGTGATTGCACCCCTCAGCATCCCGAGCCCGAACCCGGACATCGCGTCGTTCAGCGTCGGTCCGTTCACGGTGCACATGTACGCGCTGTGCATCATCGCCGGGATCGTCGTCGCGACCATCCTGACCTCCCGTCGCCTGACCAAGCGCGGAGCCGAGCCGGGTATCGTGCTCGACATCATCCTGTGGGCCATTCCGCTCGGCATCATCGGAGCGCGGATCTTCCACGTCCTGACGCACCCCGGGGACTACTTCTACCCGGGCGCCGACCTCCTGCGGACGCTCTACATCTGGGAGGGCGGCATCGCGATCTTCGGTTCGCTCCTCGGAGGAGCCGTCGGCGCCTACATCGGCTGCCGGATGACGGGCATCCGCTTCTGGACCTTCGCCGACGCGCTGGCGCCAGGGCTGCTGCTCGCACAGGCCTTCGGGCGCCTCGGCAACTACTTCAACCACGAGCTGTACGGTCTGCCGACCGACCTGCCGTGGGGCCTGGAGATCGAAGCCAGCAACCCGGCGTTCCCGATCGGTCTGCCGGCCGGCACCCTGTTCCACCCGACGTTCCTGTACGAGATCATCTGGAACCTCCTCGGTGTCGCCGTCATCCTGTGGATCGGTCACCGCTTCAACCCGCAGTGGGGTCGGCTCTTCGGCGTGTACCTCATCTGGTACGGCGCCGGCCGCACCGTCTGGGAGACCATCCGGATCGACCCGAGCGAGTACCTGTTCGGCATCCGCGCCAACGTGTGGGCCGCCATCCTCGCGATCGTCGTGGGTATCGCGATCATCGTCATCCAGTCGCGCCGTCACACCGGCACGGAGCCGTCGGCCTATGTCGCCGGTCGCGCCTGGAACGATCCGAAGGCTGCGGTAGACTACTACGACACCGACGCGGAGAACCTGGGGCTGCGCAGTGCCGCGACCGGCGATGATGCCGGTCGTCCACGGAGCACTGCATCGTCCGCTCCGACGTCCAAGGACACGGTCGCCACAAGCAAGACCGGCTCACCCTCCTAGGCCAGGCATACCCTCTCTCAGGCCGGGTGGATCCCGACGACGCACGGGGTCCGCCAACCGTTTCGTTCCAGGGCCAGTGACGTCCCGCTTCTGATCCCCCATTCGTGAGGACGGTAATCCCATGGCGCATGCACCGTACGCTTCGTTCAGCGCAGTCCCGCCCAAGCAGGGCATGTACGACCCGGCGAACGAGAAGGACGCCTGCGGTCTGGCGATGGTGGCGACCCTGACGGGCGACGCCTCGCACAGCATCATCGACGCCGCACTCGGCTCGCTCCGGAACCTGGAGCACCGAGGTGCGATCGGTTCCGACGCCGGCACCGGCGACGGCGCGGGCATCCTCACCCAGATGCCCGATGAATTCCTGCGCGGCGTCGCCGGGTTCGAACTCCCGCCGCTCGGCGAGTACGCGGTCGGGATCGCCTTCCTCCCCACGGACGACTCGGCACGAGCGCTCCTCCAGTCCCAGATCGCGGCGATCGCCGCCGATGAGCAGCTCACCGTGCTCGGTTGGCGCGAGGTCCCCGTCGACCCCGACGAGCTGGGCAAGCTCGCGCGCGCCGCCATGCCCGCCTTCGAGCAGCTGTTCGTCACCGGGTCGGACCCCTCGAAGCCGTCCGGCATCGCCCTCGACCGCCTCGCCTTCCGTCTGCGGAAGCGCGCGGAGCGCGAACTCGGCGCGTACTTCATCTCCCTGTCGAGCCGGACCCTCGTCTACAAGGGCATGGTCACCACCCTGCAGCTCGAACCCTTCTACCCGGATCTCTCCGACGAACGGTTCGCGACCAAGCTCGCCATCGTGCACTCCCGGTACTCGACCAACACGTTCCCGTCGTGGCCGCTCGCCCAGCCCCTGCGGATGATGGCGCACAACGGCGAGATCAACACGGTGGAGGGCAACCGCAACTGGATGCGCGCCCGTCAGTCCCAGCTCGAGTCCGAACTCATCGGCGACGTCCGGCCGCTGCTCCCCATCATCACGCCCGGTGCGAGTGACTCCGCGTCCTTCGACGAGGTGCTCGAGCTGCTAACGCTGACGGGCCGGTCGCTGCCGCACGCGATGATGATGATGGTGCCCGAGGCCTGGGAGAAGCAGACCGGTCTCTCGCAGCAGCGTCGAGACTTCTACGAGTTCAACTCCATGCAGATGGAACCGTGGGACGGTCCGGCCGCCCTCACCTTCACCGACGGCTCGCTCGTGGGCGCCACCCTCGACCGCAACGGGCTGCGCCCGGGACGCTGGCTGGAGACCACCGACGGGCTCGTCGTCCTCGGCAGCGAGATCGGCGTGCTCGACATCGAGCCGAGCCGGGTGAAGCGCAAGGGCCGTCTGCGTCCGGGCAAGATGTTCCTCGTCGACACCGTGGCAGGACGCATCATCGAGGACGACGAGATCAAGGACGAGCTGTCGGCCTCCGCCCCCTGGGGCGAGTGGCTCGAGCAGGGCCGGATCAACCTCAGCGACCTCCCCGAGCGCGAGCACATCGTGCACACGCCCGCTTCGGTGACCCGCCGCCAGCGGACCTTCGGGTACACGGAGGAGGAGGTGCGCATCCTCCTCCAGCCGATGGGCCAGAACGGCGCGGAGCCGCTCGGGGCGATGGGCTCCGACACGCCGATCGCCGTGCTCTCGGATCGGCCACGGCTCCTGTTCGACTACTTCGTGCAGCAGTTCGCACAGGTGACGAACCCGCCGCTCGACTCCATCCGCGAGGAGGTCGTCACCTCCCTGAAGCTCGGCCTCGGACCGGAGCGGAACCTGCTGTCCTGGGGTCCGGAGCATGCGAAGCAGGTCGTGCTCGACTTCCCGGTCATCGACAACGACGAGCTGGCGAAGATCCAACACATCGACCCGACCCCGGGGAGCCCGCTGACGGCCACGGTGCGGGCGCTGTACCGGGTCGAGGACGGAGCCGCGGGCCTCGAGTCCAGGCTCCGCGAGATGTGTGCCGAGGTCGACGAGGCGATCCTCGCAGGCTCGGAGTTCATCGTCCTCAGCGATCGTGACTCGAACTCGGATCTCGCCCCGATCCCGTCGCTGCTGTCGCTGGCCGCCGTCCACCACCATCTCATCCGCGCCGAGAACCGGATGAAGGTCGGGCTCGTCGTCGAAGCCGGCGACGTCCGCGAGGTCCACCATGTCGCCCTGCTGATCGGGTACGGCGCGTCGGCGATCAACCCGTACCTGGCGATGGAGAGCTGCGAGGATCTCGTCCGCAGCGGTCTCATCCAGGGCGTCACGCGCGAACAGGCCGTGAAGAACGTCATCAAGGCGCTCGGCAAGGGCGTCCTGAAGATCATGTCCAAGATGGGCATCTCGACCGTCTCCTCCTACGCGGGTGCGCAGGCGTTCGAAGCGGTCGGCCTGAGTGAGCAGCTCGTCGAGACCTACTTCACCGGCACCGAGACGAAGCTCGGCGGCGTCGGCATCGAGGTCATCGCCGAGGAGAACGCGAAGCGTCACCGCTACGCCTACCCGGAGGACGCCGCGTCGACCGCGCACGAACGCCTGCAGTCCGGTGGCGAGTACCAGTGGCGGCGCGACGGCTCACCACACCTCTTCAACCCCGAGACCGTCTTCAAGCTCCAGCACGCCACGAAGACCCGCCGGTACGACATCTTCCGTGAGTACACGCACATGGTCGACTCACAGGCGGCACAGCTCATGACGCTGCGAGGGATGTTCACGCTCCGCGCGGGCGCCCGTCCGCCGGTCCCGCTGGACGAGGTGGAGTCGGTCTCCTCGATCGTCAAGCGGTTCTCGACCGGGGCGATGAGCTACGGCTCGATCTCGCGAGAGGCCCACGAGACCCTGGCGATCGCGATGAACAGCATCGGCGCGAAGTCCAACACGGGCGAGGGCGGCGAGGACGTCGATCGTCTGCTGGACCCGACGCGACGCAGTGCGATCAAGCAGGTCGCGTCCGGCCGGTTCGGCGTGACGAGCATGTACCTGACCCACGCCGACGACATCCAGATCAAACTCGCCCAGGGCGCGAAGCCCGGCGAGGGTGGGCAGCTGCCCCCGACGAAGGTCTACCCGTGGGTGGCCCGGACCCGGCACGCGACGGCCGGTGTCGGCTTGATCTCGCCGCCACCGCACCATGACATCTACTCCATCGAGGACCTCAAACAGCTGATCTTCGATCTGAAACGTGCGAACCCGAAGGCCCGGATCCACACGAAGCTGGTCAGCCAGTCCGGCATCGGTGCGGTCGCGGCGGGCGTCGCGAAGGCGCTCTCCGACGTGATCCTCGTCTCGGGCCACGACGGCGGCACCGGCGCGAGCCCGTTGAACTCGTTGAAGCACGCCGGTACGCCGTGGGAGCTGGGCCTCGCCGAGACCCAGCAGACCCTGATGCTCAACAACATGCGCGACCGCGTCGTCGTGCAGGTGGACGGTCAGATGAAGACCGGCCGTGACGTCGTCATCGGTGCGCTGCTCGGCGCGGAGGAGTTCGGGTTCGCGACCGCACCGCTCGTCGTCTCCGGTTGTGTCATGATGCGCGTCTGCCACCTCGACACCTGCCCCGTCGGCGTCGCGACCCAGAACCCCGTGCTCCGTCAGCGGTTCACCGGCAAGCCGGAGTTCGTCGTCAACTTCTTCGAGTTCATCGCTCAAGAAGTGCGCGAGTATCTCGCCGAGCTCGGATTCCGCACGCTCGAGGAGGCCATCGGCCACAACGAGCTGATCGACGCCGACCGCGCGATCGATCATTGGAAGGCGTCCGGTCTCGACCTGTCGCCCGTCCTCGTCGGCCCGGTCTTCGCCGACGACGAACCGCGGATCAACCGTCGGGCTCAGGAGCACGAACTCGACAAGCACTTCGACCAGCAGCTCATCACTGCGGCCGCGGAGGTGTTGGAGCACGGTGGTCACTTCTCCGTGGACCTGCCCATCCGCAACACCGAGCGCGCCGTCGGCACCATGCTGGGCCACGAGGTCACCCGCCGTCACGGCGAGAACGGCCTTCCGGCCGGCAGCATCGACGTCACCCTGCGCGGCTCGGCCGGGCAGTCGTTCGGCGCGTTCCTCCCGGGCGGCATCGCGCTGCGCCTGGTCGGCGATTCGAACGACTACGTCGGCAAGGGCCTGTCCGGCGGGCAGATCGTCGTCAGACCGCCCGAGAGCGCCGCGTTCCTCCCCGAGGACAACGTCATCGCCGGCAACGTCATCGGCTACGGCGCGACCCAGGGCACGATGTTCCTCGGCGGGATCGTCGGCGAACGCTTCCTGGTGCGCAACTCCGGTGCCACGGCGGTCGTCGAGGGCGTCGGCGACCACGCCCTGGAGTACATGACCGGTGGGCTGGCGCTCATCCTCGGGCAGACCGGCAGGAACCTCGGCGCCGGCATGTCGGGCGGGACCGCCTACGTGTTCGACCTGCAGCGCGACCAGGTGAACCGCGACTCGCTCGCCTCCGGTGAGCTGACCCTGTCGGAGCTCGACAGCGCTGACGTCGAGATCGTCCACGACCTCCTCGAACGGCACGTCCTCGAGACGGGGTCGCCGCTCGCCGGCCGCCTGCTCGCGGACTTCGAGGACACGGTCACCAGATTCGTCAAGGTCCTGCCGCGCGACTACGCGGCGGTCCTGGCGACACGACAGACCGCGCTCGACGAGGGGCTCGACCCCGACGGCGACATCGTTTGGAACCGAATCTTGGAGGTGACCGGTGGCTGATCCCAAGGGATTCCTGAAGGTACCGGAGCGGGAGCTCCCGAAACGTCGGCCTGTGCCGGTCCGCATCATGGACTGGAAAGAGGTGTACGAGCAGAGCGATCCGGCGACCGTGCGGAAGCAGGCCGGGCGCTGCATGGACTGCGGCATCCCGTTCTGTCACCAGGGCTGCCCGCTCGGCAACCTCATCCCCGAGTGGAACGATCTGATGTGGCGTGGCGAGGGGCGTTCGGCCATCGAGCGCCTACACGCCACCAACAACTTCCCCGAGTTCACGGGTCGTCTGTGCCCGGCTCCGTGTGAGAGTTCGTGCGTTCTGGGGATCAACCAGCCCGCGGTCACCATCAAGCAGGTCGAGGTGTCCATCATCGACCAGGCGTTCGCGAACGGTTGGGTCGAATCGCACCCGCCGGAGCGGTTGACCGGGAAGACGGTCGCCGTCGTCGGGTCGGGACCTGCCGGTCTCGCAGCAGCCCAGCAGCTCACGCGTGCCGGCCACACCGTGGCCGTCTACGAGCGCGACGACCGCATCGGCGGTCTGCTCCGGTACGGCATCCCGGACTTCAAGATGGAGAAGAAGCACCTCGACATCCGGCTGAAGCAGATGCAGGACGAGGGGACGCGCTTCCGGGCCGGCGTGAACATCGGTGTCGACATCACCTGGGACGAGCTCCGCGCCCGGTACGACGCCGTCGTCATCGCCACCGGCGCGATGGTGCCGCGCGACCTCCCGATCCCGGGTCGCGACCTGTCGGGCGTGCACTTCGCGATGGAGTACCTCGTCCAGGCGAACCGGGTCGGTGCCGGCGACACGGTGTCGGACCAGATCACGGCGGAGGACAAGCACGTCGTCGTCCTCGGCGGCGGCGACACCGGCGCCGACTGCATCGGCACCGCTCACCGTCAGGGCGCCGCGTCCGTCACGAACCTGGCGATCGGCACCCAGCCGGCGGGGGAGCGACCCGAGCACCAGCCGTGGCCCATGATGCCCACCCTGTTCGAGGTCGCGAGCGCGCACGAGGAGGGTGGTGACCGCGAGTTCCTGGTGTCCACCGTCGAGTTCCTCGCCAACGACGCCGGAGAGGTGCGAGCCATCCGTGTCGCGGAGACGGAGTTCATCGACGGCCGCCGTGTCCCGAAGAGCGGGACCGAACGGGAGATCCCCGCGGACCTCGTGCTGCTCGCCCTCGGCTTCACCGGCCCGGAGGAGGCTGCGCTCGAGTCGCAGTTCCAGCTCCCGTTCACGGGCCGCGGCAACGTGGCCAGGGAGCAGGACTACCAGACGAACCAGCCCGGTGTGTTCGTGGCCGGCGACGCCGGTCGCGGTCAGTCGCTCATCGTGTGGGCGATCGCCGAGGGCCGTGCGGCCGCAGCGGCGGTCGACGAGTACCTCGAGGGTGCCACCCAGCTTCCCTCCCCGGTCCGTCCCACGGACCAGCCCATCTCCCTCTAGGCTTTCAGGCGGACGACAAGCGTCGGACGCATCATGCCGAGCAGTGAGTACCGAAGCGCCTCGTGCGCAGAAACCATGGAGAACACACACATATGAGACGAGCCAAGATCGTCGCAACGCTGGGCCCTGCGGTCTCCAGCTATGAGAACATCCGGGCCATCATCGATGCGGGGGTCGATGTCACCCGGATGAACCTGAGCCACGGCAGCTATGACGTGCACGAGGCCATCTACGCCAACGTCCGCAAGGCGACAGAGGACTCCGGCCGTGCGGTCGCCGTCCTCGTCGACCTCCAGGGCCCGAAGATCCGCCTCGGCAAGTTCGAGGGCGGCCCGTACGACCTCGCCGTCGGCGACATCTTCAAGATCACCACCGAGGACATCCTCGGCACCAAGGAGATCTCCTCGACGACCTTCAAGGGCCTGCCCCAGGACGTCAAGCCGGGCGACTTCCTGCTGATCGACGACGGCAAGGTCAAGGTCGAGGTCGTTGAAGCAGACGACACCGTCGTGACCACGCGCGTGATCGTCGCCGGTCCGGTGTCGAACAACAAGGGCATCAACCTCCCGGGTGTCGCCGTCAACGTCCCCGCGCTCAGCGAGAAGGACGAAGCGGACCTCCGTTGGGGCCTGCGTCTCGGCGCCGACCTCATCGCCCTGTCCTTCGTGCGTGACGCAGCCGACATCGACCGCGTCCACGAGATCATGGCGGAGGAGGGCCGGAAGGTCCCCGTGATCGCGAAGATCGAGAAGCCGCAGGCCGTCGAGAACCTCGAGAGCATCGTCGAGGCGTTCGACGCCATCATGGTCGCCCGAGGCGACCTGGGTGTCGAGCTTCCGCTCGAGGCCGTCCCGATCGTGCAGAAGCGCGCCGTCGAACTCGCCCGCCGCATGGCGAAGCCGGTCATCGTCGCGACGCAGATGCTCGAGTCGATGATCTCCAGCCCGATCCCGACACGCGCGGAGACCTCCGACGTCGCCAACGCGGTGCTCGACGGCGCGGACGCGGTCATGCTGAGTGGTGAGACCAGCGTCGGCGCCTATCCGGTGATCACGGTCCAGACCATGGCCCGCATCGTCGAGTCGACCGAGATCCACGGTCTCGACCGCGTCCCGCCGCTCGGCACGAAGCCGCGCACGCAGGCCGGTGCTATCACCCTCGCGGCGGTCGAGGTCGCCGACTTCGTCGAGGCGAAGTTCCTCTGCGTCTTCACGGAGTCGGGGGAGTCGGTGCGCCGGATGGCTCGCCTGCGCAACCGGATCCCGATCCTCGCGTTCACGCCCGACCCGGCGATCCGTCGTCGCATGGCGCTGAACTGGGGCGTCGAGTCCTTCGTGGTCGAGCGCGTGACGCACACCGACCAGATGGTCGCCCAGGTCGACGAGGTCCTCGTCGCCACCGGCAAGGCCGCGGTCGGCGAGCCCGTCATCATCATCTCCGGTTCCCCTCCCGGGATCCCCGGAACGACGAACGACATCCGCGTCCACAAGGTGGGCGACGTCCTCTAGTCGGATGTGGTTGCCGAAGGCCGTGGTCCTCCCGTACGGGGACCACGGCCTTCGTCGTCCGGGTGCGATGACGCCGCGATTCCGGGCGCCATGGGTCTAGCCTGATGCCCATGAACCGTTCCGTCCTCGTCGACGATGCTCTCCGCAGCGCCGTGGGACTGGACCCGGGAGGGGTCGACCGTGAGGCGACCGGGTCGGCGGGACTCCTGGCCTCCCGATTCGCCGTCCTGGAGCTCGCCGCGGTCGCCGTCGGCGCGGTGGAGGACGCCGCCGACCGGCTCCGTATCGCCCTCGGATTCGAGCCGCTGCACGCGTCGCTCGACCTCGAGCGGATCGCCGCGGCCTACCAGAGCGACCGCCTGTTGCGGATCGACGGAGCAGCCGTCGACGCGTTCGCGCCGCTGTCCGGCTTCTTCGCCGCCGCAGACGGCTGGGTCCGCACGCACGCGAACTACCCCCACCATCGTCGCCGCTTGACCGCCATGCTCGGGATCGACGACCAGGCCACCCGCCCAGAGCTCGCCTCGGCGATCGCCTCCCACTCGGCGCTCGACCTGGAATCGGAGGCCGCCGGCGTCGGCGCGCTCCTCGTCGCCGTCCGGACCGCCGTCGAATGGTCGTCCACACCGCAGGCCTCGGTCGATGATGGACCGCTCGTCAGACGCCACGGTGGCTCCGCCGGATCGAGGATCGCCTCGTCGCTGCGGCCCACGAGGCGGCACCCCTTGCGCGGCCTCCGCGTCCTCGACCTGACGCGGGTGATCGCCGGTCCCGTGTCCACGAGGACCCTCGCGCTCCTCGGCGCGGACGTCCTGCGTGTGGATCCGCCGCAGATCCCTGAGATCCCGTGGCAGTACACCGACAGCGGTCAGGGGAAGCGGACGGCGGCCCTCGACGCGTCGACACCGCGCGGCCTCGCGACGCTGCAGAGCCTGAGCGACGAGGCCGACATCCTGGTGACGGGGTATCGACCACACGCCCTCGACGGCCTCGGGCTACGACGTCGCGACAGTCTGGTCACCGGCTCCGTCGACGCTTGGGGCGCGACGGGGCCTTGGGGTGATCGACGCGGTTTCGACAGCCTGGTCCAGGCCGCCACGGGCATCGCGGTGGTCGAAGGGGAGGATGGCGCTCCGGGCGCCCTGCCGGCTCAGGCACTCGACCACAGCGCGGGATACCTGCTGGCAGCGGCCATCGTCGACGACGTGGTGAGGGTCGTCGACGGCGGCGAGGCCGGCCGGTCATCGGTGTCGCTCGCGCGCGTCGGTGCAGCGCTCCAACGGCTCCCACGTGCCGAGGATCGTCACCCGTCCGCCCTCCCCGGAGCGCGGTGCCTGGTCACCCATGGTGCGGTGACGACGGCCCGCCCCGCGCTCAGTGCCTTCGACGACCACGCGTTCCCGGCGGCGGTCCTGAGGAGCACCGCACCGCAGTGGATTGCTCGCAGCTGATCCCGGCACACTCCGCGCCGGGGGATGACCACCGTCCGGTCGCTCGCCTACCCTGGAGGTATGCGCCTCATCCTCATCAGACACGGTCAGACCTCGTCCAACGTCGCCGGCCTGCTCGACACCGCGATCCCCGGGGCCGTCCTCACCGAACTCGGCGAGACGCAGGCGGCCGCCCTCCCCAAAGCGCTCGTGGGCGAGCGGATCGACGCGGTCTACGCCTCCACCGCGGTGCGGGCGCAACAGACCGCCGCACCCGTCGCCGAGGTCAGCGGGCTTCCGGTGATCGTCCGCGACGGACTCCGGGAGATCAGCGCCGGCGACAACGAGATGCACGGGTCGCCCGAGGCCGTGCAGGTCTACATCGACACCATCGTGGCGTGGGCGATGGGCGACCTCGACACCCGGATGCCGGGCGGCGAGAACGGCCACGAGGTGTTCGCGCGCTTCGACGCGGTGATCGAGGAGCTCGAGGGCTCCGGACTGGAGAGTGTCGTGGTCGTGAGCCACGGAGCGATGCTCCGGTCCTGGCTCGGGCTCCGCTCGACGAACGTCGACGGACACTTCATCGGCACACACCCCATCACGAACACGGGCGTCATCATCGTCGACGGAGACACGACGACCGGGTGGCGGGTCGACACGTGGACGGGCGATGCCGTCGGTGGGCCGGAGCTGACGACGGACGCCGACGGTCCGGCCGCCGCCGTCGAGCGCGGCTTCTGATCAGTTCGCGTCGTCGGCCGGGGTCGCGCCGTCCGTGAGGAACGGTCCGGGCGCTTCGCCGGGCTGACCCGGGAGTGAGCCGACGAGTCGGTCGAGCTCGGTGGCGTCGACGTCGATGCCCTGGTCGCTGAGCCGGTCCGCCAGCGCTGCCCGGACGTCGAGGTCGGGGGTGAGGGACCGGTCTGCTGAGACCTGCACGAGGATGCCCTGGAGCCGGTCTTCGGTGCTGGCGTCGTGGACGTCCTGGCGCGGGTCGGTGTGCTCTGCGGTCATGGTGTCGGGTCCCATCGTGTCGGACGACGTCCTGCACGTCGTGCCTTCGACGTTACGCTACGGCGTCCGCCGACCCCGCCCGAAGGGCTTGACCGCCTCGTCACTGGTCGGTCAGGCGAGCTCCCTGGTACCGGTGGTGGGACTCGAACCCACACGTCTTTCGACAAAGCATTTTGAGTGCTCCGCGTCTGCCATTCCGCCACACCGGCGCGTCCGCCGCACGGCGAACAGCAACCTGCATCAGAGTACCGTAGGATTTGAGGGTGACCGAGCAAGAGACCCCTCCCGTAGCCCCGCGGCGCGTCGTCGTCGCTGAGGACGAATCCCTCATCCGCCTCGACATCGTCGAGATCCTTCGCGACAACGGTTTCGAGGTCGTCGGCGAGGCCGGCGACGGCGAGACCGCCGTCGCGCTCGCGACGGAGCTCCGTCCGGACCTCGTGATCATGGATGTGAAGATGCCCCAGCTCGACGGCATCTCCGCCGCCGAGCGCATCGGCAAGGCGCACATCGCACCGGTGGTGCTCCTCACCGCGTTCAGCCAGAAGGAACTGGTCGAGCGGGCGAGCGAGGCCGGTGCCCTGGCGTACGTCGTGAAGCCGTTCACCCCGAACGACCTCCTGCCCGCGATCGAGATCGCCCTCTCGCGGTACCAGCAGATCATCACCCTCGAGGCCGAGGTCGCCGACATGGTCGAGCGCTTCGAGACCCGGAAGCTCGTCGACCGGGCGAAGGGCCTGCTCAATGAGAAGATGGGCCTTACGGAGCCCGAGGCGTTCCGCTGGATCCAGAAGGCCTCCATGGACCGCCGTCTCACCATGCACGATGTGGCGCAGGCGATCATCGAGCAGCTGAGCGCCAAGAAGTAGCCCTCTCCCACCTCGTCGCAAGAGCGGCCCGTCCCGTCGGGGGCGGGCCGCTCTGCGTTGTCCGGGGTGGCGCGTCAGGTGCCCGGTGCGTCCTTGATGAGGTTCGTGATGCGGATCGTCGAACAGCGTCGACCCTGCTCGTCGCTGACCGCGATCTCGTGGACGGTGAGCGACCGCCCGAGGTGGATGGGGGTGCAGACACCGGTCACGATCCCCTCGGTGGCCGAACGGGTGTGCGTGGCGTTGATGTCGATGCCGACGGCGAGCTTGCCTGGGCCGGCGAAGAGGTTGGCGGCCATCGACCCGAGGGATTCACCGAGGACGACGTAGGCGCCTCCGTGCAGCAGCATCGCGGGTTGCGTGTTGCCCTCGACCGGCATGGTCGCGACGGACCGTTGGACCGTGAACTCCGTGAACTCGATCCCCATCTTGGCGGCGAGTGCGCCGCTGCCTCTCGTCCTCAGGAACTCGAGGGCTTTGTCGGTCTCGTTCGTCATGTCCACCTTCGGATCGGTCCTGAGCCGTGTCGGCACCGGCTTGTAGGCTGGGCGCGTGTCGGAATCAGAAAAGCCTACCCTCCTCGTCGTCGACGGCCACTCGCTCGCCTTCCGGGCGTTCTACGCGCTGCCGGTCGACAGCTTCCAAACCCGCGACGGCCAGCACACGAACGCCATTCACGGCTTCATCTCCATGCTGATCAGCCTGCTGAAGAACGAGAACCCGAGCCATATCGCCGTGGCCTTCGACATCTCCCGCCGCTCGTTCCGGACCCGTGAGTACCCCGAGTACAAGGGGACGCGCGGCGAGACCCCGCCCGAGTTCAAGGGTCAGGTGCCGCTGTTGGAGGAGGCGCTCAAGGCGATGAACATCACCACGATCAGCAAAGAGGACTACGAGGCCGACGACATCCTCGCCACCCTCGCCAAGCAGGGTGGCGAGGAGGGCTTCCGCGTCCTCGTCGTCTCGGGCGACCGCGACACCATCCAGTTGGTGACCGACGACGTGACGCTGCTCTACCCGTCCAGCCAGGGCGTCTCGGCGCTGACGCGCTACGACGGCGCCAAGGTGTTCGAGCGCTACGGCATCCGTCCCGAGCAGTACCCGGAGATCGCCGCGCTGGTGGGCGAGACGAGCGACAACCTCCCCGGCATCCCGAAGGTGGGCGAGAAGACGGCCGTCAAATGGCTCAACCAGTTCGGCTCGCTGGAGCAGATCCTGGAACGCGCGGACGAGATCACCGGCAAGGTGGGGGAGAGCCTCCGCGAACACAAGGAGAACGCCGTCCGCAACCGGCGCTTGAACCGGCTCCTCACCGACGTCGAACTGCCGGTCGGCCCGAAGGACCTCGAGCGACGTCCGATCGACGCCGACGCCGTGGCCGCCGTGTTCGGTCGACTGGAGTTCCGCACGCTCCTCGACCGGGTGCTGAAGCTCGACGGTCTCGAGGCGAACACCGACGTGTCGGCATCGCACGCGGCCGGCGTGGTGATGCCGCCACGGAAGGAACTGCTCGACGAAGAACTCGAGGCGTGGCTCGCCCGCGCCGTGGCAGCCCACCCGGGCGGCATCGGACTCCACCTCGACCTGGACGGCGACCTGCCGGTCGCCGCTGGTCTGGCCACCCCCACGGAGATCGTGTCTCTCGCCTGGCGTCCCGGTGAGGCCGATTACGCGCCGCTCGAAGCCTGGCTCGCGAGCGACGCCCCGAAGATCATGCACGATGCGAAACCGCAGGTGAAGGCCGTCACACGCGCCGGCCTCAAGCTCGACGGGCTGGCGTACGACACGGCGGTCGCCGGCTGGCTCCTCCGCCCGAGCGGCGGCGACAAGAACCTCGGCGACCTCACCGCACGGTACCTCGACGAGACGATGCCTGTGGCGGACCCGAACCAACTGGTCCCGGAGACCGACCCGGTCGGTGTCGGGGGGACGGCCTGGTACGCGTTCCGCGTCGCAGAGGCCACCCGCGCCGCCCTCGACCCGGGGTCGCTCGGCGTCCTGCTCGACATGGAGCTGCCGGTCCTGCAGGTGCTGGCGCACATGGAACTCACCGGGGTGACCGTCGACCACGGCATCCTGAGCGGTCTGTCCGAGCAGCTCGGGAACCGGTCAGCGGAACTGGCGAGCAACGCCTACGCCGAGATCGGTCGCGAGGTCAACCTCGGTTCACCCAAGCAGCTCCAGGAGGTGCTGTTCGACCAACTGGCCATGCCCAAGACCCGCGCCAACAAGACCGGGTTCTCCACCGACGCCGGTGCACTCGCCGACCTCCAGGAGAAGAGCCCGCATCCGTTCCTCGGCCTGCTCCTCGAACACCGCGACGCGACGAAGCTCCGTCAGATCGTGGAGACGCTCGACAAAGCGATCACCGACGACGGTCGCATCCACACCACCTACGTCCAGATCGGGACGAGCACGGGCCGGATCTCCTCGACCGACCCGAACCTGCAGAACATCCCGGTGCGCACCGAGGAGGGACGACGGATCCGCGCGGCCTTCCAGGCCGGGACCGGGTACGAGACCCTGCTCACGGCCGACTACTCGCAGATCGAGATGCGGATCATGGCCCACCTCTCCGGCGATGCCGGCCTCATCGAGGCGTTCAAGTCCGGCGAGGACCTCCACCGCTTCGTGGGTGCACGCATCTTCAGCGTGGCCGCGGAAGACGTCACGCCCGCCATGCGCAACAAGGTGAAGGCCATGTCGTACGGCCTCGCCTACGGGCTCAGCGCCTTCGGCCTCTCGAAGCAGCTCCGGATCTCCAGCGCCGAGGCGAAGCAGCTGATGGTCGACTACTTCGAGCGGTTCGGCGCGGTGCGCGACTATCTGCGGAACGTCGTCGAGCAGGCGAAGCTCGACGGGTACACCGAGACCATCTTCGGTCGTCGTCGGCTGTTCCCCGAGCTCGCGAGCCCGAACCGGCTCGTGCGCGAGAACGCCGAACGGCAGGCGCTGAACGCTCCGATCCAGGGTTCCGCAGCGGACATCATGAAGCGCGCCATGATCGGCATCGAGTCGGACCTCCGGTCGCAGTCGCTCCGCTCCCAGATGATGCTGCAGGTGCACGACGAATTGATCTTCGAGGTCGCCGAGGGGGAGTGGGACGCCCTCGAGGCGATCGTCCGGACGCAGATGGCGGGTGCCGCCGAACTGTCGGTGCCGCTCGACGTCCAGATCGGACACGGCCACGATTGGGACTCGGCCGCACACTGACGCTCCGGCGGATCCACGAGCCGCGCACCCGGGGCGCGGACTAGGCTCGTCGGCATGTCTCACGAAGAACCTCGCCAGAGCACACCGATCGACGCCATCGCCGAAAGCTGGGTGGAGACGCTCGTCCAGCTGCGGCCCGAGGTCGGCACCTACATCGGCCGAACCGACGTCGGCGGGCGCTACAGCGACACCTCGCCGGCCGGGCACGAGGCCTATGTCGAGGCCGCGGCCCGCACGCTGAGCGCCCTCCGCTCGGCCACTCCCGTCGACGCCGTCGACCGCGTCACCCAGACCGACCTCACCGCGGAGCTCGAACTCGACCTCGCCTCCTCCGAAGCCGGCCTGCAGTACCGGGATCTGAACGTGATCGCGTCGCCGTCGCAGGAGCTCCGCGACGTCTTCGACCTCATGCCGACGGCCACCGTGGACGACTGGAGCACGATCAGCACCCGTCTGGGTGCGTTGCCCGAAGCGGTCGACGGATACATCGAGACGCTTCGCGAGGGGATCGCGAAGGGCATCACCCCCGCACGACGCCAGGTGAAGGAGGTCTACGAGCAGGTGCTCCGCACCGGCGCCGACGACGGCTTCTTCATCGGCTTCGCGGCGGAAGCCGGTCCGGAGGACGGCCAGCTCCCAGCGTCGCTCGCCGGAGAGCTGTCGACCGGAGCCGGTGCAGCCGCCGTCGCCTACAACCGCCTCGCCGACTTCCTCGCCCATGAACTGATGCCCGCCGCGACCGAGGAGGACGCGATCGGCCGCGAGCTGTACGCCCTGCAGTCCCGACGGTTCCTCGGAGCGACGGTCGATCTCGACGAGAGCTACGAGTGGGGGATCGAGGAGCTGGCCCGCATGGTCTCCGAGCAGGAGTCGATCGCGAACGAGATCCTCCCCGGAGCCTCGGTGGAGGAGGCGGTCGCCTTCCTCGAGCAGGATCCCGCGCGCAAACTGCACGGCACGGAGGCGCTGCAGCGCTGGATGCAGGAGACGAGCGATCGCGCGGTCGACGAGCTCGGCCGCAGCCAGTTCGACATCCCCCAGGAGATCCGCGCGCTCGAGTGCATGATCGCTCCCACACAGGAGGGCGGGATCTACTACACGGGCCCGACCGACGACTTCTCCCGTCCCGGCCGCATGTGGTGGTCGGTCCCCGTCGGCGTCACCGAGTTCGACACCTGGCGCGAGCTGACGACGGTCTACCACGAGGGCGTTCCCGGGCACCACCTGCAGATCGGGCAGGCGGTGGTCAACCGCAAGACCCTCAACCTCTGGCGCCGGCAGCTCGCCGGCACCTCCGGACACGCCGAGGGTTGGGCGCTGTACGCGGAGCGGTTGATGGAGCAGCTCGGGTACCTCGACGACCCGGCCGATCGCCTGGGCATGCTCGACGGTCAGCGGATGCGTGCGGCTCGGGTCGTCCTCGACATCGGCGTGCACCTCGGCAAGCGGCTCCCCGACGGGAGCGGCACCTGGACCGCCGAGTACGCGTTCGACTTCATGGGCCGGAACGTGAACATGTCTCCGGAGTTCGTCCGCTTCGAGGTGAACCGCTACCTCGGCTGGCCCGGGCAGGCGCCGTCCTACAAGATCGGGCAGCGCATCTGGGAGCAGCTCCGCGATGACGCGGCCCGCCGAGCCGGTGACGCCTTCGACATCAAGGACTTCCACCGTCGGGCGCTCGACCTCGGGGGCGTCGGGCTCGACACCCTGCGGTCGGCGATGCTCGAATGACGTCCGAGCGGATCGTGGTCGCCGGAGCGTCCGGGTTCATCGGGCGTCGGCTGGTCGAGTCCTTCCGGGCCGACGGCGCAACGGTCTCCGTCATCGGTCGCGGTGCGGCCGACGCCCGTTGGGATGATCGAGCGGGCATCGCCCGACTGGTCGACGGCGCGGACCTCCTGGTCAACCTGGCGGGGAAGAGCGTGAACTGCCGGTACACCGCTTCGAACCGTGCCGCGATCCTCCGGTCACGCGTCGACACGACGACGGAGCTGTCGCGAGCGGTCCGCGAAGCGGCCTCGCCTCCTCCGCTGTGGATCAACGCGTCGACGGCGACCATCTACCGTGACGCGGACGATCGCGCCATGACGGAAGTCGACGGCGAGATCGGATCGGGCTTTTCCGTAGACGTCGCCACGGCATGGGAGCGGGCACTGTTCGCCGACGATCTGCCGGCCACACGACGGGTCGCTCTCCGGATCGCCATCGTCCTCGGCGACGGAGGGGCGCTCACACCGTTGCTGTGGTTGGCGCGCCTCGGCCTCGGGGGACCGCAGCTCGACGGTCGCTGGCCCCGTTCGCGATCGCGTCGGGCCGCCGGAACGGGTCATCGGTTCACGACGCCCCATGGTCGGCAACGGTTCAGTTGGATCCACCTGGACGACGTCATCGGCATCGTCCGGTTCCTCCGCGACCACCCGGAGCTCTCAGGCGCCGTCAACGTGACCTCGCCGAGCCCCACGGACAACCGCGGCTTCATGCGGACCCTGCGGCACGTGCTCGGGATGCCGATCGGCCTTCCCGCACCCCGCTGGCTCCTGGAGATCGGGATGTTCCTCCTCCGCACGGAGAGCGAGCTCGTCCTGAAGAGTCGCTGGGCGCTCCCGGAACGGTTGCTGCAAGCGGGCTACCGCTTCGAGCACCCGACCCTGGATCCGGCGCTCCGGGAGATCGTCTCGGCACGCGGCTTGCCCACAGGTCCTCGATCCCGCTAAACTGGACTGTCACAATTGTGACGTCCTATCCGCCTGCCCGTCTCGCAGAGCGATCCCGATCCTCGGATCGGTTCACACAACAGCATCGCCCCGATCAACGTCCGTGGTCATCCACGGGTCCGGAGCAGTGCGCGAGCCGCGGCCTGAATCATTGTCCACCTGGAGCAATTACTACATGACAAGCGCAACGACCGCCCCCAAGCAGGTCGCAATCAACGACATCGGATCTGCTGAGGACTTCCTCGCAGCGGTCGAAAAGACTCTGAAGTTCTTCAACGACGGCGACCTCATCGAGGGCACCGTGGTGAAGATCGACCGCGACGAGGTCCTCCTCGACGTCGGCTACAAGACCGAGGGCGTCATCCCCTCGCGTGAACTCTCCATCAAGCACGACGTCGACCCCTCCGAGGTCGTCAACGTCGGCGACACGATCGAGGCTCTCGTTCTCCAGAAGGAGGACAAGGAAGGCCGTCTGATCCTGTCGAAGAAGCGCGCGCAGTACGAACGTGCTTGGGGCGACGTGGAGAAGATCAAGGAATCCGACGGCGTCGTCACCGGTTCGGTCATCGAGGTCGTCAAGGGTGGCCTCATCGTCGACATCGGCCTCCGTGGCTTCCTCCCGGCTTCGCTCATCGAGCTGCGCCGCGTCCGCGATCTCACGCCGTACCTCGGCCAGGAGATCGAGGCGAAGATCCTCGAGCTCGACAAGAACCGCAACAACGTGGTCCTGTCGCGCCGTGCGCTCCTCGAGCAGACGCAGTCCGAGAGCCGCACCACCTTCCTCAACAACCTCCAGAAGGGACAGGTCCGCAAGGGCGTCGTCTCCTCGATCGTCAACTTCGGCGCGTTCGTCGACCTCGGCGGCGTCGACGGTCTCGTCCACGTCTCCGAGCTCAGCTGGAAGCACATCGAGCACGCCAGCGAGGTCGTCGAGGTCGGTCAGGAAGTCACCGTCGAGATCCTCGAGGTCGACCTGGACCGCGAGCGCGTCTCGCTGTCGCTCAAGGCGACCCAGGAGGACCCGTGGCAGGTCTTCGCCCGCACCCACGCCATCGGCCAGGTTGCTCCGGGTAAGGTCACCAAGCTGGTTCCGTTCGGTGCGTTCGTCCGCGTCGCAGACGGCATCGAGGGCCTCGTGCACATCTCGGAGCTGTCCGGCAAGCACGTCGAGCTCGCCGAGCAGGTCGTGTCGGTCGGCGAAGAGGTCTTCGTCAAGGTCATCGACATCGACCTCGAGCGTCGCCGCATCTCGCTGAGCCTCAAGCAGGCCAACGAGGGTGTCGACCCCGAGGGCACCGAGTTCGACCCGGCCCTCTACGGCATGCTCACGGAGTACGACGAGCTCGGGAACTACAAGTACCCCGAGGGCTTCGACGCCGAGACGCAGGAGTGGAAGGAAGGCTTCGACGCCGAGCGCGAGAAGTGGGAGCAGGACTACGCTGCCGCCCAGGCTCGCTGGGAAGCGCACAAGAAGCAGGTTGCGGCTGCAGCCGTCGAAGAGGCCAACCAGGCCTCCTCGTCGACCGCTTCCTCGTCGGCCGGTTCCTCGTTCTCGAGCGACTCCGCCGGTGGCGGAACGCTCGCCGACGACGAGTCCCTCGCGGCACTCCGCGAGAAGCTCTCGAGCAACTAGTCACCTCAGCACCGACTTCGGTCGGTGTCCGGCAGGGGGTCGCCTTCGGGCGGCCCCCTGCTGCGTTGTGTGCGGCGTCACGCCCGGAACCCCGATGGCACCACGGGTACGCTGGCAGGCATGTACCTCATCGGCCTCACCGGCGGCATCGCCTCGGGCAAATCGACCATCGCGACCCGGCTCGCCGAGCACGGAGCCGTCGTCATCGACGCGGATGTGCTCTCCCGTGAGGTCGTCGAGCCAGGCACTCCTGGGCTGGCGGCCATCGCGGCGCGGTTCGGTGCAGACGTGATCGGTCCCGACGGCACGCTCGACCGTCCGGCTCTCGGCGCGATCGTCTTCTCCGACGAGCAGGCCAGAGCCGATCTCAACGCGATCGTCCACCCCGAGGTCAAGCGTCGGTCACAGGCCAGGATCGCCGAGGCGTCGAGCGATCCGGCGGCGATCGTCGTCTACGACGTCCCCCTGCTCGTGGAGACCGGCCGTGCCGACGAGTTCGACCTGGTGGTCGTCGCTTCGGCACCTGAATCGGTGCGTGCCGATCGACTGGTCGAACTGCGCGGGCTCGACCGGGGTGAGGCTGAACGTCGGATCGCCTCGCAGGCGACAGAGGCGCAACGCACGGCCGTCGCCGACGTCGTGATCGACACGGCGGGCACCCTCGCGCACACCGTCGACCAGGTCGACGCGGTGTGGCGCCGTGCACTGTCGAACGGTGCGCCGGACGAAGCTCCTCGCGACGCCGACGTCTGAGCCGGTCGCTCGCTCCGCTGTGGGCGAAGCGGGGGAGTGCTGTCGGTGGTCCTCCGTAGACTCGGAGTATGGAACCAACACGCGCCGTCCGCCCCTTCGAGGTGATCAGCGAGTACGAGCCGAGCGGCGACCAGCCCGCCGCCATCGAGCAGCTGTCCGGGCGTATCAACGCCGGCGAGACCGACGTCGTGCTCCTCGGCGCGACCGGTACCGGCAAGTCGGCGACCACCGCGTGGCTCATCGAGGCGGTCCAACGCCCTACCCTCGTCCTCGCGCACAACAAGACACTCGCAGCGCAGCTCGCGAACGAGTTCCGAGAACTCATGCCGAACAACGCGGTCGAGTACTTCGTCTCCTACTACGACTACTACCAGCCGGAGGCCTACGTCCCGCAGACCGACACCTTCATCGAGAAGGACTCGTCGATCAACGCCGAGGTCGAGCGGTTGCGCCACTCGACGACGAACTCGCTGCTCAGCCGTCGAGACGTCATCGTGGTCTCGACCGTCTCGTGCATCTACGGTCTCGGGGCAGCGGAGGAGTACCTGGAGGCGATGGCGGCCCTGCAGGTCGGCCAGAACATCGGGCGCGACCGGCTCATCCGCAAGTTCGTCGGCATGCAGTACAACCGCAACGACGTCGACTTCTCGCGCGGCAACTTCCGTGTACGCGGCGACACCATCGAGATCATCCCGGTCTACGAGGAGCTGGCTATCCGCATCGAGTTCTTCGGCGACGAGATCGAGGCGCTCTACGCCCTGCATCCACTGACCGGCGATGTCGTCAAGAAGCTCGACGCGGTGTCCGTCTTCCCGGCCTCGCACTACGCGGCCAGCCCGCAGACGATCCAGCGCGCGATCGGCACCATCCAGGATGAGCTCGCCGAGCGGTTGCAGTCCCTGGAGCGTGAGGGCAAGCTCCTGGAGGCCCAGCGGCTCCGGATGCGGACGACCTTCGACCTCGAGATGATGCAGCAGATCGGGTTCTGCTCGGGGATCGAGAACTACTCCCGCCACATCGACGGCCGCTCGGCCGGCGAGGCCCCGAACTGCCTCCTCGACTACTTCCCCGACGACTTCCTCACGGTCATCGACGAGTCGCACGTCACGGTGCCACAGATCGGCGCGATGTTCGAGGGCGACGCCTCGCGAAAGCGGACGCTCGTCGAGCACGGGTTCCGGCTCCCGAGCGCGATGGACAACCGGCCTCTCCGCTGGGACGAGTTCAAGAACCGGGTCGGCCAGACGGTCTACCTCTCGGCCACGCCCGGCAAGTACGAGATGGGCATCGCCGACGGCATCGTCGAGCAGATCATCCGCCCGACCGGTCTCGTCGACCCGGCCATCATCGTCAAGCCGTCCAACGGCCAGATCGACGATCTGCTCGAGGAGATCCGCGTCCGCGCCGAGCGCGACGAACGCGTCCTCGTCACCACGCTCACGAAGAAGATGGCCGAAGAGCTCACCGACTTCCTCACCGAGGCGGGCGTTCGCGTCAGGTATCTGCACTCCGACGTCGACACGCTGCGGCGCGTCGAGCTGCTGAGCGAACTCCGTCAGGGCGTCTACGACGTCCTCATCGGCATCAACCTCCTGCGCGAGGGACTCGACCTCCCCGAGGTCTCGC
The DNA here is from genome assembly GCF_001423185.1 of Plantibacter sp. Leaf314. NCBI lineage: Bacteria > Bacillati > Actinomycetota > Actinomycetes > Micrococcales > Microbacteriaceae > Plantibacter > Plantibacter sp. Leaf314. The sequence continues at coordinate 230,435 of NZ_LMOB01000001.1, read as the reverse complement.
TCGTGGCCATCCTCGACGCCGACAAGGAGGGCTTCCTGCGGTCGTCGACCTCGCTCATCCAGACCATCGGTCGCGCCGCGCGCAACGTGTCCGGCGAGGTCCACATGTACGCCGACGTCCTGACCGACTCGATGAAGCGCGCGATCGAGGAGACCGATCGCCGCCGTGAGAAGCAGGTGGCGTACAACGAGGAACGCGGCATCGATCCGCAGCCACTGCGCAAGCGGATCGCCGACATCACGGAGGCACTCGCGCGCGAGGGTGCCGACACCGCGGCACTCCTGGCGGGACGCGACAACGGCAAGAAGAAGAGCCCGACGCCGAACCTCAGACGCGAGGGCATCGCCGCCGAGGGCGCGAACGATCTCGAGTCGATCATCGCCGACCTCAACGCGCAGATGCTCGCCGCCGCGGCGGAACTCAAGTTCGAGCTGGCCGGCCGGCTCCGCGACGAGGTCTCCGAACTGAAGCAGGAATTGCGGCAGATGGCGAAGGCCGGACACATCTAGCCGGAGGCTTCGCTGAGAGCGCAGTACCACAGACACCGCTCGGGAGTCCGGTGTCGGTGGTGCTGCGTAGACTCGAAGGGTGTCAATTGCCAAGGTAGATCACCACTCAACGCTCAGTGTCCGCGGTGCCCGCGTGCACAACCTCCAGAACGTGGACCTCGAGATCCCGCGCGACTCGCTGGTCGTCTTCACCGGCCTGTCGGGCTCCGGGAAGTCCTCCCTCGCCTTCGACACGATCTTCGCCGAAGGGCAGCGACGGTACGTCGAGTCGCTGTCGGCGTACGCACGGCAGTTCCTCGGTCAGGTCGACCGCCCGGACGTCGACTTCATCGAGGGTCTGAGCCCCGCGGTCTCCATCGACCAGAAGTCGACCAACCGCAACCCGCGATCGACCGTCGGAACGATCACCGAGGTCTACGACTACATGCGTCTGCTGTGGGCGCGCATCGGTGTCCCGCACTGCCCCGTCTGTGGCGAGGTCATCCAGCGCCAGACGGTGCAGCAGATCGCCGACCAGCTGATGGAGCTCGAAGAGCGTCGCCGGTACCAGATCGTCGCCCCGGTGGTCAGCCAGAAGAAGGGGGAGTTCGTCGACCTCTTCAAGGAGCTCTCGGCGAAGGGCTTCGCCCGCGCGATCGTCGACGGTGAAGCGATCCAGCTCGCCGAGCCCCCGACCTTGAAGAAGCAGGTCAAGCACGACATCGCCGTCGTCGTCGACCGCCTCGTGGCCGGCCCCGAGATCCTCGGTCGCCTCACCGACTCGCTCGAGACCGCCCTCCAGCTCACCGACGGCCTCGTCACCATCAACTTCGTCGACGAAGAGGGCGACGACGCATGGCGGACGTTCTCCGAGAAGCTGTCCTGCCCGAACAACCACCCGCTGCAGCTGACCGAGATCGAGCCACGGACGTTCTCCTTCAACGCACCGTTCGGTGCGTGCCCCGAGTGCTCCGGCCTCGGCACGCGCATGTCCGTCGACGCCGAACTCCTCCTCGGCGACGAGGAGCTCAGCATCAACGAGGGCGTCATCGTCCCGTGGACCACGCAGGGCAAGGGGCTGTACCAGTACTACGAGAAGCTGCTCGACGGTCTCGCCCGCGACCTCGACTTCTCGCTCGACACCCCGTGGCGCGACCTGCCGGCATCCGTCCAGGAGGCGGTGCTCCGCGGCGACAACTTCAAGGTCAAGGTGAAGTGGAAGAACCGCTTCGGACGCGAGATGAGCTACTCGTCGGGCTTCGAGGGTGTCATCCCGTACATCGAGCGCCAGTACCTGCAGGCCGACACCGACAGCCAGCGTGTGCGCTGGTCCGAGTACCTCCGAGAGGTCCCGTGCCAGGTGTGCGGCGGACGCCGCCTGAAGCCCGAGGTCCTGTCGGTCCTCATCCACGAGCACAGCATCGCCGAGGTCGCCGAGCTGAGCCTGTCTGACGCCCGGGCCTTCATGGACCGTCTCGAACTGAGCGACCGCGAGGCCCACATCGCCGCGCAGGTCCTCCGCGAGATCAAGGTGCGGCTCGACTTCCTCATCCAGGTCGGTCTCAACTACCTCGACCTCGCCCGCACCGCGGGCTCGCTGTCCGGTGGTGAGGCACAGCGCATCCGCCTCGCGACGCAGATCGGTTCCGGCCTGACCGGTGTCCTCTACGTCCTCGACGAACCGAGCATCGGTCTGCACCAGCGCGACAACCGCCGCCTCATCGAGACCCTCGTGGCCCTGCGGGACCTCGGCAACACGCTGATCGTCGTCGAGCACGACGAGGACACCATCCGCACCGCGGACTGGATCGTCGACATCGGCCCGGGCGCCGGGGTCAACGGCGGCAAGGTCGTGCACTCGGGTTCCTACGAGGCGCTCGAAGCGAACACCGAGTCGCTGACCGGCGACTACCTGTCCGGTCGGAAGGCCATCGAGATCCCGGCCAAGCGCCGGCCGATCGACACGAAGCGCCAGATCCAGGTGATCGGAGCGCAGGCGAACAACCTGAAGAAGGTCAGCGCCGACTTCCCACTCGGTGTCCTGACGGCCGTCACCGGCGTGAGCGGATCCGGTAAGTCCTCCCTCGTCAACGACGTCCTGTACCGCGTCCTCGCGAACAAGTTGAACGGTGCACGTAAGTTGCCCGGCAAGCACACCCGCGTCACGGGTCTCGAGCACCTCGACAAGGTCATCCACGTCGACCAGGCCCCCATCGGTCGCACGCCGCGGTCGAACCCGGCCACCTACACGGGCGTGTTCGACAAGATCAGGAACCTCTTCGCCGAGACCCAGGAGGCGAAGGTCCGTGGGTACCTGGCCGGGCGGTTCAGCTTCAACGTCAAGGGCGGCCGGTGCGAGGCGTGCTCGGGCGACGGCACGATCAAGATCGAGATGAACTTCCTGCCCGACGTCTACGTCGCCTGTGAAGTGTGCGGGGGAGCGCGGTACAACCGCGACACCCTGACCATCCACTACAAGGGCAAGAACATCGCCGAGGTGCTCGACATGCCGATCGCCGAGGCGGCGGAGTTCTTCGAGCCCATCTCCTCCATCCACCGCTTCCTCAAGACGCTCGTCGAGGTCGGACTGGGTTACGTCCGCCTCGGTCAGAGCGCCACGACGCTGTCGGGTGGCGAGGCCCAGCGGGTCAAGCTGGCGACGGAGTTGCAGCGCCGGAGCAACGGCCGGAGCGTCTACGTGCTGGACGAGCCGACGACCGGCCTCCACTTCGAGGACGTCCGGAAGCTGCTCCTCGTGCTCAACGGCCTGGTCGACAAGGGCAACACGGTCATCGTGATCGAGCACAACCTCGACGTCATCAAGTCGTCGGACTGGCTCATCGACATGGGTCCCGAGGGCGGGGCCGGCGGCGGGACGGTCCTCGCCACCGGCACCCCTGAGCACCTGGCGACGGTCCCCGGCAGCCACACGGGCTTCTTCCTGAACGAACTGTTCGAGGCAGAGGCCGGCGGCAGCCGCAAGGCGGGCTGACGTGGCGGCTGCCCGCGGGGGGAGCGGCCTGGCGTACCGGCCGAAGGCAGGGGAGATCCCCACTCTGCCCGGCGTCTACCGCTTCAGTGACGACTCGGGGAGGGTGCTCTACGTCGGCAAGGCGATGAACCTCCGCGCGAGGTTGAGCAACTACTTCGCACCGCTGCACACGCTGCACGAGCGCACCCGGCGGATGGTCACGACCGCGACGGGCGTGACCTGGACGACGGTCGGAAGCGACGTCGAGGCGTTGCAGTTGGAGTACACCTGGATCAAGGAGTACGATCCGCCCTTCAACGTCAAATTCCGCGACGACAAGTCGTACCCGTACCTCGCGGTGACCCTCGGCGACGAGGCACCGCGCGTCATGGTGACCCGCAACACCCGGATCCCCGGAGCCAAGTACTTCGGTCCGTACCCCAAGATCTGGGCCGTCCACGACACCGTCGACCTCATGATCAAGGTCTTCCCGATCCGCACCTGCTCGGACTCGGCCTACAAGCGCGCCATGGCGTCGGGGAAGCCGTGCTTCCCCGGTCAGATCGGACGCTGCGGCGGGCCATGCTCCGGGAAGGTGTCCATCCAGGAACACCGCGCCATCGTCGACGACTTCGTCTCGTTCATGGTGGGGAACGACCGCCGGTTCACGACGCGGATCACGGCCGACATGAAGGCCGCGGCGGCGCGCCAGGACTACGAGTCCGCAGCGGTGTACCGGGATCAGCTCCAGGCGCTCGACCAGGTACTCGCGAAGAGCGCCGTGGTGCTCCGCGACGCCGTCGACGCCGACCTCTTCGGCATCGACCACGACGAGCTCGCGGCGTCCGTCCAGCAGTTCATCGTGCGCGGCGGACGCATCCGCGGTGTCCGTTCCTGGACCGTCGACAAGGAACTCGACATGTCGACGGCGGAACTCGTCGACAGCGTCGTCCAGCGGGTGTACGCCGCCGCGAACGGGCCCGATGTCCCGCGCGAGGTCCTCGTTCCCGAGTTGCCCGACGACGCTGCCAGCCTCGAGGATTGGCTCGCCGAGCGCCGCGGTTCCAAGGTCGCCGTGCGGGTCGCCCAGCGTGGCGAGAAGGCGACGCTCATGGAGACCGCCGTCGTCAACGCCAAACAGGCCCTGATGCTCTACAAGACCCGTCGCAGCTCCGACTTCGTGGCCAGGACCCAGGCACTCGAGGACATCCGGGACGCCCTCGGCATGACCGAGGCGCCGCTGCGGATCGAGTGCTTCGACGTCTCGCACCTGAGCGGTACCAACATCGTCGCGTCCATGGTGGTGTTCGAGGACGGACTCTCCCGGAAGGACGAATACCGTCGCTTCGGTGTCGCCGAGTCCACCGACGACACCGACTCGATCTACCAGGTCGTGTCGCGTCGCCTCGCCCACCTCACGTCGAGCGAACCGGTCGAGACGGTCGACGAGACGACCGGGGAGCGCAAGCGGCGCAAGTTCACCTATCCGCCGCAGTTGCTCATCGTCGACGGCGGGCAACCGCAGGTCGCGGCCGCCGCTCGCGCGCTCGAGGAGTCGGGTCTGACCGGGATCACCCTGTGCGGGCTGGCGAAGCGACTGGAGGAGATCTGGCTCCCGGACGACCCGTACCCGGTGATCCTGCCGCGGGGGAGCGAGTCGCTGTTCCTCCTCCAGCGGGTGCGCGACGAGGCGCACCGGTTCGCCATCAGCTTCCAGCGCCAGAAGCGCAAGCGCGACATCTCCACCGTCCTCGGTGAGATCCCGGGGCTCGGCCCTGCGAAGGTGCGTGAGCTCCTGCGCCACTTCGGCTCCGTCGCACGGCTGAAGACCGCGACACCGGCGGAGATCGAGGAGGTGAAGGGCATCGGCGGCAAACTGGCGGCGACCGTGTACGAGGCCCTGGCCTCGGGTTCCACGGGGCCCTCGGCCGGCCCCAGGAATGGGTAGGCTGGGACTTCAAACCTTCGAGGAAAGCGTGTCGATGACCCCGGGCCAGCCGCAGCATCAGCAGGAAGTGCTCATCGTCACCGGGATGTCCGGCGCCGGCCGCTCCACGGTCGCGAACGCTCTCGAAGATCTCGGCTGGTACGTCGTCGACAACCTGCCGCCACAGATGCTCCGGCCTCTGGTGGACCTCGCCGAGCGCGCGGGTTCTCGCCTGCCGCGGATCGCGGCGGTCGTGGACGTCCGCGGGCGCGACTTCTTCAGCGAGCTGCAGGAGATCGTCCCGGCGCTCCGAGGCGGCACGCATCTCCGCATGATCTTCCTCGAGGCGACCGATGCGGCACTCGTGCGCCGGTTCGAAGCCGTCCGCCGCCCGCACCCGCTGCAGGGCGAGGGGACGATCCTGGACGGCATCGTCGCCGAGCGGCACCGCCTGAGCGAGATCCGGGAGTCGAGCGACGTCATCATCGACACGAGCGACCTCAACATCCATCAACTCGCCACCACCACCCGCGAGCTCTTCGCCGGCGCGGAGACGCCCGGCGTGCAGGTGACCGTGTTGAGCTTCGGCTTCAAGTACGGGCTCCCGCCCGACGCGGATCTCGTCGCCGACATGCGGTTCCTCCCGAACCCGTTCTGGGTTCCCGAGCTCCGTGCGTTGAGCGGCCAGGACGCCGAGGTCAGCGAGTACGTCCTCTCCCAGCCGGGTGCGTCGGAGTTCCTCGAGAGCTATGCGCACGCCCTTGAGCCGGTGCTGGCCGGCTACCAACGCGAGAACAAGCGGCACGTCACCATCGCCGTCGGATGCACCGGCGGTAAGCACCGTTCGGTCGCCGTCGCGCTCGAACTCGCCGACCGGCTGCGCAGCCAGTCCGGCGTCGCCGTGCACGTCCGGCATCGGGACCTCGGGCGCGAATGACGCCCATCGGGCCGGGCGCATCCGCGTCCGAGCCCATGCGATCCGGGTGCACCACGCCCCCGGATCGAGAACATGCAGGATCGCCGCCGCACTCCGACGGCGCGATCACGACAGATAGGAACCACCGTGGCCCTCACCGCCGACGTCAAGAACGAACTGGCGCTCGTCCGCGAGACCCGCAACTCGGTCCGTGCGGCCGAACTCGCCTCGCTCCTCCGCTTCTCCGGCGGACTGCACACGATCTCCGGACGGGTGGCCATCGAGGCGGAACTCGACAGCCCGACCCTCGCGCAACGCGTGCGGCGTGACATCGGCGAACTGTACGGGATCCGCAGCGAGATCCTCGTGCAGAACCCCGGCAGCTCCGGTAAGCCGACCCTCTTTGTGGTGCGGGTCATCGAGGGGGGCGAGACCCTGGCGCGCCAGACAGGACTCCTGGACGCCCGCCGTCGCGCGGTGCGTGGGCTCCCCAACCGACTGACCACCGGCTCGCGCGATGAGCTCTCCGCCGTCTGGCGCGGTGCGTTCCTCGCGACGGGTTCGCTCACGGATCCGGGCCGCTCCGCCTCGCTCGACGTCGTGTGCCCGGGGAACGAGTCGGCCATGGCCCTCGTCGGCGCGGCGGGTCGGATCGGCGTCCCGGCGAAGGCCAGGGAGGTCCGTGGCATCCACCGGGTCGTGATCCGTGAGGGCGACGCGATCAGCGGCATGCTCTCGCTCATGGGCGCCACCGGCACCGTCACGTCCTGGGAGGAGATGCGTCAACGCAAGGAGGTCCGCGCGACCGCGAACCGCCTGGTCAACTTCGACGATGCCAACCTCCGTCGTTCCGCACAGGCCGCCGTCGCCGCGTGCGCGCGGGTCGAGCGAGCGCTCGAGATCCTCGGTGACGAGGTCCCCGAGCACCTGCAGTACGCCGGTGCGCTCCGCCTCGACCACCGCGAGGCCAGCCTGGACGAGCTGGGGCACTTCGCGGATCCGCCCATGACCAAGGACGCCATCGCGGGCCGCATCCGTCGGCTGCTCGCCATGGCCGACAAGCACGCGAGCGATCTCGGCATCCCCGGCACCGACGCCAACCTCCCGGCGGACTACGAGGACTGATCCCGCCTGTCGCTCGACGCCGACGACGTATCGTCGCGGTTCGTCATCCTGGGAACAAGCCCCGTCTCGCCGTGGTTGCCGCTCGCTAGACTGGGCCGTGACGCTCAGAGCCGTGTGCAGACAGCGCACGGGACAACACGAGGAGATCACACAGAACATGGCTGTTTACTCACTGCCCGAATTGCCGTACGACTACACCGCGCTCGAGCCGCACATCAGTGCGACCATCACGGAGCTCCACCACGACAAGCACCACGCCACCTACGTGGCCGGTGCGAACACGGCCCTCGAGAAGCTCGAAGAGGCGCGCGACGCCAACGACTTCACGAACGTCAACAAGCTGGAGAAGGACCTCGCGTTCAACCTCGGCGGCCACGTCAACCACACCATCTGGTGGAACAACCTCTCCCCGGACGGCGGCGACAAGCCGACGGGTGAGCTCGAGTCGGCGGTCGACGAGTACTTCGGCAGCTTCGACAAGTTCCAGGCCCACTTCACCGCGGCCGCGCTCGGCGTCCAGGGCTCCGGTTGGGCTGCGCTCACCTGGGACACCCTCGGTCAGCGCATCAACATCCAGCAGTTCTTCGACCAGCAGGGCAACTTCCCGGCCGGCACCGTCCCGCTGCTGCTGCTCGACGTGTGGGAGCACGCGTACTACCTGGACTACAAGAACGTCCGCGCCGACTACGTGAAGGCGTTCTGGAACATCGTCAACTGGGCAGACGTCCAGGCACGCTTCGAGGTCGCGCGCAAGCAGACCAACGGCCTGCTGGTACTGTCGTAGTAGACCGGTCCGTCCCGGTCCCTGGGGCCGGGACGGACCACTTCCTCCTCAGTCGAGGAGGCGCTCACTCCGAGCAGACCGTACAATCGCGCCGTCTGGCGCCTCAGTATCAGGAGTCATCTGTGTCCGTCAAGATCGGCATCAACGGCTTCGGCCGCATCGGCCGCAACTTCTTCCGCGCCGCCCTCGCCAAGGGCAGCGACCTCGAGATCGTCGCAGTCAACGACCTCACCGACAACAAGGCGCTCGCCCACCTCCTGAAGTACGACTCCATCACGGGTCGTCTGGACGCCACGGTCGAGCTCGACGGCGACAAGATCATCGTCAACGGCAAGCCCATCATCGTCCTCGCCGAGCGCGACCCCGCCGACCTCCCCTGGGGCGAGCTGGGTGTCGACATCGTCATCGAGTCGACCGGCCGCTTCACGAAGTCCGACGACGCGCGCAAGCACATCACCGCCGGCGCCAAGAAGGTCCTCGTCTCCGCTCCCGCCACCGGTAGCGACGTCGCGACCATCGTCCTCGGCGTGAACGAGGGCACCTACGACGCCGCGACGCACGACATCATCTCCAACGCGTCCTGCACCACGAACTGCCTCGCGCCGCTCGCCAAGGTGCTGCTCGACAACTTCGGCATCGAGCGTGGCCTCATGACCACGGTCCACGCCTACACCGCCGACCAGAACCTGCAGGACGGCCCGCACAGCGACCTCCGTCGTGCACGCGCTGCGGCCGTCAACATCATCCCGACGTCGACCGGTGCAGCCAAGGCACTCGGCCTCGTCATCCCGGAGCTCGTCGGCAAGCTCGACGGCTACGCTCTGCGCGTTCCGGTCCCGACCGGTTCCATCACGGACCTCACGGTCGAGCTGACCAACCCGGCCACGGTCGAGGAGATCAACGCGGCCTACAAGACCGCCGCAGAGGGTCCGCTCAAGGGCATCCTCAAGTACACCGAGGACCCGATCGTCTCGAGCGACATCGTGACCGACCCGCACTCCTCGATCTTCGACGCCGGCCTCACCAAGGTCATCGGCACGCAGGTCAAGGTCGCCTCCTGGTACGACAACGAGTGGGGTTACTCCAACCGCCTCGTCGACCTCACCGAGTACGTCGCGGACCGCCTCTAACCAACGGCTGTCTGACCACCTCCTCACCAGAGCAGCCAGACACCGCATGGTCCGAACGGGCGTCCTGAACCAGCTTCAGGGCGCCCGTTCGGCTTCCTCGGCGGCCGTCGGCTCAGTGCAAGAAAGACCTTCTCCATGACCCTTCGCACCCTCGACTCGCTCGGAGCCCTCGGCGGCCGTCGTGCTGTCGTCCGCCTCGACCTGAACGTCCCGCTCAAGGACGGCGTCATCACCGACGACGGACGCATCCGCGCGGCGCTCCCCACCCTGAACGCGCTCATCAACCAGGGCGCTCGCGTCGTCATCGTCTCGCACCTCGGACGCCCCGACGGATCGCCGGACGCGAAGTACAGCCTCGCCCCCGTCGCTCAGCGCCTGTCGGAGCTCCTCGGCAAGCCGGTGACCTTCGCTGCCGACACCGTCGGAAGCGCCGCGAGCGATGCCGTCGCCGCCCAGACCGACGGCGACGTCGTGCTGCTCGAGAACCTGCGGTTCAACTCGGCCGAGACCAGTAAGGACGCCGGTGAGCGCGAGGCGTTCGCCGCGAAGCTCGCCGCATTCGGCGATGTGGTCGTCTCAGACGGCTTCGGCGTCGTGCACCGCAAGCAGGCGAGCGTGTACGAACTCGCGAAGCTCCTCCCGAGCGCAGCGGGTCTGCTCATCTCCACCGAACTCGAAGTCCTCGATCGCCTGACCGAAACCCCCGAGCGGCCGTACACGGTCGTGCTCGGCGGCTCGAAGGTGTCCGACAAGCTGGGCGTCATCGGCCACCTGCTCCCTCGCGTCGACTCCTTGCTCATCGGCGGGGGCATGCTCTTCACCTTCCTGGCGGCACAGGGCCACTCGGTCGGTTCGAGCCTGCTCGAGGCCGACCAGATCGACACGGTCCGCGGCTACCTCGCGAAGGCGGAGGAACTCGGCGTCACCATCGTGCTGCCGACGGACGTGGTCGTCGCGGCCGGGTTCAGCGCCGACGCCGAACACGTCGTCCGCCCGGCTGACCGCATCGAGGACACCCCGTTCGGCGCGAAGGGTCTGGGACTCGACATCGGACCCGACACCGCCAAGGCGTTCGCCGAGATCGTGGCCGGATCGAAGACGGTGTTCTGGAACGGTCCGATGGGCGTGTTCGAGCTGGCCCCCTTCGCCGCCGGCACTCGCGCGGTCGCGGAAGCACTCACCCGCACGGACGGCCTCAGCGTCGTCGGTGGCGGTGACTCGGCCGCAGCGGTCCGCGCGCTCGGCTTCGATGATGACCAGTTCGGTCACATCTCAACTGGTGGCGGCGCAAGCCTCGAGTTCCTCGAGGGCAAGCGTCTGCCTGGACTGGAGGTCCTCGGATGGCAGCAGTAACCCACGGGCGCACGCGTGTGCCCCTCATCGCCGGCAACTGGAAGCTCAACCTGGATCACCTCCAGGCCATCGCCCTCGTCCAGAAGCTCGACTGGACGCTGAAGGACGGCAAGCACGACTACGCCGACGCCGAGGTCGCGATCTTCCCCCCGTTCACCGATCTCCGCTCCGTCCAGACGATCGTCGCAGCCGACAAGCTCAAGCTCGCCTACGGTGCTCAGGACCTCTCCCAGCACGACTCGGGCGCCTACACCGGCGAGATCTCCGGCGCGTTCCTCGCAAAGCTCGATTGCGCGTACGTCCTCGTCGGCCACTCCGAACGTCGGACGCTCCACAATGAGACCGACGAGGTCGTCCAGGCCAAGACGGCTGCCGCCGTGCGACACGGTCTCGTCCCCGTCATCTGCATCGGTGAGACGGCCGAAGACCTCGAACAGCACGGCCCCTCCGCGGTCCCCGTCGCGCAGCTCCGCGCGGCGATCGACGGACTCGGTCGCGATGCCGACATCGTCGTGGCGTACGAGCCGGTCTGGGCCATCGGGTCCGGACAGGCGGCGACGCCCGACCAGGCGCAGCAGGTCGCGGCAGCACTGCGCAGCACGCTCGCCGAGGTCCTCGGAGACGAGGCCGCACAGCGCACGCGCATCCTGTACGGCGGCTCCGTGAAGGCGTCGAACATCGCCGGTTTCATGCGCGAGCCCGACGTCGACGGCGCGCTCGTCGGCGGCGCGAGTCTGCTCGCGGAGGAGTTCGCCGGTATCGCCCGGTTCTCGCAGCACGTCGGTCTGTGACGGGCTCCGACACCTGACACGCCAGGACGGCTCGGTCCGCGGCACCAGCCGCGGGCCGAGCCGTGTCCGTTTCATCGTCGAGGTATACTGGACGGCGGTTCAGCCCCTCTGAACGCGAATGCGAAAGGTCTCACGTGGAGATTCTCCAGGTCATCCTGCAGGTGCTGCTCGGCATCACCAGCCTCCTGCTCACCTTCCTGATCCTGCTGCACAAGGGCCGCGGCGGCGGACTCTCCGACATGTTCGGCGGCGGGTCCTCCAGCAACCTCGGCTCCTCCGGCGTCGCTGAACGCAACCTGAACCGCTTCACCGTCATCCTCGGCCTCACCTGGGGCGCCTGCATCGTCGTGATCGGGCTGCTGACGAAGTTCGCCGCCGCGTAGTCGGCCGCGACGCCCGCCAGCGGGCCGCACTCCACCACACATCCGACCGCTCTCGACAGCACGAGAAAGAGAACACACCATGGCATCAGGCGGAAGCGCAATCAGGGGATCACGCGTCGGCGCTGGTCCCATGGGCGAACAGGACCACGGCTACCACGCGGACCGCATCGCCATCTCCTACTGGGACGCCCTCGGCAACGAGACGATCCGTCACTTCGCGGCGAACGTCCCCGACGAGGAGATCCCGGAGACGATCGACTGCCCGACCTCCGGCCTCCCTGCCGGACGAGACAAGGCGAACCCGCCCGAGGTCGCGAAGCTGGAGCCCTACAAGACCCACCTCGCGTACGTGAAGGAGCGTCGCACCGAGGCCGAGGCCGAGGAGTTGCTCGAAGAAGCGCTGCAGCAGCTTCGCGCACGCCGCGGCACCGTGTCGAAGTAGCGTCGACCACCAGGACCACGAAGAAAGGCCGTTCCCCGAGGGGAACGGCCTTTCTTCGTGGTCCTGTCGACGCGCCCGCTGTGCTGTCTAGTACTCCGGCAGGATCAACGAGTCGGGGACCTCGGCGGCGGCCTCCTGGTCGACGAAGAAGACCGTCCGTTTCCGACCCTTTGCCCCGGCGGCAGGAACCTCGTTGTAGCTCGCGCCGGCGAGGGCGAGCCCCAAGGCGGAGGCCTTGTCGGTCCCGGCGAGGACGAGCCAGACCCTGACAGACGAGTTGATCGCCGGACGCGTGAGGCTCAACCGCTCGGCCGGCGGCTTGGGGGAGTTCCGGACCGGGACGACCGAGGTGTCCGTCACCGAGACCTCCGCACGTTCCGGGAAGAGCGATGCGATGTGGCCGTCGGGGCCGACCCCGAGGAAGGTGATGTCGAACCGGGGATGGGATTCTCCGGGCTTCGCGAACCGACGGAGCTCGTCCGCGTACCGGACCGCAGCCGTATCGAGGTCGATCCCGTCCTCCGGCGCCGGGTAGCCGTGCACGTGCTCCGCGACGAGAGCGCGCTCGGGGAGGGCCAGCAGGCTGTCGAGGAGCGCCTCCCGAGCCTGCAGCTCGTTCCGATCGGCATCGTCGCGCGCGACCCACCGTTCGTCTCCCCACCAGAGGTGTACCCGGGACCAGTCGACCCGGTCGCGATCCTTCGACACGGCGACCGCCGCGAGCGTGCCGGTCCCGACCGTTCCGCCGGTGAGGACCACGTGCACGGTGTCCTGGGACTCGAGGAGTTCGCGGGTACGGGACAGGAACCGTTTGGCGACCGAGGTCGTCAGCTGGTCGCGGTCCTGATAGACGAGGACGCGTCGCTCGGTCGGCATCAGCTCGTCCGAGCGCGCAGCGTGACGGGCTCGCCGAGTCCGGGGAGGCCGACGGTGATGACCTGGCCGTACAGCACGTCCGGGTCGAGCGTCCGCAGCTCCTCCGCGAGGCAGTCGCGCAGACTACGACGGGGGAGGGACAGGTCGTGCGTCGGCTGACCGGGCTGGATGAGCGTCGCGATGTCCGGCACGGGGCGCTCGAGGACGACGTTGCCGGAGGCGCGCGTCAGTCGGACCCCGTGGATGCCACTGGAGCCGTGGGCCATGCTGAGCTCGTGGGTGACGTCGACCTGCAGCTGGAGCTGCAGCCACGCTGCCAGGAGTTCGGTCGACGGCGAGTCGGAGGCACCGGACACCTCGATTGCCGTGACCGGCTCGTACGGAGGCTGGTCCAACACGGCAGCGAGCTGCGCGCGCCACAGGGTGAGTCGGGTCCAGGCGAAGTCGGTGTCGCCCGGGGCATAGTTGGCCGCACGGCCGCGCAGGGCGGCGTGGGTGTCCGCCGCCGCGGACGCGTCGGTGATGCGACGCTGGGCGATGCGGCCGATCGGGGAGGTCGAGACGCGCTCCGGCGCCTCACCCGGCCACCAGGCCACGACGGGGGCGTCGGGCAGCAGCAGACCGGTGACGAGGCTCTCCTCGTTCTCGGCCACCGCACCGTAGGCGCGGAGGATGACGACCTCGCTCGCGCCTGCGTCGCCGCCGACGCGGATCTGGGCGTCGAGCCGGTCTCCGATCGAGGAGTCGTTGTCGTCGTGCTCCGTGGAGAGGACGATGACGCGCATCGGGTGCTCGCGCGAGGCCTCGTTCGCGGCCTCGATGGCCTCCTCCTCCGCGCCGAGGCGCGTGGAGATGACCAGGGTGAGCACGCGACCGAGGGCGACCGCGCCGCCATCCTCGCGGATGGTGACGAGCGCCTTCGACAGCTTGCTGGTGGTGGTGTCTGGCAGGTCTACGATCATGGTCGTCTCCAGGTGCGTCCGTCGCGGGTCATGAGGTCGTCGGCGGAGGACGGCCCCCAGGTGCCGGGAGCGTACTGCTCGAGCGGCTGGTCCTGTGCCGCCCAGTACTCCTCGATGGGGTCGAGGATCTTCCAGGAGAGCTCGACCTCCTCGTGACGGGGGAAGAGCGGGGGGTCGCCCAGGAGGACGTCGAGGATGAGTCGTTCGTATGCTTCGGGGCTCGCCTCGGTGAAGGCGTGTCCGTACCCGAAGTCCATGGTCACGTCGCGGACCTGGGTTCCGGCCCCTGGAACCTTCGAGCCGAAACGGATCGTGACACCCTCGTCGGGCTGGACCCGGATGACGAGCGCGTTCTGCCCGAGCGCCGAGGTCTGGCTCTCGGCGAACAGGTACTGCGGAGCGCGCTTGAACACGACGGCGATCTCCGTGACACGACGCCCGAGGCGCTTGCCTGCACGGAGGTAGAACGGCACGCCGGCCCATCGTCGCGTGTTGATGTCGAGACGCATGGCCGCGTAGGTCTCCGTCGTCGAGGCGGGGTTCATCCCGTCCTCGTCGAGGAAGCCGAGCACATGCTCACCGCCCTGCCAGCCACCGGCGTACTGCCCACGGGCGGTCGCCGCGCCGAGGTCGTCCGGCAGGCGGACGGCCGCGAGGACCTTCTCCTTCTCCGCACGGAGATCCGAGGCGTTGAAGGAGATGGGCTCCTCCATGGCCGTGAGCGCGAGGAGCTGCAGCAGGTGGTTCTGGATGACGTCGCGCGCAGCGCCGATGCCGTCGTAGTACCCGGCACGACCCCCGACGCCGATGTCCTCGGCCATGGTGATCTGGACGTGGTCGACGTAGTTGGCGTTCCAGATGGGCTCGTACAACTGGTTGGCGAACCGGAGCGCCAGGATGTTCTGGACGGTCTCCTTGCCGAGGTAGTGGTCGATCCGGAAGATCGAATCCGACGGGAACACGGACTGCACGATGTCGTTCAGCTCGCGAGCCGTCTTCAGGTCACTCCCGAAGGGCTTCTCGATGACGACACGACGCCACTGCCCGTCCGCGGGCTCCGCGAGGCCGGATCGACGCAACTGCTCGGTCACCTGGGGGAAGGCCTTCGGGGGGATCGACAGGTAGAACGCGTGGTTGCCCATCGTTCCGCGATCCGCGTCCAGCTCCTCGATGGTGGCCTTCAGCTTCTCGAAGGCCGCGTCGTCCCCGAACTCGCCGGGGACGAAGCGGATGCCCTGCGCGAGCTGATTCCAGACGTCCTCACGGAACTCCGTTCGGGCGTACTGCTTCACCGAGTCGTGGACGACCTCCATGAAGTCCTGGTCCTCCCAGTCCCGTCGGGCGAACCCGACGAGCGAGAACCCTGGGGGCAGCAGCCCCCGGTTCGCGAGGTCGTACACGGCCGGCATCAACTTCTTGCGGGACAGGTCGCCTGTCACACCGAAGATGATGAGGCCGCTCGGACCGGCGATCCGATTGAGGCGCCGATCGGAGTCAACCCGCAGCGGGTTGGACTCCGGGGTGATTTCCACCGGGGACATGAAGCTCCTTGTGCAGTGACGCGTTAGTCGTTGACGGCGTCGAAGAGGGTGACGATGTTCTGGTCCGGCGACGTGAGGGTCAACGTGAGGACCGGACGACCGTGCTCGGCGAGGACGCGGGCGTCGCCACCCGCCTGGGCCTCGATGAGCTGGCCGAAGGTGAACGGTCGTTCCGGGATCTCCAGGTCGACGGGCGCCGTCTCGGTGATCTGCAGGAACACGCCGTTCGCCGGGCCGCCCTTGTGGTACTGACCCGTCGAGTGCAGGAAGCGCGGACCCCAACCGAAGGTGGTGGGGCGACCGGCCTGCGCCGCGACGAGGTCGCGGATGCTCTCGAGCTGGGGCGAGGCGAGGCGGTCGACGTAGCCCTGGATCGCGACGTAGCCGTCCTCCGGGAGCCTTGCGAGCAGTGCCTCGACGGCACCGGACAGGGTGGTCACACCATCCAGGAGGTCGGTCGTCCCGCGGACCTCGATACCGTCGGCGACGAAGGCGGGTGCCTCAGGCTCCGGGCGGTTGTCGAGCAGCCCGCGCGTGGCGACCTTCGCCGACTCGACGTCGGGCTGATCGAACGGGTCGATGCCGATGAGGCGGCCAGCGATCACGGTGGCGTACTCCCACACGAGCATCATCGCGCCCAGGCTGCCGCTCACGAGGATCTCGCCCTCGTGACGGTCGCGGGGGAGCAGGTGGAACTCGTGGGCGTCGTCGACGATCCGCACGATCTGCAGATCGGACGGCTTCGACTCCAACTCGGGTGCGAGCGGGTTGAGCACGACCGGCAGGAGTCCGCGACCGGACTTGCCGGTGGATTCTGCGATGAGCTGCTCGGCCCAGTCGGGGAAACCGACGATGTGCGTGCCGTCGGTGATGAGTCCGACCTTGTCGCGCAGCGGGACGGTACCGCCGAGCGCCGCACCGAGGATGAGCCCCGGGTTCGACGCGTCGTCGATGGCCAGCTCACCGAGCACGGCGTCGGCTTCGTCGAGCAGCGCACCGATGTCGACCCCGGCGAGACCGGAGGGGACGAGACCGAACGCGGTGAGCGCGCTGTAGCGGCCGCCCACGTTCGGGTCGGCGTTGAAGACGCGGTAACCCGCCTCGTTCGCCGCCGCCTCGAGCGGCGAGCCCGGGTCGGTGACGATGACGATCCGACCGGCGGGGTCGATGCCGGCCGCCGTGAACGCAGCCTCGTAGGCACGTCGCTGGCTGTCGGTCTCCACCGTGGAGCCGGACTTCGAGGAGACGACGAGCACGGAGGTCTCGAGGCGGTCCGCGAGAGCCGAGAGCACCTGACCGGGTGCGGTCGAGTCGAGCACCGTCAGGTGGCCCCCGAGGGTGCCCGTGATGACCTCGGGTGCGAGGGAGGATCCGCCCATGCCCGCGAGGACGATGTGGTCGACACCCTGGTCGTTGAACTGCTCGCGCAGAGCGAGGATCGGCTCGACGAGCGGGCGGGAGACGGAGACCGCCTGCACCCAGCCGAGGCGCTTGGACGCCTCGGCCTCGGCTGCAGGACCCCACAGGGTGGGGTCCTGGTCGGTGATCCGCGATGCGACGAGGTCGCTGACGAGCGTCGGGACGACCGACGCGACGGCGGCCTCGGCCGCACCGCTCACGTGGATCTTGAAGCTCACTTGGAGGCCTCCAGCGCCGTCTTCACCGTCTCGAGCAACTCGTTCCAGGAGACGATGAACTTCTCGACGCCCTCGCGTTCGAGGAGCTCGGTCACCTCGTCGTAGGACACACCCTGCGCGGCGATCGCGTCGAGGACCTCGTTGGCCGCTGCGTAGGAGCCGGTGACGGTGTCACCGGTGATGACGCCGTGGTCGAAGGTCGCCTCGAGCGTCTTCTCCGGCATGGTGTTGACGACACCGTCGGCGACGAGCTCGGTCACGTAGAGCGTGTCGGGGAGGTCGGCGGACTTGACGCCCGTCGAGGCCCAGAGCGGACGCTGCTTGTTGGCGCCGGCCTCGAGGAGGGCGGTGGCCCGCTCGCTCGCGAACTCCTGCTCGAAGACCTGGTAGGCCAGCTGGGCGTTGGCGACGCCGGCCTTGCTCTTCAGCGCGATCGCTTCGGGGGTGCCGACGGCTTCGAGACGCTTGTCGATCTCCGTGTCGACGCGCGACACGAAGAAGGAGGCGACCGAGTGGATCGTCGAGAGGTCGTGCCCAGCCGCCTTGGCCTGCTCGAGACCGGTCAGGAAGGCGTTGATCACCTCGCGGTAGCGCGTGAGGCTGAAGATCAGGGTGACGTTGACGCTGATGCCGGCGCCGATGACCGCGGTGATGGCCTCGAGGCCTTCGACGGTCGCGGGGATCTTGATCATCGCGTTGGGCTGGTTGACCTTGGTCCAGAGGGCCTTGGCCTGCTCGATCGTGGCAGCGGCGTCGTGGGCGAAGCCCGGCTCGACCTCGATCGAGACCCGGCCGTCGTACCCGCCGGAGGCGTCGTAGACGCCACGGAAGATCTTCGAGGCGGACGCGACGTCGTCGGTGGTGATCTCGAAGACCGCCTCCGTGACGTCCTTGCCTGCTGCGGCCAGCTGGGCGACCTGCTCGGCGTAGACGTCGCCGTTGCTGAGCGCCGAGGCGAAGATGGTCGGGTTCGTGGTGACGCCGACGACGTTGCGGTCGGCGATGAGCTGCTCGAGGCCACCGGACTGGATGCGTCCGCGGGAGAGGTCGTCGAGCCAGATGCTGACGCCGGCGGCGGACAGCTGGGCGGTTGGGGTTTCAGTCATGTTCTTCTGTCTCCTTCGCCCGGGCTACTTGCCGAGCGTCTCGTGTGCTGCGGAGACGACTGCCTCCGTGGTGATGCCGAACTCACGGAACAGCGTCTTGTAGTCGGCGGAGGCACCGAAGTGCTCGATCGACACGGTGCGGCCGGCGTCGCCGACGATGCTCTTCCAGGTCAGGCCGAGACCCGCCTCGACGGAGACGCGCGCGGTGACGGCCTTCGGCAGGACGGACTCGCGGTACTCGGCGGACTGCTCCTCGAACCACTCGAGCGCGGGGACCGAGACGACGCGGGCGTTGACGCCCTCGCCGCGGAGGACCTCGCGGGCCTCGACGGCGAGCTGGAGCTCGGAACCCGTCGCGATGAGGATGACGTCGGGCGTGCCGTTCGGCGCCTCGGCGAGCACGTAGGCGCCCTTGGAGACGTTGGACGCGGCGGCGAAGGTCTCGCCGGACGCGTCGCCCGTGCCTCGCTCGAACACCGGGATGTTCTGACGGGTCAGCGCGATGCCGGTGGGGCCGCCGCGGCGCTTGAGGATCTCCAGCCAGGCGTAGGCGACTTCGTTCGCGTCACCCGGTCGCACGACGGCGAGGTTCGGGATGGCACGGAGCGAGGCGAGCTGCTCGATCGGCTGGTGCGTCGGGCCGTCCTCACCCAGGGCGACGGAGTCGTGGGTCCACACGAAGATGGACGGCACGTTCATGAGCGCGGCCAGACGGACGGCCGGACGCATGTAGTCGCTGAAGATGAGGAAGGTGCCACCGAACGCGCGGGTGGGTCCGTGGAGGACGATGCCGTTGAGGATGGCGGCCATCGCGTGCTCACGGATACCGAAGTGCAGGACGCGTCCGTACGGGTTGCCGGTCCACTCGTGGGTGGAGTGCTCGCTCGGGATGAAGGACGCACCGCCCTCGATCGTGGTGTTGTTCGACTCGGCGAGGTCGGCCGAGCCGCCCCAGAGTTCGGGGATGACCGGGCCGAGGGCGTTGAGCACCTTGCCGGAAGCGGCGCGCGTGGAGACGTCCTTGCCTGCCTCGAAGACGGGCAGTGCGGACTCGACGCCCTCGGGGAGCTCGCCGGTCTCGAGACGCGAGAGCAGCGCAGCACGCTCGGGGTTGGCCGCGGCCCAGGCGTCGAACGCCTGCTGCCACTCGGCACGGGCCTCGGCACCACGGTCGATCGCCTTGCGGGTGTGCTCGATGACCTCGTCGGCGACGACGAAGCTCTGCTCGGGGTCGAACCCGAGGACCTCCTTGACGGCGGCGAGTTCCTCGGCACCCAGTGCGGAGCCGTGGATCTTGCCCGTGTTCTGCTTCTTGGGAGCCGGCCAGCCGATGATCGTCTTGAGGATGATCAGCGACGGCTTCTCGGTCTCGGCCTTGGCTGCCTCGATCGCGTCGTTCAGCGCGTGGACGTCTTCGACGTACTCGCCGGTCTGCTTCCAGTCGACGACCTGGACGTGCCAGTGGTACGCCTCGTAGCGAGCCTTGACGTCCTCGGTGAAGGCGATGTTGGTGTCGTCCTCGATCGAGATCTGGTTGGAGTCGTAGATCGCGATGAGGTTGCCGAGCTGCTGGTGGCCGGCGAGCGAGGAGGCCTCGCTCGTCACACCCTCCTGCAGGTCGCCGTCACCCGCGATGACGTAGACGAAGTGGTCGAAGGGGCTCGTGCCGGCGTCTGCTTCGGGGTCGAACAGGCCGCGCTCGAAACGGGACGCGTAGGCGAAGCCGACGGCGGATGCGAGGCCCTGGCCGAGCGGACCGGTGGTGATCTCGACACCCTTGGTGTGCCCGTACTCCGGGTGGCCGGGCGTCAGCGAACCCCAGGTGCGGAGCGCCTCGAGGTCGGAGAGTTCGAGGCCGTAGCCACCGAGGTAGAGCTGGACGTACTGCGTCAGCGAGCTGTGCCCGACCGACAGCACGAAGCGGTCGCGCCCGAGCCAGTCCTGGTCCTTCGGGTCGCGGCGCATGACCTTCTGGAACAGGAGGTATGCGGCGGGGGCGAGACTCATCGCCGTCCCCGGGTGGCCGTTGCCGACCTTCTCGACCGCGTCGGCGGCGAGGATGCGCGCCGTGTCGACCGCTTTGCTGTCAATGCTTTCCCACTGCAGATCTGCCACTGAATACTGACCCTTCTCATCGGAACAGGAGGCCGACGAGCGGTCGAGCCTTCTTCTGTACGTTCGCGGCCCACGTCGTCTTCGGCGTCCGAGCACACGACACCGCTCTTCGAACTGGGTGAAGGGGGCGCACGCGTGCACAGTGGCTGGCGAGCACTTCCCAGCATAGCGACAGACCGCAGCTGTCGGTCGATGTTCGACCAGCGCGAACACGGGTGGACTTTCGACGTCACAGAGCTTGCCGACGAGCCTGCCGGCGGTGAGCCGCGCGCAGCGCCCTCGCGGAGTACGGTGC
Source organism: Plantibacter sp. Leaf314 (assembly GCF_001423185.1). Taxonomy (NCBI): domain Bacteria; kingdom Bacillati; phylum Actinomycetota; class Actinomycetes; order Micrococcales; family Microbacteriaceae; genus Plantibacter; species Plantibacter sp. Leaf314. The sequence continues at coordinate 209,593 of NZ_LMOB01000001.1, read as the reverse complement.
GCCTCGCCGGTGTCGTAGAATCGTCTGCGGACCGCGTACCGGGCGAGCAGTGCGTGGTGAACCGAACGTTAGAGGAGCAATGGACGTCGCTGTAGCAGAACGTGTGTCGAGCCCCAGGCTCGGTTTCCGACGCAAGGCGAAGGCGTACATCGCCCTCACCAAGCCCCGGGTCATGGAACTGCTGCTGGTGACGACGATCCCGGTCATGATCCTCGCGAAGGGCGGCCTGCCGGACTGGTGGCTCGTCATCGCGACGGTGATCGGCGGCGCGCTCAGCGCCGGCTCCGCCGCAGCGTTCAACTGCTACATCGACCGCGACATCGACGCGGTGATGGACCGCACGAAGAAGCGCCCCCTCGTGACCGGCGAGGTCACGCCGCGCGAGGCCCTCGTGTTCGCCTGGACGCTCGGCGTCGTGTCGACGGTGTGGCTCCTCGCCACCACCAACTGGCTGGCCGCTTCGCTGTCGGTCGGCGCGATCCTCTTCTACGTGTTCGTCTACACCCTGTGGCTGAAGCGACGCACCCAGCAGAACATCATCTGGGGCGGGATCGCCGGTTGCTTCCCCGTCGTCATCGGTTGGGCCGCCGTCACCGGTTCGCTCACCTGGGCACCGATCATCCTGTTCGCCGTCGTGTTCCTGTGGACGCCGCCGCACTACTGGCCGCTGTCCATGAAGTACCGGAGCGACTACCAGGCCGTCGGCGTACCGATGCTCGCCGTCGTCCGCGGGCGGGCACAGGTCGGCCTGCAGGTCATCCTCTACGCCTGGGCCACGGTCGCCTGCTCCCTCCTGCTCATCCCCGTGGCGGACATGGGCCTGCTCTACAGTGCGGTCGCCCTCCTGTCCGGCGGCTGGTTCGTCTACGAGACCCACCGCCTCTACAACCTGGCGATCCGCCACGAGCACGTCTCGCCCATGCGCGTGTTCCACGGTTCGATCACCTACCTGACCCTGCTGTTCCTCGCCGTCGGCATCGACCCGCTCCTCCCGTTCTGACCCGGTGGCTGACGCAGCGGAACGTGGCCGGCTGATCGCTGCGACGGGGGAGAGCCCCGACATCGTCTTCGACCGGTTCGTCTCCTGGGCCGAGGCCGGCGGTCTCAGCCTCTACCCGGCCCAGGAGGAGGCGCTCATCGGCATCGTCGACGGCGCCAACGTCATCCTGTCCACGCCCACGGGCACCGGGAAGAGCCTCGTCGCCGCAGGCGCGCACTTCGCCGCGTTGAGTTCCGGCCGACGCAGTTACTACACGGCCCCCATCAAGGCACTCGTCAGCGAGAAGTTCTTCGCCCTCGTCGAGATGTTCGGCGCGGAGAACGTCGGGATGGTCACCGGCGACTCCTCGGTGAACGCCGACGCGCCGATCGTCTGCTGCACCGCGGAGATCGTGGCCAACCTGGCGTTGCGACACGGCACCGATGCGGGCATCGACCAGGTCGTGATGGACGAGTTCCACTTCTACGCCGACCCGGATCGGGGTTGGGCCTGGCAGGTCCCGCTGCTCACGTTGCCGGACACCCAGTTCATCCTGATGTCCGCGACGCTCGGAGACGTCGGCGAACTCGCGGCCGACCTCGAGCGCCGCACCGGCCGCGAGACCGCCGTCGTGACGGGCGTCGAACGCCCCGTGCCGTTGCACTTCTCCTACGCGACGACGCCGATCCACGAAACGGTGGAGGATCTCCTCCACACCGGCCAGGCGCCCGTCTACATCGTGCACTTCGCCCAGGCGGCCGCGCTCGAGCGGGCGCAGGCGTTGACGAGCCTCAAGGTCGTCACGCGGGAGCAGCGCGACGAGATCGCCGCGGCCATCGGTGACTTCCGGTTCAGCACCGCGTTCGGCACGACCCTGTCCCGACTCGTCCGCAGCGGTATCGGCGTGCACCACGCCGGCATGCTGCCGAAGTACCGACGCCTCGTCGAGCAACTGGCGCAACGGGGCCTCCTCCGGGTCATCTGCGGGACCGACACCCTCGGGGTCGGGATCAACGTCCCGATCCGTACCGTCCTGTTCACCGCGCTCACGAAGTACGACGGCACGAAGATGCGGCAGGTGAACGCGAGGGAGTTCCACCAGATCGCCGGGCGAGCGGGTCGAGCGGGGTACGACACCGCAGGCACCGTGGTGGTGCAGGCACCCGAGCACGAGACCGAGAACCTCAAACTGATCGAGAAGGCGGGCGACGACCCGAAGAAGCGCCGCAAGATCATCCGCAAGAAGGCACCCGAAGGCTTCGTGTCATGGGGAGAGCCCAGTTTCCAACGGCTGGTCTCGGCCGAACCGGAGACGCTGACGAGCCACATGCAGCTCACCCACGCGATGATGCTCAGTGTCATCGCGCGTGGCGGTGACAGCTTCGGCACCATCCGTTCGCTCGTGTTCGACAACCACGAACCGCGCGCCAGACGCTTCGCCCTCGCCAGACGCGCGCTCGAGATCTATCGCACGCTGCGCACCGCCGGCGTGATCACCCAGACCACCGATCCCGACACGGGTGAGGTCGTCATCGGTCTCACGGTCGAGTTGCAGCCCAACTTCGCCCTCAACGCCCCACTCTCACCCTTCGCCCTCGCGGCGTTCGAGCTCCTCGACCCGGCGGAACCCGGCTTCGCACTCGACGTCATCTCGGTGGTGGAGTCGACCCTCGACGACCCCCGTCAGATCGTGATGGCCCAGCAGCACCTCGCCAGGGGCGAGGCCGTGCAGGCGATGAAGGCCGAGGGGATCGAGTACGACCAGCGCATGGAGCTCCTCGAACAGGTCACCCACCCGAAGCCACTCGCAGAGCTCCTCGAGGCGGCGTTCACGAGCTACACGGTGGCGCAGCCCTGGGCGCTCGACCTCGAATTGCGCCCGAAGGCGGTCGTCCGCGACTTCATCGAGCGGGCGCTGAACTTCAGCGAATTCGTGTCGTTCTACAGCCTGTCGAGGTCTGAGGGGCTCGTCCTGCGCTACCTGTCGGACGCCTTCCGGGCGATCCGCCAGAGTGTCCCGGACGAATTCAAGGACGAGGAACTCCAGGACCTCATCGAGTGGCTCGGCGAACTCGTCCGCCAGGTCGACTCGAGCTTGCTCGACGAGTGGGAGGAACTCTCCCACCCGGATCCGGAACGGCATGCCGAGGCCGTCCACGCACTCCCGCCGACACCGCGCAGCGTGCTCGCGAACCGGCGTGCGTTCACGGTCCTGGTCCGGAACGAACTCTTCCGCCGGGTCCAGCTCGCCTCCCTGGAGCACTACGACGCACTCGGCGAGCTCGACGCCTCTGCGGGATTCGACGCCGACGCCTGGGCCGATGCCATGGACCCCTACTTCGAGGAGCACGGCGAGTTGCCGACGGGAGCCGCGGCGCGGAGCCCTGCCCTCCTCGTGATCGACGACGAGGACGAACGCCCCGTCGGCGATGCCGGGGGAGTCTGGCGCGTGCGCCAGGTGTTCGCCGACCCGGCCGGTGACCACGACTGGGGGATCGCTGCCGTCATCGACCTCGACGCCTCCGACGAGACCGGCACGGCCGTGGTCCGCGTGACCGCCGTCGGGATGCTCTGAGCCGTCGTCCGAGGGCAGCACCTCCAGCGGCGCGCGTCGACCCGTCGTCGACGACGCGTCGGAGTCAGCGCGCGGCGCTGAGGGAGACCGGACGCTCGTCGTTCGACGCCGTCCGCACCGGGATCCGCTGCTGCAGGACGACCCAGGTCATCGCGGCGACGAGGAGTCCGGCGAGCACCATGTGGAGACCGACCAGCACCTCGGGGAGTCCGAGGCGCGCCTGGGTGAGTCCTACGACGATCTGCGCGACTTCGACCGCGAGGAGTGTGGTGACCGCGGTGCGGACGCCGCGCGACCCTCGGCGTGCGCCGAGCACGATCGCCCCGATGAGGAGGACGACGGTGCCCGCGAGCGTCGCGTAGGCGGGCCAGCTGTGGAGGTGCTGCAGGAACTCCGGGTCGAAGCCGTTCCGCGGAGCGGGCACCTTCTTGGAGTTGTCGCCGGCGTGGGGTCCCGAGCCCGTGGTGAGGATGCCGAAGACGACCGTCACAGCCACGAACAGGCTCGTGAGGTGGACGACGCCGAGGTACCAACCGGGCATGACCTTCACCGCGCCACGGGGCCCGCGGTAGACCCGGTGGACGAGCATCGTCGCGAGGGCGACCAGGACGATCGAGATGACGAAGTGCAGCCCCACCACGTACGGGTTCAGGCCGGTGAGCACGGTGATCCCGCCGAGGACGGCCTGTGCCGGGATGGACAGCCCCTGGAGCAGGGTCAGTCGGAAGAGGTCCGGCCGCTGCCGACGCATGCGGATGACCGCGAGGAACGCGGCGATCACGATGATCGCCAGGACGAACGTCAGCAGACGGTTGCCGAACTCGATGATCCCGTGGATCCCCATCTCCGGCGTGTTCACGAACGAGTCGTCCGTGCAGCGAGGCCAGGTGGGGCAACCGAGACCGGAAGCGGTCAAGCGGACGGCTCCACCGGTGCCGATGAGGACGAGCTGGAACGCGAACGAGAACCAGGCGACGACCCGCACCCGCTTGTCGATCGTCGTCGGCAACCACTGCCAGAACCGCGTGGCGCGCACCCGCTCGGGGAGGCTGCGCGGCGGCGTCGCGCGACTGGCGGTCTTGGAGTGGTCTGACACGGGTCGGTCCTTCGGTTCGCGGTGGCCACGGCGACGGTATGCACCGTCCTCACCCACAACCCACAGGAAGCTGTAGGATTATGAGGTTCACGGTGCGCGCGAGAAGCGCCATGGTTCAAGAACATTGTAGGTTCGCGAAGAAGCCGCCCGCACATCCCCTCCCCAACCCGCTCCGATCAGGCGCGTCCCACGGGAGGGAATGACGACCTCCATCCGGTGGTTGTCTCCAGGGAGGAAAGAGGGACACATGTCAGACATCCTGATCGATCGCCCAGAGCTCGCCGGACTCGGCCAATACGAGTTCGGATGGCACGACGGCGACGTCGCCGGCGCCTCAGCGCGCCGCGGTATCTCCACCGAGGTCGTGGCCGACATCTCCGCGCTGAAGAGCGAACCGGACTGGATGCTGCAGCGGCGCCTCAAGGCCCTGCAGCTGTTCGAGCGCAAGCCCATGCCGACATGGGGCGCCGACCTCTCCGAGATCGACTTCGAGAACATCAAGTACTTCGTCCGCTCGACCGAGAAGCAGGCCCAGACCTGGGAAGACCTGCCGGACGACATCAAGAACACCTACGAGAAGCTCGGCATCCCCGAGGCCGAGCGCCAGCGCCTCGTCTCCGGCGTCGCCGCGCAGTACGAGTCCGAGGTGGTCTACCACCAGATCAACGAGGAACTCGAGGCGCAGGGTGTCATCTTCATGGACACCGACACCGCGTTGCGCGAGCACCCCGAGTTCTTCGAGGAGTACTTCGGCACGGTCATCCCGTCCGGCGACAACAAGTTCGCGGCGCTGAACACGGCCGTGTGGTCCGGTGGCTCCTTCGTCTACGTGCCGCCCGGCGTGCACGTGGAGATCCCGCTGCAGGCCTACTTCCGGATCAACACCGAGAACATGGGCCAGTTCGAGCGGACGCTGATCATCGCCGACGAGGGCAGCTACGTGCACTACATCGAGGGCTGCACCGCGCCGATCTACAAGTCGGACTCGCTGCACTCCGCGGTCGTCGAGATCATCGTCAAGAAGAACGCGCGTGTGCGGTACACGACCATCCAGAACTGGTCGAACAACGTCTACAACCTGGTCACGAAGCGTGCCACGGCCGCTGAGGGCGCGACCATGGAGTGGATCGACGGCAACATCGGATCCAAGGTCACGATGAAGTACCCGTCCATCTACCTCATGGGCGAGCACGCCAAGGGCGAGACCCTGTCCGTCGCGTTCGCCGGCCCCGGCCAGCACCAGGACGCCGGCGCCAAGATGATCCACATGGCTCCGTACACGCAGTCGTCGATCGTGTCGAAGTCGATCGCCCGTGGTGGCGGCCGTGCCGGCTACCGCGGTGAGGTCCGGGTCGACGCCAACGCCCACCACTCGGCCAACACCGTGCGGTGCGACGCGCTCCTCGTCGACACCATCTCCCGGAGCGACACCTACCCGGCGATCGACATCCGCGTGGACGACGTCCAGCTCGGACACGAGGCGACGGTGTCGAAGGTCAGCGAAGAGCAGCTCTTCTACCTGATGAGCCGCGGCATGCCGGAGGACGAGGCCATGGCCATGATCGTCCGCGGCTTCATCGAGCCGATCGCCCGCGAGCTGCCCATGGAGTACGCACTCGAACTCAACAAGCTCATCGAGATGGGCATGGAAGGATCCGTCGGTTAATGACGACTGCAGCACCGACTCAGACCGAAGGACAGCACGGCATCACGGCACACAGCGACGGCGCAGGACGCGTCATCCCGGTGCAGACCCGATCGGAGCGCTTCAGCTCCTATGATGTGGCCGACTTCCCAGCGGTGACGGGACGCGAGGCGGTCTGGAAGCTCAGCCCGGTCGCGAAGTTCACCGACCTCACCGCGGGGGAGCTCGACGGCTCGCCCACCCCGGTCCAGCACGACGACGTCGACGGCTTCGGCATCGAGTGGATCGGTCGTGACGACGCGCGCGTCGGATCGGCTGGTGTTCCGGAGGAGCGCGCATCGGCGAACGCGTGGTCGAGTTTCGAGCATGCGCTCGCGATCTCGGTCACCGGTGAGGAGACCAAGACCCTCCGCATCGAGCGCAGCGCGCTCGGCGGTGGCCCTCGCGCCGCGCACACGGTCATCACGGCCGCACCGTTCAGCCGCGGCCTGATCATCATCGAGAACTCCGGCGACGCGCGCCTCACGGAGAACGTCGAGATCGTCGTCGGCGAGCAGGCGGACGTGACCGTCGTGTCGGTGCAGTGGTGGGACGACGAAGCCGTGCACCTCGCGAGCCACTTCGCCTCCATCGGCCGCGACGCGCACCTCAAGCACGTCGTCGTGTCCCTCGGTGGCAAGGTCGTCCGAGTGAACCCCACGCTGCACCTCTCCGGTCAGGGCTCCGATCTCGACTCACTGGGCGTCTACTTCTCCGATGCGGGCCAGCACCTCGAGCAGCAGGTGTACATGCACCACGACGCTCCGAACACCCGGGGCCGCGTGACCTACAAGGGCGCCTTGCAGGGTGAGGGCGCCCGGTCCGTCTGGATCGGCGACGTCCTCATCAGCAACCGTGCCGTCGCCACGGACAGCTACGAGCAGAACCGCAACCTGGTCCTCTCGGACGGCACTCGTGCCGACTCCGTTCCGAACCTCGAGATCGAGACCGGCGACATCGCCGGAGCCGGCCACGCGAGCGCGACCGGACGCTTCGACGACGAGCAGCTCTTCTACCTGCAGGCGCGAGGCATCCCCGAGGACGAAGCACGGCGACTCGTCGTCCGTGGATTCCTCGTCGAGATCATCCAGCAGATCGGCGACGCCGAGCTGCAGGAGCGCCTCTCGGCGGCCATCGAAGCAGAGCTGTTGGGCGCCGACGGACAGGACGACGGCGGAGCGCAGCACTGATGGCGACGAAGGTGTGCTCGTTCGACGAGCTCGCCGTGAACCAGGCCAAGCGGGTCGTGGTGGACGGCGTGCCGATCGCCCTCGTCCGGGACGCGTCTGACGACGTGTTCGCCATCGGGGACGTCTGCACCCACGGCGACATCTCGCTGTCCGAAGGCTTCGTCGAAGACGGCAACCTCGAATGCTGGGCTCACGGTTCGCAGTTCTCGCTCACCACGGGCAAGCCGTTGACCCTGCCGGCCTATGAGCCGGTCCCCGTCTACACCGTCGAGCTCATCGACGGCGACATCTACATCGACCCGACCGCAACGAAAGAGATCTAGCACCATGTCAGTCCTCGAAATCCGCGACCTGCACGTCAGTGTCGAAACCGAACAGGGCACGAAGCCGATCCTGCGTGGCGTCGACCTCACCATCCGCAAGGGCGAGACGCACGCCATCATGGGTCCCAACGGCTCGGGCAAGTCGACGCTCGCGTACACGATCGCCGGTCACCCGAAGTACACCGTCGACAGCGGCTCGATCACCCTCGACGGTGAGGACGTCCTCGCGATGAGCGTCGACGAGCGTGCGCGCGCCGGACTCTTCCTGGCCATGCAGTACCCGGTCGAGATCCCCGGTGTCACGGTCACCAACTTCCTCCGCACCGCGAAGACCGCGGTCGACGGCGAGGCACCGGCCATCCGTGGCTGGATCAAGGACGTCCGCGAGTCGATGAGCAACCTGCGCATGGAGCCGGCCTTCGCCGAGCGGAACGTGAACGAGGGCTTCTCGGGCGGCGAGAAGAAGCGCCACGAGATCCTGCAGCTCGAGCTGCTCAAGCCGCAGTTCGCCGTCCTCGACGAGACCGACTCCGGTCTCGACGTCGACGCGCTCAAGATCGTCTCCGAGGGCGTCAACCGCGCCAAGGAGAACACCGGTCTCGGCGTCTTGCTCATCACGCACTACACGCGCATCCTCCGCTACATCAAGCCGGACTTCGTGCACGTCTTCGTCGCCGGCAAGATCGCCGAACAGGGCGGTCCCGAGCTCGCCGACCGACTCGAGAACGAAGGGTACGACCGCTTCCTCGTCGACGCCGTCGTGGCTCCGGAAGGCGCCTGAGTCCGCGAAGGCGGTCTAAGATAACGACATGGTAACAACGCTCAGTCCGCAACGATTCGACGAGGTCGAAGAAGCACTCAAGGACGTCATGGACCCCGAGCTCGGGGTGAACGTGGTCGACCTCGGTCTCATCTACGATCTCGGTTGGGATGACGAGAACGACGCGCTCATCATCCACATGACCCTGACCTCCGCCGGCTGTCCGCTCACGGACGTGCTGGAGGAACAGACCGGTCAGGCGCTCGACGGGATCGTCGACGCGTTCCGCATCAACTGGGTCTGGATGCCGCCGTGGGGTCCCGAGCGGATCACGGACGACGGCCGCGACATGATGCGAGCCCTCGGCTTCTCGATCTGATCGATCCTCCACGACGACGGACGGCTGTGTTCCAGCCGTCCGTCGTCGTCGTTCGCGGCGGTTGTGCCCGACGCGCCGACCGCGGATAGGGTCGAGCCATGACCGAGACCGTTTCCGCCGACCCCCTCGACCTGCTCCGCACCCGGACGAGCGAGAAGTGGTCCGAGTACCCGGACGACGTCCTGCCGATGTTCGTCGCGGAGATGGACGTCCCGCTCGCGCCCGTGATCCGCGCCGCACTCCACGCTGCGATCGATCGCGGGGACGCCGGATACGTGGCGAGCCGCACGCGACTTCCCGAGGCGTTCGCCGACTTCGCGTCACGACGCTGGGGGTGGGAGGTGGACCCCGGATCCGTCTTCACCACCGCCGACGTCAGCATGGGCATCGTGGAGATCCTCCGTCGTGTCATCACCCCGGGGGAACGGGTCGTCGTCACGTCCCCGGTGTACCCGCCATTCTTCGACCTCGTCGCCGAGGCCGGTGGGGTCGTCGCCGACGTGCCGCTGCGCGGTTCGAGTCGTCGGGAGGACCCGGCCGGTGGGCTCCGCCTCGATCTCGATGCCCTGGAGACCGCGTTCCGTGACGGCGCGAAGGCCTTCCTGCTCTGCAACCCGCACAACCCGATCGGGCGCCCGCACACGGTCGAGGAACTCCGCTCCGTCGCCTCGCTCGCCGCCCGCTACGGGGTCGTGGTGGTGAGCGATGAGATCCACGCGCCGCTCACGCAGCCCGGCGAGCGGTTCGTCCCTTACCTGAGTGTCTCGGAGGAGGCTGCGGCGAACGGATACGCCGTCCTGTCAGCGAGCAAGGCCTGGAATCTGGCAGGCCTGAAGTGCGCGGTCATGGTGACGGCTGGTGCCGGTCCGCGGAGCGTGATCGCCGGTATGCCGGTCGAGGTCTTCTGGCGCACCGGTCAGTTCGGCGTGCTGGCCTCGATCGCGGCGTTCGAATCCGGGGAACCGTGGCTCGACGGCCTTCTGGGTCTCATCGATGGGAATCGACGCCTGCTGGGTGACCTCCTGAGCGCCGAGCTCCCGGAGATCGGTTACCGCATGCCCGCCGCCGGCTATCTGGCCTGGCTCGACTGCTCCACTCTCGGTTGGTCGGAACCGCCCGCCCGTCACATCCTGCGGGTGGCGAAGGTCGCTCTGCAGGAGGGAGCGCCGTTCGGTCCGTCCGGCGCCGGCCATGCACGGTTGAACCTCGCCTGTTCGCCGGAGCTGCTGACCGAGGCCATCCGACGGATCTCGGCGCTGCGCTGAGTCCGAACGGGCGCCCTCGGACGCACGCGAGACGGCCGCGGTGCCGAGCATCGATTTCACGATTTATACTGGGAAGTTGACCCCCACCCCCCGCGTTGTCGAAACGCACCTGAAGAAATGGACCATGCCTGTGCTGAGTGTGCACGACCTCGAGATCCGCGTGGGGGCACGCGTGCTCATGGAGCACGTGAACTTCCGCGTGTCCGCCGGCGACAAGATCGGCCTCGTCGGCCGCAACGGCGCCGGGAAGACCACCCTGACCAAGACCCTGGCCGGCGAGACCCTGCCGACCAACGGCAAGATCGATCGTGGCGGGGAGATCGGCTACCTCCCGCAGGATCCGCGTTCCGGCAACCCCGAGGACCTCGCCCGCACCCGCATCCTCGACGCCCGCGGCCTCGGCCAGCTCGCGCTCGGCATGCACGAGTCGAGCATGGCCATGGCGAGCGACGACCCAAAGGTCGCCGAAGCCGCCATGAAGAAGTACGGCAACCTCACGGACCGGTTCAACGCCCTCGGGGGATACGCCGCCGAGGCCGAAGCCGCGTCGATCGCGTCGAACCTGAATCTGCCCGACCGCATCCTCGACCAGCAGCTGAAGACGCTCTCCGGAGGACAGCGCCGCCGCATCGAACTCGCGCGCATCCTCTTCTCCGACGCCGAGACGCTCATCCTCGACGAGCCGACCAACCACCTGGACGCCGACTCGGTCGTGTGGCTGCGGGAGTTCCTCAAGCAGTACAAGGGCGGGTTCATCGTGATCTCGCACGACATCGAGCTCGTGGGGGAGACGGTCAACCGGGTCTTCTACCTCGATGCGAACCGCACCGTCATCGACATCTACAACATGAATTGGAAGAACTACCAGCGGCAGCGCGAGGCCGACGAGGAGCGCCGGAAGAAGGAGCGCACCAACGTCGAGAAGAAGGCGACCGCGCTCCAGCTCCAGGCGGCCAAGTTCGGTGCGAAGGCCAGCAAGGCGGCCGCGGCGCACCAGATGGTCGCACGCGCTGAGCGGATGCTCTCCGGCCTCGAGGAGGTCCGCGCCCAGGATCGCGTCGCGAAGCTGCGGTTCCCGACCCCGGCCCCCTGCGGCCGCACGCCGCTCATGGCGAGCAACCTGTCGAAGAGCTACGGATCACTCGAGATCTTCACGGCGGTCGACCTCGCGATCGACCGCGGATCGAAGGTCGTAATCCTCGGGTTCAACGGTGCGGGCAAGACCACGCTGCTGCGGATCCTGGCCGGTGTGGACCAGCCCGACACCGGTCAGCTCGAGCCCGGTCACGGGCTGCGGATCGGCTACTACGCCCAGGAACACGAGACGATCGACGTCAAGCGCAGCGTCCTGGAGAACATGGTCTCCTCGTCGCCGAACATCACCGAGATGGAAGCGCGCAAGGTGCTCGGTTCGTTCCTGTTCACCGGCGACGACTCCAACAAGCTCGCGGGGGTGCTCTCCGGTGGTGAGAAGACGCGACTCGCCCTCGCGATGATCGTCGTCTCGGGAGCGAACATGCTCCTGCTCGACGAACCGACCAACAACCTCGACCCGGCCAGCCGGCTGGAGATCCTCGACGCGCTCGCCCACTACGAGGGCGCGGTCGTACTCGTCAGCCACGACGAGGGAGCGGTCGAGGCATTGAACCCGGAACGGGTCCTCATCCTGCCCGACGGCGTCGAGGACCACTGGAACAAGGACTACCAGGACCTCGTCAGTCTGGCCTGACGCGCTGGGCCCGTGTGCATCACGGGCCCGGCTCGGCCGCCCGGTGAATCCGGTGGGCGGCGTGGGTCAGCGACGCGACTCGAGGATCTCGTCCTCGATGTCGGCGTCGGACCTCGCCTTGTTGGCGAGGCGTTCGGCGCGCGCGGCCGCCCGCCGCTGCTCCTTCGGGTCGTCCGAGTTCAGGATGCGGTACTCCTGGCGGATCGCGTAGGCGAGGAAGATGAAGCCCATCAGCGCGAACACGACCCACTGCAGCGCGTAGGACAGGTGCATGCCCTCGTTCGGCTCGGGTTTGATCGGGCCGAGGGGCGCCGCCTCCGCGGGCGCCGGGCGCTCCGAGAGCAGCATCCCGTACGCGCCCGTGTAGACCGTCTCACCGCGGAGTTCGGCGATCTGGGGGAGGTTGATCGTCGCCACCTGGCCGTCGGCGGCACCGCGGCCCGGGAGGGTCGGCTCGCCCGGCCGGATCCGGACGACGACCGAGACCTCTCCGGACGGGGGAGCGGGAATCGACTCCGGTGCGTCGAGCGTGTCGCCCGCCGGGACCCAGCCGCGATCGACGATGAAGACGTCGCCGTTGGCCAGTCGGAGCGGCGTGAGGACGTCGAAGCCCGCCTGGTTGTTCCGGGGACGGTTGCGGACGAGCAACTGCTCGTCCGTCAGGTAGGTTCCGCTCATCGACACCGGGTGCCATTCGTCGGCGACGCTGAAGGAGTCGAGCGATGGGAGTGCCTCGTCGAGCGGGATCGGGGTCGCGTCCCAGTTGGTGGCGATGCGCTGGACCTCTTCCTCCTTCTCGCTCGCGCGTGCGAGCTGCCAGTTGGAGAGGAGCACGCAGACGACGGCGAAGACGATGGCGACGCCCAGGTATCCGAGCCAGCGCCGGCTGAAGGCGAAGCGCCATCCGGCGCTCATGATCCCACCACCGGGGCGAGGCGCACCCGCTCGAGCGGGAAGGAGCGGGCCTCGAGGAAGGCTTCCAGGAAGTCGACGTGCTCCTCGCAGGCGGTCCAGGTCTTCACGCGGTCTCCGGTGTGGATCTTCGGATTCCGCCAGTCGATCCGCCAGTCCGCCACTGCACGGCACCCGGCGCGAGAACAGATCACCCCGTCGGGCTCGGCTCCGAACCCGATCATGCCTGGTCGGCCGGGCGGGGAGGGACGGAGTCGTCGACGATGTTCGGCCGCTGGGACACCACGACACCACTGGGGCGTTCGATCTCGCCCTGCGACGGCAGCGAACCGGCGTTCGCGATGATCACGGCGATGTACGGGAGGAAGATGGCGCCGGCCGCGACCACGAACATCCAACCGCCCTGCACGAATGGGAGCGCGGCGAGGCAAAGCAACCGGACACCCATGGTGATCGAGTACTTGATGAGCCGCTGCCGGCGTTCCTGATCGGGCGCCGGTGGGAGTGAGGTGATGCTCTGCTGCTTCATGCCAGTCTCAGCCTACGCTCTCGACGGGCGCTCGATGCCCTGAAGTGACCGGGAGGAACCGGAGACCACCATATGCTGGTACGGGTCCGCGGCCGGAGCGTCACGGACCTCGACGGCCGCCGCTCGAATCGGTCCGTCCCGCCGCAGGAGAGGAATCGACCATGACCGCACCACGCACCGTCCTCGTCACCGGAGGCAACCGGGGGATCGGCTTCGCCATCGCCGAGGAGTTCGTCGCGCAGGGTCACCGGGTGGCCGTGACCGCGCGGTCGGGCGAGGGACCGGCCGGCACGCTGACGGTCCGCGCGGACGTCACGGACGCCGCCTCGGTGGACGCGGCCTTCACCGAGATCGAAGCCCAGCTCGGTCCCGTCGAGGTGCTCGTGGCCAATGCGGGCATCACGAAGGACACCCTGCTCATGCGGATGACCGAGGAGGACTTCGACCGGGTGGTCGACACGAACCTGGGTGGTTCCTTCCGGGTCGTCAAGCGAGCGTCGAAAGGCATGCTCAAGGCGCGGTTCGGGCGCATCGTGCTCATCTCGAGTGTCGTCGGCCTCTACGGTTCCGCCGGCCAGGTCAATTACGCCGCCTCGAAGAGCGGCCTCGTCGGCATGGCGCGCTCCATCACCCGTGAACTCGGTGCACGCGGGATCACGGCGAACGTCATCGCGCCCGGCTTCATCGAGACGGACATGACCGCCGAGCTGCCGGCCGAGACGCAGGCCGAGTACAAGAAGAGCATCCCCGCCGCCCGGTTCGCGAGCGCGAACGAGGTCGCCAAGGTCGTCACCTGGATCGCCGGCGATGACGCCGGGTACATCTCCGGGGCGGTCATCCCGGTCGACGGTGGCCTCGGCATGGGGCACTAACCCGAGGTCGAACACCCGGGGTCGACTCAGCGGCGCTGAGGCCCGCTCTCGAGGCCGAGGAGCGGCAGGACGTCGCCGAGGTCGACCCTGCCTGCGACGACGTCCGCGTGCCGACGCACGATCGGCTTCGCGTTGAAGGCGACCGAGAGGCCCGCGACCTCCATCATGGCGAGATCGTTTGCGCCGTCGCCGACCGCGATGGTCCGAACCAGCGGCACGTCGTCGAGGGCGGCCCACTCCTGCAACGCATCCGCCTTGGCCGCTGCGTCGATGATCGGCCCGCTGAGCCCGCCGGTCAGTCGACCGTCGGCCGTCTCGAGCCGGTTCGCCCGCACATGGTCGAGGCCGAGGGTCGCTGCGAGCGGATCGAGGAGTTCATGGAATCCGCCGGAGACCACACCGATCGTCGATCCGTGCGCGTGCAGCCCGTCGATGAGCCGCTCGAGCCCGCGGGTGGTGCGGATCCGCCGGGCGATCACGGGGATGCGGTCCACCCGCAGGCCGGCGAGCGTCGCCACCCGCGCCCGGAGGCTGTCGGCGAAGTCGAGCTCGCCTCGCATCGCCCGCTCCGTGATCGCAGCGACCTCGGGAAGACTGCCGACCTCCTCGGCGAGGAGTTCGATCACCTCGTTCTCGATGAGCGTCGAGTCGGCGTCCAGGACCGCGAGGAACCGGACGCCTCGTCCGGCCTGTGGGGGGAGTGCTGCCTCGGGATCCGCCACTGCCGAACGATCGGTACTCATGGAACGACGCGTACTCCCTTGCCAACCACGGTGAGACCGGACTCGGTGACGGTGAATCCGCGAGCGCGGTCCCGGTCGTGGTCGACACCGACGCTCGCGCCGGAGGTGACCACCACATCCTTGTCCAGGATAGCCCGCTTGACGACGGCGTCCGGTTCGATGTGGACCTTGTCGAACACCACGGAGTCCGAGACGTGAGCGCCCGACTCCACGAGCGCCCAGGGCCCGAGGACACTGCGCTCGATGTGCGCTCCGGACAGCAGCGACCCGAGCGAGACGATCGAGTCGATGGTCTGGCCGAGGTTGCCCTTCGCATCCCGCACGAACTTGGCCGGCGGCGAGTTCAACTGCGAGCTGAAGATCGGCCAGTCCCGGTTGTAGAGGTTGAAGATGGGGAGCGTCGAGATGAGGTCCTGGTGCGCCTCGTAGAAGGACTCGATCGTCCCCACGTCGCGCCAGTAGTAGCGGTCGCGGTCGGTGGAGCCCGGTACGTCGTTCCGCTGGAGGTCGTACACGCCGGCTTCACCGCGATCGACGAAGTACGGGACGATGTCGCCACCCATGTCGTGGTTCGAACTCGTCACCTCACCGTCGTCGATGACCGCCTGCATCAACGCGTCCGCGTCGAACACGTAGTTGCCCATGGAGGCGAGCACCTCACCGGGGGAGTCCGGCAGGCCGGGTGCGTCGAGGGGCTTCTCGAGGAAGCGCGCGATCGTCGTGGGGTCGTCAGCGTCCACGTCGATGACGCCGAACTGGTCCGAGAGGGAGATCGGCTGACGGATCGCCGCGACGGTGGCCTTCTTCCCGGACTGGATGTGCGCCTCGATCATCTGCGCGAAGTCCATGCGGTACACGTGGTCCGCACCGACGACCACGACGATGTCGGGCTTCTCGTCGCGGATGAGGTTGAGGCTCTGCAGGATGGCGTCGGCGGAGCCGCTGAACCAACGCTTCCCGAGGCGCTGCTGCGCCGGCACGGATGCGACATAGGAGTCGAGCAACCCCGAGAGACGCCACGTCTGCGAGACGTGGCGGTCAAGGCTGTGGGACTTGTACTGGGTGAGGACGACGATCTGGGTGAGTCCCGAGTTGATGAGGTTGGACAGCGCGAAGTCGATCAGACGGTACTGCCCGCCGAACGGTACGGCCGGTTTCGCGCGGTCCGCGGTCAGCGGCATCAACCGCTTCCCTTCCCCACCAGCGAGGACGATTCCGAAAATCTTCTTTGAGGCGGCCATGGCTTCAGAATAGATGCCGGAGGTGACCTGTACTAGCGTCTAGACATGCGAGTTGATCTTGTGACAAAGGAGTACCCGCCGGAGATCTACGGCGGAGCAGGTGTCCACGTCGCGGAGTTGGTGAAATCCCTCCGCAGCGACATCGACGTGACCGTCCGCTGCTTCGGCGCCCCGCGCGACGAGGCCGACACGGTCGCCTACGGCGTGCCGGCCGAACTCCAGGGCGCCAACGGATCGCTCACCACCCTTGGGACGGACCTCCTCATCGCCCAGGACGTCGCGGGGGCCGACCTCGTGCACTCGCACACCTGGTACGCGAACGGTGCCGGGCATCTCGCCTCCCTCCTGCACGGCATCCCGCACGTCGTCACCGCGCACAGCCTGGAACCGCTGCGGCCTTGGAAGGCCGAACAGCTCGGTGGCGGGTACCGCGTGTCGAGCTGGATCGAGCAGTCCGCCTACGAAGGGGCCGCGGCCGTCGTCGCGGTCAGTGACGGCATGCGACGGGACATCCTGCGGTCCTACCCGAGCCTCGACCCGGCCAAGGTGCAGGTCATCTACAACGGCGTCGACCTCACCGACTGGCAGCCTCGGGTCGACGATGACCTGCTGCAGTCCCTCGGCATCGACCCGTCGCGTCCGTCCGTCGTCTTCGTCGGCCGGATCACCCGGCAGAAGGGGCTGCCGTACCTGCTTCGAGCGGCCCGTCTGCTGCCGCCCGACGTCCAGCTCATCCTGTGCGCCGGCGCTCCCGACACCCCCGAGATCCTCGCCGAGGTCAAGGGACTCGTCGAGGAGCTGCAGCAGGAGCGCACCGGGGTCGTCTGGATCGAACGACTGCTCCCGCGCCACGAGCTCTGCACCGTGCTCACCGCCGCGACCACCTTCGTGTGCCCGTCGATCTACGAGCCGCTCGGCATCGTGAACCTCGAGGCCATGGCCTGTGGGGCCGCGGTCGTCGGGACCGGGACCGGCGGCATCCCGGAGGTCGTCCAGGACGGCGTCACGGGCCGGATCGTCCCCCTCGCGCAGGCGTCCGACGGCACCGGGACCCCGCTCGACCCCGAGCGCTTCGTCGCCGACCTCGCCGCCACCCTCACGGAGGTCGTCCAGGATCCGGCGCAGGCGAGGGCGTACGGGGCGGCAGGACGTCGCCGAGCGGAGTCCGATTTCAGCTGGTCGCGGATCGCCTCCCAGACGGCGGAGCTGTACCGCAGCCTCGTCTGAACCGCTTCCCGGGTACGCCCCGGAGGGCGACGTGCGGGGACCTGGTCCGGATAGGCTAGGACCATGCCGAGCGTGTTGCAGTTCTCCGATGTGTCCGTGGTCCGCAATCTCAACCCCATCCTCGACGGTGTCGACTGGACGGTGACGGGCGACCAGCGATGGATCGTCCTCGGCCCGAACGGCGCCGGGAAGACGACACTCCTGCAGCTGGCCGCGACGCTCATCCATCCCTCGAAGGGAACGGTGTCGGTCCTCGACGAGACCCTCGGTCGCGTCGACGTCTTCGAGTTGCGTCCCCGCATCGGGTTCGCCTCGTCGGCGCTCGCGAAGCGGGTGCCGCCGGAGGAGACCGTCCTCGACGTGGTCCTGACGGCCGCCTACTCCGTCACGGGACGCTGGGTCGAGCAGTACGAGGACATCGACGTGAAGCGTGCGTCCCGGGTGCTCGCCGAATGGAAGCTCGACCACCTCGCCGACCGTCGCTTCGGCACGCTCAGCGACGGCGAACAGAAGCGTGTCCAGATCGCCCGGGCGATCATGACGGACCCCGAACTGCTCCTCCTGGACGAGCCTGCGGCGAGCCTCGACCTCGGCACCCGCGAAGAACTCGTCGAACTCCTCGGCGGCTATGCGAGCGCGGACGACTCGCCGGCGATCATCATGGTGACGCACCACGTCGAGGAGATCCCGGTCGGCTTCACGCACGTGCTGCTCGTCCGGGACGGTGGCATCGTCGCGGCTGGACCCATCGCCGAGATCCTCACGTCAGAGCACCTCAGTGAGACGTTCGACCTCCCGATCGAGCTGACCGAGGAGGACGGGCGCTTCCATGCCCGTTCCACCCGCGCCGGCCGGTCCGCCGTCGCACCGGTCTGACGACCCAACCTCGGCGCGTCGATCGCCCTCGGCGAGCAGACGCGCGCCGAGTCTGGTAAAGTCGACCTTTGGCTCGCGGAGCCAAGAGCTTTCTGCCTCGTGCCTGGAGTTCCGAGCGCGGGTACTACCCACACCATCCACTCAACAAGGACTGCTGATGAAATCTGACATCCACCCCACGTACGAAGCCGTCGTCTTCCGCGACCTCGCCTCCGGCGCGACGTTCCTCACGCGCTCGACGGTCTCGTCCGGCAAGACGATCGACCTCGACGGCGTCACCTACCCGGTGATCGACGTGGAGATCTCGTCCGAGTCGCACCCGTTCTACACGGGGAAGCAGCGCATCATGGACTCGGCCGGCCGTGTCGAGAAGTTCAACCAGCGCTTCAAGGGCTTCGGCAAGTAGTCCACACCGCTGTACACGAAACGCCCCGATCCTCGGATCGGGGCGTTTCGTCGTCGACAGACCGGATCGTGGGGTTCAGATGCCGAGGGGGAGCTGATCCGCCGGCACGATGATGGGCGCCTCGGATGGTGCGACAACACGACCGGTGCGGATCGGCCACCCTCCGTCCGCGACGAACTCGGGATCGCGCACGCGGCGCATGTAGGACTGGAAGCTCTCGGCCTGCTCGAGCGACCAGGCCCGCTGAGCCTCGTGCAGCTCGTCCACGTTCGTCGGGAGGGCGTCGGCGTACCGGCGGCCGATGGCCTGCGCGACCCGCCCGGCCGCGACGGCGTCCACACCGGCGTTATGCGCCCCTTCGAGCGGGACGCCGTGGAGCGCGGCGACGACCTCGAGCGTCCGCTTCCCGCGGCGGAACGTGTCGAGGCGACGGTCGAGGATCAACGGGTCGACGACCGGGGTCGGTTCGGTGATCGAAGGCACACCGTGGCGTTCCGCCTCGAAGTGCAGGAGCGAGAAATCGTACGGGGCGTTGTACGCGACCACCGGCAGGTGAGCGGCGAAGAGCTCGGTCAGGGTGGCGACGATCTCGCCGACGACGACCGACGACGGCCGGCCCTCAGCCCGCGCGCGTTCCGTGGTGACGCCGTGGATCTCGGCGGCACGAGCGGGGATCTCGACACCCGGATCGGCCATCCACGACCAGGACCGTTCGATCGAACCGTCAGCCGCGATGACGCCGACGAAGGCGGTCACGATGCGACTCGTCTCCACCTCGATCCCCGTCGTCTCGAGATCGAAGACCGCGAGGCGGTCCGTCCAGTGGGGATGCACATCGGCCGTGTTCACGCCTTCACCCTACGACGCACGTCCGACAGGGGACCGTGCCACGCCGAACCGGCTCGGTCCGCTCCATCCGGGAACGCGGAGCCTGACTCCGTACACTGAGGGGATGCCTGTCGAATCACCGTACGCCGACCAGCTCGACCGCATCCCCGTCCAGGAGCGCTCGCTCATCGTGGACGGCGCCGAGACCCGGTTCTGGGACTACGGCGACAGCGCGGCCTCGACGACGATCGTGATGGTGCACGGGTTCCGTGGCGACCACCACGGACTCGAACCGGTGGTCGCCCAACTCTCCGGGTTCCGCATCATCGCGCCCGACCTCCCGGGCTTCGGCAGCTCGGCGCCCTTCCCGGACGGCACGCACTCCGTCGAGGGCTACGCCGCCTGGCTGGGGCGGTTCCTCGAGGAATTGGACCTCTCCGGACGCGTCGTCCTCCTCGGGCACTCCTTCGGCTCGATCGTCTCGAGCGCCGCAGTCGCCGGCGGGCTCCGACCGGACGACCTCGTCCTCATCAATCCCATCGCCGCGCCGGCACTCCAAGGCCCCAGAGGCGTCCTGACGAGGCTCGCGGTGTTCTACTACTGGGCGTCCGCGAAGCTCCCGAAGCGCCTGGGATTCGCCTTCCTCCGCAACAAGGGCGTCGTCCGGATCATGAGCGTGGCGATGTCGAAGACCAAGGACCCGGTGCTCCGGCGGTGGATCCACGCCCAGCACGACCAGTACTTCAGCGCCTTCGCGGACCGGGAGGTCGTCCTCGAGTCGTTCACGGCCTCGGTGAGCCACGATGTCAGCGAATACGCCGACCGGATCCCGAGCCGCACCCTGCTCATCGCCGCCGAGCGCGACGACATCACCCCCGTGGCGGCGCAGTTCGCGCTCGCGAAGCGCTTCGCGGACGCTCAGCTCCACGTGATCCCGGCCGTCGGCCACCTGATCCACTACGAGGAGCCCCACAATGCGGCCGAGCGGCTCACCGCGTTCCTGGCGGGGGAGCCGGAGCGACGCTGACGCTCAGGCGTCGGTCGCCTCCTGCGAGACGACACTCGTGAACCCGTCCGGCAACAGCCGTGCCGCGATCGCCGTCAGGGTCTCGCTCGCGCCGGCGTCGAGCTTCACGTCGGCGCGGCCGTCGGCCTTCGTCACCCCGCGATTGACGACCACGATCGGGAGTCGCTTCCGACGCGCGAGCTCGAGCAGTCGGATGCCCGAGTTCACGACGAGCGACGATCCGGCGATCACCAGGGCGTCCGCACCCCTGACGAGCGCGGCGGCCTCGGCGTACTTCTCCGTCGGAATGAACTCGCCGAAGAAGACCACGTCCGGTTTCAGCATGCCGCCGCAGACCGTGCACACCGGGACGACGATCTCGTCCACCCGCCCGACCTCGGCGTCACCGTCCGGATTGATCGTGACGTCCGTCTCGGTGTCGAGCCACGGGTTGAGGGTGGTCATCCGTTCGGCGATGCTCGACCGCGCATAGCTCTGCCCGCAGGAGAGGCAGCTGACCCGGTCCATCGACCCGTGCAGGTCGACGACGCGGCGGGAGCCGGCCCGGACGTGGAGTCCGTCGACGTTCTGCGTGATGACGCCGTCGGCGATCCCTGCCTCCTCGAGGAGCGCGATCGCCCGGTGGCCTGCGTTCGGGCGAGCGCCGTCGAACCGCTTCCACCCGAGGTGGCTGCCGGCCCAGTAGCGTTTGCGCGCGGCATCGTCGTTGGAGAGGAACTGATCGACCGTCATCGGCGTGCGCACCGGCGCACCCTGGCCGCGGTAGTCGGGGATCCCCGAGTCCGTGCTCACGCCAGCCCCGGTGAGGAACGCGACACGTCGGTCCGCGAGCAGCGCGATCACCCGGTCGAGTCCGGCTTCGGCCGTCTCGTCAGCGGGATCCCCTGCTGCGGTCAGCGTGCTCATCCTGTTCCGTCCCGTCGGTCCGCGACGCCCGGAGCGCTCCGGGCCATCACTGCTCCTGAGTCTAAACGGCCTCGTTTTCGATCGTGTTCCCACTCTGGCAAGGTGGAGCTCGTACACCGCGTCGAGAGGACGTCTCCCATGCAGGTCATCCGCATCACCGATCTCGACGACGGACGACTCGACGACTACGCACGCCTGACGGACGTCGCCCTCCGGCGCGTGTCCGAACCGGCGGGCGGCCTGTACATCGCCGAGTCGACGAAGGTCATGGAACGCGCGCTCCGGGCCGGTCACCGACCCCGTTCGGTGTTGCTGCAGGAGAAGTGGCTCGAGGACGTCGCGCCGCTCCTCGCCGACCACGACGTTCCGGTCTTCGTCGGCGAGCCCGAGCTGCTCGAACAGCTGACGGGCTTCCACCTGCACCGCGGCGCACTCGCGGCGATGCACCGCCCACCGCTCGCGGACCCTGCCGAACTCCTCGCCGATGCCCGGCGCGTGGTCATCCTCGAGGACATCGTGGACCACACCAACGTCGGCGCGATCTTCCGGTCCGTCGCCGGCCTCGGGGCCGACGCGGTGCTCATCACCCCGCGATGCGCGGACCCGCTGTACCGCCGGAGTGTCCGGGTCAGCATGGGGACGGTCCTGCAGGTGCCGTGGACCCGTCTGCCGGAGTGGGACGTCGCGTCGGGCATCCTGCACGACGCCGGCTTCGAGACCGCAGCGCTCGCCCTGTCCGATGACGCCGTCGACCTGGACACCTACGCGCGCACCGCGCCCGACCGGCTCGCCATCGTGCTCGGCGCCGAGGGGGACGGGCTGAGCGCCTCCGCCCTCGCGGCCGCCGACACGATCGTCACCATCCCGATGCTGCACGGCGTCGACTCGCTGAACGTCGCGTCGGCCAGCGCCGTCGCGCTGTGGGAGCTGCGTACGCGCTGAGGGTCCCCGCGGACGTATCGGCACCCACCCGACCGGCACGGCGCCGCAGGGGATGCGCAGGCATGCCCGGTACCATGACCGGGTGCCACTCACGAGACGACAGATCTATCGCCGCCGCCGTCTCGCCGTCTTCGGCGTCCTCGCCATCGTCATCGGCGTCCTCGGCTACAGCGGCGGCGCGCTCCTCAGGCCCATCCCCGCTGCTGCGGCGACCCTGGAGGCTCCCGAAGCCCTCACGTCCACGCTGGTGCAACCGACCACCCCGGTCTCGTGGCCCGGTTTCGGGCGCGGCGCGCTCGGCGCCGTCGGATTCGACGGTGTCCTGACCTCGAGCGGTGAGCAGACGCCGTTCCCGATCGCCAGCATCACGAAGACCATCACGTCCCTCGTGGTCCTCGACGCCAAGCCCCTCGCCGCGGGGGATCAGGGCCCGTCGATCACCCTGACGGACGCGGACGTCGGCTTCTACTACGACACCATCGCGGAGAACGGTTCGGCGGCGCCCGTCGTGGCCGGTTCCGTCTTCACGCAGCGTCAGATGCTCGAGGCCCTCCTGCTGCCGTCCGCGAACAACTACAGCATCTCGCTGGCCGTCTGGGCGTTCGGTTCGGTGGACGCGTATCTCGATGCGGCCCGCGCCTGGCTCGACGCACGAGGCCTCACGGGCACGACGGTCACCAACACGAGCGGCCTCGGCGAGACGAACGTCAGCACCCCGAGCGACCTCGTGACCATCGGCAAGCTCGTCCTCGCCGACCCCGCCCTGGCCTCCATCGTCAACGAACCCACGGCGACCCTGCCGGCAATCGGTGAGGTCGAGAACACCAACGCGCTCCTCGGACAGTACGGCGTGACCGGCCTGAAGACCGGCACGGACGACGCGTCAGGAGCATGCCTGCTCTTCTCCGCAGACCTGCAGGTCGCTGGTCGGACGGTCACCGTCGTCGGCGTCATCCTGGGTGCCGACAACCACACCGTGCTGAACGACGCCGTCGTGTCGCTCCTCCAGAGCGTGCCCGCCGGCTTCCACCAGGTACAGCTCGCGACCGCGGGTGCAGCGGTCGGCTCGTACGACACGGCCTGGGGCGAAGCCGCCAAGGTCGTCGTCGCCTCCGACGCCTCGGTCCTCGTCTGGCAGGACACCCCGGTCACGGTGGAGACCCGCGCGCGGGCGATCGAGGCCGGTGCCTCGGGATCCACCGTCGGGACGCTCAGCTACACCGTCGGAGCCGGCGCCGATGGCGGTGCCGCGACCATCGAGGTCCCGATCGCCCTCGACGCGGACGTCGCCCCCGTCACCCCGTGGTGGCGCCTGACCAACCCGTGACCGGCGCGGTCGCCCGATGACCCGGTGACACGCGTCAGACGTCGAGCTCCTGGTCCTGAGCGGCCGCCGAGACGAACGGACCGGCGAGAGGCCGCTTCGCGCTGATGTGGTCGCCCGACGACTGGTGGCGCACCCGCCGCATGACCCACGGCACCAGGTACTCTCGCGCCCAGGCGAGGTCCTCCGTCCGCGCCTGTCGCCACCGTCGCACTGGGAGCGGCTCCGGCTGCAGGGGCTTGAGGTCGTTGTCAACGTCGAGCGCGTGGAGGACGAGACGGGCGACCTCGTGGTGCCCGAGCGCGTTCAGGTGCAGGCGATCCGGCGACCACATGCGCGGATCCTGGATCGTCTGGAGCGCCCACTGGTCGGCGATGACGCACCCGTGACGCGCGGCGATGGCCCGCAGGTTCTCGTTGTAGATCGCGACCTTGCCGCGGATGCTCCGGAAGACGGGGGAGAAGCCGACGTCGACACCCGTGAACAGCACGACCGTCGCGCCATCGCTCCGCAGCCGGATGATCGCCTGCTCGAGGCGCCTGGCGATGTCGTCCGGATCGGTGCCCGGTCGGATCACGTCGTTGCCGCCCGCGGAGATCGTGATGAGGTCGGGATGCAGCTCGAGGGCCGGCTCGACCTGGTCGTCGAGGATCTGGCGCGCGAGCTTGCCCCGGACCGCGAGGTTCGCGTAGGCGAACTCCGGGTGCTGAGCAGCGAGCACCTCGGCCACCCGGTCCGCCCAGCCGCGGTGACCGCCCGGCACCCCCGGCTCGGGATCGCCGATCCCCTCCGTGAACGAATCGCCGATGGCGACGTACCTCGACCAGGGATGGTGCTGTTCGGTCATGCGTGCTTCCTCCTGCTGTCCCTCTGGACTCTCCAGGGTACGCCTGGCCCCGCGCCGGCGGATCAGTCGTGAGTCGGAGATCCGGTCCTCACCGGGCTGCGCCCTCCATGGTCGGCGGGGTCGGTCCTGTCGGGTACATTGGTCTCCAGTGAACGCGGAAATCTCTTCTCCCCAGCATCTGGGCGGGTCCGCAGCCGAACACCTCTCCCCGGCCTTCCCGGAGCGGGCAGCGTGGGGCACGGCGAGCAAGCTTCGAGCCTGGCAGGCCGAGGCCCTCGAGCAGTACTTCACGACGGAACCGCGCGACTTCCTCGCGGCCGCGACGCCCGGGGCAGGCAAGACCACCTTCGCGCTGCGACTCGCGTCCGAGCTCCTCCACCGCGGTACCGTCGACCGCATCACCGTCGTCGCACCGACCGACCACCTGAAGCGCCAGTGGGCTGAGGCCGCCAGTCGGGTCGGCATCCGGCTCGACCCCAACTTCGCGAATCGCGACCAGGTGTTCGGCCGCCACTATCACGGCGTGGCCGTCACCTACGCCCAGGTCGCCGCCAACCCGCCCGTGCACCAGCGCGCCACCGATTCCGCCAGGACCCTCGTCATCCTCGACGAGGTCCATCACGGGGGAGACGCACTCAGTTGGGGCGACGGCATCCACGAGGCGTTCTCGCGGGCGACGCGGCGGCTCTCCCTCACGGGTACGCCGTTCCGCTCGGACACCGCCCCCATCCCGTTCGTCGTGTACCAGCCCGATCATCAGGGCATCAGGACCTCCGTCACCGACTACAACTACGGCTACGGGCGAGCCCTCCAGGACGGGGTCGTCCGCCCGGTGCTGTTCATGGTGTACGCCGGGCACATGCGCTGGCGCACCAAGGCCGGCGATGAGATGGAGGCGAGGCTCGGCGAGGGGAACACGAAGGACATCACCTCGGCGGCCTGGCGGACCGCCCTCGACCCGCAGGGCGACTGGATTCCGGCGGTGCTGAAGTCGGCCGACCTTCGGCTGTCAGAGGTCCGTCAGGCGGTCCCGGACGCCGGCGGACTCGTCATCGCCACCGACCAGACGACCGCGCGAGCCTACGCCGCCATCCTGCATGAGCTGACGGGGGAGCAGCCCACGGTCGTCCTGTCCGACGAGAAGGAGGCCAGCGACCGGATCGCCGACTTCTCCTCGAACACGAAACGTTGGATGGTCGCCGTCCGCATGGTGTCCGAAGGCGTCGACGTCCCGAGACTCGCGGTCGGCGTGTACGCGACCTCCTCGGCCACACCGCTGTTCTTCGCCCAGGCCATCGGGCGGTTCGTGCGCGCCCGACGCCGTGGCGAGATCGCCAGCATCTTCCTGCCCAACGTCCCGAACCTCATGGCCCTCGCGGAGAAGCTCGAACTCGAGCGCGACCACGCCCTCGACCGGCCGAGCGACCCGGAGGCGGAGGGCGACCTCTTCAATCCGGAGGACGCCATGATGGCGGCCGCGGAACGCGAGGACAAGGCGTCCGACTCCCTCCTCGAGGAGTTCACCTGGCAGGCGGTGTCGTCGAACGCGCACTTCGACCGCGTCGTGTTCGACGGGGACGAGTTCGGGGAACTCGCGCAGCCCGGCACGGAGGAGGAGTTCGACTTCATCGGCTTCCCCGGCCTCCTCGAACCGGAGCAGGTGCATGAGCTCCTCGTGCAACGGCAGAGCCGTCAGGCCAAACGCGGTGCGTTCGTCGACAAGAACGCCGGATCGCCGAAGCCCGAAGCGGACATCCCGGCGCCCCTGTACCGCACGCTCAAGGAGCAGCGTCAGGTGCTCAACACGCTGGTCGGGCTCTACGCGAAACACACGAAGGAACCGCACGGATTGGTGCACGCCGAGCTCCGACGCGTCTGCGGCGGTCCGGCGGTGGCTCAGGCGAGTGTCACGCAGTTGCAGGCGCGGATCGACCTGCTCCGACGACGACTCGGGCACGGTCACTGACGACTCGGGCACGGTCACTGAGGACACGACCTCAGGCATCCGTCGGCCACGAAGCGTTGATCTCGGGTGTCGGCGTCTCGTGGAGTCCGGCGGGAAAACAAGAACGGCCGGAGCTTTCGCTCCGGCCGTTCGCCGTCTCAACACGGTGTGCGCGAAGGGGGACTTGAACCCCCACGCCCGTAAGGGCACTAGCACCTCAAGCTAGCGCGTCTGCCATTTCCGCCACCCGCGCGTGTTGTGATCGTGTCCGGCTTTCGCTGGGCACGAGAAGAAACTCTAGCACGGATTTCGGCACCTGTTCACCACCCCGTCGCTCACGGCATCCGTCGCGTTGCCGTCCGAACCGCACCGCACCCCGGACCCGCACGTGCAGGCGACGGGAACGGCGGGTAGCGTTGAGGCATGACCTCCGGCTCAGACGCACCCGATCCCCAGCTCGACGAGACCACGCGGATCGCGCGGGACCTCATCCGCATGGACACCACGAACTACGGCGAGGGCCGGTCCAACGGTGAGACGGAGGCCGCCGAGTACGTGGAGGCGTACCTCAAGGACCTCGGCCTCGAGCCCGAGCTGATCGACGCGGCTCCTGGCCGCACCAGCGTCGTCGCCCGAGTGGCCGGAACGAACCCGTCGAAGCCTGCGCTCGTCGTGCACGGCCACCTCGACGTGGTACCCGCCGATCCCGCGAACTGGTCCGTCGACCCGTTCGGCGGCGAGATCAAGGACGGCCTGTTGTGGGGGCGCGGGGCGGTGGACATGAAGAACATGGACGCGATGATCCTCGCCTCCCTCCGGGAGATCCTCGGCAGTGGCCGTCGACCGGAACGCGATCTCGTCGTGGCGATGTTCTCCGACGAGGAGAACGGCGGCGTGTTCGGATCCCATCACCTCGTGACGGAGCGACCCGAGCTCTTCGCCGGCGCGACGGAGGCCATCAGCGAGGTCGGTGGGTATTCGATCACCTTCGGTGGCCGGCGCTCCTACCTGCTGCAGACCTCCGAGAAGGCCCTCGTCTGGATCAAACTGGTCGCGAGGGGCCGCGCGGCCCACGGCTCCCGATACGTCCAGGACAACGCCGTGACCCGTCTCGCCGAGGCCGTCGCCGCGATCGGCCGGACCGAGTGGCCCATCCGTCTCACGGACACCACGGAGCAGCTGCTCCGGGAGATCGCGAACATCCTCGGCACCACGCCGGAACGGTTGGGGCCGGACGAACTCGCCCTCGCGACGGGGACGGCATCCGGATTCATCCAGGCCTCCCTCCGCACCACCAGCAACCCGACCCTGCTGCAGGCGGGGTACAAGCACAACGTGATCCCCGACCGCGCGGAGGCACTCGTCGACATCCGCACCCTCCCCGGCGAGGAGGACGACGTCCTCGCGCGCGTCGCGGAGATCGTGGGGGAGGACATCGAGATCGTCGTGATGCATCGCGACATCGGGCTCGAGACGCCGTTCTCCGGGCCCCTCGTGGATGCGGTGGTGGAGACGCTCGGACGCCACGACCCCGGGGCTCCGGTCCTGCCGTACATGCTCTCCGGAGGGACCGACAACAAGGCGCTGTCGTTGCTCGGCATCACGGGGTACGGTTTCGCACCGCTCCGGCTGCCCGAACACCTGGACTTCCCTGCGATGTTCCACGGCGTCGACGAGCGGGTGCCGCTCGACGCGCTAGGGTTTGGCAGGCAGGTCCTCACGGACCTCCTCCTCGACTACTGAGAAAACCACGGACCGCTCCCGCGCCGACTGCGCTGCGGGGCGCTCCGGGAGCCGCCCCGCCGACGAACGCCGGATCCGGCCGAACACCAGCCATCCGGCTGCAGACTGAGCCGTACGGCTTCAGAAAGGTGCGCTGTGGACGTCATCAACGCCATCATCCTCGGACTCGTCCAAGGACTGACCGAATTCCTCCCGATCTCCTCGAGCGCGCACCTGCGCATCCTGGGTGAGTTCCTCCCCGGCGCGAAGGACCCTGGGGCGGCGTTCACCGCGATCACCCAGATCGGCACCGAGGCCGCCGTCGTGGTGTTCTTCTGGCGCGACATCGTCCGGATCATCTCCTCCTGGTGCAAGGCCCTCGTGGGCAAGATCCCACGCGACGATGCCGACGCCCGCATGGGGTGGCTCATCATCATCGGCAGCGTCCCGATCGTCGTCCTCGGTCTCCTGTTCCAGGACCAGATCGAGACGACGTTCCGCTCGCTGTGGATCGTCGCCGTCATGCTCATCGTCTTCGGTGTCCTGCTCGGCGTCGCCGACGCGGTCGGCGCGAAGAAGCGTCGACTGAAGAGCCTGACGTACGGCGACGGGGCGATCTTCGGCGGGGCCCAGGCGCTCGCACTCATCCCCGGCGTCTCCCGTTCCGGCGGAACCATCACCGCCGGCCTCTTCATGGGCTACGAACGACGCGCCGCCGCGCGCTACGCGTTCCTGCTGGCCATCCCCGCCGTCTTCGGCAGCGGTTTCTACCAGGTGTTCAAGAGCATCGGCGAACCGAGCCCCTACGGCCCGGTCGAGACCCTCATCGCGACGGTCATCGCGTTCGTCGTGGGACTCGCCGTCATCGCCTTCTTCATGAGCTACATCTCGAAGCGCAGCTTCCTTCCCTTCGTCATCTACCGCATCGTGCTCGGCGTCGTCCTGCTGGTCCTGCTCGGCACCGGCGTGATCGCCGCATGAGGGCCTGGTCCGCTCCCGTCATCCCCGAGCTGCCAGGATCCGGCACGGCACCGTGCCTCTGGGACACGCCGAGCGGCGGGCTCATCGAGGCCTCGGCGGAACGAACCGCACGCCTGTACGTCTGCGGCATCACGCCGTACGACGCCACCCACCTCGGTCACGCGTCGAGCTACCTGGCGTACGACACGCTGCAGCGGGTCTGGCTCGACGCCGGATACGAGGTGCACTACGCCCAGAACATCACCGACGTCGACGACCCGCTCCTCGAGCGTGCGAACGCGACCGGTGTCGACTGGCGCGAGCTCGCGGCGAGCCAGGTGGAGCTCTTCCGGAACGACATGGAACGGCTCCGCATCCTCCCGCCCGAGGACTACGTCGCGGTCACCGAGGTCATCGGACCGATCGCCGACGCCGTCGCGCTCCTCATCGAGCGCGGCGTCGCCTACACGGTCGACACCCCGGACAGCGAGGCGGGTGACGACATCTACTTCGACGTCCGTGCCGCGGCAGACGACGTCTGGCACCTCGGAGCCGAGAGCGGTCTCGACGAGGCGACGATGGCGGTCTTCTTCGCGGAGCGCGGGGGAGACCCCGACCGACCGGGCAAGCGCGACGCGTTCGACCCATTGCTCTGGCGCTCGGAACGCGCCGACGAGCCGAGCTGGGACTCCGTCGTCGGCCGAGGACG
This sequence comes from Plantibacter sp. Leaf314, assembly GCF_001423185.1. NCBI lineage: Bacteria > Bacillati > Actinomycetota > Actinomycetes > Micrococcales > Microbacteriaceae > Plantibacter > Plantibacter sp. Leaf314. The sequence continues at coordinate 179,597 of NZ_LMOB01000001.1, read as the reverse complement.
TCCGGGGTGGCACATCGAGTGTTCGGTCATCGCCCTCGAACACCTCGGTTCCGACTTCACCGTCCAAGGCGGCGGCTCGGACCTCGTCTTCCCGCACCACGACCTGAGCGCCGGCCACGCGGCCGCACTGTCCGGTCGGCCGCTCGCCAAGGTGTTCAGTCACGCGGGGATGGTCGCCTACGAGGGCACCAAGATGTCGAAGTCGCTCGGCAACCTCGTCCTCGTGTCCCGTCTGGCCGCCGACGGCGCCGACCCCTCGGCGATCCGGCTGGCGATCCTCGCGCACCACTACCGCAGCGACTGGGAGTGGCACGACGAGGACCTCACCCGGGCCGACGGGCGACTCGCGACGTGGCGCTCGTCCTTCGCGGCGGACGCCGTTGACGGCGCCTCAGCGGACGGACTCCTGCAGGCGATCCGCGTCCGGCTCGCCGACGACCTCGACACGCCGGGCGCGATCGCGCTGGTCGACGACGCCGCGGCCACCGGCGTCGACGACGCCGCGCTGGTGCGCTCCGCCATCGACGCGCTGCTCGGCGTGAGCTGATGTCGGGCACCCGCTCGACACCACGGTCACCCGGGACTGCGAGCTAGTCGCGGTCCTTGCGCCAGGGTTCGTCGCCCTTGCCTTCGTCTCGACGAAGGTAGCGTTCGAACTCCTTCGCGATCGCCTCGCCGCTCGCCTCAGGTGACTCGACCGTGTCCCGCGCCTGCTCCAACTGCTGGATGTACGCGGCCATGTCCTCGTCCTCGGCGGCCAGCGTGTCGATCCCGTTCTGCCACTCGCCCGACTCCTCGATGAGCGCTCCGCGCGGGATGACGACGTCGATGAGTTCCTCGAGCTTGTCGATGAGGGCGAGGACGGCCTTCGGTGACGGCGCACTGTGGACGTAGTGGGGAACCGACGCCCAGACCGACAGGCTCTGGACGCCCTGGCGCTCCGCGGCGTCCGCGAGCACGCTGAGGATCCCGACGGGGCCCTCGTACGTGCTCCGTTCGAGCTGGAGGGCCTGGCGCAGCTCGGCGTTCTCGCTCGAGGCGAAGACCGAGATCGGCCGAGTGTGCGGGACGTCGGCGAGCATCGCGCCGAGCATGACCATGGTCGTGATCCGCTCCTCGGCGATCACCGTCAGGATCTCGTCCACGAACGCCTTCCAACCGCGGGACGGCTCGGCGCCGAGCAGGACGTAGACGTTCTCGCCACCGCCTTCGCTGACGCGGAGTGCGGCGTCCTCGGCCAGCGGGGTCGCCGGCCGGGACGCGTCCGGGTCCGGCCCGGAGACCGTCGTCCCCGGCCAGGTCAGCGACCGCTTGCCGTCCTCGTCGACGCCGACGGTCGGGCGATTGAACTGGTAGTCGTAATAGGGCTCGGGGTCGATCTCGAGCAGGGGGCGGAGCGCCAGCGAATCCCGCAGGACGCGCACGGCCCCGCTGGCCGCCTCACCGGCGTCGTTCCAGCCCTCGAACGCCACGACGAGTAGGCGACCGCCCAGTGGCTCCTTGGTGTGTTCCGTCACGTCTCACTCCTCGATGCTCGGGGACCTCCCGCGACCATCCATCCAGGATAGGCGCTCCGCCACCCGGTAGCATGGCACCCCGTGACCACTCTCCTCCCCGCTGCAGTCCTCTGGGACATGGACGGCACCGTCGTCGACACCGAGCCCTACTGGATGGAGGCCGAGACCGAGCTGGTCGCGGCCCACGGCGGGACCTGGACCCACGAGGACGGTCTGCTCCTCGTGGGCAACGGCCTGTGGGACTCCGCAGCCATCCTGCAGGGTCGCGGCGTGGCGCTGGACGCCGACACGATCGTCGCGCACCTCACCGATCACGTCCGGCGGCTCATCGAGGAACGCGGTGTGCCGTTCCGTCCCGGTGCGCAGGAGCTGCTCCGCGAGCTCCGGGAAGCCGGCGTGCCGACCGCGCTCGTGACGATGTCGATCCGGTCCATGGCCGAGGACATCGCCGCCGGGATCCCGTTCGAGGCGTTCGACCTGATCGTGGCCGGCGACGAGGTGGACCACCCGAAACCACATCCCGACGCCTACCTGCGGGCCGCCCGCGCGCTCGGCGTCGATCCCGCGGAGTGCATCGCGATCGAGGACTCGGCGACGGGGCTCGCCTCCGCCCTCGCCGCCGGCACGATCGCCGTGTCGGTCCCGCACATCGTGCCGATCCCGGCAGGCCCGCACCACACCACCTGGGACACCCTCGCCGGGCGGAGGGTCACCGACCTCGCCGAGCTCCGCGAGCACGCGACGACCGCAACCCACCACCCCGAGACAGAGGCAGTACAGCGATGAGCGCCAACCACCAGCCGGCGAACAGCGGTCCGTTCCGCGAAGGCGACCGTGTCCAGCTCACCGGACCGAAGGGGCGGCGGAACACCATCACCCTGGAGGCCGGCAAGGTCTTCCACACCCACCGCGGGATGATCGCGCACACGGACATCATCGGTCTGCCGGACGGCAGCGTCGTCGCCAACACCGAGGGCATCGAACACCTCGCCCTCCGCCCGCTGCTCGTGGACTTCGTCATGTCCATGCCGCGTGGGGCCGCCATCATCTATCCGAAGGACGCCGCCGAGATCATCGGTCAGGCCGACATTTTCCCGGGTGCCACGGTCGTCGAGGCCGGCGTCGGTTCCGGCGCCCTCTCCCTCTGGCTCCTCCGCGCCATCGGACCGTCCGGCCGTCTGGCGTCGTTCGAGCGGCGCGACGAGTTCGCCGACGTCGCCAGGGGCAACGTCGCGACCTTCTTCGGCTACGACCCGCAGAACTGGTCGGTCACGGTCGGCGACCTCCAGGAGACCCTGCCGGAGACGATGCCGGCCGAGTCCGTCGACCGCGTGGTGCTCGACATGCTCGCACCCTGGGAGTGCCTCGACGTCGCTTGGGAGGCACTCAAGCCCGGCGGCGTCATCCTCTGCTACGTCGCGACCGTCACCCAGCTGTCCCGTGTCGCCGAGGCGATCCGCGGGACCGGCGGGTTCACCAACCCGCAGTCGAACGAGACGATGATGCGCGGTTGGCACGTCGAAGGTCTGGCGGTGCGGCCGGACCACCGCATGATCGGCCACACCGGATTCCTCATCACCGCTCGCAAGCTCGCGCCGGGGACGGTCCTGCCCGAGCTCAAGCGTCGGGCGTCCAAGAGCGACTTCAGCGCGGAGGACGTCGAGCTGTGGACGCCCGGAGCGCTCGGCGAGCGGTCGGCGAGTGCCAAGATCCTGCGGAAGCGCGCCAGGAGCGCCGGCGCGAGCGCCGAACTGTCCCGTGCCCGAGGCCTCGATGTCGGAGCCGGCGGTCCGGACGACGCGGCCGGACCGCAGTCCGCCGAGCCGGTCGACGGCGACGAGCGGTGACCGCCGTCCGCGTCGACTAAACTGTGCGACGGCGACCTGCCGTCCCACCCGTACCACCGAAACGAGGATCCGTGCGTACTGCACCAGCTCTCATCGCCGCAGCAGGTCTCCTGCTCGTCTCCCTCACCGGGTGCACCGCTCCTGGCTCGGCGTCCTGCGACACGGGGGCGTCCGCCGGCGACGCCACCAAGCTCATCACGGTCTCGGGCGACTTCGGCGCGACGCCGTCGGTCGAGCTGCCGAAGCCGTTGTACACGAAGACCACCGAGCGCGACGTCGTGATCACCGGTGACGGTGCGCTGGTCCAGGCCGACGGCACGGTGGGCGTGAACCTGATGCTCCTCAACGGTCGTACCGGCGAGGTACTGCAGCAGACCGACTTCTCCGGTCCGGGGGCCTCGCTGATCGCCCTGGCCGGGAACCCCACGGGGTTCGCGAAAGCACTCGCCTGCACGACGGTGGGATCACGCGTGGTCGCGGCCATCTCGTCGAAGGACGCCTTCGGCCCGGCCGGCGCCAACGAGGCCATCGGCCTCAAGAAGGACGACACGATCATCCTCGTCGCCGACATCCACAGTGCCGCGCTCCCCAAGGCGGACGGCGCGGAGCGGCCGATCCCCTCGGGCTTCCCGTCCGTCGTGACGGCTCCGAGCGGTCAACCCGGGATCACGATCCCCGCAGCGCCGGCGCCGACCGAGACGAAGCAGACGCTGTCGCGCGTCGGTGACGGAGCCACCGTGAAGGCCGGCGACCAGGTCATGGTCAACTACACCGGCGTCCTGTGGGACCAGAAGAGCGTGTTCGACAGCAGCTGGGAGAAGGGGCAGCCCCTCGTCTTCCAGGCCGACGGCGGCCAGATGATCAAGGCGTTCAACGACGCGGTCGTGGGCGCGAAGGTCGGTTCCCAGATCATCCTCGTCGTCGCACCGAAGGACGGCTACGGCGACCAGGGATCCGGGACCATTCCGGGCGGGGCGACGCTCGTGTTCGTCATCGACGTGCTGGGGACGCAGCGCCCGACGCAGTAACCGCCGCTCACAGCCAGACGGCCCGTCTCCCGCCCGCGTCGCAGGGGGGAGGCGGGCCGTCCGTCGGTAGACTGGACCGGTGTCCTCAGCCCGCGAGTCCCCGAAGCCGGTGCCGGTCGAGGAGCGGCTCTTCAGCCTCGTGCTCGCCCTCCTCGCCACCCAGACCGGCCTGACGAAGAACGAGATCCTGTCGACCGTGCAGGGGTACCGTCAGCAGTACTCGAGCGGCGGTGGCAACGCCAGCCTGGAGCGACAGTTCGAGCGCGACAAGGACAACATCCGCGAGCTCGGCGTCCCCCTCGAGACGATCGAACAGCCGGGCGAACCCGGGAACAACCAGTCGATGCGCTATCGGATCCCGAAGGGTGCGTACGAGCTGCCCGCCGACGTCCGGTTCACTCCCGCGGAGTTGTCGTTGTTGTCGCTCGCGGCGACGGTGTGGCGCGAGGGTTCGCTCTCCGGTCAGTCGCAGCGAGCCATGACGAAACTGCGGTCGCTCGGCATCGAGCCGGACGAACCGATCATCGGGTACGCCCCGCGGCTGCGCACACGCGAGGCCTCGTTCGAACCGCTCGACGCCGCGCTGGAACGGCGCGCCGTCGTCGCCTTCCCCTACCTGAAACCGGGGGAGGAGCGCCCGCGCGTGCGCACCGTGGCTCCTCTCGCGCTCGTCCAGCACGAGGGGCGATGGCACCTGTTCGCGACCGACCGAACCGTGGACCAACCGCGGACGTTCCTCCTGTCGCGCATCGTCGGACCGGTGAAGCCGACGGGTGAGTCGTTCCCGGCGGACGGTGTCGACCACGCGGCCGACGCCATCGAGGGGCTTCGGCGGGTCTCCTCCTCACAACGCGCCGTGGTCCGCGTCCGACCGGGGACCGACGCCGCCGCACGTCTGGGCAACCGATACGGCGTGGCCGACGCCGACCACGCGGAACTCACGATCCCCTACCTCGACCACCACATCCTCGCCGACGAACTCGCCGGGTTCGGTCCCGAGGTCCTCGTCGTCGACCCGCCCGCTCTCGCGGACGCCGTCGCGGCGAGACTCCGGCTCGTCGTCGCCCGACACACCGACACCGATGACGCACCGGAGCCGAAGGAGCCCACCCGTGGCTAAGCGACCGGCAGCACCCCGCGCTCAAGACAAACTGATCTTCCTCCTGTCGCTCGTCCCCTACCTCATCGACCGTGAGCGGGTGACGGTCGAGGAGGCCGCCCGACACTTCGGCCTCTCGCCGCGCCAGATCCGCGAGGCGGTCGAGCTCCTCACCGTGTCGGGTGTGCCGGGCGACACCCGGCAGTATCTCGCCGGCGATCTCTTCGACATCGACTGGGGCAGCTTCGAGGAGGACGACGAGATCGTCCTCACCCACCGGGTCGCCCTGGACGACAGTCCTCGGTTCTCAGCGCGAGAGGCGTCGGCGCTCATCGCCGGTCTCCAGTCCTTGCAGCGGCTCCCGGAGTTCGTCGACAGCGACGTCATCGGCGGGGTGATGGCGAAGCTGGCGCGCGGTGCATCGTCGGCACCCGGCCAGCTCGCCGTCACGGAGTCGTACTCCGCACGAGCCGTCGGCATCATCCGCGCCGCACTCGCGGCCGGGCGAAGCGTGGCGTTCGACTACGTCGATGCGAGTGGTTCGACCGAGGCGAGGCTCGTCGACCCGCTCCGTCTCGAGTCCCAGGATCAAGACTGGTACCTGTACGGGTGGTGCCACCTCAGAGAGGCGACGCGACGCTTCCGACTGGATCGGATGACGGAGCTCCGACAGAGCGAGGCCGAGGTCGTGTTCCGCGAGGCCGAGGTCGTCGTCCCGACGGCGTTGTTCGAGCCGAGCGACTCCGACCGCAACGTCACCGTGCTCGTGCGACGTTCGGTCCTCCCACTCATCGACGACTACGTGGTCGCCGTCGACGGCGCGGCGAACACCGCGGCGGGGGCCGACGAGGTCGACGGCGAGGTGACCGCCACACTCCGTCTCGCGCATCACCACGGCCTCAAGCGGCTCGTCGCCGCCCATCCCGGACTCATCACGGTGTTGGCCCCGGCGGACGCCCGGGACGCCGTCGCCGACTGGGCTGCCGCCGGCCTCGCGCAGTACCCCGCCGTCGCCGCGGAGTGACTGCGCACACTTCCGGCGGTGTACGGGCCGATGCAGGGTAGAGTGGGGGAACCTCGACCTCGAAGATCAGGAACGAAGACTATGTTCGGCAACGCATTCACCGGATGGCACCTCGTCATCATCCTCCTCATCGTCCTGCTCCTGTTCGGCGCACCGAAGCTCCCCGGGCTCGCCCGAAGCGTCGGTCAGTCCATGCGCATCTTCAAGAGCGAGGTCAAGAGCATGCGCGACGACGAGCCCGCTGCGGGCGACGCCACGACGCCGGTCCCGCCGGCGGGCACGACGCCCGTCGAGCCGACTCCGGCCGCCACGGCCCCGCAGAAGCCGACCGACCCGCCCGTCAAGCCGTAACCCTGAGGACCAAGCGAGCCCGATGACGCCAGTACCTGGCACCCGACGAGTGCGCCTCGAATCCGCTGTCGAGCGACGGACGATCCAGCCATGGCGGTGACCGAACGGCGCCCGAAGAAGCAGAACCGCGAGGGGCGCATGTCCCTGGGCGAGCACCTCGTCGAGCTGCGGAAGCGCCTCTTCTACTCCGCCATCGGCATCATCGTCGGCATGGTCGCCGGCTTCATCGCCTCGGAGTGGATCATCGACGCGATGAGCGCACCGATCCTCGTCATCGCCGACGACCGCGGTCAGGCCTTCTTGAACTTCACGAACGTCACCAGTGCGTTCGACCTCCGGATGAAGATCGCGCTGACCACGGGCGTCGTCCTTTCGAGCCCCGTGTGGCTGTACCAGATCTGGGCCTTCCTGGTACCCGGTCTCACGAGGAAGGAACTCAAGTACGCCGTCGGCTTCTTCGCCACGGCCGTGCCGCTCTTCCTCGCCGGCTGCTACGCCGGCTGGTTCGTGCTCCCGCACATCGTCGAGCTCATGCTCGGGTTCACGCCCGCGGCCGCCGCCAACTTCCTCGACGCCACGACGTACTACGACTTTGTCCTGAAGCTCGTGCTCGCCGTCGGTGTCGCGTTCGTCCTCCCGGTGTTCCTGGTGCTCCTCAACTTCGTCGGCGTCCTCTCGGCGGCCGCGATCATCAAGGCGTGGCGCGTGGCGATCCTCGTCATCGTGCTCTTCACCGCGATCGCGACCCCTGCGGCCGACATCGTCTCGATGTTCGTGCTCGCGATCCCGATGGTCGTCCTGTACTTCGCCGCCTACGGTGTCGCCTGGCTGCACGACCGACGCGCGGCCAAGCGGCAGCTGCGCATCGACGCCGAACTCGGCAGCAAGGGCCTCGTATGACTGACGCCGCTTCCCCCGCCGAACGGTATCGGGCGGCGGCGGTCCGGAACGCGACCCCACGGCTCCAGGAGTTCCGGGCACGGCAGCGGTTCGACCTCGATGCGTTCCAACTCGAGGCCTGCGAACGGATCGAGCAGGGGAGCAGTGTGCTCGTCGCCGCGCCGACGGGGGCAGGCAAGACCATCGTCGCCGAGTTCGCCATCGCCCTCGCCATGCACGGCGCGCGCGGCAAGGTCTTCTACACCACGCCGATGAAGGCACTCAGCAATCAGAAGTTCCAGGAGCTCACCGCCGAGTACGGCTCGGAGCACGTCGGACTCCTCACGGGCGACACGAACGTCAACGGGAACGCCCGCATCGTCGTGATGACCACCGAGGTCCTGCGCAACATGCTGTACGCGGATTCCGACGCCCTGACCGACCTCGCCTTCGTCGTCATGGACGAGGTCCACTACCTCGCGGACCGCTTCCGCGGGGCGGTCTGGGAAGAGGTCATCATCCACCTCCCGCAGTCGGTCCGCATGGTGTCGTTGAGCGCCACCGTCTCGAACGCGGAGGAGTTCGGCGACTGGCTCCAGGCGGTCCGTGGCGACACCGCGGTGATCGTGTCCGAGGAGCGCCCGGTGCCGCTGACCCAGCACGTGCTGATGCGGAACAAGCTCGTCGACCTGTTCGCCGCGCCGAGCCTCGCCGACACCCACCAGGTGAACCCGGAGCTCGTGCGCATGGCCCAGTTCGGTGGACGGGCACCCAACAGCCGCCAGTACAAGGACATCAGTCGGTACAACCAGCGTCGCGCCCCGCACCGTGCCGAGAAGCTCGACCGCGGGCACTTCGTCCAGATGCTCGACGACCACCATCTGCTCCCGGCCATCTTCTTCGTCTTCAGCCGTGTCGGTTGCGACCAGGCGGTGAAGCAGGTCCTCCGCTCGGGCATCCGCTTGACCGAGGCGCACGAACGCGACGAGATCCGTCAGATCGTCGACGAACGATGCCGGACCCTGCTCGATGAGGACCTCGCCGTCCTGGGCTACTGGGAGTGGCTCGACGGCCTCGAGCGCGGCGTCGCCGCCCACCACGCCGGCCTCCTGCCGGCGTTCAAGGAGGTCGTCGAGGAACTGTTCCGTCGCAAGCTCGTGAAGGTCGTCTTCGCCACGGAGACCCTCGCACTCGGCATCAACATGCCGGCCCGGACGGTCGTCCTCGAGAAGCTCGAGAAGTTCAACGGCGAGGCCAGAGTGCCGATCACGCCGGGGGAGTACACGCAGATCACCGGACGAGCCGGTCGTCGTGGTATCGACGTCGAAGGCCATGCGGTGATCCAATGGGCCGAGGGGCTGCACCCGCAGTCGGTCGCCTCCCTCGCCTCACGACGCACCTACCCGCTCAACTCCAGCTTCCGCCCCACGTACAACATGGCCGTGAACCTCATCGACCAGTTCGGTCGGCAGCGGACGCGCCAGATCCTCGAGTCGTCGTTCGCACAATTCCAGGCAGACCGCGCCGTCGTGGGGATCGCCCGGAAGGTGCGCGAGCAGGAGTCCTCCCTCGCGGGATACGAGCGGTCGATGTCCTGTCACCTCGGTGACTTCATCGAATACGCCGGCATCAGACGCGAACTCACCGATCTCGAACGCAAGGGCGAACCGAACGGTTCGCGGGCGGCAAAGGATCGACGACAGCGCAAGCTCGCCGAGCTCCGCAAGCGGATGCGCGCCCACGCCTGCCACGTGTGCCCGCATCGGGAGGATCACGCGCGCTGGGCGGAGCGGTGGTTCAAGCTCAAGAAGCAGACCGACCAACTCCGGCAGCAGATCCAGACGCGCACGGGTGCCGTCGCCCGGGTGTTCGACCGTGTCGTCGACGTACTCCTCGAATACGACTACCTCACCCGCGACGAGCACGGGGTGGTCGTCGTCGCCGCACCTGGACGGACCTTGAAGCGGATCTACGGAGAGCGGGACCTCCTCGTCGCGGAGAGCCTGCGCACGGGTGCCTGGAACGAGCTGGACGCGGCATCGCTCGCGGCGATGGCCGCGGCGATCGTCTACGAGCCGCGACGCGAAGAGCAGAACACGCCCGAGCGCTTCCTGCCTCGCGGACCGTTCCGCTCGGCGCTCGAACGGACACAGGACATCTGGAGTCGGCTCGACGACAGCGAACGCGAGCACCGCCTCCCCGGCAGCAACCCCATCTCCACGGGGCTCTCCCTCGCCATGCACCAGTGGGCGAAGGGCGCCAACCTCGACACGGTGCTGATCGAGGCGGAGCTCGCCGCGGGCGACTTCGTTCGGTGGTGCAAGCAGACCATCGACCTGCTCGACCAGCTGCGTATCGTCGACGGGCCGGTCGGTCGCACGTCGCGTCAGGCGCTCGATTCGATCCGGCGCGGCATCGTCGCGTACAGCTCGCTGTGATCGCTGGAATGCATCGGAGCGCGCGGCCCATCCCGATCGACGCATCAGGTGACGGCCGCCCGCCGCTTCCCCTGTGGCTGGCCGTCGTGGTGGCCATCGCCGCCGGCCCCATCCTGGACGGCGGATTCCCCGATCGCGGTGTCTGGCCGCTGACCTTCGTCGGCATCGCGCTCGTCCTCCTGACCCTCATGGGTCGGAGCGTCTGGGGTGCCCTGCTCGTCGGGTTCCTGGCGGGGGAGTCGTTCTACCTGGTGCACATCGAGTGGGCGACGGCGTACCTCGGCCCCGTCCCGTGGGCGGCATTGTCGACCCTGGAGGCGATGTTCTTCGGAGCGGGGGCCGTGCTGGTGACGCTCGCCTACCGCTGGGTCCCTCGGGCGTTCCCCGGTGTCGCCGGGCGGGTCTGGCTGACGGCGGCCGTCGTTGCCGCCCTCTGGACGGCGAGGGAGACGCTCGTGAGCACCTGGCCGTACGGCGGGTTCCCGTGGGCGAGGATGTCGCTCAGCCAGTCGGAGAGCCCGTTCGCACCGCTCGTGGCCTGGGTGGGGTTCTCGGGCCTGTCGTTCCTCATGGTGCTCCTCGTCGCGTTGGCCCTCCAATTGGCCGCGACGGCCGATCTCCCCGCCGTCACCAGGGTCGGGACCGCCGTCCTCGCCGTCCTCGCGGTCCTCATCGTGCCGGCCTGGCCCACCACCACGACCGGGAGCATCCGGGTGGCGGCGATCCAGGGGAACGGCCCCGCGGGGTACTTCGATGCGGCGGCCCCCGGGACGGTCATGCAGACCCAGATCGACGAGACCCTGCGCGTCATCGATGCGGACGTCGACGTGGTGGTCTGGCCGGAGGGCAGCGCCGACCTCGATCCGCAGCGGGTCCCGCAGTCCGCAGCCGCACTCGACGCTCTGAGCCGCCGGATGGACGCACCGTTCGTCGTCGGGGCGATCTCGGAGCGGGGCGACCGCTACTTCAACTCGTCGCTGCTCTGGGATGCGGGCGACGGTGTCCGCGACGTCTACGACAAGAAGCACCCGGTGCCCTTCGGGGAGTACGTCCCCGACCGCGACTTCTGGGAGCCGTTCGCGCCCGACCTCATCGGTCTCATCCAGCGCGAGTACACCCCGGGGACGAAGGACAACGTCTTCGACATCGACGGCGTGCTCGCCGGCATCAGCATCTGCTTCGACATCGCCGACGACCAGCTCACCCGCGACGCCGTGGCGGGCGGGGCGCGCGTCGTGTTCGCGCAGACCAACAACGCGGACTTCGGCCAGACGGACGAGAACCAGCAGCAGCTGGCCATCGCCCGCCTGCGAGCGATCGAGTCGGCACGGTCGGTCGTGAACATCTCGACCGTGGGCACGAGTCAGATCATCGGCCCTGACGGCGCGACGATCGACAGCATCCCGGCGTTCCAGCCCGGTTCCATGGTGTCGGACGTGCCGCTCGCCGACACCGTGACGCCGTCGATGGCGTTCGGCCGCCAATTCGAAGCGTTCATCGGGGGCATGGGACTCGCGTCGCTGGTGCTCGCCGGCTTCGCCGCCCGGGTCCAGCGCCGAGGGCGGTGACGGACACCACCCGACCCCGTCCGGACATGACGATCGGCCGATCCGAAGTCGGATCAGCCGATCGAGGGGAGGCCTGGAATGGGCTCGGAGCTACGCGCTCTTCTGCTGGCCGCGACGCGCGCGGAGGTAGGACAGCCGCTCTTCGAGCAGTTCCTCCAGCTCGTCGCGCGAGCGACGTTCGAGCAACATGTCCCAGTGGCTCCTCGGGATCTTCACATCGCCGCGGTCGACGACCACCGGCTGTGAGTCGACGAGCAAGACAGCCTCGGCACCGCAGTGCCGGCACTCCCACAGCTCGGGGACTTCCGCATCGGCGGCGAACGTCATCGTGGTCTCGCGCTCACAACTCTGGCACCGGTAGGTGTGGTTGCTCCGCGCCGAGAATATGACGCCCTCTTCCGTTTGTAGACTCTGGGCGCCCAAGCGCATTCCGCGCAAACTGCGATCTGCCATTGTGTGGTCTCCTCTCGCTCGGCATGCACAGTTATAAACCCACAAGCTGGGTAAAGTGTTCCGTTCACCCACCCGGCTCCCAGGTCACGCCCAGCTCGCAGCTGGCGGATGGCGACGGCTCCGGGTGGACGTCGCTCAGCGCGAGCGCAGGACCTCGAAGGCGAGGTCGGACCGGTCGGTGACGAGACCGTCGACACCGAGATCGAGCAGGCGGCGCATGTCGGCCGGGTCGTTGACGGTCCAGACGTGCACTTCGACGCCGAGGGCGTGCATCCGGCGCAGGAGTCGTCTGGTCAGGAGGGGGACGCCGCGATACCGCTCGGGGATCTGGAGGGCGTGCACACCGTCCAGTGCCCGGCGGAGCGCCGCGTCGCCGCGGTGGAGGGCGACGGTCGGCAGCACTCGGAGCAGGATCGCCGCCGACGCCGAGGTGGGGATGTCCGCCGATCCGGCGTCGCCGCCGAGCGCATCCAGCACCGCCGACCGCCGATCCTCGTCGAACGAGGTGACGAGGACCCGATCGCGCGCGTCGGCCCGGAGGATGGCCTCGGCAGCCGGCAGTGCTGCAGCCGCATCCTTCACGTCCAGGTTGAAGCGCGCTTCGGGGAAGGCCATGAGCGCCTCGTGGAGCGTCGGGACACGATCACCGCCGAGGTCGATCTGCTGGAGGTCCGCCAGGTCCAGCTCGGCGATCGGCCTCGGATCGCCGGTGATCCGCCGCAAGGACGCGTCGTGGAAGAGGACCGCATGCCCGTCGCGCGTGCGGTGCGTGTCGGTCTCGAGAGCGTCGGCGCCCGTGGCGAGGGCCCGACGGAAGGAGGACAGCGTGTTCTCCGGAACACCAGGACCGGCCAGCCCTCGGTGCGCGAACACCCGAGGACCGGCCGGCTGGAAGAAGGGGAGGCTCGATGCCGCCACCGTGTGCTCAGGACTCCGGGTGGCCGGGTACTTGCGTGGACGCCGAGGCCGACGACGCCTGGGCCGACGACGACGACGGCGTGAACGGCGGCGCCGCGGCGGCGGCTGCAGCAGACCGAGCGGCAGCCGCTGGGTCGCGCGTGTTGCCGGGTCCGAACGCGGAGCCGATGCCCTTGAGTGCTTCCGTCAGTTCACTCGGGATCACCCAGAGCTTGTTGGCCTGACCTTCGGCGAGCTTCGGGAGCATCTGCAGGTACTGGTACCCGAGGAGCTTCTCGTCCGGGTCGCCGTCGTGGATGGCCTTGAAGACCGTCTGGATGGCCGAGGCCTCACCCTGCGCCCGCAGGACGGCGGCCTGCGCGTCACCCTCGGCGCGGAGGATCTCCGCCTGTCGGGCACCCTCCGCGGTCAGGATCGCGGACTGCTTGGTTCCCTCCGCGGTCAGGATGAGCGCTCGGCGATCCCGCTCGGCGCGCATCTGCTTCTCCATCGAGTCCTGGATCGAGAGCGGCGGATCGATCGCCTTGAGCTCGACGCGGCCGACGCGGATGCCCCACTTGCCGGTCGCCTCGTCGAGGACGATCCGGAGCTTGCTGTTGATCTCGTCTCGGCTGGTGAGCGCCTCCTCGAGATTCAAGCCACCGACGACGTTCCTGAGGGTCGTCGTCGTGAGCTGCTCGACGGCACCCAGGTAGTTCGCGATCTCATAGGTGGCCGCACGAGCGTCGGTGACCTGGAAGTAGACGACCGTGTCGATCGAGACGACGAGGTTGTCCTCGGTGATCACCGGCTGGGGCGGGAACGACACGACGGTCTCGCGGAGGTCGATGAGCGGCCGCAGGCGGTCGATGAAGGGGATGAGGAGGTTCAAGCCCGGCAGGAGGGTCTTGTGGTACTTCCCGAGCCGTTCGACCACGCCTGCACTGGCCTGCGGGATGATGCGGATGGAGCGGAACAGCACCACCAGCACGAAGATGACGACGATGGCGGCGATCACCCAGCCGATGATCGCTCCTGATGAGATGTCGTTCACGACTGCTCCTTCTGCTCGCCCGACGGGGTCGGGTGGGTTGGGACGGGGATGACGACGGCGGTGGCGCCGTCGACGACGGACAGGATGATGCGGGTGCCTGGCTCCAGCGAGGAGGCGGGGGAGTCCAGGGGGGTGCGGGCGGTCCAGACCTCGCCGTTGCCGAGCTTGACCTGGCCGCCGTGCGGGGTGACCGTGGACATGACGAGCCCCGGCATGCCGAGCAGCGCGTCGATGTTGCTCCTGGCCGGGTCCGCGCCGCGTTGCAACGCTCGGAGCAGGGGCGGCCTGACGGCGAGGAGCAGGAGGACGGCGGCGGCCGCGGCGATGAGCAGCTGCAACCACCACGGGGCTCCGACCAGGCCGGAGAGCAACCCGACGACGCCTCCGAGCGCGAGCATCAGGAAGGTGAACTCCAGCGAAAGGATCTCGATGATGACGAACACGAGGATCACCACCAGCCAGGCGATCCAGGCGTACTCGGTGATGACGTCCATGATGTGGATTCCTCCCGGATCGGCTCGTGCGACTGCCGCCTCGTGACCCGGGGGAGCGCGAGACGGTGCGCCGGTCGTCAGCAACGCTATCAGGTGGACCGTGCGCGCGACCGGATCCGTCCGTCCGGTTGTTGGTAGGGTCGTTGGCTGGAACCAGCCGCCGACAAGCGGCCCCAGAACTGAAGGAGCCCTCCCGTGACGAACCCTCTGGCCGCCGGATCCCTCGCCGGGAAGAACGTCCTCGTGACGGGCTCGTCGCGCGGCATCGGCGCAGACACCATCCGATACTTCGCCGGCGCCGGCGCGAACGTGGTCATCAACTACCGCAACAAGGAGGCGCGCGCCGTCAAGCTCGCCGACGAGGTGCGGGCGCTCGGTGTGCAGGCGGTCGTCGTCGGAGCCGACCTCACGGATCCGGCCTCGGTCGCCGCGATGTTCGCGACGACGAAAGCCGAGCTGGGCGACCTCGACGTCCTGGTCCTGAACGCCTCCGGAGGCATGGAGAGCGGCATGGCCGAGGACTACGCCATGCAGCTCAACCGTGACGCCCAGGTGAGCGTGGTCGAGCACGCCATGCCGCTGCTGCGCCCGGGCTCACGGATCGTCTTCGTCACGAGCCACCAGGCGCACTTCATCCGGACCACCCCGACGATGCCCGAGTACGTGCCCGTCGCGACCTCCAAGCGAGCCGGTGAGGACGCCCTCCGCGCCAAGCAGGACACCTTCGACGCTGCCGGGGTCGACTTCGTCGTCGTGTCGGGCGACATGATCGAGGGGACCATCACCGCGACCCTGCTGGAACGCGCGAACCCTGGTGCGATCAGCTCGCGCAAGGAGTCGGCCGGACGTCTCTACAACGTCGGCGAGTTCGCTGCGGAGGTCGCCGCAGCCGCGGTGGAGCCGATCCCCGCGCAGCACACCCGGTACGTCGGCGACACGAGCGACTTCATCGCCGAATAGTCGACACCCATCGCACGCAGGACGCCCGGGCTCACGAGAGCCCGGGCGTCCTGCGTGTTCCGGCCGGGTTCAGCCGGCGAGACCGGCCCGCTTCACCTGCTTGCCGAAGGTGACCGCCTGGATGATCTCGACGACGCCGGCGGCGATGAGGAAGAACGCGGTGACGAGCAGCAGCGTGAAGGCGGCGAGGAGCGGGTTCGCGAGCACGAACACGCCGGCGACGACACTGATCACCCCGTAGAGGACCGTGATCCACCGCGACACGTCCGGTGCTGCGTCGAACAGTGAGGCGACGCCTTCGACGATCCAGGAGAGGCCGATCACGAAGACGAGCGCGCCGATACCGAGCAACGGGTCGATGACGATGTAGACGCCTGCCGCGAGGAGCAGCACGCCGAACACGATGGTGAGGACCCTCCAGAGTCCACCGTGCTCCCGCGCGAGGACGCCGCGAACGATGCGGGCGATCCCGGCGATGAGGAAGTAGATCGCGAAGATCCAGGCGACGGCGACGAGCGACGCCTTCGGCGCGAGCAGCAGGAAGACTCCGAGGAGGATGGTGAGGACACCGCCGACGGCGAACGCCCAACGGACGCCGGAGATCTGCCCGGCGGTGAGTTTCGCCGCATTCAAGGTGTAGGTGGTCACGGACGGTTCGGTCATGGTCGGCTCCTGACAGGTGGACGGTGCGGTGGCGCCTCCGAGCGATCGGACCGCCTGCCATCAGTGTGACGCATCCGTACAGGGTTTTCCCAGCATGACCTCGGAAGTCACCTCGACGGCCGCCTTCGTCGGTCGGACGCCGACCGAGCACGGCGGCTACGCTGATCGCCATGGACGCCGCATCGCATGACACCCGGGTCGCCGACACCCACGACGTGATCCGGGTCAAGGGCGCCCGTGAGCACAATCTCCGAAACGTCGACGTCGAGCTCCCGAAGCGTCGTCTGACGGTCTTCACCGGTGTGTCCGGCTCGGGGAAGAGCTCGCTCGTGTTCGGGACGATCGCGGCCGAGTCCCAGCGCATGATCAACGAAACCTACAGCGCCTTCGTCCAGGGCTTCATGCCGTCGCAGGCACGCCCGGACGTCGACGTGCTCGAAGGGCTCACCACGGCGATCATCGTCGATCAGGAGCGGATGGGGTCGAACTCGCGGTCGACGGTCGGCACGGCGACCGACGCGAACACCATGTTGCGCATCCTCTTCAGTCGGCTCGGAGACCCGGCCATCGGGTCGCCGCAGGCGTTCTCCTTCAACGTCGCCTCGATCAGCGGCGCCGGAGCGGTGACCATCGAGCGTGGGGGACAGAGCACGAAGGAGCGGCGGAGCTTCTCGATCACTGGCGGGATGTGCCCGCAGTGCGAGGGCATGGGCACAGTGAACGACATCGACCGCTCCCAGCTCTACGACGCCACGAAGTCGCTCAACGAGGGCGCGCTCACCATCCCCGGCTACACACCGGACGGGTGGGGTGTGCGCATCTTCACCGGCTCCGGCTTCCTCGACGCGGACAAACCCATCCAGGACTACACGGAGCGCGAGCTCCACGACTTCCTCCACAAGGAGCCTGTGAAGGTCAAGGTCGGCGACATCAACATGACCTACGAGGGTCTGATCCCGAAGGTGCAGAAGTCGTTCCTCTCGAAGGATCGTGAGGCGATGCAGCCACACATCCGCGCCTTCGTGGACCGTGCCGTCACCTTCACCACCTGTCCCACGTGCCAGGGGACCCGTCTGAGCGAGGGCGCACGGAGCTCCCGTATCGCCGGACGGAACATCGCGGAGCTGTGCGCGATGCAGATCAGCGACCTCGCGGCGTGGATCCGGGGGCTCGACGAGCCGTCGGTGCGACCGCTGCTGACGGTCCTCCAGGAGACCTTGGACTCCTTCGTCGCCATCGGGCTGGGGTACCTGTCCCTCGACCGTGCCACCGGTACCCTCTCGGGTGGCGAAGCACAGCGGACCAAGATGATCCGCCATCTCGGATCGTCACTCACCGATGTGACGTATGTCTTCGACGAGCCGACCGTCGGACTGCACCCCCACGACATCCAGCGGATGAACGAACTCCTCCTGCGACTCCGCGACAAAGGCAACACCGTCCTCGTCGTCGAACACAAACCGGAGACGATCACGATCGCCGACCACGTCGTCGACCTCGGCCCCGGAGCCGGCAGGAGCGGGGGACAGGTGATGTTCGAGGGGACGGTCGACGGTCTGCGGGCCAGCGACACCCTCACCGGACGCCACCTCGACGACCGGGCGGCACTGAAGCCGGATGTACGTCGTCCGACGGGGGTCATCGAGGTCCGCGGAGCAGTTCGGCACAACCTCCAGGGCGTCGACGTCGACGTACCACTGGGCGTCCTGGTGGTCGTCACGGGCGTCGCCGGCTCGGGGAAGAGCTCCCTCATCCACGGTTCGATCGCCGGACGTCCGGGCGTCGTGACGGTGGACCAGAGCCCGATCCGCGGCTCGCGTCGCAGCAACCCGGCGACCTACACCGGCCTGCTCGAACCCATCCGCAAGGCGTTCGCGAAGGCGAACGGCGTGAAGCCCGCGCTGTTCAGCTCGAACTCGGCCGGAGCCTGCCCGAACTGCAACGGTGCCGGTGTCGTCTTCACCGATCTCGGTGTCATGGCGAGCGTGTCGGCCGTCTGCGAGGTGTGCGAGGGCCGCCGCTTCGACGCTTCCGTTCTGGAATATCACTTGGGGGAGCGGGACATCAGTGACGTGCTCGCCATGTCCGTGACAGAGGCCGAGGCGTTCTTCGCCGAGGGGCCGGCCCGGACGCCCGCCGCACACGCGATCCTGGCACGACTCGCAGATGTCGGACTGGGGTACCTCAGCCTCGGCCAGCCGTTGACGACCCTGTCGGGCGGTGAACGCCAGCGGCTCAAGCTGGCGACGCAGATGGCCGACGCCGGCGACGTCTACATCCTGGACGAGCCGACGACGGGCCTGCACCTCGCCGACGTGGAACAGCTGCTCGGGTTGCTCGACCGCCTGGTGGACTCGGGCAAGTCGGTGATCGTCATCGAGCACCATCAGGCGGTGATGGCTCACGCGGACTGGATCGTCGATCTGGGGCCAGGCGCGGGTCACGACGGCGGGCGCTTGGTGTTCGCCGGGACGCCCGGAGCACTCATCGAAGCGCGATCGACCCTGACTGCAGAACATCTGGCGCGGTACGTGGGCGCCTGAAGCAGGCTGACCGTCAAAGCGATTTCCGGTTCGGTGATCCGTGACCTGGTGAGCTGATCCGACCCCGCTCGTGGCGGGCTGTAGAGAGCTGATAATGCACATTATGTCAACTCAGTGATCCAGGGCCCTCCTCCCATCTCCGGCTCGTGCGGTGTCCGCGTGGACGGGTACGCCGAACCGCCACGCCGGTTTCCGGACGGTAATCCCTGATTCACCAGGCTAGAATTCCTAGAGCGTTCACTCTAGAGCGCACGCTCTAGGAACCAGGAAGGCGCTCATGCCCCGTGTAGTGGACCAGCAGCGCTTCACGGAACGACAGACCGTGATCCTCGCCGCGGCATACCGGTGCTTCGCCGCCCAGGGATTCGAAGGCACCACGACGGCCGACGTCTGCCGAGCGGCTCGTGTCTCCTCCGGAACCCTGTTCCACTATTTCCCGACGAAGATCGACATCCTGCTCACCCTGCTCCGAGCCAGTGCCGCGTGGACCGAGGAACACCTCCACCGCGCCACGCGCACCGGCCGCGGGAAGCCGGCCCTTGCGAGTTACCTCACGGCACTCGACCGCGAGCACGACGCCGAGCGTCAGGCGGGATTCACCCGAGCGGTCCACGGTGCCGCACACCTCCCCGAGGTGAGAGCCGTCCTCGTCGAGGAGGCGGAGCTCGTCGACCGCTTCCTCCTGGAGCACATCACCGAAGCGGTGCGCACCCGAGCCGCACGCACGGATGTCCCACCGGAGCGCCTGGCCCGATGGACACGATGGATCATCGACGGCGAGGCCGTCGACGATGACGAGCAGCGGCCCGCCGGCCGCCTGAGCGTCGCCGTCCGATCGCTCCTCGATCTGGGGTGACCCGGCAGGACCCCACGCGTCGTCAGGCGGGCGGAGCCTGTCGGTCCGGGTCCTCTTCCCACAGGGGCATCCCGAATTCGTTGACCGGGATGGACGACTCCGCCGGGTCCGGCAGTCGATCCTGCGTCGGACAGGTCATGAAGTGATCGTGGTCCGAGGACCGATCGAAGGTGTGCTCGGCGAGCGGATGGCCGCAGACCGTGCAGGGGCGGTCATCGGTGTCCGACGTCTTCGTCTGTTCATCCATGGGGGTGATGCTACGCCGCCGCTCCCCCACCGCCCACCCGGTTGCGTCGACACGCACGAGGTGCTCCGCCCGGCGTCGACGGAGCTGACCTCACGCCTCACCGAAGCCGGACTCGATGAGCGACGTGAGCGCCTGGACGGCGTCTTCGGCATCGACCCCGTCGGCCTGCAGATGCACCTCGGCGCCCTTCACGAGGCCGAGCGACATGATCCCGAGCAGACTCTTCGCGTCCTTGCCGTTCACGACGACGTTCGCCGCGAACCTGCTGGCGGACCGCACGAACTCTGCAGCGGGTCTGGCATGGAGACCGTCCTTGTTGCGCAGCCTCACCGTCGCTGCGGCGTGGGGCATGTCCGTCGGCCCGGCCGTCGCCGATCCGGTCTCCGTCCTCGGGGCGTCCATGTCCGGTCGGCCGGCGGCGGACCGGGCGGCAGCGACGACCTCGTCGAGCGACCGACCGGTCTGGGCGGCGACGGCCGCGGCGACGCCTCCCTCCACGAGCGGGGCGTCCACGATGCGGACTCGCGCGCGAACAGCGTCGTCGAGGAAGTCGAGCGCGGTCTCGGCCGTCAGGATCGCCGAGCCGAGGTCGCACAGGACCACGACGCCGGCTCCGGCATCGACGGCGGTGATCCCGGCGGAGACCAGCGCGAAGCTGGTGCCGATCCCACCGTCGTCGGTGCCTCCGGCCGCTGCCAGAGCGGCGTCTGGGGCCATCTGGCGGGCCACGTCGACGAGTCCCTCAGCGATCAGCGCGCTGTGGGAGACGAAGACGAGTCCGACGGGTCCGCCGCTCATGCAGTCTCCCCCGATGCCGCCGCCGACGCCGCACCGAGCAGGTACGCGGTCGACTGCGCGCCGGGATCGCGATGGCCGATCGCACGCTCACCGAGGTAGCTTGCGCGCCCCTTCCGCGCCACGAGCGGTTCGGTCGACACGGCACCGGCCTGGGCCGCCGTAGCGGCGGCAGCGAGGACGCCGCCCGGGGTCTCCCCCGCGGCGGCGGCGTCCGCGGCAGCGTCGACGGCCGGTGTCCAGGCGTCGACCATGGTCTTGTCGCCGGTCGTCGCCTTGCCTCGGAGCACGATCCCGTCGCGCGCCGCCGTCAGCAAGGCGACCACGGCGTCCGCATCCAACTCGGCCTTCCCCGCCACGGCGATCGACGCTTTCAGCAGTGCCGTGCCGTACAGCGGTCCGCTGGCGCCGCCGACCGTGGAGATGAGCGTCGTCGCCGCGAGCTTCAGGATGTCCGAGGGCGTCGCGTCGGCCGGCTGCCCGTCCAGTTTCCCGAGGACCGCAGAGAACCCCCGGTCGAGGTTCTCACCGTGGTCCCCGTCGCCGATGTCGCGGTCGAGCGTGATGAGCTCCACGCGGCGCTCCGAGATCACCGCAGCACTCCCCCGCATCCAGGCGATCGCCCAGGCTCCATCCAGTGCCATCCGTCTACCGTCCCCACCGGAGCGCGGCGGTCTGCACCGGCGCGTCCCACAATTCGGTCAATTCGTCGTCGAGTTTCAGGAGGGTGATCGACACCCCCTGCATCTCGAGGCTCGTCGTGTAGTTGCCGACCAACGATCGGGCGACCTCGATCCCCCGCTCCGCGAGGGCTTCGGCGACGCGGCGGTACACGATGAAGAGTTCGAGCTGCGGCGTCCCGCCCATGCCGTTCACGAGGACGAGCGCCCGTTCACCCGGCGCATACGGCAGATCCTCGAGGATGGCGCCGAGCAACCGGTCGACGATACGGTCCGCCGGTTCCAACGGGATACGTTCGCGACCCGGCTCGCCGTGGATGCCGATGCCGATCTCGATCTCGTCGTCGGCGAGGGTGAAACTGGGCTCACCGGCGTGCGGGACGACGCAAGGGGTGAGAGCGACACCCATCGTGCGCGTCCGCGCGTTGACCTTGAGGGCGACCTCGGCGACCTCGTCGAGCCCTCCCCCGGCCTCTGCCCGGGCACCCGCGATCTTCTCCACCAGGACGGTCCCGGCGACGCCGCGGCGTCCGGCGGTGTAGAGCGAGTCCTTGACGGCGACGTCGTCGTCGATGACGACCGATCGCACCTCGATCCCCTCGGCCAGCGCGAGGTCGGCCGCGGTCTCGAAGTTGAGCACGTCCCCCGTGTAGTTCTTCACGATGTGGAGCACCCCGGCGCCCCCGTCCACGGCCTTGGTCGCGGCGACGATCGGGTCGGGCGTCGGTGAGGTGAAGACCGGCCCGGGCACCGCCGCGTCGAGCATGCCGAACCCGACGAATCCGCCGTGGAGGGGCTCATGTCCGCTCCCTCCGCCGCTCACGATCCCGACCTTCCCGGCGACCGGCGCGTCCGCGCGCGTGATGAACACGGGGTCGAGGGACACGGAGACGAGATCGGCGTGCGCGGCTCCGAAGCCGGCCACCGCCTCAGCGACGACGTCCTTCGGATCATTGATGAGCTTCTTCATTGAATCCTCCTGCAAGATCGGTTCGGGACCGCCGGCCGGGTGCGCCGGCATCGGGTCTCAACCTACGCGCTGGGCCGCGCCGCCGGTAGGGCCCGGTCGGGCGTGGTCGCGGCGTCGATCAGCGCGAACCGAGGGCGCGGGTCGCCTCGACCCAGGCGTCGAGTCTGGCCGTCGCCGCGCCGGAGTCGATCGCGCCCGCCGCGGACAGCAACGCGGCGGCGAACCGGTCGAGGATCGGCCGTTGGGCCTGCGTCGGATCCTCGGAGAGTTCGAACGCCACGATCCCGGCGGCCGCGTTCAACAGCACGATGTCGCGGACCGGGCCCTCCTCGCCGGCGAGGGTCGCCCGGACGACACCGGCGTTGTGCTGAGCGTCGCCGCCGATCAGGTCGTCGATCGTCGCGCGCCGGATACCCAGCTCGCGCGGATCGAGGTCGTGTTCGGTGACGGCACCGCGCGTGACCTCCCACAGGTGACTGTGTCCCGTCGTGGTGAGCTCGTCGAGACCGTCGTCGCCACGGAAGACGAGCGCGGTGGCTCCGCGCGTCTGGAACACCCCGACGAACAGCGGGATCCGGTCGGCATGCGCCACGCCGACGGCGGAGGCCTCCGGTCGAGCAGGATTGACGAGCGGGCCGAGGAAGTTGAAGACGGTCGGAACGCCGAGCTCCGCGCGCACCGCGCCGGCGTGGCGGAAGCCCGGGTGGAAGGCGGCGGCGTAGGCGAAGGTGATGCCCGTGGATGCGAGCACCTCCCCCACCAGTTCCGTCGGCAAGGCCAGGTCGACGCCGAGGGCGGACAACACGTCACTCGAGCCGGAGGCAGAACTCGCGGCGCGGTTGCCGTGCTTGATGACGGGGATGCCGGTCGCCGCAGCGACGATGGAAGCCGTGGTCGAGATGTTCACCGTCCCGAACCGGTCGCCGCCGGTTCCCACGATGTCGAGCGCGCGGGACGGTGCGACGAGCGGCATCGCGTGGTCGAGGATCGCGTCACGGAACCCGACGATCTCGTCGACCGTCTCCCCCTTCCTCCGCAGTGCGATGAGGAATCCGGCGAGCTGGGCGTCGGTGACCTGCCCCGTCATGATGCGTTCCATGGCCCACGTGGACTCGGACACGCTGAGATCGGTTCCGGCGAGCAGGTCGCCGATGAGCGTCGGCCAGGTCGTGAGAGGCATGACGACGATCTTACAAGCGCGACCCGCCGTGGCCCGGGGCGCTCCACCCGGCGAGGATCACATGAATTCCGCAGCAGAACCGAAGATCCCGGTCAGGAAATAAGGATAGCCTTACTGCTCCGTACGCCATCGTCGCCCCCGAAATGCGAAAAACCGCTCGCGCTATCGGCCATAATGGAGGGGTGACGAGCACCTCAATCAACCTCGCGCCGAGCGCGCCCCGGATCAACCGACCGAACACGGTCGCCGTTGGAACGATCGTCTGGCTGGGCAGCGAGGTCATGTTCTTCGCCGGCCTCTTCGCGATCTACTTCACGCTGCGATCGATGGCTCCCGAGCTGTGGGCGGCCGAAGCCGGCCGCTTGAACGTCCCGTATTCGACGATCAACACGATCATCCTCGTGTCCTCGTCGTTCACGTGCCAGTTCGGCGTCTTCGCGGCAGAACGCATGCAGCCCCGCATGACGGGCTGGAGCCCACGCAAGTGGGGCATGGTCGAGTGGTTCTTCCTCACCTACGCCCTGGGCGCCGTCTTCGTCGCCGGCCAGGTGCTCGAGTACGCCACGCTCGTCAGCGAGGGCATCTCCCTCAGCTCGAACGCGTACGGCTCGGCGTTCTACCTCACCACCGGCTTCCACGGCCTGCACGTGACCGGCGGCCTGATCGCCTTCCTCCTCGTGATCGGCCGCGCCTTCGCGGTCAAGCGATTCGGCCACAAAGAGGCGACGAGCGCCATCGTCGTCTCGTACTACTGGCACTTCGTCGACGTCGTGTGGATCGGCCTCTACTTCGTCATCTACATCCTGCGCTAACCCGGAATGACTGACTCCATGAAGACTGACCCCACCCAGCCGACGGCCACCAAGTCGTCCAAGAAGACCGCTCGCGCGAACCGCAAGAGCGGTCGCCGCAGCCCCTTCGCCTCGGCAGCACTCCTCGCGATCGGCCTGCTCGTGACCGGCGGAGCGTACGCGGCCGTCAGCGTCAGCACGGCCAGCGCCGAGCCCGTCGCCGCCGCGAAGTCGCAGGCCTCGGTCGACGAGGGCGAGAAGCTGTTCTCGGCCAACTGCGCCACCTGCCACGGACTCGACATGCAGGGCACGACCGCCGGACCGAGCCTGCTCGGCGTCGGCGCTGCCGCGGTCGACTTCCAGGTCGGTACGGGTCGCATGCCGTTGCAGAACCAGGGCCCGCAGGCCCCCGAGAAGCCCGTGCAGTTCACCGAGGAGCAGATCTCCTCGCTGGCCGCGTACGTCGCCTCAGTGGCCCCCGGCCCGGAGATCCCCGACGAGCAGTACCTCGACGCCGCCGGCGACTCCTCCAACGGAGCACAGCTCTTCCGGATCAACTGCGCCATGTGCCACAACGTCGCTGCAGCCGGTGGCGCCCTGACCGAGGGCAAGTACGCTCCCTCGCTCGTGGGCGTTAGCGAAGCCCACATCTACGAGGCCATGGTCACCGGCCCGCAGAACATGCCGGTCTTCAACGACATGAACCTCTCCCCCGAGGACAAGCGCGACATCATCACCGCGCTCAAGTTCATGGAGGCCAACCCGTCACCGGGCGGTAACGACCTCGGCTCGCTCGGCCCCGTCTCCGAGGGCTTGTTCCTCTGGATCTTCGGCCTCGGCTCGATCGTCGCCCTCACCGTCTGGATCACCGCGAAGTCGAACTGACCGACGCGGATCGACAACACGTAAGAAGGAGCACAATGGCTCACGACAACTCGAGCGGTTCGGGTCACCCGACCGCCGACTCGTCTGCCGATCCGTCCGCCCACGGGCAGGAGCTGCAGGTCGCGACCGGCACCGGGGTCATCGCCCGCGATGCCATCGCCGACCCTGGTCTGCCTCCGCACCGGAAGCGCGTCACGGACCTCGACCCCAAGAAGGACAAGCGGGCCGAGCGCGCCGTCTACACCCTCTTCTACCTGTCGATCGCCGGCAGCGTCTGGGCGGTCGCCGCCTACATGGCGTTCCCGATCGAGCCGGAGGACATCGGATCCGTCCGGTTGAACAACCTCTTCATCGGTCTCGGAATGGCGCTCGCCCTGCTCGCGATCGGTATCGGCGCCGTGCACTGGGGGAAGGCCCTCATGCACGACGAGGAGGGCATCGACTACCGCCACAAGGTGGGCGGCAACCAGGTCAGCCGCGATCGTGCCGTCGAGATCATGCACGAGGCGAACGTCGAGTCCGGCATCGGACGCCGTGCGCTCATCCGTAACAGCCTCATCGGATCGCTCATCGTCTTCCCACTCCCCGGCATCGCCCTCTTCCGCGGCCTCGCGCCGTACGACGAGGACCCGGTCGAGCTCATGCAGCACACGATGTGGAAGGAAGGAACGCGCCTCGCTCGCGACCCCTCCGGCACGCCGATCAAGGCGTCCGACGTCACGCTCGGAAGCGCCTTCCACGTCATCCCCGAGAACCTCCACGAGGCCGAGCACGTCCTCAACGAGAAGGCCAAGGCGATCGTCCTCCTCATGCGATTGAAGCCCGAGGATCTCGTCGAGGAGGAGTCCAAGAAGGACTGGTCCTACGACGGCATCGTCGCCTACTCCAAGGTCTGCACCCACGTCGGGTGCCCGGTGGCGCTGTACGAGCAGCAGACGCACCACCTCCTCTGCCCTTGCCACCAGTCGCAGTTCGACGTCACGAACCACTGCGCGGTCATCTTCGGACCGGCCGCCCGGCCGCTCCCGCAGCTGCCGATCACCGTCGACGATGAGGGTTACCTCGTCGCGCGGAGCGACTTCCACGAACCTGTCGGCCCGAGCTTCTGGGAGCGTCATTGAGCACCTCGACCGCAACACGCGCCCCTGAGCAGGCCAAGGCCGCTCCGGCGAAGAGCTCCGGTGGTTTCACCGGCGCTGCAGCCAACTACCTCGAAGAACGGACGTCCATCTCGGTCGCCGTCAAGGAGTTCGGTCGCAAGATCTTCCCCGACCACTGGTCGTTCCTCCTCGGTGAGGTGGCCCTCTACAGCTTCGTCATCATCCTGCTGTCGGGATCGTTCCTCACCTTCTTCTTCCAGGCCTCCATGGCCGAGGTGCACTACGACGGTTCGTTCGTCCCGCTGAAGAACATCGAGATGTCGGTCGCCATGGCGTCGACCCTCGACATCTCGTTCGACATCCGCGGCGGCCTCCTGATGCGTCAGGTGCACCACTGGGCAGCGCTGTTGTTCGTCGCGTCCATCGGCCTGCACATGCTGCGGATCTTCTTCACCGGAGCGTTCCGCAAGCCGCGCGAGCTCAACTGGGTGATCGGCTTCGTCCTCTTCATCCTGGCGATGGCCGAGGGCTTCACGGGCTACTCGCTCCCCGACGACCTGCTCTCCGGTAACGGTCTGCGGATCATCGACGGCATGGTGAAGGGTCTGCCGATCATCGGCACCTGGACGACGTTCCTGCTCTTCGGCGGTGAGTTCCCGGGCACCGACATCGTCGGCCGGCTCTACACCCTGCACATCCTGTTGCTCCCCGCGCTGGTGCTGCTCTTCATCGCCCTGCACCTGGTGTTCGTCGTCGTGCACAAGCACACGCAGTTCCCGGGTGCCGGTCGCACCGAGCAGAACGTGGTCGGCTTCCCCGTCCTCCCCGTGTACGCCGCGAAGGCGGGTGGTTTCTTCTTCATCGTCTTCGGTGTCGTGATGCTCATCGCGTCGCTCTTCACGATCAACCCGATCTGGAACTACGGCCCGTACGACCCCTCACCGGTCTCCGCGGGTACGCAGCCCGACTGGTACATCGGCTTCGCCGACGGGGCGCTCCGCCTGGTGCCACCGCACCTCGAGTTCGTCCTGTTGGACCACACGTTCTCGTTCAACATCATCCTTCCCGTCCTCGTCCTGGGCCTGTTCATCGTCACGGTGTTCATCTACCCGTTCGTCGAGGCGTGGATCACCGGTGACAAGCGCGAGCACCACATCCTCGACCGCCCGCGCAACGCGCCGACCCGCACCGCCATCGGTGCTGCCGGCGTCACGTTCTACGCCGCCCTGTGGGCAGCCGCGAGCTCGGACATCATCGCGACCCACTTCAAGGTGACGATGGAAGGCGTGATCCACACGCTGCAGGCCATCCTCATCCTCGGACCGGTCATCGCGTACTTCCTCGCCAAGCGGACCTGCCTGGCGCTGCAGAAGAAGGACCGCGAGATCCTCCTCCACGGTTACGAGACCGGACGCATCGTCCGCCTCCCCGGTGGCGAGTTCATCGAGGTCCACGAGCCGGTGGACGAGTACGAGCGCTGGCGTCTGGCGAGCTACGACGACCACAAGCCGTTGATGATCCGTCCGAACGCCAAGGGCAAGATCACCGGCGTGCAGAAGGCCCGTGCAGCCATGTCGCGGTGGTTCTTCGAAGATCGGATCGCTCCGGTCACGCAGACGGAGATCGAACGCTCCCACGGCGACCACCACTAGTCGCCATCCCACGACGAAAGCCCCGCAGCCCACACGGACTGCGGGGCTTCTCTCATTCCCGACGTGCAGACCGCGTGACGCTGGAGACCGTCGGATCTCTTGCGTCGACACGCCCCCTCTCGACCAGCCTGCGACCGGCTGGGAGCTTCGGGTCTGCGTGACGACCGACTGCGGGATTGCGTCCCGTACTCGGAGGCGGTTCGTTGGCGCCATCGCGACGCGGCCAGCGGCGTCGTCTCGCCGCCTGGGAATGGTCCGCTCCCCCGACGACGGCGGCCATGCTTGACTCCCGACGTGCGACACGGCCAGCGCACCCGCGCGTGAGGTCTGACCGTTGTGTGGCGCACCTGGTCCGCCCACCCACCCCGCGGAGAGCTCGGCCCCAGAGGCTCTGGGTACGGCCTCCGGGTACCGTCCTCGCGCCCTTGGGAGCTGGCTCCGGATTCGGCGTCTGCACCCTGGCCTGTGCGCCCCTGGCCGGCGGGGGCTTCACAGTCGTCGACCGCGCGCTGCTGGTGGCTGGGTCACTCCGCAGGATCCTGGCGAGGGAGACGTCGTCGTCCAAGCTGCTCGTCGAACGCGGTGGTAAGCCAGTGTGTTGGGCGGCGGTGGATGGCGCGCATGAGCGTCCGCGCAGGCGGCCGGCTCGGGCTGTCGTCGAGCAGCTGAGGCGTATCCCCCGCTGGATACGAAAAAGCCCCCGAGCGATGGGCTCGAGGGCTCTTCGTCGCTTCGGCTCTCAGCCCAGCGGGAGGATCTTCTTGTAGAACTCTGCGGTGACGTTGTAGCCGAGGCGACGGTAGAAGTCTCCGGCGCGTGACGTGGACATCGTCAACTGACGGGCGCCGCGTTCCACCGCGTAGTGCTCGTTCGCCTCGACGAGGGCCGAGCCGATACCCGCACCGCGGGCGCTCTCATCGACGACCAGCTCCTGCAGGTGGGCGGTGAGACCCGCGGCGTGCAGCAGACGCGACACGGTCATCAGCGTGTAGCCGACGACGCGGTCGTCCTGGTCCACGGCGACGTACAGCACGTTCGTCTCATCTTCGCGGGGACGCATGACGTTGTTGTACGCAGTCATGAAGTCATCGGCGGCCGGTGGGATCGAACCGGTGATGAGCTGGCCAGCCAGCCCGAAAACTGCCGAGCGGTCGTCGGGCTGACCCCGGCGGATGCTGAACGAGTCGACCATCAGCGGGCGAAGTATCCGCGGTAGTACTCGTAGTTCCAACCGACGACGGCGATGACGACCAGCGGGATCCCGATGATCGCGATCCAGAAGCCGACGGCCAGACCCAGCACGAGCAGACCACACGCACCGGCGAGGATGATCGGCCACCAGCTCCACGGGCTGAAGTGCCCGATCTCCGGGTCGCCGTCATCGATGTTCGCGGTGAGGGTGTCCTCGGGGAGCTCGGCTCCCTGGCTCTTGTGGACACGGCTGAGGTAGAAGCCGAGGAAGGCGCTCAGGATGGCTGCGAGAGCCAGCGTGACCGTTCCGACCCACTCGACGCGGCCGTGCAGCGGGTCGATGAGCGACCACACCGTGTAGACCGCACAGAGGAGCGCACAGAACACCGTGAGGATCGTGAAGAGAATGATATTGGCGCGCATGGCGGCTACTTCACCTTTCCGGAGTCGACGTCGAGCGTGGGTGCGTCAGGCGCGTCCTTCGCAGGACCGACGCCGACCGGGATACCGACCTCAGGGTGGTGGAGGTCGAACGCCGGGCGCTCCGAACGGATGCGCGGGATCGACACGAAGTTGTGACGCGGGGGCGGCGAGCTCGTAGCCCATTCGAGCGATCCGCCGTAACCCCATGGGTCGTCCTCGGTCACCCGGGGAGCCTTGCGGATCGTGACGTACACGTTCAGGAAGAACGGCAGCAGTGAGATCGCCAGGATGAACGACCCGACGGTGGACAGCTGGTTCATCCACGTGAAGCCGTCTTCCGGCGAGTACGTCGCGTACCGACGCGGGAACCCGATGACGCCGAGCCAGTGCTGGATCAGGAACGTCGTGTGGAAGCCGATGAACAGCAGCCAGAAGTGCCAGTAGCCGAGCTTCTCGTTGAGCATCTTGCCGGTCCACTTCGGCCACCAGAAGTAGAAGCCGGCGAACATGGCGAACACGACCGTGCCGAAGACGACGTAGTGGAAGTGCGCCACGACGAAGTACGAGTCGGAGACGTGGAAGTCGAGCGGCGGCGACGCGAGGATGACACCGGTGAGTCCACCGAAGACGAAGGTGATCAGGAAGCCGATCGACCAGAGCATCGGGGTCTCGAAGGTGACGGAGCCGCGCCACATGGTGCCGAGCCAGTTGAAGATCTTCACACCGGTCGGAACCGCGATGAGCATCGTCATGAGCGCGAAGAACGGCAGCAGCACGGAGCCGGTGACGTACATGTGGTGCGCCCACACGGTCACGGAGAGGGCTGCGATGGCGATCGTCGCGTAGATCAGGGTCTTGTAACCGAAGATCGGCTTGCGGCTGAACACCGGGAAGATCTCCGACACGATGCCGAAGAACGGCAGCGCGATGATGTAGACCTCAGGGTGACCGAAGAACCAGAACAGGTGCTGCCACAGGATGACGCCACCGTTCGCGGCATCGTAGATGTGGGCGTCGAACACGCGGTCTGCGGCGAGACCGAAGAGCGCGGCGGCGAGGACCGGGAACGCCATGAGGACGAGGATCGACGTCACGAGCACGTTCCACGTGAAGATCGGCATGCGGAACATCGTCATGCCGGGAGCGCGCATGGTGATGATCGTGGTGATGAAGTTGACGCCACCGAGGATGGTTCCGAACCCGCTCAGTGCCAGACCGAGTACCCAGAGATTCCCTCCGAGGCCCGGTGAGAAGGTCGTACTCGACAATGGCGCATACGCGAACCAGCCGAAGGCCGCTGCACCCTGCGGGGTGAGGAAGCCACCGACGGCGATGAGGCTACCGAAGGCGTAGAGCCAGAAGGCGAAGGCGTTCAGCCGCGGGAAGGCGACGTCCGGTGCGCCGATCTGCAGGGGCATGAGCGCGTTCGCGAAGCCGGCGAAGAGCGGCGTCGCGAACATGAGCAGCATGATCGTGCCGTGCATCGTGAACAGCTGGTTGTACTGCTCCTTCGTCTCGACGATCGTTCCGCCGGGCTCGAAGAGCTGCGCACGGATGATGAGCGCCATGACGCCACCGAGGCAGAAGAAGATGAACGAGGCGATCAGGTACATGTACCCGATGGTCTTGTGGTCGGTGGAGGTGATCCACTTGACCAGGATGTTGCCCTTGCGCTCGACCGAGGTGCGTCCGACGACGCTCGCTTGGCCTGCAGGAAGCGTGGTGGAGGTCATTCCCCGTCTCCGTGCTCTTCGAGACCTGCCGGCGCCTTGGTGCCGGGGAGGTTGCTGTTGCGGTCGTATTCCGTGCCGTAGTCACCGATGTTGCCGGAGTCGGCCAGGTCTTCCAAGTGCTTGTCGTACTCGGCCTGCGAGACGACCTTCACGTTGAAGAGCATGAGCGAGTGGTACTCGCCACACAGCTCGGCGCACTTGCCGGCGTAGGTTCCCTCACGCTCGGGCGTGAAGGACATGTAGTTGGTCTTCCCCGGGAACATGTCCTTCTTGTAGAGGAAGTCGATGACCCAGAAGGAGTGGATGACGTCGCGCGACTGCAGCGCGATCTTCACCGTCTTGCCGACGGGCAGGTACAGGGTGGGGAGCGCGTCCTGGTCGATGACGCCACCGGGCTTCTCGTCGGCCTGCACGCCTGCGGTCCAGACGTCCTGGCCGTTGACGGCCTCGTCGTACACGAAGTCCCAGGCCCACTGCTTGGCGAAGACCTCGATCGCGACGTCGGGATCCTCGTACTGGGTCTCGATCGCGTTCTGGTCGCGCGCCGTGAAGGCGAAGAAGCCGAGCACCAGGATGAGCGGGACGACCGTGTAGAAGATCTCGATCGGCATGTTGTACCGGAGCTGCACGGGGAGGCCCGTCTGGCCCTTGCGGCGGCGGTAGACGATGACGGCCCAGATGATGAGCCCCCACGTCACCACGCCGACGGCCAGCAGCACCAGCCAGGCGGTCACCCACAGGCCCGCGATGCGGTCCGTGTGGTTCGTGACGGGAGATTCGCCCTCGACGAATCCCGGCAGGTAACCATGTAGTTCCGCCTGCGTACAACCCGCCAGGACTATGGCGAGTGTGGCTGCGACCGGAATGGCAGCCCATCTGAGACGACGAGTCGAGCGCACCTCTGAAACCTTTCGAATACACACCTGTGGATCGCCTCCCAGTCTAGTGGGGATGGGTGGAGAACGCCGGACCATTCGCGTCCGCGGTGCCGGATCGTGACCGGAATGTCGAAGGGGAAACCACCCGGGACCGGGTGATTTCCCCTTCAGGAAGAATCTGCCTCAGTGGAAGCTGTCGCCGCAGGCGCAGCTGCCCTCGGCGTTGGGGTTGTCGATGGTGAACCCCTGCTTCTGGATGGTGTCCTCGAAGTCGATCGAGGCGCCGTCGAGGTAGGGGACGCTCATCTTGTCGACGATGACCTCGACGCCGTCGAAGTCGACGGTCGCGTCGCCGTCGAGCATGCGCTCGTCGAAGTAGAGCTGGTAGATGAGTCCGGAGCAGCCGCCGGGCTGGACGGCGACGCGCAGGCGGAGGTCGTCGCGACCCTCCTGCTCGAGGAGGCTCTTGACCTTCTGCGCCGCCGTGTCGGAGAGTCCGACGCCGTGGGCCGCGTCGATCTTGGTCTCGGTCAGGATGGTGTCGCTCATGATGCTCCTCGCGAGGTCTGGCGGCGCCGGACGACGCCTGTCTGTCATTCTACCGCTCGGGGCGGCGGGCGCACCCCATGATGCCGGGGGTGTTCCCACCGCCGCGGATCACCCGGCCGAGGGCTTGGGCGCCGAGGCGAGCCGACCGAGGAGGACCGCCTCGGTGAGGATCGCCTTCTGGAACACCCCGAGGTGCAGCGACTCGTTCGGGCTGTGCGCCCTCGAGTGCGGGTCCTCGACGCCCGTCACGAGGATCTGCGCCTCCGGGAAAACCCGGACGAGGTCGGCGATGAACGGGATGGATCCGCCGACACCCATCTCCACCGGCTCGACCTCCCAGGCGTCGTGCATGGCGCGCTTCGCCTCGGCGACGGCCCAGCCGCTCGTGTCGACGAGGAACGGACTCCCCTGGTCGACCTCGTCGATGGTCAGTTGCGCTCCGAAGGGCGCGTGGGCCATGAGGTGCGTCTCGAGGGCTCGGTAGGCGTCCGCCGGGTCCTGGCCGGGGGCGATCCGCGCACTGATGCGGACGGCCACCTCCGGAATGAGGGTGTTCGAGGCGTTGGCCACGGTCGGTGCGTCGATCCCGGTGACAGTGATCGCGGGCTGGGACCAGATCCGGCTGAGGATGGAACCCCGACCGATGGGCGAGACACCGTCGGCGAGGCCGGACTCCGCGCGGAGCTGTGCCTCGTCGAACTCGGGGGTGACGGCGTCGTGCGAGGTGAGCCCCTCGACCGCCACGGAACCGTCGGCGTCCCACAGGGTCGCGAGCAGGGTGACGACCGCGAGCATGGCGTCGGGCACCGCTCCCCCGAGCATCCCCGAGTGCGAGGCGTGGTCGAGCGTCTTCACGCGCAGCCGGAACGTCACATTGCCGCGCAGGCCGATCGTGAGGGCCGGAGTCCGTTCGTCCCAGTTGTCGCTGTCGGCGACGACGATGACGTCGGCTGCGAGGGTCTTGCGGTGCTCCTCCAGGAACGAGCCGAACGATCGTGATCCGAACTCCTCCTCCCCCTCGATGAACAGGACGATGCCGAGGTCGAGATCGGAGCCGAGCACCTCGGTCACCGCGCGGATCGCCGCGATGTGGGACATCACGCCGGCTTTGTCGTCGGCCGCGCCGCGCCCGTAGAGGCGGCCGTCGCGGACGGTCGGCTCGAACGGCGGCGACTCCCACTTGTCGTCGCTTCCGGGCGGCTGGACGTCGTGGTGCGCGTAGAGCAGGACGGTCGGGCGACCGTTGCGGGCCTCGCGCCGGGCGAGGACCGCGGGCTGCCCGAGCTCCGTGCCCCCGTCGACGGCGGCACGGCGCACCGAGACCTCGTCGAACACACCGAGATCGCGCGCGAGTTCGGCGACGGCCTCGGCGCTCCGGGCCACCTCGGCGGCGTCGAACGCCGACCAGGACACCGATGGGATCCGCACGAGTGCCGACAGGTCGGCGATCGAGGATGGCAGGGCGCCCGCGACCGATTCGCGGAGTCGGTCGAGGAGTTCCTGGTCGTTGTGTGGATCTTGGGCCGATTCCGTCGTGGTACCTGTCGTCATGCGAGTAATCTTAAGCGAATCCCCCGATCAAGGACGTTCCACCGTGGCCAAACAGCAGAGCACCCCAGCATCAGAGCCCCTCGTCGAGACCGCGGCGCAGACCGCCGAGCGCCTCGCCCGCGGCGCCAAGGAGGCGAAGGGCCGCCCGACGCCGTCGCGCGCCGAACGCGAGGCGCAGAACAAGCGTCCGCTCGTCCCCTCCGACCGCAAGGAGGCCTCACGCGCGGCGAAGGCCCAGCAGGCCGAGGCTCGACGACGAGCACAGGCCGGCATGGCGGCGGGCGACGACAAGTTCCTCCCGGCTCGCGAACGCGGCCCGCAGAAGAAGTTCGTCCGCGACTACGTCGACGCCCGGTTCAACATCGGCGAGTTCATGATCCCCGTCATGTTCCTCGTGATCATCCTCACGTTCATGCCGGTCCCCGAGATCCAGGTCTACGGCATGCTGACCCTCTGGGTCTTCTTCATCATCGCCATCGCCGACTGCTTCTTCCTCGGCTTCCGTGTCCGGAAGGCGCTCCGAGCGAAGTTCGGCCAGGACGAGCCGCGCGTGCGCTGGTACGCCGCCATGCGCGCGCTGCAGCTGCGCCCGCTCCGCCTGCCGAAGCCGCAGGTGAAGCGCGGTCAGTTCCCCAACAAGTAGGTCCAGCACCACGAACGCCCGTCGGTCCCAGACCGGCGGGCGTTCGTCGTCAGCGGCGTTCGACCGGGTCAGCGGCCGGCGCGAGCGAGGCGATCGAGCCCACGGTTGATCTGCCGCGCCCAGAGCGGACCGCGGTACAGGAACGCCGTGTACCCCTGGACGAGCGTTGCACCGGCGGCGAGCCGTTCCCGCACGTCCGCGGCGGTCTCGACACCGCCGACGGAGATCACGCACAGCTCCGCCGGGACGACGGCGCGGATCCGTCGCAGGACCGCGATCGACCGGTCGGCGAGTGGCGCGCCGGAGAGTCCACCGGCACCGGCAGCCTCCACGGTCGACCGGTCGGTCTCGAGGCCGTCACGGGAGATCGTCGTGTTCGTCGCGATGATCCCGTCGAGCCCCAGGTCGACGACGAGCTGAGCGATGCGGTCCACTTCGGCGTCCGTGAGGTCCGGTGCGATCTTCACGAGGAGCGGTGTCGTTCCGGCGGCGGCACGCACCGCGTCCAGGAGGGGCGACAGCTGATCGAGCTCCTGGAGACCTCGGAGACCAGGGGTGTTCGGTGAACTGACGTTGACCACGAGGTAGTCGGCCGTGGGTGCCAGCAGGGTGGCGCTCGAGACGTAGTCGGCCGTGGCGTCGGCGACGTCCACGACCCGACTCTTGCCGATGTTCACCCCGAGGACGGGACGCCTGACGACGCGGGCCGTCCGCGCCAGTCGTGGCGCGGCGGATGTGGCACCCTCGTTGTTGAAGCCCATACGGTTGATCACCGCACGGTCCGGGACGAGGCGGAAGAGGCGTGGCTTCGGATTGCCAGCCTGCGGGATCGCCGTGATGGTGCCGACCTCGACGTGGCCGAAGCCCAGGAGCCCGAGCCCGAGCACCCCCTTGCCGTCCTTGTCGAACCCGGCGGCGACACCGAACGGGGTCTCGAACCGGAGGCCGAGCGCCTCGACGGACTGGTCGGTCCGGGGTGCGGTCCACCGCCTGATGACGGATCCGAGACCGGTGGACGGAAGCGCACGGATCACGTCGAACGCGAGGTGATGGGCGCGCTCCGGGTCGAGCTTCGCCAGGACGTGGGTGAAGAGGAACCGGTACACGACTCAGCGCTCCACGATCGGCTCGTCGGCGTTCGACGCGCCCGCGGCGTGTTCGACCCGGAGGAGCGCGATGGCCGACTCGAAGTCGTCCAAGGACTCGAACGCCTGGTAGACGCTGGCGAACCGGAGGTAGGCGACCTCGTCGAGCTCCCGCAGCGGTGCGAGGATCGCCAGACCGATGTCGTTCGCGTCGATCTGCGATGCGCCCGTCGCCCGGATGGACTCCTCGACGCGCTGCGCGAGCACCGCGAGGTCGGAATCCGTCACCGGACGACCCTGGCACGCCTTCCTGACGCCGCTCACGACCTTCTCCCGACTGAACGGCTCCACCACACCGGAGCGCTTGATCACGCCGAGGCTCGAGGTCTCCATCGTGCTGAACCGCCGCCCGCACTCCGGGCACTGCCGGCGCCGACGGATCGCGAGCCCGTCGTCGCTCGTCCGCGAGTCGATGACGCGGGAGTCGGGGTGGCGGCAGAACGGGCAGTACATCAGACGGCTCCCTCGGGTGTGGCGTGCTCGGTGTGCTCCTCGGCTGCGCGGGTCTCGGCGCCGACGAGGCCGAAACGCGCCGTCACCGCTTCACCGTGCGCGGGGAGGTCCTCGGACGACGACAGGGCGACGATGTGGCTCGAGACCTGGCGGAGCGCGGGCTCGTCGTACCGGACGACCTGCTGTGGGCGGAGGAAGGTGAAGGCGCCCAGGCCGGACGAGAAGCGGGCCTGTCCTCCCGTCGGGAGGACGTGGTTGGAGCCGGCGAGGTAGTCACCCAGGCTCACCGGGGTGTGCTCACCCAGGAAGATGGCGCCGGCGTTCGTGATGGCGCCGAGCAGTGCCTCCGGGTCGGCGGTCTGGACCTCGAGGTGCTCCGGTCCGTAGGCGTTGCTGAATGCGACGGCGGCCTCCAGGTCGTCGACGAGCACGATGGCGGACTGCGGGCCGGCGAGGGCTTGGACGACGCGGGCGCCGTGGCGGGTGCCGGCTGCATAGCGACGCAACCAGTCCTGGACGGCGATGGCGAGGGCCTCGTCGTCGGTGACGAGCAACGACGCCGCGGCCTCGTCGTGCTCGGCCTGGCTGACGAGGTCGGCGGCCACGAGTCTGGCGTCTGCGGAGGCGTCGGCGATGACCAGGATCTCGGTGGTACCGGCCTCGGCGTCGATCCCGACCTGCCCCTTCACGAGGCGCTTCGCCGCTGCGACGAAGATGTTCCCGGGACCCGTCACGACGTCGACCGGGTCCAGGGCGATGTCCGGGACCCCGTAGGCGAAGGCGCCGATGGCTCCGGCCCCGCCCATGGCGTACACCTCGGTGACCCCGAGGAGACCGGCGGCTCCGAGGATGGTGGGGTGCACACGATTGTCGAACTCGCGCTGCGGTGGGGACGCGAGCGCGACGGAGCCGACCCCGGCCTCCTGCGCCGGGACGACGTTCATGACGACGCTCGACGGGTAGACGGCCTTGCCCCCGGGCACGTACAGCCCGACCCGGCCGACGGGCGCCCACCGCTGTACGACGGTCGCTCCCTCGCCGAGCGTGGTGGTGCGCTCCGGCGGGACCTGCGCTCGCGTCGCCTCGCGAACCCGGTCGATGGCCTCGACGAGTGCGGCGCGCACCGCAGGGTCCAGTGCGGCCACCGCCGCGTCGATCTCGGACTGAGGCACGCGGAGGTGCTCCGGCCGTCCGCCGTCGAACCGGTCGGACTGCGCCGACAACGCAGCGGAACCCTCGGTCCGCACAGCGTCGATCAGCGACTGCGCCGCATGGGCTGCGGCGGTGACGTCGACGACGGGACGGGGCAGCATCTCCAGGAGCTCGGTCCGGCTCGGCCGGACGCCCCTGAGGTCAATGGTGGTGATCATGGCCGTCACAGCCTAGCGTTCACGGCGTCGTGTCCCGCCGGCGACGTGGTGTGCAACGCGTCAACCGAGACAGTTCGGGCCGAGCAACGACTTCAGCTCACCGAAGAGCCCGGAGGACACGCTGACCCGATGCGGCAACTCGAACACCCGCGCGACATCGCCCCGGAAGAGCTTCAGTCGGACCTCGGTCGAGCCTGCGTGTCTCGAGAGCATGTCGCGAAGGGTCATCACCGTCTCAGTCGTCGCGCGGGCGTCCGCCATCGTCAGCTGGAGCATGCGATCGGCACCCGCCTCAGGGAGCTCTGGCGAGAAGATGCTGTACGCGTGCAGGTTCATCCCGTCGTCGCGGACGCTGACGCGGCCACGCACGACCACGATGGAGTCGCCGACGAGTTCCGACGCGAACTCCTGGTAGGCCTTGCCCATGAACATGGCGGTCATCTCGCCGCCGAAGTCCTCGACCTGGATCATGCCGTACTGATTGCCGGACGCCTTCGCGATGCGGTGTTGGACGCTCGTGACGAGCCCCGAGATGACGACGGTCTCGCCGTCCATGTTCTCGGCGGTCATGAGGTCGGTGATGGTCGTCGTCGCATGCTTCGCGAGTTCGATCTCGAGACCGGCCAGCGGGTGGTCGGAGACGTACAGCCCGAGCATCTCGCGCTCGAAGTTGAGCTTGTCGCGCTTGCTCCAGTCGGGTCGTTCGGGGACGCTCGCGAGCGGCACCTCACCGACCTCGGCGAACAGGCTGTCGAAGTCGAAGCCGATGCTCCCCGACGCCTCGGCACGCTTGTCCTTCACGACCGAGTCGACCGCGTCCTCGTGGATCTCGTAGAGCGCTCGTCGGCTGTCGCCCATGGAGTCGAACGCACCGGCCTTGATCAGCGACTCGATCGTCCGCTTGTTGGCCACGGGCAGCGGCACCTTGCGCAGGAAGTCGTGGAAGGAGGTGAACCGCCCCTCACGCTCGCGTGCCTGACGGATGAGCTCGACCACGTTCGACCCCACGTTGCGGACGGCGCCGAGCCCGAAGCGGATGTCCTCGCCGACGGCCGCGAAGAACCCGATCGATTCGTTGACGTCCGGCGGCAGGACCTGGATGCCCATCCGGCGGCACTCGTTGAGGTAGAGCGCCATCTTGTCCTTGGAGTCGCCGACACTCGTCAGCAGCCCGGCCATGTACTCCGCCGGGTAGTGGGCCTTGAGGTAGGCCGTCCAGTAGGAGATGACCCCGTACGCAGCCGAGTGCGCCTTGTTGAACGCGTAGTCGGAGAACGGGAGCAGGATCTCCCACAGTTTGTTGACCGCTTCCATCGAGAACCCGTTGGCCACCATGCCGCCGGAGAAGCCCTCGAACTGCTTGTCCAGTTCGGACTTCTTCTTCTTGCCCATCGCTCGTCGGAGGATGTCGGCTTGTCCGAGGGAGAAGCCGGCGACCTTCTGCGCGATCGCCATCACCTGCTCCTGGTAGATGATCAGCCCGTAGCTCGTCGACAGGATCTCGGACAGCGGCTCTTCGAGCTGCGGATGGATCGGGGTGATCTCCTGCAGGCCGTTCTTGCGGAGGGCGTAGTTCGTGTGCGAGTTCGCGCCCATGGGGCCCGGGCGGTACAGCGCGATGAGTGCCGAGATGTCCTCGAAGTTGTCGGGCTTCATGAGACGCAGCAACGCGCGCATCGGTCCGCCGTCGAGCTGGAACACGCCGAGCGTGTCGCCCCGGGACAGCAGCTCGTACGCGCCCCGGTCGTCGAGCTCGAGGTCTTCGAGGACGAGGTCGATGTTCCGGTTGCTCTTGATGTTGTCGAGGGCGTCGTTGATGATCGTCAGGTTGCGCAACCCGAGGAAGTCCATCTTGATCAGTCCGAGCGACTCGCACGCCGGGTAGTCGAACTGCGTGACGATCTGGCCGTCCTGCTCACGCTTCATGATCGGGATGATGTCGATGAGCGGGTCGCTCGACATGATCACGCCGGCTGCGTGCACACCCCACTGGCGCTTGAGGTTCTCGATGCCGAGGGCGGTCTCGAAGACGGTGCGCGCCTCGGGATCCGTGTCGAGGATGCCGCGGAGGTCGACGGCCTCCTTGTACCGCGGGTGTTTGGCGTCGAGGATGCCCTCGAGCGGGATGTCCTTCCCCATGACCGCCGGCGGCATGGCCTTCGTCAGCTTGTCGCCCATGCCGAACGGGAAGCCGAGGACCCGGGAGGAGTCCTTCAACGCCTGCTTGGCCTTGATCGTGCCGTAGGTGACGATCTGCGCGACGCGTTCGTCGCCGTACTTCTCGGTGACGTACTTGATCACCTCGCCACGACGACGGTCGT
Source organism: Plantibacter sp. Leaf314 (assembly GCF_001423185.1). Lineage (NCBI taxonomy): Bacteria > Bacillati > Actinomycetota > Actinomycetes > Micrococcales > Microbacteriaceae > Plantibacter > Plantibacter sp. Leaf314. Next base: position 139,369 of record NZ_LMOB01000001.1, on the reverse strand, counting down.
CGAAGTCGACGTCGAAGTCGGGCATGGAGACGCGGTCGGGGTTGAGGAACCGCTCGAAGATGAGCCCGTGGCGGAGCGGGTCGAGGTCGGTGATCTGCATCGCGTACGCGGCCATCGATCCGGCACCGGAGCCACGCCCGGGCCCGACCCGGATGCCGTTGCGCTTCGACCACTGGATGAAGTCGGCGACGACGAGGAAGTAGCCGGGGAACCCCATCTGGACGATCACGCGCGTCTCGTAGTTGGCGCGGTCGCGGACGTCGGCGGGGATGCCGTTCGGGTATCGCTGGTGGAGGCCCGCCTCGACCTCCTTGATGAACCAGCTCTCCTCGTTCTCCCCCTCGGGGACCGGGAACCGCGGCATGTAGTTCGCGGAGGTGTCGAAGGCGACCTCGCAGCGTTCGGCGATCGCGAGGGTGTTGTCGCACGCCTCGGGGTACTCGCGGAACAGTCGGCGCATCTCGTCGGCCGACTTCAGGTAGAACTCGTCCGCGTCGAACTTGAACCGGTTCGGGTCGTTGAGTGTGGAGCCGGACTGCACGCAGAGCAGCGCCGCGTGCGCCTTGGCGTCGGCCGCGTGCGTGTAGTGCAGGTCGTTCGTCGCGAGGAGTGGCAGGCCGAGGTCCTTCGAGAGCCTGATGAGATCGCCCATGATCCGGCGTTCGATCCCGAGCCCGTGGTCCATGATCTCGCAGAAGTAGTTCTCCGCTCCGAAGATGTCGCGGAAGTCGGCGGCGGCCTTGACCGCCTCGTCGTACTGACCGAGGCGGAGCCTCGTCTGCACCTCACCACTCGGGCATCCGGTCGTGGCGATGAGGCCGGCGCCGTACTGGCTGAGGATCTCGCGGTCCATGCGGGGCTTGAAGTAGTACCCCTCGATCGACGCCTTCGAAGACAGCCGGAAGAGGTTGTGCATGCCCTCGGTCGTCTCCGAGAGGAGGGTCATGTGCGTGTACGCGCCGGCCCCGGACACGTCGTCTCCCCCGCCGTCGCCCCACTTGATCCGGGTGCGGTCGCCGCGCGCCGTCCCCGGGGTGATGTACGCCTCGGTCCCGATGATCGGCTTGATACCCGCATCGGTGGCCGTCCGCCAGAAGTCGAACGCGCCGAACATGTTGCCGTGGTCGGTGACCGCGACGGCGGGCATGCCCTGCTCGACAGCGGCTTGGATGAGGGGCTTCACCCGGGCGGCGCCGTCGAGCATCGAGTACTCGCTGTGGACGTGCAGGTGGACGAACGAATCGGTGGACGTGGGCACGGACGGCGCCTCCGGGGATCGTGCTGGGGGAACGGCGCGGACGCCGAGGTGGTCTTGGTCAAGCCTAATCGTCGCCTCCGACCATCGCCCCCGGCCTGTGGGGGTGGTCGGTCGCCGAGCGACGGCGCGACGTCAGTCGAGTTCGAGGATCGAGAGGGCGTGCTGCAGATCCGTCGGGTAGGCGGTCTCGAATCGCACGAACTCCCCGTCCGCAGGGTGCGCGAAGCCCAGCTTCGTCGCATGCAGCCACTGCCGGGTGAGCCCCAGACGGGCCGAGAGCGCCGCGTCGGCGCCGTACATCGTGTCGCCGACACAGGGATGCCGCTGGGCCGCCATGTGCACGCGGATCTGATGCGTGCGACCGGTCTCCAGATGCACGTCGAGCAACGAGGCGTACGGGAACGCCTCGAGCGTCTCGTAGTGGGTGACCGACGGCTTCCCGTCGGCGGTGACGGCGAAGCGCCAGTCGTGGCGCGGGTGGCGGCCGATCGGACCGTCGATGGTGCCGGCGAGCGGGTCGGGATGCCCCTGGACCACGGCGCGATAGATCTTCTCGACCTCGCGGTCGTGGAAGGCACGCTTCAGTGAGGTGTAGGCCCGCTCGGTCTTCGCGACGACCATGAGGCCGCTCGTCCCGGCATCGAGCCGGTGCACGATCCCGGCCCGCTCAGCGGCGCCCGACGTCGAGATGCGGAAGCCGGCTGCGGCGAGGGCACCGAGCACCGTCGGCCCTTCCCAACCCACGGAGGGGTGGGCGGCGACGCCGGCGGGTTTGTCGACGACCACGATCTCGTCGTCGTCGTGGACGATGCCGAGGTCGGGGACGGCGATCGGTACGATCACGGCCTCGCGGCGAGGCGTCCATTCGATCTCGAGCCAGGCACCGGCGAGGAGGCGGTCGGACTTGTCGACCGACTTGCCGTTCATGGTGACGCCGCCTCCGAGGGCGACCTCGGCTGCGTAACTCCGGGAGAAGCCGAGGAGTTTGGCCAGGCCGGCGTCGACGCGTTCGCCGTCGAGCCCGTCGGGGACGTACAGGCTGCGGGACTCGTTCATGGGCGGCCTGCGTCCGGACTCGCGTCGCGCGGCTCCGCCGGATCGAGGGTGGCCGCGTCCGCTTCGGCCTCGCGGTCCTCCGCCTCCTGGGCGGCCCGTTCGCTCGCACGCGTCGTCCGGGTGCCGTCGAGGTTCACGCCGAAGAGCGTCAGGAGGATGAACAGGGCCATGCTGACCACGATGCAGATGTCGGCGACGTTGTAGATCGCGGGCAGCATCCACGGGGTGGAGATGAAGTCGACCACGTGGCCCAGACCGAAGGACGGCTCACGGAGAAGCCTGTCCGTCAGGTTGCCGAGCACCCCTCCGAGGAGCAGGCCGAACACGATCGCCCAGGCCCGTGAACGGATCCGGCGGGCGAACCAGACGATGACGACCACGACGACCGCCGCGAGGATCGAGAAGATCCAGGTGTACCCCGCGCCGAGCGAGAAGGCGGCACCGGAGTTCTTGACGAAGTACAGGACGAGCGCCTGGCCGAGTACCGGAACGGACTCGCCCACCGTCAGGTTGGTGGTGACGAGGAACTTGGTGAACTGATCGGCCGAATAGGCCACGACGGCAACCAGCGCCAGGACTGCAAGAGTCCTGGCGCTGGCCTTCGACGGTGATGCGGGAGACAACCGGGTGTCTGCGCTAGACCGCTGCGCTGTCGGCGGTGACGCCGGCCTTCGCATCGGGAGCGGAGCTCGACGACGAGGCGTCGAGGTCCTTCAGCTGACCCTCGATGTAGCCGCGCAGCTGCGAGCGGTACTCGCGCTCGAAGTTGCGGAGCTCGTCGATCTTGTGCTCGAGGACCGAACGCTCCTGCTCGAGGACCTGCATCTGCGCGCGCTGCTTGGCCTCGGCCTCGGCGACGACACGTGCGGCGGTCGCGTGACCTTCCGCGATGAGCGCGTCGCGGCGCTGGGCACCCTCGGCGACGTGCTCGTCGTGGAGACGACGTGCCAGCTGCAGGAGGTTGTTCGAGCTCTCGGCGGTGTTGTCGGTCGACTCCGCGGCCGGAGCCGGGGTCGGTGCGACGACGGGCGCGGGTGCCGGAGCAGCCTCGGCCTTGGCGAGCGTCGCCGGAGCGGACGAGCCGCCCTTCTGGAGTTCGGCGACCTTGGACTCGGCCGCGGTCAGCTTCTGCTGGACCTCGTCCTTCTCCTGGATCAGGCGACGGAGCTCGACGACGACCTCGTCGAGGAAGTCGTCCACCTCGTCCTGGTCGTAGCCTTCGCGGAACTTGGTCTGCTGAAACCGCTTCTGGACCACGTCTTCGGGAGTGAGCGCCATAGCGAACCACCTTCACTGTCGAATCGAAAATCTGTGTACAACGCCCCCACGCTAGCAAAGTCTGACCCAGTGGGTGAGACATGTTGACGACGTCGGAGGCGACCGTCAGGTGACGGACGTTCTATCGTAGCCACACAATCGTGGCGAGCTGTTCGCGGGCAGGCCGCGCGCGCTAGAGCAGCTGGACGAGTGTCATCGCGATGATGCAGCACAACATCGTGAGGGTCCAGCCGAAATCGAGCGCGACCGGACCGACGGCGACGCGCGGGAGGACACGGCGGAAGAACCGGATCGGAGGGTCCGTGATCGTGAAACTCAGCTCGGCGAGCACCAGCCCGACGCCCGTGGGCCGCCACTGCGGACGGAGCACCCGGGCGAGGTCGAGGATGAACCTCGCCCAGAGGACGAAGAAGTACAGGAGCAGCGCGAGATAGAGGATCGTGCCGATCACGGAGATGAGAGAAGCCACCCCTCGATTATGACTGAGCGAAGAAGGTCGCCTCGGTCGCTTCCGGAGCACCCTGTCCGTTGTCGCCGGAAACGGCGACGTGCTCGGGCGAGAGCAGGAAGACCTTGCTCGTCACGCGCTCGATCTTGCCGTACAGCCCCTGCGAGAGACCACTGGCGAAGTCGATGAGCCGGCGAGCGTCGCCGTCGCTCATCTGCGAGAGGTTGATGATGACCGGGACGCCGTCGCGGAAGCTCTCGGCGATGATCTGTGCATCGCGGTACTGCTTGGGGTGCACGGTCAGGATCTCGTTGAGGTCCGAGCTCGGGGCGACGGGCTGGCGCACGGGAACCGGCTTGCGCAACGGCGTCACTGGAGCGGCCTTCTCGACGCGCTCGACCCGCTCAGCGCGCTCGGGACGCTCGGTGCGACGGGGCTCGGCCTGCTGCGTCGGCTCGGCCTGGGCAGCGTGCTGCTGCTCGTACTCGAGATCATCGTCGGCGAGCCCGAGGTACACCATGGTCTTCTTCAGTGGGTTCGACATCGTTTCCTCCGTGATCTGCGGTCCTTGCTTCTCCGAGATTAACGTCACACCGGGCGATTCCCGGTGATTGCCGTGCCGATGCGAAGGTGTGTCGCGCCCGCTTCGATCGCCTCGACGTAGTCGTGACTCATGCCGATCGACAGCCCATCGGCGTGGGGGGCGAGTGAGCGCATGCGCTCGGACGCCGAGAGGACCCGTGCGAAGGCCGCCGCTGGATCCTCGTCGAGCGGGGCGACCGCCATGACACCGCGTAGCGCGATGCCCTCCGCTTCGAGCGCCGCGGTCGCGAGCGCCTCGAGCGCGGCATCACCCACGACGCCACCCCGGCCGGGATCGTCGGTCAGGTTGACCTGCAGGAACACGTCGAGCTGCCGCTCGGAGGACGACAGCGCCCTGAGCAGCTCGGGTCGGTCGACCGAGTGGACGGCGTCCACGTATCGTCGGACCTGCTTGGCCTTGTTGGTCTGCAGTTGCCCGATGAAGTGCCAGCGCAATCCGAGGCCTTCGGCGGCAGCGGCCTTGTCGCGCGCCTCAGGGTGCCGACTCTCCCCCACGTCTGAGACGCCAGCGGCGGCCAGCGCCTGCACCAGCGTCACCGGGTGGAACTTCGTCACGACGATCAGCGTCGGTTCCGTCGCACGCCCCGCCGCCCGCGTCGCATCGGCGATGCGCCCCCGGATGTCCGCGAGGCGATCGAGCAATGCCGGACCGGGCTCCGAGGAGCCCGATCCGGCCGAGGTGGTCGACTCGTCGATCACTACTACTTGAGGAAGTCGGGGATGTCCAGCTCGCCCTCGTCGTCGAACGAGGGGTCCTGGACGGCGGTCTCGACGACCGTCTCGGGCTGACGGTGCGTCGCTCCGGAGAACGGCGAGGACGCGCTCGGCTTGGATCCCCAGTCGCCGCCCGAGGACACGGGCGCAGCAGCGCTCGACCGGTGCTCCGAGGGTTCGGACGTGGTGTTCGCGGAGGTGCTGATCGGCGCCCCGGCGGCCTCGTCGGAAGAGCTCATGACCCCACCGGAGATGACGGCGTCGGCCGGCGAGGCCGCCGTCCGGGTGAGGGGTTCGCCACCGTCGAAGCCGGCGGCGATGACCGTCACGCGCACCTCGTCGCCGAGCGTGTCGTCGACGACCGCACCGAAGATGATGTTGGCCTCGGGGTGCACGGCCTCCTGGACGAGCTTCGCCGCGTCGTTGATCTCGAAGATACCGAGGTTGGAGCCACCCTGGATGGAGAGGAGGACGCCGTGGGCACCCTCGATGCTGGCTTCAAGCAGCGGCGAGGCGACCGCGAGTTCCGCGGCCTTGATCGCGCGGTCCGCGCCACGGGACGATCCGATGCCCATGAGCGCCGATCCGGCCCCCTGCATGACCGACTTCACGTCCGCGAAGTCGAGGTTGATGAGGCCGGGCGTGGTGATGAGGTCGGTGATGCCCTGCACACCGGCGAGGAGCACCTGGTCGGCCGTGGCGAACGCCTCGAGCATGCTGATGCCACGGTCGCTGATCTCGAGGAGTCGGTCGTTCGGCACGACGATGAGGGTGTCGACCTCTTCCTTCAGGCGTGCGACCCCGAGCTCCGCCTGCGCCTGGCGACGGCGTCCTTCGAAGCCGAAGGGCTTCGTCACGACACCGATGGTGAGCGCACCGATCGACTTCGCGATGCGTGCCACGACGGGTGCGCCACCGGTCCCGGTACCGCCACCCTCGCCCGCGGTCACGAAGACCATGTCGGCGCCGGCGATGGCCTCTTCGATCTCCTCGGCGTGGTCCTCGGCCGCGCGACGACCCACCTCGGGGTCGGCACCGGCGCCGAGGCCGCGGGTGATCTCCCGGCCGACGTCGAGCTTCACATCGGCGTCGCTCATCAACAGCGCCTGAGCGTCCGTGTTGATGGCGATGAACTCGACGCCGCGGAGGCCGAGTTCGATCATCCGGTTGACCGCGTTCACGCCACCGCCGCCGATACCGACGACCTTGATGACGGCGAGGTAGTTCTGGTTTGTAGTCACTTCAGGCCTCCGTGTGAACTCTCAACCTCAGGTTAAGGTTTAAAGTTATGCTGCGTATGCATTTTCTGTCCTGAGCACGACGTTAGGGCCCAGCCCCATCCCTGATGGGACGCGTCCGGGCGTGTCGGCACATCGACGGGAATATCCCGCACGCCGTCAGCGGACGATCGCCGCCGAGGGCGACGACACGTCGTACTGGTTCACCTGGGACGGGTCGGTGGCCGCCATCGTCTTGGCGAGGATCAACGCCTTCTCAGCGGATTGCTCTGCACTCCCCCACACGACCTCGGCCGGCGAGTCGACGAGCGTCAGGGTCACATCGTCCGCGGTGGACGCGGACACGGAGGCGACGCGGGCTCGCAGGTCCGCCGGGAGTGCTCGGATGACCGCAGCCGCGGCGATGAAACCCTTCGAGGTCGCTCCACCGGCGACCATGAGCGTCGGGTACCCGGCGATGGGCTGGTCGCTGCGCTCGATCGTGACCCCTGCAGCATCGACGAGCGTGTACACCGTCCCGGACTGGAGCACACCGACGGGCTCACGCTCGACGATGCGGACGACCAGCGTGCTCGGCGGCTGCGATTCGAGGGAGTAGCTGGCGATGAGCGGGTATCCGACGAGCACCGCCTTGACGGCGCCGGGATCCACGAGTGCGAGGGGGCGACCCATCTGGCCGCTGAGCGCCTTCGTGATCTCCGCCTGGTCGACACGCGTCGCACCGACCACCTCGATGCTCCGGACGGCGAGCAGGGGCGAGTAGGCGCCTGCGAACGACACGACGACCAACGCGGCGAGGACGGCGGCCGCGAGCATCCAGGGCCGGTGACGCCCACGCTTGCGGGCGGTGAACCGGCGGATCTCCTGTCTTTCGTGCCGCCGACGGAGCCGAGCGGCCTCCCGCGGGGAGAGCAGGTGCTCGTCGGACGGTTGCCCGGGACGATCGCGTTCCTCGGTCGTCGACGGGCTGTCCTCGACCTTCGACGCACGGTCGTCGGTCTTCGATGCGCGGTCGGCCGATGTCACCGACGTCCGACCCGCCGAGGACGCCCGGGGGCCGGCCGCGACCTTCGGCGAGCCCCGCTTCGACGTCAGCCGAGCGGCGTCGAGCTCGAGGACGTCCGTCTCCTGCTCCGTCACGGGTGCTTCGGGGCGGTCGCGCGCCGGCTTGGAGGCCGTCGGCGTCGTCCGTTGCGTGCGGTCGGGACTCGGTCGCGCCCCGGGGTCGAAGCCGTCCGGGCGCTTCACCGGACGCCCATCAGACGGACTCGCGACCGGCGATGGCCTCGAGGAGTTGCGGCACGATGCGGTACACGTCTCCACACCCGAGGGTGATCACGAAGTCGCCCGGCTGCACGACGGAGGCTGTGTAGTCCGCCGCCCGCGCCCAGTCGTCGATGTACGCGACGTGATCGGCGTCCGCGAACCGCGTCGACACCGTGGCGCCGGTCACGCCCGGCTCCGGGTCCTCCCGCGCACCGTACACCTCGAGGACCACGGTGTGGTCGGCGTACCGTTCGAGGGCGTCCGCGAACTCCTGGGCGAACAGACGGGTCCGGCTGTACAGGTGCGGCTGGTGGACGGCGATGATCCGTCCCTCCCCCACCACCGTCCGCGCCGCCGCCAGCGCGGCGGCGACCTCGGTCGGGTGGTGCGCGTAGTCGTCGTAGACGCTGACGCCGTTCACGACGCCGTGCAGCTCGAAGCGTCGCTGGGTCCCGCCGAACGCGGTGATGGCCTGGAGGGCCTCCGCCGGGTCGAACCCGACACCCACGAGGACGGCGAACGCACCGGCTGCATTGATGGCGTTGTGCCGACCGGGTACGCGGAGCGTCGCGGCGTACGTGCCGCCCTGGTAGCTGAGCTGGAACGAGACCGGACCGGTCGAGCCCACGTCGTGGAGACGGACGTCGGCGTCCGCTGCTTCACCGAAGGTGAGGACCCGCTTGCCGTCCGTGGCCGCACGGAGCGCCGGGGTGATGCGCACGGCGCCGGCGTCGTCCGAGGAGATGACGACGAGCTCGCGGGCCTGCCCGGCGAAGGTCACGAACGCCTGCTCGAAGGCCTCCAACGATCCGTAGTGGTCGAGGTGGTCGGGGTCGATGTTGGTGATCAGCGCGATGGCCGTGTCGTACAGCAGGAAGGACCCGTCGGACTCGTCCGCCTCGACGACGAACAGCTCGCCGTCGCCACGGGCGGAACTCACGCCGAGGGATTCGATGACCCCGCCGTTGACGAAGCTGGGATCGGCACCGAGCTCGAGGAGCGCGGTGATGATCATGCCGGTCGACGTCGTCTTGCCGTGGGCGCCGGCGACCGCGATGAGGCGGGTCTCCGCCGTCAACCAGGCGAGCGCCTGCGAGCGGTGCAGGATCGTCAGTCCACGCTCCTTGGCGAGCAGGTACTCCGGGTTGTCGGCCCACAGGGCACCGGTCACGACCAGGGTGTCCGCGTCACCGACGTTCGCGGCGTCGTGCCCGATGGCGACGGGGACACCGAGGGCGCGCAACGCCTCGATGTTCTTGGATTCACGGACGTCGGAACCGGTCACGCGAGCACCGGCGCTCACGAACAGACGCGCGATCCCGCTCATCCCACTGCCGCCGATGCCGACGAAGTGGACGACGCCGAGGTCGGCTGGGATCTCGACGGTGGGGTCTGGCTTGATCACGGTGTCACGCTTTCTGAAAGGACTGGGTCACCGGCTGCGCGATCGCTGCACCGATGGTTGGAGCGCCTCATCGATGAGGGCGACGACGCGGGCCGTTCCGTCGGAGACGCCCACGCTCTTGGACTGGGCCGCCAGGTCGTCGACCCGGTGCCGATCGTTCAACAGTGGGACGAGGTGCTCACGCACCCAGGTCGGCACGAACTGCGCGTCATCTACCATAACCGCTCCACCGGCGCGCACGACGTCGGCCGCGTTGAAGCGTTGCTCCCCGTTCCCCACGGGGTACGGCACGTACACGGCCGGGAGCCCGACGGCACACAGTTCACTCACGGTCGCGCTTCCCGCCCGCGAGACGGCGAAGTCGGCTGCGGCGATGGCGAGGTCCATGCGGGAGCAGTACTCGAGCAGGTGGTAATGCTCGACACCGGGATCCTGGATCTCGCTCTTCGCGCCGGTGATGTGCAGGACCTGCCAGCCGGCACCGACGACGTCCTCCGCGCTCTCGCTCATGGTCGCGTTGAGGCGTCTCGCCCCGAGCGACCCACCGGTGACCAGCAGCAGCGGACGATCGGCGTCGAGCCCGAACTCGGCGATCGCCGACGGCCGCAGCGCGTCGCGGTCGAGATCCTCGATCTCGCGCCGCAACGGCATGCCGACGAACCGGGCGTGGCGGATCGGCGTCCGGTGGAACGCCACGCCCACGTACGGGGTGTACCGCGCGCCCAGTCGGTTCGCGAGACCCGGCCGCGCGTTGGCCTCGTGGATGACCAGGGGGACGCCGGCCCGCTTCGCCGCGGTGTACGCCGGCGCAGCCGCGTAGCCACCGAACCCGATGACGACATCGACGTCGTGGTCACGGATCATCGCGACCACATCGGCGACCGCGCGCCGCAGCCGTCCGGGGAACCGCAGCGCGTCGAGGTTCGGGCGCCTGGGGAACGGCAGTTTGGGGATCGTGAGCAGCTCGTAACCGCGCTCCGGGACGAGTCTGGCCTCGAGCCCTTCCGCGGTGCCCACGACGAGGATGGTCGCCTCGGGATCCCTGGCTCGGAGGCCGTCGGCGACGGCGAGCAACGGGTTCACGTGCCCGGCCGTGCCGCCACCGGCGAGGAGATAGGTGGTCATCGGGCGACTCCGGAGGATTGGGGGCGTCTGACAGCTGGGCGCCGGGGCTGCGGTGGCCCCGTCCGGCCGCGTTCTCGAGCGAAGGACAGGATGATCCCGATCGCGACGAGGGTCGTCAGCAGAGCGGTGCCACCCGAGGAGAGCAACGGTAATGGCACGCCGAGGACCGGGAGGACGCCGAGGACGACACCGATGTTGACGAGCGCCTGGCCGATGATCCACGCCATGACCGCACCGGTGGTGATCCGCACGAACGAGTCGTCGCTCGATCGGATGACCCGGATGAACATGACCGCGAGGAAGACGAAGAGGCCGAGCACCAGGACGGCACCGATGAGTCCCAGCTCCTCACCGATCGCGGCGAAGATGAAGTCGTTCGAGATCGCCGGCAACCAGCCGTACTTGGCCCGGGAATTGCCGAGACCGACGCCCCAGAGCCCGCCGTTCGCCAGGGCCCACGTGCCGTGGGTCGACTGCCAGTCGGCGTTCTCGTAGTCGCCCTTGCCGTCGCCGAAGAACGCCATGATGCGCTGCATGCGGTTCGCGCTCGTGATCGCCATGATGAGGAACAGCACTGCGCCGGCGACCACCGGGATCGCGATGTACCGGAGTCGGACACCGGCGAAGTACAGCGCGGAGAACACGATCAGGGCCATGATGACGACGGTTCCGAGGTCGCCACCGAGCAGGACAAGACCGATCGAGAGGCCGGCGAACGGGATGACGGGGATCAGGGCGTGCTTCCACTCGAGCAATCGGGGCTGCTTGATCGTGAGGACCAGTCCGAGCCACACGACGAGGGCGAGTTTGACCGCCTCGGAGGGCTGCGCCGTGAAGCCGCCGATCTCGATCCAGTTGCGGTTCCCGCCGATCTCGTAGCCGAGCGGCGTGAACACGAGCAGCTGGAGACCCATCGCGACGACGAGGAAGATCCACGCCCACTTCTTCCAGAACCTGGCCGGGAAGCGGCTGACGATGAGCATCAGCGGGACGCCGATCATCGCGAAGGTCGCCTGCCGCCAGAAGAGGCCGAAGTAGCCGTCTCCCGCCTCGTACGATTCGACGGACGAGGAGGACAGCACCATGACGAGTCCGAGTCCGACGAGGAACAGGGTCACCCCGAGGAGGAGGAAGTAGTTCTTCGACTCCGGTCGGAGCACCTTGCCGAGGGAGATGCGTGCACTCGACATGCCTCTCAGCGACGCTTCCGGACCTGCACCGCTCAGCGCGTCGGTCGACCGACCGGACGCCGATGCGGACCGCGACCGGCGCGGGTCAGCGCGAGGCGGATCGATCATCCGCCTCACCTCCCAGCTCTGCTTCGACGGCGGCCTGGAACAGGCGACCACGGTGGCCGTAGTCCGAGAACTGGTCCATCGAGGCGGCGGCAGGAGCGAGGAGGACGGTGTCCCCCGCCTGCGCGACCTCGGCAGCCCGGCGAACGGCCTCCGGCATCACGGACTCAGTCTCCGCTTCGTCGACCTCGATGACCGTCAGCGTCGGCGCGTGTCGTGCGAATGCGTCGAGGACCTCCGAACGGTCGGCCCCGATCACGACCGCAGCGCGGAGGTGATCCGCATGCCGCTCGACGAGCCGATCGATCGACACCCCCTTGAGGAGACCTCCGACGATCCAGACCACGGAACGGTAGGCGGCCAGCGAGGCGTCCGCCGCGTGCGGGTTGGTCGCCTTCGAGTCGTCCACCCAGTCGACCTCGAGGCTGCGGGCGACGAGCTGGATCCGGTGGGCGTCGAGACCGAACGACAGCAGGGTGTCGCGCACCGCTTCGAGCGGGATGCCCGCCGCCCGGGCGAGCGCCGCTGCGGCGAGGATGTTCGCGACGATGTGCGGAGCAGCGAGACCCCGCTGTGCGAGCGCCTCCACCGTGGTGATCTCGAGGGCGCTCGTCCGGCGATCGTCGAGGAACGCGCGGTCGACGAGGATGCCATCGACCACACCGAAGTCGCTCGGCCCTGGGACGTCGAGGCCGAACCCGACGGCACGGGCCCCCTCGGTCACCTCCGCGTCCTCGACCATGGACATCGTCGCGACGTCTGCGCGGTTGTACACGCAGGCGACCTTGGTGTTCTCGTAGACGACGGCCTTCGCCGCACGGTAGGCCTCAGCCGAGCCGTGCCAGTCGAGATGGTCGTCGGCGACGTTCAGGCAGACGCTCGCAAGCGGCGTCACGATGCTCCGCCCGCCCTGCAAGCCCAGCGTGTGCAGCTGGTAGCTCGACAGTTCGACGACGAAGAAGTCGAACCCCTGCGGGTCGCGGACCGCATCGAGGACCGGGACACCGATGTTGCCGCAGGGTGCGGCCCGGAACCCGGCCTCCACGAGCATCGACGCCGTGAGCTGGACGGTCGTGGTCTTGCCGTTGGTGCCGGTGACGCAGATCCACTCGGCGGGTGTGCCCCCCTTGTCGCGGACGCGCCAGGCGAGTTCGATGTCGCCCCACACGGGGACGCCCGCCTCCTGGGCCCAGAGCACCACCGGGTGGTCGGGGTGGAATCCCGGGGACACGACGACCAGCTCCGGGCCGAACTCCACGAGTTCGGCCGGCACGCTCGTGAGGTCACGCTGGATCAGCCGGGCACCGATCACCCCGACGAGCTCCGCCCGTTCGTCGGCGGCCTCACCCGCGAGGACGAGGACCTCCGATCCGAGTTCGGTCAGGGTGTCCGCCACCGAGAAGCCGGTCATGCCGAGGCCGAGGACCGCGACCCGCAGCCCGCGCCAGTCGGCGTGCCAACTGTGCAGATCGTCGAGGCGGTCGGCGCTCATCGGCTCAGCCACTCGAGGTAGAAGGAACCGACACCGGCCGCGACGAGGAGCCCGCCGATGATCCAGAAGCGCACGACGACCGTGACCTCTGCCCAGCCTTTGAGCTCGAAGTGGTGGTGGATGGGGCTCATGAGGAAGATGCGTTTGCCGTGGGTCGCCTTGAAGTAGACGCGTTGCACGATGACCGAACCGGCCTCGATGACGAAGAGTCCGCCGACGAGCACGAGGAGCAGCTCGGTCTTGCTGAGGATGGCGAGGGCCGCGAGAGCTCCGCCGAGGGCGAGCGAGCCGCTGTCGCCCATGAAGATCTGCGCCGGCGAGGTGTTCCACCAGAGGAATCCGATGAGTGCACCGACGATCGCCGCCGCCACCACGGCCAGGTCCAGGGGGTCTCGCACGTCGTAGCACTTGTAGGCCACGTCCGATGCGAGCGAGGAGCTGAAGCAGGACTGGTTGAACTGCCAGAACCCGATGATGATGTACGAGCCGATCGCGAGGATGGAGGCGCCGGTCGCGAGGCCGTCGAGGCCGTCGGTGACGTTCACGCCGTTCGAGGTGGCCGCCACGATCACCGAGGTCCAGAGGATGTACAGCAGGACACCGATGACCGGGATGCCGATCGCCATGAAGTTGATCGGGATGTCGCGGATCACCGAGATGTTCGTCGAGGCCGGGGTGAACCCCTCGGTGTTCGGGAAGTTGATGGCGAGCACGGCGAAGACCGTGGCCACGATCAGCTGTCCGGCGACCTTCGCCCACCCGCCGAGACCGAGGCTCTGCTTCTTGCGGACCTTGAGGAAGTCGTCGATGAAGCCGACGATGCCGAGGCCCACCATCATCAACAGCACGAGCAGCGCGGAGACACCGACCTGCTCCTGGAAGATCAGGTAGCTCGCGAAGAACCCGACCAGGGTGCCCACGATGATGATGACCCCACCCATGGTGGCGGTACCGCGCTTGGTGTGATGGCTCTGCGGCCCGTCGTCGCGGATGAACTGACCCCAGGCGAGCTTGCGGAACGCCTTGATGAAGAGCGGTGTCAGGAAGAGGGAGAACGCGAGCGAGATCGCTCCAGCGGCCAAGAGGACTCTCATGTGTACAGCTCCCCCAGTCGATCCCCCAGGAACCGGAGACCGGCCGCATTGGAGGATTTCACGAGCACGGTGTCGCCGGCGGCGATCTCGGTGCTCAGATAGTCGAACGCCTCGTCCGCGGTCGGGAAGTACACCGACTCCCCGTCCCAGGAACCCTCGTTGATGGCGGTGATGTGCATCCGCCGGGCTTCCGGTCCGACGACGACGAGGCGACCGATGCCGAGACGCACGACCTGCAGGCCGATGCGATCGTGCTCCTCCCCTGCCCAGTCGCCCAGTTCACTCATGGCGCCGAGGACGGCGATCGTCCGACCGCGCTCCGCCCCGATCTGTGCGAGGGTCCTGATGGCGGCCGACATCGAGTCGGGGCTCGCGTTGTACGCGTCGTTGATGACGGAGACGCCGTCGCGTCCGCCGAGGGGTTCCATACGCCAGCGCTCCGCCCGGCTCACGCTCTCGAGCGCGTCGACGACGACGTCGATCGGGACACCGAGTTCGTATGCCGCCGCCGCCGCGGCGAGGGCGTTCATGACGTGGTGTTCGCCGAGCACCTTGAAGCTGACCGGTGCCGACGATCCGTCGGGGAGGTGCAGGGTGAAGGCGGTCCCCGAAGCCGTCGCGACGACATCGGTCGCCCGCACCGCAGCCCGGTCGTCGAGACCGAACCAGAGCACACGCGCCGGGGTCGCGTCGGCCATACCGGCGACGCGGGCGTCGTCGAGGTTGAGGATGGCGACGTCCTCCGGGAGCAGATCGGAGACCATCTCGGTCTTGGCCGTGACGGTCGCCTCGATCCCGCCGAACTCGCCGGCGTGGGCGAGGCCGACCTTCAGGACGACACCGATGTCGGGCTTCGCCATGCGGATGAGTCTGGCGATCTCGCCGATGCCGCTGGCACCCATCTCGGCGACGAGGAACCTCGTCGAGTCCGTGACCCGGAGCATGGTGATCGGCGCGCCGACCTCGTTGTTGAACGAGGCCTTCGGGCTGACGGTCTCGCCGACCCGCCCCAGGACGGCGGCGAGCAGGTTCTTGGTGGTGGTCTTGCCGTTGGACCCGGTGATGCCCACGATCCGGAGCCCGCCCCGCGAGCGGACCCGACGGATGACCTCGGTGGCGAGGGCACCGAGTGCGGTGACGGAGTCCTCGACGAGGATCTGCGGAGCGGCCACCGGCAGTTCCCGCTCGACGATCAGCAGCGCGGCGCCGTTCGCGACGGCGGCATCCGCGAACAGGTGTCCGTCGGTCTCCTCGCCCGGCTTCGCGACGAAGATGTCGCCGGGCGTGATGAGCCGGGAGTCGGTGTCGGCGACGCCGGAGACGACCAGGTCGCCGTGGGCGGCACCGGCGAGCAGCCGACCGTTCGTGGCCGCCGCGATCTCGGTGAGCGTCAGGTCGATCATCAGAGCCACCCCGCCTCACGCAGTGCCTCGCGCGAATCGTCGCGGGCGGAGTACGGGATCTTCACACCGGCGACCTCGTGATAGTCCTCGTGCCCTGGGCCGGCGTAGAGGATCGTGTCGCCCGACCCGGCCAGTGCGAGCGCGGCGCGGAACGCGGTCGCCGGGTCGGCCACCTCGAGTAGCTCGCCGTCGGGGGAAGCCTCCCGGGCTGCCTCCAGGAGCACCCGCCGGATGGCCGCCGGGTCTTCGCTCCGCGGATGGAAGTCGGTGATGACCACGACATCGGCCCCGCGGGCTGCGATGGCACCCATGTCGCGACGCTTGGTGGTGTCGCGGTCGCCATCGGCGCCGAACACCATGATCACGCGTCCTGGCGTGACCGCTCGGATCGCCGCGAGCGTGTTGAGGAAGGCGTCCGGGCTGTGCCCGTAGTCGATGTAGACGACCGGCCCACGATCGCCGCTGATGCGCTCGGCCCGGCCGGGGATGTAGGCGTCGATGCCGCCGTCGCGCTCGAGCGCTCCCGCGATCATGTCGAACTCCACACCGGACTCCACGAGCATGACGATCGCGAGGGCCGCGTTCGCGGCCATGAACCATCCGAGGAGCGGCACGCTCGTCACGAGGGTGCGGTCCTCCGGGCCGTCCAGTCGGAACGTGGTCGAACCGGCGGCCTCCTCGAGGATCGTCATCCGCCAGTCGGCGTCGACCTCGGGACGTGCCGTCAACGTGGTCACGGGGATGCGGCTCTGTTCGACGAGCCGTCCTCCCCACTCCGAGTCGATGGTGACGACGCCACGGCGCGCGCGGTCGGGTTCGAAGAGTTCGCGCTTGGCGGCGAAGTACTCGTCGAAGTCCCCGTAATCGTCGAAGTGATCGTGACTGAGGTTGGTGAAGCCGACGACGTCGAAGACGATCCCGTCGACACGGTGCCTCGTCAACGCCTGGGCCGAGACCTCGATGGCGACGGCGCGCACCTCGGACTCACGCATCCGCGCGAGCAGGGCGTGCAGTTCGCTGGCCTCCGGCGTGGTCAAGGAGCTGGTGACCGCGAGGTCGCCGATGCGCCGTTCCGCCGTGGAGCTCAGCCCCGAGACGATCCCGAGCTGCGCGAGCATGCCGCTCAGGAGGTACACCACGCTCGTCTTGCCGTTGGTGCCCGTGACGCCGAACAGCGTCGGCGGTTCCTCCGCCGTGCGGTACACCCAGGCGGCGAGGTGCCCGAGCGCTGCACGAGGCTCCGGCACGACGATGATCGGCAGCCCTGCCGCCGTGGCCAGGTCGAGGCCGTCGGCATCGGTGAGGACGGCGACCGCCCCGCGTTCCGCAGCCTGTGTGGCGTACGCGGCTCCGTGGGTGCGGACACCCGGCATGCCGATGTAGAGGTCACCCGGTTCCACCGAGCCGGAGCTGAGGCTGACGCCGCTGATCTCCACGCCGTCGGAGGAACCGTGGAGGTCGAGGTCGAATTCGGTCACCAGCTGCGAGAGTGCCCGTCGCTGGGGATGCTCCGGTCTGAGACTGATCGGGCCCTGATTGTTCACGCTGAGCCCATCCTTCATGAGGTCGTTCAAAAGTCGAGCGGCAGATTCGGTGCCGGCTCCGTTGAGGGCTGCACTCCCCTGCTCTTCAGCACTTGGGTGGTCACGTCCCGGAAGATGGGAGCGACCGCAGCCGATGAATTCATCTTAACCGGGTCCGCCAGGTTCACCGAAACGACGAACTGCGGCGCCTCGGCGGGCGCGAATCCGGCCATCGACACGAGGTAGCTCGAGCTGTACCCGCCGTCGCCGTCGGGCTGCTGCGCCGTTCCGGTCTTCATCGCGACCCGGTACCCGGGCACGTCGACGTTCTCCGCGACCCAGCTCTGCTGGTCGACCATCTCGAGCATCTCACTGACCTGCTTGGCCGCATCCGGGGAGACCACCTGCGTCCCCTTGGCATCCGGGACGTCCGTCATGGTGCCGTCGGCGTTCCGGCAGCCCTCGACGAGCTGCACGGGCATGCGCACGCCGCCGTTGGCGATCGTCTGGTAGAGGCTGGCGCCTTGGACGGCGGTCGTCGAGAACCCCTGTCCGAACATGGTCGCGTAGTCCGTCTGGTTGTCCCAGTCAGCGGGGTCGGCCATGAGGCCGCCGGACTCGCTGGGGAATCCGACCTCGGTCTTCTGCAGCTGACCGAACTTCTGGAAGTAGGCGTACCGGGTGTCGGCGCTCATCTTCTCGCCGAACTGCGAAATACCCGTGTTGGACGACTGCACCATGACTCCGGAGAGGGTCAACCGCATGTCCTGGTGGAACTCGCTGTCGTTGATGTCCGCACCGTTCGAGGGCTTGTATCGGAAGGGCGCGATGACCTGCGAGTTGGGACTCGCGACGCCCTGGTCGATCAGGGCTGCGGCCGTCAGCGACTTGTACGTCGATCCGGGCTCGAAGGGCGCGGCGAACGCGCGTGATCCGCGATCCTCGGCGGGCGTCGCACTCACGTTGCCGGGATCGACGGACGGGTACTCGGCGACGGCGAGCAGCTTGCCCGTCTTCACCTCCATGACGGTGACGATGCCCCAGCTCGCGCCGACGGCCTCAGCCTGCGCCGCCAACGACTGCTGCGAGAACCACTGGATGTCCTTGTCGATCGTCAGGACGACGTCGCCGCCGTCCTTCGCGGGCTTCGTCACCGTGGTACCGGGCAACGGCAGGCCGCCACTGCCCTTCTCGTAGGTCGTGCGACCGTTCGCTCCGGCGAGACAGGAGTCCTCCATGAGTTCGACGCCCGCCTGCGGCTCCCCCTCTTCTCCGACGAACCCGAC
Organism: Plantibacter sp. Leaf314; assembly: GCF_001423185.1. Classification (NCBI taxonomy): domain Bacteria; kingdom Bacillati; phylum Actinomycetota; class Actinomycetes; order Micrococcales; family Microbacteriaceae; genus Plantibacter; species Plantibacter sp. Leaf314. The sequence goes on along the minus strand of NZ_LMOB01000001.1, from coordinate 120,885 downwards.
GACGTTGCCGGCGACGGCACCGTTGGGGTAGACGCGATAAGGGTCCTCGGTGAACGTGGTCCACGGGATCTCCAGCGCCTTGAGCGCTCGGAGCTGATCGAGGTCGAGCTTCTTGGCGATGAGCGCGTAGAGCGAGTCCTTGTCGGCCGCGAGGGCGTCGGTGATGAGCGCCAGGACCTCCGGGCCGGGCTTGCCGATGATGGCGCCGATCTCGTTCGTGGCCTGCTCGAGCGTGATCGTCTGCTCGGCACCGTCGACCTCGCGCTCGAACGGGCCGGCGTCCTTCGGCGACGCCGCCATGCTGTACCGCATGACCGCCTCGGCGAGGACGGAACCGTCGGAGGCGAGGATGCTGCCGCGCGTGGCGAGGATCGTGTCGCCGGTCTCGGTCTTCTCGAGGGACTCGGCACTCAGAGCACTCGCCCGGACGACCTGGATGTCGACGAGCCGGAGCACGAAGAGGGTCATCACGATGGACACCGCGACGATGGTGAACGCCAGACGGCGCCGTGTGGTCTTCGTGTGCCTCACCATGATGTCGTCGCCGCGTCCTCTCCTGGCATCGCCCCGCATATGGGCGAGCCGTCCCGCACCGTGAACAGTCCGGTCATCGCGTGGTGGGCGACGGCAACCCGTCCTGCAACGGTACGGGCGGGGTGGTCGCTTCCTGGCCCGACGCGCCGTCGGCCGCGGGCACGTTCTGGCCGCTCACGGGCGGGATCGTCGCCGTCTGCGCGTTCGGCACGAGGGCGGCGTTGAAGATCGGGCTCTTGGCGGCCGACGCGGGCGTCGGGGTGCCGAGCACGGCTCCGTCCGAGAGTCGGAGGTAGGTCGGGAGGGAGTTGCCGACCATGCCGAGCGCCTGCGCGTTGACCGCGAGGTACTGGGGCGACGCGAGGCGGTCGAGGTCTTCGGCCAGTGCGGCCGAGGTACGGCCGAGTTCGACCTGCTGCCCCTCGAGCTGCTGGATCTGGTAGGCACCCTGGCTCAGTCCGACACTCAGGAGGAGCTGACCGGCGACGATCGCCACGACGGCGCCGACGACGACGACCGCGTACATCGGCCGAGGGCGCAACGTCGGGCGCGCGCTCGGTACGACGGCACGGAGAGGCCGACGTTCCGGCGCGACGCGGGTCGGCTGCGGCCGGGCTCGTCCGAGCCGTTCCGGTGCGAGATCGAGTGCTGCGGTCGCTCCGCTCATGCTGGCCTCCTCAGCCGTTCGGCCGCGCGGAGTCGCACGGGTTTCGCTCTGGGGTTCTCATCGATCTCGGCGTCGGTGGCGAGTTCCGCACCCTTGACGAGGAGCTTCAGCTCAGCGCTGTGTTCGGGGAGTTCGACCGGCAGTCCGGCCGGCGTGGTCGACTTCGCACGCGCCTGGAGCTCGCGTTTGACGATCCGGTCCTCCAACGACTGGTAGGACAGGAAGACGATCCGACCGCCGACCCGCAACAGGTCGAGCGCCCGCGGCACCGCTGACTCGAGGACTGACAGCTCCGCGTTGACCTCGATCCGCAGTGCCTGGAAGACGCGCTTGGCCGGGTGTCCGGTGCGGCGCGCGGCGGCAGGCGTGGCTCGGTCGATGAGCTCGACGAGTTGGCCGGAGCTCGTCAGTGGACTGCGCTGACGTTCCTCGACGATGCGTCGTGCGTATCGCTGAGCGAGCTTCTCGTCGCCGTACTCCCAGAAGATCTTCCGGAGCGCGACCTCGTCGTACGTCGCGAGGATCGTCTCGGCGGTCAACTCGCTCGACGCGTCCATCCGCATGTCGAGTGGAGCGTCCTGCGAATACGAGAACCCGCGTTCGGTCCGGTCGAGCTGCAGGGAGGAGACGCCGAGGTCGAAGAGGATGCCGTCGACCTCGGGGAAGCCGAGCTCCTCGCTCGCCTCGTCGATGTCGTCGTAGACGGCCTTGACGAACCTGGCGCGGGTGCCGAACCTGGCGAGCCGCTCCTGGGCGATGTCGAGTGCGTCGAGGTCGCGGTCGAGGCCGATGAGTGTCAACTGCGGGAACCGCTCGAGCATGGCCTCGGCGTGACCGGCCATGCCGAGCGTGGCGTCGATGAGGACCGCGCCCTCATGGGACACGGCGGGAGCGAGCAGCTCGATGCAGCGCTCGAGGAGGACTGGGGTGTGGATGTCGTTGATGGCCATATGCGTCGTCCGGACGGTCCCTGTCCCCTGATCCCCATCCGTTCCGACCTGGCACCGGGGAAGTGTGTCAGGGCGGGATCCGACCTGGCACCGGGGAAGTGTGTCAGGGCGTGACGGCTGGGAGTCAGGGGGCAGGGCACTAGAAGAGTCCGGGGATCACCTCCTCGGCGGTCTCGGAGAAGACGCTCTCCTGTTCGGCGAGGTAGGACTCCCATGCCTCGGCATCCCAGATCTCCGCGCGGCTTCCGGCTCCGATGACGACGAGGTCGCGACTGAGCCCGGCGTACTGACGGAGGTTCGAGGGGATGGTCACGCGGTGCTGCTTGTCGGGCGTCTCGGCGCTGGCTCCGGAGAGGAACACGCGGAGGTAGTCACGCGCCTGCTTGCTGGTGACCGGGGCCTGCCGGATCTTCTCGTGGAGGGCTTCGAACTCCCGAGTGCTGAAGACGTAGATGCAGTGCTCCTGGCCCCTGGTCATGACGACCCCGCCGGAGAGTTCCTCGCGGAACTTCGCCGGCAGGATGATGCGGCCTTTTTCGTCGAGTTTGGGGGCGTGACTACCGAGGAACATACGCCCCCGCCCCCAATCGTTTCGGCCAACATCTTGGTTGGGCTCCACTTTACTCCACTTTGCACCACCAACGCAGCATATCGGGGTGTTTTGCCTCGCTTAGCACGCAAAAAACCCCGTGAAGACTGGGCTTCACGGGGTGGAGGGAAATGGAGGGTTCAGGGTGAGTCGGGAGCACTGCTGCGCCGCGTTAACGACGAAACGGGGCCGATCCGAAGATCGACCCCGTTCTGGGTCGTGGTGCGGCGGAGCCGCGAGGGAGGGAAGTGGAGTCGCGTGGACGCGAGCGGAGGACCGCCGTCCGGCGGACCGCCGGGGTCTTGCTACCGCTCGTCGCCGGACTGCCGCTTGTCCCAGCGGTCGTTGAAGCGGTCCATGAGCCGTGACGACTTCTGGCCGCCGGCGGGCGCGGTCTGGCGAGGGCTCGGCTGTTCGAGCGGTGCGCGGGTCGGCTTCGTCGCCACCAGCACGCCGGTCAGCATGATCGCGAATCCGAGCAGGCCGACGAGAGGCTGCTGGATCACGACTCCGAGCACGAGGCCGATCGCCCCGACCACCGCGATGAGGGAGCCGAGCGCGATTCCGCGGTAACTCGGCTTGCCTGCGCCAGCGCTGACCTTGGAGACGAATTCGGCATCGCTGCGGTAGAGGTGGCGTTCCATCTCATCGAGGAGCCGTTGCTCCTGCTCAGAAAGTGGCATCTGATTCCCCTCAAGGTCACACGACGCGACGTTGTTGATCGAGTCTAGTCACCGAAGCATGACTAGGCTAGGTGCGTGATCGAAAGCAATGAACTCGCCACCCTGGTGGGCCGCGGGCTCTCCGACTTTCTCTCCTCGCGAAGCTCCATTGTCGCGCAGATCGGCCCGGAGCTCTCCCCGTTCCTCGACTTCTCCCGGGAATTTCTCAGCGGTGGGAAGCGGTTCCGAGCACAGTTCTGCTTCCGCGGCTGGCAGGCCGTCTCGACCGGCCGGCACGCAGGCGGTCAGGGCGGTATCGACACCGTCGTCGCGGCCTGCGGAGCCCTCGAACTCTTCCATGCGGCGGCGCTCGTCCACGACGACATCATCGACAACTCCGACACCCGCCGCGGCGGCCCGTCCGCGCACGTCTCCTTCGCCGAACTGCACCGTCGCAGCCGGTGGGACGGCGACCCCGCCACCTTCGGCACCGGCGCGGCCACGCTCCTCGGCGATCTGCTGCTGGGGTGGAGCGACGAACTGCTCGACGACGGCCTCGACCTCCTCGACGACCGACGCGCCGCGCGCTCCGCGCGTGCCGAGTTCAACCGCATGCGGACCGAGGTCACGGCGGGACAGTACCTCGACATCCTCGAGGAGCGCGCGTGGCGCGACGCCGCAGACGACGAGCAGCGCCGTCGGGCCGAACGGGTCCTGATCTACAAGTCCGCCAAGTACAGCATCGAGTCGCCGCTCGCCCTCGGCGCCCTCCTCGGCGGCGGGAGCGAACAGCAACTCGCGTCCTTGCGCGCCTACGGCCTCCCGCTCGGCATCGCCTTCCAGCTCCGCGACGACCTGCTCGGCGTCTACGGCGACCCGGCCGTGACCGGTAAACCGAGCGGCGACGATCTCCGCGAGGGGAAGCGGACCATCCTCATCGCCCTCACGCGGGAGGCGCTGCAGCCGGGAGCCCGGACCATCCTCGACGAGATGCTCGGCGACCCGGAGCTGGACGACGACCAGATCGGTCTGCTCCAGGCGACGATCCGCGACAGCGGCGCCGTCGATCAGGTGGAGAAGCTCATCCAGGACCACGTCGCGCGTGCACTCTCAGCGCTGGGCGAAGCCCCCATCAACGACGACGCTCGAGCCCACCTGCGCGGCCTCGCCGTCTCGGTCGCCCGCCGCGAGACCTGAGCCGCGCCGGACCGTCGGCGGTCATGCCGGCGATCCTCAGGGGGCGTCAGGCGAGCGCCTGGGCGACGCGACGGACCTCGGAACGGCGGCCAGCGCGCAGTGCCTCGATCGGCGATGTCCCGATGGCGTCGTCGTCCTCGAGCATCCAGACCATCGCAGCCTCGTCGTCGAACCCGTTGTCGGACAACAGGGTCAGGGTGCCGCGGAGGTTGTGGACCGGTCCGCCGTCCGAGATGAACGACGACGGCACCTGCAGGACGCCGTCGCGACGCACGGCCAGGAGGTCGCGTTCCTCGAGGTACTGACGGATGCGTCGGATCGGCAACCCGAGTTCGGTCGCCAGGTCGGGAAGGGTGAACCACACGAGTTCGGTATTCTGCTCAGTCACGCAGAGCAGTCTGCCACGAGCACGGCCCGCTCGGCACCGTTCGCATCGACGTCCGGCCGGGTGCTCCGGCCGCGCCGTGGATCGCGTTCGGGTAACGATCACCCCGCCTCCGCTCCATCCCGGGGTGTTGACAGCTCTTCGTGGTCGTCGTTCCATACACTCGACTGGTGAGTAGCAATCAGCAGACCGATCCGATGATCGGGCGTCTCCTCGACGGGAGATATCAGGTGCGCTCACGAATCGCCCGGGGCGGCATGGCCACGGTCTATCTGGCCACCGACCTGCGCCTGGAACGACGTGTCGCGATCAAGGTCATGCACGGCCACCTGTCCGACGACACGACGTTCAAGAACCGCTTCATCCAGGAGGCACGCTCGGCGGCCCGCCTGGCGAACCCCCACGTCGTGAGCGTGTTCGACCAGGGCCAGGACTCCGACATGGCCTATCTCGTCATGGAGCACCTGCCGGGCATCACCCTCCGCGACCTCATCCGCGACAACGGCACTCTCACCCCGCGTCAGGCGGCCGACATCCTCGACGCCGTGCTGTCGGGTCTCGCGGCAGCGCACCGCGCCGGCATCGTGCACCGTGACGTCAAGCCGGAGAACGTCCTCCTGGCCGACGACGGACGCATCAAGATCGGCGACTTCGGGCTCGCGAGGGCTGCGAGTGCGAACACGGCGACCGGCCAGGCGCTCCTCGGGACGATCGCCTACCTCTCCCCCGAACTCGTCACCCGCGGACAGGCCGACGCCCGGAGCGACATCTACGCCCTCGGCATCATGCTCTACGAGATGCTCACCGGTGAGCAGCCCTACAAGGGCGAGCAGCCGATGCAGATCGCGTACCAGCACGCGAACGAGTCGGTGCCCGCTCCGAGTGCGAAGAATCCCGTGGTCCCGAAGGAGCTCGACGACCTCGTCTTCTGGGCGACCGAACGCGAACCGGACGATCGCCCGTCGAACGCCGGCGAGATGCTCGAGCGGCTGCGGTCCATCGAGTCGAACCTCGGGTTCACCTCCGTCGCCACGGGCGCACAGCCGACCATCGTCATGCCCGCGTCGTACTCGAGCGAGCACGCCGACGACGTCACCCAGGTGATCGGGCGCGGGACGAAGCCACAGCAGGTCCCCGTGCGTGCGGCCGCGACGGACGGACCCGGCAAGCTCGCCGTGAAGGCTCGCAAGCGCAGCCGGGTGGGTGTCGCCCTGTTCACGATCGTGCTCATGCTCGCGGCACTCGCGGGCGGCACCGGTTGGTACTTCGGGCAGGGCCCAGGTTCGCTCGTGGAGGTCCCCGGGGTCACGGAGCTCAACTACGACCAAGCGGCGTCGAAGCTCACGGAGCTCGGATTCGTCCCGGCCCAGGGCGCGACCTACAGTCTCACCGTCCCCGCCGGAACCGTCGCCGGCAGCGACCCGCCGGCCGGTTCGAAGATCGACAAGGGTGCGACCGTGACCGTGCTGGTCTCGCAGGGCCCGCAGCCCGTCGACATCCCGGTGCTCGCCGGCTTGACCCAGTCCGACGCCGAGCAGCAGCTTCAAGCGCTGGGCGTCTCGGTCTCAGGTGTCAACCAGCAGTTCGACCCGAGTATCGCGAAGGACATCGTCCTGGCCGCGTCCGACACGACCTCAGGGGCCGACTACGGCCAGGGTGGGCCGTCGTTCCAAGGGTCCTCGGTCACGCTGCTCGTCTCCGCCGGCCAGGTGCCGTCGGTCTCCGGCATGACGCCCGACCAGGCGCGCGACGCCCTCGAGGCGGTCGGGCTCGGGGTCGGCACCTCCGAGGAGGCGTTCGACGACACCATCCCGTCCGGACAGGTCATCGGCATCCAGGCGAAGACCGACGCTGACGGCAATGAGACGGCGTTCATCCCAGGCGACGACGTCACCCTCATCGTCTCGAAGGGTGTCGAGCTCGTCGCGATCCCTGACACCACCGGTCAGACGATCAACCAGGCCATCAAGACCCTGCAGGACGCGGGGTTCGCCGTCGGCGACATCGCGGTGAACGAGTCGTTCAGGGACCTCTTCAAGGTGAAGAAGACGGACCCGCCCGCAGGCAAGTCGGTGAAGAAGGGCTCGACCGTGAACATCACGGACTTCGGTCTCTAGTCGTCTCCATGAGCTGTGCTGCGACGGCCCCAACGGCGCGTCACACGACGAAGCGCCCATGCCCGGTCTCCCCGGCATGGGCGCTTCGTCGATCGTGACTACTTCGCGGCGGCGAGCTCCTCGGCCACGAGGAAGGCGAGCTCGAGCGACTGCATGTGGTTCAGGCGTGGGTCGCAGAGGGACTCGTAGCGGGTCGCGAGGGTCGCCTCGTCGATCTGCTCCGAGCCACCCAGGCACTCCGTCACGTCATCGCCGGTGAGCTCGACGTGGATGCCACCGGGGTGGGTCCCCGCGGCGCGGTGTGCCTCGAAGAAGCCCTTGACCTCGTCGACCACGTCGTCGAAACGACGGGTCTTGTAGCCGGTCGGCGTCGTGAGTCCGTTGCCGTGCATCGGGTCGGTCACCCACAACGGCGTCGCGTCGGCACCCTTGATCGCCTCGAGCAACGGCGGGAGGGCGTCGCGGATCTTGCCCGCGCCCATGCGCGTGATGAACGTGAGGCGTCCCGGCTCGCGCTCGGGGTCGAGCTTGTCGATGAGTCGGAGCATGTCGTCGGCCGAGGTGGTCGGGCCGAGCTTCACGCCGATCGGGTTGCGGACGCGGGAGAGGAAGTCGACGTGCGCCCCGTCGAGCTCGCGCGTGCGCTCGCCGATCCACACGAAGTGCGCCGAGGTGTTGTACGGCGTCCCCGTCCGGGAGTCGATGCGCGTCATCGGACGCTCGTAGTCCATGAGCAGCGCCTCGTGGCTGGAGTAGAACTCGACGCCGCGCAGCTGATCGAAGTCGGCACCCGCCGCCTCCATGAACTTGATCGCGCGATCGATGTCGCGGGCGAGTCCCTCGTAGCGGTGGTTCACCGGGTTGGCTGCGAAGCCCTTGTTCCAGCTGTGCACCTCGCGGAGATCGGCGAACCCGCCCTGCGTGAACGCACGGATGAGGTTCAGCGTGGAGGCCGAGGTGTGGTACCCCTTCACGAGGCGTGCAGGGTCTGCGGTCCGCGACTCCGGCGTGAAGTCGTAGCCGTTGACGATGTCGCCGCGGTAGGCGGGCAGGGTGACGTCGCCCCGCGTCTCGGAGTCGTTCGAACGCGGCTTGGCGAACTGACCGGCCATCCGGCCCATCTTGACGACGGGCATGGACGCACCGTACGTCAGGACGACGGCCATCTGGAGGACCGTCTTCACCCGGTTGCGGATCTGCTCGGCCGTTGCGCCCGCGAAGGTCTCGGCGCAGTCGCCGCCCTGCAGCAGGAACGCGTTCCCACTCGCCGCGCGGGCCAGCCGGTCGCGCAGGATGTCGACCTCGCCGGCGAAGACGAGCGGCGGGAGCGTGGCGAGTTCGGCCGATGCACGGGCCACTGCCGCCTGGTCCGGCCACGACGGCTGCTGCTTGATCGGCAGCTCACGCCAATAGTCCAGTCCGGCGATCACCGAGGGTTCGGCCATGACGACTGGTTCTGTAGCGTGGGACACGGATTTCCTGTCTCTCTTCGACCGGACGCGCTCCGGAGCTCGCCCGGACGGGGGAACGGGCCGCGATCGCGGCCCGGTTTTTCAGCTTAGCGTCACGCCGACGCGGCGCGCTCCTTGACGCTCGTCGCGTAGACGTCGCGATAGTCCTGACCGGAGAGCTTGCGGAGCTCGACCATCAGTTCGTCCGTCACGCTCCGCAGGATGAAGCGGTCACCCTCCATCCCCGCGAACCGCGAGAAGTCGAGCGGTTTCCCGATGACGATGCCGATCCGGCGGATGCGCGGCAGCTTCGTCCCGATCGGCATGACCTTCTCCGTGTCGATCATCGCGATGGGGACGATCGGCACGCCGGCCTCGAGCACCATGCGGGCGACCCCGGTGCGTCCGCGGTACATGGTGCCGTCGGGGCTGCGGGTGCCCTCCGGATAGATCCCGAGGAGGTTGCCGCCACCGAGGACGGCCAAGCCGGTGTTGAGCGACGCCTCGGAGGCCTTGCCGCCCGAGCGGTCGATCGGAAGCTGCCCGGTACCCAGCATGAAGGTCTTCGTCGCCCAGCCACCGAACCCCTTCCCGCGGAAGTACTCGCTCTTGGCCAGGAAGGAGATGCGTCGGTCGACGCACAGCGGCAGGATGACCGAGTCGATGAAGGACAGGTGGTTGCTGGCGATGATCGCGCCACCATGCTCCGGGATGTTCTCGGCACCGATCACCCAGGGACGGAAGATCGTCTTCAGGATCGGGCCGGCGACCAGGTACTTCATGAACCAGTAGAACATCGTGCTCCTCTGTCTCCCCGCAGCCGTCAGCCGACGACGAGGGCGCTCCTGGCGAGATCCCCGGCGCCGATGACACCGGCGTCGTTCACGAGCTCGGCGATGCTGAAGCTCGGCTCCGGGTGGAATCCGCGCGCCGGCAGGTGGGCCAGGAACGCTTCACGCACGGGATCGAGCAGGAGGTCTCCGGCCTGAGCGACGCCGCCACCGATGACGAACACGTTCGGGTCGAGGATGGCAGACATGCTCGCGAGGGCCTGGCCCAGCAGGCCGGCGAGTTCGCGGAGGCACCGGAGGGCCCCGGGGTCGCCGGCCTCCAGCAGCGCGGAGACGTGGTGGCCGTTCAAGATGCCTCCTGCGGCGGCGCGTGCTCGCGCGAGGGCGGCCCCGTCGCCGCCCGCGTCCGCGGCCCCGTTGGCGAGCCGCAACAGCGCGTTCCCCGAGCAGTACTGCTCGACGCAGCCGCGAGCACCGCAGCCGCAGGGCAGCCCGTCGGGGATGAGCCGCATGTGACCGAGTTCAGCGCCGCTGCCGAAGCCGCCCGTGAGCAACCGGTCGTCGAGGACGATCGCCCCACCGACGCCCGTGCCGATCGTGACCATGACCATGCTGCGCTCGTCGCGACCGGCGCCGAAGCGGAACTCGGCCCAGCCCGCGGCGTTCGCGTCGTTCTCGATCGTGACGATCTTGTCCGGCAGGCGGGCCGCGAGTCGCGCCTGCAGCGGCTCGTTCCGCCAGGCGATGTTCGGTGAGTAGTAGACGGTCGAGCGGGTGGCGTCGAAGAAGCCGGGGGCTGCGACGCCCACGCTCCTGATGCTGCCGTCGTCCAGCGAACGGACCATGGCGACGACGTCCTCGATGATGGCGACGGGATCGGCGGCCTGCGTCGGCGTGCGCCCGGCCGCGAGGATCCGGCCCTCGTCGTCGACGACACCGCCCGCGATCTTCGTCCCGCCGATGTCGATGCCGATCGCGTTGGCCATAACGATGCCGTCTCCCTGTCCTGTGTCGCCGACGTCGCTGCCATACGCAGCCCGTCGGCTCGAGCGTCGGTCCTCCGCACGCCGCAGTCGAGTCTACTGAGCCGCTGCGCGCCACAGAAACCGCGTGAATACCGGTGCCCTAGGATGGAGCCACATCTTGCCGACCTGGTACCGAAGGAGTTGCCGTGGAACAGTTCGACGTCCCTGCAGTCGTCGCAGCAGACCCATCCGCCAATGCGACCGATCTGCTCGTGAAGCGGTTGGCTGCTGCACCGAACGCCGCACTGTTCGCCGTGCCTCGTGGTTCGGAGTGGGTGGATGTGACCACCGCCGAGTTCCACGCACAGGTCGTCGCGCTCGCGAAGGGCTTCGTCGCTGCCGGCATCGAGCCCGGGAGCAAGATCGGGCTCATGTGCAAGACCCGGTACGAGTGGACGCTCATCGACTTCGCCGCCTGGTTCGCCGGCGCACTCCTCGTCCCCATCTATGAGACGAGTTCGCCGAGCCAGGTGCAGTGGATCCTGAGCGACTCCGGTGCGACGAGTGTCCTGGTCGAGACCCCCGACCAGTTCGCGCGGTTCGACGAGGTCCACGGTGACCTCCCCGAGGTGACGCGCGTGTGGCAGATCGACCTCGGCGACCTCGACAAGCTCTCCGCCGCCGGTGTCGACGTCCCCGACGCCGAGATCGAACGCCGTCGCAACCTCGCGGTGGGCTCGGACATGGCGACACTCATCTACACCTCGGGATCGACCGGTCGGCCGAAGGGGTGCGTGCTCACCCACTCGAACTTCGTCGAACTGTCGCGGAACTCCGCGGTCGCGCTCAAGGACGTGGTGTCCGCTCCCGGCGCCTCGACCCTCCTGTTCATCACCACCGCCCACATCTTCGCGCGGTTCATCGCCGTGCTGTGCGTGCACTCCGGGGTGAAGACGGGGCACCAGCCCGACACCAAGCAGCTCCTCCCCTCCCTCGGCACCTTCAAGCCCACGTTCCTGCTCGCCGTACCCCGCGTGTTCGAGAAGGTCTACAACTCCTCGGAGCAGAAGGCCGAAGCCGGCGGGAAGGGCAAGATCTTCCGCGCGGCCGCCGAGACGGGCATCGCCTACTCGAAGGCGCTCGAGTCAGGGACGGTCCCGCTCGGGTTGAAACTCAAGTTCCGCGTCCTCGACCGGCTGGTGCTGTCGAAGATCCGCACGGCGATGGGTGGCCGCGTCCGCTACGCGGTCTCCGGGAGCGCTCCCCTCGGCCCACGACTCGGTCACTTCTTCCACGCGCTCGGCATCGTGATCCTCGAGGGCTACGGGCTGACCGAGACCACGGCACCGGCCACCGTCAACCTCGCGCAGAAGTCGAAGATCGGCACCGTCGGCCCCGCACTGCCCGGAGTCTCCCTGCGCATCGCCGACGACGGCGAGGTCGAGGTCCGCGGCATCAACGTCTTCAAGGAGTACTGGAAGAACCCCGAGGCGACGGCCGAGGCCTTCGACGACGGTTGGTTCCGCACCGGCGACATCGGATCGTTCGACACCGACGGCTTCCTCACCATCACGGGCCGCAAGAAGGAGATCATCGTCACCGCGGGCGGGAAGAACGTGGCCCCGGCCGCGCTCGAGGACCCGATCCGCGCGACGCCGGTCGTCGGCCAGGTGGTGGTCGTCGGCGACCAGAAGCCGTTCATCAGCGCGCTCATCACCCTCGACACCGAGATGCTGCCCTCTTGGCTCGCCAACAACGGGCAGGACGCGTCGATGAGCGCTCAGGACGCGGCACGGAACCCCGCCGTCCTCGCCGCCGTCCAGCGCGCCATCGACGAGGCGAACACGAAGGTGTCCCGCGCGGAGTCGATCCGCAAGTTCGTCATCCTCGACGACGAGCTCACGGAGGCGAGCGGTCACCTCACGCCGAAGCTCAGCATCAAGCGCAACGTGATCCTCAAGGACTTCGCGGAGACGATCGAGGGCATGTACCTCGGAGCGGGCTCCCCCGAGACCCAGGGGATGTCCTTGAAGTGACCCGTCTGCGGGCTCGGCGACCGGACCTCCGTTCGCCGGGCCTGCAGTACTGCGCGTCGTGCGTCTCGCAGGGCGCCTAGAACCAGTCGCTCTCGCGGACCTGCCGCATCGCCTCGCGCCGGTGTTCCTTCGACAGGCGGTCGAGGTAGAGCATCCCGTCGAGGTGATCGGTCTCGTGCTGCAACGCCTGAGCGAGCAAGCCCTCGCCCTCCACGACCAGCTCCTCACCGTCCAGGTCCACACCGACCGCACGCGCGTACGGATGGCGCGGTGTCGGGAACCAGAGTCCTGGAACCGAGAGGCATCCCTCGCCGATCTCCTCGGGTTCACCGCGGACCTCGACGAGCCTCGGGTTGATGAGATATCCGATCACGCCGTCGACGTTGTAGCTGAACACCCGCAGACCGACGCCGATCTGGGTCGCGGCGACGCCGGCCCGACCCGGGAGCTCGACGCTGTCGACGAGGTCGCGCACCAGACTCCGGATGTCGTCGTCGATCGCGCCGACCTCGGTCGTCTGGGCCTTCAGGACCGGGTCACCGAAGAGTCTGATGGGGCGTGTCGTCACGGGTGGGGTCCTTCCGGGCCGATGGCGGTGGTGGTGGCAGCGGAGACCGGCCGCATCGCCTCCGGAGAGGGACACGACCGGTCTCGGAGGTGATCAGGCGTTCGGCTTCACGACGACGAGCAGATCGCCCGCCTCCACCTGCTGGGTGGCCGGGATCGCGAGCCGCTCGACGACACCCGCGACGGCGGTCGTGATGGCCGCCTCCATCTTCATGGCCTCGATCGAGGCGACCGGCTGGCCCGCCTCGACGCGGTCGCCGATGGCGACCTTCACCGTGACGACGCCGGAGAACGGCGCGGCGATCTGGCCCGACACGGAGGTGTCGGCCTTCTCGGCCGTCCGGACGTCGACCTCGACACTGCGGTCGCGGACGAACACCGGACGGAGCTGGCCGTTGAGCGTCGCCATGACCGTGCGCATGCCCTTCTCGTCCGCTGCACCGATCGCCTCGAGGCCGACGAACAGCCGGACGCCCTTGTCGATCTCGACGACGTGCTCCGTGCCCGGCTCGAGGCCGTAGAGGTAGTCGGCCGTGTCCACGACGGAGAGGTCGCCGTACAGGTCCCGCTGCTGCTCGAACTGCTTCGTCGGCGCGGGGAACAGCAAGCGGTTGAGGGTCGAGCGACGCTCGGCCGACGCTCCGTCGAGAGCGACCTGGTCCTCCACGGAGATCGGGGTGACCCCGATGTCGACCGAGCGGCCGGCCAGCACCTTCGACCGGAACGGCTCCGGCCACCCGCCGGGCAGTTCGCCGAGCTCGCCCGCCATGAAGCCGACGACCGAGTCCGGGACGTCGTACTTGTCGGGGTTGGCCTCGAAGTCGGCCGGATCCGCCTTGACGGCGGCGAGGTGGAGGGCGAGATCGCCGACGACCTTGCTGGAGGGCGTGACCTTCGGCACGCGGCCCAGGATCTTGTTGGACGCCGCGTACATGTCCTCGATGAGCTCGAAGTGGTCGGCGAGTCCGAGGGCGATCGCCTGCTGGCGGAGGTTCGACAGCTGGCCGCCGGGGATCTCGTGGGTGTACACGCGGCCGGTCGGGCCGGCGAGTCCGGACTCGAACGGACGGTACATCGCCCGGACGGCCTCCCAGTACGGCTCGAGATCGGCGATCGCCTGCAGCGAGATGCCGGTGTCGCGCTCCGTGTGCGCCAGCGCAGCGACGAGCGACGACGCCGACGGCTGGCTGGTAGTGCCGGCCATCGGGGCGCTCGCGACGTCGACGGCGTCCGCACCGGCGTTGCTCGCGGCGAGGAGCGTCGCGAGCTGTCCGCCCGGCGTGTCGTGCGTGTGCACGTGGACCGGCAGGTCGAACCGCTCGCGGAACGCCGCGACGAGCTTCGCCGCCGCCGACGGGCGGAGCAGGCCGGCCATGTCCTTGATGGCGAGCACGTGCGCGCCGGACTCGACGATCTTCTCGGCGAGCCGCAGGTAGTAGTCGAGGGTGTAGAGGTCCTCGGCGGGGTTCAGCAGGTCTCCGGTGTAGCAGACCGCGACCTCCGCGATCGTCGTCCCGGTCTCGAGGACGGCGTCGATGGCCGGCCGCATCTGCGACACGTCGTTCAGCGCGTCGAAGATCCGGAAGATGTCGATCCCGGTGTCGGCGGCCTCGCGCACGAAGGCGTTGGTCACCTCGGTGGGGTACGGCGTGTACCCGACGGTGTTCCGGCCGCGGAGCAGCATCTGGATCGCGATGTTCGGCATGGCCTGCCGCAGGGACGCCAGTCGTTCCCAGGGCTCCTCACCGAGGAAACGGAGGGCGACGTCGTAGGTGGCACCGCCCCAGGCCTCGACGGACAGCAGCTCAGGGGTGAGCCGGGAGACGAACGGTGCCACGGCGAGGAGGTCCTTGGTCCGAACCCGGGTGGCCAGGAGCGACTGGTGTGCGTCTCGGAACGTGGTCTCGGTGACCGCCAGCGCGGTCTGCGCACGGAGCGCCTCGGCGAAGCCCTTCGGGCCGAGCTCGAGCAGCCGCTGCCGCGAACCGGCCGGAGCGTTGGCGGTGATGTCGATGGACGGGAGCTTGTCGACCGGGTCCGGTCCGGGCGGGCGGGAGCCGTTCGGCTGGTTCACCGTGACGTCCGCGAGCCAGTTGACGACCTTCGTCCCGCGGTCCTTCGAGACGTGTCCGCGCAGCAGCTGCGGGCGCTCGTCGATGAAGGAGGTGCTGAGGTCTCCGGCGACGAAGGAGTCGTCCTCGAGCACCGCCTGGAGGAAGGGGATGTTCGTGGAGACGCCGCGGATGCGGAACTCCGCGAGGGCGCGCTTCGCCCGCGTGACCGCGGCTTCGAAGGTGCGGCCTCGGCAGGTGAGCTTCGCGAGCATCGAGTCGAAGTGCGGGCTGATCTGGGCGCCGGACGCGACCGTGCCGCCGTCGAGCCGGATGCCACCGCCGCCCGGGGACCGGTACGTCGTGATCTTGCCCGTGTCGGGCCGGAAGCCCGCCGTGGGGTCCTCGGTCGTGATGCGGCACTGCAGCGCGAAGCCCCGCAGGTGGAGCGAATCCTGGGTGAGCCCGAGGTCCGTCAGCGACTCGCCCGCGGCGATCCGCATCTGCGACTGCACGAGGTCGACGTCGGTGACCTCCTCGGTGACCGTGTGCTCGACCTGGATGCGCGGGTTCATCTCGATGAAGACGTGCTGGCCCTTGCGCTCACCGGCGGTGTCGAGCAGGAACTCGACGGTTCCGGCGTTGACGTACCCGATCGACTTCGCGAACGCGATGGCGTCGCGGTACATCGCCTGGCGGGTGTCCTCGTCGAGGTTCGGGGCCGGAGCGATCTCGACGACCTTCTGGTGCCGTCGCTGCACCGAGCAGTCGCGCTCGAACAGGTGGATGGTCTCACCGTCGGCGCTGGCCAGGATCTGGACCTCGATGTGGCGGGGCCGGACGACGGCCTGCTCGAGGAACATCGTCGGGTCGCCGAAGGCGCTGTCCGCCTCACGCATGGCCGCCTCGAGCGCGCCGCGGAGGTCGGCCTCGCTGTCGACGCGGCGCATACCGCGCCCGCCGCCACCAGCGACGGCCTTCGCGAAGATCGGGAACCCGATCTCGGCGGCCCCCGCCAGCAGTTCCTCGATGTCGCGGCTCGCCGGGGTCGACTTCAGCACGGGGACGCCGGCGGCGATCGCGTGCTCCTTCGCGGTGACCTTGTTCCCGGCCATCTCGAGCACCGACGACGGCGGGCCGATGAAGGTGATGCCGGCGGCACGGGCGGCCTCGGCGAGCTCGGGGTTCTCCGAGAGGAAGCCGTACCCGGGGTAGATCGCGTCGGCGCCCGACTCCTTCGCGACCCGGATGATCTCCGAGACGTCGAGGTAGGCCCGCACGGGATGACCCTCGGAACCGATCTGGTAGGCCTCATCGGCCTTCAGCCGATGCATCGAATTACGGTCCTCGTATGGGAACACCGCAACCGTCTTCGCCCCCAGCTCATACGCGGCACGGAACGCCCGAATGGCGATCTCTCCGCGATTGGCGACAAGAATCTTCCTGAACATGGAACCCTTTCCACAACAGCCAACTCAGCAAACGTTGAGATTCCCTAGCCTAGTCACGGTAACGTTGAGCCTTGTGCATGTACTCAGCGTTAGCTCCCTGAAGGGGGGCGTCGGCAAGACCACCGTCACCCTTGGCCTGGCTTCCGCCGCGTTCTCGAAGGACATCCGCACGTTGGTCGTGGATCTCGACCCGCAATCCGACGTCTCGACCGGCATGGCCGTCGACGTCGCCGGTCACCTCACGGTGACGGATGTGCTGACCTCGCCGAAGAAGAAGATCGTCGAGCAGGCGATCGTGGCGAGCGGCTGGACGAAGATCCACCCGGGCAAGATGGACGTCATGATCGGCAGTCCGTCCGCGATCAACTTCGACGGCCCGCACCCGAGCATCCGCGACATCTGGCGACTCGAAGAGGCACTCGCACACGTCGAGGAGGAGTACGACCTCGTCCTCATCGACAGCGCCCCGTCGCTCAACGCCCTCACCCGCACGGCCTGGGCTGCCAGCGACCGCGTGGCCGTCGTCACCGAGCCCGGCCTCTTCTCCGTCTCCGCCGCCGACCGCGCGCTCCGCGCCGTCGAGGAGATCCGTCGCGGGCTGAGCCCCCGGCTCCAGCCGCTCGGCATCATCGTCAACCGGGTGCGTCCGCAGTCCATGGAGCACCAGTTCCGCATCAAGGAACTCCGCGACATGTTCGGCCCCCTCATCCTCAACCCGCAGCTCCTCGAGCGCACCTCGCTGCAGCAGGCACAGGGCGCGGCGAAGCCCGTCCACGTCTGGCCGGGCGACACCGCTCAGGAGATGGCGAAGAACTTCGACTCGCTCCTCGACCGCGTGCTGCGCACCGGCCGGGTCGGCGAGTACGCCGACGGCGCTCCCCCGGAGCCTGCGGCCGTCACCAGCACGTCCACCGTCGAGACGCCCGTCACCGAAGGCTGACACCGGCGTCGCCGTCGTCGCGCACGACGACTGGCACCAGTGGATGGTCGTTCGGCGGCTCGAGCGTCGAGCCCGCCGACAGACTCAGGGACCGATGGCAGGCCCTACGACGGGCCTAGAGACCGGTGTGCTGGGCACAGCGCCGCGACGGCGCCAGGGGCGGGACCGCGCGAGAGCGGTGGTTACGCGGTGCGGGCGGAACGACGTGCGGCGAGTTCATCCATCGGGTCGGCCGACTGCGCGTCGAACTCGATGAGGGTCGACTCCACCTCGCGGAGGACCTTGCCGACGGCGATGCCGAAGACGCCCTGACCGCGGCTGACGAGGTCAATGACCTCATCGTTGGACGTGCACAGGTAGACGCTGGCCCCGTCGCTCATGAGCGTGGTCTGGGCGAGATCGACGATGCCGGCCTCGCGGAGCTGGTCGACCGCGGTGCGGATCTGCTGCAGGGAGATCCCCGTGTCCAGAAGACGCTTGACGAGCTTCAAGACGAGGATGTCGCGGAACCCATAGAGACGCTGCGTCCCGGACCCGGATGCTCCGCGCACCGTGGGCTCGACGAGACCGGTACGAGCCCAGTAGTCGAGCTGGCGGTAGCTGATGCCGGCGGCGCGGGCAGCGATGGCTCCGCGGTAGCCCTGGCCCTCTTCGAGTTCCGGGAGTCCATCGGTGAACAGCAGCCCGAGGTCACCGTATCGTGACGCACCGTCGCGACTGAGTTCACTCATGTCTGCTTCTCCTCGATGTTCGCTTCACGGTCTGCGTGGTCCTGACGGGGGCGTCGGAACGGCTCGGCCGCTTCCACCACGGTATCGATCAGCCACTGCCAACGTTGCGACATCCGGTCGAAACGGACGGCGTGTCGTGACGAGTGACCGAACTGTGACCTGGCCGTGATGGATGAGGGCAGTCTACGCCCTGGACGGCCCGTCAGGAGGATTGGTGTCGTTCGAGCGCGGTGCGGACGAGGTTCGACCGTACCCCCTCGAGCTGCGCCGCGATCTCCACGGCGCGGTCTGCGGTACGGGCTCGCCCGGCGGCGTCGTTCCGCTTGGACACCGCGCTCAGCGCGCTCTCGATCAGTCCGACCTCGCGTTCGACCGAGGCACGGAACCCGCGCAGATGGCGAGGTTCGATGCCGGATCGCTGCAACTCGACCAGGATGCGCAGCAGCGACGCCACGTCCTCGCCGTAGTTCTCCGCCGGGAGGATCAACGAGGCGCTCACCGCGTCGTTGAACAGCATCGGCGTGGCTCCGGCCTCACGGATGAGTTCGTTCCGGGAGAACCTGCGGGCGCTCGGGTGGATCGACGGTGCGCCGACCGACTGCCCCGAGCCCGGGAACATCGGAGACCGGCCGGCGTCGACCTCGACGAGGTACGTGCGGATGACCTTCAACGGGAAGTAGTGGTCGCGTTGCATCGACAGGATGAGCCGGAGCCGGTCCAGATCATCACTCGAGAACTTCCGGTAGCCGGACTTCGTCCGGGCCGGCGAGACGAGGCCCTGCTCCTCGAGGAAGCGAAGCTTCGAATTGCTCAGCTCCGGGAACTCCGGAGTGAGCCGCGCGAGGACCTGCCCGATGCTGAGCAGCGGAGCAGCATCGCTTCGCGCGTTCGCGCTGGCTGCCGCCACTAGCTTCCCAGCTGGGAGGCGAGGTCGATCCGCGACGCGTAGAAGGTGAGGCGGAACTTGCCGATCTGGACCTCCGCGGCGTCGCGCAGGATGGCCTTGTCGATGCGCACACCGTCGAAGTAGGTGCCGTTCAGCGAGTTGAGGTCGCGGATCTCGAAGGCCGTGCCGTGACGGTGGAACTCCGTGTGGCGACGCGAGACGGTGACGTCGTCGAGGAAGATGTCGGCTTCGGGGTGACGGCCGACCGTGGTGACGTCGTCGTCGAGGAGGAAGCGTGCTCCGGCGTTCGGCCCGCGACGGACGATCAGCAGTGCAGACCCCGAAGGGAGTGCCGCGATCGCCTCATGCTCCTCAGCGGTGACGTCGGAGTCGATGGCCGCGAGGGCAGCTCCGAGGTCTTCACCGAAGGTGAGTGTCGTGTCGACTTCCCGTTCGCCCGAGCCGCTCGTCGGTGCTCCGTCAGTGACGGATCCCGGCGTGTACGCCCCGGTCGCGGGATACTTCTCATCGTGCTCAGCCACCGTCGACCTCCTCTCCGTCAAGCGTATCCGATGTGGCGTGCCTGTCGAGCCGCCCGGACGAGGGTGACGCGACGGATCCGGCGCCGTGCGGACGCCCCGAACGGTCGGCACGCGCGATGCGGACGGTCTGCAACAGATACAGGATGCCCGCCCACCAGTAGAGCGCCGCTCCGGCGATCGAACACACCCAGCCGAGTGGCGTCGCGATCGCCGCCACGGCGGGGAACGCCGCGCCGAGCATGAGGACCGGGAGCCCGATGAAGAGGAGCGCCGTACCCCACTTGCCGACCCGGGTCACGGGCAGCACCCCCGTGCCGGTCCGGTGGAGGACGACCGCCAACCCGATGAGGAGGACGTCCCTCGCCACGACGACGATGAGGAGCCACCACGGGATGAGGTCACGCGCAGCGAGCCCGATGAGCGCCGCGATGATGTAGAGCCGGTCGGCCGCGGGATCGAGCTGACGTCCGAGTCGCGTCATCTGGTCGAACCGCCGAGCGATCCATCCGTCGAGGAGGTCGGTGACGCCCGAGAACGCGAGGGTCACGAGCGCCCAGAGGTCCTCCCCCTGCACGAGGAGGATCAGGAAGACCGGGACGAGCAGGATCCGGAGGACGCTGAGCGCGTTCGGGATCGTGACCAGGCGGTCTTCGCCGGTCCGTCGAACCCCTCGTCCCACCCCGTCCGTCACGGGTCGAGTCTACCGAGCGGCTGCTCTAGCATCAGAGGATGGAGAGCCCCTCGAGCGTGCGCGTCGATGCGTGGGTGTGGGCCGTCCGCTTGACGAAGACCCGCTCCGCCGGCGCCTCCGCCTGTCGCGCCGGCCATGTGCGGGTCAACGGCGACCGCGCGAAGCCCGCTCAGCCCGTCCGCATCGGCGACGAGGTGCGCCTCCGGGTGGCCGGCTTCGATCGTGTCGTCGAGGTGCGCCGCCTCATCGCGAAACGGGTCGGCGCCGAGGTGGCGGCCGAGTGCCTGATCGACCGCTCTCCCCCGCTTCCGACCCCCGCCGAGCGCCAGGTCGTCGCCGTCCGTGACCGCGGTGCCGGCCGCCCGACCAAGCGCGAACGTCGCGACATCGAACGACTGCGAGGCCGTTGAAGCACGGAGCGTGCCGTCGGGCAGCGCTCAGCCGCCGCGTCGGAACCGTCCAGACGGCACTCACGCACCGCCAAGGTGGTTCGTGCATGCTTGACGGATGTTCCGTCGCCATCCCGTCCTCAGCACCCTGACCGTGGTGTACCTGGGACTCGTCGCGATGATCACGCTCGGCCCCCGACCGTTCGACGGACAGACCGAGTCGCTCGTGTACCGGATCGTCGACGTCCTCGCCCGGTGGGAGACGACCGCCTGGATCACCTATGAGCGACTGGAGTTCGGAGCGAACGTCGCCATGTTCGTGCCGATCGGCGTCTTCTTCCTCCTCCTGCTCGGTCGACGCCGGTGGTGGCTCGCCGTGCTGATCGCCGCGACCCTCACCGTCGCCATCGAGACGGCGCAGCTCACCATCCCCGGACGGGTGAGCGATCCCCGCGACCTCCTGGCCAACGCCTCCGGTGCCGTCGCCGGTGTGGTGGTCGGTCTGGTCCTGACCGCCGGGAGCGGACGCCGAGCGCGCGCCTCGGCCCGGCGGCGTCCAGCCCTGCAGCACTGAGGTGCGGACGTGCCCGTCGACGCGCTCCAGGCTGAGAGTGGTTCCAAGGCCGTTTCAGTAGAGTGCGAGCGGGCCGTCGGCCCGTCGGATACAGAGCTGGAGTACAAGCCATGGGTGGACCATCGTCGTCGGAGAACCTCGAAGAGCTGAAGCGGCTCAAGGACGAGTTCACGCGGTTCATGATGCTGTACAAGTTCGGCATCGACGAGATCACGACGAAGCTGAACATCCTCAAGGAGGAGTTCACGCAGATCCACGACTACAACCCGATCGAGCACATCAGCTCGCGGCTGAAGTCGCCCGAGAGCATCATCGGCAAGATCGAGCGGAAGCAGTACGGCCAGGACATCGACGACATCCGCGAGCACATCACGGACATCGCCGGCATCCGGGTGACCTGCAGCTTCATCTCCGACACCTACAAGGTGTTCGAGCTGCTCACCAGTCAGCAGGACATCACCGTCGTGAAGGTCAAGGACTACATCGCGAACCCGAAGCCGAACGGGTACCAGAGCCTCCACGTCATCGTCGAGGTGCCCGTGTTCATGTCGGACGGCGTCGTCCAGGTCCCGGTCGAGATCCAGTTCCGGACGATCGCGATGGACTTCTGGGCCAGTCTCGAGCACAAGATCTACTACAAGTACGACAAGGCCGTCCCCGACACCCTGCTCGCCGAGCTCAAGCACGCCGCGGAGGCCGCCTCACGGCTGGACGCGAAGATGGAGCACCTCCACGGCGAGGTCCTCGCCCTCGACCGCGCGACCACGCCGCAGACCACCCGCGACGGGCACCCGAGGCCGCCGTCACTCGCCGACCGCGTCATGACCGAACTCATCGACGGGCTGGAGACCCGCTAGAGCGCCTTCCGCATCTGCACGGCCATCGTCTCGTACCCGAGGGACTCGTAGAGCCCCCGCGCGACGCGGTTGAACCCGAACACGTTCAGCCCGAGCGTCTTCGCCCCCTGCTCCTTGGCCGCCGTCTCGGCGAGCTGCATGGCCTCCCGACCGAGCCCCTGTCCGCGGAAGGGCTCGTCGATCTCCACGTCCCACACCCACCACTCGTCCGGATGGCTCGTGTTGCGGGGTCCGATCCAGAGGACGCCGACCGCCGTCTCGTCGAGGACGACCTCGAAGACGAGATGGCCGACCTGGAGGCGACCGGCGGGGAACGTCTCCGCGAGCGACTGGGCGGCCTTCGCCGTGGCCTCAGCCTCCGTCTCCCCCGCCTCGATGCGCTCGAGGCGGTACTGCGCGTTCGCCGCGAGCATCCACCCCCGCAGTCGATCGGCTGGCATGCGGACGAGCGTGGCGTTCATGAGGACATCCTCCCAGACCGCCGCGACCTCCTCGGTCCGTCACGGGAATACTTCACACCCGAACCGTGCTGGACTCCGAAGGACACACGATTGGGACCCGCCCGTCGTCATCCGGAGAATCGAGACATGCCGATCGACACCGCACCGCACCACGACGCGACCGCAGAGCACGACGCCTGGCGGCAGGACCGTCGCGCAGCTGTAACGGCGCCGCTCGGCAACCTCGCCCTCGTGGAGACCCGCTGGCTCCCCGACGAGACCCCGGCCACCCTCGACGAGGCTGCGGCGGCCATCGCGGCCGAACAGGCGGACGGGGTCACCGTGACGACCCTCCGCCGCACCCACCTCGAAACGGGCGCGGACGAGGTCGGCATCCGCAGGTGGGACGCCGCAGCCCCGGCCGTCAAGGCCTTCATCGACGTCCCGGTCTTCCCGTACGACCCCTCCTGGGTGCAGACGGCCCACTTCACGCCGGTCGACGGTTCACGGACCGTGCCCTTCGAGCACATCCGCGACAACGGCGGCTCGCGCGAGCTCGTCGTCCCGGGCGACATCACGTTCACGAGGGACGGGACGACGTACACGATGAGCGCCTTCGACGACGGCGGCACTCTCCTCCTCGTGTTCGGCGATGCGACGAACGGCGTCGACGGCGAGACCGGCACCTACGGTGCAGGCCGGTTCCTGTTCGTCGAGCGGACCGACGACGGCGGGTTCGGCACCGAGGGCGAGGTCGTCCTCGACTTCAACCGAGCGTTCGTGCCGCCGTGCGGCTTCTCGGTGCAGTACAACTGTCCGATGCCGCCCGCGCAGAACCGGTTCGCCATTGAGGTCCGCGCCGGAGAACGCCTCGTGCGGTTCCGCGACGGCTTCGACCTCTACGCCGTCTGACCGACGGCACGACGCCCCACCCCATCAGCTGCGCCTCCCGCATCACCACCCCCACACCACAGGAGTATCCGTGAAGAGAACCATCGGGCTCGTCGCCCTGTCCGTCGCCACCGCCGTCGCGCTCGCGGGCTGCGCCGGCGGGAGCAGCAGTTCCGCGACGGGTGACGACGCGACCATCGCCGTCGGCTCCCTCTACGAGCCGCAGAACCTCAGTAACACCGGCGGCGGCGGTCAGGGCGTCACCGAAGCGCTCACCGGCAACGTGTACGAGGGGCTCTACCGCCTGACCGACGACGGCGACGTCGAACCCGTGCTCGCCGCCGACAGCACCGTGAGCGACGACGGCCTCACCTACACCTTCACGCTCCAGGACGGCGTCATCTTCCACTCCGGTGACCCACTCACCTCGGCCGACGTGAAGTCGAGCATCGAAGCCGTGACGGCCGAGGACTCGCAGTCGGCACGGAAGAGCAGCTTCGCCGTGGTCTCCGACATCGCGACCCCCGACGACCGCACCGTCGTCGTCACGCTCTCCGAGCGCTCCATCTCCTTCCTGTACAACCTGAGCTACGTCTGGATCGTGAACGACGCCGCGAAGGACCTGAAGACCTCCGAGGACGGCACCGGCCCGTACACGCTCGGCGAGTGGAAGCGCGGCAGCACCCTGAGCCTCGAGCGCTGGGACGACTACTGGGGGGACCCCGCCAAGAACGCTGAAGTGGTCTTCACCTACTTCACCGACGCGACCGCGCTGAGCAACGCCCTCGTCACGAAGCAGATCGACATCATCACGAGCGTGCAGAGCCCCGACCAGCTGACGCAGTTCACCGACAACGCGGACTACACGGTCTCCGACGGCGACTCCACCACCAAGGAGCTCCTGGCCTTCAACGACCGCGTCGCACCGTTCGACCAGGCCCTCGTCCGGAAGGCCGTCTACTCCGCTATCGACACGAAGAAGCTCCTGTCGTCGATCTGGGGTGACTACGGCACGCTCATCGGGTCCATGGTCCCGCCGACGGACCCGTGGTACGAGGACCTCACCCAGGTGAACCCCTACGACCCCGAGCTGGCCAAGCAGCAGCTCGCCGAGGCGGGCCTGGCCGACGGCTTCACGTTC
Organism: Plantibacter sp. Leaf314; assembly: GCF_001423185.1. NCBI lineage: Bacteria > Bacillati > Actinomycetota > Actinomycetes > Micrococcales > Microbacteriaceae > Plantibacter > Plantibacter sp. Leaf314. The sequence goes on along the minus strand of NZ_LMOB01000001.1, from coordinate 96,390 downwards.
ACGCTCGACACGCCGAGCTACGACCCGCACCCGGCCGTCGCCGAGTTCCTGCAGAGCGAACTCGCCAAGGTGGGCATCACCGTGGAGATCAACACGATCAGCGCGGACGAGTGGTACTCGAAGGTGTTCAAGGAGCGCGACTTCCAGGCCACGCTCCAGGAGCACGTCAACGACCGCGACGTGGTCTGGTACGGCAACCCCGACTTTTACTGGGGCTACGACAACCCCCAGGTGACGCAGTGGGTCTCCGAGGCGGAGCAGGCGACCACGACGGACGAGCAGACGGCGAAGCTGAAGCTCGTCAACGAGCAGATCGCCGAGGACGCCGCGAGCGTCTGGCTGTACCTCTACCCCCAGATCGTCGTCGCCGCGAGTGACGTGTCGGGATACGGCGTGAACGGCCTGAACTCGCAGTTCTTCGTCGCGGACATCGTCCGGAAGTAGTCGTCGCCGAGGCCGACCGGGACCGCCCGGTCGGCCCGGCCTCGCTACGCTGAGGTCCACCATGCTCCCCTACCTGTTGCGTCGATCCGCGTTCCTGGTGGTGTCGTTCCTCGTCGCCATGACCGTGTTGTTCGTCCTGCTCCGGCTGCTGCCGGGAGACCCCTCGAACGCCCTGCTCTCGGTGAACGCCACGCAGGAGCAGATCGAGGCGGCGCGCGCGCAGGTGGGAGCGGATCGGCCGGTCGGCGAGCAGTTCCTGGCCTGGTTCGGTGGCGTCCTCACCTTCGACCTCGGTTCGTCCTTCGTGAGCAGTCTCCCCGTCGGCCCTGAGATCGCCTCGCGCCTGCAGGTCACCGTCCCGCTGACGCTCCTCGCCTTCCTCCTCGCCGTCGTGCTCGCCAGCCTGGCCGGCGTCATCGCCGCACTCCGAGCCGACCGGTGGTACGGCATCGCCCTGTCGGGGTTGTCGCAGTTCGGCATCGCGGTGCCGGTGTTCTGGGTCGGCATCCTCCTCGTGAGCGTGTTCGCGGTCACGCTCCGCCTGTTCCCGTCCGGCGGGTTCCCGCGCGACGACTGGGCAGACCCGGCGGCGGCACTCACGAGTCTGGCGCTCCCGGTCATCACCATCGCCATCGTCATGAGCGCGTCCATCACCAGGTACGTCCGCTCCGCCACGCTCGACGTGCTCGGGAGCGACTACCTCCGTTCCGCCAGGGCGCAGGGTGCCGGACTCGGCGAGGCGCTCCTCCGGCACGGCGTCCGCAACGCGGCCGTCCCCGTCGTCGCGATCCTCGGGATCGAACTCGCGACCACGTTCCTCGGGGCCGTCGTGGTCGAGAGCGTCTTCAGCCTGCCGGGACTCGGGTCGATGCTCCTCACGGCGATCCAGCAGCACGACTACCCGAACATCCAGGGCATCCTCCTCGTGTCCACCCTCGTCGTCCTCGTGACCGGGTTCCTCGCCGACATCGCCCAGCGCCTCATCGACCCGCGCCTGCGCACCTCCATCGCCGGGAGCGGGCTCCGATGAGCGACCTCGACGCCCGGACGGCCGCCACAGCCCCCGAGCGGGGCGGGAGACGCCGCGGACGCTCCGTCACCCTCACGGTCGGGCTGGTCCTCGTCGGTGTCATCGCCGCGCTGGCGCTCGTCTCCCTCTTCTGGACGCCCTTCGCGCCGACGGACACGGCAGGCGACCGTCTCGAAGGACCGAGCGGCACGCACTGGCTCGGCACGGACAAGCTGGGTCGAGACCTCTTCACCCAACTCATGATCGGTGCCCGCATCGCGCTCGTCACTGGGGCGGGGGCCGTCGCGGTCGGCGCGGTCATCGGGATCGCCGTCGGTCTCGCCGCGGCGTTCGCGGCCGCCTGGCTGGACGACACGATCTCCGCCGCCCTCGACGTCGTGATCGCCTTCCCCGTCCTGCTGTTGGCCATGCTGATCGTCGCCGCCCAGGGCGCTTCGCTCGGCACCGCCATCGTCGCGATCGGGCTCGCCATGTCCGCCATCGTCGCCCGGCTCACGAGGATCCTCACGAAGCGCGTCCTCGGCGAACAGTACGTCGTCGCCGCGCGCACCGCCGGGACGAGCTGGCCCGGCATCATCGGCCAGCACGTACTGCCGAACATCTGGCCGACGTTGAGCGTCAACCTCGCCCTGCAGTTCGGCATCGCCGTCCTCGCGGAAGCGAGCCTGTCCTACCTCGGCCTCGGGGCTCCGCCGCCGAACGCCTCCTGGGGACGGCTCCTCCAGGAGGCACAGGCCACGGTCACGACGGCACCGATCGGAGCGATCGCGCCCGGTGTCGCGGTGATCATGCTCGTCGTCGGCGTGAACTTCATCGCGGACGGCCTGCGCGATCTCGGTGATCCGACGAGGAGGCGCAGCGCATGACGGCCCTGCTCGACATCACCGGCCTCACCATCACCCGTGGTACGCGGCGCGGAGCATCGGACGCCACCGAGCGGCCACTCGTCGACGACCTCGACCTCATGATCGCCGCCGGCGACCGACTCGGTCTCATCGGCGGCTCCGGGTCCGGCAAGTCGCTGACCTCTCTCGCCGCGATCGGGTTGCTCGACGACCAGCTCACCGCGAGCGGCAGCATCGAGCTGGCCGGCACGCAGGTCATCGGCGCCACGGACCGCTCCCTGCGTCCCCTCCGCGGCCGGGTCGCTGGACTCGTCTTCCAAGAGCCGCTGACCGCCCTGGACCCGCTCATGCGCGTCGGCGCTCAGCTCGCTGAACCGCTCCGACGACACCTCGGGCTCCGTCGGGACCGACTGCGGGATGCCGTGGATGCGGCGCTCACCGAGGTCTCGCTCACCGACACGGCCCGCATCGCCGCGTCGTTTCCGCACGAGTTGTCCGGCGGCCAGCGACAGCGCGTCGCCATCGCCATCGCCCTCGCCGGACGACCGCAGCTCCTGATCGCCGACGAGCCGACCACCGCACTCGACGTCACCGTGCAGGCGGAGGTGCTGTCGCTCCTCGACCGGCTCGTGCGCGAACGGGGCATGGCGCTGTTGTTCATCAGTCACGATCTCGCCGTGGTGTCGACCATGGTCGACGAGGTGATCGTGCTCAGCTCGGGCCGAGCGGTCGAGCGCGGCCCCGTCGCGCAGGTGCTGACGGCCCCACAGCACGAGGACACGCGGCGTCTCGTCGCCAGCGCCCGCGCGATCGACGACGCACTGGAGGACCCGCGATGATCGACGGATCGAGCCCTGACGCCGCTGCGCCCATCCTAAAGCTCGACGCGGCCGGCTTCCGGTACCGCGGTGGCCAGGTCGCGCTCGACGACGTCTCCCTGTCCGTCGGCGCCGGTGAGGCGGTCGGCGTCGTCGGCCAGTCCGGCGCCGGGAAGAGCACCCTCCTCCGACTGCTGCTCGGCCTCGACCGTCCGACCACGGGGTCCGTCCGATTCGACGGCAGCGCGCTCGATCCGCGGGACAAGGCCCGCGTCCGAGGCTTCCGCGCATCCGTGCAGGCGGTCTTCCAGGATCCGTACTCCTCGCTCGACCCACGGCAGCGCGTCGGCCGCATCGTCGCAGAGCCGCTCCGCTCCTTGCGGCTGGCTTCGGCGGAGCAGGCCGTGAGCCGAGCCGCGGACGCGCTCGAAGCGGTCGGTCTTCCTCCCGAGGCCGCATCCCGCTACCCGCACGAGTTCTCCGGCGGCCAACGCCAACGGATCGCCATCGCTCGTGCGATCGTCCCGAACCCCAGACTCCTCCTGGCCGACGAGCCGGTGAGTGCCCTGGACATGAGCACCCGGATCCAGATCATCGAGCTCCTCGCCGAGTTGCGGGCCTCGAACGGTCTGGCTCTCGTCATGGTGTCGCACGACCTCGGCACGGTCGCGGCCCTGTGCGAGCGCACGGTCGTCCTCCGGGACGGGCGGGTCGTCGAGGCGGGGTCGACCGCTCAGGTCCTCCACCGGCCGGCCGAGGCGTACACGCGGCAGCTCGTCGCGGCGATCCCCCGGCTGCCCCGCTGAGTCGCGCACGGCCCCCGCGGACGATCGGTTCCGGGAGACGGGAATGCCAGGCCGCGCGCGGGCGTTCGACTCCGAGTGGCTCCGGCCGCATCCACTCTCCACAGGAACAGGACCCGTGACGCAGGATTCAGCGCAGCCCGACGACCATGACGACGGACCGGAGTCGCAGGAGCGACCGTGGCTGAGCGACGAGGAGCGCGCTGCGCTCAGCAAGCCGCTCCCTGAGCGGGCGGTCGTGGCGAGCCTGGCGTTCACCGGCCTCGTCGCGGCGTTCATGATGACGCTCGTCACCCCGCTCGTGCCGTCCCTCCCGACGATCCTCGGGGTGCACGCCTCGGACAGCATGTGGGTGGTGACCGCCACCCTGCTCTCCGCTGCGGTGGCGACGCCGATCTCCGGTCGTCTCGGTGACCTGTACGGGAAGCGCCGGATGGTCCTGATCCTGCTCGGGATCATGATGGCCGGCTCGGTGCTCGCTGCGTTCTCGTCAACGATCGTGCCGCTGATCGTCGCTCGCGCCCTGCAGGGTATGGCGATGGGCGTGATCCCGCTCGGCATCAGCATCCTGCGCGACGTGCTCCATGCGAAGCGGCTCGGTCCGGCGGTCGCCCTCGTGAGCGCCACGCTCGGCATCGGTGGAGCCGTCGGCCTGCCGATCTCAGCCGTCATCTCACAGTTCCTGGATTGGCATGTGCTCTTCTGGGTGGCCGGTGCGCTCGGACTGGTCGGATTCCTGCTCGTGGCCCGCTTCGTCCCCGTGAGCACGCTGCGGAGCGAGGGCGGTTTCGACTGGATCGGGGCGATCGGACTCGCCGCCGGACTCGTGCCGATCCTCCTCGCCGTCTCGAAGGGCAACGAGTGGGGCTGGACGAGCGTGGGGACGCTCGCGTGCCTGATCGGCGGGGTCGTCGTCCTGCTCCTCTGGGGTTGGTTCGAGGTGCGTTCCTCGAGCCCGCTCGTGGATCTGCGGATCGCCGCACGCCGGACGGTGCTCTTCACGAACCTCGCGTCGATCACCGTCGGATTCGCCTTCTTCGGCAGCACCGTGGTCCTCCCCGGCATCCTCGAAGCACCGGTGGGCACGGGGGTCGGGCTCGGGCAGGACATGCTCATCGCGAGCCTCTGCCTCATGCCCAGCGGTCTGATCATGTGGGCGATGTCGCCCGTCGCCGCTCGGCTGACGGCCGCGAAGGGTGCGCGGCTGAGCCTGCTCATCGGTATCGCGATCATCGCGATCGGCTACGCGGTCGCGATCGGGCTCATGACGGAGGTCTGGCACACGGTCCTGACGGCGACCGCCGTCGGTTTCGGCGTGGGCTTCGCGTACGCGGCGATGCCGACGCTGATCATGGGCGCCGTCCCGCCGAGCGAGACCGCGGCGTCCAACGGGCTAAACTCGGTTATGCGGACGCTCGGTTCCACGATCGCGAGTGCGGTGATCGGCGCCATCCTGGCCTCCCAGGTCGTCACGGACGGGGCCGTCACGACGCCGAGCGCCGACGCGTTCCGGCTGAGCTTCGCGATCTGCGCGGCGGCCGCCGTGGTCGGCCTCGTCTGCACGCTCCTGCTGCCGAAGCACCTCGCGAAGGACACGCGGTCGAGTCTCCACGAGGGGTGACAGGGCTCAGCCCACGATGCCGAGGGCGAACGGGAGGACCGGGCCGGAGCCCGCGAGCCGGAGCGCCCGTCCGGCGACGGTGAGCGTCCATCGGCTGTCCGCCCGGTCGTCGACGAGCAGCACCGGCGCGCCCTCGAGCGTCGCCAGCTGTGTGCGGAGTTCGGCACCGACGCTGAACGCGTCCCAGACGCCGGCGAGCCGATAGGCGCTGTTCCCGCCGGGCCCTCCGCGAGGGCCGTCGCCGACGAGGTCCAGTTCACCGAGGTAGGGCAGTCGTCCGAGCGAGGCGATACCCCGGGCGACCGAGTCGACGAGTTGCGGACGTGATCGTGAGGGGACGCTCACGACCGCGGCCGGTCGCCTCGCCCACGGCCAGTCGGCGAGCACCCGGACGCTCGCGTCGATCACCGCGCGGGACGCCGGGGCGTCCGCCGCGCCGGCGGCGAAGAGTTCACGGAGGACGCCGCCCCAGCCGAGATCGGTCAAGCGCGCGAGCGCCCGGCCCGGTTCCAGACGATCCTCGAGCGAGATGCGGCCGCTGACCGGTGCTCCGTCGGTGGTGACGCCGAGTTTGCCGGCACCCGTCGGCCACTGCGCTCGAGGTTCGAGCTCGACACCGACCCGCCCGAGCGCCTCGGAAGCCGAGGCGGCAGCTGCGCTGTCGAGTTCGGTGGGGAACCAGGCACCTGCGCACCGATCGCACCGTCCGCAGGGTTCGGCGGTCGCGTCGTCGAGTTCGCGCTGGAGCACGAGCATCCGGCACTCCTCGCCGCGCTCGTAGGCGAGCATCGCCTGCTGTTCCGCGACCCTCGCTTCGGCGATCCGGCGGTAGCGTTCGCGGTCGTACACCCACGGCTCACCGGTGGAGACCCATCCCCCGGCGACCCGCTGCACGGCGCCGTCGACGTCGAGCACCTTGAGCAGCAGTTCCAGCGGGGTGCGGCGCAGGTTGACGAGTGCTTCGAGTGCCGGGGTCGACCGTGGCCGATCGTCGAGCGCGTCGAGGACGGCCGTGGCCCGAGCTTCGTCAGGCATCGACGCGGTCGCGAAGTACTGCCAGATCTCCTCGTCCTCCGCTCCGGGCAGGAGCAGGACGTCGGCGTGTTCCGTCGCGCGCCCGGCTCGCCCGACCTGCTGGTAGTACGCGACCGGCGATGACGGCGCGCCGAGGTGCACGACGAACCCGAGATCGGGTTTGTCGAAGCCCATCCCGAGCGCGCTCGTCGCCACGAGGGCCTTCAGCCGGTTCTCCTTGAGGAGCCGCTCGGACTCCTCGCGTTCGTCGGGATCGGTCCGGCCGGTGTAGGCCCGGACCTCGTGACCGGCCTCGCGCAGCAGCCGCGCGGTGTCCTCTGCGGCGGAGACGGTGAGGGTGTAGATGATGCCGGACCCCGTGAGTCCGTCGAGGTGGCTGAGCAACCAGGTGAGGCGGTCCCTGGACTCCGGGAGCCGGAGCACGCCGAGCCGGAGGGACGCCCGCGCGAGGGAACCGCGGATGGTGAGGACCTCGGCCGCCGTGGAGCCGGAAGCGGCTGGTGCGGTGAGCTGCTCGGCGATGTCGCGGACGACGCGGGCGTTGGCCGTCGCGGTCGTCGCCAGGACCGGGACCTCCACCGGCAGACGACCGATCAGCTCGGCCAGCCGCCGGTAGTCGGGGCGGAAGTCGTGACCCCAGTCGGAGATGCAGTGGGCCTCGTCGACCACCAGCATGCCGGTTCGAGCCACGAGGGTCGGGAGCTGCTCATCGCGGAAGCGCGGATTGTTGAGCCGCTCGGGCGACACGAGCAGTACATCGACCTCGTCGGCGTCCAGCTGCGCGCGGACGTCGTCCCACTCATGAGCGTTCGCCGAGTTGATGGCGACCGCCCGAACACCGGCACGCGCCGCCGCGGCCACCTGGTCGCGCATGAGGGCGAGGAGCGGCGAGACGAGCAGCGTCGGACCGGCACCCCGACGACGGAGCAGCGCCGTCGCGATGAAGTACACGGCCGACTTGCCCCAACCGGTGCGCTGGACCACGAGGGTGCGACGGTGCTCGTCGACGAGGGCGAGGATCGCCTCGAGCTGGCCATCGTGGAACCGGGCTCCCGGAACGCCCGTCAGAGCGGCGAGCGCCGCCGTCGCTTCAGCGACCGACCCGGTGGTGGTGGCTTCGTGGTGGGTGGGGGCTGGCGCGCTGACGTCGGACATGTGGCAAGTCTGTCAGGAGCCGCCGACGGCTGGTCGCTTCGGTGGCGATGGTGGGTGGGCCGGCCGGTGCGTGGTCGCTGTGGAGGAGGGCTTCCCCGGAGGTCGCGCTCCTCCGACCGGTGGGAGGTGGATCAGGCGCTCTTCTTGCGTTTGGCCGGGGTCGACGACGGTTCGTCCTTCGACGATCCGGCCTTGGTCGTGCTGCGCTTCGACGCGCTGCGCTTCGAGGTCGTGCTCTTCGACGTCGTGGTCTTCGACGAGGCGGCTTTCGAGGAACCACTCGACCCGGTGTCGGCCTTCGGGTCCTTCCCACCACGCTGCCGGTCGATGCTGCGCTGCAGCACCTCCATGAGGTCGATCGGCTCGGCGCCCTTGTCGTCGTCGGGCTCGGGCTGCTCGCCGAAGGTGGCGGCGGTGTCGAGGGCGTCGCCCTGCTCGAGTTTCGCATCGATGAGTTTCCGGAGTTGTGCCTGGTATTCGTCGACGAACGCGTCGGGACGGAAGCGGGACGAGAAGGACTCGACGAGCGCCTCCGACATCTCGAGTTCCTTGGCGGAGATGCGGACTCGTTCCTCGAGGGCCGGGAACCGCACCTCGCGGACCTCGTCCTCCCAGAGCAGTGTCTGCAGGAGGATGACGTCCTCGCGCACCCTGAGGGCGCCGAGTCGCGTCTTCTGGCGGAGGGCGAACCGCACGATGGCCGTGCGGTCGGTCTCCTCGAGCGTCCTCCGGAGCAGGACGTAGGCCTTCGAGGAGGAGGAGTCCGGTTCCAGGAAGTAACTGCGGTCGAACATGATCGGGTCGAGGTCGTCGCTCGGCACGAACTCGACCACCTCGATCTCGCGACTGCGTTCCTCGGGGAGCGACGCGAGGTCGTCGGCGGTGAGGACCACCGTCTGCTCGCCGTCCTGGTAGGCCTTGTCGATGTGGTCGTAGCTGACGACCTTGCCGCAGACCTCGCACTTGCGCTGGTACCGGATACGCCCGCCGTCGGCGTCGTGCACCTGGTGCAGCGAGAGGTCGTGGTCCTCCGTCGCGCTGTACACCTTCACCGGGACGTTGACGAGACCGAACGTGACGGCGCCCTTCCAGATCGCGCGCATGACCTCTCCTGTCCGCCGGCGGGTCGGCCCACGCCGTCAATCGCACCAGTAGACACCCGGACCGGCGTCAAGGGCTAGCCCTTGACGGGCTCGGACGGCAGGCTGGGCGCCATGGCGAGGACGAGCTCCGGCGGCGCGCGGGCGCAGTGGGTGACCGTCGACGGTCGGCGCATCCAGCTCACCCATCTCGACAAGGTCCTCTATCCTGCGACGGGCACGACCAAGGCGGAGGTCCTCGCGTATTACGCGGCCGTCGCACCGCATCTGTTGCCGCACGTGGCGGACCGGCCGGTGACCCGGAAACGCTGGGTGCACGGTGTCGGGACGGCCGAGGCGCCGGAGTCCGGCTTCTTCCAGAAGGACCTGGGTGCGTCGGCGCCGGACTGGGTGCAGCGTCTCCCCATCGAGCACAGCGATCACACGAACGAGTACCCGGTCGTCGACGACCTCGCGACGCTCACCTGGCTGGCACAGCTCGGCGCGCTCGAACTGCACGTGCCGCAGTGGCGGTTCGACCGGTCCGGCGAGCGCCGTCCTCCCGACCGGCTCGTGCTCGACCTCGACCCTGGTGAGGGGGTGTCGTTCGCCGAGTGCGCCGGGGTCGCTCGGATGGCACGCGCGGTGTTGGTCGACATGGGGCTTGAACCGGTCCCGGTGACGAGTGGCAGCAAGGGGATCCACCTCTATGCGGCGTTGGACGGTCGGCAGCGTTCGGACGAGGTGTCGCTCGTGGCGCATGAACTCGCTCGGGCGCTCGCGGCGGATGCGCCGACGCTCGTGGTGAGCGAGATGGCGAAGGATCGACGCAGGGGCAAGGTGTTCGTCGACTGGAGCCAGAACAACGGGTCGAAGACGACGATCGCCCCGTTCTCCCTGCGGGGTCGGTTGCGTCCCACGGTCGCGGCGCCACGGTCGTGGGACGAGCTCGACGATCCCGAGCTCTCCCAGTTGGAGTTCCCGGAGGTGCTCGAACGGCTGGCCGACGGTGTCGATCCGCTGTCGGTGCTCGGCGACCCCCGTCCGTCGATCACGATCAGGCCGTCGGAGCACGAGGATCGACTCTCGGAGTACCGGCGGAAACGCGATGCTTCGCGGACGCCTGAGCCGGTTCCGGAGGCGTCGCCGCCATCGTCGGCTGCGGGGACGGCGCCGTCGTTCGTCATCCAGCGGCATGAAGCACGGAAGCTGCATCATGACTTCCGACTCGAGCACGACGGGGTGCTCGTGTCCTGGGCGTTGCCGAAGGGTGTCCCGACGGATCCGAGCAGCAACCGTCTGGCCGTCCGCACCGAGGACCATCCCCTGGAGTACGGCAGCTTCGAGGGCACCATCCCGGCCGGCGAGTACGGGGCGGGCGAGGTGACCATCTGGGATGCGGGCACCTACGAGCTGGAGAAGTGGCGGGACGACGAGGTCATCGCGACCCTGCACGGGCGAGCGGGTGGTCCGTTGGAGCGCCCGGCACGGTTCGCGCTCATCCGGACCGCCGGCGACTCCGGGCGGGACGCGCCCTCCTGGCTCATCCACCGGATGCGCGCTCCAGGCGATCCGCCGGCTCCGCCGGTAGCGCGTTCGCGCGAGGTCCCCGCTCCGATGCTCGCGAGCCCGGCCGCTCTCGGAGAGGTCGTCGACGACGGGTCGTGGGCGTTCGAGATGAAGTGGGACGGGATCCGTGCGATCGCGAGCATCGACGGTGCGACGGGGCGGGTGCGGTTGTCGAGCCGCAACGGCAAGGATCTGACCGCGGCCTACCCGGAGGTGGTGGAGGAGCTCGGGGCGTCGTTCGGGGATCGCGACGTCGTCCTCGACGGCGAGATCGTCGCGTCCGGGGCCGACGGCCGTCCCGACTTCTCGCTGTTGCAGCGACGCATGCAGTTGACGTCGGACCGCGACGTCGATCGGGAGCGCCGGCTGACGCCGGTCCGGCTGTTGGTGTTCGACCTCCTCGCCCTCGACGACGAGGACCGGACGGGACTGCCCTACCGTGAGCGCCGCGAACTCCTCGAGGAGACGGTCGGATCCGGCGCGGTCGTGCAGGTTCCGCCGCGGATCGACGGTTCCCTGCACGATGCACTCGAGGTCAGCCGGGCGCTCCGGCTCGAGGGGGTGGTCGCGAAGGAACTCGACGGTCGTTACCGGCCGGGTCGACGGAGCAGCACGTGGATGAAGTTCAAGCATGAGCGGGCGGAGGAGGTCGTCGTCGCGGGCTGGCGACCGGGACGTGGTGGGCGCACGGGTGGGATCGGATCGCTCCTCCTCGGCGTGCCGGGGCCCGACGGTCTCCTGCACTACGCCGGGCGGGTCGGCAGCGGGTTCACCGACCGGGAGCTCGCCGCGACCGCCGTGCGGTTCGAACGGTTGGCGCGCTCGTCGACGTCACTGCTGGGCGTGCCACCGGCCGATGCCGCCGACGCGAACTGGTTGGATCCCGTCCTCATCGGTGAGGTGCGGTTCAGCGAATGGACCCCCGACGGCCGGTTCAGGCATCCGGTCTGGCGCGGCTGGCGTCCGGACCGCGCCGTCGACGACCTCGAGGTGCCGGATCGGGGCCGGTGAGCGGTCGACCGCCCCGGCTCAGGCGAGTCGTCCTGACTCGGCGAGGAGCGCGAGCACGGCGGACACCCGCGGGTTGCTCGCGGCGTCGTGTTCGATCCCGAGCGCGGCGTAGATCGCCGTGAGATGGTTCTGCACCGACTTCTCGGCGATCCCGAGCCGGGTAGCGATCCCCGTGTTCGAGCGACCGGTCGCCAGCAGTTGGAGGACGGCGTACTGGCGATCGGTGAGCGACTCGAGGCTCGAACCCGCTCGGGGCCGCGCGCGGTCGACGAGCTCGGGGTCCAACATCGTCTCGCCGCGCGCCGAGACGCGGATGGCCTCGAGGAGGACGTCGCGGGTGAGGGACGAGGTCTTCGAGAGGTAGCTCCAGCCGTCTCTGACATCTGCCGGCATCTCGAGGAGCATGTCCATCAGGTCGTAGGCCGACAGCAGGACGATCCCGAGACCCGGCTGGGCGCGACGCAGCGAGACGCCGAGACTCACCCCGTTGCCGTCCGGCAGCTCGATGTCCATCGTCAGGACGTCGACCGTCCCGGGGAGGAACGTCCGCCGCGCCTCGGCGACGGTGGCGGCATGACCGACGAACGTCACCCCCGGCGTCCCCCGGAGCAGATCGGCGAGCATCCCGCCGAGCAGCGGTTGGTCCTCGACGACTCCGACCCGGAGCGGGACGGCCGGCGCGACGTCGAGCGTCGCCGCGCCCACCACGGGGACGGCGGACGAGCGGTCGGGCTGCGGCTGGTGGTGCATGGTCCGAGTATCCCGGATGAACGGCTCGTCGTCCGAGGGGGAAGCTCCCGACTTCCGCCCGGAGATGCCCCCGTCGCACCACGCGGCAGGTCAGAATGGAGCCATGACCCAGGAGGCCCTCACCGCTCGCGCCGAGCGCTGGCGCGACAGTCGGGCCTTCATCACCGCCAGCGGCGCCATGGCCGCGGTCTTCGGACTCGCCGTCTCCTTCCAGAGCGTCTACATCTACACCTGGGTCGCGCCCGGCGGCACCCGCGGCATGCTCGTGGAGCGCGTCACCGCGAACCTCGTCTCCCTGAGCGCTGCGATCATCGTGCTCGCGTTGCTGCTCTGGTCGAGATGGGGTCCCTCCCTCCACGAGTGGTGGCGCCCGAAGGTGCTCGCCGGTGTCCTCCTCGTCGCGCTGGCGACCGGCCTGCTGCGCAGCGGCCTGCAGCTCCTCCTCGGCGTCTACCGCGATCCGAGCCTGCAGACCGTCCTCGTCGAGACCGGGACCACGGCGATCGCCCTCGCCGTGTGCGCCACCTTCGGGTTCAGTCTGAGCGCGGCACGACGGCGCGCGCGCGAAGAGGAACGCGCCCACGCCGACCAACGCCATCGCGCCGACGTCGCCCTCCAATCGCTGCAGAGCGAGGAGCTGCGCGTGAAGCGCGAGGTCGCCGAAGGCCTCCACGGCACCCTCCAGCAGCACCTCGTGCTGATCAGCGCGCAGCTCGCCGCCGTCACGGCCGCGCTCGAACGTGAGGGCGCTGCAGCCGTCTCCGACGCGACCCGGCGGCTGCGGTCACTCGGCGAGGACCTCCACACCGTGCGCGAGCGGGACGTCCGAGAGCTCAGCCGCTTGCTGTCCCCACCACTGCTCGAGGTCGGCATCGCACCGAGCATCCGCGCGATCCTGCAGCGCCTGCCGCCGTCGATCACCACCACCCTCGACGTCTCGCCGGAGTTCCGCCTCCTCGACGACCCGATCGACAACGTGTTCACGACGGCGGAACGCGCCGTGGTCGTGCGGACCCTGGAAGAAGGGGTGACGAACGCGCTGACCCACGGTGCGGCGGACCGGCTCGTCGTCGAGCTGCGGATCGCGACGCCGGCGCCGCGGGACGACGGTGCTCCGGTGGCGAGTGGGACCATCGAGCTGCGGGTGCTCGACAACGGCACCGGGCTCCTCGACGGTGCGGAACCGGCCGGCGGTCTGCTCCAGCTCGACCGCCGCGCAGCCGCCTTCGGCGGAGCCCTCCGGGTCAGCTCGGCAGCGAGCGACGCGCCCGAGGGCGGCGCCGTCCTCCGGCTGAGCATGCCCTATCGCGTCCCGGCCGCCCGCTGAGGCGGCCGGGACGCGGGTTCCGAACGGACCGGATCAGGCGGCCGAGCTGTCCGCCAGGAGCTCACGCACGCGCGGGACGACCTCGGAGCCGTACAGCCCGATGCTGTCCATGAGGTGCTCGTGGGACAGGGAACCGTTGCTGATCTTCAGGTCCACCCGCGACAGACCGAGGCCGTCGACCGCGGTCGCCACCTTGCGCGCGACGGTCTCCGGCGATCCGACGAACAGCGCACCCTCCGGACCGGCCTCCTGCTCGAAGTGGCCACGCGTCATCGGGCTCCACCCGCGCTCACGACCGATCCGGTCCATCATCGCCCGGTAATGGGGCCACAACTGCTCCTGCGCGAGCTCGTCCGTCTCGGCGATGTGAGCCGGCGAGTGCATCCCCACCGGCTGCGTCGGCAGCTGGAACTGGGCGAGCGCGCGGTGGTACAGGTCGACGAAGGGCGCGAACCGGAGCGGCCCGCCGCCGATGACCGCGAGCATCATCGGCAGTCCGTACCGAGCCGTCCTGACGACCGACTCCGGGCTCCCGCCGACACCGACCCAGGTCTTCAGCTTGCCGTGCTCGACCCGGGGGTAGACCGACTGTTCGCGCAACGGCGCACGCGTCTTCCCCGACCACGTGACCGGCTCCTGCTCGCGGATCGCGACGAAGAGTTCCAGCTTCTCCTCGAAGAGCTCCTCGTACTGGGAGAGCTCGTATCCGAAGAGCGGGAAGGACTCGGTGAAGGAACCCCGCCCGAGGATGGCCTCCGCGCGTCCGCCGGAGATGCCGTCGAGCGTGGCGAACCGCTGGTAGACGCGGACCGGGTCGTCGGAGCTCAGCACCGTGACGGCCGATCCGAGGCGGATGCGCTCGGTCTTCGCGGCGATCGCCGCCAGCACGATCTCGGGTGAGGAGACGGCGAAGTCCTCCCGGTGGTGCTCCCCCACGCCGATGAAGTCGAGGCCGACCGCCTCCGCGTGCACCCCCTGCTCGACGACGTTCCGGAGGACTTGGGCCTGTGACAACGGCGTGCCGTCGGCGTCGACCGTGACGTCACCGAAGGTGTCGATGCCGAACTCGAGGGATGTGGTCATGGGGCTCTCCAACGTCGTATGGCTCGCCGCGGGCGATCGCGACGGTTGTATACGTTTGCATACACATCGGAGAACCTCGTCCGTGTGGCGACTATTCCCGACGACTCCAGGGTGCCAGAACGCGACGTTCCCTGGGAGGACCCTCCCAGCCGTCCCTGACAAGCTGGAAGACCTGCACCCCGAGCCTTGGAGCCCCTGTGTCGCCGCGCCGCCTCTTCCGTCTGATCGCGATCGCCGAGGCGATCACCTGGACCCTCCTCATCGTCGGGATGATCCTCAAGTACGGCACCAAGACGACCGAGCTCGGCGTCAGCATCGGCGGGGCACTGCACGGCTTCGTGTTCCTCGTCTACGGCGCGACCGTGCTCCTCATCGGGATCAACCAACGCTGGGGCGTCGGAACGATCCTCACCGGTCTCGTGAGCGCTGTCGTGCCCTACGCCACCATCCCCTTCGACGTCTGGGCGGATCGCACGGGTCGACTCGACGGCGCCTGGCGACGTGAGGCCGGCTCGGACCCACGGGACCAGCGGGTCCTCGACCGCGCGACCCGCTGGCTCGTCCGCCACCCCGTCCTGCTCCTGGTCGTCGGCGGCCTCGCGGTCGTCGCCGTGTTCACCGCGCTCCTCGTCGTCGGGCCTCCGGTCCCGAAGGCCTGAACACCGACGGACCGGTACCGCACGACCTGAACCCCGACGACGGGGTCAGCCGAGCAACCGGACCAACTCGCGGGTGATCGCCGCGCGCGCCGTATCGCTCGAGATGGTCGCCTCACCGTCGCCGGGCTGCACGCCGTAGTCGCCGAAGCTGGCGTGGTTCGCACCGTCGATCTCGACCATCGTCGCGTCGGCCGGAAGGCGGACGCGTGCGTCGGCGACCTTCTCAGGCGTACTCAGACCGTCGTCGCTGCCCGAGAGACTCAGCACCGCGAGCGAAGCCTCCGAGAGGTCGTTCGCGCAGTAGCTGCCGAACAGCACCAGACCGGCCACCGCCGGGTCCTCCGCGAGCTGGCAGGCCCGCACGCCACCGAGGGAATGGCCGCCGACGAACCAGGTATCGACGTCGGGAGCCGCCGCGGTGAACGTCTCGAGAGAGCGCTGATCGAAGAAGGCCAGGTTCAGCGTCGGCTTCGTGATCACGACCGTCGCCCCCGCCTCCTCGACCACACCGGACAGCTTGCGGAGGTAGGCGTACGGGTCGACCTTCGCTCCGGGGATGAAGACGAGCCCCGTCCCCGAGGCCTCAACCGCGGCATCGCCCGTCGGTGCGAGCACGATGGCGTCACCCACGTCGGTGACGGAGACGGCCGGGTCCTCCCACACCTCGAGCGCGGCGGACCGGGTCCCCGGCATCACGATCTGCGTCCACACCACGAATCCGAGCACCAGGACGACGAGCGCAGCCAGCACGCCGAGCAGCGTGGTCTTCAGTCGCCCGGTCCGCCGTGATCGCCCGATCTGGCCGCTGGTGTCGCTCATGTGGATCCTCCGCGCACCTCGTCCCGCGAGGGTCACGGTGGACGGTGCCCTCCAGTATCCCAAACGTCGATCGAGCGACGCAGCTCGTCTCCACAGGGCCGTTCCACAACCGCCGCACCTCCCGATCCGGCTGTCAGGCGGTCGGCCTATGCTCGTCGGGTGACCACCACTCGCACGAAGCACCCGGCCGGGCCGTCGATGACGATCGGCCTCATCACCCACCCCACGAAGAACATCGACGACTCCGTCCGCATCCTCCGCGCCTGGCAACTCGAGCACGGCGCGCGCCTCGTCGGCCTGCGCGCGGAGGCGAACCGCCTCGGCGACGACGTCGAGCTGCTCGACGAGGACGCCTTCGCCTCGTCGGTGGACGTCGCCGTGGCGATGGGTGGCGACGGCACGATGCTCGGAGCGATGCGCCTGCTGGCCGGCAGGTCGGCACCGGTGCTCGGCGTCAACTACGGCAACGTCGGCTTCCTCGTGGAGGTCGAGCCGACCGCGCTGGCGGCGGCGTTGCAGCGGGTCAGCGACCACGAGTTCTCACTCGAGCCCCACCACGGTCTCGAGGTCACGATCACCACCGGCGACGACGTCACCCACCTCCTGGCGTTCAACGACATCTCCATCGCGCGCCGGCCCGGGACCGGGGTCGTCATGGCCGACCTCGCGGTGGACGGGACCGCGTACGGGTACTTCAAGGCCGACGCGATCGTCGTCGCCACCCCGACCGGTTCGACCGCCTACAACTACGCCGCGGGCGGTCCGGTCCTCTCCCCCGCCGTGGCGGCCACCGTCGTCACGCCGGTGGCACCGATGTCCGGCATCGACCGCTCGTTCATCCTCGGCCCGGCCGAGCGCCTGCAGTTCTCGATCGGCACGGCGACGAAGCAGGCCGCGGTGGAGATCGACGGCCAGGTGCTGGCGGACGTCGCCGGCGGTGCGGTCGTCTCCGTCCGGCTGGTCCGCGATGCGGCGAACGTCGTCCGACTCGATCCGAGCCGGCATTCCCGCAAGGGCAGGATGAAGCTCAGCCTGCTTGATCTGCCCCTCAGACGCGATCAACTGCTCGACCTCGTCCCGCCCGACATCCGAGCGAGGGTCGAACGACCGTCCCGGGTCCGGAGGTCGAGGAACAAGCCGGCCGATCCGTCGCACTGACGATTCGTCGGCGCCCGCGTCACGAGGCCGGAAGGACGACCCCGATCGGTTCGCGCTTCTCCGCCTGGAAGCGGTCCTCGGTCCGGCCGTAGGCCCAGTACCCGGAGAGCGAGAGCTGCGATCGGTCGAGCCCGCGCTGGGTGAGGAACAACTCGCGGAGGGCCTTCATCGACTCGCGCTCTCCGTGCGCGAACACCTGGACGCGGCCGGCGGGCCAGGGGTGACCGGCGATGGCGGTGGCCAGGAGGGCCGCCGCAGACTCGTCGCGAGCGGCGCGCCCGACCCAGATGAGCTGTACACCCGCCGGGCGGTCGAGCTCGATGAGGTCGTCGCGGCCACCGATCTCGATGAACGCGAGCCCCGTCGCTTCAGGCGGCAGGACCTCGAGTGCTGCGGCGATCGCCGGGACCGCGGACTCGTCTCCGGCGAACAGGTGCCAGTCGGCGGACGGATCGGGGCGATAGGCACCGCCCGGGCCGGCGAGGACGACGCGGTCCCCCGGTTGGGCGGCCGCCGCCCACGGGCCGGCCAGTCCCTCGTCGCCGTGCACGACGAAGTCGATGTCGATGGTGCGCGCCTCGCTGTCCACCCGTCGCACGGTGTACGTGCGGGTGACGGGGAGGTCCTCCGGCGCGAGGGTCGCTCGCAGCGCGGTGAGGTCGTAGGGCGGCTCCAGACCGAGCTCGGGCTTCGCGAAGTACAGCTTGACGTAACTGTCGGTGGCGTCCTTGGGCTGGAAGTCGGCGAATCCGGGCCCGCCGAGGGTGAGGCGCACCAGGTGCGGTGTGATCCAGGCGGTGCGGACCACCTCGAGGATCGTCTGCGGGCGGGGGGCTCGAGGTCGCGGTGTCGTCGTCATGATTGTCTCTATTCTGCCGTCGTTCGCTCGGTCTCGGCAGGGCGGATCCCGCTGTCATACTGGATCAATGGCTACGACCGCAGGCTGGTACCCGAACCCCGACGACCCGACGAAGGAACTCCGTTTCGACGGTGAGGCCTGGGGCGAGTCACGGGTGTTGCGGTTCCAGCGGGACAAGCCGGCGCAGACGGAAGCCGCCGGCTGGTACCCCCACCCGACGGACGACGAACGCCAGGTCCACTTCGACGGCCGGGCCTGGGACGACTCGCGGGTCCTCCAGCTGACCGGTGCCGCCTCCGGTGACGGCGAGCAGGCTCCGGTGTACGTCTCGGCGGCTGAACTACCGGCTCCCGAGCGCGAGAACCGCGCCTGGACGATCACGAAGACGGTGTTGTCGTTCGGTCCGATCATCGCCATCGCGATCGTCGGTGTCCTGGCGATCGTCTCAGGCGGCGGCAACTGACCCGAGGCCATCGACTGCGACGTTCTCCGCGCCGACGGAGCACCCGCGCCGTCGTCCGACCCGTGACGCAGCAGAGCGCCCCACCGGTCCGGTGGGGCGCTCTGCTGGAACCGAACTACTTGGCTGCGACGGCCTCTGGCGTCGCGATCGAGGAGGCGAGCACCTCGTCGAGGCCGGCGGAGGCTTCCTCGTCGGTCATCGCCTGTGCGAGGGCCAGCTCGGAGACGAGCACCTGGCGGGCCTTCTGCAGCATGCGCTTCTCACCGGCGGACACACCGCTGTCCTGGTCGCGGCGCCACAGGTCGCGGACGACCTCGCCGACGCGGTGGACGTTGCCACTCGCCATCTTCTCCTGGTTGGCCTTGTAGCGGCGCGACCAGTTGCCGGGCTCCTCGACGAACGGCTCGCGCAGGACGCCGTAGACGGCCTGGACGCCGTCGTGGTCGATGACGTCACGGACACCGACGAGGTCGGCGTTCGCGATCGGCAGCTTGATGGTGAGCTCGGACGTGTGCACGCGGAGCGTCATGACGTCCTGCTCGACACCCTTGATCGTCACCTTCGACAACTCGGTGATGGTGACCGCTCCGTGGTGCGGGTAGACCAGGGTCTCTCCAACGATGAACTGCATGGTTCCTCTTCTCTTCTCAGGTCGTCACCGGCGCTCTCGCACCGGCGTCGTCGTGCTCCGGCGCGTTCAGCTGCCGGATGATTCGGGGGTCTGCGTCGGCGGCGATGCACCGGTGGGTCGTTCCTCGAGCAGCCACGCGGGCAGGAGGGCGACCAGGGAGTCGACGAGTTCGTCGTCGGAGACGTCGATGCGGCCGTGTCGCCAACCGTCGACGAGTGACAGCGTGCCGCCGGCGACGTACGCGGAGACCAGCTCGACCGGGATGCCGGCGGGGACCCGGGTACGCTGCAGCAAGGCGGCGACCAGGTGGTCGGCGTGTTCACCGACGAGCGCGTCGAAGACCGCACGGGCGACGGGGAGCTCGAGCACGCTCGAGTAGAGCGGTGCGTCTTCGAGGAGCTGGCCGACCAGCCGACGGTAGGCGTCCTCGGCGCGCTCGCGGCTGCTCGCCCGCTCGCCGACCGGTCGCGTGGTGGCGGGAGCGGTGAGCCCCGCGAACTGCATGCGAAGGTAGGCCGCGGTCAGGTCGTCGAGGCTCGAGAAGTGCGCGTAGAACGAGCTGCGACTGATGCCGGCGACGCGGACGATGTCGCCGACGGACACGCGTTCCGGACGACCGGCGAGGATGGTCGCAACGGCGTCGAAGATCGTCTGGCGCGTCCGCTCGGCGCGAGGATCGCCCGTCACCCTGAGGACCGGAGCGAGACGCTCGACGGACAGGCTCGTGGGACGGCCGGAGGTGGACTGCTCGACACCGAGGGCGGATACTCCTGATGTGCGAGGCATTCAGGCCAGTGTACCACGACTTCTCGGACAGCTGTCCGAGACAGCCGGCGACGGCCCTGGCACACCCCTCCCGGGCACTGAGCGTGTCGAAGTGCCCACGAGGAACGCTTCGACAGGCTCAGGGACCGAACGTCGGAGGCGATGCGCGAAGCCCAGGGACCCGCGTCTCCCGGGCACACCCGCTCATCGCACTCACGTCACCCCTGCGCCGGGGCGGCGATGTTCACCAGCCAGGTGATGCCGAAGCGGTCCTGCACCATGCCGAAGGAGTCACCCCAGGGGGCCACACTCAGCGGCTGCTGGACCGTGCCGCCGTCCGAGAGCCGCTCGAAGTACTCGCGGAGTCGGGCCTCGTCGGTGTCCGGCCCGCTCAGCGACATCGAGAAGTTGTTGCCCTCGCGGTAGTCCATGTGCTTTGGCGTGTCCGATCCCATGAAGACGACCCCGGCGTCGCCGGTCAGCTGGGAGTGCATCACCAGATCGACCTCGTCCGGCTCGACCGCGGCACCGAAGTCACCGAACGTCGACACCGTCAGTTCGCCGCCGAAGACGCCCTGATAGAACTCCATCGCTTCGCGGGCTGTCCCGCGGAAGCCGAGGTACGGGTTGAGCGTGGTCATGATCGTCCCTTTCTCCTGGGCGGGTGCACCGTCGCACTCGTCTCGCGATCATTCTCAACCTCCGGCGTCGGATGCGCGAGCACGTTCTGGTGGCTCCGCCACGAGGGGCCGGGACGCCCACGGCTACTAGGCTCGTCTGGTGCCCTCGCAACCCCAGCCCCTCCGCATCGCGATGATCTCGCTCCACACCAGCCCCGGTGACGAGCCGGGTTCCGGTGACGCCGGCGGGATGAACGTCGTGGTGCGTCATCAGGCCGTCGCGATGGGCGCCGCGGGGCACGAGGTCGACGTCATCACCCGGCGGTCCTCCGTCGGCCAGCCGTCCTCCGCCGCCCTCGCCCCCGGCGTGACGCTGCGATTCCTCGACGCCGGACCCGCTGAGCCGGTCGCGAAGGGTCGACACGAGGAGTTCGTCGAGGGCTTCCGCTCGGAGCTCGCCCGGCTGCCGCGGTACGACGTCCTGCACGCCCACCACTGGTTCTCGGGCATGGCCGCACTCCCCCTCGCGCGTGAACTGGCGGTTCCGCACGTGCAGAGCTTCCACAGCATCGCCGCAG
Source organism: Plantibacter sp. Leaf314 (assembly GCF_001423185.1). Lineage (NCBI taxonomy): Bacteria > Bacillati > Actinomycetota > Actinomycetes > Micrococcales > Microbacteriaceae > Plantibacter > Plantibacter sp. Leaf314. The sequence continues at coordinate 75,268 of NZ_LMOB01000001.1, read as the reverse complement.
AGTCCACCACGCCGCTCTCCCACGGCGAACGCGCCGAGTCCCCCGGGCGTCTGGCAGGGGAGGCGTGGCTCGCTGCGGAGTCGGACGCCGTCGTCGCGATCAGCGCGGCCGAGGCCGACACCGCGATCACCCGACTCGGAGCCCGCCCCGATCGGGTGTCGATCGTGCCGCCCGGTGTCGACGGCACGCTCTTCCACCCGCTCGGCGGTGCCCGTTCCGGTCGTCCGACGGCGGTTGTCGCTGGTCGCCTGCACCCGCTGAAGGGCTTCGACCTCGCCATCGAGACCATCGCTGCGGTTCCGCTCGAACTGCGCCCGGAACTCGTCATCGCCGGCGACGTCTCAGTCGACTACGACCGCTATGCGGAGGAACTCGCCGCCCTCGCCCGTGACCTCGGTGTCGCCGACGACGTCCGCTTCGTCGGGCCGCAGTCGCGGGTCGGGCTCGCCACGCTGTTCCGCGAGAGCACGCTCGTGCTCGTCCCCTCCCACTCGGAGACGTACGGTCTCGTCGCGCTGGAAGCCGCGGCGAGCGGCGTGCCGACCGTCGTCGCCGCGTCGGGTGGCCTGCGGGAGGCCGTCGTCGACGGGGAGACCGGCATCGTCCTCGAGTCCCGCGATCCAGCGGTGTGGGGAGCGGCCGTCGCCGGGCTCCTGACCGACCAGACGCGACTCGCTCGCCTCGGCACCACGGCTCGCGAGCGCGCCGAGCACTTCGACTGGCAACGTTCCGGCGACACTCTGGTCGACGTCTACCGGCCCCTCGTCGCCGCCGCCCGGTCCCCACGAGGCTCGTCCGCGTCGACGTCCGCGTCGTGACCGACGGTCTCAGGCCGGCGCTCGAGCGCGCACGGACGGTCCTGGTCGCGCACGCCCACCCCGACGACGAGACGCTCGCGACGGGGGCACTCATCGCCGACCTCGTCGCCCGCGGGATCACGGTCGTCCTCGTGACCGCGACGCGGGGCGAGCGCGGCGAAGTCGTCGACGGCCCCCTGCGCACGCTCGCCGGAACCGCTGCACTCGCCGCGCACCGCGAGGCGGAACTCGCCGCCGCCTGCGCCGCCCTCGGGATCACCGCGCAGTACTGGCTCGGGACGCCGCCCGCCGCTCGACCGGGGACGACGACGCGGTACGTCGACTCCGGCATGCGCTGGGTGCGGGAGGGGCTGGCCGGGCCGGCCGACGACGTCCGACCGGAGGCGTTCTCGCTCGCGCCACTCGACGAGGTCGCCGGAGACCTGGCCGCGCTCATCGCACACATCTCCCCCGACCTCCTCATCAGCTACGACCACGGCGGAGGCTACGGACACCCGGACCACCTGCGGATGCACGAGGCGGCTCTCGCGGCGGCAGCGCGGACCAGGACACCCTTCGCCGAGATCGTGCACCACCAGGAATCCCTCGACCCCGATCACGATGACGCCGTCTGGTTCGACCTCCAACACCGGCTGCCCGAGGTCACCCGCGCGCTGCACGAACACGCCAGTCAGCTGACGGTCGACGGCACGCAGCTCGTGCACTCGGGTGGCCAGCGCGAGGACATCACCACCTCGGTCGGTCTCCGCCTCCGTACGCCCTAACCCGCCGCGGCGGGTTCGCGGTGCTCCCGAGGCATGCGGGCGGCGAGCACCGGGACGAGCAGCATGAGCACGACCGCCGAGCCGAACGCGGCGGGGAACGAGAAGGCGTCGAGCAGTGCCCCGGCGACCAGCGGGCCGACGATGGCGCCGAGATCCGATGTCGCCTGGAAGACCGCCACAGCGCGTCCGCCCCGTCCGCCGGCGGCGTCGCCGACAGCCGCCGCCGGCGCCGTCCCGAGGAATGCGGCCGCGACGCCGTAGACACAGAGCGCGACGACGAGCATCCAGAGCTCGCCGACGAAGGGCATCGCGAGGAGGGCCAGTGCAGCGACCGGGAAGGCCACCAGCATCGCCGGGCGTCGACCGACGGTGTCGACGAAGCGGCCGGCCGGCCCGAGCGCCAGGGTCTGGGCCACGGCTGCGATCGCGAACGCGACACCGGTCCAGGCCGCTTCCTCGTGCAGCGCCTCGACGACGAGCACGGGGACGAGCGCGCCGCGGACCCCCATCGACGCCCAGCCGTTGGCGAAGTTGGCCAGGAGGGCCGCCTGGTACCGACGGTCGCGGAGCACGGTGCGGAACGGTTCGGCGGGTGCTGCGTGCTCGGTGGGCGCGGCGATCCGACTGCCCCGCAGCATGACGAGGCCGAGGACACCCGCGATCGCGAGCGTCCCGGCGTAGAAGAAGAAGGGCGCCGTGAGCGAGATGGTCGCGAGCAGCCCACCGACGGCCGGGCCGGCCATGCCGCCGACGAGGAACCCGCCCTGGTAGAAGCCGACCGCCCGGCCTCGGCGGTGTGGCGCGGTCGTCCGCAGGAGCAGGGTCATGGCGGCCACGGAGAACATGGCCGATCCGATCCCGCCCGCGCCACGGAGCAGCAGCAGCTGCGGGTAATCCGCCGCCAGGCCGACCAACGCACTTGAGACGGCGACGATCCCGATCCCGGAGGCGAGTACCACCCGCTCGCCGATCCGGTCGACGAGCGCTCCGACGAACGGGTTCGCCACGAGGCGCATGAGCGCGAAGACGGAGACGACCGCTCCGACCTCGAGATAGCCGACCCCGAAGCTGCGGACGTAGACCGGCAACACCGGGATCACGACCCCGAAGCCGAGCATCACGAAGAACGCGACGCCACCGAGGACGAGGACCTCGCGACCGAGCGGCTCACGAGCAACGGCTCCCGCTCCGCCTGGGCGACGGAACGGGAGCCGGATCATGTTCTCAGGGTAACGGTGCGATCAGCCGATCGTCGCCGTGTCGATGACGAAGCGGTAGCGGACGTCGCTGCGGACGACGCGGTCGTACGCGCCCTCGACCTCGTCGGCGCCGATGAGCTCGATCTCCGAACCGATGCCGTGCTCGGCGCAGAAGTCGAGCATCTCCTGCGTCTCGCGGATGCCACCGATGTTCGAGCCTGCGAGCGAGCGGCGGCCTCCCACGAGCGAGAACACACGGAACTGCTGGGTGTTCTCCGGCAGGCCGACGAAGACCATCGAGCCGTTGAGCTTCAGCGTCGACAGGTACGCGTCGATGTCGAGGTCGGCCGAGACCGTGTTGATGATGAGGTCGAACCGGCCACGGAGCGACTGCAGCGTGCCTTCCTCGCCGGTGGCGTAGTAGTGGTCCGCTCCGAAGCGCTTGCCGTCGGCCTCCTTGGAGGTCGTCTGGCTGAGGACGGTGACCTCGGCGCCGAGTGCGTGAGCGATCTTCACGCCCATGTGGCCGAGGCCACCCATGCCGACGATCGCGACCTGCTTGCCGGGACCGGCACCCCAGTGCTTCAGCGGGGAGTAGGTGGTGATCCCGGCGCACAGCAGCGGAGCCGCCACGTCGAGCTCGATGCCCTCGGGGATGCTCAACACGTAGTTCTCGTCGGCCACGATCTGCTTGCTGTACCCGCCGTAGGTGGGCTCGCCGTCGTACTCGCGTCCGTTGTAGGTGGCGACGTTGCCCTTGAGGCAGAACTGCTCCTCGCCGGCGACGCAGTTCTCGCACTCGCGGCAGGAGTCGACGAAACAGCCGATGCCGACGCGGTCGCCGACCCGGTGCTTCGTGACGCCCTCGCCGACCTCGGTGACGACACCGGCGATCTCGTGACCGGGCACCATCGGGAAGATGGCCTTGCCCCACTCCTCGCGGGCCTGGTGGATGTCGCTGTGGCAGATGCCGGCGTAGAGGACGTCGATGACGACGTCGTTGGCCCGCGGAGCGCGGCGCTCGATCGAACCGACCTCGAAGGGGGCGTCGGCAGTGGGCTTGATGATGGCGGCGACGGTGGTCATAGGACTCCTCGAGCTGTGGGGGTTGGGGGGGGTGCCGTGGGGCGGGGTGATCGCGCCGGACAGCACCTTCGACGCTAGCAGCCCACTCCGCCCGGGCCTGCCCCAAGAGCTCACGTCCGAGGTGTGCTACGGCCGACCCGCCAGGTGTGAATCCCTGCAAAGTTGCTTGGCAGTTCCCGCAGAGGATCGCCGAGCTGGTGGCGCCGCGGGCCGAAGCCGAGCAAGGTGGGGAACTCGTATTCGCGAACGGAACGGAGAACACACATGCTCACCCTGACCGAGAACGCCGGCCGAGTCGTCAAGACCCTCGCCGAGAACGCACCACTCACCCCGGGACTGGTCGTCCCGGACGACGCGTCGTCGCTCACGCACGGCGCCGGACTGCGCATCAGCAGCTCCGACGACAACAACTTCGAAGTCACGATGACGGCGACGCCGCATGAAGCGGACCAGGTCATCGAGAGCGCAGGAGCCACCGTGTTCCTCGAGGAGTCCGCAGCGGTCGCTCTCAGCGACGCCGTCCTCGACGCGCAGATCGACGAGCAGGGCGGCGTGCGCTTCGCCCTCGGCAAGGCCGAATAGCCTCGAGCACCCACGGAACGCCCGGTGATCCACGATCACCGGGCGTTCGTGCATCCACGGGTCACTCCTCGGGGAGCTTCGCCCGACTCGGCTGCACCCGCGGCGGCTCCCCCGGCATCTTCGGGAAGTCGGGAGGGAACGGGAGCTCGCCCAGGCCCTGCTCGAGGTCCCGCTCCCACCACTGCAGGAGGACGTCGATCCGTCCAGGGTGATCATGCATCCCCGCCCACGGGTCGCCGACCGACCGCAACCGCTCGGGCACCGTCCTGACCGTGAACGCGCCAGGGTCGACCTCCGGCAGCTCGTCCCAGGTGACCGGGCACGAGACCGTCGCCGCCGCCAGGGCGCGCGGACTGTAGGCGCCCGCCATGGTCCGGTCGCGGTTCGCCTGGTTGTAGTCGACGAAGATGCGCTCGCCGCGTTCCTCCTTCCACCAGGAGGTCGTCACCCGGGACGGATCCCGCCGCTCCAGTTCGCGCGCCGCGGCGATCACGGCGTGACGGACGTCCAGGAACTCGTGCTCCGGCTCGATGGGGGCGAACACGTGGACCCCTCGGTTCCCGGAGGTCTTCACGAAGCCGGTCAACCCGACCTCCGTCAGCAGCTCCCGCAGCGAGGCGGCCACGCGGAAGGCGTCGGCGAAGTCCGTGCCCGGCTGCGGGTCGAGGTCGATCCGCAGCTCGTCGGGCCGATCGGGGTCGGCCGCCCGCGACGGCCATGGATGGAAGACGACGGTGTTCATCTGCGCCGCCCAGACGACCGCTGCCGCCTCATCGAGGACGAGCTGCGGGTGCTGCCGCCCGCTCGGGTACACGACGTCCACCGCACGCACATACGCGGGAGCGCCCTTCGGCGGGTTCTTCGAGAAGAACCACTCGCCGTCGACACCGCCCGGGAAACGTTGCAGCGACACGGGCCGGTCGCCGTTGGCGGTGAGGAACGCCGGCGCCACCTCGATGAGGTACTCGGCGAGCTCCTGCTTGGTGATGCCGGGCTCCTCCCAGAGCACGCGCTCGGGACTCGACAGCCGCACCTCCCGGTCGCCGTGCGGTCCGGGGACGGTGAGGACGATCGCGGTGCTGGCCATGCCGAACACGGTACGCGTCCGTCCGGAGGTCGTCACGAGGGTGGTGCTCATGGCCGGAGCGGAGTAGAACGGACACGTCCGCCGGACAGGCAGGCAGCCCTACTCTGGCGAAGGAGCCACCATGCGCGAGGTCCATGCGTCGCTGTTCCAGTCCGTCGACGGTGTCGTCGAATCGCCCGACCAGTGGCAGTTCGACCATTTCGACGCCGACATGGGGGCGATGATGACCGAGGCGATCTCACCGATCGACGACGTCCTCCTCGGCCGTGTGAGTTACGAGCAGTGGAGCGCGTTCTGGCCGACCGTCGACGGTGACGACCCGTTCGGCTCGTTCATCAACCCGGTTCGAAAGCACGTCGCCTCGCGCACGCTGACGGACCCTCTGGCCTGGGAGAACGCATCTGTCATCCCGAGCGCGCTCGAGTCGTTCGTCGCGGACCTCAAGGAGCAGGACGGTGGGCGCATCGCCGTGCAGGCGAGCATCTCCGTCGTCCGGCAGCTCCTCTTCGCCGGTCTCCTCGACCGCCTCACCCTCATGGTCCACCCGGTCGTCGCCGGCGGCGGGCGCCACCTCTTCGAGCCGAGCGACCCCGTGACGCGGCTGGAGCTCGTCCGCTCCGTGCAGACGAGCTCCGGCAACGTGCTCTCGACCTACGCACCCCGCAGCTAGCGGCGCGCGCGGTCGCGATCAGCCCAGGTGGACGGCCTGCTGGTCACCAGAGGGCAGGAGGTCCTCCTTGCGACCGCGGATGCAGACGACCGCGATGACGCTCGCGACCACGAGTCCGACCGCAGCGGCGATGAACGCGGCCGAGTAACCCTGGGTGAACGCCACCAGCTGCGACGTCTGATCGGTGACGGTCGCCTGGTCGGTGACGCTGGCGTAGACGGTGGTGAAGACCGACAGCCCGATCGAGCCGCCGATCTGCATGGAGGCGTTCGCCGTGGCGGACGCGGCGCCGGCATCGTGCGGGGCGACACCGGTCAGCGCCAGGTTCTGCATCGGCACGAAGACCATGGCCATGCCGACCCCGAGCACGACGAGCGCCGGGAGGACCTGCACGAAGTAGTTCCCGTCTGCGGTGATGCGGCTGAGGTACACGAGGGACGCCGCAGCGATCAGCGGACCGACGATGAGCAGGGGGCGCGGACCGATCGCCGGCAGGAGCTTGGTGGCGATGGGGGCGACGATCATGATCGCTGCGGTCATCGGCAGGGTCGCGATCCCCGCCTCGAGCGGCGGGAAGCCGAGCACGATCTGCAGGTGGAAGGTCAGGTAGAGGAGCGCACCGATCATGACGCTGCCGACGATCATCTGCATGAGGAAGGCACCACCGCGCACGCGGTCGGCGACGATGCGCAACGGCAGCAGCGGCTGGGCCACGCGCATCTCGATGACGACGAACAGGGCCAGGAGTCCGGCGCCGAGCGCGAGGAAGCCGATGGTGTCGATGCTGCCCCAGCCGCCCTCGGCGAGCGTGAAGCCGTAGACCAGGGAACCGAGCCCCAGGATGACCGTGACGGCGCCGAGCCAGTCGTAGCGGTTGTCGCCCTCGGCCTTGCTCTCGGTCACGAGGATGAGCCCGGCGATCAGGCCGACGATGACGAACGGCACGTTGACGAGGAGGCACCAGCGCCAATCGACGAACTCGGTGAGCACCCCACCGAGGATGAGGCCGACGGCCGCGCCGGCTCCGGCGACCGTACCGAAGACGGCGAACGCCGTGTTGCGGTCGCGGCCGTGGGTGAAGGTCACCGTGAGCAGGGCGAGCGCCGCCGGCGCCATGAGGGCCGCGAAGACGCCCTGCAGGCCGCGGGCGACGATGAGTTCGGTCCCGCTCTGCGCGAATCCGCCGAACGCCGATGCTGCGCCGAAGCCCACCATGCCGACGAGGTAGGTGCGCTTCCGACCCCAGTAGTCGGCGATCCGGCCACCGAGGAGGAGCAGTGCGCCGAAGGCCAGCGCGTAGGCCGTCACGACCCATTGACGCTGGGTGTCGGACAGGTCGAGCTCGCGCTGGGCGGCCGGCAGGGCGATGTTGACGATCGTGCCGTCGAGCACGACGATGAGCTGCGTCATCGCGAGGACGACGAGCACCCACCAACGGCGACCGGTCGAGCCGGACGGTGGTGCGGTGGCGTGGGATTTGGTGGCTGCGGACGCAGACATAGGGGACCTCCGAGCGAGGGGTGCGGGTGCTGGGGGTTTCCAGCCCCAGATCGATGCTCGACACACGGCGCGAATGCAGCACGGTGCGGACGATCAACCACCCCAACCACGAAGTCGGGCAGGCTTCCAGGATAGCGGATCCCTGACGCAACACGCCCGGCAGACCGCGGGATCAGTCGGCGGTGTATCGCTCCAGGACCGCCTCAGGCCGTTCCACCGCGGCGAAGTGACCCGTCCCGGCCAACGTGTGCACCCGGAGGTCGGGGACGAGCGCCGCGAGGACGGCCGCGTCGTCGGAACCGACGAAGACGTCTCGGCCGCCCATGGTGCAGCGGACGGGACAGCGCACACCGCGCCACCCGTGGAGGTCGTAGGCGGCTGCAGCACGCGTCGCCGCCAGGAAGGTCGCGGGTCGGACGTCCGCGGCGAGTGCGTCGACGACGGACCGGTCGAGGTCGTGGCGTCGTCCGAAGAGCGGTGACATGAGCGGCGCCAGGAGTCCGGCCCGGTTCAGGAGGCGGAGGAGTGCCGGGCCCCGAGAGCCCAGCACCTCCAGCACGCGCATGCCGACGAGCATGCCCGCGAACCACGGCAGGCGGACGCCGCCCGTCACGGGGTGACGGATCGCCTCGACGACGCCGACGCCGGTCGGCGAGACGAGGTCGACACGGATCGTGGCGTCGGGCTCGAGGACGGCGAGATCGAGTGCCACGAAGCCGCCGAGCGAGTGCCCGACGACCCGCCAGGAACGGTAGCCGAGCGCTCTGGCCACGGTCGCGACCGCGACCGAGAGCGCTCGGACGCTCACCGTCCCCCGAGCGGCCGTCGGTGACTCGCCCCACCCGGGGAGGTCCACGGCGATGACGTCGTCGACGACCGCGCCTCGCTCGTCGTCGGCGCGGAGGAACGGCGACCAGGTCGTCCAGGAGCCTGCCGCACCGTGCAGGAGGATCGTGGCCGGTCCCCCTGCCTCACGACCCGCTCGCACGGTGACGGGTCCGATGTCCGTGTCCACCGTGACGCGTCCGAGTCCCAGGGCGGTCTCATCGGCGGTGATGGCGGAAGCACGGTCGGGCACGGCAGGACGGGAGTGGTTCGAGGACATGCGGATCATTCGGAAACGAGGCACCATCCGGATCGGACGTCTGTCGGCGGCCGGCCCGCCTGCCGGGTGCGCAACCCCCCGTCGGCACGAGTCCGCGGCGGCTAGCGTGGTCTGATGCCTTCGAACGCACGCGCCACCGCAGACCACGCCGCAGGAACCGCCAAGAACAGCACGACCCTCCGAACGCTCGCCCGCACCGGCCACGCCGTCAACGGGCTCCTCCACGTCCTCATCGGCGGGATCGCCATCTCGATCGCGCTGTCGGGCGGCGGATCGGGCGGCGGGGACGCCGACCAGTCCGGTGCGCTCAAGACGCTCGCCGGCACGCCGGGTGGGATCGTGATCATCTGGGTCGTCGCCGCCGGCCTGCTGGCACTCGGGCTGTGGACCGTCATCGCGGCGTTCCTCGTCAGCGAGTCCGACACCCGGAAACGGTGGAGCAAGCGCATCTCGACCGCCGGACGCGCGATCGCCTACCTCGCCGTCGGATCCACGGCACTGACCTTCGCCCTCGGCGGCAGCAGCGACTCGTCGCAGTCCAGCACGGGCCTGACGGCGACACTCCTGTCCTCCCCCGGCGGGGTGTTCGTCGTCATCGCCGTCGGCCTCGTCGTCATCGGCATCGGCGGCTTCTTCGTCTTCAAGGGCGTGACGCAGAAGTTCCTGGAGGACGTGCACCCGCCGACCGGCACGGCCAAGCGGGCCGTCGTGGTTCTCGGGATCGTCGGATGGGTCGCCAAGGGGGTCGCGCTCGTCACGGTCGGGATCCTCTTCATCGTCGCCGCGGCCACGCAGGACGCGGAGAAGGCCTCCGGGATGGACGGCGCCATCTCAGCGCTCGCGGCACTCCCGTTCGGCGTCGTGATCCTGCTCGTGGTCGGTCTCGGCCTCATCGCCTACGGACTGTTCTGCGGCGCCCGCGCCCGCTGGGGCAGCCTCTGACCCGTTGAGGCGAACGCCTCGGGCGGCGACGCGGCGGCGTCAGCTCCAGACGATGTCCTGCAAACGCTTGCGTTGCGACTACCGTTAGGAGTATGACGTCTTCTGATTCCACGACGCAGCCCGAGGCGGAACCCGCCGGCGCTACGCAGACCTTCTCCGACCTCGGCCTCGACGACGCGGTGCTCAAGGTGCTGAAGGATGTCGGTTACGAGACCCCGTCCGCCATCCAGGCGGCCACCATCCCGCTGCTGCTCGAGGGACGCGACGTCGTCGGCCTCGCCCAGACGGGAACCGGGAAGACCGCCGCATTTGCCCTCCCGATCCTCTCCCGGCTCGACCTCGCGCAGAAGACGCCGCAGGCCCTCGTCCTCGCGCCGACGCGCGAGCTCGCCCTGCAGGTCTGCGAGGCGTTCGAGAAGTATGCGACGCACCTGCGCGGCGTCCACGTGCTCCCCGTCTACGGTGGCCAGGGCTACGGCGTGCAGCTCTCCGCGCTCCGCCGCGGCGTCCACATCGTCGTCGGCACCCCGGGTCGCATCATGGACCACCTGGAGAAGGGCACCCTCGACCTCACCGAGCTCAAGTACCTCGTGCTCGACGAGGCCGACGAGATGCTGAAGATGGGCTTCGCCGAGGACGTCGAGACGATCCTGGCCGACACCCCGAAGGAGAAGCAGGTCGCCCTGTTCTCCGCGACGATGCCGTCGTCGATCCGTCGCATCTCGGCCAAGTACCTGAACAACCCGGAAGAGATCACGGTCAAGACGAAGACCACGACCTCGGCCAGCATCACACAGCGCTACCTCACGGTCTCGTACCCGCAGAAGGTCGACGCCCTGACCCGCATCCTCGAGACCGAGAACTTCAGCGCGATGATCATCTTCACGCGGACGAAGAACGAGACCGAGACCCTCGCCGAGAAGCTCCGCGCCCGCGGGTACTCGGCCGCGGCGATCAACGGCGACGTGGCGCAGGTACAGCGTGAGCGCACCGTCAACCAGCTGAAGGCCGGCAAGCTCGACATCCTCGTCGCCACCGACGTGGCCGCGCGAGGCCTCGACGTGGAACGCATCAGCCACGTCGTGAACTACGACATCCCGGTGGACACCGAGTCGTACGTGCACCGCATCGGACGCACCGGCCGCGCCGGCCGCACGGGTGACGCGATCAGCTTCGTCACCCCGCGCGAGCGCCACCTGCTCAAGGCGATCGAGCGGGCGACCCGCCAGCCGCTCACCCAGATGCAGCTGCCGAGCGTCGACGACGTCAACGCCACGCGCCTCACCCGCTTCGACGACGCCATCACCGAGGCGCTCGGCCAGACCGACCGCATCGAGCGCTTCCGCGAGATCATCGGCCACTACGTCTCGCACCACGACGTCCCCGAAGCAGACGTCGCCGCGGCCCTCGCGGTCGTGTCGCAGGGCGAGACGCCGCTGCTGCTCTCCGCCGAGGACGAGCGTCGTCGTCGCGAGGAGTTCGACAACACCAACCGTGGCACCGACCGCGCCGGTCGCGACCGCCGCGACTCCGGCGACCGCGGCGCGCGGTTCGACCGCGGCGACCGTGGCGATCAGGGCGACCGTCCCGAGCGTCGCAGCCGTCCGTCCAGCGGACCGATGGCGCCCTACCGCATCGCGGTCGGTCGTCGCCAGAAGGTGGACCCGCGCCAGATCGTGGGCGCGCTCGCGAACGAGGGCGGGCTGAAGCGCGAAGACTTCGGCGCGATCCAGATCAAGCCGGACTTCTCGATCGTCGAACTGCCTGCGAGCCTCGGCAACGACGTCTTCGACCGGCTCGAGAACACCCGGATCAGCGGCAAGCTCATCGAGCTCCGCCCCGACCGTGGTGGCCCCGCGCGCCGGCGTGACGACGAGTCGGGCACGGGCGGCGGGTCATACGACCGCAAGCCGCGCTCCTAGCGCTCCGCGCACACGACGAGGGCCGGACGGAATCCTGGGATTCCGTCCGGCCCTCGTCGTTCCGCACCAGGCGGCGTCGACCTCAGTCGCGCGGGTCGAGGACGCTCGTGACCACGGCGTAGTCGGCGTCGAGGGCGACCTCGAGCTCGTCACCGTTGTCGAGGAGCACGTCGACCTCGAAGGCGACGCCGGGGTCGTCGCTGCGGTCGACGTCGGTCACCGTGCCACCCTTGGCCTCGGCGAGGGCCGCCTTCGAGGCCGCGTCCGACTCGTCCTGGGTGAGCGGCACGTCGTCGGCGTCCCTGACGTCGCGGTCGTCGGTGGTTCCGGCGGCGGCGTCGTCGGTGACGGGGCCACCGTCGCGATCGACGTTCGACGCCGATGCGACGCGGTCGTCGTCGGCGTCTCCGAACTCGTCCACCGCGTAGGCGGCACCGGCTCCGCCGAGGGCGAGGGCACCGACGACGATCGCGGTGATCCAGACGGGCTTGCGGCGCCAGAAGCTCGGCTTGGACGCGGGGGCTGCGGGGATGTTCGTGTGCTCGGTCGCCTCGACGCGCTCGACGGGCTCGATGCGCTCGGTGGCTGCGGTGGGCTGCGTGGGGTCGGTGGGCTGAGAGGCTGTGTTCTCGTTCATGTGCCCCAGACTGTCCGAGGAGCGCTGAAGCGGGCCTGAAGCGAGCTGAAGCCGCGTTCAGGAAGCGGGCGAAGCCGGCAGCGTCACGATGAACGCGGCTCCCCCGAGCCCGCTGTCCACGAGCTCGACCGAGCCGCCGTGCACCCGCACGACGTCGGCCACGATCGCGAGTCCCAGGCCTGATCCACCGGCGTCGCGGGATCGGCTCTCGTCGAGGCGCACGAAACGTTCGAAGACGCGCGCACGCAGCTCGACCGGCACACCCGGACCGTCGTCCTCCACGGTGATCCTCACGGACCGGCCGTCGGACGAGCATCCGAGACGGACCACCGAGCGCGCGTGCCGCGCAGCATTGTCGACGAGGTTCCGCACGACCCGCGCGAGCAGCGCCTCGTCGCCGTCGACCCTCGCCGCGGCGACCGACGACGACTCGATCCGCAGCCCACCGACGGACCGGAGACGGCCGGCCTCGGCCAGGAGCAGGTCGTCGACGTCGAGCGCATGCCGTCCGGCACCCGTCGCCCCCTCGTCGAGTTTCGCGAGGAGCAGGAGCGACTCGACGAGGGTCTGCATCCTGGCGCCTTCGTCGAGCACCGTCGCGGACAGCTCGGCGGTGTCGACCCGGTCCGGGTGGAGCGACGCGACCTCCGCGTACTGCCTGATGACCGCGAGCGGCGACCGCAGCTCGTGCGAGGCGTCGGACACGAAGCGGCGCTGCGCCGTCTGGGCGTCCTCCAGACGACCGAGCAACGCGTTCATCGTCCCGGCCAGGCGTCCGATCTCGTCGCCCGTCGCGGGCACGTCGATCCGTCGATGCAGCTCCCCCGCTCCCAGCTCCGAGACCTCGCGGCGGATGCGCTCCACCGGCGCCAGTGCCCGTCCGACGAGGAGCCAGGTGAGTGCGCCGATCAGCACGACGAGCACGGGGACGGCGACCAGCAGCAGCACCCCCACGAGTCCGACGGCGTCGTCGGTCTCCTCGAGGGAACGACCCGCGAGGACCACGAGGTCTCGTCCGTCGACCTCGAGGTCCTCGCTCGCGAACAGCACCGACTCGTCGTCGACGACGGCGACGAAGGAGTCGCCGTCCGGGACCGGGGTCGGCAGCTCGATCTCGTCGTCCGTCCGGTCGACGACGCGCCCGTCCTCGAGCAGCACCAGCAGCCGGCCGTCGTCCGCGGGCAGCGTCGTGGCGTCGGCGGCGGTCAGTTGCGCGGAGACGCTCTCCGCCTCGGCCGCCGCACTCTGCTCGACGCCGGATCGCAACGTCGCCGAGAACAGGCCGACGAAGACGATGGAACCGACGCCGAGGAACAGGGCGACGGCGAGCACCGAGCCCAGGGCCGCCCGAGCGCGGACGGACCGCCACGGTGCCCGGCCGGCGGTGTCCGGATCATGCCGCCCGGCGTCAGCCACGGCCGCCCACGAGTCGGTATCCGAAGCCGCGCACGGTCTCGAGCGACGCCCGCTCGAACGGCCGGTCCACCTTGTTCCGCAGGTGACCGACGTAGACCTCGACGATGTTGGGATCGCCCTCGAAGTCGTCGTCCCAGACGTTCTGCAGGACCTCGCGCTTCGACACGACCTCGCCGCCGCGCCGCATGAGGAACTCGAGGACGGCGAACTCGCGGGAGGTGAGATCGATCGGGACATCACCGCGGTGGACCTGCTTGGATGCGGGATCGAGCCGGAGCTCGCCGACCTCGAGGACCGCCGGGCGCTCGCGGGACCCCCGCCGGACGAGCGACCGGATCCGGGCCACGAGCACGGCGAACGAGAACGGCTTGCTCAGGAAGTCGTCGGCGCCGGTGTCGAGGGCCTCGACCTGGTCCCAGTCGCCATCCTTCGCGGTGAGCATGAGGATCGGCGTCCAGTCCCCCGCGTCGCGGAGCTGCTGGCAGACGCGGTACCCGCTCATGCCGGGCATCATGATGTCGAGGATGATCGCGTCGTACCGGTGTTCGCCGGCCATCCAGAGTCCGTCGACCCCGTTCGCGGCGACGTCGACGGCGAAGCCCTCGGCCTCGAGGCCCCTCCTGACGCCCTCGGCGAGACGTACCTCATCGTCGACGACGAGTATCCGCATGGGGTGTGACCTCTCGGCTCCGTGCCGTCGACGCTCGAGCGGCGCCTCCCAGTGTGGCGCGGGCAAGCTGAAGCAGCGCTGAAGCGACGCGGTCCGGCGCGGACGCCCGTACGCTGGAGCGGTGTCCGCCCCCACCGCCCTCGACCCGTGGGAGCAGTCCGTCGACGTCCGGGCGGACACCGGACCGGTACGCCGTCGACTCCCGCTCTACGAGGCGGGAGCGATCCCCGTGCCGTTCGTCATCCGTGGGAACACCGAGCGGATCGCACGCGACACCCATTGGGACGAACACTCGCACCCCACGCACGAGCTCCTGTGGAACGACCACGGCGCGTCCACCGCCACCGTCGGCGACCGTGTCTGGACCGTGACCCCGCATCACGCGCTCTGGATCCCGGCCGGCGTGCGCCATACCGGCTGGACGCCGGCCGGCACCTGGCAGCGGGCCGCGATGTTCAGTGTGGATCAGGTGCCCGCCATCTCCGAGCTGCCGACGGCGGTCGAGCTCACCCCGTTGCTCCGGCTCCTGCTCGACCGCCTGAGCGCGGCCGGGCTCGACGATCGCGCCAGGGCCACCACCGAGGCGACCATCCTGGACGTCCTCGAACCCGCCGAGCACGAGCTGCTCCTGCGCCTCCCCCGGTCAGCGCTCCTCGCGCCGATCGTCGAGCGCCTCCGCGCGAGTCCGTCCGACGGGACCTCCCTCGCGGAATGGGCGACATTCCTCGGCGTGAGCACCCGGACGGTGACCCGGACGTTCGAGTCGGAGACGGGACTCGGGTTCGCGCGCTGGGTCGCCGCTGCCCGGGTGCAGCACGCGATCACGCGTCTCATCGCCGGTGACGGCATCGACGAGGTGGCGGCGGCTGTCGGGTACCGCTCGACCACGGCGTTCGGCACGGCGTTCCGCCGGGTCACCGGGACGAGTCCAGGACGCTTCCGCGCGGGCTGAAGCGGCTCACGCGCCCGGTCCCTATGTGTCCGTTTCGCGAAGGAAGGCGTCGTATCCGCTCGATTGCGCTGCCACCGGCCGCCAGCTAACTTTGGTTAGGCAACCCTTCATCACCGCCGCTCCACGCGCGGTGCCGGTCTCCACCGGCCACCCTCTTCGAACCACAGACGACGTCCTCCGACGCCGTCGTTCGTCGTGCCAGCGCACCGGCGTCAGTCAGCAGCACCCGAAAGGACCCCATGCAGCGCGCACCACGTCTCGTCGCCCTCTCCGCGGCGGCGTTCCTCACCGTCGGCCTCGCGGCCTGCTCCTCGTCGTCAGCAGAAGAGGCGGCCGGCGGCGACGCCGGCTTCACGCCGATCACGATCGAGCACGCCCTCGGCACGACGACGATCGACGCCAAGCCCGAGCGCGTGGCCACCGTCAACTGGGCGAACCACGAGGTGCCCCTCGCCCTCGGCGTCGTCCCCGTCGGGATGGCCGCCGCCAACTTCGGTGACGACGACGGCGACGGCCTGCTCCCCTGGGTCGAGGAGAAGCTCGAATCCCTCGACGCCGAGACCCCCGTCCTCTTCGACGAGACCGACGGCATCGACTTCGAGGCGGTCGCCGACACGAACCCGGACGTCATCCTCGCCGCGTACTCCGGCCTCACGCAGGAGGACTACGACACGCTCAGCGAGATCGCGCCCGTCGTCGCGTACCCGGAGACCGCCTGGGGCACGTCCTGGCGCGACACCATCCTTTTCAACAGTGAGGCGATGGGCATGGCCGACGAAGGCGAAGCGCTCGTCACCGAGTTGGAGGGCGAGATCACCGAGGCCGCGAAGGCGTACCCGCAGCTCGAGGGCAAGACCGCGATG
Source organism: Plantibacter sp. Leaf314 (assembly GCF_001423185.1). Taxonomy (NCBI): domain Bacteria; kingdom Bacillati; phylum Actinomycetota; class Actinomycetes; order Micrococcales; family Microbacteriaceae; genus Plantibacter; species Plantibacter sp. Leaf314. Next base: position 59,055 of record NZ_LMOB01000001.1, on the reverse strand, counting down.
TTCCTCACCCACGTCGACACGAGCGACCTCAGCGAGGTCAGCTACTACACGACGCACGACACGCGCACCGCGTTCTTCGAGGACCTCGGCCTCGCGTTCCCGGAGAGCGTCGCGACGGCCTCCGCCGAGACCGAGCTGTTCTCCCTCACCCAGAGCGCTGAGCAGGCGGACGCCTTCAGTGACGTCGACATCATCGTGACCTACGGTGGCGACGAGCTCATCGCGGCGCTCGAGGCCGACCCGCTGCTCTCGCAGATGCCCGCCGTCGCGAACGGCGCGATCGTCGCGCTCCCCGGCACCAGCCCCCTCGGCACCGCCGCGAACCCGACGCCGCTCTCGATCTCCTGGATCCTCGGCGACTACCTCGAGCTGCTCGCGCAGGCGGCAGACAAGGCGGCGTGATCACCGGCACCGCCACCCCACCCGCCTCGGGTGTCGCCGTCGTGCGACGCCCGAGGCGGGTTCGCGGGCTCTGGCTCCTCGTCGCAGCCCTCGTCCTCGTCGCGGCCATGCTCTGCTCCGTCACCATCGGATCTCGGGACGTCGAGTGGTCGGCCGTCCTCGGCGCCTTCGCGGGCGGTGTCGACGGCTTCGACCAGGCCGCGGTGGCCAAGCGCATCCCCCGGACCCTCCTCGCCGTCGTCGCCGGCGCGGCCCTCGGCGTCTCGGGGGCCGTCATGCAGGGCGTCACCCGGAACCCCCTGGCCGACCCCGGCATCCTCGGCATCAACCTCGGCGCCTCGCTCGCGGTCGTCACCGGCCTCGCCTACTTCGGACTCGCCGCGGCGAGCACCACCATCTGGGTGGCCATCATCGGCGCCGCCGCCTCCGCCGTCTTCGTCTACACCGTCGGTTCGCTGGGCCGCGGCGGGGCCACCCCGCTGAAACTCGCCCTGGCCGGCGCCGCGACGTCCGCCGCGCTCGCCTCGTTCATCACCGCGGTCGTCCTTCCCCGCGGCGACATCGCGAGCAGCGTGCGGTCCTGGCAGATCGGCGGCGTCGGCGGTGGCACCTTCGTACAGATCGAACAGGTGCTGCCGTTCCTGATCGTCGGCCTCGTCATCTGCCTCCTGTCCGCGCGCGGCCTGAACTCGCTCGCCCTCGGTGACGACCTCGCGGCCGGTCTCGGTGAGCGCGTCGCGGTCGCTCGTGGAGCCGCGGCACTCGGGTCCGTCGTCCTGTGCGGCGCGGCCACCGCCGTCACCGGCCCCATCGGTTTCGTCGGGCTCGTCGTGCCGCACGCCTGTCGGCTCGTCGTCGGCGTCGACCACCGGTGGTTGCTCCCGTTCTCAGCCGTGATCGGCGCCGTCCTCCTCACCGTCGCCGACGTGCTCGGCCGGGTCGTCGCCCGCCCCTCCGAGATCGACGTCGGCATCATCACGGCGCTCATCGGGGCGCCGATCTTCATCGCGATCGTGCGCCGGCAGAAGGTGAGCGCCCTGTGAGCGTCGACGCACGGAGCACACACCCGACGATCGCCGGGCAGGAACCGTCCACACTCGATCTCGTCACCGCGGGACGCGGCGCGCGAATGCGGCGCCGAGGTCTCGTCATGGGCGTGCTCGGAGCGCTCATCGTCGCCGTGTTCCTCGTCTCCCTCATGGTCGGGAACACGCTCTACACACCGGTGGACGTCGTCCGCGTCATCCTCGGCGAAGACGTCGCCGGCGCGGGCTTCACCGTCGGTCGGCTCCGCCTCCCCCGAGCCGTCCTCGCGGTCATCGCCGGCGCCTCCTTCGGTCTCGCGGGGGTCACCTTCCAGACGATGCTCCGGAACCCGCTCGCGAGTCCCGACATCATCGGGATCAGCGCCGGATCGAGCGCCGCGGCGGCGTTCGCCATCGTCACCCTCTCGCTCGGCGCGACCGCGGTCTCCGTCTTCGCGATCGTCGTGGGCCTGGCCGTCGCCGTCCTCGTCTACCTGCTGTCGTACCGCAGCGGGGTGGCGGGCACGCGCCTCATCCTCATCGGGATCGGCATCGCGGCCATGCTCGACAGCGTCACCGCCTACATCCTGTCCCGTGCCGCCCAGTGGGACCTCCAGGAGGCGACCCGCTGGCTGACCGGGAGCCTCAACGGCACCAACTGGGCCCAGGTCTGGCCGGTCGTCGCGGCCCTGTTCGTGCTCGGACCGGTCCTCCTCGGCCAGTCGAGGAACCTCGCCGCGACCCAGCTGGGCGACGACACCGCCGCCGCCCTGGGGGTCCGGGTGGACCGCACGCGGTTGATCGTCATCGTGGCCGCCGTCGGCCTGATCGCGTTCGCGACCGCCGCCTCCGGTCCGATCGCGTTCGTCGCGTTCCTGTCCGGCCCCATCGCGTCCCGCATCGTCGGTCGCGGCGGCTCGATGCTCGTCCCCGCCGCCCTGGTCGGCGCGCTCCTCGTGCTGGTCGCCGACCTGGCCGGACAGTACCTGCTCGGTACCCGCTACCCGGTCGGCGTCGTGACCGGCGTCCTCGGCGCCCCGTTCCTCATCTGGCTCATCATCCGCACGAACCGCTCCGGAGGCTCGCTGTGACGCGGCCCCGCGGCGCTCCGACCCCCGTCTCGACTCCGCGCCCGGGAGGCACCCCGTGACCACCGATCATCAGCTCCTCGTCGAGCGACTCACCCTCGGATACGGCGATCGCACCGTCATCGAGCACCTGGACCTCGTCGTCCCACCGGGCAAGGTGACGGCGATCGTCGGCGCCAACGCCTGTGGGAAGTCCACCCTGCTCCGGTCGATGTCGCGTCTGCTCGCCCCGCGCGGTGGACGGGTCGTCCTCGACGGCAAGGAGGTCCACCGGACGCCGGCCAAGCAGCTCGCACGCACGCTCGGCCTCCTCCCGCAGTCGCCGATCGCGCCGGAGGGCATCACCGTCGCCGACCTCGTCGGTCGTGGCAGGCACCCGCACCAGGGCATCCTCTCGCGGTGGAGCACGGAGGACGACGTCGCCGTCGCCGCGGCGCTCGACGCCACCGAGACGAGCGAGCTCGCCGACCGGCATGTGGACGAACTGTCCGGCGGGCAACGCCAGCGGGTGTGGATCGCGATGGCACTCGCCCAGCAGACGGACCTGCTCCTCCTCGACGAACCGACCACCTTCCTCGACGTCAGCCATCAGGTCGAGGTGCTCGACCTCCTCACCGACCTCAACCGCTCCCGCGGCACCACGATCGTGATGGTGCTCCACGACCTCAACCTCGCCGCACGGTACGCCGACCACCTCATCGCCCTCGCCGGCGGGCGACTCCACGCGGCCGGCACGCCACATGAGGTGCTGACGGAAGCGACCGTCCGCGCCGTGTTCGGTCTCCAGAACCAGGTGATCACCGACCCCACCTCCGGGAAACCGCTCATGCTGCCCATCGGCCGACACCACGTCACCGTCGGGCCTGGTGCCGACGCCGACCGCGTCTAGGCTGGGCGCATGGGTGAGGACGAGCGCAGGAGACGGGCGGCCGAACAGGAGGCGCGTGCGCTCCGTGCGCTCGAGGCGATCAGGAACGGTGGCGACCTGGGCAAGGAGACGCTCGACCTGTCGAACGAGTACTCCGATTCCCTGGGCACCCGCGTCGCAGCATGGTTCCGCGGGGCGAGGCGACGGAAGGACTGACCCGGGTCAGTGCGCCGCGTCCGGGTGCACCGGGTGGTGGCTCGTGATCGAGACGCGGTTGAAGGCGTTGATGACGATCGCCAACCATCGGACCGCGGCGATCTGACCGTTCGTGAGCGTCGACAGGTCGTCGTCCGGCAGTCGCCGGCGGTGTTGCACGTCCGCGATGAGGGTGACGTCCTCGGTGATCGCGAGCGCCGCCTGTTCGACCGGGCTGAAGTAGGTGGTGTCCCGCCAGGCGGACAGGATCGCCAGGCGTTCGGTGGTCTCGCCGAGCGCGATCGCGTCGGCCACGTGGATGCGCAGGCAGTAGGCGCACCCGTTGATCTGGGAGGCGCGGATCCGGACGAGCTCGATGAGGCGCTTGTCGATGCCGGCGGCGAGCGCGGCGCGGCCCGCTGCACGACCGGTCTCGACGAGCGCCTGGTAGACCTCGGGTGATTCCTTGTCGAGCCAGACGTCGGCGCTCATGGGGTTCCTCTCCTCGCTCGGCGGGCGCGGTTCCGCAGCCCCTCGGTCCAACGCTAACGCGCACGACGGGAGGGACGTCACCGTGGCGGGATGTCGTGGCGGGTGACGACGACGGCCCCGAGCTCCTCGTACGGCTCGAGGACCATCCGGCGGGACCCGCAGGAAGCGCACCGGAGGTAGCGGAGGCGGCCCTCCGAGGTGGTGTGCGCCGACTCGGTCGTCCAGGCGTGCGGGTGTGCATCGGACAGCTCGGTGGTCGGAGCGGACGGCTGTGGTGGTGCGTCGAGGATGGTCATGCACCAACCATGATGTAATGGCGTTATGCATCTCAACCCTTACGGATCGTACGCGGTCCTGCTCGCCGCGTCACTCGCGAACGCCTGGCCCGACGACCGGGACGGCATCGTCGATCGCACCCGCGAGCACGGGATGACGATGCCGTTCACCGAAGCGGTCGACGACCATCGGCGGGTGCGCGCCGTCGTCGACGAGTGGCTGACGGTCGTGGACGCGACGGACGACCAGGCCAGGGCGGCGGCGCTCAACCGGCAGATGGCCTCAGCGGCCGCGTTCCCGCGGCTGACCGACCATGATGGTGAAGGCTGGCATCTCCACTACCGTGACGAGCATCAGACCCTGCCGGCGGTGCTCGCCGCCGTGATCAGCGTCGGGACGGCCCTGCACCTCACCACCCGGGGCATGCAGCGTCTCAGCCGCTGTGCCGCCGGGTCGGAACCGGGCGACACCTGTCGGAACGTCGTCGTCGACGTCACCCGCAACGGTCGGCAGCGGTACTGCTCGGTGCGGTGCGCCAACCGCTCGGGTGTGCGTCGGCACCGGGCGCGCGGAGGAGGCTCAGCCCGCTGAACGGGGGTCCGGCAGCAGGAACCAGACGCTCGCTCCCCCGAGCCCGGACTCGTCGATCTCGATCCGGCCACCGTGCGCCTCGACGATCCTCCGACAGGTCGAGAGGCCGATGCCGAGGCCGGCGACCTCGCTCCCCGCCGCACGCTCCATGAGATCGAAGACGCGTTCGCGCTGCTCCGGCGTGACACCGGGACCGTTGTCCTCGACCGCGACCAGCACCCCGGCGGAGACCCGTTCGGCCTGCACCAGCACGTGTGGGACGACCCCGTCCGCCGCACTGAACTTCACCGCGTTCGCGACCAGGTTCTGCAGCAGCGCGCGCAGCAGCGTCTCGTCGCCGTGCACCGGCAGCGGCGTGTCGACGACGACGGTCGCACCAGTCGCGACGATGACCGCATCGAGGTCTTCGATCACCGAGGAGACGAGCGGCTCGAGGTCGATCGTCTCGCGCCGCGGACGGGCGCCACCGATCCGGGCGAAGTCCAGCAGGTCGGTGATCATCGCCGCCATCCGGTCGGCGGCGGACTCGGCCCGGGCGAGCGCCTTCGCCGCGTGCGGTGCGTTCGCCATCTCGGGGCTGTCGGTCGCGAGTTCGAGGAACCCGGAGACCGCCATGAGCGGGTTGCGCAGGTCGTGGCTCACCTGTCCGGCGAACTGCGCGAGCTGCTCGTTCGATTGGCCGAGCTCATGCGTGAGGCGGAGCAGCTCGAGGACGTCGACGACCTGCCGGGCGAGCAGGTCCAGCGCCCGGCCGTGCTCCGGGGCGAGCTCGCGCACCCGGTCGTCGAAGATGCACAGGGTCCCGATGGGCACCCCGTCCGGCGTGACGAGTGGACTCGAGGCGTAGAAGCGGACGTTCGCGACCTCGCCGGTGACGAAGGGGTTCGACGCGAACCGCTCGTCCTCGCGGGCGTCGGGGACCATCGTGCGGGACTGCTGCTGGAACACGACCGCGCACATCGAGTCCTCACGCGAGCAACTCGCGGGCTCGAGCCCCACCGCCGCGACCTGGTGCTGGAAGCGGTCGTCGATGATGTTGATGACGGCCTTCGGCACGTCGCACATCGTCGCCGCCAATTGGACCAGGCTCTCGAGATCGGTCTCGGGCGGGCGGCCGACGATCTGGTACTCGGCGATCGCGGCACGCCTCGTGATGTCCTCTGCGGTGATCACGCGTGCCCTCTCGTCGTCGGAATCCGGAACGAGTCAATGCTACCCATCCAGGGGACACCCGATCCCCCAGGTGTCGGGGATCTCGCGGGCCGTTCGGGTCGACCACCCGCGCATCAGCGCAGCTGGAGCCGCTCCCACGCGAGCTCGGCGAGGACCGTGGCCTGGAGGCCCAGGACGCTGTCGTCGAAGACGGCCCGTTCCGAATGGAGCGCTGGAGACCCACCCTCGGGTGCCGCACCGACGAAGACGAGCGTTCCCGGGACCTCGTCGAGCACGTAGGCGAAGTCCTCGGACGCCATCGACGGGGCCTCCTGCCGGACGACCCGGTCGGGTCCGACGAGCGCGTCGAGGGTGCCGAGCACGAACCGTGTCTCGGCGGGGTCGTTGACGGTGACCGGGTAGGACTCGATGAACGTCGACTCCAGGGTGCAGCCGTGCGCGTCCGCGATGGCCCGCAGCAGCTCAGGCAGCTGCTCGCGCACCGTCGTGAGCGTGGCCTTCGACAGCGTGCGGATGTTCGCCTCGAGGCTGACCGCCGACGCCAGGACGTTGCTCGCCTCCGAGTCGCTGCCGAGGCGGGTGATGGAGATCACGGCCTGATCGGTGGCCGGCAACCGACGCGCCGCGAAGGTCTGCACGGCCAGGATGAGGTGCGCGGCCACCGGCACCGGGTCGACGGCGAGATGCGGGAACGCCGCGTGACCGCCCGTCCCACGGACGGTGACGCGCAGCGCGTTGGCGCTCGCCATCATCGCGCCCTCCCGGGTGACGAGGTCGCCGCGGCGGGTGCTGGGGTCGACGTGGAGCGCGTAGGCGGCGACGGGTCGCTCCCCCGCGACGTCGAGGAGTCCCGCCTCGAGCATGACCCTGGCGCCAGCCTGCCCCTCCTCACCGGGCTGGAACATGAACACCACGGTGCCGGCGAGCCGGTCGCGACGGGCCACGAGGAGGCGGACCGCACCGAGGAGGCCGGCCATGTGCAGATCGTGACCGCAGGCGTGCATCGCCCCCGACGTCGCGGCGAACGGGAGCCCGGTCGCCTCGGTGACGGGCAGCCCGTCCATGTCGGCTCGGAGGAGGACGGTCGGCCCGGGGAGGTCGCCGCGCAGGACCGCGACCACGGAGGAGATGCCGTCCCCGGTCGTGATCTCGAGCCCGAGGTCGGCCAGCTCGCGCAGGATGATCAGCTGGGTCGCCGGCAGGTCCAGCCCGACCTCGACGGCCTGATGCAGTTCGCGCCGGACGGCCACGAGCTCCTCGAGCAGTGTGGTCGCATCCTCCTGGAACGTCGTCATGTCCGGTCCTCCTCGTCCTCCGGCGGACGCCGGTACACCTGCTCACCGTCGATCCACGTCTCGGCGACCCGCACGGCGGCGATCTCGTCCGTGGGCACGCTGAAGACGTCACGGTCGAGGACGGCGAAGCTGCCGTCGTATCCGGGAGCGATCCGGCCGACGCCCTCGAGGGGCGAGAGCAGCGCGGCCCGTCCGGTGTACAGCAGCAGTGCTTGGGCGACACTGATCGCCTCGGCCGGGACGAAGTCGGCGCCGTTGTAGGCCTGGCGTCGGACCGCGGCCTCCACGCTCAGCATGACGTCGTCCGCGCCACTCCACGCGGTCGCGGGACGGTCCGAAGACAGCGCGAGCGGTTCGATCGTGCGGTACAGCCGCGCGATCGGGTAGGCGTCCGGCACCTGTTCGGCGCGCAGGGCCAGCTCGTACCCGTCGTACTCGGCGAAGAAGAAGACGGTGTGGGTGGCGATCCCGAACGTCATCCGAGCGGACCGGAGTCGTTCGGCGTAGGGCTCGCTGATGATGGTGGCGTGCTCGATCCGGACCGACGGGATCCCGTCGAGCCAGGGTTCCTCGTGTTCGAAGAGGCTCGCGACGCGGTCGAGCGCGCGGTCGCCCATGGCGTGCACGGCGAGCTGGACGCCGTTGCGGCGAGCCCAGGCGCCTGCGGCGAGGACGTCCTCGTCGTCGACGAGGCGGAGTCCGTGGTCGCAGGATTCCGGGTATGGTTCGGCGACCCAGGCCGTGCGGTTCGAGTAGGCCCCGTCGAGGACGACCTTGACCCCGCCGATGCGGATCCGACCCTCGCGGTCGTCCTCGGTCAGCTCGGCGAGCGGCGCGGACGGATCCCACCCCGGGTAGAGGGCGACCCGGGTGCGCAGGCCCTGATCGGCGGCGCTCCGGAAGGCATCGAGGGGGTCGTGCAGACGGTTCGACAGCAGGTCGCACACCGCCACGATCCCGCGGGACGCCAGTTCCTCGCCGATCGCCACCAACGATGCGCGCTGTTCCTCGCGCTCCGGGACCGGGATGAACCGCGAGACGGCCTCGACCGCGGCGATCTCGGTGAGGACGCCGTTCGGTTCGCCGGCCGGTCCACGTTCGAAGCGCGCGCCGGGCGGGTCGGGTGTCGTGGCGGTGATGCCCGCGAGTCTGAGCGCCGCGCTGTTGCAAACGGCGGAGTGGGCGTCGCAACGCCAGACGAGGACGGGCCGCTCGGTGGACACGGCGTCGAGGTCCGCCGCCGTCGGCATGCGTCCCTCGGGGAACTTCGTGTCGTCGAAGCCGCGACCGAGGACCCAGGCGCTCGCTGAGGTCAGGGTCGCCGCGTGCTCGCGGAGGCGGTCGACGAGGCCGGTGATCGACACCACGGACGGCGGGAAGCACTCGGCTGCCACGGCGGTGGCGGCCATGAGCGCCGGATGGGTGTGGCTGTCGATGAGGCCGGGCAGCACCGTCCGCCCGCCGAGGTCGACGGCGGGCTCGCCCGCGACGTCCGCCGCATCGCCCACCCAGTCGAAGCGTCCGTCGACGATGCGGAACGCCGAGGCGAACCCCGTCTCGTCGGTGCCGGTGAAGACCCGCGCGTTGCTGAACAGCTGCGACCCGCGCATCAGATGGCCCTCCACGTGAAGCGGCCGCCGAGCAGGGTCGCGGACACCGGCATCGACCGCAACCGCTCGGGGTCGGTGCTGAGCGGGTCGAGGTCGGTGATGACGAGGTCGGCGGGTTGTCCGACCGCGATCGACGTCCGCACGCTCGCCGTGAGGGCGACGTCCATCGGGAGCCGTTGTTCGGGGTGCCAGGCGTCGCGGCCGTCGCGACTCCTGGTCGTCGCGGCGGCGATCGCCTGCCACGGGTCCAGCGGCGAGACCGGGGCGTCGGATCCGAGCCGGAGCCCGACCCCGGCACGGTGCAGCGATCCGAAGGCGAAGGCGCGACCCGTGCGGCCGCTCCAGTGGCGATCGGCGACGTCGCGGTCGTCCATCGCGTGCTCGGGTTGCACGCTCGCGATGAGTCCGAGCTCGGCGAACCGGGCGAAGTCCTCCTCGCGCACGAGCTGCGCGTGTTCGACGACCCCGCGCATCCCCAGCGCTTCGAAGGTGTCGAGGACCTCGGTGTTGGCACGGTCGCCGATGGCGTGCACGGCAGCCTCGATCCCGGCGCCCCTCGCACGCTCCAACAGCCGGCGCAGCTCGTCGATCGAGACGCTCTCGACGCCGCAGGCGTGCGGGCTCGACGGATCGGCACCCGGGTACGGGTCCCAGCACCAGGCGGTCCGCGTGTTGAGGGAACCGTCGACGACGACCTTCAGGCGGCCCATGGTGAGGAGGCCAGCCGGGTCGATCGGGTCCCCGGTACGGAGACCGGCCGCGATGACGGATTCGAGGCGGTCCGGCCAGGCGGCGGCCTCGATCCGCAGGCTCGTCGCCCCGCCGGCGATGCGCTCGGACCACTCACCGAGGTTGTCGGTGTTCTCGAATTCGACGACGCCGACGACACCGCGTCGCGCTGCGTCCTCGGCGGCGTCGCGATAGGCGTGGACGGCGAGCCCCGAGTGCTGGTCGATCCGTTGCAGTGCGTCGATCCACGGTGCTTCGGCGACGACACCGCTCGCGTCGAGCTCCAGGCCGAGCCGGTGCGCGGCCCGGGTGTTCATCCACGCGCAGTGCAGGTCACCGCTGACGAGGATCACGGGGAGGTCCGACTCGGTGGCCTCCAACGCGGCGAGCGTCGCCGGCTGCGCCCACAGGCCGTCTCGGAAGCCGTACCCCATGAGGAATCCGTCGGTGAGCGGTGCACCGGTGTCGACCGCGCGACGGACGGCTGCCAGGACGTCGGCGGCGCTCGCGGTCTCCGTCAGGTCGATCCGACGCCGCTGGATCACCCACTGGGTCAGGTGGACGTGGGCGTCCCACAGGCCCGGCCCGATGCTGCGGCCGGCGACGTCGACGACCTCCCCGGCGGTCTCGAGGGTCCCTGCCGGGCCGATTCCGGCGATGCGACCGTCGCGGATCACGAGGTCGACGGGATCCTGGCCGTACGGCCGCGCGTTCAGCAGCGTCAGCGCCGCGTCCGTCACGATGCCGCCACCCCGCCGTCGGTGGTCGCCGCGGCGGCTCCGGTGCCGATGCCGTGGATCGCGCCCATCCGTGCCGCCAGCGCCGGATTCCGATACGGTCCCGGCTCGCCGAGGGCCGCGATCACGCGCTCCACGACCTCGGCCGGCTTGTCCTGACTCATCTTCTCCTTGGCCTCGATCCGGGTCACGCGCATGCGGAAGCCGACGGTGCCGTGGACGATCCGGGCCGCGTACTCGCTGTTCGCGATCGTCCCGTTCATCAGGTACGGCTCGGGCAGGACCCGCTCGAAGTGGGCCACGAGGCGGTCGAGCACCCGCAGGTTCTCCTCGTCGGACAGCAGCTCGGGCACACCGTACAGGTGGGCGACCGCGAAGTTCCAGGTGGGCACCGCCGGCGTCGTGTCGTACCAACTCGGCGACACGTACCCCTGTGGGCCGGAGACGATCACCATCGCCTCATGCTGTCCGAGCTCGTGCAGCCGCTCGTCCGGACGCCCGACGTGGCTGAGGAGGACGATCCCGTCCTCGTCCTCGTCGAGCAGCATCGGGTAGTGCGAGGAGACGAGACCCCGACCCGGCACGTGACTGACCACCGTGGCCCAGGGGTGTTCACGCACGAGGGCGCGCACCGCCTCGACGTCGTCGAGCACGTACTCGTCGGTGTGCCTCATCTGCTGCCTCCAGTGGCGTTCGGGGTGTCGACCGATGACGCTGCGGCCGCGAAGGCCGTCGCCACGCTCGACGGGGCTCCGACGCCCCGGACGCGCGACAGCCAGGCGGTCGTCGCGGCGAGGGCGTCGAGGTCGAGACCGGTCTCGATGCCGAGACCGTGGAGCATCCACACGAGGTCCTCCGTGGCGAGGTTACCGGTGGCACCCTTCGCGTACGGGCACCGACCCAGGCCTCCGACGGACGAGTCGAACTCCGCGACCCCGAGCGAGAGCGCCGCATACACGTTCGCGAGCCCCTGACCGTAGGTGTCGTGCAGGTGCAGCGCGACCGCATCCACGGGGATCCCCGCGTCGAGCACGTCCCGGACCATCCGCGTCGTGAGCCCCGGGGTCCCCACACCGATCGTGTCGCTGATCGCGACCGTCGAACATCCGGCACGGTGCAGACGCACGACCGCGTCGACGACCGTCGCCGGATCCACGGCACCCTCCCACGGATCGCCGAACGCCATCGACACGTAGCCGCGGACCGGGACGTCGGCGGCAGTCGCCGCCGCCACGACCTCCTCGGCCCGTTCGATGGCGCCCTCGCGCGAGGTGTTGAGGTTCGCCCGCGCGAAGGACTCCGAGGCGCTGACGACCACCGACACCGCACGGATGCCCGCGTCCAACGCACGATGCAGGCCTCGCAGGTTCGGCACGAGGGCGACGGCACGGGCCCCCGACGGCACCTCGAGCTCCGCGACGAGTCGTTCCGCATCCGCGAACTGCGGGATCCAGGTGGCCGGCACGAAACTCGTCACCTCGAGATCGCGCGACCCCGCCTCGTACAGGCGCCGACACAGCTCCGCCTTCACCGCGGTGGGCAGGATGTCCGTCTCGGCCTGCAACCCGTCACGCGGCGCCACCTCGTACACGCGCACACGCGTCGGCAGCCCGTCGACCGGCTCCACCTGTGGCCGCGGGAGCCCGCTCATGCGGTTCCGGCCCGGAGCTCGTCGAGGACCTCGCGCGCGTACTCGACCCGGATCCGACGGTCGGCGACGATCCGCGCCGCCACCGCGCCGATCTCGTCCACCGTCGCACCGGCGCTCGCCGCGATCGTCCTCGCGTGCAGGGTCATGTGGCCGCGCTGGATACCCTCCGCGGCGAGCGCACGACAGGCGGCCAGGTTCTGGGCGAGGCCGACGGAGGCGATGACGGCCGCCAGTTCCCTGGCCGTCTCGACGCCGAGGAGGGTGACGCCCGCCTGCGCGGTCGGGTGCGCCTTCGTGGCTCCCCCGACGAGCCCGACGGCCAGCGGGACCTCGATCGTGCCGACCAGGTTCCCGTCGGCGTCCTGTTCGAACTGCGACAGCGCCGAGTACCGGCCGGACCGCGCGGCGTGGGAGTGGCAGCCCGCCTCGACCGCGCGGGTGTCGTTGCCGGTGGCGAGGACGACGGCGGTGATGCCGTTCATGATGCCCTTGTTGTGCGTGGCCGCCCGGTACGGGTCGGCTTCGGCGAAGGCGCTCGCGGCGACGATGTCTGCGACCACCTGTGGTCCGCCGAGGAGTTCGGCGTCGAACACGGCCCTGGCGCGGGTGATGCGCTGGTCGGCCTTGTTCGTCAGGATCCGCAGGAGGGTGCGCGAGCCGGCGATCTCGGCGAGACGCGGTGCGATCGCCTCCGCCATGGTGTTGACGGCGTTCGCGCCCATGGCGTCACGGACGTCGACGTGGAGGTGGACGATGACCTGGGTGCCCACCCGCGTCGGCAAGACCCGGACCTCGATGTCCCTGGCACCCCCGCCGAAGGAGACGAGGATCGGGTCCAGCTCGTTCGCGAGGGCGAGCAGTTCCTCGCGCGCCTCCAGGACCCGGAGTCGTGCGGCGTGCGGGTCGACCGCGTCGAGGATCTGGATCTGCGCGATCATCACGTCACCCGACGACGAGGTGCGGAACCCGCCGTGCACCCGCGCGATCCGGGCTGCGTTGGAGGCCGCGGCGACGACGCTGGGTTCCTCCGTCGCCATGGGGACGAGGCGATCCTCGCCGTCGACGGTGAAGTTGGTGGCGACACCCACCGGGATGGCGATGACGCCGACGACGTTCTCGACCAGGTGGTCCGCTTGGGCGATCGACAGCCCGGCGTCGGGATGCAGGGCGGCGAGCGCCCCGACCGGCACGCCGGCACCCTCGGCGACGAGCTCGAGTCGCTCCTCGGTGGTGTGGTCGCGCAGCCCCTGGATTCGGCTGTTTCTCGGCATGGCTCGCCCTTCGGTACATGCAGACACCGGGTCCTCGGCGCTGCGGTCATGATGACCCTACGAGCGGGGATCATCGACGACGATGGGCGGATGACTCAGTGGATCTGCGATCGTGTGGGTGGATGACACACGCCTCTCGACGGACGATCACCTTAGACTCCTGAGGGACCAGTCAGGAGACCCGATGCGAGAGCCTGCCGACGCGCGAACGGCCACCGGTTTCGATCACGCCGATGCCGATCCCCAGCAGGAACTGATCCGGCTGCGACGCCGCGAACACGAGTTGTCCGCCCTGTTCTCCAGTGCCCGCGAACTCGCCGAGCTCCGCGACAGTGATGCCGTGCTCGCCCGGCTCGTCCAGCGTGCCCACGAGATGATGGGCGTCGACCTCGCCTACCTGTCCGAGTTCGACCCCGTCACCCACGAGCTGCGGGTCCGTGAGACGAGCGGCTCCGTCAGCGCCTCCTTCCAGACCCTCCGCGTGCCGCCGGGTCGTGGGCTCGCGAGCGTCGTCGTCGAATCACGGACGGCGCAGTGGGTCGCCGAGTACTCCGACTACACGACCGATCGACACGAACGCGGGATCGACGACGCCGTCGCCGCGGAAGGGCTCGTGTCGCTGCTCGGCGTGCCCATGCTCACGAGCGACGACGTGCTCGGGGTGCTGTTCGTCGGCAACCGCGACCGGAAGGACTTCTCCGCCGAGGAGGTCGCACTCCTCTCGGCGCTCGCCGACCACGCCTCGGTGATCCTGCAGACGACGCAGACCTTGCGCGATCTGCAGGACTCGGAGGACGCCAGCCGCCGGACCCTCGCCGACCTCACGGCGCATCTCGTCGAGCGCGACCGCGCGAACACCGTCCACCAGGAACTCGTGCAGGCGGTCCTCGCCGGGGGCGGGTTCGCACCGGTCGCCGAGACGCTCGCCACCGCACTCGGCCGGGCCGTCGCCGTGACGGACGCGCAGGACCGCGTGATCGCCGCCGCCGGCCTGCCGCTCTCGGCCGGCATGCTCGACCTCGACGACGACGCCCGAGCGGCCATCGCCGAGAGCCGGCGTTCCGGGCACTGCGTCACGGTCGCGAGTGGCGGTGTCGGGGCGATCGCCGCCCTGTCGGCCGGGACCCGGCACTTCGGTGCGCTGATCCTCGGCGACGGGGCGTTCGACCTCGGCGCCGTCGACATCCGCACCGTCGAGCGCGCCGCCCAGGTCGCGGCGCTCCTCGAACTCCAACAGGAGGCCGCGTCCGGCGCCGACCACCGGATCCGCAGCGAACTCATCGCCGACCTCCTCGACGACGTGCCCGAACGACGGACCGACGTCGAGCGACGCGCGCGTCGCCTCGGGATCGACCTGCAGGCACTGGACTCCCTACTGCTGCTCGCGGTCCCGGGCGATCAACAGACCGCGGCCGCCCGCGCGCTCAGCCGCCAACTGGACGACCATGCCCTCGTGGGCGAATACCGCGGGTACGTCGTCGCGGCGCACGCCTCCGACCGTCGGCCCCTCGACGCCGAGGCGCTCCGCCGGCACATCGCGTCGGGCCTCCAGCATCCGGTGGTCGCCGTCGTCCCCCGTGCGGCTCCCGGTGCCCTCGCCTCCTCGTTCACGACAGCGATGCGCACCGCCAGGCTCATCGCGGCGCTCGAACTCACGGACCTCACCGCATCGACCGACGACTTCCTGCCCTACTCCGCGATCTTCGACACCGATGCGCGGGCCCTGGCCGACTTCCTGCGTGACACCATCGGACTCGTCCGGCGGTACGACACGGAGCGGAACGCGGACCTGCTGGGCACCTTGCGCGCGTTCGTGCGGAACAACGCGAGCCCCACCCGGACCGCGCGGGCCCTCAACTTCCACACGAACACGATCCTGCAGCGACTCGACCGCCTGGACCAGGTGCTCGGAGCGTCCTGGCGCGAGGACGAGCGCATGTTCCGGCTCGGCATCGCCGTCCGCCTCGACGAGCTCCGGGAGCAGTTGCAGGCCGGACGGTAGCGGAGGTCGCCGGTTCAGCGGTCCGCGTCCGTTGAGAAGGCCTCCTCGCCGGATTGCGGGAACGGGTTCCCCGTCGGCTGGCCGAAGACGAGGATCATCTCGGCGACGGCGTCGGACTCGTTGCGGACACCGTGGACGAGCCCGGCCGGCGCGTAGAACGCGTCGCCGGATCGCAACCGCCTCCGATGCTCGCCCGAGGTCACGACGAGTTCACCGGCGGTGACGACGTACAGTTCGTCGGAACTGTTCGGCGAACAGCTCGCGTCGTCGCCCTCCAGGTGGAGATGCTCACCCTCGGCCGCTCCCGGTTCGAGGCGGTACCGCATGACCGACGACGGCAGGGCCGTGGTCTGCTGGAAGTACCACTCCAGATCGATCCGGCCGGGGCCCTCGTACAGCGCCGCCTCATGGGCGTTGTCGCCGAGTCGTTGCACGCGCATCGGGTTCCTCCTGCTGGTCGTCGATCGGTGGTGGGGTCAGGTCCGGTAGAGGACGGGCATCGACTCGAGGAGTTCGCGCGTGTAGGCGTCCTGCGGCCTCGTCATGACCTGCTCCCCCGTGCCCTCCTCGACGACGCGGCCGTTGCGCATCACCGCCACCCGATGCGCGACGTGGTGGACGACCGCGAGGTTGTGGGTGATGAACAGGTAGGTGACGCCGGTCTCCTCCTGGAGTCGGACGAGCAGGTTGAGCACCTGGGCCTGGACGGAGACGTCGAGGGCGGAGGTCGGCTCGTCCAGGACGACGAACTCCGGCTTCGCCGCCATGGCCCGGGCGATCGCGATGCGTTGCCGTTGTCCGCCGGAGAACTCGTGCGGGAACCGACCGGCGGCGTCTCCGGGCAGTCCGACCTGGTGGAGCGACTCGACGACCCGTGCCCGACGCCCGGCCGCACCCATGCCCGCCGCCACGAGCGGTTCGGCGATGGACCGTGCCACGGTGAACCGAGGGTCGAGGGAGTCGTTGGGGTCCTGGAACACCATCTGCACCCGTCGACGGTGCGTGCGCAACGTGGACCCGCGGAGCCGCGAGACGTCCTCGCCGTCGAACTCGACACGGCCCGAACTTGGGCGGCGCATGAGCAGGATCGCGCGAGCGAGCGTGCTCTTCCCGGAGCCGGACTCGCCGACGAGGCCGAGGGTCTCGCCGCGACGCACCTCGAGGGACACGTCGTCGAGGGCGAGCGTGGCGTGCTCGCCGTGGCCGAACCGCTGCGTGACGCCGTCGACGCGGAGCAGGGTGTCGTTCATCGGACCTCCTCCAGGACCGCCGGGGCGTCGGCGAAGTCGTTGTCGGCGGGGATGACCGCCAGTGGTGACCGGACCGGGACCGACGGCCGCGGGATGCTCTCGAGGAGCGCCTTCGTGTACGGATGCCGTGGGTCGGCGAGGACCCGCTCGGCGCGGCCGGTCTCGACGATCCGACCGCGGTACATGACGGCGACCCGTTCGCAGAGCTGTCCGACGACTCCGAGATCGTGGCTGATGAAGAGCACGCCCATGCCGGTCTCATCGCGCAGGGTCCGCAGCAGCTCGAGGATCTGCGCCTGCACCGTCACGTCGAGGGCGGTCGTCGGCTCGTCGGCGACGAGGAGGGTCGGTCCGGCGGCCACCGCGATGGCGATCACGACTCGCTGGCGTTGACCGCCGGACAGTTGGTGGGGGTAGTAGCCGAGCCGACGTTCTGCGTCGGGCATCCGGACGAGGTGGAGGATCTCCAACGCCCGTGCCCTGGCCGTCCGTTTGTCGGCGACCCCGTGGATCCGGAGGACCTCGGCGATCTGCGCGCCGATCCGCATACACGGGTTGAGGGCCGACATGGGTTCCTGGAACACCATCGAGGCGCGCGAACCGCGGAGCGCCGACCAGTCGTGTTCCGTGGCGCCCTGCATGTCGGTCCCCGCGACGTCGAGACGTGAGGCGGTCACCGTCGCCGAGTCCGGCAGCAGCCCCATCATCGCGAGCGCGATGCTGGACTTGCCACTCCCGGACTCGCCGATCACGCCGACGATCTCCCCCGGGCCGACCCGCAGGGACACGTCCTGCACCGATGGCGCAGCGCCGCCGTAGGCGATGCTCAGCGCCTCCACGTGGAGGGCGTCGACGTCTCGATCCATGAGGCAGACCAGCTTTCGCTCGGGTGGTGCGGGAGGGGTGGGCGACGGGCGACGGACTACTGGCTCAGCCAGGCCTCGTCGAGCCGGTACCGGGAGTAGTACGCGTCGCTCTGGTAGTCGTGCAGCTTCGCGCTGTCCCAGACCTCGAAGTAGACGGGGACCGCGACCGGCACGATCTCCAGCACCTGCTCGGCCGCCTCTTCCGCCAGCTGGTCGACGAGCTTCGCGTACTCCGCCGGGTCCGAGGCGCTCTTCGCCTGCTGGAACAGTTCTCGTGCGGCGTCCGCCTCGGGGTTGCCCTCCCAGTGGTTGTACACGCCGCCGTCGACGAGGACGGGGTCGTAGTAGAACAGCGACGCGGCGCGGGGGCTGCCCGGGATGGCGACGAGGTCCGTCCAGCTCTCGCCGGTCGTGAAGACTGGAGCGATCTCCGACAGCGGCTTCGCGTCGAGCTTCAGGGTGATCCCCGCTTCGGCGAGCTGCTGCTGCATCATCTCGTAGACGGGGTGGTGCGACTGCGCGATGTCGCCCATGTAGCTGAGCGTGATGGTCGGGTTCGGCTGGCCGGCGTCGGCGAGGAGCTGCTTCGCCTGGTCGACGTCGCGCTCGTAGTAGGGCAGGCCTGCCGGGTCGAGGGCACCGGGGTCACCGGCCGGGGGCACGAACGAGAGCGCGGCGTAACCGAGCATCGCCGTGTCGACGAGCGCCTGGCGGTCGAGGGACAGCGCGACGGCCCGACGGACGTCGATGTCGGCGAGCGGCCCGGTCTCCGGGTTGATGTAGATGGCGAGGTTCTGACGGTAGGAGGCCTCGCCGAGGGTGAAGCCCGCCTGGACGGCCTGATCGGCGAGGCTGCCGTCGATGAAGTACGCGGCCTGGATGCTCCCCTGCTGCAGCGCGGCGAGGCGCGCGGACTCGTCGGGGATGAAGTCGAAGACGATCTCGTCGAGGTACGGCTTCGTGTCCTGCCAGGCGTTCTCGTTCTTCTCCATCGTGACGCTGACACCGTCGCTCCAGTCGGTCACCTGGAACGCGCCGGTCCCGAAGGTCGTCCGTTGCCGCTCGTCGGGCGTCGCAGCCCCGTACCCTTCTTCGCTCACGATGAAGAACGTCTGGCGGGCGGACACGGCGTCCAGGAACGTGCCGTCCGGTGCGCTGAACCGGAACGTGACCTGGGTGTCGCCGGTCTTCTCGATGCTCGAGACGTTCGCGAGATACGTGCTCGCGGAGGTGGTCGCCTCCTTCATCAGCTTGAAGGAGTAGACGACGTCGTCGGCGCTGAACGCACTGCCGTCGGCGAAGGTGACGTCGTCACGCAGCTCGAACACCCAGGTGAGCTCGTCCGGCTGGGACCACTCGGTGGCGAGGGCGGGGACGACCTCACCGTCGTCGTCCTTCGCGAGGAGCGTGTCGTAGGCGACCGCGTTGATGACCTCGGCGGCGATCGCACTGGCGGCCATCGGGTCGAGACCGCCCGCGGACGGTTCGGCCGGGACGCCCCAGTGGAGGGTGCCGCCGGCGACGGGGTCGCCGCCCGTGTCGCCGGCGGGACCGGCCGGCGCACAGCCGCTGAGCGCGAGGGACGCCGCCACGATGGCGACCGTCCCCGCGAGGATGCGAGTCTTCATTGCTGCCTCTTCTCTGGAGCGTCGTCCGTGGACGCCGCGTCGATGGTGGTGCTGGATGACGTACCGTGCTGTGCTGCCGCGGCTGCCCGTCGCCGGCGTGGGCGACCGAGCGAGAAGGCGGGTTCCCGTCTCGGCGCGAAGTAGTCCTGCAGCCCGTCGGCGAGGAGGTTCCACGCCGCCGACAGCAGGATGATCACGAGGGAGGGGAGGATGATCAGCAGCGGCTGCACCTGCATGAACCGCGTGAACTCGCTGATCATGCGACCGGCCGATGGCTCGGGGGCCTGGACGCCCTGCCCGAGGTAGCTGAGGGCGGCCTCGATGAGGACCACCTGTGAGGCGACGGAGGCGAACTGCACGAACAGCGGCGTCAGCACGTTGGGCAACAGGTGTTCGGCGATCACCCGGTGTCCACGCACGCCGCTCAGCGTCGCCGCGAGGACGAAGTCCCGTTCGCGCAGGGCGATGACCGGGGCCCGCATGACGCGGGCGAAGCCCGGAGCGAAGACGAGACCCAGCGCGATGATGAGCGGCCAGGGCCCGGTGCCGATGACGACCCCGACCACGAGGGCGACGAGGATCGCCGGCAGGGCGAGCGCCGCGTCCACGATCCGCATGATGATCGCGTCGACCCAGCCGCCGAGGTACCCGGCCACGAGCCCCAGGGCCGTCCCGATGACGGCGCCGAGCAGCGCGGCGGCCCCCGAGATGAGCAGGCTGGTCCGCGCGGCGAGCGCCAGCCGGGTGAGGTTGTCGCGGCCGAGGTTGTCGGTGCCGAGGAGATGGTCGAGGCTCGGCCCGGCGAGTGCCGGCCCGGACGCCGCGAACGGGTCGTGTGGCGGTGCGAGGGTCATCCAGGCGGCGAGCAGGAGGATGCCGACGAGGATGATGGATCCGCTCCAGAAGGCGGGGCCGAACCGGTTGCGGCGTCGGCGTCTGCCGGCGACCGTTGCGAGCGCGATGGCGCGGGTGACCGTCATGACGTGTGGACCCTCACTCGTGGGTCGATCAGCGGGTAGATGAGATCGACGATGAAGTTGATGAGCACGTAGACCGCGCCGATGAGCAGGACGGTCGCCTGGATGATCGGGTAGTCCGATGAGCGGATGCCGGTGAGGAGGAGCGAGCCCATCCCCGGGAGCGCGAACACGGTCTCGATGACGACCGTCCCGCCGACGAGCGCGGCGAGCTCGATCCCGATGACGGTCGTGACGGGGATGAGCGCGTTGCGCAGCGCATGTCGGCCGACCAGTCGGGACGGCGACGCCCCCTTGGCCCTGGCGGTCCGGACGAAGTCCTGGCCGAGCGTGTCGAGCAGGGTGCCGCGGGTGTACCGGGCGACGATCGCCGCCAGCACGAGCCCGATGAGCAGGGCGGGCAGGACGAGCACCCCCACGAGGCGTAACGGATCGCCGCTCGCGCCGGCCGTGCCGACGAGCGGGAGTCGCAGGGTGAGGGAGTTCACGAGGATGAGGACGGTTCCGAGGACGAACGGCGGGGTCGCGAGGAGCACGAAGGACAGCCCGCGGACGGTGTTGTCCGGTGCCCGACGCCACCGGGTCGCGGCGAGCACCCCGGCCGGGATGCCGAGCACCGTCCCGAACAGCGTCGCCATGACGGCGAGGGTGAGGCTGAGTGGGAGGCGCTGGGCGATGAGGTTGGAGACCTCGTTCGGGACGGTGATGGCCCGGCCGAAGTCCCCCTGCAGCACGCCGAGCAGCCAGACGAGGTACTGGGTCAACCAGGGCCGGTCGAGGCCGAGTTCGGTGCGGAGGGCGTCGAGCGCCGCGGGGTCGGGGTTCGAGGGGTCCGCGAACGCCGACAGCGGGTCGCCCGGGATGACCCGCACCATCGAGAACACGAGGACGGAGAGGACGAACAGGACGAACAGCGACGACAGGATCCGTGAGACGAGGTATCGCGCCATGGGGATCAGCTCGCGGAGATCGGCATCGGTGAGACGCGGTCGGCACGGCGTGCCTGCGACGGGCGGAAGCTCGAGACGTCGTCGCTCGTCTCACCGTCGAGGGCGAGCTCCGCGAGGATCCGGCCGAACGCGGGCGTGAACTTGAATCCGTGCCCGGCGGCGAGGGCGACGATGACGTCGGGATGCTCGTCGAGCGGGCCGAGGACGAAGTTCCGGTCGGGGGTGAGCGCGTACTGACAGGTCACGGTGCGGAGTTCCGGTCCGGACGCCGGCACGAGGTCCGCCATGAAGTCGGCCAGCTGTCCGGTGAGCTCCGGCGACGGCACGAAGGTGCGCTCGGCCGGCGACATGCGGTTCTCCGAGACGTCACGGGCGGCCTTCACGGTCGGTTCGCCGAAGGTCGGGAACCCGTAGTAGCACTCCTCGTCCTCCCAGATCCACACCGGGAACCGCTCGCGGTCGAGCAGCTCGGCGTCCGATGGGCGGAAGTAGGTGACCTGCTCCTGCATGACGTCGAGCGGGATCGCCGCGCCGAGGGGTTCGAGGAGTTCGTTCGCCCAGGCGTCGGCGGCGAGGACGACCTTGCCGGCGCGGACGGTGCCGGCCGAGGTCTGCACGACGACGCCCTGTCCGTCCGGAATGAGGGCGTCGACCCGCGTGCGGTCGCGGATGTCGGCGCCGAGCGCCCGAGCTCGGAGCTGGAGCGTGGCCACGGTGCGGGCGGCATGGGCGATACCGGTGTCCGCGGTGTACACCGTCTCGACGTTCTCCGGGATCCGGAACTGCGGCCACCGTTCCTGCACCTCGGCGGGCGTCAGGAGTTCGTGCGGCACACCGCACTCCTCGAGCGCCGCGGTGAAGTCGGAGGCGGAGTAGGGTCCGTCGACCGGGAGGAAGATGACGCCACCGGTGATGGTGAGCAGCCGTTCGCCCGACTCCTGCTCCAGGTCCGCCCAGTCACGGTAGGCCGACTGCGCGAGCCGCACGTACTGGGGTGCGCCGTACGACGTCCGGACGATCCGCGAGGTGTCGTGGGAGGCACCGCGAACGTGTCCGAGCTCGAACTGTTCGAAGGCGACGACCTTCGCACCCCGCCTGGCGAGGTGGTAGGCGGCCGCACTGCCGAGGGCTCCCATGCCGACAACCGCGACGTCGAATGATTCCATCCGTGGTGCTCCCTCATGCTTGCCCGTTCGATTCAGGCAAGTGTGGTGGAGCAGGGAAATGCGTCCTATGGATCTTCGACCCATGTTTGCGGGCTGACGATGTGTCGGAACGACCGGCCGGCGGACCCGATCCGACCCGAAGGGCTCAGCTCGTCGGATGGGCCTCACGCAGGGAGCGTCGGAGGCGTTCGAGTCGGGCGGCCGCCTGCACCCGGAACCGGAACTCGCTGTCGTCCCAGTCGCCGACGAGGAGGGACCGGATGCGATCCAGCCGTTGCTGCACGGTGTTCGGGTGGATCCGGAGTCGTTTCGAAACGGCGTGCCGGCTCTCACCGCCGTCGAAGTAGCAGGCGAGGGTGTCGAAGAGCGCGGTCCCACGACGTTCGTCCCACCCGAGCACCGGCCCGAGGAGCTCGTCGACGAAACGGATCACCGAGGTCGGCTCCCCGGAGGAGAGCGCGTGGTACGGCGCGAGACCGGCGGAGGGGACCGTGGTGGCCTCGATGCCGAGCGGTCGCAGGAACCGCAGATCGGCGGCGGCTCGCTCGACCGCGGGCCCGAGGTCCGCCCGGCCGAGCAGCCCGGTACAGACCACCGCGGTGAGCGCCGGCTCGTGCAGCCGGTCGGCCAGCAGCCGCCGGACCCGCTCGGTGGCCTCGATCGCATCGTCGACCGCCCAGGCGATGATCACCCGATGGTCGCGGCGGGCGACGACGCCGTCATCGCCGACGGCACCGGCGGCGACGAACGCCGCATCGGCGACGTCCCGCTCCAACACGTCGATCACGGCGCACGCCCCGAGCGTCAGCGCGAGCAGAGCGGGCTCGACGTCCGCTGACGGCTCCGAGGCACCGCCGTCGACGACGGCCAGGAGCCAGTGCGCACGACGCTCGGCGCGCAGGGCGACCACGGCGTCGCGTTTGAAGGAGACCAGGGCGGCGACCTGGGCGGCCCGTTCCAGGGTGCGTCGGACGACCCGGTCGGCGGGATCGGTTCCGTCCTCCGCGAGGATGGACCCGAGCACCCGGTCGGCGCCCACGATCGCCACGACGAGCCACGCGCGATCCCGAGCCTCGACCGCTTCGGCGTGCCCGCTCACCTGACTCCGGGCGACCGCGTCGCGGAGGACGGCACGGCTCGGCAGCTCCCCCGTGCCGTCGAGCAGTCGTGCCTGGTCGTCGAGCACCCACACCCGCAGACCGATCCGGCGCGACACGGTGGCGACGAGGTCCACGACGGTCCCGCCCGACATCGCCGCCGAGGTGAGCTCTTCGTGGATACCGCTCGCCAGCTCCGTGGCGGCGAGGTGTCGCTCCAGTTCGCGATAAGCCTCCTCGGCGCGCACGACGGCCGCAGCACGTTCGGCGAGCGCCCGTGCGGTGTGCAGGACCGCCGCGGCGTGGTCGGCGAAGGCGGAGAGCAGGAGGACGTCGTCCGGGGTGTAGTCGTAGCCGAAGCGGTTGCACGCGAACAACGCACCGAGCACCTCGTCACCGACCGCGAGCGGGACGCCGAGGAACGACACGAGTCCTTCGGCCCGGACGGCGGCATCGATGCGGTCGTCGTGCCCGGCCTCGGTCATCGTCTCGTACCGTGCGACCCAGGCGGGTTCCCGCGTGCCGGCGACCAGGCTGGCGAGTCCCACCCCGGCGGGCACCGCGAGGTCCCGGAACCCCGGGGTCACCGTGCCGACGGAGTGCCGGACGCGGAGGTCACCCCTGGTGTTCTCGACCTCGGAGAGGTACGTGACGTCGGTGCCCATGAGCTGATGGGCCCGTTCCACGAGACGGCCGAGGACCTCGTCGACGTCCTGGAGGCGGACCAGCTCGCGAGCGGTGGAGAAGAGCGCCTCGAGCTCGCTCGCCCGACGGCGCTGCCGTGCACCCCGTACCTGTGCTTCGCGGACGGACTCGACCACGGCCTCGGCGTCGGCCCCGTCGAGTCCCGCCCGGCTGAGGAGCTCCTCGACGCCGGCGCCCGGGCGTCCCGGCTCCGCGCGGGAGGCGGCGAGGAGGTCGAGCGCGAACGTCGCGGTCGCCGAGGAGGGCTCGACGTCCGCGCGGACGTCGTCGGAAGCGGTCGGGGGACGCATGAGGCCTCCATCAGCGTGGGGCGGACCGCGTCCACCTCGAGCAGGGTGGCCTCAGTCTAGGACGCCCGTGAGGGGAAGACCGGTGGCGTGCGCGCGGCGAACGCCGCCAGGCCGGCCCGTGCGTCGTCGCTCGTGAACGCGGCCTGTCCGAGCACCGCCTCACGGTGGAAGGCCTCCTCCAGCGGCAACGCGGACAGCTCCCGCACCGCACGTTTGACCGTGGCGAGCGCGGCACCGCTCCGCGCGAGGAGCTCGTCCGCGAGGCGGTGCGCGGTGTCCGTCAGCTCGGCGGCCGGGACCACCTGGTTGACGATGCCGTACCGGGCGGCCGTCGCAGCGTCGATCCGCCCGCCGCGCAACATGAGGTCCATGGCGAAGGCGTACGGGATCTGACGCACCAACCGGCTGAGGGTGCCTCCTGCAGGCACCACACCGATCCCCGTCTCGGGCAGCGCGAACGTCGCGTGGTCGGCGGCGACACGGATGTCGGTGGACAGCAGGATCTCGAACCCGCCTCCGAGGCAGAGGCCGTTGACCGCCCCGATGACCGGTTTGTCGAGGGTGGTGTGCTTCTGGTGGGCGGCGTCCCACTCGCTGATGTCGAATCGCCCCTCGGCCAGCGCAGGGATCGACTCCCCGAGGTCTGCGCCGACGCAGAACGCCCGCTCCCCCGCCCCCGTCAGGATCGCGACGCCGATCCGGGGATCGTCGCGGACCTCGGCGAACGCCGCGCCGAGCTGGTCGTACATCGCGAGGGTCAGCGCGTTGAGCTTGTCCGGGCGATCGATGGTGATGACGGCCGTCGCTCCGGAGCGGTCGAGGCGGACGCCGTCCATCAGATGGTCCCGGCGGAGCGGAGCTCGTCGATGGCTGCTTGATCGTAGTCGAGCAGCTCCCGGAGGACCGCGGCCGTGTGGGCCCCGGTCGCCGGCGCCCGGCCGGTCGTCCGCGGTGGGGTTCCCTGCAGCTTGACGGGGGAACCGAACGTCCGGAGCGGGCCGAAGCCCGGGTAGGCGGTCTCGACGACCATGTCCCTGGCGACGATCTGCGGGTCGGCTACCACCTCGCCGATGTCCTTGACGGCACTGAGCGGGACGAGGTCCCCGGCGAGCGCCTCCAGTTCCGCCTTCGTGCGATCCGCGAACCAGCGCTCGATGATCGGACGGACCGCCCGCTCGTAGACCTCCTCGTCGAACCGGTCCGCCATCGCCTGGAGGTCCGGATGGGCCTCGTACTCGTCCGGACCGCCGAACAGCTCGCAGGACAGCTTCCAGAACTTGTCGGTGTACCCGCCGAAGAAAACGAAGCCGTCCCGGCAGGGGAACGCCTCGTACGGGCGCACGAACGGGTGGGCGTTGCCGAGCGGGGTCGGCATCGTGCCCTCGGTCGTATACGCCACGACGGCGTTCTCGGTCAGGGTGAGCACCGAGTCCTGCTGCGAGATGTCGACGAGCTGCCCGTCCCCGGTGCTCTCGGCGTGTCGGAGTGCAGCGAGGACGCCGATGGTGCCGTAGAGACTGGCCGCGAGGTCGCCGATGATCGTGCCGACCCGTGTCGGTGGGCCACCGGCCGGCCCGTTCATCGACCAGAGACCTCCGGTCGCCTGGGCGCTGTTGTCGTAGGCCGGTCGACCACGGGACGGTCCGGTCTGGCCGTATCCGCTGAGCGCGGCGTAGACGAGGCGCGGGTTGACCTCTCGGAGCCGCTCGTACCCGAGCCCGAGCCGGTCCATCGTGCCCGGTCGGAAGTTCTCGACGAGGACGTCGGCCCTGGCCACCAGATGTTCGAGGAGCGCGGCGCCGGACGGGTGCCGGAGGTTGGCCGTGACGCCGAGCTTGTTGCGGTTGTACTGTGCGAAGAACCCGCTGAGCGCCGGGTCCTCGACCGGCTGCCCGTCGGCGTCGTCCGCAGCCGGCAGCAACGGCGGGAACGTGCGGGTGTAGTCGGGTTCGTCCGGGTGTTCGACCTTGATCACCGTGGCTCCGAGGTCCGCGAGGACCATCGAGCAGTACGGCCCGGCGACGACCCGGGTCACGTCGACCACGACGACCCCGGCGAGCGAACCGCGTTCCGTGTCGAACCCGCCGAGGTCGGCGAGCCGGACCCGCAGATCCTCGTCGATCATCGGGTGCCACCCGACGTCGGGACGGTGGTCTGTGGTCGCCTGCGCATGTCACTCCGCTCTGCACCGCGGAACGGTCCCGCCGGTGCGTGGCGATCCTGTCACCGCGGACGAGGGCATCGACATGTCCTCCGGCACCACAACCGACGCCTGCGCGACGGTCGCGGCACATGCCGCGCGCCTACCGCCCGCGACGTCCGGAGAACAACGCGTGGAGCAGTGGCAGGGCGGAGACCGACATGAAGACGGTGCCGAGCACGGCGTCGTCGATCCGGAGGACGGTGCCGGCCACGAGCAGGGCGGCGAACAGCACCGCCGAGACGACCCTGCCCGTCGTGCGATCGAGTCGTGCGATCCGCTGCTCCAACCGCGGGTTGGTGACGGCGACGGAGCCGTCCTCGACCCGCGTGATGACCGCGTCGAGACGCTTCGGCAGTCGGGCCGCGACCGTCGCGATCTCGAGCGCCTCCCGGCCGAGGTCCTGGACGACGTTGCCGCGTTCGTCGCGCAGGAGCTGCGCCGCGTACGGCTCGACGGAGTCCCACAGGTTGAACTGGGGATCGAGCGAACTGCAGACGCCCGAGGTGAGCGAGATGGCACGGATGATGAGCAGGAAGTTCTCCGGCAGCTGGAACGGCAGCGCCCGCACGACCTCGCTGAACTGGTTGCCGAAGTCGCGGAACTCCTTCGGGTCGACGTCGCGGAGCTCGGCGAACCCCATGCCGCCGAACCGCCCGAAGAGGGCCGTCATCGCGCGCTCCAGCTCGGTCGTGTCCGCCGAGGGCAGGAGGACCCCGAGGTCGCGGATCGCGCCGACGAGTCCCTTGCCGTCGCGGGAGGCGGCGGCGATGAGGAGCTTCCGCAGGCCGCGCCGCGTCGTCGGCGGGACCTCGCCCATCATGCCGAAGTCGATGAACGTCAGTTTCCAGGAGCGCTCACCCGGGGCGGCGGAGATCGGCGTGACGAAGATGTTGCCGGGGTGCGGATCGGCGTGGAAGAACCCGTTGGTGAACAGCTGGTCGAACATGACCGCCGCGAACACCGGGGCCACCTCGGCCGGATCGATCCCGGCGGCCAGGAGCGCCTCGGTGTCGGTGATCTTGATCGCGGTGACGTCCTCGAGCGTCAGCACGCGTTGCGAGGTCCGTTCCCACACGACGGCGGGGACGCCCACGCGGTCGTCACCGGCGAAGTCGGCGGCGAAGCGTTCGGAACTGGCGGCCTCGTGGAGGTAGTCGATCTCCTCCAGGCTCGTCGCGGCGAACTCCTCGACGAGCGCAGGCATGTCGACGCGGTCCGAGACGAGGCGGACGCGCCGGAGCCATCCGCCGACCTTCCGCAGCGCGGCGAGGTCGACGGCGACGATCCGGTCGATACCGGGACGCTGCACCTTGAGCACGACGGCGTCGAGGCCGGAGTCCGCCGCAAGCGAGGGGACGAGATGTGCGCGGTGGGCCTGGCCGAGGGAGGCGGCGGCCACCGCCCGTTCGTCGATGGTGGAGAACACCTGCGACAGGGGCACACGGAGCTCCGACTCGGCGAGCGCGCGGATCTCCGGGAACGCGACCGGCGGCACCTCGTCCTGCAGGCCTTCGAGCTCCTTGGTGATCTCCGGCGGCAGGACGTCGAGCCGGGACGACATGAACTGCCCGACCTTGATCATGAGTCCGCCGAGATCGACGGCGAGCACGTGGAAGCGGCGGGCGAACCGCTGCATCCGGCGCGTGCGGGTGCGCTCGGTCAGCTTGATGAGCCCGAAGCGCGGCAGCACGATCTCGAACCACCATGCGTTGGCCAGATGCCAGCTCGCGAACCTGAGGATGCGGCGGTACCGCGCGCGCCCGTCGGCGGGCGGGCCGGTGTGGACACCGGCCCGCACGACGCCTGGGACGTCGCCGAAACGGGACGCTGAATCGCTGGGCGTCCCGCCGGTCGACGACACCCGGTCAGTCCTGGGCGAGGATCGCGTAGAGGCGCTTGCGAGCTTCGTCGAGGACCGCGACGGCCTGCTGGACCTGCTCGGGCGAACCGGTCCGGCCGACCTGCGCGGCAGCCTGGGCCAGCTCGACGCCGGCCTTCGGCAGCGCGGTGATGCCGGGGTGCTCGGACGACTCACCGGTCTGCCACGGAGCGGTCGCTCCGGACTCGGCGACCTCGTCGCGGCCGGCCTCGGTCAGGGCGTAGGTCTTCCGACCGCCCGACTCCTCGGCCGTGATGATGCCCTCGTCGGAGAGCAGCTGCAGGGTCGGGTAGACCGAGCCGGCGCTCGGCTTCCAGGAGCCGCCACTGCGCTCGTCGATCTCGCGGATGATCTGGTAGCCGTGCATCGGCTGCTCGGCCAGCAGGGCCAGCACGGCGGAGCGGACGTCGCCGCGGCCCGCGCGCGATCCGGCGCTCTTCTCGAACTTGGAACGCAGCTGTTCCATCATCTGCCACATGTTCTCGGTACCGAAGCCGGCTCCGCTGCCGAATCCGCCACCGTTCCCGAATCCTGCGCCACCGAATCCTGCGCCACCGCTTGGGAATCCACCCATGATTGCTCTCCTTCGTAGTTCGTGAACGATGCTCAACGATATATCGGTGAAGCTGTGAACGATATGTGTGGTCGCAAGAAAACAGGATGGCGTAACCTCGGCCACATGAGCGCTTGGACGACAGCAGACATCCCCGACCAGTACGGCCGCACCGTGATCGTGACCGGCGCGAACAGCGGGATCGGGGCCGTCACGGCTCGGGAACTCGCCGCGCACGGCGCAACCGTCATCCTCGCCTGCCGCGACATCGAGAAGGGTGCGCGGGCCGCGTCGACGATGACGGGCGATGTCGAGGTGCGCCGGCTCGACCTCGCCGACCTCGCATCGGTCCGCCGCTTTGCCGAGGGCGTCGATGGGGTCGACGTGCTCGTGAACAACGCCGGGGTCATGGCGGTGCCCGAGCGCCGCACGGCCGACGGCTTCGAGATGCAGATCGGTACCAACTTCCTCGGCCCCTTCGCGCTCACCGGCCTGCTGTTGGACCGCATCACGACGCGGGTCGTGACCCTGTCGAGCGCCGCCCACCGGGCCGGCACGATCGACCTGGCCGATCTCAACTGGCGGAGCCGGAGGTACCGACGCTGGGCCGCCTACGGCCAGTCGAAACTCGCCGACCTCATGTTCTCGGCCGAGCTGCAGCGACGCCTCACGGCGAACGGCTCCCCCGTGCTGTCCGTCGCGGCGCACCCCGGCTTCGCGTCGACCGAACTCCAGTCCCACACCGAGTCCGCGCAGGGACCGCTCCTCGGTTGGGGAACGCGACTCCTCGGTCAGAGCGCCGAGATGGGTGCGCTCCCGACGCTCTACGCGGCGGTGTCGCCGGACGTCGAACCGGGCGGCTACTACGGACCGAGCGGCTTCGGTGAGATGCGCGGCGATCCGAAGCCCGTCGGCCGGAGCTCGGCGGCGCGCGACGAACACGTCGCCGCCGAACTCTGGTCCACGGCGGAGGCTCTCACCGGCGTGACCTTCGCCTGATCGGCGCCGGACGCCAGACCGCTAGGCGGGCAGGCTCTCCTCGATCGCCGCGATGACCTCGGGAGCATCGGGTTCGGTCGTCGGACGGAAGCGGTGCACGGTGCCGTCGGGGGCGATGAGGAACTTCTCGAAGTTCCACTTGACGTTGCCGGCCTTGCCGTTGGCGTCGGCGGTCTTCACGAGCTCCTGGTAGAGCGGGTGACGGTTCCGGCCGTTGACCTTCACCTTGTCCATCATCGGGAAGGTGACACCCCAGGTGGCCGAGCAGTATTCGGCGATCTTCTCGTTGTCGCCGAGCTCCTGCAGGAACTGGTTGCTCGGGAAGCCGATCACAGTGAAGCCGCGGTCGGCGTACTCCTTCTGGAGGGCCTCGAGCTTCTCGTACTGCGGGGCGAGACCACAGCGGCTGGCGACGTTGACGACGAGTTTCGCCTTACCGTCCCACTCCGCCAGGGTGGTGTCGCGGCCGTCGAGGGTGGTGACGGGGATGGTGTCCAGATCGGTCATGGTGCGGTGCCTCTCATCAGCGGAACGGCTTCGTCCACGAGCGTCGTGACGCGCGTGCGTGCCTCCTCGAACGCTACTCGCCCCCGAGGTGCCCGGCGCCCTTTCGTCAGTGCGTTCTCAGCCGACAGCCGTTGACAGGGCTCTCCCTCCGGTGGATCGTGAGTGCAGCAGATCGGAGCAGGACATGGGGCGCATCCACATCGACCTCTTCATGACCCTCGACGGCGTCGCTCAGGCGCCGGGTGGGCCCGAGGAGGATCCCAGCGGCGGGTTCCCGTTCGGCGGGTGGCAGGCGCCGCTCATCGACGAGGTCGACGGTCAGCAGATCGATGCCGGCATGGTCGGCATGGACGCCCTCCTCCTCGGACGACGGACCTACGACATCTTCGCCGGGTACTGGCCGCAGCAGGAAGGAGGTCAGGACGACGGCATCGCCAGGCTCTTCAACCGCCTGCCGAAGGTCGTCGCGTTGCGTGAGCCGCGGGACCTGGCGTGGGCGAACTCGACACAGCTCGGACCCGACCTCCCGAAGGCCGTTCGGGACCTGCGCGAGCGTCACGCGCAGATCCACGTCATCGGCAGTCTCGATCTCGTGCAGACCCTCTTCGCGGAGGCCCTGTTCGATCAGCTGAACCTCTGGGTGTATCCGATCACGCTCGGCACGGGCAAGCGCGTCTTCGCCGACGGGACGGTGCCGTCGTTGTTGCGACTGCTGGGACCGGCGACCACCTCGCCCGCCGGCACCGTCCACCTCCGCTATGAGCGCGTGGACGGCGCACCGGCGACCGGCGACATGGGTGACCCTCGATGAGCGGGTCTGACGAGGCGTCCGCATCCCGCCCGTCCGCTGACGCCCGCTTCGACACGGTCGTCGTGGGCGCGGGTGTCGCCGGCCTCGTCGCCGCGCGGCTCCTCGCGGCCGCCGGTCGAACGGTCGTCGTGCTCGAGGCGCGGGACCGGGTCGGCGGGCGCGTGTCGACCGAGCGCCGCGACGGCCTGGTGACCGATCTCGGTGCGTCGTGGGTGCACGGGGTGACGGACAGTGCCGTCGCTGCGGCGGCCGAGGCGTTCGGGATGCGGACGGTGGAATTCACCGTCGGCGGTTACCAACCCGACAGCCGGCCGATCACCTACTACGGTCCCGACGGCGAGCACCTGTCGGACGCCGACGCTCGCGGCTTCGCCAAGGACGTCCACGCGCTCGACGCGACCCTGCTCGGGGTGGTCGCCGAGTCCGCTCCTGACGCCTCGTATCGCGACGTGACCGAGGCGGCACTCGCCCTGCAGGCGTGGGACGCCGAGCGGGTGCAGCGGGTCCGCGAGTACCTGGAGCATCGTTCGGAGGAGCAGTACGGCGCGTGGATCGAGGATCTCGCGGCGCACGGCCTCGACGACGACGCGATCGACGGCGACGAGGTCGTGTTCCCCGACGGCTACGACGTGCTCCCCCGACGGCTGTCCGAGGGGCTCGACGTGCGCCTGGAGCACGTGGTGACGAGCGTCCGGTGGTCCGCGGACGGCGTCGAGGTCGCTGCCCAGGGGCCGTTGGGCGGGCTGGTGCTGCACGCGGGCTCGGCGGTGGTGACGGTGCCGGTCGGTGTGTTGCAGTCGGAGGCGTTCACGATCGATCCCCCGCTGCCGGAGCCGGTGGCAGGTGCGCTCTCCCGGTTGCGGATGAACGCGTTCGAGAAGGTGTTCCTCCGGTTCGAGCGGCGGTTCTGGGACGACGACGTCTACGCCGTCAGGCAGCAGGGGCCGGAGAGTCGTCGCTGGCACTCCTGGTACGACCTGACGTCGGCGCACGGCTCACCGACACTGCTCACCTTCGCCGCCGGCCCGACGGCCGTGGAGATCCGGGATTGGGAGGACTCGCGCGTCGTGGAGTCGATCCTCGAGCAGCTGCGGCGCCTCTACGGCGAGCGCGTCGAGGAACCAACGGAGGTGCACGTCACCCGCTGGCACGAGGACCCCTTCACCCGTGGGTCCTACGCCTACATGACCGTCGGCTCGACGACCGAGGACCACGACGCCCTCGCGACCCCGGTCGGCGGCGTCCTGCACCTCGCTGGCGAGGCGACGTGGACGGACGACCCGGCGACGGTGTCGGCCGCCCTGCACTCCGGGCATCGCGCCGCCGAGCGGGTCCTCGGCCAGGCCATCCCCATCGACACCCTCTGGCGCGACGACAGCGCAGTACCGGTCGCCGCCGAGGCCTGAGAGCAACGACGAGTGCGCCCCCATGCGCGCCGACAGAGAGGAAGCGCCTGATGCGATTCATGATGTTCGTCCTCGCGGACCCCGTGCCCGACGACCCCACCGACGATTCGGATGTCGACCACTGGGTCGAGGAGCTCGACACGACGGGGCGACGTCTCCTCGGCGACGTACTCGATCCGAGTGAGGCGCGCGGCGTCCGTGTCCGCGCCGGCGAGCGCCTCGTCACCAATGGCCCGATCCCGGGCGCGACCGACACCCTCTGGGGCTTCGACATCCTCGACTGCGCCGACCTCGACGAGGCGCTCGACATCGCCGCCCGCCACCCGATGGCTCGCAACGGCCGCCTGGAGCTGCGCCCCTTCCCGGGCGCGTAGGAAGCCGACGGGCTGAGCGGACACCCGGGCGGAGGGTCCCCCGGCATGTTGTCGTGCTCGCTCCCCTCGGCGCACGGCGGGATCGCCGAGCGTGCAGTCCTTCGATCAGGCGCGGAGTGGTTTCAGAGCGCCCGCCCACGCCTCGAGCTGGTCGAAGAGCACCCCGGCGGCCTCGGTGTGCTGCGGCCCGGGCGTGAAGGTGCTGAAGTCCTCGAAGTCGGCGAAGAGCGAGAAGCTCAGCTGCTGCCGCACATCCGCGATCTGCAGTTCGGCGCTGATGCCGCGAAGGTGCTCGATCGCGCGTGCGCCGCCGAGGCTGCCCCATGCCACGAACCCGGCGGCCTTGTTGTTCCACTCGGCGTACAGGTAGTCGATGGCGTTCTTCAGGACAGCGGACGTGGAGTGGTTGTACTCGGGCGTGACGAAGACGAATCCGTCGTAGGGCGCGATCGTCGCCGCCCAGGCCTTCGTGTGCTCGTTCTCGTACGCGCCGAACGACGGCGGCGTCGGCTCGTCGAGGAGGGGCAGGGGGTGGTCGAGCAGGTCGATGAGCTCGTAGCTGGCGCTCCGACCGGCGGCCTGCTCGACGACCCAATCGGCGACGGCCTTGCCGTTGCGGCCCGGGCGGGTGCTGCCGAGGATGATGGCGATACGGAGGTCTGACATGGGGTGCTCTCCTTCGATGTGCGTGCCTGTCCCGCGAGTCACGGGACGTGGTGGTGCCTGGCTCGCACTGTAGCCCGGTGCGGCCGCCGGCGTCGTCGACGGGACAGGGGTTGCCTTCGGGCGCGGGGGCGTGCTCGTGTCGGCGCTGCCGTGGCCGGGCTCGCTGACGAGTGGCGCTGAGCATCAGCCCCTCGACGTCCACCGCACGCTAGTCGGCGACTGGTGGTGCCGTGTCAGCACCGCGAGCGATGCGGAGCATCCGCGTCGCTGTCGCGTGGAGGAGGTTTCTGAGGTCTTCAGGTTCGTCGACGATCACCGCGTGATCTCCCAGCCCGGCGATCACCGCTGGAAGCCAGTCGAGGCGTTTGGCTCGGATCGAAAGCCGATGCCAGCCGGGTGCGTCCTCGATCGACTCCACCATGGCCACGCTCTCTGGGAGGTGGGCCCGAATCTGCGGGACGGTCGCCTGGATGCGCAACCGGATGTGCCATCGGTAGTCCGCCCCCGCGAAGCGGTCGACGAGTCGAGGACGCTCCGCTCGGGATACCGGGGTCGAGAGCACGCCGGGCAGCGTCCGCGCGGATCGGATCCGGTCGACACGGAAGGTGCGGTCCTCCGCTCGCTCGACGTCGAACGCATCCAAGTACCAGCGACCGGCATGGACGAGCAGGTCGAGTGGATGCACCGTGCGGCGCGAAGGCGTTTCCTCCACGTTGCGGTAGCGCAACTCCAGCGGACGCCGCGAGCGAAGTGCGTCGGAGACGGTGAGCAGGATGCCGGCATCAGGTACGTCGAGGCGCGACTGGTTCAACGCTGCGGCGTCGATGACCGCTTCGATGCGCTCCAGGGATGCGGCGGGGAGGGAACGCCGGATCTTCGCGAGAGCGATCTGCGCCGCGACATCCGGGGAGCCGGAGGTCGACTGGGCTTCGCTCAAGCCGAGGAAGACGGCGACCGCCTCCTCGTCAGTGAGCATCAGCGGCGACACTCCGCGTCCGCCGGCCAGGCGGTACCCGCCGTAGCGGCCTCGCACCGACTCGATCGGCACCTCCATGTCCACGAGACGCTGCACGGTGCGGCGCACGGTGCGCTCATCGACGCCCAACCGCTCGGCCAGTTCAGGCACGGTGCGGATCTCCGCCGACTGGAGCAACTCGAGGAGCTGCAGCGCGCGAGAGGTCGACGAGCCCGATCGTGCCATGACCTCAGAATACCGGGCAATTTCTGCCCGGTATTGCTTCTATCGTCGGGACGGCCGCCGCAAGAGCGGCAACCACACCGAACCAAGGAGACTTCATGCGACTCGCAGCCACCCGGATCATCACCGACGACGTGGACCGCATGGTTGCGTTCTACGAACGAGTCACCGGCGTGACCGCGGCACGCTTGCATCCGCTCTTCGCCGAGGTGCGCACCGACACCGGCACCCTCGCGATCGCCAGTTCCGCGACCATTCCGCTGCTGGGTGAGAACGCTGCCGCGCCGCGTGCCAACCGGTCCGTCATCCTCGACCTGCTCGTCGACGACGTCGATGCGATCTACGCGACGCTGCAGGGCGTCGTGGAGACGTTCGTGAACGAGCCGACGGACATGCCGTGGGGCAACCGGTCGCTCCTGTTCCGTGACCCCGACGGCAACCTCGTGAACGTCTTCACGCCGATCACCGCTGACGCAGGTGAACGCGTCGCATCGTGAACCTGCAGCCGCGGCCTACGTCGGGATGACGCTCGGGATGAGTCGCGGCGCGGGAGGGAGCGGTCCGTGCCGGTCGGACGCACGCAGTCCGTCGATCACGAGTGCGGCGTAGCGTCGCGCGGCTCGGACGCGCTCCGTCTCCGTCGTCCTCGAGAGTCCGCGAGCCGCGAGCAGGATCACGAGGAAGTCGTCGAGGACGAAGTCCGCGCGCAGCGCACCGGCGTCGATGGCACGACGAGCGACGGCGGTGATCGCGCGCACGGCCTGTTCACGCTGGGTCCGGAAGTCGACGGCATCGGGGTAGGCGGCGAGGAACGCGTCCGTGAACCCCTGGTTCCGAGCGTTGAGGACCAAAACCTCCTCGATGATGCTGCGGAATCCACGCCAGGGGTCGACGTCCGCGAGGGCGTCGACCACGATCGAGCGGCAGTCGCCGAGCTCGTTCTCGAAGGCGGCTCTGACGAGATCGGCTTTGGTCGGGAACCGCCGGTAGAGGGTGGCCGGCCCGACACCGGCTCGTCGGGCGATCTCTCGCATCGTCACGTGGAGACCGTCGGTCCCGAACAGTTCGCGGGCTGCCGAGAGGACGCGGTCACGGTTCTCCTGCGCGTCGGAACGCAGGTTCTGAGGCAGTGTCGCGGACATGTGTCTCACATTACTCAAGTGGACGGGTGCGTCCATTACGTTTCGGGAGGCGGGTCAGATCCCCCGCCGCGAAACGGAGTGCACCCATGCGCGCAGTGATCATCCGGACCTTCGGCGACCCGAGTGGGATGGAGGTGACGGACCTGCCCGTCCCCACGCCCGGGGTCGGCGAGGTCCTCGTGCGAACGGAGGCCGTCGGCGTCGGCGGGGTCGACGTCGTGATCCGCCGGGGCGGCATCGCCGAAGCCGCGCGGGACTCGGGGATGATCCCGGGGAGTGAGGCCGCCGGCGTCATCACCGCGACCGGGCCTGGCGTCGACCCCGCATGGCTCGGTCGACGGGTCTGGGCGTTCACGGGGACCTCGGGCGCGTACGCCGAATACGTGATCGCGCGCGCCGACGAGATCGTCGAGCTGCCGTCCGACCTGACGTCCGTCCAGGCGGTCACGCTGGGCAGTGCGTTCCCGGTCGCGCACTTCGCGCTCGAACGCGCTCGCCTGGCCGAGGGCGAATCCGTCCTCGTGCGCGGGGCCGCCGGGAGTATCGGCCTGGCCGGCGTCGAGCTGGCCGCTCGTGCCGGCGCCGGCGTCATCGCCGTCACCACCTCGTCCTCCGAACGCGGGGAACGTCTGCGGGCGTTCGGTGCAACCCACGTGCTCGACCGCTCCGGTGCAGGCGATATGGACGCCCCGGCCGAGTTCGACGTCATCCTCGACATCGTCGGCGGCCCCGACCTCCCCCGGTTCATCGAGCGACTCTCGCCGAACGGCCGCCTGATCGCCGTGGGCGTGGTGGGCGGGTTCCCGCCCACCGACTTCGGCACGGCTCTGCTGGCCGGCTTCCGCCGATCGATCACCTTCGGAACCCTGAGCCTCGACACCGTGCCGCGCGAGGACCTCGCCCGGGTCCGGGCCGAGGTGTTCGATGACGCCGTCCAAGGCGCGCTCTCGCCGGTGGTCCACGACACCCTGCCGCTGAGCGACGCAGCCGAGGCGCACCGTCTCATGGACGCCGGGGACGTGTTCGGGCGCGTCGTGCTCGTCCCCTGAGTCGGCTGACGAGGCAGGCACCGATCCGCCACCGCTACAACCAGACGGTTGCCAGTCAGACCTCGATCGCGGCGAGCACCAGCAGGACGACGTTCAGTCCGAGGACGCGGACCTCGCCGCGACGCAGGTGCACGGTGATGCCACCGACCTGCACGAGGACGAGGCCGACCGCGGCCGCGACGGTCAGCCAGGTGAGGACGCCCACGAGCGGTGGCAGGATCAGGCCGACCACGCCCAGGATCTCGAGGGCGCCGACCACGCGAACGGCCGAGAGCGGCATGGTGTCGACCCAGGCCATCATGGGGCGCAGCTGCTCCGCCGAGCGGACGAGCTTCGTGCCGCCCGAGTACAGGTACAGGACCGCGAGCAGTCCTGCGACGATCCAATAGGCGATGACCATGTGCAACCTCCGAGTGCGTGTGTGCGTCTATGGTTACGATAGGTAACCAAAGCAAGTGTGGACCGGATCGGACCGGCGTACAAAAGGCACACGCGTGTGACCGAGTCGCGAGAGGTGCCATGTTCCGCTACGCAAGGCTGTGTTCCGTCCGAGGCGATCAGGGCAAAGCCATCCGCTCCCTCCTCGACCGCATCGCCGACAAGTGGGCGCTCCTCCTCATCGCGACACTCCACGATGGCCCATTCCGGTTCACGGAACTCGAGCAGCGCATCCCGGGCATCTCCCGACGCATGCTCACTCTCACCCTCAGGAACCTGGAACGCGACGGACTCATCACCCGCACCGCTTTCGCCGAGGTGCCGCCACGGGTCGAGTACGAGCTGACAGACCTCGCCGAATCACTGATTCCCCATGCGGTGGCGCTCGCCGAGTGGGCCGGCGAGCACGTCCCGACGATCGAAGCGAATCGGAACGCGTACGACGAGCGGTTCTGACCGTTGCCGCCCTGCCACCAACGAAAAAGTCCCGGAAACCAGACGGTTTCCGGGACTTCATGGTCGGGCTGACAGGATTTGAACCTGCGACCCCTTGACCCCCAGTCAAGTGCGCTACCAAGCTGCGCCACAGCCCGATGCCATCTCCGCTGAGCGGAGAAGACAACTCGAACAGTCTAGCGGATCCGGCGACCACCTCGTGACACGTCTCCGACGGTCGTGCCGGCGACCGAGCGCACCGCCGTCACGACACACGGGAGGTCTCCCCTGCCCACCCTCGAACGGGGCACGCTACCGTGACTCGTCCGCACCCGCGCGACAGGATGAGCCGGCCATTGCGGCCGCCCGACGAAGGACCATCATGCGCTACAGCCACTACTGGAAAGAGGTCCGCGTCGCGGCACTCACCGCCCTGCCCGTCGCGATCGTCTCGGGCATCGTGCAGGTCAGCCGGAACACGCCGATCGACGACGCCATCATCGGCGGCGCCATCACCTTCGTCGCGCTGTCACTACTCATCCCCGTCGTGCGCCACTGGCTGCACCCCGAGTCCCGCGGCTGATCGCTGTGGCTCGCCCTCCGGCAGCCGCTATTCGGCCTTGCGGGCCTCGACGAGCTGGTCGCGCACCTTGCGGCGCAGCACCTTGCCGATGAGCGACGTGGGCAGCTCGTCGAGCTGCTCGACCCGCTTCGGCACCTTGTACGCCGTCAGGCGCGTGCGGCAGTAGTCGCGCAGCGAACCGGCGTCGAAGACCGTTCCGGCACGCATGACGACCGCGGCCGTCACGTCTTCACCGCCGGAATCGCGCGGTAGTCCGACGACGGCGGCCGACTCGACGTCCGGGTGCGACAGCAGCGTCTCCTCCACCTCGGACGGGCTCACGTTGAACCCGCCGGTGATGATGAGCTCCTTCACCCGGTCGATGACGGTCACGAAACCGTCCGCCGACACCATCACGATGTCGCCGGTCCGCAGCCAGCCGCCCTCAAGCAGCGCTTCGCGGG
The DNA here is from genome assembly GCF_001423185.1 of Plantibacter sp. Leaf314. Classification (NCBI taxonomy): domain Bacteria; kingdom Bacillati; phylum Actinomycetota; class Actinomycetes; order Micrococcales; family Microbacteriaceae; genus Plantibacter; species Plantibacter sp. Leaf314. The sequence continues at coordinate 20,035 of NZ_LMOB01000001.1, read as the reverse complement.
TTTCATCGGCGCGGCCCCAGTAGCCCTGGAACACCTGCGGGCCACGGAGCAGCAACTCGCCGGCCTCCCCCGCCGGGCGGTCGACGTCCGGGTGCTCGGGATCGACGACGCGGATCTCGGTGCTCGGGAACGGCACACCCACGGTGCCCGGCCGACGCGACGGACCGATCGGGTTGCCGAGCGCGACCGGCGACGACTCCGTCATTCCATAGCCCTCGACGAGCAGCCCACCGGTCGCCTCTTCCCACCGCGTGACCGTCGACACCGGCAGGCTCATCGCTCCGGAGATCGCGAACCGCACACTCGTCAGGTCGACACCCTTCCGGGTCGAAGCACGCGACAACGCGTCGTAGATCGGCGGCACCGCCGGCAGGAACGTCGGCGGCGACTTCTTCGCCGCCGTGAGCACCAGTTCCAGATCGAACTTCGGGAAGAGCACGAGCCGCGCACCGATGCTCATCGCGAACGTCAGGCACAGCGTCATCCCGTACGCGTGGAACAGGGGCAGGACGCCGTAGAAGATCTCCTCGCCCTCGCTCAGCCCGGGCACCCAGGCGCGCCCCTGCTCGGCGTTCGCCCGCAGGTTCCGATGCGTCAGGATGGCGCCCTTCGGCGCTCCGGTCGTCCCGCTCGTGTACTGCAGGAGTGCGGTGTCGTCGAGCGTCGGCCGCACGACCCGCTTCGACAGCTTGCGGCCGCCGATCAGCCGCTCCCACGGGAGCACGTGCTTCGCCGACGGAGTTGCGGTCATCGCCGCTCGCGACTCGCGCGCACGCTTCACGGGCAGCCGCAGCGCCAGGCGCTTCGACAGCGGCAGGGCCTGGGTGATGTCGACGGAGACGATCCGGCCGCGCATGACGTCCGCCGGCAGGTCTGCCACGAGGTCGTAGACCTTGTCCCACACGATCGCGACGTGCGCTCCGTGGTCTTCGAACTGGTGACGCAGCTCACGAGCCGTGTACAGCGGGTTGTGCTCGATGACCGTCGCACCGAGCCGCAAGGCGGCATAGAAGGCGACGACGTGCTGCGGACAGTTCGGCAGCACGAGCGCCACGCGGTCGCCCGGCTTCACGCCGAGCTTCCGGAGGCCTTCAGCCGCTCGCGCGACCTGCTCACCGAGCTCGCTGTAGCTCGTCTCGGCCCCGAAGAACTCGAGGGCGATGCGATCGCCGAACCGCTTCACCGAGGTGTCGAGCAGGTCCACGAGCGTCTCGGTGACCTCGTCGATGTCGGCCGGCACGCCGCTCGCGTACGAGGACAGCCACGGCCGCTCGGCCAGACGCTGACGCTGGGCCTCGCCGGCCTCGGTCGGCTCCGACGACGCTTCGCCCTCGCGCTGCTCGGGTGTCTTTCCTCGATGGTCCACGCTGATCCTCCAGACGAGCCGTGCACACCGCACGCATCATCCCAGGATAGGCGGACCCGTATGCTCCACCGGGGATGCGACCGGACCGCTTGACAACCGCAGATCCGCATCCGGTTCAGGGGTCAGACGGTGCGGTCGAGCCGATCGGTCAACCAAGCCGCGCCGCGTGTCGTCGCACCTAGTCGCTCGACCCGCTCGCGGAGTCCGCGATCCGAGGTCACCACCACGACGGCCCCTTGGAGCCCGCCGACGACGTCGACGATCGCGTCGTCGCCGCTCCCCGCCGCATCGACGACCGAGACGCCCGCGCGCGATGACGGACCGGCCCCGGCTGCAGTGGCGTCCGGCCGAGCGCCACGAGCCTGGCCCTCGACCACGGCGACGTATGCCGGCCACCACCGGTCGAAGTCCAGCCCGAGGGCGGACGCGTCGGTGCCTGCATGAGCGAGACCGACCAGGCGCGAGACGAAGCCCTGCGCGGCACCCGCGCGGTCCTTCCACCACCCGTTCGGCTGCGAACCGACGACGTTGGCGACGTCGACGACGATGGTGACCCGGCGGTCGAGCTGCGCCCGGAGCTCAGGCCAGGAGTCGGCGAAGCCGGGGTGCAGCGGCAAGGTCTCGACCTCCGCCACCGGCACCCAGGCGAGCGCGATGCTCTCGGGGTCGGAGACGACCGGTTCGAAGGGTGCTACCGCCTCGACGATCACCGTCGTGTACGACCAGAACCCGAGGTCCAGCACGGAGGCGAACCGGAGCTCGATCAAGTCCGCCGGCACCCCGGCCTCCTCGTTCGACTCCCGGACGGCACCATCGACGGCGTCCTCGAACTGGTGACGCGCACCACCCGGGATGCCCCAGGTTCCGCCGAAGTGACTCCATCCGGCTCGATGCTGCAGCAACACCCCGCGCACGGGGTCGTGCACCAAGAGACCCGCAGCTCCGAATCGGCCCCAGAACTTGCGGCCGTCTCCGGATTCGACCCAGGCATCGCCCGCGTCGCGCACGGGGTCGCTCGGCGGATGCGTGTCGGTCATGCTTCAAGCCTGTCACGAAACCCCGTGCCGTACGCCCGCTGTGCACAAACTCTCCACCACCTGATGGAGTATGTTATATCTTGAATATCAGCACATCGGACGCAGCCGCGCCCTCCCCACCGATTCACGCGAAGGACCACCATGGACGCACGTCAACGCAGGACGCGGGCTCGCCTCGCCAAAACGATCCTGGAACTCGCCGCCAAGCGCCCCACCAGCGAGATGTCCGTCTCCGAGATCGCAGCCCGCGCCGGCATCAACCGGTCGACCTTCTACCAACACGCAGCGGCACCGTGCGAGCTGCTCGAGTCGGTACTGGCCGAGGAACTGACGGAGCTGAGCGTCACCCACCTGGCCACGGTGTCGGCCGACGACGCACCCGCCGCGATCGCGCGCCTCACCGTGGCGACCCTCCGCCACATCGACGACCGCGCCGACATCTACCGGGTGGGGCTGGACGACGACGTCATCGGAGCGAGCCTGCAGCCGATGCTCAACCGAATCTTCACCGCCACGATCCTGGACATCTTCGACCGCGGAGCGATCAGCCTCCCGCACGAGGAGTCCCTCAGCCCCGAACAGCGCGACGTCTTCATCCGCTCGGCGGCCAACTTCGTGTCGGCCGGGTTCGTCGGCGCGTCCCGCGTGTGGCTCGACACCCCCGGGCCACGCGACATCGAAGGATTCCTGCAGCTGACCGGCGAACTGCTGCCGAGCTGGTGGCCGTTCGACGCGGACGCCGAGTCGGTGCTCGCCCCTGCGGTCGAGGTCACCCCGCAACACCTCTGAGCGCGTGCTCCGGCACGCCGAAGGCCCGGGATCACTCATCGAGCGGTCCCGGGCCTTCGTCAGCACCCGCCGTTGCGGCGGAGCATCGTGCGTCGGATCAGCGCTGACGCTTCTCGCGGACGCGCATGTTGACGTTGATCGGCGTGCCCTCGAAGCCCCAGATCTCGCGCAGGCGCCGCACGACGTATCGGCGGTAACCCGGGTCGAGGAATCCCGTGGTGAAGAGCACGAAGGTCGGCGGCCGGCTGGCCGCCTGCGTCCCGAACAGGATGCGCGGCTGCTTGCCACCGCGCAGCGGGTGCGGGTGCGCCGCGGTGAGCTCCGCGAGGAAGGCGTTGAACTTGCCGGTCGGGATCCGCATGTCCCACGACTCGAGGGCGACCTCGAGTGCCGGAACGAGCCGTTCGAGGTGACGACCGGTGCGGGCCGAGATGTTGACGCGGGGAGCCCAGGAGACGTGCGAGAGGTCCTGCTCGATCTCGCGCTCCAGGTACTTGCGGCGTTCGTCGTCGAGCTGGTCCCACTTGTTGAACGCGAGGACGAGCGCACGCCCGCTCTCGAGCACGAGGTCGATGATGCGGACGTCCTGCTCGCTGATCACCTCGGTCACGTCGATGAGCACGACCGCGACCTCGGCCTTCTCGAGTGCGGTGCTCGTGCGGAGCGAAGCGTAGAAGTCAGCACCCTGCGAGAGGTGAACGCGACGACGGATACCGGCGGTGTCGACGAAGCGCCAGATCTTGCCGCCGAGCTCGATCTGCTCGTCGACCGGGTCGCGGGTCGTGCCGGCGAGGTCGTTGACGACGACGCGCTCCTCCCCCGCGGTCTTGTTCAGCAGGCTGGACTTGCCGACGTTCGGGCGTCCGAGGATCGCGACGCGGCGCGGGCCGCCGAACTCGTCCTTCGCGACGGCCGAGACCTGCGGGAGCACCTTGAGGATCGTGTCGAGGAGGTCGGCGACGCCGCGACCGTGGATCGCGGAGACCGGGTACGGCTCGCCGAGGCCGAGGTTCCAGAGCGCAGCGGCCTCCGGCTCTTGGCGGGCGTCGTCGACCTTGTTGGCGACGAGGAACACCGGACGACCGGTCTTACGGAGCAGCTTGACGACCTGCTCATCCGTCGCCGTGGCGCCGACCATGGCGTCGACGACGAAGATGACGACGTCGGAGAGGTCGATGGCGATCTCGGCCTGCGCAGCGACCGACGCGTCGATGCCCTTCGCGTCGGGTTCCCACCCGCCGGTGTCGACGACCGTGAAGCGGCGGTCGTTCCACTCGGCCTTGTAGTTGACGCGGTCGCGGGTGACGCCGGGGGTGTCCTCGACGACGGCCTCGCGGCGGCCGAGGATGCGGTTCACCAGCGCGGACTTGCCGACGTTCGGGCGGCCGACGATGGCCACGACGGGCAGGGCCGGCAGGAACCGGATCTCGTCGGGGTCCTCCGTCGCGCCGTCGAGGATGTCGAGGTCGTCGCCCTCGAGGTCGTAGTCGGCCAGGCCGGAGCGGAGGGACGCGGCCCGCTGGGTCGCGAGCTCCTCGTCCATGTCCTGGAGGCGGTCCGCGAGGTCGTCGGGGCCTCCGTCGAACTGCTCGTCATCGTGAGCCATGGGAGTTCCTTGCTGTGAGGGATTCGGTGACGCGGACGACCGCGTCGACCGTCTCGTCGAAGTCGATGTGCGTGGAGTCGACCGTGGTCACTCCGTCCGCCGCGTTCATGAAGTCGACGACCCTGGAGTCCGCCCGATCACGCCGCTGCAGTTGTTCCGCGACGTCGCCGGCAGGGTGGCTCTCGAATTCCGCTGAACGCCTGGCCATTCTAGCCGCTTCGGACGCCGTGAGCAGGATCCGAGCTTGAGCATCCGGTGCGACGACGGTCGTGATGTCCCGTCCCTCGACGACGATGCCCGGACGATCGACGCCCGCGATGAGCGATCGGAACGTGTCGTTGATCCACGCACGCACCTCGGGGACCCTTGCGACGGCCGACACGACCGCCGTCACGCGCTGCCCGCGGATCTCCTCCGTCACGTCCTGCCCGCCCAAGGAGAAGGCGGTGACATCCGGGTCGAGCGAGACGGAGAACGCCTCACCGAAGGCCTCGAGCGAGGCGACGACGGACGCTGAGTCCTCCGGATCGACACCTGCTTCCACGGTGTGCAGGGCGAGCGCGCGGTACCAGGCGCCCGTGTCCAGGTACCGGTAGCCGAGCCGGCGCGCGACGGCCTTGCTGACGCTCGACTTCCCGCTGCCGGCAGGCCCGTCGATCGCGACCACGACGGGTGCGGCCTGCGTCGACGCGTCGGTGCTGGTGGGGTGCTGTTCAGTCATGTCTCTTCCTATACCTCTGCGATGCGCCAACCGCGCGACTCGAGGTCGTCCACGGTGCGCTGTTTGACCTCGGGGAGGACCTGGACCTCCGCGAGACCGATGTTCGCGCCGGGCGAGTGCTCCAGACGCAGGTCTTCGATGTTCACGCCGATCTCGCCGAGCTCCGTGAACAGTGCGCCCAGCTGGCCAGGACGGTCGTCGAGGAGGACGACGATGCTGGCGAACCGGCGGTTCTGTCCGTGCTTGCCCGGCAGCCGAGCGACGCCCGTGTTGCCGGCGGCGATCGTGTCCGCGATCGTGCGGCGTGCGCCTGGCACCTCCGGGTCACGGAGCGACGAGATGACCGAGTCGAGGTCGGTGGACAGCCGCTCCAACACCGGGAGGACTTCGGCATGGTTCGCGCTGAGGATCTGCACCCAGAGTTCGGGCGCGCTCGACGCGATGCGGACGGTGTCGCGGAGGCCCTGGCCGGCGAGCTGGATGGCACCCTCCTCCGCGTCCCGCAGCTGGGCGGCGAGGAGACTCGCGACGAGCTGCGGGGTGTGCGAGACGAGCGCGACGAACCGGTCGTGTTCCTCGGGGGTCATCTCCATCGGGATGGTCCCGAGGTCGAGCGCGAGTCCCTCGACCTGTGCCAGCGCCCAGGCGGGGGTCTCCGCGTCGCGGCAGATCACCCAGGGACGACCGAGGAAGAGGTCCGCCCGCGCGGAGATGGCGCCGCCGCGCTCGCGCCCGGCGAGTGGGTGGGAGCCGATGTACCGGGTGAGGTCGACGCCGCGCTCGAGCAGCGCCCGATACGGTTCGAGCTTCACGCTCGCGACGTCGGTGACGACCGCATCCGGGAACGCCGCCAGCTCGGCCTCGATCACGCGGGCCGTGACGTCCGGCGGGACGCAGATGACGACGACGGACGGGGTGTCGGTCGCCTCGGCACCACGACCCGCTCCGTAGTCGATGGCGAGACGCAACTGGCTGGGCGACGCGTCGTCGAGGATGATGTCGACGCCCTTGGCGCGCAGCGCGAGACCGATGCTCGCGCCGAGCAGCCCGGCTCCCACGATGCGGACGGAACCCTGGACGCGCGGTGGCGAGGCGACGACGTCGGTCATTCGGTCGGCTCCGACGCCTCCGCCGCGGTGCCGTCGGCTGCACGCGCCTCAGGGCCGTGCGTACGCGCGATCGTCAGGATGGCGCCGAGCTCGTCCTTGGTGAGCTCGCGCAGCTGCCCGGACCCGAGGGTGCCGAGGTGGAGGGGACCGAACTGGCGACGGACGAGGTCCACGACCGGGTGTCCGACGGCGTCCAGCATGCGGCGGACGATCCGGTTGCGGCCGGAGTGCAGCGTGAGCTCGACCAGGCTGAAGCCGTCCTCGGTGCCGAGGAGCCGCGCCTTGTCGGCGGAGATGGGTCCGTCCTCCAGGTCGATGCCCGCGGTCAACTTCGCGAGGACCTGCGGGGTCACCTTGCCGGTCACCTTCGCGATGTACGTCTTCTGCACGCCGAAGGACGGATGCGCGAGCACGTGGGCCAGATCGCCGTCGTTCGTGAGGATGAGCAGGCCGCTCGTCTCGGCGTCGAGGCGCCCGACGTTGAACAACCGCTCCTCGTACTGCTCGGTGAAGCGGCGCAGATCGGGGCGGCCCCGGTCGTCCTTCAGCGAGCTGTAGATGCCCACCGGCTTGTTGAGCATGAGGTACCGCTTCGACGCGTCGAGCTGGATGGCGCTGCCGTCGACCGACACGAGGTCGTGCTCCGGGTCGATGCGTGAGCCGAGCTCGGTCACGACGACGCCGTTCACCTCCACACGCCCGTCCTCGATGAGCTGCTCGGAGACGCGCCTGGAAGCGACGCCCGCGTTCGCGAGCACCTTCTGCAAGCGGATGCCCTCTGGTTCAGTGCTGGTCACTGTCGAATCCTTCCCGGCCATCGTCGAGCAACGGCGAGATCCGCGGCAGCTCCTCGATGGCGTTGATACCAAGTTGGGTGAGCAGGAGATCGGTGGTGCCGTAGTTGATGGCACCCGTCTCGCTGTCGGTGAACATCTCCGTGATGAGACCGCGTCCGAGGAGCGTCCGGACGACGGAGTCGACGTTGACGGCACGGATCGACGCGATCGCCCCACGGCTGATGGGTTGTTTGTAGGCGATGACCGCGAGGGTCTCGAGCGCCGCCTGCGAGAGCTTCGTCGGGTTCTGCGACACCACGTAGTCGGCGATGAGGGCGTCATGGTCTGCTCGGACGTAGAACCGCCATCCGCCACCGACCTCGCGCAGCTCGAAGCCGCGTCGCACGCCGCCGCGTTCCCCGTCGTAGTCGGCCACGAGTTCGGCGATGGCACGCCGCACCGTTCCGACCGGCACGTGCACGGCTGCAGCCAGGTTCACGAGGCTCTGCGGCTCGTCGGCCACCATGAGGATCGCCTCGAGCGCCCTCGGGACGTCCGGTGCCGGTACCGGCTCGGGTTCGGGCGGGAGGCTCGTCGCCACGTCGGCAGGCCGGTCGATCGGCTCGTCGGACCGCTCAGGCATCGTAATCGGCTCCCAGGTTCGCGAGGCTGTCGTCGTCCCACGTCTCCGCCGTCCAGCGCAGCGTGAGCTCGCCGAGTGGTTCGATCTGCTCGAACGACAGCGCGGCGTGGCGGTACAGCTCGAGCACGGCGATGAACCGAGCGACGACGACGCCCTTCTGCTCGGCACCGGCGACGAGTTCACGGAACGTGTGGGATCCGCCGCTGCGGAGGATGGCGACGACGTGCGCGGCCTGCTCGCGGATGCTCACGAGCGGCGCGTGCAGGTGGTCGAGTCCGACGGTCGGCAGCTCGCGTGGCGTGAACGCGAGCGTCGCCAGTGCCGCGAAATCCTGGGCCGTCAGCGTCCAGACGAGTTCCGGGGTCTGGCGGCGGTACTGCTCCTCCAGGCGGACGGAGCGGGGATGACGCGCCGACTCCCGTTCGAGGCGTTCGGCGAACCAGGCCGACGCCTGCTTGAAGGCGCGGTACTGGAGCAGGCGCGCGAACAGGAGGTCCCTCGCCTCCAGCAGGGCGACGTCCTCGGCGTCGACCAGCTCACCTTGCGGCAGCAGGCCGGCGATCTTGAGGTCGAGCAGCGTGGCCGCGACGACGAGGAACTCACTCGCCTGATCGAGCTCGTCGTCGGCCTCGAGGGTGCGCAGGTAGCCGATGAACTCGTCGGTCACGCGGCTGAGTGACACCTCGGTGATGTCGAGCTCGTGTTTGCCGATGAGCGACAACAGGAGATCGAATGGGCCCTCGAAGCCGTCGAACGACACCCGGAACGACGGAGTCGCCGCAGGTTCGACGGACGACGCCTCGGTGGGGTGCGTGCCGGTCTCGTCGGCCGGAGGAAGTACGGCCACGGACGACCGCGCGGGATCAGGCGATCGCGCCACGGGAGATGAGCTCTCTCGCCAGCTGACGGTAGGCCTTCGCTGCCGCGTGCTCCGGCGCGAACTCGGTGATCGGGGTTCCGGCGACGCTCGCGTCCGGGAACTTCACGGTCCGGCCGATGACCGTCTCGAGCACCTTGTCGTCGAACGCGTCGACGACCCGCTCGAGCACCTCGCGCGAGTGCAGCGTCCGGGAGTCGTACATGGTCGCGAGGATGCCGTCGAGCTCGATCGCCGGGTTGAGGCGGTCGCGGACCTTGTCGATCGTCTCGATCAGCAGCGCGACGCCACGCAGGGCGAAGAACTCGCACTCGAGCGGGATGAGCACCCCGTGGCTCGCTGTGAGGGCGTTGACGGTGAGTAGGCCGAGCGAGGGCTGGCAGTCGATCAGGATGACGTCGTAGTCGTCGGAGACCTTCCGCAGCACTCGGGCCAGGATCGTCTCGCGCGCGACCTCGTTGACGAGGTGGACCTCGGCGGCGGAGAGGTCGATGTTCGCCGGCAGGACGTCGAGACCGTCGATGGCGGTGTGCTGGATGACCTCCGCCGGGTCCTTCACGGTGCCGAGCAGCAGGTCGTACACGGTGTTCGAATCGTGGGTCGAGATACCGAGCCCCGCGGACAGGGCGCCCTGCGGGTCGAAGTCGACGACGAGGACGCGACGGCCGTACTCGGCCAGCGCGGCCGAGAGGCTGATGGTGGTCGTCGTCTTCCCGACCCCGCCCTTCTGGTTGCAGAGCGAGATGATGCGCGCCGGGCCGTGCTGGGCCAGGGTCGGCGGGACCGCGAATTCGCGACGCGGGCGGCCGGTGGGGCCGTTCGGGTTCGCTTCGGCGGCGGTCTTGCGCGCAGCGTGCTGCACTGCGCTCGTGTGCTTCGTACCGGCCACCGGTGTTGCCTCGCTCCCGCTTGCTGTCGTTCGAGTGACGAGTCTACCGGGCCGCGGCTCAGGCCCGGGGTGCCGCTCCGCCCGCGGTCCATCTGGCCCGCGGATGCGACTGTGTGTACACGTCGCGGAGGTTGTCGACCGTCACCAAGGTGTACAGCTGCGTCGTCGCGACGGAGGAGTGACCGAGGAGTTCCTGCACGACCCGGACGTCGGCCCCGCCCTGCAACAGGTGGGTGGCGAACGAGTGCCGCAGGGTGTGCGGCGAGATGTGCGCTTCGAGTCCCGCGCGCTCGGCCGCACGCTGCAGGATGAGCCAGGCACTCTGCCGGGACAGGCGTGCGCCACGCTGCCCGAGGAAGAGTGCCGGCGTGGAACGACCGAGGGCTGAGAAGACGGGACGGACCCGGACCAGATAGCGGTCGACCGCTTCGCGGGCGAAGCTCCCGAGCGGCACGATCCGTTGTTTGCCACCCTTGCCGAGCAACCGGACGATGTCGGTGTCGATGACGTCGTCGACGTTCAGGCCGACCGCCTCCGAGACCCGGGCGCCGGTGGCATAGAGCAGCTCGAGGAGCGCCTTGTCGCGGATCGCGAGCAGCTCGTCGCCGTCGGTCGTCTCGAGCAGGGCCCGGACCTGGTCGATCGTGATCGCCTTCGGCAGGCGTCCGGGGAGCTTCGGCGGGCGCACCTCACGCGCCACGTCCACCTCGACGAGCTGCTCGTCGAGGAGGAACCGGTGGAGCCCGCGGATGGACGACAGGACTCTGGCGAGCGAGGACGCCCGGACCGGCTGTCCCTCGGGCGTCCGAAGCGACGCGGTGTACTCCGACACATGTCCGGCCGTGACGGCTGTCGCTTCATCGACGCCGTGGGCGCCGAGCCAGGCCAGGTAACCGTCGAGATCCCGCCGGTAGGCGGCCTGCGTGTTGGCCGACAGGCCGCGCTCGATCGCGATGTGCCGCAGGTAGTCGGCGACCGCGCGATCGAGCGCCACGCCTCAGGCTCCGCCCGGTCCGATCGTGGAGTCGCCGCTGTCGCGCAGCGTCGACCATCCGCGATCGCGAGCCGCAGCAGCGGTCAGGACACCGATCATGAGGATCGAGTTGTGGAGCCGCCTGTCGAGCACCGCCGCCACCGCATCGTCGAGCGGCACCCACTCGATGCGGATGTCCGCCTCCTCCTCGGCGCGGGCGAACGCCTCGGTGGTCGCGGTGAGGTCGCGGGCGAGGTAGATGCGGATCGACTCGTTGCTGCCACCAGGGGTGGTGTAGAACTCCGTCAGGAGCTGCAGGGAGCCGGCGACCAGGTCGGCCTCCTCCTCGAGCTCACGACCCGCGGCGACCGCCGGGTCCTCCCCCGCGATGTCGAGCAGCCCTGCCGGGAGCTCCCAGTCGCGCTCGCCGATCGGGTGGCGGTACTGCTGGATGAGCAGCACCCGGTCCTCGGCGTCGAGCGCGAGCACGGCGACCGCTCCGGTGTGATCGACGAACTCGCGGACGACCTCGCCGTCGCCGTACCGGAACGTCTCGCGGCGGATGTCCCAGACCTTGCCCTCGAAGGCGCGCTCCGAGGAGACGACGTCGACCGGGTGTGCCTCGTCGCGCAACGCTCCGACGGAGTCGTTCGACTCAACCATTGGCGACGTCGAACAGTCGGCTCGCCTGCTGACGCTCGAGCGAGGCGCCGACGAGGCCGGCGAACAGCGGGTGAGCGTGGTTCGGACGTGAACGGAGTTCGGGGTGGGCCTGCGTCGCGACGTAGAACGGGTGCACCTCGCGCGGCAGCTCGACGTACTCGACGAGCGTGCCGTCGGGCGAGAGACCGGAGAACTGCAGACCGGCGTCCGCGATCTGCTGGCGGTACCCGTTGTTCACCTCGTAGCGGTGACGGTGGCGCTCCGAGACCTCGTTCGATCCGTAGAGTTCGGCGACGATCGAGCCCTCGTCGAGCTTCGCCGCATACAGACCGAGGCGCATCGTCCCGCCGAGGTCGCCGCCGGCGATGATCTCCACCTGCTCGGCCATCGTCGCGATGACGGGGAACTGCGTGTCGGGGTCGAACTCCGAGGAGCTCGCGCCCTCGAGTCCGACGATGTTGCGGGCGTACTCGATGACCATGCACTGCAGGCCGAGGCAGAGTCCGAGCACCGGGATGCCGTTCTCGCGGGCGAACTTCAGGGCGCCGAGCTTGCCCTCGATCCCGCGGATACCGAAGCCGCCGGGGACGCAGATGCCGTCGACGTCGGCGAGCGCCTTGATCGCTCCTTCGACGGTCTCGCAGTCGTCGGACGGGATCCACCGGATGCTGACCTTGGTGTCGTGCGCGAATCCACCGGCCTTGAGCGCCTCGGTGACCGAGAGGTAGGCGTCGGGGAGGTCGATGTACTTGCCGACGAGGCCGATGGTGACCGCGTGCTTCGGGTGGTGCACGGCCTCGAGGAGGTCCGCCCAGCCGCTCCAGTCGACGTCGTTGGTGACGAGGCCGAGCCGGTCCGCGATGTACGCGTCGAGGCCCTGGTCGTTCAGCATGGTGGGGATGTCGTAGATGCTCGGCACGTCCACCGCGTTGACGACGGCGTCCTCATCGACGTCGCACATGAGCGCGATCTTGCGCTTGTTGCTCTCCGTCACGGGGCGGTCGCTGCGAAGCACGAGGGCGTCGGGCTGGATGCCGATGGAGCGGAGGGCCGCGACCGAGTGCTGCGTCGGCTTCGTCTTCTGCTCCCCCGAGGCGCCCATGTACGGCACGAGGGACACGTGCACGAAGAAGACGTTGTTCCGGCCGAGCTCGTGACGGATCTGCCGGGCCGACTCGATGAACGGCTGCGACTCGATGTCGCCGACCGTGCCACCGATCTCCGTGATGATCACGTCGGGCTGCGGCGTCTCGGACGCCTGGAGGCGCATGCGGCGCTTGATCTCGTCGGTGATGTGCGGGATGACCTGCACGGTGTCGCCGAGGTACTCGCCGCGGCGCTCCTTGGCGATGACGGTCGAGTAGATCTGGCCCGTCGTGACGTTGGCCGCCTGGCTCAGCTCGATGTCGAGGAAACGCTCGTAGTGGCCGATGTCGAGATCGGTCTCGGCGCCGTCGTCGGTCACGAAGACCTCGCCGTGCTGGAACGGGTTCATCGTGCCGGGGTCGACGTTGAGATAGGGGTCGAGCTTCTGCATGACGACCCGGAGCCCGCGTGCGGTCAGCAGGTTGCCGAGGCTGGCGGCAGTGAGCCCCTTGCCCAACGAAGAAACGACACCACCAGTCACGAAGATGTGCTTGGTCGTGCCGTTGGAGCCCGGGACGATGTCGTCGGTCGAGGAGTTCAGGTTGCCCGCTTCAGAAGTATTCACCACGGGCTTTTATCCTACCATCCAGTTCGGGCTTCCGTGTCGATTCCTGCACAGGACCGTCGTCATGAGGCGGCGAGGGCGAGCAGTTCGCGGGCGTGGGCGAGGCCACTGTCCGATTCCGCGAGGCCTGAGAGCAACCGGGCCATCTCCGCTTCGCGGTCCGCACCGACGAGCTGACGGACGCTCGAGGCCGTGACGGACCCGTCTCCGCCCTTGACCACGCTCAGGTGGTTGTTGGCGAAGGCCGCGACCTGCGCGAGGTGGGTGACGACGATCACCTGGGATCGTTCGGCGAGGGCCGCGAGACGGCGACCGATCTCGATCGCCGCAGCACCGCCGACACCGGCGTCGACCTCGTCGAACACGAAGGTCGGGACGGGGTCCGCTCCGGCGATGACGACCTCGAGGGCCAGCATCACGCGAGAGAGCTCTCCACCCGAGGCACCCTTCCCCAGCGGGCGCGGTTCCGCTCCGGCGTGGGGTCGGAGGAGGAAGGCGATTACATCCTTGCCGTACACCGTGAGGTCGTCGCGGTCGGTGACCTCGACGACCAGCTCGGCTTCGGCCATGGCGAGCGAACGCAGTTCGGTGCTGGCTGCTGCTCCGAGGCGTGCCGCCGCCTCGACCCGGACCGCGCTCAGCGCCGCGGCGGCCGTGTCGACCTCGCCGACGAGGCGCTCGACCTCACCCTCCAACTCGGTGATGCGGTCGGAGTCGCCGTCGAGTTCCAGAAGGCGGGTGCTCCCGGTCTCGAGGAGCTGCAGGACGTCGTCGGCGGTCGGGCCGTACTTCCGGGCCAGTGTGGCGAGGGTCGCGCGACGTTCCTGCACGACCTCGAGCTCGCGGGCGCCGTCCTCGTCGAGTCCGGCCAGGTAGCTGGAGAGCTCGGCGGCGATCTCGGCAGCCAGGTAGCTCGCGTTCGCCACACTCGCGGCGATCGCGCCGAGGGCAGGGTCGTGGACCGCGGCGCGGTCCAGCTGCCGCCGTGCGCCTTCGAGGAGTCCGACGACGTCGCTCTCCTCGCCGGCTTCGGCGGAGACGAGTTCGCGTGCTCCGGCCGCCGAGAGCCGGAGCTCCTCGAGGTTCGTGAGTCGGTCCGCGCGCTCGGCGAGCTCTGCGTCCTCACCGGGCTGCGGGTCTGCCTGTTCGATCTCCGCCAGCGCGGCGCGCAGCTGTTCGGCTTCGAGCAGGCGGGTGTCGCGTTCCCCGGTGAGGGTCTCGAGCTCGGTCCGCAGTTCGATGAGTCGGCGATACCGCTCCTGGTAGTCGGCCAACGCCTGGTGGAGCGGTTCGCCGGCGAACCGGTCGAGGGCGTCCCGCTGGGCGGGTGCAGCCCGCAGGCGGATTTGATCGGACTGTCCGTGCACCACCACGAGCTGCTCGCCGAGCTCGGACAGGATCCCGATGGGTGCTGTGCGCCCACCGACGATCGCGCGACCGCGTCCCTCGGCGGTCACGATGCGTCCGAGCAACAGCTCCGCCGCCTCGCCCGCTTCGTCGAGGTCTCCCCCGGCTTCGCGGACGCGATCTGCGACGGCGCCCTCCGCCGGCACCAACCAGCGTCCTTGGACACTGGTCTGCTTCTGGCCGGCGCGGACGACGCCGCTGTCCGAGCGCTGTCCGAGGAGGAGGCCGAGCGCGGTGACGACCATGGTCTTGCCGGCGCCCGTCTCACCGGTGACGGCCGTGAAACCTGGTCCCAGCGGAAGGGTGCCCGAGGCGATGACCCCGAGGTCGCGGATCTCGATCTCTTCGATCATGCAGTGCCGTCCTGATCGTCGTCGTGGCCGGTGGTCGTCGGACCCGGCAGGTGGATCGTGCCGGTCATGGGCTCCTCCCGACCGGTCGGGCCACGCCAGCCGGTGACCGGGAGCTGGAACTTGTTGACGAGGCGGTCGGTGAAGGTGCTCTCGTGCAGACGCGCCAGACGCACCGGCACCGACGAGCGTCGGACCACGACCCGCGCGCCCGGCTGGAGGTCGCGCGCGCGGCGACCGTCGCACCAGAGGACACCGAGCCCGTCGGTGCGCTCCAGCACCTCCACGGCGAGAGCCGACTCCGGACCGACGACCAACGGCTTGGCGAACAGCGCGTGCGCGCTGAGCGGGACGAGGGTGATGGCCTCGACGGACGGCCACACGACCGGCCCGCCTGCGGAGAAGTTGTACGCGGTGGAACCGGTGGGTGTCGAGATGACCACACCGTCGCAACCGAACGACGAGAGCGGACGCTGGTCGACCTCGATGACGACCTCGAGCATGCGCTCCCGGCTCGCCTTCTCGACCGTGGCCTCGTTGAGCGCCCACGTCTCGTAGACGACCTCGGCCCCGACCTTCACCCGCACCGACAGCGTCATCCGCTCTTCGACGAAGTAGTCGCGTCGGACGACCCTTTCGACCGTCTCGGTGAGGTCGTCGCGTTCGCTCTCGGCGAGGAACCCGATGTGGCCGAGGTTCACGCCGAGCAGCGGGGCAGCCGAGCCGCGGGTGACCTCGGCGGCGCGCAGGATCGTGCCGTCGCCACCGAGCACGATGGTCAGCTCGATGTCGCCGAGCCCGACCTCGTCGTGGAGGACGGAGACGACCGAGAGTTCCGGGTCGACGGCGATGAGGTCGGCGCGCTCCAGGGCGCTCAGCACGGGGCGGACGCCTGCGTCCAGCAGCAGTCGGGAGACGAGGACCGCGGCGTCGCGGGAGTCGTCACGGCCCGTGTGCGCGACGACCAGGATGTTCCTCGCCGCGACGGTCGGATCGGTGGGGTGTGGCATCGGGTTACGCTCCAGCCATCGAGGTGATCTGCTGCATCCATTCTGTCGGATTGCGGCCGTGCTCAGCCGATATCCACACGACGTACTCACGGTTGCCGTGCGTCCCGACGATGGGTGACGGGATGAGCCCGGCCGTGCCCAGTCCGAGGTCCCAGGCGGCCCACAGGACGCCGGCGACGGCGTCCGCTCGGAGCGCGGCGTCGGTGACGACGCCTTCGCGGACGCCTCCACGCCCGACCTCGAACTGCGGCTTGACGAGGAGGACGAGCTCGGCCGGGACCGCTGCCACGCTCACGAGGGCCGGAAGCACCTGGGTGAGGGAGATGAAGGAGAGGTCGCCGACCACGACCGACGGCCGCTCGTCGTCGCCGGTCAATTCTCGGAACTGTTCAGGGGTGAGGAATCGGACGTTGCATCCTTCGACGACCTGCACCCGCTCGTCCTCGCGCAGCTGCGGGACGAGCTGGTCATGGCCGACGTCCAGCGCGACCACCCGTCGGGCGCCGCGCTCGAGGAGGACCTGCGTGAACCCACCGGTCGAGGCCCCGGCGTCGAGGACCAGGGCGTCCTCGACGGAGACGGGGAACGCGTCCAGCGCGGCGAGGAGTTTGTGCGCGGCGCGGCTCACGTAGTGGTCGGTCGCGGCGACGGTGAGCTTCGCGTCGGGCCGTACCCGATGCGCTGCTTTGACGATGGTCCGTCCGTCCACGGTGACCAGCCCGTCGGCGACGAGTTGCGCTGCATGGGTTCGGGACCGGGCGAGCCCACGGGTGGCGAGGGCGGCGTCGAGGCGGACCGGCGAGCGGTCCTCCTCCGCGGTGTCGGGTGCTGCGGGCGGTTCGGGTAGGTTCTGCATGCGTTATGCCGAGGTCCTCGGCGAGTCGCTCCCTTCGAGCGTTGCCCGGAGTTCATCGACGAGTTCGCCGTAGGCGGCGGCACGCTCCCGGAGCGGCTGCTCGTCGATGCGGTGGACGCGGGACGGGAGGCTGTTGCTCGGGTCCTCCGGTTCATTCGTCACAGGGCAACCCTACCGGCCACCACCACCGTCGTCGGGTGGGAGCGCTGAGGGCGAACACGGCCGGTAGCGGCCGAGAGCGCGTTCATTCCGCGTACAGGTGCTCCGGGACGTTGAGCCCGTAGATCGCCCGGCCGGAGGCCCAGATCGCCGCGCACGCGGCACGGAGCAGATCGATCTTCGTCGGACCGCTCGATTCCACGACGACGTCGTTGCCGCGGATGCGGACCGTCGCGGCACCGACGGTCGCCGCCTTGCCGTCCCGTGACATCGTCGTGACCGGGTACGGCTCGTGCAGCTGCCGCAGGTCTTCGAGGATGAACGTCGGCCGGGAGTGCTGGTCAGCCGCGAGGACGTGCTTGGCTCGATCGATCCCGGTGAGGACGAGCGCGGAGGCGATGCCGGCGCGGTTCGCCCCGAGGATGTCCGTGTCGAGCCGGTCGCCGATGAACAGCGGTTTGGACGCGTTGAAGCGCACCTTCGCCTCGTCGAAGATCGGTACTTCGGGCTTGCCGGCGACCGTGGCGAGTCGTCCGACGGCGGTGTGGACGGCTGAGACGAGCGTTCCGTTGCCGGGTGCGATACCGCGGGCCTGGGGAATGGTCCAGTCGGTGTTCGTGGCGACCCAGGGCAGTTCAGTCCCGTCCGCTCGCGGGGTCTGCAGGGCGAAGGCCGCCTCGGCGAGGTGTGACCATCCGACCTCCGGGGCGAAGCCCTGGATCACGGCGGCCGGCGAGTCCTCGGCGGACCGGGTGACGACGAAGCCACCCTTCTCCACCTCGTCGACGAGGCCGGCGCCGCCGACGACCAGGATGGTGGAACCGGCGGGCACGAGGCCCGCCAGGAGTCGCACGGCGGCCTGGGGGCTCGTCACGACCTCGGCGGGTGCCACGGTGAGGCCAAGGTCCGTCAGGTGTTGCGCGACCGAGGCGTCGGTCCGGGAGGCGTTGTTCGTGATGTAGCCGACCCGCACGTGTGTCGCGGCGAGGTTCAGCGACTCCACCGCATACGGGATCGCGTTCGGTCCGGCGTAGACGACGCCGTCCAGGTCGGCAAGCACGACGTCGACACCGTCGAGGGGGGTCACGGGCTTAGGCCTTCTCGTCAGTAGCGGGCTCATCGGCCGGTGCCTCCTCTGGCAGCTCCTCTGGTACCTCAGAGTCAGCATCAGCATCAGCATCAGCATCAGCATCAGCATCAGCATCAGCATCAGCATCAGCATCAGCATCAGCGTCAGCGTCAGCGTCAGCGTCAGCGTCAGGAGCATCGTCGATGTCGAAGAACTCCTCGACGACGACCATGGTCTCCCCCTCGTCGTCGGCGGCCGACTGCTCGAGCGCCTCAGCGGCGATCGTCGCGCGGTCGTGCCAGACGGATGCCTCATCGGAACGGCCGAGGACGTCGAGCGTCTCGGCGTAGGCGTTGAACAGGGCCGGGCTGTAGGAGAAGGCCCGCTTCGGATCGAGCTGCGGGATCTGCAGCTCGGTCAGGGCGTCTTCGGTCTGGCCGAGATCGAGGCGGGCCCCGGACATGGCGATCGCCAACGCGACACGCACCGGGACGTCGAGCGTGGCGCGGTCGACGGATCGGCCGAGTTCCAGGGCGCGCTCCGGACGGCCGACACCGCGCTCACTGTCCACCATGAGCGGCAACTGATCGTCCTTGCCGGAGATCCGTCGGTAGGTCCGGAGTTCGCGGAGTGCGAGGGCGTAGTCACCGGTCTCGTAGGCGGTGATCGCGAGGGTCTCTCGGACCATCGCGATCCGACCGGCACGACGTGCAGCGGACATGGCATGCAGATGAGCGAGCGCGGGGTCGGTGTCGATCAGCCGGGCCGCCATGGCCAGGTGCTGCGCGACGCCGTCGGCGTTCTCCTTGCTGAGGGTCTTGAGCTCGTTGCGAGCTCCCTTGTCGAGATCCTGGGGGGTGACGTCCGCGGGAATCTCCGGGTCGTCGTGGCGAGGACGGATCGACTTGAGCTCGAACGCGATGCGCTCCTCCTCCGTCAGCTCACGTTCCTTCCGGAAGGCGTCGCGGTCACCCCGAGCCGGCGCACCGTCGCGCGTCCACAGTTCGCGGCCGCCGCTCCGTGCGCCACTGTCGCGGCCGCGGTCGGGACGGCCACCACGATCGGACGAGTGCCCGCGATCCGTGCGGTTCCCGCGATCCGGTCGGTCGCCCGATGCAGGACGATCGCCGCTTCGCGCGGGACGGTCGGACCGCTGTGGGCGGTCACCCGAAGCCGGACGATCACGCTGCCACGCAGGCCGATCGGAACGCTGCGGTCGATCGCCGGATGACGGACGGTCCCCGCTCCGGGCGGGACGGTCTGAGCGCTGCGGTCGATCGCCCGAGGCAGGGCGATCCTGTTGCCAAGCGGGGCGGTCCGAACGCTGCGGGCGGTCGCCTGACGAAGGACGGTCGCCACTCCGCGCCGGCCGGTCCGACCGCTGCGGGCGATCGCCGGAAGCCGGGCGATCCCGCTGCCAAGCGGGGCGATCAGAGCCCTGTGGCCGATCGCCTCGAGGACCGTCACCACGCTGCGGCCTGTCACCGCGCGGGTTGTCGTTTCGTCGACCGGGGTTCGTGTTCGGGCGTCCATCACCGGACGATCGAGGTGCTCGTCGCTCGCCCTTGTCGGGCTGGTCTGCTGACTGGTCACTCACGATGATCTCCACGGTGTTCGAACGCCGCCACCCGGCGTCTGCCTGCTAAATCCTGTGTCCCACGCTACTCGTGAGACGTCGACTTCACGCGGTTCGTCTGCTCAGGCATACCGCCTGAGCACACTGCGCGTTAACGCAAAATGGCCACCCAAGAACCTTGGGTGGCCATTTCAACGAAGAAGTCCGGCGGTGTCCTACTCTCCCACAGGGTCCCCCCTGCAGTACCATCGGCGCAAAGAGTCTTAGCTTCCGGAGGTGCGTTCGCGCCGCGTCGGTGGTTCCACCTACCAGGTGCCGGTCGATGTCAAGCCTCACCGCGCCAACACCCTCGCTCTCCGCTGGCTCGTGAGCTACGCGAAGGGCCGCCGCGAGATGAGGGCACTGTCTGCCGGGGGTGGTTGAGTGTCGGTGCTCGTCCAGGACCAGC